>NZ_JBIPAT010000001.1:0-2487500 GCF_050499205.1 Enterococcus sp. AZ020 | reverse complement strand
GCTACCCACAGCTCATCCCCGCACTTTTCAACGTACGTGGGTTCGGTCCTCCAGTGCGTTTTACCACACCTTCAACCTGGCCATGGGTAGATCACATGGTTTCGGGTCTACGACTACATACTCATTCGCCCTATTCAGACTCGCTTTCGCTGCGGCTCCGGCTCTTCACCTTAACCTCGCATGCAATCGTAACTCGCCGGTTCATTCTACAAAAGGCACGCTCTCACCCATTAACGGGCTCGAACTTGTTGTAGGCACACGGTTTCAGGATCTATTTCACTCCCCTTCCGGGGTGCTTTTCACCTTTCCCTCACGGTACTGGTTCACTATCGGTCATTAGGGAGTATTTAGCCTTACGGGATGGTCCCCGCGGATTCCGACGGAATTTCTCGTGTTCCGCCGTACTCAGGATCCTCCTAGGTGCTGTCACAATTTCGTCTACGGGGCTATTACCCACTTTGGCGGACCTTTCCAAGTCCTTCGACTATCCTGACAGACTACCATATCGGAGTCCTACAACCCCAACAAGCAAGCTTGTTGGTTTGGGCTCTTCCCGTTTCGCTCGCCGCTACTCAGGGAATCGAATTTTCTTTCTCTTCCTGCAGGTACTTAGATGTTTCAGTTCTCTGCGTCTACCTCTAACCAGCTATGTATTCACTGGAAAGTAACATCCTATAAAAGATGCTGGGTTCCCCCATTCGGAAATCTCTGGATCATAGCTCACTTACAGCTCCCCAAAGCATATCGGTGTTAGTCCCGTCCTTCATCGGCTCCTAATGCCAAGGCATCCACCGTGCGCCCTTATTCACTTAACCTTGTCAACCTTGCGGTTGGGTCTTGACTACTTCTTCTAGCGATAGAAGGTTGGTCAATAAAATAAGCTTCGAACAATTAATTAATTAACTCTTCAACGCGGTGTTCTCGGTTTGTTTTGATTACTTTTTTTACTTCAATATCCAGTTTTCAATGAACAATCGTTTGAGAGTAGACCTCTCAAAACTGAACAAAGTGTTGACGAACCGTGTAGTTCCGTAATATTCCTTAGAAAGGAGGTGATCCAGCCGCACCTTCCGATACGGCTACCTTGTTACGACTTCACCCCAATCATCTATCCCACCTTAGGCGGCTGGCTCCAAAAGGTTACCTCACCGACTTCGGGTGTTACAAACTTTCGTGGTGTGACGGGCGGTGTGTACAAGGCCCGGGAACGTATTCACCGCGGCGTGCTGATCCGCGATTACTAGCGATTCCGGCTTCATGTAGGCGAGTTGCAGCCTACAATCCGAACTGAGAGAAGCTTTAAGAGATTTGCATGACCTCGCGGCCTAGCGACTCGTTGTACTTCCCATTGTAGCACGTGTGTAGCCCAGGTCATAAGGGGCATGATGATTTGACGTCATCCCCACCTTCCTCCGGTTTGTCACCGGCAGTCTCGCTAGAGTGCCCAACTGAATGATGGCAACTAACAATAAGGGTTGCGCTCGTTGCGGGACTTAACCCAACATCTCACGACACGAGCTGACGACAACCATGCACCACCTGTCACTTTGTCCCCGAAGGGAAAGCTCTATCTCTAGAGTGGTCAAAGGATGTCAAGACCTGGTAAGGTTCTTCGCGTTGCTTCGAATTAAACCACATGCTCCACCGCTTGTGCGGGCCCCCGTCAATTCCTTTGAGTTTCAACCTTGCGGTCGTACTCCCCAGGCGGAGTGCTTAATGCGTTTGCTGCAGCACTGAAGGGCGGAAACCCTCCAACACTTAGCACTCATCGTTTACGGCGTGGACTACCAGGGTATCTAATCCTGTTTGCTCCCCACGCTTTCGAGCCTCAGCGTCAGTTACAGACCAGAGAGTCGCCTTCGCCACTGGTGTTCCTCCATATATCTACGCATTTCACCGCTACACATGGAATTCCACTCTCCTCTTCTGCACTCAAGTCTCCCAGTTTCCAATGACCCTCCCCGGTTGAGCCGGGGGCTTTCACATCAGACTTAAGAAACCGCCTGCGCTCGCTTTACGCCCAATAAATCCGGACAACGCTTGCCACCTACGTATTACCGCGGCTGCTGGCACGTAGTTAGCCGTGGCTTTCTGGTTAGATACCGTCAAGGTAAGAGCAGTTACTCTCCTACTTGTTCTTCTCTAACAACAGAGTTTTACGATCCGAAAACCTTCTTCACTCACGCGGCGTTGCTCGGTCAGACTTTCGTCCATTGCCGAAGATTCCCTACTGCTGCCTCCCGTAGGAGTCTGGGCCGTGTCTCAGTCCCAGTGTGGCCGATCACCCTCTCAGGTCGGCTATGCATCATGGCCTTGGTGAGCCGTTACCTCACCAACTAGCTAATGCACCGCGGGTCCATCCATCAGTGACACCCGAAAGCGTCTTTCAAATCAACACCATGCGGTGTCGACTGTTATGCGGTATTAGCACCTGTTTCCAAGTGTTATCCCCCTCTGATGGGCAGGTTACCCACGTGTTACTCACCCGTCCGCCACTCCTCTTTTCAAGTGAGTGCAAGCACTCGGTAGAAAAGAAGCGTTCGACTTGCATGTATTAGGCACGCCGCCAGCGTTCGTCCTGAGCCAGGATCAAACTCTCATAATAAAAGTTGAACACGATCTTGCGATCGTTAAGCTCATTTGTTTGCTAGCATATTGCTTCGCTTGTTAAAAATTGTTGTTTGTTTTCACCGTTGTGAAAACAACCTACACATTTGGTTTGTCTTACTTTGTTCAGTTTTCAAAGGTCTACGTTGTTACCTCGCAGCAACTTTTATATCATATCAAATCTCTAATTTGATGTCAACACTTTTTTTAAAAGTTTCAAAGTTTTTTCTGCTTGGCGTTGTCGTTTGTTTCAGCGACAGCTTCATTAGTTTACCAGGTTGTTTGTTATTTGTCAACAACTTTCTTCCTGATTTTTCAAGTTTTTTTAAAACTTGATTTGTTATTCTATTTCAGTCGTTTCAGCGTTTTTGTTGCTCGCCTTGCGACATGTAATAATATAACAAGTTTTTCTTAATTGGTCAACCTTTATTTTAAAAAAAATTGAATATTTTTTTCATCATGATTCTCTGTCCCAAGTACCTTTTCGCTTTTTGATAGATTATATACATTTGGCTCTTATTTTTAGATTAAATCACTTATATTTCCGATCATTTTTTCAGTTTATATGAAAATAGTTCGAATTCTACTCCTGTATTATCTTTTGAACGCCCAATATGCTTAAAGTCATTTTCAATATAGAACCTTGATAAGCGCTGATTACTTGCTAGACAATCCAAACGTAGTTCATCGACCTGATTTTCGAATTCAACTTTTACAGCATTCAGCAATTCTTTCCCATAACCAGCCTTTCGGTATCTGGGACGTATTATCACACGATGGAGATAGCATGATTTCTGGCTTGATTCAATGTTCTCCCAAAGCAGGCGATCCCATTCAGTAGGTTTCTGCCAAGCAGCAACCATTCCTGCCAATTGTTTTTCATTATTATAGAAGAAAAACACTTCGCCTCTTTTTACAGCAGCAATTAATCCGTGCTTATCTTCTCCTTTTAATACATCAGACCATTGATCACTGCCAATCGATTTTAACCATTCTGCAGTTTCTTTTAATAGTTCTAATGCAGTTTGTCCATCTTTAGTAGTTGCTTTTCTGAGCTCCATTAACTTTTCCTCCTTGCGCTTCCCTACTATATATATTTTATAAAAAAAGACGGGCAAACCAGCATTTGGTTCACTCCGTCTACACAATGTTGAATATCAAAAGCATCCATGACAGCTTCTCATATTCTTTATGTATCTAATTTTTAAAACATCGGTACTCCTTCGATTTCAAAAGAAGAGAGTAAATTTTTTAATTCGGACGGTTTTTCCCAAACATACGTACTACCGATTGTTGGTATTCCTGAATCTTCATTCATTTCAAATACAAATAGCGGCATATTTTCAACCTCAGTATGGGCATTGGTCAATTCGACTAAATTAATTGAAGTAACATCTAAAAGAACTTCTTCTTTTATAATCTGCAACATACTAGCCAAAGCGGTCATCTCTTCTGAAACTTTTGTTGTAACAAACTGCATCGATCCATCAACTGGATGAACAAGAAATTTTTTAGAACCATCATTTAAATGCAATATAATAGTACCAGCGACTTTTTTGTTAGACAAAACATCCACCTCAATTAATTTTTGTTTTCATAAACTAGGAAAATTGTACCATATTTTCTGAAAAAAAACAGAATTATTTCGACAAGAGTTTCTCCATTGCTTCATCTCGCCAAATAGGAAGCTCTTTTTCCAGTGTTTGAAAACCAATTTTTTTGTTTTTATTCGTGAAGTATTTTTTTCGTCGATAGTTTGGCTGCTGAGTTTGACTTTCTAGTGTTCTCAAAGACAAACTGATTTTTTTGGTATATTCATCGATATCAATGATTTGAACTTTTACTTTTTGCCCAACCTCCAGTAAATTGTGTATATTTTTTGTATATCCTGCTTGGACTTCAGACACATGGATCAGTCCCTGAACCGTCTCGCTCAGTGAAACAAATGCTCCGTAGGGTTGCAATCCTGTAATGGTTCCATCAACGACCATGCCTATTTTGTAGTTCATAATTATTAGCCTCTTTTCAATTTTCACACTAAAGTATTTTCCTCATTTAAAATAATAGCATGTTCCGTAGAAATGTGCATAGATTTCTTTCTACTATTATAATATTCGTTCTTTTTGTTCATATTTTCTTGAAAGTCTATTATACTAGAGTTATCAATCAAGTAATATACTAAATAATTGATAAATGAAAGGATGAAGCGAATGGTAGAATTTGATAAAGTATATGACCGTCGAAATACAAATTGTGCAAAATGGGATTCCATCAAGGATACTTATGGAGAAGATGGATTACTTCCACTTTGGGTAGCTGATATGGATTTTAAAGCGAATAAGCCTGTTTTAGATGCCTTAAAGAAAACGATAGATCAAGGAATTCTAGGATATTCTCCAGCACCAGATTCATTGTATCAAGCAATTCAAAGTTGGCAGCAGCGCCATCATGATTACTCGATCAGCAAGGAAGCGATTCTTTTTAACAGTGGGGTCGTTCCAAGTTTAGCATTAGCTGTTCAGGCGTTTACTCAACCTGGTGAAGCTGTTTTAATTCATGATCCTGTTTATCCACCATTCGCTAAAGTCGTTGAGCAAAATAATCGCAAACTTGTTCGTAGTACCTTAGACGTGGCCGATGGACATTTTGTTATGAATTTAGATGACATGGAAAAGCAAATTCTGAATGAAAACGTCCGACTATTCATTTTATGTAATCCTCATAATCCAGGAGGACGAGTTTGGACTGCTGCTGAATTAGAAGCTGTTGGGAAATTATGTGCGAAATACGATGTCCTTGTCGTAAGTGATGAAATTCATCAAGATTTGATTTTTGCTCCTCATCATTTTACAACTTTTGCCAATGTTCATTCTAGCTTCAAGGATTTTTCTATTACTTTAACAGCAGCCACAAAAACATTTAATTTAGCTGGTATCAAAAATTCAATGGTCTTTATCGAAAATTCTGACTTACGAAAGAAATTCGTTACGATCCAGCAACAGAATGCCCAAGATGAAATCAACATTTTCGGGTACGTTGGAACAGAAGCAGCTTATGAACACGGCGATGACTGGCTTAAAGAGTTACTCGCATATCTAAAAGAAAATATTGATACCGTAGCTGACTTTTTAAAGCATGAACTACCTCAAGTAAAAATGATGCGTCCAGAGGGAACGTATCTGATTTGGCTTGATTTTTCAGCTTTTGATCTATCTGATGCAAAACTTCAAGAACAATTGGTCCACAAGGGTAAGGTCGTTCTAAACGCTGGGATCACTTTTGGGCCTCATGGTTCACAGCACATGCGTTTAAACGTTGCTTGTCCAAAAGAAACGCTGTTAGAAGGATTACGTAGAATAAAATATGCATTCGAATAAAATCAAAACGGATCAAGAGGTAGCTCAACGAGTTATATGCTTATCACTTAACATTTAAATATAAGAACAGAAGCGCCTGATCCTTCCTTAAGATCAAGCACTTCTGTTCTATTTTTTGTATTCTATTCACTAATTTCTACTTTATCGATCACAACGTCAAATGTTGGGCGATCTTGAGAATCTCTTTGAACGCCACCGATTTCATCAACAACATCCATTCCCTCAACAACATGACCAAAAACAGTATGACGGAAATCTAGCCATGGTGTTCCGCCTGCTTTATAAGCCTCAATCACTTCTGTTGGGAAGCCGGCTCCTTCTAGTTGTCCCATCATATTAGCTGGTACATTTTGATTGTTGACAATGAAAAATTGGCTGCCGTTCGTGTTCGGTCCAGCATTCGCCATTGATAAAGCGCCTCTTAGGTTAAAGACATCTTTAGAAAATTCATCTTCAAATTTTTCGCCATAAATACTTTCGCCGCCCATGCCTGTTCCAGTAGGATCTCCACCTTGGATCATAAAATCAGGAATGACACGATGGAAGATCACTCCATCATAGTAGCCTTTTTTCGCTAATTGGACAAAATTTTCAACGGTTTTAGGCGCTTGCTCTGGGAATAGTTGAACTGTGATATCTCCTCTATTTGTTTTGATCACCGCTTTTGGTCCTTTGACATTTGCTAAATCTAATTGTGGAAATTCTGACATTTTATTTCCTCCTAGTGTAGTTTTTACTTCCTCATTTTATCATAATCAATGACACTTGAACATTCTATTCTCTCATCCCAATCTTTTAAGAGTTCCTTTCTTTCACAAACTTCCACTTGCTTTTTTCCGTTACAAGTGATATTTTGTGAAAAACGATATACTTTGCATTTTCGTTTTATCTTTAAAATAGATAGGAACTTTTTATAAACCGAAACAGGAGGAATTTTTAATGTCTGACGCAAAAGATATTTATGATCTAACGATTGTTGGCGCGGGGCCTGTTGGTCTTTTCGCCGCTTTTTATGCAGGAATTCGTAAAGCAAAAACGAAAATCATTGATAGTTTACCCCAAGTAGGCGGACAATTATCAACGCTTTATCCTGAAAAATATATTTATGATGTTCCTGGTTTTCCAGCCGTGAAAGCAAGTGAACTGATTGAAAACTTAGAAAAACAAATCACTCCTTTTTCTCATGATATTTGTTTGGAAGAAGAAGTACGTAATTTAGTGCAGGAAGATGGACATTTGCGTATCGAAACGTCTAAAGGGATCCACTATTCTAAAGCAGTTATTTTTGCGATCGGAAACGGATCATTTCAACCAAGACGTTTAACTCTTGATGGTGCAGCAGAGCTTGAGGGGAATCATGTTCATTACTATGTTACTGACATGAATAAATTTTCTGGAAAGAAAGTTGCCATAGCAGGTGGCGGTGATTCTGCGATCGACTGGGCATTAATGTTGGAACCCATTGCTGAACGCGTATCGATTATTCATCGTCGACCTGAATTCCGTGGCCATGAGCATAGTGTAGATAATCTAAAAAAATCAGATGTTTCTATTTACACACCTTATGTGATCGATCAGCTTTTGATGGAAGACAGCTCTTTTAAAGGGATTCAATTAAAAGAAACGAAGGCTGATAATTTTGAGAAGCTTGATTTAGATTCTTTGATCATCAATTACGGCTTCACTTCTTCATTGAGCCATCTAAAAGACTGGGGCTTGGAAGTCAGCCGTAATGCAATCGAAGTCAATTCTGATATGTCAACAAATATTCCTGGCGTTTACGCTGTAGGTGATATTTGTAACTACGATGGAAAAGTAAAACTAATTGCTACAGGTTTTGGAGAAGCTCCAACTGCCGTAAATAACGCTTTGCACTTCATCAAACCTGATGCTAGAACTCAACCCATGCACAGTACTAGTCTATTTGAAGGCAAAGAAGCAACAATGCTTTAGTATAGAAAAAGGAACCGAACAGATAAAACCTGTTCGGTTCCTTTTTGTATTTAGCCCATTTCTTCTTGCCAAGCGACTAGAGCTTTCTTTATATTTTCCACTAACGATCCAGGTGTTTCACCAACAATTCTCTCTCCTTCAAATAAAACGAATAACGTTTGGGCACAAAGGACACATTCATTCATACAGGAATAGGTGACAATATCACTATTTTCTTCGATAAATGGATCGCTTAGTATCAACTCTCCACCATTCGCTAAATTTTGCTCACAACATTCGATTAAGGGATTCATCGATCTTCTCCTTGCATTTTACTCTTTAGATAGTATACCATTGATGTATTCTAAATTTAAAAAAGACGAATTGGAGGTTTTTATTTTGGTCATAAAAGGTGAAACGTTAGAGAAAAAAGCACGTCAGCTATTGAAAGAACGCGGTGTTGAAATGGAAGATCTAGCTGAGTTAGTATTATATCTACAAAAGCCTTATATTGAAAATCTTGATCTAAACACTTGTATTGAAAATATCGATAGTGTACTTTCAAAACGTGAAGTTCATAATACCATCATTACAGGTATTCAGTTAGATATTTTAGCTGAACAAAAAAAATTGCTTCACCCACTTCAGGAAATTATTGAAGATGATGAAGGTTTGTATGGTATTGATGAAATTTTGGCTCTTTCCATCGTGAATGTTTATGGCTCGATCGGTTTTACTAACTATGGTTATATCGATAAAGTGAAGCCTGGAATCTTAGCAAAACTAAATTCTCATGAGGGACCAGAAGTTCATACTTTCTTGGATGATATCGTTGGAGCGATCGCAGCTGCAGCAGCTAGCCGTTTAGCGCACTCACAACCGGATAAAAGTAGAATCACGCAGTAAAATGTATCTCTATCTACTATATTTAACGTCGTTTTGATTGCGTTGATAGTAATTCTTCCATTATAATAACTATAAAGTATATGATGTTTTATACTTCCATTTAAAGCCACCACTATAGGTTTCAAAAGTTCTTTGTGACGTGTAAGCGGACACTGTTTTCAGTCATTGATTTTCTTCCCCAATAGATAAATCAACTACCTATAGTGATGAGCTTTATTTTTTTGTATCTTTATGCACTGACTTCTGTTTTTCTACCTACGACAGAAGCCTTCCACTGAATAAAGATAACAAAAAATGAAAAAAGAATAGAAGCGAAAATAAAAGCAGTGTCAGAATCTTCTCCAACACTGCTGTTTCGTTCAATAAATAAAGGCTGGCATGTCTGTGCTCTCATACATTTTAGGGGTAGATATTTTCCTAAAAATTGAGTACAATAAATCATGTCAGTGCTTTTTGCATCGACGAGGGCAACTTGATTGGTCAGTGTCTGCTGACTTTTCAGGGCTTCATAGTTTGGCTGCCACCAAATTGTGAAGTGCCTTTTTTTATTTAATTATTTTCGCTTCTATCCTGTACTTATTGTACAAGATGAGTGAATGTTTCGTCAATGATGATTCTGTTTTATTTTCCTTTTGAAACACCATCGTTCGCTTTCTACTTACAGAGGTAAATAAATGCTCTTGCACGTTTTTAACCGTTTGTTGAGACAGCCATCTTAACTGCTTGAAGGGGATCAAAATGCTTGATCGTATATACGGTCGTTCCTTTTTGCCAAACAACTGTATTGATTTGGTAGCTGTCGCTTGTACTCGCTGTTAAAGAAATTTGGCCTAGATTTTGAGGAGCCGGCAGCATTGCTTTTTCTAGATAAGTAACTACTTCTTTTGCTAAAGGTTCTGCTACTTCTCCACCAATATTAGAAGCACGTACAACCAAACTCCAATTTCCTTCCTGCCAAGATAAATAGGTCGAACCGGCTGCTCCTTGTTCATATCCCGTAATACCATAGCCCAAATCTACCTTATTCCCGCCAGTATCAATAATTTGTCCTACTGCTCCTGCAGCTTCTTCAGCCGAACCATAGCTTTTCTTTTCAAAAGAAGCAATCGGCTGTAAATTATTTACTGCAAGATCATTGACTGCGATCGGATGATCTTCTGCATAATATAGTATTCTGAAATTCGTTTGATCCGCTGTACTGGTCGTTGCTGCTGTTAAATATTCAGCTGTTCTACTTGTTAATAGGCTTTGCGGCAACGTATTATTTGGAAATAGACTATTCAGCTCATCAAGTACTGCTTTTGCCTGTTTTTCTGGTGTATTGCTTTGCGGCTGAGCAGCAGTTTGTGTTTCGCTTGTTTTTGTTTCAGAAGATGATGAAGCTTTTGTCGAACTAGAAGCTGAGGTACTTGATTTAGTTGAGCTTTCTTTTGTTGTAGTTGATGCTTGACTACTTTTCTCCGTTTGCTTTGGCGGTGTTGAATTTTCAGATGACTTCGTTTTCCCTCCACATGCAGCTAGCGAGATAGTTGCTAGTAATATCAATGAATAACTAATGATCTTTTTCATGACTTTTCCCTCCCATTCCTATTCTTCAATTTTAGTGTATCACCAAATCAGAGAATACTCACTTTATACGATTTTTAAAATAGATTTTTAGTTAAAGGATAGTCAAATAAACAAAAAAAAGAATGCATATTCCGTCTTCGAAACGTCCGAAGACGCCGACAGAATACCATTCTCGTGGGTTTGGCACCCGATGGGTCGTAAGGGGCTCGAACCCATGACCCGCTGATTAAGAGTCAGCTGCTCTACCAACTGAGCTAACGACCCAAATGTTTAGTACTTAAATATTGTAGCACTTGCTTGTTGTTTGTTCAAGTGAAAAAATACGACACAATAAAAGAAATGACCGTTACTTTTCTTTCATCGTGTCGTTCGATCAATTTTCCTGTTCTTTTTTCACTGGACAAGTCGTATGACAATCATCGCAACTCTTTCCAGTTCTTATACGAGAATAGATGATATACCCCGCACCACCAAAAATCAGTACTGCTAAAATAAACGTTGCCATGTTCCTACCCTCTTTCTAATGTTGCCATCGTAATAACAGGTTCTTCTTTGACTTTCGGTTTTCTAAATAGATAATAACCCATGATGAACACCAATAAAATGGCACTAAAGAATCCTGCACCTATCGGACCCTTTTCAAAAATGACATGGCCAACTTGGTAGATAATAAAGCTGACAACATAAGCCAAACCACACTGATAACCAATGGCTCCCCATGTCCATTTCCAATCGCCCATTTCCCGACGGATCGCACCGATCGCGGCAAAACAAGGCGCACACAATAAGTTGAAAACTAAAAATGAATAGGCTGCAACTGGCGTAAATGCCGCCTGAAGAGCAGACCAAACTTCAACGCCATTTTCCGATACTTCACTCAAATGACCAAAAAGAATACCAAACGTTCCAATCACATTTTCCTTCGCTACTAATCCAGTGATTGTTGCAACAGCTCCTTGCCAAGTACCCCAGCCAAGCGGTGCAAACAACGGTGCAATGACTTTTCCTAAGTTTGCTAAAATACTTTGATCTTCTGCGGCTTCCTGCAAAGTAAATGTATAAGTTGATGTAAACCAAATAATAATGCTCATCACAAAAATGATCGTTCCAGCTTTTTTGACGAACGATTTGCTACGATCATATGCATGTCTTAAAACGCCTCTTATTTGGGGCATATGATACGCAGGAAGTTCCATGATAAACGGGGCCGGATCCCCTGAGAATGAACGAGTTTTTTTCAAAGCGATACCAGACAATACGATTGCTGCGATTCCAATGAAGTAGGCAGAAGGCGATACCCAGCTGCTTTTTGGGAAAAATGCCCCCGCAATCAAAGCAATGATCGGCAATTTCGCTGAACAAGGCATAAAGGTCGTTACCATGATCGTCATCTTACGATCTTTTTCATTTTCGATCGTTCGGCTGGCCATAACTCCTGGAACACCACAGCCTGTAGCGATCAGCATGGGAATAAATGATTTCCCTGATAAGCCGAATTTTCTAAACAAACGATCCATCACAAATGCGATACGTGCCATATATCCGCAATCTTCTAAAAAGCCCAAACATAAGAACAAGACGATCAATTGCGGCAGAAAACCTAAAACAGCTCCTACTCCTGCAATGATCCCATCTAAAATCAAACTTTGCATCCAAGGCGCTACCTGTAAGCTCTCTAGCCAGTTTGCTACATTCGTTGGTACGATATTTCCAAACAACTCATCGTTGATCCAGTCTGTTCCCATCGTCCCTACTGTTTGAATCGCTAGATAATAAACAAACCACATGATGACTGCAAAAATCGGTAACGCTAACCAGCGATTCGTTACGATCTGGTCGATTTTATCACTCATACTGAATGAAACTTCATTTTTTTCGATCGCACAAAGTGCAGTTAAGCGCGTAATAAATTCATAGCGTTCATTGATCACGATCGATTCACTATCATCACCAAAAATTTGTTCTGTAATCTTGATGATATCTTCGATTTCTTTTTTCTGCAAGTCGCTCAGCGTCAATTGAGCAGCCACTCTAGTATCCCGTTCAAATAATTTAACACTGTACCAGCGAGCCTGCTTTTCCATCACGCTATCCCCTAGAACATCCACGATTTCATTCAAGGCTGCTTCTAGCCGATTATCGTATGTTGGATAATTAAATTCAGGCGGAAAAACTTCTTGAACTTTACTTGCCTTTTTTATTAATTCATCGAGTCCACGATTTTTCAAAGCACTGATTCCAATGACATCGATCCCTAAGCCATACGCTAATTTTTCGATATTGATCTTTTTACCAGTTTTGTCCAAAATATCCATCATATTTAATCCGACAACAACCGGAATCCCTGTTTCCATCAATTGGGTCGTCAGATAAAGATTTCGTTCTAAATTTGTTGCATCGACAATATTAACGATCACATCAGGAGAACCGCTAAGTAGATAATCTCTAGCAACAACTTCTTCTGGCGTATAAGGTGAAAGAGAGTAAATACCAGGCAGATCCTGAATCGTGATCGCTTTGTCTTTCTTCAATTTACCTTCTTTTCTTTCAACTGTGACTCCCGGCCAATTCCCTACATATTGATTTGCCCCAGTCAATGCATTAAAAGCAGTTGTTTTCCCGCTATTAGGATTTCCTGTCAGAGCAATATGCTGTTCTTTCATCTCCTTACCCCACTTTCTGTACTAAGACTAATTCTGCTTCATTTTTCCTCAACGTCAGCTCATAACCGCGAAGATTGATTTCGATCGGATCCCCTAATGGCGCCATTTTTCTAACTAATAGATCCACGCCTTTAGTCAGTCCCATATCCATCAAACGTCGCTTGACCGCTCCTTGACCGTGAATACCTACAACACGTGCTTTTTCACCAACAGACAACTGATCTAATGATACCCAATTTTCTTCTTCTGTATTTTTTTCTACTATTGTAATTTGTTTTAATACAGATACATTGATCGCGATCCGGCTGTTGTGCAAAAGAACGATCCCATTATCAGCAGAAAAGTTCAGCAGCACTACTTTGCCCCCCGGCACAAGGCCAAGATTGTTCAAGTGCTTCTTTGCAAATCCTTCTGCCTGGATCTCGTCGATCATATAAACCCTGTTCAATTTTGCCTGTGCCAATGTCAACATTGTGTAGCCTCCTTTAATTTAAAAGCGGAACAAATCGTTTGATCCTGTAGAAAATTAGGAAATTGATATTGAGACGTTTTTGTTCTCACTGGCAATTTATTTATTTCCCGATGGATTGATTTGTGTAGCTGGATAACATACATTCACCAATATCACTCACGATATATATTATTTGTGAAAAAGTTTCATTTCTTTCTCTAATGATATTGATAATCGTTCTCATTAAGTATACCTGTTTGTGAGGTTTAAATCAATGTTCTTTCTACCTATAGTAAGAAAATAATTGATCCTTATATTCGCCAAAATATTTCTAGTGTGCTTCCTTTTAGTCACCCCCTATATCTTGTGTTTCTCTCCTTAAAAATCCCGCCGAAAAATTTAATAAATTTCTTTTTTGAACACGAAAATCGGCATGAATGTCGCATAAAACGAGAGAATACGAGCTTTCATATTCTTTTCAAAAACACAAAACATGGTATTCATCTAAAAAACAACCACAATATATAGTGCCTAAGTGTTGACTTTTTCCCAGAGAGATTTATACTAGTGAATGTAAACTAATTGAGGGGGAAATAAAAATGAACGTAAAAATCTTTTCTAAAAATAATTGTATCCAATGTAAGATGGCAAAACGCTTTTTGAGCGAAAATAATATAGCATTTGAAGAAGTAAATATCGATATCCAACCAGATGCGATCGACTGGTTAAAAGAACAAGGCTTCCAAAGTGTTCCGGTTATCACTTCTGACGCTGCTACAGTTGTGGGATTCCGTCCAGATCAATTAAAAAACTTGGCCAGCTAGAATGAAACTCGTTTATTTTACTGTTACCGGACAAACCAGACGATTTATTAAAAAATTGGATTTGCCAGCTTATGAAATTGAGCCTGCGAATCCTTTTTTTGAGATAAATGAACCTTTTATTCTGGTTGTTCCAACTTATGATGCTGATATTACTGATGTCATCAAT
Organism: Enterococcus sp. AZ020; assembly: GCF_050499205.1. Classification (NCBI taxonomy): domain Bacteria; kingdom Bacillati; phylum Bacillota; class Bacilli; order Lactobacillales; family Enterococcaceae; genus Enterococcus; species Enterococcus sp. AZ020. Next base: position 2,473,005 of record NZ_JBIPAT010000001.1, on the reverse strand, counting down.
GATTTTCTCGATCATCAGGAGAACAAAGAACATTTGATAGGGGTTGCCGGCAGCGGCAATCGTAACTTTGCAGAATTATTTGTTTATACAGCCAAAGATATAGCACGTGATTATAACGTTCCGTTACTTTTATCTTTTGAATTTAGCGGTACCAATGAAGACGTAGAATCCTTTAAGAAAGTAGTGAATGAACTTGAGTCTAAAAGAAATCAAAGAGGTTAGTTACTTTAAACTAAACAATGAAATCAACCGTCCGGTGAATGGACAAATTCCTTTACATAAGGACAAAGAAGCTTTGGAAGCATTTTTTAAAGAAAATGTTGAACCAAACACAAGAACCTTCAATACAGTAGAAGAAAAGATCAACTACTTGATCGATAATGATTATTTAGAAACTGCCTTTATTCAAAAATATTCAATGGCTTTTATTGAAAAATTATATACATTTCTTGATGAACAAAAGTTTGAATTTAAATCATTTATGGCCGCTTACAAGTTCTATTCACAATATGCACTTAAAAACAATGCTGGAACAGAGTATTTAGAAAGCTATGAAGATCGTGTTGCTTTCAACGCCTTGTACTTTGCTGACGGTAATGAAGAGTTAGCCATGGTCTTAGCAGATGAAATGATCCACCAACGTTATCAACCAGCGACTCCTTCTTTCTTAAACGCTGGGCGTAAACGCCGTGGGGAATTGGTTTCTTGTTTCTTGATTCAAGTGACAGATGATATGAACAGCATTGGTCGTTCGATCAACTCAGCTTTACAACTATCAAGAATCGGCGGAGGTGTGGGAATCACATTAGCCAATCTTCGTGAAGCAGGCGCTCCAATCAAAGGTTATGAAGGAGCAGCTAGCGGGGTCGTTCCTGTAATGAAATTGTTCGAAGATAGCTTCAGCTACTCCAATCAATTAGGACAACGTCAAGGTGCAGGTGTTGTTTACTTAAACGTCTTCCACCCAGATATCGAAATGTTCCTTTCTACAAAGAAAGAAAATGCAGATGAAAAAGTCCGTGTTAAAACATTATCTTTAGGCGTTGTCGTTCCAGATAAATTTTATGAACTTGCACGTAAAAATGAAGATATGTATTTATTCAGCCCTTATAGTGTCGAAAAAGAATACGGTGTTCCCTTCTCATACGTTGATATTACAAAAGAGTATGATAACTTAGTAGCGAATCCTAACATTCGTAAACGTAAAATCAAAGCGCGTGATTTAGAAAATGAAATTTCTAAACTGCAACAAGAATCAGGATATCCTTATATCATCAATATCGATACAGCTAATAGAAGTAATCCTGCTTATGGAAAAATCATCATGAGTAATCTATGTTCAGAAATTCTACAAGTTCAAACGCCGTCTATTTTAAATGGCAAACAAGAATACGAACAACTTGGTACAGATATAAGCTGTAACTTAGGTTCTACAAATATCGTTAATTTGATGGACAGTCCTGATTTCGGGAAATCTGTTCGCGCGATGACTCGTGCCTTAACTTTTGTAACAGATGCTTCAGATATCGACGTCGTTCCTTCTATCCAAAACGGGAATCGATTGAGTCATACCATTGGACTTGGTGCCATGGGATTACACACTTTCTTTGCAAAAAATCATATGGAATATGGTTCTCAAGACTCTTTAGACTTTACGAACGTTTATTTCATGTTATTGAACTACTGGACATTAGTTGAGAGTAATACTATCGCTAAAGAACAAAAACAATCCTTCCATAATTTTGAAAAATCAGATTATGCAAATGGTTCTTATTTTGACAAATATATCGAAGGTGATTTTACACCTCAATCAGATAAAGTCAAAGAGATCTTCAAAGATATTTTTGTACCGACAGCAGCTGACTGGGCAGCATTACGCGATGCAGTCAAACAAGATGGTTTGTATCATCAAAATCGTTTAGCTGTTGCACCAAATGGTTCAATCTCTTATATCAACGATACAAGCGCCAGTATTCATCCAATCACTCGAATGATCGAAGAACGCCAAGAAAAGAAAATCGGGAAAATTTATTATCCTGCTCCTTATTTGGCAAATGATACCATTCCATATTATACGTCTGCATACGACATGGATATGCGCAAAGTGATCGATGTTTATGCAACAGCACAGCAACACGTAGATCAAGGAATGAGCTTAACTCTGTTTATGCGTTCTGAAATTCCTGAGGGGCTTTATGAATGGAAAGATACTCCAAAACAAACAACACGCGATCTGAATATTTTACGTCACTATGCTTTCCATAAGGGTGTAAAATCAATCTATTACGTACGAACATTTACTGATGATGCGGAAGAAATCGGCAGCAATCAATGTGAAAGTTGTGTGATCTAACTTAAATTGGTCTAGAGGCTGAGACAAAAGTCTTTGGCTCCGAGAAATAAGAAGGAATCCACGAAAATGATAAGAAACATGGTGTTCTTCAAATTTTCGTGAATTTCGGCTTATTTCTGAAAGAGCTGCTCTTTTCTCGCCGTTTATTCTGGTTTAGAGAGCGAATCAAAACGAACTTTTAGTTTTGACCCGCTTTTGATGATCTTAGGTTAAACAGTCATTCGGTAATTAGGAGGAAAATAAATGGCAACATATTATGAAGCGATCAACTGGAATGCGATCGAAGATGTGATCGATAAATCAACTTGGGAAAAACTAACAGAACAATTTTGGCTTGATACACGTATCCCACTATCAAACGATCTAGATGACTGGAGAACACTTTCAGACTTAGAAAAAACAACTGTCGGATATGTTTTCGGCGGCTTAACTTTACTTGATACAGTTCAATCTGAAAGCGGCATGGATCAACTAAGAAAAGATATCCGTACGCCTCATGAAGAAGCGGTGCTTAACAACATCCAATTTATGGAATCTGTTCATGCGAAAAGTTATTCTTCAATTTTTAGTACGTTGAATACTAAAAAAGAGATCGATGACATTTTTGAATGGACTAATACAAATGTTTACTTACAAACAAAAGCTGAAAAGATCAATGAAATCTATAAAAACGGCACACCATTAGAAAAGAAAGTTGCAAGTGTGTTCTTAGAAACCTTCTTATTCTATTCTGGTTTTTATACTCCTCTTTATTATCTAGGCAATAACAAATTAGCTAATGTTGCTGAAATCATTAAATTGATCATTCGTGATGAATCTGTCCACGGCACATATATCGGCTATAAATTCCAATTAGGTTTTAATGAACTGTCTGAAGAAGAACAAAACGAATTAAAAGATTGGATGTATAACCTACTTTATGAACTATACGAAAATGAAGAACGTTATACAGAAGAGCTTTATGATGAATTAGGCTGGACAGAAGAAGTAAAAACCTTCTTGCGTTATAATGCTAATAAAGCACTGATGAACCTTGGCATGGACCCATTATTTGCTGATACAGCAAACGATGTAAACCCAATCGTCATGAATGGTATTTCTACAGGAACAAGTAACCATGACTTCTTCTCACAAGTTGGTAACGGCTATTTATTAGGAACTGTTGAAGCGATGAAAGATGACGATTATTTGATTGGCATGGAATAACTGAAAAAGGATCAGCGATAACCTAAAATGTTATCGCTAATCCTTTTTTTCTATCATTCATCCGAAAGCTGAATACTCTCTTCTTTGCGAATTTTGTAAATTTTAACGATATTGACCACTAAAGTTTTAATCACAGCATAAACAGGAATACAAATCAGCATTCCAATGATTCCACCGACACTTCCAGCTGCAATCAATACAAGAATGATCGTCAATGGATGGATATTCATCGACTTGCCCATCAATAAGGGTTTGATCAAATTACCATCTAACTGCTGAATGACAAGAATCGACAACATCATATATAGTGCTTGCCAAGGTGAGATGAAAAAGCCAACAAGAACGGCAGGTACAGCACCAATAAATGGCCCTACATAAGGAATGATATTAGTCACTCCACAAAAAACAGCTAGCAGCAAGCTATACGGTTGTTTAAAGATCGTCATTGCGATAAAGCTTAAACCTCCAATGATCAAAGCATCCAAAACAGTACTGCTGATATAGGCTGACAACGTTTGATTCATTTCTCTTACTGTTTGACGAAGCTCTGTTCTAATACTTGCAGGAAAAAAATGAGATAATGCGTCTAAAAACTTATGTCCGTCTTTAAACATAAAAAATAAAATAAACGGTACTGTAAAAAGTAAAATAAAGAATTTCATTAATATTCCAACGATTTTCGATAAACTACTCGTCACTCCTACGATCGCGAAATTCAAAATATTTGTAATCGTGATATTCGCTTTATCTAATTGATCCTGAATATTGAATCCTTTGATTTCTTCTAAGTTGCCTAGCTCAGTCAACCAACGATTCATTTCCTCCGCATATCCTGGAAGTGACTGCGTCAAGTCAACAAACTGTTTGACCAATTGAGGAACGACATTCATGATTACAAGAGCAATCAAAACCGCTAAGACTAAAAAAGAAAGCATAAAGCCAACAAGTCTAGGTACTTTATGTTTTTCAAGAAATACAACAACTGGATCAAACATATAATACAAAAAGCCTGCAATCAGCAACGGCATAAAAACAGCGGAAATCATTCCCAATATCGGACTAAAAACATTTGGCATCCTTAATAAAAAGTAAATACCAATAATAGTCAAAACCACTTCTGTTGTCCAAAATAGTAACTTTGACTGCTTAAAAAGAGAACCCATATCCAACCTCCAATAATCTAGCTATTTCTATTTTATCATTCTTTTCAAGTATAAAAAATATTTTTTTTATAACTATTATTTCGTGATCATAGATTATTGTGTATTTATCTAATCTATCTTGTACTTTCATGATATACTTGTTTTGTTTTAGGAGGCAGCATATGACTATTTTGGCGTATAAATTACTACTTGGTATTTTCGGCAGCAGCTTCATTGCCTTTTTTTCTTATGTCTATCAATTACTCACAAAATCGGGTGTTTTTGCTTTGATCATGATTGGAACCCTAGTTTGTGGTTTTGGCAGCTGGCCAACTTGGATACTTTTGATCCTTCTTTTTGGCAGTTCTAGTTGTATTTCTTTTTTAAAAAAAGTAGCTGCACTTGATGGTAAAGATACTATAAGTAAAAAAGACGCACAAAGAGACGGTTGGCAAATACTGGCAAACGGCCTTCCAGCTGTTGTTTCATTGATTCTTTATTACTATACAGATAACCTTTTATTCATGATCGGCTATGTTAGTGCCATAGCAGGTGCTACAGCAGATACTTGGGCATCTGAGATCGGTATTTTAAGTACGTCTCCTCCACTTTCCATTCTCACATTTAAGCCGATTCCTTCTGGCCTATCTGGAGGCGTTTCATTACTTGGAACCTTTGCTTCTATTCTTGGTAGTCTTATGATTTCGATTACTTTTTGGTTTCTTCATGATCCTAACATCACTTTTACTACAAATCTTGTATTCGTTCCTGTTGTTTGCGGCTTTGCCCATTCATTGATCGACAGTTTTTTAGGTGCAGCGTTTCAGGTAAAATACAGATGTTCTATTTGCGATCAGGTGACAGAACGTAATGTACATCATCAGCAGCCAACAACTAAAATTAGTGGAATTTTTTGGCTGAACAACGATTGGGTCAATTTTATCAGTGGATGTTTCACTGTTCTTTTAAGTTGGTTGCTTATGTCTCTTTGATACCTGTAAATAACCTGACAATGATTTTCCCCCAGAAAAACTGAAGCTAAGAACTCAGTTTTTCTGGGGGAGTTCTATTAAAGACAAAAATAAATTAGATACTTACCAAACGCAATTTAGTTATATTTTTATGAATCGATAAATCCTCGATCACCTCAGCATAGGTCATTCCTTTAGGTAGATCGATCGTATAAATATTGGTATAAATTTGGTCATCACCAACTAATAAAACACTAAAATTCACGTCTTCGATCTCAATTTTATGCTCTTCGAAATAACGATTGATAAACTCCTTCGTTTCTTGCTTATGAAGATATCGAATCTCTAATTTTTTTGTTGTCGGCACATGAATCACTTTTCTAACTAATGTCAAAGCAACAAAAATTCCAATACAGCTAGTGATCGCAATCGCGTAATACCCCATACCAATGGAAATACCTAATCCTGCAACCGCCCAAAGGGAAGCTGCTGTCGTTAAACCTGTTACCGATTGTTTCGTTACAATGATCGTTCCTGCACCTAAGAAGCCGATACCACTGACGACTTGAGCAATCAAACGTGCTTGATCCGAACGAATCACACCACTTAATTCTGGATGATTCATCGCATCTTCCAGCGCACTTGCTGCAATCTCTACTTGAATCAAAGCGATAATTGCCGCTCCCATACAAACTAAAATATGTGTGCGCATTCCCGCCGGACGATTTTTATACTGCCGCTCAAAGCCAATCACACCACCGATCAGCATCGCTAAGCTCAAGCGCACAATGATCTCTTGAATCGTTAAATGTACATCCATTCCGCTCATTCCTCCTATTATTCTCCCTTCTATTATAACACTAAATCTATGTCATTTTTTTCATACTACAACAAAAAAAGAGTACGAAACAAAACGACAAATCAGTTTTGTTTCGCACTCTAAAATGTAATTAAGGGAAATCCCAAGTCAGGTTCTTCGGTAAATTTACCAAAATCGAGCCTGATCAGCTTTGGTTTTTCCATCATCTGCTGCGATTATAATTTACTTGCTGCTGCTTCGTCTACGATAACAACAACATCTGGATGGTTTTGTAACGCACTTGCTGGTAAATCTACTGAAACAGGTCCGTCGATCATTCCTTTGATCGCATCTGCTTTTGCTTCACCGTAAGCAATCAAAATCATTTTTTTACCTTTCATAATTGAACCAATTCCCATTGATACAGCACGTGTAGGTACATCTTCAACTTTTTCAAAATTGCGTTTGTTCGCATTGATCGTTGATTCTGTCAATTCAACTACATGAGTTAAACTATCTAATGGTGTTCCTGGTTCGTTAAAACCAATATGTCCATTTTGACCAATTCCTAAAATTTGAATATCAATCGGATGACTGTCAATGATACTTTCATAATGAACACACTCAGCTTCTAAATTTGCTGCTTTACCGTTCGGTACATATGTTTCTTTAAATGGTTTTTTGTTAAATAGCTGATCATTCATGAAGTAACGGTAACTTTGATCATCGTCTCCACCTAAACCAACATATTCATCTAAATTTACAGAAACCATATCTGAAAAATCTAAGTCACTTGAAGTCATCTCTTTATATAATGTTTCCGGTGTGCTTCCTGTCGCAAGACCTAAAACCTTTGCTCCATTGTCCATACCTGCTTTAATCAAGTCAAATGCTTTTTTTCCGCCTTCTTCGGCGTTTGCTACTTTAATGATTTCCATCGAAATTGCTCCCTCGTCTTCGTTTATTTGGTATAGTCCAATTATAACACCCTCTAAAAAGGATTTCTAGTAGAAATGTATAAAAATAAAAAAAACTTCTAGCCTTTATCAGGATAGAAGTTTTCTAATTAGTAATTTCCAGTATACTGTTCAGTTCCTTCAGCATTTGGATCAGTATAAGTTCCGCCACCAGTCACATCGTTGGCTACTACATCTTGTCCATAACCATAAGTACCTGCAGCTGCATCCGTTGAGCTTGAACCGTATCCCGTACCACCAACATAATTATTGTAGTTTGCAGTATCTTTTGCCTGCATCTCCGTATTTTCTGGTAGTCCTAGCTGAGCACGTAAATTTGTTTGTGTTTTATATAATTTTTCCGGATCAAGGATTTGGTAATAGATACCGCCAATTTCTTGTCCTTCACCTTCTAATTGTAAAGAGTCAATATTTTTGAAGGCAGGCATATATTTTTTCTGAATGTCTACCATATTGTCCCAAGTTAGATCTGTTTTTACATTATCTTGTACTGCATTCAAAATCTGTCTGTATTTAGTCAAACCGTCTATACTGATTATCTTGTTCACGATTTTTTCAACAACTTCACGCTGACGACGTTGACGTCCAATGTCTCCTTCAGGGTCTTCTTCACGCATTCGAGCATAAGCTAAACCAGTTTCGCTATCAAGCTTAATATGACCTTTTGGAACCGTAATACCATCTAATGTAAACTCAAACGGATTATCCACTTCGATACCACCTACAGCATCAATCAGATCTTTTAAGCCTTTCATATTGATCGATACATAGTTATCGATTGGAATATCCAGTAAGTTTTCTACTGTATCAATCGCCATCTTCGCACCGCCAAATGCATAAGCATGGTTCAGTTTATCTTCTGTACCATAGCCAACAATCTCAGTTAAAATATCTCTGTCCAAACTGATCATTGTTGATTTTTTTTCTTTTGGATTAATAGTAACTACCATTGTCGTATCAGAACGACCTTGTTCTGTTCGTCCTAGATCTCCTGTATCGATTCCCATCAATAAAACGGAGAAAGGTTCTTGTGCATCAATGTTCACGGCTGTTTCTCTGCGTTTTGATGTTCGATCGATCGATTCATACACGCCTTCAACTGTACCGCTGGCATCAGAATACATTTTAATTCCATAAGCACAAATACCGGCAACTGAAACAAGTACTAATCCTAAAGCAGTTAGTATTACTTTTTTCCATAGGTTCATAAGACACTTCCTCATTTTTTGCAAGAATAATTCATGAAATCTATTTTCTCACAATTTCAATCCTGTCGCAACATTTTTGAAGATTTGGCATGAGAACTTAATGTAAATGTAAGATAAGGATTCTAACAAAAAGAAAATTCAATCTCTTCTGAATAGATCTCTTGTATAAACTTTACTTTTGACATCCTCTAATTCATCTTCAAATCGGTTGGAAACAATGATATCAGAAGTTTCCTTGAACTCATCAAAATCTTTAACAACTTTTGAATGATAGAAGCTTTCCTCTTCTAATGTAGGTTCAAAAACAATCACTTCGATCCCCTTTGCCTTCAAGCGTTTCATGATTCCTTGTATCGAAGAATATCTGAAGTTATCAGAATTTGCTTTCATCGTCAATCTGTATATTCCGACAACGTTCGGTTGCTTAGCTAAAATTTGTTCTGCAATAAAATCTTTTCTTGTCGTATTCGCTTCAACAATAGCGCCGATAATATTATTAGGTACTTGATCGTAATTTGCTCGCAACTGTTTCGTATCTTTTGGTAGACAATAGCCGCCATAGCCAAACGAAGGATTATTATAATGAGACCCAATTCTTGGGTCCAAACCTACACCTTCAATGATTTGTTTTGTATCTAAACCACGAACTTCCGCGTAGGTGTCCAGCTCATTGAAATAAGCCACTCTCAAAGCGAGATATGTGTTTGAAAATAACTTGATAGCTTCTGCTTCAGAAGAATTAGTGAAAAGAATTTCGCAGTTTTCTTTAGAGGAATTATCAGCAAATAACTGAGCAATCTCTTTTGCCCGTTCAGAACATTCTCCAATGATGATTCGTGAAGGATGAAGATTATCATATAGTGCTTTCCCTTCTCGAAGAAATTCTGGAGAAAAAATAATGTTTTTAGTGTTGTATTTGAGTCTCATTTCTTCAGTAAAGCCAACTGGCACAGTGGACTTTATGAGAAGGCATGCGTCTGATTTTATAGCTAAAGCTTTTTCTATCACTGATTCAACTGTGGATGTATTGAAATAATTTTTCTTTTCATCATAATCTGTTGGGGTTGCAATAATCAAGTAATCACCAAAAAGAACAGCTTTTTCAAACTCTTTTGTAAAGGTAATATTTAACTTCTTTTGTGTCAAAAAATCACTGATCTCTTTATCCTCAATTGGTGATATTCCTTGATTTAGGGTATCAATTTTTTCTTCTATAATATCATACGCTAAAACATGTTCATTTTGTGATAATAATAGAGCATTTGCTAAACCAACATAGCCTAATCCGAATACTGATATCTTCACGTTTATTTCCCAACCTTCCCAATTATTTCTTCTAAAATATTTAATTTTTCATTTGATTCTTTTTCTGACACACCAACAACGCCTAAATAAAACTTGATTTTAGGCTCCGTTCCAGATGGTCTTACCGCAATCCAAGATTCATCTTTAAACAGGATTTTAATAACATCAGCTTGAGGTAACCCATCTATTCCAGTGGAATAATCTAAAATCCCTTTAACATCGTTCTCTATTTTGAATCGTTCAGTTAGATGACGAAATTGGCTCATTAATTGCTGAGTTTTAGCCAATCCTGCTTGTCCAGTCAAGTGAATGGACAACTGCTTTTCTTTATAGTAACCAAATTCTTTATAAAGATTGACCAAAACATCGTATAAAGTTAATCCCTCATTCGCATAGTATGCTGCCATCTCAGCTATCACCAATGTCGAGCCTACTCCGTCCTTATCCCTAGCAATTTCTCCCACCAAGTAGCCATAACTTTCTTCATAACCAGTGATAAAAGAAGCGTCCGGGGTTTTAACATTAATTTTCTCTCCAATATATTTAAACCCCGTTAATGTATTTATCGTCTCAACTGAAAATTTTTCTGCAATTTTAGTGCCTAACTCGCTTGTAACTATCGTTTTAGCTATAAAAGGGTTCTTTTTATTAGACAATTTTTCATCTGTTGAAAGTAAGTAGTAAACTAGTAGCGCACCAATTTGATTTCCATTCAACGCCTTATAGTGACCAGATGCTATTTTTACAAGGACTCCAACTCGATCACAATCGGGATCAGTTCCCATGATTAGATCAACATCATGCTTTTTTCCAACATTTATAGACATTTCAAACGCACTTTGTTCTTCTGGATTAGGCGAGTCAACAGTAGAAAACTTCACATCTTCTTCCAATTGCTCTTCAACAGTATAAATTTTCTTAAAGCCTACTTCTTTAAGCAAGCGAAATATAGCATATTTTCCAGTACCATGTAACGGAGTATACAAAATTTGGAATTGTTCCCCCATTCTTTTTATTAACTCTGGAAACCGCACTAATCTTTTTTCGGCTTCTATAAATGCTGTATCGACTGATTCATCAAGCCACTCAATCAGAGCATCGTCTAAATCTGCTATACCAATTTTCGAATAATCTGTGATCTGCTCTATTTCATTTATAATCTTCTCAGCAAGTTTAGGAACTGCTTGACAGCCGCTTTCATCATAAATTTTATAACCATTATAGCTTGGAGGATTATGGCTTGCAGTAACAACAATTCCACCAATCGCGTTTAAGTAGGGAACTGCAAAAGATAACTCTGGCGTTGTTGTTACTTTTTTAAACAGATACGCTTTGATTCCATTAAAAGCAAGTGTTTGAGCTATTTCACGGCTAAATACATCTGATAGATATCGAGTATCGTAAGCAATCACTACGCCTTTTTCTTTTGCTTGGTTCCCATAGTTTTTTAGTAAGAAGCTGGCATACCCTTGAGTGATTCTGCGGACAGTATACTTGTTCAATCTATTTGTTCCTGCACCAATGATTGCTCTTAATCCCCCTGTGCCAAATACCAAGTCCTTACAGAATCGCTCCTCTATTTCTTTCAAACTAGATTGAATTGATGCTAACTCGTCCTTAGTTTGGTCATCAAAATAGGGTGAGGACAACCATTCATTATATCTACTTGTATATGTACCCATTCGCTCCACCCCCTTTTATTCTCCCATTACTTTTCAGTAACAATCAAAAATTTGAACTTGCTTTCTGATTGAATCAGTACTTTTCTATTTTCTTCACCAACAATTAGCAGTTCATCGATTAATTCCTTAGAATCCTTGTAGGAAATCGTCCCACACCCGCTTAATTTTAGCAATCTACTCGATGCAAAAACTGTCAGTTCAAGCTCTTTTTCGCCGGCCATTTCGTAGAGAACAACCTCTACATCTTCTGAAAAAGTTAATCTTTTTTTAGTCCCCCACGATTCTTCTGAAAATGCTTTTTTTTCAAAAAAACTTTTAGGTATTTCCTTAACTCTTGGACTCTCTTCTTTTGATGAAACCAGTATACCATCGGCACTGACTGACACAATCGCATCTGGAATATCTAAAACTGCCACAGGTATATTTAATTCATTTAGGACATGAGTATTGGGACTATCGATTATTTCGATCATATTCCCGACCTTGTTGACACTCATTTCATCAGTTAACGTATTCCAAGTTCCCAGATCTTTCCAATATTCGCTATATCTTAAATACCCAATATTTTCTTGCTTTTCTACTACTTCATAGTCGAAACTATTTTTGGGTAGTTGTTCATAATTCAACAATAACTCATCAAAATCTGATGTAATATTTTTCTCATCTAAAATATTTAAAATTGTAGATAACCTAAAGGCAAACACACCAGCATTCCACATAGCGTCATTATCAATTAACTTTTCAGCACATTTTCGGTTAGGTTTTTCTACAAACTCAGCAACTTCATGAGAATCATCCTTAACCGGTACAATATAGCCATACTTTTCTGACGGTAACGTTGGTTCAATACCAATTAATCCAATGGTGAAATCAGAATTCAACAATAATTGTTCCAACTCAAAAAATGTACTAAAAAAAGTTTCAGCTGCATAAGGATCTACAGGTGAAATAATCACTATTTCATTTTTTGAAACACCTAATTTACTATATAAATAAGAACTTGCCAAAGCAATTGCAGCAAAAGTGTCCCTTTTAGATGGTTCAACGATTATTTGGTTTGCTTCAATTTCAAGTTGCTTTTTTAAAATGGCTTCTTGATTGCTACTTGTTGCAATCAATGTATCTTCACGAAGTCCAATACTTTCGATTTGCCCCCAGACTCTTTGCACCATTGATTCATAATCTGTTTCGTTTTGTAGTAGTTTGATAAATTGTTTTGATCTTTGATCGTTTGATAGCGGCCATAGACGCTTACCTGAGCCGCCTGAAAGCAGTATTAACTTCATTTTCCAACTCCTAATTCCTTAAATGGTAACGCTATTTTACTCGTTTTTTTAAAGCCATTTTTTTCACTAAATCAAAAATAGATTGGATCAAGCCTTTATTAACAAAGAGCGATAAAGTGAGCATTAAAATCTCTCCAAACAACAATATCCAGCCGTTCAATACAAACAACAAAATAATTTGGATTAAGATCACTAAATTATTCAAAATTAAATTGGATATATTTAACTGGATATGGATATATTTTTTAGTATGTTTGACTCTTATCAACCATAAGACAAAAAAACTAATTGAAGAACTCATGCCAGCTCCATATAACCCCAGGGTTGGAATGAATAATAAGTTCAACCCTATATTCAGTGTAGCCCCAATGCTCGTTGTATATAATGCCCCTTTCGTAGCTTTAGCTGCAATATAATTTGTACCTAAGAAACTGGAAAAACTAGAATACGCAACCGTAAGTAGTAAAAAAGGAACATATTTCCAAGCACTTGAAAAGTCGCCACTCATAGTAAATTCTATCATTGGTTTTACAATTACTAAGATAGATGTAATCCCTAAAAATAGTAATTGAGAGTATAAACTAAACACGTTTGTATAAAATTGAGACTTTCCTTCATGTTCGTACTCTTCTATAGCAGATAATTGCCAAGATTGATAAAACAGTGAGTGCAACGTAGTTAACAACACAGGAATTTTATTAGCAACTGCAAATATACCATTTGCCGATGCACCTAAGAAAAATAAGATGAAATATCGGCTTACCATGTTCGTAAACCAAATTGCTATAGAATTTGGAATGAGTGGAATGCTATATGATAACATCTTTTTTACATAAAAATAATCTATGGAACTTCTGTTAAATGTATTTTTTAAATCAAGTTTAAATGAAAAAAACAAGATGCTTACTATATATGTAAGTACAATTGATATTAAGTAGCCAGTTATTCCATAATCAAAGATGATTAATAATAAGATATTCATTAGAGACGTTACAACAGTCATCAAAATACCATTAAATGCATATTCTTTTAATAAGCCTATCGCTTTAGCATATTGCGCAAGTAGTGATTGTATGGACTGTAACATTAAAAGGAGTAGAAGGAAAAATAAATTACGATTGCCTATGGATATACTTACTAATACAAATATGAATACGAATAAATTACCAAAAAAAGTAACCGCAAGTGAATTAGAAAAAATTTTCCGTTTATCACTCTCAGAGTCCATTGCAAAACGAAGCACACTTTCAAAAATACTTAGTGTAACCACGGGTAATAATAACGTCACCGTTGTACTTATTAAATCAGCAGTTCCATACTGTTCTGTTGATAATTTGTACGTATATAACGGTAACATGATAAAAGAAATCAGCTTACTTCCAAGATTTCCGATAGCGAAAATCACTGAATTGCCCAACAGTTTTTTATACTTTCCATTCTGACTCATTCTATCACTCTCATTATCTTTTGATAGGTATCTCTTTGTGATTTAGGACATTTGACACCTTTATCCGGAATCTGACCAACTGCAATAAACATTATCAAATTCTCAAACTCCGAGACATTCAGTATTCTTTTGATTTCCTGTTCTTTATCATGATTCATCATGGCATTCAATGCACACGCACCTAAACCTTCATACTCTAAAGCATAGAGTAGACTCATTGAAAAAAGACCACCATCTATAAACCCTTCATTTCGTTCATTTATCGAAACAAATGCTCTGTTGTCTGTGCTGACTAGTATCAAGATAGCTGGAAGTTTATAGCCCTTATATCCTCCTTGTATTTCAAGAACTTTTTCCATAACCTTTTTATTTTTTACAACATAGACTCGGTTAGGTTGTCGATTACACACTGTTGGTGTCTTCATCGAAATGCTTAATGCACTTTCAATAGTTCTCATATCAATTTCCGCATCAGAAAATTCTCTAATACTGGTTCTTTCTTGGCTTATTTCATAAAAATTTTTTTTCCTAGACTCTTTCTTATCTATCTTTTCTAAAACAACCGTCCCTGATAAGTTTTCATTTGACTGTTCAACTTCATTTAGAATATCATCTGAAAAAATATCCTTTAGATGGATTGGTTCTATCCCTTGCTCTTCATGATACAATTTATAATTTTTTAATGATGAGAGTGCAATCTTATAACGAGTGCTTGATTTAGAAAAACCAAGCCTATTATAGTTTTCCAGCGAATTAGACAGTTTTATAAGTGCGTTTTCACCAAAGTTTGACCGAAAATTCTCATGACTTAATCCTTTTTCTATTGAATGAGATGCAAACATCAACTGAGACTCTATTTGAGTTTCTGTATTGCTAGAAATGGCTCCAAAAAATTTTTGATAGTCATATCTATATGAATTTTTCAGCACTCTTTTTTCTTGTATTGTTCTATACCTAATCTTCATTTTTTGAGGAACAAACTTTTTTATAATATTTTTTAAATAATTCATTACAAACCTTCTCTCACTTACTAGCTCAAACTGTCATCCAAAAATTGAAATGCTAGCTCTTTTTCTTGATGCAATATAGGAGGCACATGCTCAAAGCTCATCTGACTACAAACATTTTCAATATCCATCTCACTGTAGAAATAGTTGCTAGTAAATTCAAATTTATTCAATAGCGTCAATAACCTTGATTCCATATTTCCTCCATCTCTTTCTAGAGTAACAAAGGCTGTCTCCAATAAAATTGAAAAAACAGTACCGTGAAATGAATCTGTAAAGAATATATGTGCTTTATTGATTAATTCAATAAACTCCGTAACAGTTGGAACTAACGCATTTTCTTGATAAAGGTCTCCCATAATAAACACTACTTTAAGATTTTTTATTTGTGCGTACTTTTTGATCTTTTCGCTGACCTCTTCTGAAACACCTCTTAATGTATAAATTAAAATATATGCTTCTTCAATTTTGATTTGTTTTACTTCATTATGGGCAAGATTTAACCATTCTTCTTTACTTAACAGCATTGTCGGATCTAAAACCACAGGTACACTTTCTCCTAATAATTCTTCGACAATTTTTTTTCCAGAAGTTTCTCTGACAGAAATGTTATCCATTTTCAATAAATTGCTTCTATAAAAATCTTTAAATTCATCATTAATTAAAGAGACGCCAAAACTTGCGGCATAGGAAATTCGCTTTCCTTTTTCAGCAAAATCCAAAAAATTGGTACTATCTTTTCCAAAAAAGTTAGGGTTCCACACTTGATCACTACCAACGACAAAAAAATCAAATTCAGAATTCAGTTGTTTTTTTTGTGAAATTTTAATAGCTCTGGTATTCAGATATCTATCTGTGAAAGGTCTAATTTTTTCTTCTTTCAGTGACTTTACTGATTGAGTACTTACTGCATTTCTTTTTATATAGCTAATAGGATTTTTGGCAATACGAAAGATCCTTTTGTATAACTTTCTTTCGTTGACATGTTTTAGTCTTGGAATAACAATGGTCTCAGCCTGATACCCTCTCTTTTTGAGAATATCTTGTAATGCATAATTTTGTAATCTATTGCCATAATTATGATTCCCATTCATAGTTAATATACCAACTTTTTTCATTCTCAGAGTCCCTTCTTAAACTTGTGTTTAACCCAATTTTTACTTAGTATATGATTCTCATTAGTTCTTTTGCCGTATTATCTAAGCTATTACTTTCTTGCACATATTCTCTGCATTTTTCTCCAAGCATAAGAAGATCATCATATCTTCCTGAATATTCTTCATAAATAAAAGTGATTTTTTCCTTTAAACACTCATAATGTTCTTGTTCACTGTCATATTCATACGTAAAAAATATTGATCTATCTTTGATATCTTTTAGCGTGCCGATAGTTGGTGACAAAACCGTTCTAGCATACGAAAATGATAATATTATCGTTCCGGAGTTTAAGCTGCTTTTTAACTCATATGGAGTTACCAATATATGGCATTCTTCCAACAATAATGGCAATTCCTCATCATCTATAAACTTAAATTCTGTTTTTATCTTTTGGTTATTACTTATCAGTTTTTCAAGTTTTTTTTTGTAATTATCGCTTGAAGGTCGTCCACAAATCGATAACTCCATATGTTTGAAATTCAGCTCATTAAACACTCCTACCAATAATTCTATATTTTTATACTCCTTTATTGCTCCAACAAACAAAAGCTTCAATTTTTTGTTATCTAAGTTTTTTTTTAAAGTTAGTTCTCCATATTGATCTATATAGTTAGGATGCGGCACATAAACTACTTTTTCTAATTCAGTTAAATTATAGATTCCAGTTAACTGATCAATAGAATCTTTAGAATGTATAATAATTTTGTCTGATTTTTTTATTATGTTTCTTATTAGATGATCAGAAAAAAAATTTTTTTTGCTATTATGCGGCTGTTTGTTATGCATGGTCCAAACAATCTTCTTTTTCCGCCACAAAAATAACAACCCAGTCTTTTTTAAATAAATAAATAGTTTTTTGATAAAATATTTAGAATCTATATTTTCAAACCAATTCAATGATATTATGTCACTTTCTTGAATATCTTCTACTACTGATACATTACAGATTTCATAACTTGTTTTCATCAACTCGATGTACTTGTTACTTTCAATTTCAAATGGTAGTATACTTAAGCGCAAACTCATCACCCCTGTTTTCTATCTTTTTTATAATTAGCTATACTAAAAGCTACAGACATCCATAAAAGATAGAAAAATTTATCTTTTATTCCCGCCCAACCTGTCATACTGTAGGCACTAATAACAAGAATCCAGATGCCAAAGGAAATGATTCTACTTCTTTTAATACTTGGTTTCTCTCTGAAAACTAAGGCTGCATTCCATAAACAAACACAATTCAATAAAATATATAATCCCCCACCCAGAATCCCTGTCTCAATGAAATAGACTAAAAAAGCATTGTGTATCGGATGAACATAATAAAATACTCCTCGTTGAAACTCATATGGAAAATATATGGATGTAGCTGTTAATGAAGCATTAGGACCTAAAGCAAAGTGCTCTTTTAAAGAAAATAATTTTAATGCAAGTTCATAATGAATTCTTCTATTTTCTTCCTGAGTGCTTAAATCAGAATTGAAAAAACGGCTCATAATCATACCAAATAAATTAACTATGAATGGTGTTGATAGTATCATCAAAAAAAGTACACCCATACTTTTGTAGGAGATGCGTTTTCCTTTGGAAGAGAACCAATATAAGATGAATACAACAAGCATAATGACTAATGCAGTTCTTGACTGACCGAGAACCAGTCCCAAGATGCATAATATGATATACAGTGAATTCTTTTGGGAGTTAAATAGAAACATCACCAAACAAAATAATAGGAAAAGTGAAAAATCTCCAGGATGACCTACAGTTCCACTCATCCCTTTTTCATAACCATTCGCGCTTCTCAAAACTCCCTCACCTAAAAAGGATAGCCCTAGGACGTCACCTTTTATAATCTGTAAAGTTCCTATTAGCATTTGAAACAGCACAGTTGCCTTCAAGCCCTTTATGAAAAAATCAAAGGCCTCATCTTCATAAGTGTTGATAAGTGAAAAACTCAATAAAATGGCTTTAAACAATCTTATGACCGCATATATAGAAGCTCCTTTATTAATGGAAACAAGTGTAGCACATACATATACCAATAATATAAAAAAGCTAATCAAAGAAAAATATCTAGGTACTTTAATTGTCTTTTTTGTAAAAATACTATAGACAACGATCATCAAGATGACAATATCCAAAAAGGTAAGAGAAAATGAGTCAGCTGTCTCTACTGAATATAGTGAGGTTTGCGGAATCCAAATATATAACTGTAAAGGTATATTGAATGCCAATAAATAAAAAAGTGTATGTTTAAAGTTACCTTTACACACAATAAATGCTATTTGAAGCATACTAAAACAGATAACAGATACTACGCCTGCTTTAATGACACTTCTACTATCAAATAGATCACCTGCAAATATAAATATTATTACCAAATAAGATAATAAAATCCCTTTGTTTATTCTCATACTTTCTCCTTTAAAGTAAACTACTCTATATTTACTGTAGCTAATGAAAGTCAAATCATTCTATCTTTATATCAATTAGAGAATCGTGTTTTTTCTTGGTTCTCTTTTTTTTAATGCGATCAAAAATAATTATTTTACTTCCATTTTTTAATATTTTATTCAAGATGCTTAGTGTATAATTAAAACCAAAATTGTATTTTATTGCCTTTCTAAGCCAAGAAATAAACTGAAATTGAATTAGCTTATAATCCCGTTTAGAAAAATTTTCTTTATAAAATCGATCTTGACGTAAAGAAACTTCTAATCTAGATAACAATATCTCCTTACTCATAGTAGTAGTCAAAGAATTTTTATCACTAGTTACACAGTAAACACACTCAGAAGAAACAGTAAATTTTTTTAGTTTAGCTGCAATTTGAGATGAGAACATAATATCATTTGAATACATCACTTCTTCAAATAAAATATTATGCTCTTTAATAAACTTACTACTTATCAATTTTGACCAGGGAACTAAAAAATGAGCTTTAAGTTTTAATCTATTTGAATAAGTATCTTTTTTTATGACTGAATCAACAAGCTCTGAATAAATAGTATGCCTATCAGATAGTTCCTGTGTTGATTCATACATACTAGTTGGTTTAAAAAAAATAACTTCAAATTCTTTATCAATATATTTATCAATACTTTTTAACGAATCCTCTAAAAAGTAATCATCAGCATCAGCAAAAAGAAGCCATTCCGTAGTTGAATTAGCAATACCAATATTTCTACACACACCTGCACCTTTTTTTCCAGACAGATTCTCAAAATAATGCAATTTGAAATGACTCTGATAAACTTTGACTATGTTCAAAAGCAATTTTTTTTCTTCATCTGAACTGTCATCATCTATAACAATGACTTCAACATTTTCCATGTAATTTTGGTAGAAGATGCTCTTAAGTAACCGATCAAGTTTTTTACTTGAATTGTAATGGGGAATAATTATCGTCACTCTTTTCATTCATCTTCTCCTTAAAAAATAGCTTAGTTTACACTTTCAAAATTTTTTCTTGCTACTTAATTTCATCCAGTACTTTTTCTAGACATTCTATATAATGTTTTAGTGAAAATTTAGTTTGTTGATTCAAATATCCTTGTTCACCTAGAGATTTTCTTCTTACTTCATCAGTTATCAATTCGTTCATTTTGCTAACCAATTCCTCACTATTTTCATAGTCTACTAAAAAACCATTTTCATCATCCTGAATGATTTCTAGTGGTCCACCATGTTTCGTAGCTATTACAGGAATTTTTCTTGCCATAGCTTCCAAAATAACTAAACCGAATGGTTCTGGTTTAATTGATGGCAAAACAAAAATATCTATTGAACCGTAAAAATCATTCATATTATTCACTAGGCCTAAAAATAAAATTTGTTCTGTTCGATTTATTTTTCTCACATACTCCAATAACTCTTCTTTGATATATTCTTCTCCCGAAAAAGTATCTCCCGCTATTACAAACTTTACATCAGGATAATCAACTAAAATTTGATTTGCTGCATCTATAAATAATTTTTGACCTTTCCATCTATTTATTCTGCCAGCCATACCAATAGTAATTTTATTACTAGTTTTTAAAGATGGTATTTGAATATTATCTGTATCAATAACGTTATGTATCACTGTCCCCTTTTTTTTATCAGTAATGGAGTTTAGTGTAGCATTACTATTACAAATGATCTTATCAGAAAATAAGTTAACTATAGTGGAGATAATTTTTCGTTCAACTGGATTTGAGATTATTTCTCTAATATGCCAAATTGATTTTTTTCTCTTTAGTTTCGCAGTAATTGCTCCAGAAAAGACAACAGAAGTATTTGTGTATACAATATCTATTTTTGATTTATTTATATACTTCATAAAAAAATAAAGTGAGGATATCGTATGTTTCAGATAGCTTAACATGCCAAAAAAAGAAAGATTTTTTCTTCTCAAAACTGCATATGAGTATATACTAACTGAACAACCCTCAATTTTTTCGAGTTCTTCTCTTAATTTCCCATCAGTTGGCAGTACAACAAAACACGAATACTTTTTTTTATCCAAATGTTTTATCATATTTAACAGTGAGCGGTCCGAACCATACAATTCTGCACTAGAGTGTATAAATAAAATAGATTTTGTCATTTATCTACACTCTCCTTAAAGATGTATTCATAATCTAAAACAATTTTCTCCCAGCTAAAATATTCATAGACTCTTCCTTTAGCTAAATTACCTATATTTTCAATTACTGGTTTGGTCATCCTCTCAGAATTATCAATAACTTCAGATAAGTCATTTTTTTCCCAATAGATAGCTCCATTTTCTGCAACTTCTTTATTAAAACTAACATCCAATAGTAAATTCACTTTTGTTGATGCCAAAGCCTCTAAAAGCGATGGATTCGTCCCGCCAACTTCGTGACCATGCAAATAGGCAAATGCATTTTCACGTATGTATTTCAGTAGCTCTTGATCGTAGACTGTTCCTACAAATTTTATACGCGGGTCCTTATCAAAACCTGTCTCTTTTTTCAACTTGTTGTAAAATTTATTTTCTTCAATATTTGTTACCAAAACAAAGTCTTTTTTTGTGTCAGATTTCATAAACTCTTTGATCATTGTCTCATAATTATTTTCAGGGACAAACCTTCCAACAACCAGATAATAGCCTTCGCCCCCAATATTTTTTTCTTTGAACCAATCCTTCACCCGTGCATCAGTTGCCGAAAGTGTTGATTTGCTTTGTTCCGTTCCATAAGCAATATAAGTTGTTTTAGGCGTATATTTTTCATAATCGGTCTTAATATATTTTTCTATATTCAAGCTATCACAAATCATCAAGTCTGCATGCTTTACCATTAACTTTTCTGAAAATTTCCAGTATCTACGAACAGGATAACTCCATTTGGCTCTTAACCATTCATGACCATCGGGATTTACATAAAGTTTTCCCTTAATTTTCTTGATCTTTTTTTTATAATGATTGAGAAACGGACCTATTCGACATGCTAATATATAAAAAATCGGTTCTATATCACTATTTTTTTTAGCTAGCTCGATGGCATAATCTAATGCTTTTACATCATAATAAATGGCTCTAGCTGGACCGATATTTGGCACCGCTATATTAAAACAGTCTGCTTGATTATATTCAAAATGCTGTTCTCCATCTCCGTATAGATCGTCTCCTACATTCATACAAGCGACATGATACTGAATACTTCTAGACTGCTTGTACTCTGTCAACTTCTCAACAAAAGTTTCAAAACCTCCATACTTAGCTGGAATCCCCTTAGAGCCAATAATATATACATGCTGAATCTTTTTTTTCATTAATAAGCTCCTCTAGAAAAAAACATCACGATCACAGTTTGAAACATGATTTTCAGATCATTCCAAATAGATTGATTCTCAATGTACTCCAAATCAAACTCGACCATTTCATCAAAATGAACATCGTTTCTACCTCTGACCTGCCATAATCCTGTACAGCCAGGTTTCACATTCAATCGTTGTAGATCACGTTGTGTATACTGAGAGACTTCTCTTTCTAACGGAGGTCGTGGCCCAACGAGTGACATGTCACCTTTTAAAACATTCACTAATTGGGGTAGCTCATCAATGCTTGTTTTGCGTATTTTTTTTCCTATTTTTGTTACTCTTGGATCGTTCTTGATTTTGAACATAGCCCCTTCGATTTCATTTTGCTCAACTAGATCATGAAATTTTTCTTCTGCATCTGTGCACATCGAACGAAATTTATACATTGTGAAGTGACTACCTTTTTTTCCGACCCTTTCCTGAGAAAAAACAACTGGTCCATTAGGATCTTCTTTTCTGATCAAAAATGCGACAATAAGAAATACAGGGCTTAATAAAATCAAGCCGCAAAGACTACCAACAATATCGATCGTTCGTTTGAGTACGCGAAAACGAATAGATTGTGATTCAACTATCGATACAGAAATCTGCTTGTCAGGCTGTGATGTCTGCTCTTTTTTCTGAATATTACCTCCAACACTTACTATTTTTTCCTCCAATTTCAACACTCCTTTTATGATAGGGCAGGAACAAACTATTTACTGATGCTATTAGCTTTTCAGTTTTTTTCGAACCTCAACAGCTGCTGATCCCAGCATTCCCTAATATTTCAGTTAATTTAAGATACAACCAATATCAAAAATCACATATACCAACACCTAATAATATGTACAAAAATTATATAAAACTCTTACGCTCACATTTTCCTATTTCGTTTAAAACAGTCGAAATCTTTTCTTTTGTAGCTCTTCAAATTCCAATGTCTGGACAGAATCACCATTTAAAATATCTTTCGCAACCTGCTGCATCGCTTCAACATGCGCAGTTCCCATATCTTTAGCAATCGCATCGTACGCTTTCTTCATAAAAAATCCTCGTTTTTTTACATTATGAGCATCTGAAGCCATCGTAGAAACCATATTATGGGCAACCATTTGCTTAGCTGTTCGCTCGATTTGTTTTCCAAAAACACCAACGTAGCTAGGCGCTGTTAATTGAGCAAGGGCACCCATCTCCAAAAATGGCAACAACCGATTAGGATCTTCAATAAATTTATTGTTTCGCTCTGGATGCACAATGATTGGGATATGGTTTTCATCAAGTAGCTCAATAAAAAGAGGCTCTGCATATGCTGGAACATCGTTTGTTGGAAATTCGATCAAAATATAACGATTATTCAAGTCTGCAAATAAGATTTTATTTTCTTTGATCTGCTCTCTGATATTTCCAGTAATTCGAACCTCTTGACCTTCAAATAAGGTAAGAGGTATATTGCGCCTGTCCAGTTCTGCTTGTAACGCTGAAACACAGGATATGACCTGACCTGCTGGATTGTCATATCTGCCATTATTATGATGCGGCGTGCACAAAATGTGAGTAATGCCTTGTTTCACAGCCATTCTAGCCATATCAAGCGAGTCATCGATCGTTTTGGCCCCATCATCAATACCAGGTAATATATGACAATGCAAATCAATCATTGGTCTTTATCCTTTCTGCCTATTCTCATGAACCATAATAGTAGCCTTGATCTGTTATACTTTTAGAGCCGTTATAAACAACTCCTAAAATATTAGCATCTACAAGTTCTAATAAGTTTTTAGCTTTTAATAGAGAATCTCTTTTTGAGACATTTTCACGGACGACCAAGATCGTCCCGTCTGATTTTGAGGATACGATTTGTGCGTCTGTCACTGCCACAACAGGAGGCATGTCAAAGATGACCAAATCATATTGTTGTTTCAAATCTTGGATAAGCTCTTCCATTCTCCTAGAATCCAGTAACTCAGATGGGTTAGGCGGTTTAGGTCCGCTTGTCATAAGGAATAAATTATCAATGCCGGATGACTGAACGACCTGATGCAGCATAACTTCTCTGCTACCCAAAAGGGTACTCAATCCTCGAACATTGTCTAGCGAAAATGTTTTTGCTACCGTTGGTTTGCGCATATCTGCATCTACTAATAAAACGCGCTTCCCAGAATTAGCAAACACGATCGCTAAATTGGCAGAGGTCGTTGATTTCCCTTCACTTGGACCTGAAGAAGTAACGACTAATGTTTTTAAGTCTCTATCGATCATTGCATATTGTATGTTCGTTCTGATCGTTCGATACTGTTCAGATATCGGTGATGATTTATCTGCTAAAGTTATTAGACTGACTGCTTTTGTTTTTTGTTTTTTTTGATTTCTTATTTTATTTGACATTCTATACTCCTTTAAACTCGTGGACGACTTCTACGCGCTGGGGTAGAAGTATCTGAGTTAAGATCTTCTTTTTGAATGACTCTTGCTCCCTCTTTGGCAAAACCGCTATTTGGCTTGGAAACCGTTGAAGGTGAAGAGCGAACAACCTTGGCATTTAGCTCTTTAGCAGTCATGTTTGGAACAACACCTAATATCGTAAATCCTAATTCTTCTTCCACAAAGCTGTCATCTTTGATTGTCTTATCAAATAATTCTAAAATGAAGGAAGCCATGATTCCAAATAAGAGCCCTAATGCTAGTCCTATCAATAGATTGATTTTATCATTAGGTGACACTGGATTTAAATTGGCCGTCGCTTCTGAAATGATCGTAATCTTATCAACATTCAGCATGTCTTTTGCTTGCTCTTGGAAAACCAAAGCTGTCTGATTGGCAATATTTTGAGCAACCAATGGATCTGTTACTTTAGAAACGATCGAGAACATTTGAGAATTTTGAGACTGATTGACTGATACACTTGCCTTAAGTGCCTCAACAGACAAATCACTTTGATGGTCCACTTTCATCCTTTGCTGAACTTCCGTCATGACCGTATCACTTTTGATCAAATCTTTATACGTATTGATCATCTGAAGATTTCCATTGATATCATTCACATTCGTCGTTTCATTTTGCGGCAGACGAACAATCAATTGGGCTTGAGAACTGTATTTTGGCGTAATAACAAAATAGGTTAAAACTCCAGCACCCCCTAACCCTAAAAACATACTAACGATAATTAGACCTATACGTTTTCTTAAAACTCCGATGAGTTCTTGTAAACTTATTGTTTCTTCCATTTTTTCCTCCATTACTACACAATTAATTATAATTTTAAGCTTAAGCAAGTACAAGGGTATTCGACTAATAAAATGTTATCAACTTTTTCGATATTTTTTAAAATAATTGATAATTTATTTAAAAAGCAATCGATATATCGCATTATTATTTAATAAATATTAACTAAATTGGGTCTTCCAACGAATTTTCCTCACCAACAATTTGGGCATTCATAAGCTGATCGATTTGTTCTAACCGTTCTGACAACCCTTTTCTCAGCGTTGTATTCTTCACCTGTGTGACTAGGTTGAAGTGGTGGATAAACGTTTCAAGCGTCGCTTCACTCGTTAAAGCTTGTCCATCGATCATTTTATCGATTCCTTGTTCGATTTCGTTATACAGCTTCACTTGAACATTCATCTCATTTAAAAATGCACTGATACTATTTGACCACAAGCTATTAAATTGAACGACATCATTATGTAATTTAAGCAAATTCTCTACAGTGGCATTTTCATTGATTATCACAGCGTCACTAGTGGATTCCCAATTTTCTGGTGCTTGAACCAACATTTCCTGTAATTGCTGCTGAATCGTATATTTAGTTTTAATATCTGCTACCTTAGAAAGCAATACTTGTTTATCTTTTGATAATTGTGAGGTATCCAAAGGCAATTGTTCAGACTTGAGTCCAAAGTCAGAAGCTTCTGTCTTTAATTGATTGATTTTACTTTCTAGTTGTTTGATTTGTACTTCTTCTATTGATTCAGCCAAAAACTCTTCCGTTTCATCTTTGTATAGCTTACTGAGCTGTTTATCCAAAAACGTGATTTTTTCTGTTTCATTTCTTATCGTTATTTCTGCATAATCGATTTTTTGTTGTCGTCGTTGCTCAGCATTCATACTTACTCCTAAAAAACAAATCAACAACGAACTACCAATAACTGCTATGCAACTAACCCTTTTTATCAGATTCATATTTACCCAACCAAAATTATTCATTTTGACACTCCCTTAGTTCTCCAAAGCGATCCTTTTGTTTCGACCAGACAAGCTCTCCCTGCATACTAGTCTATTTTGATCGATTCTAAAAATGCTATATAAGCTGCCTGTTCACCCGTTTCATCGATCTGTATTCTATTGAACTTTCCATCCGTAAAATCAACTAAATCACCTGACAGGACGTGTGTCACACTTGCATTACCGATCAATTCCATCCAATACCCTTCAGCATCGTCTTCATGAACAACTGTTTTTACAATTCCTCCCACATTTTTAACTGTGACTGTTTCTCCAAATGTTCGCTCATTCAACAATGCATACATCAAACTGCTCGCACACATTGCTGTTCCACATGCGCTTGTGAAGCCTACTCCACGTTCATAGGTCCGAACAAATAATTGATTTTCTCCCAAAATCTCAACAAAGCTGACATTGATTCCATCTGGGAAAAGCGGATTCTCTCCATTGACATAAGCTGCAATCCGTTCAAACTCCGGACTAACCAACATTTGATGGTCTACAAATGCAATAAGATGAGGATTTGGAACTGCTACTACAGAAAATTTTATTTCATCAGATAGTTCTGGTATCACTTCATCAATAATTCTATTTTTATTCGTCACCATCGGTATTGCCTCTGCTTCAAAACGAACAGGTGAGATCTCCACTTGATAGGTAGCTACACCTTTGCCTAATTCTTCGGCTCTGCGGACTTTAAGATCCGCAAACATCGTTTCTACTATAAACGACTGCTTATCATGCTTTTCAGATAAATATCTAGCAACTGTTCGCAAGCCGTTTCCGCACATACTCGCTTCACTGCCGTCTGAATTAATGACACGCATCTTTGCTAATGCTTCACCTTGTTTCGATGCTTCAACAAGCAATAATCCGTCCGCGCCTCCAAGCAATCCGTTTTTACGATCGCATAAGCGAATACGTAGGTCTTCAAGTTCTTTTTTCGTAAAAGGACGCTCTAACTGTAATTGATCAATCAAAAAAAAGTCATTTTCTGACCCGTGGACCTTCTGTATTTTTAGATTCATTCTCATCAAGCTCCTTCAACTATCTTTTTCCTACTATTAGTATGCCACAAATAAAAAGAGGAAAACAGTACATTTTACTGTTTTCCTCTGAAAAGATAGAATTTCTATTATTCTCTACTTATTTTGCTGCAGCAAAATGTTTGTTTACTTCATCCCAGTTCACAATGTTCCAAAATGCGTCAATGTATTCTGGACGAACATTTTTATAGTTTAAGTAATACGCATGTTCCCAAACGTCTAAACCTAAAACTGGTGTTTTGCCTTCCATTAAAGGAGAATCTTGGTTAGCAGTTGATGTTACTTCTAATTTGCCGTTATTTAAAACTAACCATGCCCAACCAGAACCGAAACGTCCTGTTGCAGCAGCTTTAAATTCTTCTTTTAGTTTGTCAAAGCTACCAAAAGCTGAATCGATCGCATCTTTGATATCTCCAGTTGGTGCGCCGCCTGCATTAGGTGCCATGATGTTCCAGAAAAATGCATGGTTCGCATGTCCGCCACCATTGTTACGTACAGCAGTACGAATATCTTCTGGGATCGCATCCATGTCAGAAATCAATTCTTCTATAGATTTTGAACCAAGTTCAGGGTGTTTCTCAATTGCAGCATTTAAGTTCGTCACATAAGTGTTATGGTGTTTGTCATGGTGTAAATGCATTGTTTCTTCGTCGATGTAAGGTGCCAACGCATCATAAGCATAAGGTAATTCTGGTAAAGTGTAAGTCATAAAAAATCCCTCCATTTAAGTAAGTATAAATTTTCATACATTTATAGCATAACAGATTTTATGCTAACCTTCAAAGTAATTGCTTACAAAAATTTGCACGACACTTGTTTTTACAGGTTAACTCCTTTAAAATGACGACTGTACGTAAAATCAAGTCAGGAGAAAATCTATGAATACATTCACATTATTTAAACACGCTTTTTTTCAATTTTCCGAACTTCATAAAGCAAAGAACACGCCCTTTTGGAAAGTCATTTTGTACATCCTTTTTTTAAGTGTGATTCTTGCTTTTCCATTAACAAAACAAATATTTTCTATGGTTCAGGATATCAAAAATGATGGTCAAAAAATCGCTGAAAAATTACCTGATTTTACAATTGCCGATGGTCGATTAAAAACAGATCCTTCTACCAAAGGTTTTATTTATCAAACAAATTCGATCATCTTCACCTTCGATCCGGAAGGAAAACGTTCACTCAGTGATATTACCGCTGATTCTGTGGGAAATGCAGTCAGTGTCGGTTTTTTAGATGACGAGTTTGTTGTTTCCTTACCAAGTTCTGGGACGGCAGATGCCCTATTTGGCACAAGTCAGTTTGAAGCGCCTTATTCACAAGGTACTCTAGATGGCTTGAACAGTCAAGATTTGAAACAAGCACTAGATGAATCGAATGTGCCATTTTGGCTCAAACTCATTGTTTTTGTAGTTACATTGTATCCAGCATTTATTAATTTGATCATCAATCTATTGCTGATCACGATCGGTGCCAATCTTTATAGTAAGGTTCGTTTATACAAACTGCGCTTTCTTGATTGCTTAAAGATAGTTGTCTACTGCTCAACCTTACCAGTGATCGTCAGCAGCTTACTCCAACTATTGGTCAGACCTTTTGATGATAGCTTTTTGATCATTCTCGTTTCGCTGATGCTCTTTTTCTTTGCTACCCGAAAAGAAGCGCGGCAAGAACCACCGACGATCTAATCTTTTTGATGATGTTAAGAAGAAATCTTAAACTTTTCTTACATTCTCAGATTTATCATTATGTGTTAAGATAGACGTTGAATTATACTTATTGAGGAATTAACAATAAAAAAACTGTACGACAAAATAAGGAGAGAATCTATTATGGGAGAATTGACCCATCGTAAAAATACACGTCCGGTTAAAATCGGCGACTTAACGATCGGCGGAAGTGATGAATTATTTATCCAAAGTATGTGTACAACAAAAACACATGACATTGAAGCAACAGTTGCGCAAATCAAACAATTGGAAGAAGCAGGTTGCCAGATCGTGCGTGTGGCTGTTCCTGATGAAGCAGCAGCGAATGCTTTAGGTGCCATCAAAAGTCAAATCTCGATTCCATTAGTCGCAGATATTCATTTTGATTATCGTTTAGCACTGAAAGCAATCGAGCAAGGCGTAGATAAAATTCGGATCAATCCAGGAAACATCGGTAGAAAAGACCGCGTAGAAAAAGTAGTTACTGCTTGCAAAGCCAAAGGAATCCCTATTAGAATCGGTGTAAATGCTGGTTCTTTAGAAAAGAAATTCTTACAGCAGTACGGCTATCCAACTGCCGAAGCAATGGTTGCTAGTGCTGTAGAACATATCAAAATTCTTGAAGATCTAGACTTTTATGACATTATCGTTTCATTAAAAGCTAGTGATGTGAATCTGGCGATTGAAGCATATACTTTGGCTGCTCAAACATTTGATTATCCTTTACACTTGGGAATCACTGAAGCTGGAACGAAATTTTCCGGCGGAATGAAATCTGCTGCTGGACTTGGGGCTTTGCTTTCCCGCGGCATTGGAAATACTTGCCGAGTTTCACTATCTGCAGATCCTGTCGAAGAAATCAAAGTAGCTAAAGAAGTTCTAAAAGCATTTGGTTTAGCAAGTAATGCTGCGACATTGATTTCTTGTCCTACTTGTGGACGTATTGAAATCGACTTGATTCCGATTGCTAATGAAATCGAAGAATATATCGAAAAGATCAAAGCACCGATCAAAGTAGCTGTTTTAGGTTGTGCCGTGAATGGTCCTGGTGAAGCTAGAGAAGCAGATATCGGTATCGCTGGTGGAAACGGTAAAGGAATGTTGTTTAAAAAAGGGAAAATCATCCGTACAGTTCCAGAAGAGATCATGGTTGAAGAGTTGAAAAAAGAAGTAGATCTTCTAGCAGCCGCTTATGCCCGCGGTGAAGAAATCTAATTTGAACCATACTATATTTGAAAGGATTGAACGACTCATAGTTCAATCCTTTTTAGTTTGACTTCGTTTTTTGTTACAATGATGATGCAGGGAGGAATCAAAATGGGACAACCAATTATTTATCTTTTTGAAAAAATGAAGGAAGAACAAGTGGAGGATATTCGAAAGACAGCTGTTGATCATATCGTTGTTGATGCTCACAGAGAAACACCCCAAATAATCAAGGATGATATTGAAATCATGTTAGGCTGGGATAAAGAGTTAGGCCAATATCTTCTGGACTCTGAAACTAGTCGTTTAAAATGGGTACAATCGATTTCAGCAGGTGTTGATTCCTATGATTTAGACCGCTTTGCGGAAAAAGGCATTCTTTTGTCAAACGCAAGCGGTATTCACAGTGTTTCGATTTCAGAACACGTATTAGGTGTTTTATTCGCGGCTTTCCGTGGGATTCGTACAAGCATCATCAATCAGACAAATCGGATATGGAGCCGAGAAAATATTTCCTATAAGCAATTATCTATGCAAAAGATATTGATCGTCGGCACTGGAAATATCGGTCAACAGCTGGCCTTATTTGCTCAAGGTCTAAATATCCAGCCATACGGTATCAACACATCAGGACATGTCACTCCTGGTTTTATTGAATGCTACTCACAAAAAAACATGCAGCGGATCATCAAAGAAATGGATATCGTTGTAAATATTTTACCGTTAACCGATGAAACCTACCAAATGTACAATGAATCAATGTTTCTCGCGATGAAACCAGGAACGGTGTTTGTCAATGTGGGCCGTGGACCATCTGTCAACACAACTGACCTGATCGAAGCACTAAAAAACGGTCAGCTGAGTTTTGCTGCTTTAGATGTTTTTGAAGAAGAACCTTTGCCGTCAGACAGCCCTTTATGGACTATGGAAAACATGCTAGTAACACCTCATATTTCTGGACTCACCCCTCAATTTAAAACAAAGCTGTTAGCTATCTTCAAACAAAATCTGATCCAATTCTTATCAGATGGCACACTAGCTAAAAATGAAATTGCTCTGAGCCAAGGCTACTGAGCACGTCAAAAAGACCAGCCTTAGATTCTCAATGAGATCAAAGCTGGTCTTTTCTGATTACTTTCTAATTCTGTTATTCTTTATTATCTTGTTCTGTTTCCTTCACAAGATAAATCGGGCGTTTTTTCGTTTCCAAAAAGATCTTTCCAATATATTTACCAATGATCCCAAGACAAAGAAGTTGCAGCCCGCCTACAAACAAAATGATACAAACCATAGACGGCCATCCGCTAGTTGGGTCACCAATAATGATCGTTCTAAAGAAAATCACCAGCATCGCAATGACTGATCCAGCACAAGAAAGAGCGCCTACATAAGAAGCTAGGTTCAAAGGCATTTCCGAAAAGTTAACGATACCGTCGATGGAATAACTCAATAAACTCCAAAATGACCAAGAAGTAGATCCAGCTACACGTTCACGATTTTCATAAGATAAGTATTCTGTATTAAATCCGACCCAGCTAAAAATCCCTTTTGAAAAGCGATTATATTCTGTCAATTCTAGAATCCCATCTACCATTTGACGCGTCATCAAACGAAAATCTCTGGCACCATCGACCATCTCTGTTTCACCGATTTTATTGACTAAGCGGTAGAACATTCGAGCAAAAAAACTACGAATTGGCGGTTCACCTTCGCGATCACCACGTCTAGTACCAATACAGTCCAATTCTTTATTTGCTTCCAACATTTGAATCATTTGCGGTAATAGTTCAGGCGGATCCTGTAAATCAACATCCATCACAGTAACTAGACTGCCGCGAGCTTCCTTGAGCCCTGCGTACAACCCTGCTTCTTTCCCAAAGTTGCGAGAAAAAGAAAGATAGCGGACTTTATCAGGATGAGCTTTATACAATTTTCTTAATGATTCCAACGTCCCATCTTTTGACCCATCGTTAATAAAAATATATTCAATGTCATATTTGATCTGCACGCTGATTTTTTCCACTTCTTCAAAGAATAATGGAATGGATTCCTCTTCATTATAACAAGGAACAACAATCGACAACATAAGCTTTCCTCCAAAAAACATTCTTTTTTGATTATAACATACATCTAACGGTGAGTTACAAAAAAATGGACAGAGATTTTTGTTTCCTTCTGCCTCCAATTTTTTCTAAAGAAAAATCACCAATCATTAAAAGAAATATTATCGAAATAAATAACCAATATTTTTTAATTAAAACAAAAAAATATAGCCATTAATATTAGGATAACACCTGATTTCCCGAATAATTAAAGGATTAACCTAATTTTAAACAATCATTACATTTTCATTTCTATTTAATTATATAATTGAAATTTGGTCAAAAAGTGGTTATTATAATACCATAGATTAATTTTTATACATTGAATTTATAAGTTATGAATTTTTATATGATCTTTTTTTCAGAATATTTTAAATAGTAGGGAGACTAAATATGTTAGAAGAAATTTTATTAGATGATTCTGCTCAGCGCAAGCTCATCGTTTTCAATCAGCTCATAGCAACTGCAGACGGTACATATAGTGTTCATTATTTTGAACAATTCACTGATTTTTCTTATGCACGTTTAAATTCGATTTTTGCTGATATCCACGACGATCTTTTAGAAAAGCAAAATATCGAATTGTTGAACAAACAAGGCAAAGTCCAGATCGATAATGCTGCTTTACGGGATATTCCCTATCATCAGTTTTTATTCAGGAAGAGCTTGTCTTACCAATTTTTACTTGCAACCATCTTAGAACGTAACTACACTATTGATAATTTCTGTAAAGATCATTATATCAGCCGAGCGTCCATCATCAGAAAACTTCAACCACTTATCCGCTACCTAAAAAGCTTTAACGTCCAACTAAACTGCTCCCAACTTCAATTAAGCGGAGAAGAGAATTTGATCCGTATCGTCTATCTAAACCTCTTCTGGATCGCGTCTTATGGAGAAGATCTTTTTATAGCTTTGGAAGAGCCTAAACGCGGAATGGACTTATTTGACTCAGAAGACCATCAATGGATGACCTATACCGAACCTAGAGAATGGTACTTATTAAAAACCATCTCAAAATTACGGATCAAGAAAAAACATTACATAATAGAACCGCCATTTAAAGAATTGATTTTTCCCGAAGTAAATGCTTCATTTGTCAGAGAGTTACAGCAAATGAACGTACCTTCACATTACATAGAAAGAGAAAAAACCTTTTTATCTTTCATGATGTTCTACTGGAGTATTTATTTTTATGCAGATGACCCTAGAATGCATTATGTGAAAGAATACATGAACAGCGATCATCAGCCCTTTGGAAACCTGATCGAACGATTTGAAGAATTTTATCTTCCACTATGTTCAGAAAAAAAGTTATCACCCAATGAACAAGAAATACTAAATATCAATTTTTTCAATACTTGCCTCAATCATTCTGTAGTAAAAGGATCTTTGCCATTAGCTATCAATTTTATGGAAGATTTCATCAAAGATCAACAACCTTTATTTGTTCATCTTTCAAAAAAAGTCAGAACATTTTTAACGTCTCTTACATCTGAGCCGGAATTTGCCTGGATCAAAAATAATCTGAATGATTTAGTCTATATCTGTTCTTTTTTCCTACTTCCTTTTTATCAAAGAAGTAACACTAAATATCGTTTAAAAGTTGGAATCATTCTATCACCGAATGCTATTTTTCTGCAGTCACTTTTTGACTTCCTTGAAAAACTATCATTTATCTCCGTTTCATTTGTTACTTCAACTTCTGACGACAACTATGACTTTTACATCGCAACATCGAAACTTTTACTGCCGGATAAGGCGAAGCAAGAAGAAAATTACCAAATCATTCCTTTGTCTCCATTACTGGATTATCAAGTAAATCTGATTGATAATCTACACCAAAAATATACTGAAAAATCTACTGCTTTGATTGCTTAAGTAAACTAAAAAGGAAAGAGTTGCATGGACCATAACTCTTTCCTTTTTATGTTGATTTTACTGCTGTAAATCTTCTTTATTTTCAGCAAATACATATTTAGGCTCGTCTTTTTCATGATCGTAATCAACTAAGAGATCATATCCTTTAAAAAACCAGTCATCCGTTTCCTCAATGAAATAAGTGATATCATCAATAACCTCTTTCACCATCGGTTGATCTGGTGCCTCAACAGACATCGCAATGGAAAATCCATCATGGACATCTGTTTTCCCATAAATTTTACCGAAAAAGCGAATACCACTATCAGAAGTAACGCCTACTTCATTTTTAAACCATTCTTGTGCTTCTGGTGTAATCGTTAATTTCATCTCTATCTCTCCCCTTTGCTCTCACTTGTTATTCTAGCATAAAGTTTAAGGTTCATAGAATAAAGTGCTTACGTTTTATTGATTCATCTTTTCATCCAATAAATCAACGTCATCTGTTTCGCCTACTACTAATAAATTATCATTTTCCCGAACAATTTCTTCCGCTGCTGGTGAAGCGATCACTTCTGATTTAGAACGTCTGATTGCAACAACGGTCAAACCAAAACGCTGACGAAAGTTTAGATCACCTAGCGTTTTCCCATAAAATTTCGGATTCGACACACGTACTTCTGCCAAGGAAACATCATTCGATAATTCGATATAGTCCAAAATATTTCTGGATACTAGTTTATGAGCAACTCTGATTCCCATATCACGTTCTGGATGAACGACTAAATCGGCACCGATTTTATCCAATACTCTTGCATGATATTCATTGACTGCTTTCGCCAATACATTAGGGACACCCATTTCTTTAACCATTAATGTGACTAAAATACTGGCTTGAATATCTTCACCAATTGCTACAACTACATGATCAAAGTTACGAATACCTAAAGATCGCAGTGTCGTTTCATCTTGGGCATTTGCTACAACTGCATGTGTTGCAATATTCATATATTCATTTACACGATCTTCATTGCTATCAATAGCTAAAACTTCTTGACCAGATTCGATCAGCGTCTGACATATACTCCCGCCAAATCTCCCAAGTCCGATAATTGCAAAATTCTGTTTCATCCTTACTTCTCCTAGTTTCAAATTTAATCTAAGTATATCAAACCAATAGGTAATTGAACAGGAACACCAATCAATCTGATCCTTCTCTATATCTACAAAAAAAGCGAATAAAGCAACCACTATGAGGCGATTTTATCCACTTTCGGTCTTATTCTATTTTGCCAATCCGTGTTGAAACGCGTAAATCGCTGCTTGTGTACGATCTTCGACATCTAATTTTGCTAATATATTCGACACATGCGTTTTTACTGTTTTAAGGGTAATAAATAATTCATCTGCAATTTCTTGATTACTGCGTCCTTTAGCAATCAACATCAAAATTTCATGCTCACGATTCGTCAAGTCTTCATGTAAAACAGGTTCTTGCTTTTTCGTTAAACGCTCCATCATCTTCGTCGTCACTTCCGGCTCTAAAACACGTTCACCTCTAAAAATTTTACGAATCGCATCAGCAATTTCATGCGCTGTCGATGTTTTTAGTAGATAGCCAGCAGCCCCAGCTTCAATTGCAGGATAAACCTTTTCATCATCAATAAAACTGGTTACAATAATGATCCGAGCTTCAGGCCAGTCTTTTAGAATCGCTTTCGTGGATTCAATACCATCCATGTCATCCATAACTAAGTCCATCAGGATCACATCTGGTCTTAACTCTAACGCTTTCTCATAACCGATCCGTCCGTTTTCAGCTTCACCGACGACCTCGATATCATCTTGAATCGATAAATAAGAGGATACACCTAAACGTACCATTTCATGGTCATCCACTAACATTACTTTGATCACTTATACATACCTCCTCGTATAATAAAGTTATCAGATTTATTCTGATATTTTGTTTTCATCCCCGTTGGGGTATGATTATTTCGTACAGATAGAGGGCATAGTTTTTCCTCCTTGAAGCTTTGTCTTCCTAATTAAGACTGATGCCTCTTCTCTACGGACTGTATATGAATGAGCTGGATAGAACCGTGTTTCTGAATCTCTCACGAGGCTATATCGTCCCTAGAGTTTGAGGAAAACCTTATCTGTAAACTCTTGTTGAAAGGTGTTGATTGTATGTTCTTTATCGGTATTGATATTGGAAAACGAAACCACGAAGCAGCTCTACTTGATGAACAAGGGAAACTACTTGGAAAAACACTTCGCTTTGCCAATTCTAAACGCGGGAGTGAACAGCTCCTACAATTTATTAATCAGTATGAACTATTGCCTGATACTACTATGATTGGAATGGAAGCAACTGGTCATTATTGGTTATCGATTTATTCATTTCTACATCGATTGGGATTTCATGTAACAGCTTTTAATCCGATTCAATCCGATTCTCTTCGAAATTTCTATATCCGTAAAACCAAAACGGATACCGTGGATTCAGTCTTAATTGCACAAGTAATGCGTATGGACTTACCTGACCCAACCCAACTGCCTAAAGAAGAAATTTTTCAATTAAAACAGTTGGAACGGTTTCGTTACAGCGTTGTTGATAATATGTCGGACTTGAAACGGAAAGTTATTGCTTGTTTGGATCAAGTGTTTCCAGAATATAATCAGCTTTTTTCCGATATGTTCGGAAAATCTTCTACACAGTTATTACTTCAATCTCCTTTGCCAGAGGATTTGGTAGAAATTGACTCCGATAAATTAATCCAACTGCTGAATCAAGCGAGTAATGGTCGCCTAGGGCGATCCAAAGCGGAACAAAAAGTGAATCAGCTAAAAGGTATCGCAGAGTCTTCTTTCGGTATTAGCATTGCGACAGATGTTTTCAAGCTTCAAATTCAATTACTTTTAGAACAGATTCAATTATTTGAAAAACAAATTCATCAGCTTGAAGATGAAATGGTTCGGATTGTTGAAAAACAAGAAAATTTCCTCACGACTATTACAGGAATTGGTCCAATAACTGCCGCAGTTATCATAGGGGAAGTGGGCGATATTCATCGATTTGAACGCCCAAATCAATTGCTTGCTTTCGCAGGACTAGATGCCTCTGTCCATCAGTCTGGTGATTTTACAGGTACCCAAAATCATCTGTCAAAACGAGGCTCCCCCTATTTACGCCGAGCTATTTGGCAAGCAGCTTTTATTGCTTCTCAAAAAGATCCTGCTTTATCCGCTTATTACCAAGGTCTTAGAACTCGGGGGAAATCCCACGGAACAGCTATTGGAGCCGTTTGTCGTAAGCTTGTGAACATTATTTTCGCTATTTGGACAACGGATAAACCTTATGAAGTTCGTTTAACTTCTGAAACTGAAGCCTAGAAAATTTTAAACTATATGCTAGGCTTATTTGTCGTGCACTACAGTTGCACAACAAATAACTAAAAAAAATACTCGTTTTTACTTGACCTTTTCATAGCTGGCTTAATTTAAAAGCGGAACAAGCCGCTTAGCCTTGACAGAAAAATAGGAAAAAGTAAAATGTGGTGCTTTTTTGCCACAATTTATTTTTATCTTTTTTCCGAAAGGCTGGCTTGTGCAGCTGGATAACGATAATAGCGGAACAAGCCGCTTAGCCTTGACAGAAAAATAGGAAAAAGTAAAATGTGGTGCTTTTTTGCCACAATTTATTTTTATCTTTTTTCCGAAAGGCTGGCTTGTGCAGCTGGATAACGATAATAGCGGAACAAGCCGCTTAGCCTTGACAGAAAAATAGGAAAAAGTAAAATGTGGTGCTTTTTTGCCACAATTCATTTTTATCTTTTTTCCGAAAGGCTGGCTTGTGCAGCTGGATAACGATAATAGCGGAACAAGCTCTATTAGTCTCAATTAGAAGAGACGCTTTAAGACCCTCGCAACAAGCATTATTCTTCTAAGAGTGACTTATCTCAACACCTAAATCACAGGCACTTTGATCTCCACACTCGTTCCCTGCCCTTTAAAGCTTATGATTTTAACAGTACCACCCATTCCAGCAACTCGTTCACGAATATTTTTCAAGCCGTAACTTCCAGCTTTATTTCCATTTTCAGTCATATCAAATCCAACACCATCGTCAACTAATCTAAGTAAAACGTTCTTATCTACCTGATGCAGATAAACTTCTAACTCTTTTGCCTTAGCGTGTCGCAATGTGTTAGACAACAGTTCTTGGACGATTCTGAACAAATGATCTTCAATACTACTGTTGAGATGCACATCTTCTACATCCCAAGTCAGTTCAATTTTTATTTTTGTTTGTAATTCTATTAATAATTGCTCAATCCCCTTACGTAGGCTCTTTCCTTCTAAACTTACTGGACGTAAGTGAAGTAATAATGCTCGCATTTCAGATTGTGAAGCATTGATGACGTCTGTTACTATCACTAACTGCTTTCGAAACATTTCTGGTGTTTCACTGCGTTGGGCCTGCTCGTTTAAAGCCGATAACATCATCATTGCAGCAAACAGCTGTTGGCTCACAGAATCATGCAATTCCCGCGCCAAACGATGACGTTCTTCTTCCAGAATTTCTTCTTTTGTTTCTCCATCTACCATTTGTGGTCGACTATTCAATAATTGCAATTCTTTTGACATTTCAACTAATTTTTTTCTGATACTTAAAATGTCCTGATCCACCTCACCGATATATTGATCATTATCGGCATGGGGAACCTTTTTTTCAATCACCGGATTTTCATAGCTGCCTCTGGCAAGTAACCGTAGTTTTTCTTCAATTCTACCATACTGAGCTTTCTGAACAATAGATACGAGTAAAAAAGTCGACAAACCGACCAGCAGTGAAATCAAAAGCATATGGAAGATCAATGGAATGTAAAAGACTTTTCGCTGAATCAACTCCAGCATCCAGTTTTTTTGTTTGATCGAATAAAAGTATGAAAACAGCGTAAGCAGCACAACAATAAATGTGCTGCAGGCTGCATAAAGAGATAGCATTTGTCGAGACATCCTACCACTCATACACGAATCACCTCGACATCTCCGACCAGCGTATTTGTTATGATTTTCAGACGACGATTATTAGAATCGAAATCGTTACTGTAGACTTTCAACGATTCATTTTTCAAATGATATTTTTCTTCTTCAAAATTAACACTGCCATAAAAAGTAGAATGCTCCAAGGTTACCGCCACTCCTAGAGGAACTAAAATCCTCGTACGGCCAAAGCCTTTGCGAATAATGATAATACTGTCATCTTTCGGAAGTAAAGTATTCCCTAAGTCAACGATCGTATCACCGGAAATAATATCAATATTGATATCATCCCATTCATAGACATTGCTGCCGATACGTTCATTGGCAAACCAAGGACGCTTAAAACGACGGCCGCCTTTAGGTTCGACATTGGCCGTTTCGACCATGATCATTTGTTTCTTACGCCATGGTGCCCGTTGTGTGATATCCACTCCTGCGATTTCGACACCTTTTAGCCCGATGAATAAAACACCAATAACTAACATTAGCCAAAATGCCGGACTATTCATTACACCGATCAAAATCAAAATGATTCCTAAAACAAGTTGAAAATTATTAAAATTAGTACGATGAACTTTCTTCATCGCATAGACAACACTTAAAATACCTAAGACCATCAAAACTGCCAGGCCAGGGTTATGTATAATTTGCCACAAAGCAAAAATGAAAAGTAATGATTCAACGACGATAAAAAAGCGCCATGGATTATTCATGAAGATCCCCCCTTCTATGGAACTAGTATAGCTTAATTCCCGTATTAATGTTAGTTGCTAAAGCCCCATTTGGCTATAGGACTTTAGCCCTAATTTTTGAAGAAAACGAGAGGTTGAGCCAAAAAGTCAATCAGGTTCGAATAATTGGTGTAAAAATCGAACAATACGCTTTTCGTATTGCTCGATTTTCAGGAAATTGTTGAAAATCTTGACTCTTCTCCACCGTTTATTAAGTTTTAGAGTGCGAAACAAAACTAATTTTTCGTTTTGTTTCGCACTCTTTCAAAGGGTCAAATTTAGCTGACTTTGATAATTTTTACCTGCATATCTCCGCCAGGAGTAGCGATCGCTACTTGATCTTCTAATCGTTTACCGATCAATGCTTGAGCAATCGGTGAATCATTGGAAATTTTCCCAGAAAACGGATCTGCTTCTGCACTTCCAACGATCGTATATTCTTCTTCTTCACCATCCGGCAACTCAATAAACGTCACCGTTTTTCCGATAGAAACTTCGTCAGAATCAACGCCATCATTATCGATGATTTGAGCAAAACGGATCATGTTTTCTAAAGTTGTGATGCGCCCTTCTACAAAGGCTTGTTCATCTTTAGCTGATTCATATTCTGAGTTTTCAGATAGATCTCCAAAGCTTCTTGCGATCTTTATACGTTCAACGATTTCTTTTCGTTTAACTGTTTTTAATTCTTCTAATTCTTGTTCTAATTTTTCTTTTCCTTCAAGTGTCATAGGAAATACTTTTTCTGCCATGTTGAATTCTCCTTCTTAATCTACTACTATGGTTTATTTTAGTCTTTTTTGAAATTCCGTATTCAATCCACAAAAGAGTACCACGCTTTAAGCAAATTGTAAATAATATTCGCTTATTTTTTTATGGTAATTCGATCCAATCTTCCAGTTCTCTTTTGCAGCTTGATGGGAAAGCGAAACGAGCCCCGCCTATGTTCTAGGTTGGCTCGTAATTAAGATACGCACGTTTAACTATTATTCACTTTTTTCAGTGTCAGTATTGTTTACATATTTTTCTACATATTCCTGATGCTCTTCATATGTCTCAGCAAAATATACATTTCCTGTTGAAATATCTGCCACAAAATACAGATAATTATTCGGTGTTGGATTCAATACAGCATTGATTGCCTGCTCACTTGGACTGTCTAATGGTCCTGGTCCATAACCAGTATTTTTGTATAAGTTATATGGTGAATCGACTTCTAAGTCTTGATATGTCACTAATTCTTTATGTTCTCCTAGAGCATATAAAATAGAGATATCGGACTGCAGCGGCATATTTGCTGAAATTCTATTGAAGAAAACCTGCGCAATTTTTTTGCGGTCGTCTTCTTTGACACCCTCTTTTTCAACCAAAGATGCTAATGTCAAGACTTGCTGGATCGTCATTCCTTTTGCATGCACCATCGGAAGATACCCTTCCATCACACTGTTGGTTTTTGCAATCATTTGCTCTACAAAATCTTCGATCTTCGAATCTTTATAGTAATCATACGTTGCTGGGAACAAATAGCCTTCCAAACGGTAGCGAACATCTGCTGCTTCTCCAGCACTTCCTAGTAATTCTGGATACTTCTGGTTCATCGCATCGAAAAATTCTTGCTTCTTCATCAATTCGATAAACTGATCCTTTTTGAAGTCTGTATTTTTCTCGATGGCATCTCCGATCTTGTCGATATCAAAACCTTCCGGGATCGTCACCTTGCCATCTGCCAGTTGTGTTGGTTCTGCGGTGCCACCTTCTCTTAAAAGTGCTCCGATTTCATCAAGTGTCATATCCGGCGACATTTGATAGTAACCAGCTTGAAAGTCAGTCAGATTTTTGAATTTTGCATAATAATTGAATACCATGCCACTTTTGATGACTTTGCTTTCTTCGAGTATATTCGCGATCTTCTTATTAGAAGAGTCTTCAGGGATGTGAACCTGCACAAGTTTGGAATCCTTTTTGTTCAATGGCTCCAAGCCTGTTGTGACATATTTATAAAACGTAAAACCGAAAATCGCAATCACTAAAAGCAAGACTGAGGCTACGATCAACACGATCCGCCCTACGATTCGATCTTCTTTTTTCCTTGTACGTTTTTTTGATTTTTCATCCTGAGATTGTGCTGAATCTGTTGATTTCGATTGATCGATTCGCTTTGGTTGTTCCGAACTTCTTGAGCCGACAGGTTCGACCTCTGGTACGCCAGTTGGCTCCTCTGTATGATTATGTTGCTCTGTATGTTCAGTCTTATGATATTCTGCTTCATTATGCTGTGGTTGATTAGCGTTAGGATCAAAGGAAGCTGAATCATCATTGCCGATCTCTTCGCCGCGTAAAGAACGTAGCACTTGATCTTTGAATGAAGAGTTGGAATGATCTTGATTATTTTGGTTATCTTCTGCCAAAACAAATCCTCCTTACTTTCTATGTATCGTCTTTAACTTTTACCATTATACATGAAAGCTTTTTAAATTTAAACTTTTTTAGAGAAAAGTCACCAACTTGTAAGATTTGCTTGTACTTTTTTCATTCAAAAAATGAGACTAAGGTACAACTCTGTGAGTCGTCCTTAGTCTCTTTAAATGCCTGTAAACATTCGGTTCAAAGCTTTCTGATCAAATAACTACTCAGCGCTAAGAGCCGCCATCGTAATGTAGTTATATGGTTGATTAAAATGCGGTAAGAAAAAGATATCTAAGAGTTTTAATTTGTCGATAGTCACTTTTTCTTCGATCGCCAATGAGAACATATGAATTCCCATCGAGATGTCTTCGTAAGAGGCCATTTGAGCGCCAATGATCCTACGAGACTCTTCTTCATAAACGATTCTGATTTTCACAGAGTTGTTTTCTTTCATGAAGCCTGGTTTTTGTAAATCTTCAAATTCTGTATGTTTGACTTTCAATCCTAGTTTTTCTGATTCCTGTACAGTCAAACCAGTCGAAACCATATGATAGCCAAAAATAGAAATACCATTTGAGCCCTGAACACCGATCGATTCCAGCGCTGTTCCTCCGACATTATGCGCAGCAACGATACCTGAACGGACAGCATTTGTTGCAAGCGCGATATAGGTCGTTTGTTGAACTGCATTAGAGAAGATCGTTGAACAATCACCTACGGCATAAACATCAGGATCACTTGTTTGTTGGTGAAGGTCTACTAGATATGCACCATTAGTAAACAATTCTAAGTGGTCTTTGCCTAATCCATTATTTGGTCTAAAACCAATTGCATTGATCACTAAATCAACAGCATATTCTCCTTTATCTGTGACAAGTGTTTCGACGTGATCACTGCCTTTATATTCTTTCGCTAACTCATTATAATGAAGGTCGATCCCATTATCTGCCAACACTTTATCCATGTCTTCTGTGAACCATTTATCATAGTAATTTGGCAAACATCTTTCAGCTGCATCAAATAATAAGACATTTTTCCCACGGCGTTTTGCTGCTTCGGCGATCTCAACTCCGATATAGCCTGCACCGATCACTGCCACTGTTTTGACTTCTGCTTTAGCCATTGCCGCATCAACGGTTTGTCCATCTTGGAAAAGTTTGAGAAATTCTACATTTTTTAGATTTCTTCCAGGAATATCCGGATTGATCGGTGCTGAACCTGTTGCTAAAATCAATTTGTCATAGGATTCTGTTAGTTCTGTTCCATCGTGTTTTTTGCAATAAACGATTTTTTTGTCAAAATCGATCCGCTCAACTGTTGTCTCCATATAGATTTTAGCGCCTTTTGCTTCAAAAGCTTCTTTATTCGTATAAAAAAGATTTTCGTATGATTCAATTTGACGTCCGACCCAAAGTGCTGTCCCACACCCTAGGTAGCTAAGATTCGTATTTCGATCGATCATAACAACTTCTTGGTCTGGGTAATTATCCAACAACGTGTTTGCTGCAGCGATACCTGCGTGATTTGCACCGACGATAACTGTTTTTATTTTGCTCATAAGACTCTCCTTTAAATGTGATTTATTGAACTTAATTATAACCGAAGAAAAGGCTTTCTTTTTTTCAATTTATCA
Source organism: Enterococcus sp. AZ020 (assembly GCF_050499205.1). Taxonomy (NCBI): domain Bacteria; kingdom Bacillati; phylum Bacillota; class Bacilli; order Lactobacillales; family Enterococcaceae; genus Enterococcus; species Enterococcus sp. AZ020. The sequence goes on along the minus strand of NZ_JBIPAT010000001.1, from coordinate 2,428,690 downwards.
GCGTTTGGCTAAAATATTTGAGAATATTTAATTTTTTTCATCAAAAACTCAGAATTTAAGACTGATTTATAAATAAATATCGTTATAATAGAAGTAGATGGAATACAAAAAATGACTATTCGTGTGAAGACTATGTCGATTTCCTTACCACTAAATATTTACATTATTCATAAAAAAGGAAACGAGGCACCACTTTCAAGCAACCATACGATGATGTTTCATGATAAGATTAAATCATCAATCATACTATAAAATTTGATCAAAAAAGAAAGCTGGAAGTATTTTATGAAAAAAGATCAACAGTATTGGATCGAACAACTACAATTAGAACCTCATTCAGAAGGAGGCTATTTCAAACAAGTATTAAGTAGTGATCAATCGCTTCAAACATCTGAAAAAGTAGTTAGACCCTATTATACAAGTATTTATTTTCTTTTAACGAGTGAAAATCCGTCGCATTTTCATCGGTTGAAATCTGATGAAGTCTGGTACTATCACGCGGGTTCACCCCTTAGTATCCATTTGCTTTACCCCGATGGTCACTATGAAGTCATTCGATTAGGAAATGATTTGGAAGCTGGAGAGGTATTACAAGCTGTTGTTCCTAAAAATGTGATTTTTGGTTCGACTGTTGACACTGATCAAGCATTTGCTTTAGTTAGTTGTATGGTTTCACCTGGATTTGATTATCAGGACTTTGAATTGTTTACAAAAAAACAGCTTTTATCTTTATATCCGGAACACGAAAACGTTATTGACCGTCTAGCTTATGATCGTTTACCTGATTAAAAAAAGAGCTTGGGACATAACTTTCCTAGTTACGTCCCAAGCTCTTCATAATCGAATAAACGGCCGGGACAGAAGTGATCACTTCTGTCCCGGCCTCTTCTTTTTCTATTTTTCTAAAATAATGTTTGCTATTTCTTTCGGAGTTGCTGCAAGGTAATCTGCTCCTGCAGTTGTTAGCTCGTCCTGATCTCCAAAACCGTATAAGACGCCTACGCTAGCCAATTGATTTTCCTTCGCTCCAATGATATCGTGACTTCGATCACCGATCATCAGTGCTTTTTCTAATGAAGTAACCTTTGCAGATGACAAGGCGTAACGTATCACGTCCCCTTTTTTGGAACGATCGCCATCTAAGCTTGCGCCATAGATACCCTCAAAATAGGTATCCAAATCGAAATGAGCTAAAATTTGTTTTGCATACACTTCTGGTTTGGATGTAGCAATATACAACTGACAACTGGCTGTCTTCAAGTCATCTAGTAATGCTGTTATATCCTCATATACATGGTTTTCATACATTCCCTTGTCTTGATAATTTTCACGATAGTAGTTCACTGCCTGATCAATAGCTGATCCATTCAATTGATACAGTTTACGAAATGTATCATTCAGTGGTGGTCCAATAAATGAATAGAGCTGCTCCTTATCTGGAACAGGTAAGTTCATTTTTTCTAATGCATAACTCACAGAATTAATGATTCCTTCACCTGAATCTGTGATCGTTCCATCTAAATCAAATAAAATCGTCGTGTACTTCATAGCAAAACTCACTTTCTTTAGCGCTCAGTCACATCGCCTGTATTAATGACAGGCTGAGTGCCTTTGTCGGTAATGATTGAGACTAATAAATTATTGATCAATTGAATCTTACGATCGTCGGTAAAATTGATTTCCTGTCCCTCTTCAATTTGCTCTAAAGCCATCTGAGTCATGGACACTGCGCCTTCAACGATTGTTTGGCGTGCTGATAAAATAGCTTTCGCTTGTTGTCTTTGCAGCATCGCACTAGCAATTTCAGTCGCATACGCCAGATGATTCAAACGTGTTTCAATCACCTCAACTCCAGCAACTGCTAAACGCTCTTGCAATTCTTTCGCTAGTTCTTCTGAAACCTCATTAGTATTTCCTCTCAAGGTCAAATCATCGTCATTAAATGTATCATATGGATATTGTGTCGCAATGTGACGAATCGCAGTTTCACTTTGAATTTCCACAAAATCCTGATAACGATCTACATCAAACAATGCTCTTGCTGTATCGACGACTTTGAAAACAATGACTGCAGAAATCTCAACTGGATTACCATCTGAATCGTTTACTTTCAGCAAAGAACTATTAAAATTTCTGACCTTCAATGAAACATTGATTTTTTGAGTTAAAGGAGTCGTCACAAATAGACCATTTTCCTTGATCGTTCCTAAATACTGCCCAAAAAATAAAATAGCTTTGGCTTGATTCGGGCTAACGATCGTCAATGAGCTTAAGAATAATCCGGAAATCACCCACAAAACAATACTGACTGTGATCATTGCAATACTTTCATCTGTTACCCCAAAATAAAAACAATAACCGCCGATCACAATCAAGATGATCAAAACAACTAAAGCAATGTATCCATTGACATGAAACGTTTTTTTCTCTTCCATTTTTGTCCCTACTTTCTTTCATAGAATTATTATTCTCATCTTACTCTTCTTTCAAGGTTCTATCAATAGTTAGAGAAAGTCAAAATAGTTGATAAATCAACTATTTTAATGTAAACTTACTTTTAGTAAGTTTACTATTTAAAACATTTGGAGGTTTCTATCATGAATACAACTATCAAAGGCATTCATCACGTTACTGCAATGACATCTAGTGCAGAAAAAATCTATCAGTTCTTTACGGATATCTTAGGGTTACGTTTGATCAAAAAAACAGTCAATCAAGACGACATTCAAACCTACCATTTATTTTTTGCAGATGATTTAGGCTCTGCTGGTACAGACATGACTTTTTTTGATTTTCCTGGTCTACCTAAAGGAACAAAAGGAACGAATACTATTTCCCGTACTTCTTTTCGTGTAAAAAATGATGCTTCATTAGACTACTGGATCGATCGCTTTAATGAACACGACATAGATCATGGTCCAATCCAAGAACGTTTTGGAAAAAAATATATAGAATTTGAGGATTTTGACAATCAACGTTATCAACTGATTTCAGATGAGCAAAACCATGGCGTGGCTGCTGGTGTTCCTTGGAAGAAAACAGATGTCCCTGCTGAACATGCTTTGATCGGCTTAGGTCCAGTTTTTGTGACAGTAACGAATTTTGAGCATATGCAGTTGGTATTAGCTGAAGTATTAGGATTTAAATTAGTCGATGCTGAAGGAAGTTTTCACTTATTTGAAGTAGGCGAAGGCGGAAATGGTGCCAGCATTATTGTTGAACATCGTGAGGATCTTCCAGAAGCACAAGAAGGCTTCGGAAATGTGCATCATTTAGCATTGCGTGTTGAAGATGAAGATGCATTACGTTTTTGGATCGATAAAATCGCTAAACTGCGCTTCCCTAACTCCGGCTTTGTCGAACGCTTCTATTTTAAATCTGACTACTTTAGAGCTGCTCCACAGGTCTTGTTTGAATTAGCTACTGACGGTCCAGGATTTTTAGAAGATGAAACCTATGAATCTGCTGGTGAAAAACTATCTTTACCACCCTTTCTAGAAGGTAAACGACAAGAAATCGAAGCAGATGTTCGACCTTTTGATACTTCTTCGGCTAATATTCAGCGCTAAAAAAAGAATGGGAGAAAAAGAATGCTACATTATTCAACAAAAAATTTATCAAAAAAGCAGAGTTACAAATTTTTATCGGGCAGTATCATCCCTCGTCCGATCGCGTGGGTAACATCTATGAATCATGAATCACAGGTGATCAATGCTGCGCCTTTCAGTTTTTTCAATGCTGCAGCTTCTGAGATTCCCTTAGCAACGCTATCCATTCTTAGACAAAATACTGAGATGAAGGATACTGCTCGAAATATTCTGGATACGAAAGAGTTAGTTATCCATTTAATCAATGACGCACATGTGGAACAAATGAATCAAACCTCTGCTCCAGTGCCACCTGAACAAAGTGAAATCAGCCTGAATCAGATCGAAACTGTTCAAAGTCGTTCTGTTAAGGTTCCAGGTATCAAAGGAGCACCACTTCGAATGGAGGCTCGGCTGCATCAATATGTTCCGATCAAAAATCAACAAGAGCAGATCATTACAGATTTGTTCATCGTTGAAATCACTGACTTTTATTTCGATGAAGAAATTTTCGATCAAGAAAATGAATATATTTTAACTGAAAAATTCAACCCGCTTGCACGATTAGCAGGTGCAACTTTTGCTCATATCGATAGACTGTTTGATTTAAAAAGACCGAATTAAAAGAAGCTGAGACAAAAGTCGATTTTTAGGAACTTAGCGAATAACCTGACTTTTGATCCCCGTTTATTAAATTTTAGAGTGTCTGGGACAAAACTCTGCGAGTCAAATCCCGTACACCTGTAATCCGGATAAACGGTGAGAGCAGAAGCAATCCCTTCGGAAATAAGAAAGAATTCACAAAAATTTGGAAAGCAATTTTCGTGAATTCTTTCTTATTTCTCGGGATTAAACACTTCTGTCTCAACCTCTCATACTTTTTCACTTTCCTCTTAAATCTACGATTGGAACATTTCCATCTAAAACCCCACTGGAGCTATTTAGCTTTAGAACCTGCAAACGAGGGTCCACTGCTAAGGTCATTTCCTTATACAAATAACGATGAGAATAATCTTTGATGTAAATTGTTCCCAAATCTGATTCTACCGTAGCGTTAAAATCTGAGCGATCCTGCGCTTGATCCAGTAATAAAATCCGAAAACTTGTATCCAACGAACAAACACCCATTTTTGAATATCTTCCAACACCATCATCTAAATCCAAAACGATCACTGCATCATTTTTCGCATACGGCATCAACTTTTGTTTCGCTTCTTCACTAATATTCAAGTACATATAGATCACTCCTACTCTATTTTATTTAACGATTTTTAAGCTTGAAAGGCAGATGGTGCCTTTTCTGTTTGTTGGAACTCATAAGCGATCGCTTCAAGAATCCGCTGACTTGCTTTACCATCACCGTATGGATTTTCAGCATGAGCCATTTCTTTATAAGCCGATTCATTCGTCAATAACTCAGTGACTGCTTCATAAACGATTTGTTGGTCTGTTCCAACTAGTTTCAACGTCCCTGCTTTGACACCTTCCGGGCGTTCTGTTGTATCTCTTAAAACCAATACAGGAACCCCTAAAGATGGCGCTTCTTCTTGAACACCGCCAGAATCTGTCAATATCAAATAGCTACGTGCTGCAAAATTTTGAAAATCAACGACATCCAGTGGTTCAATCAAGTGAACACGGTCTAGCCCGGCTAAGTAAGTTTCAGCAACCTCACGAACTTTTGGATTTTTGTGCATTGGAAAAACCACATCGATATCAGGATTTTCTTCAACGATTTGGTGAACAGCCTTAAATACTTGTTCCATCGGTATGCCTAAATTCTCACGTCTGTGCATCGTCATTAAAATCAAACGTTGGCTTTCCCCAATTGCTTCCAAAACCTCATTCTGATAATCATCAGTGATCGTATAATCCATGGCATCGATCGCCGTATTTCCTGTGACATAAATATGCTTTTCTGGATGATTCTCTTTCAATAAGTTCTCTTTACTTTCCATTGTCGGTGCAAAATAGATATCAGTCAAATCATCTACAAGCTGACGATTCAATTCTTCTGGGAACGGAGAATATTTTTCCCACGTACGTAATCCTGCTTCAACATGTCCGATCATGATCTGATGATAAAAAGCAGATAAAGCAGCAGCAAATGATGTCGTTGTATCCCCATGAACCAATACAATATCTGGTTTTTCCGTCTGTAATACATCGGTCAAATTAGTCAGAACCTGGCTTGTGATATCAGCGAGTGTTTGTCCAGCTTTCATGATATCCAAATCATGATCGGGTGTGATCTGAAAATCAGCCAGTACTTGATCCAGCATTTGCCGATGTTGCGCAGAAACAGTCACTACGGATTCAAATTGTTCTGGATGCTGTTCTAATTCTTTAATCAGCGGAGCCATTTTAATAGCCTCTGGTCTAGTACCAAATACGGTCATTACTTTGATTTTTTTCATCAGCGATTCATCCTTTCACGTTAAACGGGGATATTTTTCTTCAAGAAATTCTTTTGAGCGTGCGACATACTGTTGAGCATTTTCTTTATTTTTGCGAATCTCTTCTCTCGTCAACGGTCGAATCACTCTGGCTGGACGCCCAAAGGCCAGCACATTCTCTGGAATTTCAACTTCTTCCGTGACGAGAGAACCTGCTCCAATCAAACTATTTTTTCCTATTTTTGCATGATTTAAGATCGTTGAACCCATACCGATCAACGCACCGTCTTCAATTGTACAGCCATGGAGCATACATTGATGTCCGATCGTTACATTTTTGCCTATTGTGACCGCTGCATCCGCATCGACATGGATGATCGTACCATCCTGAACGTTACTTCCTGTATCGATCTTAATCGTATTATTATCTCCTCTTAGTATCGCTTGAAACCAAATACTAACATCTTTGGCTAATTCCACGTTTCCATATACATCAGCACTTGGTGCAATAAAATACTCTTTTGTCATCTGATCCACCTCTTTTATTATCTTTAGTATAACAAATTTTGTGAAATAGTAAGATCAATACGTTCCTTCAAATCAAGAAAAAAAAGGACACCGAAATCGATGTCCTTTTGCAGATACTAATCGTAATCGCCGTCTTCAGCGAACTGACTGTTATAAAGTTTTTCATAAAAACCGCCCTGCTGCAGCAGTTCATTGTGTGTGCCTTTTTCAATGATTTCTCCTTGATTCATCACAAGAATCAAATCAGCTTCTCTGATCGTTGATAAACGATGGGCGATCACAAAGCTCGTCCGTCCTTCCATTACTCGATCCATTGCCTTTTGGATCAAAGCTTCCAATCGAGTATCGACAGAACTCGTTGCTTCATCTAAAATCAAAATTTTTGGATCAGAAATCACAGCTCTGGCAATCGTCAATAATTGTTTTTGACCGAGTGAAACATTATCGCCTTCAGAATTGATTTCCATATCATAACCATCCGGCATCGTACGGATAAAATGATCTACATTCGCCGTTTTGGCTGCATCGACGATTTCATAATCTGTTGCATCCAATTTACCAAAACGAATATTAGCCGCGATCGTTCCTTCGTATAGCCAAGCATCTTGTAAAACCATGCCGAAAACAGAGCGAACATCACTTCGATTCATGGTTTTCGTATCGATCCCATCAACTTTGATGGCTCCTTCATTTACATCGTAAAAACGCATCAATAAATTGATCAAGGTTGTTTTACCTGCTCCTGTAGGTCCGACAATCGCCACTGTTTGACCAGCTTTTACTTCAAAATTCAGATTTCTGATCAATGGTTTTTCAGGATCATAGCTAAAGCTGACATTTTCAAACTGAACAGAACCATGTAGCTCCGCTGGTAAAGGAACATCTTGTTCATTCAATTCTTCTTCCGGCTCATCTAAAATTTCAAAAACTCGTGTCGTTGCTGCCGAAGCGCTTTGCAAAGCTGCTGATAATTGGGTAATGTTCCCCATGGGCTGACTTACTTGCCAAATATATTGAATAAAGGCTTGTAACTGACCCACAACGATCACACCAGTAATAACGTAGTAACTTCCTAAAACAGCCATACCGATATATGTTCCATAAGCAGTCATTTGCACAAGCGGCAACATCAATCCAGAAATAAACGATGCTTTAAACCCAAAATTATTTAAATTGTGGTTGACTTTTTTAAATCCATTCAATGTTTCCTTTTCACGACCATACAATTTCAATACGCTAAAACCAGTCATATTTTCTTGAACATATCCGTTCAAATCACCAAGGGCATTTTGCATCCCTTGGAAGTATTTTTGTGAAAACCCAACGATCGTTTTTGAAATAAACAGTGATAACGGAATCATCACAAGAGAGATCAATGCCATCAGCCAGTTGATATAAAACATCATTGCGATCGCCATTACGATGCCCAATACTGCAGAGACAATATTGATAAAGCTTTGTTGCATCGCGTTACTTACTGCATCTACGTCATTTGTTACACGAGATAAAATATTCCCTTGTTGATTCTTATCAAAATAAGATACAGGCAAACGATTGATTTTTTCGTCGATATCCGTACGCAGATCACGCATCGAATGCTGAACCACGGATGCCATCAAATACCCTGATAAAAACTGTGCTGCACAATAACCGATCCCAACAATCAAAATCCAAATCAGGCATTGGATGATGTATGGATAATTCAACCCTTCACCGGCTGCTATGTTTTTACTGATTTCTGTGATCGGCAAACCAGAGACATATGGCATCGCCGCATTAAAAGCAACTGTCAGGATCGTAAAAATAATCACTAAGATAAACGTTCCTTTGTAAGGATTAACGTATCTTCCTAAACGTTTTATAGAAGAGAATGCGTTTTTCATGCTAATTCCTCCTCTGACAATTGAGAAGCCGCAATATCATAATAGATTGGGCAATTCTCAAGTAATTCACGGTGCGTACCGATACCGACAACATCGCCTTCATTTAAAACGATGATCTTATCGGCATGCATGATCGTACCCACACGCTGAGCAACGATCAAGACCGTTGATTCTTTCGTTTCCTTTTTCAAGCGAGCTCTCAAATTAGCATCTGTTTGATAATCTAAAGCAGAAAAACTATCATCAAAAATATAAACTTCTGGACGACGGATCACTGCCCTAGCAATCGCTAAACGTTGTTTTTGTCCTCCAGAAAAGTTTGTTCCACCTTCTGAAAGCAGTTCATCATATCCTTCTGGTTTTTGCGAAATAAATTCTGAAGCTTGCGCAATATCTGCCGCCTGTTCCATTTCTTCCAGCGTCGCATCTTCTTTTCCGTACCGCAGATTTTCTGCGATCGTTCCAGTAAACAGCAATGCTTTTTGCGGAATATAGCCGATCTTGTTTCTTAAAGCACTTAGCTTATACTCACGTACATCAATACCATCAAGCAACACTTGGCCTTCTGATACATCGTAAAAGCGTGGGATTAGTTGGATCAATGTTGATTTGCCGCTTCCGGTACTTCCAATAAAGGCAACTGTTTCACCTGGTGAAGCTTTAAAACTCACATTGCGGATCACCGGACTTTCAGAATGACCTGGATAAGCAAATGTTACATTCTTAAATTCTAAGTAGCCCTTTGTTTCTGTTTCTGTGATACCTGCTTCGTTTTCACGAATCACAGGCTCCATATCAAAAGCTTCTTGTATCCGACGGGCAGATACAGCAGCTCTCGGATACATCATAAACACACTTGCAAATAACATAAATGAGAACAACGCATGGAAAATGTACTCGATAAAAGCAATTAAATCTCCTACTAGTAAGCTGCCGTGATCGATTTGAAGCGCACCATTCCAAATGATCAATACCATCACGATATTGAATAAGAAAAAGAAGCCAGGTTGCGCTGCTGCCATCAAACGGAACAGACTTTTTGAGCTTTTTGTATACTCTTCATTGACCTTACTAAATCGGCTTTCCTCAAATTTCTCATTGACAAAAGCCCGAATCACCCGCAAGCCCGAAAGATTTTCTCTTAAAATACCATTGATTCCATCAAGATTCTTTTGCTGCTTATTAGACAATGGTTCAGAGACTTTAGCAATCAAAACAACCGCGATCAAAAGAAATGGCAAAGCACCCAATACAAACCAACCTAAAGATGGGCTCGTGCGTACGACCATAAACAAACTGACAAAAAACATCATCGGCGTCATAAAACCGATACGTAAAATATTCCCCATAAACAACATGATTTGATAAGCATCATTCGTTGTTCTTGTGATCAAAGAAGAAACACCGATCGTTTCATATTCACGATGGGAAAAAGTCTGTACCTTTTCAAATAAATCATCGCGAATATCCCGAACGATATTCGTCGTTATCCGAGCGCCGAAATATCCCAGCATGATATTCATCGCTACCCCAATAACGGTGATCACGATCATCAATAATCCTTGCTGCTTTACATAATCATAGTCGTTATTTTTAATACCAACATCGATCATACGTGCTAAAATCGTTGGTAAGCCTAGCTCTATCAAAATAAATCCAAACACACAAATGAAATCTAAAAACAATAATTTCTTGTATCTCATCGTGTAACGCCACATCAATTTCAATCAATCATCTCCTCTTTCATTTTTTGATCCAGTACTCCCACTATAGCATAAACATGAGGGGTAGGTAAATTATATTTAGGTGAAATTTTTTATGGAATTATATGTAGGAAAAACAGAACAGCCTCAGCTATGGTATAATGATAATTCCTTGATTTTTACATTATTTAATGAAAGCGATGGACATATCCGAATGAAAAAATTTCTTTATATTTCTTTAGGCAGTTTTACTTTTGGTTTAGGTACTCTAGGAATCTTTTTACCCATTTTACCGACAACCGTCTTTTACCTTCTAACAGCCTTTTTCTGGATGCGCAGCTCAGAAAAATTATATACAAGATTCATCAATTCCAGCTATTATCAAAAATATATTCAAGAATCGATCGTGGAAAAGAAAATCACTCCTCTAGGACGAGTAAAATTATTCACAACTTTATTCATTATTTTCGCGATTCCCTGCTTGATCGTGCGCAATCCTTTTATGACTATGACTTTGAGCTTTGTCTATGTAGTCCACTTGATCGTACTGAATCTATACTTTAATAAAAAGAACGGAAAAGAAACAGAAAAGCCCGAACGATCGTAAGTTTTTCTTTAAAGTCGTAAGTCTGTTTCTATACTTATTTATTATTCTGTGATAAAATACTTATTAATTGTTGTTCAGTACAACACAACGGACGGTTGAAAGAAAGATAATTTCCATAATAAGAACAATGAAGCAAAGTCGAGGCTTCATTACATCATCAACGAATGTTTTTGGTGGCAATTGTTTTTTTAAGGTGGTCAGCCACCTCGTTTTGTTGTGTTCAAAATTACTGTAAAAAATAAGACATACATAATCAACTGCTGAGGCAGATAAAGGAGAAGATACTTATGATCTATAAAGTTTATTATCAAGAAACAAAAACACGCAATCCAAAAAGAGAAGATACAAAATCAATCTACGTTGAAGCTGAAAATGACGTTATCGTGCGTCAGCAAGTAGAAGAAAATACCCCATACAATATTGAGTACATCCAAGCACTTGATGAAAATCATTTAGCTTATGAACAAGAGCATGCGGAATTCTCATTAACGGAGTTTTAATATGAAAGTAAATATTAAAAATAATGAAACCGGCGTTTTTGCAATCGGTGGTTTGGGCGAAATCGGAAAGAACACTTATGGGGTTCAATTCCAAGATGAGATCATTATTATTGATGCCGGAATCAAATTTCCGGAAGATGATCTTTTAGGGATCGATTATGTTATTCCAGATTACAGCTATATCGTCCAAAACCTGCACAAAGTTAAAGCGCTGATCATCACGCATGGACACGAAGATCATATTGGAGGCGTACCGTTTCTTTTACGCCAGGCAAACATTCCAATTTATGCTGGTCCATTAGCGTTAGCTTTGATCACTAATAAATTGGATGAGCACGGGTTATTACGAGATGCTGATCTACACGAAATCAATGAAGATACAGTAATCCGTTTTCGTAAAACGTCTATCAGTTTTTTCCGTACGACGCACAGTATCCCAGACGCTTTAGGTGTTGTCGTTAAAACACCTTCGGGCAATGTCGTTGCTACAGGAGATTTCAAGTTTGACTTCACGCCTGTCGGTGAGCCTGCAAATCTTCATCGTATGGCCAAATTAGGAGAAGAAGGCGTATTGTGTCTATTATCGGATAGTACCAATGCTGAAATTCCAACCTTTACAAAATCAGAAAAAACCATCGGCTCTTCTATTTTGAAAATATTTGAAAAAATAGAAGGTCGAATCATTTTTGCCAGTTTTGCTTCAAATATTTTTCGTCTTCAACAAGCTGCAGATGCAGCTGTCAAGACCGGACGTAAAATTGCCGTCTTTGGTCGAAGCATGGAAAATGCAATCGTTAATGGCGAACAGCTGGGTTATATCAATGTGCCTAAAGGGACATTTGTCGATGCCTCTGAGCTGAATCAGCTTCCTGCTGGAGAGACGATGATTTTATGTACAGGTTCTCAAGGTGAACCGATGGCTGCACTAAGTCGTATTGCTAATGGTACTCACCGTCAAATTTCTATTCAACCTGGAGATACAGTTATTTTTTCAAGCTCTCCAATTCCAGGAAATACAACAAGTGTCAACCGCTTGATCAATCTGCTTTCAGAAGCTGGTGCTGAAGTGATCCATGGAAAAATCAATAATATCCATACTTCTGGTCATGGTGGACAAGAAGAGCAAAAATTGATGCTGCGTTTGATGAAGCCTAAGTATTTTGTTCCCGTTCATGGTGAATTTAGAATGCTAAAAATCCATGCATCACTTGCTCAAGATGTAGGCGTTCCATCGGAGAATTGCTTTATCATGGAAAATGGAGATGTCTTGGCTTTGACAGCTGATAATGCGCGTATTGCTGGTCACTTTAATGCCAATGATGTTTATGTCGACGGGAATGGCGTAGGAGATATCGGAAACGTCGTATTGCGTGACCGCCGTATCCTTTCCGAAGAAGGGCTTGTTTTAGCTGTTGCTACAGTTGATATCAAAAATAAAGAAATATTAGCTGGTCCAGACATCCTATCACGTGGTTTTGTCTACATGAGAGAATCTGGGGAAATGATCCATGAAGGTCAGCGCTTATTGTTTAATGCAATTCGTGAAGCGCTTCGTGATGAGAATTGTACAGAAGCAAAATTGTGTGATGCAATTTCAGCAGCCTTACAGCCATTCTTATTTGAAAAAACAGAACGACACCCAATGATTTTACCGATGATCATGACATCATAATCAATATGACAACAAAAACGTCCGTTTGGAATAATTCCAAACGGACTTTTTTTATTATTCTTATTTAATTTTCAGTTCTTACTGTATCTTCAAATATTTGTAAGAAAGTAGATAACTTGCCGATTGTTCATCTTTTTCTAGGTTATTTACATTGTATGATTGACCACCAGTACATTTGCTTTCGTGTGATTGACAACATAAGACGTTGTTGATCCTACCATCATTCTTTGGAAGCCGTTCAAACCAGTTCGACCGATGACAATTAAGTCAATCGGTTCTTCAGATTCTGAAAAATCAGCAATCAATGTTTTAGGATACCCGTACATCACATAAGTCAATACATTGAACACACCAGCATCTAGAGCTTTCTCTTTTCTTTTTTTCATTTCTTCTTCTTCTTTTACTCGAAGTTCTTCCATCATTGTGCCCATCGACATCGTTAACTCGCCAAAATAGTTTCCCATTTCTTCAATCACATATAAAACATGTAGTGCAGCATTGTTTCGTTTGGCTATTTTGATCGCTTCTTCAAATGCTTTCTCAGCTTGTTCTGAACCATCCACAGCAACTAAAATATTTTTGTACGATTCGCTCATGATAAAAACCTCCTTTGGTTGTATCTCTATTATACAACGAAAAAACGCTTTCAACAAAAGAATTGAAACTTTTCTCTTTACAGCTTTAATAAATCATGATATAGTAACCGTGGAATTTCGTTATCAGATATCGTTGCCTTTCAAAGAACTACGAAAGGAGAATCAACTATGACATTTGGTAATAAAGTATTAAAATACCGTGTAGCGCTTGATACAGAGAAAAATTTGTTTATGGCTATCGATGCAGATAACCAAGCAAATGTTGCTTATGGTATCACGATTACACAAGCAGTAAAGAAATTGAAAAAATCTATTTAAGGAGTTACAACCTAAATGAGCGATTCAAGTTCTAATACGATTTAAAGGCATCTAGTGGATAAATAATCACGGATGCCTTTTTTGTTTGTCCAAAAATTGATTTCTCTGTTTTTGTTTATGTTGAAAAGTATTGGCTTTTTTATCTTATCGATGGCAGGCTATTAATTCAACATCTGCTTTGAACTACTTCCTTATGCTTAGGTGTACTTATCTTCTCATATCCTCTTTTTGATTGAATTTCTCCAGGTGTTTCACTAGTTCGGTAACGATGTCCTTTTCGATTTCTTAGTACTGTTCGCAGTTTTGTGCGTAGCTTTAGGTCGTGTTTCACTAGTAGGGAAACTACGCTCTCTGCGCAGCAGTCGCAGTGTTTCACAGCAAAAAAAACATCCGACTTTCGTCAGATGTTTTGGAATGGATGAATTAGTTTTTTTCTACGTTAACTGCTTGAGGTCCACGATCTGAATCTTCAACGTCGAAGCTTACTGATTGACCTTCTTCTAAAGTTTTAAATCCGTCTCCTTGGATAGCTGAGAAGTGTACGAATACATCGCTTCCGTCTTCGCGAGAGATAAATCCAAACCCTTTTTCTGCATTAAACCATTTTACTGTTCCTTGTTCCATTCTTTGTTCCTCCTCGTGCTTAAGCACTAAATATTGTAACATTGCCCGTGTACGATAGAGGGTTTTTTAATAAAAACTTCTATATGCCCCAAACAAGATTACACATCCATTGTACATGCGAAGCCTTATTTTTGCAAGAAATCTAATTAGTCTGAACTGAAAAAATTTTCTTCTCTCATACTGATGTAAGATTGCTCACCAATGATGATATGATCAAGAACTTCAATTCCCATCATTTTCCCACACTCCTGTATTCTTTGCGTAAAATGAACATCACTTTCAGAAGGAACTGGATTACCACTTGGGTGATTATGTGCAAGAATCAGACGCGCGGCAGAACATTTCACAGCACTACGAAAGATTTCTCTTGGATGAGCCACACTTTGATTCAATGATCCTTTAAAAACAGTTTCTTGTTTTATGACTTCATTCTTTGTATTCAAATATAAACAGACGAGATGCTCCTGCTGAAAATCTTGTAATTCATACATCAGATTTTGGGCAATCTGATAGCTTGATGAAACTTTTCCCAGCTTCATTTGCGTGCTCTGTTGGATGCGATAACCAAATTCGATTGCCGCTCTTAATTCAATCGCCTTTATTTTGCCGATCCCTTTAATTTCCATCATTTCAGTGATCGTCGCATTTTTCAGTTCATAAAGATGATGAAAATAATTCAAAAACTTTGATGCAACTTCCATGACATTTGTACTTTTCGAACCTGTTCTCAATAAAATCGCTAATAGTTCTTGATTTGATAAAGCCTTTTCTCCCACAACCTCTAATCTTTCTCTTGGAAGGCAGTCTTCCGGCATCTCTCTGATAAACAGCTTTTCTTCTTTAATCAAAAAATCACTCCTTCATACGTCTCTCTCTATAAGATACGCAAAGAAGTGAAGAAATTATTTTTTCAAAAAGTCAGGAGCTTGGGTCAAGCTTTCAAAGATTTCAATCGTTTTTTCTCTGATTTCTTCTGTTGGCGGTAAAAGATCTGGTACCATGATCACAGGTATCCCAGCTGCAGCAGCTGCTGTTACGCCATGGAATGAATCTTCAAAAATCAACGTATGTTCAGCCTCTGTTCCTAGAAAAGCTAATGCCTTTTGGAAGATTTCCGGATCTGGTTTTGCACGAGTCACATCTTCAGCAGAAACAATTCCTGAAAAACGTTCTTTGATTCCTGCTCCATCTAATAAAAGCTCAATAGCTGGACGGACATTGCTTGAAGCAACCATTCTTGGAATTTTTTGTTCATCAAGATAATCCAGTAACTCTATAACACCTTCTTTTAGTGGGACTTCACCAGATTCAAATACTTTGATCGTATCTGCATAAGAACGTTCGATAAACTCAGCTACTCGCTCTTCACCAAATTCTTTATAAATTTCATGATAATTTGCCTGTACCTCTTCATCTGATACGCCTAAAAATTTTAAATAGAGTTCTTTGCTATACGGAAATTCCATCACATCGGCAATTTTTTGCGTTGATTGATAGTAAATCAATTCTGTGTCAAACAACAAACCATCCATATCAAAAATAATCCCATCTGTCTTTCTCATCATTTCCTCCTAAATTAAAAGCATCAGGTCATCTTTGTAAGATTCCCCTTTGGCTAAATTATAAGTTTAGTAATAACTCACGAACCTGAGAAACAAAGTAAAGTGAACCTGTCACTAGCATAACATCATCCGAAGACATTTTTTCTAAAATTTCACCTAAACCAAACTGCCATAAAGAAACAATCTCGGTCTTATGATCTTCAAGATGCTCCATTTTCGTCAAATCAATGGCTTTTGGATATTCAAAAGTCGTCAAATACAGATGAACATTCGGAACTTGTTTTAGTATACTGATCATCTGATCGACATTCTTTGTAGAAAGAGCGGAAAAAAGAATATGGATCTCACGACCAGAAAATTCCTTTTTAAGATTGTCCGCCAAACGACGAACAGCATGATCATTATGAGCACCATCTAAAATAATCAACGGCTCATCGCTGATTTTTTCCATGCGAGCGGGCCATTGGGCCTTAGCAAGTCCTTGATATACATCTCGATCTCTAAAATTGATCTGACGCAACTGACAATATAAATAGAACAATTGGATCGCAACTGCAGCATTTTCTATTTGATGGCGTCCCAGTAAAGGAATTTTTATATTTGGTAATTTGCCAGTGTCTCCATAAAAATGAAATGTTTCGCCCCAACTTTTATCAGGATGTAGGTAATCGACCTTATAGTCTTGATTATAACGGTACATTCGACTATGTCTTTTGTGAGCCTCTGCTTCAATAACGGCTAAGGCATTTTCTTCAATGTTACCTGTGACGACTGGTATATTTTCTTTGATGATACCTGCTTTTTGGAAGGCGATTTTTTCCAGTGTGTCACCTAAAATTTCAGTGTGATCTTTCCCGATCGTCGTAATTGCTGTCAAGATCGGCTTTACTATATTAGTGCTATCTAATAATCCACCTAATCCAACTTCGACAATCGCAATATCTACTTGCTTATCTAAAAAATAATCCAGCGCCATTACTGTCAATGTTTCGAATTCTGTAATACCTGATACGGAAGTATCCTGATCCATTTCCTTGATCAGCGGCTGATATTTTTCTACGTACTTTATGATTTGATGATCAGGTATCCCTTGCCCATTGATCGCTATCCGTTCGTTAAAATGTTCAATGTAAGGAGAGGTAAATGTACCTACCTTTAAGCCCAGCTCTTCTAACATACAACGTAGATATGTAACAGTCGATCCCTTTCCATTCGTTCCGGCAATATGAATCGTGGGGACTTTTTCTTCTGGATTTCCGACACGTGTCAATAAAGCTTCGACACGATCAAGTCCTGGTCTTGAGCCAAATGGCAGTCTACTATGGATCCATTCAATTGCTTCTTCTATCGTTAGTGTCATCATATCAACTCCTCATTCTCCATTATAGCGAAAGGCTACCTTCTTTTCACTAATTAATGTTTTTAATTCTGAAAACAGTCAAATTTGTCCAAAAACTTGGACATTTTTTAAAAAAAGAGTAAAAAAATGAGGGGCAACGTCAAATCGTGGGCTGCTATGATAAAATAAACAAGACTATATGTATAAAGTGAGATGCAATATTTTGCCTCATTATTATGTTTCATGCTAGACTTATTTTTTAGGTCTTATCCAATCTTTTTTTATTTCATAGCTTTGTTGCAGGTAGTTCGTTTGATTTTTTAGATTGATTGAACCTTTATCCTAAAACAGCGATAAATCATTAGTATAAAGGAGTATTATGAACCATGTCGAAAAGAAAAAAGTATTTTTTACTAAGCGGAAGCTTTCTATTTCCATTTTTCCTGCTGATCATTCTTTGGTCTTGCTTAAATCTAGCGCCTTTTGGAAATAATAATTTATTAGTCAGCGATTTAGGCACACAATATATGCCTTTTTTAAGTGCTTTCAAACAATTTTTCCAAGGAGATTCCTATTCTCTCTATTCATTTTCAGATGCTCTTGGCGGAACTATTCTACCGTTGACTGCTTATTATTTGTTAAGTCCTTTCAATTTTCTGGTGTTATTATTTCCTTATGATCAACTGCCGATCGTGATTTTATTGATCATCACATTGAAGATTTCTTTCATGGGAACTTCAATGTTCTATTACCTTAATAAAACATATTCACAAGCGTCCACAGCTACCCTATTATTTTCAACTTCTTATAGCTTATGCGGCTTTGTGACTGTTTATAGTTTGAATTTCATGTGGCTGGATGCTTTGATCCTGCTGCCACTTCTTGTATTAGGTATTCAGCGATTATGGGACAAGAAGAAATATTGGTTGTATGCCAGCGTTCTCTTTTTCTCCATTGTCACCAATTATTATATGGGCTATATGCTTTGCATTTTCGCTGTTTGTTATAGCCTTTATTGGTACTATCAAAAATCATCTGTTTCTGAGAAAAAATCACTTTGGCATTTCATCAAAGAAGGTCGTTTATTCTTTGTGACTTCTTTCTTTGCCGGGATCAGCACTAGTTTCATCCTGATTCCCGCGGTGGAAGGAATGCTTTCGACGAATAAAACAAACTTTGAGTGGCAAACTTTTTTACCTAAGCCCAAATTTGGTCCCGATGTTCTTTCACAATTTGGTTTAGGCAATGTTAATTTTGATACACGTTTAGATCACTTACCAACTGTCTTCTCAGGCATATTGATGGTCTTGCTTTTTCTTGCTTATTTCCAGCTTAGTACGATCTCTAAAAAGGAAAAGCTTGGAGCTACAGCTTTGGTAGGGTTCATTTTCCTTAGTTTTTGGCTGGAGTTGGTCAATACCATTTGGCATATGTTCCAAAGTCCAGCAGGTTTTCCATATCGAAATACATTTATCTTTAGCTTTTTGATCATCAAATTTGCTTATGAAGCCTTTCTGGAATTAAAAAAAGGAGAGAAATTAAAGATCATCGTTCCTAGTGTTTTTTCAGCTTTATTGATTATCGGATATATCTCTTTGAAGTTTTCAAATCACAGAGATTTTTTACTTGAAGATCACTACTATCTTTTTAGTTTGTTCAGCATTTGGATCATTTATGGATTGATCACATTCATTCAGCGAAATAATGGTAGAAAGAAAACAAGTGCATTTATTATAATGTGCCTAGTTGTCAGTTTTGAATTGAGTTTCAATTTTTGGATCAGCTTCAAGGATATTCCTTTTGGAAACCAAGAAACGTTTAGTAAAACAGCAAAAATTCAAAATGAAATCATTTCAGATTTAGAAAATAAGCAGTCTGGTTTATCTCGTATCAAACAAACGATCAATTCTAAAGATGCTGGGTATCAAGAAAAAAATAACGGCTACAACAACCCACTTTTTTACGGCTACGCTGGTGTTTCAAGTTATACATCGACTTTAGAAGCTAAGACTCAAAAAACATTGCAGGAACTAGGACTCTATCAAAAAAATGATCGAAGAATCGCTTATGTCGATGAATCAAATGTGATCAACCTATTATTGAACGTTGGCTATCAAGTGACACCCGATAAAAAAGCGAATCAAGAAGATATCTCCAGAGATTCTTCGACTCATGTTTATCAAAATGCTGAAGCGATCGGCATGGGCTTTCTAGTACCAAACGAATTTGACTCTATCAAACTTACCAAGAATCAACCGTTAAAAAACCAAGAAACAATTTTACAAAGTATCAGAAAAAAACAGTCTAATTACTTTCAATCAGCCGAAAAAACATTTTGGTCCGTTCAATCTGAGAATAATTATACGTTGACAGTAAAAACAACTGCTAATGGTGAATTATACCTTTATATTCCTGATATCAATTGGAAGAAAATCACCTCTTTCAAGGTAAATGGGAAAAAAATCGAGCCCTCTATCTATATTGCAACGAATCAAATTTTCAATTTAGGTTATTATAAGAAAAATGAGATCGTACAATTGCAATTAGAAACGGAAAAAACACTAAAAAAAGATACGATCGACCTGAAAACATTGTCTCAGTCACAATTTGATTCTTTAGTGGCACAACAAAAAGAACAAGCACTTCAGCTTACCAGACATACTTCTGGTATTTTAACTGGCACGATAACTGTTGAAAAAGATGATTCATCATTACTTTATCTATCCATTCCTTACGATAAAGATTGGAAAATAACAGTTGACGGAAAAAAAGTGGACAGTCACCGTATCTTAGGCAATTTCACTGGAATAGAACTACCATCAGGTACACACAAAATCAGTATGCGTTATTATCAGAAGAATTTGATCATAGGTACTTTCATTAGCATTTCTGTACTTTTAGGCGTATTCTTTTATCAACTGTTCAAAAGAATTTCAAAGAAAAAATCAGCTTGAGTAAGAGAGGAATTTCCAGTATGGAGAGAACGTTTTTAAAGCGAATCATTTATGTATTGCCGATTCTAGGAGTTCTATGCTTTACAGCTTTAGTAATTTATGGCTATTCTATAGGAATTTTTCGTTCTGTTCAGTCACTTCAAACGTTTATCGATCAGTTTGGTGAATATGCTGTGTTTATTTTCATTTTTTTACAAATCCTTCAAGTCATTGTCCCAATTCTTCCTGGTGGAATTTCCACAGTTGTCGGTATGTTGATGTTTGGTAATCTTCAAGGATTGTTTTATAGCTATATTGGTTTGATCATTGGAGAAATCATTGTTTATTGGCTTGCTCGCTATTACGGCAAATCCTTTGTACGATTGATTTTATCAAAAAAACGTTACCTCAAGTTTGAACGAATGGTCGACCGTCCTCAAAAAGGAATCAAAAAACTTATGATCTTAACGTTGTTAGTTCCTTTTGCACCAGATGATTTAGTCTGTTTAGTTGCTGGACTAACTGAGTTGCCATTTAAAGAGTATATGAAAATTCTGTTGATTTTCAAATTTTGGTCTGTAGCCACTTATGGGTATGCTATATTATTTTTATTCAATCGATTCTTGATACGCTAAAAAGGGAATGGCATTTTAAGCCATCCCCTTTTTCATTTATTCAACGGTACGTAATTGGGCAATTCGTTCTTTCACAACTACTTGTTTTTCTAGATAATCTTTTTCTTTTTCTTTTTCTGCCTGAACCACTTCATCCGGCGCATTCGCTACAAAGCGTTCATTCGCTAATTTTCCTTGCACGCGTTTTACTTCTTGCGTCCACTTTTCTAATTCTTTCTCTAAACGAGCAATTTCTTCTTCAATATTGATCAGTCCTGCAAGCGGCAAATAAAGTTCTGCTCCTGTTAGAACAGCAGACATAGCTAATTCCGGTGCTGTAATATCACTTGAAATCGTCAACTCTTCCGGGTTACAGAAGCGTTCAATATAACTTGTGTTTTCGACCAAAAACTTGTCGACAGCTGCATCATTTGTTTTGATCAATAGTGTGATTGGTTTAGATAATGGTGTATTCACTTCTGCTCGAATGTTTCGGACTGCACGAATCAATTCTTTTAGAACTTCCATTCCGCGAGCAGCCGTTTCGTCAGAAAACTCTTCATGTACGACCGGGTACTCTGCAATGACTAGAGATTCTCCTTGATGCGGGATGTTTTCCCAGATTTCTTCGGTTACAAACGGCATGATCGGGTGTAACAAACGTAAAATCTGATCTAGTGTATACACTAAAATGCTACGTGTTGTTTGTTTAGCCGTTTCATTTTCACCATATAAGATTTCCTTACTCATTTCAATATACCAGTCACAGAAATCATCCCAGATGAAATTATACAATTGGCGGCCGGCTTCACCAAACTCAAACCGTTCAAAGAAGTCAGTTACTTTTTCAACTGTTTCATTCAGGCGTGTCAAGATCCAACGATCAGCAACTGTCTTCTCACCGCTAAAGTCGATGTCTTCAAAAGTCATCCCTTCAACGTTCATGATCACAAAACGGCTGGCGTTCCAAATTTTGTTGATAAAGTTCCAAGCAGCATCCATTTTTTCATAGCTAAAGCGCATATCCTGACCTGGTGCTGAACCGTTTGACAAGAACCATCTTAATGCATCTGCACCATATTTTTCGATAACTTCCATCGGATCGATCCCGTTACCTAAAGACTTACTCATCTTGCGCCCATCTTCTGCACGGATCAACCCATGCATCAAGACATTTTTAAATGGCCGCTGTTCTGTAAATTCTAAACTTTGGAAAATCATCCGGCTTACCCAGAAGAAAATGATGTCATATCCTGTAATCAGCGTACTTGTTGGGAAATAACGTTGGTAATCTTCAGTATTCGTGTCCGGCCAGCCCATTGTTGAAAATGGCCAAAGTGCTGAACTGAACCATGTATCTAAAACATCGGCATCCTGAATCCAATTTTCTGCATCTTCCGGCGCTTCCATACCAACATACATTTCGCCTGTTTCTTTATGGTACCAAGCCGGGATTTGATGCCCCCACCATAATTGACGGGAAATAACCCAATCGTGGACATTGTCCATCCAGCGCAAGAACGTTTGGTCAAAACGCGGCGGGAAAAATTCAACTGCATTGTCTGTCTTTTGATTTTCGATCGCCTTTTCAGCTAATGGCGCCATTTTAACGAACCACTGTGTAGATAGTCTTGGCTCGACAACAACACCTGTCCGTTCTGAATGACCGACACTATGGTTCATTGTTTCAATTTTGATCAAACGACCCATTTCTTTTAAATCAGAAACGATCATTTTTCTTGCAGCAAAACGGTCCATACCTTCATATTTACCAGCAAGCTCATTCATAGAACCATCTTCATTCATGACATTGACACGAGGAAGATCATGACGGTTACCAACTTCAAAGTCATTTGGATCATGAGCTGGCGTGATTTTTACAACGCCTGTTCCAAATTCCATATCGACATATTCATCTGCAATGATCGGGATTTCTTTATTTACCAAAGGCAATGTTACTGTTTTACCAATTAAAGCTTGATAGCGTTCGTCTTCCGGATGAACGGCGATTGCAGTATCTCCTAACATTGTTTCAGGTCGAGTTGTCGCAATTTCTACCACTCCAGTTCCGTCAGTCAGTGGATAACTCATATGGTAAAACGCACCTTCGATATCTTTGTGGATCACTTCGATATCTGATAAAGCGGTCTTCGCTTTGGGGTCCCAGTTGATGATGTATTCCCCACGATAAATCAGATCTTTTTCATATAACGAAACAAACACTTTGCGGACAGCTTGAGACAATCCTTCATCTAAGGTAAAACGTTCACGGCTATAATCTAAAGACAAACCCATTTTTGCCCACTGTTCACGAATATGGGAAGCATATTCTTCTTTCCAGTCCCATACTTGTTCGACAAACTTTTCACGCCCTAAATCATAACGAGAAATTCCTTCTTCGGCTAACTTTTCTTCAACTTTTGCTTGAGTAGCAATTCCAGCATGATCCATTCCAGGTAACCACAATGTGTCAAATCCCTGCATTCTTTTTTGACGAATGATCATATCTTGCAATGTTGTATCCCAGGCATGTCCCAAGTGTAGCTTACCTGTTACATTTGGCGGGGGAATCACGATCGAATAGGGCTTAGCTTCTTTATTGCCATTTGGTTTGAACAAATCCTGATCCAACCATTTTTGATAGCGACCTTGTTCGATCTCAGTCGGCTGGTATTTGGTTGGTAGATTTTTTTCTTCTGTCATACAAAATCCTTCTTCCTGTTTTTTATCGACTATTTTAGTGAGTACTGATTCAATGAAACACATAAAAATAAGCCCTAAAATACTTGCGTATTCTAGGGCGCATAATCTTTTTATACGTGGTACCACCTAAATTGTGTCTGCAACTACAAACACCACTTCATTCGTGAGGTAACGATCACGACTCGAATCATTCTACTAAATTCAAATCATCGACTCCCAAGCTACCTTCTTACTGGTTATGTGAAAATCTCCCACCAATCGATCTTCTCTCTAAAACGATGCCAGTAATACTCCTCTTGTTCAACGTCTTTGCTACATTCTACCATTGAAAGTGAACAGAAGTCAATTTCAAAAAAATCATCGAGCAGCTTTTGCTTTTTCTAAGGCCAAATCATAATCCGGCTCTTCAGCAATTTCAGTTGAGACAGCTTCGTAGACAAGTGTCCCTTCTTGATCGATGACAAAAATAGCTCGAGCCAATCGACCCATTGCCGGGATAAATAGACCGTAAGCTTCACCAAATGTTCCTTTTGTATCGTGAAGCAGTTCCATATCTACACCCTCAGCAGCACACCAATTAGCTTGCTCTTCTTTAGTATTATTTGAAATTGTTATAAATACAACCTCTTCCACTTTAGCAGCTTCTTGATTAAATCGTTTTGTCTGTAAAGAACAAACGCGCGTATCAATATCCGGAACCACGCTGATCAACACTGTTTTACCAGCAAGATCCTTAAGACTCACGATTTCATCATCAAGATTTGGCAACGAAAATGCTGGTGCTTTCATGCCCACCTTAGGCTGTTCACCAATGATTTCAACTTGCTCACCTTTTTTAGTTACGAACATTAACTTCTCCTCCTTAATTTAAAAGCGGAATAAGCCGCTTGATCCTGTAGAAAATTGGCTTTGAGACGCTTTTTGTCTCACAGGCGATTTATCTATTTTCCTAAGGATCGGTTTGTGCAGCTGGATAACGATAAAAGCGGAATGAGCCCGTTTAGTCTCGACTAGAAAATAGGAAAACATGACTGAGGCGCTCTTTGCCTCATTCAGGTTTTATCTTTTTCTTGAGAGACTGGCTCATGCAGCTGGATAACACGAATGATCAACACTTTCTTTCGAAAGTCTTGTACTGTTCAACATCAGTTCATTTTATTCACTGTGTTTCTCAGCAAAAGCGGAATGAGCCGCTCAATCTCGACTGAAAAATAGGAAAATATAACTGAGGTGCTTTTTGCCTCATTTATATTTTATCTTTTTTCCGAGAGATTGGCTCATGCAGCTGGATAATGATAAATGTGGAACAGGCTCGTTCAGCTCTGACAGAAAAATAGGAAATATTGAGTGAGACGCTCTTTGTCTCACTCAATATTTATCTTTTTTTCCGAGGAGCTAGCATGTACAGCTAGATAATACGAATGATCAACACTTTCTTGCGAAAGTTTTGTACTTTCAACATCAGTTCAATTTATTCACTGTGTTTCCCAGCAAAAGCGCAATACATTTTATTACCACTAAAATCCTTTCATTCATCCGCATCTATATCAAGTATAGTAGAAGCTCACCCAGATAACAATGTTCTTGCTTCTTAAGCTCTGTTACTAGTAAAGGTCTCGTCAAAGTAGATCAATGTCTGTAATTCTGTCGTCAAATCAATATATTGGACATTCACATTGTTAGGTACAGTCACGCGGTCTGGCGCAAAATTCAAAATAGCAGTGATTCCTGCATCAACAATCTTGTCGATGGCCTCTTGCGCATACTGACTTGGAACTGTTGAAATCGCAACAGTCACACCTGTTTTTTCAACTTCTTCCTTCAATTTTTCCATCGGTTGGATCACAATATCATCGATCGACAAACCAACGATTGCTTCTGACGAATCAAAAGCGCAAACGATATTCAGGTTTTCGTTACGGCGAAAATTATTTTTCACTAATGCTTTTCCTAGATTTCCACAACCGATCAACGCAATTCTCTTTTCTTCTTGCGTATTCAAAATATGGCTGAATACATCAATTAAATATGGTACATCATAGCCATAACCGCTGCGACCTAATTCTCCTAAGTGAGAAAAATCACGACGAATCGTGGCCGGAGGCACTTGAATCACATCGCTGAATTCTTTTGATTTAATTCTTGTGACACCAGAATCTCCCAACATTTTTAAATAGCGTAAATATAGAGGCAGTCGTTTCGCAGTTGCTTTTGGCATCTTTTTTTCTTTATGTAATTCTTTCATTTTCAGCTCTCCTTGTTACTCATTTCACATAACTAGTTTAGCATGCTTCTTGAGATGAGGCAACTTGTTTGTGAAAAAGAGAGCAGGTATGAGAAAAACCTAATAAATAAAAAGAACAGACTCGATAGCGTTATCAAGTCTATTCTTTCAACTTTTATAGTAAATCAGCAAATTCTTCTGATTGTTCACTCGTTTCAGTTATTTCACTAACTTTTAGACCAGCCATAGCACGTTTCATCAAGCCTTCTACATCTAGACGTGCTTCATACGCTTGTGCCTTATCCAGTCTTGGTCTCGTTTTTGGTTGCGGCGGAGCAAAAATCGTACAGCAATCTTCAAACGGCTGGATCGCAAGTTCAAAGGTATCGATTTTCTCAGCAATTTCAATGATTTCACCTTTATCCATAGAAACAACAGGACGAATGATCGGTGTATTTGTTACTTCATTGATTGCCACCATACTTTGCAACGTCTGAGAAGCAACCTGACCTAAAGATTCACCATTGATGATCACTAGCCCTTTTCTTTCTTCACGTATAGCATCTGTCAAACGTAACATCATGCGACGAGTAACAGTCATCAAATAGCCTTCTGGAACAACTCGTTTGATTTCTTCTTGAATTTCCGTAAATGGGACTTCTATAAATTGCATACTGCCGCCATAAGGTGCGATTTTTGCCGCTAAATCTTTGGCTTTTTGTAATGCTTGTTCGCTAGTATATGGTGGACTGGCAAAATGGATTGCTTCTACTTCCACGCCACGTTTCATAGCTAAATATCCAGCTACAGGTGAATCGATTCCACCGGAAAGCATCAACATACCACGACCTCCCGTTCCAACAGGTAAGCCGCCAGCACCTTTGATCGTTTCATAAGAAAGGTACGCACCTTCGTTTCGTATTTCAACTCGAATTTCAATATCGGGCTTTTTCATTTGTACAGTGATTCCTGGACAAACTTCAAACACTGCACCACCCAGCTCACGATTCAACTCATTAGAATCCAATTCAAAATTATGATCAGAACGTTTTGACGTGATTTTAAAAGTTTGACCTGGCTGATAGATTGTTTTGATAATCGTTTGCACCATTTCGCGAATGACAGGCATTTCTTTTTCTACTTGAATACTAGGAGAAAAATTTTGAATGCCAAAGATTTTTTCTAATTTCGGAATGATCTGCGTACTGTCTTCTCCATTGAGCAACAAATGCATGCGATCACGATCAGCATGAATCTTAACTGCGGGAAAATCACCTAGATTCCGTTTTACATTGTACGCAAGTTGAGAAATAAAGCTCTTTTTATTTTTCCCTTTTGTTGAAAGTTCGCCGTAGCGAACCATGATTTCTGTATAGTTCAATTTTCTTCAATCCTTCTTTATAAAGCTTGATTTATCAGCATTTCTGCTATAAGTACTTTTACCTTTTTTGAAATGCCAACATAAATATTTGCTTGAACTACTATAACACAGGGGCATCCAAATTTAAACACCTAATTCAGACAACTTACTTCGCCTTTTTTCAGCTTAACAATGAAGATAGACCGTATTCCCATCTAAAAAAGAGTCCAGAACAAAACTAGAAAACAGTTTTATTCCGGACTCTAAAAAGAGACTATAACCTACAATTTTTTTCATTTATTACAATGAATCATTTTGCATCGATAGATTAGATTCTATAAAAACTGCAAAAGACTGACAACGATCGGAACAACCACTACAAAAAGAATCGTGCTCGTTGTCACTACATTAGTCGCATATTTTACGTCTCCATGAGCCTCATTTGCTAGAATCGGTAAAACAGCAAGAGCAGGCGCAGATGCTTGAACAACTAACGTTTTTATCTCCAACATAGGCAGACTTCCCAGCATACTGCCGCCAAAAATGATCAGGGCAGCCATTACTACAGGAGATAAAACAAATCTTCCAAAGAGTGCAGCAATGGTGGGATCGTATACAATCGGCATGAACTCCACGACATGCTAGCTAAATAAAAAATAAAATAATGTCCGATTCGTATTGAAAATTTCCATTAAAAAATGGCGTTTTTCAAGTGCAGACGCCTTTTTTTGATATTGTTGGTAAGCCTGTTCCGCTTGTTCTTCGATCGTTTGAACAAAAGGCGGCAGCAAGCCACTCAACCCGTATTTTTCACGCTCTTCTTTGGTAAAAGCTGTTCCTTTATTCAGAAATGGATCGTTCAAAATTTCATGTCCGTTCTTCATTTTATTCCCTCCTTGCTATGATAAATTGAGGGTACCATCCTTATTTAATAAATACAAAAGATAGGTTTCAGTCAAATCAACTTTATCTGGTGATTTACTCGTTTTTATTATACGGTCCTTCTCTGGTTTTTGATCAAAAAAAGCAACTACGATCCGTTAGGACAGCCGTTGCTTCTCACTTTACTATTTAATTCAATATCGAAAACTTCTTATATAACTGATTAAAAATAATCATAAACTGTTCTGCTTCTGCAATCGTATTACTTTCATCTAAACTCAAACGAAGCGCGGAAGTTGCTAAGGAATCAGGGACCTTCATTGCGTGTAAAGTACTGCTGGCAATTTTTTTTCTACTAGAGCAGGCGCTAGTGGTCGATGTATAGATTTGTTTTTCCTCTAATGCATGAACTAAAACTTCTCCACGCACGCCTTTTAGTGCAAAACACAAAATATGCGGAGCAAACTCTGTCGTATCTTTTGAAAAAATTGCTACATTGCTATACTCCTGTAAGGCTTCAAGAAGATAACGACGTATAATTGCTGTATGTTCTGGTTTCTCATTTCTTTTATCCATATATAAACGTAATGCTTTCGCCATTGAAACGATCCCAGCCACATTCTCAGTTCCACTACGGTGATTCATTTCTTGACCGCCACCATTTAGTAGCGGCTCTAATTTTCGCCCGTGTTTCCAGTAAATAAAACCGACACCTCTGGGACCATGAAATTTATGTGCTGAAAAGGTCGCAAAATCAACTCGATCTGTCAGCCATTGTTCTTGATTTACTTTGCCAATCGCCTGTACTGCATCAACATGAAAATGAATCGTTGGATAAGCTTCTAAACATTCGCTAATTTCCTGAATCGGCTGGATCGTACCAACTTCATTGTTAACAGCCATAACAGATACAAGGATCGTGTCCTTACGAATCAATTTTGCCAACTCATCTACCTTGACACGACCATTTTCGTCTACTGGTGCGATCGAAAGTTCAAAGCCATTTTCTGCTAATTGTTCGGCCGTTTCTGAAACTGCTGGGTGTTCCACATTTGAAATAATGATATGACGTCCGAACTGTTTTTTCTCCAGTGCAGTTCCTTTTAATACCCAGTTGTCGCCTTCTGTTCCACCACTGGTAAAAAAGATTTCACTTGTTTTGACGTGCATCAGCTCTGCAATTTGTTCTCGAGCTTTTTCCAGTAAGCGACCTGCCTGTGTTCCTAAATCATGAAGACTTGAGGGATTACCGATGATTCGTTGACTTGTTTTTACATAAGTATCCAAAACCTGAGGATAAATAGCTGTAGTTGCGCTATTATCAAAATAAATCATTACATTACCTTCTTCTCTTTGAAATTCTTTCTTATTATATACTTTTCGAATTACCAGTTCAACAGGCAGTTTAATAGAAAAGGGTGAGACGACCAGCGTCTCACCCTTTATTTTTAAATTGCATCAAGATTATTGAAATAGAAATCTTCGATTCTTCTGAATGCTCCCGGCTCAACTCGTTCCAGTGCTGTGCCAATTTCATCTAATGCATCTTGGTATCTATATTCTTTTGAGAACAGTTCTAAACTATTTTCCATTGCTACACGAATTGCTTCATGTGTATGGCGATAACGATTTGCATACTGCATCATTTGTTCTGTTAATGCAGCTGAATTAACCAAGTCATTGGTCTTTTTATCTAATAGTTCCAAATCTTCGTTACATAAATCAGAAAGCTTTTTGATTTCTTCCATATTGATTCGAATTCTATTCAGTGCCTTGCTTAATTCTTCGATGCGGTCAGTTGCCACAAAGAAAAATTCCAAGTAGTCAGCTGGTAATCCTGGTAAACGTTGTTTTTCAACATAACGTTTGATATTACGCAAACGGAAATCATATTGATCGACTTTTTCTTGTGCTGCTTTTTCGCCTTTACGCAATTCTTTTAATGAGTCATCGATTTCAACTTGTTGATTTTCGATGTCATCAAGAATCTTGTAGCAATCCTTGAAGAATGCTTGAACTTCTGAATAAGGAATTGTATGTTCTTTTAATTTCGGCTCGAAATCTTCATAACGGCGAATCAATTCTTCGATCTCAGACTGGAAGCCTCTTGAGCGTCCTAGCTCATTATGATTCAACGTATAGCTTTGTGATGTGTGATCCAATTCGATCATCAATTGACGATTATTTTTTAGCGTATGTGCAATGTAGTCTCCAACGACTTTGTGATTTGTAACTACGTATTTCTTCGCGTTCATCTCACGTTCCATGATTTCATACAACGCATCGATGGCATTGGCAGTATCACGGTTCGCTACTTCTACTGCATCAACTTCTGTTTTTTCTAGATCAACTGTTGAATTTTTCACGCGTTTTTGCACGCGTCTCAATTCTTCAGTAAAATTCTTTTCAGGGAATACATAGTGATCTGCAAGCAGACGTTTGTATCCTTCTTCGATTTCTTTCAATTGATCCGGGAAAGTTCTAGTCAGCTCATCATAAAGCGGTGGAATACGTTTCATGACATCATCTAATTCATAGGTATGACGTTCTGCATTCTCCAAGACTTCACGAGCTTCGATCGGATCACCCGATGTATTCAATGTAACGAATTGAGTAAACTCAAGTTCGATATTTTTGATTTGTTTTTGCAATTCTGGATAGGCTGAACCGAATTCAGCTTTTTCATCATGAAGCAACTTGCTAAGTTCTTCATAAACATCCAGCGCTTTTTGAACTTCAAGTGAATTACGTTCTTCACTTTCACGCAGTTCTCTTAATCCGTTACGGATGATCTCGACTTCTGATTCCATCTCGTCCATCGTATCTTCAGCTGCAGCAACGGCTTTTTTTGCTTTCATAAAACGAAAAGATTCATTCAACTCTTCAACTTCAAATATCTGACTTTCTAGTTCTGCAAAAGAACGAGTCGAAATTTCCGTCCAACGTTGATTCCATTCTCTAAATGTGTTTTGGCTTTGACCAACCATATGCATCTTTTTGACATCGTCGACTTCTTCGATCACTGGTAAGTCAAACAGCTCTTCTTTCCTCTTTTCCAGATTATCGAGTTTCATTTGATTTTTCTTTCTCATAAAAAATCCAACTAAATACAAAACAGCTGCGATGATTATTATAGCTAAAACTACGATAATGATCAGATTATTCTTCATTCAGGGAACCTCCGTTTATTAGTCCATCTATGCTATACGACCTTCTCTCAGAAGCAACTCTTCTGAATGGATTGGATCGTATGATTCTCTTATCTACTTTAAATAGTCCTTAAAAACACCTACAGAAAATTATATCACAAACCGTTCTTTCAAGCACTAACTAATTGTATTTTTTTAAGAAATGTTTTGAGTTTGTAATATTGGCTCATTTTTTAGGGCAACCATTAGCCAGTGTAACCTATTTTGTCCAACTCTTGCAACTTTTTACACACATCGCTTAATGTCTCCAAATCATCATCTGCCAATGATTGATCCATACCGAACTGAGTGTCTTTCAATGCCCAAACAGTCAATCCAGCACTATGAGCCGAAAGGATGCCTTTTTCAGAATCTTCGATAGCCAGACAATCTTCTACTGCTATACCTAACTCTTTTGCTGTATGCTCATAGATTTTAGGATCAGGCTTACTTTTCTCAAACAGAGATCCCGTTATGACTACATCAAAAAAACTTGTTAGCTGCCCGATCTTCAATACTTCCTGAATAACATCCATTTTTGATGATGATGCCAACCCGATTTTGTAGCCTTTTCTTTTTAAAAATTGTAAAACTCTTTTAGCATCCGGCTCGATCAACTCACTATAGTCGATCGGATGGTTAATTTTATACTGATGGTATTTCTCAGTTAAAAAGACTTCATCATACTCTGTATCATTTTCTTCAAGGATCAATTGCCATAAACTGCGCATGTCTGCCCCAACAAACGATGCGATCGGTAACTTTTCGATGGATAACCCATATTCTTTAAGAAAGGCTTTTCGACGCTGGTAGTAAAATGATTCACTATCCACTAAGACCCCATCCATATCGAAAATGATCCCTTCGTATTTTTGTCTCATTTTTGTGCTCCCTCTGCTTCAATTCTTGTCCAACTTTACTAGTCTAACAAAAGTTTGAAAAAAAATGAAGAAATTTGTTGAAAAATAACTGAAAATAACAAACAAATAACCTTTTGGTAGTTGATTTTCTATAGATATTTCGGTATCCTTTTACTATTAATGAAAAATTTATTAAAATTAGGAGTGAAAAAAGTGAAAGTCATAAAATTCGGAGGCAGCTCTCTCGCTTCTGCTGCTCAATTAGAAAAAGTTTTAACAATCGTAAAAGAAGACACTTCACGAAAGTTTGTCGTTGTTTCAGCTCCTGGTAAGCGTTCTTCAGATGATATCAAAGTAACTGATTTGCTGATAGCCTATTACAATGCATATTTAAATAATGAAAAAACGACAGCTGCTATTGAAAAAATCGTTGCTCGTTATGAAGCAATTCTTGATGAACTCAACATGAGCAAGGAAATTTTAGCAGATATTACGCAAGCGATCCAACGATTAGCTACATTACCAAAAGAAAATAATCCGCATCTTCTCGATGCATTTTTAGCTAGCGGTGAAGACAATAATGCTAAATTGGTGGCAGCATTTTTCCAGCAGCGCGGATTGAACGCTTGTTACAAAAGCCCGCTTGATTTAGGCTTGATCGTTACAGATGAACCGGGAAATGCCCGTATTTTGCCATCCTCATTAAGTAAGATCAATGCCTTTAAAGCAACTGAAGAGATTTTAGTCATTCCTGGTTTCTTTGGTTTTACAGAATCTGGAGAGATTTGTACATTTTCAAGAGGCGGGTCTGACATTACAGGATCGATCGTTGCAGCTGGTGTGGAAGCGGATATTTATGAAAACTTTACCGATGTCGATGGTATTTTTGTTGCTCATCCGGGCATCGTACGTGAACCAAAAACTATCACTGAATTGACCTATCGTGAAATGCGTGAACTAGCGTATGCTGGTTTTGCTGTCCTTCACGATGAAGCGTTGATGCCTGCTTACCGTGCAAATATTCCAGTAGTGATCAAGAATACGAATAATCCTTCTCATCCAGGTACATTGATCACAACTTCTCGGATGGTCAAACATGATCCAGTAGTTGGGATCGCAAGCGACCAAGGTTTTGCCAGCATTTACATTAGTAAATACTTGATGAATAGAGAGTTAGGATTTGGACGACGTTTACTACAGATTTTAGAAGAATTAGGCTTAAGCTATGAACATATGCCTTCTGGAATCGATGATATTTCGATTATTTTAAGAGAACGTCAACTGACAGTTGAAATCGAAGAAGAATTGATGAACCGCTTAGAAGAAGAACTTGAACCAGATGAATTACGTATCACTCACGGTTTATCTATGCTGATGATCGTAGGTGAAGGAATGCGTCAGCGGATCGGGGTGATGGCTGACAGTACAGCTGCGCTGGCAGAAAATAGAATCAACTTGGAAATGATCAACCAAGGGTCTTCTGAGGTCAGTATCATGTTTGGTATTCGTGAAGATCAGGAAAAACGAGCAATACAAGCACTTTATCAAACATTTTTTGCCGACCAGAATAGTTGATCAACGGTCTATTACACAAATATATTAAAAACATACCAGATTGAACGTTTTCTGGTCTGTTTTTTTATATGCTGTATGTTTTTAATACTCTAGCTGGAGTACAATAGATTTATAACTGAATTTGAAAAAAGGTGGGAATGTATATGATTGAATTGGTCAATGTAACGAAGAATTATGGTACAAAACAAGCATTAAAAGAATTGAATTTGAACATCAAACAGGGAGAAATTTTTGGCTTTTTAGGACATAATGGTGCCGGCAAATCCACAACGATCAAAAGTTTAGTAAGTATTATCCAGCCTTCAAGCGGTTCTATCGCAGTCGACGGATTATCATTATCTGAACATCGTGAAACAATCAAGAAAAAAATTGCCTTTGTTCCCGATACACCAGATATTTTTTTACAATTGACTGCTGACGAATATTGGGATTTGATCGGTGCAGCTTATGAACTTGATGCATCAAAAAAACAACAGCGTTTGGACGAGCTTGCCACTTTATTTGACATGCAAAGTCATCGAGATGAAACCTTAGCCGGCTTTTCACATGGTATGCGGCAAAAAACAATTATTATTGGCGCCTTGCTGCCAGACCCTGATATATGGATCTTAGACGAACCGTTACAAGGGCTAGATCCGCAAGCTGCATTTGATTTGAAACAAATGATGAAAGCACATGCTGCTAAAGGAAAAACCGTCATTTTTTCAACGCATGCCCTAGATACTGCCCAACAATTGTGCGACGAGCTAGCCATTTTGAAAAAAGGCGAACTGATTTACAATGGCTCTGTGGATGATTTACTTGATCAATCTCCTAATGAGTCTTTAGAGGAGATCTACTTAAAAATGGCTGGTCGTCAGTCGGATGCACAACTAGCGCAAACGCTTGAAGGTGAACAGTATGAATAAAAGTCAGTTACTTGAATTAACACGTGTCAACCTGCGCTATGCCAATCCTCAGGTAACGGATCGGGCTAGAAAAAAAGGAAAAAGCGGAAAAGCTTTAACTCGTTCTTTGATCGGCCAATATTTACTTTCTGGTATTCTATTTCTATTTATTTACGGCTTGACGATGTTCATCATCGATTTTAGCAAAATGCCTGGTTATTTTACGTATTATGTTGCCCTATTTGGAATTTTAGCGTTCTCTCAAGGCATTTCAGTTATTTATAATGTCTTTTTTGAGAGTCAGGATTTAGCTGCTTATCTACCCTTGCCATTTCGTCAACGTACGATTTTTTCAGCTAAAATTCTTGTTGTGGCCTTAACCGTTGTCCCATTTGTCTTTCCTATGTTTGTCGTCTTTTTATTAACTGGCTGGCGTTCTGGGATATTTATCCCCCTAACTCTACTGCTGTCCATTGTTCTATTTGTTTTGATAATTGCTCTGGTTTTTTCCATCTGCTGTTTGATCGTTTTTGGTTTGACTAGAACGGCTGTTTTTAAAAAACACAAGAAAATCGTCACTAGTCTTTTGTTAGGTATTTCTATGGCCATCGCCATTATCGGGATCTTATCGATGAATGCTCAAAGTTCGTCGATCGAAACAAGCCAACTTGATAGGCAACCGATCAGCTTTTTGATGCCTATTTTTCATATTGCTTCCACTCCATTTTCGGTTGCTGGAATGACAAGTTTTGCAGGACTTTTGCTCGTGTTTATTTTATTATTAGGTGCCATAAAACTATTTATTTTACCGAAACTATATGAACAACTTGCAGATGCTTCGTCTGCTACTGAAACTCGCCGACGTAAGCATAAATCTGATCAATCACTAAATCAGCTATTCATTAACTATAACAAACAATTACTGAAGGAACCAAATCTGATCATGCAGGTGCTTTCCAGCTCTTTGTTGATGCCTGTGATTTTCATTGTTTCTTTTGCTTTTAGCGGTTCGCTAAATTTGAGCCATTTAGAAACGCGTTTTATTGGTGTTGTCTTTTTAACTGGTGTTGCACTAGCCTTTATGACAACGAATCAGACCTCTTTTATCAGTAATCTTATTTCATTGGATCAAGAAAATTTTCATTTTGTACGTTCATTACCGATTTCAATGCGTCATTATCTAAAACAAAAATTCAAAGTTGGGCTGGTGGTTCAATCGATTTTGACTGGTGGGATCGCTCTGGCTGGCGGCTTACTTTTCCGACTTCCGATCTTATTTCTTATTAGTCTGATAGTCGGTGCACTTTTAGGTAGTTATCTGCTTTGTTTGAGATTTTTTGCTAGAGATCATCGCTTGCTTTTATTAGATTGGACTAATCTAAACCAATTATTCAGTCGAGGCAGCGGAAACGTGGGGTTAGTTTTGACTCTGCTTGTTTCAATATTCGGAAGCTTGATCGTTTTAGCAGGTTATGGTTTTGCTGCGGCTTACTTCCCATTTTGGCCTTTGAATTTAGCGGTATTGGCTGCAGTTGTATTCATTTCATTTCTCTTGATTCTTTACTATCAAAAGAACTTTTGGCAACGATTTGATTGATCATTGAAAAAAGTGTCTGGGACAAAACTCTGCGAGTCAAATCAAGGACACCTGGAATCTGGATAAACGGTGAGAGCAGAAGCAATCCCTTCGGAAATAAGAAAGAATTCACAAAAATTTGGAAAACAATTTTCGTGAATTCTTTCTTATTTCTCGGGATTAAACACTTCTTTCTCAACCTCTTTTTGATTCCCGTTGTCGTTCAAGCTCAGCTTTGATCTTGGGTTCAGGAGCAAAGTCTTTTTCCCAATTATCTGGTTTAAGCACTTTGTGTGTGACGGGATGGTAGTGAGGCTTCCCGTCTGGAAATAATTTGCCCATGTTCGCTTCATGAACGATCGAAAAAATTTCTGTCGGATTCACACCTAAAAGTGAAAAGGAACCATAAGTAAAATAAAGCAAATCAACTAGTGCATCTACTTGTTCAACTAAAGGATCTGTGACGATTTTTTCTTTACTCAATACTTTCTCTACAGCCTGATCGACAGACTCTTTCAGCTGTTCGATCATTTGTTCAAATTTTTCTGGATCATTATTCGCCGATCCATATAAAAACTCGACTAATTCTTCTATCTTAAAACCCGCTCGTGCTACCGCACGCTCAGGAGAAAACTCCGTTGGTACATCCGGCCGTCTATTATCAAACCTCTCGTGAAATGCCTCAGTTTTTTCAAATGGATCATCGATCTTCATAACATACCTCCTAAATTAAAAGCGGAACAAATCGTCTAATCCTGTAGAAAATTAGGAAATTGACAGTGAGACGCTCTTTGTCTCACCGTCAATTTATCTATTTTCCTAAGGATTGATTTGTGCAGCTGGATAACGATAAAAGCGGAATGAGCCGTTCTGTCTCGACTGAAAAATAGGAAAATATAACTGAGGTGCTTTTTGCCTCATTTATATTTTATCTTTTTCCAAGAGACTGGCTCATGCAGCTAGATAAAGATAAAAGCGGAACAGGCTCGCTCAGCCTTGACAGGAAAATAGGAAAAATCGATTGAGGCGCTTTCTGCCTCACTCTATTTTTATCTTTTTCCCGAAAGGCTAGCCTGTGCAGCTAGATAACAATAATAGCGGAATGAGCTCGTTCATGCTCAACACCTTCACTTATTTTCTTCGTCTTGCTTCTAGAAATTATTATCAGAAATAATCCCATAATGCAGTAACGCTTGATAAATCCCGTCTTCTTCATTCGATCGTGTAACAAAATCAGCTGCTTCTTTCACTGCCTCTTCCGCATTTCCCATTGCAACACCTATGCCTACTCCTAATAACATCTCTAAATCATTCCAGCTATCACCGAAAGCCATGATCTCATCCATTTGTATGCCAAGTGCTTCAGCGCACTGCTGAATACCGATCAACTTAGAACCACCTGCTGGAATGATATCTACTGTATAGGGATTGGAACGGGTCAGATGACAATCAGGCAGTTGTTCTTTTAACCTATCCAATTCTTTTGGCGGACTCAACAATACACATTGATAGATCGGCTCTTTCAAAATACTTAGTTCAGCATAACGTTGATCTTTCCGATGGATCGAAAGTCGGCTTATCAAATTTTTTGTAAAGGTCATTGGTAATCGTTTAGGGATGAAGCGCGATAGCTTTTTAGCCCATTTATTCTGACCAAAACGCATCAAGGAACTGCCCTCCATACTCCTTCGGCTACCAAACATGATCTGACGATGGTAACGGTCAGAAAATTGAACAATTCTTTTAAGCGTTTCATCAGGAAAATGAGCAGAACGAATCGTCTTTTCATCATTGTAAACTAGCTGTCCATTATAAGTAACAAACACATCTAAATTCAAAGCATCGATTTTCTGACTAAGATGGATCGGTCCTCTTCCTGTTGCTATCCCGCAAATGATCCCCTGCTGTTGGGCTA
This sequence comes from Enterococcus sp. AZ020, assembly GCF_050499205.1. Taxonomy (NCBI): domain Bacteria; kingdom Bacillati; phylum Bacillota; class Bacilli; order Lactobacillales; family Enterococcaceae; genus Enterococcus; species Enterococcus sp. AZ020. The sequence continues at coordinate 2,390,658 of NZ_JBIPAT010000001.1, read as the reverse complement.
TGGCGATTCCCTGTTTAGTCGATTCCAGCGCTTTGCCATGTTTGTTCACCAATGTTCCGTCAATATCAAAAAAAATGGCTTTTATCATCCGCTGTCCTTTCTTTAAATTACTCATATTCACACTAAAACAAATCGATCTGCTTTGGATTCAGCTGGTCATACTCTATTCCAAGTGCCGCTTTCATCTCAAGCAGATTTCCTGCTGCATCGCCGCCGGAATTATTATTAAAAATCACCCCGACTTCTTTAGCTGACCCAGCAATCTTTTCCACCGCTTCACTCAAATCTGCAATTTCATCAGCATTATAGCGATATAAGGTTCTCTTTTTACGCCAGTCCTTGTCGTTGGCCATCCAACCAGCTGCGTTACGTCCATGCAGTCGAAATAAAACAAACTGTTCATTTGTAACAAATGGGAAAAAAGGGACTGGATTGGTTGGGATCTGCGGTTCATCAACGATCACTAGCGAAAAGTCATTTTTCTTCATGAAAGACAATGTCTGCTTGAGATACTTCTCTGCATACCATGACCCATTTCGCAATTCGATCGCTAGCGGATAACCGGCAAACCAATGACGGATTTTTTCCAAATACTGAACATTCTCTTTTGTGCAGCTAAATGTCCCTGAAAATTGAACCAGAAAAGCATACAATTTGCCGCTTTCGATCATTGGCTGCATGCTCGTTAGAAATGCCGTCACCATTTCCTGCTCATTTTGATAATATTGCTGCCACTCTCCCTGACAGCTGATTCCGCTGTATACTTTCATGACAAAACGAAAGTTATCAGGAACAGATTTTGTCCACTCTGTGACCGACTCTTGTCTAGGAATACCGTAATAAACCGTGTCCATCTCAACGAATGGTAGATAGCCCGCATATTCATAAAGTGTTGAACGTTTTTTTCCGGTCAACGTATCATGCTCATTAAAAGAAGTCAAACCTAATCGAATCAAAAGAACATCTATCCTTCCTATTTTTAAATTATTACCAACAAATCGTTCAAAGGATCATTCTCTTATTTTATACTAAAAAAGACTGAGACAAAACAAAAAATTGTCTCAATCTTTTTTTAAATTTCGTGTACTAGTTATTGGCTCTTTTTCCAAGTCATGTTTGCTTCGCAATAGAGTTGACCTGCGATCCGAATTTCATGACGAGTTTGTTTGCCGCTTTCTTCATCGAGTATTTCAAAGTGACTTTCTATCTCCTGACCATACTCTACTTCCTTATCAAACTTGACATTGATGAAGGTTGGCTCGTAAGTCGTTAAAAAGTCGTAGCCTAAAACGTCTAGTAACCAATTAAAGTAAATGGCATTATTTACATGTTGATTTCCATCAATATCAAAATAGCGGACGCGATATGGAAGAAACTCTCCTGCTTCTATTTTTTCAATTTTCTCACCACGGTAAATTTTTGTGATTTTTTCACTTTCGTACGGCTCGATAATTTCCGGTAATACACTACTCATTTTTCGATTCTCTTTATCCATTAAAACAAACGTTGACTTGATCAAGACACATTCATTGCCTTCTTCATCATGGATCCAAAAATTTCTATAGCAAAAGTATTTATTATACGACATTGCCTGCGTCGTTATTGTCAGCTTTTCCCCTACTATAGGTAAACGAGTAATGTGGATTTCATAATTCGTAATGACCCAGCCAAGACCAAATGACGCGACGTAATCCGCTCCACGCTCTAAGGCATCACTTTGTTCCTCTGAGGTTTTGATCACCACTGCCAGCATAGATGGAATTGTCATCTTTCTTGTAATATCTCCATCATAGTATGCAACTTCATATGGTGTTGTAAATTTTTTTCCCACTGGATCTCCTCCTTTTTTCAACATAACCAGTTAAATTATAACATAAGACTTTTAAAGTGAGAACGCTGATCGTGGCTTGATCAACGTATTGAGAAAACAAAAGTTTAAAATATAAAAAAGATATTTTTGAAATCAAATAAAAAAACTTTCCAAAATAGAGAAAAAATATCTCCCATCTTGAAAAGCTTTCACCCTTATCTATTTGTCACATAAAAACTCCCAGGAACTAATTTTTTCAAACTATACGTGTCCAGTATTGCCGTAAGGGGACACTAAAGTCAGTAACTCTAAAAGTGTTTCCATCTCCATACCTCCAAAAAATTAGTTGCTTCTATAGGAATAATACCATACTATTATATAAAACTATAAATATAATGCATAAACATAGAGGGGAATTATATGAGAATCAAAGGAGACATCATCCGTTCCGTAAGAAAACAAAAAAAACTATCACAAGTCACTCTTGCTGCAGGTATTTGTACCCAAGGAACAATCAGTAATATCGAAAATAAAAATATCTGTGACAGTCTTGAAATCCTTGATGCGATCTGCAAAAGATTGAACCTTAGTCTAGAAAGTGTTCTAGATGATAACGACGAAAAAAAATTGACAAATTTATTGAATACAGTAGAAGAGTTATGTAATACCTTTAAGCATAAGGAAGCACAAGCTCTTTTGAAAGAATCCACGATCAACGTTTCTGATTTTCAAAATAGAGAATTGGAAATTCGCTGGTTCTATTATATGGGGATCACAAATCTCTTAGGCTACAATAATACAACTGACAGCCTATTTTACTTTTATCGCGCGGATGAACTTGGAGATGCAAATTCGATTTATGCGATCCTTTCTGTCAATAGCTTAGGAATCGTCTATGAAATGGCAGATGAATTAGATAAAGCACAAGTTTATTATGAAAAATCAATTGAAATGCTGAATAAAATGACGGTCAAAATGCCGATCAAGGCGACAAAAGTTTACTTTAATACAGCTAAATTCTATTCTTTGATCAAAAACTACGAAGCTGCCTTTGAGCTTGCTTCAAAAGGAATGGCGCTGAATAAGACCTATCAATCACTTTATATGCTGGATCTTCTAGCTTATGAAGCTGCATTCAATGCGTTTATGTTGTCGGATGATTTGATTGTCCCAGACTACAGTAGTGCGAAAGCTTTTGCTGCTTTTAATGACAATCAAAGTCTTTTGAACGTGATCAAAAACGATGAAAAAGAATTGAAACGCTAAAACGCCCCACAATATACGTCTTAGAAAAAGAGAACAGATAGCGATATACCACGTTATTTGTTCTCTTTTTTTTAGTTATAAATCATACGTTTATAAATTATTCATTTTATATTATATATATTATTTGAATAATATATATAAGAATGTTATAATCTTTTTGTAAGCGCTACAAAAACATTTTTTAGGAGGAATTAGAGTGAAAAAGACATTGTTAAAAGCTGTTCTGTCACTTAGTTTATTAGCCGGAGGTTTATTCGTTACAACCGCAGTTGCTGATGCCCACGGATATGTTTCTTCACCTGGAAGCCGTGCATACTTCGGTAGTGCTGCTGGTGGAAAAGTCAACAAAAATGTTGGTCGTGCTGAATGGGAGCCTCAAAGTATTGAAGCTACTAAAAATACCTTTATTACTGGAAAGTTAGCAAGTGCTGGTGTGACCGGATTCGAACCTTTGGATGAGCAGACTGCTGATCGCTGGGTAAAATCAGATATTACAGCAGGTCCACTTAGCCTCACCTGGACACTGACAGCACGCCACAGAACTTCGACTTGGAACTACTATATGACAAAACAAGGTTGGAACCCTAATCAACCTTTAGACATCAAAAATTTTGATTTGATCGGTACCGTAGATGATAATGGGACGATTCCTGAAGCAAGTGTTAAACACACTGTAACTGTCCCTGCTGATCGTAAAGGCTATCATGTTATTTACGCAGTTTGGAACGTCTATGATACAACAAACGCATTTTACCAAGCAATCGACGTGAACGTAAAATAATCCAACTTATCGATCAAAAGGAGAATTTAGAATGAAAATCAAACAACTTATTCCAGCGGCTTTAATCGTTTCCGGTATCCTTGCCGGCGGTCTTTTCACCAGCACACCTGTAGAAGCAGCTGATGCTGCCAGTGATATGGTCAGCGTAGCAAATAAAAAGGTCTTAGTTGGCTATTGGCATAACTGGGCGTCTAAAGGAAGAGATGGCTACAAACAAGGAACATCGGCAAATATCTCTTTAACAGACATCAACAAAGCTTATAATGTAGTCCCTGTTTCCTTTATGAAAAGTGACGGTGTCAGTCGAATCCCGACATTCGCCCCTTACAACAAAACAGATGCGGCATTTCGTCAGGATGTAGCAACGCTGAACAGTCAAGGTCGTGCTGTATTACTTGCTTTAGGTGGAGCTGATGCTCACATTCAATTACAAGCTGGTGATGAGCAGGCATTTGCCAATGAAATCATCCGCCAAGTAGAAACTTACGGGTTTGACGGACTTGATATTGATTTAGAACAATCTGCTATTACGGCAGGTGATAATCAGACTGTTATTCCAGCAGCACTAAAAATTGTAAAAAATCACTATAAAGCACAAGGTAAAAACTTCATTATCACAATGGCACCTGAATTCCCCTATTTAAAACCAGGTGCTGCTTATGAAAAATATATTACCTCTTTGGATGGCTACTATGACTATATTGCGCCACAATTATATAATCAAGGTGGCGATGGTGTCTGGGTAGATGAAATCATGAAGTGGATCCCACAAAGTGACGATACACTTAAGTATGAATTCCTTTATTACATGTCTGATTCAATGATCCACGGAACAAGAACATTCTTAAAAATCCCTAACGATAAATTGGTCTTAGGTTTACCAGCAAATGTAGATGCTGCTGGAAGCGGTTATGTTATCGATCCAACGGCTGTCTACAAAGCATTAGATCAATTGAAAAAAGATGGCAACCCAATCAAAGGTTTGATGACTTGGTCAGCAAATTGGGATGTCGGCACAAATGTCAATGGTGTATCATACAATAATGAATTTGCAACAAGATATGCGCAAATTTTACAGTAACAGGTCATAAAAGAAAAAAAGAGGAAAACTAAACGGATGTTTAGTTTTCCTCTCTTTTTTCGAATAAATGGTGAGACAAAAGCAGCTTATTTCCTGGGAACTAACCGCTTTTGTCTCAGCCTTTTTTATTTAACTGACGTTAATTTTTAGTACCTCTAACCATAAATTCGCCCATATCGATTAGGTCATTCGTCGTTTTTGTTCGATAAACGCCTTCTTTTCTTAAATGATGATACAAGGTAGAAATCGAAATCCCGCAGCGTTTTGAAATTTGTTCAGCGGGAAGCTTCGTATTATGGTATAACTCAAGCGCTTCATTGACCTGATCAACTAAAGGCGGTCGACCTAAAACCACTCCTTTTTGCTTTGCAGCATTCAGTCCTGCTAAAACACGTTCCCGAATCAATTCTGCTTCCATCTCAGCAAAAGCACCCATGATCGTAAAGAAGAATCGGCCCATTGGTGTTGAGGTATCGATGTTATTTTCAATACTGACAAAATTGATATTCAGTTCATTGAACCGCTCCAGTAAAACAAGCAACTGCTTTGTTCCCCTTGCTAACCGATCTAATTTGAAAATCACAAATGTATCGCCCGGTTCAAGAATATCTAATGCCTTGTTCAGCTCATTTCGAAAGCTTTTCCGTCCACTTTCATACTCTTTAAAAATCATATCTACACCGTAATCATCCAGTGCCTGTTGTTGTGAATCAAATTTTTGAAGATGTGTACTAACACGCATATACCCAATAACTGCCATAGCTTTTCTCCCCCTTTGATAACCAAGAGTTTTCTCCTATTTTTAAAATCCCTATCATCTCTTAACTAATACTTTGCGGATCAACATAAATGGAATAATAGTGTCCTTTTAACGCCAATAGTTCGTCATGTGTTCCTTCTTCAACGATTCTGCCTTGATCCATTACCAAAATCCGATCGAAATGCTTGATCGTATTTAAACGGTGGGCAACGATGATACAAGTAAAGTCATACATTTTTAGTCTATTCATAATGAAGTTCTCCGAAATATTATCTAATGAGCTTGTCGGTTCATCCATCAATAATAAACTTGTTTCTTTGACTAACGCACGAGCAATCGAAATCCGCTGCATCTGACCGCCAGACAAATTCATACCGCCTTCTGAAATTTGTGTTTCCAAACCTAACGGTAAGTTCATTATGATTTCGTCTACTTTAGAATCAAAAATCGCCTGTTCCACCCGATCTTGCGCGACATCATTTTGATTCAACACGATATTTTCATAAAGTGATGCATTAAAAATCGTTGGCTTTTGATTCACGATACTCACACAGCTTTTTATAGACGTTTCATCAATTTTACTTATATCGATATCATTAAAACGAATGTCTCCAGCACTAACATCATATAAGCCTGCCAACAGCTTCAATAACGTACTTTTCCCAGATCCGCTTTTCCCAACGATCGCAACTTTTTCTCCTGCTGCGATCTTGAAGCTGACAGACGTCAAAATTTCTTCTTCAAAATGACTGTATTTGAATGAAATATCATTTGCTGCAATTTCATCAATACGAGTGATCTTTTCATCTGCCTGTGTTAAACGAGGACTCTCTTTGGCTTCTAAAATCTCATTCAGCTTACCAAAATAAGAGCGCAATAAAAGTAACTCCGTATAAGAATCAAACACTGTAACGATCGGTGTGATAAAAGCTCCTGCCAATGCATTAAAACTGATCAGTTCCCCTAAAGTCACTTGACCGGCTACGACCTGCATCAATCCGATATAAATCAATGTGATCGGTAAAATAAACTGAATCGAGGTTTGAATCGTTCTGACCCAAGTTGAAAAGCGACTCTTCTCAGCCCGTAAACCAATTTGATTTTTGAACTCATTCCGCCACTTTGTATAAAACTCGTTTTCAGATCCTGACGACTTCACAGTCTCCATTCCTTCAAACAATTCAACTAAAATACGCTGCACTTTTGATTGGGCAATCAATTCTTTATTAGTGATGCTTTGAACTCTTCTCGAGTTGACTACGGAAATCAACCCCATAAGTAATGCACCGAAAATTGCAATCAATGTCAATTTAACAGACATGCTGATCATCAAAATCAAGTAAATAAACACGAAAAGGAAATCGACAAAAATCGTTAACATTCGCTGGCTCATGATTTGCTGGATGATCACACTTAAATTCGCTCTAAAAATCAAATCACCCGTCGAACGATTAATGAAAAAGCGCAAGGGCAGATGAATGATTTTTTGCATAAATTCTTTCATCAATGTTAAATCGAATAAGTTTTCCAATAAAATCAATACTAAACCTCTGGCCACCTGTAAAAAATAATAGGCGATAAATAATGCCAAAATAGTTAAGCCGATCTGAAGCCCGTTGCTGACCACAGAATCTGCACCATCGATGATCATTTGGGTGATTCGTGGAACGATGATCGTCACACCTTGTATAAGCAGCGTTAATAAAATAAAAACTGCTACACGCGCTTTTTTACTCTTTAAAATATCTTTCAATATGACCCATGTCGCATTTTTTGCTTTTTTTCTTTGTGACACAGTGACATCGATATCGACTAAAATCAGTGCAATATTTGAAAAACCAGCGATGAATTCTTCTCGTCTGATTTTTTTTCTCCCTGTAGATGGATCAAGGATGATGGCCTCTTTCGCTGTTAGCTTTTCTAAAACAACGTAATGTCGCTCTTCCCAAAAGCAAATCGTTGGTGCTGTTTGTTCTTCTAAAACATCTAATTCCAGTACTCGGATCGCTTTCGTTTCAATTCCTCTATCCAGTAAAATTTGGTAAAGATTGGTTAAGGTATTCCCACCTTTGGGTACGCCATAGACATCGCGCAAGTGGCTCAAGGTCACATGATCATCATAATAATTCAATACCATAGCGGTACAAGCAAGACCACATTCACTATGTTCACTTTGCTCAATAAATGGAACTTTTTTCACCAAAACAACGCCCCCTTTCTTATTTTTTTGGTAAAGTCAGTGTTAATACATCTGCTGTTGTTTCTGGGGTATGCATTCGTAAAATTTGATGGCCGATTCCAGATAAACCAGTAAATAAGCCGTATTTAGGAATTGTCGGCAGCCCTTCGAAGGTATAGGCTTGGTTCATGATTTTCGTCTTTATTTTCTCTTGTTTCTCCTTGATTTTTGCTTTCTGTTCAGCAGTTGCAAAAGTTGTTTCTCCGAAAGCATTCAAAAAGGCTAGGTCCCCTAAATTTCCATGACAGAGACAGTCATCTCTTTTATCCTGTGCAAGCAGACGATCTGCTGCAAGTTGAACCTCTGACTGCAATTTTGAATCCGTAAAGCCAGTATTCAAAAGATCCAAATAAGCTAAACCAATCCCCGTAGAACCATAACACCACAAGTCATTGACCATCGGCGGTACAGGTCTGAGATCCAGCCAACCTTTTTGCTTAGGATCAAAGGTCGTACGTTCTTTGATCAAACATTTTTTTATGATCAATTCAACTTCTGGATCATCTGTAACTGTCAGCAAACTATTGGCCGCATGGATCACTCCTGAATAACCATGAGCAAATCCACCTTGCGTTACCTTGCTTAAGTCCAAATCGAATAATAATCGTTTCGCAAAATCATAATAGCGCCGCTGCCCCGTTTCTTGATATAAAAGCACAAACACTTTAATGATCGAGGCTGTCCCGCCATTCCAGTCATAGCTTTCAATCGTTTCCGGATCATAGTTGGTCATATATTTTTCAGCAATCGATTCCGCAGCCTGCAGCAATTGCTCTTCTTTGGTCATTCTATAGGTATAAAGTAAAGGATAGACTGCTGCAAAAGAACCGTAGAATGCAGAAACACTGTCTACATAATCTTCTTCAAGTTTCAGCACTAGCTTTTCGGCTAATCGATAGGCTTCTTTAAATTGCGGCTCTTTTAGTGCATGATAGAGTTCACTGAAATACAAATACATTCCTGTAATGCCATCATAAAAATTCTCGTTCATCACATTGACCACATAATTGTCAGGCGAAGATTCTTCAATATCTTTCCAAGCGATCGAATCTTCTCCCAAAAAGGCAGCTTCAAGGATCGCTTCGCCAATTGCATAGGCACCCTTTTCAAAAATCGTTTGTCCAGTGATATCTTTTAACGGAACTCGTTTTTCTTGGAGATCTGTTGAGTGATACAGACCAAAGGATGTTTTTAAATAATCCAGCTGTTCTGTTTCTTCTTGTTTGGAGTAACCTTTGACTTTTGCTACCTCTAAATCGATTGCTCTATCAAGATACATATCCTTGATCACTTCTCCTTGACTAGCAACAAGATCACGACTGCTAGTAGGATTGAAGAAAATCGGCACGTCATGCTGAAGCATATCTCTTACTTCAAACGGCACAGGCTGAGCATTGGAATATCCATGCATCCAAAGATTTTCGAATAATTTTTCTCTTTCGATGTAGTCGACCATACATGTCGGATGTGTGGAATAATCAAGGAGATCTCCATAGCTTTGCGTTGTTTTGATCACATTACGAACAAGACAATCTGAAAAAATATTTTCTACGATTTCCGCCAATGTTTCTTGATTATTCAGTGCAAAAGCAGAAAACTCCTTAAAGCCTTTCACAATGGTGTCAATATACGGAACAAAATCAACTTTTTCTCCATGATACATTGGAATATTTTCAGCAGCATCGGTGATATGCTCTTGATATAAAAACTGCATATTCACAGAATCAAAATTGACAAGCTTCAAAACCTTATACGGTAATTTTTGTTCTCCCCCACTCAAAGCACTCAGTTGAATTCCTTTTGATGCCCCTTCGACATCTTCTTCCGCACGTTCTTCAAAAAGATAAATCGGCACTAAACCGCTCATCACTACGGATTCACCATTCTCCTGCATTACTTTAACGATCGCATTTTGGCTGTCCGGCATTGGAAAATGATTTTGAATGATCGTTTCCAAATCGATCAATACAGGATACTTTTCAAAAGCCAGGACGTTTTCTAAATGAAAATCATTACCGTTAAGCAAATATACTAAAGCAATCGTTTGACCAAATTGACGATAATAGTGATGCACGTCTGCTTCTGTTGCACATTCCAGATAAAGCAAACGTTCTTCAAACGAATAGTTTTCTTTCACTATTTTAGTTGTTAAATAAAAATCAAATGACGCATCTAATTTTTGTACCTCTGCCACAAATCGATCAAAACGCTCACTAATAGCTAAATTTTTGGGTTTATACACAAGTTCTGATTCTCCATGAAACGTTAAAATTGCCACTGATTTCCCACGATCATGTGAATCTCCAGCACCCATTTTTAACCCAGTCAAACTAAGAGGGAGTCTTAGTTTGAAAATGTCATTCAACTCATCCTGACTTTCATCAAGTGCTTCCATCAGCTCTTTAAAATTAACAAGCTGAAAGCTGATAGTTTCTGCATATAGCCTTGCTAATACTGGATAGTGAGCAAAAAAGTCTGCTACTTTTTCTTTTGAATCAAAACGAGAGATGAGGTACTTTTGAAACGCCTTTTTCTCATCAAGTTCCGGCTCTATTTCCAGCTTTTCTTTCGTTACGTGTAAATCATATACAAAGGTTCTAAGCCCGATATCCATGAATCGATTGATGACTTCACCGACATAATCCATCATTGCACTCGCTTGCACCTCTACTTCTGAAAACTCTTTCAAGATTTCTTTGAGCTTCCGTTCAAAATAATCGATATGCAGACGTAAGGCATAGGTAAAATTAGCTTTGCTTTCGTCAAACACGTCATTGACGAGATGATCATCCTGTTCCAAAATCTCTTGAGTCATTTGAAGCCAATCTTCTGTTTGAATTTCTGAAAAAATATAGTCTTTTTCTTCTTCTGTCAATTCTTTGATGGCCAGATCAAACTCTTCTTTTGTCAATCTTGCAAACTGGAGGATTTCTTCAAATCGTTCATCCGTTACCGTAGTCGGTCGGCTTCGCCATTTTGTATAGTTTTCAAGTGATGAGGTATTCGGTGATTCTGTTTTCCCAACATAGTATTTTTTTAATAGATCATATCGTTGACGGATCGAGGTTGCTTTAGCTAAATTATTAAGACTCATAGCTAGTCTCCTTTAAATCAATTTATTTATGTAAATTCTCCTGAATTAGTTCCATATTAAAAATAAGTGCTAGATAAATTGCCTTTTTTAAAGGCAACTTATCTAGCATCGAGTTATTTTAGATTACCAACCGCAACATCTTGAAGAGCAGCAGCTATAGCTACATCTTGTAGAGTAACAGCTACTTGATGATGAAGATGATGAAGATGAAGACCAGCTCCATCCGAAGAAGCTCCCTTGTACTTTATTCATTTCTTCTGGTGTTAATTCTTCAAAAGATTTTCCAACTTTTTTTTCAGCAGTTTTGTTCATAGTTTTTTTCCTCCCATTATGTTTTTTCCTAATAATAAAGTGTGCACATTTATTATTTATCTATTTAAACTGGACGTTTGCTTTGAACACCAATCGTCCAGCTTAAAACAAAATTTAGTATTTACACCCACAGATTAAATAGATAATCTAATGATCGTAAATTTGTTTGGTTCGATTTTAAAGCTTGTTGGTTTAACAACGGATGTTGTTTTTGCTTTGATCAATGGCGCAATTTCATACTCACCAGGCGGTAAGTAAATACTGATTTGGCCAAAACTATTGGTAATAGCAGTTGTTTCTAAGGCATTACCTTTCGTACAAGTAATTTGATATTCTAAACCACTTAAAACTTGCTTAGCATCTGTACTTGAGACATAGACTAAAGCACGCCCTTGAATTTGCTTCGGTTTATTGTAGAAAACATTTTCTGCAATTTTACCGACTTCAATGGTATTGGTTTGTTGTGGAGCATCTAGTTCATAGCCGTCCGGTGCTTTCGTTTCTGCGATGACAACCTCACCTACCGGCAAGTTAGAGAAGAAGACTTCTCCATTAGCATCCGTTGTTCCTGTATGAACATTCCCATTTGAATCTGTTACTGAAAATTCAGCGTTAGGTAAAACATTTTCTGTCTCATACCCATCTTCATCCAATGCATATTTTGTGATTTTTAGACTACCTAAGTTTTCCTTTTTCACATTGGCATGTCTGATTTCAGCAACTTTTCCAGCTTCTACCGTGATTTCATAGAAGGTTGTATCTTCTTCAAAACCAGGAGGTGCTTGTACTTCTATTACATAATATTTACCAGGCGCCAAATCATTTAGGAGAATTTCTCCATTTTGATCTGTTGTATATGTGCCTAATAATTGTGTATCTGTATCATAGACTTCAAAGACTGCATCTGCTAAATATTCGATTGGATCTGATCCTTGAACATATTTGATGATTTTCAATGAACCAGTCTCAGGTACGACTTCTTTTTTATTCAAGACTTCGATCGTTGCTTTGCCGTTTGGATCTGTTTTAGAAAGTGTGACATATTTTGGTGTCGCATCCATTTCATAACCGTCCGGTGCTTTTGTTTCAATCAATTTGTACGTACCATATGGTAAATCTGATAAAGTAGCGACTCCGTTGGCATCTGTTGTAACTTTCCCTACTAACTGATCATTACTATCGTATACTTCGAATTCTGCTCCTGCTAAGAGCTTCCCTTCTTCATCTTTTTTGATGACTTCAAGGTTGCCTGTTGTTTGTTCTTTTTTATTCACCACTGTAATGCTGACTTTTCCGTTCGGATCATTTTCAGATACCGTCACATAATGCGGTGTCGCATCTAACTCATAGCCTGCCGGTGCTTTTGTTTCAATCAATTTATAGGTGCCAAAAGGTAGATCATTTAATGTCGCTACACCATTCGCATCTGTTGTAACCGTTCCGACTAATTGGTTATTTGCGTTGAATACATTGAATTCTGCTCCTGCAAGTAATTTTCCTTCTTCATCTTTTTTGATGACTTCAAGGTTACCTGTTGTGACTTTTTTCTTATTGACAATGGCAATACTTGCAACCCCATTTGGTGTATCTTTTGAGATAGTGACATAATGCGGTGTTGGATCTAGTTCATAGCCGTCCGGCGCTTTTGTTTCAACTAATTTGTAAGTGCCATAAGGTAGATCGTTCAACGTAGCGAACCCACTATCACTTGTAGTGACCGTTCCAACTAACTGATTGTTTGCATTGTATACTTGGAAAGTAGCACCTGATAGTAATCTGCCTTCCACACTTTGTTTAACGATCAAGATCTTACCTGTAGCTTTTTTATTAGTGACATAAATCGTTACAGTTTTATTTGTTGAAGAAATCGTCACATATTTCGGCGTTGAATCTACTTCATAACCGTTTGGTGCTTGAACTTCAACTAGTTTATATGTGCCAAAAGGTAAATTGCTTAACGCAGCTACTCCATTTGCACCAGTGGTAATTCTTCCTACAAGCTGATTGTTGGAATTATATACATCGAAAACAGCACCAGCCAACACTTGATTTGACTCATTCGTTTTGACTACTTGCAGTCCGCCTTTTTGCTCTGGTAGCGGAACATTACATTTCGTCAAGCAAAGTAGTTGACCACTTCTCATTAGAGAAAAATACATACGACTAGATTCAAGCTGATAACCGCTCGGTGCTTTTGTTTCTCGGATCGAATAGTTCCCTAAAGGTAAGGTAGTTGTTTGAGCAATCCCGTTTGCATTTGACTGGATGACTTGAACAGCACGCCCCCATGAATCATAGATCGTAAATTCTGCTCCAGCTAATCTTGCATTCGTTTTTGAATTATATTTGATTACTTGAACACCTGCATAACAAGTTACGCCTAAAAATCTAGCTGTCGGCTGTTGAGTCTGTAAAACATTATTTTGGACATCATCCAAGTTGGGAAGACCAACTGTTGTTGAATTTGTTGCTGTTGACCATGTTGCATTCGTACTTGTTGCTTCTGCTGTTGGTCCATTAAGCAACCCCAACGCAATGAAAACCATGATAAATGGAATAAGTACATAACTAAGTTTTTGTTTCATACTTTAATAAACGCCCCTAACTATTAATTAATTTGAACTCTACAGACAATTAAAATGTAATAAACCATACAAGTAACAGAACCATATTTATTCAGCTCCTTCCTAATCTAAAAAAATTAATCTAAATATTAACTTTTTTAATTAGTTATTTATTTTTTTGTTATAATAACACACAGGAAGTAAATTTTTTCAGTCGGTAAAGTATTTTATACCCAGAAAGGAGATTTTTTTTTGAATAATTATGGATCATTAATAAAAAAAATCAGAATTGAAAAAGGTCTCAGCCAAAAAAATGTTTATTCAGGAATAATGACTAGACAAACTTACTACTTAATTGAATCAAATGTCAGCATGCCCTCATTCGATAAATTCTTATTGATCTTGGAGAAACTATTTCTGTCTGTTGAAGAGTTTCTTAACTTACTTGACCCAGAGTATTTTCCCGCTGAAAACCAGTTATACTACGAATTAAGTCATGCTGTTTTTAAAAAAGATAAAGCTTACCTTGAGACGTTGAAACAGCTTGCTGATCAACGCTATCAAACAACAAAAAATGAAAAGTATTATCATCTTTTTTTGATTACGCAGGCGATGCTTCAAATAAATTTTACAAACGAAGAAACACCGCAAAATCCTTCTTTACAGCAACTTATGAGCCCGATCAAAAACTATTTGATCGGTGTAGATAAATGGTACCTGTATGAGCTAAAACTTTTGAACAATTCTCTTTATTGTTTTTCGCCCTCAGAGGCGATCGCTTTAGGAACATTAGTGACCGATAAAATCGATCCTTTGAATCAAATTGAAACTTTGCAAGATACAAAACTGAGAATTTATTTAAATCTCTCCTCGTTATGTTTAAATTATAAAGACTATCAACATGCCATGGATTTTTCTAAACTTGCCATCGCTAATGCACAATCAGATTATCGGCTATTTGAAATGCTTATTGCCCGCTTAAATCATGCGATTGCCCATTCAGCTGATACATCTAAACAATTGACACCTGAAATCGCAAAATACTTAGATATCCTAGAGACCTTAGATTATTGTAAAATCGTTGAGGACTATCAAAGTATTTTGCAATCAAATCAAATTAATTGATTTATATTTGTTTTTTATATTATTACTGACCAAATTGATTTACTTTGTATGCCCAACTATAGGGTCTAGGTGACGTTTCTTTTTCACCATCGTTAGTTGTTCCCAATTTTGGTGTAATAAACATCGTCAGCCAGTATTCTTCGTTCGTTTGATAATCTAGTTCTGCCTTATTCGTTTTCATTAATCCACTCGTATTACTTGAAATATGTGTTGTGTTCAAATTCTGATTCGTTGAAGAAACAATATATCCTGCAAATTGATAGTATTCTGGAATGATATCGCTAATAGATACTTTTGTTTCTCCTTTTTTCAACATAAGTTCATATTTCATAAATAAGGATTCAGATACTTCGGCTGGCGTATCTTTTGTTGTGCTTTTAGAAATTATATTGCTCGTTTGATCAGTGTTTTCAATATCAGATGTAAAATATCCTTTTGAAGGGATCACCAGCTCTTCATTTGGGCCGTTTACAGCTTGTCGAATATTTAGATACACTTTTCTTATTTGAGCGATTCTTGTATTTGTGACAATGATTTGTTGATCGGTGTATTGTCCATTTACCGAATCGAATTTGAAGACATCTTTGGTCCCTGCTGTTACTTGTCCGTTGATCTCTATTTGCGTCTCATAGTCTTGTGTCGACTTTAGTAGTTCTTCAATCGTGTATTCTTGACTAGCTTTCCATGGATGGACGATTTTTTTCACTTCAGTCGGGAAAAGTGTAAATGTATCATTCCCTGTATATTGATCATTCCCGTATTTAAAATCAAACGAATCGGACTTCTCTGTCACTTCCTTACCGTCTTCATCAAGGAGTTTCTTTTGCAGGCTTACAATAATTGGTTTGACACTAGGAACCTCAAATTCTGACGGTATGACCGTATCATCGTATCTTTTGTAAACGATCGTTGTTTTGCCATTTGTTTTAGCTAATCCATTTGTATCGATCACATTAGGTTTTAAGACATCATTTGTCGCATCTACTCGATAGGTCATTTCCGCATACATCACATCTTCATCTGGATCATTTGAAACAGGCGTTTTGAGTGTTCCTACATCCCAATTGATCGTTTTTACACCTAAAACATCCTTCGCTTCAGAATTTCCTTGAGTGACAGATTCACTGCCATTCATAACAAAACCTGTTCCCATCGGATCTACGACATGGGCTGATTTGATGGCACCGACGATTTCACCGGCAATGCCACTTAAAATGTCATCTAAATTATCTGCAGTTGCAGCAAAACATTTATCTTCTGATGAGGCAATTTCTTTCAAGGTCTGATTCCCCGTTTTGATTTCATCATCTTGAGAAGCAGAATCTAAATCCACACCGATCGTATAGAAATCTGTTACTAAAAAGTCACCATTCGACATTTTTTCATTTTTAGTAATAGTTGCTTGAGCAATCGCGCTATGTGCATGATTGGCCATCAAACGATTTTTAGAGCCTGTGGGCATTTGCTCATATTCTGGTGCAAATGCACCAATGCGATATTTAGCACCATTTCCGTAAGGTTTACTGTAGTCAAAATTGGCTTCCGGAATCGTTTTGACACTTTCATAATAGTTATATCCTGCAGCACCACTAGGATAATCAAAAAGCTCCATCCCGCTTAATTGGTTATAAGGTGCAGTAGGCGGATAGCTATAGGTTGGTACTCCATCAGAAATAAGTACGATGTTTCTCTTTTCTCCAGTAGCTTTTGCCATGACTTCTGTTGCAGATTTGATTCCAGCTTGTGTAAAGGTTCCTCCGTTGACAACGGGTTCTAATTCTTTGATTTTATCGATCAATAGACTTTTATGGGCGTAATCAACAAATTGATCACTCCATCCAGCCTGATTGAATGTATAATTCGTCACAGTGGAATTATAAGTAACTAAAGCGATTCGATTGACATAATCTTTGTGGAGCACCATGTTTACAAATTTTTCTGCGGCGCTCTTAGCTTTGATCATTCGATCATTTTCTTCCATACTTCCTGAAGTATCAATGATTAAAACAATATCCGTTGGCGGCGGTGGAAATTGGTTACGTCCTTCGATCCGAACGGTGATATCCCACTGGTTGACCATACCCTCTACCGGTTTAGCGGTCTTACTCAACTTCACTTCCCCAGGTTGAAGATCAGTCTTCAAAGCAGCTTTGATAGGCGCATTCGTATATAAGAGTGCCGACTGTGCAAAATAAACTAATCCAATCAAACTTGCAACAATCATCATCCAACGAAAAAAACGTAATTTCTTTCTTCTTCCCTTTTTCATGAGTGCACCTTCTTTCTCTAGATTTTTACTCTTATTGACCGCTTGTTTGTCCTTTCAATGCATTATCAACATCTAAAAGCGGGCCGGTGGTCGGTGTCTCAGCGTTCCACCAAGCATCTCGATAAGAATATTTCGTTGTTCCGATGCCTTCTGCTTTGATTTCAATGGTCAATGAAACATTTTCATATTCCTCTGTAATTGCCGCCTGATTCATTTTTACTTTCGTAAAAAGAACTGCTGTCTGTTCATTTTTCGCTAGTTTCTTTTTATAATAGAAATAACCATCCTGTCCGTTGATCCAATCTGTCAGATTGTAATCGATCGTCAAAACCGGGTTGCTTCCTTCTGTCGTAGCTGGCAATAAGAGCGTTGAACCATTCGATTGTTGTTTGGTGATACTTGGTAAAGCTAACACTCGAATAAAGATATCCTGTTCACCAGTATTTGTTATCTGGACTTTTTTTGAATATTCTTTATCTGGCTCAAATATACTTGGCGGATCAAATTCTTCTTTGATCTCTGTCTGAACATTTCCTACTCTAAAATCATTTTCTTTTTGATCACTATCTGTTAAAGCTGCATACGTTCGATGCAATCCCAATGACACCATCACCAAAATGATCGCTGCGCTCGTAAGTAAAAAGAGGGATTTCGCTATTTTAATTTTCTTTTTTGATTTTTTTGTTTTCAAAATGGCTCCTCCTCTTTTTAGTCACTTAGCCGATCTTTATATAAATTGGCTGCTGGGCTTGACGGTACGATCTCCCAATTACTCAACAAAATTTGCGTGGCATCGTGAGCGTCCATTATTGGTTCTAACTTATAAAGAGCTCCCTTAAATTTGTTTGGTGCACTTTGATCCAGTGAAACACTCTCAACAATCGGTGTTGTTAAGTCATTTGGCTCTAATAATTCTGAGTAATAAAAATAACCATCTTGATATAGCCAGTAGTTTTGTGTCCCACTTGCTGGCAAACTTTCGTAGATATTCGTTGGAAAGTTCACTTTGAACCATTTCAAATCTGTTCCGTTGCGAGCAGCATCTTTGAACTTGTATCGGTCTGCTGCATTAGCTGGGATCACTGCATTTTTAGCAATATAATAATGCCCATCATAAAGATATGTCCCGCCTCCTGCTGCTGCATTTGCCCAGTTTTTTGGCTGCTCTATTTCTGCAATCGGCTTTACGGCATTGGGCGAAAGAGCTAAATTCCCATTCCCTGTCTGATCTGCCACATCTATTTTGAACATCAGTAAATATTCATATAAACTGATCCGAACAAAGGCAGGCATGTTTCCAGTGTTTTTGACACGAACTACTTTTTTTACTGTCATTCCTGACTGCCATTCGAAATCCGGGACGAAATCTTCAACGATTTCAGCTGATAACCTCGCTCCCACAAAATGGTTGTTTTCTTCGTCTTCTGAAACGAACCAGGCATATGTACTTCCTAGAACCATCAAACCAGAAAAAAGAAACGCGCAGACTGCAATGATTAGTTTGGCATGGAGTTTAAACTTTTTTCTGCGAGTATTTTTTTTCTTTTTCGCTAACTTCTTTTTCACACGCTATTTCCTCCTGTCTTTTGATCGTTCTAAGAAATCCATTTTTTATTTTTCTTTCCTTGCTCATTTTTTTTATGCTTCAATATCAATAGGACGATCAAGATCAAAAATAGGCCAATACACATGAACAACAAAGCTTCACGCCATTGTTCACCTGTTTTTGGAAATGACAGTCGATCTTTTACTGTGTCAATGATATTTTTAGGCTTGTCTGGTCCTTTTGTATCGGGTAATTCTGTTTTAACTGCTTTAAAGTTCCAAATATTTTCGACTACGTTCTTTTTGAAAAAATCCCGATTTGTGTAGGACTTACCATCCAACTCAAATTTGGCTTCTAATAAATGAGTATCGCCTCCCTTATAGATGCCTAAATTTAAGGGATTTGCTTTATCTTGTAAATTTCTTGCTTTACTGACACCTGACAAAGGTCCTTGATACACTTCTTTTCCATCAAGAAATAAACTCATTTGAATAGCTTTGGATAAATCAAGATTTCCTTCGATCAATGTCGGTTTACTGCTAGTCATGGTTAATTGATACGGA
The DNA here is from genome assembly GCF_050499205.1 of Enterococcus sp. AZ020. Lineage (NCBI taxonomy): Bacteria > Bacillati > Bacillota > Bacilli > Lactobacillales > Enterococcaceae > Enterococcus > Enterococcus sp. AZ020. Next base: position 2,371,248 of record NZ_JBIPAT010000001.1, on the reverse strand, counting down.
ATATCTTTCTCCACATTGATGATCGTAATTTTAGTAGACCATTTTTTACCAGGTGCGACATCACGAATATCGATCAAGTATTTCCCATCACTATTGACTTTAATTCCTTGGTCATCGCCAACTACCATCCCAGAAGGAAGAGCGGACTCACCTCTAGCTTCAACAGGTTTAAAAGCAATCAATAGGCTAAACATCAATATAAGCCCGATCAAAAGCTTTCCTTTCTCCCTGTGCTGATTCTTCATCCTTCTTCCTCCTTAAAATAGATAGTTGTTTCTTTTTATTATTTAGCTGGTACTAAAGCTTTTAGTGCAGTTGCTAATGGGTCATTGACGCCTGCTGGCAACCATTGATCTACAGCATCTTTGTACGCTGAGATTCCTTGACCTTTAACAGTTAAATCGTAGATTAGTTTGCTGTATTCATTACCAGCAGTTCCAAGCAATTTAACAGCGTCCATCAATTGTGATGTATTTACGCCTGGTGCAACAACACTTGTGTAGTAGAAGTAACCATCAGCAGCATTGAAATACCATTTGTCAGCAACTGTAGGATCTGTTGTAATATTGTTGAATGATACTTGAATATTTCCAGAACCTGTAGCAGCTGGTGCATTCCAAATTAGAGTACCGTCTGCAGTGAATGTTGGTGTGTAGATCGGTGCATCTGTCCAAGTTCTTTCGTCTGCAGCATTATATTCTAATGAAACATAGCTTAATGATGGTGTGCCTGATTTTACTTTGATTTGATTAGACGCATTACGTTCAAATCCGTCAACTCCGCTAGCGTGGTAAAGTACGCCGCCTTTTTCAAAGGCATAACGGTACGTATAAGTTGTTTTTGTACCGACAGTTTCAGCTTTTTCTTTTACTTTTAATGTGTAAGTTCCACTGAATTCACCTGCAGCAACGGTTAATGTTGGTGCAGCTCCATCAAAGACAGAATCTGTAAATCCTGCTGGTGCGTCTGTTCCTGGTAATACATAAACAGTTTTGCTTGTTTGATTTTCAAGCTCTGCACCTGTTGTTTGTTTTGCGTTATGATCTTTCAATAATTGTAATGACTCACTTAAAGATACACGGATCAATGTGTCATATTTACCGATATTGGCAATTGCCACATCTTTGTTTACTTCTGACCCTGGTTCCCATTCGGTCGGCGGTTCAAATGTTTCCACTACCTCGATATCTTTTCCTGTTGCGATCTGACCTTCAAAGTGGTTGGTTTTTTGGTCCTCACTCGTGAACCAGGCAAATGTCGCTGCCATTACAGCAACAAGCGCAAATCCGCTTGCTAAGGCCAATATTTTTTTCTTCTTGTTTTTTTGCATCTTTTTACTTCCTTCCCCAATTTTTTTATATAATTCACCTTTTGATCAAGTTGAAGTCGAGATACTCTTTTCTTCTTGAGCAAAAAGAAATTACCGTTATTTGTTTAAAATGTAATAGCGAATGATCGTGATAAAACCAAAGACTGAAACTAAGAAAATGATAGACACCAGTAGATTTTCACTGACAAAGTTCAAAATGCCACCTACTTTAGGTATCGCAAAAACTTTTTTACCAACTACTTGTTTTTCACTTATAGGGACGTCCTCCGCTTTATTTGCATCTCCTTGTGTGATATAGTAGGTCCCTTTGGTATCACCTAAATGATCCATTTTCTTTTTTACTCTATGTGTCAAAAAAGCAGTACTGTTGATGCTAGGCTTAAAGGTAATGATGTCTCCCACCTTTGCTGAGTCACCTTCAATATTCTTCACGATAATAATGTCTCCAGAATGAAAGCCGCCTTTTTGAGTTTTAGGATCTCTTGGCACCATTGAATCAGTTAAAACACCAAAGAAACGATAACCAAGAACACTTCTGTCTGAACTCTTGCTTGTTGCAAACAATATCGATCCAATAACCATGAATGAAATAAAACTATAAAAGAAAACATTAAAAATAAATGTATACAAGGGATTTCTTTTTTGCTTTGGAATCGGTTTTCTTCTTTCTAAATGTCCCTTATTTTTACTCTTTTTAGAACTAGGAGGTGATTTTCTCGCTTTCTTTTTTGGGTTTGATTTTTTATTTTCTGAATTTATTTTATTTACGGATTGTTTTGATGATTTTATTTGCGCATTGCCTTTTTTTTTCTTCCTTTTTTTCTGTTGCTCTTCTACCATTTATCAAACCCTCATTTCGTCCACAATCACCTTGTTTTATTCATTCATGTTTATTAGAACCACACACTGTTAGCTTAAGAAAACCAACTTATTGCTGATATCATCATTTAATCTACTTGAGATTATCTATTCCTCAACATTCTTATCTGATCAAAGCTTCCAAAAAACTAATGATATTGAGAAAATCAACTAAAACGCAAAAAAGAAATACAGCGATCAGCATAAAGCCCATCAAACCGTATTTCTCATGTGTTTCCTCTGAAAGTAAAAACTGGTATTTCATTTCTATAAAAAACATTAGTTTATTATAGAGAAAATCGAAAGTCAATATCATTTTAAAACTTTTTTTACATTTTATTTTTCATTTTTTATATAATCGAAAATAGCGGAAAAAAGTAGGTGATTCACATACATTATTAAGTCAGATTGAACTATTATACATATAAAATCAGCGTTCTAATTACATGCATAGAGCAAAAAATTTTATCTTTTATCGTTTTATATAGAATAATTCCTCGACCTTCGATTTCAAAAAAACAGATTTATAGTATATTTCATTATAATCAAACAGGGGTGTTTAGAAATGACAGTTATCGGCTATATGCGCGTCAGTACACAGCAGCAGAAATTTGATTCCCAAAGAAAAGCGCTTGAAAAGTATGGCGTGGACGTGATCTACAAAGAAAGAGAAAGCGGACGAAAAACATCTAGAAGTGAATTGAATAAGGCTCTTGCTCAATTAAAATCGGGAGATACGTTAGTCATTTTCAAGCTAGATCGTTTATCCAGAGGGACAAAGCAACTGTTAAGTTTATTAGAAGAGTTTGACCGGAAAAACATTCACTTTGTAAGCATCCAAAATAATATCGATACCTCTACACCGATGGGACGCTTCTTTTTCACGATCATGGGGGCCTTTGCTGAGATGGAGGCAGAATTGATCAGAGAAAGGGTGATTGCAGGTTTAGATGCTGCGAGAGAAAATGGAAAACAACTGGGACGACCGCCGCGTACGAAAGAAGTCCAACAGGCTCTGAAGCTTTATACCGAATCTGAGTTATCCGTTCCTGAAATCGCAGAAAAGTGTGACATCTCTATTCCAACTGTCTACCATCATATAAAGAAGCAAAATCTACATAGAAAAGTTCATTAAACAAAAAGTCAGCTTAGACTCACTCGGCCGATGATCCAAGCAGTCTAAGCTGATTTTTCTATTTTTTAGACTAAGCAATCAATTTTAATCCAATGACTGACGATAGAATGACTCCAATGAATAAAATTCTCCGCCAATCTTTTGATTCCCCATAAAGGATCATACCTAAAATTGCTCCACCTGCCGCACCGATCCCCGTCCATATTGCATAAGAGACACCCATCGGTAACTGTTTCATTGCCAAATATAGAAAAATAAAACTGCTGGCAAAAGCTAAAACCAATAAAAGCAGTGATCTACTATCTTTTTTTTGATTAAACCGATTGATCGAAGCAACACCTAACATTTCAAAAATTCCAGCAATGACTAAAAAGAACCAACTCATTTTATTCCTCTCCTTTTTCACCTGTCACAAATTTCAATCCCATGACACCAGCTAATAAAACAATGATCAGTAAGATCTTGCTGATTTTGAATTCTTCACCGAAAAATAGGATGCCTGAAATAACCGTTCCAGCTGTCCCTAAACCGACAAACACAGCATAAGCTGTTCCGACCGGCAGTGTTTCACCCGCCTTTATCAACGCATAGAAGCTGATAAAGATGAATATACCTGTCAGCAACAATTGCCACCAGTTAGAACTATGCTTCATTCCAATCACCCACAGCACTTCAAAAAAAGCACCCACGATCAACTTTATCCAATCTTTATTCATTACACATCCTCCTGACTTTAAATAAACAGCCTGTCCGATCAACTAAAAAAAGCGTCAACCAACAATTCCATCTACGGCCTAAGAATTGTTGATTCACACTTTGAGTGACAAGTTGCCGGCGCAACCTGTCAAAAGTCTTTATTTAATTTGTTCGTTCAAACTGATTCTCATTCTACGCCACAATAATCCAGATAGCAATAGAGAGAGTATTTTTTCTATTAATTTCTAATGAATAGAATCAGTCTATTTCTGTGAAACTATTTTCACAGGCTGAAATTCTCAAACTAAAAATCTCAAAAAAGCTCTTGATAATACCTATTTTACTATTATTATGAAAATCTTTTCGTTCTGTCAAAAAGTTCATTTCAATCTAAGAATTTCTTAAAATATAACGTTCAGGATTTTGTAAATCCAAACAACATATGATACACTTACGTTATCAAAAAAAGATTCTAAGTGAATCGGTTAACGTTGATATTACTTACTTTAGGCGGTAGTAATATCAACGTCTTTCTTTATCTCTACAAATTATAACACACAAAAAGCTTTTTGAAAATATACATAGACCTTTGGTAACAAAAAAATCCTGAAATCGATTTATCGGGATTTTTTTGTTACCTAAAAGTGTGCATTATTATGCTAATGCACCCATTGGATCCCAAGGTGCTAACATGATAGGCTCTTGTTTCCAAACCTCTTGTAATTCTTTAGACAGCAACTCTTTACGCACTACGATTTGGTACGTATATTCATCCATCCAAGCATCACTCATCACGAAGAAGCCTTTATCACCAACTTTTTCTCCCCAGCTATTTTCAACTTTCCATTTTGTAGACACACCATCGATTAAATCAACACCTGTCAAGACCATTGCATGTGTCATTAGACTTTCACCAAAATCCAAACGCTCTGCCTTCGTCATTGTAAAATCGATATCAAAAAGATCATTCATCTCATAAGCATCTAACGACATGATTCCGCTATCTCTAGTAGAAGATTGGCCCACATCACACCCAAACCAAACAGACTCTCCTTGTTCTAATTGAGCCGCTGCTAGTTTTTTAAAGGTTGTCATATCTACATTGATATATTTCACCGCTTTACTGCCGACCACGTTACCAAGCATTTCAACAGTATAGGTCTTGTTGTAAGGCTTATCTGCTGTCGGTGCATTGATCACGCTGACATAGTCGTCCAGATCAACACCAACATATTTTTCATAGAAGGACTGCGGAGTCAATCCTTGATCCAAATGATAATTTTTTTCCTCATCGCGGTATTCAAAATCAAAGGTTTCTGGCGGTGTTCCCAGTGAGATCGCCAAGAAATTATAAATTTCTCCCAGCATTCTTTCTTTTGCTGCCTGCACTTCTTCTATTGTTTTACCATTGTGGATCAGCTCACGAAGAGTGACTGCATCTTTTCTTAACTTTTTATTTAGATAATTATTTAAATCACGAGAATTAGAACTGTTGCTGCTTTCCGGCATCGCAGTTTTTGGTACAACACCATATTTTTGAAAAATAGAGACGATCATATCCCACTGTCCGCCATCTTGTTGTGGTGTTGCTAAAAGGAAAGCTACTTTGCGGCTGTCTAATTCTTGATCAGCAGTCGCAATGATATTTTCATAAAAATAGTTGGATTTCTCATATTTATCCCAGAAAAAAGTATAATTTTGAGAAAGTTCAAAATCTTTCAAGTTAAAGCTGTTGATCATTTTGTGTCTAAACGTATTCAGTGCTGCAAACATCCAGCAACGTCCACTTTGTTTTTGGTTTGCTACTTTCCCAGTCGCAAGATCTACAGAAAAGACAGGAACGTTATTCACCTCTGCTGCTTGATTCTGAGCTGAAGCGCTGATTCCATTTTTTACGACACTTCTTTGCAACGCATTTTGCTTATTGTTTTCTGCAAAAGCAGCGCGAAATTTTTGTGTCATTGTTGGTTCGATTATTGACATATTCATTCATCCTTCCACTTTTTCATCGTTCTTTTTTATTATATGCCTGATGATTCATTCTCACAAGTTTTTGTAAAAAGTCATTGCTTTTTAATATCATCTGTATTAATATATATAATACAAACGATACAAAAGAGGTGAAATCATGTTATTGGAAATAGATACGCAAAGTCAAACGCCTATTTATCAACAGATCTGTAATCAATTGATCATCGGAATCGCTAAAAATCAGTTGCTGGCAGGAGAACAATTACCATCTGTTCGTCAAATGGCAGATGAAATAGGTGTCAATATGATGACTGTGTCAAAAGCTTATACATCATTAAAGGCAGACGGCTATATTTTAACTGATCGACGCAATGGGACGATAGTCGCTGATCGGCAATCACCGACATCACAATTTCAAGAATACTTTTCTGAACGATTGGATTTATTGTTAGCTGAAGCTGTTATCCATCAAGTAACCGAAGAAACTATCCAAAAAAATGTGAAACAGATTTATCAAAAATTTGACCAATAAAGGTGTGTTAAAAATGAATTTTTTATTATATGTCGTTCTTGTAGGTGTTGGTTTTTTAATGGCTTTTTCAGGAAGGATCCCTGCCAATCCACACAAAAACATCGTTTTAGAAACAACGTTACCAAAAGAAAAACTTCAAGATCCGCAAGTTTTAGCTGTTAGTAAGTTGTATAAAAAACGGTTACTGCAATGGGCTATCGCTTTTTTATTTATTGCTTTACCTGTGATCTTCATTCCTTATGATTCATTGACCATGATCTATTTTTTAACTGTTCTATTTGGCTTTATCGGGACTTTTTTCTACTTGGAAGTGATCTATATTCGTAAAATGACTGCCGTCAAAGTTCAAAATAAATGGTTTTTACCTACTCAGCCGATCTTGGTAGATACTAAGCTTGTTGCCAATAAGAACCGCAAATTGATCAGTGTTTGGTGGTTTTTACCAAGCTTTGTACTCACTGTTGCTGGAGCTATTTATTCATTGATAGCAGTCGGTAAAGATAATGGTTCTTGGCTGCTTTTCTTTATCAGTCTATTCTTATTTGGCTTTTTCTTGCTTTTCTATTATTTTATCGGACGTTTACCTGTTAAACCTTTGACAAGCGATGAAGCGATCAATCAACAGGTCAACGATCTAATGCGGCACCACTGGTCTGTCTTGATGGCTGTTTCAGCTTTGGTTTTGAGTCCATTACCTTTTATAGCTGGTTTATCCGTCATTTTACCTTATGAACAAATGATACTTTTGACTTTTGGTTTTGTTTTAGCAATCTTACTATTTATTGTATTCACCTTCTATTATCTATTTTCTTCTCGTAAGAAACAGGATCAATTGATTTCTTTAGCAGAAGAATATCGCTATAGTGATGAAGACCAATACTGGAAATATGCGATTTATATCAATCCTAATGATAAAAGAATTCTTGTTCCTGACCGCATCGGTATGAATATTACAACAAATCTAGGGCGCCCGGCTGGAAAAATCATTATGAGTATCGTCGGACTTTTTGTTTTCGGTGCACTCATTGCCGTTAGCATCCCGATGCTGATCAGTGATTTTTCAGCAAATCCATTTGAACTATCAACTTCTCATAACGGCATCCATTTATCTGCGCCATTTTCTAAGGATAGAGAAATCGAGTGGGAGGAGATCAAGTCAGTACAGTTAGTCAATGAACTGCCAAAAGATACGATTCGCGTCTATGGAACGGCTACTGAAAATTACCTAACTGGAGAATTTCAAGTAGATGATCACCCTGCGTATCTTCTCGTCTATCGAAAAGAACAACCGATCCTAGAAATAGAAACGAAGGATAAGCGTTATTACTATACAAATAAAGATAGTCAATTGACTAAAAAATATTATAAAGATATTCAATCTATTCGTGACAAATAGGAAATAAGCAGCACGTCCAGAGCAAAATCGGAAGACAATTTTGTTCTGGACTCTATTTTTTAATAGACAGTGACAAAAGTTAGATTCTCGGATTTTTACGCCAATCGCTCGAACCTAAGGAGCTTTGACCTCATTCTCTCGTTATTTTCTGAAAAAGGCATTACTGGATGACTTTTGACTTTGATTGTAGCTTAACTACCGAATAACCCATTCAACTCTTCCCTACTAGTATTTCTAGCTAAAGATACGATTTCACTGATTTAACGTTCACTTACTCTTTGCATTTTGTTCGTTTAGGAATGCTCTTTACATTTTCTTAAAAAAGATTATATCCTTATTTTCTATATGCTGCATGCCTTTTCACTTCATTTCTACTCTCACGAAACATTATTATAAGTGATCGTTCAATAACCAAAAATAAGTAAAAAATTGCACTTTTTTCTAATTATATTTTGACATATTCCTTTTGTATGATTAAACTGGTCTTAACGAATAGGAGTGATGAGCAAATGACTGTATTCAGTTTAAGAGACTATCAACGTTCTGACTTAGAAGAATTGGTGGCGTTATTTAATTCAACCGTTCAAGCGATCAATAAAAAAGATTATACAGAACAACAAATCGAACAATGGGTGCAGCCCACACCTGACTATGAAAAATGGGATGCTGTCTTAACTTCTACTTACACACGTGTTGTACTAGTTGGTATGAAAATCGTCGGCTTTGGAAATATATCAAAATCAGGCAAACTTGATTATTTATATGTAAGCAAAGAATGGATCGGTTACGGCGCAGGAAAATTATTAGCAAATGATTTGATCGACTATGCATTTAAAGCAGGAGCGAAGGAAATTACTGTCCACTCTTCGATCACAGCGAAATCATTCTTTGAATCACTTGGCTTCAAGGTAGTGAAACAAAACAACAATTATCGTAATGGTGTGCTCTTGCTAAATTATTTGATGGTCTATGCTAAAGAAAGCACGCCTACTACAAAGTTCTTTCCTTTTATGTAAAAAGGAGTCTCAGACAAAACTAAAAAACAGTTTTGTCTAAGGCTCTAATTCCGAAAACGGCGAGAAAAAAAGCAGCTCCTTCTTTTTTCCAAAGGAGCTGCTTTTTCTCAGCCGTTTTTCCATTAAGCAACCGTGAATTTTGTTTCTGACAGAGCTTTCTGCAGCTCTGTATTTGAAATTTCTCGATCACTTGTGATAGAAGCAGATTTTTTTTCAAGATCAACTGTGGCTTGTTGAACACCTGCAATCGATTCAAAATTTTCTTTGACGATATTTACACAGCCGTCACACTTCATTCCATTGATCGTTACTGTTTTTTCCATGTATAAACACTCCTTAATTATTTTAGTTTTATTTGATTAATGAACATGATGACACTGACATTGACCAGGAATACAGTTACAAGGAACAACTTCAACAGCTGTCTTTCTTTTCTCTTGCAAAAGACTTTCCAGCTGGTCGATATCTGAGAAACTTAAAGTACTATTATCGATGATCGATTCTAATACCTTTCCCACTTTTTTACTGCAGATCTTTCTCAATAGATCTTCTGAGAGAACTTCGATACTTCTACGCTCTTCGACTAACGGAAAATAGGTAAATTTATTCCCATTGCGCTTTGTTCCAAGCATTTCTTTTTCTACTAGTCGACTAAGCAACGTCTTCACAGTCGTGCTTTTCCACTCAGTCTTTTCATTCAAAATCTCAGTGACTTCTTTACTAGTTGTTTCTTCTTTAGTCCAAACAACGCGCATGATCTCCCACTCTGCATCGGTGATCGCTGAAGTCTTTTTCTTATCAGACATAGGAAGTCTCCTTTACTCGTATTCCAAAAAACAACTACACACGTAGTCTTTTTATATTCTAATAATAGTCGTTTCTTGCATCTTTGTCAACAGATGATTCTTTTTTCTTCTGATTTATCTGATTTGAAAATAAATCATGGTATTAAATATAGGACCTTTTTCGATGAATCGCTTTGATCAATGTATACTCATATCATTCCCTGATTTGTGAAAGCAACTTGTTTTTTTTATTAGGCGAAAGCCATTATACTTAACTAAACATTAGAGTTAGCATGGTATCTTTAACAATCATTTCTTTGCACAACCATTACTTTTTAGAAAGAGGTATTTTTATGAAAACAAACGAAACGATGCACAGCTCTACCCCTAGACTTATCGGCGCTGCTTTCCTTTTATTACTTGGCTTTTTAAGTCTAACAACTATTTCATGGGCTTGGAGTGGGCTTTTTGTTGGAGGTATTTTGGCATGGATTTTAGCATTTGGAAAAAGCAGCAAACAAGCCTTTAAAATGCCTCATAGATTATGGTTGATCCCAGTTGGTGTTATCAGCTATTTTATTGTCGCCCTTTCGGTAGGAGTGATCGCGCAAGCAATCGGATTCAATTGGGCAGCCAACCCTGAATCAGGCAATCTAGGCTCAATCATTTTTATGATCCCTTTTATGCTGATGGGTGAGGAATTACTTGGTATTGGTGTCTTGGAAGGTTCGTTGAGTTCAGGTTTATCTTTAAGAAGCAGTACTTTGTTGAGTGCCCTTATTTTTGGTCTTCTGCACATTCCTTCTTATTGGGACGGCTCATTGTTTTCAACAGTCATGCATGTATTATTATTACAAAGTGTTGCTCGTTTGATTTTAAACTTGATCTATCTAAAAGCTGGAAAAAGCATCTGGGCTTCTTGGATCACCCATTTATTGATCGATTTGATTGCTTTATCTATAGGTTAAAATCATTTGTTAAAAAAATAAGATCGGTCTGTCAAACTCCCCATGACAGACCGATCTTATTTTTATTGTTTCGAGTAAGTTGTATAAACCATATTGTTTTTTACATAAACATTTTCGACTGTGAGATTGATTGGACCGTTAAATTCGTTGAACAAAGGAATTCCTTTACCTAATATTACTGGTATTGTTGTAATAATGTAGGTATCAATCAAATTTGCTTCAACTAAAGGTGCAATAATACTGCCGCCTCCAACGATCCAGATTGCTTTTCCTTGTTCTTTTGCTAATGTTTTGACCAGATCAACTGGTTCTTGATTTGTAAAGATAAGGTTTTCTGAATCATCTTTCGTACGACTTGTGATAATGTAAGAAGTTTGCTCCTCGTATGGATACTGATCAGGGGCTAATTCATTTACCACTTGGTCATAGGTCGTCCGCCCCATTACTACTGTATCGATTTTTGCCATCAGTTCTTGGTAGCCTGTTTCATCTTCAAGCAATTCCGCTCCGCCACCCAAAAAATCAATGCTACCATCCATCTCAGCGATATATCCATCTAAACTTGCCGCAATATATAAAATAATTTCTCTACTCATTATGCTCCTCCTTTAAAGTATTCATGCTAGTCTACTCATTGTACTAGATTTGTTTTTCTAGTCAATCAGTTTGTCTACTTCATTGGATTTGAAATAGATTCCTATTTTACGATTGCATCATAGCACATCTTTTTGATTGCTTTTTTGGTCGTTTCTCCCAGACAATAGAGTACGGGCATCTTTTCTAGTCTTAACTCTGAATACAGAGTTAAGAAACGAACCCACAACGATGGGCTAGCAAAATAAACAGCTGCGAACTCCTCTTCATTCAAGTATCTCCGTAATTTTTTTTTACTTTCATCTGGAAAAAAGTTGATATAAATAACAGGTGCATAAAGTGTATGCCCTTGATTCAACAAAATATCTTCCCAAGCTGAGTCTGCTAAATTACTTTTAGGATAAAAAATCGACGTAGATTCTGTCTGATGCTCTAGCCAAAAATGAAATAGGCTCTTTTTAGTCGGTTCTGGTGCTACAAGAAAAATTTCTAAGTGATTGTTCAACAATATTTTTGCTGTTTTAGTCCCAATAACAGCAAATTTTTTTGAGTGCAGCTGTTGCATCATTCCCTCTTCTCTCACTTGTTCTAAAAAAAATTTAGCTGCATGTTGACTCGTTAAGAAAATCCATTCGCATTTTTTTAACTCGTCACCAAATGTAGGATGACTATGCTGCTTTAAAGCAATCAAGGGTATTTCGACAGTCTCAAATCCTTGCTCTTGAAAATAAACTCGATCATCTCTATTATCTTCAATCATTCGTGTCAAAAGTATCTTTTTCATTTTTTCTCCTGATCGATCTTTCCTAATAACCGCTTAGCCATCATTTGACCTACACCCCTTATATCTTGTACAGTAACTGTCTCACTAAAAGACCTTTGTAGTTCTTTATCTCCTAAAAATCCTGAAAATCGATAGCCCTTACTCAACTTGGCTGCATATGCACCGATAGGGATATCACAATTTCCATTCAATTCAGCTAAGAAAGCACGTTCTTCCATAACCAATTTTCTTGTTAAAGAATCATCGACCTGACTTAAAAATGCGATCATCTCTAGATCATCACTACGACATTCTACCGCTAATGCTCCCTGACCAACCGCTGGTATACACTGCTCACATGTCAAATGAATATATGGATAGCTAGGTTCTTCAAACCAGTTTAGTCGTTTTAATCCAGCAGTTGCTAAAACAATGGCATCAAGTTTTTCTTCTTCCATCCGCTTCAAACGAGTACCTACATTGCCACGAATCGATTCTACTTGTATGTCTTCTCTGAGTTCCTTCATTTGAAATTCACGTCGTAAGCTACTTGTACCGATTTTTGCCCCAGAAGGTAGCTGAGCTACTGTATCAACTTCACGAAAAATCAGACAATCACTTGGATCACTCCTTTTGGGTAATGCTGCCAACGTTAATCCATCGACCATATTTGCCGGCATATCTTTTAAACTATGCACAGCAAAATCGATCTTGCCTAATAGCAAAGCTTGCTCTACTTCATTGACAAATAATCCCTTACCGCCGATTTTAGATAGACTAACAGAAAGTAACTGATCTCCTTTAGTAGTCATAGGTACAATTTCAAAAGTAATATCTTTTTGCACTGCTTTTAATAATTCTAAAACAATCATCGTTTGTTTCATAGCCAGTGGACTATTCCTAGTACCGACACGGACAGTTTTCATCTCTTTTTACTTCCTTTATGTTTTCTTATCCTATAATCATACTAGATTTTACTTGTTTGACAACCGACGCGTACCTACTTTATAGGCCAAAAAGTATAAACCAGCTACAAAAAATCCACCGCCAATGATATTTCCTAAATAAACACTAACCATATTTTTTCCGAAAGCACCCCATGTATTTCCGTCCAAAAGTATTCCCATAGGGATCAAAAACATATTTGCTACTACGTGTTGATATCCACAAATCACAAAACCCATGATCGGCAAGAAGATTCCTACAATTTTCCCAATAAAATCTTTCGCTGCAAAATTTAGATAAACAGCGGTACTGACCAAAAAGTTACAGGCGATTCCTGAAAGAAACCCTTGTATGAACGTATCTTTTGTTCGTCCCAAAGAAACCTGAATCGCGCGCTCTGAAAAGTCTCCTAGTAGTGCGCCACTTAGATAACCAAAAAAATAGGCAACAAATAGAGAACCAAGTAAATTAAAAATCGTGACGATCACAATATTTCGCAGCCAATCTTTTCCACTGATTTTTTTAGCAAACAAAGCCATAGTAACAACCATCATATTACCTGTCACTAGTTCACCTCCAGCTAATAGCAAACAAATCAAACCAAATGGAAAAACAGCAGCACCAATCACATTAACTAGACTACCCCACTCCTTCGGCATCGTTCCCATTGCACGAATCATCGCGACTCCTGCAACAGCAATAAACATCCCAGCTAAAAAACCCAAAGCAGCCAATGTCAACACACTTGCTCGAGCTTTTTGGACTCCTTTTTCAATTGTAACATCAACTATTTCTGGCGGTTGAAGTGACCCCATAAAATTTCATCTCCTTAATTTAAAAGCGAAATGAGCCATCTTAGTCTTGACTATAAAATAGTAAAACATGACCGAGGCATTTTGGTCCTCAGTCAACTTTTATCTTTTTTCGAGAGACCGGCTCATGTAGCTAGATAACATAACTGACCAACTTAGGTCTTCAAAATAAAACATTTAAAATATCAAAAAGTTATTTCTTTTTTCAAAGCATCCCATTGTTTGTTATATCTCGTTTCTATTCCCTGATCCAAATAAACAACTTCATTGAACGAATGATCCTTCAAATATTGTTGGTGGACCTCATCATATCTACGATCTCGAGTTTCACCAACTTGAATGGCGTAAACGTCTGCACCTTCTTGCGTATACGAGAGAATTGTTTCAAACTTGATTTTTTGCGTATCGATCAATAAAATTTTATGTCCAAATAATGGCATTTCCTCAAACCAGTCTGTATCTTTGCGGTAAGCTACTACTTCTCCTAGAATGATCAATGACGGATTTTGAATGTGATTGTCCTCAATGGTTTGAATCAACTTTTGAAGCGTCGTTGTTACAGTACGCTGACGACCAAGGCTCGCCCATTCAATGATAGCTACTGGTAAATTATTCGAGACACCTTGCTCTAGAAGTTTTTTCTGCGTGCTTTTCGCTCGTTCTATGCCCATGTATAAACACATCGTTCCATTTTCTGTCAAACCTTTAAAATCAACCATTTCACCAGCTTGACGATGAGCGGTTGCTAAAGTTACTTTACTGCTGCATTCTCGGTGAGTTAAAGGGATGCCGCTATAACTGCTTGCAGCTGATGCAGCAGTAACACCTGGAACAATTTCATAGCTGATGTTTTCACTTTTTAACGTTGCGATCTCCTCACCGACGCGGCCAAAAATACCAGGATCGCCGCCCTTTAAACGCACTACACACTGCTGTTTTCTTCCTTCTTCCAACAATAGATCATTAATATTTTTTTGCTTTAACACGTGATTCTTAGGGTATTTACCGCTATAAATAAAACGGGCCGAATCTTTAGCTAAGTACAATAGCACAGGATGAACTAAACGGTCATAGATGATCACATCAGCTTCTTCCAACACTCGTTTCCCTTTTAATGTCAATAGTTCCGGATCTCCCGAACCTGCTCCGACAAAATAAACTTTTTTCATAACTACACCATAACGTAGACAAGATTTTCTTCAATAAGCGTTTCATAGGCACGAACACAGCCTTCGTCTGGTTCTTGGACTTGCCCATCATTCAGATTGATCTTGTAATCATGTAGTGGGCAAAAGACATATTCACCAGAGACCGTTCCTTCAGCTAAAGGTCCTTGCTTATGAGGACAAATATTTTCGATCGCTTTCACACGATCATCGCTTAAACGATAAACGGCAATTTTCTGTTCTCCAACAATGACTTCTTTTCCCATTCTTGATGCTAATTCATCTAGGCGGGCAACAAAAACTTTTTTCATTTTAGACTCTCCCTACTGTGTACAATTCTTCCCGTATTTGTTTATCTTCAATAACTTCATCCCACGGATTACCGCGACGCCCCTCAACCGCTTGATCTAATGTGGCTAATAATTCTTGTCGTTTTTTAGGATTTAGCAATACTTCTTTCACAACTTCAAAGCCCATCCGTTCGATCCACGGCGCTGTACGCTCTGCATAAATTCCTGTTTCCCGGTAATATTGAAGCATTGCTCCACAAATATCGATGACTTCTTTTTCTGTCTCAGCCGTTGTTAGTAGTTGCGCTTCTTTCACTTCTGTCCCGCCGTTTCCGCCAATATAGATTTGGTACCCATTTTCAACGCCGATGACTCCGAAGTCTTTCACGCCACTTTCCACACAACTTCTTGGACAAGCAGAAACCCCCATTTTAAATTTATGTGGTGTATCAATAAATTCATACCGTTGTTCTAATTTAATTCCCAGTCCCATAGAATCCTGAGTGCCAAAGCGACAAAAGTTTGCTCCAACACATGTTTTCACAGAGCGAACAGCTTTAGCATAAGCACCCGCCGCTTTCATATCCAATTCTTCCCAAATTTTTGGCAGATCTTCTTTTTTGATACCATACAAACCGATTCGTTGGCTTCCTGTCACCTTTACCATTGGGACATCATATTTTTCAGCAACTTTTGCAATCAGCAATAATTGTTGGGGATTCGTTTTTCCGCCACGCATTCTTGGGATCACCGAAAACGTTCCGTCATTTTGAATATTGGCATATAAGCGTTCGTTGACATAGCGAGATTCTTTTTCATCGTCATGTTCTTTTGGCCAAGCAACATTCAAATAAAAATTGATTGCCGGACGACATTTGGGACATCCTTCTGGGTTAATAAAGTTTAATTCACGATATACTTCTTCTGAAGACGTTAATTTTTTCGCATAAATTTGTGTAACGATCTGATCTCTTGTTAAGTCTGTACAGCCACAAATTCCTGTTGGAGCTGAAACCACTTCTCCGCCTAACGCATGTGCCAACACGTCACTGATGACTGATTTACATTTTCCGCAAGAGCCGCCAGCTTTAGTGTGCTTCGTGACCTCTACAACAGATGTTAATTCTTTTTCTCTTATAGCCGTCATGATCGTTCCTTTATCGATCCCGTTACAGCCGCAGATCACCTCATCATCCGGCCATTCACTAACATCGGCACTCGCTTCTTCGCCCACCATATGCAGTAATGAAACAGGTGTATAGTCTTCGATACTTTCGTTCTTCTTTAAAATATTGTAGTAGCGATTTCCTTCACTCGTATCTCCGTATAAAACAACACCGACCACTCGATCCTCTTTGACAAAAATTTTCTTATAAGTGTAGTTGATACCATCAAAAGCTTCAATACTATTTACACCTTCTTGCTGCTTGATATTGCCAGCAGAATATAAATCGCAGCCAGATACTTTTAGCGAAGTAAATGTCGTACTTCCTTTATAAGGTTTTGCTTCACGTCCGGTCAAAACATCTGCTAAAATTTTGCCTTGCTCAAATAATGGCGCAACTAAGCCGTAGACGTTACCGTTATGCTCAGCACATTCCCCCACTGCATAAACATCTTCAATACTGGTATGCATAAAATCATCTACGACAATTCCTCTGTTGACTTCAATATTCGCTGCTTTAGCAACCGTTGTCTCTGACCGAATCCCAATCGACATTACAACTATGTCTGTTTCGATCGATGTGCCATCACTAAAAGCCAAGCCTGTGACACGATCTTCTCCTAGAATTTTTTGAGTCATTTTTTCCATCAAAAATTTTAGTCCTTGTTTTTCCAAATCAGCTTGCAGCATTTTGCCAGCTTTTTCGTCCAGTTGCGTTTCCATCAACCATTTTTCTAAGTGAACAACTGTGACGTCCATCCCTTGATCCAAAAGACCCTTAGCCGCCTCTAAACCAAGTAAACCGCCACCGATCACGACTGCCTTTTGGTATTTTTGAGCTGCTTCCAGCATATTTTCTGTATCATCGATCGTTCTAAAACCAACCACACCCGGCAGGTTTGCTCCTTCTACTGGTAAAATAAATGCTCTAGAGCCTGTTGCTACAATACATTTATCATAAGAAATTTCTTTACCTGATTGTGTAATAACTTGTTTTGCTGCGGTGTCCATCTTTACAACTGGATCATGATTGATCAGTTCGATCTGATTTTCTTCATACCACTCCAACGGATTTGTAACGATTTCAGGAACTGTCATTTTCTTTTGCAGTACATTCGACAACATAATACGGTTATAATTCGGATACTTTTCTTCACCAATGATCGTGATTTGATAACGTTTTGCATCACGATCAAGAATTTCTTCAATCGTACGAACTCCGGCCATTCCATTTCCAATTAAGACAAGCTTTTCTTTCATTTTATTCATGATCCCCTTTTGTGATTGATTGAGCAATCTAGTCAATAATTTGCTGTTTTCAGCATAACAATAAGTATGAATACTGCCTATTAGGGAATTACCTAATTAACTACAAGTATGCGATCATCTATAGAAAAGCATTATGATATACTAAGGGAAAGGAGTGAAAGAAAAAATGAACGAGCTTGGAAAATTATTATACAAATCCAAAACAGATAGTTTGAAAAACGGACTGGTTTTCACTGTTTTAGGAATCGTAATTGCTGTCGGAGCCAATTTTATATATGCCAAATTATTTGGATATATTATTGGATCTATTTTTATTTTGATTGGGCTCTTTTTCCTTATATTCAAAAGAGCCGATCACATCGCCATTCATGAACATGCGATTTTATTGAATGTAAAAAAACAAATAGTTATAAAAAGGGCTGACATCAAAGAGATTACTTATAAAGAATTAACCCCGCATAAAAACCCTATAACTAGTTATTATCCTGTTTTGCTTTTGAATAATGGTCAGGAAGTTTTTATCAACATTGCTTTTAACAACCTTATTAATAAAGACTTTGAAAAAATTATTAAATCCTATTTATAAAAAATAACCATGTCCTATCGTCAAATAGGTCATGGTCGTTTTTTACTTAATTTGTTGAATGGTTTAAATTCAATAGATTTTCCAATTTTTTTCGCTTCTCTTTTAGTTTAGCTGGATCCTTTCCATAAGAAGATAAAGCAATCAAATAATCTTCTTGTTCGATTGTACTCATGTTGTAAAAATTGCTATTTTCTTTGTGACTACAGTCATTGACCCACTGCCAGTCAACGGCATCCTTTACAATTTGCTGATTGATCGTGAAAGAATCTGTGCAAGCAAAAATCAAGTGTGCTGTTTCGATATACTTACGTTCATAGAGAGCCTCAATCAATTGAACATCACTAAGCTTAAAAAATTCCGGTAAGATGTTTGGTGCGATGATCGTAGCTGTACCGTTCGCCTCTAAAACTGCTTTTGCTTTTCTTAAAGCAATTTTACCGCCACCAATAATCACGATTTTCTTTTCTGTCAAGTCAAGCATTACTGGATACATGCTAGTGCCTCACGAACGATTTCTTCTAAATCACTCAAAATTCGAAAATCAAACTCTAACGTTGGTGTAATAATAAAGCTAGTTGTTGGAAACACTTCTGCTAGTTTATTCTTCATGATCGTGATCAAGTGCCCGTCAAATAAAAAGAAAGGAACGATGACTGGTTTGCGCTCTTTATCCAGCTGCTCACCAATGATCTCTAAATAATTTTCTTGCCCTTTTAAGCTGACTGCTGTTATTGGATAGCCGACCTGCTGTTCAATTTCTGAAGCAATTTCTACTAATATTTGCTGAGGTTCTTCTGTTTTTTTTGTGCCATGAGCCACCAAAAAGCCGATCATTTCATCATTCGGCTGTTCTTCACAAACTGCCTTAAAGCGCTCGAGTAAAACAGCTCGGCTGCCTTTTTTACTGCCAAATGTTTCAGTTTGAATAAATTGAACTGTTGGATCTGCTTTTTTAACATGCGCTAATTCTGCTGGAATATCAACCAATGCATGCTTGGCAGCAAATAGTAATACTGGCACAACGATTATTTTTTCAACACCAGATTCAATCAATCGTTCTGCGATAACTGCAATAGTATCGGGATGATTCTCTAGAAATGCTGTTTTTTGTACAAGGTTGGTTGGTAATTTTTCTTGCAACTGTTGAATAAATGTCATTGCTGCCTGATTTTTTTCATTTTTTTGACTGCCGTGAAAGACATAAAGAATCCCTATCATTTTTTCACCTCATAAATCGATTAGTTGATGTTTCATACTATATTGCAAAAGTTCAGTAAAGGTTTCAAATTCCAGCTTTTTCATCACATGGGATTTATGGACCTCAACCGTTTTTACCGAAATGAAAAGCCGCTCAGCAATTTCTTTATTGCTGTACCCCAGTGCCACCAATGGTAATACTTCCCGTTCACGTTTTGAAAGACGCTCATATTTATTATCTTTTTCAATAGTTTTCCGCTCATTGCACCACTTTTCTTTGCTGTATTGTCCAAAAAAAGGATCGATAGTAGTCTTGCCAACTGCAACTTGTTCGATTGCTCTTAGTAATACAGTATCCGGTGAACTTTTTAGGATATACCCCTTGGCGCCATACTCCAAAGCTTTACGAACATATTCTTCTTCATCATGCATACTTAAAATAATCGTCTTGACTTTTGGAAAATTTTCTTTGATTCTGCGGGTTGTTTGTAACCCATTTTCCCCTGGTGGCATTCGCAGATCCATCAATACTATATCCACTGGAAATTTTTCCAGCAACATAAAAGCTTCCGTTCCATCAGCTGCATCGCCTACGACAGTTATATTTTCATGTCCTTCCAGCAATAAACGTAATCCGCTTCGGACAACTGCATGATCGTCTGCTATAATAATGTTCATTTTACTTCCTCCCGTTCAATCGGTAAACGCAAAACGATCGTCGTTCCTTCACCTTTTTCAGAATGAATGTCTAGATGTCCACCAATCGATTCAGCTCTTTCCTGCATGTGTAAAAGCCCTAATCCCTGACTATTTTCATTGACCAAATGAACATCAAATCCTTTTCCATGATCCCGTACAGTCAACACCAAATGAGCATTCCGCTCACTCAAGGTTACCCATAATTCATCCACATCTGCGTATTTCACGCTATTCATCACGCTTTCCTGCAGTACACGATACGTAATCGTTTCCAAGTTCTCTGCAAATCGTTTGCTGGGTACTACCGGAATAAAATGAATATGAAGGCCTGTCGTCTCCTTGTATCGATGAAGTAAGACTTCGATTGCCGGAATCAAACCTAAATCGTCCAAAGCCGCTGGACGCAGATCGACTGCCAATTGTTTCACTTCACTAAGCAATGAAACAAAATCATCATCGATTTTTTGCAGCTTCTCCGTAAGTCCATCTAATCGATCCATCCATTTCAGCTGCCGTGTTTCAAGCATCAAACTATAAATGCTTTGTGCTAATCCATCATGAAGCTCCTGAGACAAAGCTCGGCGTTCATTTTCATGTGCTTGATTCACATATTCGATCAAACGCTTGTTTTGGATCATCTGCTGCATTCGTTCTTCTACTGCAATACGACGCAGACTCAATAAAGAAGTGGTCTCATTTACCTCAGTATAACTGCCGCTAAATTGTTCCTGACGACCAGTCACCGTCATTAAAATAAGTGGAAAAGCACCTTGATCCCAATCCGCTCTGACTTCGCAGTCCAAACATTTATCCATTGTTGAATGCAGCATACAGCCTTCACCTTTGGCAATTTCTAAAATCTTTGGTAAATGAATTTGAAAAGCTTTATTCAGTTCATTCGCTGCTTTATTGTATTTGATACATCGATCATTTTCAAATAAGAATAATGCATCATTTGCAGCATCAAAAGTCTGTTCTAATGTGTTTTTTCTCATTCTTAACTCCTATAAATAAACCTTTAGTTCATTTGCTTTATCTTGTGCGGCAGTTATAAATTCATTTGATACTTCTTTTACCTCACGATATCCAACAAGTAAAACACCTTTGACCTCACCTATATCCATCACAGGATAAGCTACTACGGTCTCCAGTTTTTCCATTCGTGTGATTGGCAATTCGATCAATTGCTCCGGCTGACTTTGTAAATGTGTCGCCTGATAGCTACGGCCAGTCCGCCAAACAATTCCTCCGATTCCTTTCCCCACTTGAAGACGAATACGACGATAATGCTGATTGATATTACCCGAAACATACTGCCAGCGAATCACTCGTAAATTGGTTTGATCACTGATGGTAGACAACGCTAATGCCGTAAAATCAACGTGAAGCTCTGCTTTGATTTGATCGATTTTTCTTTGAATCTGATCTCCCATCTTCCTACTCCTATTCCCTAATTTTTAATAAAAAGCTTGTATTCCTTCTCACATTCTCTTATCCTTAAGCCTATATCAATTATATAAAAAAAGGATTTTTTTATGAAAACAACTACTGTATTTAGTTCTAAACGCTTGATCATGATCATTACGATGACCGTGTTTTCTTTCTCTAGCATGACTACCGCGTTTTTCTTGATGGGAATCAAAGCTATACCGTATTTTATCGGTGCAGCACTCTTTTATTTTATTCCCTACGCCATCATTATATCAGAATTTACAGGTGTATATAAAAATCATATTGGCGGCTTGTATCAATGGCTGGCAGGCCATCTTTCAGAAAAGGTGGCTTTTATTGCCTCTTTCTTGTGGTATTGCAGCTATTTTATCTGGATGATCAGTTTATTTATGAAGCTATGGATTCCTTTATCTATCCTAGCGTTTGGTGAAGATCTAACAAAAAAGAACAGCCCCTTACCATTCTTATCAACTTCTGTTTTGATTGGGCTATTGTCTTTGTTTGCTGTTTGTGTGACCTTTTATTTTGTCAGTCGGGGATTCAAAGGAATTGCTTCCGCTTTGTACATGAGCGGGATCATGATGACCATTTTGATCGGTCTCAGTCTGAGTGGCAATTTATGGCTGTGGCTTACAAATAGTTCAGATATTTTACCTAATCTCTCAGCGAGTTTTGCTGGTGGAACCCCTTCTTCCGGTATCAAACAACCGATGATCGAACAATGGTCCTTCTTAATTTTTGCAATCACTGCTTTTGGTGGTTTAGACACAATCGCCAGCCTAGTAGATAAAACTGGTGAACAAAAAAAACACTTTCCAAAATTGTTGATTTTCAGCAGTATTTTAGTAGTTCTTAGCTATTTCCTAGGTATCTTATTATGGAGTGGCGGTAATAATTTAACTCATTTAAAAGCAAATAACACGATACACTTGGGCAATCTGATGTATGAAATGATGAAAAATCTAGGTTATTCCTTAGGTCAATCATTTTCTTTCAATGATACTTCTTGTCGATTATTGGCCCAACTGTTTACTCGTTTCACAGCCTTAACGCTATTACTATCATATATCAGTTTACTATCGACAATTTCTTATCTGCCGATTCGAACACTGGTAGAAGGCACACCGAATCACTATTGGCATCCATGGCTTAAACGAAAAAATAAATATAATATGCCAACAAATGCTTTATTGGTTCAAGGTGTACTAGTCAGTTTATTTATTTTAGGGATCAGCTTCGGAAGCCAGTATGTCGTATTTTTGTATAATCAACTAACATTGATGACGAATATTTCTAGAGCGATCCCTTATTTACTGGTCGCTCTTGCCTATCCCGCTTTTAAAAAGAAACAGCTTTCAACAGCTGGTTCATTCGGCTTTATTCAGTCAAAAAAGTCAAGTCAAATCATCAGCCGCAGTGTCGTTTTCAGCATTGTTTTAGCAATTGGCTTTCAATTATATCAGCCGATTTCTCAAGGGGAAGTGATGAAAAGTGTTTCTTTATTGATCGGCCCTTTACTATTTACTTTGATCGCTTACCTGCTCTATAACAATTTCCAGTTGAAACAGGAACAATATACATTAAAGTAACGGATTTTTTGAGAAAAAAATATTTATTTGTTTTTAAAGAGTGAGGCAAAATGAGAAAACTTTTCGGCTCACTCTCTTTTTATTCATGAAAAGTAGATAAACAAGCGAAAATACTCACTTTCCTGTACAATACAAAGTGAAGACTTCCCTATTTTTAGGCTAAACTATCTAATTTGCATGTAGGAGGAATTTTTTTGTTTGATCTAGAGAAAGTTCAATCACTAAATGAGCTGGAAATGCTAGTTTATCATTATATACTAGAGCACATGACAACGATCCCAAAATTAACGATCCGGCAATTATCTGCTGATTGTCATGTTTCAACTTCAACCATTTTGCGCTTTTGTTCAAAGATGGGTTTTGATGGTTTTTCAGAATTAAAATATGCACTCAAAAAAGAGGCTGAACAAAAAAAACAACAATCTTTCGAGCAATATTATACAGCAACGATTCATGTTGATTCTTTTTTAAAACGGATCAATCAACAAACTTATTACGAAACCTTAAAACCAGCAATTACTATGATCATTGAAAATCGTCATGTCGTATTTACAGGGATTGGGACCAGCGGCATTTTAGGGAGTTACGGCAGTCGTTATTTTGCAAATATGGGGATCAATGCCTATAGTATTGATGATCCCTTCACACCTATTCCTCAAAGAGGGTTTGAAAATACTTTGGCTATCATTCTTTCAGTCTCTGGTGAAACTTCCGAAGTGATCAAGCAAGTGACTGATTTTAAACGTTCTGGGGCAAAAGTCTTGAGTATCACAAACGATGAACACTCAACGATTGCTCGTTTAGCTGATTACAACATCTCCTATTATATGCCGGACGAACGCTCATCATTTGCCGATCCTTTTATCAATATTACAACTCAAATTCCAGTTGTCGCTTTAATCGAACTGCTTGCGCATCAAGCAAGTAAGGAATATTCAGAAAGAAGTTCTCAAAAAAGACCATAAAAACGAGCTAATGTTCGCTAAGCGACTGTTAGCTATCGTTTATGAAGAATTAAAGTCTGAGCAAAAACTATAAAACAGTTTTTGTTCAGACCTTTTTTGTTTTTTCAGCTGGAACATGTTTCTCAAAACAGCAAAACTATTTTAAAAAAAGAAAAACTCCCTTATAGTATGTATGTAAACGTATTCATTCATTCGAAAAAGACGGCCGCTTTTTTTGAATACACTACATGCACTTATTTTTATTTACCTAAACTCAGAACAAAGGAGAGATTTTTAATGAACGAATGGATCAATGAGAAAGTCCTACCCCCTGTTTTAAAATTTGTAAATACGAAAGCGATCACCGCACTAAGAAATGGGATGCTTTATACTATGCCATTTACGATCGTCGGTTCGATTTTCCTTTTATTAGCAAACCTACCGATCGAATCTGTTGCCAATTGGATCACAGAAAGTGGTCTTGTCGTTTATTTCAATCAGGCTTATGGAGCTTCATTTGCTATTATGTCTGTTTTCGCGGTTATAGGGATCGCCTATTCCTATGTTAAAACAGAAGGGTTTGAAGGATTGCCAGCTGGGATGATTTCTCTTGTTGTGTTTATCTTATTCATGTCTGCTGAAATCACAGATGCAGAAAGCGGCGTAACGATCGGTAATATTATCAATAAAGACTGGACAGCCGGAAAAGGGATGATCACAGCAATCATCGTTGGTTTGATCGTCGGTTGGGTCTACAGCTGGTTCTTGCGTCATGATATCCGCATCAAATTGCCTGAAGCTGTACCAGAAAACGTAGCAAACTCATTTACAGCCTTGATCCCAGCTGCGGCTTTGATCACTGGTGCGATGTTTGTCTATATCTTCTTTGACAAAGTCTTTAAAACAACGTTCTTTGATTTTATTTACGAAGTACTGCAATCTCCACTTCAAGGAGTTACTGATTCATTAGGCGGCGCATTAGTTCTTGGCTTCTTAGTTCCTTTGTTCTGGTTCTTCGGCGTTCACGGATCAACGATCGTTGGTGGAATCATGGGACCTATTTTACAAGCAAACTCATTAGAAAATACAGATATTTTAAACGCTGGAAAAGAATTGACAGTTGCTAACGGTGGTCACATTGTTACCCAACAATTTTTAGATCAATTTTTGACTGTTACAGGTGCTGGAATGACCCTTGGTTTAGTGGTTTACATGGTATTCTTTGCAAAATCAGCGCAATTTAAACAATTAGGTCGTTTATCTATCGGACCTGCAGTCTTCAATATCAATGAACCGATCACTTTTGCCACACCGATCGTAATGAATCCTATCATGGCGATTCCATTTATTTTGACACCGGTCGTTTCTTCGATCATTACGTATTTTGCTTTGTATACAGGTTTAGTTCCATTATTTACAGCCGTTCAAGTTCCTTGGACAACCCCTCCGATCATTTCTGGATTATTAGTAGGCGGTTGGCAAGCAGCCTTGTTACAAGCATTTGTTTTAACAGTTGGATTCTTTATCTACTTACCGTTCGCTAGAAAAATGGATGCAATCAACTATGCTCAAGAAACAAATCAACCGATCACAGAAGAAACATTGGAAGAAATCGAAGCACAAGCGTAACCTTTTTAAGCTAAGTTACCGACTAGTTCTCTCGCACAACTGATCCGTTCAAATGTTTCCTCCCAGTTGTGCAGAGATCTTTTTTTATAAAAATAGTAAATGCTGCAAGGAGTAGATTAGATGTCGATATTAAGAGAAAATTTCCTTTGGGGCGGCGCTGTTGCTGCTCATCAATTAGAAGGTGGTTGGGATCAAGACGGTAAAGGAATCAGCGTAGCTGATGTAATGACTGTCGGAGCAAATGGTGTTCCTAGGAGAATCACAGATGGCGTTTTAGCTGGAGAAAATTACCCAAACCATGAAGCAATCGATTTTTATCATCATTATAAAGAAGACGTAAAATTATTTGCCGATCTTGGATTGAATTGTTTCAGAACGTCGATTGCCTGGACGCGGATTTTTCCTAACGGAGATGAAGCTGAGCCAAATGAAGCAGGCCTTCAGTTCTACGATGATTTGTTTGATGAATGTTTAAAATATGGGATCGAACCTGTCATTACTTTATCTCACTTTGAAATGCCTTATCATCTAGTAACAGAGTACGGCGGCTGGCGTAATCGAAAAATGATCGACTTTTTTGCTAAATTTTCCCGAGTTTGTTTTGAGCGTTATAAAGATAAAGTCACGTATTGGATGACCTTCAATGAAATCAACAATCAAGCGAATTATGCGGAAGATTTCGCGCCCTTTACTAACTCTGGGATCAAGTATCAAGATGGAGAAAACCGTGAGAAAATCATGTACCAAGCGGCTCATTATGAATTAGTAGCCAGTGCTCAGGCAGTCAAGATCGGTCATGAGATCAATCCTGATTTTCAAATCGGTTGTATGATCGCCATGTGCCCAATTTATCCTTATTCTTGTGATCCAAAAGATATGATGGCTTCAGTCAGTGCCATGCAAAAACGTTATTGGTTTACAGATGTTCATGTCCGCGGACATTATCCGAGTTTTATCGAAAAATATCTTGCCCGTAAAAGTTTTGATTTAGATATTTCTGAACAAGACTTAGCTGATTTGACACAAGGCTGTGTAGACTATATTGGTTTCAGCTACTACATGTCTTTTGCGATCAAAGATCAGGAGAAAGGACCCGCCTTTGACTATGATGAATCAAAAGATCTAGTCAAAAATCCTTATGTAGAAGCATCTGACTGGGGCTGGCAAATCGATCCTTTAGGTATGCGTTATGCAATGAACTGGTTTAATGAACGTTATGAATTGCCGCAGTTTATCGTGGAAAATGGTTTTGGTGCCATCGATGAAATCGAACCCGACGGCACGATCAACGATCAGTATCGAATCGATTATTTGAAAGCGCATATCGAAATGATGAAAGAAGCTGTTGAATACGATGGAATTCCACTGATCGGCTATACACCTTGGGGCTTTATCGATTTAGTTTCGGCGGGAACAGGTGAGATGAAAAAACGTTACGGCTTTATCTATGTGGATAAAGATAATGAAGGCCAAGGAACCTTAGCACGTTCTAAGAAAAAATCATTTGACTGGTATCAACAAGTGATCAAAAGCAACGGTGAAGAATTATAAATTAAAAAGAGGTGAAGCAGAGGATCTGCTTCACCTCTTTTTCTATCTAATAAATCGTCCTGTGATCGATTCACTAAATTGAATATCAGCTGGTCGACCTTCAAACATGATCTGCCCACCTTGATTCCCGCCATCAGGTCCAATATCCACGATCCAATCTCCTTGCTTGATCAAATCGATATGATGTTCAATGACCACAACGGTATTTCCTTGATCTACCAAATGATCCATGATCTCCATTAAATGATCGATATCTGATAAATGAAGACCCGTTGAAGGCTCATCCAGCACATAAATACTTCCTTTTTTATAAAACTCACTGGCTAATTTCATCCGTTGACACTCTCCACCTGATAAAGTACTTGTCGGCTGGCCTAATGTCAAATAGCCCAAACCAACTTGCTCCATCGCACGAAGCTTTTTCAAGACAACTGGCTCCTTAAAGAAATCCAAAGCCTCTTCAACTGTTAAATTCAGCACCTCTGTAATAGATTTCTCCTGAAAACGATAATCAAGAACTTCCTGTTTAAAGCGTTTGCCCTGGCAAACATCGCATTCTGTTTTCACTGCATCCATAAAAGCCAGATTCATTTCAATATACCCCTGCCCTTTACATTTCTCACAGCCGCCTTTTGAATTGTAGCTAAATAAAGAAGCTGACACGTTATTAGCTTTACCAAAGCCCTTTCTAATCGTATCCATAATTCCAATATAGGTCGCTGGATTGGAACGAGAGTTGGTTTGTGCAGCTGCTTGATCAATAATGATCGTTTCAGGATATGAAGCTAAAAACGAATCTTTGACTAAGGTACTCTTTCCTGAACCAGCCACACCAGTGATCATCGTCAAGGTCTTTTTAGGTACACGCAAAGCTGTCTCTTTCAAATTATGCAGACTAGAAGGACGCCCTTGATAGAACTCTTCTGCCGGTCGAACTGCCTGTTTAAGTTTTGTTTGATTTTTTAAGTATTTACCAGTCAAGGTATCTGATTCAAGCAAAGCTGTATAACTACCTTCAAACATGATTTCTCCACCATGCTTTCCTGCATGGGGTCCTACTTCGATCACATGATCGGCGATCTTTATCACATCAGGATCATGTTCGATCACAATAACTGTATTTCCCTTATCTCTTAATTTAAACAAAAGCTCATTTAAACGATGGACATCACGCGGATGCAGCCCAATGCTAGGCTCATCGAATATGTAGATCAAATCGACTAAGCTATTATTTAAATGTTTGACCATCTTGACACGCTGAGATTCTCCTCCAGATAACGTTGTCGTTGCTCTGTCCAAACTTAAATACCCTAAACCAATTTCAACAAGATGTCCAATTTTTTCTTGTAGATTATTCAATATTGGCTGAGCTTCCCGCAATTGGATCATCTTTAATGTTTCCATGAGCTTTGTTACTTCCATTGCCATAAGGTCAGCAATAGAATAACCTGCGACCTTTACTGCCAGAGACTCCTGAGACAAACGTTTGCCTTTACATAATGGACAGCACGCTTCAACTGTATATTCTTCGATCAGTTTTTGTGTTCGCGCAGTCAATTCTCCTTCTTTTTGTAAATACAATCGATTGAACTTAGTAAAAAGCCCTTCATAGCTCAAATTGTAGCCATCCACCTGGATCTTGAAATCTTTAGCGTAAAGCAAATTCTCCAGTTCTTCTTCTGTATACGCTTCAATTTTTTTATCATTGTCGAAAAGTCCAGAGTCTAAATAGCCTTTCATATACCATTCTGTATTTTTAAAAACAGAAAATTGAACAGCTCCATCGTTCAATGATCTAGAACGATCTAAAAATTTTTCTTCATTGATCTGAACTGTTTTTCCAATTCCTTGACATTTTGGGCACATCCCAGCTTGATCGTTAAATGAAAAGTAATTAGCGGTACCGATACTTGGCTGACCAAACCTTGAAAACAAAACCCGCAACAATGGATTGATATCTGTGATCGTTCCAAGTGTAGAGCGAGAATTTCCTCCCAATCGTTTTTGATTGATGACCACTGATGTCGCTAAATTTTCAATACTGTCTACATCCGGCTGCTGATATTTCGGCAGAAAATTTTGGATAAAAGCACTAAATGTTTCATTCAACTGTCTTTGTGATTCGTTTGCGATCGTTTCAAAAACAATTGAGGACTTTCCTGATCCGGATACTCCTGTAAAAACAGTGATTTTTCGCTTAGGGATCGAAACAGAAACATTCTTCAAATTATTTTCTCTTGCCCCATTGATCACTACATATTCTGTCATACTATTCCTCCTCGTATAATAAAGTTATCAGATTTATTCTGATATTTTGTTTTCATCCCCGTTGGGGTATGATTATTTCGTACAGATAGAGGGCATAGTTTTTCCTCCTTGAAGCTTTGTCTTCCTAATTAAGACTGATGCCTCTTCTCTACGGACTGTATATGAATGAGCTGGATAGAACCGTGTTTCTGAATCTCTCACGAGGCTATATCGTCCCTAGAGTTTGAGGAAAACCTTATCTGTAAACTCTTGTTGAAAGGTGTTGATTGTATGTTCTTTATCGGTATTGATATTGGAAAACGAAACCACGAAGCAGCTCTACTTGATGAACAAGGGAAACTACTTGGAAAAACACTTCGCTTTGCCAATTCTAAACGCGGGAGTGAACAGCTCCTACAATTTATTAATCAGTATGAACTATTGCCTGATACTACTATGATTGGAATGGAAGCAACTGGTCATTATTGGTTATCGATTTATTCATTTCTACATCGATTGGGATTTCATGTAACAGCTTTTAATCCGATTCAATCCGATTCTCTTCGAAATTTCTATATCCGTAAAACCAAAACGGATACCGTGGATTCAGTCTTAATTGCACAAGTAATGCGTATGGACTTACCTGACCCAACCCAACTGCCTAAAGAAGAAATTTTTCAATTAAAACAGTTGGAACGGTTTCGTTACAGCGTTGTTGATAATATGTCGGACTTGAAACGGAAAGTTATTGCTTGTTTGGATCAAGTGTTTCCAGAATATAATCAGCTTTTTTCCGATATGTTCGGAAAATCTTCTACACAGTTATTACTTCAATCTCCTTTGCCAGAGGATTTGGTAGAAATTGACTCCGATAAATTAATCCAACTGCTGAATCAAGCGAGTAATGGTCGCCTAGGGCGATCCAAAGCGGAACAAAAAGTGAATCAGCTAAAAGGTATCGCAGAGTCTTCTTTCGGTATTAGCATTGCGACAGATGTTTTCAAGCTTCAAATTCAATTACTTTTAGAACAGATTCAATTATTTGAAAAACAAATTCATCAGCTTGAAGATGAAATGGTTCGGATTGTTGAAAAACAAGAAAATTTCCTCACGACTATTACAGGAATTGGTCCAATAACTGCCGCAGTTATCATAGGGGAAGTGGGCGATATTCATCGATTTGAACGCCCAAATCAATTGCTTGCTTTCGCAGGACTAGATGCCTCTGTCCATCAGTCTGGTGATTTTACAGGTACCCAAAATCATCTGTCAAAACGAGGCTCCCCCTATTTACGCCGAGCTATTTGGCAAGCAGCTTTTATTGCTTCTCAAAAAGATCCTGCTTTATCCGCTTATTACCAAGGTCTTAGAACTCGGGGGAAATCCCACGGAACAGCTATTGGAGCCGTTTGTCGTAAGCTTGTGAACATTATTTTCGCTATTTGGACAACGGATAAACCTTATGAAGTTCGTTTAACTTCTGAAACTGAAGCCTAGAAAATTTTAAACTATATGCTAGGCTTATTTGTCGTGCACTACAGTTGCACAACAAATAACTAAAAAAAATACTCGTTTTTACTTGACCTTTTCATAGCTGGCTTAAATGTAAAAGTGAAACAAATCGTTTAATCCTGTAGAAAATTAGGAAATTGACTTTGAAGTGCTTATTGCCTCACTGACAATTTATCTATTTTCCTAAAGATTGATTTGTGCAGCTAGATAGCATCAATGATCAACACTTTCTTACGAAAGTCTTGTACTGTTCATCATCAGCTCAATTTCTTTCGTTGTGATTCTCAGCAAAAGCGGAACAAATCGCCTAATCCTATAGAAAATTAGGAAATTGACATTGAGGTGTTTGTTGCCTCACTGGCAATTTATCTATTTTCCTAAGGATTGATTTGTGCAGCTAGATAACTATAGCAGCGGAACAAATCGCTTAATCCTGTAGAAAATTAGGAAATTGACTTTGAGGTGCTTCTTGCCTCACTGACAATTTATCTATTTTCCTAAGGATTGATTTGTGCAGCTAGATACCACTAGACTAACCTTATCGTAGCACATTCGTGCAAGTTCTAAGGTTATGAATTACAAAGTTATTTTTATCAGTTATAATAGACACAAAACTTTGTTATCCGGAGGAATAGTTGATGATTCGCCCAATCGATATTGCACGAGAATTAAATATCAGTACCAGCTTATTACGCCATTACGAAAAGAATCAACTACTTCCCTTACCTAAGAGAAGTAAGAGCGGTTATCGTCTTTATACAGAAGAAAGTCTCCACTACTTTCGAGCGATCCGAACAACAACGATCACATATGGTTATCATGCAACAAAAAAAATCATGAGTGCTCTTCAAAAAGAGAAATTTACAGAAGCTTTTTGGCTATTGAATGAAGAACAAGTAAAATTGAATCAGCGCAAAAAGATTTCTGATCAAACCTTAGCATTGCTTCATGAAGAGGAGTGGCAGGAAATAAACCAAATGCCAAATAGAGGATGGTTAACGATCGGAGAAGCAGCTGAACGTTTGGCAATTACGGAAACCTCCATTCGTCACTGGACAAAAGAGCAACTCCTTGACGTTCCTCGTGATCCAGAGAGTAATTATCGAATGTTTGATGAGCACGCAATTCAACAGTTATTATTTATTCGTATGATCCGTGCCTCTACTTGGTCACTGGATGAGGTTCGGGAAATCCTTACTCAGTTTCAGGCAGATTCACCTAAGCGAATGATTGAGCTTGCAGAACAATCCTTACGAGCGCTCAATGAATTACTTAAACGTCAAATGATTTCTACCAAATATATTTATGCACTGATTCAGTTCTTAGAGCCGGATTTTTTTGAAGATTTTCCCAGCTCTGATTTTTATTAAAAAATAGAGTCCTGAACAAAACTCTTTTCTAGTTTTGTTCAGGACTCTATTTAGCTCTTGATAAACAGCAACAAAAGCGGCTCCATGAGTAATAGGAACTGAATTCTTCAGTCCGATTTTCTTCTACTCTTGATTCAACACTTCATCTTGAATTAGTCCACTAGCTTTCATGAACATATACGTCACAACTGGTCCCACAAAGGTAAAACCTTGCTTTTTCATATCTTTGGCTACATGTTTCGATAGCGGGGTGATATTAGGTACCTCATATGCTTCTTCATAAACATTCAAATGGGGAACACCGCCAACAAAATCCCACATATACTCAGCAAAGCTGCCATATTCTTTTTGTACTGCTAAAATCGCTTGAGCATTTTGAATCGTCGCATTGATTTTTCTTGGGTTGCGAATCATTTCAGGATCCTGCATGATTTTTTCCACATCATCCGGCATCATTGCGGCCACTTTTTGAATATCCATATTGTGGAAATTTCTTAAAAAAGCATCTAATTTACCAGCTGCAGCCTTCCAGCTCAATCCTGCTTGAAAGGTACCTACCGTTAATAAAATAAAAAGCAAGCGGTCATCGTGGGTAGGCTTCCCCCATTGGTTGTGGTACCAATCAAATTTTGATGGTTGGTTCTTCCTCATTCTTCTCTCCTACAAATCACTATTTCTCTTATCATAACATAAAAAAATAGTAGTATGCGCTCATGGTTCTCCATAAAAAAGAGTTTGACTATCAGTCAAACTCTAAATGTGTAGCTTTATTTTAATAAATTTATCATCGCTTTTGAAATATCATTAGCCTTTAAGCCGTAGACTTCTTTCAAATAATCCAATTTACCTACTTGACCGAATTGCTCTTTTACACCGATCCGTTTCATTTTTGTTGGATGATTTTCAGCAATGATTTCTGCCACAGCACTCCCTAGTCCACCGATCACGTTATGATTTTCTGCGGTTATGATCGGGCCTAATTTGGCAGCTTCGATTACGACTTCTTCATTCATCGGCTTGATTCTAAATAAATCGATCACTTGAACGGAAATCCCTTTTTCTTCTAAATCATCCGCTGCCTGAAGCGCTTCTTCCACCATGATCCCACTAGCAAAAATGGTCCCATGTGTTCCTTTTTTCAATCTACAGTAGCCTTTTGAAAAGTCTTCTTTTTCATTATACAGTGACTTTGCCTGCTTGCGTATCGTACGAATATAAAATAATCCTTTTGCCGTATGAGCATAGGTCAAAATGGCTTTAAATTGATACGGATCTGATACTTCATAGATATTGTTTTCTGGAATCACCCGCATTAATGCTACATCTTCAAACGGCATGTGCGTACCGCCATTCATTTCAGCTGTAACACCCGGGTCTGTTCCAACGATGACTGCATGATTTTTGGCATACCCAAGGGAAAGAAATACTTGATCGAATGAGCGTCTCGTTGCAAAGGGCGCAAAGGTATGGATAAATGGAATAAATCCCGTTACAGCTAATCCAGCAGCAGCACTCATTTCCTGGGCTTCCATGATGCCTACATTGATATAACGATCGCCTAGCTTTTCTTTTAATTTGCTGGTTCCCATCGAACTTGCCAAATCAGCTTCTAAAGCTAAAATTTTTTGATCTTTTTCTGCTAGCTCTTGTATTGTTTGGGTATAAACTTGACGCATTTCTAAGTCTTTCATTACTGATTCACCTCGATCTTTTTAGCTAAGCTTTCAATCGATTCTTTGATCGCGATTTTAGTTGCTTCATCTGGACGAATATGATGGTTATCCGTCAGCTCTTCAAAATAAGGAACGCCTTGTCCTTTTACTGTATCTAAAACGATCGCTGTGGGAGCTCCTTTTTCCTTTTTTGCTTGATCGATCGCTGACTCAATAGCAGACACATCTCTCCCATTCACCCGCCAACTATTAAAGCCAAACGCCCGCATTTTCTCAACAAAATCAAAAGGATCACAAATGTCTGTGGTATAACCGTCCAACTGTTTTTTATTATCGTCGATCAACACGATCAGATGATCCAATTTTTGATGTGCGGCAAATTGAAAAGCTTCCCAGCATTGCCCTTCGTTTAATTCTCCGTCACCCACAACTGCAAAAGTATAATTTTCTTTGCCTAACAGCTGGTTGCCTTTTGCTATTCCTGTTGCAGCTGAGATCCCTTGTCCAAGTGATCCAGTGGTCATATCTACCCCAGGCGTTTTGATTCGGTCTGGGTGCGAAGGTAAATTAGTGCCATTTTGATTGAGGCTAAAAAGAAATGCTTCATCAAAATATCCTTTCAAAAACAACGTAGCATAGAGCGCGGGCCCAGCATGTCCTTTTGACAAAACAAAATAGTCACGGTCTGGATCATCTTGTTTTTCTGCTGAAACATTCATGACTTTTCCATACAAGACAGCCAATGTTTCAACGATAGACAAGCTGCCGCCAAAATGACCAAAGCCTAGATGATCCAACTCCCGCATCGTATAATAACGAATCTGATCCGCAAACTTTTGGATATCCATTATGCTGCCTCCTTCGCTTTAGTCCCTTGTTTCTTGCCGAAGACCGTTAATCCGATCAATAACACTAGTACTGCTAATACGCCAGCGACAACTGCAATTTGTCCACCCATATCTGCTAATTTCCCAAGGAAAATCCCTGTTACTCCATAATCGGTATCAGAGAATGTCGATCCTTGGAAGCCAAGATCGCCCATGACCGGCATCAATAGAATCGGCATAAAACTGATGATCACCCCATGGATAAATGAACCTACCACTGCTCCGCGTAAACCGCCTGTGGCATTGCCAAAAACACCTGCCGTTGCACCACAGAAGAAATGCGGCACCACACCTGGAATGATCACGGTCGTACCTGTTGCCACCATGATGAACAAACTCACGATTCCACCTACAAAACTAGTTAAAAAGCCGATCAACACAGCATTTGGTGCATATGGAAAGACGATTGGGCAATCCAATGCTGGTATCGAATTTGGCACTAGTTTTTCTGAGATTCCTTTGAATGCCGGAACGATTTCCGCTAAGATCAACCGAACACCTGCAAGGATCACAAACACGCCTGCTGCAAACATTCCTGCTTGCTGTAAAGCATAAATAATGTAATTTGTGCCATCACTAAGGTTTTCTGAGATAAACGTGTTTCCTGCAAATAATGCGACAATCGTATATACGATCCCCATCGTTAACGTAATACTAACTGTGGAATCTCGTAAAAACGCGAGCCCTTTAGGAAAATTGATATCCTCTGTTGATTTTTCTTTATTTCCAACATATTTTCCAATAAACCCACTAAGCGCATAACCAAAGTTTCCTGTATGCCCTAAAGCCACAGAATCATTCTTAGTGATCTGTTTGGTAAATGGTTGGGCAATTGCTGGAAAAATCGTATTTGCCAAGCCTAAAGCCAAACCGCCAACCAAAACTAATGGCACAGCGCTCATTTTTGTCACACTCATGATGACTGCGATCATACACGCCATGTAAAGCGTTGCATGGCCAGTTAAATAAATGTATTTAAATTTAGTGATGCGGGCGATCAAAATATTGAAGGCCATACCAACTAACATGATCAATGCTGTATAAGTGCCGTATTTCGTCAAAGCTAATGCTACGATCGCTTCGTTGTTCGGTACAACGCCTTGCATATTGAATGCATGCTGAAACATTTCTCCAAACGGAGCTAATGAGCCTTCAATGACTCCTGCTCCTGCAGTGACGACTAAAAAGCCAACAAACGTTTTGATCCCTCCACGTACAACATCAGAAATCGGCTTTTTCTGTAACCCTAACCCCAGTACTGCAATCAAAGCGACCAAAATTGCTGGTGTACTTGCGATATCGATCAGTATATTTAATACCCCATTCATTGATTTTCCCTCACTTTCTTTTCCTTAAAACGCGCCTCTGTTTTTTAATCATCGTTATAACAGTTCATTTTCAACGCAAACAGCTCTAACCTTTTCCCGCAATTCATCCATATCGATAATGCTGTCCAGTACCACGACATTGCCCAAATGCTGGGCACTATCTGCAAGATCTCCTGCTACAAAGAAGACATCTGCCAAATCAGGTGTAGCACTTCCCATATCATAATGAGCGACCTCAACGTCTGTTACTCCCAGTTCATTCAACACACTGTTGATATTCATTTCCACCATAAAACTAGATCCTAATCCTGATCCGCACACCGCTGCCATTCTCATAATAATTCTCCTTCCTTTAATAGCGCCATGATCGTTTGTTGATCTGTCGCTGCCAATAATTTTTCTAAATTGTCTTTATTTGAAAGTATCTTGGTCAAACTAGCTAAAGCTTTTAAATGCATCTCATTATCGATGGCTGCCAAACAGATAAAAATCGTGATTTCATGTTTGGGATCGTCTAAAAGCTCGATCGGTTCACTCACTTTTAACAACGACATCCCTAATTGTTTGACACCATCTTCTGGTCTAGCATGCGGCAAAGCAATCCCTTTGCCAATGTGAATGAAGGCACCATAGTCTTTGACCTTTTGGATCATTGCTTCTATATAATGATCGGTTATTTTTTCTTGTTTTAATAATGGGGCTGCCGCATAAGTAATGGCTTCTTCCCAATTCATTTTTTTATCCGTCAATTGGATCATCTCTTCGGTCAGCAACTCAGATAACATTGGTTTCTCATCTTCTTTCACTTTCAATTTTTTTATCATTTTGCGATTTAAAATTCGATAGATTTTTTCTTTTGTAACGCCTTTTTTCAGTTCCACATACGGCAAGAGTGTTTCGATGATCTCATCCACAGAAGGAACGACAATTCCTGGAATCAATAAATCCTCCTGCACACACCGCATCAAATTGTTTTTCTCTAATTGCGACATGATCGGTTTGACGAGATATACATTCTTAGGAATCGTCAGCGGAACACTTGAAAAGATCACGTCATACTCTGTCTCAGAGATATTTTCCAGCTGGTCAACAGTTGTCGTTAAACTAAAATCGATCGTCGGAAACAATTCTTTCAATTCAGACTGCATGATCAATGATGAACTGATTCCGCTGGGACATAAAACAAGCGCTTTGTATCGAATCACCCGGTTCAATTCCCGCTGATTGCCGATTTCTCCACCAAACAAAATAGTAAAATAGCCAATTTCTTCATCTGGAATTTTTTCTCCGGTCAGTACTTCTAAAGGATGCAGCGCGCGCTTAGTCAAAGCAAATATTTCACCATATTGTTCCTTGATCTCCTCGATCAACACATTAGATAACGAAAAATGATACTTGATCCGAAAAAAAGCAGGGACTAGATGGTAAAAAAGATCCAATAACAACTTGCGGTACGCTTTAAATTCGATCGCCGCTAAACGCTCCATTTCATGAATGATCTGACTAGCGCATTCCAATAAGAACTCTAAAGCCGTTTCTCTAACCTCACCTTGAATGATCGTCATAAAGATCAGTGAACAGTAAAACGCCTCATCACTAGAATATTCAAGTGTCGGAAACTGAGCTAAAAAATCCTGACTGCCTTGAAATACAGTCAATTGACTCAGCCATTTTTTACTTTCCTCATCTATTAAGACAGACTGTTTTGAATGTCGGTATAATATATAGGCTAAAAAATAAACTGTTTCTTCGATTCGACTAGGTACGATCGACCAGTCATATTTTTTGATCGTTTCAAACAAATGAAAGCGAACATCTGCTTCAACTGTTTTCGATTGTGTTAGTAAAGCTTTTTTCAAGCCCCATTTTCCTGCTTGTGTTCCAATGATTTTTGTGATCATCTCATGTGCTTTAAGGCGCAGCTGATTTTCCTGACCAGCCAAATGAAACCCAAGTTTCCTTGAATAGTCCAATGTGATACAGTCTTCTGAAAGAGCATCACGCAGTTTTTTGATGTCTGATAAGATCGTATTTTTACTTACTTGAAAAAAATCTTGATAATGGAAAACAGATAAATCTTCTTTTTCTAAAAATGTCAAAAGATATAATAGCGCCTGTCGTTCCTGTTCAGAATAACAAATGTCCCATTCGTGTTTGCCAAATTGTATTTCCAACCACAGCTCTGTCAGCTGATCCGAAAAATAGACACGATCCTTTTGCCAAATCATTGGTTGATAAGAATTCTCCTGTAAAAATTCATTGATCTTGCCTAGCTGATCGATCACTACTTCTGTTGTCAAACCTGTTTTCTCATTGATTTCTTGAATGGAGTAACCCACTCCGGCCGGCATTGCGATAAGATAACTCATTCGATAATCAATCATATGTGTTCCTCCTGTTTCCACTATATAATGTAAACGCTACAAACGAAAGAAGTCTTGGGTCTAATCTATTTTTTATTTTCCAAAAGAATTGGACTTAACTAAAAAAATAACAAAATAGCTATGGAAGTCAACGAAGAATTGATTCCATAGCTATTTTGTTTGCAAAGAGAGCGGAACAAAACTAAAAATCAGTTTTGTTTCGCTCTTTAAACTCAAATAAACGGCGAGAAAAAAGCAGTTCCTTTGGAAATAAGGAGCTAAACACTTTTGTCTCAGCCTCGATTATTACGCTGTTAAAGCCAAGCTAAACGCTCAACCTCATCCAGATCAAGACCATAGCGTTGCGGTGAATCAGCGATCACTTGTTTAATCTCGTTTATTTGAGCCGGTTCTTTTACCAGCACATCGATTCCTGCGGGTGTCAGAAATGACCGTTCGAATTTGATCACCAAAATCGTTTCTGTCAAGGCTAAGATCGACCAGCGGCTGCTCAATACTTTTAAGATTCCTGCACCTCGCCAGACAAATGTATTCTGCTTCCAAGTATCTTTTCCAATAATCGTTTTGCTTTTTCCCTGCTGATTTTTATAGCAGACTGTATCTAAAAAAACGAGCGGATCGACGGATAAAAGCTTGTAAGAAATCATTGGCTGCCGACGTTTTCCTGACAGCCACAAAGGAAAGGTCGTTCCTTTTATCAACCAGTTTCCTGACAATGCTTCAGCTTTCTTTTCCACGTCTCAACCACCTTTCCTATTGACGCCTTTCAACAAGCAAAGAGCTGATTATTTATCTGGTGTCTCATCTTTCTTATAGGTTATAACGTGAGCGTTTTTATTTTCTGCAATTTCTTTCGCTCTATTTACCGCCTGCTCTTTCGTGTCAAAGGAATCTGCTGCTTTTTTAGCGTTTTTCGTTTGAACATACCAGCGATCGTCTTCATAATAAACCAACACGTCATTGTCCAAAAGATCTGTATTGATTTTGTTTGGGTGTCTATCGTTTTTTTGTGGATCAGCTGCGTGCTTAAATGCTGTTTTCTCCGAGTCAGACGCTTCAGCATACCATTTTTTTGCTTGAGAAATAGCAATCGGAATGGCATCACCTTCGGGATACCCTTCACTCACAAGCGCATTGACAATATCGATAGCCTTTTTCTTAAGAAGCGGTTCAAAATGTTTGAATGACGCTGGATAATCATTTAGATCCCAAGGCATAAGTCAGCTCCCCTTTCTTATGCAAAAAAGCTTCCACCAGTAATGGCATACACTTGTCCGGTGACATAGCTGGCTTCGTCAGAGGCTAAAAAGACATATACAGCAGCTAATTCAGCCGGCTGGCCTGCTCTTTGAAGCAACTCATTTTGACCAAATTCCGGAATCTTCTCTTGCGGCTGTCCTCCGCAAATCTGCAAAGCCGTCCAAATCGGACCTGGCGCCACAGTATTGACACGAATGCCAGATGCGGCCAACTGCGCAGATAGTCCTTTACTGAACGAAGTGATCGCGCCTTTCGTCGCTGCATAATCAAGTAAATGTGCACTAGGTTCTGCACTTTGGATAGAGGTAGTGGTGATGATACTCGCTCCCTTTGGCAGATAATCCAATGCTTCCTGAACAGCCCAATACATTGAAATGATATTCGTTGTATAGGTATCGACGATTTGTTGTGTCGATAGATCCTTGATCGATTCAACTGCTTGCTGCATCCCGGCATTCAAAACTAAAATATCTAAACCATCCAATTCCTTAGCAGCATCATGAATCAATTTTCGGGTAAAGTCTTCTTCTTTTAAATCTCCAGGAAGCAGCACTGCTTTGCGTCCTTCTGCTTCGATCAATTGTTTTACTTGCTGCGCGTCTTCTTCTTCAAAAGGCAGATAGTTGATAGCAACATCCGCACCTTCTCTCGCGTAAGCAATTGCTGCTGCACGACCGATACCGGAATCCCCGCCTGTGATCAATGCTTTACGGCCTGTAAGTTTCCCAGACCCGTGATAAGATTCTTCCCCACAATCAGGAATAGGAGTCATTTTTTGCTGTAATGCCGGTGCTTCTTGAACTTGCTTCTCAAATTTCCCATCATAGAATTTCGTGAGCGGATTTTCAATTTTCTTCGTCATACTGATTCCTCCTAATTTTTTTGTGTAGATTAATATTTTCCTATCTATTTACCCTAATACAAAAAAGCCAGCTTCACAAATCATATGATTCTAATAAAAAATCACATTCTTTGGTTTATATAAAAGAACTACGTATAATGAAGGTTAGAGATGTTACAATAAAAATAGGTCTTAAGATGGATGTCAAAACATTTCATAAATATTACAATAACATTACACTATACTTTAATAGGGATCGTTTCGTTGGCCATCCGATGACTATTTGATGAATGAATCGTATAGTCTTTTTACAAAAAAAGTATTGATGATTTTTAAATTTGAGGAGGAATTTTTATGAAGAACAGTAAATCGAAAATTGGCTTGATCGTTTTGATTGGTGTCATTTTATTAGGGGTATTCGGTGTCAGTCAATATAACGGCTTAGCTAAAAAAGAACAATCAGTAGAATCACAGTGGAGTCAAGTAGAAAATGTAATGCAGCGTCGGGCCGACCTAGTCCCTAACTTAGTCAATAGTGTTAAGGGCAGCATGCAGCAAGAGCAAAAAGTCTTTGGCGATATCGCTAAAGCACGTGAAGCATACGGCTCAGCAAACAATGACTCAGATAAAATCAAAGCCAGTCAGGAGTTAGATCAATCGGTTGGTACATTGATCAATGTCATCAACGAAAGTTATCCGGAATTAAAATCAAATGATAATGTCCAAACATTGATGACACAACTTGAAGGAACTGAGAATAGAATCTCAGTTGAGCGTAAACGTTACAATGATGTTGTGAAGGAATACAATGAACAAGTCGTTTCATTCCCTAAAAATATCTTTGCAAATATGATGGGCTTAGGTAAAAAAGATTACTTTAAAGCAGATCCGACAGCTAGTAGTGTCCCTTCTGTCAATTTTGATGATTCAACCAGCACATCCAGCGGGAAGTGAAACTAAATGACTACAAATAGACGAGGCCTTTTCATCAGTGTTATTCTTTTCCTTGTCACCATTTTTGCCGGCTTTCAATTGCCGGCTTTTGCAGAAGAGCTGCCAGCAGCTCCTAGTCATTTCTATTTAGATCAGCCGGGTATTCTTGATGAAACAACAAAAAACTTAGTTGATCGAAAAGGAGCAGTGTACAGGGACAAAGCTGAGGCTCCCCAAGTTGTTTTAGCTGTTATCGATTCAACGGATGGTGATAGCATCGATAGCTATGCACCTGATCTTTTCCAAAAATGGAAAATCGGTAATCAAAAAGAAAACAATGGGATTTTGATTCTTTACGCTGTTAATGATGGCGAACGAAATGTCCGCATCGAGGTGGGATATGGGTTAGAAGATGTGATAACAGATAGCCTTGCGGGAAATATTCTGCAGCAGGCAAAAGATGATTTAAAATCGAACGATCCAGCTGCGATCAACAAAGGATTACAATATACATTCAATGCTGTTACGACTTTGATCGATAAGCATTATGATTATCCAGCAGACGAAAATGCTCTGTCAGAAGATGAGCTGGATCAAGTAACTGCGGCTGATTCTGGTATTCCCGACTTTTTCTCTTTTGGGATCGTAGTGATCATCATCTTGATAGCAATCTTCGGTTCCGGCGGACGTGGTGGTCGCGGTAGACGCGGCGGTCCTTGGTATTGGGGCGGTGGCGGTTATGGCGGCGGCTTTGGTGGCGGTTCATCAAGAGGCGGTGGCGGCTTCGGCGGAGGAGGTTTCTCTGGCGGTGGTGGTTCATCCGGCGGCGGCGGTGCTAGTATTTAGACTGTTGAGTATAAAATGAATAAAAGAGAGAGCAGACATTTGAATGTTTGCTCTATTTTTTTTACTCTCAAAATAAAACCAGATTTAAAAATATAAAAGTATAGACATTTATAATTAAAGATGGTATATTATTTTTGTAATCGATTACAAATTTATGATAAAGGATCGTGATTTTCGTGAATGGTTTTATGGATTCTCTTGCTGAAAAAATTATGCCTTTGGCTAACAAGCTTGGGCAAAACCGTTACCTGTCTGTACTTAGAGATGCGTTTATGCTGTCTTTCCCTTTAACAATGTTTGGTTCGATCATCGTTGTGATCAATAATTTACCGTTTTTCAGCGATGCAACGAAAGGCACATTATCTTCATTATTCGGTAATGGACAAAATGCCACAATGAGTATTATGTCCGTGTTTGTCACATTCGGTATTGGCTATTATTTATCAAAATCTTACGATGTTGAAGGTATTTTCGGAGGTGCTGTTTCCTTCGCAAGTTTCCTATTATTGACGCCTTTTATGATGACAACAGCTGAAGGTGTAGAAGTTTCTGGTGTTTTATCTTTAGACCGTTTAGGCGCTAAAGGTATGTTTATTGGGATGATCGCAGCATTTTTAGCTGCTGAAATCTATTGCCGGATCACAAAAAAAGGCTGGCAAATAAAAATGCCTGATGGGGTTCCGCCAGCAGTTGCAAAATCTTTTGCCGCATTGATTCCAGCTATTTTGACTCTTTCTGTTTTCTTATTCTTAAATGCCGCTGTGACTGGTCTATTTAATACGAATCTTCATGATGTCGTGTATG
Organism: Enterococcus sp. AZ020; assembly: GCF_050499205.1. Lineage (NCBI taxonomy): Bacteria > Bacillati > Bacillota > Bacilli > Lactobacillales > Enterococcaceae > Enterococcus > Enterococcus sp. AZ020. The sequence continues at coordinate 2,327,825 of NZ_JBIPAT010000001.1, read as the reverse complement.
AAATCATCCAAAAACCACTTGTTGGTCTAGGCAGCAGCTTGCCAGCAACACTGATTGCATTGTTCTTTGTACAATTTTTATGGTTCTTTGGTTTACATGGTCAAATCATCGTCAACTCTGTGATGGACCCAATTTGGAATACATTGATGCTGGATAACTTAGAAGCATATAAAGCAGGGCAAGATCTGCCTCATATCATTACCAAACCTTTTATGGAAACTTTTACTGTGGGACTTGGCGGTTCTGGTATGACCTTAGCCGTTGTGTTGATCATGGCATTTATCATGAAGAAAAAACAATATCGTGATATCGGCCGTTTAAGTTTAGCACCTGGTATTTTTAACGTAAACGAACCTGCTATTTTTGGTTTACCGATCGTATTGAATGCAACGATTCTAATTCCATGGGTCATTGCGCCTTTGATCGTCACAGTCTTTAACTATCTGATCATGGCAGCAGGTATCGTACCACCGCCAACGGGGGTTTCTGTCCCTTGGACTGTACCGATCTTCTTTAGCGGTATGTTAGCTACAAACTCTATTTTAGGCGGTTTACTGCAGCTTGTAGACATGCTGATCGTTGGCTTCATCTGGTATCCATTCCTACGTATTTTAGATAAAGAGAAACTACGTTAATTTATTCCTATGATCACAAAGTGAAGCTTAGACAAAAATGTTTAGCTCCGAGAACCAAGTAGGTACTGTACGACATCAACTCGTTCCTCGTTGTGTTTTACAGCAATTTCGGCTTATTTCCGAAGCCTTCAACTCTTAGTACTTTAGCACTTAGAATGTTGCTAGTTTCACTTTGTTCTTGGAACAATAGTAAAGCTGTATGCGTTGGCTGATGTGATCGAAGCAGTTGCTTTTTGTCTCGGCGTTCATTCCTATTTAGAGAGCGAAACAAAACTGATTTTTAGTTTTGTCTCGCTCTCACTTTTCTATTTTATAGTTAAGCTCAATGAGCTAGCATTTCTTGTGCTATTTCAAATCCTGTCATCGTCTCAGGATAGTAGGTCGGCCAATTGTCCATTTGCTTCAGCAGATTTTCTTGACTGTCATTGCCAAAATAGATATGGAAATGTGCCGCTTTGTTAGGTGCTATTCCATGATCAGAAAATTGGACATATTTGTAAGGTGTATCTTCAGTGGTTTCAAATAGAAAGCGTACCCCGCGATTCCCTGCTTCATAGGTCAAAATTTGCTTTCCAGCATAAGTATAATTCGCTTTATATTCTTTCTTGCCTACCACAAACGTCATTGTATTTTCAGTAATATCGATTTGATCTACATCTGTTTGGTAGCCACGGCGATAATACTCTTTGTATTCTGAGGCAGACATTTTTTGAGTCAATTTTGCTTTATAATCAAAAACTTGATCAAAGGTTCCTTCTTCTAAATAGGGATAAACAGATTGCCAGTTCCCAGCATAGTCTGACAGTTCACGGTCTTTCACTTGTTCATCTTCAAAATAACCATTATAGACCGTTTTCTCTGTAGCAGAAACAGTCAGTTCCTTTTTAGGCGTTGTGTCAGTTGACTTTGTTAATGCACTTAAATTTTCCTGCATTACACTGATATAGGTTTTGCCCGTATCCATATCTTTTTGCGTCAACCCCTCAAGCGGATTGAGTACGAGAAGGTCTACATTTGCTTCACTCGCCAATGTTTTTGCGACACGGTCATTAGCATTTTCTTCAAAATAAATATATTGGATACCTGTTTCATCGACTATTTTTTTTAATTCTGCCAGCCTTGAAGGCTGTGGTTCTTGGTCTGGCGAAATCCCTGCAATCGGTAATTGTTTTAATCCATAATCCAATGCCAAATATGAAAAAGCTGTATGTTGAGTAATAAAATTTTTTTGTTTCGCTGCTGATAGCTTTTCTTCAAAGTCTTGATGAAGGGTTGTTAGTTCTGAAATGTAAGCAGCAGCATTCTTATTAAAAACAGTCGTTTGTTCTGGAAACTGTTCAATCAAACCATCTCTGATTTTTTCTACTGCCTGGATTGCGCGATATGGGCTCAGCCAAATATGAGGATCGTAATCGTGAGAATGTCCGTCATGGCTTTCTTGTGATCCATGATCATGATCTTCTGTCCCTGGAAGTAAGAGCATTCCTTCAGTAGCTTTGATACTATTGACATTTTTTAAAGATTTCTCTGTTTTTGGAACCCAGGTTTCCATGTACTCACTAAGATAAATAAACGCATTGGCATCTTGTAGCTTAGCAATTTCTTTGGCGGAAGGTTCATAATCATGTGCCTCTGTTCCTGCTGGAATCATCAGCGAAACGTCTCCAGCATCGCCAACGATATTTCTTGTAAATTCATACATAGGATAAAAAGAGGTTACGATCGTAAGCTCCTTATCTTTGCTATCAGTTTTATCCTGAACGCTAGGAGTCGTGCATGCCGTTAAAATCCCTACTAAAAAAAGGACGCTCCAAATGATTGTTTTTAGATTTTTTTTCATTTATTTTCCCCTTGATTCTAGAATGAATGCTTTCGCTTCTTTGTCTTATTTCGATTTGCGCAAACCAAAACGTAATAATTACGATTTAGACATTCGATACTATAGCAATTCATTTTTTTATTGTCAAGGATTTATATAATTTTTTTTGCACATCATTCAAACAAATCGATTTAGTTTCATTTTATTACAATTGTCTATACATTCATAATCAGGTACAATACAGAGTAGGAGGTAGTGAAATAATGAAGCCAAAATACGAAGAAATTGCAGATACGATACGCGAAAGAATCAAAAATAATGTCTATAAAGCAGACACTCTTTTACCAAATCAAACAGATCTAGTAAAGGAATTTGATGTCAGTCGTATGACTGTCAAAAAAGCCATCGGCATTTTAGTAATGGAAGGTCTGCTATACTCTCAAAGAGGTTCTGGAACGAAAGTATTGAATCGCTCATTTTGGGACAAAGACACTTCTCCAGCAAATGAATATGGCGGACTTAGTAAACAAATGGATGAGCGCCACAAGGATCTTAAAAGCCAGGTGATCTTATTTGAAGTCGAGTTTCCAACTCAGGAAGTCCAAGAACGTCTGGCAATTTCAGAGGAACAACCTGTTTATAAGATCATCCGTTTACGTATTCTTGAAAATGAACCATTCATTCTAGAGCATACTTATATGCCCTGTGATCTAGTGCCGGGCTTAACAACAGATATATTGAAAAAATCGATCTACACGTACGTTAAGGAGGAATTATCCTTAAACTTTGCCGGTGCTTATCGAAATATTCAGGCCAGTAAATCTGATGAGTATGACCAAAATTATTTGAATTGTAAAATAGATGATCCTGTTCTTGAAGTACAGCAAGTCGTTTATCTGAAAAATGGACGACCGATCGAGTTCTCGTGCAGCCGGAATCGGTATGATCAGCGCGGGTATTCTATTTTAAATGTAGATTATAATTAAAAAGAGGACAAGACAAAAAGTGGCTTATGTAGTGACCCCAAAAAGTTAGACTTTTTATAGAGTGGATTTTTCCACTCTATTTTTATGCAGTTTTTTGATTGTAGTGTCGAAATTCTACTGGGCTTTTCCAGTTAAGTTTTTCTTTGATTCGGTGATGGTTATAATAATAAATGTAGTTCTCAATTGCTTCTCTTAATTCATTTTGACTTTGATAGATTTTTCCATAGTACACTTCTTGTTTTAGGATGCTGAAGAAATTCTCCATAGGAGAATTATCTAAACAGGTTCCTTTTCGAGACATACTTTGAAAGATGTTGTTGTCCTTTAATGTTTGTATATAGGCATTCATTTGATAAGCCCATCCTTGATCAGAGTGGAAGGTGCGACGATAGGGACAATCATTTGTTTGAGAAATTGCTTCTTCTAGCCCTGCTATAACGGTTTTACCATTTGGTTGATTAGAAAGGCTGTAGCTTAGAATTTCACTGTTATACATATCCATGAACGGATCTAAATATAGTTTTTTCTGTCGAAGAATGCCCGAGCCATCTGTTTCATAGTATTTAAATTCAGTTGTATCCGTCGTGATTTTTTGATGAGGGACAGAGGTGTTGAATCGGCGATGAATCAAATTTTTAGCTACTTTCCCAACGGTTCCTTTATAAGAATTGTACTTCCTAGATTTCTTGGTAAATGCTTTGACTTGTAACTTTAACTTTTGAATCAATCGCTGCACTTTCTTTTTATTTACTTGATAGCCACGTCGTTTCAATTCCTGTGTCATTCTTCTATAGCCATAATGTTGATGTTCCTTACGAATCGCTTGAATTTCTTCTTCAATTGTTTGTGTTGATGTTGTTCTGTCGAGGCGTTTTTGCCAGTACATGTAAGTGGCTTTTGGAAACCTTAGGGTTTCCAGAATATCTTTTAATCGAAAGTATCCTCGGAGGCTGTGAATGATTCGCGCGATTCGTTCATTTTTTGTTCGTCCTCTAAACGCAGTCTCCTCAATTCTTTTAAATAGGCGTTCTCAATTTTTAACATTCTATTTTCTTTTTCTAGTTTCTCTACTTGTGATTGTTCACTTGGTAATGGTTGCGGTTTATTTCGTTTCTTCTTAGACATGGTAGGTGGACGTCCTTTCTGTTTAGAGAGTCCATCTATACCAAGCTTCCGATACGTGTTAAGCCAATTCGCAATCAATGATGGATTGTTCATTTTTAGAAGATTGGCTACTTCTTGATAGGACAACTCTGTCGTTAAATACAACTCTAACGCATCTAGCTTAAATTGAACAGAGTAATTCTTACTTTTCCGACTACGAAATAGTCCTTCTTCACCAAGTTCTTTATAGGCATTAATCCATTTGCCTATTTGAGAATTATTTTTAAACCCATATTTCTTTGCGAGAAACCTTAGACCTCCTTGACCAGATAAGTAGTCATGAACAAGTTTAAGTTTAAATTCAAAACTGTATTTTGCCATACAAAAAAACCCCCAAAAGTTAGATTTCTAGGTCTAACTTTTGGGGGTCGGCTCATTATTTCCGAAGGAGCTGCTTTTTTCTCGCCGTTTATTCATATTTAAAAAGCGAAACAAAACTAACAATCAGTTTTGTTTCGCTCTCTTTTATTCTCTAATCGCTTAAGCTGTTTGTTTCAGCAACTTGTTTAAACCAATGACCTGATTTTTTGATGGTTTTGATTTGTGTATGGATATTTGTTGAAATAAAACCATAACGATTTTTATAGGCATTTGCCCATGACCAGCAGTCGATCGGTGTCCATAAGTGATAGCCAAAACAATTTGATCCTTCTTCGATCCCTTGATGCACCCACTCTAAATGCTCACGGATAAAATCGATCCGATAATCATCTTGGACAACGCCTGATTCATCCATGAAACGTTCTTCGCCTGAAATCCCCATCCCATTTTCAGAGACAAACCAAGGAATATTATTGTAGTTATCACGAATATTGATCGCGATATCATATAATGCTTTAGGATAAATTTCCCAGCCGCGGTCGATATTCATACGACGTCCCGGCATATTGTATTCGTCAAAATAACGATTTGGCAACCAGGCACCCACACTATTTGGTGCAACGTCTGGCGCTTTGACACGATTTGGATGATAGAAATTAACCCCTAGCACATCGATCGTATTTTCTTTGATGAGTGCTAACTCTTCTGGTGTACTTTCCCAAAGAACGCCATCCTTTTGCAGTAGTTCCACAAATTCTTTAGGAAATTCTCCGAGAACAGCTGTATCTAAAAACATCCGATTGTTAAATAACTCTGCAATATTAGCAGCGGCTAAATCTTCAGCATTTTCTGATCTTGGATAAGTCGGTGTCAAATTAAGAATGATCCCGATTCTTCCACCTTCATTTTGTAGGCCTAATCTTCTGAAAGCTTGAACTGCTTTTGCAGAAGCTAAATTCAAATTATAGGCAACTTGTACGGCTTTTTTGCCATCAACGATTTTAGGATAATGGAATTGATGTAAATATTCACCTTCCACTACAACGATCGGCTCATTATGTGTGAACCAGTCCTTCACTCGATCACCGAATAATTCAAAACATTTTTCCGCAAATTTTACATACAGATCAACCACATGTTTTGATTCCCAACCACCGTATTTGTGATAAAGCTCCACAGGTAAATCAAAGTGATGCAGATTCATCACTGGACGAATTCCTGCTTCAAGAAACGCATCGATCACTTCATTATAGAAACGAACACCGTCTTCATCGACTGTTCCTGTCTCAAAATCATCGATCAAACGGGTCCATTGGATCGATGTTCTCACACTATTCAATCCAATTTTTTTCATCATTGCGATATCTTCTTTAAAACTATTATAGAAATTTGAGGTTACATCCGGACCCACTTGATCATAAAAATCTTGTGGTTCGATCTCATACCAATGATCAAACATGTTGGCATGTTTTTTATTAAATCTTCCTTCACTTTGCGGGCCTGATGTTGCTGCACCCCACCAAAAATCTTCTTTAAATGTTTTCACTATGAAATTACCTGCTTTCATTTAATAATCAATTATTCTTTCATGTATTATTATAATAGGAAAACGTTTTAATGTCTATACTTTTAAATAAAAAGAATGCATTTGTATTCAGCTACAAAAAAAGAGCCAGAACCATACATTCGTCCTGACTCTTTGATTTGCTAAGGATTTTTCGTTAAAATAACGCGATCGATATTCACCCAAGCATTTGCTGATGCTTTTGTATAAAAACCAATCTCAGCCGTACCGTTTGTCACTTTGATATTGCCTATCTCTATTCGAGTCCAAGTGCTTTTACCTGCGGTCGGCACTGTGAGTTCTGTCCCACCATAGTTTTTGATATACATTTGACTTGTTGTGAAACTTCCACCTGACATCACATATGCTGATAGCGTATAAGTGCCATTTTGCAGCCCAGTTCGTTTTTGATAGGTAGATGCTTCATAGGCATTGCTGGACCAAAAGCTTAGTTTGTACTTGCCTGCAAAATCAGTATCTTCTGTTTTTATCGTTCCAACTACAGCGCCTGTTCCGTACCAGTTCGTCCAATTAGCAGGTGTATTGGTATAACCATTTAATTCAAAGCTTGGATTATCAATATAATTTACTGAAGCAGCTGAGTTTCCTACACTAAAAGCTTTCAAACTAGGTAATGCATTGCCATTGAAATCAAACATTGCCTGATTGTCCCATTCATTCCCTGTTTCATCTGTGACCCCTAGGTAGTTCATCCCCGCTTGCGTCGCCCAGGAAACAGCACCATTATACCAAAGCGGTTCCCAATAAAAGAATCCCGTTCCCTTATTATTCGGTACTTCTTTGATTGCTGTGATCAAGTCTGTCAAATAGCGATATTGTCCATTTGAACTTGCTTCATATCCTGCTGTTGCAGCTTCTACTGAAGTAAACGCATTTGTTTTATTATCTGCATTATTTGTTGTGTGACCATAAGCTGTTTCTACGACAACGACATCTTTAGCATACCGCTGACTGATCGTATCCATCGTATGTTGTAGATTTGCCATCGACCCATGCCAATAGGGATAATAAGAAATCCCGATCAAATCATAATTGACCTTTCGAGCAGTAATTTCATCAAACCACCACTGGAACAAACTCGTATCACCACCATCAGCAACATGCAGCATGATCGGTGTATAAGACGTTTGAGTATCTTTGACCGCTTTAATACCAGAATTTAAAAATGTTGCCAATCGATCGAACTCACCACCGCCTTGTCCCCAGCTTTTTCCATAGGGCCACAGCATGCCGCTATTGAGCTCATTCCCTATTTGAACCATATCTGGAAAAGCCCCTGCTGATTTCATTTGGGTCAAGACCGTTTTGGTATAATCATAAACTGCGGTATTCATTTGATCAAAAGAGTAAGAAGCCCATGCTTTAGGTACATTTTGTTTTCCTGGATCTACCCAAAAATCGCTGTAGTGAAAATCCAATAAAACTTTAAGATTGAGTGCCTTTGCTCTTTTCGCTAAGGAAATCGTTGTTGCGAGATCATTCGTTCCGGCGCCATAAGAATTACCGGCACTATCATATGGGTTATTCCATAAACGTAGTCGGACATAATTGACACCATTATTTTTTAAAATTTGCAACGCATCTTTTTGTGTGCCATTTTCATAATATTTCCCACCTGACTTCTCCATATCAGCCAAGATCGAAATATCTGCACCACTAATAAACTCTGCCTTAACAACCATCGAACCAAACGTAAATGTCAGAACCAACAGGAACACCGAAAAAAGCCACGAGACCATTTTCTTCTTCATTTCTTGAACCTCCATTTTCAATTATTGTTAAATTGCCCTAAGACAAAATCAACCGCCTTTTTAGAATCTCTTGTCAGTTGAATGTATTCTGCTCCTTTTGTACCGATCAGCTTGATACCTAAACGATCAGCATCCTCTTTGATATCTTCATAGTGGGAGTTTACTTGCGGTGCTAGTACGATCATGTCAAAATTTTCCATTATTTCATAATGAGAACCATATGCACCCGCTTCAGCAGTGATCGCAACTTCATATTCTTCGGCACCATCTTTTAATGCATTCGCTAACATAGCACTTGTACCAGCACCAGCACATAATACTAAAACATTGATTTCTTTTGATGGTTGTTCTTTCTCTGTAGGTAAATCACCACTTGATTCCTTGTCAGTCAACACAGCTGCACTGGCAATGACTGATCCGAAAGCCGGCTCCAACAGCTCTTCGATTACATTTTCTTCCACATTCTGCATTTCTTGTTCCACTAGCTCTGCATCGTACGCTTTACAGAAAGGCAAATAGATGATCACGTCGACTGCGATCAAAACAACTGCAAGCACAACAGCCCAAACCCCCATGCCTGTCCCTAAAATCAATCCGATTGGCGCAGGTGTTGCCCATGGAAGAACATACATAAAACTGTTCATACCGATCACGTCGACAAAAAATTTGAATAAACAAACATTGACCATGGGTGTAATCAAAAATGGAATAAAGAAATATGGATTCAAAATCATTGGTGCTGCAAATAATAACGGCTCATTCACTGCAAAACAGACTGGAACAACAGATGCTTTGCCGACTGCTTTCAGCTGTTTGGATTTTGCAAATAAGAGAAAAATGAATGGGACAACAAGTGTTGCTCCAGTCCCGCCCATCGTACCAACAAAATTGCCTAATCCTACAGTCAACACTTTAGATGCCTGTTCTCCAGAATTAAACAACTCCAGATTCGTTTCCACATTGGCATAAATGATTGCTGCGATTGCCGGCTCCACGATCGAAGGTCCGTGAACGCCAACAAACCAAAAGAGCGCCATCGCTCCCCAAATAAGTGCAATTCCAAGGTAACCATCTGCTGCTGAAAATAATGGCTGTAATAAAGTAATGATGCCTTCTGCAAAAGAAACTTTGAAGAAATTACGCATCACTAAATCGATGATCACCATACAAAATACTGAAAAAGCGAAAGGAAAAATATCCTTAAACGTTTGTGAAATGGTTCCTGGAACTTCTTTCGGCATTTTGATCGTGATATTTCGTTTAACACAAAACTTGTATACATTAACAGTAACGAATGCTGATACAAAGGCAGCGATCAACCCTTTTGTTCCCATATACTCAACAGAGAAACCGCCTTCAATTTGATTGACACTCAATAAAACAAAACCAACAATTGCTGCAAGCATAGTGGATGTTGCATTGATTGTGGTATTTTTCGGCATTTTTCGATTCATCGATTCTGCTAAACACCTAGCTGTTGTTGCAGCAACCAAAAGTCCCACAAGTCCCATTGAATACCCATAAACTTTCCAAAGCCAAGCTGATACAGCTTCAGGCCAGGCGTAACCTAATACTTCCGGGACAGCTGCGATCAAAATAAAAATACTAGAAAATAAAATGACGGGCATAGCTGTTAAAAAACCATCTCGAATAGCGCCTAAATAGATATTTCGGGAGATTTTCTCAAAAAATGGTTTTCCTTTTTCAATCTGCTTGATGATTGCATTCATTCTGTACTCCTCCTAGTCAGATCACTGATTTTTTTTATATAATTCGATAAAATCCTGTACAAGTTCTCTTAGTAAAAGTGTCGTCATCAAATGATCTTGTCCATGAATAAATATAAATCCCAAATCAAGATCACTCCCCGAAGCTTCTTCAGCCAAAATCTTTGTTTGTGCATTGTGGGCAAGTGTTAAGTTTTCATCGGCCTCTTTCAGTGCTTCGTTTACATGCTCAAAATTACCACCGCGAACTTCTTTCAATAAATTCAAGATCGTACTTCTTGCATCTCCAGAATAAGCAACGATCTCGAAACCCAGCATCTGCAATTCTTCTTTTGTACTCATTTTTTTACTCCTCACTTTGTTTAGTTTAGCCTTATTAGATAATCGTCTTCGTCTGACTGACAAATTTATACCAGTAAGCTGATTCTTTCGGATAGCGTTTTTGTGTATCAAAATCAACATAAAAAAGACCATACCGTTTATTGTAGCCATTGGTCCATGAGAAAAGATCCATCAGTGACCACAGAAAATATCCTTTTACATTCACACCCTCTTGGATCGAACGGCTGATTGCTTCCAAGTAGACTTTCAAATACTCAATTCGCGGTCCATCCATAATAACCCCATCTTCAAAATCATCTTTATAACCCATTCCATTTTCAGTGATATAAATTTGCTTATACGATGGGTAATCTTTTTTGATCCGCATCAACATATCATACATACCTTCTGGATAAATCAACCAGTCCCAATCCGTTCTTGACAGCCCTTCTTTATAAATTCGTTCGCCTATTCCTTTTACTCGATATACTGAAGTGCCTTTATCACCCGTACCGTTATGATAGATTTCACTTTCTCCATTATAGGCTTTTACAAAATGACACTGGTAGTGATTGATCCCTAAATAGTCATTGCGTGTAGAGGCTTTCTTCATGACCTCAAAATCTTCCTCTGAAAAAGAATAGCTTGCCTGATTTGCTTCACAAATTTCATCTAAAGCTTTTAATGTTTCTTCAGAATAATATCCTAGGTAAGTCGCATCTAATAAAAAGCGAACAGATAAAGCATCATCTAAAAATGCAGCATGCTGATCTTCTAATGAATCTGTTGCAGGATATTTCGTTTCCAATGAATGAACGACACCAATTTGGCCAGCGTAGCCTTTTTCTTTAAATAAGTTCACTGTTTTTGCATGTGTGACCATCATGTTATGCAGGCATTGAATGACTTTCGTAAAATCAAATTTGATCGATGGAGGAAAAACTCCTAAAAGATATTGATTTGTCGCTACAGGATAAATCTCATTGAATGTACTCCAATGTTTGACTTCACTAAATTCCTCAAAGCAAAATTCGGCATATTTTACAAACGCTTCCATTGTTTCTCTATTTAAAAAATCTCCCTTATCAAATAGTGGTTTCGGTGTATCGAAATGATGCAGCGTTACGAAAGGGGTTACATTTCTCTTTTTACATTCAGCAAACACATTGTGATAAAAATCTACTCCTTCTTGATTCACTGTACCGTTTCCACTCGGAAAAATTCTAGTCCATGCGATGGATAAACGAATTCCGTTGACACCAAATTGTTCACATAAGCGAATATCTTCAGGATACTGATGATAAAAATCACTCGCCGGATCAGGACTAAAGCGTCCTTGCTTTTCTAAAAACTCATCCCAAGCTACCGCGCCTTTACCGCCTTCTTTTGTTGCACCTTCTGCCTGATAAGCTGCTGTCGCCCCACCGAAAATAAAATCCTCTGGTAATGTCCAGACCATTATTTCTTCCTCCTCTTAATGAACGAAAGTTTATTTTTGTTGATTTAAAGTTCGTTTTTGTTCGTTTCATATTCTAATATTACTTTCATATTTTCGAATTGTCAACAAATAAAACACATAAAAACGATATCTTATCTTTTTTCTTCAACCCATAATTGTTTGTTTTTGTTCGTTTTATTTTGACTTGTGTGTTTTTTTATGTTAAATTGTTTGTAAAATAAGTGAAAGGAACAATCAAGATGTTAAAAAGAGAGCGTTTACTCAAAATCATCGAAATGGCAAATGCCCAAGGGATCATTACTGTCAATGAAATTATTCAGGCGTTGTCTGTATCAGATATGACAGTCAGAAGAGATCTTGATGAGCTGGATAAAGCAGGAAAAATACTAAGGATCCATGGCGGTGCCCAAAGCTTATCCTATTCTATCGATAAAGAGCTTTCTCATAATGAAAAAAAAGCTGTTCAGATAGAAGAAAAAAAGCAGATTGCCCAACTAGCAGCATCTTTTATTCAAGATGGAGATACAGTTTTCTTAGGACCCGGAACAACAATGGAGCTTTTAGCTTCATTGCTATCAACAAAACGAATACGGATCATCACAAATAATTACCCTGTTTTTGATATTCTAGCGCAACATGAAATTTCAGACATTCTTTTAGTTGGTGGCGATTATCGTCAAAATACAGGGGCTTTTGTTGGACCGATCGTAAATGATACATTAAAAAAATTGAAGTTTACTAAAGCATTTATTAGTGCAAACGGTATTCATAATGAAGCAATCTCCACCTATAACATCGAAGAAGGAGAGGCCCAGAAAATCGCTTTGAACAACTCACGGACAAAATTCATTTTAGCCGACCATCAAAAGCTGAACCGTGATGATTTTTATGTTTTCTATAATCTGCATGATATGGATTATTTGATTACTGATGATGCCGTCATTGAAGATGTACAGCAGCACTATGAACAGTATGTAGCAGTAAAAATCGCTAAAAAAACAGAGTGATAAAAGGAGTGATCAAGGTGAATGGAATTATTTTTGACTTTAATGGAACAATGTTTTTAGATTCTCATCTTCATGAGGAGGCTTGGCTTCACATGATCAAAAAATATTCCTCAGCAGATCTTACAGAAGATGATATCTTACTGAATATTCATGGACGTACAAACAATGAAATCTTGACTCATTTCATTTCAAACAAGCTAAATCAAGAGCAAATCGAGCAGCTTTCTTACGAGAAAGAAGCACTTTATCGAGAAATGTGTTTAAAAAATCCTGAACAACTAGAATTGACAGCAGGTTTGACCACAACACTTGATCGATTGAAAAAAGCTGCTGTTCCAATGACCATAGCTACAGCAACAACAAAGGAAAATCTAGATTTTTACTTTGATATTTTTCATTTAGAGAAATGGTTCGATCCTACAACTGTGGTTTATGATAATGGAACATTTCCTGGAAAACCTGCACCAGATATTTTTATCCTTGCCGCAAAAAAATTAGCACTTCCTCCAACACAATGCCTTGTGATCGAAGATGCCTTCTCTGGTTTGACTGCTGCAAAAAACGCAGGGATCGGAACTATCATTGCCATTGATCCTTTCGAGAAAAATGGCCTGTTATTCAAAGAAGCAGGACTAGGTACGAACGGTCTGATCAAAAATTTTGAAAACTTTTTCGAGACTTTCATCGCTAGAGAAACAATAGTTTGATTCATGAAAAAGAGGAACACTGTGGGGAAGCTGCCCCAACAGTGTTCCTCTTTTTTAAACGATCAATTGTTTTCGCTCATTATAATATTCTTTATACGCCAGATAAGTTGCAATCACTGAACCAATACTTGTTGCAGACAGCAACATAAAGGTCACCATGATTTGATATTTAATCGCATGTACTGGATCGACACCAGCAAAAATCAACCCAGACATCATTCCCGGCAGACTAACGATCCCCACTGTTTTAGCTGAATCGATGGTCGGTGCCATCCCCGTACGGATACTTTCTTTGACGATCGTAATAGATGCTAATTTGATCGAAGCACCTAACGCAAGTTTTTCTAGAACGGCCTGTCTTTGATCATGAAATAGACGATCCAAGCTTCTATAGCACAAACCTATCGCAATCATCGAGTTACTGGCGATCATTCCGCTGATCGGTACGATTTGGGAAGGGATAAAGCGAATCGCACCTGATAAAATCAAAACACCGATCGTTACGATCGTACTCGAAGCAATGGCAATCAATGAAATCCAAAAACCTTTTTTTAAATGCCCATTACGTTTTTTAGCATTCAAAGAAGCATTGATGATAATAATTGCGGTCATTGCCAACGTCAAAAAGACATTGTTGACTTGAAAAATATATTTAAGTAAATAACCAACGATCACTAATTGAATGATCGCTCGAAATACACTGATCAAAATATCCTTCGTAAATCCAAGTTTTTCTTTATAGCTAATAACGATCGAAACAAGCACAAGAACTGCCGCTAATGTCAACGACAAATTATTTACTGCTAGATTCATTTTCCACTACCTGCCCCTCTTTGATTTGGATCAGCTTTTGCGCATTTGCTATTTCCTGATTATCATGAGTGACCCGGATCAACGTCACTTTTCGTTCACGGTTCAGTGCCGTCAGCCACTGATTGACGATTTCTTTGCTCTGTTGATCCAACCCCGCTGTCACTTCATCGAGTAATAAAACCTTTGGTAAAAAAAGCACATTTCGAATCAATGCCACGCGTTGTTTCTCTCCACCTGATAGTTCTTTGATCGGCTTATTCAAATAATCTGGTTTCAACTGCATATCATCCAAAAGCTCTATCGCATGCCGCTCATCAAATGACTTCTTACGAATTTGATAAGGAAATAAAAAATTATCCTTTACCGTATCACCAAACAATGATGGTTGTTGAAAACAATAAGAGACTGCCATACGATATTCTTCGATCGGCAAAGTCGAACTGTCCGCTCCTTCAAAAATGATTTTTCCTTTCGTCGGCGTCAGCAGTGATGCCAAAAGTTTTAATAAGGTACTTTTCCCACTGCCAGAGGGTCCTGTGATCGTCACATGACTGCCTGATTCAATCATGATCGAAATATCCTGAAGGATCATCTGCTGATCAGATTCATAAAAAAGAGATTCTGTTGTTAAGATCGGCTCCACGTTTTATCTACTCCTATCCTATTTTTACTAATATCATCTTCTATCTTACCGTCCAGTGCATTTTGACTCAATAGTTAATTTGATCAAACAAAAAAAAACGAAACAACCAATAATCCTCTTTGATCGCTCGTAGAGTTTTACTCGTTGCTTCGTCTTTACTTAGTTTTTTTGAAATGATGTTAATCATACGTAAAAATCAGTGCTGTTCCATTTAGATCTGGCACGATCAACGCATTATCATTTTTTTCATGAGCAATTGCTTGTTCCTGCAAATGCTTTTGTAATTGCTCATAAGCTTCTTTATTTGGCAATGAAAATGTATAGGATTCTAAGCCAAATTGTTCCGGCTGCATTTTCGGCAGATCACGGCTTTCCCAAACATTCATACCAATATGATGATGGTAATTACCAGCCGCAAAAAACTTCGCCTGACGCCCAAAATTGTATTTTAGCGAAAAGCCGATTTTCTCCATAAACGCCCCTGACTTTTCTATGTCAGAAACACTCAAATGAATATGCCCAATTTTTGATCCCAAAGGCATTCCACGCCAAGTTCTATCAGCCTCAGCAATAATCCCGTCTGCATCAAGTTCTTCTGTGACGCCGACGATTTCACCGTTTTCTCGGATATCCCAGTCTTCCATTGGACGATCACGATAAATTTCGATCCCATTTCCTTCTGGATCTGAGAAATAGAGTGCTTCACTATAGCCATGCTCGCCAGCACCGATTTCGATATTGTTTTGCAATAACCATAACAGTGTATTGCCTAAGTCTTTTCTTGTTGGAAGTAAAAAGGCGATGTGATACAATCCTGCCGTCTTTATCGTTTCTTGAGGTTCTGGTAGTTGTTTTACTACTAAAATAATTTTTTCAGGAGTTCCTTGAGCACTTAGATAAGCCGTTTGTACTTCTGACTTAACAAGCATCAGTCCAACGATTTCAGTGTAAAACGCAACCATTTTCTCTAGATTTTTTACTTTTAAAACAACTTGACTTGGATGTGTCTCAGCAGATAATTGAAACATCGTGATCCCTTCTTTCTCCCAGCTTGAACTTTTTTTAACCGAATGTTTTAAAGCGAGCGCTGTCTTCCATGTATTCTTTTGAACCGGCTGCTTCTTCGATCGAACCAAAGACTAATTGTCCTCTTAATTTCCAGTTACTTGGAATCGACCATTCTTTAGCAACAGCTTCATCGATCACTGGATTGTAGTGTTGTAGGTTTGCACCAATATTTTCTTGAGCTAATGCAGTCCAAACGTTTGCTTGTGTCAAACCACTTGCTTGTTCTGACCAGATTGGGAAGTTTTCTGCATATAATTCAAATTGTTCTTGTAAAGATTTCACTACGTCTTGATCTTCGAAGAATAAAATCGTTCCTTTACCTGCTGCAAAGCTTTGTAATTTTGCTTGAGTATTCGGGAAAGCTTCTGCTGGTGTTAGAGGTTTCAATGCTTCTTCAGTGATTGACCATAATTTTTTATGTGCGTCTCCAAATAAGAAAACAACACGTTGAGTTTGTGAGTTGAATGAAGATGGGCTTTCTCTTACAACTTCTTTAACTAACGCTTCGATCTCTTCATTTGATTTCGTTACGTTTGTTCCTAAAGCGTAGATTGAGCGGCGTTTTTTTAATGCTTGAATAAATTCTGTCATGGGTATTTCTCCTTTTCGATTTCAAATAGTTTTTAGATTACTTACACAGTATATACTCTTACTAAAAGTAAGTAAAGAGTTTTGACTTACTTTTTATAAGTTTTTTTGAAAATGAAAAGAAAAGCCTGCAACCATAAGATCTTTGTTGCAAGCTTTTTGTCTTTTCTATCTAAATATAATCAATGTCACTAACGTAATAATTGCCGGCACACCTTGTTTTAAGAGAATCGATTTTGACGAGGTGAGTCCGCCATATACGGCTGCCACCACCACACAGCTAATAAAAAAGGTTACGACTGCCCAAGAATTGGACGCGAAAAATGCGCCCCATAAAATACCCGTCGCTAAAAATCCATTATACAATCCTTGATTCTTAAATAAGGTCTGTACGCGTTCATCTGATAAAAATTCTTTATCTAAACCGAAGGCCTGTTGCGCTTTCGTTGACGTTGTCTGAAACATCTCTAAATATAAAATGTAATAATGTTCAAGTGCAACAATCACTGCTAAAACTAAAGGAATCATCTGCATTGTAGGTTTCTCCTATCTCCAAAAAGTAATATCTTCTGCTGGTAAACGATAAGAAGGATAGCCTGCTTCTTTGGCTTTTCCGATCGATACGATCATTATAGGATAGTATTGTTCTGGGTCCAACTGTAATGCTTCAGTGATTTTTTCACGGTCAAAGCCGCCGATCGGATTCGTATCATAGCCATACGCGCGCGCCACAAGCATCAAATTCATAGCAGCTAATGAACCATCGATCAAAACCGTTTCTTTTTTCACGTCCAAAGGCATTTTTTCCATCAACGGACTAAACATTTCCAGTTGTCGTTCTTTTACATCTTGAGGCATCAGGTTTTGTTCGACCGCCGTACCATAAATTTTTTCTGCCTGTGCAAAATTATCCAGGTCACCAAAAATCACGACCATTGCCGCTGATGTTTCATTTTGCAATTTATTGAAATGAACTAAAGGAGCCAAGGTTTCTTTCCCTTCATCACTGCTCACTACAACAAAACGCCACGGCTGCATGTTGATCGATGATGGTGCTGTAACAGTATCATTGATGATTTGTTCCATTTCTTCTTTAGAAATTTTAACCGCTGGATCATAGTTACGAACAGATCTCCGGCCTTTTAATATTTTTGAAAAGTCGTTTTCTTTATATGTGTTTTGCATAATATCCCTCATTTCCTTTTTTTGTTCGAAAATATTCGAACTATTAAAATATAGCATTGTCTAAGTAATATGTAAAGTAGAAGGTTTGTGGTATACTCATCCTATGAATAATAAATATGATTCCAATAAAAATGACCCTGTTTTACTCGCTCTTCAGGCCGTTAGTGATCCGATCCGCTTGAATATTTTGACTTGTTTACTGATAGATGGCGAGAAACGAATCACCTCAGAAACCTACAATATTGTTAAATCCACACTTTCCCATCATGTAAAGTTGTTAAAAGATGCCCAGTTGATCCGTGAAAACAAAGTAGGCACCACTAAAAAATATGCACTGAATCAGACGTATATCGAACGAGAATTACCTGGTCTGATTGAACTTATTCGCCACAGAGCAAAAAAACAGAACGGTTAAAGAGAGCGAAACAAAACTAAAAATCAGTTTTGTTTCGCTCTCTAAATTCGAATAAACGGCGAGAAAAAAGTAACTACTACGCTACGCTTCGATCACATCAGCTAACGCATACAGTTCCACTATTGTTCAAAGAACAAAGTGAAGCCAGCAACATTCTAAGTGCTAAAGCATTAAGAGTTTAAGGCTTTGTAAATAAGCCGAAATTGCTGTAAACACAACGAAGAATGAGTTGATGCTTTCTCGTCAAAGACTCGTCGCAGATAAACAGTGTTGCACAGTACCTACTACACTTCGTTTCGATCTCATCAATCTCTAAGGATCAAAGATCCTAAGAATTGAAGGACTTGGTTCTTAGAGCTAAACACTTTTGTCTCAGCCTCTTCTGGCTATACTTTTTTCGTAAGCCCTAGGATAGCTCTCGCTTCTTCCGGCGTTGCCGGTTCTTTCCCTAATTCTTTGATCAAGGTTTTTGAACGTTCCACAAAGTCAACATTCGATTCAGCTAACTGACCTTTAAACAAGTAGCTATTGTCTTCCATTCCAACTCGAACATGACCGCCGAGCGCCAATGTCGTCATCAGGATAGGTGTACTTTCTTTACCGATCCCAAAAGCACTCCATGTCGCATTTTCAGGAAGTAAGCTTTTTAGATAAACTAAATTTTCAACTGTTGCCGCAATACCGCCTGGTGCACCTAATACAAACTGAAAATGCAGCGGCTCTTTTAAAATGCCTTTTTTAGCATAATACAGCGCGTTGTACAACATCCCTGGATCAAAAACTTCAATCTCTGGTTTCACATTGACTTCCTGCATTTTCTTCCCTAATTTTTCTAAAAACAGAGGATTATTTTCAAATACTGTCGTATGCTGCCAGTTCATCGTACCGCAGTCATAACTAGCGATTTCCGGGAGCAGCTCTACAAATGGTTTCATTCGCTCATCATCATTGAAGCCAGTTCCACCAGATGTAGTAATGTTGATGACGATATCACATTTTGATCGAATCAATTCCACTGTTTCTTTAAATTTCTCAAAATCCATCGTTGGATTTCCAGCTTCATCTCTTACATGGATGTGGGCGATCGCCGCACCTGCTTGATAGCATTTGTACACCTCATCAGCGATCTCAACTGGTGTTAGAGGGACATTCGGATTATGTTCCTTCGTCGTATAACCGCCTGTTGTCGCAACGGTGATGATTACTTTATTTTTCAATTTTATCAGACCTTTCTATTCGTCGATCATAGCAACAGCTCTGATCCAGCCGCCGCTTGCTGCTTTTAATTTTACAGGAAAACAACTGAATTTAAATCCTGTTGCAGGCACTTGATCCAGATTCGCTAATTTTTCGATATGGCAGTATGCTTTTTCGATTCCGGCAAAATGACCTTCCCAAATGATACTTTTGTCGCCAGTTTCATCAAATTCTTTGCCGACGATTTTAAGCGGGCGATCCCAGCTCCATGCATCTATTCCCATCACATGGATGCCTTGTTCGATCAACCATAACGTAACCTCTCTGCCCATTCCGCAACCGGCTGAAAGATACTCGATCGATCCCCATTTTTTAGAGGCTCCAGTATTTACCAAGACGATATCGCCTGGCTTCAAGGTATAGTTTAAGCGTTCAAATTCTTTTTCAAAATCTTCGATCGTTGCAGCAGAACCATCTGGTTTATGTGTAAAATCAACGACTACACCATCACCATAGCACCATTCAAGCGGTACTTCATCGATCGTCCATGCACGTTCACCATTATTCATTGTTGGATGGTAATGATAAGGTGCATCTAAATGTGTGCCTGCATGAGTAGTCAATGTCACATCTTCCAAAGCCCAAGCCAAGCCATCCGGCAAATCTTCAGGTGTAGCCGTTCCAAAAAAACTCAACATGTACTCGATGCTGTCTTTATGATCCTTATATTTGATCTCTGGAATCATTCCCACAGGATCAGACGGCAAACCACTTTCAATCGTTGTACTCAAGTCGACAAATTTCATATTTCTTTCCTCCTAAATAAGTTATTCTCTTTAAAATAAAACAGCTAAAAGTAATGCTGCGATAAACGCGATGAAACTTCCTACTACAACAGATATAAACAAATTTTTGTACGTTTCTTTATGTGTCAATCCCGTCAATGCATACATCGACAGTAAAGCGCCGCATTGAGGCAGACAAGTCAATACACCTGAAGCAATCGCTGACATTCGATGAATGATGGCTGGGTCGATCCCCATATCGACATAAGGCTGGACAAAATTGTTCATTACGATCCCTAGCGCACCAGAAGATGAACCAGTTACACCTGCCATGGCGCCTGTCAAAATCGATAAACTGATCAACGGATTTCCAGGAATGCTTTGAATGCCCGCTAAAATCGTTTGAAACCCTGCTGCTGATGCTACTACAGAACCAAAACCAACAGCCGAAGCAGAAAAAATCGTTGGTGAAATCGCTCCTGTTGCCCCCAGATTTAGAACTTGTTTATGGCTTTCAATGTAGGGATGGAATACAGCAGCTGAAAGAATGATCGATACCGTAAGTGCTGGAATGATAATGTTGCTGACTTTAAAAAAGCTGCCGACAAAAATAATAATGATCAATGTTACCAACGGCAAAAGACTTATAATCAAGCTCGGTTGTTTTCCTTCTGTTTTTACGTCTTCTTTTTTCGCATACTTTTGATCGAAGGTCTCACCATTATTCAATGCTGTTTTAAGTTCTCTTTTCATACACCATAATCCCCAGATCGTCACTACGATCGAGGCAACAATGCCAAGGATAGGAGCTGCTGTCAAAGTAGTACCTAAAGTCATCGTTGGGATGACATTTTGAATAGCAGGTGTTCCCGGCATCATCGTCATCGTTACAGTTGCAACCCCTAAAAAATAAGGTGTGATGATCAGACGCCAAGGAATATTCAATTTTTCAAATAGATTTCTTGCCAAAGGAACGACCGCAAATAGAACAACGAATAAGCTCACACCGCCATAGGTCAATAATAGGCTCATTAGAAAAATCGCCACTAAAACAGAATAAGGTTTTTCCGTCCCAGTCAATTTCAAAATACCATTTGCAATTGAATTAGCTGCACCGCTTTCTTCAATATATTTCGCTAACACAGAGCCTAGTAGAAAAATAATAAAGAATGAGGAAACAAATCCTGATAATCCACCCATATATGAGTTTGGTCCTTTTAATAGGCTATCCAAGATCGGCATTTGATTCGTCAGCATAACAAGTAAGGCACAAAGCGGAGAAATAACTAAAATATTAATGCCTTTCAATGACAAGTAAATAATTAGACCTGTCGCAAAAACGACCCCTGCAATCGCTAAAATTTCCATTAGTTGGACTCCTTTCGTTCAACGATCATCGATACGCCCATGCCGCCGCCAACACATAATGTGGCTAGACCTGTTTTCGCTTTATTCGCTTCCAAGCCATGTAACAGCGTGGTTAAAATCCGAGCACCTGAGGCTCCAATAGGATGACCTAATGCAATTGCTCCACCATAGATATTTGTTTTTTCTAAATCTAAACCAAGTTCTGCTGCAACTGTAAGTGATTGTGCCGCAAAAGCTTCATTCGATTCTACTAAATCAATTTCCTTGATGCACATGCCGATTTTATCAAGAGCTTTCCTCGTTGAAACAACAGGACCATAGCCCATAATATCAGGTTCCACTCCTTCAAAAGCATAGCTTTTGATTGTTGCCATATAAGAAATGCCAAGCGTCTCAGCTTTTTCTTTGCTCATCAAAAGCAGCATTGCTGCACCATCATTGATACCGGAAGCATTGCCGGCTGTTACAGTGCCATCTGCCTTAAAGACAGCTTTTAGATTGCCTAATTTTTCAAGTGATAGGCCTGCGCGAGGACCTTCATCTGTTGTCATATCAAAGGGAGCTTTTTTCTTTTGCTGTATAGTGATCGGTACGATTTCTTCTTCAAATTGATGATTTTCAATTGCTCTCAATGCCTTTTCCTGACTGTTCAACGCAAAAGCATCCTGTTCTTCACGGCTGATATGAAAACGTTCTGCTAAATTCTCAGCTGTGATTCCCATATGGATGCCGGAAAATGCATCTGTTAATCCATCAGATAATATCGTATCCGTTAATTGACTATGCCCCATTCTCATCCCCCAACGACTATCAGATGAAACATATCCAGCCTGACTCATACTTTCTGTTCCGCCAACTAAAACAACCTCTCGATCCCCAGATAAAATTGCCTGAACACCATTGATAACAGCCTTCATTCCTGAGCCGCAAACATTCCCAACAGTGGAAGCTGGTACTGAAAATGGTAATCCAGCGTGTACAGCAACTTGTCGAGCCACATTTTGACCTTTACCAGCAGATAAGACATTTCCGATGATGACTTCTTCGATCATTTCTTTAGATACGCCAGCTCTGACGATCAAGCCTTCCACAGCTTTCACACCTAAATCAACGGCTGAAAACGATGCTAGTGTACCGCCAAAGGTACCGATCGGCGTTCTCATCGCTGATACAACCACTACTTCTCTCATATTACTCTCTCCTTTAATTCAATAGTTCTGGAAGAATATCAAACTCTGCTTCAGTCGAAGCCTTGATTTCTTCTAAATTACTTCCTTCACAAATTTCAATAAGCGTTAAGCGATTTTCAATAAATTTGAAGACAGCCAGCTCTGTGACGATCATTGAAACCGCACCGCTGGCTGTGAGCGGTAATGTACAAGCTTTTAAAATTTTTGGTTCCTTATTTTTAGTCATATGCTCCATCGCAATAATAACTTTTTTGGCTCCCGCTACAAGATCCATAGCTCCACCCATTCCCGGAATCAGCTTACCAGGAATCATCCAGTTTGCTAAATTTCCATTTTGATCCACTTGCAGCCCACCTAAAACGGTGATATCGATATGCCCTCCCCGAATAAGAGAAAAGGAAGTTAGGCTATCAATAAATGTTCCGCCTTTGATAATTCCTGCTGGTGCACCACCGGCATTCACTAAAGTTGGCTCAATTTGATTTTCCAAAGGTTTGTCAATACCAACGACCCCATTTTCAGATTGTAAAAATACAGTAATGCTTGGATCGATGTAATTTGCGACTAATGTCGGCATTCCGATACCTAAATTGACCACATCACCATCTCTTAGTTCTTTCGCTACCCGCTTTGTAATTTTATCTTTTACCCGCATTGTTCTTCTCCTTCACCAAGATTTTATCGACAACCACAAATGGTGTCACGATTTCTTCTGGATCAAGCTCCCCCACTTCTACCAGTTCATCAACTTCAACGATCACTGTTTTTGCCGCTAATGCCATTACTGGATTAAAATTACGTGCTGCTTTTTGGTAAACAAGATTTCCTAAAGAATCTGCTTTATATGCTTTGATCAACGCAACATCGGCAGTCAATGGGGCTTCCAAAAGATATTTTTCCCCATCAACAGAAATAATTTCTTTGCCTTCTTCTACAATGGTCCCTAGTCCAGTTGGTGTCAGAAAACCGCCAAGCCCCGAACCGCCAGCATGGATCTTTTCGGCTAATGTTCCTTGCGGCACCAATTCTACCTCTATTTCTTTGTTGATCATTTGTCGACCTGTTTCAGCGTTCATCCCAATATGTGAGGCAATAACTTTACGAACTTTATGCTGCAACAATAAATGACCAATCCCCAATCTATCTTGATCATCGGAAGAAACACCAGTATCATTACTAATGATCGTTAAATCTTCCAGCTCACTTTCAGCAATCGCTCGAATCGCTGTATCCGGAGTTCCCACTGACATGAAACCGCCGATCATGATCGTCTCTCCTGTATGAATTAAATTTATTAGATCTTTTTGATTTATCCTTTTCATAACTTCCTCCATCGCCTTTGATTAAAACGGTTGCATTTCCTTATACACTAATAATATCAATGCTTTTTTTTCACGTCTAAGACTTTATTTTCATAACACCTATATGTTAAAGTTATAGGTATAGAATAGTTTATAGGAAGAAATATTTACTAAAGGAGGAGAATCATTTGGATATCAAGCAATTAAAATATTTTGTGACGATCGTCGATTCCGATAATAATTTATCTGCCGCGGCAAAAAAAATGCACCTTTCCCAACCTGCATTGAGTAAGATGATCAAAACGTTTGAAGAAGAAGAAAATGTCGAGTTGTTTATACGCAAACAAGGAAAACTTTCCGCTTTAACCGCTGTTGGGGAAACGTTTTACGAGCAAGCCATCGAAGTCATTGCTTCTTATGAAGAAATGATGAAACAGCTCGAAGAAAAAAATCAGTTTTTGACTGGTAGTATCACGATCGGGATCCCGCCATTGATTCTTTCTCTGGTTTTTGCGAATTTTTTATCTCAGTTTATTCTAGAACATCCTGAGATAAGAATAAACATTGTCGAAGAAGGTGCGTATGAGCTAAAAAAAATGCTGCTGGTCAATGAAATCGATCTAGCTATTTTACTGCAGCCGACAGAATTAGCGAATATCGAGGAACATACGTTGGTAGAAGATGAGCTGTATGCATTTATGAGTATCAACAATGCCTATGCTGAAAAGGAATGGATCACTTGGGAACAACTGGCAAAGGAGCCGTTGGCATTATTCAACGATACCTTCATGATCCATCATTTGGTCATGAGTTATTTTGACAAGCTAAATTTAAAGCCAATGATAAAAATCCAATCTGGTGCGTGGGATTTACTGCTGAAAATGACCTTTAATACAGCGTTTTTGACTATTCTGCCAGCTCCTGTCAAAGATTTCATTCAAGAACGGGATTACAAAGCTGTTCGAATCCAACATCCATTATCTTGGAAAGTCACTGTCTGTCGTCCAAAAAAGAAAAATTACTTAAATGTCGAAAAATTTGTTTTAAAAAGTATCTTAGAACATTTTTCTAAACCGAATAATTAAAAAAAGAGACCGAACTCTATCCTATAATGATCAGTAGAAGGTACCTTCTATTGATCATTATAGACAGAAATCTCAGTCTCTTCTTTTTTATTCACCCATTTTTATTACGATTTTTCCGACCGCATGATGAGTTTCGCTCAAAGCATGTGCATCATAAACACCTTGTCTTGAGAATGGGAAAACCTCTCCAACAACAGAAGTAACTTTCCCTTTTGCCATTAAATCAGCGATTTTACTCAACTGCTCACCATCTGGCTGTAGCCAAATACCTTCCGCTCGAATATTTTTTTCTTTGGCAAGTTCTTCGTCTACGATCCCAACGATCGAAATCAAGCGTCCAGTGTCAGCTTTTAGGACCTTGAAACTATTTTTTTGAACGTCGCCGCCCATCGTATCAAACACTAAATCGATATCCGATAAAACATCTGTAAAATCTGTTGTATGATAATCGATCACTTCATCTGCACCTAATTTGTTCAATAACTCATGATTTTTTTCACTAGCTGTTGTAATCACATAGGCACCTGCTTCTTTTGCTAATTGGATCGCATAAGTTCCCACGCCGCCTGCACCCGCATGGATCAAGACTTTTTCACCTTTTTTAAGGTCGCCATGATCGAACAATGCTTGCCAAGCAGTCAGCCCTGCTAATGGCACAGCGGCAGCTTCTTCAAAGCTAATATTTTCAGGGATCGCTGCTAATAAATGATCATCGACGATCGTTTCTTCTGCATAAGTGCCAAAACGAGTGGTTTCAGGACGAGCGAAAACTTTATCGCCGACTTTCCACTCTGTTACAAGGCTTCCAACCTCAGTGATCACACCGGCAACATCCCAGCCTAAAATAATTGGAAATTCCCAGTCGAACATTTGCTTCAAATAGCCTTCTCTAAGTTTCCAGTCGATCGGATTGATCGACGTTGCATATTCCTTTACTAATACTTGATGTTCTTTTAATTCAGGTAAGGTAACCTCTTGTTCTTCTAAGACATCCTTACTGCCATATTGATTGATGACTACTGCTCTCATGATCGTTCCTCCGTTTTTCAACAAAATGTAAACTTAGTATACTCCTTTTTGTTTATTTAGGTAACTAATATGCTTACTAAAAGAAAGTAAAAAAAAGACAAAGCAAAATGAGCTGTTGTCTTTGCTTTGTCAATCGATTTTCTATTTATTTTTATTCATAACGTAAAGATTCGATTGGATCTAATTTGGCCGCTCTTCTTGCTGGTAATGTTCCTGCTAAGAAAGCAATTGCCATGATCACTAAGATAATCACGAGTGAAGACCCTGCTGAAAATTGGATCAGTGTAAATCCAGTCAATGCTTCTAAGAATGAATCTGCCGCGATTTGGTTCACTAGTGCGCCAACACCGACTGCTCCTAAAATTCCTAATACTGAGCCTAAGAATCCAATCAACGCTGCTTCTACACTAAAAATCGTAAAGACTTTACCACTACTTAATCCCATTGCTTTCATTAAGCCGATCTCTCTTGTGCGCTCTTGAACGGACATGTACAACGTATTGATGATCCCAAAGCTTGCTGCTAATAATGCAATCGCCCCAAACATTGTTAA
This sequence comes from Enterococcus sp. AZ020, assembly GCF_050499205.1. Classification (NCBI taxonomy): domain Bacteria; kingdom Bacillati; phylum Bacillota; class Bacilli; order Lactobacillales; family Enterococcaceae; genus Enterococcus; species Enterococcus sp. AZ020. Next base: position 2,301,123 of record NZ_JBIPAT010000001.1, on the reverse strand, counting down.
GACTCCTGTAATTGCATTGATGATATTTCTGATCATACCGATTTCATCTTCCACGGTCGATCCAGTATAACCTGCTTTGTCCAAACGATCTTTAATTGCCGTAATGTCTTCTTTTGTACTATTTTTGTCCGCAGCTGCAATGACCATTCCATATTGGTTTTGCATGTTTTCCGGCAGACCTTCTTCATTGATTTCAACCAGTTTATCTACTAATGAGCGGTTCATCAATGACATACCACCTTGAATCAAGCTGGTATTACGAACGCCAACGATTTTTGCTTCAACCACTTTTTCTTCTCCGCCAAGCGTTGGAGCTGTTCCTAGTTTCACGGTTTTACCAACTGCGTCCTTACTTGATTTGAAGCCAAGTGATTTCACATATTCAGGTGCTAAATTGATTTCAAATGCTGTGCTGTCTTGAGAAACAGTTTTGCCCGTTTCCAGATCGATATTCATATCTTCCATCGTCGAACTTGCAGAAAATACATATTTTTCACCGTTTGTACCTTCGATATAATCGATCGTTGCAGATTTCATCGGTTCAACAGAATCGATCCCTTTAAGTTCTTTTATTTTTTCGACATCTTTCTCTGTCATTGCCTGTATTTGTGACATTGTGCTGGTCTTTTTATCTGGATCATATTTTGTAGGCTCATCGCTATTGCCCATGTTCATCTCCATTTTCGGCTGAACAAAAATCTGATTTTCTCCGCCGACACTGCCAACTTGCTTATCGATATAGTCATTCACACCAATATTGACCCCTGTCGTCAATGAGATAGTAAAAGCACCAATAAAAATTGCAACAATCGTCAGAATCGTCCGACCTTTGTTACGCATTAAGTTTGAACTTGCTGATTTTAAAATATCGCTGAATTTCATCTACTCATCTCCTCCTATGATCAAGCCGTCACGAACATGGATCTGACGATCACAGCGGGCCGCAAGTTCTGGGTCATGCGTTACAATGATCAGCGTGATGCCTTTTTTCTTATTCAAATCAAATAAAAGCTGTTCGATTTTATCTCCTGTTGCCGAATCCAGATTCCCCGTTGGTTCATCAGCAAAAATGATTTTCGGATTATTGACTAACGCACGCGCAATACAAACACGTTGCTTTTGTCCACCAGATAAGTTATTGGCTTTGTTATTGATTTTATCTTCTAAATCAACAGCTTTAAGTGCTTCAAGCGCCATTTTCTTGCGCTTACCACTAGAGATCCCACCGATTTTTAACGGCAGCATCACATTGTTTAAAACGGTATCTTTAGGGTTCATAAAGAATTGCTGGAAGACAAAACCGAATTGTTCATTCCTTGTTTTATCTAATTGTTTTTTACTGATGCTGGTAACATTTTGATTATTTAATAAAATTTCACCGGATGTTGGTTTATCCAACAATGCAAGAATATGCATAAATGTTGATTTTCCTGATCCACTTTTCCCGATGATCGCTACAGATTCGCCTTCTTCAACTGATAGATCCACACCTTTTAAGGCATCGAATCTTGATTCGTTTCGTCCATAGCTTTTTTTTATGTTTTTAGCTTCGATTACAGACATTTTATCCCTCCATTTTTTGACTTACTGCTTGATTTAGTAAGTGATGACTCTTCCAGTTTTCCCTTTTTCCACATACAACCTCCTGCTACCCTTACTATTTTGAACTAAGTTACTTTTCTTGTCATGGTACCTTAGACCTATAAACAGATAGACTTTAGGTGGATATTGAAAAAACAACACAAAACAAGTCAAGAGACTGCTCTGCGTTGCTTTTTTCAATATTTTATAACATGGTGTTTCGATTCTCATTTCAGGTCATCAACCTTTTTTGAAGGCTTAGATTTTTATATTCTTTTAGTCGACCGCTTTTTTTGTCTCCAACATTCTGTAGCCGATTCCTATCTCAGTTAAAATATATTCCGGTTCTACTGGATTTTCTTCGATCTTTTTACGAATATTCGACATATTGACTCTTAGTGTCTGGCTTTCATTGCTGTATGGTCCCCAGACTTTTTGAGAAATATAGGTGTGTGTCAAAACCTTTCCCATATTTTCACCTAAGACTTGGATGATCTTGTATTCGTTTGGCGTCAAGTGAATGATTTGTCCTCGTTTTGTCACTTGATGATGTTCAATATCGATACACAAATCTCCATTTATGATTTGTTTAACTTCTTGTGTATTCGAATGAGCCGCCGCATGACGTAAGGCTGTTCTGATCCTAGCCAAAAGCTCAGGAGTGCCAAACGGCTTGGTGATATAGTCATCAGCTCCAAGATCTAAGGCTTCTACCTTATGATCCTCATGATCCCGAGCTGAAATAATGATGATCGGTATAGAGGAGGCTGCCCGAATACTTTTCAATACATCCATCCCATCTTGATCTGGTAAGCCAAGGTCCAGCAAAATCAAATCGACAGGCCACATTCGATACGTCGACAAGCCTTCAAGAGCCGAGCGTGCGATATAGATCGTGTGTTTTTCTTTTTCTAAAACGGCGCCCATAAACTCTGCAATTACATCATCATCTTCTATGATTAAAATCGTTGCCATTTATAGTTGCTCCTTTCTTTCCAGCGGGAGTGTAAAGGTAAAGAATGCGCCCCCTTGTGGTCGATTGCCGGCGTTTAGTGCCCCATCGTGTGCTAAGATGATCGTTTTTACAATGGATAATCCGATGCCCATGCCATTTTTTGAATCGACGGGTGTACTTTGCTGGTTCATTCCGCTGAATAGACCTTTCAGCTGTTCTGAAGTTAAGCCCTGTCCTTGATCTGCCACTTCGAATACAGCATCATTTTCAGCTAGTGAGACCGTCACAAAAATCGCTGATCGGCAATTGGAATGACGAATAGCATTTTCCATCAAATTAAAAAGCACTTGTTCGATCAAAATAGAATCCATCGGTACTAAAACAAATTCTTCTGGTAAAGAAACCTTGATTTCACTTGTTGGATAGCTTTTTCTAATTCGCTGAATCGCCGAAGCAACAACTTCTTCAACCGCTTCTTTACGTTTTGCGACTTTCATAGTTTCCTCATTGATCCGAGTGATCGATAATAGATTTTCTACCATACGAATCAACCAGTCTGCATCCTCTTTGATCCCAACCAGTAGTTTTTGTTTCGTTTCTGTAGGCAGTAAAGTACTTTTATCTTCTGCAAGAATAGCTTCAACTGAGCCCGAAATCCCTGTGAGCGGTGTACGCAGATCATGTGAGATCGCCCGCAATAAATTCCCGCGCATTCGTTCTTTTTCACTTTCAAATAAGATTTGCTGACGCTCTGAGGTGAGTATATTTTGTTCGAGGGCAAGTGCCAACTGTGTCGAGATCAGCTCTAGGAAGCTAATGATTTCATCCGTGATCGGGTTCTCTTTACTTTTTTCAATACCGATCACAGCTAAGGTTGCACCATTTGATAGTACTGGTAGATAGAGTGCTTTAGCCCCCATCAATGTATCTGTTCCATAACCAGCCTGCTTTTGATTGACAAAGACCCAATTTGCGACTGCCAATTCTTCCAAACTTCTTAACGGCCCTTTGATCGGTGCGCCATTTGGTTCTTTGACTTCCTGTTCATCATAAAGCACGACTTCACGATCCAGCATGTTCGATAGATAGTCGGCAGTTGTTGCTAGAATTTCTTTTTGATCATGAGTTACTAAGTATTTTTTATTTAGCTCATATAAAATTTCCAACTGATGTTCACGTTTCATCGCATAAAAAGCCTGTTTTTTGATCTGCATCATCAAATTACTGACTAACAAAGCAACCAAAAGCATAAAAAAGAGGGTCAATGGGTAGCCTTGTTTATAGACTGTCAATGAATAAAGCGGCGCTACAAAAAACCAATTGAACATCAGCACACTAGCAATCGATGCTAGCGCTGTCCATAAATAACCCGTTGTGGCTCTAGCTACCAATAATACAAATAAGATGTAGATCAGAATCAGATTTTGGTCGCCAATATGAAAGTACGAACCTAATTCTGATAAAATAGTCGCCATCGCCAACAACCCCAGTGTCATATAAAAATCTTTCCAAGTGAAAACGGTATTCAGATTTTTTTTCTTTGCAGCATATTTATTCAAAAGATACTTATTTGACTGATAAGGCACTAAATGGATGTCCACATCCGGGATGAAGGAAACAAGCTCATCTTCTAGATCCGGCCGATATAAGCGAATGAAACGAGAGCGATTGATGACTTTCCCCATCACAAGATCCGTGACACCGCGCATTTTGACATACTGGATGATCGTAGCTCTTTGATTATCACTTTCTAAAGTGATCACTTCACCGCCTAATTTCGTTGCTAATTTTGCGTTTTCTGACTCGGAATGCTCAGACAGATCTTCTAAAATTTCCAATGCGATCCACTCAGTTCCCAATGCTTGTGCTAATCGAGCGGTCCAACGTAAACATTTTTTAGTCATTTCAGGATTTTTCTCATCAATAACTGTTAGTAATTTAGAATGGATTCCTGTACTCTTTTGCGTTTCCTGTTGATTTGTCGTATTGATATGATCGGAGGCTTTACGTATGGCAAGTCCTCTTAACAGTGTGAGATTGTCCGAGGTAAAAAAGTTCGCCATCGCTTTTTTGGCGTTTTCTGAATGATAGATCTTCCCTTGTTTTAGACGCTCTAAAAGCTCTTCTGTTTCAATATCAACGACTTTTAAAGCACTTGCTTCAAAAAAAGTATCTGGAACTGTTTCGGAAATATGAACACCTGTTACTTGTTCAACGATATCATTCAAGCTTTCGATATGCTGAACATTCACTGTCGTATAAACATCGATTCCAGCTTTCAATAATTCTTCGATATCCTGATATCTTTTTTTGTTGCGGGCGCCCACAGCATTTGTATGAGCCAATTCATCCACTAAAATAAGATCCGGCTTTTCTTTTAGAGCAGCATCTACATCAAACTCTCGGATCGTGATTCCTTTGTAGGTGTACTTTTTAGTCGGCATAATGGGAAGCCCTTTGACCAAGGCTTCTGTCTCAGGTCTAGCATGAGGTTCTACATACCCCACGACGACTGTCTTTCCTTCTGCTTGTTGCTCATGCGCTTCTTTCAGCATAGCATAAGTCTTTCCTACCCCTGCAGCATAACCGAAGAAAACCTTCAGTCTACCAGACCTCAGGCTTTGTTCGTTTTTCTTCCATTTCTCTAATAAGTATTCTGGATCTAACCGTTCCTCAGTCACGTTGATACCATCCTTTATTTAGCCTCATCCAGCATTTGATTGACGCCTAACACATTGATCCGTCTTGAGTCTGCTGGTCCGATTTTGAGCCCCGTGATATTTTGTTTGATTATATCACGGACCTCTTCTTTTTTCATCGTTCTCGCTGAGGCGATTCGTGAAACCTGAAGCATTGCAGCATCGAGCGAGATTTCTGGATCAACACCACTGGCTGAAGCGGTGACCAATTCGATCGGAACTTCTTTTGAATCTGCTTGTTCGATTCTTTCATCAATCAATTTTTGTTGTTCTTTTGATACTGGCGAAAGCTGACTGACTGTCGTTGGTCGTCCATGTAAATATTTATCCGCTGAAAACTCTTGTCCAATCAATTTGGAGCCGATGATCTGCTTTTTCCCTGCTTTTTCTGTTTTTACTAAACTGCCGTTAGCTTGAGATGAAAAAAGCACTTGACCGACCGCAGTGACAGCTGCTGTATAAAACACACCGCACAATAAGGTGAATACTACGAGACTCTTTAATGAGGCAATCATTGTTTTTTTCACTGTTTTTTCTCTCCTCTTTATATAAACTACGAACTAATACAATAAAAATGTGAGACAAAGGTCGATCAATTTGATCGCAATAAACGGCGCGACTACTCCGCCTAAACCATATACCAGCAAGTTGTGACGCAGTATTTGACTGGCTGGTTTTTCTTTATACGGAACACCTTTCAATGCAAGAGGGATCAACGCTACAATGATAAACGCATTATAGATGATCGCTGATAAAATAGCCGTTGTCGGATTTGTCAGTTTCATGATATTCAGTGCTTCTAAAGAAGGATAAATACTGAAAAATAAAACAGGGATGATCGCGAAATATTTTGCGATATCATTGGCGATGCTAAAGGTCGTCAATGCACCGCGTGTCATCAACAGCTGTTTACCGATCTTAACAATACTGATCAATTTCGTTGGACTGGAATCCAGATCGATCATATTACCGGCTTCTTTAGCCGCTTGCGTCCCTGTATTCATCGCAACAGCAACATCTGCTTGAGCAAGCGCCGGTGCATCATTTGTCCCATCTCCAGTCATGGCAACCAAGTGTCCTTTTTCTTGGTAATCACGGATCAAGCTCATCTTATTTTCCGGTGTTGCTTCTGCCAGAAAGTCATCTACACCAGCTTCTGCAGCAATTGCTGCAGCAGTCATCGGATTGTCCCCTGTGATCATGATCGTTTTGATCCCCATTTTACGTAGATCATCAAATTTTTCTTTTACTCCGTTTTTGACGATATCTTTCAAATAAATCACGCCAAATACTTGATTGTTTTTAACAACAACTAACGGTGTTCCACCTTCGTTGGCTACACGTTGGACGATCTGATCACATTCTTCAGGGTATTGATTGCCTTTTTCTTCCACATAATTTTTCATTGTATCAGCCGCACCTTTACGGATTTCATCCCCTTGATAATCGATGCCGCTCATTCTAGTCTTAGCGGTAAATTCAATAAATTCAACGTCTACATGATTAAGCTCACGTCCGCGGATATCAAATTTTTCCTTTGCTAAAATGACGATGCTTCGCCCTTCGGCTGTTTCATCTGCTAAAGAAGAAAGCTGTGCTGCATCCGCCAATTCATATTCAGACACCCCTGCCACAGGGATAAATTCACTAGCGCGACGATTCCCTAAGGTGATCGTTCCTGTTTTATCTAGTAATAAAATATCCACATCTCCAGCCGCTTCGATTGCCCGTCCGCTCATGGCGATCACATTTTCTTTATTCAAACGGCTCATGCCCGCGATCCCGATCGAAGAAACTAATGCACCGATCGTTGTCGGCGCCAAGCATACCAATAACGCGGTGATCACAGTCAATGCTAATGCAGAGCCATTTCCAACCAATTCACTGGAAAATTTAGTAAATGGCAGTAAAGTAGCCGAAACAAAAAGAAAAATAATCGTCAACATGATCAAAATGATTTGTAAACCAATTTCATTTGGTGTCTTTTTACGTTCAGTTCCTTCCACCATAGAAATCATTTTATCTAAAAAAGATTCGCCATTTTCAGCTGTTACTTTGATCACCAAATAGTCAGAAACGACCGTTGTCCCTCCTGTTACTGCACTTCGGTCACCTCCTGATTCTCTGATCACTGGTGCTGATTCTCCTGTGATCGCACTTTCATCAACAGAGGCAGCTCCATCGATCACATCGCCATCCATAGGAATTTGTTCATTTGCGCAAACGTAAACGAGGTCGCCTTTTTTCAGCTCTGATGATTTGACCTCGCTGAATTTTTTCAGCTCAGCGTCTTCTACTGAAGCAACTTTATGCGCAATGACATCTTTTTTTGCCTGCTTTAAACTTTCTGCCTGAGCCTTGCCTCTTCCTTCTGCGATCGCTTCAGCAAAATTTGCAAATAAAATCGTCAACCATAAAATCAATGCGATCGCTAGAATAAAGAATGGTTCTGTGTCTGTGTATCCTGTAAAAGTCAAAATATAAAGAACGGTCGTTAGCATTGCGCCGAGGTAAACAACCAACATGACAGGATTTTTTATTTGAACAGCGGGAGCTAATTTTTTAAAGGAAGACCGCAAAGCGTCTAAATAAACGGTGCGTTTACTTTGTGTTTTTTTCAATTTTTTCCCCTTCTTTGCTTTATTTAGTTATGAAATGTTCAGCGATCGGGCCTAATGCCATTGCTGGTAAAAAGCTTAGTGCTCCTACGACTAAAATCACGATGATCAGCATCGTCACAAAGGTCGCATTCGTTGTTGATAATGAGCCTGATCCTGTGGCAACGATTTTCTTTTTCCCTAAATTAGAGGCCAAATAAATCACTGCCAACATAGGAATAAAACGAGATAGGATCATGATCACACCACCAAGCAAATTCATAAATGGCGTATCTACAGTCAATCCGGCAAATGCACTTCCGTTATTATTTGCTAATGAAGAAAAGGCATAGAGGATCTCTGAAAATCCGTGAGGGCCCTGATTGCCTAACCAGCTCATTGCCTGAGGATTCAAAATAAACAACATTGTTCCGATCAAGGTCAATAACAGCGGAGTCAAAATCACTAAGCAAACCATTTTCATATCAAAAGGCTCGATTTTTTTCCCTAAATATTCGGGTGTTCGTCCAACCAATAAACCTGCAATAAAAATGGCTAGTAAAATAAAGACGATCATGCCATAAAGTCCACTGCCAGCTCCGCCAAAGATGATTTCACCAAGCTGCATCAAGAACATCGGCAGCAAACCGCCCAGCGGTGTGAAACTGTCTAGCATCGCATTGACCGAACCATTTGACGCAGCAGTCGTACTAACAGCCCATAAACTTGACCAGCCAATACCAAAACGTGTTTCTTTTCCTTCAAGGTTCATTTGACCGATCACTTGCTGAAACTGTGGTCCGTAATATTCACTCAAGGTCACACCGATCAAAGCTGCGATCAAAAAACCAAGAGACACGATCATGATCGTTCTGCCTTGCTTCCAGTCCTTGACGAATAATCCAAAAGCAACGATCAAAGCAGCTGGTATCAGTAAAATAGAAATATTTTCAATAAAATTACTGATCAAATTAGGGTTTTCAAAAGGATAAGCAGAGTTTCCACCATAGTAGCCGCCACCATTTGTTCCTAATTGTTTGATCGCCACTTGACTGGCTACAGTTCCCAACGGTAAAAAGATTTTTTCTCCAAGCTCTAAACTCGTTGTTTCAACCGATCCAGCAAAGGTTTGAACAACACCTTGAGAGATCAAAAGGAGCGATACGATAAAAGAGAGTGGTAATAATACATATAAAATGATTCTCGTTAAATCTTGCCAGAAGTTTCCAATCTGCTTCGTTGTCCGATTCACAAAACCACGAAGTAAAACAAATAAAACGGCAATTCCTACACCAGCAGAAACAAAATTCTGAACGGTTAAGCCAAATGCCTGACTAAAAATCGACAATGATTCTTCTCCTGCATACGCCTGCCAGTTCGTATTTGTTACAAAGCTTGCCGCTGTATTAAAAGCAAGGGATACGTTCATTCCTGGCATCTTCTCTGGATTTAGCGGTAAAAACCCCTGTGTCACAAGCATACCCATCAGTAGTAAAAACGAGAACAAACTGAAAAACAGGACACTTGCACCGTATTGTTTTGCGGTCATCGCTTTTTGTGCCGGACTGCCTAAAAACTGATATATTTTTGTCTCAACTGGCGCAAGTATCCTTGTCATAAATGTTTTCTGTCCAGTCATGACCTTATTCATATAAACACCTAATGGAATCGCTAACCCTATCAGCACAATAAAAAAGAAGAACTGCTGTATCAAAATAGTACTCACTGTTGATCCCCCCAAAGTAGTTGGTAAAATAAATAAATAAGCAATAACGCTGCGATAATTCCAGAAATAATCGTCATCAAAATTCCTCTCCTTCATTTGATAAAAAAATGATATCAGTTTTTATATAAAGATAGTGTTAAAGTGGAGGGATTTTCTTTATAGAATCTTTATACGTGAAGAAGAACCTATTTATCCGTATTTATGCGTATTTTATTTTGTCGCCTTTTCTTACAGTTTTGCGACTGAAAGGAGGTGTGCTTGATGTTATTGGCATTTCTTTGTCCACTTCTTGTCGGGATTTTGCTAGCTCTATTCGAGTATTGGTTAAATAACAGAAAGAAGAAGTGAAAATAGGCGACAAAAAAAGACCCCCTAGAGTCCCAAGCTCTAGGGGGTTTGTGTACTTGATGTTTTTGGCTTTCAAAGGTAGTATACCATGATCAGCATTTAAACATCAAGAAGAATGTTATATTTTACATTAATTTCTCAATATCTCCAGCGATTTTCTCTGGTTCTACTGTTGGTGCAAAACGCTTCACGACCTTGCCTTCACGATCAACTAAAAACTTCGTGAAGTTCCATTTGATCGCTCCACCTAAAAGTCCGCCTTTTTCGCCTTTTAAAAAAGCATATAATGGGTCAACATCTTCACCATTCACATCGATTTTTCCAAATGTTTCAAAGGTCGTTTGATACGTCAATTGACAAAAATCGCTGATTTCCTGATTCGTTCCTGGCGCTTGATGCCCAAACTGATTACAAGGAAAATCCAGAATTTCAAATCCTTGCTCTTTATACTCTTTATATAATTTTTCTAATCCCTCATATTGTGGAGTAAAACCGCAGCCGGTCGCCGTATTGACGATCAACAGGACTTTCCCTTTGTATTTCTCTAGCGAAACTGTATCGTTGTCAGTCGTCTTTACTTGATAGTCATAAATACTCATCCTCTATCATCCTCTCTATACTCTTTTCTAAATACTAGCTAGTCAAAAGGGATTCGTCAAGAATACACGCTTCAATAATAAATCGGAGTCATTTCCAACAAAACAATGCCGTTCGTATCTAATGTTACAAAGTAATGAAAGGTTTCTTGAATGTGTACATCAAATACTCTCATCTTAGGCCGACTTTTATTCATAATATATTCCTGTGCTTCCAGATCAAGTGACGCCGCATTTTTAAATTCTTCATAAGTATAAAACAATGCGCCATTGTAGCGATTAAACTCAATTTGCTTGACCTGATACTGTGCTGGCTTGATTTTCGATAGATCCAGTTCGATATTTACCGAATGGCTTTTTAAGAAAGCTTCCTCCGTAGAAAGGTGCGGATCAAAATAATTAGTATTGAACAGCAATAGCTGATATTTCCCATTGTTATCCGTCATTATATACTCTTCTCCTGCCGCTACAACAGTTCCACCCAGTCGACGTGCTAGCCATAAGCAAAAATACACTGGACGTTTGCCGCTATGATAATGAAAAAGTTCCAATCCATCATTTTTCAGCGGACGATTTTGAGTGTTGACCTCATATAGATCGATATTCAGCCAAAAACCATAGCCCTGTAGTAATGGCGTCAACATCAACAAATCTTTTAGAATGATCGCTCCTCTAAAGAATGTACCGTTACTGATACGCGTCATTCCTGTCAATGTATTCCACTCCGTTAAATATAAGGGTAATTTCACGTCAAACTCTTTCATGAGATGCTTGATATAGAATGTTTTATTCAGCACATATTGATGATAATTCTTTAAATCGGGAAACGTGCTGTCTAAATTCCTAAACACATAATTCGGTTCCGCCGAAAACGAAACAAATTTACAAAAAGGAGCAATTTCTTTAAAGAAAAATCGGAATGAGCTCAACTCATCATATTCAAAGAATGGATCATCTAAAGACAATTCTGCACCTATTTCGATTTCTGGGAATTGGCTATCTATGATTTTCTTCAGCTCCAAAAATTCAGAATGATAATTGTCTGTCTGCTGCTCTTCAAACCGGCAATTGATTTTCCAGTGTGTCAACATCTGTTTACCGAACGTACTTTGAACATGTCTGAAAAATTTACGATAATTTTCTCGTTCATAGGCACCCATTGCCCTGAACTTTGGCAATGATAGTTGAAAAAATAGGCGGAATCGATGTTCATTCAAAAATGCCAATATACAATCCAGCTTTTCAAAGGCTGGAAAAGAGTTCATTCCAGCTTCTTGATGAATCTGAACGGTCAGCGGCAACTGAGCATATAAGGAATGCACACTGATGTAATCGATTCCTATTTGTTCATTCAATTCAATAAGTTCTTCTTGCACCTTTTTCAACGCTAAATTTTCCAGAGTACCGACCTTGATGATCACTTCTTTCTTTTGATAATCTGTCACTGTTTTTTCACAAGTAATCTGTAATTGCTTAGTTTTTAATGAAAGCTCAGAGCTCTGAGCTTCTTCTAACGTCGTCTGAAGATAGCTATATAATGGGGGCAAAATTTCTTTGATCGTTAAATCAGCAGTAGATGCTTTCAAATGCAGCGTTGGGCTGACTTCTTTTTTAGATAAATGGGCGAAACGATAGTCTGTTGGCGACACCTGAAAAAGCTTCTTGAACTGTTCCCGATAGGTCTTACTACTATGAAACCCTACATCAAGAGCAATTTGTTCAATACTTTTTTTCGTATAAAGCAGCTCTGTTAAGCTATGCTTGACCGCAAGTGATCGAACATAATGGGAAAAATAATCACCTGTTTCCTTTTTAAAAAATTTGGATAATGTCGGTTCTGACATAAAAAAGTGCTCTGCCGTCTCTGCTAAAGACACTCCTCTCTGATAATTATTTTCAATATATTCCAAGATATCTCTCAATGTCTGATTTTCTGAATGTAGCGCCGTACTCTCTTCTTCCCTTTGAAAATTGTGTACCAAAGACAAAATAATTTGGGTCAAGTATAACGAAGCTTTTAATTGCTTAGCGGATTCCTCACTGAATTTGACTAAACATAACTCAGCGATCTGTCTTCTTAAGGATAAAACTGCATGCAATTTCCCATATTCTTTTTGCTTAGGTCGACAATCAAAGTACGTGTAGAAAAAAGCTGGAAACTGGGAAGCAAAGAACAGACTATTGATAGTCAATTCAATATAAAAACAGGATTCATGTGTCTGTCTACTCAAGACAAAATAATCACTGGCATTGATCACAAACAGTTCTCCAGCTTGGATCGTTTCGCTTTTTTCTTCTATCGTAATCAACAATTTCCCTTTTAAAACGAGCAGAATCGTTGTTTCTTTGGCTAATTCTTGTCTTTCATCAGTCAATTGATGATAACGAACGTGATAATTTTCATTTGCAATCATTTGTTTGCTCCTTTATCAGATTTCTCTAATATTGTAGCACATTTCAGAAAATATCGTTCTTTAACAAGTTGTTTATTTTCTCATATTTTGTTTAATAAAAATTATCCTGAATTTAAGAAAATATCCGCATTGTCTTAGTCAAAAATAGGTATAAACTATGGAGTGTATTTGAAAGGAGATTCACAAAGAATGGATATTAAAACCCAATTATTTACGTTGCTTCAACAAAAAGAAGCTGAAATGATCAAGATTCGCAGACATTTTCACGAGAATCCAGAATTATCATTTCATGAAACCAAGACTGCACAATATATTGCTGACTTTTATGCGGGCAAAGATTGTGAAGTAAAAACACATATCGGCGGCGGAAATGGTCTTTTAGTCGATATTCATGGCGGTAAAAAAGGACCTGTTTTGGCGATTCGAGCAGATTTTGATGCTTTGCCGATCCAAGAAGATACAGGTCTGGATTTTTCCTCTAAGACTGATGGCGTGATGCATGCCTGTGGTCATGATGGCCATACCGCTTACATGATGATTCTAGCAGATTCTTTGATCGAGCTGAAAGATCAGTTGCCTGGTACGATCCGAATCATTCATCAACCTGCTGAAGAAGTTCCGCCAGGCGGAGCCAAAGGAATGATCGAAGCCGGTTGTTTAGACGGTGTGGATCACGTTTTAGGTATCCATGTCATGAGTATGATGCCTTTAGGGGATGTCCTTTATCACAAAGGCTCTGTTCATACCGGCCGTGCAACCTTTAAAGTCGTTTTACAAGGAAAAGGCGGGCATGGTTCAACACCTCAGGATGCAAACGATACGATCGTTGCTGCTTCACAATTCGTGACTGCTGTCCAAACGATCGTCAGCCGCCGCATCGATCCTTTCGATACAGCCACTGTAACGATCGGTTCATTTGATGGCAAAGGGTCAGCGAATGTAATCAAAGATTCCGTTACTCTTGAAGGCGATGTACGGATCATGAAGGAAGAAACACGTGGAATCGTGGAAAAAGAATTTAAACAAATTTTAGATGGTGTCTGCAAGGCGTTTGGTATTGAGTACGATCTTGATTATGCCAATGATTATCCTGTTTGTGTCAATGATGAACAAACAACTGAAATGGTCGCAGCAGCACTTACAGAAGCGCAAATTCCCGAAATCAAACATTTAGTAGAATGCGGTCCGCAAACACCTTCTGAAGACTTCGCTTATTATGCTAAAGAACGTCCAAGTTGTTTCTTTTTCGTTGGCGCACACAAAGAAGGCACGCCGATGTATCCACATCACCATCCAAAATTTTATATCGATGAAGACTGCTTGCTGATCGCAGCAAAATCAATGGGAGCAGCCGTTTTACATTACTTATCTGAAGGAGTTTAATCATGAAAGCAACAACACACACAGCAGAAACTGCAACATATAAAGGAACAAATAAATTATTAGTTGGGATCGTTTTGAGCGTATTGACCTATTGGTTATTCGCTCAATCGTTACTCAATATGGCTCCGGATGTTCAGCGTGACTTAGGGGTTTCATCAGGTATTTTAAGCATTGGTATTTCTATGACGGGGTTATTCTCCGGTATCTTTATCGTCGTTGCCGGCGGTTTAGCCGATAAATTAGGCAGAATGAAATTGACTTATATCGGTCTGATTTTAAGTGTGATCGGATCAGGTGCATTAGTCGTGGCCCATGGTCCAGCGTTATTTATCGGTGGTCGTATTTTACAAGGTTTATCCGCTGCTTGTATCATGCCGGCGACAATGGCTTTAGTAAAAACATATTATGAAGGAAAAGACCGCCAACGGGCACTAAGCTACTGGTCGATCGGTTCTTGGGGCGGTTCAGGCTTTTGTTCTTTCTTCGGCGGAGCGATCGCTAGTTCTTTAGGTTGGCGCTATGTATTTGTTTTTTCAATCATTATTTCTATTATCAGCGCACTATTGATCTTCGGTACTCCTGAAAGCAAAGTCGAAACAAACAGCAACAGCAAATTCGATACAGTTGGTTTACTTCTCTTTATTATTTCAATGGTCGCTTTGAATATCGTTGTTTCTAAAGGTTCTGAATTAGGCTGGACCAGTCCGATCGTCTTGATTTTAGCTGTCATCATAATAGCTGGATTGATCGCCTTTTACAAAGTTGAACAAGCGATCGACAACAGTTTCGTAGAATTTTCACTCTTTGAAAACCGCGGCTATCTCGGTGCGACGATCTCAAACTTCTTATTAAACGCTGTCGCTGGAACATTGATCGTTATTAATACGTATGTCCAACAAGGACGCGGCCTTTCATCAGCTAAAACAGGAATGCTTTCTATTGGTTACCTTTGCTTAGTGTTGATCACGATCCGTATTGGGGAAAAATTATTGCAAACGATCGGTGCTAAAAAACCGATGCTTTGGGGAACCATCCTCTCAGGTTTAGGTGTTGGTCTGATGGCGTTGACCATGATCACAGGTACAGCTTATTTTGTCCTTGTTTTTATCGGCTATAGCTTGTTTGGTATGGGACTTGGTATGTATGCAACACCGTCTACCGATACAGCGATTTCAAGTGTACCGAATGAAAAAGCAGGGGTTGCATCCGGTATTTACAAAATGGCCAGCTCTCTAGGCGGCGCACTCGGCGTAGCAATTTCTGCAGCTGTTTATAACGGCTTGAGTGCATCAGGGAATTACACATTAGGTGCCACAGGCGGATTACTAACGAATATCCTGTTTTGTGTATTAGCATTAGGCTCTATTCTTTTTATCATTCCAAAAGAAAAACGTAATTAAATTAGTCTTATTTCATAAATTGGAGGAAATACGGATGAACAATCAAGAAGCATTACAATTATTAAAAGAAGTCGTTCAAATCAAAAGTATTTTAGGAGAAGAAAAGCAAGTGGCTGACAAGCTTGAAGCGCTATTCAACTCCTATGATATTCCTTGTGAGCAAGTGACTTACAGTGACGGACGAAGCCAGCTGGTCGCTACGTTGAAAGGCACTGCATCTGGTCCTGTTTTAGGTTTTTCTGGTCATATGGATGTTGTGCCTGTCGGAGAAATCCCTTGGGATGAAGATCCATTTGCAGCAGTTGAAAAAGATGGCTTGCTCTACGGCCGAGGCACTTGCGATATGAAGTCAGGGCTGATAGCAGCAGTTGTAGCTATGATCCGTTTAAAAGAAGCGGGCAGTCAGTTTAAAGGTAGTATCAAACTCTTAGCGACGGTTGGGGAAGAAACAAGCGCGATCGGATCAGGACAATTAGTCGATGAAGGCTATGCTGACGATCTTGATGCCTTAGTCATTGGTGAACCAACAAATGTAGAAATCGGTGTGGCTCATAAAGGTGCTTTATGGCCTCGAATCACAACTTACGGAAAAACAGCGCACGGTTCTATGCCTGATCAAGGTGTCAACGCAATCGAACATATGCTTTTGGTATTAAATGCATTTAAAGAAACCTTTGATTTCTCTAAATCTGTCGATGAATTAGTGGGCGCATCTACTTCTAGTCTGGACATTATCAACGGTGGTAACGGCACCAATGTTGTTCCCGATAAATGTACAGTAGAAATCGATATCCGCACGATCAAAGCACAAAATCACGCTGAGCTAAAACAACAATTCAACGATATGCTGGCCAAACTGACTGAAACTGTTCCGGGATTTAAAGCAGAAATCGAGTTTATTAACGATTTACCTTCAATGAGAACAGAGCTTGATGATCCATTTACCGTCTTGACACAAGAGGTCGTCTCTAAAGTAACAGGTAAACCTGCGAAGACCTTCGGCATGACAGGCTATACAGATGGTTCACAATTTGGACGAGTAGAAAAAGATTTTCCTATTTTGATCTTAGGTCCTGGTGAAACAAAATACGCTCACCAGCCAAATGAATTTGTAAATATCGATGACTTTTACCAAATGATCACGATCAATGAATCGATTGCTAAAGAGTATTTGAAATAGAGTGAAAAAAAGCCGAGATGGAAGAATTCATCTCGGCTTTTTTTCATTAACTTGTAGTCCTGTTTTACATCACTCATTGATAACCTCTTATATGTCGCTCTCATAAAAGCGGTGCAAAAAGACCACACACCCGACCTTTTATTTTTTTCCAACGGCTTCTTTCAGTAAGATCTACGTCAGTGATCTCAGTAGCTTTCTGCACATCCCTCCGATAATCCTCCGCCAATTTTTTTACCCCTTTTCCATTGTATAAAATAACAGAAACCTCATGATTGATATCAAAGCTGCGAATATCAAAATTCGTAGAACCAACAGTCGCGATCTTTTCATCGATAATCATCACTTTACAATGTAAAAAGGCTGTATTGTCATACTTATATACCTTGATCCCTGCACTGATCAGTGTTTCTAAATAAAAGTCATTTCCATAATACGAAAGCTTCCGGTCTCCTTTTCCCGGAATCAAGATTTCTACCTCGATCCCATTCCGGGCAACTCTTCTTAACAAAGCCAACATTTCATCATCTGGAACAAAATACGGGCTGGCGATCGATATCTTTGCGATTGCTGAATCGATCATATTAAAAAATACATCACGGATCACCCGTTCCTGATCATAGGGACCGCCATAAATGACCTGTCCCTCATCATCACCCGCATAATCGATCGGAAAATACTGTTCTGATAAAAATTCACTGGCACTCCCAGTTGTATTTTTCATATACAGCCAGTCATAAAGAAACGTTTCCTGTAGTTGTGTGACTACTGGCCCTTGTAGCCTCATATGTGTATCTCGCCAAGATGAAAATTTTTCAGTCAGACCTAAGTATTCATTGCCAATATTCAAGCCACCAGCGAAACCTATACGTCCATCGATCACGATCACTTTCCGGTGATTGCGCCAATTGGCTCTAAATAGGTGATAGAAGGTACGGATCGGATTAAAAATACAAACCTCTACATTCGCTTCTCGTAATGCGTTTAAATAGGCATCAGACAATTTCAATGACCCTAAGCCATCTACAGCAAAACGTACCTTGACACCTTCTTGCGCTTTTTTGATCAAAGATTTCTTCAATTTTTCAGCCAACTCATCTTCTTTGATGATGAAATAAAACAAATGGATATGCTCTTTTGCTTCTTCGATAGCGGTAAAAATAGCATCAAATGTCGCCTCACCATCTGTTAGGATATCAAAACGATTGCCTCCGAGCACTTTTTTCTCAGCTAAGCGTTCATTTTTGATCTTTAGCATGCTTGTCGGACTAGTATGATTTGTCTGAAGGGTTTGAACATATTCATGTAGATATTGCTGTTCTTTTTTTTGGATCGCTGTGCTTTTCAACTGGCTTCGACCAAAAAAAAGATACAAAAATATACCAACTATCGGTAGGCAATACAGTGTAAGTATCCAAGCAACCTTAATACTCGTCACATCTGTCCGTTTAAATAAAATATAAATACTCAATATAATAGCAATAAATTCAAAGAACATAAGAAAAACAAGCATCACTTGAGGAAAAAGAAGAAACAGTATTCCTATTCCAATAACTAGTACTGCTAATAAAACACCAAATTGCCGTATCGTTTGATTCATATCATTTCCTCTACTTTTCAACATTTTTTACGATCCCTATATATTATAAAGGTAGTAAACACTAAAAATAAAGCATAACGATAATTCATAGACAGTTGATTTTCTATCTAAAAAAGCGCTAAAACAAAAGTTGTCTATCAAGAAGTAGAGTCCAGAACAAAACGGTTTTCTAGTTTTTGTTCTGGACTCTTTTTACTATTAATATAAATACCCTAAATCACTGCCAACCGTTGGATAAAGCATAATCAATCGATCGATTTGTTCTGATCGTAACTTTTGATTGATCATGATAGTGAAAAGATTGATCAATTGATCGGCCTCATTACCTAAAATAGAGGCTCCTACTAATATTCCTGTCGCTTTTTCGGTTACGATCGTAGCTTTGACCAGCGGCTCATTGATGCGTTTGTATGTAAACCATTGTGACAGATCTAATTTTTGTACCTCATAGTTTTCAGCATCTAGTTTTTCTACATTTGTCAAACCAACTTGAGCAAGTTTAGGCGAGCTGAAAATAATGGTTGGTATAGTCGGATAGTTGATAGGCTCTTGTTTATTTTTTCCAATCAAATCCGCTAAATAACTGCCTTCAAAACTTGAAACGGGTGTCAATTTAGGGAATGATTTTTCTAAACAGTCTCCTAATGCATAAATGTTTTCAACACTCGTCTGCAAATAGTCATTTACGATAATTCCCTTTCGACTATAGTTTACTCCGATTTTTTCTAATCCTAAATTTTCTACATTGGGTATTCTTCCAGCTGCGCAAAAGACACGATCAACAAGTAATTCTCCACCGCTTGTCAAAGTTACATTGTATTTTTTCTCCTGCTTGACGATCTTTTCAGCAGATTCATTCAGATGAAAGTGAATTCCCCGAGCGCTCAACTGTTGGATCATTTCCTTGGTCAACTCTGCATCAAAGCCTTTCAATGGACGATCATTATGATGCAGCAAATGAACCTCTGCTCCACAGCTGTTCGCGATATTTGCCAATTCCAGTGAAATATAACCGCCGCCGACAAAAATCATTGTTTCTGGTAATTCTTGCATGCTGAGAAATTCAGTACTTGTCTCAAAATATTCCTTGCCGGGAATAGTGAGAATGGCTGGTCTTTGACCTGTTGCTATGATGAATCTATCTGCTTGATATTCCTGTTCTGCCACAGTAATGGTGTGCTCATCTTTAAACACAGCCTGTCCGTAAATCGTTTGAATACCTGCGCTATCCAAGCCAGCTTTTTGTTCAGTTGGAACGTGCTGAGTGAAGGTTTCTTTGTAAGCCATCAATTCACGCCAATTGATTTTAGGTACGGTAGAAAAACCATGATGTTCAAGCTGCTGAACGGCATCTTGCGCTTCTATTGCCCCATACAATACTTTCTTCGGATCACATCCTCGGTTAGGACATGTGCCACCCCAAAGATCCGCTTCAACAACAGCAATTTTTTTACCACTAGCCGCTAGATCGTACGCCGCTGCCATTCCGCCAGGCCCACTACCGATGATGATTATGTCAAATTTTGCCATACTGATTCCTCCTTTGATCCATTCTATATCTCTAAGGACTTCACAATTCAATTATATCAAAGGAGGAAACGACCGCACAGTAAAGACTCTTTAACAAAAAAACGTTTGAGCAGTGCGAACACTGTTCAAACGTTTCCATTCACTATGCATTATTTTCCATAAAATGATAGACCGCACCAATCAAATTTGCATCATTTCCAAATTTACAGGTAACCAATTCGTAGTCCATATCTGTCACTGCATGTTCCAATAAAATACGCGTTAAATGTCTTTGGATATTTGGCAGTAGCCGTTCATTTTTAGAGACTCCGCCACCTAAAACGACTCTTCCCGAGTCAAAGCAAACCAGCAGATTATAGATGCCTCTTGCGATCGCTGCATAAAACTGCTCGACTAATTGGATGGCTAATAGATCTTCTTTTTCCGCTCGTTCAAAAAGCTCTTTACCGTCGATTTGGGTTCCATTGATCAAATTGTACTTTTTGACGATTTTGACTGAACTGCCTAAGTCACTTAAAGAAGAAGATTCATTCAATGCCATATAACCAAACTCACCGCCAAACAAATTTCTGCCTTTAAACAGTTTTCGATCAATGATCACTGCCCCGCCGATCCCGGTACCGATCACAAAGAAAATAGAATCAGACACATCTTTAGCTGCTCCCTGCCATACTTCTGCCAACGCGGCACAATTGGCGTCATTTTCCATTGAAACCGGCACTCCAAATAACGTTTCTAACTCTTCCCTAATTGGAAAATGATGAATATATGATACGGCGCTCACTCCACGAATCTCCCCCTTTTTATCATCAACGACACCAGGTGCACTGAAAGCGACGCCTGCAAGGGTTCCTACTTGGCTCTTTTGGTCAAAAATTTGTTTTAAGATCTGTTTCATTTCGATCCAGTCTTTAGGTAAAGGAAAGCTATCCTGTTCGGCGAGCTTTTCATTTTTCCACAGTCCGTATTTAACTGAACTTCCCCCAATATCAAAAGCTAATAGATTCATCGTTTCAACTCCAAACCGATTTATTTTAATTGATGACACAACTCTCTCGTTTGCGGATAGACTTGCGCATATAAGTGGTAGATTTTTTCGTATTGCTTTGCTGCTTTTTCATCTGGGAAATATTCTCTGGCATAATCAACAAAAGTTGCTGCACATTCTTCCACTGTTTTGAACCAGCCGCATCCCACAGCAGCAAGCATAGCTGCGCCCAAACCTGGACCTTGCTCTGTTTTTAATGTCACGATCTTCGTATTAAAAATATCAGCTTGTATTTGCAGCCAAAGATCACTTTTAGCCCCACCGCCAACCGAAACAATTTCTTTAAATCGCTTCCCTGCAATGGTTTCCATCAACACTTGGGCATCTCTTAGAGAAAAAGTAATTCCTTCTAAAACCGCTCTGGTAAAATCGGTGATTTCTTGGCTCGCATCGATCCCGATAAAGCTCCCTCTGATTTGACTATCTACATGAGGCGTACGTTCTCCCATGATATAAGGTGTAAATAATAAGCCATTTGCACCAATAGGACTTTTTCTTGCTCCGTGAAGCAGATCGTCAAACGACTTTTCTTTTGCAAAGGTTTCTTTAAACCAAGTCAAGCTTTGACCAGCAGCCAGAGTGACGCCCATTGAATAATAAGCCTTTGGGATCACGTGATTGAAGAAATGCAGTTTGCCCTGATATTGTTGTTCCTCTATTCCCTCGTATGCTAAAAAAACACCAGAAGTACCAATACTGCATAATCCCCGCTCTTGATTGATGATTCCCGCACCGAGAGCCGCGCATGCATTATCGGCTCCACCAGCAAAGACCTCGACACTGTTTTTGATTCCTAACTCTTCACATAAAGATTTGTTTATCGTGCCTACTTTATCGATTGAAGAAACGAGTGTCGGCAGCAATTCATGAGCAATTCCAAAAGCATCCGCTATCTCAAGATCCCATTTTTGATCCATCACATTCAATAATAAAGTCCCCGCTGCATCAGAAAGTTCCATCTGCTTCTTACCCGTCAGCCAAAAAGCTACGTAATCTTTCGGCAAAAGGAAATGCGCTGCCCGCGACCAAAGATCAGGTTCATGCTCTTTGACCCAAAGCAATTTAGGTAAGGTAAAACCTTCCAAGGCTAAATTTTTCGTTTTTATAAGCAATTGTTCTCCCAAGTTTTCAGTGATTTCTTCACATTGCTTTGTCGTACGCACATCATTCCATAAAATAGCGTTTCTCAAAGGCTGGTCGTTATCGTCCAGCAACACCAAACTATGCATTTGACCGGAAAAGCTGATACCTTCCAACTGTTCTTTTAGTTCTGGCATTTTTTCGATCAAGCGTTTCAATACTTGTTTGGTTCCATTGAGCCAATCTGCTGGATCTTGTTCACTATAGCCTTTTTCTGGATGATATAACGGATAATTTTCGGCAGCTTCTAAAACCACCTTACCTGCTTGATTTACCACCAGTCCCTTGACTGAGCCAGTTCCTAAATCGATACCAATAACATAGGACATTTTTTCACCTCATTTTATAATAACGGTTACATTTTCATTTTAAAAATGGCTGGAACAAATGAAAAAATTGCTCCAGCCTTTCTTACGTACACTTTAAACATTGGCACCATTTTCACTGATCACTTTTTGATACCAGTAAAAGCTGTCTTTTTTATAACGATTCAGTGTGCCATTTTGGTTTTCATCTTGTTCAACATACACAAAACCGTAACGTTTTTGGTAGCCATTCAACCAGCTCAAAAGATCTGTATAGGACCACGTGCAATAGCCTAAAACTTCAACGCCGTCGGTGATCGCTTCTTTGATCGCATGTACATGGCTGCTCAAATAATCGATACGATAATCATCATGGATCTCTTTTTCTTCTGTCAGCTTATCATATTCACCTAGACCATTTTCAGTGATCAATACAGGAATCCGATAGCGGCTGGCGATTCTTCTAAGGCCGATCCGCAACCCTTCTGGATCGATCTCCCAATCCCAGTTCGTCCGTTCTACAAATGGGTTTTCAACACGTTTGAAAACACCCGGCAACCCAGATTCTTCCGTAGAGCCTTTCTCTCCTGTCGTATTCATTTTGCCCATGCCGACACCATCAAGAGGATTAAACACAACTGTATTCGTTTGATAGTAATTGATTCCTAAAAAGTCTGGTTTCCCTGCTGCTAACAATTCTTCGTCTCCGGCTTCCATCGTTGGCGCCAGACCTTGTTTCTTCAACATTTTCATTGCAGCGATCGGATATTTTCCGAATAAGTAAACATCCATCCAAAAATGAGCATTCAAATCTTCTGCATCTTCAGCTGCTAATACGTTTTTAGGATCGCTATCTAGAGCATAGTTTGGACCATAAGCAAAACTTGGACCGATTTGTCCTGGCATATCCATCTCGTGGAACTTTTTGATGACCGCAGCATTGGCAAGGTTCGCATAGTGGTTTGCTTGATACATCCGTTTTGGATCACTGACTGCTGGCGGATGTGACGCCATTAAATAGCCATGGCTGATAAAAATATTCTGCTCATTTAAACTGACCCAATATTTTACTTTCCCGCGTAATGCTTCAAATAAAGTCGCAGCATAATTCGTGAAGTCCTCTATGATTTTTCTTGATTCCCACCCCTGATACTCATCTTGAAGTGCTTGAGGCAAGTCCCAATGATACAAAGTCAATACCGGTTCGATTTGATTGTTGAGCAGTTCATCGACTAAATCAATATAAAACTGCAGCCCTTTCTGGTTGATCTCACCGCGTCCGTTCGGAAAAATCCGTGTCCAAGCAACTGAAAAACGATAGGCTTTTAAGCCTTGTTCTTTCATCAAAGCAACATCTTCTTTGTAACGATGATAATGATCGACAGCCACATCACCATTGGTTCCTTTAAACGTTTTTTCAGGAATCCGAACAAACTCGTCCCAGACAGAAACACCTTTGCCATCTTCTTGCCAAGCCCCCTCTACTTGATAAGCAGCAGAAGCTGATCCCCATAAAAAATTCGTTGGAAACTGATCCAGTTGTTTATGTTCCATCTTATTGCCTCCAGTTTTAGTTTGCGCTGATCTCGATCGTTTGTTTAGTTTCTGTTAATCGATCTGTGATCACACGCTCATTTTCGTGGATGTACACGTCATTTTCTCCGACCAAGCCTTCGGTACGAATCACCACATGTTCATTATCCTTCTCTATTATAATCTTAGCAAGAGGATTTCCACTACTATTTACAATAAGTTGTTCATGTACGCCGTTTGATAATTGATAACAATGAATAGCCAGTTCTTGATTGTAGTCATAAACCACACTTGGATGCTCATTTTTTGCCATGACTAAAATTGTATTTTCTTTGACCCAAACAGGTAGACTTAAATAATCATGCTGTTCAGTTTGCCATTGACCGTTGCGGTCGACTGCCTTGAATGAATGATCTAACAGCTGAGTCCATCTGCCTTCCGGTAAATAATACGAAACTTCACCTGTTTCTGTGAAGACAGGTGCTACCAACAAGTTATCGCCTAAGAAATATTGTTTATCCACAAAGTAGCTGTTGCGGTCTTTTGGGTACTCCATAAAAACAGGACGCATCATCGGCACGCCAGTTGTTGCCGTGTAAACTGCTTGTTGGTAAAGATATGGCATCAATTGAACCTTAAGCTTCGTGAATTTTCTCGTGACAGCTACCGCTTCTTCATCATAATTCCAAGGAACCCTGTACTCGATATTGCCGTGATAACGACTGTGAGTTGAAAGTAGACCGAATTGTGTCCAGCGTTTGTAGATATCGGCAGAAGCATTTTCTTCGAATCCGCCAATATCATGGCTCCAAAAACCAAACCCTGATAATAAGAAGGACAACCCGCCTCTTAAGGTTTCTGTCATCGATACATATTCGGATAAATTATCGCCGCCCCAATGGACCGGGAACTTTTGGGACCCGACTGTTCCAGAACGGGCAAATAGTACAGCTTCATTTTTCCCACGCTTTTCTTCTAAAAGCGAGAAGACAGCTTCGTTGTATAAATAACTGTAATAATTGTGTGCTTTGTTTGGATCCGAGCCATCAAAATAGACAGCGTCTGTCGGAATCCGTTCACCAAAATCCGTTTTGAAACTATCTACACCCATATCCAGCAAGTCAGCTAAATAACCTTGATACCACTTCACTGCTTCTGGATTAGTAAAATCAACGATTCCTTGACCAGCCTGCCACATATCCCATTGCCAAACGTTGCCATCTGCTTGTTTTAAGAAATACCCATTTTTCCTGCCTTCTTCAAACAACGGCGATTTTTGCCCAATATATGGATTGATCCACACACACACTTTGATCCCTTTGTCATGGATACGCTGAAGCATGCCTTTAGGGTCCGGAAATAAGTCTTCATCCCACTTAAAATTGCACCATTCAAAAGCCTTCATCCAAAAACAATCAAAATGGAATACTTCCAGCGGAATATCTCTTTCCAACATGCCATCAATGAATGTCATGACTGTTTCTTCACTATAATCTGTTGTAAATGAAGTGGATAACCATAGACCAAAGGACCATGCTGGCGGCAATGCCGGTTTCCCCGTCAAGTTGGTATATTTTTCCAGGATCTCTTTTGGCGTCGGCCCATAAATAATGATATACTCCAGCGCTTCACCTTCCACACTGAATTGTGCTCTTGAAACATTCTCAGAAGCTATTTCAAATGAAACTTTTTCGGGATGATTGACGAACACACCATAACCATTGCTGCTTAGATAAAAAGGAATATTTTTATAGGCCTGCTCACTGCCTGTCCCACCATCTTCATTCCAGATATCAACTGTTTGCCCATTTTTGATAAATGGTGTAAAACGTTCACCCAGCCCATAAAGCTGTTCATCGATCCCTAAAGACAACTGCTCTCTCATAAAATGCTTTCCACTTGTATGAGTGATTTCCCCTTGAGCACCAAATTTTGACTCTGTTAGTAATTGTTCATCACCAAAAAAACGAAGTCGGAATTTCCCCTCTAAAGCAACAGTTGCTTTTAAATTTCCTGAAGTAAAAGATAACTGTTCCGCTGTTTCTTCAATGACCGGCTGAGCCTCTGTCTTCGTTAGTTCAAAATTTGGCCCTAGATCATTTTTATCATGATGAACAATTTTCACTGAAATCATATCTGTTTGAAGACTTGATAATGTGATCGTGCTCATTCCTAAATTGAGCGTATCACCACGCCGTTCAATTTTCTTATAAGGTGCATATAAAACAACCGAATCCTGATTTTTCTGATAAGAAAAAACTTCTTTAGGGGACTGAATCGTAAACCCCTCTTTTGTCATCCAATAACCATCTGTAAACTTCATAATTTCCTCCTGACTATAAAAGCGGAACAGGCTCGTCCTGCTCTGAGTAAAAAATGATCAACACTTTCTTACGAAAGTCTTGTACTGTTCATCATCAACTCAATTTCTTTCGCTGTGATTCTCAGCAAATAGGAACTATTGATTGAGATGCTTTTTATCTCACTCAATAGTTATCTTTTTTCCGAAGAGCTAGCCTGTGCAGCTGGATAATTCCACTGATCATGATGCTTTTTCTTTCACTCCACCTTTTACTTCACTGCACCATCCGAAATTCCTTTGATGATATACTTTTGCAAGAACACATAAAGAATGATGATCGGAATAATCGCAATAAACAGCGCCGCCAAAGCTAAATGCCATTGTTTTGAATATTGCCCGAAGAAATAAAACATCTTCAGCGGGATCGTGTACATGCCTTCTTTATTGATCACCAGAGAAGGAAGTAAGTAATCATTCCAGAACCAAATTGCATTCAAAACAATGACCGTCACAGTTGTTGGCTTTAATAATGGCAAGATGATATACCAATAAATTTGAAATTTTGAAGCGCCGTCGATCGTTGCTGCTTCATCCAATGACTGCGGTATGCTTCTTAAAGCCCCAAAGTACAGAAAAATCGCCATACTACTGGCTAATCCAAGATACATGATCACAAGCCCCGGACGGTTCAGCATATTGGCCTTTCCAAAGAAAGAAACCAAAGGGATCATGATTGCTTGAAAGGGAATCAATAACCCAATCGCAATCACAAAATACAAGGTATTACTCAACTTACTCTTATTTCGAGACAATGCATAGGCAGCCATAGAGGTACAAACGACGATCACAAACAATGAAATACCTGTGATCAAAATTGAATTGAATGCACTTCTAAAGAAATCCAGCTTTTCAAAAGCGACTGGATAATTTTCTGTTGTAAAATTCTGCGGCACACTCAATGTATTCTTAAAAATCTCAGATTTTGTTTTAAATGAATTTACAACGATCAAATAGAATGGATATAGCCATAAAAGCGTCAAACCAATACCAAGAAGCTTGACCCAGAATGCTTTTCTTTGTTTTTGCTTTCTCATAGGTCAACCTCCCGCTTTCTGGTAATACTGATTTGAACGACTGAAATCACAGCGATGATCACCAAGAAAATCACAGCTTTCGCTTGCGCATAGCCCATATTTCTCACCGCAAACGCTTCATTGACGATATTCATTGCCACCATTTGCGTAGAATCAAATGGACCACCAGCTGTTAGCGCTAAGTTTTGATCGTATATTTTGAACGCGTTTGACAATGTCAAAAACAAGCTAACGGTGAAGGCCGGTGCCAGCATCGGAAACTTGATTTTCCAAAATGTTTGCCACGCTGTTGCCCCATCGATTTCTGCTGCTTCGATCATTTCATCTGGAATATTATTGATGAATGAAATGTAGATGATCATAATATAGCCACTCATTTGCCAAACAAATAAAATGACCAGCCCCCAAAAACCTGTATTCGTCGTCGACAGCCAGCCTTTGAAAAATTCGATTCCTGTCGCATCACCAATAGCAGAAAATGCTTTGATAAAAATAAACTGCCAGATGAACCCTAATATGATCCCGCCGATCAAATTAGGCATAAAGAAAACCGTTCGAAACAGGTTATTCAATTTATCGGCTTTTTGCGTCACTAATAGTGCCAAGCCAAGTCCAATCACATTGACCAATAGAATAGCAACGACAGAAAACTTCGTCGTAAACCAAATACTGCTAAGAAAACGTTCATCCTGAAACGCCCGAATATAATTATCCAAGCCTAGAAACTGATCCACTTTGATCCCATTCCAGTCAGTCATTGAATAGTAGGCACCTGTGATCAAAGGTATAAATAAAACAACAGCCATCCCAATCAGACTAGGCGCCAAAAAGAACCAAAAGGATTTTGATTTATTGCTCACAACGATTTCCCTCCTTAAATGATAAGAGTTTGACAGAAACTTTTCTCACCGTTTCTGTCACCTCCTATCGAAACATCGATTATTTACGATCAGACGCCCAAGCTTCTTTTCCTTTCGTCAGCACTTCGTCCCAGCTGATATCTCCATTCAAATATTTTTGGAACTCAGGATAAAACTGTGTTTGAGAAAAGCCATCAGGGTATTGATTATGCGCCCAAGGAACAACTTTTCCATCAGATAGATAATCAAAAATTTGTTTTGAGGTCGGATCATTGATCGCATCAGATGAGAAGTTTGTGTATGCCGGAATAAATTCCATTTCATCCGTTACAACTTTCATTGCATCTTTATCGGTATACAGCCATTCCAAGAAATCCTTACTTGCTTCTACGACTTTCTCATCTTTGTTTTTATTCACACCCCAGTACCAAGGGGCGCCAGCTGCGATTTTTCCATCGGTATCATCTTTTACGTACAATGGCAAAATTCCTAATTTATCTTGGGTAAATTCTGGATCTAAACTGTTCAACGTTGGCACGATCCAGTTTCCTTGATGCACGATCGCTACTTGATCATTAGCAAAATCTTCTTCAACTGATGTGCTGTAGTCTAAGGATAAAATCGGTTGTACGTTGTATTTATTGATCAAATCTGTGTATTTTTTGAATTGATCCCCATATTTAAAATCGATCGTTTTCGCATCGTAGATTTTTTGCAAGTTGTCATCGAACTCTGGTGACGTAAAATGAGCGCTGTATTGGCTGACTACCCAGAACTCCTTCGCACTAAAGCCGAAAACCGCTTTCATTCCTAAGTCCTCTTTTTTACTGTCTAACGTTTTTACAGCCTTTTCAAAATCTTGGTATGATTTGATATCTTCAACATTGATGCCTGCTTTTTTAAACAACTCTTTATTGATCAATAAGCCGAAGCCTTCGATATTCATTGGTAAACCATAGACTTTTCCATCTTTTGTCGCGCCATCCAAGGTTCCTTCAATGGCCGTTTCAGCTAATTTTGTATCACTTAAATCTGCTAAACTATCGCCCCATTTTTCCACATCTGCTAAACCGCCTAAAAGAAAGACGCTTGGTTCATCACCAGAAGAAAACTTAGATTGCAGCGCAGCATTCGCATCCTGTCCGCCGCCCACAGTTGTTACATTGATCTTGACGCCGTCATGAGTTTCTTCATATTTTTTAGCCAGTTCATCCAATTGATCTTTTGTTTCGACTTTGATATTGAAAACATCCACTGTTGTCGTATCTTTGGAACTTGCACTACCGCCGCCATTTCCACATGCACCTAACAATAAACCTACTGCTGCTACAACTGTTGCTGAAAGAATAAGTTTACTACGTTTCATTTTATCTCGCTCCTTCTTTTTTAGACTAAATAGTCGTTCAAACGCGATTTTACATACTCCAAGTGACTAGACTCTAAACGAACATCATCATGTGTCAGTGCATATTCTGTTAAACTT
This sequence comes from Enterococcus sp. AZ020, assembly GCF_050499205.1. NCBI lineage: Bacteria > Bacillati > Bacillota > Bacilli > Lactobacillales > Enterococcaceae > Enterococcus > Enterococcus sp. AZ020. The sequence goes on along the minus strand of NZ_JBIPAT010000001.1, from coordinate 2,271,352 downwards.
TCCAGTGTTTCCTGATCCTCAAGGATTTTTGCGCCGATCCCTGATCGATAAGATGCATATCGTTGACCTTTCAGTTCATCGAAGAATCGATCTTCTTTCAATTTCGCTGCTGCTTTCAAGCCGCGGGCAAAAGTATCCATCCCTGCGATATGAGCTAATAATAAGTCTTCCATTTCAAACGATGAACGACGGACCTTCGAATCAAAATTGATTCCGCCAGGTGCAATACCGCCATTTTCTAAAATTTCGTACATCGCTAAAGTCGTATCATAGATATTCGTTGGAAATTCATCAGTATCCCAACCTAACAACATGTCTCCCTGATTGGCATCGATCGAACCAAGCGCTTCATAACAACGGGCAACCGTCAATTCATGTTCAAAGGTATGTCCAGCCAACGTCGCATGGTTGGCTTCCAGGTTCAATTTAAAATCATTTGTCAGATCATATTTTTGTAAAAAAGCCATCGCTGTTGCAGCATCAAAATCGTATTGATGCTTCGTTGGCTCTTTTGGTTTTGGCTCGATCAAGAATTGAACTTGATGGTCTATTTCTTTGGTGTAAGCAACTGCCATCTTGAATAGACGGGCAATATTATCTTGTTCCAGCTTCATATCTGTATTTAATAGCGACTCGTAGCCTTCACGTCCGCCCCAGAATACATAATTTTCACCACCAAGTTTTTTACTGATGTCCAAGCCTTTTTTCACTTGTGCTGCAGCATAAGCAAATACCTCAGCATTATTTGAAGAAGCCGCACCATTCGTATAACGAGGATCAGAAAACATATTCGCTGTATTCCATAATAATTTGATACCGGTTTCATTCATTTTTACTTGAATCAAATCAGTAATTTCATCAATATTAGCGAAAAATTCTTCTAATGAATTTCCTTCAGGCGCAATGTCGACATCATGAAAGCAAAAATACTCTACATCCAGCTTAACCAAGAGTTCAAAAAATGCCTCGACTCTATTTTTCGCTGTTTCCATTGGATCACTTGTTTCCCATGTTCGAATATTGACTGGCTTACCGAATGGATCAGCCCCATCTTGTGTCATCGTATGCCAGTAAGCAACAGCAAAGCGTAACTGTTCTTTCATTGTTTTCCCAAGAACCACTTCATCCGCATTATAATGACGGAAAGCAAACATATTCTCTGTTTTAGGACCTTCATACACAACTTTTTCTACCTGTGGAAAATAATTCATTCAAATTCCTCCCAATAAATGACTTGCTTCTAGTTAGTTAGTAAGTTAAACTAACTTACATAAAGAATATAAAACATTCGAAATTAGTTGTCAAGCGCTTTCAAAAAAATTATGATAGTCATTAAAGAGGTGGACATATGGTTGTAAATAAATACAAAATCAGAGAACAAAACGAATCACTTATCTTAAAAAGCATCATCGATCATGAAAATATCTCCAGAGCAGAGCTATCTACTCTGACTGGTTTAAACAAAGCATCAGTCTCTTCTATCACTAAAACTCTTTTAGATGATGGATTGATCTTTGAAACAGGTATTGGCTCTGCCAGTATACAAGGCGGGCGTAAACCGATTATGCTCCAATTCAATCCAAAGGCAGCTGCGATTTTATCCTTTGATATCGGTATCGATTATTTAAAAGGCTCACTTGCCTATCTTGATGGCACCGAAATCCTATCTATACAAAAAAAGCGAATCACCGTTGATGCCAAAACGGTCATGTCGTTACTAGAGCAAGCTATCGAGGAGCTATCTATAAAAGCAAACGTAGAGATCGTTGGTTTATGTACAGCAGTTCATGGAATCGTCAACGAAAATTCGATTGTTTTTACGCCATATTATGATTTAGATACGATCGATCTATACCAAGAATTAACGTCCCGTTATGATTACCCGATTTTTATAGAAAATGAAGCGAATCTTGCTTCACTTGGTGAATATGTTTTTTCTTTGGACTCTAAAACACTTGTCAGCTTGAGCATCCATAGTGGTATTGGCGCAGGTATCGTCGATCATGGAATTTTACGCAAAGGACAATATGGAGAAGCTGGTGAGATCGGTCATTCTATCTTATATCCCAATGGAAAAAAATGCCCTTGCGGTAATCACGGCTGTCTAGAGCAATATGCATCAAATTCTGTTTTGTATGAAACACTTGCTAAAGTTAAACAGTTGGATTATGTTGATTCTTCTGTGGTCAAAGAATTGATCGATCATGCTGATACAGAAACTTTGCAAGAGTTAAATAAAAACGCTTTTCTACTAAGTGTCGGTATCAATAATATCATCGCTATTTACGATCCAGAGGTAGTTGTGATCAATAGCTCTATTTACCGCAGCAATCCTGCCTTGCTTTCTGTTGTTGAACATCACCTAACCAGTCGGATCGCCCGTAAAGTATTGATCCAAAATAGTGCACTAGGCAGTCAAGCAACTCTTTATGGCGGTATTGCTTTATGCTGTCAAAATTTCTTAAATATTAGAGAATTAAAATTCCATTTGCAAAATAGTTACTGATTAAAAGAAGAATATACAATAAAAATAAATAAACCAGCATAATACAAAACTATATTTCAAAATAATTTGTATTTTTTCACAATAAGTTGTTTTTTTATTTTATTGATCAACTCTCTTTTATCCGCTATTTCATTCGTCTAAAAAATCTACTTTGAGCCTGCCCTAATTGTATGATATACTATTATTGCTTTATTTTAGGCTTTTCAATTAAATCAATGACGAAAGGAATGAAAATAACTTGGAAGAAGAATACTCTCGACGCAAACAAACACGACCAGCTTCTACACCAAAATCGTGGATGATCATTGTTATTTTATTATTATTTATCAATACGCTGGCACTGGGTAGTTTGTTGTTTATGAATACGCAGGAAAATACCAAAAATGAAGAACGATTCAATAACATTGAAAAGAAAGTCAGCCAGCTTGATCAAGAAACAAACAAACGGACACCTGTCTCTGAAGAGACAGAACAAAATGTTTTGACACGACCAAGCTCAACTCAAGAAAGTCAATCAGAGCAATCAAGTTCGACTACAGTAGATTCCACACACACTGCAGATCAGACAACACCATCATCTGAAACGACTACTCATGTTGCTGAACCTGCTGCAACGACGTATACCGTTCAATCAGGTGATACACTTTCTGTGATCGCTGAGAAAAATAACATTTCTCTTCAAGATTTGATGGCTAAAAATAATCTAACTGACGCAACTGTCTACATTGGGCAGGTACTCTCATTACAATAATTTTCCTACATAACTCTGTGACAATAAAAAACGCAAAAGGCCAAAACCTTTTGCGTTTTTTTTAGTTTGCTTGTTCTTTTTTGAAATCTTGCTCATTCACAGGAGCTACTAATTTTATACTTCAATCGATTGGGTACTACTATTTTTTCTGAAGAACGAATGTATTCCACGATCGATTCAACGATTTCTTTTGCTCCCTCATCAACAACCGGACAGTCTTGGTACGTCGAAAAACCACCGCCTCCGCTTGCTCGATAATCACTCAATGAAATCGTAAACTCCTCCTGATCTTTAACAGGGGTTCCCTGATACGTTAAAGCAGCTAAGCGCTCTCCCGCTTTTTGACAAAGGTCGATTTCATATTCTACTCCAATAAAAAAATCATAGTGGTAATGTTCAATTTTGGGATATAGATATCTTGGAGAAATATTGATGTTATTTTGTTCATCTAAAGCAAAGTAATCGGCATTTTTCTCTATCACCTGCTTTAATTGTGCACCTGTGATCTTTAATGTGATTAGATGATTCGTGTAAGGATACGTAGCAATAACATCTCTCATCGTCACTTCTTGGTGAAATCCTGGTGATGTATTTGCTAAAGAAACAACCGTGATCTGTGCTTGACTAGCTTGAAGTTGAACAGCACCGATCAGCTCAACAACAGGACTGCCGTGAAGTGCTATCGCTAGTTTTTCATCTGCTAAAGCTTCTTTATCCAGTGACCCGATCGATTCATCCAGCCATTGTTGAACTTTTTGTTCCACAGGCCGTAACAGTTCAAAAATCTCTGCTTGCGGCTGTTCACTTGGTTTCCCGACAATCGATGCTATTTGTAAAACACCCTCTTTTTTTTCAACAGTGATCGCTGCATAATTCAATGCATTAGCAGAAGGCTGAACAATATAGGTTCCATGTAAAAACTGGCCTTCGATCAACAGATGCTGATGTCCAGTCAATAAAAGATCAAAATCGAGCTGTTCACAGATTTTATAGCCGATGTTCTCAGTCGTTATAGACAATTGTTTCCCTGACTTTACATCACGCTCAAAGCCGCCATGGTAGACGCAAATCGTCAAATCGAGTGCTTGTTCTTTCATTTCAGCTAATGCATTTTTGGCCGCTTCAAAAGGATCAGTGATCGAAATATCCTCGATATTCTCTTCTTTTTCCCAGATATTGATATAATCCGTAACCACACCTACGATGCCAATTTTCATGCCGTTTGCTAATGTTTTAACTGTCCACGGGTATTTTTTACTTTGTGTTTTTCGGTCAAGTATATTTTCGCAGATACAAGCGGCATTCAATTGTTCTAAATAGTGATATAAATAATCTGTCCCAAAGTTGACGTCATGGTTTCCTAACGTCACAAAATCATACCCTGCCTGATTTAAAACAGTTGCTTGCGGAAATCCTTCTTCGGGATGTGCTTGACAATAGGACGCTAGTGCTGATCCTTGCAGCATATCTCCGCCATCAATGATCAAGGCATTTTCATCCTTTTGAAAGTCAGGAATACATTTTAATAACCCCATCGGGCGATCTTCTGTATCCGCGTAATTTGTAGGAAACAAATAACCATGGACGTCAGATGTATAATAAATCTTCATTTGTTGTTTCACATACCTTCTCCTTTCTAGTAGCTTTTGGTTCTTTCGATTATTGACTGATAAATGAAAGATACTCGTCGAAAACATTGTAAATATAATTTGTTTCTAAACGATACTTTGGAAATATTGCTGTATTAGCTGTGATGCGATAGTCCTGTTGTTCCGGATCAATTTGTCCTTCATGATCGTCTATACCGCAAATGTCTTCATGCTGCAAATATTCTTTCAGCTCTTCTTTTGAGATATGATAAGTAGATAGTGTATACGGTGGTTTAAAGCTCTGTAAAAATCCGCCAATTGTTTCATCCTGAAGTTTAATAGAATAAAAGGTATTCGGTACCTTTTTTCTTAAATAGCGATCTAATTCATCTAGATTTAATTTTTGCTGCAGCCAGAGCTGATAGGCTTTTTCATCGTATACTTGGTACTCTGCTAGCGGATATTCTCTAGTAGCGATCAGCTGTGCCTGTTTGTTGATAATTTGACGATGTTGAACAGAGAATGACAATTCTCCAACATAATTGCCACGATAGCCTGGCTGAACAAACGCTGTATCATTCGTGATCCCTGCGTTTGTTCGATGCTGATGCCCGCATATCAGGCCGTCGATCCCATTGACCTCATCAATGATACGATATGTCTGATCCTCACCAGTATCATACTGTGTCGATGCACCAGTCATCATATCACGTTCGATTCCGCCATGATAGCTAACGACGAGCACATCAACTTTTTCTCGTACGATCGGCACCCATTTGTTTAACGTTTCGATGACATCGAGGAATTTTACTTCCTTTATTCGATCATAGTCTGAAATTTGAGGCATAGCGCTTGTTATCACACCGATCACACCAATTTTTAACTGGCCGCGTTCCAAAATTGTATATGGATCAAAAATCAAATGGTCGTCTAAATCCAGTGCATTTGCACACACATACTTTCCTTTAAAAGCTGCTGCCTGACGGATCAAAAAGTCAAGTCCATAATCAAAATCATGATTTCCCGGCACCATTACATCAAAGCCAACTTTATTAGCCAACTCGATCAATGGAGAAATCATTTTTGTAGTATTAAAAAAGGTCGTTTGCGGACTCCCTACTAAAAAATCCCCATTATCGATCAAAATGGGGGCGTCAAAATTTTCAGCAATTGCTGAAAGAGAGCAAATTCCGCTCTCACTTTCAGCCTCTGTCAGAAAACCGTGGATGTCTGTCGTACCTAAAATTGTTAATTCAGTCATTTTCTATCCTCACGAATCATTGTAATTTTTTGCGTAAATAACCAGTCACTGCATCGATCAGAAAGACTGTAATAATGATACCGAACAAAATGATCCCAACTTTATCCCACGCTCTTGATTGAATCGCAAAAATCATTGGCGCACCGATCCCTCCTGCACCAACCAGTCCAAGGGTCGCAGCACTACGTACAGCTATTTCAAAATGATTCAACGCTAATGATAGAAACGTCGGAATCAATTGCGGCAAGCGTGCATAAAACATGGTTTGCCAGAAATTGGCGCCAACCGCTGTCATCGATTCTACAGGCGCTTCATCCATCGATTCGATTTCTTCTGTATACAATTTACCCAACATCCCAATTTGGTGCACACCGATCGCTAAAACACCCGCAAAAGGACCTGGTCCCACCATTTTCACGAAAATGATCGCATAAACCAGTTCTGGAAATGCTCGAAGAACATTACAGATAAACTTCCCGATTTTAGAAATGATCGTATTCGATTTCCATAGGTTATGTGCACTGATAAATGTCAATGGTAAAGCTAAAATCGTAGCGATCACCGTTCCTAAAAAGGCGATCCCGATCGTCAAAAGCATCAAGCTCACTAAATCTTCACCGCTGCCATCATACACATATGCCCAATCTGGCTGAAACAATCCCGTTAAAACTGATTTCACCATATCAAATGACATGTTTCCTGCTTCTGAATAGTCAATGCCTGCCGCAGAATAAAGAATGATCGCCAAAACAATCAGGATCGGCATATAGCGTTTTACTTTTCTATTTATGCTCATTACACCAACCTCTTTCTGATGATTTCACTAATCCAGTCGATCGTGATCACAACGACTAAAATAGATAAAATAATGATCGACACACGGTCATAACGCATCAAACTTAATGAAGAATTCAAAATCACACCAATTCCCCCAGCACCAACATAACCAAGGATCGTTGACGCACGAATATTCACTTCAAAAGCATACAATGAATAGCTGGCGATCTGGTGTGTGATCTGCGGTGCAATCGACCAAAAAGCAACCTGCGTTTTAGTTGCACCAACTGATTCAGCCGCTTCGATCGGACCATGATCGATCGTCTCGATCGCCTCATAGACTAATTGGGAAACCATCCCAAAAGTAAAGACTGCTATCGTCAGCACACCTGTAAACTCTCCGATCCCAAACATTGCAACAAATAGCGCCGCCAGTAAAAGATTGGGGATCGTCCGAACAATACTCATCAAAAAACGGATAATCGTTGTAAAAAAGAAATTTCTAGTAACAACTGTTGTCGCTAGAAAAGCAAACGGAACAGCAAAAATCACACCGATCGTCGTTCCTACAACAGACATTTTGATCGTTTTCAGCATAGGTTCAACAAGCTTTGGAAGATAGCTCCAGTCTGGACGAAGAAAACGCTGTAGGAAAAGCCCCATTTGATCCAGATTATTGAAGACATCAGCCATTTGAGCCCCTGTGACACGAGCACTAGAATACACACAAATCAAAACTAAAGCTAAAATAAATAAGTGCTTATATAAATTTCGATGGATCGTATCTTTCAGCTTCATTCTTGTACACCTTCAGTTTGTTTCAAAATATCTGCCCCATAAATGCTCGTGAGTACTTCATCTGTTGCCTCAGCAGCTGTTCCATCAAACACGACCTCACCATCCCGCAATCCAATGATCCGGCTTGAAAATTCACGCGCCAAATCAACTGAGTGAAGATTGATCACAACTGTATGATTCAATTCCTGATTGATTTTCTTCAAATCTTTCATGATTTTTTTGGTAGTGATCGGATCAAGAGATGCCACAGGCTCATCGGCTAAAATGATCGATGCTTGCTGTACCAATGTCCGAGCGATCGACACTCGCTGTTGTTGTCCACCACTAAGCTCATCACTTCTTGAATGTAACTTATCGGCTAAGCCAACACGTCCTAAAGCATCTTCTACCAGCGCATAATCATCTGCTGAAAAGATCCCGAAAATACTCTTGAATGTCGAATAATAACCTAAACGTCCAGAAATAACGTTTTTTTGTACAGAACTTTTCTTAACTAAGTTAAAATGCTGAAAGATCATGCCAATATTTCTTCTTATTTTTCGTAGATTTCGCTTATTGGCCTTTGTGATCGATGTTCCATCGATCAGGATATTTCCTTCTGTGATTTCATTCAAACGATTGATCGAACGCAGTAATGTACTCTTTCCAGCTCCACTTAAGCCAATAACAGAAACAAACTCGCCATCTTTGATCGTTAAATTGATATTTTTCAATCCTTTAACACCGTTGCTATAGGTTTTTGTAACATTTTCAAACTGAATCATGATTTCTCCTTTTGATATAAAAAATAGAAAAGAGCGTCGTCCAAAAGTACATACAAACTTTTGTGCACGCTCCAAACTCAAAAAATAGCAAGAAAAAGCAGAAGCCGCGGTCCTATCATACAATAAATGATAACAGAGCGCCTGACTTCTATAGCTTTTATCTCATCCACTTGATCTTTACTCTTTCATGTACACTCAATTTACTCCGCTGCTTTTTCCGTATATTCTTCAACGGTATCATAGTTTTTGTCATCTGCTTCTACATAGCCTTTATGTCCCCACATTGCCATCGCTTCAGAGCCTTCTTCGTCTTCTGATATTGCCAAGAACGTTTCTTTGACTTTTGCCTGAAGATCTTTATCCATGTTTGGCTGAACAGCGATCGCATCATTCGGAATATCCCCTTCAGTTAAGTAAAGGACTTTCAACTCTTTGAATAGATCATCTTTTTCAAATTTTGAAGCAAATACATTACGAGCTCCTTCAAACACAAAACAAGCATCCTGCTGGCCGTTCAAAACAGCTGTGATTTCACTTGGGATATCATTGACTGTTGTCAAAGTAACGTCTTTCGTTGGATCGATCCCAGCTTCTTTCATCTCAACAACAGGGTAAATATAGCCGCTTGCTGAGTTTGGACTCAAGGTAGCGATTTTTTTACCTTTCAAATCTTTCAATGAATCAATACCACTATCCGCTCTAACTAAAATTTCTCCCTTGAACGTACCGGATAATTTGCCATCTTCCAGCTTACCTGTTTCACGGTTATACGCACCTAATTCAGAAGATAAAATCGCTGTTGCTGCTTTTTGATTACGCGCCTGAACATATGCTGACGGCGGCATGATCCCGATATCGACTTTACCTGAAGCCATCGCTTCAACGATCGTAGAGTAGTCAGTCGCTAACGTAACATTGACATCTCGACCTAATTTGTCTGATAAATATTTTGCGAAAGGTTTCGCTTTAGCCTCCATTGAGCCATCGTTATTTGTCGGTACAAATTGTAGTTCTAATGGTTTAGTATTATCAGCAGCCTTTTTATCGCCCGATGAACCGCATCCTGTAAGTAAACCGATACTTAAACCAATCACTGATAATAACCCTAACAATTTCGTTTTCTTTTTCACTCTTTCCATCCTTTCGCATCTTGGCATAGCTAAAACGAATGTTTTTTCTATTTTAGCTATATTCATTCTAGTTTAATGGTGTAAACTTCTGATAATAACGACGTAAAGATTGTGTAAATTTTCAATTTTCACTTCGTAATCATCACTAAATCGTCATGGACTGCAGCAAATCTTCTTTTCAGTAATTTTCACTGTTTCTCTCATAATATGATCGTCCAAAACTAAATTTAGTATAGCATAAATCCGATAATATTCTAGCCTTCTTTTTCAATTTTTGTTTTTTTACTTCTCATCTTTTTTTCTGAAAAACACGAACATTCTCCAAAATTAAAAGGCAATAAAGAAAAAAAGGACAATATCAGAGTTGCTCTGATATTGTCCAGTACTTTTATCTTTATCAATAAAAACTTACTTGAAATAGATCAATTTCCAAATAAGAGAAACTTTAAGTTGATTGCATCTTTGATTGGAAAGATAGCCGCTTCCTTTTTTTGTTTTTACCATGAGTTTTCGCTTCTTACTTTTCTGGGTACATTTCATCAGCCAATTTTTCGATCCCATCTAAAGATTGATAGCCATAACCAAACATATAGTTATAATCGACAGTATAAACTTGTTTATTTTTGATTGCCTGCATGCTTGAAAGCTTAGGATTATTCATGATCCCTTCAAGCATTTTCTCACCGGAGATCCCGCCTTTAGTCGAGCTCCAGTCAGCTAAAATCAGAACTTCCGGGTCTGTTTCGATCAATTTTTCAACACTTACTTCTCCCTTTTCATCCTTAAAAACATTCTCTAGTTTGACCATTGTAAAAATATCATTGAAAAAGGTCTCATTATGAGCAGGATAGATATAAAGTTCGTTCGGATCAGTGGTATGGATATAAGCAAATGTACGTTTTTCTTTTATCCTTTTCAGCTTCGTTTCAAGCGCTGATTGACGTTCTTTCAGTTCACGTTTAAATGACTCTGCTTTATCTTTAACATGAAAGACTTTTCCTAAATTGTCGATATCATCATAAATAGAATCAAATGTCCCTCCTGTTACTGAGGAATGTAAAACAAATGTTTTGATCCCCATTTCATTGAGGCTATCAACTGTGCCAACGCCCCAGTCTTGATTATCAAATAGACCTCCGCGACCATAGATAAGATCTGGATCTACGCTCAACGCCATTTCTTTACCGATATAATCCTCTGATAGCTGATTCAGCTGATCAAAATCTTTTTCGACCGTGGTGTCTGGTGCTCCAAAAACTGCTCCAACTCCAGCGATTTTGTCTTTCAACCCTAAATGCAATAATAATTCTGCTGCCGGTCGTGTATTGGCTAAAACTTTTTCTGGTGCTTTCTCAAATGTTTGCTCCTTTGATTGCCAGCTTTCTGCGCCTTCCGCTCGGGTAAAATTCTTGATAGTTACTGGATAATCCGTGCTTGTTTCTTTATCACTAGCTGATTGTTCTTTCGTTGCACAGCCTGTAAAAATCGCTAAACTCAATAGAGTGATCATCATTATTTTTTTCATTTTTACGCTTCCTCATTTGCTATATATTTTAATTCTACACATTAGTCCAGCGAATAATTGAATCCCAAACGCTTTGTGATTGGATTTGTGTAGATCGTACATTTTACTTCATAGATTTCTTCGATCAATGCTGCTGTAAATAATTCTTCTGGTTTCCCTTCCGCAATGATTTTGCCTGCCTTCATCGCATAGATATAGTCACAGTAATGAGCTGCCAACTCTAGGTCATGAAGCGCAGCCAAAACGCCGATCCCTAAGTTTTTCACACACGTTAAGATCTCCAACTGATAACGGATGTCCAAATGATTGGTCGGCTCATCTAAAATCATATATTTCGGTTGCTGCGCAATCGTACGAGCTAAAATCACTCGTTGCTTTTCTCCACCGGATAATGATAGAAAGCTACGATCGACATAGTTCGTCAAATTGGTTTTTGCTAACGCATCATTCACGATCTCAGTATCTTCTTGTGTATCTGATTCAAGTAATTTTTTATGCGGCGTTCGACCTAAGAGAACCATCTGAAAAACGGTTAAATCAAAATTTAATTCATTAAACTGATTGACCACACCTAACCGCTGCGCTACTTTCTTTTCAGAAGCTGCTAAAAGATCTAGATCGTCTAGAAAAACTGTGCCTGCTTGAGGTTTGATCCCTTTATAAATTCCTTTCAGCATCGTTGATTTCCCACAACCGTTTGCTCCAATGATGCCGACAAATTGGTCTTTTTGAGTTTGCAAAGAAACACTCTTAACAATTTGCTCTTGCCCAATCGTAATAGCCAGATCTTTCACATTTAATTCCATAGCTTAGCCTCCGAAATTGTATCCTTTTTTAACGATAATATAGATGAACAATGGCGCGCCGATGACCGAAGTAATGATCCCAATGGGAAGCTCTACGGTAGCGATCAGCGTTCTAGAAAGGACATCCGCCCAGATCATAAAAAGAGAACCTGTCAATGCTGACACAGGCAATAAACGCTTATGATCAGAACCTGTCAAACCACGTACGATATGCGGAATGATCAATCCAACAAAGCCGATCATACCTGAGTTGGCAACGATCACACCTGTTAATAAGGCTGCAAGCATCAAATATAGCTTACGATATCTACTTAATGGAACCCCCAATGTGATTGCCGCTTCATCTCCTAATAGCATCACATTCAAAATACGATACTGAAATAAAAAAAAGAGAGTGATCAAAACGACAGTCACTGAAAGGACGCTCAACTTATTCCAACTTGCAGAAGCCAGACTTCCCATCGCCCAAAACGTGACCGTTTTCATTCCTTCTGCATTATTGGCCAGGTATACAATAAAACTTGAGATAGAGCTGCAAAGCGCACCGATGACAGAACCCGATAAAACCAATTTTACAGAAGTCATCCGCCCGCCGATACCAGATAAGATCAAGACACCAAAGGCTGCTGCCATTGCACCGACAAACGCTCCAAAAGCTAAGCCAAATTGTGAAAATACACTGGCAGTACCAAAACCGATCAAAATCGCAAAGGTTGCTCCAAGAGAGGCACCAGATGAAATCCCTAGAATATAAGGGTCAGCTAAAGGATTTTGCACCACTGCCTGCATCACAGTCCCTGTTACAGCTAACCCCATTCCCACAAAGACAGCCAAGATCACACGGGGGGTTCGCACAAACCAGATGATGTTGACCGCAGAATTGCTTGAAACGCCATCTAATGAACCAACTCTTCCACCCGATAGCTTTGATAATAAGATTTGAATAATGTCATCCACTGAAATATCCGCCTGACCGTTGAGCAAAGAATAAATGATCGAAATGAAAATAGCTATGATCAAGCCGAGCAAAATGAGCGGATAATACCGCTGTGTTTTCACTTTTAGATTGTCTTCTGTTGCTTTGATTGCCTGCAAAAAAATGCGCCTCCTAAATAACTGAACATAGCTCTATTATTCTTTATTTTCTGATAATTTTTCTGATAAAGGAAATGCCCACTGATCAACTGTTTTTCTCTTGGCTCTTGGTAACTTGACTGCTTCATCGATCATACTTATATCTAATAAACCAATGATCTGACGATCTGATCCAACACCAACCTCTTGTTTAAAGACATCATCAAAAATGATCGGTACTGTGCGCCAAGTAACACCAATGTTTCGAGACCATGCGGCTAACTGGAAATTTTGGATAAATGCAGAAACAGCACCAACGGCTTCAAAATTTGCTTTTTTCTTTTCATGAATCGGTGCTGTTACAATCAATGTTACAGGAACACTAAGGTAATAATCTTCCGTTCTTTTCTTTGACGCTGCTAAGTGTTCTTGGTCATACCTTGCCCAAATGTTCATCCGCTCATAGCTATCCATGATTTTTTCCACGAATAAACTGCGCTCTTCTGGTGACATGACCATAATGACTGCCCAAGGTTCCTCTTTAGAATGAAATGGTGCATAACTTGCCACTTCCAATAACGCTTTAATATCTTCAATAGAAACAGGCTGCTTCGATATCGTTCGAATCGTTCGCCGCTCTTTGATCACCTGTTCGATAGACGCACTAAACATTTTTTTCCTCCATTCTTTTCTACTTAAACAAACATTCACAATCAAATGCGAATGAAAATCATTCTCAATTAGAAATTAAGAGTACCATTCAACTTCTATTTTTGCAAGTTTCATTCAGATAAAAAAAACGAAGAAAAACCAAATCAGCTTTTCTTCGTTTTTAATTATGATGTTTCATTTACTTAAGGCCAAAAGTAGCTTCCAAGGTTTCTTTCACATTAGGTCCAACAAACACGATGAATTTACCAGGTTCTTCCTCAAACAGCATTTCCTTCGTGTAGAATTTCAAGTCCGCTCTAGTTAAATGAAACGTTACTTTTTTCTCTTCGTCGGCACGTAAATCAACTTTTTGAAAAGCTTTTAGTTCCTTGATCGGGCGAACAACTGAGCCAGTCACATCTTGAATATATAGCTGCACCGTTTCCTGTGCTGACCGATCAGAACGATTTTTTACTGTTACTGAAATAGTCAATGACTCATTCATATACTCACTGTTAAGTGTCAACTCAGAATACTCGACTTTACTATAAGATAAACCAAATCCAAAGGAGAATAGCGGTTCATTAGGGCTATCTAAATATTTTGAAACAAAACGCCCTTTATGTGTTGGGCTTGTCAACGGTCTACCTGTTTTGAATTCACTATAATAAAGAGGTAGCTGACCGACAGAATAAGGAAAACTCATGCTTAAACGGCCAGAAGGATTGGTTTGACCAAAAACGATATCTGCTAAAGCATTTCCGCCTTCTGTTCCTGGGAACCACGCTTGAAGAATCGCATCGACTTGCTTAATTTCTTTTGTCAGCACAAGCGGTCTACCGCTAATAACGATCAAAACTGTTTTCTTTTTCAACTCGACCATTTTTTGCAAAAAGACCTGCTGGATTTTAGGCAAAGTGATATCTGTACGGCTTCCTGCTTCACCGCTTTGCATCGTATGTTCACCTAAAGCAAAAACGATCGTATCCGCCTGTTGCGCCAATGCTAATGCCGTTTCTAGTTCAGTTGCTTTCATTTGTTCATCAAGCCCCAATTGTTCGATTTGGTCTTTTGTTGCCCCAAATTCTCCTAAAAAGGCATAGTCTTCCAACATATCACAGCCTTGAGTATAAAGAAGATGCTCCGGATCAAGATAGTTTTCAAAGCCTTTTTTGATTGTCACTACATCTTCTCTTTGACCATGGACCGCCCACAGTCCGATCAATTCTTGATTATCACCGTATGGACCAACCAGCAACACTTTTTCTTTATTGGGCGCAAGCGGCAACACTTGATTTCTATTTTGCAGTAGAACAACCGATTCAGCAGAGACCTTTTTCGCTAAGCGACGTTTTTCTTCCGTCAGAAAAGCTTGTTCTTCTAATGCTTGGCTTGCACCTCTGTAAGGATCTTCAAACAACCCTAAATCATTTTTCAACTTCAATACACGATAAACAGATCGATCGACCAGTTCAGTACTGATTTCTCCATTTTCGATCAACGGTTCTAACTCTTTTGCATAACAAGGGGTTTTCATATCGATATCAGTTGTGGCTTCGATCGCTAATTTTGCAGCTTCACGATCATCGGCTGCCACACCATGAGCAATCAATTCTTGAATCGCAGCATAATCGGAAATGATCACTCCATCAAAGCCCCATTCTTTACGTAAAATCTCTTTCAATAAGAACTGATTGCCAGTAACAGGCATTCCGTCATAGGTATTAAACGATGTCATCACTAATTGACAACCAGCATCGACCGCTGCCTTATACGCTGGCAGATATTCTTGACGCAGCCTTCGTTCAGACATATCTACTGTATTATACTCACGACCGCCTTCTGCTGCACCATAGGCTGCAAAATGCTTCACACAAGAAGCGATCCCACCACCGTTTAAAAGATCTTTTTGCAGTCCAGTGACCATCGCTTTAGCAAAAGCTGCATTCAGCACAGGATCCTCTCCCGTTGATTCCAATGTTCTGCCCCAACGAGCATCGCGGACTAAATCGACCATTGGTGCAAATGTGACATGCGCGCCTGCTGCTTTAGCTTCTTCTGCCGTTTGCTGATACGCTGACTCGATCAGATCTGGATTCCACGTTGCTCCTAAGCCTAAAGGGATCGGAAAAATTGTTCGGTAGCCATAAATGATATCGGCCATAAACAACAGTGGAATTTTGTGCCTGCTTTTTGCCATATGACGATCTTGGATCTCTTTTGTTTTTTCTGCTCCTGTCACATTTAGCACTGAACCAACCTGATCAACGATGCGTTGATCGATACCTAATTTTTTTTGCGGGCCAACAGCTAACTGATCTGCGTGGAAAAAGTCACCTGATAATTGAACCAACTGTCCGATTTTTTCTTCCCAAGTCAAAGAGTTCAATAATTCTTTTAGTGCTTGCTCTTTCATTTCTACACCTCTTCACTTTGCTCTTGCAAATAAGTTTTGTTGTCTAAGCGTTTGAACCACGGATACCAAAGCAACGGTGATAAGACTAACTGGATCACCAGTTGTAAAATAATAACTGAAATGCTGCCTTGAACCGCCGCATGAAAACCAATCGGCAACCCAAAGATCGCCTGAACACCGACAAACCTTGAAACTAGACCGATTTTGGTTAAGACGTACGCTAAAATCAACGCAATACTATTATTAAAGATAAACGGTACTGCTAAATCAAAGTTCAAAACCAATGGTGAACCAAAAATCACTGGTTCAGTGATCCCAAATAAAGCAGGCACGATCGAAATTTTTCCGACTTCACGATACTGTTTACTTTTCGCTCTAAGCATCAATAAAACTAACCCCAGTGCCATTCCCCCAAACGTAATGATATTGAAAAAGGCTAATCCAACAATATTTGGTGGTGTTTGTCCAGCCGTTACAGCATTCATATTTTCCACATCCATCGCCATCCATAAAGGCGTTACTAAAGGCAATATCACATTGGTTCCATGAATACCAAAAAACCATAATATTTGTTGCAATAAACTTAAAATGATCATAGCGCCAATTGAACCACCGATTCCTTTTAGCGGCTCTTGGATGATCGTATATACAAATTGATGCATATTTTCAAAAGGTGTTAAGCTAAACCCAAAATCAACCAGAATAAATAAAACACCGATCAACACGGTTGGGATCAAGGATTCAAATAGCCGCGTGACCATTGGCGGAACCCCTTTCGGCATTTTGATCGTCCAGCCTTTACGTTTGATTGTCAGAAACAATCGGCCAACGACTAAACCGACGATCATCGCAGAAAAAACGCCTTGTGCACTTAACCATGTCGTTGGTAATGCGGCAACTTCATCAGCAGTTTTATCTAATGGTGTGATCAATAAGAAACTCATCAACGAAATAATACCAGCAGCGACATAGTCCTCTTTTTCATCCAGTTTTCGAACTAAGTTGATCGCCATCAAAACAGAAATATATAAGGCCAATGAACCAATGGTAAATGTATTGACTTTTCCTAATAAATCAATGACTTGTGTAAATCCTTGTAAGGTTTTGGACATATTCATAAACACGACAAGTAATACAGCGATCGATCCGATAAAAACAGGTCCCAAAGTCGACATCATTGCACCAGAAATAGCTTGGAGGTACGGATTGTTCCCCATTCTATCAAAAAATGGACTAACTTTATCAAAAAAATCCACTAACTTCTTCTTCATGTTGCTTGCTCCTCTCAAAATACAGTAAGCGCTTTACTTACACTTAGTATACTGACAATCATCCTTTAATTCTTTGCCCAATTCGTCATAAAATCGGAAAAATAATGACTTTTTCTAAGAGAAATATTTTTTCCGATATTGCTGAGGTGAAAGGTTGTAATTCTTTTTAAACACATTGTAAAAGGACTTCACAGAGAAAAAGCCATTTGCCATAGCAATCGCCATTACAGTCATATCAGTATCTCTCAATTGATAATAAGCTTTTTCTAAACGGACAGTATTAACATATTCAGAAAAGGAAATTCCCATATATTTTTTGAAAAAGCGTGAGAAGTAAGCTGGATCATAATTAAATACCTCAGCTACGTGTTCTAACTTCAATGATTGATAGTAATTCTCCTGTACATAATCATTGATTTGTTTTAGTCGATCTAGATGCTTCAAGCTTTTTATGGACTGCTGAGAAGCTAAAGGAATGCGATAGTTTTTGACTAGTAAAGCAAGTAACGCTAATGTTTGACTTTTGACCAAGAGGTTGACTGCAAGCTCCTGAGTTTGATACTCATGAAAAATCTGATCCAATAGCAACTGTATGCGTGAATCTTGTCCTTTAGACGGATTCAAATTAAATAAAAACTGCTCATTGTATTGGTTTTGTGTCATCTCTTGTAAAAAATGCAATGGAAACTGCATGACAAAAACCTCGTTAGGCAGTGGACTTCTTGAAGAATGAATGATATTTGAGTTGATGAATAATGTATCACCTGGTTCTAAAAGATAAGTCACCTGAGGAAAACGAACTTCTAAATTTCCTTTCAAGCAATATAAAAGTTCAGCACTTTCGTGCCAATGCGTGCTGATCAGTCGATCTGGATTTCTTGAAGTAAATGAGAATAGCTTAAAGGGATAATGTTCATTTGGAGAAATCATCTCATGTTTCATTCCGATACCTCTTTCTTTTATACAATAGTAAGCAAATTATAAGCTATTTTCACTCTTAACAAAATAAAGTGGCTCTTCATCCTTTTTTACTAAAACAAAAATCATAAAAGACATAATAAAAAGGACAGACCAACAAACGTATTGTCAGTCTATCCTAAGCTTTAACTATCGATCAATATTACGTAATTGGAAAAAGGCCACAACTTCACCAATTCCCATAAAAATCAAAATCCCGCCAAATAATTGGAACAGTACTAACACACTGCTGAATGGATTAAACGTCAATACTAAACCTGCAATGATCAAAATTGCACTATAAATTAACATCGGTAACCAATTCACATTGACATAGTTTCGTAGATTGACCGCCTGCATCCCACGGCTAACACCAACAATAACGATGGCTAAACCTAAGAAAATCGGTAAAATACTGACGATGCCTTTCGCAAAAACTAGTACGATCCCTGCAATGACTAACAGCACGATTCCGCCAAGGAAGCTCATCCCGTAAGTACCTGTTGCTTTTTTTACTTTAAACCCGTCATACAAATTAAGAATTCCCATAATAGCAATGTACGCAGAAATAAAGTAAACTGCCGCTTGAAAAACACTTCTTGGATTAACTACGATCAATAGGCCAAAAAGAATGTAGACGATTCCTCTTAAAAGAGCATATTTTCTTAATTGTTCCATAACATTATTCATTCTGATCCCTCCATTGTTTCATTTACTTATGTTCCTCTTAATTGTATAGAATTTCTCTAAATAAGACGAGTGATAAGGTCTCGATCAGCAAATATTTTATAACAAAAAAGAGGTCTGGGACAAAACTCTGCGAGTCAAATCCCGGACACCTGAAATCTAGATAACGGCGAGGGCAGAAGTAATCCCTTCGGAATCAAATACTTCTGTCCCAACCTCATTTTCAATTTTATATACTAGTCATCCAATTCTTTTTCTAAGACATCGCCCGTTTGAGCGTTGATTTTCACAGACATTTCCTGATTCCCCGATTGAACTTTGACTTCCCAATAGGTTGTTGATAATTCTCTTTCTAACGACCATTCGATTGCTTGACCTTCACCAAAACTGTCAACAGCGATTTTTGAGATATCATCCATTGATTTCAAGTTGTTTAAATCTAGCGCTTCATTCGCTTTTTCCACACCATTTTGATCTTCACGATCTAATGTTTCCTCACGCTCTTTTTTCAGTTCGCCAGTTTCAGCATTGATTTTCACTTCATATTCTTTAGAATCATCTACTCCTTTTATTTCATAATAATAGGTGCCAAAAGACGGATCTAAATCTAACGAGGTGATCGCTGTGTTTGGATATGCTTCCTGGTATGCTTTAACAGCTTCTTCCAATGACACTTTCACCTGAACTTGATTTTTAGTTGTATTTGTTGTCTTGTTAGATGATGCGGTAGTTTTTGTATTACTTGATTCACTGGTACTTGAATCGAATGTGATCGTTTGGCTGACCTCTGTACTCGCTTTACTTTGACCATTTGTTTCCAATGACTTATTATTGCTGGTACATCCTGCCAAAAGAACACCTAAACCGACTGTTGCTACAATAACCTTTTTATTCATACTATTATTCCTCCTGAGTTGTTGTTGTTTTTCTTTATACAAGTATCATAACAGGCTGTTGTGTCTAAAAAAATAAACCAACGTGAAAGCTAAATGAAGAAATCTTCATTTTTAAGTTTCAGGTAAAAAAGTAACCGTAAAACGGGTGCCCTTAGGCTGCACATCTGAAATAGTGATCTTCCCGTGGTAATGTTCTACCAGCCCTTTAACGATCGCAAGTCCAATTCCTGTTCCTGCAATTTCACTAGACCGTGACTGATCTACACGATAAAAACGTTCGAACACCTTGTCCTTATCTTCATCTGGAATTCCGATACCAGAATCTTCAACGATCAATTGAATTTGACTTGCTGCAGTTACTAACTGAATATGGATTTGGCCTTCTTTTTCTGTATACTTCATCGCATTTTCTACTAAATTACGAGTAATTTGATAAAAATGTTCTTTTTGTCCAACGATCATGATCCCGGGTTCGATTTGAACAGTCAACTCTTGCGTCATCATCATACGGAGTTCATCGATCGTCTGTTTGATCAATTGAGATAAATCGAGAGTATCTCCCTCCCCAGTATTTTCCAAACGTCCTAATGTCAACAGCTGATTCACTAAAATCTCCATCCGTTTAGACTCTTTATCGATATATTCTAAAGAAGTTGGAATCACTTCAGGATGCTTTTCCCCACGACGCTTGATCAAATTTACATGTCCGCGAATCGCAGCTAACGGTGTTCTTAATTCATGAGAAGCATCCGTCACAAACTGTTGCTCACGCTTCAAGGATGATCGCTGTCTGTCCAGTAATTGATTGAAAGATTTCGAGATGTTCTGAACTTCTTGCGGCGTTTTAGGCACAGTCAAATTTTTTTCATCCATGGAACCCTCCAACTGTGTGATCTCTTCATTCATCACAACTAATGAACCGCTAAGTTTTTTAGAAAAGCGATAGGTAACAAATGAACCTACGGCAATCACGATGACCGTGAGTAATATCGTCAACGAAAAAATCCTGCCGATCACTTCGAATTGATCTTCCATTTCGACTAGCATCGTCACCTTACCTGTTTGGTCTTCAAAACTGTTATAATAAAAAGGCTCCATGTCGTCGGTCCATAAAATCCGATCTAAAAAGAACAATTGTTTTAAACGAGAAAATTCCCCGTAAATTTCTTGTGCATCCTCTGAAGAATAGATTACTTCGCCAGAATTTAACCCTACGCGAATCAAATAAGAAGATTTATCCTGTGATCGATAGCTTGTCAGTACGTCAGTCCATTCTTTTTCATCTTCTGCTCCACTGCGTTTGAGAGAATCCTCTAATAAAACTGCTTGTTTTTCTACAGAGTCGTACAGCTCAGCGATAGTGATCCCCATGATCAATACGCTTAAAATTAAAACTGTCGAAACCAATAAACCAATAAATCGAGCAGTCAACTGAAATTGGGTCGTATTTTTTTTCTCTTGAAATAAAGCGCTACTCTTTTTCATGATTTCTTCCTCAAGACATAGCCCACACCACGAACAGTCTGAATCAATCGCTGGTCTACTTCGTAATCCATTTTATTCCTAAGAGAACGGATATAAACATCCACGACATTCGTTTGCCCAAAATAATCATAGCCCCAAACTGCATTAAGCAATTCATCTCTGGTCAAAACTTCTTCCGGGCGCTTGATCAATTCTGCTAAGAGCTCAAATTCTTTTTGTGTCAGTTGGATACTTTCTCCGAAACGTTCAACCACTCGTTTTGTTAAATCCAACGTCAAATCATTATAACTATAAATCAACGACTGAACTTGTGCTTGCGCTGTTCGACGGATAATCACACGAATCCGCGCTAGTAATTCTTCTATTTCAAACGGTTTCGTTATGTAATCATCTGTCCCAGCATCGAGACCCACAACTTTATCCGTCAATTGATCTCGTGCGGTCATCATAATAATAGGAACTTGACTGTTCCTTCTGATTCTTCTAGCAACTGTGATTCCATCATATTTCGGCAGCATCCAGTCCAGTAAAAGCATCGTGATTCGCTCTTGGTTTTCTTCATATAAGGTCAATGCTTGTTCACCATCTGCAGCATACAGCACTTCATAACCTTCAAAACGAAGCTCTTCCGAAATAAAATTCGCCAAGCTTGCCTCATCTTCAACTAATAAAATGACTACATCATTCATTTTTCCACCGCCTTTTTTATAGAGTACCTAGTATTTTAGGCAAGGTCAATCAAATCATGATGAAAAAATCTTCATTTTAGCAGTTGAACTATATGAAAGAGGATGAAGCATAACGTATTATGTTATGTTTCATCCCTACTTATCACTTTCATTTGTATTTCTTTTCTCTGTAAAGCTTTTTAGACTTACTAAACCGCATACTAGCTTAGACAAAAGACCCGAAAGGCATTCGCTACTATTTTAAAATTTCAATCCACTAGCTCTAAACAGAGCTAGACGCAATCCGGATATGCTTCTTTCCCTTCTTCAAAGTATTTCAATCCACTAGCTCTAAACAGAGCTAGACTTTAGGAGGGCACAGCACATGGAAAAGATAATTAAAATTTCAATCCACTAGCTCTAAACAGAGCTAGACTGATAAAAAATACTTGGCAATTCTGAAAGGTCTATTTCAATCCACTAGCTCTAAACAGAGCTAGACTCATAGGTCAGAGTAAAATAGTAATCACCTTTAAAATTTCAATCCACTAGCTCTAAACAGAGCTAGACAGCTTTCTAAATACAATCAGCCGAAATTTATGAACATTTCAATCCACTAGCTCTAAACAGAGCTAGACCTCCGTCAGCGTTCCCGTTAACAATGACTTTTGAATTTCAATCCACTAGCTCTAAACAGAGCTAGACTTTGAGCGAAAGCTTAGGCTACCTCAAGAGTATTAATTTCAATCCACTAGCTCTAAACAGAGCTAGACTACGCCGCAAGGCTTAATTTATAAAATTTAATATAATTTCAATCCACTAGCTCTAAACAGAGCTAGACATCAAGCTTCCTCAACTGTTCCGCAGACGAGAGACATTTCAATCCACTAGCTCTAAACAGAGCTAGACATATGCCGAATTTTAATAAATGGCAAGAATGGTTAATTTCAATCCACTAGCTCTAAACAGAGCTAGACTTCCTCAACTGGAACCTCAAACATCATGGATGCAATTTCAATCCACTAGCTCTAAACAGAGCTAGACAATTCCTTGATCGATGTCAGTCTGTACAAGTTTTTATTTCAATCCACTAGCTCTAAACAGAGCTAGACGCTTGATCCTATTGCTACACTGCCATTAGTTCCGATTTCAATCCACTAGCTCTAAACAGAGCTAGACCCACCAAACACGAGTTACGGCGATGATGAAACAATTTCAATCCACTAGCTCTAAACAGAGCTAGACAGTAAGCAACTCCTGTAAATAAATTTGCCTAAAAATTTCAATCCACTAGCTCTAAACAGAGCTAGACCTAATCTATTTACTGCAGAAAGAAGGGTGTGTATGATTTCAATCCACTAGCTCTAAACAGAGCTAGACGATAGTTCGCTGACAAGACTTTTCAAGAATGCTATATTTCAATCCACTAGCTCTAAACAGAGCTAGACTTTAAAAAAATTCTTTTTTGGGAGTTTTTTGAAAGATTTCAATCCACTAGCTCTAAACAGAGCTAGACTTTGAAATCATAAAACGCTTTGTCAAAAAACTGATTTCAATCCACTAGCTCTAAACAGAGCTAGACGTTGATCACGAGGCTTAATCGCTTTGGATCAGCTTGATTTCAATCCACTAGCTCTAAACAGAGCTAGACTCAAATAAGCAACGCCTTCAATTTATCAGTACATATTTCAATCCACTAGCTCTAAACAGAGCTAGACCTAAAGATAATATTGACGGTTTGTTTTATTGGGTATTTCAATCCACTAGCTCTAAACAGAGCTAGACAGAAAATAAAATCAGTAAGAATATTTTACGTGAAATTTCAATCCACTAGCTCTAAACAGAGCTAGACAAATCATTGGATCCACCTGTACGATTTGCATTGATATTTCAATCCACTAGCTCTAAACAGAGCTAGACAATTCAGAATCTCCTCGTAACTTCTTATATACAGTAATTTCAATCCACTAGCTCTAAACAGAGCTAGACCCACCGCATGACTTGCATTGCTCGATGTCGTAGGATTTCAATCCACTAGCTCTAAACAGAGCTAGACTGTTTCGGCGTGCGCAACCACTGGATCCAACGAATTTCAATCCACTAGCTCTAAACAGAGCTAGACATCATTTTTCGCTGTAGATCCTCGACTGCAGGAACATTTCAATCCACTAGCTCTAAACAGAGCTAGACGAGTACTTGCAACAACCAACGGTGTTTTTACTCCTATTTCAATCCACTAGCTCTAAACAGAGCTAGACTGTGAATTTAGTTAAAATAAGTAGGATTTTATCAACTAATTCACTAAAAAAGGTATCTAATCCAAACTAACATTAAATTTAAATTAGAAAACTTCTCTTTTCTACACTTAAACAACCTGAATCTTGGTGCGAATCTCTTAGTATTTTTATGTGCACTTAGGGTTCGCACCGAAATTCTGTATTAAAAAATCAGCGGTGCTTCTACATCAAAACTTTCTTTTGCACCAACATGCTCTATCTTGGTCTGATAATTATTCCCTAAACGATAAATCCGTAAACTATCTACTTCCTCATCAATCAGATCAATCAATTCCTTTTTCAACCTAGTCAACTCTGTCGCATCAACGACACATTCAAAAACAGAGTTTTGTACACGTTGTCCATAATCTTGGCATTTTTTCGCTACTTTACGCAACCGTTTAGGACCATTTTTTGAACTTGTAGCTACATCATAAGTGATCAATACTAACATTCTTTTCACCTACTTCCATAAAAATGGCGGGTAACCATCTAAATCATCACGTAAG
This sequence comes from Enterococcus sp. AZ020, assembly GCF_050499205.1. Taxonomy (NCBI): domain Bacteria; kingdom Bacillati; phylum Bacillota; class Bacilli; order Lactobacillales; family Enterococcaceae; genus Enterococcus; species Enterococcus sp. AZ020. The sequence goes on along the minus strand of NZ_JBIPAT010000001.1, from coordinate 2,246,555 downwards.
AATCGGCTAAGCAAAAGTGCTTGGGCATACGGAACCAACCCCCAGTTAATTTTTTCACCTAAAAATGGATGCTGAATTTGTTCTGTTTTTTTCGCTTGCCATTGTTGGAAAAATGTTCTTCGACCATCATCAGTTAGGAGAACAGCACCACTTTCCTTTTTCACAAAATCTTTAGCCGTGACCATCTTTTTATTAATCAACGTCAATACAAATCGATCTGCATAAATTCCTCGTAATTCTTCCATTAAATCAAGCGCTAATGAGATTCTTCCTGGTCGATCTTGATGTAAAAAACCAACATATGGATCCAGCCCCACCGTTTCAAGTGCTGCTGCACATTCCTGCGCTAACAAAGTATAGGCTAAAGATAATAAGGCATTGACATTGTCTAACGGTGGTCTGCGGTTCCGTCCATAAAAACCAAAATCTGCCTTTTGCTGTAAAATCATCTGGTCAAATAAAAGAAAATAGCGATTAGCAGCTTGCCCTTCGATTCCTCTTAGCGTTTCTAAATCTCCTACTTGACGAACATCCTCAATATAGTTTTTCAATTCTCCAGAAATTTGTTTAAAACGCTCAATATCAACACGCATTGGATTATCTCTTGTCATTCGTTCCAATATCCAACGTTGATTGTACAGCTTACCAATAATAAAATGACGAGCTATCGCTACACTCTCCGACTCCTCATCAGAAATTCGATACTGTTTTTTTCGCAACGTCACATTTCCTGTGGTGCCGCCTGTGACACGACTACCAAATTTGCCTGTACTAGTTAAAAATGTGATTCCGATATTTTTCTCAGCACATTTTCTCATTAACGCTGGACTAGTACCTAAATACCCAGAAGTGACAATGGCTTCTATATTATGAAGCGGCACCCGTTTTTTCTGCTCCTCGATCTTTACAACGATATTTTCACCATCTAAAGCCATATATGCATCTGGAGAGGTTATAAATAACGTATTCAGCAGCTTTTTCATTCACTTAACCTCCGATCTAAATAGCTTTTAACGGTCTGAACATTCATTAATTTAGGCAAACAAATATTTTGAAGTGAACATTTTTTACAAAAGTTTCCTGTTTTGACCTTAGGCGTGTATCGTTTAGCCCAATATTGATGCATTTCGGCAACTTTTATTTTTAATTCTTCGCGTAAGGTAGCCGTGATTTCCACTTCTTCTCGCCGTTTTGTTTCATGGTAATATAAATAACCTTTCGGTACATCGCAGACAAGCATTTCTTCAAGACAGACAGCTTGTGCGGTTAGTTGTAATATATCGCTGAGTTCTTGTTTGGGCTTTCCATGTTTATATTCCACCGGGACAGGTAAAAAAGTTCCTGTTTCTCCAGTTAAAGCAACACCATTTTCATCTTGAATAAATTCAACGACATCACAGATTCCAGATAGTCCATACGTAGGTGAATGGATAGGCAACCCGCGAACGATCAAGCGATCCTTTCGCTTTTCCCGAATCATAGGCTGATCTGCTTTTTCATGAAGATACTGCCCTTCAAGTGTCAGCACATTTTCCTGCCATTGCTGTTCAATGTGGATCAATGCCCATTGACGACGACAAAAAAGAAAGTGTTGGATGCCTGAGATCATTAGGTAATCTTGTTCATCGTACATGCTATAGACCTTCAATAACGGTTAATTCGATCCCATCTAATTCATCTATTTGCTTAATGTAATTATCATATGAACTAGCAACTTTTACTTCATCATTTCTTTTAATACTAACAGAACGATGAACCTTAGCAGAAGAATGTTTCCCCATCTTGTTTGGGTGTTCCCACCAATAAATTTGTTCTACTACCATCGTTCCTTCTGGACGTGCAGAAGAAGAATCATTTTCAAAAAGCGTTCGTAAAGCTTCTTTGATTTTTTCTGCGTCCTCTTCAGTAAAACCTGTTTTTTCTGCTAGTTGTACATTGATACTACCGTTAAAGACATAAATACCAAAGTCTACAAAATGTTTCATTCCCATCGTATCTGAACCTTTTTTGTCTTCTGGTTCTGAATTAACACTCTTAGTAATTTGCATGGATGTAATATCAATTGGATCAATGCTTGTTGCTAATTGAATTGAAACTGGTCCTCTAACGCCAACTGACACTCCTGCATCTTTGCCTTTACCTTTAAATGCAAAAACTTGACCAAAACTGCGTGTATCAATCCATGTCTCACAGGCTTTTTGACTATATAATTCTCTATCAGGATTTTTTTTATTTTCTGCAATCTTTTTCAAATCTTCATTAGCACTAGCACGTTCCTTCAAACTTCTCAAGCCGTCATCTGCCCGATCATCCGATTGAACAAAAATCTTTTCTCCCATATCTTGCAGCCTATTTCTAATTTTACGCTTGATAGCAACATCTGAAATTTCACCGTATCCATCAAAGTTTTGACGTGGACGATTTCCATTTAACGGATCACCATTTGGATTGGCATTTTTTACGGAAACAACTACTTTAAAATCAATTTTTTTAGATAATACTGACATTACGAACTCCTCCATTTACTGTTTATTTTCTGCATCCATTTTCACTAAAGCTGCTTTTTGATTAGAATAACCTTCTAAATATCTTCCATCTAAAGCAATATCATTAAATTCTCCTTCAAGGAAAAGCGGCATAATCTCTTGGTCAATAATATCGATGTACTTTCTACCTTGATCGAACATTCTTGCTTCATAAGGCAGCAAACTTTCTCGGATTATTTTCCACGTAAATTTAGGCTTAATACTAAATTTTTGCATATATTTTTTTGCATTGGTAGGTCGATTTTCTCTTAACTGTTTTAATTTTCTTGATTCTAAGTGATCTGCAATTGCTAGTAATCGACCAAATAGATAGCTTCTGTCATTCTCTTCTTGATTTAATTCCAATTGAATTTCCTCCTTGAATTTCTCTTTCTGCTCGGTTGGTATTCCATCATAGCGATGACGAATTATTACAGCACAGGCAATACTTAATACTTTTTCCCATTCATAATCCTCTTTGATTGCTTCTGGATTAGAAGCTCGTTGATATAGTTGTCGAACAATATTGAGCGGGATTTTTTTTCCTTCCAACACACATGGATATAATTCACTTAACGTACTCTTAATTAGCACATCATTTGCCTTTTCTCCACACGCAGCTCTTGCAATATCTCTTAAAGAAGGACTTCCAATCCATTCATTCTCTTTCTCAACACCATATTTATGATGCCAAATACAAGATGTCTGCCATTCCATTAACTGTTCAAAATAACGTTTTGTTTCAATTTCTTGATAATATAAAATAGCCATACGTCCTGTCGTCGCTGCATCTAAAATTAAAACAAGAATGTATTTGTTCATTCCCAAATCTGCTGTTAAACCATTCATAACATTTGATACCAGCTTAGCAAAACGTTGATTTGTAAGATCACGAGAAACTAATTTTTCAGCCTGATGATCACGGGCAAAAATACTATACGTAGATTCTTCTGGTGACGGAACATCACTTTCTTTATGCCCCCATGTTAAAAAAATACGTCCATCAATCATTCGTCCTTGTTTTTTTATCAACCATTTCAGTGCATTATGCCCTTTAGTTGATACCTCATAGCTTACCGATACAACTTGTGAAATATCTGAAAATCTTCCTAAAAAAGCAAATGGTTGTGTCTGGTTTCCCGACAGTAGCTTCGCGCTTCCCATAACTGAGCTATGCTTATCATATAGTTCAGTCGTTTCTCCAGTAACATAATCCAAACCTACTTCTGTTACTTCTGGCTCATAAAACGCAATGTACTTTTCAAAGATCTGTTTATCTTCCCAAATAGGAACCAAACCATCTAATACATTGAAACGAATAAAAGCTTTTAGAGGAACTTTTTTCTCCTCTATCACTGCGCTTTGAATCAAATCAGAAATCACAATTCCTTTTTCAACATATTTTAAGATACTGGCTATTCTGGGACTCGTATATTCAGAAGAACACCATGATTTTAATTGTTGGATATAATTAGAATAATCATTATTTTCACCTTTATATGTTCCACCAAATTTTTTATAATCTCCTGCTACGTACTGTAATTTATCATGTAGAGCATGAGGAACAGGTTTATTGGTTCGATTCGCAGAATCTAACGTAACAGGAATAACCGTTGCTTGATCATTTTTATCTACTGCTTCGGCTCGAACAAATTCTCCCTCAGGTGAAACGGAAATTTCAAATTGAGCATTTTGATACGTATGAGCCTCAGGCAAAAACAACACTTTTTTCCCTGCTATTGACTGCTCAACTTCTCCCATTTTTTCTTTATTCTGTTCATAGGTTTGATATAATTTATACAACCAAGTCACAAGTTCACTCCTCCTTTGTCAACTGTGTAAAAAGCGATTCAACTGACTCAATATTCGTTGAAGCAAATGGCTTCATTTGCATCTCACCTAATGAACGAGTAAACAAGCAATTTTCTGGTCGCTCGAATGTAATGATTCCTTGCTTCATTTTAGGCTGACACAATCGAACAAGTAATTCTTCATTTCCAGTTTCATCAGGATAAGAAAAACCATGAACCATCGTTCCAAAGTGTAGTTCACCTTGATTGTCGTAATGTCCACTTTCTTTCCCAAATTCTACAGGCTCTACGTACCCTTGACATTCTCTTGTCCCTAAAAATATATCTCTACGTCCACCAGCTTTAATGGAACGTTTCAAAATTTGGTAATGCTTGTCCTCGTTGTAGTCACTCTTCAAATCTGGTCGTTGTTTATTGAATTCAAAGTGAACCTTGACTTCATAACAAGGTTTCTTCAAATACGTATAATACGCTAAATCGCTACTGCTCATATCATTGTATTTTAAAGGTAAAATCCCTTTTGACTCCATTTGAATTGGATTCATTACACGAACTTCGTCAATGTAATAAATAAGCGTGGGCTTCCAGTAAATCGATTCTGTAATCCCTTTTAGCGCTTGATAAGTTGGGATTTGATACGTCATTTTTTCAGCGCCCATTTTTGTCGTGGGATCTGTAAAGAGTGCATAATCTCCATATACCTTAAACGCAATTTGATTTTTCATCTTATCTCCTCCTTTTAAAATAATAATGCGTCGCTTGGTGCAAGTGACATAAAGTCAATGCCAAAATTATCATCATATGAATTGTCTGTTACTGCATAGATTTCTCCATTTAATAAAGGAGAAATCGTGCCATTTTTTTGTAGCAGGTCCAATTCATAATCAAATAAATTAACGGTGTATTGTTGTGCCATTTTGAGTATTGGATAAACTTCTTCTGGTTTTAATTGTCCATTCAAATCACCAATTATTTCTTCACCTTTTTTGTAAGGAACTAAGACAGAGGTTGTTGGGCTATGAATAACATTAAAATATTTAGCGACTGTTTCTGGACTACAAGAACAAATTAATGGAGGATTGTTTTCATTCTGTATATATATTTCTTGTGCATCTTGATTCTTTCCCAATAAATCCCACAAGTGTAAATTTGTTCCTTGTTTCGAGTTTTTCTGATCAGACTCACCGGCAGGGTATTTTAAAACATTTTCAAAAGCGGTATAGTATCTTACAAAATAATCGCGTTGGACCTCATTAGACAACAAACTTTTTTCAGCTGTTTTTGAGTTAGACTTAACGTTCTTTAGCAGCATTAACGAAATTTCTTTGCCCTTTTCTATTTCCTTTAAACGATCTAACTTTTCTAATTCAGGAGATACATTGAGTAAATAGACCGTACCAAGTTCTTGTTCACCATGTCGGTTACAACGACCTGCAGCTTGAGCGATTGAATCAAGACCAGCTACTGAGCGAATAACTGACTGAAAGCTTATATCAACACCCGCTTCAATTAACTGTGTTGTTAAACATAAAATCCTTTTTCCTTCATCCAAATACTGCCTAATTTTTTTCAGTGTATCCTTTCTATGCTGCGGGCACATAGCTGTACTAAGATGAAACAATTCAACTCCATTAAGCCCTTGTTCCTCAATGTACTGATACAATTTCAACACGGCTGATTTTGTATTCAAAATTACAAGCAGATTCTCTTTTTCTCTTAGTACTTTTTGACAAAACACCCCTAACTCTTCTAAGGAATATGGTTTATTACTGTTCACATCCACCAATTCTACTCTTCGAAAAGCTGCTTCAACTTCATTAAGATTTGAAATCATCTCTCCATCTGACTCTTTTTCTAACGCCCTTTTTACATAATCTAATGAAGGTTGCGTTGCTGTACATAAAACACTTGTTGTTCCCCCATATTTTTTTAGAAAATTCAATACTTCATTAAACATATATGTGCATTTTGTTGGTACACCTTGTGCCTCATCAAAAATAATTACAGCATTTGCCAAGTTATGAAATCGTCTTGGCTTTCTTGTTCCTCTACTATAAATCGTTTCTAAAAACTGAACCATCGTTGTAAAAATCACAGTAGAATCCCAATTGTCTCGCATTAATGCTTGCTTGTATTCTATTTCTTCTCGTTCTTTTTCCGTCATTTCCGTTTCAACCATTGCTTCTTCTGAATCAGTAAAAACATTGGAATGATGTTCCAATACATTTACGTTATCTCTTAAAACTTTACGAACTTCTGACGAATTTTGTTCAATGATGGTTGTAAATGGAACGACATAAATAATCCGATCCTTTTTATACTTCCTTGCATGATTTAAGGCGAAACGAAGAGACGCTAACGTTTTCCCTCCACCAGTTGGTATAGATAAGCTATAAATTCCTGTTGCTTTTTTTGAAAATTCTTTACATTGATTTGACATTTCTTGTCTTAACTGATTAATTTTAGTTGTAGCATTTTGAAACGTAGCTATTTTTTCTTCTAAACGCTCGATGTATTGTTCAAATAACTGCAGATGGTCTTTTCTTTCATAAGATTTTTCTTCTTCAAAAAGCATCGTATTTGTTCGGTCTGCATCTAGCAAGCAACTGTAAACAAACTTTACAATAAAAAACGTTTCGTGTGGCGTGACTTGTGCTAAACTATCTTTCATATAAAACTTCTGTAATTCTTTTTCCGCATCCACTAATAATTTCTGAAACTTCGTTTCTGAACAGCAATCTTCGAAAAAATTATCTTTCAGTATTTCATACTCTTTAAGATTTTTGTCAGCAACCCGTTCAAGATACACCGAACGAAGTGCTCCTTCGGCAGATAAATAATCTTTTAAACCTTTGCTACTATGATGAGAGATAATTGCATTTCCAACAATTTCAGCTAATAAAAATTGAAAACCATTATTGTTTGGCTGATGGCAATATTCATATAATAGTTGGCCCCCCGCAGTTGAATGATCCACACTACCACGAACCACACTCTTAGGATCAATCACTGCTTGCTTGAGGTATTCTTGGAACTCATCTGAATATTTACCTAAGTCGTGGAGTAAGCCAGCTAAATAGCATATTTTCTCTAGCTGTAGCTTTTTGCCCCATTGACTGCTTAATTCAGCACTTTGTTTTAGATGATCTTTTAGCAATTGATTTTCTCCATCTTTTTTTCTCACATGAGCGATGAACATAGACTTACTCCTTATTTAATAATCACAATTATCTTAATTATATCACTCGCCAAAACTTAAAGTAAGGTATAATTTCCAAAATAAATGCAAAAGAAGCAAGAAAAGAGAAACTTGCTTCTTTGACTATGCTATTTGCTTTTTAGTGAAAAATTTGAAATGATCACCTTTAAGATTGCTCTACCTATCAAGGATTACTTGAACAGGCAAATGGTTCGGTGGAAAATATGACGAAACAACAAGCACTGAAATTTTCAGAAAATCAATAAATCATCTAAGTAAAACAACTTCTCATTAAACTGAGCATCGTTACTCTAATGAGAAGTTGTTTCCTTATTCAGATGTATTCTTGATTTCAGCTTCATGTAGTTGATAAAGTGCTGCTTGCCGGCTCTTCAATAGCTCTTTTGCTTCTCTCACTGTAAGAGCATTTGGGTCTGTTTCAGAACTTACCTCAACCAAACTATCGTTGTCGACCATTTCTCCTGAAAGTATTGATCCATCTTTTAATGCAACAATTTTATCAGTATCTTCACTGTCAAAAAATAATTCTTCGATTCCTTCTTCATTGGGATACCCAAAGCGCTGATACAGTTCCTCATCGCTCATTTCATACATTGATACGGTTAGAAGTCCTGATGCCTTTTTATATTCTGCTCGGGGTTTGATTTTTTCCTGTTCTGTAGATTCTGCTTGCTGTTTGACGTCCTCTTTCGGAACTTCTTGTTTACTAGCTGAATTTAGATATATAGTCGCACCAATACAGCCGATCAACACTAAAGTAATTAGCACTATTTTACCCTTTTTCAATTTTTGCTCTCCTTTTCAATACATCTTCCTCTCTCCTGATTATAAATCTAGATGTCTTCTATGACAACCTAACTTATCTTTTCAAACTTTTTTCACCGCTTCATAGTAACCTAGCTTATAAAAATCATACCATTGCTCGATCTCTGCTTCTGGCATTGCTTGAAGTGCATACAAGACCTCTCGAGCAAATTCTAAATGACCTGTTCCGTTTGCTGTGATGATATTTTTATCTCTTACCGCTTGAACTTCAAGATAATGATTTTCACCTGTATACATTTGCCCAGCATATGCTTTTAAATCCGGCAATTGATTACTTGTATGCTTCACTTTATTTAATATTCCTAATGTTCCAGCATAAACCGTAGCATCACAAATAGCAGCGATGATCGTTTCTTTTTGCTCTGCTTTTTTCACTAGACTAGCTACTTCCTCCGCTGCACTCGTTCGCCAAGATTTACCACCGATTAAAATGAGTGCTTCAAAATTAATTTTCTCCGCTTCAGCAAGCGTGTAATCTGGCATAGTGGTAAAACCACCCATCGAACGGACTGGCCGTTTTGCAGTAGAAACCGTTTTGACCGTAAAGTTTTCTAATTGGTTGAGAGCCGCTGCTAAAGATGCTGCTTCCCAATCTGCATATTCCTCTAGTAGTACGAATAAAATCTCTTTCATGTTCTATTCCTCCTTTACAAACTAAATTTATCCTACCCTAAAAGAATGACAGCTGTTTGTCAGCATTTATAAAAACATTCATCCGATAAAACATATCCTGAGAAATTGTTCATTCAAAATCTAAATACATTTGCTTATAAAAAAGTTATACTTTTAGCTAATAGAAAAAGGAGCGAGCAAATGAATACAGAAATTCAACAATTTTTAGCCTATAAAAAAAATTATCATAACTTATCTGAGCGTACGATCAAAGCTTATCAATCCGATTTAACAGCTTTACAGGAGTTTTGTTCCCATTATCAACTTCCTCTAACGCAAGGAATCCTGCAACACATGGAAAACTTAAATCAAACAAATGCGTTAAAGCCCACCAGCCTAAAACGAAAAATGATTACGTACCGGATGTTTTACAAATTTCTTGTTACAAAAAAGAAAATTGAACCTGATAGCGAATTTGAGCATTATCGTGCAAACTATATTATTCCAAAAAAAATGCCCAGAACCTTGAAAATCAGAGATATCAATCAATTGCTGAATTATATGTATCAACGCCTTTCACATCCTATGACAAGTCTTTATCAAAAAAGAAATTGTATTCGAGATATCGCCTTACTAGAATTATTGATTTCTACAGGAATTCGGATCAGCGAAGCCAGTTTGATCAATTTATCGGACTATGATCAACTTGAAAATTCTCTATTGATTTATGGAAAAAATCGGAAAGAACGAATGATTTACCTTTCCAGTCCCGAGACTCGTCAAGCACTATTGACGTATTTAGCGATTAGAGAACAGTTTTCTCCTAATGATCAAAGCTTTTTTCTGAATAAATATGGAAAGCGTTTATCGATCTATGGCATTGAGAATATCTTTGCGAAATATCTTCAGTTAGCTAATATCGAAACAAAAGCGACACCGCATTATTTGCGACATACATTTGCGACGGAATTGTTGAATAATGGTGCAAATATTCGAGAGGTTCAAGAGCTTTTGGGGCATTCTAGTATTGTAACGACACAAATTTATACAGAAGTATCGATTGAGAGGAAAAAACACGTGTTGAACAGCTTTAATTATCGAAATGAAATGAAGGTGAAAACCTCCAAATAACTATAAATTATTTGGAGGAAATATAATGCGAAATCAGGATATTCCTTTTTTTGATACTTTAAAATGTACTTATTTTTCTGTTATTCAATTAGTTGAAAAAAATGAGCAAAATATTTATATTGTTGGTGATAATCGAAGTGGTAAAACTACAATTTTAAATAAGCTAAACAGTTATTTTCAGGCAAAAGATAAATATTCTTCGTTGTTACTGATCGGAAAAAATAACCAGCGAGATTATGATTGTTTTTATACTGCATTAAAAAATATTGGGAGTAAAAGAAATTTAGGATCGGAATTAATAAAAAATATTGAAATAGAAAAATTTAAATTACCAGCTCAGTTAGCCTCTTTTTTGATGAAAATACATAAAAACAGAATAAATTACAACGTATTTCACTTAAATGATATCGAAAAAGAAATTATTTATAGAATAAAGCTACTAAAGAAGAAATCACAACTTTTAATTTTCATTGATAATTTCGATTTACTAGATGATAGTTCTAAAAAAATTTTACATTTTATTTCTTCAAAAAAAGCTAAGTTAGCATTCAAATTTTTAGAAGATATAACGATTATCGCTACGACTAAATCAATATATAATTTACAGATAGATAGTGTAGATTCTAAAGAAGTTATAATTAATGCTAAACTGAATAGAAGTGATTATTTTGAAACGTTTAAATTTATAGAGGAATCTATTATCTATGAACTTTATAAAATTACAAATGGAAGGATTGGTTTAACACAAGATATATTAAATGAAGTCAATAAAGACGAATTATCAGAAATTTTAAAAGAGGATATGTTAAATTATACAGACACAATATTTAAAACTTTGCGCAAACGTTTAAATAATGTTATTGAAGATCAGATTGAAATTGAGGACGTATTAAAAAGAGCTTCTGTTATAGGCGACACATTTTCATATCTGTACTTAATTGAAATTTGTAAACAAGAGGAATTTCAATTAAAAAGAACACTTAAAAAAGCTGAAAAAGAGGCTTTTATTAGTAATTTAGAGCACAAAGGGTATTTTACATCTGAATATATTTTCCGCTTTTTTTCTTCAATAGTAGATGAATACCAAACAGAATATAACTATGAGATGGCAAATGCGCTTAAAAAATTAAAATCAAGAGATTACTTTAGTAGGTACCACCATTTAAAATTAGCTAAAAAAAGAGAAGATAGTGTAGAAGCTCTAATTGTCTATATGCTTACAAATTATATTCACTACGATCTTAAACCGAATCCTAAGCTGGAAAAGGATATTTGTGACAGTCTCTATTACAAAGAAGTGTATCTCCCTTTAATTGAAGCATTGAACTTGTATAAGTTGAATGAACCTAAGGAAAAAGTTTTTTCAAGATGTAAAGAAAATGTTCTAATAGACTCTTCTTTATTAATGGTGGAGCATACTTATGTCTTTTGTTATCTTTTATATAAACTGGGAGACCAAGAGGACTTTCATAAATGCGATTCTCTTATAACTAATATTTTACAAAGTGGTTTAGAAATAGATGCTGATCAATGGTTTAGGTTGTCCATATTATTATTACTATTATATATTAATCGCTTGGATATGTTTGATAGAGCAAAAGAATTGTATACAAAGATTACTATTTATTTTGTTAAAAATAGTAAAGATCGTTCGGTTAGATATTACCAATATTACTTAAAATTACTCTCACCTGCTCTAGATACTCTAGAATTATCTAAAATAGAATTAATAAAAGCCTTAGAGTATTTTAAACAACAATTTCCACGGTATAGAAATGAATATATTAGAGGACTAACAAATTTATCTGGAGTCTACCTCTATAGTTCAGAATATAAAGAAGGCTTTTTAAAAAGTAGTGAAGCTCTGGAATTGATAGAAGACTCATCTTTTGAGTTTGAAAAAAAAGAAAGAATCATAAGTAATTTTTTATTATGTGGCTTATATAGTGACCAATTATATATAAATGAAGTATTAAAAGAGTACGAAATAATTGTGCCTGCAGCCAATAGAAGTAGTAATGCACTATTTAAAAATAATTACATTGTATTGAAAGCACTCTCAGGGGATGTTTCAAATTCATTTGTTGAATTGTTAGATTTGTATAGAGAAGAGAAGAGAGATGAATACTATTCATTTTTGTTAGGATCAAATGTAGTTGTTTTAGCAATAGTCAATAACAATATTGAGTTAGCAACTGAGATTTTTGAAAATATAAATGGAATTGTGCCAGCAATTTCTAATTATGAAAAGTACGAAATAGAACAAAGATATGCTGGCATAAATCAACTTTTATTATCAGATAGGCAGGTGAGTTTAGATCAAGTAGAAGAATTTTTTAAAGAGCAACTATCTAAAAATATTAGCAGATATTGGAAAAAAAGTTTGCTAGTTACTGATTTTCAATATTGGAGTTAGTTAGAAAATAGTTTTTTATTTCATACCAGAGTAAAAAGTATCATCAACAAGAGATCGACCAATAATGAAGGCAAATAGTTCATTGTATGTGTAACCTAGATTTTGAAATATAAATGCGAAAGAACTATGACCAATAATATAAGGATGAGTAGAGATATCAATCACATATAAGTTTCCAGCTAAGTCTCTTCTAAAATCTACCCGGGAATAGGAGCTAAATCCTAAGCAAGAAACGATTTTTTCAGATGTTTTCATAATTTGCTGTGTACTCTCATTGTTGTCAAGAATGGCAAAATCATAACTTTCATTAAAAGCAATTTCATAATCAATAATTCCATGAATTGAAGAAACAGATTCATCCAAAGTAATTTTGGCTGCGCCAAGTGCTATTGGAGAATCTGCTACTACCACGGGGACTTCAATTTCTTCGCCATCTATAAACTGTTGTATAATGACATCTTGCGAAAATTCATTACATAAATCTGTAATATATTTTAATTGAGTATCAGTATTTTTGAAAATGAAAATACCATTAGTTCTTACTCCTCGAGATGCAGATTCAAACATTGGTTTTACAATAACTTTCAATCCAATAGGCGGTTTTCGGTTTAATAACCAACCTTTGGAAGAAAAAATCCAAGTTTTAGCTATTGGAATACCAAGGTTTTCTAAAATTTGACTATAATGAAATTTATGTCTTCCTAAACATGTAGCATATGCAGAAGAACCTGTAAAAACTAATTCACGAAATTGACAAAACGAGGGGATTAAGGATTTTTTGTTCAATCCTCTCCCATTTCGTGCAAGATTAAATACAATATTTTTATCGCTACTTTTTATGTCATTGTCTAAAATAAAGCGTATAAATTCTTCTTCATTAAAAAAAGTGCGAATAGAAAAACCGTTATGTTTAATGGCATTAAACAAGTTATTATATTCTACTTTTGTGAAATATTCTGTAATGATAGAATCCTGCGTATTCTCATAATCTATTTTATTTGTTTCACCTGCTACGTTTGCAATAAATAATATTTTATATTGCTCAGCTATTGATTTTGCGTAAGTAATCGTTTTTTCTATTTTTTCATCCATAAAAAAACCTCCAAATAATTTATAGTTATTTGGCTATTATTATACGCTAAAAACCGACACAATGATACATATATTTATTATTAACGCACATATAAATAAATTAAAGTTAACTATAAAAATTATCTCCATAATTAAAAAAAAGAACTGCAATCGTCTCAATTACAATCCCTTCTCCTTCTAAAAATTATCTCTTCTCACAAAATAATATTATCCTTCAACATCTCCAAATCCGTGATCAAAATCTTCCGATCCTGTATCTTGATCGCTCCTAATTCTCTTAACTGCTGCATCATGCGATTCACACTGCTAGCGGATGTAATTCCACAAAAATGAGCGATTTCTTCATTTGTAACCACAAAATCGATCAACAAGCCTTCAGCTGTTTCCACACCAAACGTATCATACAACTCATAAATCTGTGTACAGACTGCACCAAATTTTCCATTCATCAGCATCTGCTGCATTTTTTTCATCGAATACATCAGACGTACACGATAATAATCTTTCACATACATCTGCAGGTCTTTACTTTTATTGATATCCTTCCAAAACTGTACCCGATCGATTTGGTACAACTCCGCCTGCTCTGATTCTACACGTATATTGAACGGCGCATCGATAAACTGTGAATATTCATCTCGTAACAGCGAAACGATTTCCAAGCTATTAATGTACCTTAAATTGAACTCACGGCCGTCCGGTGAGATGACACTGGTTTTGATAATACCGCTTTTCAGCACGTAAGCATAGCGATCTTGCAATCCTTCGTATGTGAGGTAATTTTTACGTTTTTTCACAACGATTCGAAATGCGTGATCATCTAAATATTCTTGTAACACATGACTGTCCATGAGTGTTGCGCTCCCTATCCATTTTATTGTCATTCTTATTTAAAAGGATATCACATCAAAAAACAATAACAAATGTTAATGACTTTTGTTGTATTTTTTTGTATTTAACCTTTTTAAACTACAAACCCGCATTTTTTTCTTTTATTTTTTTTGTATAGTATCACCTACAAAGGAATTTCAGAAAATCAATTGTAATTTCATTTTTATTTATTGAAGAAAGAAGGAATAACGAAAAATGTCGGAACAGGTAAAAGAAAAATTATTCAACAAAGGATTTATTAGTATCACCTTGATCAACTTTATCGTCTATTTAGTCTACTACTTATTGATGGTGATCATTGCAGTTATCGCACAAGATACTTTGCATGCTACATTGGGGCAAGCAGGCCTCGCATCCGGGATTTATATTATTGGAACGTTGATTGCCCGACTATTTATGGGGAAAACTTTAGAATTGATCGGTAGAAAAGCAATATTACGCTACGGCGCTTTATTTTATCTTCTAACGACCATCGCTTACTTATATATTCCAAATATAGGAATCCTTTATCTGGTTCGCCTGCTTAACGGTTTTGGCTATGGCGCTGTTTCTACAGCGACGAACGCGATCGTTACGGCTTATATTCCTAAATCCAGACATGGAGAAGGCATCAATTATTACGGTTTAAGCACAAGTTTAGCCGCTGCTATCGGACCATTTATCGGGATGGTTTTGCTAAATACGATGAACTTCTATTTCATCATTCTATTTTCAATCGTTCTGATTTTACTGACTACGATCGCCTGTTTTATTTTCCCAGTAAAAAATATTCAGTTGACGCCAGAGCATCGAGCTAGCTTGTCACGTTGGAACTTAGATAGTTTTATTGAAAAAAAGGTACTGTTTATTTCATCTATTGCTTTTCTGATGGGCTTATCCTACTCCAGTGTCCTTTCTTTTCTTTCCTCTTATGCAAAAGCGATCGATCTTGTGAGTGCCAGTTCTTTCTTTTTCGTTGTCTACGCCTTAGTGATTACTGCCACCCGCCCCTTATCCGGACGAATCTTTGATGCTCGTGGAGAAAATGCTGTAATGTATCCTAGCTTTATTTTCTTAACAGCAGGTCTACTCTTTTTGAGTATTACTACCAGCAGCTGGATACTTTTTGTTGCTGGAGGATTGATCGGTCTGGGTTACGGGACATTCATGTCAAATGGTCAAGCAATTTGTTTAAAAGCCAGCCCAAATAGCCATCGAATCGGCATTGCTTTATCAACTTATTTTATTGGCTTGGATCTGGGATTGGGTGTTGGTCCTTATATTTTGGGAGAATTGCGAAGCTTTTTAACATTTCAGGAAATGTATTTTGTAGCAGCGATGATTCCAGTTGCCTGTACGATCCTTTACGCACTTTTTTATCGCTCAAAAGCAGTTGATTACACGATGAACCCGATTGAAAAACTAGAAGAACACTAATATTTTGGAGGAATGATCATGAGTACTGACGAACGCATGCTTGAGGTTTTAGAACAAACGCTAATAAAAATCAATGAGTTAAACACTCGATTGAGTCACATTGAACACGATTTAACATCTATGGACAATTATCAAACGAACATGAGCTATTATGCAAAAGAAATCGAATTAGCAGCAGAAAACAATAACATCATGGGATAAAAAATAGGTTGTAGCATCGCTCAAAGAGTGATATTACAACCTATTTTCTTCTAAAATGCCGGTGTCAATGTCTCACTATATTTAGTTTCTAACAGCTCTTTGACTTCGTCACTTGTCATTGCCTTTTTCAGCGCTTTGATTTTATCTGATTCTTGATTATCTGTACGTGCAACTAAACTGATTGCAAAACGCTCATCGACTTTTTCCTCTAACAAAATCGCATCTTTTGGTGTTAAACCGACCTTAGCAATATATGTTGGGTAATTATAAACCATGGCGATATCTTTTTCATTATAGGCTTCTGCTAAATTCAATAAATCAACTGAAACCCATTCAAACTTTTTAGGATTTTCTACAACATCTTTGATCGTTCCATTGAACCCAACACCGTCTTTCAATTCGATCAAACCAGCATCATCCAAAATTGCTAATGCGCGACCTTCGTTGGACACATCACTTGGTAAAGCAACTTTAGCTCCTTCCGGCAAATCAGCAACATCTTGATATTCTTTAGAGTAAAAACCAACTTTCGCATTATAGATTTTTTGAACAACGACTAGATTTCCGTCTTTTTCTTCATTAAATTTTTGCATAAATGGTTCATGCTGGGCAAAATTGGCATCGATTTCTTTCGCATTCAATAGCTCATTATATTGAATATTGTCATTTATTTGCACCAATTCTACCTTATAACCATCTTCAATATTTTTCCCTGCTAATTCAACCACTTCAACAGTAGAAGGGATGTGTGATGCTACTTTGATGACTTTATCTTCTTTTTTTGCTGTATCCGCTTTTTCCTTCTGTCCACTACATCCAACCATTGCTATTCCTGCAACAACTAACAAACTGAACCATAACTTTTTCTTCATGATTTTCTCCTAACACTTATTTTTTATTTATTCTTTTCGCGACCCAACTGCCGCTAATTTGAATCAAGCTAACAAATACAATCATTATAACGATTGCTGTATACATCACAGCGTATTCATAACGCTGATACCCATATCTCAAAGCGAAATCACCAATTCCGCCACCGCCGATCACACCCATCACTGTAGAATAGGAAACCATGCTGATCACAACTGATGTCAAAGCCAAAACTAACCCCGAGCGCGCTTCTACATATAAAAAACGGAAAATCAACTGAGATCTGGTACTACCTAATGCCTGAGCTAGTTCTAAAATATCCGTAGACACGTCCAGCAGCACTTGTTCCACTAATCTTGCATAAATCGCTACCGCTACAAAACTTAAAGGAAAAGCGGCCGCATAAGTTCCAAAAGCTGTTCCTAATACGAAGCGTGTCACAGGAATCAACGCTACAACAAATAATAAAAATGGAAATGAACGAACAATGTTGATATAGCCATTTAAGAATATCCCAAGAACTCGATTCGAGCTCGTTGGCTGTTGCTTCACTAAATAGACAGACGTCCCTAACGGCAAACCTACAATAATTGCTGCGGCAATGGAAATCACAAGCATGACTCCGCTCTCTGATAATGCTTTTGACAATTCAGGAAGATAGTAGCTGATTTTCTCTAAATATTCTGTCATCATATCAAACTCTCCCGAATACGTTCATAATAGTTTTCAAAGGTTGGCTGCTGCTCTTTTTTTGGCAGAGTGATTATCTCCTGCATTTGCCCTATATCCAATATAGCAACTCGGTCACATAGATACTTGATCAAATTTAATTCATGACTGACAACGACCATCGTTGTCCCGAATGTTTGATTGATTTCTCTTAGCAGTTCCATAATGTCAGAAGCATTTTGACCATCTAAAGCGGAAGTCGGTTCATCACAAAGCAAAATCTCCGGATCAGTGATCAGCGCACGCGCGATACCAACACGTTGTTTTTCACCACCACTTAGTTGTTTCGGATAATGGTTTATTTTATCTTCCAAACCAACAAATTCAAGAACTTTCTGAATTTTATGTGCGTCATATGTCTTATTTAATCGTAAAGGCAAGCCCACATTTTCCTTGACCGTTTGATTGTAGAGTAAATTGAACTGCTGAAAAATCATTCCAACTTTCTTACGACTTTTTCGTTTTTTCGCTTCACTCAGCATCGCGATATCTTGACCAGCGATCTTTATTTCCCCTTGATCGGGTAGTTCTAATGTGTTAATCATCCGCAGTAACGTTGATTTCCCCGAACCGCTTTCGCCAATGACACCGAATATTTCATGATCATTGATCTTTAGAGTAATATCTTTTAAGGCAGGTATCACCATATTTTTATGATGATAATTTTTTGATACACGTTCAAATGTTATCATTTTACTTCCTCCGGTTTAATCTACCAAGAGCTGGATAAATTCCGCTTTCGTTATATTATTAAAATATTCATTGATTGAAATCGGCTTTAGTCTCTGCTCGATTGCGCCACTCTTATATTCGCAATCAACCAACAGTACTTCTATATCCTTAGTATCCTTTTGGCTAAAATAATCACCATAAATTGTAATAGCTGCTATACGTCCTTTTTCTACAGAGATATTAGCTTCTATAAGACCGCCCTTGAATTTTTCTTCTCGTTTGATCGTAAATTTAGGTTCTTCTCCAAAAATCCATTCGTCATTTGCATAAATCTCTGCAACAAGCTGATCAATTGCAGCTTCATCTTCTTGTGTCAATAAATATTCCTGCTCTTTGATTGCATCCAAGGTATCTACTTTGAATAGACGCACCAGTAATTGATCACGAAACTCTTCTGTAGTAAGTGTTTGGTATTCCTTAGATAAAAATGGTTTGAGATTCGTCACACGGCTTCTTACAGATTTTGTCCCTTTTGATGTAAGCTTCTTTTCAGATACAGTCAATACACGACTAACTTCATCAAGATTTACATCAAACATCAACGTTCCATGAGAATACATCTTTTTATTTTTTGTGTACATCGCGTTCCCAGAAAACTTCTTACCATCGATCAACAAGTCATTGCGTCCACTGATTTCAGCTCCAACAGCTCCCATTTCGTGTAAAGCAGCAATCAAGGGCTCTGTAAACCGTTTAAAATCACCAAATGCTTCATGATCTGCATTTACAACAAAGCTAAAACTAAGATTACCTAAATCGTCATACACAGCACCACCACCAGATAGTCTACGTGTGATCGTAATATTATTTGCTTCAGCGTATGATAAATCAACTTCTGCTCGAACATTTTGATTACGACCGACAATCACACATGGTTTTTGAATATAAAATAAAATCACTGCTTCGTCAAAGTCTTTTTGGTTCAATATGTATTGCTCTGTCGCTAGGTTTCGACGAATATCATGTGAAGACATAACTACATAATACATTTTCTTCCCCTTTTCTATTTAAGTGCTTTCAAAAATAGTCTATCACTCTCAATTATAAAATTACATATATTTGCTTATGAAATCCATATTTTATAGTGAAAAACCATATTTTATATAACAGATAAATGAGTTTGAAACAGTTTATAACACACAAAAACACATATTTTATACCTATTAAACTATAAAATGACACAACAACCAGAAATGAATCTAATTGTTGTGTCATTTATTGTCTTAACTATTGTATTTAAGCAAGGGCTTTAAAAGGTAGATTTTGGATTATTAAGGTCTATTTTTTCTCTACTAAACGGATTTGGACAGCTTCCATTCGTAGTGATTTTCCTGTTGTTCCAGCTATTGTTCCATTTGAAACATATTTTTGCCAGCCGATATCTTTCACATGAGCACGGTACTCAACATTATATTTCTCAGCTAATTCGCCTGTTAATTTGATTTGGATAGCTTCCATTTGTAATGACTTTCCTGTTGTTCCAGCTATTGCTCCGTTTGAAACATATTTTTGCCAGCCGATATTGCGAACATGAGCACGGTATTCGATGCCACCTTCAAGCTTCTTCGCACCCTCAGGCATATCAACGTCTGCCAAGTTGATTTTTACTGCCTCAAGCGCAAGCTTTCTACCAGTTGTCCCAATGATTTCATTCATATCAACTGTCTTTTGCCAACCAATCTTACTTACATGACCAGTCCCTTTGATAGTTGGTGCTACTTTTTGTGCATCTTCTAATTGCTTTTGTAGCTTAGCTTTTGTTTCCGCATCACGGATTCTTTCAATCGTTTTTGCCGCTGCTTCAAATTCCTTTGCTTTGATTTGAAGTGTAACAATATCGATCAAATCTTTGTCATGCGCAAGATTGTCTGCTTTAACTAGTTCAGCTACAGCTTTTTCTACTGCTGATTTTGTTGTCAGTTTAGAAACCTTTTCTTTAGCTGCAATCTTCTCTTCTGCACTTAAGTTTTCTAAAGCATCGATTTGCTTGTTTGCTTCAGCTTTCGCTGTTGCTAAGGCAATACTTTCATCTAATTTTGCTTGATATTCTTTACGAATGCTGTCTGTTCTTAATTTGTTGATCTCTTTTTGTGCTTCCACAAAAGAACCAGAAGCAATCAATTTGGTGATATTATTAACTGTTGCTTTATCAGCTACTCTATTATTTTCAGCTTTAGCTTCGTTGTAAACAGCAACCATATCTGCTTTTTTCTCAAGCGCATCTACACGGTTTTTATATGCTAACTTCTGAGCAGCAGACAATTCATCTAATAAATCGATCTGAGCTTTAATAGTTGCTTTAGCTGATGCCTCATTAGCATTTTCTACTGCACGATCAGCAATCAATTGCTTCACTTTTGTTGTAAGATCAGCTACTTCAGCTTTTGTTTTACAGTCAATTGCTTCGGAGATCAAGGATTTTTTATCTTCAGCTGTTAGTTCAGTTGAGTTATTGATTTGATCCACTAGCTCTTTTTTTGCATTTTCAAATTCTGTTTTTTCTGTTTCCAGATTAGTATTTTCAGTATTTGCTCTATTCAATACCTCAGCAACAGCAGCTGCATCTTTAGCATTTGTTACTTCTGCTTTGTAGCCATTTTTCATTTCTTGTGTTAAATAAGTCAAAGCATCAATTTCTGCTTTTGCATCTGATTTTGTTTTTTCAAGAATTTTAGCCTCTTCGTTAGCATCTGCGTTCTCTTGGTCCATTGTTTTCGCTAAATCTAATACATTTGTCACTGCATCTTTATTTGTTGCTTTAGCAATATCTTTAAGTGCAGCATCTCTTTGTGCTGCTGTTAAGTTTTCCAATTTATTGATTGCCTCTTTAGCGATCGTTTTAGCTTCTTCTAATTCAACCTCTGCATTAGCAACGCCTGCTTTATAATCGTCGTAAATGGCTTTATTCAATAATGCTGTGATTGCTGCTGAATCTGCCGCTGCATCAATAGCTGTTTTGGCGCTAGCTTTAGCTGCGTCAGACAGATAACCTAACGTATTTACTTTTACTTTTGCAGCCTCTTTTTCTGCAGTCAATGCTCTAGCCGCGTCTGCTTCTTTAGCTGTTTTCACTAACTCAGCAATTTCTGCTTTGTCATCTGTTGCTTCTACAGCATCTGTCTTCGCCTTCTTCTCAACTTTTGTTAAGTTAGTAAGTGCATTGATTTCTTTGATAGCTTGATCTTTGATAGCTTTTAATTCAGCTGCATTCTTTTCTACAGCTTTACGTTCTTCGGCTTGTGCTGATGTAACGATAGCAGCAACTTCTTCCGATGTTTGAGCTAATTCTACATCTTTTAGATAGTTCGCTTTTAAAGTTGCATCGATCGTCATTAGTCCTCCAATCAATGAAGTCGCTGCATTTTTAGCTTCTGCAAGCTCTTTTCCTTTAATTGAAGCTGCAGCAACAAATGATAGCCAGTCTGCTTTTACTACTGCAACAGCCTCAAGTGTTTTGGCAGAATCGATTCTGCTATTAAATGCACTTACATCTGCATCAGTAATTTGCTGATTTGTTTTTTTCTCATTCGCAATTTCAGCTTTAAGTTCAGATTTTGCTGCATTTAATTTTGCTGATTGATCATTCGCTGTAGCATCTGCTATTGCTTTTTCGATCTCGCTAGTTAGAGCATTTAATTTTGCTAATGCTGCATCACCCGATTCTGCTGCTGCAGCATCGATTTTCGCATCAAGTTCTGTTTGTTTTGACGGATTCAACAAGGCTAATTTTGCTGTTTCTACTTTTAATTCTGCAACCTTAGTTGTCACTGCAGTTGCTAATCTTGCTTCATTTTCAGCTTTTGCGCCAGTTACGATCCCATCGATCGCACCCTTATCTTCAGCCTTATCAATCTCTGTATAAAAATTTTGTTTTTCAATTTCTTGTAATTGGCTCAAGCTGCTGATCACATTCTTTTGCTCTGCTTTATATTTTGGAAGATCTGCAAGTGCAGCATTCAGCTCGACATTTTCTTTTACTAAAATATCAGCTGCTTCTTTATTTTTAGCTAGCTGTTTATCAAATGCTTCTTTAAAAGTACTATATGTTGTCGAATCAGCAATTGCATTGAAAGTACTTTTTAATGAGTCAAGTGCTAATGCTGTACTAATAGTATTTTTAGCAGCTTCTTTTTGAACTGTCGATAATGAGGTTAACTCATCGATTTTACTAACATACAGAGCATCTACGACTTTTACAGCTTCTGCAATATCTTCTCTATATGCTTTTAATAACTCTTCTTCAACTTTTTCTTTTGTATCTGATTCCTGCACAGCTGCCACATATGTTGCTTTTGCTTCTGGTGTCAATGAAACTAATGCATTGATATTTGTCGTTGCTTGTTCAATCAGCTCTAAAAGCTCATTATCTACAGCTCTTGCTTGCGCTGCTATAGCATCTGTTTGTTCAGCATCAGACACAGCCAAAACTGCAACTGGGCTCAATGCATTAAGTAACAATCCTAATACGACTGGTGCTACTACCCATTGTTTCTTTCTCTTGTACATCTTGTAGATTTTTTTTGTGTTGCTTTCAGGACTTAAATCGTCTTTTCTGAAATTTTTGTTGCTCTTCATTAATCAATACCTCCAAAATATTTTTTTAAATACCAAAATCAATTAGTATCCATTCAAAGTAAAATAATGGACACGACCAAAAAAATCCATATAATAAAGTACAGAACATAAATAGATCAGGACGTATCCAGTTCGTTTTTCATTTCTTCTTTTTTGTAGGAACAAGAAAGAAGTTTTTTTAGCTTGTCCTTCAAGTTCTAAAAACTTTATGACGGCTAAGCTGACGGGTATTAAATAACGTATAACATAAAAAAATGCTGAGCATACATCTAAATTAAAGATGTTCTCAACATTTATTATCTATTAAATTGCTGCTATTTTTTCCATTGCTTTACGCTCATCTTGCATAAATGAACTCGTATAAACATCTAAGGTCATTTTTGTAGAGGTATGCCCAAGTATTGAACTTATCGTGGCGATATTTACACCCAACTCTAAACAACGGGTAGCAAAAGTATGACGCAGAGAGTGGAAAGGCAATGGAGTGATTTTAAGCTCTTCTTGTAACTTTTTGAAGCGATAAGTAATCGTCCTTGGTTCAGTACATGAATCTTTTATGCCAACAACATATGGACTATGTGATGTCTTTTTTACTTCTGTTAAATATTCTTTTAGTTGATTTGATAACGGTAAGACTCTTTTTGATTGAAAGGTTTTGGGTGTTCCTTCAATTAGAGCCGTTTTTCCTAAGCCAACTTGCAATCGTTGCAAAGTTCGTTGAATATGAATGGTCTTTTCAGAGAAATCAATATCAGTCCATCTCAATGCACTAATTTCGCCAATACGCATTCCTGTTTCTAGAGCAATTAGAATAGGTAAATATTTTTCTTCTTTTATAGTTGCTACTTTAATCATTTTCTGTTGTTGCTTTGAAAAAGCTTTGACTCTCTGCTTTTCTAATTTGGGTAACTCAATCATGAGTGTTGGATTTTTACTTATTAATTCCTGTTTCAATGCTTGAGATAGAGCATTTTTTAATACTCTGTGAACTGCATGCACAGAACTCGAAGAAAGTTGTTTATTTAGTTGTAATAACCATTGATCAATATCAGTGGGTAACAATTCTTTTAGGAGAATAGTTCCTATATGAGGCAATATGTGTAATTGAACTTTGCTTTTATAGCCATTGTAAGTACTCAGCTTAACTCTAGGCTTTACAATAGTTTCTAACCAAAGTTTTAACCAATCACCTAATGTACCATCGTACGTGATCTGTAAGACATCGGATTTCAACGTTTCAGCTTTTACAAGCATTAACTTTTTTTTAACATCTACGTATTTTCTAGAATAAATATATCCATAGCGGATTTTCCCATCGATGTTTCGTTCTTTTATATATCTTCCTTCCCAGCGTCCGTCTTTTCGTTTATATATGTTTTCCCCTCTTTTAGCCATTATAAAATCCCTCTTTCATTTTTCAATTTGTGACGGCGTATTTGACGGCTTTGAAAAAAATCAACTAAACCTTGATTTAGTAGTATTCATAAAGCTATCTATACCCATTCTCAATTTTTCAGGGGAGAATTTTTCATTCATAAATCGTCAAAATACAAAATAGATGCATTTTTTCATTATTCTATACGAGTTGCAGAATAACATTATGAACGTTCTTTAATAACATAAAAGATCAAGACTATTTTTATAAAACCAATTGCAGCAATACCTATTGACAGTATCCATACTTAAATAGTACAATACTAGGTGTTGAATGAATAAATCTGTTTATAAAACCAACATTTTTTATTCATCAAAATTTAATTCTCATTTCTTGTTCCTACAAAGAACAAGAAATTTTTTATATTAAAATTCTACCTACGTTAAACCATTTCTTCTTTTATGCATTTTTCATTTCTTAGCAGATTAGTAAATTACTCCCCCTAATTAAATTTATTCCATCTTTCCATACCATACTCACAATATACCTTGTTTATTCAATTGATGTTTTACTATCACTCTCCCTATTTTATAAATACGCAATTTTATTACTTTCCTATTTTTTGTGTATCACTTTTATGGTATCGCATTCTAAACCACTTTTCTATTTTATTTTTCACAAAAAAACACTTCCGCTGATCTACTCAGTAAAAGTGTCTTTTTTCATCCTCTATCTTAAAATTTCGGTTTAGCTGCAATCATTTCTTGATACCATGTAAATGATTTTTTCTTCATTCTTGCCAAACTACCCGTTTGGTCATCATTTTTATCCACATAGATAAATCCATAACGTTTTTTCATTTCTCCAGTAGTCGCACTAACCAAATCGATCGGTCCCCACATCAAATAGCCAAAACAGTCAACATAGTCTTCTACGATTGCTTTTTCCATTTGCTCTAAATGCTTTTGGAC
The DNA here is from genome assembly GCF_050499205.1 of Enterococcus sp. AZ020. Classification (NCBI taxonomy): domain Bacteria; kingdom Bacillati; phylum Bacillota; class Bacilli; order Lactobacillales; family Enterococcaceae; genus Enterococcus; species Enterococcus sp. AZ020. The sequence continues at coordinate 2,221,163 of NZ_JBIPAT010000001.1, read as the reverse complement.
ATATTCGATTCGATAATCATCTTGGATCGTTCCATCTGCTTCAAGCTGATCAACTGCTCCCAAGCCATTTTCAGTAATGATGATCGGTAAACTGTAACGGCGATAAATGTAATTCAATAAGTACCGCAATCCAGTAGGATCAATCGCCCAGCCCCATTTGCTTTGCTCTAAATAAGGATTTTGAGTACCACCAAATAGTGTCTCTTCGTTTTTATCATCACCTTCGTAATGCGCAACACTTGAAGAATAATAATTCAGTCCGATAAAATCAAGCTTTCCTTCCGCAAAGGCTACTGCATCTTCTTCTGAAATAACCAATTCGATTCCTTGTGCTTGGTATTCCTTTAATTTATATTCCGGAAAACTTCCCATGCACATTGCATCGATCTGATAAAATTCTCGATCTGTTTCCTTAAATGAATTCATCACATTTTGCGGATCACAGTTCAATGGATATGCAGGCGTCAAACCAAAAACACACCCTATCTGATTTTCAGGATCAACTATACGAGCAAGTTTAACCGCTTTAACACTTGCTAAGGTCATATTATAACTGATCGTTGCCAGTGTTTGTTTTTTATTGTCCATCTCTGTATACTTCAAGCCAGCAATGATATAGGTAAAAATGTCAGAAGCCTCTGTCTGCGGATCGATATGATTCATCTCATTGAAGGTCACCCAATAACGCACCTTGCCTTTCAATGCTTCAAACATCGTTTGGCAATAGTTCAAATAGAAATCGACTACTTTAGGATTGACCCATGAGCCATATTCTCTCACTAAATGAACAGGCATCTCAAAATGATACAACGTCACAATCGGCTCAATACCATGCTTTAATAATTCATCGACAACATTTTGATAAAACTGAATCCCTAATAGATTTGGTTCTTGTTCATCCCCTTTTGGATAAATCCTTGACCAATCGATCGAAATACGTAATGCCTTGAAGCCCATTTCCGCAAATAGCGCAATGTCTTCTTTATATCGATGATAAAAATCGATTCCTTCATGCGATGGGTATCGTTTACTTGGTTCTATTGTTTGACAGATTTCACGCGGCACCTCATACGTTCCTTGAGTCACTAGGTCCATGATGCCGATTCCTTTGCCATCTTGATCCCACGCACCTTCACATTGATGAGCGGCAATACTGCCGCCCCATAAAAACTCAGCTCTTCTCATTTCATAAACTCCTTATCTTCATTTCATCACTTGTATCTGGCTTCTATAGAACTACTGTCAAACAAGCAGCATCTTCTAATTCATTGTCCTCTGCTGCCGGAATCACATCTAAATAGTCTACTGTATTTGTGATGACTACAATCACAGTTGGATCATAACCTGCTTCTTTGATACCAGCAAAATCAACTGTCGCTATTTGTTGGCCTGCCTTTACTTTATCACCTTGCTTCACGATCGTATCAAAAAATTGTCCGTCAAGTTCCACCGTATCGATCCCAATATGGATCAACACTTCGATCCCTTGCTCTGTTTTCAATCCGATCGCATGCTTTGTTGGGAAAACAACTGAAATTTCGCCATCACTTGGCGCTACGATTTGATCATTCGCGGGAATGATCCCTAATCCTTTACCTAAAGCTCCCGTAGAAAATGCTTGGTCATTGACCTCAGCTAAAGGAACGATTTTTCCCTCAACTACACTTCCCAATGGCACTTTCTTTAAGCTAGTTCCATTCTCTACAACATCGGTCATCTCTGAAACTTTCTCTGCTTCTTTGTCTTCTTGCGGAATTCCTAAAACAAACGCAGCGATCGCAGCACCCACAAAACCGATCACGACACTAATGATCATAAAAACTAGGTTTGATATATCTTGATTATCCGCATATGAAGGTAGACCCATCAAGCCCCAAACGATCGAATATGTTTTTACTTTCATCAGTCCAGCAAACAGACCACCTAAACCACCACCGATCATCACAGCGATGAAAGGTCTTCTGAACTTGATGAAGGCCCCGTAAATTGCCGGTTCTGTAACACCCATAAGAGCACTAAAACTAACTGTACCGAATAATTGTTTTTGTTTGGCATCTTTGGCTCTTAAGAAATAGCCTAACATAGCACCAGAAACAGCAATATCAGAAATCGTAGCTGCTGCTAAGAAAATTGGATCATAGCCCATTTTATTTACAAAATTCAATGCAAGCGGCATCATGAAATTGCCTGCGCCTAGCATGATCAAAAATGGTTGTAATGCAGCGTACAACATCACAACGATCCAACTGCCGAAAGTATTGTGCAATACTTCAAAGAACCAGCCGATACCATCACCGATCCAAATCCCGATCGGCCCAAAAATCAACAGCGTGACAGGTAAACAGATCACCATGATCAATAACGGGTTTAAAAAATATTGTAAAAATTTAGGTACATATTTATTTAAAAGAACTGTCAATTGTCCCATAAACCAAACCGCTAAAATAATCGGGATGAACGAGTTCGCATAGACCATTTGCGGCAACTTGATTCCAAAAATACTCAACCCTTCCACATCATTGATCGAACTTGAAACAAGTACTGCAGCTAGTGCCACAGCTAAGTACGGACTTGCTTTTAAACGTTTTGCACAAGACATAGCGATAAAAATCGGTAAAAAGAAAAATACTGCAGAACGGATCGAATCTAACAATTGATAGGTCGGGCTATCTGCTGAAATCAATCCCGTGATTGAAAACAATGATAGAAAACCGGCTAATAGTCCCGATGCAATGATCGGCTCGATCACAGGAGTCATCGTTTCTGATAAAAGATCCATGATAGCTTTTAAAGGATTTTTCTTAGCATCGCTACCTTTTTCGTCATCTGTAACAGAGGATAAGCCCAGCATACTGATCAGCTCAGCGTGTACTTCGTTGACATGAGTCCCGATGATTATTTGATAAGCGACATTGTTCGATACAACATCGATGACACCATCTAAGGCTTTTAGCTCCTCTGTTTGTGCTTTTGAACGGTCTTTCAATGTAAATCTTAGTCGAGTCATACAATGTACGACTGCTTGAATATTGTCTTTGCCACCTACAAGTCTGATAATGTCTTCATTAAATGTTTGATAGTTCATTTTATTCTTTCCTCTCTCTTTGACTCCGATGCGTTACGCGATGGATATGCAGCATGAGATAGGTTTCTTCATCGATCGTCAGATCACAGGCATATTTTTGTTGAACATAGACTCTGATTTTTTGCACACATTCAAACGATTCTTTATATAATGATTTGATTTGTTCATTTAAAATCGTGTCACTTTCTTCATGATTGCTTTTCGTAAGAAGCCGTTGAATAAAGTATTGCAAATGAGTCATTAGTCTCATATAGTTCAGCGAGCCTTCATCTAATTTGATCTGAAAATGATATTGAATGATCGATAGAATATCTCTTAAACTTTCCATCGAACGAATCGTTTCGTCCAAATTATTCTTATCCTCCTGCAGATTAACGAAATGAAGAGCGATCGATACGGCTTCGTCTTCTGGAAATGCCACTTGAAATTGTTCATTGATCAAATCAAGAGCATACATTCCGATCTCAAAATGCTGCGGATAAAATTTCTTTACTTCCCAAGTCAATGGGCTGCGAATAAATTGTCCTTTTGCTGCACGCTTCAATGCAAATTCAATATGATCCAGTAAGGTCAAACTTAGATAGTCATTTGACTTTTCATTTAATTTTTCTTCGCCATAAGCAATGATTTGATTCACTAAGGTAATATGACTAGCGTCCGAATGAGCTAATAAATAGCTGAAATGCTCAAGCATATCATTAGAATCCAATACGTAGGTTTTTTCAATTTCGTTTTCATGAATGACTTGTCCGACTTTTTTTCGAAACGCTAATCCTTTAGCATAAACAATGACCTCATTATCTCCTCTGCTTACGATCGCAACATTGTTGTTTAGAATTTGACTTACTTTCACTTTCTTACTCCTTTCCAGAAAAAAAACTCAAATTACCCGGGAAAGGACATTCCTAGGTAATTTGAGTTCTGCCTGCATTATTCAGTAACATACTCTATAAAATGACTGCCTCGTCATTATCAGTTTTTTTTCTTGCCTCTAGTATAATGCATCTTCATAGAATTTGCAACGCTTTCATGGAATCAATTCGAGTCTAGTTTAACTAAGCTAAATCTGCACCATTTGTTTCGATGACTTTTTTATACCAATAAAATGAATCTTTTCTTGAACGTGCAAGTGATCCGTTTCCTTCATCATCTAAATCAACATAGATAAAGCCATAGCGTTTAGACATTTCACTCGTGCTGGCACTGACTAAATCAATACAGCCCCATGGCGTGTAGCCCATCAAATCAACGCCTTCATCGATCGCTTGTTCCATCTGTTCGATATGACTTCTTAAATAATCGATACGATAGCTATCATGGATACTGCCATCTGCTTCAACGACATCTTTGGCACCTAACCCATTTTCTACAATGAATAATGGTACTTGATAGCGATCATAAAGCTTATGCAATGTCACACGCAGACCAACTGGATCGATCTGCCAACCCCAATCGCTAGCTTTTAAATAAGGATTTTTCTTAGAGCCTAGTAAGTTTCCACCCGTTGTATCTCCATCATCTTCGTGAGAAGCAATGCTACTCATATAGTAGCTAAAGGACATAAAATCAACGGTTCCTTCTCTAAGGATTTCATCATCTTTTGCTTCTTTTTCGATCGTAATATTATGATCACGGAAAAATTTATTCATATAACTTGGATAATAACCGCGAATTTGAACATCAGAATAAAATAGATTATTGTGGTCGCTATCGATACTTTCCATGACATCCAAAGGATTACATGTTTCAGGATAAGCTTCCATTCTTGCTAACATACACCCGATTTTTGCATCTGGTATGATTTCATGACACGCTTTGACTGCTAGAGCACTCGCAATAAATTGATGATGTGCTGCTTGATATTGAGCCTGTAATAAGTTTTCATGTCCGTCAGCTAAGATTCCGCCACTTAGATAACCCGTCATTCCGATAATGTTGATTTCATTAAATGTCAACCAGTACTTCACTTTATCTTTATAGCGATTAAATAAAACACGGGCATAACGTTCAAAATCAGCAATCGTTTCACGACTCTCCCAGCCATTTTGCTTGAAAGCTAAACCTAAAGGAAATTCATAGTGAGAAATCGTGACAAGCGGCTCGATCCCATAACGCAAGCATTCATCAAAAACCGCGTCATAAAATGCTAACCCCGCTTCATTCGGTTCTGCTTCATCGCCATTCGGAAAAATCCGCGGCCATGAAATCGATAAACGAAAGGTCTTAAATCCCATTTCAGCAAATAATGCGATATCTTCTTTGTATTTATGATAAAAGTCGATCCCATGTCTTTTAGGATAAATTCCTTCTTTGTCATTCATCGCAAACTCAACATCCGCTTTAGTTGTTGGTTTCAGCAATTCCGACATACTAATGCCATTTTCTTTTACATAACGGGCAGTATCTGCCGTTGACCATCCTTTACAATCTTCTAAAAACGCACCTTCAAATTGATTGGCCGCTGTCGCACCGCCCCATAAAAAATTCTGTGGAAATCCGCTCATTCGTTCCCATCCTCTCGGTCATTGATTTAGTGTATAATAGTTGTAACAAACTTATCTTAGCATGTGAACAGACAATATTATTTTTTTGTTGCACTGACTATTTTCATTATTTCGATTCATTTTCATGATCGTGAAAATGAGTTATAGAAAAGGAGTTTTCGTTGATGCTCGATCTACTTGATTTCCTGCTTTTTTTAAATACAAATAAACGTGATACAACTTATGCCCGAATCATCATCTATCTACTGAACCATTCAAAAGAAATCCAGACATTGACGATCACTGAAATCGCTGAACGCTGCTTCGTTTCACCGGCAACACTGACACGGTTTTGCCGCCATTTTGGTATTGCCAATTTTGCTGTATTACGTGACTCATTAGCCTCATTGAGCATGATGAAAAAGCATAACGGACTAAGAATGAAAGAACAAGAGTTGATCGATCTAAAAAATGATCCTAAAGAGTATCTGATTTCTTATGGAAAAGAAATCAATACAGCAATCAACGATGTTCTTCAAACAATAGATATCGAGGAAGTCGATCACATTTTAGATGATATTCAACAGGCCGAAGAAGTTGTACTGATCGGCTATAGCTCAACACTAGAGTTAGCCAAAGAATTACAAACTTCGTTTTTACTTAGTCAAAAGCTGGTCTTTGTAGGCGAAACAGAAGAAACACAGCAGTCACTTGTCGCGGACTTAAAAGAAACTTCTGTGGTGATCGTGATTTCTTCTTACGGCTCTTTGCTAAATAAAAGCAGTGATCTTATGAGAAGAATCAGTGACAGTCCAGCAAAATCGATTCTCTTAACACAACATACACAAAATACATTGACCTATCTATTTGATTTATCTGTCAATGTGACCACAACAAACTATGTTCGGATCGGAAACTACCCTTTGATGTTTTACTTGGATTATCTGGTTCGGCGGTATGCTAGCTTGTATCAGTGAAAAACGATACGAACCTTGCAAGACTTTCTTGCGAAAGAAAAGTGTTGATCATTTATGTTATCCAGCTGCACAGGCTAGCTCTTCGGAAAAAAGATAAAAATAGAGTGAGACAAAAAGCGTCTCAATCGATTTTTCCTATTTTTCTGTCAGAGCTTGACGAGCCTGTTCCGCTTTTGCTGAGAAACACAGTGAATGAAATGAACTGATGTTGAACAGTACAAGACTTTCGAAGAAAGTGTTGATCATTTATGTTATCTAGCTGCACAAAATCAATCCTTAGGAAAATAGACAAATTACCAGTGAGACAGAACGCGTCTCAATGGCAATTTCCTAATTTTCTACAGGATTGGACGATTTGTTCCGCTTTTAAATTAAGCCAGCTATGAAAAGGTCAAGTAAAAACGAGTATTTTTTTTAGTTATTTGTTGTGCAACTGTAGTGCACGACAAATAAGCCTAGCATATAGTTTAAAATTTTCTAGGCTTCAGTTTCAGAAGTTAAACGAACTTCATAAGGTTTATCCGTTGTCCAAATAGCGAAAATAATGTTCACAAGCTTACGACAAACGGCTCCAATAGCTGTTCCGTGGGATTTCCCCCGAGTTCTAAGACCTTGGTAATAAGCGGATAAAGCAGGATCTTTTTGAGAAGCAATAAAAGCTGCTTGCCAAATAGCTCGGCGTAAATAGGGGGAGCCTCGTTTTGACAGATGATTTTGGGTACCTGTAAAATCACCAGACTGATGGACAGAGGCATCTAGTCCTGCGAAAGCAAGCAATTGATTTGGGCGTTCAAATCGATGAATATCGCCCACTTCCCCTATGATAACTGCGGCAGTTATTGGACCAATTCCTGTAATAGTCGTGAGGAAATTTTCTTGTTTTTCAACAATCCGAACCATTTCATCTTCAAGCTGATGAATTTGTTTTTCAAATAATTGAATCTGTTCTAAAAGTAATTGAATTTGAAGCTTGAAAACATCTGTCGCAATGCTAATACCGAAAGAAGACTCTGCGATACCTTTTAGCTGATTCACTTTTTGTTCCGCTTTGGATCGCCCTAGGCGACCATTACTCGCTTGATTCAGCAGTTGGATTAATTTATCGGAGTCAATTTCTACCAAATCCTCTGGCAAAGGAGATTGAAGTAATAACTGTGTAGAAGATTTTCCGAACATATCGGAAAAAAGCTGATTATATTCTGGAAACACTTGATCCAAACAAGCAATAACTTTCCGTTTCAAGTCCGACATATTATCAACAACGCTGTAACGAAACCGTTCCAACTGTTTTAATTGAAAAATTTCTTCTTTAGGCAGTTGGGTTGGGTCAGGTAAGTCCATACGCATTACTTGTGCAATTAAGACTGAATCCACGGTATCCGTTTTGGTTTTACGGATATAGAAATTTCGAAGAGAATCGGATTGAATCGGATTAAAAGCTGTTACATGAAATCCCAATCGATGTAGAAATGAATAAATCGATAACCAATAATGACCAGTTGCTTCCATTCCAATCATAGTAGTATCAGGCAATAGTTCATACTGATTAATAAATTGTAGGAGCTGTTCACTCCCGCGTTTAGAATTGGCAAAGCGAAGTGTTTTTCCAAGTAGTTTCCCTTGTTCATCAAGTAGAGCTGCTTCGTGGTTTCGTTTTCCAATATCAATACCGATAAAGAACATACAATCAACACCTTTCAACAAGAGTTTACAGATAAGGTTTTCCTCAAACTCTAGGGACGATATAGCCTCGTGAGAGATTCAGAAACACGGTTCTATCCAGCTCATTCATATACAGTCCGTAGAGAAGAGGCATCAGTCTTAATTAGGAAGACAAAGCTTCAAGGAGGAAAAACTATGCCCTCTATCTGTACGAAATAATCATACCCCAACGGGGATGAAAACAAAATATCAGAATAAATCTGATAACTTTATTATACGAGGAGGATCTATGGCTTTATTTGATTTTTTTAAACGTGAAACACCGAAGGAAACAATTGATTTAGACAAAGAAGCGGCAAGAATCGCTGCCATTTATGAAACATATCCAGAATTTCCAGTAATGTCTGCAGATCGGGATGTGGATATTTGGTTACAGGCAATTGCAAATGGTTCCGTAACGATCGTTCCTAAAGAACATATGACCCGTAATGAAGATGGGTTGTTGCCTGGCGAGGTCTTATTACTGGATTGGGTCAATGAGAAGGATTCTACGTTTACCGATTTTCCAGATTTTTTTGAAATGGAATTTGGGATCGATCCTGTAGAGGCAACCAACCAATTACTATTTTCGGATTATCTAGATATTTTGAATGAGCCTTCTGTTCTTGAATTTTGGTCACTCACTCAACTAAATGAAGTGCTAGAGGAAAATGGCTTAACAACCTGTTCAGATCAGGAACAAGCCATAACCAAAATAAAAAAAGAATTTTCTAAAGATTATATTACAAATATGATCGACCCAGGAATCTATGTACTGATGGAAAAAGGACAAAAAATTGTAGAAAAATACACCGATTTTATCCATGAGTATCTAGATACTCCGCCTGAGTAAACAATAATAAAAAGAGAGCATGCTAAAACGAACAATCAGTTTTAGCATGCTTTTTATTTTATCCAATCAATTCCCAAGGTCCCCATTCTTCTGTTCCAGGAACGTTTCCTTGTGTCCACCATTTTGCTTTGTAAGTCTTTCCTTGATACGTCACGATTTCTCCACCATTGTAGGCTTTTGATGCATCCCAAGCATTTGATACTGGAGGAGTCGTACTTTCTTTGGTTTTCACACTAACTGCATTACTATCTGCTGAAAGGTTTCCAGCAGCATCGTAGGCTTTCACTGTATATGAATAAGTTGTATTTGCTTTTAATGTTGTATCAGTATATGTTGTACCAGAAACTGTTCCGACTAATACACCATCACGATAAATTTTATATCCTGCCAATTTCACATTATCTGTTGATGCTGTCCATGTCAATGTTGCCGCTGTCTCTGTGATCGTTCCAGCTGTAAGATTTCCCGGAACAGTTGGCGGTGTCGTATCTGATGGATCCGGGATCACTGTACCGCCGCCATAGATTGTTTGACGACTTAATTCAGCACCATTTTTAGCGATTCGTTGTGATAATTCAATACTGCTGATACGATTTACATCCGTTGCTGCTGCACTTGATTTTAATCGGAATGTGTAGCTGGCACCTTGCGGTATTTGCTGCGCATCATAAACAGAAGATAGATCAACGACTACAAAACCATTGGCAGTTGTCACTGTACCAGCTTTATAGTCGCCAGCAGTCAACGTTTCTGCTGCATTGACTGGAATATACAGTTTAGGCAATTTTACTGTTTCAAATGCCGCTTCCACAGCAGTTAACACATCTCCTGTTTCTCCTGCGCTTTCATTGTTTTTGATCGTTATTTCGTAACCAACACCATTTTCACTATATGGAGCAATCGTTGCTTTCACATTCAAATCAGCATAAACTGTTTTGTTTGCAGGTAACGCTGTTGCACCAAATAATCCTGCCTTGATTGCTTTTGTCAGCTCATCACGTTTTGTTGTATCAGTTGTTTTATCTTGTGATTGCATCCATGAAATCACACCGCCCAGCTGGTTATTTTTAACATATTCAGCTTTATAGCCAATAGAACGAGTATTATCGTAAGTATAAAACTCTCCTGTTGTTTGGCTATACATATAAGGCGCTTTAGCGACATCATCCCAGTATTCTTTCAGGTCTGGAGATTTGACTTTCAAATCAGCAATGTTTCGATATGGCCAAACTCCACCAGCGCGTCCACCGTCACCAGATTTTAATGGGTTTTTATTATTTGCTCCATACGTTGGTGATAAATCTGCGTCTTTATTATTTTTTTCTGCTGCTTGGAACAACCCAGGATGCTGTGTATCCGTTCCTGCTGCCACTTTATTCCAGCCGCGTGTATAAAAGGCTGCTCCGATAACGATTTTGCTTGAAGGAGCACCATTTGCCTGAAGGTATTTTACTGTTTGGTCTACAGAAAAACCACTAGCATAATTAGGATCAGCCGGATTGCCGTATAAAGCAGTATGATGGGCACTATTTGGCGTCCAAGCACCATTCATATCATACGTCATTACATTCGCAAAATCGACTACATTGAATAATTGCGCTACATCAACCCCATTTTTTAGCGTACTTTGAGCAGCTGGTAAAGCAACGGATAATTCATAGGTTTTTCCTAAGTCTTTTCCTTGTTTATCGATCGCTGTACGAATTTCTTGTAGTAATGTGATGAAGTTTTGCTTGTCTGCCGGTTTCGCATGAGGTGTTCCCTCATCATTTGTATTATCTACTTTATCTGGTTCACGAACTGAAGCAGGATATTCCCAGTCCAAATCAACAAAGTCCATATTCGTATATTTGATAAATTTGGCAATATTATTTACAAAATTTGCACGAATCGTTGGATTTGCTGCTACATCAGAAAAGTCTCCTGATTTAGACCAACCGCCAATCGATACACCGATTTTTAAGTTCGGATTTTTTGCACGAACATCTTGTATAGCATTCAAAATTCCCGAGCTTGCACTATTCCACTGCACGCCATCTTGTCCAACTGGCGCTCCAACAGCAGCATCCTTATCGGTAAATTTCAAATTCCCATTTCCATCAAAATCTAAAAACGCAAAGTTCAAATGAGTCAATTGATCTGCTGGAATGTCTTTAGGATAAAAATTCTCTTCGCCTCCCCAAATCGACCAATCACCATAATACATGACATTACGATATTTTGGAGATTCTGCCGCCTGTACGACCTTTATTGAAGCAATTCCTGATAAAGATAACACCAAACTAGAAGCAATAAGAACAAGCACCGATAAAACGTTTACATTTTTTCTAAACACCTTTTTCAAACTTTCCACCTCTTTTAATGTTTTTCATACCTGGTAATACTCTCTATGAAGTTCTCATCCCTGCGTCCATCCCGTAGCCAGCTATCCATCTCCTTTACTATTCAGTCACTAAAAGAATAAATCAAATTGCAAATAAATGCGAATAATATACTTTCAAATCATATATTTTTATAATCTATATATTATTCAGTGGATCAAATATGTAAATTCAGTGCTAAATCTTTTAATCCAGCAATGTTTAACTCATATCCTTTTCCTTGTTTTTTTATCAAACCTAATTGTTGAAACTCATTGAAGGTATAGATTAAATGACGATAGCTGACCCCTAAAAATTCAGCCGTCTCTGTATGTTTTTCCTGATAAATCCCTGCCACTTCTGTTTGCAGCATGTACGCTGCCAAACGATGCTTCAATTCATAGTTTTGATTATTCGAAAAATGTTCCACCCGTAATAAAACCTTTTTCCCCAAGTATTTAGCGATCGTTTTCAGAAAGTGATTATCAGCCAACAGATCTTGTTTGACTCTACGATACGGTAACGCTAAACAAATACAGCGATCGATCGTTTGAACATCTTTGACTTGATCCTCCACTTCTAACAAAGACAACTCTCCAATAAAATCACCTGTTGTCAAAAATTGAAGTAATGAACGTTTCCCATTTTCGTGGATCTTGTAGATTTTTGCTCGCCCTTCGATCATAAAAAAAAGATGCTCAACAGGTTTATCAAAACGAACGATATAGTCATTCTTCTCATAGACAAAAAGACTCGCTGCTTTTAAGCTTTGCTCTGGAAATTTTTCGAAGATGGCTTGAGAAGTTTCTTTGGTCAATTTTTTTAAGTCATGTAACGGATATATTTTCATAAGTCCTCCTAAAAATGTGAGATATCTCCTATTATTATGAAGCATTATCGATTAAATTACTATTATAAAGTTCAATAATTATTGGAGGCGTATCATGAAAAAAATTATAGCATCTATTTTATTTTATGCACTTAGCGGTGTTGGGATCAGCTTGACTTTAAAAGCAGATATTGGGGTCAGCAGTTTCAACTCACTTAATGTAGCTGTATCTTCTATCAGCGATATCAAAGTTGGAACGGTCACATTTTTATTCAACAGTCTATTTTTACTAGCGTATATTTTATTAGCTAAAAAGAAGGAACCCTTGAAATATGCTTTAATGTTTGTTTCCATTTTATGTTTAGGAAATATCATCAATTTCTTTTCTTACACTGTTTTCGGAGGACTGCAGCTTGACAATTATTTCTTGAAGCTATTAGTCTTTGTCCTTGGAACTGTGATTGCTGGTTCCGCTACAGGAATGGTCATTTCTTTAAATATTCTGCCATTTCCAATCGAAAGTGTCTGTATTCGTCTATCTGAGATGTCAGGTGCCCCATTCTCTAGATTTAGATATGGCGTCGATGTTATATCCGTCTCCATTTCTCTAGCGATCTCTCTATTTTATCATTTACCGATTTTTGTTAGAGAAGGAACGATCATTAGCCTGTTCTTATTATCTGGAGTCATCTCATTTACCAAAAAAGCTTATGAAATGAACTTTACTAAACAGGAAGCCTAAAAAAACAGTGGTGATAGAAGTGGAACTTAGAAAAAAGTCCGCCTCTGTCACCACTATTTCATTTTGATAAAAGGTAATGCACCATCTGTGAATATTTCATCACCACCGCCATTTCTTCCATGATAGCTTGTGGTGAAATGTTCGACAAGTTCAATCGAAACAGATTGTTTCGATTCTTCAAACGTCTCCAAGACAAAATCACGTTCCTTATCGACATCTGAGTTTATTTTATGAGTGACCTGTCCAGTAAAAAAAGAAAAGCCCACTTTTTTATCATACGTTGCAGCACCTAACCAATCCGCTTGTCTACCTCCAGGTAAATACCAGTTTTCTGGTGTTTGCCAAAAACGTACATGATGCCTTCTACGCGGATTATTTTCGATTTGCTTTTCAAATGCAATATCCTGCCGTTTACCAAATAAAAATAAAGAACTGACAGGTGCGCTTGGGTAAGACTTTGCTAACACACTTGCAATGATCATTTTTATACTTGATCGTAATGATAATTTTTCGGCAATAGTCCAGCCGCTGTTTATAAATAATTGCTCTAATTCCGCTTTACTTCCAATAAAAGCCAGATTGATCGGATCCCCTAATAACCCATCACTCGTCTGCGAACGACCGATAAAGTAATCTGGTAAGTAACGTCCTGTCATCAACTTATTGATAAAAGGCAAAATCAAATAGGAACTGAATAGCCATAAAAGAATATACGCAAAAATATGGATCTTTTTTGTTAAAATTTCAGAAAACAATACTTGATAGATCAAACTACCGCTAATCACAATAAAAATGAAACGAATCAATCTAAATACACTATTGAAAAGAGTTTGTTTTTTCATAAGTCCTCTCCTTTCCCGATTTCAACTTTTTATTCCTTTTCTTCTTCTGGATCATAAGGAACATACTCACTATAATTATCCAATTCTCCTTCAAATACGTCATTCACAAAATTACTGTAAGAACCCATCCCCATTGTACCTAGATCTGAGCTGGTTTCAGTCATATTGGTCATGATCTTTTCTTGATATTCTTCCGCTGTGATCACAGCACCTGTCTTTACATTTTTATAAAATTTTGGCATTTTACTACATCCTCTCATTCATAATCAAATGACTTTTATCGGAAAAGGAGGAACTCAATCTAATTAAATTATACTGATAACTATAAAAAAAGTCGCTTATGAACTTCTCTGTACAAAAAAAAGGGTAAAACAAAAGTATCTTTATACCTTCGTTTTACACCTTAAATCTTGATATATAGTTGGAATAGAAGTAAGCTCTGTTATTCTCAATGAATGAACTAATTCTGTTCCCTTTCTCTATACTTTACCTTTGATCCGCTTAATACCAACCGTTAGCCATCCAGAAAGCCTGTGCAGCTTCCCATGAACCATAACGTCCAGCAACATAGCTGTCAGCAACACGTTCTTGGTTTGCTTCGGAATAATCACCATTTAAATATGAAGCATCTAATTGATATCTACCGATATATCTACCGTTTGTCGCAGCATACGAACCACTTGATTCTTTTTGTGCGATCCATTCTTTCGCAGAAGAAGTCGTTGCTGGTGCTGTCGCTGCTTCTTGAGCTGGTGCTGCTGGCTCAGCTTGCACAGCTGCTTCTTGTACTGGTGCTGCTTCTGCTTGAACTGGCGTTGCATCTTTGCCAGCTTCTTCAGCTGTACGGATCACCAATTCTTCTCCTTCAAAAATCATATTTATGTTTGTAATTTTATTATCTTTTGCAATCAAATCAATTAAGCTATTGTCACCACTGAATTGTTGAGAGATCGTAGATAATGTATCTCCTGTTTTTACTTTATATAAGCTATCAGCGTGTGCGTCAGTCGTTCCCATAAAAAAGCCAAATCCTGCAGTCAAAGTTGTTGCTAATAAAATCGTTTTAAGTGATTTCATGTTGTTTCTCCTTTGTGAAAAATATTTTGTCGTTTGTTTATCGACTTTGCATACTTTAACATCTAAAAATATTTCATAGGTGAAAAAGCAATGACAATTCGTTACGAGTATTGGCTTTGCGTAACAGTTTGTAAAAAAAACGGAGAAAAACACCTGTTCGTACTGGGTTTTTGATTCAGTTTTATAATGAAAATGATCATGATTTTTTCTGAAATTTTATCGTTTTTCTTTTCAAATTATTGGCTTATATTACAAAAATTTGGAAATATTACAAAATTTCCTCTTGAATTCCAGCTCTTTTTTGATGCTTTTTTCATTTTTTAATCGGGAGACGTGTTTATTTATCACTCAAAAAGACCTCGACAAAACTAAAAATAGTTTTGTCGAGGTCTCTAATTCTTAATAAACGGTATTTAAAAGTTTGGTTATTTATGCTTCGAATTCTTTTTGTTCAATGACAGATTCTAATAAACGGTTCTCAGTTTGGATAATATCAAAAAAAGCACTGATTTTTTCTAGTTGTTCATAATCAATTTGATATAATTTTACTCTTGGTTTAAAAAATAAAAATCCAGGTCTGATTTTTACTCGTTCGTTGATCAAGTGGCATTGCTCCATCATAGATTGTAAATCCATTTCAGAGACACTATTTTTGATCTTCTCGATTCGAGCACGCTCATAGATCCATTGGTCTTTCGTCACTGTCATTTTTTCGGTGATCGTTACTAATTGACGATTCAAACGCCAAGACTGCTCAATAAATTTCGCCTTTTTATAAAGATCGTCGTATTGAATCAAATCGATGCGAACCGGTTTATACCAGTCTTCTTCATCGATCGATGACTTTTGATGCTTTTTAAATCGTTTTAATCCACTAACGAGTAAACTGTTTTCTATGGCGAGCAGCTCGTACTCCAATTTTTCTTTTGCTACCCGCACGCGTTCCTTTGACGCTTTTTCTCGTTTCAGACTTTCTTTTAGATATAAAACTTCACTTTCATCAGAACGAACAGGAACCGACGAATCCGTTTCTTCCACAGGAGCTATATCAAAAAATGTTTCGCTGTCTTCAATACTTTCAAGTATTGGTTCTTCCTCAGATGATGAACGCTCCTCTTTTTCCTTTGTTGACTCAGTTATCGTCACTTCTACTGGAAAACTCAAGGGTTCTCCCGAAATAGGTTCGCCTTCTTCTTCTTGAAAAATAGAAAGAAACTTTGCCTCTAAAATACTGCTGACAGACTGACTTTTGGTAAAGCCCATCTGCTCTAAACTAGTCGATACACTGAATGATACAGGATCTTCCTCTTGTGTTTCTAAAGATACCGGAATAAATTCACAATAATATGTACTAAATGCACCCTCAACTTCTTCTACGAGTTTTGTCCAAACAAACTGCGGGAATAGTTCTTCCAGCTCTTCTAATAAAACATCCCAATTCAATTCTGCTTGAAAAAATTGGATCTCCACATGCTTTTTAAGCGGCAGAGAAAGAACTTTCCGAGAAATCTCGTCATTTTCTCGAAAAGTAAATAATTCTCCTGTGCGGTCTTCATAAAACGCTTCACATGCATCAACTATTTCTTCCGTACTATCTTTTTGATAGAGAACGGTCCCAGTAGTGAATGGGATTGCCTGTTGATGGAAAAAAACATCAAAAAAATCATTCATTGAGCCATTCTCCTTTCTTAATTTTTACGATTGAAGATCATAGATAGGGGTCAAAATAAGTTGTTGGCCTTCCGTCAAGAAGTATTGGTCTAGGTCATTCCACTCTTTTAATGACCAGACAGAAACACCTGTTTTTTTAGAGATACTTGCTAGTGTGTCTCCTTTTTTCACTTCATAGGTTTCCTTCGTCTTCTTACGTGTTGCACTTACTTGATAATCTTTCGTATCTTTTTTCGCTGAAGTATCTGTTGTTTCTTTTGTTGCATTTTTTTCTTTTTTAGCAGTTTCTTTTGTTGTTGTCTCTTTAGTAGTCGTTGTTTTCGTTGATTTGGCTACTTGTTTCTCTGATGATTGTGTCGTCTCTTTACCTGCAAAAGCAGTAGATAACTTTTGTACCATATCTAATGAACGGTCTACAGCATCCTCTTTGACTACAACAGTTGTTTTTTCTTCTTGTTTTGGAATACTTAACTTTTGGCCGATAAACAACATACGTCGATCCAATTGATTTTTATCAAGGATCGCTAAGGTAGAAATATTGTAAAGTTCACTGATTGACTTCAGAGACTCTCCTTTTTCTACGATATGCGTTATGTACTCGATATTTTGATCAGCTTTATCATTTTGTTTTTCCAATTTATCAAAAGAAGTATTTAATGAAATCTTCTTCGCTTTTTTCGTTTTCTTGTTATCTTTTAATGTATCGTATTGGGTCAAATTATACGCATCGATCAAACCATTTAGTTTTGCATTATAGCTTGTATCTGTTGCATAACGACCTGTCAGAAATTTCGTTGCGTCTTTATACGATTTCGTATTCGTTTTCCAAGTACCACTATAAAAAGAGTTATTAAAATCAGTGCCGCCTCTGATCAGCTTCACGTAATCTTCTAATGATTCTTTGTACGATGGGTACTTTCTGAAGTCTGAACGAATCGTAAACATACTACCAGAACCGTCATCTTCACTTGTCAGAAAGTTTGCACTTTGCCCTTTATAACTACCTTTGATCCCAAATAAGTTATAATTCGGAGCTGAAGCCAATGCACTGTTCCCAGATGCACTTTCCAAAATGGCCTGTGCGATCATGACTGAGGCATACACATTGTTTTCACCAGCAATCTGACGAGCATCCTCACCGATCACTTCGACAAAACTCTTAGTTGTCAAATTAGGACTAATATGGAATACCTGATCTGATCCAGCTGGACTTGCACCTGAGGTTGTACTGCCTATTGAAACATTATTCGTTGGCGGCGTAGTAATTGGCTGCTGCGGTCCTTGGATCGGCTGCTGCGGCTGCACAGGTGTTGGTGCTGGTGTACTTGGTTTCGGAGCCGGTTTTGGTTTACTTGGCTGCGGTTTTGGTTTTGGCTTTGGTTTCGACGGAGTTGTAGTTGAGCTTGTTGTACCTGTGCTTGAACTAGTACTTGAAGTCGAACCTGTACTTGATGTTGAGCTATCGCTACTCGAAGTTGAATCACTTGTCGATGAATCTGTTGTACTTGTAGAGTCCGTTGTCTCTTGTGTTGAACTTGAGCTTGTTTCGTCAGTTGTAGACGAGTCTGTTGTACTTTCTTCTACAGTTTCCTCCGTTGACTCACTGCTGCTTTCTTGCGTAGAAGAACTTGTTGCGATTCCTTCCACTGTACTTTCTGTTGGTTCATATTCACTCGTTGAAGATAAAATTGCTACGTCTTCTTGTTCTTCCGATCCTGCAGTTACATGATCTTCTGATTCTTTAGCAACAATTGGTTGAACATCATTAACAGAAAGGACAGCAGTTGAAGTAAGCAACCCAACACTTAATACGCGCATTTTTTTACTGTTTAGATTTCTTTTTTTCATTTTGTGTCCTCTCTTTTCTTATTGGTATGGATCTTCTTTTACTAAATTGATGATTTGATTGAAGGCTTGCTCAGATTCTTCCTTCACATCTTTAATACGTTTGTAGTAGTTTTGGTATTCTTGCTCTGCACGTTCCAAACGTTTTAAAACTCCAGCTTTTCGCTTAGTTTCTTCATTGATCATTTGTGCTCTTTGATTTGCCTGATTAATAATTTCTTTGGCTTGTTTTTTCGCTTCAAGTAACACTTCGCCAATGTCTTCTTTCGATAGTTGGTTATCAACATCGATCGTTTTTTGAGCTAATTGACGTTTCGTCGCTTCCAGTTCCTGACGAACTTTCGCTAGCTCTTCATAGGTAGCTGAATCAGTTGGTGTATCAGAAGCCATGATCACGATCCGATCTTCTGAAAGCTTATCGATTTCTTCTTGTTTCGCTAATAATTCTTGCTCATACTGACGAACTTTATTTGCAAAACGCTCTGCCTTTTTACGATTTAGGTCATTCTCATCAATTTGGCGGTTGCTTTCACGTAACAAGCTGTTGTATTTACTTTTTACTTGCTCCAATTCAGCCATACGCGCATCGTAATCTTTCGGCACAGCTTGAACCATTGATAATTCATTTTCTAATGACTCATTTACTTGCTGAGCAGATTCAACTTCACTTTGTAATTGCGTATTTTCTCTCTTACTCTTACGCAACTCAGCTTTCAATTCACGAAGCTCATTTTGAAGCTGCAGATTTTCTTCTTGAAGCTCTTCCAACTCTTCATCGTCGATCACTTCATTAACAGGTGGTCTTTTTTTCGTTGGCTTAGCTTTTCTAGGCGCTGATGCTACTGGTGCTGCTTTTTTCTTTTTTAAAGAGAATAATGAACGTGGTTCATCTTCGTCATCATCATAATCTTCATCGTCATCGTAGTCATCATCATCATAATCTTCATCGTCATCGTAGTCATCATCGTCATAATCTTCATCATCATCGTAGTCATCATCATCATCATAATCTTCGTCGTCATCGTAGTCGTCATCATCATAATCTTCATCATCATCGTAGTCGTCGTCATCATCATCGTCATAATCTTCGTCGTCATCGTAATCTTCGTCATCATCGTAGTCATCATCATCATAATCTTCGTCATCATA
Source organism: Enterococcus sp. AZ020 (assembly GCF_050499205.1). NCBI lineage: Bacteria > Bacillati > Bacillota > Bacilli > Lactobacillales > Enterococcaceae > Enterococcus > Enterococcus sp. AZ020. The sequence continues at coordinate 2,201,549 of NZ_JBIPAT010000001.1, read as the reverse complement.
TTCATCGTAATCTTCATATTTTTTTCTTTTTTTACCTTTACCAAAAATCTTTAGCATATGCTCACTTCCTCCTAAAAATTGGGACTATTCTTTTGATTATTTTTATTTTCTAAAGTCAAACGTCTAAGTAAATTATGTGGTTGTCTATATATGTAATATAACGACAGTACGGTAGTTTTCAATTTTATAAAAATAACCAAATTCACTTTTGATTCAAATCATATGTGCGCTCTTCACTTATTCTCCTCATAGCTCTACTAACTAAACATAATACTTGAATATTTCATGTCTATTCTCCTCTTATAAATAATTAGGCTATTCGCTATTTTACCCATAAAAATTCTACCTACCTTTCTCTATTTTATCAGATAACTCCCAAACAAACAAACCGAATTGAGGCTTTATTCTTATTTTTCTATTACTATTTTTCACAAATAATACCATCGAAAAAAATGAAATATAATAACGGGTCAAATTGTTGTTTTTTTATCATTTTCACATTCAATTAAATACTCACAAAAAAAATAAATCAAATTATCAGCGATTATCAAAAAAGACAATCATTTTGTCTATTTGCAATTGCCTGAACAACTCTCAGCACATCAAAAATGTTTTATTTATCAACGTTTTCACTCTTAAACAAAAGGATGATCAAAAAAAGGAATGGTCTCTCAGATAATAAAGAAACCATTCCTTTTGAGCGCTACTTTTTTTAACACGTCTCATGCATATAAAAAAGGAACATTTTTATTTGTTATTAATTTGAAATCTGACAGAAATATGAGGAATCGTAAAACAATATTTCTACTTTGTTTTTTCACAAAAAAATCATATTTACAGACTACTTTTCAGTATAATCCTTCACAAAAACTCGAATCGCGCTCAATGTGCCGTTATCTCCAAAAGTCATACCTAGATTTCTAGCAACCTCTTTATCTTTTTCCGCTTGTTTCAACGAATTTTCTAATGGAATTTCTTGTCCTTGCAGCTCTTCAGCCGGCATATCTATTTGCTTTTTAAATGTCGTCATTTTATCTTCCAGCTTATCCACTTTAGTCAGTGCAGACAATTTTTCAAGAGCTTCTTCAGGTTCATTTAAATAAATTTTTCCATCTTCCGGATAATTATAGATCATGATACTTTGAGAATTGAGCCAAGCTATTTTTTTCTGCTTATCATATTGATAGATCAGCTCAACGATTGCATAAGAATAGTACTTTCCATCCGGCTTGTTTCTATAGGAGTATACACCTTTCATCGTAAGCGAATCGCCTGCAGCTACTACGGAATAGACTGGGTCTTCTTTTGTATTTTCATTCGTTTGCAACGTTTCTTCTAGAATAGGAAGCGATGATGTATACATTTTTGGTAATGCTATCTCAAATTTTTCTTTCATTATTTCTTGCGCTTCTTTTTCACTGACATCAAGATAATCAAATTTCCCAAAAGTTTTTTCTTGAGATTCTTGCCAGACCATTGCTTGATCTTCTTTACTTAGCGTGACTGCCTCTTCTTTTTTACAACCTACTAGCAACGCTAAACATCCCAAAAGCAGGGTAACAATTTTTTTATTCATTTCTCTCTCTCCCTTCGATCGAGTATTCAGTTATTTCAGTAAACTCAGGTCTAAAATAACAGGGTCTTGTTCAGGGAATTTCTCTGAATCAAAATTCAATACGACTTCTCCAGTGATTTGATTCAATTCGTAGATTGCTGCGGTTTCTACAGATTGATCTTTTTCTAGCAGATCTTTTTGGTGTTTTACTAGTACATCAAGTGCTGAGTTTTCTTCACTTTTTGGTAATTCCATTTCCTTCAGCAGTTGTCCTTTTTGTGTCACGGTTACAACCTCTTTTAATAAGTCAGCAGTAACTTTTTGATCTGTTAAATTTTTTGTTTCATAGCCGACAATCAAAAGTGTCTGGTTTTCTTGCCCTGCTATTTTTCTAAACCCTCTTATATCAAAAGACACATCATTGTTTTTTACTATAACACTATCATTTTCTAACTCTGTATCATTGTCTTCTTCCTCAGCTTTATAGGCTGTATCTACTTTCGTTTCTTGCAACGAACGCGCTGATTGATCGATAATTTTTGAACGTGCTTCATAATCATTATCATCTGCTGAGTAGTAAGCTAATTGTACAAAACCAGTCTTAGTTTCTATATAATAGAGATGAGCCCATACGTCTTTGTCTTTAAACTTAGTAAAGGCAGTATATTTATACGCCTGATAATCCTTTAGCTTAAATTCCTTCATATAGATATCTTCTGCATTCTCATAGTTATAAGTTTTAGCTAATTGCTCCCGAGTTTTCTTGCCAAAATCTTTTAAATCTACTGTTTCTTTTCTCGTCGTACTAACAAACATCGTAGAATTACTTTTTTTATCTTTTGCTGCAAAGATCGCATTTTGACCATATCCTTCTTTAGGATCTTTTTCCTTTTCCCACGATGAAGGCAGTTGGATCGAATACGAGATTCCCTGATCTGAAAATGTTTGTTTTTTCTCCGATAACTTTGCCGAACAGCCAGTAAAAATCAGCAGTAAACTAAGGAGAGCGACTATTTTATATTTCATTCTTTTATACTCCAATCCATCTTGTTAGCTTCTCTTTTTAACCAGAACAAATATAGTAAAAACAGCAGTATGCATATACCAAATAGACTAACTCCTATAACAAATCCTTGAGGTAAAAAGACAAATTCTATCGTGTGTACACCTTTTGAGACTGGTAATGTCAAAAAGGCTTCTTTAAATGTTGGAATATCAACTCGTTTTCCATCGATATACGCTTTCCAGCCTTTGTCATACGGAATAGTCGTCCAGACTACTTGGTCTTCTGCTAGATCTACTTCTGCACTTGCTTTTCGTCCGCTCACATCAAAATCTACACCTTTTTCTTTGATTCTGTCGAGTGAAGTCTCAAAACGATCGACATTCAGCAATGCAGTATCTGGTTGATAAAGCGCGATTTTTGCATTTGGAGAGTCAAAACTCGTTTTGACTTTAACTGTTTTAGCTGTTTCATAATACCCAAGATCGTAGTATTGTCCAGATTCAACAATACTACTTCTTCTAGTCGTACCATTGACCTCAAGAATAACATCAGCTTTGGCCATCATACTTTGATCAGCAGCTACTAAACTTAAATACGCCTGCGTTTTTGCCGGTACTTCGACAGTCCACGTTATAGAAGAAAGTTCTGTAACATTTTCTTTCGCATACACAAGGCTCTCACCACTTGATTCTAAAACAAGATTTTCCAGTTTATCTACTTTGACACTACCAAAGCTAAATAAATCCTCTTTCATACCTGAAAGATGTTTGATCAATTCTGTTTGATCCCCGACAGCATTTTCCTTATAGATTTTTTTATCAGTGAGTATTCCTAAAGGAAGCGTATTTGAGTTTTCGTATAAACGATATTCTCCTTTACTCGCTATTTTTTTAAATCCGTATTTTTCAACACCTTTTTGTTTCGATAAGTTATATTTAACTCCTAATAGAGAATCCATGACCAATGTGTTGTTGCTATAAGAAATATTTAAATTACTTCCCGTAGAACGGAAGCCTAAACTATTCAAATAGCTGGAAGAATGTCTATTACGAATCGAAGAAAACATAGTTACACTACTATATCCATAATTAAAACTATCATTCCTTGAAATCGGATCTAGATTCTCTAGACGATAAAATCCATCATTTTCACTCTTAGTTTTTTCAACTAGCGTTTTGATGTCTTCATAGTGTGCATCATAAACCTTACGGCCTGCGTAGCCCCACTCTTCTTTGATTCCCTCGATCATTAGTTTTGTATTGAAGCCTGCCTCAAAAATCATCAGCATTGCAAATAAAACTGGGAGTATTCTTTTAAGTTTATTCCCTTTATAGATCAACAATAAAATAAGATAGCACACCAGCAAAACAAGCGTGATTATGAATGCCATCGGCTGAATATAGTCATATCTCTGTTTGTTTGCGAAAAAATAGGCAGATAGAAAGACTACTAAAAGCAGAAGAATGACATTGACTATTTTTTCTACATCCGTTCTTTCGAACTTTTCAATGCTATGACCAGCAAGAAGGATAGTCAGAAAAGAGAATAGGAAGCTAAACCGATATAAAAACATATTTGGTGCATGTAGACCATGCCAAAATAAGTTTAAATTCGCTACATAGACACTTGCGATCAAAATAAGAAATAGGCTTCCATATAGAAGTTTATTCCGTAATGCGACCTTTTTATCGATAAAATAAAATAGACAAAAAATCAACGGCAGTAAGCCAATATAGATAAACGGCGCACTTCCAAATTTACTTGTGTCATAGACACCTGCCATCGATTTAGTGATCAAATCCCATGGACCTGTATCCGGTTGCCAAAAACTACTAAAATCACTTAGACTTTCACCGTTGTTCTTTAGATCGATCACTGTTGGCAAAATGGTCACCATGGATGCTCCGCCAGCCAAGAACGACGGAATCAAATATGGAACAATACTCTTTTTATATCGCTGATAATCCGTTAAAAGACGCACACAGTAGTACATAAAACTAAATACACCGATCATGAAGGCCATGTAAAAATTAGATAAAAACAATAATAAATAGCTGATAAACAGTAATGTTGGTTTTCTTTTATCCATAACACGATGAATACCTAAAATGATCAATGGCAAATAGACGAATGCATCCAGCCACATGATGACTTCTGAATATGCAGTCGTATATGCCATCAATGCATAGGTCGTACTAAAAGAAACATGAAGCCATTTCGGTAATTTAAATGTTTGTGTTGAGAAGAACCAAAAGGCAGCACCCATTGCACCAAACTTGATCAACGTGATCACATATAACGCATCTGGCATAGCCTGGTTATCGAAAAAGAAAACGAGGGGGGTAAAAATACCATTTAGATAGTAGGCTGAAAATGCCCAATAATTCAACCCTAAAGAGCCAAACCATGTATAAAATATATTCTGTTTTCCATGCAATACATTATTGAAACTTGCATGAAAGTTTGAATATTGACTAAAACTATCACTGGCCATGACAGTACGCTCACTTCCTGGATAAATACCTATAAAGTAATATGCTAATGCCATAATTGCCATCGGTAACAAAATACTCAATAATAAATAAAAACTATTTTCCTGTAGCCATTTTCTTACTGTATTTTTCATACGTTCCTCGCCTTCAGTATGTTTTATCGTACAAATCCGATCTTGCTTAACGGATAATATCGATAGGAGACAACACCTTCAATTTGTTTTGCGTCAATAAAGCCCATCATACGACTATCTGTCGAGTGATTGCGATTATCGCCAAGTAAAAAGTACTGATCCTTTGGAATTTTGCTTAATCCGCTTAACTGGTTCATTACATCAACAGAAACATTGACCTTGATCGTACCATCCGGCAAATCGATGGCTCGTTTATCTGTATTACTTATTGGTGTTTGTGCCCCTTCTTTTAATTGATGATTGATAAACAATTTATTTTCCTCAAGCCAAATGGTATCTCCCGGCATTCCAACAACTCTTTTTACATATGAATCCTTTGGCTTGTCTTTTGGTGAAAAAGTAACAATATCCAAACGTGAGGGAACTTTTCCTTTAGCCACAAATATCCGGTCATTATTTTCAAAAGTCGGGGACATAGATACACCACTCACTCTATGCGTTTTCACTCGAATCAAAAAAAGCAAACAGCATAAGATCAAAATAGTCACTGCTACACGTTTCAAAATAGTCAGCGTATGCTTCATTTTTAGGTATTCTGCTGTCTGAACTTTATGATTCGCCCGTTTTTTTTGTTTCGATTTCTTTTTTACATTTATATTGTCCATTCAGTTTGCTCTTTTCTTTCTCTCATTTCGTAAACACATTGGCTCATTTAAAATTGTGCCGCAGCATCCAGCGGAAAAATCCGCATTTCAACGACACCGATGATATCTTTTTGATCAACAAAACCGTAATCACGACTATCTGTAGAAAATTGCCGATTATCACCCATTACAAAATACTTATTTTCCGGTACTCTAGTTTCATTCGTGGTTTGCCTCAATGTAAAATCCTGAGTCAACAAAAAGCCAGACTGCTTCGCATCTGCAATAGATTTTTCAAGAAACCGTTCCGGTGTCAGCTTATTATTGATAAACAATTCATCATTTTTATAAAACAGCTCATCCCCAGGAAGTGCGATCACCCTTCTTACTGTTTTCTCTTTTGTTCGTGGATGTTTAAAATAAATCATTTTAAATCTTTTCACTTCACCCATTTTACTGACTAATATACGATCATTGTCGGTCAAAGCCGTTGTCATTGCATAGCCTTCCATCCTAGGTGTTCGTATCGTAAAATAGATGATCGTTGAAAATACGCTGATGCTGATAACAACTGTTAAAAGGAGTTGAATCAATAAAGCCCTCAACTTATTTCTCTTACATTTTTTCCGCCTGACTTTAGGTGTTGGTCTTTTTCTGTTTTTTGCTATTTTGGTAGAAGTCAGAGTTTGCTTTACTTTTTTATTTTTCTTCCTCTTGCTTGGTTCACTAATTACTTTACTGGAATTTTTTTGCTTTGTTCTTTTTTTGGTATTTCTTATTTTAGTCTCTTCAGTATCTCTTTTTATGTATTGTTTATTCTTTTTAGATTGAGAGGAAGAGTTTCTTTTTTTCGGCGTTTTGACAACCTTTTTTGTTGCAGTCATACTCTCACCCCTCAACAATTATTTCTTCTGCTGCAAAGCGGATTCGTTTACTTTGAAATGCTTGAATACTTTTTTCTCGCTTGCTGTTACTTTTTCTATGTCTTTTAAATAGTTTTCTCTTACACTGGCATCAGATAATGTCTCCTGGTTCAAACTACTGATATTAATTGCCAACTGACGCGTAAGTGTCCGGTGTCGATTCAATAACTTCTGCCCTTCGGCAGACATCCCTTGAGATGCTTTTCCTACACTTGCACTAGCTAATTGTGAACTTAAACTGCGAATATTATTCATTGTCTTTTCCGAACTAGCACCATTTTCCGTAGACTCGATCTGCTTCTTCAGTTCTCCTACAAGATAATAAGATTTTGATACTGCTTCAGCATCTGCTGCAGTCAAATTAGTTAATTGATAGTATCTTGAATAACCTGCACCGCCAACTGTTACAAAGAATAGAACAAAACAGATGATTGCCCACATCAGCTGACGTTTCTTTTTTTTCTCCAATTGCTTACGCATGCGCTGAAGTTTTTTTCGCTTCTTTTTATTTTTAACTCGGCGCGCCTTTATCTTTTTCCACTGTTTTCTGGTAGAAATGCTAAAGAAAAGCAACGCCACACCAAAAAGTAAAAAGAGGATAGCGCTGGATAATAAACCGATAAATGACATATCCAATATGCTCATAGATTTCTATCCCCTTTCATCATCTATTTTGCGGTTGGCTTTCTTTTTTTTCCTTTTTTCTTCTTTGTTTTTTTCTTTTGAACAGTGCGTACAATGAAGAAGATAACGACCACAACTGCAATCACACCGCCGACGATCATCGCAATCAGTTTCCAGTCAATCCCGCGTTCCTGTGTTAAGGTGACATCTTGCCCATTAAACTTATCTGCTTCCTCGTCTGTAATCGTGAAATCTTCAGTCCATTCCCACTTTTTATCATCAGCCGTTACTAAAATATGCGCAGTATAATCGCCGGATTCCATGCGGTCACCATTCATTTCGATAGGAAAATCGATTAAACTGTTTGGCGCCATCCGCATAGCAGCTTTTTTCGTATCATACAAAACTTCTTCTGAGCCTTTTTTCATGACTTGTGCATCAACAGTCATATTTTCAAGATATTCAGGTTTAACGTTAGAAAAATTCACAAAGACTGCATTACGATAATTTGCTAATCCTGCATAGACTTTGTTCAATGTTAAATCTGGCTCGATCTTAGTATCATTTTCGCTTAATAGTACTCCTACGATATAAGCATATTCGTTTGTAACGCCGCCTTGCTTCTTGGCATTTTTATCTTCTTTGACCTGTTGTTTCAATTGGATACCGCCAGCAATAAAGCCATCAAAATCAGATTCCGGCATGGTGATCTCTAACTCTAAAGGCACCATTTTTTTAGCTGGAATCACAACTTCTTTTGGTCCCTTTACAACATCCACAAAATCATATTTCAATGATTTGTCCTTTTCGATTGCAGAAGGACCATATTCAATAACTCCGTTACCATTTGTTTTTGCACCATTTAATGAAACACCGATCGTGATTTCTTCGTCTGAGCCGTTTGCTAGTTCAATAGTGACCGTTTGTTTCTGACCAGCATTCATTCGTAAATCGTAATACCCAACGCTTGAACGTTGATTTTCCGGTTTCACTACCTTATAAGTGAAGCCTAATCCAAGGTCAGCCGCTTGCTGCTCTGCATTTTGACTAGTTGTTTCATCAGCAAAAGCTTTTTCAGAAAAACCAGCTCCAAAAACTATGTATGTGAGTAGTACTAAGTAAGTGACGATTCTTTTTTTCATGAATGTTATAAATCCCTTCTTTTAAATGTGAAAACAAGTCACCGGCTTAAAAGCCGGTGAACCTGTTTTTACATCTTTTTTGCAGATTTTGAACGGTTCTTATTTACCGTCTGTTAATGTCCATAAAACAGTTGCATTGTATTGTGCAGTACGAACGTCAACATTATCGCCGAATTCTAAAAGTACAGAGTTTGCTTCTGTTCCTTTAGCATCGTCACCAAATGTTACTTCATAACGTCCTTTACCACCATTTGGATCAGTATTTTGGTAAATTGGTTTTGTTTCACCTAAAGCAATTGTTTGTGATCCGCTTCCTGCTTCACCAAATACTTTTTTGTCGTCAGCAGGTGATAACCCTGGATTCAACGTATCAGCAACATCAATATTACTATATGTTAATGTTGCGCCATTTAACGTTACTTCTTGACTATCAACCATAGCAGTAAATTGTTTTTCTAATTTTGCAGTTAATGTGTATGTGTGATCTGTTGTAGAACGAACATCTTTGATCGCTACATAGTTTTCAACTTCATATTCATCCGCATTTCCTCTGTTTGCTACGTGCGCTTTAGCGTAGAAAGATCCAGATTGACCTGCTGCTACTGCTGCATGTGATGAGAAGTCTAATGGAGTTACCGCAATGATCCCAAACTCATCAACGTGAGTTGGATCGATTTCGCTACCAGTATCAGGTTTACGAGTACCAGTTGGGTCAGTCATCGTTGTGTCTTCAGAAGTATTTTTTGTGAACTCGATGTCTGCAGTTCCGTTTCTAGTTCCTTCTAAGGCTTGTGTTGCACTTGGAGCAGCGATTGCTACGCCTGCTGCCGCTACTAATACAGCTCCGCATAATTTGTGTGTTAATTTCATGTGTGTTTCCTCCTAGGTTTTGTTTGTGTTACATCTATGGTAACTCGGCTATAATCCAAGTTAACACCGTTGAATAGGGTACCGGATCACGTTTAGTTGCTCCCGGTATACTTAATGTGACTGCACTGTTTTCATACACTTGTTGATTATCAAATGCTGGATCCAGTACAGGTTCGTCCTTTAGTAAACGCGGACTTAACGTTGACGCAATGCTGTTTTTATTATCAGCGGATGCGCCGAATGAAATACTCCAAGTTCCAAAACCGGTGCCTTGTTTAGCCTCTGCTAAATTATAGGTTTCCCCGATATTGCTCAAGCGGATGATCTCTTTAGAGACGATCGGCGCTTTGTTTTGATCTTGTGTCGAATTGACCCAAGACTTATCAAAGGAAATCACCGCACCGTTTAATTCTGGATTTGTTGCTGTTTCATTTTTAAATTGTGTTTCTTGACGTACTTGTAAGGTCCAGCCTTGCTGACCACCTCGGTAATCAGAAACTTGTACAAAATTTCCTCTTGCTTTCGTGCCATCTTTAAAGAGCTGAGCGTTAACTGGATACGTCATATCTTTGTCTGTGATTGCATATTGACCAAAATTCAATTTAGGAACAAAGTCGATTCGCAAACGACCTTCAGTACTCGGACTAGGCCCAGGATCTACGATCGTTCCGGGATTTTCCGGATCGCGAACACCTTTCTCATCTGGAATTTCAGTTAATTCAATCGCTGCATTTCCTTCTTTGTTATCTTCTACTGCATATGAGTAGTTTGGTAATAACATGGCTGTGAGTCCTAGAGAAAGAAGTAGCAAGGCTGAATGGATTCGTTTCTTTTTCATTCCCTAACTCCCTTCTTTCTGTTCATCGTCGTCTTTCTTCCGTTTCCAGAAAAAGGCAATCGCTGCAATAACAACTAAAGCTGCACCACTGATCGATAAACTTTTCTTGACTAGCTCCCCAGTTGAAGGATATCTGCCGACTGGTTTTTTTACTGTTGGTGTTGAATCAGATGTCGTTGGTTCTGTCGTTGGCTCTGTTGTTGGTTTTGTTTCTTCATAGAACCCGATTTCTCCATTTGTCTGAATCCCTCCGCCATTGCCTTCGCCTTCAGCTTGTACGCTGATTGGATGAATGGTAAAAATCGATACACATGCAATGGAGAACAAAACCAAAGATTTTAAATTTTTCATCAATTGTTATTCCTCCATTTTTATGGTGTATCTTCCAATGAGAATTGAATCGTCGCTTGATATTTACCAAGTTTATTGACTGCACCAGGTGCTAATTCAATTTTAAACCCGTTGTTCTTTTTCACCCATTCTTCTTCACTGATATTGTATTCACCAACATTTGCATTTGTATGAACAAAGATTGGTTTTGCCAAGCCAGTGATGACTTCATCCGATTCACCGTTTACATAGTGAATAGCATCTGGGAAAATGGCATCACCATTTGATAATGGTGTAAGCAAAGTGGCTGTCATTGTCCATTTTTGTAAGTTTCCGCGGTTATCAGAAACTACTAGTTGATCTCCAATGACGTCTGGATCGACTGCTACAGTATTGCCATTTAAACTTTCAGTTTTAACACCAAAATCTAGTGCTGTTGGTGCTGAAACAAAGGACAAAATACCAAAAGCTGGCCCACCAGGCAAACCTACTTCATTTGATGTAACATCAATTGGAACAAGTGTTGCATTTGGATCATTAGGTCCAACAGTAAATGGATCTTCTTGTGGTGAATAACCGACTGCCGTTGCTTTATTTTTTAGATCTTTATCCACAGCACTTTGTTCGACAGTTACTTGGAATGTCACTCTTACTTCTTTTGGAACCAATGTTGGATCTGATTCTGATTTTGGTTCTGGTTTACTTAGATCCCCTACTTTAATCGTCAATGTACGTGTTGTTTCGTTGTAGTTATACTTATCAGTACCTACTTCGACATTATCGATCGTTACTTTGTGCTTAGCAGGATCAAATTCTAAACCTTCAGCCAAGACATCAGATATTTCGACATTAGTCCAATCATAAGAATCTGCTTTTTTATTTGATACCAGTAGTGAATATGTTAGAACATCACCAACAGAAGTTGTGCTTCCGCCACTAGAGTCTACTCCTTTGACCAAATCGGGTGCATCCGGAATAACATCAGCTACTGTATCCAAGGTTGCTGGATCAAAACGATCATCAGTTGTTCCTTTGACAGCATCATGATATCCTGTATAACTATCATAAGTTGTCGCAACTTCATTCAAGTTGCCAGCAACGCCATCCGGCTCTATTGTATAGGTACGCGGAAGTACAAAAGATGGTAATGGTGTAATTTCTGTTGTGTCTTTTAGATAAACTTCCACTTGGGCCGTTTTATCGATATAGCTTGGTAAATCAATTGTCCAGTTACCGCCGGCTACAGTGGTTGTCACTGCATTTCCAGCTGAATCTTTCAACCATTCACCATTGACTTTTACAAAAACTTTCGCACCATTTTCATCGCTGGTTCCTTTGATTTGTTTCGCTGCATTGTTGACAGCAGATGAAACAACTGCTTGAGTTGGCGGTGTAACATCTAAACTAGTCACTGTATCTGTAAACCATAAATTTCCATGAACGACATCGGCTGGTGTACCAATATGCACAGTGGTATCATCAGCTGCTGGTACATCACTGGAACCACGCCAAGCCCGAACCACATTCACCTTAGTTCCAGTTGGAATAAATGTTTCGCCAGCTGGAAGCAATGAAGACATATCCGCCTTAAAGATACCTGCTCGCGCTTCTTCACCATGAATACTGTATTTACCCGTATCGCCATCTTGAACGGTTGTTCCATAAATTTTATGCTTAGTCGTTTCATTAGGAAGTTGTACTTCTAACTCAACATGTACTTCATCTGTCCAAGCATCACGGAACCCATCTTTACCTTCTGGGATACTTACATGCCCAAAAATAAATTTGTCTGCGTTCGTCGGCGTGCGGATTTCATCCACGATTGGATTCGCATTGTTTCCTGACATCCGTGAGAAGCGATTGATACCATCAGTACCGAATGAATCTGTTCCTGTATTAAAGGTCGGATCACTTGATGAATTAAATGTCATTTTGTTACCAGACAAACTATAATCTACTAAGGTCCATGATCTGAATGGGTTCCCATCATTTCCATTATTCACTTCTCCAGACTTAGGTATCCATAAAGAAACATCAGAATGAGTTGATTGAAGTGTCGATGCAGAACTAGCTGACATCAATTCTTTTCCTGGCCCGTTATTTTTAAAGTCATAATACATTGGCTTATCCAAGATAAAGTTCAATTGTCTACCATTAGAGCTAAACGTATTGAAAATCGCTCCACTTGAAGTATTTCCAATCACCTCGAAATACGTACCCTCTGTAGCGGAAACTGTAATTGGACGCCAAGAATCAATTCCTGCACCGTAGTCAGCAAAAATTTTCACACGGCTTCCTGGATCTGTTAAGGTAAAACTATGCGCCTCTGAAAGAGCAGTGCCACTTTCATAGAAGATGATACCTTGATTACTATTGTCTGATCCAGGTGAATTGGCTGTACCTGTCCCCGCATTATGCACTGTAAAATCAGAATTTCCCGATACTGCAATATTGTTATTTTTCCCGAACATACGAATACCTGGAGCTCCATGACGATTCTTTTTGATATTGATTTGAGACTCACCTGAGACATTGAATGCCATTTCTCCTCGAAGACGGAATCGAACTGTAGCAGCTAAAGTATTACTTTGTCCTTCTGAAGTCATATTGAGAACAGATTGACCACTAGCATTAAAACTCCCACCAGCACTTTGAATCATTACCGCTGGAGTTGCACCTGTAGAACTTGACGAGCCCGTTGATAAAGAATGTATATCAAAATAGGCTTTATCCTCTACATTCAATGTGGATGCAGCTGCATCAATGGAAATAATTCCACCACTCTCTGCTATCTGCGATGAATGTCCTGATGCTTCTAGTATAGTGCCTTCGCCTTTTGCAGTAATATCGATTTGAGCCGTTGATTTTAAAACATTATTTGACTGACTGTATCCAATAAAATGTGCTTTATTTTGAACAATCATATCCGTACCAGCTGCTGAATTACTAAAAATCTGACCAACACTACTTGCATTAATTGTTGAATCATCTACGATAAAGCTCATTGCACCAGATGCATCGATAATGTCACTCGTAGTTGTACTCACCAAATTGATATCTGATTTCTCATTGATTACTAATGAAGAGTTCGCTGCATTATTTCTATGAAAATTGCCAGAAATATTTGTTGGGATGTCTACTTTAGAATTACTGATCGTTGTGTTTATAGACGTTCCGTAAATAAAGCTGGCAATTGTATCTGCGGTAACTGTTGAATTTTTGATATCAAATTGTGTATTTGTTCCAGTAACATTAAATAGACTTGAAACTTTTTCAACTGTGATATCAGCATTTTCAATTAGGAATTTACCATTAGCAACAGACGAGCTGACAAAATTGGAACCATCATTGATAGAAATTGAAGCTCTCTCAGTTTCTGTTCCTTGAATATAAACCTCTTTAGCTTCAACCATAGTCTCAGAACGAGCAATGTTAAGCACATTTGTTCCACTGATTGTCACTATACTGTTTGCGGCAGTTAGTAGACCTCTAGAAGCGCCAGTCAAAGTTGTGATATTTTCAAAATTGAATGTCCAGTTATTACTGTTTGCTGCACTAGCATTAAAGATAGACGTCGTATTACTCCCTGTATACTTTAAATTTTTCACACTTAGTATACTGCCCTCTGCACTTGCTTGAGGTATTGTGACAGAATAACTAGTTGTATTTGCAAAGTTGATTTCATGCCCTTGTCCATCAATTTCCAATGAAGGGCGAGCAACCATGGATGCGCTACTTGAAGCAGTTAGGTCGGCTGCTAACGTAATCTTATCAACAGTAGGATCAGTTAACGCTGAAAGAAATTCAGACCAAAGGGTAACAACCTTTTCATTCACTGGTGCTGCAAATGTTGAGACATCCAATGCTGAAAGTGCCCTTGGAGCAACATAGTTTTGTTCCACTACTTTTTCTTCTGGAATACTTGGTAAATCTAGCGAAAGTTTCGCTACTTCTCCAGATTCATTTGCTAGCGAAACTTGTCCAGTTTTTGCTTTATTTCCTGCAAATGTTCGAACAAAGAATTGAACGATCAGCGGTTCTTTAGATGCTTTTGTTTTGATTGTGAAAGAATCATCTGAAAACTTAACTAATTCAATAGTAGATAAATCGTTTTTTGTTTGACCTTCTACGAAGTCCTCGTATGAGATAATATCTAAATCGGTCGCCTTGAATGTCAGCTCCTCGTCCTTCGGATTATTGATCGTTAATTTGACAGGAAGTAGTTTTTCGTTATCACTGGAAATATCCCCATGCTCTAATGAATAATTGTCAGATGCTGCACGCAATGGACTCACGCCTCTAAACGACACATACCCTACCACCGTAACAAGCAGTACAAGTAATCCAACATAGAAACCTTTGTGTTTTATTTTCATTATTTTCCTCCTTTCCTCAAAAATCGTTGTGCTAAGAAACACACAATATATTTCAATTTCCTGACCTAATGCTACGCTAGCCATTTGATCAAAAAAGAGAAAACTGATTCAATTGAGAGGATCCCTTACATAGACAACATGTACCCTCTTGAGCGGACTGTCCGAATATATTTAGGTTTAAATGGATCGTCCCCAAGTTTTTTTCTAAGATGGAAGACTAGATTAGAAATGCGATACTTACGATCACCTTTTTCATCCCCCCAGATAGCCTGATACATTTCTTCATAAGAAACAGCATCTCCTTGGCGTCTAACTAAAATCTCCATCGCCTGAAATTCCAATTTGGTCAAGCTGACTTCACCTTTCTTTTCCACATTGACAGAAAAGTTATTAGGAACAAGTTCAATAGGTGTCAATTCTTCGATTTTGTCCTTTTGTGGCTCTACTTCTTTTACAGGCTCAACCTTCTTTGTTCTTCTCTCCAACGTTGTTCCTACGTAGATACCAAATTCATCAGGATCGACTTGATCATCAAACGTTCCATCAGAGCCTAATTGTAAATAGACAATTCGATTGATTTTTGTAGAAGCTTCTGAAAGAATCCAAATAAAACGGTCTGTTAAGCTTCTAATTTTAATAATCAGCTCGCATGTTTCGCCAATTTCTTCTAGAGAAGACTCCTTGATGATCACAGCGTCCATATTATTTATTCTTTGATCTAGTTCGTCAGACTCTAAATAATGCACATCACATTGTTTTTCCTTCAAAGCCTCTATGTATCGCGAATCACCAATCTTTTTATGATTGACTAGTGCTATGTTAAACATTTTTTTCCTCCTTGATTTTCGACATTTCAATCAATAATTTTAAAAGAAGTGCCTTTATGTTTGTTCCTGACAACTCTTTTGTTTTCTGAACCTCAATAAAACAAGCAATAAAATAGTGATTTTTTCTTTTTTATTGTAAAATTTAACTCAAGCTAAAGTTACATTTTTTTCTTATCTTAATTTTATTTTCCATTCTCGTTCTATGGAGGAACAAGAGATCGTCAGAAAAAGATTGATACATCAAGGCTTGTTGGGTTAAGTGACGGCGATTGTGACGGCGAATTTGAAATTTCCAAACTATACACAGGTGATCGATTCAACTGCTAAACGTTCCTCATTCAGATTTGAATTTGTGTAAATATCCAATGTCATTTTTGTAGAAGCATGCCCCATCAAGGAACTGATAACTGCTATATTTACGCCTTTTTCTAAACAACGAGTCGCGAATGAATGTCGTAATGCGTGGAAAGAACATTTTGGCAATTTTAATGATTCCAGTAAACGATTAAATTGATAACGAATTGTACGCGGCTCAACAAATTTTTCTCCCTTTGATATTACATAAGCGCTTTTACTTTGTTTTTTTGCTCTTTGTAGACGTTTAACTAGCGCTGTGGAAAGTGGAATAATTCGTTCTGATGTTTCTGATTTTGGCTTTTCTTCTATAATATGCGTTCTAAATTTTCCTTCTGAAAAATTTCCCACTCGCTGCAGTGTCCTGTGAACTGAAATTGTTTGATTCTCAAAATCGATATCTTTCCATTTTAATCCCGAAATTTCTCCGATTCTCATTCCTGTTTCTAATGAAAGAAGGACAGATAATCCCTCTGGTGATTTTTTTGCTTCCTTTACTAAGCGTTTATGTTCAGACCTTGTAATAGTAACGATCTTCGGCTTTTTACCTTTAGGCAACTGGATATTCTCGTATAATGATCTTTGTACAAAGTTAAGCTTTTCAGCATATTTCAGTGCTGTTTTTAACACTCTGAAGACAGCGTGTAGTGAATTGATTGAGATTTTTTCTTTTGTACTATTAATGAAGCTTTCTATTTTACTGGAGGTTAGTTCGCTTAAATAAATATCTCCAAGAAACGGGCGGATGTGGCAGTTGATTTTACTCTTATAGCTATCAAAGGTACTAGGTTTTACGTTGAAGACAGCTACTGATTCCAACCAGTAATCCAGCCAATTGTTGACCGTTCCATAAAAGCGTTCTGTGGTATTGGTGCTTGAAAAGATACTAGCTTTCTTGATGACCAACTTCTTTTTAACTTCTTTGTAGTTATTGTCATAGACGTAACCATAATAGATTGACCCGTCTGCTCGACGACCTTTGATGTATCGACCCTCCCATCGTCCATCCTTTCTTTTATATATATTTTCTCCCTTTCTAGCCATAGCTGATCTTCCTCTCTACATAAAATTATTGACGGCTATATTGACGGCTAAAATTAAACAATTTTTTCTCAATTTTTTTAAATATAATCAAAAAAATTGATAAGTTTTCCTTTTATAAATGAGTTATAATGATTTTGCTACCAAAATTTTATCTTTTTTGAGATATTTATGATTATAAAACCAGGATTGCTATTATAAATAAAAAGAGAATCTTCGAAAAAATATATTATTTTAATTTTTACCAATAACATTTCCCGTTCCTCCATAGAACGAGAAGTGTTTTTCTTTTACTATCATTATCTTATACTATCATTAAAATAATTTGGGATTAAAAAAAGGAGATATCATCCCCCTTTTTTAAACATTTTTGATAAAAAAATGATAAAAACTATTCTTCTAGTTAGGATTAATCTCTTTTTTCAAAAGAAAACCATAATTAAAAAATAATTACATTCGTTATCTATCAAGCCACTCTTTCCAGTTGAAGTCTAATCATTCATTTTATTCGTCAGAGACATATGCAAGTAATCCGATATCATCCGAATATCTCTTCTCGTTAATATCGGATGGACCAAAAAATACTGCGCTTGATCTGTAAAAACTCTGAAGGTTGGAGAAACGCTTGTTGAAATAATGATATCGAACTTTTTTCAATTTATTCAATGTTGTATAGATTTTTATATTGAAAAACATTTTGAAATTAGCTTCAATTTGGTTAATCAACTTTTGTTCCATCATTTCTGATAAATCTGTTTCTACATAAATAATAAATTCTTTTTCAAAGCATACTGCCGGCTTGAAGAACGAGAAAATTAGAATGTATTTATCCATTAGATATTGTTCATTCAAAAATAATTTTAATTCTGTCTTTTCATATAATTCAAATAGAATCTCTTTCATTTTGCTTTTTAGAATCGGAAAATAATACCCAGTCTGTCGGTACATTCGATAACCTGAACTAGCATAAACAATATTTGAAAACAATTCAGCATATATATGACAAGGATACGTATATTCAAAAAAAAGCTGTTCTTCTGTCTCTGATAACATGCCAAATTTTTCTTCATATTTTTTCAATAATTGTTCACAAGCAGTATAAGCTGGAGTGTTTCTTAAATTAACCAGGTTAAGTATTTTTCGTTTATCTGAGTGCGTATAGATTTTACTTCTAGAAAGTACTTCAAGCAAAAAGAAATCGGTTTCTGATTTAGATAAGCCATAATTATCTAAAAATATCTGGTAAATATTTGTCTCATGATCAACTTGTTCACATACATATAGATACGGTTGCCAGTTTTGTTTTATTGTTATGTCGTGCCCTTGACGTGCTCGGCTATAATTGATTGCAAACAGGTAGCCCACTTGATATAGCGTAAGCGATTTTATCGGTAAATCAATGGCATCGCTAATAGTTGCCAATAGTTTAAACAAATGCTTTTGATTCACATTTCTAAAAGGCCATTCTGCTCCTCTATAGAGACGCCAAAAGATTGTATTGAGCATCACCCTTATTTGTGCTTCCTCTCCTTGGAATTGGTAATGATTTTTACGACTTACTATTTTTACCCCGATTGATTTAGTTAACTCATTGGCAGCTTTGATTCGGTTCCTAATAGAAGATTCGCTTACAAAATTATTCATAGACAATTGGCCTAAGGTCACTTCTTTATTAATGGCGATCGCTAAAATAATTTGAAAAATAATAGAATTTTCTATAATGGATTGGCGAAGCTTCACATATTGCTCCGGATCATCTATTTGTAAATAACTCCCCCTTCCTTTCAACGTCGTAAGCTGAATGGCATCTGAATTAAAATCTATTAGATCTTGCAAGAGGCTACTTATAAGTGTATGAACACGTTTAGTAGGCACCTCTAATTTTTCTGCCAACTCATCACCGATCATCCACGTATTTTCATCTCTCATGATAGCGAGCAACTTCAATTTCAATTCTGTATTTTCTTCTAACACACTGATCAAATTCCGTTCCATAAAAAAGTACTCCTATCCTTAATTTATTTCCATCACCTTCTATTGTAGCTACCTTTCTCTTTTCTATCTCATATCTTGCTTTTCTCGATTTTGTTATTAGGGCATCAAAAAAATAAGACTGAATTATAACTTAAAAAGTTACAATTCAGTCTCTTTATAAATAGATAAACACTTCTATTTCAATTTTTAGCTAAAACTTTTATATTTTTGTCGGGATCAATAAACGTAACCCATTCAGTATTACTAGTAACGTGCTCCCTTCATGGGCGATCACTCCGATCGTAATATCCATTTTTCCAAGTATATTCAATGTGATCAACAAAATGACGATGAACATAGAAAAGATAATATTCTGCCAAACGACACGATCTAAGCGTTTAGCTGTGACATGAGCATAACTAAATTTTGTTAAGTCATTTTGCATCAATACAGCATCAGCAACATCGATTGCAATATCCGTTCCATCTCCCATTGCAACACCAATATCTGCCGTCACTAAAGCAGGGGCATCATTTACACCATCTCCAAGCATCGCAACACTGCCGTAACGTGCTTGTTGCTCTTGAACGATCGCTGCTTTATTTTCAGGTAAGACATTTCCCACAACTTCGTCGATCCCGATTTGGCGCCCAACTGCTTGTCCTGTCAGTTCTGCATCACCTGTAATCATTGTGGTATGAATTCCTTGTGCTTTCAAATAACTGATGACTGGTTTAGCATGTTCATTTGGGACATCCATCATCGCAATCAAACCGATGACTTCTTGATTTTTCGCAAAATAGACAACCGTTTTCCCTTCTTTTGCATATTGTTCATTGTGTTCCGTGATTTGTTTGTTCGTATTCACAAAGATCTCGGGCTTTCCAAGCTGATAAGTTGCTCCGTCAAAGACAGTAACCAAGCCTTTTCCAAGCTCATTTTCAACAGTTAACTCTACTTTTTCAGCAGGAGTAAATTTAGCTAATATTGCATTGGCTAAAGGATGATTGGCTGTTTTTTCCATGGCAACGATGATATCGATATAGTCTTGTTCATTTGTTTCAGTTAAAAAGTAAAAATCAGTCACAACAGGTTTTCCTTGTGTCAATGTTCCAGTTTTATCGAATGCGACAGATTTGATCGTTGCAAGGTTAGCTAGGTATGAACCGCCTTTAAATAAAACGCCTCTTTTAGCTAAGTTTGAGATTCCTGACAAAGTTGCAGGTACTGCACTTGCTGCCAAAGCACATGGAGAAGCAGAAATTAGAAAAACCATGCCGCGATAAAAGCTATCATTCCATGACCAGTTGAAAATAAATGGTCCAGCTGCAATAAAAAGTGGCACTAAAATCAATACGATCGTCACATAATAGGGTTCCAGCTGCTGGATCTTTGTTGCTGTTTTAGATAGGTTTGATTGAGATTGATTCACTAATTGAACGATTTTAGCAAAGACTGTGTCACTGCTGTCTTTTGTGACTTCCATCGTAAACGTTCCATTACCATTGATCGTGCTGCCGAACACTTCATCTCCGACTGATTTTTCTCTAGGGATACTTTCTCCATTGATCGATGATTCATCGATAGAGGTAGCTCCAGTTAAAATACGGCCATCTGTTGGGATTTGATCGCCATTTAAAACTTGAAGCTTGTCACCGATTTTTAATTGGGAAACGTCCACTGTTTTGACACTGCCATCAGCTTGGATCAAGCGAGCTTCTGTTGGATTCATTTTTAATAGATTAGTGATCTCTCTTTTACTACGTCCTTCAGCATATTCTTCAAGAAAATGAGCAGCCGCAAAAATCAAAATCAACAGTGCTGCTTCTTCATAACTTCCGATGATGATCGCACCAAAAGCTGCTAACGTCATCAAGATGTGGACATTCGGCGCAAATTTTCTTTTTGCTTTAGACTGTTCTATCGTCTCAACGATTCCTTCCAAAATAATGTGGTATCCAGATAGGAATGTAGCACTGATAAAAAGAATATTTTGGATCAAAGAACCTTCATTTATAAAAAGAGCAACGATGAATAATGCCAAACCTGTAAAGAATAAAATGACGGGTGATTTTCCATGGCTATGATTATGTCCATGATCATGTGTGTGTCCTTGTTCTCCTGAGCATTTTTGTGTATGAGTTGTTTCCATTGTAACCAGCCTCCTTAATTGATTATTTTCTGAAAAAATTCACTTTAGCTTTTCATATGAATAGTCGTTCATATATCATATACATATAATACATGAACGATCAATCATATGTCAAGAAAAAAATAAAAAATATAGAAGAAAACATGTTTCATGCTTTCTTCTATATTTTTTCTAGTATATTATTCTGCTTTATTGACGCGGATATATTTAAAACTATAGGGTGATCCAAAGCTATGTTTTACAACACCACTGATCGTTTTCTTTTGTAACAAAGCTGTTTGTTGCTGATAAATTGGTGCAACGACGTAATCTTTTCCTAATAATACATGCTCCGCTTCTAACAAATCAGACCATCTCTTTTCCTCATCTGCAGCATCGGTCGCTACCGCGGCTTCAATCAATCGATCATATTCTGAACTCTTATAATTCACATGATTTAGACCGGACGTTGATGTAAACATATCTAAAAAAGTGATCGCATCTTTAAAATCTGGCATCCACTGGCCAAAGGCGATATCATAATCACCAGATAAATAGCGCTCCTGCAAATTATTGCTTGGTAAAGTCGCAATTTCAAATTTAACTTCAGGTAAAACTTCAGCGACCTGACCTGCTAAATATTCTGCTGTTTTTTTCTCAATGTCAGTATCTTTCGCTAAATAAACTAGCGTAAATTCTGATTGGTTCAACTCTTTTTTAGCAAGATCAAGCGCCTCCCGTGCAGCTTCTTTATCAAATGTCTGCTGTATGCCGCTTTCTTCACGGAAATCTTCACCTGTTGTAGGATTTTGGACAAAATTTTGCGGAACAAATCCAGTTGCTGCGATCGAGCCGTCTCCTAAAACATTCTCAACAAATGTTTTACGATCAATCGCTAATGAGATGGCTTTTCTCAGCTGAGCATTGTTAAGCGGCTTGTCTTTTCCTTGGTTAAAACGAAGGTAGCCCATTTTTGTATCATTTTGATTTTGGAAGTCAGGATCATTCTTATATTGCTTTGAAAACTCCCCATCTAAAACTACACGATCCAGTTCATCTGTTTGATATAAATTGACTGCTGTACTGGTTGACTTTACTACTGTTGTCTGGATTTCATCGACTTGAACATTCTTTTTATCCCAGTATTTCGGATTTTTGACGTACTGCCATGTATCAGAATTTTGCTCCCAGCCTTCTAAAGTAAATGGTCCATTATATAATGTCGTTTGACTAGATGTTCCATAATTACTCCCTTGTTTTTCAGCAAAGACTTGATTGATCGGGAAAAATGTTTCAAAGGTCAATAACGAAGTAAAGTATGGTATCGGCTTGATCAGATGAATAACTAATGTATAGTCATCTGGCGCTTCTACGCCTAATTCTTCGGGTTTTACTTTCCCTTGATAAATGTCATCAGCATTTTTGATCGTTGAAACAAACAAACTGGCATAGGATGGTGCCGTTTCGGGTGTCACTGCCCGTCTCCATGCATATAAAAAATCTTGTGATGTTACTGCCTCGCCATTTGACCATTTCGCATCTTTTCTTAATTTGATCCTATAGGTTTGTTTGTCTTCACTGATTTCTGGAAGCTTTTCAGCAACTGCTGGAATCACTTCATCTTTATCATTTAATTGATACAGCCCTTCCAATACTTGATTCTGTGCATTGAAGCTAGTGAAATCTTCTTCTTGTGTCGTATCAAGAGTCAAAAGCTCAGCTGGTTCAGTAAAACGAACGATTGCTTTCTCTTTTTCATTGTTTGCTGATTGATCTGTCGTTGAACAGCCTGTCAAAAAAATTCCCGTGATGATCGAACTGATAATAAAAAACTTTTTCATTTGCTTCCTACTTTCTCTTTCTCAAAAAAGTTTATTTGATTAAATGAATTGAACTTCCTCTATAACTTCGATTGCTGGATCTAGAGACTGCATCACAGGACAGTTTTTCCCAATTAATTTTAACGCACGTTCAGCTTTTCCTTGTGCTTCTTCTGGTACTTGGATCGTAAAGAGGATCGTTACTTGGCTCAATGGCTTAGCAGGTTTATCTTCCGCACGTTCATAGGAAATATCTACTGACTTGATCGTAAAATCTATGGTAGAGTTTGTTAAAATTTTTTCGTAGACATACGCACCGCATCCACCGATCGATGCAACCAACATTTCAACTGGTGAAAAACCAAGATCTTTTTTCATCAACCAGTTACCACTTTCATGTACTAGCTCAAACCCTTTTTCTCCTGATACTAATTGCATTTTTCCCGCTCCCTTTCTTGTTCACTTACTTTTTACGCTTTATCTTACTATGATAGTACAAAAATGGAGAAACTGATAATAGTTAATCTCGAGGTATGATAAGGAAAGGCTATCATGACTTTCTTAATTTTCTATACTTAAAAGAGTGCAAATAAAGCTAAAAATCAGCTTTTTTTTGCACTCTAAACCTGAATAAACGAGGACGAAAAAGCTGTCCATTAGGAAATAAATACTTTTATCTCAGCTTCTCATAATAGATTCATTTAGTATTCGTGTAATGGTTATCCTCTTGATTTTTATCTTGTATGATCGAATCAATATATTCTTTTAGAAATTTACTGTGCTTTTCGATGATTTGGTAGCCTGGTTCCTCTTTGATTTTTGCTGCTTCTTCATCTGTACAAAAATCATTGCCCGAGAAAAAGCGGACATTCATACGCCCAATAAATTCTGCGGCCGTATCAAGTTCTTGATCATCGGTCAATCCGGCATTCAATAATTGGCTATAGCCCAATTTTTTACCATCTTCGGTAAAAAGCGTTTCTAGATACGCTGAGTAATTCTGAACTTCCGGGATCTTATTTTTCGTTTCTTTTGCCCAAACATCTACATCATTGCTGGCTTTTTGATAGTCTAAATGATCTCCCTTTAGCTTCACAACACCATATCCTTGAGGGGTGATCGAAAATGAACTTGAGGCAATTTCTGTTAATTCATGATCGTTGATTGTCCTTGTCATGATATCTTGTCCGTGAATATGACCTGAAAACACAACAGGAACCTGATAGTCAGCTAATACTTGTTTAAATTCGTCTGCATTGTTGATCACAAAACCGTTGGACAGCAAATCATTATGAGCATAGATATTATGATGCATGAAAACGAACGTCTTTTTCTGTGCTTTTTTTGATTTTTCCAATTGTTCTTTAGTCCATACCATTGTTGTTCCTTTGATCGTACCACCCGTTGCTGGTCTTGTTTGCGGTTCAGTGTCTTCTGGATAAATATTTGAATCTAGAAAAAGAAAATCATAATTTTGATTGACCGCAACAGAATAACTAAGTGACTGTTTATCATGATCTGTCGCATTTTGATAGCCAAAATCGGCAAAGATTTCTTTAAAATCAGCCGTTGTGATCGATTTTGTTCTTTCTTGCTTTTCTCCAACAAATTTTCTAGCCCAGCCATCATTGATATCATGATTTCCCGGAATCACATACACATCGATTCCTGCTGCTTTTAATTGTGTTAGAAAATCGGCTAATTTTTCTGCGCTGATTTTTTCACCATTTAAGGTCAGATCCCCTGTAATAATGATCATATCTGGCTTTTTCTGGATGGCAGTTGCTACAAATGCCTGCCAGCTTTCTTTTTGATAATCCAGCTCTTTACCGGCAGCTGTTTGTTTGATTTTTTCAAAAGCTGAACCTGAATCTGTTAAGCTCTTATCTAAATAGTGTGGGTCACTCAACACCCAAAATTCGACTTCAGATTTGTTGTATAATGTCTCTTCTTGCTCTTTTTGTCCTGCATTTGAATAGATGACTGCTCCTACTATTACTAAAATGCATGCTATTAGAGCAACCATCGTCTTTTTCATTCACTGCTTCTCCATTCTTTCAACTATGTTCTGTTCCATTTTATCCTTTTTTATAAAAAAAAGCGCCTCTTGATCTCAGTTTATTGAAATCAATTGAGCGCTAATACTCTATTTGTTGGTTCCGCTTAAAGTAAACTTTCTTCAAATGAATAAACTTTTTCTAATGCAGCTTCCAGTTTTTTAAACTGAACAAACCTGCCATCACGCAAGTATTCTTTGCCATCTACAAAAAAGAGCAACGTCGGTGCTGAAAAAACTAAATATTCAGCTGATATTTCCTTTACTTTATCCGCTTCTACTTCACGTAATTCAATTGCAGGATAGTTCTTTAACAGCTCACTCAGTTTAGGTCTAAGTGCGTGACATACAGAACAATTATCTTGTGAAACATATAAAAATGCGAGATGGTTTTCATTGATAAATGCTGTTACTTCTTGAATCGTTTGTAGTTTTTCCATTTTCGTTTCACCCTTTTTTTATTTGGCTACATCATAACACCTTGGCTTCTCTTTATCGACTTTTCTGCCTTAGCCTACTTACATCACTTCAACCCAAGCTTTGTAATGATCCGTGTAAAAACCTTCTTCATCTTCTGCAGTCATGATATACCGTCCGATCACTCTGCCCGTTTGAAACCCTTGTTCGATCAATTTTTCTTTGATCGGGTAAAAATTATTGACTGTTGGCTCTTCAGAACGGATGGTCAATAAAAACTGTTTATAAGTCTCCGTTTGTTTGGATTCGCTCTGCCAAATTTTCGGTTCATCCATAAATTCACCGTCATCAGCAGCAAAACCATAAATAATGTCTGCTTCATGTTGAGGATCGATATAAACAACTAAGCTTGAAGGGTTTTCGATATATGTTTGTAATTCATTTGGATCTTTTAAATCAAATGCAATGATCCGCTTTACATCAAGTTCGCCATCACTTAATAATTCTTCCTTTAATTCAAGCAATTGAACTAACTGATTTTTTCTACGTTTGATTCCTTGATACCTTTTCTCCAATTCAGCTAATTCAGAGGCTATTCGATGTTGCGTTTCATCCAAGATAGACCATAATTCTTCAGGCGATTTACGATAAAGGTTGGTCATTTTGCTAATAGGGATATCTAATCTGCGGTAAAAATCAATATCACTGATCGTCAATAAGTCTTCCATATCAAACATCCGATACCCATTTTCTGTATTTCTGGAAGAGGTCAAAAGGTTCATATCGTCCCAATAACGGATCTTTGATTTAGGTATTTTCATGATTTCAGCGACTTGTCCAACTGTCAGTAATTTTTCCTTATCCATTGCTTCACCTTCTTTCTTTTAATTATAACTAAAAAACATTGACATTCAAGCAACTTGAAGGTGTAGAATCGTTTAGGATTGATGAAAAGGAGGAAATTACAATGAACATCATTCAATTTTTTATGAAGAAAAATGTCAAATTGATTGCTGCGACCGTATTTTTCTTGTGTCTGCAAATCATCGGGACATTAGGTGTACCGTTATTAGTCGCTCGTTTGATCGATGTCGGTATCGCCAGCGGAAGTGAACAAACCATCAAATCGATCGGTATCCAAATGCTGGTCATGGCTATTTTTGGTGCATTTGCTGCTATTTTAGGGAGTTACCTTTCCGCTAAAGTTGCAGCAAAGTTCGGCTTTGAAATTCGGACGTTATTTTTTGATAAGGTTCAGGCTTTTTCAATAAAAGATGCGGACAAAGTGGGAACTGGCTCCTTACTGACAAGAATGACAAACGATATAGATAATATCCAGCAAATGATCGTATTGTTTTTACAATTGATCTTACCTGCACCGATCATTGCTGTCTTTTCTTTGTACATGACATTCACTTATTCAGAAACTTTAGCGCTTGTACCGTTAGTCGCGATTTTGGTATTCGCTTTGATCGTCTACTTATTGATGAAAAAAGGAACGCCGCTTTCTTTAGCTATTCAGCCAAAGATGGACCAGGTGATCGTTACTTTACGGGAATTTTTTACAGGTATCAACATGATTCGAGCGTTCAATAATCAAGACTATGAAGAAGAACGGACAAATAAACGTTTTTCAGAGTATGCAGAGGGCATGATTCGAGTCAACCAGATTTTTTCTTTTATCACGCCGATCGCCTTTTTATTGATGGGCGTCGTTTTTTCTTCGATCCTTTGGTTCGGCGGACATTTAGTCGCAGTCGGAACGCTTCAAATAGGAACGGTCTCAGCTGTCGTCGAATATGCTTTATTAACACTTGCTTACTTGATGATCGCTGCCATGGTTTTAGTCATGATGCCTCGTTCTTTTGCATCTGTCAAAAGAATTGAAGAAATTTTGAACACCAAAGAAGAGATTCGTGATTCAAAGCAACCACAAATCATCGAAGAAAAAGAACATACAGGTACAGATCTGATCAAGGTGGAACATGTGACATTCAACTACGAGCAAGCAGATGAACCTGTTTTAGAAGATATCCATTTCACTATCCCTAGAGGAAAAACAACGGCGATCGTTGGTGGTACCGGCTCTGGGAAAAGTACTGTAGCTAAATTATTATTGAGGCTAAGTGATGTGACGCAGGGAAAAATTTTATTCGATGGGATCGATATTCGCTCATTATCTCAAGAAGAACTGCGCTCTAGAATCAGCTATGTTCCTCAAAAGGCTTTCTTATTCAGCGGAACGATCAAGAGTAATTTAGCGATGGGATATCCTGATGCAACCGTTCAGGAAATGGATCATGCGTCAAAAATAGCTCAACTTTACGATTATGTTTCAGGTCTAAATGATGGCTATGATTCATTTGTTGCTCAAGGTGGGACGAACTTTTCCGGCGGACAACGGCAGCGTTTGTGCATTGCTCGGGCATTGATCAAACCTGCTGATATTTATATTTTTGACGACAGCTTCTCAGCACTGGACTACAAAACGGATGCTGCCTTAAGAAAAGCCTTAAAAGAAGAAATGTCAGATAAAACATTACTGATCGTAGCGCAACGCTTAAGTACGATCCAGCAGGCAGATACGATCATCGTTTTAGATGAAGGAAAAATCGTTGGTCAAGGAACACATACAGAATTATTGAAAAACAATCAAACCTATCAAGAGTTCGCCCACTCACAGGGACTATAAAGGAAAGGAGTCCTTTTTATGGAAACTATGGAAAAAGTAAATAAACAAACATTTAAACGATTCTTTCAGTTGATCAGTAAAGAGCGCCCGATATTTTTTGGATTGATCATCTGCAGCTTGATCGGAAATGCTTTAGTGATCGCGATGCCCTTCATCATGGGGATCGCAATCGATGATTTACTCAAATTGATCAGCACATACGGAATCGGTCAAATCACCTTTGCTCAGGTAAAAGAAGCCTTGCTGGTACCCGTTTTGATCTTGATCGTCTTTTCGCTCTTCAGCAGTCTCACATCCTTTATCCAAGAACGTGTGATGGCTTCTTTAAGCGAAAAGATCACCTTGCGTGTGAGAAAAGAAGTCGCTAAGAAATTCAAAGCTTTACCGATGTCATTTTTTGATCAGCATCAGGTCGGTGATATTTTAAGCAGAACAACGACCAGCTTAAATCAGCTTTCACAAGTATTGCTGACTGGGATCAACCAGTTTTTCACCTCAATTTCAACCATTGTTTTTGCTGGAGTCATGCTGTTTTATATTGATGTAAAATTGACGTTGATCGTCGTTGTACTGATTGCGGGCAGTTCTTACTTGACCGGAAAAATTGCCAATAAAAACAAAGTTTTAGCGGAAAAAAGTCAAGCGGAGCTAGGGAACCTAAATAATAAAACTGAAGAATTTTTATCAGGGAATTTAGTGACCAAAACATTCAACCAGCAAAATCAGGCTAAACAGGTCATTTTTGAGACAAATCAAAAGCACTATCAGGCGTTTTTAAATGCTCAATTTATGAATTTTGCGATTTATCCTGCGATTCGCTTGATCAACCAGCTGGCCTTCATCATCAGCGGGATTTTTGGAGCATTTTTAGTCTTACAAGGAACGATCACTATCGGTTTGCTTCAAGCCTACTTACAGTATATCAATCAAATATCCGAACCAATTTCAACCGCTTCTTATGTGATCAATTCGATCCAAGCAGCCTTAGCCGCAGTTGATCGAATCTTTGAGATTCTAGATGAAAAAGAAGAGGTTCCCGAAAATCCAGTGCCAAAAAGGATCGAGCAGCCTCTTGGTAAGATCACTTTTGAACAGGTAAAATTTGGTTATACGAAAGAAAAAATCTTGATGAACCAAGTTGATTTTGCTGTCAAACCAAAACAAATGGTCGCGATCGTCGGTCCGACTGGGGCAGGCAAAACAACTTTAGTGAATTTACTGATGCGTTTTTATGAGTTGAATAGTGGCCGCATTACATTTGATGGTGTGGATATCACAGACCTTTCAAGAAGTAATTTACGTGGGATGTTCGGGATGGTTCTGCAAAATACTTGGCTATTTGAAGGAACGATCGCTGATAATATTGCCTATGGAAAAATGGATGCAACTCGAGAAGAAATCATCGAAGCTGCTAAAATTGCTCAATGTGATCATTTTATCCGTACTATGCCTAATGGTTACGACTCAATTATTTCTAGTGAAAACGGCTCTTTGTCACAAGGACAGCAACAACTGTTGACGATTGCCAGAATCATTTTAGCGAACCCGCCAGTGGTTATTTTAGATGAGGCAACCTCCAGTGTAGATACACGAACTGAAGCTCATATCCAAAAAGCGATGGACGAAGTAACGAACAATAGAACTAGTTTTGTGATCGCACATCGCTTGTCCACAATCGAAAATGCAGATTTGATCTTAGTAATGAAAGACGGCGACATCGTGGAGAAAGGAACACATATGGAATTACTTGCACAACCTTCACTTTACGCTTCTTTATATAATAGCCAATTTCAAGAAACTTAGTACTCAAAAAAACTGGAATAAAAGGCTAGCTCTTATGCATTGGAGCTAGCCTTTTTATTCCAGTCTTTTATTTTCTTAAAATCCTGCTTCTTCTAGAATCAAAAAAATATGAATACGATCAGCGAGTGCTGAACGACGAGTCAACGAAATGATATTACAAATACATTCTTCTTTTAAGCAATCTCCACAATTTCCTGTTTTGACACAAGGCGTCGTCTGTAATTCTAAGCGAAATGAATTTAGTGGTGCTGTTCTTTTTCTCACCATTTCAATGGTCGTTTCTAAACTGCCGTAAACCTTATTGACCCCTACAAAAGCAATCACCTTGTCAGGCCCGTAAGTCAATGCTGCCACTCGATTACCAACATTATCGATATTTACTAATACACCATCTTCACTGATTCCATTGACGCTTGTGAGATAATAGTCCGCTAAAAGGGACTGCTTCATCAATCGATGACGTTCTTCGAGATTTTCAGCTAAATCACGATCGATGATCGGCTGTTCTCTTTCGTAAAGGGCATCGATGATCCCAACTTGTCCTAAGGTTTGAGATCCTCCAAAAGCGACTGTTTTATCCCCTTCGATCAAGCTTAACGCTTGTTCTTTAGCCTCAGTTAAAGTACGACAAATCAACACATTGAAATTTCTACGAGTTAATTTTTTGCTAATGGATTTTGCTCGTATCTCTTGATATGTTTCTTGGTAGTTCATCTTACTCTCCTTCCTTATGTTCAGTTTATCGCTTCAAGTATCCGATCGCCTTGTTTATTTCACTGATGACGCTATCATCAGTCTCTTTTTCAAGCAACTCCTGTAGAACGGTCAACCATTTTTCGGTTTCTTTATTCCCTAATTTTCCGATAGCCCAAGCAGCAGTCCCTCGAATAACCGGCCGAACATCTTCTTTTGCACATAATAAAATTTCAGGTAAAGCACTACGATCTCCCAAATTAGCTAAGGCGATCAATGCATTACGCTGTAGCGGTTTTTTCCCACGCCACGATCCAGAAAGATGTCCAAAGGTTTCTTTGAATTCTTTGTTTGATAGACTCAGCATAGGTTTTAACTTAGGATAAACGATGTCAACTTCCGGCTCCATCTCTTCATGAAAATGGAAATCTTTCCCTCTATTATAAGGACAAACCAACTGACAAATATCACAGCCGTAAATGACATTGTGCATCTTCTTACGATATTCTTCAGGCATCATATCCTTCGTTTGGGTCTGATAGGACAAACATTTTTTAGCGTTCATGCTGCCATTTCCTAAAAGAGCTTGTGTCGGACAAGCTGTGATACAACGCATACAATCACCACAACCAAACGGGACCGGCTCATCGACTTCAAAATCAATATTCGTCACGATTTCGCCTAAATAAACAAAAGAACCAAATTCTTCTGTGATCAATAATCCATTTCGCCCAATAAAACCAAGTCCGGCTCTTTGTGCAACAGCTACATCAACTAATTCCCCTGTATCGACCTGAGGAGCAAAACGCCAATTTTCTGCTTCTTCCAGACCTTCAGCTTGAGACTGAATAAAATCGATCAATTTAGCTAAACGATCCTTCAATACATCATGATAATCGATGCCCCACGAAGCTCTGGCAAACATCCCCCGCTTCTCATCACGAGGAACCTTTCCGCTGATTTTTGTGGGATAGGCTAAGGCAATTGAAATAATCGTTTTAGGATTCTCGAACGTTTTCTCAGGGTAGATTCGTTCTTCTATTACTTGATGCTCAAAGCCAGAATTAAACCCAAGGGCTCGCTGTTCGTTTAGTGAATCTTCCAACTCATAAAATGGCTCAGCAGAAGCAAAACCGATTTTATCAATACCTAAGCGTTGACTTTCCGCAATAATCTTCTGTTTTAGTGACATAGTTCTCCTCTTCCCTAACATACTTATTGAAAGAAATAACAAACTCTAAATAGAAATCCTCACCATTTTATTTTTTTAAATCAATAATTTTATCTTTTTTTAATGTTCTGAAAAACTTATAAAACAAGGGTCAGAACGACTTATAATTACATTAAAACAAAAAAATAATATAATTTTAAAATAAAAAATGAATTTAATTATATAAATATGATAAAATGATTTGATGGCATTTTTGCCATTCACACACACTTTATCATGAATCATGGAGGAAATACATATGAAAAGAACAAATTTATCAGCAAAACATAAGCAAAAAGTAATACACAGCTTTTTGCTACTTTCACTTCTAGCCCCGATTCTCCTAGCGCCGACTGTTGTTTTTGCGGAAGATTTTACCGTTGAATCTGATCAAGAGACAACTATGCAAACACAGGAAAGTGAAGAAACGATCGAATCTACTAGTGAAACCACGATTGATTCTACAGAAACTTTAAGCACTGAAGAACCCGTTGAGCCAACACCTGCTACGGAGGAAGCAACTAGCTCTTCCACGTTAGAGTCAACTATTTCTTCAGATGAACTTATGCCTAAAGCGGCAGCATTTAGTGCTGACACGATAACGATTGCTGATCCATTTTTAAAACAAGATATCCTAAAATCTCTGGGATTGCCAGCTGACAGTGAGCTGACACAAACAGATATGGAAAAATTGACTTATCTTTCCTTAAGCTCTGCTCAAATCAGCAGTCTTTCTGGGTTAGAAACTGCTGTTAATCTAGCAACGATCTATATCAATACTAATAACGCGATCACAGATTTTAGTCCGCTAGAACAATTGACAGCATTAACTTATGTGACACTTCAAACAACCAGCTTAAACAGCACAAATTTTCCAGATTTGCGTAATAGCCCAGGTATTACAAACCTTTCTTTAGGAAGTACAAGTATCGATAATGATGTCTTACCAAAAATCGCCCAATTGACGAATTTAAAACGAATCTATCTTGATTCAAATATGGCCATCACAACAATTGAACCATTAAAAGCTCTACCAAATTTAACATCTCTTTCCGTTCAGTTTTGTGGTATCACTGATTTTACGGTCATCAATGATTTCCCTGTACTTTCTGACCTAGCTGCTTTCGGTCAAAATACAGGAAGAAATGATCCACCGACAATGATCGGTCGTTCAACATTAGATTATGATGCAGAAAATGAAACACTATTTATTCCTTTTTCAATGATGCCAAATCGAATGACGAATTTCGATGGTATTGTTCCGCCATTTACTACATCAAACTCTGCAAGTAATACTTACTTTGATTTGAACGGCGAGCAACTACCAGCATCTCGTTTGCAAATTACGGATCTGGGCATTACGATTTCAGGGATAAGCACAGAAGAGTTTACTGGAATCCATAGTTTTGAATATAATGCTCGTTTGAATAATCCTGCAGGCTCTTATGCAAAACCAGATGGATACAGTTTTTATGCGATTTCTTCGGGAACATATCTTCACCAATTCAATGTAGTTGAAGACGGTAAGCCTGTCACTATCAACTATCAAGACGACACTGGAAAAGAATTATTGCCAAGTGAAACTTTGAACGGTTTAGTTAGTGAATCCTTTGATATTCCTAGCAAAGAAATTTCTGGATATGAGTTGATCGATACGATTGGGAAGAAATCAGGTGTTTTCTCTGATCAAGAACAAGTCGTCACTTTCATTTATAAAAAGATACCTGATCCGATCATTGAAAAAACTGGGCGTGTCATCGTTCATTATGTCGATAATGATAATCAGACACTAAAAGATGATTTTATCTTATCGGGAACTGTAGGCGACAGCTTTTCTACAGAAAAAATAGCAATTGAGGGCTACGTGTTTAAAGAGGTCAAAGGAAATGAAACAGGGCTATTTACTAAAGAAGATCAGGTCGTTACTTATGTTTACACAATAAAAGATGGCAAACTTGAGCCCATTGTTCCTACGACTCCTTCTGAGCCAAAGGAACCCGTCAGTCCAACTAAAAAAACACCAACAAAATCGCCAAATGAAGAGGGAACGAATCCAGTAACATTCAAAAAAACAAGTAACGTCCTAAACAATACTATAACTGGCAAAAAATTCCCGGCAACAGGAGAACAAAGCAACTCTGGCTGGTTATGGTTAGGTTTAACGCTGCTGGTTATTGTTAATACGCTAGCTATGTTAACAAAGGTACGACAAGAAAAATAATGTTTGTTTAGCCAAAAACACTGAAAGGGATTCTTATCACGATCCCCTTCAGTGTTTTTCTTTTTTCAGGAGGAGCTGGAACTTGCTGCTTCTTCCTGTTTAACAAAATCGATTGCGATGACAACTAAAATAATCGTATGTTCAAGAGACTGCTCATAAATTTCAACTTCGTAAATATCGCCCCACGTAAACCACTTTTCATTGACCGCTGCGACCGCCTCTCCATTTTGTGAAATTTCAAAATGCTTCCCCCACCAATCACCTTGAATCGCCAGACTTTCAGACTCTATTCGATATTTTGCTTTGAAAAGTGTCAGCTGCTTTTCAATCACCATTTCTTCCTTTCCATCGACTGCTATAAAAAATTTAGGTAAGAAACTAAAGACCTTTTTGGTAATCGTGCCAATCACCTGATTATTCAGATCCTTGATCGTAAACACTTTAGGGATCGACAGGAAACTTCCTTCGACCATATATCGATCTTCCTGATGCTCATCTTTTACCGAAAAATGCCCGCCTAGACTAAATACTTTTTGTTTAATATAGAGCTTCTTCATTAAACGCTCTCCTTTTTTATGTGCTCTTACATTTATTTTCTTTTAATTCCCATTAAACGCTCCGCTGATCACTATTTTTCCTTGAGTATGCCCCGATTCCACTTCAGCTGTTGCTTTTCTTAGATTGTCTGCGTTGATCCCAGTATCATAGTTTTGCCAAAGTGTCGTTGTCAGCTTCCCTTGATCGATCAACTCTGCAATCTTAGCTAGAATCTTTCCCTGACTTTCAATCTGGTAATCGTTATCTGTTTTTGCAAACATGTATTCCCAGTCGAAGCTGATCGATTTATTTTTTAATTGTTTGATATCTACCGATCCTTCGAATTCAACAATCGTTCCGAGATGCCCAAATGGAGTAATTAGTTCTGTCAACAGTTCAAAATAGGGCTGAACATCAAAAAGGACAGCTGCATAATCGATCGTTTCGACTCCAAGCTTGTTTAACTCTACTTTAAGATCCTCATGATAATTTAAAGGATGATCCACTCTGTGGTCTTTTAACCAGTCAAATTTCGCCTGACTTGCTGTTGCATAGACTGTCATACCAGACCATTTTGCCAACTGAGTCAAAATCGATCCTACACCGCCTGCCCCATTGATCACTAGAATGGTTTTCCCTTGATTGCCATTTTCTTTTGGGAGCAGCCCAAATTTTTCAAAGAGTAATTCATAGGCTGTTAATGAAGTCAAAGGTAAAGCCGCAGCCTCGGCATCACTCAATGAAGCTGGTGCTGATGCTGCGATTCGCTCATCTACACGTTGGTATTCCTGATTGCTGCCTGCTCGTTTCGTCGTACCTGCATAAAACACTCGATCACTAACTTTAAATGCTGTCACTTCACTACCAATATCCACAACCTCTCCAATAGCATCGAAGCCTAATATAGTTAGATGCTCTGTCTTTTTACTCTTTTGTCGTAATTTCATATCCACTGGGTTTACAGAAACTGCTTTAACCTGCACTAGAAGATCATGTGGTTCAAGAGGCTGAATCGGTATCTCACTATCGACAAAGCTATCCGCAGCGTCGATCGGAAGCCCCTCAAAAAAGCCCACTGCCTTCATCAGATCATTCTCTTTCATCTTGTGTTTCCTCCCTTTAGTCCATTCTGTCCTCTTTCAGTATGAACCTATTCACACCGAATTTATACACATCTGCTCATTTACCTTACAAAAAAAGATACAAACGCTTTCTTAAGAAATTCTTAGGGTGGCTTGAACTGACATAACGTTAACTATACAATAAAAGAAATCTATTATAACTACAAATAATACCTCATGGATTTTTAATAAAGGAGGAAAAAGACGGCATGCTTGAATCCGCTCATAAAAAAATAACCTTACTGATCAACGAAATGGAAAAAGTCATCTTAGGCAAACGAGATGTTCTTCAATTGACTGTTACAGCATTTTTAGCTGGCGGTCATGTTTTACTAGAAGACGTTCCTGGTGTCGGCAAAACAATGATGGTCAAAACGTTGGCTAAAGCTACTCACGGACACTTTAAAAGAGTCCAGTTCACACCCGATCTATTGCCTAATGATATCTTAGGCGTCTCTATTTACAATACGGTGTCTCAAACCTTTGAGTTTCATAAAGGTCCTATTTTTACTACGGTCTTATTGGCTGATGAAATCAATCGAACCACACCGAAAACACAGGCCGCTCTATTAGAAGCGATGTCTGAAAATCATGTAACGATCGATAATCATACGCATACTCTAGATGAGCATTTTTTTGTGTTGGCCACACAAAATCCTTTGGAATACGAAGGAACTTATCCATTACCAGAAGCTCAATTAGATCGTTTCTTATTTAAACTCCATGTGGGGTATCCTGAATTTCCAGACGAATTAAAGTTATTGATGCACCCAACCGGAAATGATTTAGATCAGATTCAGCAAGTCATGGATACTGCTGATATCACTCAATTAAAAAAAATAGTCGACGACGTTTATGTCGATCCCCAAATTGCACGATACGCATTACAGCTTGTCCATAGTACCAGAAACCACGATGGGATCGCACTTGGCGTTAGTCCGCGAGGTGCATTGGCATTTATTCGTGCGGCGAAAGCATTTGCTTTAACAGAAGGACGGAGCTATGTTACACCTAATGATCTACAACAAATTTTACCAGCAACATTTGGGCATCGTATACTGCTGAAAGGCGGTCAGACACCTTCTGCGGATTACTTGGAGGAATTACTGATACAAGTTGTCCGTCGTGTTCCTGTGCCAGTTAGGAAATCCTAATGAAGCATAACAGATTCACGAAATTCACAAAGATCATCAGCATTTTACTTTTTTCATTTGTGATTTTTTTATATGTAGTGACTTTCAATAATTCGACAGGTTGGTGGCTTTTTTTCTTTTTGATCTTTTTACTCTTGTTTGATTTGCTAACATTGCTTCCATCTTTAAAGAAAATCGAGCTTCGTCTTACAGGAACGACTGTTTTTACAATGTCTGAACAAAACACGATCACAGGCGAACTTTTTCGCTATCGTCCAGTCTTAGTTCCACTCTTCTTTCTAGAATTATTTCCGGTTCTAAAAGGCCGTATTGAGCGACAACGATTCTATCTCTATTCTGGACAAAAAAAGGAGTTATCTTTTCGCTGGACACCTATGCAAAGAGGCTTTGATCAGCAATTGTCTTTTATTTTGATCAGCTCTGACTGGCTTGGGCTTTTCACAAAACAAATCACCATCGATGTAGCGGGTCCTTTGATCGTTCAGCCGGTGTTTCAAAAAGAGGCCGCCGAACAGTTATCTGAGCAATTGCTCATGATCCAGCCTAATTTTGCTGTGACTTTTGGTACACAAACGTTTATGATCCGAAATTTCCGCCCTTATCAGACAGGTGATCCACTGCATTCGATCGACTGGAAGCAAACGGGGAAGCGCAACGAACTGATCATCAAAGAATATGAACATGAATTAGATGTAGACACTTACTTTTTATTTTACGGCATCGCTCATCAGCAATTCGAAGAGATTCTTTCACTCTATTATTCGTTGATCCAGCTACTCAACAATAAACAAGCTTTTGAGCAAGTAATTCTAGCAAATACTCCTGCTGAAGCACCACAAGCTTATCTCATGAGCTCTATTGAGCCGTTATCAGAAGAACCTGATTTACCTGCTTTTACAAATAAAAAATTGGTAGTTTTCAGTCCTACATCAACCCCTCGCTTAGACCAGCAGTTAAAAAACTGGGATCGGACTAACGAAACTTTTTTAGTTACTTTTGAGGGTGACACCTTACACTTGATTTGGCAAGATCAGATCATTCCAATTAATAAAGGGGGCGATTTTATTGCAAAGTAGAATCAAAGAAAAGTGGCTTTTTGCGCTCTTAAGCTTTTTAATGCTTACAACAACTGCACTCCCTTTTTTGAAAGTCTATCATCTAAACCAGGCACAGACACCTTTTCTGATCAGCATGATTGCAGTGATTTGTATGATTACTTTGATCATCAAAAAGCTATTAATAAAAATACCCTTGTATTTTATTTTCTATTTCTTTACCTTGTACCGTTATTTCCCTTTGGACGAGCTGTTCGGTTTCAAATGGTTACTCCATTTTTTTGAACGCTTTGATCAAACCTATCTGAAAATGTTGTCAGGAGAATTCAATTATTTACCTGATATCGTAGCATTGGTATTGATTTTGTTTTTGCTGGTTCTTTTAGCGATTTTACTCATTCATTATGAGCGTTGGGCACTAAGTTATTTGCTATTGACTGGCTATTTATTGATGCTGGCTGCTTTCAATCGATTAAACTTAGGCATTCATGTCATCATCACAACAAGCGCTGCCGTTTTATTCTATAGCACAAAGCAGTCCTTTAAAGATCGATCAAAAAAAAGAACGCCCTTTATCCTTCTGAGTAGTCTGTTATTGGGTCTGACCGCTATCAGCGCTTATACGTTTCCGATCATTTTTCCAAAATCTAAAACGATTCTTTTCACGCAAACAACAGATATTCGAACTTTTTTGAATCGGCAAGGAGTTTATCAGAAGATCGAACAATATGGATTGAACGCTGCTTCAACAACGGGATTTAGCGATGATGATACTCAGCTTGGTGGTCCAATGTCTGATGATCGAACAATACTTTTTACAGCAGAACAATCGACAAAGCACTATTGGCGAGTAGAGACGAAAAATAATTACACGGGTAAAGGCTGGAACAATCTTGCCCAAACAACACCTTCTCCCTCGGGACAACCATTGATCATCTCTTCAAATCCTGAGTATCAAGGTACTTTCAATAAGCCTGAGACGATCACCTTATCGTTCGATACAGCCAAAGACTACCTCCCTTACCCATACGGCAAGAGTTCAATCGCTTTCGAGGAAATCGGGCAAACAGAGCAAATCGAACAAAAAAATCGTTTTGTGCTCTCAGAGCAGCCAGCGAGTATTCATTTAACTTGGGAAGAAATAGATTTTTCAGTCGAGCATTTACAGCAAGCAGCTTTCTCCGATACTCTGGATTTACAAACAACACAACTGCCTGTTAGGCTGCCGGAACGAATAAAAACATTGGCTCTTTCCTTAACAGAAGATCAAGAAACATTATATGGAAAAGTGAAAGCAATCGAAGATTACTTAAAAACAAATGGCGGTTATCGCTACTCTAAAGTGGATGCTTCCTATACACCAGAAGATAAGGATTATGTGGATACCTTTCTTTTTGAATCAAAAGTCGGCTATTGCGATAATTTTTCCAGTGCGATGACTATTTTACTTCGCTCAATCGATATTCCCAGTCGCTGGGCAAAAGGGTTTAGTGCTGGTGAATTGACGACAAACACTGCAGGAAAAAAGGCTGTTTATACGATCAGAAACAGCGATGCACATTCATGGCCGGAGGTTTATTTTGAAGGCTACGGTTGGGTCCCATTTGAACCTACTCCCGGATTTACCAATAATGTTCGTTCAACGACACTTACAGAAAATTCAACCCTTCCTGTTGAATCTAGCAGTGTTGAAAAGGACGCCACACCTTTAAGTAGTAATGAAGAAAATCGGGCTACTGAAAACAGCGCAACAACTGCTACAGCAGTAGAAAAAAATAAAAACAATGCTGGCATCTCGCCCTCTCTACTAAAGAAGAGCTTGGTCGGTCTCGTCTTGATCATTCTTTTTATTACAGGTTATTTTTTGAGGAAGTATTTTTTTGTTCTTTCTTTCAGAATCTACCTTGCTGTTTATCCAAAACAATTTACCAGCGCCTATCTGAAGTTATTAAAAAAAGCAGAACAGCTTGTACCTCGATCAGAAAATGAAGCCTTGATTCATTTCGCTGAACGATTAGAAAATAATTATCCTCAATGCCATGGAAGCTTCTATCGATTAACAGAACTCTATGAAAAAGAGCTGTACGGCGGACGTGAGGCGATAAAATCGGATTATACAAGCCTTTTGCTTCATACGGCAAACTTGTTAGCGTCGTTTAAAAAGAGATAACCTCTTTCACTTGTCTTGCATTTTAGCTGTATTTAGATAAAAATAGTAGATAGTCTATTCTTGTTATGAAGGAGTTCTACTATGAAAAAATTAGCTATTGTGGGCGGCGGGATCATCGGTTTGACCCTTGCCAATTACCTTGATTTAACAAAGTATGATGTAACACTTTTTGATGATCCAACAGGCCAAGCAACGAGAGCCAGTGCAGGGATCATTTCTCCCTGGTTATCAAAACGGCGCAACAAAAAATGGTATCATTTAGCTAAAAACGGGGCTGCCTTTTATCCTAAATTGATTCAAGACTTTTCTTTACCTCTCTCGGTTTATCAACAATCTGGAACATTGATCCTACGTAAAGATGGAGAATTGGAGCCCTTAAGGATATTAGCAGAAGAACGCAAACAAGAGGCTCCAGAAATCGGTGAGATTCAATTACTGGACGCTGCAGAAGTCACTGCCAAATTGCCTTTGTTAAAGGCGCTTCCCGCTCTTTCGATTTCAGGCGGTGGCAAATTGGACGGAGCAAATTATTTAGCTATCATGCGGCAACACGCCGCACGCAAAAACATCACCTTACACACCGGCTCAGTCAAAATAGATCGTAAGAAAGATCACTGGCTGATTTACAAAACAGATCAGCCAGAAGCCTTTGATGCAATTGCGATTTGCGCAGGTCCCGGCTTATCTGCTTTATTAGCCCCACTAGGTTATAAAGCAGATATTCGAGCACAGAAAGGACAATTACTGTCCTTTGAAACGCCGTATAAAGATAGCGGAAACTGGCCTGTTGCTATGTTGGATGGTGAGAGTGACTTGATTCCTTTTGAAAATGGAAAAATCTTGATCGGTGCAACACATGAAAATACCGCTGGCTTTGATTTGACACCAACAAAAGAAGCTTTCATTCAGCTAAAACAAAAATCAGTACCCTTTTTATCTTCTCCAACTTTTTTTGAAGAGCATGCTTCTTCTTATCGTGTTGGTACCAGAGCTTACACCTCAGATTTCGCGCCATTTTTCAATTGTCTGCCAGATGATCCGACTGCCGTCGTTGCCAGCGGTTTAGGTTCCTCCGGTTTGACAACAGGACCTTATATAGGGTTTCTCTTGGCTCAGTATTTTAATAATGATGCACAGGATTGGTTGGATTATCAAAAACCGATCAGTACTTATATTTCAAAAGAATAGTAAAAAAGTGAGGATGGATGAGTGCGGGACAAAACTAAAAATCAGTTTTGTTTCGCACTCTAAATCTTAATAAACGGTGGAAACAGAAGCAACTCCTTCGGAAATAAGCTGAAATTCACAAAAATTTGAAGAGCAATTTTCGTGAATTTCCTCTTATTTCTCGGAGCTTGACACTTCTGTCCCATCCTCTTCATCCTCACTTTTTTCTACGGGAAAAATAGTTTTGAGTTCCGTAAATAAGGTTCATCATAGGTTAGAATCAACTCTTTCAAAAATAGCCAAAGCTGATCATTCTCTAAAGAAAAATCATCCAGCAACTTACTGTATGTCTTTCGTTCCTCAGCTGTCGCCAGTTTTTTAAAATAGCCCCAAACGTGCTGATAAGCATTCAATTTACTTCCTTTATCATCAGGCAGCGTCAGTGCATGCTGAAGGTACGATTGAAACAAGGCTTCTTTTTCTTCATTCCACTCTTTTCCAGACACTAATTTTCGAATCGCATTATAATCATTTTGTGACTTTGATAGAATCAAATATTTTAAAGATGCCCACTCTTGCTGTTTTTTTGTCATTTCTTTCAATTGATCACGTTCTTTCTTTTGCATTAATTTAACTTATTCGCTATCTTTTAATCTATATTATGAAAATAAAATGATATAAAAACACTTTTTTTTTATAGCTTAATCATGAAAATCTATGAAAATTAAAAGAGTAACGGTTTACAATGTAGAATGGATAGTTTTCAGAAAATCTAACTTACATAAATTTTCTGAATATTAAAAAGAATTGAGGTTATTTTCTATGAATGAACAGCAGCTAGACAAATCTTTTCTAGGACAACCTAAAGGACTATCGACACTTTTCTTTACAGAGATGTGGGAAAGATTTAGTTATTATGGCATGCGGGCAATTTTACTCTACTATATTTATGATACAGTCGCAAACGGCGGGCTCGGCTTACCAAAAGAAACGGCCTTAGCGATCATGTCGATTTATGGCTCACTTGTGTTTATGTCAAGTATCGTTGGCGGATGGATTTCTGACCGTGTATTAGGAGCTAGAAAAACAGTTTTCTTCGGCGGATTATTTATTATGGTCGGTCACATTGTATTAGCGACACCTTTTGGGGTTGCCGCATTATTTCTATCTATCCTTTTGATCGTGATCGGTACGGGGATGTTAAAACCAAATGTTTCCGGTATGGTCGGTCATCTTTACTCAACAACAGACACAAGACGAGATGCTGGTTTTTCTATTTTTTATATGGGCATCAATATCGGTGCGTTGATTGCACCATTTATCGTTGGAACATTAGGTCAAACGTATAATTATCATATTGGTTTCTCTGTAGCAGCTTTCGGGATGTTCTTCGGTTTGCTGCAATATCACTTCCAAGGAAAAAAATCTTTATCGAACATCGGCTTAGCACCAACAAATCCGATGGATGCTGATGAACGTAAAAAATTCATGCGTTCTTTACTGATTGCTTTAGTTGTAGCTGTTTTGATCTTCGGCGGCGCTTTTGTCTTAGGTCGTTTAACGATCGCTTTTTTCATCAATATCGTTAGTATCATCGGTATTTTGCTTCCAGCATATTACTTTATCAAAATGCTGACATCAAAAGATGTGACCGATGAGGAAAAACCACGTGTTTTAGGCTACATTCCACTATTTTTAGCGGGGATCGTTTTCTGGTCACTAGAAGAACAAGGCTCTTCTATCTTAGCTTTATTCGCTAACGAACGAACACATGATACATTATTTGGTTTTTCGATCGCTCCAAGCTGGTTCCAATCATTGAATCCAATTTTCGTTGTTGTTTTGACTCCTATTTTCGTCGCTTTGTGGACACGTTTAGGAAAAAGACAGCCTTCGACCGTAGTAAAATTCTCATTAGGCTTAGTCTTCGCGGGTCTTTCATTTGTACTATTGATGCTTCCCGGGCTATTATACGGAACAGAAGGGCGTGTCAGTCCCTTATGGTTATTCTTCAGCTTCTTTATTATGATCGTAGGAGAAATGTGTATTTCACCTGTAGGGCTATCGATCACGACAAAATTAGCGCCGAAAGCCTTCGAGTCACAAACGGTTGCCATTTGGCTTTTAGCTGATGCAGCCTCACAGGCAATCAATGCACAAATTGCACGCTTTTATACACCACAAACCGAGTCTGCTTATTTTGGGATCGTCGGAATTGTCGCTGTGATTGCAGGAGTCATTCTGATTCTTTGTAAAAAACCGATCAAAAAGTTGATGGGCTCTGTCCATTAAAACGAAAAGAGTCCGGACCAAAACTAAAACAGTTTTGGTTCGGGCTCTAATTTTTGATAGATACTGACAAAGTCAAATCCGTCAATATCGCAACAACCACACGACATGAACAGCGCACTAGCCGATTTTTTATTCCGATTGCTCAAATCTAAACAGCCTTCATCTCATTTGTTTAAGCGATCATTTGTTTATTTTGTTTCATGATCGTTGCTTTTAACAGCAACGGAGCGATGATCGTAGTGGCAATCACCACAATGATTACGGATGAATAATACTCTTCCGAAAGAAAGCTCGATGTTAAACCAACTTGGGCTATTATCAATGCCATCTCTCCTCTAGAAACCATCCCCGAACCAATGATCAATGTCGAAATCCCTTTAAAGCCAGTTACTCTTGCACCCAAAGCGCCACCTAATAATTTTGACAGTACAGCTGCAATGGTCAAAATAACGATAAATAAGAAATGTTTAGACATGCCGGCAAACGTCATATTCAACCCGATCGACACAAAAAACATCGGAATGAATACCGCATACCCAATCGTTTCCAGCTTTTCGTCTACCCGTTTACGATAATCTGTTTGGGCAATCGCAACTCCCGCAAAAAATGCACCGATGATCGCACCCATATCAAGCATTTCAGCAAAATAGGCAAACCCTAGACAAACAACTAATGAAATTGCTGATACGGCTTCGATCGCAACTAATTTTTCACTTAAATTCAACAACCAAGGAACTAGCCATTTACTTGCCGCGAAAATAACGATGAAAAAGAATACTTTCAACAGTAAGACTTCCCATAACGGTAAGCTACTATCAGGTGTTGAACGATTCATCAAGCTCAACATGATACCTAAAATCAAAACAACGACAATATCATCAACCACCGCTGCACCAAGGATCGTCGCACCTTCTTCTGTATCGATCTTTTTCAGATCCTTCAGCACTTGAACTGAAATACTAACAGACGTCGCACTAAAAAGTACACCTAGAAAAATTGCATTTTGAACGGAAAACTGAAACAACTCTCCTACACCAAACCCCATTGCTGCTGGAAAAATGATACCCATCAACGCTACAGCCAAAGCAGGCCGCCAATATTTTTTTAAAAGCTCCAAATCACTTTCCAAGCCTGCAATAAACATCAAAATAATAACACCTATCTCAGAAAAATAATGCATGAATTCATCTGGTTTGACCCATCCTAAAATAGCTGGTCCAATCAAAATACCGACCAACAATTCACCGATAACAGAAGGTATGCCGATTCGATTACAAAAATGACCAGCTAGTTTGGTAAATAATAACACCAAACACAAGGTTAAT
The DNA here is from genome assembly GCF_050499205.1 of Enterococcus sp. AZ020. Taxonomy (NCBI): domain Bacteria; kingdom Bacillati; phylum Bacillota; class Bacilli; order Lactobacillales; family Enterococcaceae; genus Enterococcus; species Enterococcus sp. AZ020. The sequence goes on along the minus strand of NZ_JBIPAT010000001.1, from coordinate 2,156,555 downwards.
AAAAAGAACATAAGTTTCTCCCTTTCTAAAAATAAACTTCCTTTTTTTTATTATAGCATGTTTACATCATTTCACCTTATCGTCAAGATCACGAACATGAACAAAAAAACCTGAAACATAACATTACGTTATTTCCAGGCTTAAAAAATCAAATTAGAGGATGATCGTTTTTGATCCACTAAAATCAAATTTATTTAGACGCACGTTTCAAATACGTACCTTCTTGTGTGTTGATTTCTAATAATTCATCAGCTTCGATAAAATCAGGAACGTTGACTACTAAACCTGTTTCCATTACGGCTGGTTTACCAGAACCTGAAACAGTTGCACCTTTGATCGATGGTTGTGTTTCTTGCACACGTAGAACAACAGTTGTTGGCAATGTCACACCGATAACTTCTGTACCGTAGAATTGGATTTTTACTTCCATGTTTTCAAGAAGATATTTCAATTCATCTTCGATCACAGTTGTTGGGATTTCATATTGTTCATATGTTTCTAAATCCATAAAGTTCGCTGTGTCATCTTGGCTGTATAAGTATTGTACAGGTTTACTTTCGATAAAGGCTTTTTTGACTTTATCATCTGGACGCATTGTTGTATCAGTCGTTGCGCCTGTACGAACGTCTTTTAGCTTCATACGCATAACGGTATTTCCTTTACCTGGTTTGTGGTGGCTAGCTTCCATTACACGGATCAATTTTCCGTCTTGTTCGAATGTCATACCTGCTTTAAGATCACTTACTGCTATCATTTTATAGTTCTCCTTCTTTTGTTAAGATTGATTATCTCTATTAAACTAGAGACTCGACTATACTCCTAGACTATTGTAGCAGATTCAACGCAGTTATTCTACTAGAATAGGCAGTTCTGCTATCAGAAAATACTTTGGGTATTTAGTATAAGTAAATTTTTTGTTATAGAATCAACTTTCGCTATCGCTTGTATTTTTTCTAAAATAATTGAGACTTTTTGAATCCATGAAAACCCTAAGCCACTGCTTCAACATCGATATCGTGATCAGATGTGCGAATCCATACAGGAACTGGACGTATTGGAAATATTTCTTCGGTTTTGATTGCCTTGGTTTTTGCTTCTATTTTACTGATAATCTCCTCGATCTCTTTGGAATCTGTTGGATCTAAAAAAAACCTTCCGCACATACGAAAACCCTCCTGTCTGTAGAATAACTGATCCTCATTCTACAAGCAGAAAGGGAGATTTGTTAAAAAATTACCTTTTATTTACTTGAATTTATTTACTTCAGTTATAAATTCGTTGATTATTTCTTCAAATATATCTTTTTCAATATACGCAACGCCTTCTTTGTATACAAACTCAGCTCCATACTGAGAATATGTGTCCTTAGCATCCCACGAAATCTCTAACCATTTACCATCTTCACTATAAAAGTTAGCAGGAAGTAAAAAGCCACCACCTCTAGCAGATTGCCAAGAATGTTTAAATAACCAATCAGCTATATTTTCTAATGCATCAAATTCTTCATCTTCTAAAGTAAAAATGAAGTCAGCAGCTCTATAAAATCTGTCTTTTTCAGCAATGGTATTGCCTTTTATCGGAAGCGGAAACGGAGGAGGAGTTGTATCAAAGAACATACTTTTACTTTCTTCAAACCATTCTGCTAATTCAATGATACTTCCCTTAAATGGATATATAGTTTTATTTTGGCTAAACCTAGTAATCCTCTTATCATTTATAATTAGATCGAATTCTCCATAACCATCTTCTTGAATATTAAACTCGAAAGCAAATCTCTCTGCATCTCCAATAATCATATTATTACTCCTATTCTTATTGTTTTATCAATTTTCTGTATTGGGCATTCGTTATCAATCCATCTTTTTGCATAGCTCGGAGTACATCTGCTGGAACGTCTCTCTGCACATTTTTCACTACATCATAAGCATGCCAACTTCCAGTAGTATCAGGCTGAAATTTTACCAATTTACCGTCCCAAAAATTATATAATTGCTTCTTATCTTTTGAAGTGTAGGCTGTATCTAAAAGTTTCTGTCCAACTTCTTGCGTAGGTATTGAATTAGGACTTCCCCAGCCACTTTTTGGATCATGCTTTGGACTAGGCTCATATTTCCCATTAGGATAATTTTCAGAACCATAACCCTCTCCTAAGCTACCCCAAGCACTTCGTAATACTCCAGCGCCATGCCCAGATATAGCCAAACCGCTTGTATTAATTGCTGGTATAGCTGCCGCACTAGCTCCTCCAGTCACCGGAAAAGTGGCTATGCTGCCTGCCGTTCCGCCAAACATCCATAGAAATCCACCTACAAACTCCGCACCACCTTGAGCAAGTGATAAAACATCTGCTAGCATCTGGCCGTTGGCATAGCCGCTTGTGTTAGATAAATGAGAATTTACCTGTCGCTCGCCAAACAGTTTATTAAAAATCGATTTACCATTGTTATTTGCCCATTGATCAAGAAAGCCTGATCCAAGACCTCTTACCCCTTGTATATCTTGTAACTGGATCATACCTTGTATTTCCCGTGTGCGCTTTGAATCAAACTCGCCGTTAACGAAGACACCGATCAAGTTGCCAGCTTCATCAAACTGGTACCCGATTTTCTCATTTTCAAGTTCAATGTCCTTAGTTTTTGCTTCAATCTTTTTCTGCCTCTTGTCCCAAGCACGGCTGATCGGCTTTACCCAAGACATATTCATTCTTCCTAAATCAAATGTTCCGGAAGAAGCATTCCATGCAGCACCTTTTTCGACTTCGGCTAGTCCAGCATCAAAGTTGGCCAACTGTGCTTCAAAATCAGCGAAAAGATCTGGAGAACTGGCATGAAAAGCATAGAGCTTCTGAAGCTTTTCTTCACTTTCTCTGATAGCTGCCTGTACATGCATGTAACGTTGTTCTAGTCCTTGATTGGGTTCTTTCTCTTTATCCATCCGTTGAGTCATACTTTGTAAGGTCAAATTGCCTTGTGCGATCACTGCCTTCAGTTGGTCCTCGATCACATCGCAGGTATCGACTTGTGATTGAAACTCTTCTGGAAACTTACTGTGTGCTTCAATCAATGCTTCACATACCAGGATAAATCCACTGGCTAAAGTTGGATAAACCGCAGAAAAATACTGCTTCGCAGAATCATACGTTTTACCGGATAAAGGCGCACTCATAAAATGACTGACACTATCTTTTAGAACACCACTAAACTGGACATACTGAGCGGCCATCTGTTTCGCAGCAGCACTTTGACTGTTGACTTCGCCAACAAAAAAATCTACTCCCATTCGTCCGCACCCACTTCCTGATCAAGCAGCTGCTTTCTTTCCAGATACAGTTGATCTTCTTGGTCCATAAGGTTCTTCTTCTCTGCCAAAAGTTCTTCTGATCGTTCCTCGACTTGCAGGCGTTGTTTTTGTTGTAGTGAGCGTGCTTCAGCTTCTAACTCAACAAAGTAATGTTGCTTTTCTGCTCCTTGATTCGCTTCCATCAATTCCTGGTAAAAGCGCTGTTCCAAGTTTTGAATCTCGCCATAGTCATATTCAGCTTCAGCCAGCTTTCTCAGTTCTCTTTGATTGCTTTCTTGTTCTAAATCCAGTTGTGCGAGTTCCAGTTGGATCATCGCTTCTCTATCTACCTGTTTCATTTGAACGTTACTCCGTTAAAGAGGTTTATCATACTGGCATTTATCTTTTGATCGATTGCCGCAAATTCTTTAGCCACGGAATGAATATTATTTCCATCACGAGCGATTGCATTCGATAACCGTTGCCCTCTACTATGTACGCTTGTTAAGCTATTCTTTGCGTTCGTGTTGCCACTGACAGACGTGCGCTCTGCCATAGACATTACCGCATTGACTGAAGACAATCCGCTTGCTGCTTTACTCATTTGTGCAGATACACCACCAGCGATCGATAAACTACTATTGATCCCCATAATTTTCTCCTTTTTATTAGTTACCACTAGTTTAACACAAAAAGAGGGGTATTTTTTCCATTAATAACAGGATTACATTTTAAATATAGAAAAAATCTGCCTATTTTCTCATTCAACACAAAAGAGCCGATCGTCTCTTAGCAACCAGCTCTTTCAAATGACCATATTTATTCTGATTTTTTAGAAATTTGATCAAAAGTTTGCCACAATTCATCACATTCAGGACAGCTGCCTGTATGGATCATTGAAAGTGGTGTTTGATCTGATCCATCTAAATAATGGCGTAAATGCATATCTGAAAAACCATGTTTTGCAGCATCTTCTCTTGTATTTGAATAGTAGACTGTTTTGATTCCCGCCCACATGATCGCACCTACACACATAGGGCAAGGTTCACAGGTTGCGTAGATTTCACAATCAGATAAATCCATCGTATCCAGCTTTTTACAAGCTTCCCGCACAGCAATCATTTCCGCGTGTGCAGATGGATCTGTATCTTTCATCATCGTATTACTGACTGATACGATCACTTCTCCATGTCGAACTAATGTAGCACCAAACGGCCCACCATATTTCTTTTCCATCCCTGAAACAGTAGCTTCTGCTGCCAGCTTCATAAAATCCATCATTTTCTCCTCCAATACTAATTCGTTTGTTTCATGACTTTACTTAACACGCTATAGACGACAAATGAAAAGATCAATCCTGAGAAGAAAGCAAAGTCATTGATCGTCTTTAAAAATGGAACCGATTGCAAAAAAGCGCCGGACATCGTTATGACAAAACTGATCCCTAAAGTCATCATCGCTTTCTTATTATATCCTGATTTGAACTCACCCATATCGCCGTCTTCTACATAGATATTCTCTAGATCGATCACTTGTTTATGCTCAATATAAAAGCTAGCGAGCATGATCCCTGCAATTGGACCAAACATAGAGCCGATGAAACTGTAGAAATAGAATAACGTCGATGCATTTTCTACCAACTTCCAAGGTAAGATCATTGTACCAATAATCGCCGTCAATACACCAGCCTTTTTGACATCTAAGACTTTTGGAAACAATGATGACATCTGCAGCCCCGCTGGAAATAAATTCCCGAATACAACGAATGCCAACGCGCCCATATTCAGTGCTAGAATCAAAACGAAAACAGCAAACGTATTATTGATTTTATCAAAGGCATTTACGATATTGAAAATCGGTTCACCAAATGCGATTTGCGTTCCTGCGATCAGACCCACACATGTGATCGCAAATAATATATAAGACAAGATAAAGCCTAATGGTAAACCGATGATCATCGCTTTGGGTGTTTTTGCTTTTTGAGTAAAGTCACCAATATTTACGATCGGACCAGCCCAATTTGACACTAAAGCACTCACACAGGTAATAAAGACGATCGGACTATTCGTCGCGTTAGCTGGTGTGTAAGCTAAAATCGGACCAAAACCGCCGGCAATTTGAATCGTCCAAATCGCTGCTCCAACAATAAAGACATAGACGATCGGTGAAGACCAATTGCCAAATTTATCCAAAACTTTTGTTCCTCCTAAAAATAAAGCAACAGTTACACACCAAATGATCAGATAGCTCAGCATCGTTGGCGTCGGCATCCCTAAAATCGTCATCCCGCCACCAATATTCATATAATTAGGAATGATTCGACTAAACAAGACATCCAGCGATTGGGCACTTACCACACTTTGCGTGCCAAAGAAGACAACACCCGCAATCAAACCTCTACATAAGGATGGGATGATCGCACCTTTTACGCCAAATACAGAACGCAGCAGCATAGGAAACGGCAATCCATATTTAGCAGAGGCAACACCATTCAACACATAAAATACGGAAACGATCACAGCAGATAACATTACGGCAGCTAAGACTTGCTTCGTATTTAATCCAAGTAGGAAAAATCCCGCGACTGTCATATAAGAAAGTATATTGTGAACGGCACCCATCCATAATGTGACATAATTAAAAATGCCCCAGTTTTTGTCGGCTCCTGTTTTTGGCAGTAATTCTGCAGAATAGGTAGGTGCAGTGTCGATCGTTTGTTTCTCTACTGATTCCATTGTCTTTTCCTCCAATACGTTTCTTTAGTTTTTTAGAAATTGAAGTGACTGTGCTTTGTGCTCTGAAAATAATGGGTTGTCTGGGTTTAACTGAATAGCTTTGTCCATCGCTTCGATCGCTTCTTGATGGCGATTTAGACTGCGCAAGCTGTTTGCTTTGTGAAAATAAAAATCCACTCGATCTGGATAGTCTTTTAATAAATCATCCATCAATTCGACCGCTGCTTCATGACGTCCTAATTCTCTTAAAAAATTTGATTTGTGGTAGCGATAAAAGAATCCTTGATCCGTTTTGATTGCTTGATCGTATACTTTTAACGCTTGTTCTATTTCTCCCATCATACGGAATGTATTGGCTAGATAAAAAGCAAATTCCGCCTCTTGCTGCCAGCCTTTTTTATAATATCCGATCGCTTTCTGGTAATCTTTTGACCGTTGATGAGTGTACCCTAAATAATAGAGCACATCTATATTCGTCTGATTTTGTTTTTCAAGTAAATCTAAAACTTGTATAACGGCATCTTCTCTTAAAAGACTGCGAACTCTTTGGAAAAACGGTGCTTCGACTTCTTTTTTTTCGAGAATCGCAATTAGTTGCTCGTTTCCTGACTCCCTTGCGTAGTCAAGGGCATTTTTTCCTGAATCATCTGTTTGGCTCACATCCGCCTGATGCTGAACTAACTCTCGAATAACATCGCGATATAAACGTCCACCATCTCCTAAAATCGTCGCTTCTAATAACGCTGACCAACTCAATCGATTGACATGATCGACTGGTACTCCTGCTGCTAGACAGAGCTGAACAGTTTTCAGATAACCTTTTTCACTAGAAGGAAGCAAGGCTGTCCCGCCAAAACGATTCACTGATGGTAAATCTGCTCCTACATGAAGCAATTCATAAACAATGTCATCAAATCCATTCGCTGCTGCACAAATGAACGGCGAAAGGCTGGTATTATCTTTTTGATTCACATCCGCATGGAAACGAAGTAATTCCTTTACTAGCGCTAGATTATTTTGCTGAACAGCCATCATCAAAGGTGATCGTCCTGCTTCATCCGTCATAGAGACTTCTGCTCCTGCTTGAAGCAATTCATGCACACGTTCAATTTCAGCAGCGGAGATCGCTTCAAGTAAAGAACGGTCTGTTTTTACTACATCCATTTTGCTCACTCCTTTCGGTTTTATAATTGTTCACTAAACGCGATGATCGCTTTTTCAAATGCTTCCATTGGCGGATGTGTGATACCCGCACCGATCATCCCGATTCCTGCTTCTTTATGAGCAATTGCTGTATTGATGATCGGCAAAGTGTTGGTTTGGATCACTTTTAGGCTGTCGATGCCGGAAGGAACGCCCATAAAATCAAGTGTTGGAATCGTAATGTTAGGATTTTCAGCGGTTGTGATTCCCTGCATCTCAACAGAAAAACGTAATGCATCTTCGATCGTTCCACCAACTAAGGCTACGATCGCTGGAGCTGCCGCCATCGCAAAGCCACCGATACCATAAGTTTCTGTAATAGCACTATCGCCAATATCCAACCCAGCATCTTCTGGTTTATAGCCGGCAAACATCGGACCGATCACTTTTTGAGAAGGACCTACAAACCATGGATTCCCTTTGATTCCGCTAATATGAATCCCAAATTCTGTTCCATTTCGAGCCATCGTCGTTACTACTGTGCTGTAAGGAATACCGACAGCAGAATCCAAGGCAGCTTTACACATCGCCATCCACGTTGGACCTGAGAAATAATCACTGCTGGCAACAAAATCGAACACTTCCTTCATTTCTTCGATCGTATGATCTGTTTGAATAATATAAGGCGTCAATGCTTGAATCAACAAGGTTGTTCCAGCATTATTACGATTATGGCATTCATCGCCCATATGCAATGCTTGTGCCAGCATCAATTTCAAATCGATTCCTTCCTTACATAACTTCATCGCATCTCTTAAGATCGGACCAAATGTATCTCTCATCCAAATCAGACGTTCGATCACACTTTCGTCATTCGCACCCATCCGTAAAATTTTAGACATTTGTTCACTTAAATTAGTGAACGCCAAATTTCCATACGTTTTATTTTCAACAATGTGCATGTACATAGAAGCAGAAGTCACGCCGGCCATCGAGCCTACACATTGGTGCTCATGACAAGGAGAAAAAATGATTTCACCAGAAGCTGCCACACGTTCGGCATCGTCTAAATCTTTTGCCAAACCTTCAAAGACTAGCGCACCTTTGACAGCACCTTTCATCGGACCATTCATTTTTTCCCAAGTAATGGGCGGTCCAGCATGTAAAATCGTATTTTTCGTCATTCCTGGTACAACATTGATTGCTTGATCATACCCTATCAATGAAATTTGTGAAGAAATGATTCGATTCACAGCTTCTTCATTGGCTCTTTTGATTTTTTCGAGATTTTCAGGTGTTTCGATTTTTTCTAGCGCCGCCAAGATAGTGGCTTTTCCTTGACCAGGAGGTGCCCAATTTAGATAGTTAGCCTCTACGTGCTGCTCAGTCAACTCCTCTTGAAATGCTTCGATCCCTAAATCAATGATCACAGGCTCTTCTTGAAATAGCTCAGTAATTTTACTCATGGTCATTCTGCCCCTTTCACGACAAATTCTCTTGCCAACAATCCGGCATTTTGACTGCTGCTGGCATATGTTGCACCAATTGCTGTCAATTTTTCGACTTGTTCATTGATATCCTGTTTATCTAAATCTGTTCCCAGCACATAACCAATGATTTCTAAATGACGGCCTTCTGCTGCTGCTTTTTCTTTTGCTTCTTTCATATAAGGCACCATTACACCGACTGGATCAGCATGTGAGCCATATCCTAGAACAAAGTCCATCAAGATAACACCAACTGCTGGATCGGCCGCTTCTTCAACAAAACGAGCGATTCGGTTGGATGGATCGATCATTGGATGCGGTTTGCCGTTTGTAAACTCATCTGCGCCAAAATCGATAAATGTATGGGCCTGACTAGGTTCACCAAAATGAAGCAGGTGCTCATCGTCCGTTGCGATATTGCTGTAAACATCTGAAAATCGTTCTTTTGCGGTAAACATGGCTTCATCACAAAGGGTTCCGCCAGTAAATAAACCGCGAATGTAGCGTTGCTCTGGATTTAATTTTGCCCGAACCTCATCGATCAATGGGAGATTCAATGGATGAACATCTAGACTATTTTCATCGATCCCAGCAAGGGTAACCGCTCTTAACGCTGCAGCTTTAGACATTTTCTCAAAATAAATCCCTTCTTCATTCGGACGTGGCTCACTGCCAATAAACCAAATGACCACTGGCTTTGTTGATTGTCTAACTCGTGCCAAAATTTTTTCTTCGACTATTTTTGCAGGCGGCTTAGAAATCAATACGATCACCTTTGTATCTGGATCTGCCTCTAACGCATCGATCGCATCCAGCATCATTCGCCCACCGACTACCTCACTTAAATCTCGTCCACCGGTTCCGATCAATTGTGAAACACCTTCGCCAAACTCGTGGATGCGGACGCTGATTTCCTGACTTCCAGTGCCGGACGCCCCAACGATACCAATACTGCCCTTACGCACTTTATTCGCAAAGCAGAGTCCTACATTATTGATGATCGCTGTCCCACAATCAGGTCCCATCATCAGCAAGCCTTTTTCATGAGCTAAATCTTTCAATTGAATTTCCTCTTGCACACTTACGTTATCACTAAACATCATAACGTGTAGATCATTCGCCAATGCTTTTCTAGCTTCTCTAGCTGCATACTGACCATTAACTGAAATCACGGCTAAATTAGCTTCAGGTATTGCCTTTTTTGCTGTCTCAATCGTTGTATACTGCTCAGCAGATTTACTAGTACCTTTTTCCTTTTTCTCTGTCATCAACTGTTCGATTTCTTTGAACAGCTCTTCTGAATCCATCGAATTATCTGCTTCAACAGCAATCACCAAATCGCTCGTCTGTGCCTGTTCAATCTCCGTTGTAAACAAACCAACATTTTTCATCACTTCTTTATTCATCTCTGTAGCCATTGCAATGATTGCCTGATCTACACCGGTCAATTGATTCGCTCTAGTAGACAAAGCCATCAACGAAACAGAATCAATATAGGTATTCGGTTGAATCTTGATACTGATTGACATAAAAATTCCTCCTCGTATAATAAAGTTATCAGATTTATTCTGATATTTTGTTTTCATCCCCGTTGGGGTATGATTATTTCGTACAGATAGAGGGCATAGTTTTTCCTCCTTGAAGCTTTGTCTTCCTAATTAAGACTGATGCCTCTTCTCTACGGACTGTATATGAATGAGCTGGATAGAACCGTGTTTCTGAATCTCTCACGAGGCTATATCGTCCCTAGAGTTTGAGGAAAACCTTATCTGTAAACTCTTGTTGAAAGGTGTTGATTGTATGTTCTTTATCGGTATTGATATTGGAAAACGAAACCACGAAGCAGCTCTACTTGATGAACAAGGGAAACTACTTGGAAAAACACTTCGCTTTGCCAATTCTAAACGCGGGAGTGAACAGCTCCTACAATTTATTAATCAGTATGAACTATTGCCTGATACTACTATGATTGGAATGGAAGCAACTGGTCATTATTGGTTATCGATTTATTCATTTCTACATCGATTGGGATTTCATGTAACAGCTTTTAATCCGATTCAATCCGATTCTCTTCGAAATTTCTATATCCGTAAAACCAAAACGGATACCGTGGATTCAGTCTTAATTGCACAAGTAATGCGTATGGACTTACCTGACCCAACCCAACTGCCTAAAGAAGAAATTTTTCAATTAAAACAGTTGGAACGGTTTCGTTACAGCGTTGTTGATAATATGTCGGACTTGAAACGGAAAGTTATTGCTTGTTTGGATCAAGTGTTTCCAGAATATAATCAGCTTTTTTCCGATATGTTCGGAAAATCTTCTACACAGTTATTACTTCAATCTCCTTTGCCAGAGGATTTGGTAGAAATTGACTCCGATAAATTAATCCAACTGCTGAATCAAGCGAGTAATGGTCGCCTAGGGCGATCCAAAGCGGAACAAAAAGTGAATCAGCTAAAAGGTATCGCAGAGTCTTCTTTCGGTATTAGCATTGCGACAGATGTTTTCAAGCTTCAAATTCAATTACTTTTAGAACAGATTCAATTATTTGAAAAACAAATTCATCAGCTTGAAGATGAAATGGTTCGGATTGTTGAAAAACAAGAAAATTTCCTCACGACTATTACAGGAATTGGTCCAATAACTGCCGCAGTTATCATAGGGGAAGTGGGCGATATTCATCGATTTGAACGCCCAAATCAATTGCTTGCTTTCGCAGGACTAGATGCCTCTGTCCATCAGTCTGGTGATTTTACAGGTACCCAAAATCATCTGTCAAAACGAGGCTCCCCCTATTTACGCCGAGCTATTTGGCAAGCAGCTTTTATTGCTTCTCAAAAAGATCCTGCTTTATCCGCTTATTACCAAGGTCTTAGAACTCGGGGGAAATCCCACGGAACAGCTATTGGAGCCGTTTGTCGTAAGCTTGTGAACATTATTTTCGCTATTTGGACAACGGATAAACCTTATGAAGTTCGTTTAACTTCTGAAACTGAAGCCTAGAAAATTTTAAACTATATGCTAGGCTTATTTGTCGTGCACTACAGTTGCACAACAAATAACTAAAAAAAATACTCGTTTTTACTTGACCTTTTCATAGCTGGCTTAATTTAAAAGCGGAACAGGTCGTTTAGCCTTGACTGGAAAATAGGAAAAATGAAATGTGGTGCTTTTTGCCACAATTCATTTTTATCTTTTTCCCGAAAGGCTGACCTGTGCAGCTGGATAATACAAATGATCAACACTTTCTTCGAAAGTCTTGTACTGTTCAACATCAGTTCATTTTATTCACTGTGTTTCTCAACAAAATCGGAATGAGCCCGCTTAGTCTCGACTAGAAAATAGGAAAACATGGATGAGGCGCTCTTTTCCTCATTCAGGTTTTATCTTTTTCTCGAGAGACTGGCTCATGCAGCTGGATAACAATAGATGCGGAACAAATCATTTAATCCTATAGAAAATTAGGAAATTGGCATTGAGACACTTTTTGTCTCACTGACAATTTATTTATTTTCCTAAGGATTGATTTGTGTAGCTAAATAACACAAATGATCAATACTTTCTCACAAAAACCTTGCACTATTCATCGACTCAAATACTCTCGTTGTGATTCTCAGCAAAATCCCCCCTTGTCTATCTCTGTTTTTCCAACGTAAACTCCACTCCTGCCAACATTCCTGAAAGGATATCTCCACCAGAAGTCGAGCCGATAGCTAAAACTTGCAGCATTTTTTCTTTGAGCAACATTTCATCCTCACCATAAAATAATTCATTTAAGAAAACACCCAAGCGCTCGCGTGCCTCACCTTTGATTGCCCAATCAAGTGTAGAAAAACTAATGACATTCGTTCGCTTTTTCAACTCTTGACGACAATTGATCAGCCATTGTTTCAATGAATGATATGGATAATCAGTTGTGGTAAAAATAAGTGCCAGTCCAACTAAAAAGTCATCGCCTGAAGGTGTCAGTCCTGGTCCTAACCCAATTACTCGGTTTAATTGCTTCATTGCTTGAAACAGCTGTTTCTCTTTTAAATAGTTAAGCAGATGACCCGTTTCCTTCCGAAGCATCGTATGCATCATTTTTTCATAAGCTGTAGTTTGGGTATGATTCAATAAATAGCCACCCTTACTATCGATTTGCCCTAACCACTGATCGACCTTTTGAATGCGGCGCTCTAGCTCTTGGTAAGCCTTTTTTGAAGGAAAGAAAATTTCTGGGTATTTCCACTTCTCTACCTCGTCTATCTCTATCGCAGCAACATCCTCAATGATCAATTGGTCATGCTGTACAAAAACAGGTGTATTCAAAGGTATTTGTAGCTGGTCGTAAAAAAAATCAGCGACACGTATCGTATTTGGTGCATTATCCAATTCAGCTGTGGCAATCGTATATAATGTACCAGAACCATCAATAATATTTATTGTCCGTGTAAATGTACTATGGATCGTTCCGGTCCATTGCTTTTCTTGAAGCTCTGATAGAAAGTATTGAGCAATAGAAAGACTTTTATACGTTCGCATCTTTTCCACCTCCTTGAATAACTCTTCTTTACATGATTAAATTTACACGAAGTAAGCCTTTTCAAAAACAGGCAAATCATCTGAATATCATCGCTTAAAGTTGTATACTTTAACTAAGTACCGTATAGTTAAACTAGTCATTCTTAGATAATGAAAGTAGGTGTCTTCGTGTTAACCGTCAAAAATTTCTTAGCATTACCTCAATTCAAGACATTCAATTTAGTTGCTGGAGAAAAAGGACTTGAAAATAAAATCACTGGTGTCAACATTTTAGACAATCCAGATGCTTCTGACTGGTTATCTGCTGGCGAACTCTTGATTACCTCTGGTTACTTTTTTAGTGAAAATATAGAGACACAGCATAGATTTATTCAGCGCTTCAAGGAAATCAACTGTTCGGCAATTTGTATTAAACCCCATATTTACTTAAAAGGAATCCCTGAATCAATGCGAGCGCTTGCTGATGAATTATCTTTGCCTCTTATTGAAATTCCTTATGGGATCGCGTTTTCAAAAATCATGAACATCGTCATGGCAGAAATTTCCGGACGCGTGAACGAATTAAATCAAGCTTCTCTGGATATTCACTCACAGTTTTTTGAAATTTCTTTGCATGGCGGAGGGATGAAAAAAATTGCTGCTGGACTGGCTCAAATGGTTCATAACCCAACCGTTTTGGTCGATATAGATTGGACTGTTATAGCTGTCAGCAATCAAAAAGTACCCATTATCAAAGAAACGCTTAGAAAAACAGGTGACAGCTTTAGCTTTCCTATCACGATCTTCTCCGATTTACCAACTAATTTTGAACGAATTCAAAAACCCTTTACAAGATCAACACTGTTTAACGAGACAGAATACGCTTGGGTGATCATGCCTGTCTATTTTGATACGATCCACTATGGATTTATTCTTGTTTGTCAAATTGATGAAGCACTGACCGATCTTGATTATGTTGCTTTAGAAAATGGGTCGATGGCTTTTGCATTAGAGCAAATGCGGCTATTTGAAATCGAACGGACAGAAAATAGAATTCGACGGGACTTTTTCGATCAGCTATTATCTGGTCAAATCAAAGATTTGGATACATTAGCAGCCTACGATTCAACGCTTGATCCAGCTTTAAACTACACTGTTTTGATCTTTTCGATCCAAACGATCGAGAATCAAGGAACCTCATTGATCCAGAAAAAGCAGACAGAAGATCGACTAATGAAAAGCGTGCTTTCTTCTCTGACCACTTATATAGCCAATCGTTTTCCAAACCTGCATGTTTTCAGCCGAAAAAATCAGCTTGTCATGCTTTTAGGAACAGAACCGACCCTTAGCACTGTCAAAACGCATAATGAAGTCTCTGATACAGCTGAAAGAATTCGAATATATTTGGAGCAACTGGGCAAAACAGAGCAAACCATTTTTTGTACTATCGGTTCAACTTTGCCGATTTTAGAACTTTCTCAAAGTTTTGAGGAAGCAAAAAAAGTCATCCACTTACTTGAGGATGACGAAAAAGAAGAGAAAATCTATTTTTTCAACGATTTCTATTTTGATTCTTTTTTAGTGGATTCTATTTCAAAAGAACAGGGAAAAAAATTCTATACCCATTATCTGCAGCCTTTATTAGCTTATGATCAAAAAAATAATACAAGCTTCACGCCAACTCTAAAAGCTTATTTGGCTCATCATTTAAATATCGCAACGACTTCTAGAGCATTGTTTATCCATCGAAATACACTCTTATATCGAATCGATAAGATCAAAAGTCTTTTACCTGTCGATTTGGAGCAAGAAAAAAATACCTTTGCTTTACAGCTAGCTTTAAAATTATACGAGCTTCATCGCTGAAAAAAGGACTGAGACATAACTCTAAGAGTTACGACTCAGTCCTTTTAAAAACGAGTATCTTTTTCTACTACTTCGCTAATTATCTACCTACGATGAATGTCAATTCACATTCACAAACTTTTTTGTCCTCTACATATGCGGTCGCTTTTCCGATCCCTACATAATCTCTGATTTTCACGATTTCAAAGTGCAGCTTCAACACATCGCCCGGCACAACTTTTTGACGGAATTTTGCTTTATTGATTCCACCGATGTACGCTGTTTCACCTTGGAATTGTTCCATTTTTAAAATCAAGATCGATCCTACTTGTGCTAATGCTTCGATGATCAAAACACCTGGCATTGTTGGGTTACCAGGGAAATGTCCTTGGAAAAATTCTTCATTGATCGTCACATTTTTCGTTGCGATGATTTTTTTCTCTGGAATAATTTCATCCACATAATCGATAAAACAAATCGGGTAGCGATTTGGGATCATTTCCATAATTTCAGTTGCATTCATGATTCTTGTCATTGTTCGTCTTCCTCCCATTTCTTCATACAAATAACACCATTATGTCCACCAAAGCCAAATGAATTACTGATAGCATATTCTGCTTGAACAGCGCGTGAACCATCTGTTAGGTAATCTAAATCACATTCCGGATCAGCTGTTTTGTATCCTGTTGTCGGATGAGCGATGCCTTCCTGCAAAGTTTTCGCACAAGCGATTGCTTCGATTCCGCCAGCAGCTCCTAATAAGTGTCCTGTCATACTTTTTGTGCTGGAAATTGGAATATGATACGCTTTATCGCCAAAGACACGTTTGATAGCAGCCGTTTCTGCTGCATCATTTGCCGGTGTCGATGTTCCATGTGCGTTGATATAACCTACAGAGGACGCATCGATTTGAGCTTCTGCCAGTGCTAGTTCAATAGCATCAGCAGCGCCACTACCATCTTTCAATGGTGCTGTCATATGGCTGGCATCACAATTACTGCCATAGCCGACAACTTCACCTAAAATCACTGCTCCCCGTTTTTTTGCATGCTCCAGCTCTTCCAGCATCAACATACCTGCACCTTCACCCATGACAAAACCATGTCTTTCTTTATCAAACGGGATCGAAGCCCGCGCTGGATCATCTGTTGTATTCAACGCACTCAACGCCGCAAAACCAGCAATACCGATTTCACAAATCGTCGCTTCAGTTCCACCTGTGATCATGACATCAGCTAAGCCATATTTGATCGTACGGAATGCTTCACCGATTGCATTTGTTGCAGATGCACAAGCCGTTACGATCGTTTGTGAGGGGCCTTTTGCCCCTAATTTGATCGAAATATTTCCTGAAGCCATATTAGCGATGACCATTGGAACGAAAAACGGTGTTACTCTCTTTGCTCCTTTTTTGTCCATTACCCGAACCTGATCCTGCAAGGTCGTCATCCCGCCGATCCCGCTGCCGACGATTACGCCAAACCGCTTAGGATCGATTGAATCGTAAGTCAAGCCACTCATTTCCCATGCTTCCAAAGCTGCAACCAATCCATATTGAGAGAATAGGTCCATTCGTTTTTGCTCCTTGCGATCGAGCACGTTACTTGGATCAAACTCTTTCACTTCTCCAGCTAAAGCAACACCGGTATCCTCTGAATCAAATTTAGTGATTTTTCCGATCCCTAACTTGCCGTTGACTAGATTTTGCCAATATTCTTTGACCGTATTTCCTAAAGGAGTCACTGCTCCCATCCCTGTTATAACTACGCGCTTCATCTTGCACCTCCATCGATATTTTGATGTTCAAATTAAAAAAAACTTGCTTAACCAATACTTTTTTGTTTAAAATTAAGTAAAATAGTTTGACTTTCAAAGTATTTTAGTTAATAATTCAGACATCGATAAAATGTCTGTTTGGTTGTGATTATCAATTAGAGAATTATATTATCATTCTCACACAGATAATACCAGTTGCATTTTTATCCGTCAACCTAAATAAAATCAGATGTTGAGATTTTATTAAGTTGTTAAACTATTTTTCACACACTAAAATAATTATTAAAGGGGAAAAACAATATGTTTCTAAAAGATAAGAAAGTCGTCGTAATGGGTGTCGCAAACAAAAAAAGTATTGCTTGGGGCTGTGCGAAAGCATTAAAAGAGCAAGGCGCCGACGTTATCTATACTTATCAAAACGAGCGCATGAAAAAACAACTACTAAAATTAGCAGAACCAACTGATTTACTTGTAGAATGTGATGTTGCTTCTGACGAATCGATTGCGCAAGCATTCAAAACGATCCAAGAAAAATACGATAAAATCGACGGTTTAGTTCATGCTATCGCTTTTGCCAACAAAGAAGAACTAGACGGAAACGTCAGTGACATCAGTCGTTCCGGGTATTTATTGGCACAAGATATCAGCAGCTATTCATTATTAGCGGTGGCTCACTATGCAAAACCTATGCTAAATCCAGGCTCTGGCATCGTAACAATGACTTATTTAGGCTCTGAAAGAGCGATCCCAAATTATAATATGATGGGTATCGCTAAAGCTTCTTTAGAGACTGCTGTAAAATATTTAGCTTATGAATTTGCCGCAGATAAAATTCGTGTCAATGGGATTTCCGCTGGAGCAATCAAGACGCTAGCTGTAACAGGTGTCAAAGATTACGATCAGTTGATCAAGCTATCAGAAGACCGCACACCTGATAAAGCTGGCGTAACGATCGAAGAAGTAGGAAATACGTGTGCTTTTCTAGTCAGTGAACTTGCCGCTGGTATCGTAGGCGATATTATTTACGTCGATAAAGGCGTTCACCTCACTTAATTTTTCTCACCGCTTCTTCGCTCTTACATGGAAAAAGAGCACAGAATACCACTCAACAAGTGATTTCTCTGCTCTCTTTCTTTTATGCTACTAGAGTAAAGTGTGTTAATTTTATTCTGCGCCATAATTCAACATAAGCCATCGGCGGATATTCGATCATCGAAATGATCAAAGAACTTAAAATATGCGTCATCACAAGCACAGTGATCAACTGCGCCCAATTATTGTTAAAAAATTCATGATTCTTTACAAGACTTCCCGCCCATAAAATACATAGAGGATGGATAAAGAAATAAAATTTTCCCAACTCCCGCAAGCGTCTGACATTTAACTGCTTGCTCACTTCAATGGATAAACTCTTCCAAAAAAGCAGTCCAGTAAATGGTATCAGGCTAAACAAAAAGTTCTTATCGATCCCAACATTTTGATAAACGACTACTCCTTCTGTCAGTAAAAGACAAGCAGCAATCAAAAGTAAGCGATCACTAAACTTCTCATACTTCGCAAGCTTCTCTTTATAATCCCAGATAAAAAAGCCGATCGTAACAAAAATCAATGCGAAGAACAAGCCATTTCTTGTTGTGATAAATAGTTGTAAATACCGATCAAAAAAGGCTTTAAGCTGCCCGTTTCCAATATAGCCATAATACGTTTCCAATGAACCAAAACTATATAATAACCCTGCTAAACCCAACAAAAATGGATAACCTACTCGTTTCACTAACCATTGAACCATAATAATGGCAAAAATAGCTGCTGGAATATACCAGAGATGGTAGTATGTTCCTGTATAAAAAAGTCCAACGATCAAAGCGACTGGATATAAACTAGGGCTCAGAGAATAGCTTTGCTGAATCCATATAAAGCCGATCGGCAAATAAATCAAGCTCCAAAATAAATAAGATTTTATCAGGGACCTCACATAATGCTTCGTATATCCCTTTGAGCTTGTTTGTCCTCTACGCACAAAGTAGCTGGTAGAGATCAAAAAGAAAGGAACAGCAATTCGACATAACACATTCTTGAATAAAAAATTCAGTTCTGGCTCTTGAAATACACGTTCACAATGAAAACAAATCACTAAGACCGCCGCAGCATATTTGATCACGTCGATTCCAGCAGTCATTTCCCGTGTTTTTTTGATTGTCTGTTCGATCTTTTTCACCCCCACATCCTTTTTTTCACTTCTTTCCTTAAGTATAGCAAAGCATTATTTACATTTTATCAGTACAAAGTCTGAATTTTCTCTGTATAAAAAGTCCTATATTAGAAAAAAGCGTAGAGATGCGTATAAAGCATTTCTACGTTTTTTTGATTTTTTCCGTTTTACAGATTTTCCTCAACAAAATGGACAGATGAGCAATTCCAGTACTTTTGGTATACACGTTCCTGATTTTCATCAAGATTAAGCTGATACATTTTGAATATTACTAGTCGATTCTTTGGCTGCCATTGTTCTTCATAGGAATACTGATAGATCATTCCCAACCGTTTCATCACTTCACCACTGCGGGGATTATCAACGTCATGAGTTGCGGTTATATAAGGAATTCCATCTTTTCTAAGTTGTTCGATCACTGCTTGGCCTGCTTCTGTCACAATCCCTTTATGCCAAAACTCTTTTCGCAACCCATAGCCAAAATCATAACTGTCATCCAGGCTCACATTTACATAACCGATTGGCTGATCATACTCCTTTAAACAAATTGCATAGCGATAGCCTTGCTGCTTTTGGTACGCCTGACGATAATTCGTATCATAAAAGGTGTTTGCTTCTTCCAACGTAGCTAATGGAAACCACGGCAAGTACGTATTGACTGCTTGATCGCTATAAATTGCAAACAGATCAGCTACATCTGCTTCCGTAAATTTTCTTAAAATCAAACGCTCTGTTTGTATGGTAGGTGTATTTTTTTTCATCTGATAATAGCCTTTCACTGCTGTTGTCCGTAAAATAGTGGAATGAGTGCTTCTTGTTCACGTAATGCTTCAAACGCTGCTTGTTCATCTGCAAGTGCTAGAGCCGCTTCAAAGTCCTCCATCACTTGAATCTTTGTTGAAGAAAATGGTGGGTAATGATAGATAGCATGCGCTGCTTTCAATGAATTTACCCAGAAAAAATAAACGTTTTCCTCTGTTACTAAATCGATCAATGTCATGAAGTCACCGCCGAGATGGCGATAATATTTCGCAAAGTGGATAGTGATTTCTTTAATGTCCGTTATAGGAAACTCAGCGATTCGTTTTTCAATAGGCAGATTGACTAGTCCTTTAAAGCGTCCGATTTGATCGATCGTAACTTCGCCTTTGCTCACACTGCATAGACAATTAGCATTCCCCATCCATCTTGAAAAGGTTACCTCAGGATACATCGCTTCATCCAATTTTAGGAAGGTGTTGACGCGTTTTCCTTCTGTGAATAAAGAATCGATTTCCTTAGCATATGCACTGTAAAAAGCAGTTTTGTTTTGTTCGATATCTTTTGCCATTTTGGTCAGTTCCTTTCCTTTTCGTCCTTGAAACCATGACGTTAAGAATCCCGATTTTTTATAGCCGATCAAAACATCTACGCTTACGTCAAAATATTCAGCTAATCGAATCACATTTTCTAAGTCAGGTAAACTTTTCCCTAACTCCCATTTTGAAATCGTCTGACGTGAAATCATTAAATGATCGGCTAAATCTTGTTGAGATAAATGACGTTCTTGACGAAATTTTTTTATTTGTTTGCCTACGGCTAAGCTCACTATAAGCGCCATCCTTTCTTTTGTCTATAAAATCTGATGCACCCTTTCGTTGCTTGTTTCCAGTATATAATAAACCCGTGTGCAACGGAACATTGCACACGGGTTTCATGCTGGTTTTACTTCGTTTAGTCTTGATTCTTGTATATGAGTTATTGCTGCAGCAGTTTTTGATCCTCCAATACAAAAATCTTATCAACGATCGGTGTATAGAATTGTTCATCATTTGAAACGAGTAGAACGCTGCCTTTAAAATTCTTCAGTGCTGTTTGAAGTGCTTTTCTTGAATCCACATCTAAATGATTTGTTGGTTCATCCAGTATCAGAAAATTGCTTGGCTGCATTGTTAGATCACACAGTTTTACTTTAGACTGTTCACCACCGCTCAACATGTAAAGATTTTTATCCGCAAGCTCGCGTTTGATCCCGCACTTTGCAAGTTCTCTGCGGACATCCTCATAAGTGAGTCTAGTATATTTATTCGCCAACGTTTCGATCGGTGTCCATTCCGTATTTTCCCATTCGATTTCCTGTGAATGATACCCAACTTTTACTTGAGGAGAAAAATGACTTTGACCAGCTAGTGCAGGGAGTTGACCTAATAGAGTTTTAAGCAACGCTGTTTTCCCTAATCCATCAGCCCCTGTGATCACAAGTTTTTCTCCTTTTTTCACCTGTAGGTCAAACGCTGAAAGCAATTGTTTATCGTATCCGATAGCTAGTCCTTCAATAGTTAAAGCATTCGGAGAACTTTGCGGTGCACTTTTAAAGGTGAAATTAGCTGGTATTGCTTTTTCGGGCTCTTTCAATCGATCCATCCGCTCTAAATGCTTTCTTCTGCCCTGAGCCATTTTAGTTTTGATCCCAGCAATATTTTTTTGGATGAAGGCTTCCGTCTCCTTGATTTTTCTTTGTTGGGCATCAAATTGACTTTGATAGGCTTCTGTAAAATGAGCTTTTTGTTTTAAAAAATTAGCATAATCACTATGATATTTTTTGATTTCTCCAAAATCGATATCACAAATGCATGTAGCTATTTTGCTAAGAAATTCTGTATCATGAGAAACGATGATAAACGCATTTTCAAAAGCTTTCATATAGTCTGTCAGCCAATCGATGTGCTCCTGATCCAAATAGTTAGTCGGTTCATCTAAAATCAAAACAGATGGTTTTTCCAAAAGAAGTTTAGCAAGTATTACTTTGATTTTATCTCCGCGACTTAATGCAGCTAACTGCTTTGTAGCTTCTCCGTTACTGATTCCAAGTCCTGTGATCGCTTTACTGATCTCATTTTCAACTTCGTAAAAACCGCTTGTTTCCAGTCTTTCCTGATAAGTTGCCGCGCGTTCCAGTAATTGATCTTCTCCAGTTTCTCCGTATGTCTCATATAATTTAAGCATTTCTTTTTCCGTTTTATAAAGCTCCTGATAGGCAGAACTTAAAAATTCGTGGATCGTCAAGGTTTCGTCCATATTCGCATATTGATCGAGATAGCCTAGAGTCGCATTGGGATTCCATACAATGGACCCTTCGTCAGGTAAAACACTACCCAAAAGAATCTTCAATAAGGTACTTTTCCCAGCACCATTTTTTCCAACGATTCCCATATGTTCACCGCTTTGCAAGGTAAATGAGCTATTTTCATATAATTGTTTATCTGGTACAGCATAGGTTAAATCTGTTACTTGTAATAATTCCATTATTTTTTCCTCTTTCTTGTCATTTTTACTAAAGAACATACAAAAAAGACCCAAAGACAGAAATGTCCTGGGTCTTTTAATCTATATATTCTTCAGTAAATGTGTACACTAAAAATAGAATGACAACTGAACCATTTTTTCAAAAAACGGCAGCGCCAATCAACTTGTAGTTATACAAAATTTACTGATGAATATGAAAAGCACTGCTTGCTTTTCGATTAAGCTCCATACAACACTTCATCAAAATAAGTTGTAGGGAGCAAAGAGTTGATATATATAAAACGTACATGTGTAACACCTTCCTCAGAAGATACTCTACCATTTTGAAAAAAAATAGTCAACTGGCGTTGGGCGCTGTTTGATTTGATACGATTGCATTTCACAAGCAATCAATCTAAACTAAAGAAAAAGGGAGGTCATAACTTTGACAACATTGCCAAAAATCGGAAAACCAGCCACGAATGCACTTTCTTCTGCCGGCATCACCCGTTTAGAACAACTTAGTCAATTCGATAAAAAGTCGCTTTTAAGCATGCATGGTGTCGGACCTAAAGCCATCACACTTTTAGAAGAAGCCTTAGCTGAACATGGATTAGCATTTGCGCCAATAACAGTCGATACAGCTCAGCCGAAAGATATTACCGTACTGTGCCAGCTAAATTGTGATAATTCACCAAAAAGGCGGATGATCCGAGATTTCTTGATCGCTGCTGTTGCTAAGAAACCAAATGTTCTCTCTTTACTCCTCGATCAACAGTTTTGCTTTGTTTTACCTGGGAGTATAACGTTGACTGGCTTTGAGTCCTTTATTGACTACACTCAAAAAAGACATGAGCACATTCGCACACTTGAAATCCAATCCATCGTAACTCACGGAAAAGAAGGCGCTGTTCATGGTGTACTCTCGACAAAAAATAACAAAAAAATTTATTTTGCTGTAATGGTTCTCTTTAGCAGTAATCAAAAAAATGCGCTTATCACTCAAACCACTGCCTACTTTATCAGATAATTTTTTCAAAAATAATCATATACAACGAAGCCATCTGTTGAAAAGTAGTGCCTACTTCCCAACACATCAGGAACCGTCTATGTATCGATGCTTATACTATCATTAAAAGCCTACTCATAATGAACAGCTCTTCGCAAAAAAGATAGATACCTTTTACAGATATTTCAGTGGTAAGATCAATTAACACATATTCAAGCACATATAAAATGCAGAGCTAAAAGGGACAGAAGTATTCAACTCCGAGAACCAAGTAGGTACTGTGCGATATCAACTCGTTCCTAGTTGTGTTTTACAGCAATTTCAGCTTATTTCCGAAGCCTTCAACTCTTAGTGCTTTAGCATTTAGAATTTTGCTAGCTTCACTTTGTTCTTTGAACAATAGTGAAACTGTATGCGTTAGCTGATGTGATTGAAGCGAAGGCCTTTAACTCTAGCATGTTTCATGCGTAGAAGTTAATGAGATCGAAACGAAGTGTAGAGTAGTAGTTGCTTCTGCTCTACCGTTTATTCATTTTAAAAAGGACTGGGACATAACTCTACGAGTTACGTCCCAGTCTCTTATTTCCGCTTATTCATTCCTTCGTTTCATTACTTGCAAGTTCTTATTGATCGCTACGATCTCATTGCCAAAATTCCGCCAGTCACTAGCTCTTGGTGGAGCCAGCCAAATCAGTTTTCTTGCCGAAAAAGCTGTATTAAGCAAATAATCAGAAACGATCAAATCTGTATCAGGACGGACTGTTGAATGGAATTGAATGTTGAATGAATCGAATATTTTGATTTGCTCTTTGATAAACTGGTTGTATTTTTCTCCTTGCGTAAAATTCACATGTACATTGATTGGATGTTTTTCATTTTCTTTATCGTATTGCTGAGAAACCACAAGCAGCAAATTGAAGAACAAAGATTTTTTGCTGAATCGAAATTCCTTTTCAGGTAGTTGGCAAATAAACTGGCGACATCGTTCAAAAATCACTGGGTAACGCTCATGAAAAAAATCAAGATCCATTACACGTAAAGTAATATCGATCAAAGGAGTGATCAGCAGATGTCGATAAAGAATACGGTTCAGTTCTGTACAGAAGTCTGGCTCTAAACCCTTCAACATCGGAAACCCTTGAAATACTTTTTTCAACTGGATGAGATATGTTTTTACCGCGGGCTGATCTAAGTCACAAAATTCTTTTCGATAAATAGACAAGTTGCTCAAGATGCCCGTCACTTCGATCTCAAGTTCTTTTTTCGTTCCACTGATCGTTTGCTTTGTCCAATGATCGATGATTTGGCAACTCTGATTTTTTTGACTAGCTAGCGGTTCCAAATCATTCGCTGATAAAAAATAACGCTGCTTTCTCTTGATCCGTTCTAACATGATCAATAAATAATGACGAAACAAATAAAATGAATTGATTTCCTCGCAGGTCGTTTTAAGCTTTGCAAAAAGATCATTGACAGCTAAGATATCCAACTGACTATATAACTCGTCTGAATCCTTATAAATTCTATAATAAAGCATCGTAAAATACTGACGTATGTGCAGTTCATTTCCAACTAGCTGAAAATTTTTTGATAGCTTTATATCATATTGCTCAAGTTCTTTTCTAATACGATCCACGATCTTATAGACGAGCGTTCGGCTCATCCCGTGCTCTTCACCGTATTTTTTGATAGAAGTGAACTGGTGAAAAAAAATCGTTTTTAAAAGTGTAAACTCTAGCGAATGTTTCAAATAGTATTCTTCAACAATACTTGACGATATTTTGACACTTTGGAAAAGTATGATTTCATTGTTTTGCTCGATGACTTCCATCGCTTCTATTAATCCAAATCTTTTCAGATCTTCATTGATCTCCAGCATGCTGCGTTCTAGAAGATACTGAGAAATACCCAGTCGTTCACATAAACGATCCTTTCGTTCTGAAAAGGAATATTGTTGTTCTAACAGGCGAAGAATTGCCAGCTTTAAATTTGCGCGATCATCTAATAACAAGAAATCCATTTACTCTCTCCTTGTTCCATACAAAAGTGTACCCGATAAAAAGCTTAGCATGCTTCCAAAATTTGTAAAGACTGACAAGTCTGCTCCACCTGAAATACTAACCTTTTTCGGGGACGATTCTTTTTTTAACAGCTCATCGTTGAGCATTATTTTTACTTTATCATCATTTGGGGAATGATCGATCATCATTTTCTCTTGGTGTGAAAAGTCAGGCAGCTCTTGGACAACTACCTTTGCTATCGAATGATACGTGCCGTATGAGAATTTTACAAAATAAACACCAGCACGCTGCAGATCCACGTTATTTTTGATCGTAACTTTTTCAAGCGCTAAAGGTTCACCCGCTTTATCTTTCAGAAAAACGATATTATCTTCAGGCGACCATTTACCACCTAGTTTCACAACAACATCTTTTACGTTTAGTTCTGTTTGATTTGGCTTGACTTCGATCGTTACTGTTTTAATTTGTCCATCCACTTCATAGCTTATTTTATATTTGCCTGAAGTGGAGGCTTCAGCACCGTAAAAAGTCTCAACCTTCGCTAATAGTGCTGCCGAAACAAGTAAGGCTGTTCCAAGTATGAGTGTTCTATTTTTCACTTACGGCACAGCCTCCTTAAAACTTACTATACGCTAATTATCAATTGCGTGAAAAAAACTTGATTCCTCTTTTAGTTCACGCTTTACAGTCAATCTGGTCTTTTTCTTTTGAAGACGATCGTTCTCCATATACCAGCAAAAAGAATGATACTGAGTCCTAATGGATAGAATGATCGATTAAGTGTTTCACCTGTTTTAGGATAGGTGTTTTGACGATTTTGCGTTTGATTTTGTTTTGATTTTTCTTGTTTGACCGTCGTTTTTTCTCGTACGGTGATTTTTGCTTTTGCTATCAACTGTTTATCAGTTGCGTCATCAGCATTTGAAACTGACCTTTCACTCGTTTGCGTTTCTGTTTTTGAATCGGCCTTTGTTGTGTACGTTACGGTTGTTTCACCTTTCTTTTTGGTATCGACTGTTCCAATAACGTTGACTTTATCAAAGGAAATCGCTCTACCTTCTCTATCTGTTGCTGATACAAAATTATCACTTGCCTGCCACGAATCTCCTACATAAATCGTTGAATCTTTCACAACTAAAGTAGACAGGTCTTCTTTCACAGTGATTTTTGCGATTGCTTTTTGTGTTTCAAAGCTATATGTCACTTCGTAAATACCCGCTTTTGTTGTATCAACGGCTCCAAGAACATCAATCTCCTGCAACGGAATCGTCACGCCTTTTCCATTTGTCGCTGAGATAAAGTTATCGGCTGCCTGCCATGAATCACCTACATAAATCATCGAATCTTTCACTGCTAATGTCATCTGATCTGTTACCACAAAAACGGTAATAGTTGTTTCCTTTGCACCATTTTGATATGTCACATCATAGGCACCTGGTGTTGTCGTATCAACCGTTCCTTTAGTCGTTATTTGATCGATGCTTAGGGCTTTTCCTGTCCGATCGGTAGCACTTAAAAAGTTATCAGCAGCTTGCCAAGACGTACCGACATAAATCGTTGAGTTTTTAGCATCAATACTTGTTTGATCTGCTAAAACAGTGATTTTAGCCGTTTGGGTTAAGCTTGGTGTGCTGTAAGTAACATCATAGACACCTGCTTTATTCGTATCCACCATTCCGGATACCTCTATTTCTTGAAATGGTATTTCTTTCCCTGCTTCATCTGTTGCTGAGATGAAGTTATCGGCTGCCTGCCATGAATCCCCCACATAGATCGTTGAATCTTTCACCTTTAATGTTGCTTGTTCTGCAATCACTGAAATAATAGCGACTGCTTCTTTCCCTTGATTTTTATACGTTACTTCATACTTTCTAACTGTACTAGTATCAACTGTTCCTGTAACGACAATTTGTTCAAAGTCGACGGGTGAGCCATTACTATCTACCGCACTAACAAAATTATCGATCGGCTCCCACGAAGCTCCTACTGAAATCGTTGAGTCTTTGACTTCTATGTCTGTTTGATCGATTTTCTCTTTTAGCGGAATATCAAATCGGTTCGACTCTTTTAATAATTTGATCGTTTTCCCATCAAGGTACTCTTCAGCGATCGTATAACCTTCTGGAACCTTTGTCGCTTTTAGTGTATAGTCGCCTGACATAATACCATCAAAAGTGTACATGGCATTTTCATCAGTACGAAACTCTGATTGATTGCCAGTAACATTGTCTGTTAATTCAAATTGAACATCAGGAACATTTTCATCCGGCTGCGTTTCTTTGAATGTATGAAAACTTGCTTTCGTTAAAAAGACAACGCCTTCTGCATCACCATCAGAAAATTTCAACACTACAGGAGCAGTCTCAACGGTTCTGCGTGTTTCAGCCATTTGCTGTAAGTTATCCGATTTTATGATTGTTTGAGTAGAGATTTGTCCAGCGTTTTTCGAGATCGTATTGAATGTGATCGTGATATCTTTCGTCAAAGTATAATCAGTAAAAATAAGTTGGACACCAGTATTTGTTGATTCAACCTTGTATGCATCGCTCGGTACACCCTCTACCGAAATCGAATGTAGATCGATCGCTGCATTTGTTGTTCCTTTGGTGGTAATATCAAAGGTTGGGTTTTTGACTTTCCTTGTCTGGTCATCAATATTTTTTGTTTTCACTTCATTTTTTGTAACATTTTTCAGTGTATCATGACTTGTTTGCGTTGCGGATAAAATTTCTGTTCCTTCATTTTTCACAGACACTGTCGCAGACATAAGTTGATTATTGTATAAAGGCTCAATTGTGCTGCCCGTCACATTGATCGTGTTTGTGTCGATCCAGCCATTCGCATATTGATAGTCGATGATATAGCGTTTGGAGGTCTTACCGAAATCAAATGTATACGTGTTATTGCTTTCATCAAATTCGATTTCTGGATAAGCCTCATCCTTCGCAGATAAAGGTCGATCTGAATATTGCCCGCGATCCCAATACTGTGGATAGATCGACTCTACTTGATCATTCGATACATCATAAATGGAATAGACAACATCTGCCCCAACAGGAACTTTAGTTGTGACGACCAAAGAGTCAAAGGAATCATTTCTAGCATTGACCAAAAATTGATTTTTACTTGCTTGAAGCGTTCGCTCTGAATAGATTTTCCGATTGGTCTTAACTGTCGTGTGTACTGTTTCAAGCCCCGTTGCACTTAAACTCACTGGAATCGTATCTATCGGGATCGCAACATTTTTGGCTAAGCTGTCTGGAACATAATTAAAACCCAAATCAAAATTGAGGACACGCGTGATCGGTGTTGTAAATTTGACTACTGAACCAGTTGCTGTTTTCTCCACTGTATAATCGATATTTAAATGATAATAAGGAAAGATTTCCTTAGGTGCTCTTAATTGCAAATACTCCGGATGTTCAACATCGATAACTAAATTTTCGATCGGTTCACTTTGACTGCCTTGAATGCCCACAGTCGTACCACTCATATAGGCGCCATTTCCATCAAAATTTCCCCAAGCTGTTTCAGCATTATTAGGATTGATAATCGATAAGGGTTGAACAAACTGATCTGACATCAGCATGATTTCTTTATTCGCTGCTACAACAGGCGTACTGATCGCTAAGTCGATATCCTTTTGTTCAAAAGGAATTTTTAGTGTGCTTGCCTCAATCGTCAAAACACTTTCCTTGGTTGCGGTCAAAACTAAGCGATTGTTTTCTTTGCGTACATCAAAAAAATCATTGATCGATACCGGCTGATAATCAGCTGTTCTGGCTGAAATCTTGTACTCCCCAATATTTTGCCCATTTTTACTTTCTAAGACGATTTGTTGACCTACCTTTGTTTTCGTAGGTAAGTTGTAGATATAAACATAGTAATCTTCTTTCGCATAAAAATTAGCTCCCTGTAGCTGACCTAAAGTGCCTTCTTTGACCATCTTTTGGCTTGTACTTGATTTTGCAGTAAATTCAAAGCCACCTCTGACTGCATTCGTTTGCTGTAAGCGAACGGAGCCTAATTTGGTGGTTGGATACTGGTTGTAAAAACTATAACTGTAATTCGACACACTTTCCAATGCTAGGTCACGTACAATAACTAAAGCATACGCTTTTTGCTGATCCATATTCGAGATCGTAACGCTCGTTTGGTATAGATCATCTACCCCAACTGTATACTCTATATCTTTTTGCAGTAGTTGTTTCGTTTCCGGAAGGACCGTTCCGTCGACTGCTACATCATAAGAATAAACCTGCAGCGGTTCTTGTGAAGAATTTGTAAAAACAGCGCCCGGTGTATCTGTCATTGATAATTCTAGTGTTTGACTGCCGGATAGCGTTCGGTCTAAGTTATAATAGACAGTCCCAGCTAATCCATAGTTGTTATGACTTTGTTCATAACTAATCGGCGAAACGTTTTCATATAAGTCAAAAACATAATGATTCTTTATCTGTCCAGGTGTTTCTACTGTGACTAACGGATTTTGTGCTGAGAAAACATAGCTTTTCAACTCTAAATTGAATTGTGTATCCGTAACTCTTTGTTCAAATGTGATCGATAACGTTTTATTTTGCGCGTCTACTGACCATTTAGCCCCTACATTTGCGACTTCACCACTAACATCCGAATATCCTAGTCCTTCCGGCAAGCCGACTTTATAAATAGATCCTGGTGCGTAATCTTTATCTTCAACGACAAAATTCAATTTGGCAGTGACAGGAGTTGTATTCAATACTCGATTTGGCTGAGTTTGGCTATATTCATTCCCATCCATATCTGTCACAGTCATTCCAGTCAAAATCTCATCTTCAATTTGTTTTGCTTCATAAGTTTCAGCAGCTCTACTTTTATTTACGATATCTTCTGGCTGTTCTGTTTCTAGAGTTGTTGCCGAAAGCTTCTCTTCTGGTAATATCGGTTTCGGTTCAACAGGATTTGTACCATCTACAGTCTCTGTTAAAGACTGTTCTGTGTTTTTCTCAGTAAGTCCATCGAGATCACTAGACTCAGTTGTATCATCTGACTGATCGTTTTGAACAGATATTTCTGTTTGCTCTTTTGTTACGGCTAAAACCGGCAGTGCAGGTCCAACACTTTGTGTGAATAATAGAACAAGCATAAATAGGTGCAGTGTACGTTTTTTCATTGATAAATACTCCTTCTCTTAAATGGATATATACTTATCATATCCTCTCCTATCTTTTTTATGATTTTTTTATATTTTAACGAAAATAAAAAACACATAAAATCACATTTATAGCAAAAAACTAGTGTACAAGCGATAAAACATAGCTACAAATTATACCCCTCTTATTTTTATATAAAAAAAATCGTTATTTTATTTAAAATATCAAAAATAAAAATCAATCTTGATTTTCAAAAAAGTGAATAAAACACTTTAAATAAACGAACGTATGTTTTATAGTAGTAGAAAAGCACCAAAGGAGCACCTATGAAAACATCTTTAACCATTCAAATGGAAGAAACCTTATATTATTATTGCCGGGAAAACGGTGATGTCGTCGTAGAAGAGGTGACTATGCCCGATGATCAAGGAATCGTCGATACCCTTAGCTGCCGCCTTTCATCAGACAAACAATTCGAATGGCGTTGCTACGAGTTAAAAGCGAGCAAGGCAGACTTTCGTTCAAAAGCAAAGCTGTCCTTTATCGGTCACTACAACTATTTCGTCTTGCCAGAAACACTTTTTGAAAAAGTCAAAACAGAGATTCCAAAATCGATCGGAGCAATGGTTTATCATCCATATAGTTCCGCTGAAGAACAGGTACTTCCAGGATATTTTACAATTGAAAAAAAGCCGCAAAGACAAGAACTTCTTGTGACCGAACAAGAACTACTCTTCCGTCTGATCACAGCACAGGCGAGAGAAGTCGGCAAAGCGAAACAGACCGCTAGAGGGCTTCGCGTTTTCTCAACTGATCAATTATACAAAGAGCTGAAAAAAAGGCAACCCGACTATGATCTTTTTGGCGGGAGAATAAATTTTTATGATCGTTTTTCAGAGGATATTTCTAATCAGGCAATTGAAGCATTAAAAGAAGAATTAGAGGCAACTCGAACAGCTTATTTTCAATTAGAGCAGCGTCTATTGGAGGAACGATGATGTATTATCCTTATTTTCGTGGCAAACAATTTGATCTACTCGCTCTGACAACTCTTTTGATCGATCAACGACTCTCAAAAAAAATTGTGCCGATCATCGATCCAGTCAAAAATTCGGCAACTTTAAAAAAATTTTTGGTAGAAATCCAAAAAAGGAAGCATCCGTTTTTTATCGTTCAGAATCCTCAAGCTGGTGATTTTTTAACACTAACAGGTGCGGAGTATTTGGATACCCTTTCTGCACCTAAAGCTTCAATTATCGACCAGCCAATCGAGACATTTCAACATAGTGCTGAGTTGTTCATCGCCGAGCGAGCGACGCCTATCCTTGAAAGTGACTGGCAAAATAATCAGATTCCCATCTTGATTCCAGAAGAATTCCGGCTGCTGCAAAAAATTCAAGGACCCAAGATTCTTTCTCAAGATGTTTATACCCGTCTACCTCGATCAGAATTTTACCAAGAATGCCCAGATGAATTATTTTCGACCACTCACTTGACCTTCCGTAAAAGAGGATTTGACGGCTTTAGTGACTTTTCAATCGACAGTCGAATTTACTATGAACAAAGTTATCCGTCAAAGTATTTAAGTTTGCATTTGGTTTATTTTGAAAAAGAAGTGCTGAGGATTCACCACTTTCTATCGACTAATGAAGAGCTTTCTCAAAAAGAACAATTTTTTGACCTCATGGAGCAACTGCTTTGCTTGAAAGAGCAATTATGCGGCGGAGAGACAACGTTGGGATTCACACTACTTCTTGACGCTTTTTCTGCAGAAAAATTTCCTGGAATGGGCGTTATGCGAAAAGCAGCGGTGATGCACCATATGGAGCTGATGTCCCGCTACTTGGAAAGAGGCTGAGATAAAAGATGCTTAAAAATGAGCGATTAACAAAAAAAGAACCATACACTTTTTTGTATGGTTCAGACTGTAGACAAAGTCCTAAAAAAGGGATGACGTCTACAGTTTTTTCTTTTATACTTAACGTATGAAAACGTTTTAAAGGAGAGTGGGAAAAATGATGACAAAACACCCAATGAATGGCAGAGATCAGTACATGATGATTTCCTTGGAAGAACTTGTCCCAACAGATCACTTGATTCGAAAAGTAGATAAAGCAATCGATTTTACCTTCATTTATCCAATTGTTGAATCAACTTATTCGACCTTAGGTCGACCAAGTATTGATCCTGTGGTTTTAGTCAAAATCGTCTTCATTCAATATCTCTTTGGTATCCGTTCCATGCGTCAAACCATAAAAGAAATAGACACGAATGTCGCTTATCGTTGGTTTTTAGGCTACGATTTCAATGAAACCATTCCACATTTCTCTACCTTTGGAAAAAACTATGTTCGCCGCTTTCGAGAGACCACACTCTTTGAAGATATCTTTGCCTACATACTGGAACAAGCTGTCAAAGCTCGGATGGTTACGGAAGATGTTCTCTATATGGATTCTACTCATATCAAAGCCAATGCAAACAAGCACCATTTTACTAGAGAAATGACCCATATTGAAGCTAAGGCCTATCAATCAGAATTAGAGAAAGAAATTAACGAGGAACGCATCAAGGCAGGAAAGCGTCCTTTTATTTTCCCAACAGAAAGTGAGTTGAAAGAACGGAAAATAAGTAAAGTTGATCCTGAAAGTGGTTATTATGTAAAAGGGGAACGAGAGAAACAATTTGCTTATTCTGCTCATACAGCTTGTGATGAACACGGCTTTATTCTAGATGTTATTGTTACCCCCGGAAACCTTCATGACAGTCAAGTGGCTCCGAATTTAGTGAAAACCGTTTGTCACAAATTTCCCAAAGTACGTGCTGTTGCGGCAGATGCTGGGTATAAAACAGCTACTTTTGTAGAATTTCTCCGACGGAGAAATCTTCGCCCTGTTCTCCCTTATACAAGACCTCGTGGCGATCGAACGCTACTCCCTAAAAAACAATTTGTTTATGATGAATACTACGACTGTTACTTATGCCCAGAAAATAGAGTATTGTCTTTTTCCACCATTACTCGAGAAGGATATCGTGAGTATAAATCCAAAAGTTATATTTGCCAAAACTGTCCTCAATTAACGCAATGCACACGGAGTGAAAGCCACCAAAAGGTCATCACACGTCATGTTTGGAAAAAGGGCTTAGAAGAAGCGGAACATCTTCGACATACCGCGTTTAATCGAGAAACTTATGGCAAACGAAAAGAAACAATTGAGCGAGTTTTTGCGGATGCCAAAGAAAAACACGGAATGCGCTGGACAAAGTATCGAACCTTAGAAAAAGTCGCTGTCCATACGCGGCTGATTTTTGCTGCCATGAATTTGAAAAAGTTAGCCCTATGGGGCTAAAGAAAAGGGCGAGAACCTTTCTTTTTTTGCTCTTTTTTCAGAAATAAATAAAAAATACGTTCAGAATTTCTATTTCTAGAAACCTAAACGTATTTGTCTACAGTCTGAACCATACACTTTTTTGTATAGTTCTTTTTTTGGCTAAATTATTGAAGGCTCTGACTTTTGGGCACCGCTTATTAAGAATTAGAATCTTCAGATAACTTTTCTGTTTGCCGCTTGATTTTGATAGTAAAGATATTGTTGCTATTTCTGACCATTTTCTGTAGATTTTGAAGGAGCAATACGATCCAACTGAATGCGATCATAAATGCTAATAACTCAAAAGCCGTAAGTGATAGATAATGCATCCCTTGAAACAATACACAGACAACTACTAAGACAGCTACGATCAAATAAGAAAATGTAAGAAATTCTTTTGAGACACTTGGCAGCAGCCACTTGATACCGATAATCAAAATGATGATCAAATACACAAGATAGCCAGCTACTTGATTATGAACCCCTTGGAAAGGACCTGTTTCAGTATACGGAAATAATCCTACGGCGCCAAGATCTAACGCAGTCAATGTCAAAAGAATTCGTAAAATAGTTAGACGCTTGCTGTGGGGAATCGCTTTTTGTAGTTCAACAAATAATGTATCGATCAAAGCGACCATCAATAGCGCTGAAAACATCAAGGTAACATTAAACTGCCAACGCTTTGTTGCTTCCATTGTTCCTAAAAAGCTAAAATTATACTGCCACCATTGATGATCACGATTCGTGATCATCGCAAGCAGCACCCCGCCAACAATTACAAAAATCAGCAGATTGGTTAATTTAGAAAGAGTAATAGACAAAGCAGAATAAATCATAAAATAGTTGACCATCCCGACAAAAACAAGAAAAATCATCGTTGCCGTATATTTATCAAAGGTAGCACCAATAAAAACCAGTCCGATCACTTTGAAAAAAACCAATAATGAAAATACTAGAATAACAATAAAAGATAATAAAATTGCTGGAAAATTACGCCAATAGATATTCTTAGATTTTGTCGCTACCTGATTCCGTTTACCTTTTATAAAAAATACTAAAAAGCTGATCACACCACTTGCTACACCTAGGGAAAGAATAAAGTTTGCAATAGAATAAGGGCCAACTAATGCAATTTGAGTCGTATTTGAAATAAAGAAATAAATAAAAAAGAGCAGACTTGTAATTAGCGTTGGGATCAAAAACCAGCGAAGCGAAATCGTTTGATCCCCTGCCGCTTTTACCGTCGGCTCGATCAAGATTTTTTGTTCGTCGATTCTCAATGTTACATCTGATTCTTCTTGTAATTGAAATTCTTTGACTACTTTTTCAGGTAAAGTAATACTAAATCGTTCTTCTTCCATGCTGTTCCCTCCATCAATCACACTATAATAGGTTTCATCATTATTATAGTGTCCTCAAGGATAAAAGCAATCAAAATGAAT
This sequence comes from Enterococcus sp. AZ020, assembly GCF_050499205.1. NCBI lineage: Bacteria > Bacillati > Bacillota > Bacilli > Lactobacillales > Enterococcaceae > Enterococcus > Enterococcus sp. AZ020. The sequence continues at coordinate 2,121,336 of NZ_JBIPAT010000001.1, read as the reverse complement.
GCTAGACTGGGAAAGTTTTATACTGCTCTCATTCCATTTTTTATCTGAGCTAAATTTTACGCTTTAAAATATTGATGATCCTCTCTGCTCCCCGTTTATCCCCATAAGGATTGAGCACTTCCGCCATTTTTTGATATTCAAACGGATGATCAAGCAAAAATTGTAATTCCCTTCTGACATCTGCAGTACTTGTTCCAATCAGTTTTGAAGCACCCAATTTAATACCTTCCGGCCGTTCTGTTATATCTCGTAAAACAAGAACTGGTACGCCAAGTGTAGGGGCAACCTCCTGAATGGTACCGGAATCTGTGATAATGATATACGCATTGGCCATCAAATAATAATGAAACTTAACTTCCAGCGGAGTAAATAAATGAACATTGTCTATAGTTGCAAAATAATACTTGGCTCTTTCTTGTGCAAAGGAATCAAGAGGCAGTGGAAAAATGACTTCCAGCAGTTCACTATATTGTTCTGCAATCTGTCTGATTCCTTTAAATGTCCGTTCCATAGGCTTTCCTAAATTTTCTTTTTCATCCATTGTGAATAGAAGAATTTTTTTCCCCTTGATTTTTATATTTTCTACGATCGGATGATGAAAGTCAGTTGGACTCTGTTGTTCTGCTAAAGCAGCGGCAGTATTGCCCGTAATAAAAATCGCTGAGTCTTCATGATTTTCTAAAAGTAAATTGTAGCGATTCATGTCCGTTGACACAAAATAAAAATCGGTCAAAACATCTGTCACCTGGCGATTGATCTCCTCTGGAAACGGCATATACTTCTGCCAAGTTCTAAGGCCAGCGCCAACATGTCCTACTCTGATCTTATGATAGAAAGCTGCTAAACTCATGGCCATCGTTGTTGTCGTTTCACCGTTGATCAACAGGACATCCGGTTGCTCTTTTATCAAAATCGGCGCGAACTTGGACAAAACAGTTGAAACATTTTGCATACGTGTTTCATCATCTTCGATCAATAGCTCATACTTAGGAACTACAGAAAAATAGTCCATTATCTGTTTCAACTCTTCTTTTGGCGAACTAGCTGTAATAACAACAGATAAAAAGTCTTCTGGGTATTTTTTCATCTCGCTGACTACAGGCAGCAGTTTTAGTGCTTCTGCTTTTGTACTGAAAGCAACCATTACTTTTAATTTTACCATCCTACTCTCTCCTCTAGACTTTCTATTCTACAAAGAAACAGAAATGCATTACTTTTTCACTTTTTATTTGGCGGAGCATGACCGTGGAAAAAAACTTCCATGTTATTGATACATTTTTCTACCTGCTTCAAAGATTTGCTTAGCTTCGCTTTTCCACCCTGAACTTCCTTCGCCTCAAATAACAATTGTCGGTCAACTAAAGTAAAATCAAGCGATTGGAATAGAATATTTTCCTCTTCAGTCTGTTTATTAAACTTGCAGGGTTGAATAAACAGACTTATTTGAAAATACATTAGCCCACCCAATAAAATCATTAATAAAGCAGTAAATACTAGACTTTTCACCATCTGATCAACAAATCGGTTTCTTTTGAAAAAAGTGATGATAGAACGTAGAATCCGCTTCATTAAAATCATCTATTATCATTCTCCTTTTGAATGTTTTTACATGAATGACTATCGACGTTCCTACAGCATTTTCTGTTTAGCACAAAACAAGTAGACTGGATATCGTCTATAAAAAGAAAAATTCTAAATCAGCAAAGTAATTATCACTTAAATTCTATCAAATTCAGCCCAGTCACATTCATCAAAAATGGTAAAAATAAGTGCATTATATTCGTTATAATCACCTTAGCATGGTAAGCACATGTTGCTTTCATACTAGATCTTAGATAAAAAAAGACAGCCGATCAGAAAACGGCTGTCTTTTTTTATTATAATTATATCCATCTTTTATGTTTATTAGAAATAATTTTTTCTCTATAGCTTTCATAGCTTGACTGATCTGAAAAAATGATCAAGGCTTATTCTTTCATCAATCACATGCTGTGCTTGTAAAGAATCAATGACAGCAGATAAAGAGTCGCCATTCTTTGAAAAATGAAGTAAATCTGCTTGATAGTCAAGTAAACAAATGAATAGTAGACTCAAAATTGTTGCGAATATGATATCTTTGAGGATTCTATAAAAAATTGATTTATTTTTATAGAATAATATACTTAATCCAACGACCATAAATAGTAAAAGCACTCATTTTTCCTCTCTCTATTCAAAACGCTTTGTACATCATTCAAAAATACTAGTTACTTTACCTTCATACCGTCAAAAAGAAAAAAACTAAAACGACTGTGATCGTACCGATAAAAAGTACGTTCAACTTATTCTTTGGGGAAGAAATAGCTCTCATAATTACCACTCCTTTTCTAATGACTCATCTACATTCATTGTGTGCACTGTTTTTTTCCAATTATTCTGTGGTCTGAACCATGTACAAAAGCCGACAACTTGTGCAAGCATATAGGTTACAGAATTCCAAATGAAACCGACAACTAATCTGAAAAGAAGCTGACATTTAGCCAGTAACGTCTTTTTCTGTTTGAAATAAGGTTTAGCTTCTTGAAAAAAATAGGTACATGGAATGATCAAAAAATTAAAACATTCGATCGTCAACCAAAAATAAAGCAGCGATAATAAATGGGGAAGATAGCCGATCAAACGGTGATCGATACAGACTGCTAATCCTATAAATAAGAAGGCAACTGGCCGAACCATAGAATATGAATAAAACAGTGTTTCTATTTTGCTCAATAACTCTGTCAGGGAAGCCGATTTTACGATCGTTCCAAGTTGCTTCAGTGTTGTCGAAAAAGCTACAAACCAATGACCTTGCGCCCAACGTGTACGCTGAGTGTGGCTTGCCTTAAACGAATTAGGTTTTTCATCATAAACAACGGCAAAGTGATTCCAACCGCTGCGTCTGCCAGCCATCGACAATTCTACCTGTAATTCAAAATCTTCTGTATAACTTCGAGGATTCCAGCCTCTTTCTGCTAGATAGTCTGTGTCCAAAACAAAACCAGTCCCGCCGATCGCTGCATTCCAGCCTAAACGATAATTCGCATACTGCACTGCTCGATTGGTTATAAAGTAAACAGCAGCATAGCCCGATGCAGTCAATGAAGTGGCTACATTTTTGATGCCAAGATATCCTTGGATCACGGAAAACTCTGGATGTGCCGTTAATTGGCTGTTCATTTCTCTTAAAAAATTTCTACTGACAATATTGTCTGCATCGATGAAAGCCATATGATCATACTTTCTCCAATGACCTGTCTCAATGTATTTTGCAATTGCATGCGGCTTCCCTCTCGGCTCATCTGCTGCGGATTGGTTTTCGAGAAGTCCTACATTACCGTAAGCTTTGACGATGTCCGCCGTTTGATCTGTACAATTGTCAGCGATGATCACAATATCAAATAATTCTTTGGCGTAATTTTGCTGCAGCATACTTTCGATCGTTTGCGCGATCACAGCTTCTTCATTATGGGCCGGAACAACAAAAACAAATTTTTTCTGATCTGATACGATCGGATAATCTCTTTTAGGTTTTCTTAATCCAAAAAAGGACAAGCAGGTAAAGTAAATCAAGTTCATAAAAACAATGAACACTAAAACGAGACACACCCATTTTAACGGTAAAAATAGGTAATTGGGTAAAGTAAACATGGTTGCTCCTTTCTGTTTTAAACTCGTTTGACAGCTTACTAACAATCGATGGTTCGATTGTTTACTGATCACTATGAACGTGAATTAGGACAGCTTTTTTCACTGCATCAGTGCAATGTCTTTGAAAAAGCTGACCTGATTCACGTTCAATTGAATAAACCAGTACTAACAACATGAGCTTTGTTCTTTTAATCGATCGCTGAATGAAGTAATCGGTTGCCTTCTTGATCCTCAACGATCACTCGATAAGAATAACTTGCTTGATCAGTGAATTCCTGAGGGATGATCGCTTGAAATGACACATCATCGGAAACTCCTGTTGGTAAGCCCCAAGAAGTCGGAGCTGCGGAAAGTGCTTCTTTTTTATACACGACTGTTCCAGATTTATCCATGATTTCTAGCTGTTTTTCAGTCTTACTGAAATCCAGCTCCGTTTTGAAATACCCTTCAAATACCAGCTGATTTTGTTTATTCCAATACTTATTGAGTAGTTCGATATCTGTGTTCTCATTTTTGATGATCGAAATACTTGGTCGCTGATTCCAAACTTCCGGTTTTACGATATTTCCTTTGATCACAACTTGTTCCAACTCAGCATAATCATCATGAATCGCACCCATCCGGGAAATCTTTTGGTCTAACGTTAATTCTGTTTCATCAAGTGTTATACCGTCCAACATTACTGTCATATAAAGGGTATATCTACCTTGTGACATTTGGCCAAGAATATCGTTATCGATAATGAATTGATACCCATTGTATCTACCAGATTGATACCAATCTGTATTTTGGGCAGTAATGCCTTCGATTCTATTTCCTGAATCAGCTTCGACTAAGCTGACAGTCTTAGTGATACGTGTAGAATCCGATAGATCCCACCCGTCATTTTCAACAAGTCCTTCGTAGACTAGTCCATAATCTTCCCAATATCCTCGTTCAAATTTTGATGTTGTCGGATACTCTTTTTTTGCTACAGTCAACTCTGTCTGCTCACTTGTCTTATCTGCCATATCTTTTTGATGCCCGATGATTTGAACCGTCACAACATCATTTTCTTTTAGATCGACCTCGTCTGCCAGTGTCAATGAATAATCCGTATCAGAAAAGACAGTACTTGATGCTACTTCTATTCCATTGACTCTTGCTAGTAAATCATAGGTCCGACCAAATTCTGTGTCTTGCAGAGAAATATGGCCTTTTAATTGATGCTCATGTTCATATATCGTTTCAAGCGTGGCTTCATTTACGATCCATTCCTCATAATGTGTCGCATCTTCAACGATCTGAGTAGTTGTATCACTAGACTTATCCGCTCTTTGTGGCTGTTTACCTATCACGGTAGCTGTAATTTTATCCCCGGCTGCAAGCTTTACATCTGCTGGTAATTCTACTTCAAACTTTTGTCCAGGCTCGACGTCGATTTCGGATAACCTTTCACCATTGATCTTGGTTTCAATTTTATAGGTACGTTCATAGCTTCTATCTTGTTCGCCGATTTCGCCTGTCAGCACACGGTCAGTATCTGTTACTTCATTTAAAATCGGTGCATTGACCTGCCATTTTTGGTAATCTGTACTATCAACTATAACTGCCTCTGTTTCGGCTGATTTGTCGTCTTTATCATCTTGATGTCCAACCACTTTAGCGATTACTTTGTCATCTACATTCAATGATCGTACACTTGTCTCAAATACATATGGTTTTAAAGAAACATCGATTGCGGACTGTTCAGAAACTAGTTCATCATTCACATAGATCAATAAATCATAATAACGCTGAGCTGTACGATTTTGTACCGGCACCTGCCCTTTGATCTTCGTTGCATTTTCATGAAGTGTTGCGTTTGCTAGCACTGGAGCAAAAACTTCCCACTCATCATAGTCGTCCTCATTTTCTGACCCTACGATCATTTCTGTTACAGTACTAGTTTTATCTGCTTTCCCGTCTTCAAAGCCGATGATCGTTGCTTCGACCTTGTCTCCTTTCGATAATCCTTTTATATAAGGAATCAAAATATCTGTGTCATCTTTGAGATTTTCTTTTTCGTAAATTGTTTTTCCATTAAGTGTTACAAGCAATTTGTACGACCGATTCAATTGATGATTTTGGTTTGGTGTTGAGCCTTGAATAATAAACTCATCTTCATGCGCTTGATTGATTACCGGTGCAGCCACTTCCCAATCTTCCCATGAAATGATGTCTGTTTCATTCACAGCAAATCGCTCATCTGAGTATTTTACATTGATGATGCCATTGCCATTCGTATTTTTTTCTACTCCTTTGACTTTAGCAGAAACCACATCGTTATCTGCTAGATAGTCGCCAAAATCGAATTCCCAGCTGCCATCTTCTTTCATCGCTAACTCTTTATATACTTCGCCATTTACTAGCAATTCGACAGAATAGGTTGTAGGATGCTCATTGCGCTCATCTTGTAGTCCATTCCCATAAAAATAGGCAGGCTCTTCTTCCAATCGATATAAAGTTGTCTCTTCGACAGGATTTTCGATCCATGAATCAAGAATACTTTCTCCGTTGACTACAGAAACGATCGAGCCTTTGCCGCCAATCGTCAACCAGTCAGCAGAGCTGGTACGTGAGCGAATGACATAATCATTTTCTCTTTCTACTAGACGGCCTGTCTCTTTACGCCATTTTCCTAAATCGATGAATAGATCTGTTTCGATCGTTACAGAGCTTAAGCTTGTTGTATAATTCGGTGTTTTATACACGATTTTCTTTCCGTCTTCTTCGTAATTCATCGTCTCAGAATTAAATAATGATACTTTTTTCCCCCAGACATCCTTTTCGATAGATTTTTTTGCACTTCCTAAACCACTGGGACGCGTGACCGTTCCACGAATATATTTTTCAAATCCGGGCGTGCTAAAAAACTCAGCGGTGATTTCTTTGTCCAAAAAGATCTCTTGCTTGTATTGCGCGCTGACACCTGCACTGAATGAAGATTTTCCTTTTGTTTGAATATGTAATACATCTTCATTAGCACTCAATTCTTGAAATGAATCTCTGAAACCTGTATTCAAATTTGCATAAGGAATCGAATCATCTTGTTTTTCTAGAATAGATGTAGCTATTGGTTGAAAATCGTTTTGCTCTTTTGCTGTCTCATTTAATTTTTTTTCGTTTGTTTGTGAATTTTCCATTTCTTTTGCTAAATGATGCGTACTATAAAATAAAGAACCTATAACTGCAATCATCAAGCATGTTTGTTTGGTAAATACTTTTGTATAGAAACGTCTTTTTTTACTCATTTCTGCTCCTCCACTTCTCTCATTTTCACAAACTCATTATAGGAGATAGCATCGTACAATGGAGGTCAAAAATGACAGTTGATTAAACGAACATTTTGATCTTAACCTGTTTTACTTGCTAAAATAAAAAATTTCATTATACTGTAGCATTACCAAACATAATTAACTGAAAAGAGGAAATACCTTTGAATCATTCACCTATTTTTGATAACGGAACACGAATCAAACTGGAACTTTTAACAATTATCGGTAACGCCTCGACCTGGTTTAGTTCTGAAAATCTCTCTATGATGATTTCGATCGAAAAAAAAACCATTTTAAAATATTGTAAAGAACTTGATTCAGATGCAACCAGCTTTAATGACGGCATCACTATCCATATCAATAAAAGCAAAGGCATTTTTTTGGAAAAGAAAGATGAACTTTCTTTAGTGAAATTCAAATTATTTATTATAGAAAACACTTTGGCGGTCAAATTGATGAAACGCCTATTTTTTAATCAGCCTTGTAGTTTGGCCCAATTAGAACAAGAGCTTTTTATTAGCGAATCAACGATCCGCAGAAAAATTCGAACCTTTAAATCTATTGTCGCTGAGCACGATATTTCGATTGCCTATAAGAATAATAACTATGTACTGACAGGTGATGAAGCTCAAATACGGATGTATTCACTGATGGCTTTTTGGATCACGTACAAAGGAAATACTTGGCCATTTCCAACTATTGATGAAAAGAAGATCGTAAAGACGATCGATGCTTTTTTGACGCATCACGGAATAAGCGGAGCTTCGATCAATGAAACAGATAAACGACTGCTGACCTATATTTTTACGATCACAATCATCCGTTATCACTTGGGAAACTCGATAACTTGGCAAGAAAGTTGGGATCCTTATATTCCAACGAATGCTCCTTTTGATTCAGGAAAAGTTCTACAAGATTATTTTTTGCCGAAGGATGAGCTCAATTTCTTTTATTTGATTCTTCAAACTTTCGTGAAAACCTACGATTTCAATGAGATCGGTTCACAAATCATCACCGCACATCAAAACAATCAGACTCAAGCATTTTTAGCCACGGAGCTTTTTTTCTCTAGAATGCAAGAATACTTTGGTTTTACATTAGATGAACGTACAAAACAAAAAACGTATGGCTTTCTTTTGTCCAGTCATCTATTTGCAGATATATTCAAGAGTTTTAAATTAGGGATTAGCGGTGTCGATATCAATCAAGAGGCTAAAGAAAGCTTTCCAACACTTTCCAAAAAACTTTACGCATTCATTGAGGAGCTGGCTAAAACAACTGACCTGCCCTTGTTCCAAGAAAAAGATACATTGCATATGCGGTATATACTGCTCTTTTCAACCTTTGCATCTTTGACTGTTTTTGAACCCGTGATTCGTATTTACTTCGAAAGTGATCTACCTGATTTTTCAGAAAAGATCATAAAAGATACGATCAGTAACATGTTTACGAATTGGTATAATATTTCATTTAATACACAAAGTGATCAACCAAGTGATTTAGTTATTATTACCAGCTCGATGCCAAGGATTCAAAATATCGACTTAGAGGAAAAAGAAGTGCTCTATATTGATTCAACCCTTTCTGTTGACGATTTTTTCACGCTCAATCAAGTACTAAAAAAATTACGGATAAAAAAATCCCTTACGAAGTAAAAAAAACTGCGCAGCTGATTCCATGAATCAACGACACAGTTTTTCTTATTATAGACAAATTATAAAACGCTTTCATTCAAATCCTATCACAATCCGCCTAAACTTGCTAAATAAAAATCCATTGTATAGTAACGATAATCACTTTTAGAATACTTGGATTTCGTATCCTCTAATTGGCTGATCAACTCAAGCCGCTGCGCTTCTGTCACTTCTTCCCAATCTTTCTCGTCTGTTCTACAGTACAATCTAAAGGGTAATTCAACATCCATATGAACTTCCAAAAAGTCTTTTGGCTCTCCTAAGCCATGATATTCAACATCTGTAATGATTTCACCGACATAATTTAAATAGTTTTTGCTCATTTCACCGTACCTCCTAATATTTTTTTAGCCAACAAAAATATTTTTCTTTATATATAAATTGTACTAGAAAACGCTTAAATACTCAACTGATTTTTGCTTCAACTTGATGGATTCATCTATTTTTTCTATAAAAAAGTGTCCGAACAAAACTAGAAAACAGTTTTGTTCGGACACTGGCTCTTAATAAATGTTGGCATAAAATCAGGTTCTTCGGCAATTGCTTTATTCTGATCGCTCAAGCCTAAACGTCTTTGTCTTATCTTCTTGTTATTTCAATCGTTCTGGCATCATCATTTGTAAAAAGCCCCAGACACCATTGCTGATTCTTAATTCTTCTCGATCATAGTGAGATAATTCTGTTCGAATCAATGATTCTTTGTCGTCCAATATTTTTTGCGTCCAATGCGGATCGATCAAAATAGCACGACCAACAGCAACTAAGTCTGTTGTTTCTAATACCGTTTCAACATCTTTTCTTGTCCGAATATCACCTGCTACGATCAATGGTACTCGGTCTCCGACTGTTTCTTTGATATAAGTCAGAATCGTCTTTTCCTTGAACTCTTCACTAACAGAAACTTTTTTATAATCATTGCTTGACATATGCAAATAATCTAGCGGTTTATCAGCTAATCGATCGACTAAATAAAGTGTATCACTTAAACGAATGCCAGGCTCTTCATATTCTTCCGGTGAAAAACGATAGCCGACAATAAAGTCCTTGACACCTGATCGATCCACAACAGAAGTCACACCATCGACTAATTCATTGATAAATTTGAACCGTTTTTCTAATGAACCGCCCCAATCATCTGTCCGTCGATTAGAATGAGGAGAAAAGAATTGTTGAATCAAATAGGTATTCGCTCCATGGATCTCCACGCCATCAAAGCCTGCTTTGATAGCCCGCTCAGTTGCTTTTTTAAATCCTTCTAAAATGTCATAGATTTCCGCTTCTTCCAAAGCTCTTGGTGTTTCAGCATTTGGTCTTTCTGCTGGGATTGCACTTGGCGCCACCGGTTGAACACCTTGTAGTACTTTAGAATCGGTCATGCGACCGCCGTGAAAAATTTGTAAAATAGCTTTGGTTCCATTCTTTTTGATTGCTGCCGCTAATTTTGATAAACCAGGAATAAAGCGATCATCATATACACCTAATTCACCATCCCAGCCTTTACCACCTTCATGAACATTAGCTGCCGCTGTTATAAACGCACCGGCTTCACCCGAACGTAATGCATAATAGTCGATTTCATCATTTGTAACGACTCCATCGAAAAAAGACATTTTCGTTGTCATAGGGGCGATAACGATTCTATTTTTTAAAGTTAATCCTCGTTTAAATGTTAATTTTTCGTCTAAATGATTCATTGTTCTCTCTCCTCTTAAAAAAGTTGTATGCACATGCATGTATTTATAATAAAAGAACGGAGACTAAAATGCAAGTGTTTTGTCTCCTAACTGAAATACTCCTTCAAAATAACATCTACATCCTTTTCGATCGACGTTAGAAGTTTTTTTCCAGCAGTTGTTATTCCTATGTATACCCCACGTTTATCATCTGTACAGGTCTTCTTTCCAATCAATTGTGGTTCTTTTTGCTCCAGCCGATCGATCAGACGAGACAAGGCACTTTGACTTAAACATAAATAATTCCCTAAATCATTTTGGCGCATACGACTACCATGTCGATTTAGCTGATATAACGCGTAATATTCACTAAGCGTTAGATGATTGGTCCTTTTTAACAATTCCTCTAACTGCTTTTCAGCTATAGACTGTTTCTCACGTTCATCCAACCATTGAGAAATCAATGATGTCTCCATGTACTCCCTCCTTACTCAAAGTTTTCAATACAACCTATTCTGCTTGTTTTTGTCTAAAAAGTCAAAGATTAAAAGTCAGAGTAAGGTTGAAAGAGACTGGGAGTAACTCGTAGAGTTAGGTCCCAGTCTCGCCTCAGACTTTTTACTATTATTTCACATTCAAAATCCACATAAATCCAATAAAAACAAAGAACAACGCATACATGATCGGAGAAACTTCTTTCCCGCGTTTTGCAGCTATCATTGTGATCGGGTAAAAAATGAACCCTAATGCGATCCCGTCTGAAATGCTATAAGTCAGGGGCATTCCCAACAAGATCAAGAAGGAAGGAATCGCTATTTCCATTTCTTTCCATTTGATTTGACTTAGTGATTGAGCCATCAAAACACCCACTACGATCAGCGCCGGAGCAGTTACTTGTGAGGTCACGACTGAAAGCAATGGTGAGAAAAATAACCCAACGATAAATAATAGCCCTGTTGTTACGGCTGTCAGTCCTGAACGACCGCCTACAGCAATACCAGCAGAGGACTCAACATAAGCACCAACTGGAGAAGTCCCCAAAAGCGAACCTGCCAGCATCGCAGTAGAATCTGCAGCTAAGGCTTTCCCTACTCTAGGCATTTTGTTGTCTTTCATAAAACCAGCCTGATTAGCCAATCCAACAAGTGTACCTGCTGTATCAAAAAAAGTAACCAGTAAAAACGTCAAAACAACGACCCACAATTGAATCGAATTAATATCACCTACATGCTTTAAAGCTACTAAAAATGTTGGTTTTAAGCTAGGTGCGCCTGAAACCAGTTTATCAGGCATTTGGATCAAACCTGTTATTAGTCCTAAAATCGTTGTTGCTGCCATTCCGATAAAAATACCGCCAGGTACACGGCGAACTAATAATACCGCCGTTACAACTAAACCAAAAATCGTCAGCCAAGTCGTTCCTATATTCAATGGTCCTAACGCAACTAGCGTCGATTCATTCGACACGATGATCCCGCCTTCACTTAGTCCAAGAAACGCAATGAATAAGCCGATACCACCAGAAATGGCATATTTTAAATCTGCTGGTATCGCATCAATGATCAGCTCGCGTAATTTAAATACTGTAATCAAAATAAAAATCAGTGATGCCACAAAAACACCAGCTAAAGCTGTTTCCCAAGGAATCCCCATTCCTACACAAACAGAATAAGAAAAGAACGCATTGATCCCAAGTGCTGGAGCTGTTGCTATTGGATAACGTGCTACTATCCCCATCAAGATACACCCCAAAGCACTAGCTAAAGCTGTTGCAGTAAATACTGCTCCTTCATCCATACCAGAAGCGCCTAAAACGGTCGGATTGACGAACAAGATATAAGCCATTGAAATAAATGTCGTAAACCCAGCCAATACTTCACGCTTAATACTTGTATTTAATTTTTCAATCTCAAAATAGGAAACAATTTTCTCTTTCATTCGTATCCTCCTAAAAAATCTGAACAATAAAATGTTCGTAAAAAATGCATTTTATGAATTACACAACGTGTTTAATCATATAATAAACGAAAGAATAAGTAAATATAAAAGTATAGAATAAAAGAAAGACGAACATTAGAACAATAGTATAGGATTTGTTTTTTTCGATATCATCCTCAAAAAAAGAACCAGAGAGCCTAAATAGCTCTCTGATTCTTTGATATTTTGACCAATTTTAGGACTATTTTTTCTCAAAGCCCATGTCTTTTAATTCTTTTTCACCAGCTTTGAAGCTAGTTCCTGATTTTACGCTGCCAGCAGGTGCATCGTAGGTGATCACTGTCTCTTTTTTAGAGTATTTCACTTTCACATCTTCTAAGTTTGAAGAAGATTTAAACGCTTCTACTACTTGTTCAGAAGCGGCTTCATCTGTGATCATCAGCTTTTCATTGTCAAAGACAGCTTTTGCTGATGCTCCAGTGATCTTGTCGCCTTTGTGCTCAACAATGATCGATACTTCTGTTCCAGCTACAGGTGATTGCGTAAACGTCGTCGTTTCCGCTTTTCCTCCACATGCTACTAAAACCAACAACATTACAAATACTGATATAACCCCTAGAATTTTTTTCATTTGTTCCTCCTTAAATTTTAATTCCAGACTTCATTATATCAAACCGTATCTTAAAATAAAACATAATTATAAAAAAAAGATAATTAATAGATTTAAAAAGTAGCTACTTGTACTTTTAATACGCCTTTGCAAAAATATTTTTTGGATATTGACCGCTAAAATTAGTCCCCATCTGGTCGTCATATTCTGGACTTCCTTTATAGACTAAGCTTCCTGCCATTCCGCCCATCACGCTTCCCGTCGAAGTTTCTGGAAATTCTCCGTTTGGCACTGGTTGTCCTATTGTCATTAGATTTCCATGGATATATTGTTGATCCTCCACACTTTCCGGATCGAATCCATAAAGTCTTGTAACCAACTCTAATGCGCGGGCATAATCTGATCGATTGTATTTCGAATAAAATGCAGTCACCTCTTCTTCTGTAACAGGATTCTCTATGATCTCTGGTTGACTTGCCCGCTCCTCTACTGGTGCAGACGTTTCAGAAGCGGCCATCGTTGTTTCACTTGTCTGCTCTGAGCTTTCAAATGTAGTGGTAGATTCCGCAGAGGTACTAGATAAACTGCTGGATGTTTGAGCAGTGCTTTGAGAGCTAACTGTACTATTTTCACTACTTGCTGTTTCTTTCGTTACTTGATCCACTTTTTGATTCTGACACCCAGCAGCTATCCCAAGTATAGCGATACTGAGTACGCTAATAAATCCCCAACGCTTGTTCCATGTGTTCTTTAATTGACGCTCTGACATCTTTTCTTACTCTCCTTTTTCTTTAGTGTCTCTTATTTGCTGAATAGACAAAATAGCTAATGGTAGATAATTGAAAATGAAACTAATTCGCTGGCACAAACCAATTTTATTCAACAATGGTAATTCATTGGTAGCAGGTATTCGTGCAAGGCCGTAGATCCCTGCACTGACTAAACTGAGTACAAGTAAAAATGAATAATAATGAACAAGCTTTTTGTTGCCTTGCTTTCTATAAACAAGAATCAAAAAAAGAGGAAACAATAAGAACCCAGCATACCCCAACCCAGAACCTATATTATGAACCCACGTTGAAAACGTCCAAGCGCTTTTTTCCGTATCTATACTAAACAACCCAGTAAAAATACAATCGCCTACTCCATAAAATCCTACTGCACCAGTCACTATAAGTGCTAATGGCTTAGAGATCTCAGAAAATCTCTGATAGATTGCTGGCAATGCCAAAACAAAAAACATCCCGGAAATCACTGACCAAACTAAAAACGCTTGGCGAACTGGACTATTCACATCGCCAAAAACACTGATCACCATCGTTAGCTGATTCATTTTTGGATAAAATAAACCTAAAATATAGGGAGTTAAGAAATCACTGATTACGCCCAATAGCAGAAAATACCAGCCAAATTTTTTTAAAAGACTCATTATTATCCTCCATCTTCCTTTTGTCACTCACCTGTTAAAAGACGCTCATCCACCGACGATCTGAGCAAACCCACTATTCAAGTCTGCGTTTTGGGTCGTGGTAAAATAAACTAGATTCTCAGCATTCCCTTGATTTTGTTGTGTAATCAAGACTATTGGCTGACCGTTGAAAATCGTAAATAGATACAGATGGTTATTCATCGTCGCTCCTGTTGTTCCCATATCTGAGTATATCGCTACAACATTGTATACATTATCTGTGAGACCGCTATCCGACCATTGAACAGCTGCTCGACTGCCATTGACCGCAATATTGTTGTTGGCAAATGTACTTGGAAAATTGATTCCATACCAATTTACCTGCATATTAGGTGAATATTCTATATAAGACTGATCCATACTTTGACCCCAACTAGCCATGAACTGAACTAATTCTGTCCGCTTCTCTTGATTCCAAGGTACATTGGGTTCAGACTTTGCCTCTACTTTCTGTGCCTCTTCTATGCTTGATGACTCCTGTACTTTTTCAGTGGTTTCTTTTGTTTCTTCTTTTTTCTTGTATTCGATCGGGTATGTATTTTCTTTAGCTAGCTCTTTGATCATTTCCTGAATATAAGATTTGAACAGCGTTGATCCGCCTTTTATCTCACTTAACTCTGCTAATTTTTCTAAGGATGCTGCGTATTCTTTTTCCTCTTTT
The DNA here is from genome assembly GCF_050499205.1 of Enterococcus sp. AZ020. Classification (NCBI taxonomy): domain Bacteria; kingdom Bacillati; phylum Bacillota; class Bacilli; order Lactobacillales; family Enterococcaceae; genus Enterococcus; species Enterococcus sp. AZ020. Next base: position 2,106,327 of record NZ_JBIPAT010000001.1, on the reverse strand, counting down.
GATTCAGTTGCTTCTTTATAGAGACTCACCTGTTTCAGTAAGGCTTGTGCTTCCTTTTCCTTTTTATACTCCAGCGCTAATTGAAATGATGCTTGCGCCTTGGACATATCCTTTTCGATCAAGGCTTCTTTTCCTTTCGCAAGTGCTGAATCGTAGGCTGACGCTTTCACGCTGCTCGTTGTTTCGTTTGTTTTTCCTTTACTTGACTCATTACCGCCGGAACAGCCCGTAACCAATAACAGCAGTACAACTCCCAAAGCAATCTTTTTCATTTGCTCTACTCCTTTTCCTTTACCCCATATTTCTGTCTGATCTTACTGACAATTATACCCAAACTTCCAATGAAAGTAACGCTTAATCACAGACAAAAAAAGAGTGCGGACAAACCTAAAAATCAGTTTTGTTTCGCACTCTAAGAATTAACGACTAGCTTATTTCAAAAGGAGATAAACACTTTGCTCCCAAACTCTTTTCTATGTCTTATTTTAATCAGGTTTTTATTTTTTAGTTGCAGCTATTTTCTGTACTAGAGCCTTTAGTTCATTATTCGCTGTCACACCATCATCTTGTTTTATGCATTGTTCAGAGATAATGAATGAACCACCCACAGCCACGATATGCTCATTTGCGATGTATTCAAGAACATTGTGCTTGTCGATACCGCCGGTTGGTAAAAAGGTCATATCATAAAACGGACCACTCAACGCCTTGATCGCATGAAGACCGCCATAAACATCCGCTGGGAAAAATTTAACGGTCTTAAGACCATACTCTGAAGCTTTTTGAATATCTCCTGGAGTAGCCGTTCCCGGAAATACGGGAATATCTTCTTGTAAACAATACTCGATCACCTCTGGAACGATAGCGGGTGAAACAATGAACTTTGCTCCGCTTGCAACTGCTATTTTGGCTTGCTCGAGCGTTCGAACGGTTCCCGCTCCCACAATCAACTTTCCAGATGCTGCTAAAGTTTGGATTGCTTCTGATGCCAGCTGACTTCGAAATGTAACTTCAATCAGACGAATATCATTTTGAAGTAAAATCTCTTCCAGTTTTGTCAAATAACAACTGTCTGTTGCCGTATACAGCGGCAGCAGTTTCGTTTTCGTTAATTGCTGATACACCTCTTGTGTTATGCTTTTATCCACTTGCCCGCCCCTTTCATTGTCTTAATTACGCTCATTTTTGATGATCGCCTCATGCAATCCTTGTAAATAGCTGATCCCTAATGCCCGATCATATAAGCCATATCCCGGCATTGCAATTTCACCCCATATGGTTCGTCCATGATCCGGTCGAATGACACCATCAAAACCAACCTCTACTAGTGCCTTCATGATTGCATACATATCCAGCGATCCTTCTGTACTTAAATGTGCGGTTTCTTTGAATTTCTTTTCACCCATAAAGCCAACATTACGAAAATGAACAAAATTGATTCGATGCCCAACTTGACGGATCATCTCAACCAAATCATTGTTTGGATCCGCGCCTAAAGAACCCGTGCAAAACGTGATTCCATTGTACGGAGAATCTATGATATCCATAATTCTTTTTAGATCTGATAAATTCTTGGTAATACGCGGAAACCCGAAAATCTCCCAAGGTGGATCGTCCGGATGGATCGCTAACCTGACATCTGCCTCTTCACAAACAGGGATCACTTTCAACAGGAAGTATTTTAGATTTTCAAATAAATCTTCTTCTGTCACACCCTCATAAATTTTGACCAGTCCATCAAATTTCTTTAGCCGTTCTTCTTCCCAGCCAGGTAAACTAAAGCCCTTTGACTGGCTATGGATGAGCTTATACATCTCACTTGGCTCCATTCCATCGACCACAGCCTGATCATAAACAAGAGAAAAACTGCCATCGCTATTTTCATAGGCTAAAGAGGTTTTTGCCCAGCCAAAAATCGGTTTAAAACTGTAGCAAACCATTTTTATGCCGCATTTAGAAAGATTACGAATCGTCTCGATATAATTTTCGATATATTGATCTCGATCAGCCGTGCCAGCCTTGATCGAATCATGGATCGCAACACTTTCGATGCCTAGTAACTCTAATCCGCCTGTTTCTACAGAATTTTTCAACTCCTGAATCTCATCGACTGCCCACACATCTCCCGGCAGTTTATTTAACAGTGTCCCTACAATTCCGTTGATTCCTGGAATTTGTGTTACATGCTGCAGTGGTATCGTGTCTTTTTTTTCACCATACCATCTAAATCCCCACTTCATGGTGCCTCATCTCCCACTCTTTTGACTTTTTATTTGATCAAAACTCATCGTCATCATCATCGGCTTTTGTTTCAATCATCGAAACATGCCAAATCCCTAAGCCATTTTCACCTTGTGCAATGACTGTTTCTGGAATCTGTTCGATCGGCGTCTCTAGTAACTGATGATTGATGGTTTCAAGCAGCATCGGCAAATTAGCCCCGCTGACGATATAGACTTTTTCCTGCATTTCCTTTTCTAATTCTCTGATCGTAAGCAGTGCCTGATTGTATGGGCTCGCACTCACTAAATCAACGAAGACAACAACGCCATTTCCTTGATCAACAAGCTGTATCGCCTGTTTGATTTTTTCTCCAAGTTTTTGAATGTCTTCCCCTTGGTTCAAGCTGACTGTAGCAATATTTTCAGTAGCTCCCATGATTACTTCAGCCGCATCTTTTAAACCAGTGCTTAGCGCACCATGTGTCGCAATAACGATTCCAAGCATTCTTTTGGCTCCTTTCAAAAAGGATTTTTTGCTTTAGTTCGTAAAAAAATCCTTGAGTTGTTTTAGTTTATTTCGATCGATTTCCTTTTGATTCAATGTAGCTTTCTCAAGAAAATATCTTTTTCCGTGCCCCGTTTCACTTACTTTGGCTCCGAAAATGTAACTGATTTTAGGATCACTGCCTTGGTGAGTGATAAATGACTGCTCTGCTTTTTCAGTGACTCGCTGACCAATAAAATGAAGCTCTTCCTGACTGCCGACACAATCTAAATAATAAATCTGCGCTGACGATCGACACGTTTCTTTCAGCAAATTTAATCCTTGATCACCAAAACAACCTTCATCTAAAAAGGCAAATGCCGTTTTAGAATTCGTGTGTGCGGCAATCAGACTTATTAATGCCAAAATAGAAGATGTATTTCGAACCGCGTTTTTTCGACTAGAGAGTCCTTTGGCAAGTTTACTGAACAGAAAAAAGTAAAGGCCATAACACAGGATCGCCACCCATGTAGAAAGTTTTCCTAAATGAAACGCTTCTGTCATGCTATTCATATAAACGACTGTCGTAACCAGCCCCAGTAGTAAAAACAAAGACAAGCTGACTAGAATGAAACGAACGGTTGCCTGTCTTTGCTTGGTTCGATCAAATAGCTGATAAGAGCCAAAACTTCTGAGAGGGGTATCATAATAGGTACAAATGATCCGATCGGCTGTTTCAATATTTCCGACGTAAACATTGCTGGAAATATACTGTTTTTTTTGCTGATATTCGATCACCTGAATATCTTCACGCAGCTTAGCGATATCTGTGACTAATGTAGCTAAAAAACGTTGCTTTTGCTTTTTTGTCCGTCTAACTTTATTAAGGTGCTGATAGTGAAAAATCCAGTCTTCCAGCTGATCGTTTCGTTCCATCTTATGATTCACTTCCCATCCTATCTTGACTCGTTGATCTTTTTTTATAAATTAAATTTTGCCAAAACTTCCTTCAGCATTGATTTAGGTGCTGCAGGTGTAGCTTGAAAATAGATATCTTCCACACCGTAATTTTCATTTAAGTCTTTTAATTTTTCTGCATCCGATCGATTCAAATACACGGATTTGGTGACTAATAAATCTTTCTCTGGATCTTTTTGAGCAATCCCGCCGATATTCAGTTCCTTCATCGGTACGCCATGTGTGACTAGATCATAAATCACACTGATCGTTTTCGTGATCAAAATGCAGTTATATTCTTTAAAATTATACTCATCCCAATAAAATTTGGCTTTATCTGGTGTAATGACGATCGTTTTTTGTCCAGTTCGTCCCCCAGCACTTTTATATAATTCACGCATAAATTTATCTTTCGCAACCACATCATCCACCACAAAAATCGAATTTACACCGCTCTTTTGTGATAACGTCATCATGACTTGTCCATGGATCAAGCGCTCATCTACACGAGCTAAATTGATAACACCCATCTCTATTCACATCCTCTTCTTGTTTTATAAGATCCCAATAGCAGCCAACACGATCAGGATTCCTGTCAGCCACAGCAGGGCTTGTGTCACTTTTAATCCTTTTTTCGTGTAGAACCAGTAAACGCCCATCACCACTGCAAGCGGCAAGATTCCCGGAACGATCTGATCTAAGATATCCTGTATGACAAATTCTCGTCCTGAAATCTTAAATTGCAGTGCAGAGGATACTTTGACATAATTTCCAGCTAAGATTCCCATCATAAATAGTCCCAGTACTGATAAGGTTTCGATCGCATTTTGAACGCCTGAACTTTGCATCAAACCTGTTGCATTACGTCCCATACTGAAGGCCTGACGTGCAAAGAAAACACCTAGGATCGCTTGATACAAAGCAAATGCTACAAATGGGAACAATGCGCCAAGCGCACTCCCTTGTTCAGCCCACGGTACCGCTATAGCAATAAAAATGTATTGCACTGTTCCTGAATCAATGGCATCCCCGATCCCAGCAAGTGCCCCCATCAGCCCAGCTTTCGTGTTATACATCAAATCGTCCTGCATCAAAATTTCCGTGCCCTCATGTTCTTCTTGTGCACGCTGTTGCTCCATGGAAGACATCAGTCCAGTAATGACACCACCGCCCCAGCTTAATTGTGTATTGAAAAAGAGCAGTTGTCTTTTATAGGCTGCTTTTAATTTATCCTCATCTTTATAAAGCTTTCGTAAAATCGGCATCATCGCATAAAGCAGCGAAGGTGCCAGATAGCGTTCAAAAGAATGGGGAATTTCGTTGGCAAAGTGCCATCTAAGATACGCTTTCGTTACATCCTTTTTCGTGATTTCCTCAGGCGCAAGATTTGTACTTTTGTTGATCTCTGTCATTTTATTCCCTCCTATTTCCATTAGAATCCATCATCGTAATCGTCATCATCGTCATCTGAAAAAGTTGCTGCTTCTCCATTACTGCTTTGAGCAACTGGTGCATTCTTACCTTTTTGAGATTGAACAAAAATCAGTGCGATCAATACGCCGAAAATCGCATAAGTCACCATTGTAACTTCCAAGGATTTGAATACGATGCTGATGAAATAAGCCAGAAAGAAAAAGACCATATAATCTTTGCGTCCAATGACATAAATCGTCGTCGCAATACCAATGGCCGCTAAACCGCCGCCGACAACTTCTAATACGTGGATCACGACAGTACCTTCAAGTGCAGTGATCACATCAGCGATCACAGGAGCGCCAAAGTAAAGTGCAACAAAAACTAATGGTACAAATAGAGTAAATGACGCAATCGTCGGATACATGATCACTGAGCGGGAAATGGCTTTAGGATTTAAGTCTTCTACTGCTTTATCCGTATATTTCCCTAAAAATGTATTAATAAAGAATCTAAATTGATACAAATAACTGCCCAACAAACCAACAGGAACTGCCACAGCGATCGCTGCTTCAGGTGTTAAATTTCCTAACAATGCGACTGGAACAGCGATTGCCGCTGCAATAGAAGGCTCTGCCGGCATTGACCCTCCTGGTGAGAAAACACCCATATAAATCATTTGCAAAGCCGCTGTTACGATCATTGCCTGCGCAACATCTCCCATCACTAACCCAACGATCAGCCCTGTCATCAAAGGCGAGAATCGTAAGGTAAGAGTCGCTCCTCCCCCTAACCATCTTGACATGACCGCCGCTGTCCACAATGCGATCAAGAAACTTTGCATCACACTTAATGTTTCCATATGTCCTCCTTCTATTCCCTTTTTTCTTTTATATATTCTTCCAGCGACAGCAATGCATTTTTCAATGAAGATCGAGTGGTCGTTACAGGAATCAGATGAACCTTTTCCTTAGAATCAATAAATTCAATAATCTCATCGATCACACTTTCCTCAGGATAAATGCCCATTTGCTGTAAAGATACTGGTAGTTTCAACGCTTGATAAAACGGCAGCAGTTGATCGATCAGGTGCCATTTCTCTTCTAATGCCAATTGATAAAAGATCCCATATGCGACTTTTTCACCATGTAAAAACGGATGACTTTCAGGAATATATTTGCTCATACCGTCATGCATTGCATGCGCCGCTGCATTTCTAGCATATTTATCCCCTAACCCGCCAACCATTCCAGCTACTGCAAAAATGATTTCTGATAAGTGAACAAATTCTTCTGAAAGAACGCCTTCCTTCATATCTTCGATTGCCTTGACCGAATCCTGCATGATAGCCTCTTTACACAATTTTGCTGTGAAAGCCGCAAGCTGTAAAAAAGGCTCATTTTTCAAATGCTCCTGTTGTAAAATCGCGTCTGATTCATACCACTTGGCTAACGTATCTGCTAATCCTGCGATAAAATAATCGACAGGAGCATCGATCACTAGTCTTGGATCAGTAATCAAAAATGCCGCTTGTCTTAAATAGTGTTCTGTTTTTCCCTCTGCTTCTCCAGATTCTTTATACATAACAGATAACGGTGTCCACGGCGCGCAATTACTTGCCAACGTAGGGATCAAGCCAAAATCAAGATCGAGCAAATGTGCTGCATACCCTACTAAATCCGCCAACTTTCCCCCGCCTACTCCAATGATAAAATCAATATCAGCAGCTTTCGACAACTCTACGATCCTATCGGCGCTATAATAACTGCATTCTCCTGAATATCGATGATAGGTAAACGCATACTTCGCACGCTCAACAAAGCTCAGATAGGTTTTCGCTTTTTCCCATGACACCGTTCCGTGAACGATCAAAATCTTTTTAGCCTCATATTCTTCCAACACATCTGGTACTTTTTCAAGCGCATCTTCATGATATTCGTAAAACTGCGGACCAACTTTTACCTTTAGATCATTTAACATCTTATTCACTCCTATTCATTAAACAGTCACATGGCTGTGTGCTTGAACAGTTCGTTCCGGTAATCTGCCTGCTACAACATCTTCAACATCCCGTACACATTTTTCGCCCATCGCTTCAAGACATTCCATCGTATACGCAGAGGTATGCGGCGTCATGACAACATTTTCCAACATTAAATAGGGATGATCTTTACGCCCTGGTTCTTCTTCTAAAACATCTGTGGCAAAGCCGGCGATCTTCCCGCTTTTTAAACCGTTTACAATCGCATCTTCATCAACTAAAGCTCCTCTTGCGCTATTTGATATATATACATTGTCTTTCATTTTTTCGATTTCTTTATACGAAATCATATGATAATTATCCTCCGTGAGGTTCGCGCATAAACAAATGATATCTGCAGATGTCAAAAGCTCTTCAAGTTCAACTTTTTTAGCGCCATAGCTTTGAATATGTCGCTCTGATTTGTATGGATCATATGCTAGCACTTCACAACGAAAACCATTCCTGACGATTTCAACCACTGCACTGCCCGTATTCCCAACTCCGATCACACCGACCGTTTTGTTAAACAATGTCCGTCCGACAAATCGTGCCCGATTCTCCCATAGATCTTCCCTAACGCTTAGATCCGCTTCCACCGTTCGTCGTAAAATCGTCATCAAATTCGTCACATTATTTTCGGCTACTGCATCACGTTCGACTAATGCAGGAATGATCGAAACAATCGTATGATGCTTTTCTGCCGCAACAATATCTATGTTGTTATAGCCGATGCCATGTCTGGAAATCAATAATAGCTCATCTTTATGTTCAAAAAATTCCTCTGTAAAAAACGGGGTAACACTAGCAATAATAACGTTGAATCCTTGAAGAACCTTTGCTAATTCACGACCAGAAATTTCAGAATCGACTGTTACATATTCAACCTTGCCAATTGCTTCTAAACGCTTGATATGATCTGGAAAAACTTTTCCAAAACTACTGGAATTAACAATTGCAATCGTAAACTTTGACATGCTCTCACTCCTTTTACGGCTTCTACAGTATTCACTGTACTGTATCAACTGCTTTCTTTTGGAAAAATAAGCACGCTTTTTACTATCGATAGTTTTTGAAACAAAGCGTATTCAGTTAAACGTTTTTATTTTCCGTACTGAACACCTAAATAGTACTTCTTAAAAAAAATTATGTAAAGGTTTGCAACAAATAAAAAATATTTTTTATTTTAATGATAAAACCTTTCATCTAAACGAGTTTGAAAGCGTATTCATCCATTTGTGTAAACCTTATGAAAATGAATCTTCATTCTAGTTAATGAATGATTTTTCTCTTCATTCAAAGCACATTAGATATCACATTTGATTCTCTGAACTAAAATAAATATTGGAAATTTCTCTTCTTCATTATCAGAAAAGAAGCGCCAAAGAATCCAGATAACATCGCGTTTTTCTATAATAATTTTCTAAAAAAATAAAAATTGTTTTTTACATTTTTATTCTCTATAATGATGTCTAAGAATTAGTCACGCTTTTTTCGTCGAAATGAGCTAAAATAGACAGAAAACGCTTAATTGGTCATTTCTTTTGCTCAAACTTGATTATTATATATCATTAGATCGAACTATAGATGGAGGTTATTATGAAAAATCATTATCTAGATCAGAGAATACGGTTAAAAAAAGGCAATCTAAGTGAAACGGAACAGAAAATTGCTCACTATTTTGTCCATTCTGACGAAATGCTTTCAAGGAAAACATTAGAAGATATGGCAAATGATATTGAAGTTTCACAGTCATCTATTTATCAATTCGTAAAAAAAATCGGCTACAATGGCTTTCAAGATTTTAAAATCGATATTGCCCGCAATTCGAATTACCAGCCTGCTTTTCAAAATTTAAATATCAATACCGGTGCAGATGATATCTTGCCTGAAGATTCCAGCATCGATATCGCAAAAAAAGTTGTTCAGTCTAATATCTACTCATTAAGCAATTCTACTCATTTTTTGACAGAAGAGCTTTTAGACCGTGTATTGACGATTATTTATTCCGCTAAAACCTTACATTTTTTTGGTCTGGGAGGCTCATCGATCGTCGCCTTTGACAGCTTCCACAAATTTATCCGAACAAAATACCGCTGTAATTATATTTTCGACTACCACATGCAGCTCAGTTTCGTTACTAAGCTAACCAGTGAAGATTGTGTGTTTATTTTTTCTCATTCCGGCCAAACCAAAGAATCCGTCAATCTCGCTCGACAAATCAAAAAGACCTCAGCAAAGATCATTGTTTTAACAGGGAATAGCGGTTCCGAGCTAGTTACTTTAGCAAATCAAGCAATCATTGTTTTAACTGAGGAAACCTTATTTAGAACAGAATCACTCGCCTCGCGGATCAGCTATTTGACAGTGATGGATATTTTATATACCAATGTTATGCATCATAATTACGATCAGAATATTGAATCGATCAAAAAAATCAGAGATAATATCAGTACGACGAAGACGAATCCTTATAATTTTACGCCTTGATGAGATGGAAGTAATCGAATCAGATCTAGCTGCTGCATTTAGTAGCATATCCTGATTTTAAGAACTACTAGTTCTTCTAGACAAATCAAAAAAATCCTGAATCTGGTTTGATTCAGGATTTTTTATCCACACATTTTTTTCATTATTATATTTTCTGACATAAGTTCCAAGCAATATATCCCCTATGTGTTTACACCGTTCTCTGGAGATTTTTTGGGTTTCTATTCATCAACAGTTATATTATTTAACTTTTTGAACGTAGCCAAACTATCTTCATCACCAAAAAAACAACCCAATAAACAAAAGATTATCCTTTCTTACTGAGATCGTTCTTTTATTACTGCTTTTATCCCCAACAAAATACCATAGCACATATCATGTCCCGATGTATGACCGACTTCTAACAGTCGGTCGATTTTTGCTGCCAATTGCTCCATTGATTCGTTTCTATCTAATGCTCTCCAGACATCCATCACGACTGAACTCACATAGTTAGCAAGCAATGCGTAAAAATAGTTTTCACTAATGCTCGTTGTAGCTTTTATATGTCTCTTTATCTGCTCTGCAACTATCGAAGCATCAGGGTGTTCATAGGTTTTCAGCATAAATAAATACCCTAATAAAATATCATCGCCACTAGGCGTCAAGCCTTTACCTCGTCCAGTCAAATAGGTAACGATCTGCGCCCAGTCTGTTACTTGATTGGACGCTAGTTGTGAAAAATAGCCTACTTCTTTGACTCCTATCGACAAGCCAATAGTTGCCTCTAGATTCTTTATTTCAAGTAGTTCCTGTAACTTTTGAAGTTCCTCGATCTGGTAAGGAATCGACTGGATTTTCAACTCTACTTGATTATATGGTGCCAACTGAATCGTTTGAATCCCATACTTGCTGTATACAGTCAACGAATCACGCGTCAATTTGACTAGGTTTCCTTTTTGACAATACGGTTGAAGCTGGTCAAAATTAGTCGTCGATAATTTCAAGCCAAAGCTGGATAAAAAATTTTCTGTCGCTGTGACATTGATCAAACGATCATTTACAGCTATATTGAATGAACGGTCAAAAACACTATGGATCTTGCCCATTTTTCCAAATACATTCAATGTAGCTAAATATGTACTGATACTTGTTTGTTCTTGCATTTACTTCACCTTCTTTAAAAAAAGAAAGAGTGAGCCTAGAGGCTGAGACAAAAGTGTTTAGCTCCGAGAAATAAGAAGGAATTCACGAAAATTGTTCTACAAATTTTTGTGAATTCCAGCTTATTTCCGAGGGAGCTACTTTTTTCTCGCCGTTGATTCGGGTTTAGAGAGCGAAACAAAACTGATTTTTAGTTTTGTCTTACTCTTAGCCTCTTTCTTTCAACTTTTATCTTAAAATATTGACTTTTTTATCGACTTTCACTGTCACCTTACCGTTTTTGATCACGTAAGAACGTTCTGGGAAATCGATCAAGGCAGTTGCCACTGCTTTTGTATCTAATAATACTAAATCTGCTTTTTTGCCGACAGCTAAACCATAATCTTTCAAGCCTAATGCTTTTGCAGGGTTTTCAGTGATCATCGGTAAAACGGTTGGCAGGTCATCTGCTCCGCCAAGGTGTCCCACTGGAACAGCCAACATAGCGATTTGGATCAAGTCGCCATTGCCGTATGGTGTAAAGCCGTTGCGGATATTGTTGGTTGCTAAAGCTACATTCACACCTGCATCACGTAATTTACGAATCGGTGTGACTGCACGACGAACATTGTATTGATCATTTCGTGCACCTAAGTGCAGATCTGTAGCAGGTAATGGCATCACGTTGATTTGCGCTTTGACCATTAGATCGATCACTTTAGCTAATTGTTCTGGCTCCATCGCATGAAGCGCAGTCAAATGTCCAACTGATACACGACCTTCGTAGCCCTCTTTGATGGTTTTTTCGCATAGATATTCGATTGACGTATTATCTGCTTCATCCGCAAAATCTTGGTGTAGATCGATATCTTTATCATACTTCTTAGCGATCTCAAAAATCAAGTCGATATGTTCATTCGCTGGTGCATCGTTATAAGGGATTCCTCCAACAACGTCTGCGCCCATTTCCATTGCTTCATACATCATTTTTTCAGTTCCTGGTGCTTTGAAAATCCCTTCTTGCGGGAATGCGACTACTTGCATATCGATCAAGTCTTTGTATTCTTCTTTCAATTTCATGATCGTATTAAAACCTGTAAAACCTTGTGCCGGATCAAATTCTGCATGGGTTCTAACAGCTGTTGCCCCATGGCTGATGATCATTTCTAATGCTTGTTTGGCACGGCTGTAAATATCTTCTTCTGTAAAGGTCGGTTTCAATTTAGCCGTTACTTGAATAGCTTCCTGTAAGGTACCAGATTTGTTTGGCTCTCTATCTGCGATCAAAGCTTTGTCCAAATGTATATGACTTTCCACTAAACCAGGAATCAACACTCGACCATCTGCTTCGATCACTTCTTTGGCATCTCCAGTGATTTCAGGGGCAATTTCAACGATTTTTCCATTGTCGATCGCTACATCTTGTAACGCTTCGCCATCTTTAATACGTGCTTGTTTGATCAATAAATCCATTTTTTCCACTCCTTATTTTGTTTATCCAAAAATAAAACCAATAACTAATAGAATAACTGATGCAAGACTCAACCATTTCACATTTCCTTTTACCACATCTAAAATCGGGATTTGGAAACCAGAAGACAATGCCTGCATCGTAATGTTTACGAAACTCATTTGACTGCCTAAACCGACACCTACCGTCACAAAACCTAGCGCCAATGGCGGGAAGCCTAATGACACAGCAACTGGTAAGACTAATGTCAATACCGAACCAACATAAGCTCCTGCCGGAATTCCGATTAAGATACCTGTTAAGATCGCTACTGGCACTACGATAAACTCAGGTGCATTTTGAGCAACTCCTGCAATGACAGCAAAGGTTCCTGTTTGAGCGATCACATTGATGAAGGCTAAGAAAATCCCAACTTGGAATAAACGAGTCAAAATATACGTTGAACCATCAACCATGGCTTCGACAGATTGATTCATCGTAAAGTTTGTACATAAGTAAACCAAGGCCAATGTCAACACCATATAGACAAGCGGTGTAAAGAAAGCAAAGCCGATCAAGTCATTCACAACAGGGCCAAAAATCACAGCGAATAATAAGAAAATAGCCGGTAAGGTGATTTTGAATAACTCACCATTACTTTTTTGTTCATACTCATCATCTTCTGACTCTTTAAAGCCGATATTACGATGTTTCGTACCCCAAAAGGCTAAAACGATCGCTAAAACAACAAATAATAACCAGAATGGACGCATTTGTGACACATAAGAAGCCACGCTGACATCCCCTAATTTTGACACAATACTTGATTCTAGAGAAGCCGGCGACGTTGTAAACGATACTGCGGCAGCTAATGACATCGCTGCAATCAGCTCAGGTACAACACCCACAGCTGCAAAGGCTAACGGCGCAATGACCATTGCACTTCCGCCGCCGATCCCTGACATATAGGTTGCTGCTGCTAATAGAATAACGATAAACGCTGAAACATATTCTACTTTTCCTTTTGTTCCGCGTTTTGCTAAGGTCAAGGCCGCTGAATAACTACCGGCTTTAAATACAGCCATCGCAACAGCTGAGTTGATGATCGGTACAGTGATACTCAACATAGATGGAATCGTCTCCAGCAATTGAGTATTGGCGTCTGCCAGACTGATCCCGCCAATGATCATGGCTAAAATCCCAGCAACTAAACCGGCAATGATCATATCCACTTTTTTGAACAATAATACTAGCACTAAAATCAATGGTATCAATACTAAAATAGCTTTAAATCCAGTTGGTGCTACGACTTTATCCATTTCTGCCGCGTACGCACTGATTCCCGATAATCCCCCAATAAAAATCGAGAATAAAAGAAACATCATTTTCTTTCGTATGTTCATCGTTCTACTCCTTCTTGTTCTTTTTAGTTAACAAACGATTTTTGTTCCGTAGCCTTTTGGAATGTTCCCAAGGTTTTCGATAGAGGTGATGACGACTTCTCTGTCTTTTCGATCTTTGACAAAGCCAATCGCTGACTCTACTTTCGGCAACATACTTCCAGCTGGAAACTGGCCTTCTGAAATGTACTGCTGTGCTTCTGAAACCGTCAGTGTTTCCAATTTCTTTTGATTTGGTTGATTGAAGTTCACATAGATGTTATCAACACCTGTCAAAACAATCAAACGCTCTGCTCCAATTTCCTCAGCTAATTTTTGAGCAGACAAATCTTTGTCGATCACGGCCTCTGCTCCAGCCAACATTCCTTTTTCATCAGAAACAACGGGAACACCGCCGCCGCCGACACAAACGGTAATAACATCTGCTGCGATCAATGACTGGATCGCTTCTTTTTCGATGATTCGTTTTGGTTCTGGAGACGCGATCACCTTACGGTAGCCGCGCCCAGAATCTTCTGCGTAAATGCCTTCTCCTTTCTTCACTTTTTCATCTGCTTCCTCTTTTGTATAAAAAGGCCCGATCGGTTTTGTTGGTGTCGTAAATGACGGGTCGTTTTTATCCACTTCTACTTGCGTCACAACACTGACAACACTTTTTTCTACCCCTTGTTTCTTTAATTCATTTTGAAGCTCTTGTTGGATCCAATAGCCAATACTGCCTTCGGTCATCGCAACATTTGTATCTAGTTTCATCATCGGTGTTTTTTCAGAATCACCCATTTTTTGCTGGATCAGCAAGTTCCCCACTTGCGGTCCATTTCCGTGACACAAGACAACTTTTTCTCCTTGTTTGATGAATGAAGCGATCTCAGCCGCTACGTTTCTAACAACCTCACGTTGTCCTTCATCTGTCGGAATTTTATCTAAAATGGCGTTTCCGCCTAATGCAATCACGTTCAGCACGTTTTCTTCCTCCTATCAGTCGACTGTGATACCTAACTCTTTTGCATACGCTTCTAATGCTTTTTCAAAACAAGCGAGAGGTGCGCGGACAGTTCCTGCACCGATTTGGCCAACACCGGCATCTTTATGTGCGATCCCTGTATTGATCACTGGTGTGATCCCTGTTTCAACGACTTTACGAATATCGATCCCTAAGCAAGTTCCTTGGAAATCCCAGGTTGGAATCGTCCAGGTTGGATTGTGTGTATCGCTGATTTTTGCCATTTCATTTGATGTCTCAAGCGCATCTTGGAAACCGCCCGCACCAACGAAACGAGTAACACCAGGCGCTGCAACCATTGCCATACCACCAACTCCGACTGTTTCTGTGATCGCACTGTCACCCATATCAGGGTTGCCGTCTTCTTCTGTAAAGCCAGTGAAATATAAACCTTTAGGTAAATTCACTGGTGCAGTAAACCATTCATCATTTGTTTCAGCAATACGAACTCCAAAATCCACACCATTTCTAGCAAGTGTCGTTACGATCGTACCTTTAGCTTCTTTTCTTGCTGTATCAACGATCGTTTTACCTGCTGCCATCATGATATTCAAGAAGAACTGATCTGTATCTGCCAAGAATTTCATGACATCAAAGCGGTCTTGAACATCCATATCGACCAAAATGATATAAGGAGCGATTTCACGTAAGAAATTCAATGATGCTGCAAAGTTCCGTTGATGGAATTCATCTCCCATCGTGATCGAACGAGCGATCAATACGCTTAGGTTGATGCCATCTTCACTTTTATTCAACGCTTTTGAAAGTGTTGGTCCTAAAACATCACGCAGCCAGTTCAATCGTGTGATCACTTCTTCTGAGAAGGCGCCAAAACGCAAGACTTTTCCGATACCTTCATTCATTGTACAGTAGCCGCGTGTGCCATCTAAGCGGTTTTCCACGACAAAGACCGGCATATTTGCTGATGTGATCCCGCCCATTGGTCCTACGGCATTCACATGATGACAAGGGATAAAGCGGATCTCATTGTTTTTGATCATTTGACTAACTTCGGCTTCATTCGCTGCCCAGCCTTCAAAAATTGCTGCACCGACCACAGCACCTTTCATAGGACCCGTCATTGCTTGCCACTCGATCGGAGGCCCAGCATGTAAGATCGTTTTTTGTGATTCATTCAGTTCTGGAATCACTGTTTTCGCTAACACAACATCTGTCAGGAATGGTTGAGCATTTTTGATTTTTTCGATCACTTTTTGGTTTTCGCGATCGATTTCTTCTGCATGATCTTCTAAAGCATTTAGAATTTTGATCATTTTCTTATTGCCGTTAGCTCTTGGTTTCCAGTTGAATTGTTCAGATTTACCGTCGAATTTTTGAATCGATTCATTGAAACTTTGTAAGCCAACGTTGATGATTCTAGGTTTTGTATTCAATAGTTCCATGACTTTTTCACTCGCAGCTGGAACAGTGATCGTTTCACCTTGATAAGAAACAACTGCTTTGTCTGCTTCTGACAATGAGATGCCTTTTAAGCCTAAAGCAAGACGAACAGCTTTAGCGTTACTTGGTGCAACTAACACGTTGTTTTCTTTTAGTTGATTCACTGCTTGTGCATAGTTTTGAGGATCATTGTTTGTGCCTACAACAGTTGCAACAAAATACAGTTCACGTCCATTCGCAGCAGCTTTTGCTTGCTCTTCTTTGATGACAGGAAGTAAAGCGCCGACCATATCTTCGTGAGCGCCATAGCCAAGAACGAAATCAAGTAAGATCACGCCAGTTTTTTGGTCTTCTGCATACTCACGGATTTTTTTGATGCGGACTTCCGGGTCGATCATTGGATGTGGTTTGCCTTGTGTATAAATATCATCGCCTAGATCGATCACATCGTAGCCATGTGATTTTAAGACATAGCCTTCTTTTTTCACTAAGCCGTCTAACCCTAATGCTTCTGAGATCAACATACCAGCTTCAGCCGCTAAGGTACCGCCAGAATACAAACCAGTGATGACTTTTTCTTCACTTAATGCACGAACTTTCGGCATTTCGATTTCTTCAAAGTAATTGGCTTTGATCGCTGTATCATTAGCTAGATCAACAGCGATTTGGGCTGTTTCTTCTAATGTATGAGCTAAATAAACTTTGCCTTCATGAGCTGTTGGTTTTTCACCTAAGAAGATCGCTACAACTGGTTTTGATATGCTTTGTAATAGTTGAACAACTTCGTCACGTACTTCTTTTGCAGGTGGTTTAGAGATAACACAGATCACATCTGTTGGTTCGTGATTTTCTAATGCAACAATGCCATCTTTCATTGTCACTGCCCCGACTTTATCGCTCAGATCACGTCCGCCAGTACCGATAGCATGTACAACACCGCCGCCTAAACGATCGATGATCGTTGTTACTTCTTGGATTCCTGTTCCGGAAGCGCCAACTACACCAATATTTCCTGGCGTGATAACATTTGTGAACGCGATCGGAATACTTGAAATGATTCCAGTGCCACAATCTGGTCCCATCATCAACAGGCCTTTTTCATGTGCTAATTTTTTTAATTTCACTTCATCTTCAACTGGGATGTTGTCCGTAAATGAAAAGACATGCAGTCCATTCTTTAGAGCGGTTTCCATCTCAGCGGCACCATATTCTCCTGGAATACTGAATAATGCCATATTAGCATCCGGTAATTCTTCCAGTGCTTCTTTCCATGAGGTTGATGCACGGTCTTTTTCATCTGCACCCTTTGAGGATAGATCACTTAAAAATTTATCGACCTCAGGCAATACTTGATCCATGATCGTCGGTTCATCACTATCGACAACGATCATCAGATCATTTGGTGAAGCAGCCTTTGCTTCATCTGTCAGAAGTGCTGTGTTTAGTAAAATGTCTTTATTGGCATCTGTCCCCATCATCAGTTGACTCATTTTGACAGCAGAAAGCGCATTAATTTGGTTGGTCAACAACATCAAGTTAATGGAATCTTGGTAATTATTTTTTAAAATTACTGTGTTTAACATATGTATCCTCCTATCTCCTTAATACATTTTTATTGTAATCCAAAAATGAATGTGTTTTCATCGGACAATATTCTAAAAAAATGATATAATTTTTATCCATATAGGGGAAAAAGGTGATTTTAATGAAATTGAAGGAACTTTTGTCGATCGGAGACTTAAAAACGAGTAAAATTTTAACGAAAGAGATCGGCCTGGAAAATGAAGTGGAGTCAGCGATGGTTCTTGAAGCTATCGATATCGAGCAGTGGAGTAAGAAAAATCAGCTGATCCTAACTTCTTTTTACGCATTCAACGGACAATCAAATGAATTATTAGAAGAATTTTTTTCAAAGATGCAAGTCATAGGTGTGAGTGGTTTAGTCGTCAAAATGGATCGTTTCATTACAATGATCCCTGTTTGGTTTATTGATTTATGTTTCAAATATCAAATCCCATTGATCAAGATCTCTCAGGAAGTTAGTTATGAAAAAATCTTATTGACCATTTATGAACCTTTACTTAATCATCAGACGCATATCTTGCGCACGTATTACGAAGTACGACAGCGGTTCACGAAGCTGGAAAAAAGCTTTCCCTCACTTGAAGCGATCATGCAGGAATTTTATCAGATCATCGGTAGTCCCTGCAGCTTGAAATTGATCGATAAGCATATCGAAATCAATTTCGGGGAACAAGCAAAAGACGGGATCGTCTTATCGCGTGAAGCTGTCACAAATGGTGAGTTCACTAAAAATGATTACTCTCTTTTACAGCTTTATTCGCAATCAAGTGTCAAAACACAGCAAGCACTTGAAGTCAGTATTTTTAACAGCTATTCATCCAATTGTTTATTATTGGTTTATTTAAATGAACCTGAGATCAAAGAAACTGACCTTGTAATTATCGAAAATACGATCGATGTGCTGCAGGAAAAATTCAATACAGAACGTTTATTGAAAAAAGAACGGTATACTCGTTTAAATAATTTAGCGGATGCGATTCTACAAAATACACCTGCTAACCCGGATGAATTGGAAAGCTTGCTGTTGGAAGCCAATATGAGTTTATTTCCCTCCTATCAGGCTGTTGCTTTTTCAACTCGCTCAACAACGATCCAGCTGATCAAAGAAAAAGTCCTTTCTTTATTACGTTCTCTGAAAGTCCGCTCTATTTTTTTCGATCAGCATAGTTATTCCGTCGTTCTTTTTAATTTTGATGGAGCAAACGGCAGCATCACTAAGGAACAAGTCGAACATCTTTTAGCGAAAACACTAGAGTCAAATCCTGATCTTTCTTTGGCGATCAGTAATGTAAAACCCAAACATGAAATCAAAGAAATTTTGATGGAATGCTTAGATATTTTACGGTTCAACGAAGAATTTTACAGCGATGCGATCGTTAGTTTAGCGGATATCGGCATTTTCCGTTACTTTATCCAAAATGAACAGCTAAATGAAATGGATACCTTTGTTCCTGAATCCTTGCAGCAGCTAGCGAATAGCAATTACGACCTTTTTGAGACCTTTTACCAATTTCTAAGAAATGAACGTAACTACAAACAAACAGCCGAAGCGATGTTTTTACATTCGAAAACGATCCGTTACCGGTTAAATAAAGCCGAGCAACTGCTGGCGATCGATTTTTCTAATCCCTTGCAGCTATTGAATTATGAGATCGGCACATATATTATCAAAATGAGGAGAAAAGCCCATGAAAAAAACACGCCAATTAGCTAATGGCGCAGCTGTAGACATTTATCTGCCAGAAAGCATCGAACCAAAAAAAGCGATCATTTACTTTCACGGCGGTGGCCTCATCTACGGTACGAAAGCTGATCTAACAGAAGAGTTAAAACAAGTCTTTTTAAAAAACGGCTTTCAAGTGATCGCCGTTGATTATTTACTTGCACCAAATACAAGCTTACCAAATATCTTGACTGCACTTGAAGAAGCCATTGGACTATTGAAAGACGAAGTGATCCAGTCTCGTCCCTTTGGTTTTTGCGGACGTTCGGCAGGCAGTTTTTTGATGTTGCAATTAGTTAAGCGGGGACTATTACCTAGACCTGATTTTTTGGTCAATTTTTACGGATATACAGACCTATCATTTATTGATACACCACGTCATTTAATCGAGCAAACCATTTCTGAAAAAGAAATCCAACAAGTGGAGCAAAAGGAGAATGTCTGGGATGATCCTTTTTTGAATAGATACCTTCTTTATCACTATGCTGTTCAACAACAAATGATCAGTAAATTTTATGGCATAAATGAGGAAACTATCCATGAGTTCGCCATCACAAAAGAAATGCTGCAGACATTTCCTCCTTGTTTCAGCAGCGCCAGTAGTTCTGATGAAGAAATCCCGTTTCGCTACAGCAAACTACTTGGAAAAACGATTCCTAATAGCAGATTTGAACCTGTTTACTATCTGGAGCATGATTTTCTTAAGCTTTCACAGGACAGTCAGGTACAAAAGGTGCTTAAACATTTAGACAACTGGTTAACTTCCGTATTATAATAACGTATTGGTCGTTGATTTGATGTCACCTCGGATCAAAGATACTTGAATTCTGGAGGGTCTCACTATGTATTCAATGCTAAAAAAAATTATTACAGAAAAAGATATTCAACGGCAGATCCTATTATTGGAGCAGTTGTTGAATCAGCAAACCATTACCGCAAAAAATCTGTCAGCTACTATAGGCACAACAGAACGAACGATTTTTTCAGATTTACAATTGATCCGTGAGCAGCTTCCATTGGGTTGGTCGATCGAAACGGACAGCTCTGGTATTCGTTTGGTGAACGCCAGCAATGCACTGACGAATGATATATGGGAACTATTTTTAGACCAGTCTGTCAGTGTCCAACTAGTCAAAGAACTATTTTTCACTAAAGAATTGGTGACTCCTGTGTTTCTGCAAAATAATGGTGTTTCGTTGGAAACCTTGAAACGCCATACAAAAAAAATCAACAAGCAGCTAAAATCCTATCATATCGAAATCAAATTGACTGCTTCCAGCGCCCAGCTATTGGGTGAAGAAAGTGCCATACGGATTTTTTATCATCGGCTGCTCGTTCCTTTTACCCACAATAATTATTTTTTCACAGATTATGCGATCCATGAAGAGCATTATTTCCTGTTTCTAAAAAAAATCAACCGCTCGTCGGTTTCTGTCGATACTGAACAAATTTTTGGTGCCTGCTGGTTTTTTATCAATACGATTCGTATCAAAGCGAATTGCCGTATCGAAACATTTCCATTTGAGCAATCAGATACACTGTTCGCTTTGTATGCCCCCCACTTAGAGGATTTGTATGCTAAAGAAGGGATCTATTTACAAGGAGAAGAAATATTTTTTGCCTTTTTCTGCTTTTTAGAAAGCTGGAACTATGATAATCACTACGGTACGCAATTAAAGAACGTTTTTAATCAACAGTATGGTTCACTCGAAACAGCTGTACAATCATTTGTTGCCCATTTAGCTGAAGAAATCGAGCTGCCAAGATTAACTGCCACACCATTAGCATCTAATTTAGTTTTGTTACTGATCAAATATATTGAATCTCCTGTTCTGTCTGAAATGTTTCAACTGGAATATCAAGAATTGATTATGAGCAGACAGAATCAATGGCTGGATTTTAATACGAGAAATCAACAATTGTTAGCCATTCTAGGTTCAGAAGCGGCGATCCATTACTCAGATTATTTTTTCAATTTAGCAAGTTTACTGGAGCAGCAAGCGATTTTTTCTTTGCAGCCTCATATGCTGACTATTTATTTTATTTACCAAGGCGAGCCAGCCTGGAAAGCTTTTTTACAGCAGGAATTGGCCGATTATCTTGGTAACCGCGTAATATTAAAGGCAATTGAATGGACTGAGTTAGCGCAAATCCAATTAAATGAGACGGATCTTCTTGTTTCTAATTTCCCGTTGGAACAGGTCGCTCATCCTGTTTTCTATATCTCTTCGATCCCAACAAAAAATGAGCTCCATCAATTGAAGGAGCTCACTTTAGATCCGTACCTTTAAAGTAGTGACTAGCGGCAAATGTCGCTGGTTGCTTTTTCTTTTTTACTTCTTAAATGTCTAGTGATTCTTTTTTCAACCTCTACTGCTAAGAACAACAAGAACACATTTCCTAAAATAACGATTTGTTGCGCCATACTAAGTCCAACTGTTCCGATCAATTGTTGTGAGACAGGAAAAAAGACGACTGCTGTTTGTAGTAAAAGTAAAATCCCTAATGATACAAATAACGCTCTATTTTGCAGTAATCCCTTGTTTAACGATGGATTTACCAACTCTCTACAATTGATCATATATGCTGCTTGCGCTAAGACAATGTTTTGTAAAAGCATTGTTTGCTGTAACGCTTGTCCATCAAAGCTCATTGCTAACAAGTACGCAGGGATCATGATGAGCAATGAAACATAGACGATCCTAAACATACTATAGCCGGATAAAATCCCCTCATTCGTCTCTCTTGGCGGTCTTTTCATTGTATCTGCACTTGCCTTTTCAAAGCCTAGAGCATAAGACAAAGTGATCGTCGTTACCATGTTGACCCATAAAATTTGAACAGGAGTCAATGGCAATGGCTGATTCGCCATAAGTGCCCATACAACGATCAAGCCTTGCGCCAACGCTGTAGGTAAAAAGAAATTGATCGTTTTCTTTAGATTATCAAAAATCCGTCTACCTTCTTTTACTGCCTTAGCGATCGTATGGAAATTATCATCTGCTAAAACCATATCTGCCGCTTGCTTACTCACTTCACTGCCTTTGATTCCCATGGCAATACCGATATCCGCTTTTTTCAATGCAGGAGCATCATTGACACCATCTCCTGTCATCCCGACAATTTCTCCATTATTTTGTAAAGCTGTTACGATTCTTAATTTGTGCTCTGGGGTTGTTCTGGCAAAGACATCGACTTGTTGTACTTGAACTGCTAGCTCTTCCTCTGTCAACTGGTCGATATCGACACCTTCTAATACCTTTGCAGTGTGCTTCAAGCCAATTTGCTCGCCGATCGCTTTAGCTGTTTCTTTATGATCTCCTGTGATCATTTTTACCGCGATCCCTGCTTCTTGTGATTCTTTGACTGCTTGAATCGCGCTCTTTTTCGGTGGATCGATGATGCCGGCTAAGCCTGCAAACGTCAACTCTGACAGCATCTCATGTGTCAGTTCCTGTTGTGACGCTACTTGCTTATAAGCAAACCCAAGCACTCTTTGACCTTTTTTGGCCAGTGCGGAAGCTTGTCTTTGCCAACTGATTTGCTGTGTTTCAGATAAATTTGATTTTGCCATCAGAACTTCCGGAGCTCCCTTTACAAAGATAACTGCTCCTTGTGCTTCCGGATGTAAAGTTGCCATATATTTATAGCTGGAACTAAATGGAATTTTCCCAATAACTGGTTTTAGTTTTAAATCAGCATCTTCCACGTAATGAAGCAGCGCTAATTCAGTTGGATTCCCCTGCAGCTCGCTTGCAGACTGATGATCTTTTAATTTTAATTCCTGACAGTTGTTCATGATTTCTTCGATCATTTGCGGCTCATCTGTTGCTAAGTCTACAACGGTCATTTTATTTTCTGTCAACGTTCCTGTTTTATCAGAACAGATGACAGTCATCGCACCTAGTGTTTCAACAGAGGGCATATTTTTGATAATAGCATTTTCATCAGCCATTTCTTTTACGCCCATTGATAAGATCATTGTCAAAACTGCTGGCAATCCTTCTGGAATCATCGCAACGATCAAAGCGATCATTGCTGAAAATATCAGATTCCACTCCATTCCATGACGGAAGGTCGTGAAGAATAGAAGGAAAACGATCAGGAGCATGATTCCTTTAAAAATCTGCTTGTTTAGCTGGTGCATTTTTTTCACTAAGGGTGTTGTTTGCTGCTTGACTGATTGCAGCGCATGGTTGATTTTACCAATTTCAGTTGCATCGCCAGTTGCGACAACGCTTCCTAAGGCTGAACCGGATTGAACCAACGTTCCGGAAAAAGCCATATTTTTTTGATCTCCTGCTGGTGCTTCTTTTGCTAAAACTTCTGTGTTCTTCTCTGCTGCTTCTGATTCACCTGTCAAAATCGATTCTTCGATCAAAAAATCATGCACTTCAAATAGTCTTATATCTGCCGGTACCACATCACCAGCCTTTAATGCGACGATATCTCCTTGCACCAGTTCTTCTGCAGATACGAGTGTTTTCGTGCCTTCTGAAAGAATGATCGCCTCTTGTCCCATCATTTGCTTAAGCCCATCCAGCGACTCTTCTGCCTTGCGCTCTTGCCAATAGCTAACGAAGCCATTGATCACAACGACTAAGAAAATAATTGCTCCTTCAACGAAATCCCCAGTAACAAATTTTAAGATTGCCGCTGCCGTTAACACGAGCATCAATAGATCCGTATAGTGCTTTAAAAATTTTTGCCACGGTTTTACTTTTTGTGTTTCTTCTATTTTATTATAGCCATCGGCTTCAAGACGATTTTTCCGTTCTGCTTGTGAAAGTCCGCTAGGGTTCGTTTTTGTTTGCGTCATGATTTGCTCTGTTGTTTGTTTATACCAGCTCATAAATTGATCCTCCTGTTATTCTTGATACCTTTATTATACGTAGCGGAGAGACCTATAACGGTCGATAATTTCAGGGCTGGCTGAAAAAAATGAGTCTTTGATTGTCGGTAAAATAAAAAATCAACTACGAATATCTATAACAAAAATAGAACCAACATTCAAAAGAATCTCGGCTCTACTTTTATCTCTAGTATAACTCTGTACAATAGTATTATTTATATAGATTGCAACACTCGGATACTACTTTTATTTTACAATAGATTGAATCGCCCTTTCATAGACGTACTCTTCCCCACTGTTAAATCATATTGAATCAAACAATATTCATTCAACAGTTCTTTATGTTTACTTGAAATACTCTCTTATGGCAGCATTTTTTTGTGACAGAAAAAAATTTTGTCCTTTGTAGTTATTTGATATGCTCGCATGCGGATCTGTCGTTGAAGGTAAGACCCCATTCGTCATCAAAGCATAGAACAGTTAAACGTAAAAAGAACAAATCAATTTCTTGATTTGTTCTTTTCTAATCTATTTAATCAATTATTTATTTTGAAATAATTCAATATAACTATTAAAAAAGATCAATTTGATACAAAAAACGATTTAAAAAAATATTTACAAATCCACAAAATAATAATCTAAATATGGTTTAATGAATATTACCATATGTAGTATTTACTAC
The DNA here is from genome assembly GCF_050499205.1 of Enterococcus sp. AZ020. Taxonomy (NCBI): domain Bacteria; kingdom Bacillati; phylum Bacillota; class Bacilli; order Lactobacillales; family Enterococcaceae; genus Enterococcus; species Enterococcus sp. AZ020. Next base: position 2,081,524 of record NZ_JBIPAT010000001.1, on the reverse strand, counting down.
CATATACAGGATTGTATGTTGAAAAATAAGTAAGGAAAGCTGCTCCAGGTTTTACCGAATCAAAATAATAAGTGTGTCCAGGATAAACTGGCTCTTTTCCTCCATAAATGTTATGAAAGTAGAATGAATCTCCAGAAACAGCAACTGCAAAATAAGGATTTGCCCTTATATTCTTAAATGTGAAACGATACCCACTATATCTCCATCCGCTTCCTGAAAAAATATTTGAGCCTGTATTCATAGGTTTTTCGTCTAAATATCTTGTAGCCGTTGGTATGTTAGCTCCTCTACTCGTAATAGCAGGTGGTTCAGGTAACGTTTCTGAATCTATTACTTCTAAATCTTGAGTCTCTACATAAGTCTCTTCCATTACCTCTGGCAGGATATCTTCTTTTGCTTCTTCCTGGTTTTCAAGCAATTTTCTTTCAATAATCTCTACATACTCCTTAGAGCTTTCTTCAGTCATAAAGCCTTCTGAAATCGGATTATATACTAGCCCTTCTCCGTTGTTTACGTTCTCTTTCATTGATTCAAATGAAGCAGCTGATGCATTTTCACTTAAAATAATACTGCAAAACAAACATACTCCGATTCCTAAAAATATTTTTTTCACACAAACACCCCTTTATACATATCTTAAAGTAAGAATAACAAAATAATTATCATTGTCAACAACCTTAAAGATATTTATAATTCACTTTTAGACACTCAAAAAAACTTAAATTCATTTATTATCTATTTCAAATGATCCAACTGTCCTAATAGCCTTTCCTGTATCGTCGATTTGATTCACTTCGATTTTATAGCTAGATTGTTTATCTAACGCACTAAAATTAAACACTATCTCAAACTCACCAGTAGTAGGGTCCCAAACTTCCATTAAAACTTGATCATTCCTTTCGATACCATTTTTATAAATAGTAGTAGCATACCTCTCATCATAGAATCTTTCAATTTCTGAATAATAGTCTTCAAATTGAGCTTCTTTAGCGACAAAAGTAACCGTTGTTTGTAAGGCATCACTAGAAGCAATGATATTAGTAATGTTATTGCTATTGCTTATTTTAGGGATAGCAGTTTGAGTTAAAGGTTTTGTATTAACTTCAAAACGCCAATCTCCCAAATACTTTAAAGCTGTATCTACAGTAAAGGATTTACGTTCTGGATCCGCTTGCGCTTCTTTTTTGGCTGCCTCCAAAACATCTCGATCTTGCCATTCTAAACTATTAATAACTAAAGTTAATTTAGCATCTTTGGGTATCTTATTAGTAGAAATTACAGACCCATAAAACATATTTCCTTCTTTACGAAAAGTGGATATACCTCCTTGATCACCATCTAATTCTTCTTGATTACCATTACCAAACAATTGAAATCGAATAAGTTGTCTGTTATTTCCACTCTTAATTTCTTTCTCCAGTAATTCTGTTAACTTATCATCCTTGATTTCAAATTGATAATCAAAAGCATATTTTTTTTCCGTAGCAACAAATTTAGTAAGTGTAATTTCTAAATCATTTTTGGTACTAGATAATTGTGTCTTTGTAGAGATCCCTTCATTTTCTACAGTTTCAATTCCTTGATCTTGACTAATTCCTAACAAACTTTTTATTGCTGTATTTACTTGAGGATTAAATGATACAATAGCTATTATTGAAGCAATGACACTTGTAAAAATTATTATTTCTTTGGTTAGATTCTTTTTTTGATGAATTTTTCCATCTAAAATATTTTGTCTGTTTTTTTCTAATTTCGCCAGTACTTCTGATGGAATTTTCATTTCTTTTTTTATCAAATCAATATCCTTTTTACTCATTAAAGCTTCCTCCTAATATCTTTTTTAATTGTTTTCTTCCACGTGCTAACCTTGTTTTTATAGTATTTTTTGGTACTTTTAATTCTTTAGAAATTTCTTCTATGCTAAATCCTGCATAATAATATAATACAATCGGGATTCTATAAATCTCTGGTAGAGTACTCAATTCATTTCTTAGTTCAAAAGGTAAATTCCCTGTGTCTATAATATTTTCATGTTCTAGTGGGACGATGTCCTCTCTTTTTTTTAACATAGTTTTTGCAACATTAATCATTATTTGAAATATCCACGTATTAAAAGCTGATTCATTTTTTAGCTTCTTAATGTTTGCCCATGCTCTAATCTCTGTTTCTTGCAGACAATCAGCAACATCTTCATTATTTAAGAGTATTCTGTATGCTGAATTATATAAAACATCCTGATATAATTTACACAATTGGATAAATGACTCAGCATCACCATTTTTAGCTCGCTTAATTAAAAAAATTCTTGAATCATTATTCTTCATTTATACACCTTCCATTTCTAAGAAAACATAGACTAAATATTTGCCCTTCACTTATTAGACTTCAAAATTTGAGTAAAAGTTTCATTAAAAAAATTTATGGTTGATTTTTATTTTACTAAGATAATTTAAATTTACCAAATGCCTGTTAATAACGCGGAATCAGTAGGTATCGTCTTTAGTATAAAAAATGGAAATAAAAACACCTTCTGAATAACAAAAGATATTTCTATTTCCAAATTAAGTTACATTTTAATATATATACTTTACTTAATTATCATAATCATATATATAATTTTATCCGTAATATTTCATTCTCCAGTTATTAATCTTTTTAGAAATTACTATAAAAAAATTCTAGTTCCGATTGTAAAAGTTTATTCTCTTCTTCTAGCTCTTCAATTTCACTTTCAAAGAGATATTGATCGACTTTATTCAGCCTTTCCATTCTGTTCTTATTAATCCTTATTCTTAAATAAACATTGTCATTTTTTTCTAAAAAGGGTAAACCTCTTTGTTTTTTTTATCAGAATATCGCTAAACATTAGCCCTACTGAACTTTTGTAGCTTTGTTTTTAATAATAGAATCATTAGCCATCCCATATCCTCTAAAAGCCGCGTATAAAAAAGACTAAATAACCCATATTTGTCCAACTTTCAATTTTGGTATTATTTAGAGCTTAGGTCCATACTACCTACTCAAACTAAATACATGATTCTCTTAATAATACACTTCATCAAGAAAAAGTCCTTGTGCCGGCACCGTTTCGCCCGCTTCACTTCGGACTTTTTGCTCAAATATGTCATCGATCGTTGCAATAGCTCTTTTGCCGCTGCCGATTTCTAGCAGTGTGCCCATGATGATCCGAACCATTTTATATAAAAAACCATCTCCAACAAAGGTGATCCGCAGCAAGCTTCCATCGCGATGGATCGAGAGCTCATCGATTGTTCGAACGGTCGATTTTTTTGTCTTTTTCAATGCAGAAAAACCGATGAAATCATGTTTTCCGATCAATTTCTGACAGGCTTCATTCATTAACTCAAGGTTCAATTCTTGCGAAAATTGAAAGCTATAATTCCTCTCAAACGCTGTTGGAATAGAATCATTCCAGATATAGTAGCTGTACTTTTTCCCAACTGCATTATAACGCGCGTGGAAACGTTCAGGCATGTCTTCTACCTTTTTCACTACAATATCTCTTGGTAAATAGCGATTTAAAAACTCGAGTATCTCGCTTGTCTTCATCTCAGTATCGGTCTTAAAATTTGCTACTTGTCCACGAGCATGTGTTCCAGCATCAGTTCGACCGGAACCGATGATTTCTATCTCATTTCCTGTCATTTGCTTTAAGACTTTTTCGATTTTCCCCTGAATCGTTTTATCAGAATCTCCAAGTCGTTGCCAACCAAGATATCTGGCACCATCATATTCAATCGTCAATTTGATATTTCGCATTCGCTTATTTCGCTCCTCATTATCCTTTTATTTCTATTAAAAGTGTCAATTTATACTATCACAGAACGAATACTGAAAACAATTTGAAGTTATATTCAATAAAAAAAGCGAGCTTGAAACATAACTCTTCAAGTTATATTCCAAGCTCTTCATAACTAAATAAATGGCGGGAGCAGGGGCAATTCCTTGAAAATAAACCTTTCTGCCCCAACCACACTTTTTCTGGTACTATTTATTTTTTTCGTTGTTCACTGATCTTTTGGTATAACTCGCCCGTCGTTTTCACATTACCAATATCTTTAGCTTTTAAATCAGCTTTTTTAGCTAAGTCTTGAATCAGTTCGTCAGTCACCGGCTCAGATATATTGATCGACGCAATATTCGTCACACCCTCTTCGCTAGGCAATTCTACTATTTCAGCATTGATCAACTCTACGACTGCTTTTCTTTCAGGCGCTTCTGTATCCACACCAACAATGCGCCAATTATTTAAAAGTTTACCTTCATACACGCCATTTTTTTCTTCTTTGATGTAACGAGCAGCCAATTCACGAATTCGTCCTTCTTTTTCACCAAATGCCTCTTGCGAAAACGTGGAGTAGCCTTCTTTGAATTTACGTCCAGCCAAAGGTCCATCCTCTGACACTAAAAAGTTCATTCGGTATTGATTCATGCCAATTTTTAAGTTTTCTCCATCTGTGATCGGTGTTTCATCGAGTCTTCGCAAATTAGTAATACGTTCGCCCGCTTTTTTGGATAGATCGATATCGTATTTTACATTGTAGAAACGATCATTTGTATTATATTTGCTGGAACGGCGTTCAATATTATAGCTGACCGTTACATCTCCTGGTTTTGTTTGATTGTAATAATCTGCACCCCACTCCATATAATCCTTTAAATCTTTCCCTGTAATATCGTAGACAGTCACTTCACCATCTGTAAATTGATAATTTCGGGCAATATCTTTTTTCTTGATCTCCCCCATATCTAGAGAAGGCGTATCTGTATCGATCTGAAATGCAACAACATCCGCATTTTGACTATAATGAAGCATGACTTCGCCAAAGAAATTGACCAATGGCGTTTCTTGAATTTGTGCAGAAGAAATACCTTTGATCTCATCTTTTGGCACTAAATCCATTCCGGTTAGTTCACCTAGCACTGTATTAGCATCTTTTCTGGCTTTTTCATGAGAAGCTTGTAAAAGATCATTGATCTCCTGATCTTCTTCATAGCTGGCTACTTCGATCGCTGAACCAGCTTTTTTCTTCACTTCATAGCTGTCACCTTTTTTTACTAAGTCGATATCCACCCGAGAAACATAGCGTCCGTATTTATCCGGTTCAACGATCAAAACATCATTGATAAACTCTTCTTCAACTAACGTGTGCATATGTCCTGCAAAAACAACGTCCAATTCTGGTACCGCTTCTGCCATATCAGCAACTCCTGTATTGTGCACATCATTTTCATTATCGATACCCATATGAACAACACCGACAAGAACATCGACCTTCTTTTTCAGATCTTTTACAGCTTTTTTCGTTTCTTCTACTGGATCTGTCAATTTTTTCCCGTCAAAAATATCCGTATCTTTTTTAAATTCTGCGACCATCGGAGTTGTCATACCGATAAATCCGATCTTGACACCGTCTTGTTCCACGATTTTATATGCATCATAATACGGCGTTCCATCCTCTAATGCGACATTCCCAGCTAAGACACCACCTTCGAATTGATCAGTGATCTTATCCAATACACCAAACCCGTAGTCAAACTCATGATTGCCCATTGTCCAAACATCATAATCCAATGCCTTCAAGACCTCTGTTGCTGGATGCGGCTCATCGTCTTTATATAGCTCTGCTGAATTATCCTGGATCAAGTCACCAGCATCAACTAATAATACATTGTCGTTTTTCGCTCTGATTTCCTTTACGATCGTTCCAATTTGGGCAAAACTTCCGATTTTATTTTCAACGTCTGTCGCATAATCCCAAGCCATATAGCGCCCATGGATATCAGACGTTCCTAAAATCGTTACTGTTTTTTCATTGGTCTCCTGTTTTTCTCCACTACTTGCAGTATCCTTAGTTTCTGAAGAACAGCCAGCTAAAAACCCCATCCCAAGTAAAATAGTTATCCCCATGCTTAAATACTTTTTCATTTTTTATGCGTTCAGTACTGTACCAAACGACTCCCCCTTTTTCTTTATTAGAGTAAATTTCGTAATGAATACCCTTTCATTACGGTAGCATAGTCTATTTTGGAAAACAACAGCTAGTCGTATATTTCAAAAAAAGAACGAGAGCGGGACAAAACTAAAAAGTAGTTTTGTTTCGCTCTCTAAACCCGAATAAACGGCGAGAAAAAAGCAGCTCCTTCTTATTTCTCGGAGCTAAACACTTTTGTCTCAGCCTCTTCTTACTATTAATCTAATTCAACTTTGCCTGTATACAACTGATAATAAACACCTTTTTCAGCTAAGAGATCCTCATGATTTCCTCTTTCAATGATTCGTCCATGATCCATGACCATGATCACATCTGAGTTTTGAATCGTTGATAATCTGTGAGCGATGACGAAAACTGTTCTGCCTTCCATCAATCGATCCATCCCCGCTTGAACATGCTTTTCCGTTCTCGTATCGATACTAGATGTCGCTTCATCCATGATCATGACCGGCGGATCAGCAATGGCGACTCTGGCGATTGCTAACAGCTGTCGTTGCCCTTGAGATAACCCTTCTCCGTCTCCTGTGATCACTGTATTGTATTTATCCGGCAAATTATTGATAAACGCTTCTGCATTCGCTAACTGTGCTGCTTGAATGACTTCTTCATCCGATGCACCTAAATTACCATAACGAATATTTTCCATGATCGTCCCTGTAAATAGATGCGTATCCTGTAACACAATGCCCAATGATCTTCTTAACGAATGTTTTTTGATTTTCTTCACATTGATACCATCATAGCGAATCTTACCTTCTTGAATATCATAAAAACGATTGATCAAATTTGTGATGGTTGTTTTACCAGCTCCTGTTGCACCAACAAAAGCAACTTTTTGGCCAGGTTCAGCATATAATTGGATATCTTTTAGTACCTTCTTATTTTCGGTATAGCCAAACGAAACATCTTCAAAACGAACATCACCTGTTAGCTCAGTATAAGTCACAGAACCATCTTCGTGCGGATGTTTCCAAGCCCAGATCCCTGTCCGTTGCTCATTTTCTACTAGCTGACCATTTTCTTTCGTCACATTGACTAACGTGACATACCCTTCGTCTACTTCTGGTTTCTCATCGATCAATCGGAAAATCCGATCCGCACCCGCTAATGCCATGATCACAAAGTTGATTTGCTGCGACACCTGACTGATCGGCATATTTAGCGAACGGCTCAATTGCAAGAAAGAAGCGATCATACCGATCGTTAGCCCTGAAATGCCATAAACAGAAAATAATCCACCGATGATCGCTAACAACACATACTGGATGTTCAACAGGTTCATCATGATCGGCATCAAGCTGTTGGCGTATTTATTCGCTTGTGTTGCACTTTGGCGAAGTGATTCGTTCAGTGCTGTAAATTCTTCGATCACTTTTGGTTCATGATTAAAAATTTTAACCACTTTTTGTCCATGCATCATTTCTTCGATGTAACCGTTGACTGATCCTAAATCTTTTTGCTGCTTGCCAAAATACTTCCCGCTTTTCCCTGCAATCATCCGAATCGTAAAAATCATGATGCCTACAGAAACAATCACGATCAACGTCAATGGCACACTGATCGTAAACATAGCAATAAATACACTGATAAAGCTGACTGCTGCTGCTAACAAATTAGGGATACTTTGAGAAATCATTTGACGCAGTGTATCTGTATCATTTGTATAATGACTCATGATATCACCATCAGAATTTGAATCAAAATAACCGATCGGCAAGGTTTCCATATGGGTAAACATTTGGTCACGAATTTCTTTTTGTGTCCCTTCGCTAATCCGCACCATGATCAAATTGTAAAACAGATTACTTAAAATCCCCATGCCATAAATCAAAGCCATCGTTGTGATTGCTTTCAATAGTCCTGAAAAATTAGGATCGCTTTGTCCTAACAACGGCGTAATATGATCATCGATCACGACTTGAAGGAAGAGCGAGCCGCGAACATTCGCATACGTACTCAACAAAATAAAGAAGATAACTAAAACTAATAACCCTTTATATTTCTGTAGCATATAAGAAAATAAACGATTCAAGGTTTTCAAAGGATTTTGGGGCCCGCGGGCACCTTTTTTAGGCTCATTACTCATCGTCTTCACCAAATCCTTTCTGTTGCGATTCATAGACTTCCTGATAGATCGGATTCGATTCTAGCAACTCTTCATGTGTACCGATTGCATCGATAAGACCTTTATCCATCACGATGATCCGGTCTGAATCTTGAACGGAAGAAACTCTTTGACCAATAATAAAGGTCGTTGTTCCAGGAATCTCCTGTCTCATCCCTTCACGAATCAAACGATCCGTTTTGGTATCGACTGCACTAGTAGAATCGTCCATGATCAAAATTTTAGGCTGCTTCAGCAGCGCTCTTGCAATACACAGCCGTTGTTTTTGACCGCCAGAAACGTTATTTCCGCCTTGAGAAATCATCGTATCGTATTTATCGGGAAATTCTTGAATGAAACTATCCGCCTGAGCAATCTTACACACACGGATCAAATCTTCATCCGTTGCGTCTTCATTCCCCCAACGCAGATTTTCCTTGATAGTCCCTGTAAACAACACATTATTTTGCAGCACCATACTAACCTGATCTCGAAGTGTCTTCAAATCATAATCGCGAACGTCATGACCGCCGACTTCGACTAGACCTTCTGTCACATCATAAAGTCTTGGGATCAGCTGGACCAAGGTTGATTTAGAGCTTCCTGTTCCACCGACAATACCAATCACCTCGCCTGATTTGATCGACATATCTGCATGCTTCAATGCAAGCTTTTCAGGATCATTGGCATAACTAAAACAAACATCCTTAAAGGTCACACTTCCGTTTGGCACGTCGTATAATGGATGCTCGTTATTTTTCAGATCGCTTTCCTCAGATAGAACTTCAGTGACACGCTCTGCGGATGTTCGCGCAATGATGACCATGACAAAAACCATAGAAAGCATGTTTAAGCTCATCAAAATCTGCATCGTATAGGTAAACATACTAACTAATTCACCCGTCGTCAATGTTCCGCCAACAACAAACTTTGCGCCCAGCCAAGAAATAAGCAGCATACACGTATAGACTGCTGACTGCAATATCGGATTATTGAATGCCACGATACTTTGTGCATGTGAGAAATTTTTATAAATATCTTTTGAAACTGTTTTAAATTTTTCATCTTCAAAATCTTCTCTAACATAGGACTTGACTACTCTGATCCCTTGAAGATTTTCTTGTACAACATTATTTAACCGATCATAGATCCGAAAAACTTTTTCAAAAATCGGATGGGCAAAATAAATCACAAGTCCTAACCCGATCATTAAAAATGGTACGACTGCCAAATAGATCACTGACAAATCACCATTGATTTTAAATGCCATCAATAAAGAGAAAAAGAAAATCAGTGGGCTGCGCACAAGCAAACGAATGATCATTTGATAGGCATTTTGAATATTAGTCACATCTGTCGTCATTCGTGTGATCAAACTTGACGTTGAAAAACGATCAATATTTGAGAATGAAAATGCCTGAACTTTAGAGAATAAATTATCCCGCAAATTTTTTGCAAACCCAGCAGAAGCGACCGCCGCATAGCGACCGGACATTGCACCAAAGAATAACGCAATGATCGCACAAATAAATAATAATCCACCATACATCAAAATAGCTTTTGTGTCGCCTTTTTCGATGCCATTATCGATCATCATTGCCATGATCAATGGAATAATAATATCTAATGCAACTTCTCCAGTCACATAGATCGGCGTGATGATACTTTCTTTTTTGTACTCACCAACATTAGCAAGTAATTTTTTTATCATACAGTCAATTGCCTCCCTTATCTATTTTGATATTTTTACTGTTTTCTGACAGTTTTTCCAATACATGAAAAAATACATCCAATTCTTCTGTTGGAATATCGTTGATCAAGCGAGCATCAAAATTTTCCAATTTATCAATATTCTCCCTGACTTTCTGCTCACCAGCCGTTGTCAGAAAAATCGCCTTCAAACGATTATCTTCTTTACAGGATTGACGTTCGATCATTCCTCGTTTTTCCAATCTTTGTAAGATCCCGCTCACTGTCGATCTGCGAATATCGAATTCCTGCTCAACATCTTTTTGATAGACTGCTGCTGATTTACAATTTTTCCGATGAATAAAATTCAGAATCCGCATTTGGATCCCGGATGAAGGCTCACCGTCTTCTTTCAGAATTTCAGCCACTTTTCTGTTCAACTCATTTGATACGATTTTTACTTTAAGCGCCGTTTTCCTGCTCATGATTTCTTCACCGCCTTAATAGTTCGCTGCCTAACTATTCTACGATAAACTCCTAGTGAAGGTCAAGCTGATTTTCTGAAAATCTATGTAAAACTTGATTCTACTAACAAAGCTTTATGTTATTCTCCACAAAAAAGAGGGTGACTGGGACAAAACTCTGCGAGTCAAATCCCGGAAACCTGTACTCCGGATAAACGGTGAGAGCAGAAGCAATCCAACTACGTTGCACTCCGATCTCATCAAATGCTAAGGGCTAAAGCCCTAAGCTTTGAAGGTCGGAAATAAGCACTTCTGTCTCAACCTCTTCTAAATTTGACTATCGATCAAAAACGAGCATATTTCTTAATGCTTCGCTTTTCTCTATTTTCCAATCACTAATCTTCTTGTGTAGACAGCTTGACCTGAGTGCATGACCGCATCGTCGATTGCAGAAACTATTCGTACTTGACGTGTTACTGGCGGAGTCCAGTTTTCATCAATGATCTCACTCAGCTTATCTTCTTCCAACGTTTCTAAATATTTATTGGTCAAAGAAATACTTGCATGCAAATAGTCGATCAACAGCTGTTTATCTTTTACGACTACTTTCGCTGCCTCCTCAGGGGTATGGCACCAATCTTCTGTATCATCAGGTAAATCTAGAGCAAACCGTTCACTCCAGCCAGCGCTCAGCCATAAAGGGTCTGTTTTATTTAACTCAGAAATCTGATAATCCAGCTCACGTGCGGTATGCCAGATAAGCCAAGTGACTGATTTGATCAATGGTCGAGGCATCGTATTGGCTTCATTTACATTCATTTGATCCAAGGTTTCTTCAAACCTTTCCTGCGCTCGTTCTAACGTGTCGATAGATAATTGTGTGATCTTCATACATTGATCCCTTCTTTCTACTTATAGTTTACTACGGCATTTGTACTGTATCAAATGATCTCTTTCTCTTTTTAGCACCTCTTGATTCCTATGCTATAATAGTCCTAAATAATATGTAGGAAAGGATATTAGTGTGAAAACGACCATCGAAATCATTGAACTACACACCGAGGAACAGGCTGCATTTAAAATACACCAATTATCTCCCACTATAGAAAAAGTCATTGGTATATTAAAAGAAGACGAACAATTTTTGATCGGTGAAGTTGAAAATACGATCTATAAAATTCCTTTTGCAGATATTTTTTATATTGAAGTCGTCGACAAAAAAAGTTTTCTTTATACTGAAAAACAAGTCTATCAAAACGCAGATAAGCTGTATCAGCTTGAGGAGAAGCTGACTTACTTTGATTTTATTCGCGTTTCTAAATCGATGCTTTTGAATATTGAATCGATCAAAGCGATCGCCCCACTACTCAGCGGACGTTTTGAAGCGTTATTGGTAAATGGTGAAAAAGTCGCTATATCAAGAAAATATGTCCCCGAATTAAAAAAAGGCTTAGGAATGGAGCGTTGAGATGCGTATAAAAGAATATTTAAAAGAAAGTTTTCGCTTGACTTCATTGATTTTTACGACCTTGGTGATCATCAATTTATTTCTTCAGACAGAGGCTTTAACTCATTCCCTTGCATATATGCTGCTGATTTCAGCAATTTCAGGTTTATTACACTTTCTAATTGAAGATAATGAAAAATATTCCAGTCGTCGTATTCTTTTCCATCAAAGTCTATACTTACTGATCATCTGTCTGCAAATAGCGCTCGCAAATATGCTATTACATTGGCAACTTGGAACAGTTGGTTTGTTATTGAATTTCATGATCGTTTTTCTGATCTATTTCTTTATGCGTTTTATTATGTATAGCAATGATCGGAAACAGGCAGATGAGATCAATCAATTTATCCAAAAACGGAAGAGAGCGAAATAAACGGCGAGAAAAAAGTAGCCCCTTCGGAAATAAGCCGAAATTCACAAAAATTTGTAGAGTAATTTTCGTGAATTCCTTCTTATTTCTCGGAGCTAAACACTTTTGTCTCAGCCTCTTTTTTACCACTTAGTTTCGATTTCAGACCACTTAGTCAAATACGATTGTTCTCCTAAAAATAAATCGTTATAGTTGATTTATCAACAAAAGTAAAAAGGAGCGAAACAATGGATGACTTAGTTAAAGTAACAAACCTCGGAAAAAAATATGAGCAGCATGAAGTATTGAAATCTCTCTCGTTTTCTATTAAAAAAGGGGAATTATTTTCAATCCTTGGACCAAACGGGGCTGGAAAATCAACATTGATCTCATTGATTTTAGGTCTGATAAAAGCAGATACTGGAGAAATAACTCTTGATGGAAAAGCGCTAACGACAGACTCACTCGAACATAAATCGCTGATTTCTGTTGTTTTTCAAAATAGCATCTTAGATGCAGAATTATCTGTAAAAAAAAATTTGGTGATGAGAGCTTATTTTTATACTCAAAATTGGAAGGAAGCAAAAAAATTAGCAGAAGAAAAACTTCAGGATGTCCAAGGCACCCACTTGTTAAGTAAACGCTACGGGGTATTATCAGGAGGAGAACGACGGAAAGTGGATATTGCCAGAGCGTTGCTAAACACTCCGAAGTTATTGTTTCTAGATGAACCGACAACCGGATTAGATATCATCTCACGCGCAGATATGTGGACATTGATCCATCAGTTGAAAGAAAAATACCAAATGACCGTTGTATTGACCACACATTATATGGAAGAAGCCAGAGATTCAAATATGATTTTAATGCTGGCAGAAGGACAGTCCGTGGCCTATGACACACCAGAAAATTTGAAAATGACCTATCGATGCAATACATTGGAAGATGTTTTTCTATCGATCATCAAAAAGGAGCGAAAGATTTATGAACGCATTAGTGTATAGAGGATTAGCCTTATTTTTTAAAAATAAACAAGCAGTGGTAGGATCATTTATCGGCGCCTTGATCATGATCGGTTTATATGTCTTTTTGCTTGGTGACAGTATTGTCAAACAATTATCTATGTTATCTGACCCGCAATTAGTGATCGATACCTGGATGTTAGCTGGTGTGATCGGAATTGCTTCTGCTAGCTCTACATTGGGCTCTGTCAGTCAGCTGATTCGAGATAAAGAACGAAATGTTTATACCGACTTCATGATCTCGCCAATCGCTAAAAGTAAAATCATGCTCGGCTATTTCCTTAGCACCTTCTTGATCTCTACGATCATTACACTGGCAGTGATCATCGTAGCTGAGTGTTATATCGTTTTTGTTTCAAAGGGCACTTGGTTGTCTCTACCACAATTTATCTTGCTGATCTTAGCTGGTTTTTTAACTGTTTTATGTTCATCTGCATTTATGTTTTTTGTTGCCAGCTTTTTCAAACGAATCGATACCTTTTCCACGATGACCTCAATAATAGGTCCCTTGCTCGGCTTTTTAACGGGTTGTTATGTCCCGATCGGAAGTCTGCCGGAAGCAACAAGAACGGTGATTCAATATTTTCCTTTGACCAGCGGAATCGTTTTGATTCGACGTATTTTGACTGAAAATGCCTTTGCAGCTGATTCTTCTGAAGTCACACAAGCTGTTAAAGAGGAGTTAGGAATCATCATGAACTATTCTCACGAGGTGTTGGTTCCGATCAGTATTTTACTTCTATCAAGTATTTTTTTCTTGAGTATAGCGCTTTGGAATGTCAAAAGAATTGAAATGAAGCGTTAGCTTGGGAAAAAATAAGCCATTTCAGTAATTTTTAAAGGGACCTGCACCTAACATATACGTTGTTAGGTGCAGGTCCCTTTAAAAACGAATCAGTGGTAAAGGCAGAGGTAACTATCTCCTTTTTTATCAAGATACTTGATCAGATCAAAAGTTGACCTCTGCAATTTCAGTACAAATAGTAATCCTTCTGGTTGAAGCTTATGATCAAAGAAAATACTTGCTATCTTAACACTTCATACGACGAATAGGATGCTTGAAACGAGTCTTTTTCTAAAAGAATGAACAATATTTTTCTTTGACTTTGCTAACCTGTTGTTATTACTATTTTATAAAATTTAATATTTTTTATATTTCACCAGTTGCTAGTGTCCATGTAAAAGAGGTCGTATATTTTCCTTCTTCTTTGGCTGCTTTTCCAGGAACTTTTAGTTGGATCGCAGTATCAGCAGTTTCTTCATTGCCAAACATGCCGATCCACGTGCCGGTCCCCTCATTTTCCGATGCCACAAGTAATGGACTTAACTGACCGCTAGGATCCAATTGAATCGTTCCTTTTGTTGCAGGCTCTTCTCCATCACCGATCGTAAAAATTTCCGGCGTTTGTAAAACGATTTGAGCACCTTTTAAAGAGCTATTTTCTGTTTTAAATTGACCGTTTTGCTGAATGTATAATGTCCAGCCCGCATTTTTACCGCTGTTATCAGTTACTTGGAAAAAGTTCGGTACTTCTTTTTCTTCTCCATCAACCAGACGGACGTTATCTTTCATTGCGTAATAATGTTCACTTTTATCGCTTGACTCATGACTAGAAAAATTCCAATCAGATGCATAATCGATGCTTAGAGGTCCTTCTGTCCCTGGTTTTTCTTCACCTGGATCTATGACATTGGGGGGATCAATAGGATCTACTGGTTCAACGACAGAAAGATTTTTTTCATAGCGTAAAAATGCATCCGAATTGGTTTGGCCTCCGTCTTCAGCCCAAACATTGCTACTGATCAATGTAGCGACAGCAATCAATGCTGCTCCTAAAATAATTCGTTGTTTATTTTTCATGCTTTTTCCTCCTTGTTTGTCCTAGAAGGAATAAACAAAATAGAACGATAAGCAGACCGATTCCTACGGTAGACAGCTTAGAAATGATTTCACCTGTTGAAGGTAGTTTACCTACTGGCTTTTTACTGGAAGAAGTTCCGTCAGCTTCTGATTCTTTGCTTTCAGAAGGCTTTTGGCCATTTTCATTTTCACTTATATCTGTTGTGTCTGTTGTATCTGTCGTTTCCGTTGTCTTCGTGAATTCTACCACACCGTTCGTTGTATAGTTGGAAGCATAAACGGGCTGATTAAAGTTGTTGAAACAAGCAATCATGCCTAAACACAACAAAAACGAAATAACTCTTTTTTTGTACTTATACATTTAAACTTCCTCCTTATCTTGTAGGATCACTTGTCAATGTCCACGTTACAACAGATGTATAATTTTTTGATTTTACTTGCCCAGGTCTGACTTTTAATAATAACCCGTCATCTTTAGACATCATTATTTCATAGTTTGAGGATGCATCTGCCGCTGAGCCCTCCATAACGATCGAGCTGTTTGTTGGAGAAACAATTTCTTCTAATCCGTTTCGTTTATTGATCAAGATATCTTTTACTTCTTCACCATCAGAATTTTTGAAATTCTCTGCATTTACAGTCAATAGCCAGTCAACTTCTAAAGAAGTATTCAGTAAAATGTCTACATTATCTTCTTTATTTACATACATAGTAGAAGAATTGATCGCACTCTTTTCAAATACGATGTTTTCAGGTACATCTACGATAGCAAGTTCCTGTACTACATCCTCAGTCACATGAACATTTATTTCACGTTTCACTTCTTTATTTTCTTTACTTTTTGCTGTAATGACAGCTTTATAAGTGCCTTCTTCTGCTTTTGTTGTTGTACTCGTTACAGCAGCTGAAGGATCTGTTCCATCATCCATATTCCAAGCTTTTAATTCTGCTTTTTCTTGGATCAGCTTCAATAACGCTGCTTCGTTTTCACAAGCTCTTACTTCTGTTGCAGTCAATTCTACATCGATTGCATCGATCGCAACCAGTTCAAGATCGAAAAACTCTGTATTCTTGTTATAGATATTCGTTGGAACTTTTAAATCGATCTTGTCGATATCTGGGGTTTTAGAATCTGCTAGAATGACATCCGACCATTTAAAGCCAATGTTTGATGTATCTGCAGGACCATCAGCACCATGACTTAATACAGGATCATGGATCGTATTATGCTCTTTGATGATTTCACCAAACGACGTCAAATCAAGTGCTTCATTCTGTTTTACTTTCGTAATTTCCGGTGTTGCTTCTAAGTGACGAATCTCTTCATCTAAGGAGACTACATTTGACTTAACTTCTAGGTTATTTTCAGAATATAACTCTACAGTATTGTCTCCCAAATGTAGACGAGACTGATCTAATTTAATATTGCCTGAGGTATGATGCGTCTCATCTAAATCGACTTCTTCAACCAATTCAGCTTCCTCATCATTGTATTTGATATAAAGCTTGTCATGATCGCCTTCAATATCGTCTAATTCATAGTGGATATCAGCCACAGTACTAGCTGTATCATAGAAGATATGCTCATCCGTATCTGCATCAAGCTCTGGTTCAGTTTTCGCATCACCATAATAATAGTCAGCACCTGTTGTCATAGACTCCCCAGGTTTTAAGGTCTTAACATCTGTTCCTAACTGATACCCTGAATCTCGACCAGGAATCATTTGTTGATTTCTGGTCCAATCTCTACCTTCATATCCAGGTATTGAAAAATCATCTCCAAATGCGTTATTGTGACGAACACTTGTGTAACCACCAGAAGTAGACCCCGTGATCATCCCTGGAATGTAGTGCGTGTAGTCACTGATCCATTGCTTGTTTTTATCTTGCAGGATAACATTGAATTGTTCTTTCCCTTTAACCTGCATATAGAACCCTTTGTCCCCACCTAATGAATAGATTGGTACAGAGTCACTATCTACAAAGGTATCCACATACTCCATTACAGCAAAATCGATATCTTCATCACGATTGTTGATGAAATTCCATCTTTGACTAGATACACCTTTTGCTTTATCCAATACCAAAGAAAACTCGATATCAAAACCATCTTCCGTATACATAACAGCTCTCAGCTCACCGACATTACTGTCTTCGCTATCTTTTTTGAAAAAGTGGATTTCTTTATCTTTTTGATAAGAATAACGAGTGATCCCACTATTTCCTAAACCAATGATCGAATTATTTGAGCCTTTATTGATCCGCGTACCATTCACATAGGGGTTGATACTCTGAGCAGTAAAGTAATAGCTATTATTATATACATAAGATCTATCAGCAGTTGCTGAAGAGCCTTTTTTTAAGATGATCGGCTCTAAATAACCATGTGAATAGGTACCTGAAGTATTTACCCCAGCTCTTGCACGGTCCATCATCCCACGGAATCCAAACATAACACCGCTTTCTGCTGTAATAAACCCATCTTTGGTTGTTCCTGGTGTCAATGTTTCAAATGAACTATCTATATTAAATTTATCTCGTGTATATTCTTCACCAAAATCTGTTAACAGTCGTGTAGAATTATCATCTAAATTTGTTTCCTCATCTAATTCAGCATCTGTCGTTGCTTGTGTTTCTTCATTTTCTGTTTCTGAGGATTCAAGTACATCATCTTCTTGTTCTTCGGAGGTTGTAAGATTTTTACTTTTATAGTGTTCAGTTATTTCATCGGATGTGAACGTGTCAGTTTTTGCTAACACCTGTGACATTGGCATTAAAGCCGCTGAAACTAATACTGCACAGCTAACTTTTACTAAAAGTCTTTTCTTCATTTATCCGCCGCCTCGCTTTTCCAATAGTCCATCAGACTATTTACTTATTTCCTCATTATTTAGTATCGTTAGATCCTTTTTGGGATTTGCTTTTTTTCTTGTTAGGTGTTGCGCTTTTTTTATTGGTTTTCTTGCTTTTGTTTTTTGTTCCATTTCCCTTTTTGCTTGGCTCTTTTTCTTCTTTTTTCTTTTTATGTAAAACAAATATAATCAAAAGTATCAAAAGAAGAATAATAACGATCGCAGCTATAAGAATGTACAACCAAAGTTTAGACTCTTTATCCAATTCAACTGCAGCTTCGTTTAGTTTTTTCGCTTCTTTATTATCAATAGTAAAATATTTCACCCAGTGATAGTCTTCTCCATCACCTGTTGCATCCATTTCAAGTCGATAGGTTCCTGCTTTGAATTCTTTATTGTCCCATGAAATAGGAAAATTAAAATTAGAGTTAGGGACCATTCTCATATCTTCTTTTTTCGTTTCATGCAGTACTTCTTTGCCTTTTTCAGTATATACACGAGCATCCACGTTTAAATCTTTTACGATTTCTGCTTCTGTATTTTGCAAATTAGCCTGTACAAAATTACGATAGTTTACTTGAGTTGGTTCAATGTCATTCAATTCTAAATGTGTCTTTACTTCATTACTTGTTTCTCGTAAAGATACACCGACGACATACGCAAATTTATTTTTAATTTGGACACCGCCTTCGCTGGTGTCTTCTGTTTCTTCTTGTTTTTCGCTAAAATGTAATCCACCTAAGATCAATCCATCATATTCTTCTTTAGGCATAGTGATATCGATTTTAGAAACCGCTTGTCCATTCGCAGGCAATTTGATCTCTTTTTGCTGCGGTTTTACAATAGTAGAAAATGGTGTTTTCAATGTACTATCATAATCTGTCCGATCAGACTGACTATAGTCTGCTACACCGTTGTCGTTTGTAAAAGCTGTATTTGCATTGACTTCAACGGTCAGTTCTTTATCTGTATTGTTTTTTAAGGTGACATCGAGCGTTTGTTTTTGATCTGGTTTCATCTCTAAGTCGAAATATGTTTTACTTCTATCTTTCTGATTTTGGGGAATTTCAGGTGTGACAGCAAAACTCATATTTTCTGCTAAAGCACTAGTTGCGCCAAATAAAAATTGGCAGCTGACTACAATTATAATGGAAGTTACTGTTATTAATTTAAGCAGTTTTTGTTTGATCATGATACTTTTCATTTTGTTTCTTTCCTCTTTTCTTGTATTTGCATAAGGTTATGACAGTCGTGTCTCTTTTTTCTAAAATTTTGAATACGTGATAAACACAGAATGAATACTATGAATATAGCATTCATTCTGTCTACCACTGAAAGAGCTGTCACAGTATCAAGTGCTTACTTGGTTATATCAGATTACTTAACGTTTTCTTCAATATGAGACCTTCAAGTAAATACCGTTCAAAGTTTCCCACTCTGCCATATCTTCGCAAATATGACAATTAAGCTTCGCTGGCTACTAAAGTCCACGTTAACTCAGAAGAGTACTCTGCATTTGCAATTTTCTTAGATGTTCCTGGTACTGATAAAGTAACATCTTGGTTTTCGTCTTTTGGATTTGTTGAAGCTTCGTTTCTATCTTTAGGTTCACCAAAAGAATATGACCATGTAGCCATCCCTTGATCTTCTTTTGCAGCCATTACTTTCGCTGCACTACCTACTGGAATTGTTACTGTTTTATTCACTGTTGCTGGTGTTGCAGATGATGGCGCATCGCCCATATTTACGACTTCACCATTTGTGATTTTAAGTTCTGCTCCTGCTAGGATATCGTCATCAGCTGTATGGAATTCAGTACGTTCTACTTGTAGATCCCAACCGTCATTTGTTCCACGGTTATCAGTGATTTGGATAAATTGAGGGATGTATACAGATCCTTCTTCGTAGTTCCATTTTGCTAATAGTGGGTGGTAAGCTTTTGTGCTACCTGAAATTTTTTGTTCTCCGAATTGCATGTGAGAAACATAGTCGATTCTCAACGGGCCGTTTTCACCGCCACCTCCACCTGGTTCTGGATCTGGTTCACCTGGATCTGGATCCGGATCTGGTTCACCTGGATTACCTGGATCTGTTGGACCTTCATCTTCAACGAATGTTACAGTTGCGTTTGATGTAGCTTCATCTGCTAATGCAGGAGTTGCAATACCTAATACTAATGCACTTAGTGCTAGGCTGCTGATTAATTTTTGTTTAGTCATTTTCAATTTGATTGCCTCTTTCTACTATTAAATTATGTTTTTTATTTTTATACTTCTGTTTGAGATAATGTCCAAGTTAATTCTGATACATATGTTGCATCTTCATTTTTCTTAGCTTTACCAGGAACTTCTAATGTTACAGCGCTGTTTGTGTCAGTAGCTGTACCATATTCTTCAGTACCGAATGCAATACTGTTCACACCCATACCTTTATCTGTTGCTGGTGTTACGATCGTTTGATCTTGTCCTTGACCATCTAATTTGAT
Organism: Enterococcus sp. AZ020; assembly: GCF_050499205.1. NCBI lineage: Bacteria > Bacillati > Bacillota > Bacilli > Lactobacillales > Enterococcaceae > Enterococcus > Enterococcus sp. AZ020. Next base: position 2,061,174 of record NZ_JBIPAT010000001.1, on the reverse strand, counting down.
GTTCCCTTTTGCAGCTACTTTTGAAGAAGCGCCATTGTCGTTTTGTGTAAATACTTGGTTATCTGATCCAAGAGTCAAAACAGCTCCTGCTAATTCTTCGTTTGTGTCAGCATCTACAAATTGTGTATTTGAAACTTCTAATTTCCATCCGTCATTTTTACCACGGTTATCTGTTACTTGAACAAATGTTGGTAGGTAGACAGTGTCTCCATCAGAGTTTACTGATCCATTGTATTTTGCATAGTACTTTTGAGTACTACCTGAGATTTTACGGTTACCAAAATCAATACCTGATACAAAATCGATCGTTAGAGGGCCTTCCATGTCTCCTCCACCATTTCCGCCGCCGCCTGGCTCTTCAATGTCTGGATTTTCTGGATCAACCGGGTCAATGATTCCACCGCCGCCGCCTTCTTCTCCACCATCGCCATCTTCGCTGAAAGTGATCGTTCCTTGAGAATTTGTTTGTCCGCCTACTTCTTCTGCTGCAAATGCTGGTGTTACGGCTGATACTGCGATCGCAGCTAAAGCGACACCGCTAACTAGGTGTAGTTTGTTTAATTTCATTTCTTTGTTGCTCCTTTGAGATTTTATTTGAAAGTTTTATCAATTACTTTTGAAAAGCAGAGAACAACATGTCAGATGCTGTTCTCTTTAAACTTTAGAAAAGTATCTGCAGCAAGAACTTCCAACTTGCTACAAAAACTAGTATAGCGACTTTCAAGGGTATATTTTTTCATTTTTATATAAACAACATTTGTTTTTTTGGAAAAACAGCGGTAATATAGTATTTAAAACAGTACCATTTTCTATAAATAAATATTATTTTTAATAATTTCACCTTAAAAAAACAGTTTATTATTTTTTTAAAATTAAATATTATCACTTACACAATCACTTTTTTTCGTTTTTTGCGTTGCTTGAGTTATTTTTTAGAAAAAATCTATACTTTTATCAGTTATAACTAATATACTAATAAAGAAAGGATTTACGTGTGTATTTATGAATCAATTTCTCGATAATGCATTACAAAAAAAATATCGTATTCTTGAGTTACTCAACAGCTCCGCGGATTATTGCGCTGCACAAGACAAAATTTTGGAAGAATTGGATATCTCACTAGGAACTCTGAAACGCTCTATAAAATTGATCGAAGAGGATTTCAGAGCGTTTGAATGTGAGGATAAAATTCAGTTGACCTACAATGAGAATAATAAAACCTATTATTTAAACATCGTTGAAGATTTTTCATTGCAGTTTGTTCTTCTATTTTATTTGAAGGAGTCTATTCGCTTTAAATTGATTGAAGGGATGTTCTCGGATACTTTAGGGGACATGTCTGAAGTTGCAGACCAGTTCTATTTGACATATTCTTCATTGAGGAGAGAACTTTTATACTTAAAAAAGGAACTTACAAAGTATGGATTAACGATCGATACGAAAAAAAGAATTAAAATTCAAGGGAATGAACTGCATATTCGTTTGTTTTATACCGTGCTGCACTTAGATTCTTACGGAGGGCAATCTTGGCCTTTCCCTTATATTCATCAGCATGAGATCAATCACATCTGCACTCTGTTTCCATCAGAAATTTATAATCCTGCGGTTGCCTCAAAAAAAATCTTACTTAGTATTTTTACAGCTAATTCACTTGTTAGGGCCAAAAATGGGCATGTAATCGATCCAACAACGATCGATGTTCCCTTATTTGATTCTCAGCATGAGTCTTATCAGCAGTCAGTTGATGAATTAAGTTTGATTTTCAAGAAAATGCTTCCTCTAGTAAATGAAGATCAGCGATTGATTGAAATTCGGACATTGTTGAGTTGTGTCTTAGCCTTTGGCAGTTATCCTGGCATATCTAGAGCGTCCAATTTCTTTTATCTAAATAAAGAACTGCAGGAGCAAAACTTTTTAAATAGCGTGATTTATTTGATGAATCAGCTGGAAAGTTATGCGATTTCTCCCATTACAAATGACGAATACAATAACATCTTCAATAAACTTTGTTTGACACATTATCGTGTTTTATTGTTTGGCAATAAATCTTTTGTGAATTTACCTGTTTGGGTAGATCCTAACGACGATCTCTTAACATACAATAGACAACGTACAGCTTTGTTTACTCAAGCCCTAGGGCAAGAGCTTACACGTCCGATCATGTCCAGATTCGCAGATTATAAAAGCTATTTACTTTTTGAATATCACAACATTTTATTGCACACATTAGATTGGGATAAACATAAGCCAAACATTCGCGTGCTATTTCTTTCAAAATACAGCAGCAATAAATTAGAAAATATGGTCACCAGCAGCTTTAAAGCTTTATACAATTTCGACTCCACTTATGAATTGACTTCGCAAGTCGACTTGATCATAAGTGATATGATATTGTCGGCCCAAACGCTTTCTACTATTGGAGCTACACAACCGACCATTTACGTTCAACCGACTGTTTCCGTCTCCGATTATAGAGTGATTGCAAAAAGATTATCTGAATTGACGTGGAAAAAAATGCAACAAACAGAGCAGCTTTAAATCGCTGACGATACAAGAAAATAGACCTGATTTTGAAGTGTACGTTCAAAATCAGGTCTATTTTTTTAAGCGTTTATTGATGATTTACCAGTTGAAACGATATATCAAAAAAATTGGCAAAGAAACAGCCAAAGCATTAAAGCTTTGATCCAAATGCTTATAAAAGCTATGAATAACTTTCATTTGACTGATCGATTACCTTCCAAACAAAAAAAGGTGCTATAATGCTCCTTGACGGAATACTATAGCAGCCTTTTTATATTCTACATATTTATAGAAAACAATATTCATTCGTGGTTAATAAAATAAATCGTTACACATTTCTTTTTCTTCTACTTAGAGTTTCTCGCCATTCGTTTCAATCACTTTTTGATACCAAGAAAAGGAGTCTTTCTTTAAGCGTTGAAGTGTTCCATTGCCTTCATTATCCTTATCCACGTAGATCATCCCATAGCGTTTTTCCATCTCACCGCTGCCGAAACTTACGATGTCGATCACACCCCAAGGAGTGTAGCCAATGACTGGTACACCATCTTCTACGATTGCTTTTTTCATTTGCTCGATGTGCTTTTTTAAATATTCCACACGGTAATCATCATGAACGGTATTGTCTTCAGTCAGTTGATCATAAGCACCAAATCCATTTTCCACAATAAACATCGGCAAATCATAGCGTTGATATACAGTATTCAACACATAACGCAATCCAACTTCATCGATAGGCCAGCCCCAGTCAGAGACCTCGATATACGGGTTTTTGACTATTTTTGCCCGTTGAATATCTTCGGTCGCCTGTCCTTCGATCTCTTCAAGCGTTGATATCGTACCAGACATATAATAGCTAAATCCGATATAATCAACGGTTCCTTCTTTCAAAATAGCTAACTCTTCTTTACTAATATCTATCTGATAGTTTTTTTCCGCCCAATATTTTAGTGCATAGGTCGGTACTTTTCCACGGGCATGAATGTCATTATAGAAAAATCTGCGTTCATTTGCTTTGATTGAAGCCATCATATCCTCAGGATTACATGAGTACGGATACACAGGAACATACGCCATCATACAACCGATTTGAAAATCAGGATTAATTTTTTTCCCTTCAATCACAGCCGTTGCACTGGCGATCAGTTCATTGATCCCTGCCTGAAAAACAAACTCTTCTTTTTTCGTCTCATCTTCTATAATCATCGCTGAATTTGTCCAAACGTGTAGTGGATCTTGTCCATCGGCTTGATTATTGATTTCATTGAATGTCATCCAATAGGTTACTTTGTCTTTGTAGCGTTCGAAAACACAAGTAGCAAATTTTACGAATAAAGGAATGACTTCTTTGTTTGAAAAGCCACCAAACTTCTCGTAAATATAGTACGGCATTTCAAAATGAGACAACGTGATCACTGGCTCGATCCCATGTTCGATCAATGTATCAAATAAACGATCATAATATAATAATCCAGCCTCATTAGGCTCCTCTTCTACTCCTTTAGGAAAAATCCGACTCCATGCGATAGAGGTTCGAAAACATTTTAAACCTAATTCTTTAAACAATTGAATATCCTCTTTGTAATGATGATAAAAGTCAATTGCTTCATGGTTGGGGTAATATTCTCCCTCAATGATTCCTTGCGTTATTTTTCGGGGAATCCCATTTCCACCAGCAGTCATTACATCAGCGATGCTCAGCCCTTTCCCCTCTACATTCCAAGCACCTTCGGCTTGATGAGCTGCAATCGCGCCGCCCCATAAAAAATTTTCTCCTATTTTATTCGTCATGATTACGCTCCTTTAATGAAAGTATCTCTTATAACTCGATTTTTTGCGCCCGGTTCGATGCAATGACGAAAGGAAGGTAAATGACTGTAGATACAGCCAAACAGACGATTCCTACTATTACTGCAACGATATTCCCACCGGTTCCTAAGAACAGATTGATGATCCCAGGCGTCGTCCACGGCACGCCTATTGCCGGCGAAGGCATGATCTGCCAAACGACTGTTGCAAAGTAACCGATCAAAATGTTGACCATCGGAACTAAGATAAACGGAATGATCAATAATGGATTTAAAACGATCGGCAGACCAAAAATGATTGGCTCATTGATTTGGAATATACCGGGAACTAACGACATTTTGGCAATTTCTCTTTGTTCCGGACGTTTTGAAGCAATAAAAATCGCAATGATCAGTCCCATTGTCATACCAGTTCCGCCCATATTTGCGAACATATCATTTAAAATGCCCCAAGTTTCTTTATACGGTACATCCCAAAGTGATCCTCCTTGATTGACAAAATCAAGGTTCGCTAAATCTTGTTCCGTAAAAATAGCAGAACGAACCGCATTCAAGGTATTTGGCCCATGAATCCCGATTGAAAATAGCAAGGTTTGGATAAAAGCCAGTAATAAAACACCTACTACATTTCCGCCAAGATCACGCAACGGACTTTGGATTCCTTTATAAATCAATTCATTGATTCCTTCTGGTGCAATCATCAGAACTAAAAAGTTGATAATCGCAGCTACTCCCACAACGATCACAATCGGGATCATACTTGAGAAAGAACGAGATACAGCCGGTGGAACCATTTCCGGCATCTTGATTTGCATGCGTTTAACTTTAAAAAGTTTTGGTAAAAATTCTCCGACCAAACAGCCAACGATCATTGCAACAAATAAACCTTGCGCCCCTAAATATTGTGTGCTGATCACATTCAAGTCGTCAGAGTTAAAAGGTTTTGGGTACAAGATCATAAAACAAGCAATACTTGTTAGACCAACCAAAGTCGAATCTGCTTCGAAATGCTTCGCCAAAATTTGAGCAACCAAGTACGTAATAAAAATACTCATGATGTTGATCGTTCCATTAGCTACAGAAGATAGCACTTGCTGAGCACTTTCTAAATTTGGAAAAATACTCGATAATCGTAATAATTGCACAATAAAGCTGTCGTTTGAAAATAAAATATTGTTGACTAAAATAACGAGCGAAGCCGAAATCGTCAATGGAAAAATCAGCATAAAGGCATCTCTGACTGCTGCAATATGCCGTTGATTATTTAGCTTCGTCGCAATCGGCACTAGTGAGCGATCGATGATCTCATTAAATTTTTGCATAGATAAAACCCCTTTCATTTTATGAATCCATTATGACATATCCTCAATCACTAAATAAGTAAGCGCCTCCCTTTAGAAAAAAATTCCGAGAAAACAAAATAAATTCCATGCATGAAACAACCTGTTCCAGCGAGAAGAAAGACTTGTTGAAACTTCAGCACTACTCCTTATGATCCTCTGTAAAAAGAATAAAGCACTGAAAAACACGTTGCTACAACCTGTTTTTCAGTGCTTTATTCTTTTTTAGTTTTTGTTGCTCATTGATCCTTACGAAAATCCTTCAAATAACTGATAAGCGTTTCCAAAATAGCGATCGAAGGTAACTGACTCGTCAGATCTAGGTAGATATCCTTGCGCTCTTCTTTAATTTCATACTCAATAGAGTAGTCACATTGTTGAGCCAACGTACTTTTTTTATTTAAGGTAATACAATATTTTTTTACGATATTCTTATCTTCTAATCCTGCGATCACTTCGATCAATTCTTTCGTTTCACCAGAAACACTTAGAAAAATAATCACATTTTTTTGATCTCTGCGTAAAAAACTTCGAATAGGATAGGTCAAATCATCCAAAGCAATCGATAAATAGCCTAAACTTGCGAGTTTTCTTGCGCTATACTGGGCAATGGCCCCTGATGCCCCCATTCCCATGAATAAAATGCAGTCACTATCACGCAAGGCATATGCCATATTTTTTATTTGATACTCAACATCAGGATGAAAGATGCCCATATTCAAAGATTCCACTCGTTCTTCGATCCCAATGTGCTTTTTAGTTTCATCTTGACGGACATTCTCTAAATGAGTGCCGATATAAAAGCGAAACTCCGGAAAAGAATGAAAGCCAATTTTTTGAACAAAGCGAAAAACAGATGTTGAGGAAACATGTGCGCCATCTGCAATGTCACGAACACGCATATAAGGGATTTTCTCTAGATTATTCACAATAAATCGGTAAATTTCTTGTTCTACAGAGGATAGGTCATTTAATTTTAGGTAATCAAATATCGCCATTTCGGTCAATCTCCTTTAGTTCGATAAAAAGATTATACCATAAATTATTTAGTGACCGCTTGATGGATCTGATAGACTGCACCAATCAGTCCAGCATCATTTTCTAATTTTGCAGGAATCACGGGTGCGATCGTTTTTCCTCTCAAATAATTGATCGACGCATGTCTTGTTTCGACTTCTACTAGTGTTTTCTGAAGTTCTCTATGGAACGTTTTGTTTGCACTGACACCCCCGCCAATTAAAATAGCTTCCGGATCAAAGCAGCTAATTAGATTGACTAATCCAACAGACAAGTCGACATAAAATTGCTTAGTGATCTCTATAGCAAGAGCATCTCCTTCTTCAGCTAAAGCAAAAATTTCTCTCGCATCACTGATTTGACTAACATTTTTTTGTCTTTGTTTCTGTGCTTCATTATAAAGTGGGATCAATCCGCCGACGATCGCACTTCGTTTATTGATCGAAACCGCTTCAAGATCACCTTTTTCCGGCAACTTATCGATCATCATCCAGCCAAATTCACCAGCCATACCATGTGCTCCGCGATAAACCTTTCCATTGATCACAATTCCTCCACCAACACCCGTTCCCAACACTAAACATAAATAATTCTCCATGCCAATAGCATTTCCGATCCATTTTTCTGCGATCGCTACTGCGTTTGCATCATTTTCGACCGTTACCGGCAGACCTGTCAGCGCTGTCAATTTTTCTTTAAAATTTTCTCCATACAACGGTCTGATTGCCCCAGCTGTCAACATAAGTCCATCTTGCTGTACGATTCCCGGCGCACTCATACCGATTCCTTTAATTTGAAACCGTGTCTGTGCATCCTTGACAATCGCTAAAAGACTGGCATAAAAAGAATCAGGTTCATATTCCGTCTTGATACTTCCTTTTTCTAAAATCGCCCCATTTTCATCTAGCACACCATATTTGACCGTTGTTCCACCTATATCAAATCCTACATACATCACATAACATCCTTTATTATTTATTTTAGATGCAAAAGTTCGTTGCTTAAGCACATTGTATCACACGTGTTTAAGGATTTTTTTCCTTTTTAGTATAAAAAGGAACGGTGAGTTCGTTGAAAAAAATAGATGCACATTTTTCGTAAACGCTCTAAACAGACCTTCTACTCTAGCCATGGTACACTTAAGATATAGAATATAAAATTCCTAACAATGTACTGTTTTCCGTGCATAAATCGAAGGGAGATGAATGCTTTTGAAGAGAGACCGCCAACAACTATTCTTTATCTTTTTATTGTTTGCTTTATTTGCATTGACCAATTGTTTACTACTTATTTTAGGTGAATCCCCTCGCGGAATCTTACTAAATCTAATTTCTGGTCTAGCTTTTACCCCTGTAGAGGTCTATGCTACTGTCTTTTTTCTGGAGAATTTTTTACGAAAACGAGAAGCAAGGATCGAGGAATTAAGGGAAGATACAGACTATTTTTCGATTGCCAAAGAAGACCAACTACAGTTGATTTGGACGATCAAATATTGCTTGCTGGAAAATTTTTCCACAGAAGCTCACGAAGATGTTGATGCAGCCTTCTACAACTTATACACTCAACGAGCACATGCCCTTTCTGCTGAATTTTGGGAAACCACCTTGCTTGCCGAACATTTGGCACCTTCTACCCAAAAATACAATCCAGTATTTAGAGGAAAAGATACTGCCCAACTTTCTGCGCTTGAGCTTTCTACCGAAATCGGGAACTATATGAGAACCGAAATCACTGATTTTTATGCCATTTATTTAAAGTTTATCCCGTTAGATATCTTCAAAGAACTTCACGGTATTTATAAATCGATCGAAATCAGTCTTTTATTTAGTGACAATGCTTATTTACTTCAAACCAAACAAGATCTGATCGAAAAACAAAAAAAGAACACGCTAACTTCTGAGGAATACGAGAAACTATCTCAACTCTCACAAGCACTTTTGGCAGACATTTATCAACATATGCAAAATATTTCAGCGATGACACTAGAACATCAGACAAAATTGCAGAAAAACAGACAGAATCGCTAAGTACAGATCGTTTGGGAAAAATAAGACAAGGGAAAAATTCTGAATTTTAGCCTTGTCTTTTCGATTATATAAAAAAATTTCTGTTTATTTTTCTGGTGTAATGTACGGAACGATCGGCACCGTTACCCCCATAGAACTTCCTCTAACAAATGATTGATCTTTTAATCCTGCCAAATGTTTTACTTCTCCTGTGACCATCACACCTAAAACCTCGATATCCGCCATGTCTTTCTCTTGATTATCATGAATAAATGTTGTTATTTCTTGGTTGTTCATTGCAGCAGAATAGGTTTTAAATGAATGGAAAAAATCAGCTTTATCTGCTTCCACATCAACCACGCGATTTTTTTCATCTACATTTAATTGAAAACCATATACAGGCATACCAGAAGGTCCTTCGCTCTCATCTCTTTCTTCAGAAAACAGGTATAACCATACAACATTGACATCGCTTGGAAACATTTTCTTCACTTCATTATAGGTATATGGCTGATCAAAAGAGATCGCTACCTCGGCGACAGAATCTTCTATAGCCTGAATGTCATCCAATTCATTTTTTACGCCATCATAATAATCTTCGATCTTTGGATTATAAAACGTAGCAACTTTTTGTTTTGTTTGACGATTGTACTCATATGAATTTTTTGATGAATGGTACCAAGAAGGCATCAGTTCATTGTAGTCGATCGATCGTTTGAACAAACTATACTTACTACGTAGACTACTCCAAGGTACAATATAACCATCTATATTTTTCGATTGATTCGTAACGACCTCTCCGCCAAAAATCGAGCTGTTGGAAATCACTTGTGAATCTATTTGTGTATTCGGAGAAGCGATCGTTTGATAGGCAAACAGTGCTTTATCTAATTTATGATAATTCCTTGTTGAGACTTTATCTACAGTAATGACCAACAAAATCGACATAATCAAAAAAATGATCATTGAGATACAACTAAACATCACTAGCTGCTTTCGTTTTGCTTTTTTGATACTTTTATTTAAATCCATCCTTCTTCCTCCCAATCTGCTTTTAATTTTTTTCGAGTTCTATATAAGCGTTTTTTTACCGTTTCTACTTTCGTATCCAAGATAACCGCAATCTCCTCATAAGAGAGCTGATAGTAATATTTAAGCCATAATAGTTCTTGTTCTTCATTTTTTAAAGAATCAACAATCAACCAAAAATCTTGTGGCTCATGTATCAGATTCGATCGAAACTCACTATATTGAGCGGTATACTCCATCTCACGTTTCCTTTTTCTAAACAGATCAATATAATTATTGAACGAGACTCTAAAAAACCAGGGCCGCAAATTTTCCTGTTTGAGAGTAATAAACGTAGAAAATAGCGTATCATAGGTTTTAGAAACTGCGTCCTCTGCATCTTCTAATGTACTCCCCTTTTTTATTAGTACTTGGATCACTTCTTGTCCTAATGAAAGTAGCGCTTCTTCAACTGTCACATCCTTCTTCATTTTTAGTTTCTCCTTTCATTTATACAACGTTTGAACTCCTAAAAAAGTGGACAAGAATAATTGTATTATCTAAATTTTTATATTTTTGATTTTAAAGTAAATAGAAGCTAAAGCGAATCATTCTTCACTTTAGCTTCTATTATAAATGATAGATAGATTGTGCATCAGCATAAAAATAAACGTCTAGCCCAATGAAGCATAATCCCAAAAAAGTGTTCCAGACGTATCTTTCCCCTCTAACGGACAGTTTTCTTTTGCCCAGTATTCGATTCCTCCCAATAATTCTTTCACCTGATACCCTCTCGTCATTAACTTCATAGCGGCTTTAGTTGCACCATTACAGGAAGGGCCCCAGCAATAGACAACGATTTTAGCGCCTACTTCCAGCGTATCCTGAGGCAAATTTCCTCCTGGACAGGAAATAGCCCCTGGTATATGACACTCCTGAAAATCTTTTTGGCTGCGAACATCTAAAATCGTGTAATCAACCAGCTGGTGGTAAAAATCAAACGCCAAATCGGCAATATCTGTTTCATACATCAATTTTTCAGAAAAATGATTCCCTTCGATCGATTTTACATTATCATTAAATACTTGAGAAATATACTTTTTCATTTTCTTCACCTTCCCTTTCTGTTAAGATTTAGTATAATCGATAAAAAGCTAAAATAGTTGCTTAAAAAATAGATACTTTTGATCAAAATTATTGATAGGAGGAGCTTATGAATTTCATCTATCTTCAATCTTTTTACCATGTCGTATCAACGAATTCCTACTCAAAAACCGCCAATCAGCTGGGCTATTCTCAAAGTAATATCAGCTATCATATCCATAAACTAGAAGAGCAATATGGACGGGAATTATTATTCAAGAGAAAAGAAAAAATTGTTCTGACGAAAGCTGGCGAATTAGTCTTCACATTTGCTCAATCATTGATGAAAGAACACCATAAACTTCTCAACCAACTAGAACAAGAAAACGAAGTTCTTAGAATCGGAACGATCGAAAGTCTTTCTTCCAGCCTGATGCTCACCTATTTGTCAAAACTTCGGAAACTTTATCCTGAAATGAAATTTCGAGTGAGTGTAGAAGACGAGCAAACACTTTTTGACTTGCTAGCAAAAGATGAACTGGACTTGATTTTTATATTTGATGAGATGACAACGAATACGATGAATTACGTTCATTTATATGCTGAAGAAACCTTTGAATTGGTCACACATAAAAAGAATATGGTCGATCATCCAGAATCTTACGAAATGATTTTGACCGATAACAAATGCAGCTATCGCAAAGCCTTTCTTGAACAATATCGTTCTGCTATGAACATTTCGATTGCGTTGGAATTAGCGAATCCTGAGGATATAAAAAAGTTACTATCCTCTGGAAACGAGACTGCCTTTCTTCCGAAATATGCCACGAAAGATCTGAGTTCACAAGATTTTATACATTCTCCCTTACCTTTAAATAGACCTTTCTATTTACAATGGCTATTCGCAGATGAAAAGAAGAACAGCCAACTCGATAAACTCATCTCACTCCTTCTTGAAGATCCTCATTATGAAGTAAAAATAAAAAGATAAATCGTCCATTCATAGATGAGAAGGTGGCTAAAAAAGGTGCAGAATTCAGCTATAAAGCTATATTCTGCACCTTATTATATTAGAAGATAAAATAGAGGTTATTTTTATGTTTATTTATTTGGAGTTGTTACATTTAATGGTTGACTAAACTCAGATAAAGTATTGTTATTAGCCAATGCTTTTACTTTATACGTATAGGTCGTCCCTGGTTGAATGAAGATATCTTCAAATTCATTATTTAAAGAAACCCCAATCCGACGATCGTTACGATAGATCTCATAACCTCTGATACCAGAAGCATGTGTAGAATCTGCCCACATCAAACTCGCAGTTGTAGAAGTTACGCCCATTGTATGCAAGTATTTAGGTGCTGTCGGCAATTGATTGTTGGCATCATCTGTCTTTTGCGTTGTGACACGAATCACCTGACTCTTTTCAGAGACTTTTCCATTCGTTCCAACTGCTTCGATTTGATACGAGTATGTTGTGTTTTCTGCTAATTTTGTATCCACAAATTGGCTGCCGTCTACTGTTGCTATTTTTTGATTGTTTCGATAAACGTTGTATTCTTTTACTCTACTGTCTGTTTTCCAGCTTAACTTAGCCGAAGAATTTGTTACTTCGGTTGCTTTTACTTCAGTTGGAGCAGATGGAGCTACTTCGATCGGCGGATTAACGATCGATCCGCCAGACACATCTACATCGACTGCTTGGTAAAAAGCATTTCCTGTATCTGCCACATCCCATGCAGCATAGATCACATGATAGCCTGAACGATTTGCTGGGATATTTACTTTGTGGATCACACCATTTTTTGATTGCGAACCATCATGAGGGATCTCTGTGATCAGCTCAAGGTTGGCTCTTTTTAGCGGCTCATCAGGATTCCAGCCTTGTTTTGTCATGTAATAATGCCATTTCGTTGTTCTGTGATTCTGTGTGTAATACCATTCAAAATTATTCACACCAGTTTCAATTGGCTGCTTTTTCCACGTATCCGCTCCTGTCGCATCCAACTGGAAACCTCTGACACCATTAGCTGATGCTAATTTCCCATCTTGCGGACCTCTAGCTGGGAAGCCTTTTGGTGCTTCCAATGATTGTGGTTCATAAATGATTGGACCGTACTTACTTAACGCTTGGCTGTGGTTTTGGCTAGCCTCAAGGGAGCCTTGATAGGCACGACTGATCGGTTCCTTGATATACCCATGTGCATCAACTTTTTGACTTCCTAACAATCCTGCGCCTACAAATAATACTGCTGATCCTACGGCTAAACGACTAAAACTTTTTTTCATTTACTTTCTTTCCCTTCTATATTTTATTCATAGAAATTGCTTATCTTTTTTCTGACAATCAGCTGATGTTCGTGCAAAAACAAATAGCTGTTTTTCAACTAGCAGACAAACAATTTTCTATGTGTTTATTTTATATTTTTTAAATGATAGAAATGAGTCAAAAAAGGAATCGTCTAGGACGCATTTGGTTTTTGAATTCTTTTTTCACAAGCTGAAACATTATAATCATTGAGGATGTTTTTGATTATAACTTTCAGAATAGAATTATAGGCAAAGAAAAACCATTTTTTTCTCGGAAAAAGAAAAAAATGGTTTTTTAGTGTAAAGAGATCAAATTGCCAGCAATAGAGTTGTATTTCTTTTGGTACTTTTTCGTTCACTCCTCTCGTGATGTTACGATTTTCTTTGTTATTAAATATTTTATTCCCCCTTAAAACACAAAAATAGACCAACCACCATTTAAGATAATTGATCTTTATAGATGTAATATGTAATTATTTTTGAGCTAGATACATTCCTTACAACTGATTTACATCGGTTTCCTTAATGACATGAAATTCCGTTCTTCTTTTTTCGGGCGTATTCTCGTACTTCCTATCCCAGGAATCAACCACTTTTTGCGTATAGTACACTCAATTAACAATTTACTTTGAATTTCCTATCATTTTTCTTTTTTGACCTCGATTGTTTCAATTAAATAGCCATTTTCATCATAGACACTAGTCTTTCCATCTGGTTTTACAATCATAATTAACCCTTTGGATAAAAATAACTGCTCGTTTTCTTTTAATTGGTAAAATAACTCTCCATCTTTATCATAGTAATACTTCGTGGGCATTTTACTGGGTAAACTTTTAGATACTTGATAGACATTTTGCATCTTCTCTATTTCAATTTCAGAACCGTTGTTTGCTTCAATAAGAATCTTCCCCTTTTGATTCACTAAACCTTGATCGTGATTCTTTGTGTTGAAAATAGACAATCCAGAATCTGTAAATTTACTAAACGTATAAATCTCTTTTGCCTGACTTTCTGTTTCAGAAAAAACTTTCTTTCCAGAGCTATTTATAATGGCTGGGAAAGCATCTTCTCCCAGTCTTTGAATAGAAAACAACCCCTTACCAAGATAAAAAGGAGCTCTTTCGTAACTATCTGGAAACTTTTTGATCACTTCGAATTTCTCATTCATCAATCCGTATTTTTCATCATGTAGTTTACCAATTCTAACTAAAATAGTATCATCTTTCAAAAAGCCGTCAACAACAGAAATTCCCTCTTCTGCTTCATCAGCAACTTCGGTCACAACTTCACCAGTTTCATTAATGACAAGATCATCCCCATATGATGTAGCTAGAGCAAGACCTTTTTCAGAAAAAGATGAAATATGTTTAAACAATAACGGTTCCTCATCCTCATAGATTACTTTACCCTCTTGATTGATTAAACCATACTTACCTTCTTCTGTTTTATAAATAGCTGCTGAACGTTGTTCATAAGGAAAAATCTCCGTTATTTCCATTTTCTTTGCTTCTTCTGGCGAAAAAATCAATCCTTTTTTATCATGAACAACGCCATAATCTCCATCGATTTTAACAACAGCTAATGCCGTGTCTATTCCTTCTTCTTCCAGATAATCAAAGCTTTCAATACCTTTTAATAGCACCTTACCTTCATTATTCATCAACCCCTCGGTATCATCTTTGAAATGAACATGAGCGAAATTATCATTTCTAAAAATAAACTCTGATATATCATCTGGCATATCTTTAGCTTCTTTTACAAGTGTTCCATCACTCAAAATAAGACCATATTTTTTCAGGTTCGGATCTTCATACCTACCATACTTACTATTTTCAAATGTCCGATTGTGAATTCTAAGTTCTGGATTTTCAGGAAAAATTTGATAACTCTCTGTATTAAAATAAAACACATCGTGCATAGTTGTAGTATATTGTAATAATGTACTATTAGAAAATGCATCAATTTCTTTTATTCGTTCTTTTTCTCCATCCATTAAAATAGCTCCATCAGCATCCATTAATCCCATAAAATTGTTGGACATATAAATAATTGGACGCTCAGCTATTGATTTTTCCGCTTTTTTGATCAGTTTTTCTTTATTTGTAGGCTGTTCTGCTTCTTCCTCATTCGTACAACCACTAACAAAAATACTTAAAAAAAGAACTATACCTATAACCAAACCTTTTTTCTTCATCTTTCTCCTCCATTTACATCATTAATAAAATATGCAATACATTTATTTTAACAAAAGTTTGCTCCCCTTTGCAGGACATTCTTTCGTTTGGCTCCTGCTATTATATGTCTTAAAAATCCCCTTACTTATGATACGGCTCTGCGTATCATGAGTTGATGAGATTATTCTAGATAAAAAACGCAGTCATCTATGATACGATTAGCATATCATAGATGATGCGCATAGTTCTCCATATCATGAATGAGATTTTTGGGAATCATTTTAGGGTGTCCTTATCATCAACTGATGAGCTTTAGTTAATATTTATATTTCAAGTTTTTTTGAATGAATATTTCAGAAACAAATATATTAAATATCCAATTCACTACCACAACTAGGACATACTTTTTGTTTCCACATATACTCATTATCATTCTTATTAACTTCTTTACCGCAATTTTTACATTTGGTAATTTGGTTAAGTCTAGACTCTATTGTAGAAAAAATAATTTCTGGTGAATAAATATATCTTCTAATTTTATTATGTATAATTTCTGAATCAAATACAAAATCAATCTTTTTATTTCTTCCAGTAACCCTATCGTATATCATACTGTAGTTAATTGCATATATATCAATATCATGGGAAGATGTAACTTTTTGTGACAGACCGGCTCTTCTTTTATGAATAATTCTTTGATAAATCAATTCTTCAAACCATTCATGTCTTACTAAATTATTATTTGTATAATTTGTTTCAATAGCAAAATGACTATATTCTTTTTCTAAACAAAATTCCTTTATATCATTCCAAATATCCATTACCTCAGGCTTTGTAGTAATGTTTTCATTCTTTTGTTTTCCAATTTTTTCAATAGAAGAAATAACCATAGAATTACTTATTTTTTGATAAGTCCGCCCTTTAGATGCTTTATTGATAGAAAAGTACGAATCCCAAGAATTAGATAGCATATTTAAAAAGTCTCTTGAGTTTCCCATAGATGCATGTATTAATAACAATAAATTTGAAGTAGTTAATAAATCTGTTGCTTTAAGGTGATTACTTGGCACATAATAATTTAAACGCTTTTCAATTAATTCCATAAAGTACTTTTTACATTTTTTACCTTCTTCTACTGATTTTTCAAAAATCAAATTATCATCCAAATCAATTCTATGAGGAAGATCTGAGCCGTGTATTAAACTATGTAAATCACCTCTACCAGGAACTACTCCTATCCAAATAAAAATCGGATTAATATTAATTATATCTATGAATTTTGATAATTTTTCTTGCAAATTCCCATTCTTATTTTTTAATTTTTCCCAATCGTCAAAATAAAATGTAAATGTATCTTTTTCTAAAATAATTAATAACTCTTTCATATTTTCATTAAATGTTGATACATCAAAATACCTTGTCATATTGGATTTCGTCATAATTCTATCTAAGTCTTTTAAAACTTCTGTTTCATTTAATTCAGTGTTAATAGTTCCGTTACCAGTCATTGATAATTTCATATTTATTTTTTTCATTGATTCGGTAATATATTCAAGTGTTTGTTCTTTTTCTACCTCCATTTTTTCATCAGAGTTGATGGTTATATTGCCAATTGACGCTATAAATCGACATTTTGCTAAAAAAATTATAGCCTCTTGTATTTTAAGTTTCCCTTTATTTTTTTTAATAAAAGAAAAAAAAGGATATTCTGTTTCATTAAAGGTATGAAGTAATTGTTTGGAAATCTCTTCATAAATCTTCATACTAAAAATTTTATTAGTTGCATCTAAATCTGATTGTTCAGGAAAATTTAGTTGCTTTAAGTTAATATAAAAACAAAAATTTTTTTCGTTATTACGATTTATTCTCTCCCTTGCTAATAAAAGTAGATGGGTTTTTCCGGTTCCACGTAACCCAGATACCACTCCACTAGAACTCATACTTTTTTTTTCTAAACTTTCTAAATGACCATCTATATCAACATATAATTCATCTAATTTTTCTAGATTTCCCATTGTCCCTATATCAATAACATCAGTATCACTGTTAGTCATTACAAACGCTTCATTCATTTTAGATTTAAAATTATCCTCTTTTATTAAATAATTAAGTCTCTTTTCCACTTCAGCACCCCTTCTTCAATTTGCTTTACGGATTGTAAATTTTTATTTATTACTATATTGTTTTATTTTTTTAGTCATTTCTCAACTCATTATACTAATTCTTCACAACCAATGTATAAACCAAATTAGTCTTTTCAATTATATCATTAAAATCACTCTGTATTACAGGTAAAAAGCAATTATTTTATTAACAAGTTGCACACTCTAATGATACGTACCTCCCGAACAGTTCCCCTAGCGATTATGAACCGCTAGGGGATTGTTACGAGGTCGATCACACTTAATGCGATGTGCCATTGCTTCTATACAGTCAATAGAAACGGTGGTATTAAGACAAAAAGAACCGTATCCTCTGAATAGGATACGATTTCTCTGTAATGCTTGTTAAAAGCTTCGCTATCCGATGACAATCAAATAGTAAAGTACTTTAAATATTTAACGTGATTTCACTTGCTTGATGAAATCATCTAATTCGTGAACATAATTATTCTGTAAATGATTTAATTTGATTAGGTCCGCCAGATATTCTTCTGATTTTCCTAAAATTTCTGTTTTAAAATCCGAAAACGAGACTTTTTTGTCTTTCCAAAATTTATAATCTGCATCAGGAAGCTTTTCTGTACGTACCAACCCACCTTGTCCAATTTTATCTCCCGAAATTTTACTAATAGATACAGTATCTTTATCTTTACATATTTCAATCCATGTATTAAAAGATTCAATATCATTGATTAAAACATAGCTTTCTGTTTCTAAAATCTCTAAGCATTTTAGAAAACTAGTGAACCAATCATACACGGATACTGAAAAATTATCTATTTCTTCTTCAAGAATAATTCCATAGCTTTCATTATCAATATTAAAGCTAAAATATCCATATTCTCCAGTAAACTTCTCTGATTCATCATTTTCAAATATCTTAAACTTTATTTCAAACATTTTTTCACCTTATTTCATAAATTTTTTAAATTGGTCTAAAGTATATTGATACTTACCATAAGCTGTTCCAAACTCTCCATCAGGTTGTATATAGACACTAATCTCTTCCCCATTTATCTTGTAAAGGAAAGTATCTCCTTTCTTTCCTTGAGATAGCAAATCATTATAAGCAATTTCAGTATATTTATTTATCTGATCCTTAGTCCAATTAGGATTAAAAAAGCTATTTCCATCTAACTTCTCAGCTAATTGACTTTCAGATAGATACTGTGATTGATTCTTAAGGGAATCTATATTATGTTTATTTATATGTGATTGATTTTTTTGCTTAATGGATTTTTGATTGCAACTTTAGCTCCATTGCCATTCTTATACGATTTATTTCCATTACTCTTATTTTTATCTAGCGTATAATTCTTTCCATTCTTACTTCCTTGAATAACTGGTTTCTTATTAGGTAGGTTATTTTTGGGCGTTGATACGTTCACAACTCCTTTGACCATCACACCCATTGTGATTAACCCATTGGCCAATAACGAAGCTTTCCTTAATTTTTCGGCTGTTGTTAATTTTTTTCCTGTCACACTATCGATCCCTGTTGAAAGTTCTTTTATCAACGTCGCATTTTGTTCATAGAATAACTCGTCCATTCCTTTTCCACGATCCCCTTGAACAAATCCTAGACCATGTTTTGCAATCATTCGACTTAACCATTCATTATACGCCAAACTTACAGTGATGTCTTCTGCCGTGGCTGTTGTTTTCCCTTTTTCTACCCATAGCCATATTTTTCCATACCCTAAATCAATTAATTTATATTCTCGATTTCCTACATCGGGTTGCTTCTCTCCAGCGATCCCATTTAAATCACTTGCTTTTTTCAATTGATTGAACCAACTTTTATCGACTCCTTCTGGCAAAGAGTATGATCCGTCACTATTCACAATTGTATTCTCTAAAATCAAACAATTTTGCATGGCCACTTTCATGTCATTCAAACTATTACTGAACAAGCCGTTTGTTTGGGAAGAAAAGGTATGCAGTTTCTCTAATTTCTTTTCGAGTTCTCGAATATCGTCTTCAAAATCATTTGACATTGGTTGAAATCTACATAAAACAACGTAAATATTTGAGAGCAGACATGGTATTTTCTGGCGATTTGTTGCTTATTTTCTATTTGAATCTCTTCACTCCTTTAATTTTTTGATACACGAAAAAACGGTATCAGTGATTGTTTTCTCACTAATACCGTTTCAATAACTTTTACATTTTCTAACTGAAATGATTGTACACTTAAGAAACATTCGAAAAGACTAGAAAAGTCCCTTGGATTTTTGTACAATAAATACAGCTAGCTTGTGTTAGCTATTGGCAACTTGATTAGTGAGTTTAGTCCTTACTATCAAGACTCTATCATTTGATTACCAGTCTCATGATAGAGTGCCTTTTTTTATTCTAATTTCTCATTACTATTATTATCTATGCGAAACAATTGCATGTCTTCCTCATCTACAGGATCATAACCAAATAATATCGAACTATAGTTAATATTATTCTTTATCATAGATAATTTTTGAAATAGTATATTCGCTTTTTCATCATCGGATATATTATCTTTCTCCCAATCATTTTCTGAAAAAGTAAATGTTATATCACCATATGTTTCATCAAAAGATATTATTATAATAGATTTTTTTATTACAGTTCCTAAGTCAATATCTCTAACCAATAAATTACATGTACCTTTATTCTTGAAATACTGAGAAAAACTAGTTATATCTCTGTATTCTTTATCTTCATTATCTATAAAAAAATGTGAACTTTCTATATTTTCTGGCTTAAACTTAAATTCATTAAGTATTTTCTCTATATCATTCACTTTTATATTTTCAAAAATTAATTCTAAATATTCCATATAAAATTTCACCTACCTTATTTGATCAATAAATCCTTTAAAAGATCCGTCCATATTCAAACGAATTCCACGTCCATCTGGTAATTGTTTTTCTAAAAATGATACACCATTTTTAGTTTTGACAACTTTAAAATCTCCAGATGCATTCAAAATTTCTTCTACATGTCTCATAGCAGTTTTATTTATTTCTTGTGCATTCCCTTTTATTTTCCCCCATATATCTGGATTTCTGCCTGCATGCTTCTGTAAAGCATGCCCAACTACAGTTTCTCCACCTTTTTTTGGTAAACTTGCACTCTCTTTTAATTTTGAAACATCTACCTTAGGAACATTAGCTCCACTGGCTTTCTTATATGGCTTATTTCCGTTCTTACTTCCTTGAAGAACTGGTTTCTTATTAGGTAGGTTATTTTTGGGCGTTGATATGTTCACAACCCCTTTGACCATCACACCCATTGTGATTAACCCATTTGCTAATAACGAAGCTTTCCTTAATTTTTCGGCTGTTGTTAATTTTTTCCCCGTCACACTATCAATCCCTGTTGAAAGTTCTTTTATCAATGTCGCATTTTGTTCATAGAATAACTCGTCCATTCCTTTTCCACGATCCCCTTGAACAAATCCTAGACCATGTTTTGCAATCATTCGACTTAACCATTCATTATACGCCAAACTTACAGTGATGTCTTCTGCCGTGGCTGTTGTTTTCCCTTTTTCTACCCATAGCCATATTTTTCCATACCCTAAATCAATTAATTTATATTCTCGATTTCCTACATCGGGTTGCTTCTCTCCAGCGATCCCATTTAAATCACTTGCTTTTTTCAATTGATTGAACCAACTTTTATCGACTCCTTCTGGCAAAGAGTATGATCCGTCACTATTCACAATTGTATTCTCTAAAATCAAACAATTTTGCATGGCCACTTTCATGTCATTCAAACTATTACTGAACAAGCCGTTTGTTTGGGAAGAAAAGGTATGCAGTTTCTCTAATTTCTTTTCGAGTTCTCGTATATCATCTTCAAAATCATTCGACATACGAGCCAAATTGGATTGAACGTTTAATAAAGCATCCAATACTTTTGCTACAGGATTATTTCGGGACAGTGCTCTAGCTAATGCTGCCGACGCATCAGCAGACGCTTTCATCGCTTTTTTCGTAGCTATTTGTTGCATTAATTTGTCTTCGTCCAATGTCCCTTCACCTGAAACCAACGCATCGGCGGAGCTGTAAGTCTGTAATTCACTTTCAATACTATCTATTGCAGAAGTTACTTTACTAATGGTGGGTACAATTAAATCGCTAAATAAACCTTTACCAGCCGTGTAAGCTGCACCAGATAATGTTTTACCGTCTACGGCAGCTATCACCTTTTGACTCCCGGATTTTAATTGTTCGGAAGCTTCCTTCCCACTTTGAAGGTTTTTCTGTAAGGCAGAAATTAATTGTGAAGAATCTGAGCTAGAATAAATTAATCCCAAGGAATTTCACCTCTCTTTTTATACAATTCTTCGGTTTCTTTATCAAGTATTTTTCGTTGTTCAGAATAACAATTAGTCAAATTTTCTTCTGCTTCACGCAATTGACGGGCGAAAAAAACTTCTTGTTCTTCATTTCTTCGTTGAATACGAATTCCTTCAATATTCCCTTCATGAACAACCTCTTCATTTAACATAGCTAACGTACGATAACCACGATGTAATTCTTCTTGTAAATCTAAGAGGCTCATTTCGATCTTCTTCTGATCTTGTTTCAACTCATCCATGCTTGTTTCTTTTTCTGTAATGAAACGTCCATACTTGGCTCGTTCTACATCATTTTTATTCTCCATGAATTAGCTCCTTAAAATTTAATTTTGCTGTCTTCAATTGCCATAATCTCAGCAATTTTAGGGAACTTTTGACTTTGTTCTTTCACGCAATCGATTAACTGAGCTAAATCTGACAATAATTGATTATTGACTTCCGTTCCCTGTTTCATACTGGAAACGTTACTTTTCCCTAGTGTTACTTGTGTACCTTTATTGACAGATACGGATTTAATACCAGATACTGCACCTGTAGCAGCACCTATATCTGAAGCTATATGACTCATAAAAGAATCAACCCCTTCTTTTCCAATAAGTATAGTTTAACAAAATAAAGATAAACATTACAGGTCATTTAGTAAAAATAAATGATTTCCCCTTGATTATTTTTAAAAGTCGGCTGTGTATAGGTAATGTTAAGTGCCTGTTACGTAAAAAAATCAAACGTATTATCTTGTTTTAACTGATAATACGTTTGATTTTTTTATTTAAGTGCTTTGTTTTTACTTACAATAACAATGGTGTCAGCCAAAATCTCAATTCACTTTATTCAGTTGGCATCATTTATAGATAATAGAAATGTTCTACTCGTAGAAAATGGCTCTTTTGCTTTAGCAATGAGTTTATCGTTCATATAGTATCACCCTTAGATACTTCTTTATTACAATAAAAATACCATCATTTATGATACGGTTCTGCGTATCGTAAGTGAATGATATTTGCGGAAACCCATAGTAGCCATCATTTCTTCGATTTCTTTCCTGAACTCCCACCACTCAAAAAACCGCATCATTTGTGATATGCATGCCCCTATCATAAATAATGCAGTGTTTTTAATTATTAGTATATAAGACAACTGATTAAAAATAGTTAATATAAAAATGAGGAATCACATATAACATATTCAAACAAATCAAAATTATCTTCTAAAAATTTTCTCTTTTCACTTGGTAAATTACTACATCCCTCATTTTTTAACAAGTGTATTTTATATAACGGAACCGCTATAGCAGTATATTCTTGTTGAAAAACTGTTTCTTCAAAGTTATTAACAACAAAATTTAATTCTCCTCTGATATCTGTAACATCACAAAAATAATTACTAATATCTGCTGGTATTTCTGGTTCAAAAAAGCTCTTTGATTGATAGTTAGCACATTCTCGTAAATTCTTTATTAAATTAAATACAGATACTTCATCTCCATCCACAACTATAGCATTACTTCTCAAATAATCATTATTAGGTATCTCTTCAAATGTCATTTCATGGTCATTACTATTTTTACATTTTTCAAATTTCCCTTCATCGTAAAAATAAAGCTGCCTCATATGTCTCACAAAAACTTTTTTATTGTTTGCCATTTCTGCACGTGCTAAATAAAATAATGAATAATATAATTTTACTACTGACCATGAATACAGTTTATTCTTTATTCCAGTTATAGCTTCCAAGTAACTTAATAAGCCTTTAAAATAATATTCTTGACTTTCTTCAATCATAATATTATGGAAAGTGACTTTTTCCGAATCTGATAATAATATTTTATCGTGTATATGCTCATTATAGAATTTTTTATCCGTCTTGCTCCAGTCTAATGGTGAAAATAAATCCTTAAAGAATTCTTGCGTTTCTTTTTTGTTAAAATTCATATTCCTCTCCTGTTTGAGCAATATCTAGCATATTGGTTTCTAAAAATTCCTTAATTTTTATTCTTGCAGTTTTACCATCTAATTTACTAATATCTTTTTGATAAAGTAGCTCTTCAGAATCAAGTTTCAGCAAGCTTTCGATAGTTTCAACTTTAAAAGATCTTTTCTCAGCGCATTTCTCCATTACTTTACTGCAAAAAAAGTCAGTAGCAGAATAAAAACCTGCACTTTTCATAAATGGATTTTTCGTTTTTTTATACCATTCTTCCCCATATGCCTTTTCAAGAACTTTATAGAAGTTTAAAATTGCCATTGTTTGAAGCTCTAAAGTATCAAGGTTGAGTGTATAAAACCCTCTGTCAGGTTCAACATATTTTTTTAAACTTGAAACTACTGTTGATAGGTCAATTACACCTTTACCTCTCGGAGTTCCCGGAAATTTTATTAAACTGTAGTAAGGAGAGTCTTCATTTTTATTCAGTAATCTCGCAATTTCACTAGATCTCTCAATAGCGAATTCTTTTGTATCTCTATAACCTATGCCATACAAATCATAAATTAATGATTTTGGAACAGGTTTTTGCTCGCTATTTATATTAAGGAAAAAATATGCAGCTTCTTCAGTTGACATATTTACCCCTAAAGAAACTAATATTTCTTTATTTCCGATATCTTGATTTTCTTGAACAGCCTCCTTTAAACCTTCTAGCCTATGTTGGCCGTCAATAACCTGGGCTGCTCCAGATGAAGTATTTAAAACTATTTTGTCACCAATAATTCGTGGAGGATTATCAATATCTGTCCAATTTAGTATAAAAGAATTTAAAAACATATTACCATTCAATATGAATTTCTTAATTTCTTTAATTCTACTTTTATTCAGAACTCTTTGAACAGCACCCGCTTCTTCATCAACACCTCTAACTGCAACATAAAATATATCAATTATTTCATTCACTTTGAAAACACAATTATAGAATTCTACATTTTTTACCTCAAATTTAATAAAGTTCTTTTCAAGTTGTATCATCTCTTGTCATCTCCCTTTTCTTTTTTATTATAGCAATATTCTTAAACTTGAGTTAAACTAAATTTTAATCTGCCCTCAGTATCTTATACAAATTCTTAGCAACCAATGTATATACCAAATTAAAACACTTATCATGTTCTTTGCTAAATAACTTCTCATATTCACTTTGATCAGACATATATTTTTTCATAGTTCTATCTTAGAAAACATCCTTGAATAAGCTTTTTCTCAAACATTTACATGTCATTATTCTTAGCCATATTTACAAGCTTTTGATCTGGATCGTTTATGAATGAATAATATAACTCTTCTAATAAGACTTTGTCAGTATCAGTAAAATCATCTGAGAATTGTTCATTTACTCTAGAAATAATAACATCTAACGGTATCTTCTCTGCAAGAGGTTTAACAGCTACATTGATTTCTTTTTGACTAATCAACATACAAGAAACATGATGCCTAAGCATCAATACTAGGGTAATTTCTAGTCATAGCTGAAAAGTTATGCTTGGTACTTAGCGCTAGTTGTTTTCTTGCATGCTTTTTTACAAAAAAATATGCATTCATCTACCTTTCAAATAATATTTTCCATATTATAATATTTATATTTTACGTCCTAACATTCTTTGAACCTTTATAAATCGATAGTCAATAAAATTCAAAAGTGATTGCATCATCTATACCAACAAGGTGATTTTTTCTATGAAATTTGAAAAATTGGAACTGATTTATCAAAATTAGGCTCAGCTCCTACTACTTAGAACTCATTACCCATTTTTTATTGAAATATTAGAACAACAGAAATATTATTTAATGTCCATCAGTACATCCTATTGTGTATATAAATTGAACTGTTCACTCGTAGTATCAATATCAGATTTTGAATAAATTTTAGAACTGATATCAAAATTCACATTTTTCTTTTATAAAATATTTAATTACAATCACAAAAATACTTTTTGCATATCTAATTCATATCCTAAGCTCTGCATTTCCTTTATTAAATCAATTTTCCAAGCCCCTGCTTCATCAAAAGGAATATAAACAACTCCTGATATATCATTAGGTTTCTCAACTTCTCCTTTGACAAGTGCACAAACTCTTGTTCTACCCAATTTACCAATTAGATATCCGTGTTCAAATACAACATTTTGCCTTGCTCTATATTGAAAAAGTTCTTGCCCTTTTGATTTCCCCTCATCACAAGGTGTATACAAGACTATAGCAAATCCCACATTTGAATTTGCCTCTATTTTTTCAATGATAGTTTTACCTTGGCTTGCTTGCTCATGTAATATTACAGATTCTAGTCCCACTCTCTCTATAAATCTTGCTACAGTAACCTTAGCCTCATTATCATGCCCATGTACAATAAATACTTTATTCATATCCATTCTTATTTCTCCTTCACACTTAACAATCTCTGAGTTACTAACTATATATTTAACATCACGAAAAAATGTTGTCCTTTTTGTTTTAGATACTTCTATAATTAAGATATTCTTAGATTTAAAATGAACAATTTCTGAATATATATTTGGTCTAGATGAAAGTTCTTCTAATGATTTATTAATAACGGAGTCATAATTAAAATTTTTACTAAATCCAATAGTTGTAAACCCAATCACTTCCTTCTCAATTCCTATTATAATATAGCCTCCCCCACTATTAGTTAACGCACAAATAGCTTTAGAATAAAAAGATGGCGTCATTTGAAACTTCTGACATATAACTGGTCTATCTATTTTTCCTAGTATCATTTGTTCAAGCACTTTAGAAAACACTAGTTTCACCTACTCAATTTGGTATAAAGGTATTCTATTAATTCCAGTCATTTTTAATATTTTCCCAAAAGAAATTTTCTGTGGTTCAGTTTTACCGTTCTCTACCCATAGTTCCCAGTCTTTTTCAAAATCAAGGATGTCTTTTTCTGTATCATAATATATTATAACTTGATCATAATCAGATGGACGAATAATGACAAAAATATCTTCTTCATTTTTCCTAGCCAAAATAATAGTGTTACTGATCTCCATGTAATTACTGAAATCATACTCACCTTTTTTCTTCAAAAAATTAAGAACGTTTTCTTTAGAACGATTTAATAGTTTTTGTACATAATCAAATTTAAGCTGATCGCTATTTGATGAATGAATAAACTGTTTTCCAAACAGACTATTCCCTAATACAATATCTAATTCGTCTTGAGAAGAGATACCTGATTGTATTAAATTTTCAGTAGTTATTTCTATTTCATTATTACTCATTACAAATGAATCTGAATAAGTTCCTACTGATTTTGATTCCGATAATAAAATTTCAAGATCTTTAATGGTTACACCATACTTATTTAGAAAAGCATCGAATTTCTCAGCTTTATCAAGATTCTCAACAATTACATCCTCATCATACAATCTATGCTTATTCTTATATAGATCAGTAAAAAGATGTTTCGCTTCTTCTTTGTTGTCTTTAAACCAGACTACAAGACTTCTAAAGCTTTCTTTGGTTTGTTCGTCTAAAGGTCCTGATTCTTCAAACTTCTCCATAACAAGTCTATATATTTCGCTAGCAACATCTTGTTTTGTCTTGCATCTACTTTCTGGTAAGTCTAAAAAAATATTTATTTCTAATAAAGTTTCTCTAAAATCAGTGCCTAATTCTCTTGATATATCTTTTAATTTCCCATCAATATTCCCACTATCAAGATATAGTTCATCTTTTGTAAGAAAATGACCATTTTGATTAGGAAAAATTGGGAACTTACTATTGTTTAGATATGCTTCTTTATCTTCACGCTTTAAAAAGAAAGATACCAATGAATCAATAAAAGAGATTACATCTTCATCAGAGTTAAATGCTATAGCCTGTTTCAATTCAACAATGTTTTTACATTCACCAATTTTAGTAAGAATCATACTCAAAACTCTTTTTTCAGATATTTCCCATAATTGTCCTGTCCAATTTTCCAAATATCGAATATCTAAGTTTAAATGAGGAAATATCGTCTTACAGAATGAATGTAATAAAATCATATCTTTATTATAAAAATTCTCGTCATTCATTGGGAAAAGTGAAATTAGATCAAAACATACTTTTTCCACATCTTCTATTTCAATAGCAATAAAAAACTCACTAGATAAAATTTGATTAATTTGAAGAACAATATTTTCTTGATACTGTACTTCAAGGTTCATTGTATCTTCTAATATTACCGATTTATGTAACAGTTCATTTCGACAATCGACATTTACTATATCCGCAATGTCTTTTATCTCTTCACTAATATTTACATCTTTTTTTAGACAAGAAAGAGAGGTGAAAATGCTATTCTGGTTTGGGAAAATAGTAAGTTTTTCTTTGGAAAACTGGGCTACAAAATCTTCATTTCTCAATGCAATACGATAATACCAATTTAACCATACCATAGGATCCATGGTATCAGGGCTTTGAATCAAAATTGAAGTAAAATTTTGAATATTTGTACATAAAATAATTTTACTTGCTAATGTAGCCAACGTTAATTTGGGTTTATCAAACCAAATTATCTTGGCCCATAAATCTATCTCTTCTTCTTTCGGCAGCTTAATCCCCGAAATCCATATACTCAACTTCCATATTTCGTTCCTTATAGATTTATCTCTATTCGAGGGAAATTGCACATTAAGTTCATCCTTATCATTTAATATAGACATTTTTTCTCCAGTATAAGTATGAACAAGTTTAACTTTGCTGAGTTCCTTCCTCAGCGGTATAACCACTTCATTTTTTAGCCACTCTTGATCAATCCAATCACTTTTAGTCATAGCATTATGTTCTGCAAGTAAAACAAGTCTTTTAAAATTGTTGTCGGAAGCATAATTTAAGAATTGAATAAATAAATGTAGAGCCGTAATGATAGAATTCTTGTTTGCCAACACATTCTCATTATCTTTATTTGTTAAATATATTTTTTCTCTAGGTTCATCTGGATAAAAGAATGGATTATTAACGACTCCTGGAAATACGAAGTCTTTTGTATCCCCCAATGGAAAATCACAAAATAGTTTAGGTATTGAGGTATCAATCTCTTTAATTGAAATTAGTTTATTCTCAATTTCCACAGGACAAGCAAATGTTATATCTCCTCTTTTTGATACTAAAATGTTTTTTTCTATTTCTTGATTATTGTTCATACATATAATGGTTTCTAAACAAATATTTTCAGTCTTTTGTCCATATTTTCTATAATATTTTACATTTGAGGAAATAATTGAAACAGAGTTAATTTCGGGTACAAAAACCATTGTATATGGTAATGACCTCTCTAAATCCTCTAAACCTTTTTTAGCAATTGTTAAACCTTCGTCATTTAATTGATAAGTAAACTTCGTATTAAAATCACTTTCACTAAAAAAGTTGTAATCTGGTTCGTAGTCAATTAATTCTAATTCACGCATTGACTGATTAACACTGGCACAGATTTCTTCAATCGTTTTACCTGAGCGGTCAATTGTAACATTAAATTTTTTATGAGGTTCATTGCTGTCTTTTACAATGCCTTCAACTTGAACAACCTTCGACAAAAGATGTGTAGTTAAAAAGCCTGTACCAAATTTACCTGTAGTTCTGACTAATTCATCTCCATTTTGATTTCTTTCTTTAGTAGAAACTTGCTCAATCAAGAATGTAATATCTTTCGATCTAAAAGGACGCCCATTATGGCTGAATTCAATTTTTTTATTTTCAAAATCAAAATTTATTTGAATATCTACTGGTTTATCAAAATACGATACATCTTTCGCATTTTGTAGAAGTTCCCACACCCAGCGACTTTTATTACTTTCACTATTACTGAGTGTAAGTTTTTCTATCATATCGAGAATTTTTGTAGCCACCTGTCGTTCATAAGCTTCTTGCCTAACATTTTGAAAATTATTTAGATATGCCATTCGTTGTATCACACCTTCTTTGTTCATACAAAAACCTTTATGTTTATATAAATATAGTACTGCTTACATGGCTACTCTTGAATTTTTATCAGGGCATTTCCATTCCTAAATTCTTCAACTAGGTGAAATACATCTTTCAAAGATTCATCTTCCAACCACATCTCCTTTGGAATATGCTCTAACATAATTATCTGAAAGTTTTTATTTTCTATATTAACAATTCGTTTTGCAAAATTAGAAAAAATCTCTAACATATTCTTTATTCTAGCTGAATCTGTTTTGGGATCTTTTATAGCATCTTTATCATCATCACCAAAATATGGTCTACTAGGTTGGTCAAAAATTAACCAAGAAGGGATATATTTATTTACTCTAGTGATAAAATATTCTTGAAAACCTAAGAAAAGACATAGATGCAAAAACATGTGATTGGAACTACTTCCGACTTTAACTGAATAATCTGACTTAGGTTTTCTCAATTGTAAAGTTTTATCTTTGTAATTAAAATCAGCTAAATATTCAGCATAATCAGCCAACGACTCTTTCGCCATACTCAAGTATTCTTGGATCATTTCATTCAATGCAGATATAACTCGAATTCTGTCTTCAGGATATCCATTCAACTTTTGATTGTATTTATCAAGTTCTTGTTCAAGAGCCTCTATTTCGTCACTATACTCAACAATCTCCTTAGGTGGTTTCATAAGAGACAGTTTTGCTTGCAACTCACCAACAAATATCCATTGTTCCTTCAGTATATTATCACTTGCACTTAAGTCCTCATTTAATAGCTTTATTCGCATATCCAAATCAATTACTTCTTTATCAATACTCTTAATTTTTCTATTTATTTCTCTCTTTACTTTTGGTCCTTCCCCAATATTTTGCTTAATATTTTCTAATTCGTTAGCCATCACTTTTAATAGAAAATGAGCATCTGGTAAATCAAAAATCTCCTCATTTGCAATTGCAAAATTATTCGCAGTAATAATGCTTTCTTTTTCGTTTTGTACTAATCTTAAATAATTATCGTACTCCTTAATAAAAATTTTAAGTTTTCTAGAGTGTCTTATTCGACTGTTTCTTTTCTTTGTTAACTTATTTATCTCAATAGATATCGAATTATCCGGCTGTACTAATTTTCCTGAATTAGAACTTACCCGTTGTAATTCTTTTTTCAAAAAAATATCAGAATCATCAGAAATATTTAACAAACCTAGATTTGAAGCTTTCCTTGCAAGCAATCGGATATCTTTTTGAGCATCAGAAATGACATTTTCTATACGTTCCTTTTTTCTTTTAAATGAATTTAATTTTTGCTGAAGTCTTTGTACTTCTTCTCTTAAAAGCAAGTCATCTTCGTTAATAATTCCTGTGACTAGATCAAAAATACGTTCTAAAGCTTCTATATATTTAGAATTATTCCTCGTATCAAAAAATTGGTTTTTATTTGCTATAATATCGTCAGAAACAATATTGAACATAAAGAAGTATCTGAAAGAAATTTTACTTCCCAATTTGATTTTTTTCCCCCCAAAGGGAAAAACTGTTTTTTCAGATATCCCAAACTCAGTTTCAACAATCTGTCTCAATGCCTCTTCGGTTATATTAGATTCAATTTCATCTATGGAGGGGATTTTCCCCATTGAAGAAAAATAGTATCTATCTGAGTTCTCTGAATTTTCAATACGATACCTAGCAATAGTATAATTTTTTTCATTTATATCAAAATTTATTCCATACCAATTTACATTCTCATTTATTTTTACTTCAGTAATATCTATATCCGAAGATAAAAAACAGTATTCAATAATTGAAATTATTTCAGACTTACCAGTTCCACTACCTCCTGTGATGACATTTATTTTATTTTCCAAAAAATCTAATTTTCTTAAGTAACCATCTTTTTGCCACAAAAATAAATTGTTGATACAAAATCTCATAATTTAACTCCTAACTGAGAATATATTTCTGATAATTCAGTTTTTTTAGTTAACATCGTTGTCATTTTTTCCGAGATAATATCGATATCTCGTAAGCGCTTATTCTCATTTATGACCGCTTCCAACTTTGAAATAGAAAACCTTTCATTTAACTCAATTATTCCAGAAGCTTTGTCTACCAGAATAGCATTAATTGACAATAAAAGAGTTAAACTATTTATTGTTGTTGTTTTATAAGAATGAAACATTTGATTAAAATTGTAAAATAAATTTGGCTTATCTATAACGATATCTAAAAAAGATATATATGATTTCTTATTCTTGATTGTTTTTACTAAATCCGCATGAGTCACTATTGGTAATATTAACATAATTTCACCTAATGACCACGTACTATTATTTTTCAAAATAGAGTATATCGCGGTTGCTGAAAAGAACTCATTATTGTAAATCTGCATAAGAATATTTTTCCTCCCATTCATAAATCCAACCAATTTGTGGTATATCAGATAAATAGAGATACACACCTTCTCCTAGGTCCTTAGGAGATTCAACATCAATTGCAAACTCCAAATATGCATCTTCTATCTCATAATATAACTTCCTAGCTTTTTCATTTCCCTCCAGCTCATCATTTGGTGGCATTCTGTAATGCCTATGATATTTCCTTAACCAATCTCTTTTGGCATTCTCTTCGATTTGTTCAATCTCTACCTCTGGTAATTCAGAATCTTGTATCCATTTTAGTTTGCTCTTTTCATATAGGAGTTTATTCTCATACTTCATTAATAGATACTTTTGACTACTCAAATTGGAACCATCAAAGTTAATGATATCTATATCATCTAATTGTTTAAGAAAAGTCATCTTTCTTGAAGGTCTCTCCTCCAAATCTAAATCAAAGTTTTTATATAGATTTATCTTTTTGTTATACCCATAAGTATATTTTTGAAAAATTAGCGAAAATTGCTCTTGAGTATACGAAAGATGCCCTTTATTTAGTACAACTCTTTTTAAATCATTCTTAACAGCTTTATAAATTAAACCTAATATCATTTCATGCTTTTTCATTGGAATATGAAGTTCCGTCAGTTTATCAGTTAGCTTATCTTCAATATCTAGAAAATCCGTTTCAAACTTAATATTTTTAAAAAAAATATTAAGTATCTCTATGTTAACATCAAGTATCTCTTGAATTCTTATATCAGTTACGGATTTTACTTTTCTTTTAGTTATAACACCACTTAAGATTGCTCTAAGTGAATCTAAATTTATTTTTTCTCTTCTAAAATCATCAAATGCTTTGATTATTTTATTTTCATTTTTCTCAACTTTATTTGTCAAAAGAATGAATAAAGTATTCTTAACGAACTCACACTGTTCTGTCTGATTTACTCTCAGCTCTTCATCTGTAATAATTTTTATCCAAGACCATAAAGTTTTCCACATATCCGAATCTTTTTGCGTTATATTTTTATCTTTTTCAACAGTATGCTTCACTTGTATGTAACTGATTTTTCCATTTGCATGTTCAATATGGACATCTTCTTCATATTCAAATCCAACTTTTTCACCAATTTTCATACAAAATAGTTGTAGTAAAAAATATTCAAACTGAAAATCAAATGCTACAATTTTATCATCAGCAGACATTTTTTCTTGTCTTGCTTGCTTAGACTTATTAGGCATCTATTCATCTCCAAATAATATATGTTTACTAAAATTATAACATTTTTTACTATTTGATGCCATTTTATCTATATTCACTATTAAATATCACTCTAACAGATAATTATTAATAAAATTAGAATTATTTATTGAATGTGCACTATCGTTACGCACCTCCATAACAGTTCTCCTAGCGATCATTAACCGCTAGGGAATTGTTACGTGGACGATCACATTTGATGCGATTCTTCATTGCTCCTATACAGTGAATCGGAACGGTGTTGTTAAGACAAAAAGAACCGTATCCTCTGAATGGGATACGGTTTCTCTATAGTGCTTGTTAAGTTGATCAATGATGGATTGGTCAAAATACATCGTCAATTGTAAGTGGTCTTTAGTATCTGGCGTAAAGGTAATCTTTTGAATAAACGTTCTGTATAGCTGTTTTATCTGCTGTTTTTCTTGATTGCTTACTAGTTTATCAATGCCAATAACAATGTCAGTCACGTTACCTACCTCTATTTTCTTGCCTTGATAACTTAAAATGCTTAAGAGTTCATTTTCTCGAATCTGTTTTTCTCGTCGTAATGTATGCTTTTTTTCTAAACGTTCTTTTAATGAGTCTAACAATTCCGGGTCTTCTTCTAACAATAACGTCAATTTCTCAATTTTGGCAGTTATTTCTTTTTTTTCGGTCTGTATAACCTTTAGCTCTTGCGACAATGGGAGGCGCTGCTCCTCCATTTCCTGATTAAGTGCTTGAATGACTTCTTTTATGATTTGTGGATGTTGAACGATTTCCTTCAGCCTTGCAGCCACAAACTGTTCCGCTTGGTCTGCTCGGATTGAGTTCGCATGACATACACTTGCTCCTTTATTTCGAAATTGAGAACAGGAATAATACCGAATACGTTTTTTGGTCCCATCCTTTAGTGTATTGGTCACATTACTTGCTGCCATTGGTGCTCCACATTCTGGACATCGAAGCAATCCTGTCAATACATTTTCACCTGCATGATTCCAATTGGGGTGTCTGCTCTCCAAGTCTAAACGCTCCTGAACCGCCTGATAGGTATGTTCATCAATAATTGGTTCATGGTCTCCTTTTACAATAATCGGGTGGAGATTTTTCCCCTTTCTTCGTTTCGTATCCCAATCAACGTAACGGGCATATTCTAAGTACCCAGCATAGATTTTATTATGCAAAATATCTTTAATGGCA
Organism: Enterococcus sp. AZ020; assembly: GCF_050499205.1. Classification (NCBI taxonomy): domain Bacteria; kingdom Bacillati; phylum Bacillota; class Bacilli; order Lactobacillales; family Enterococcaceae; genus Enterococcus; species Enterococcus sp. AZ020. Next base: position 2,026,673 of record NZ_JBIPAT010000001.1, on the reverse strand, counting down.
GTGGTTGAAAAAGAATTGCCTTTCACTGTTTGATAGCCTCTTTTATTTAATTCATTCGCAATTGAACGATACCCTTGCCCACTCAAGTATTTTGAATAAATCAACTGAACTAGTTCCGCTTCTTTGGGTTCAATGAGTAATTGTTTTTTTCCATCATTATCAACACCACTAACATAACCAAGCCTTCGTCCCCCTGCATAGCGCTTTTGATCTCGTACCAATGAGGTCATGGCCATTTGAACATTTTCTGAAATCTGATTTCGTTCAAATTCACTAAAGCTGCCAAGAAGCTGCAACATCAACTTCCCACTAGAGGTCGTTACGTCAAATTGTTCTGAGATAGAGTACAAACCGGCATTGTGTTCTAAAAGCACGTCTACTGTTTTTAAAATATCCAACATATTTCGTCCAAGTCGGCTTAGTTTCCAAATGACTAACAGATCAAATTTTTCTGCTTGTACATCCGCCATCATTCGTTGATACGCCAAACGGTTCTTTGTGCTTTTACCACTTTCCCCTTCATCCGCATAAACCTCTGTTACCTCATAGCCTATTCGTTTAGCATAATCCCGTCCATTTTGTTCCTGTGCTTGAATACTATACCCCTCTTGCGCTTGTTCGGTCGTACTGACACGCAAATACAAGGCCAGACGGTTTTTCTTAATTGGTTTTTCCATTCTGATTTCTTCCTTCCCACTGTAAAATATTTTGATTGATATTTTTTAAGTAAATTTCAGTGATGTTTTTCTTCTTTGTTAATCGAATTTCTTTTAGTTGAACCCATAATACGTCTTTTATGGGCTGTTGCGTTAGCTGTAGTAATACTGCCAATCTCTGTTGGCAAATGACTTCGGATAGCTTTGGATGTGGATCTTGTGCGTTATTCTTATTCAATTGTTTCAGTTGCTTTTTAAACTCATTGGTAGATAGTTGATCTTTCTCAAAAGCTTCGAATAAGTTCGTTCGTTGTTGGTCAATTTTTTTCTTGTATTGTTGGTTGTTACGTTGAATGCTCATTAACTCTTCTTGAACCGCTGTTGTTAGCCCATCTAACAATTCTTTCTTGCTTAAAAACACTTTTATATGCTTCATGACTTGAGATTCTATCTTAGACGCAGAAACAGTTACTCCTTCACATTGCCGATTCGCACAATGATAATAATGGTGTTCTTTGCCTGTTTGTTTATTGCTTACCTTTTTCGGACTAAGAAACCAACCACAATAAGGACAACTAATTTTCTGTCGTAAAGGATACACTCGTCCATTCTTTTTCTTACAATGTCGTTGTTCCCGTATTTCTTGTACTTTATGAAACAATGATTCAGAAATAATCGGTTGGAAATTTCCATAATAACCGCCTAAATTACCGCCTTTGATCCACCCATAATAAAGAGAATTCCCTAAAATAACAGGAATACGATGGATAGCTAACGGCTTCCCTTTGTACAGATAGCCTTCTTTGCTTAACTGTTTCACAAGACTCTTATAGCCATATTTTTCAGTCGCGTATAACTCAAATATCCGTTTGATCATTGGCGCTGTCTCTGGATTTTTACTGACGTCTCCATTTTCTAATACGTAACCTATTGGAACAGACGAACCTAAATATTGCTTCTTTGTCTTTTTATAAGCTAATGTTGCATTTACATTCTCAATGGTCACGTTCCGCTGCATTTCCCCTAAAATCCCTAATACTTGTACAAACATTTTTTGTGTGGCAATACTCGTTCCTACGCCATTTGGCAAAGGTTCTGTAACTGAATGAACTTGAACATGATGATGCTCACAAAATTCAAGAAACTCTAAAAGATTTTTTGTATTTCTTGCGATTCGATCGTACCGCCAAACATAGAGAATTCCTACTGAATTATTTTGTACAATCGTTTCTTTTAATCGCAGAAAATCTGGTCTGTTTTCTGTCCCACCTGAAAATCCTTTATCGACGTAGGCAAAGGGGATACTATCTTCCTGTTTAGACGCATACGTTTCAATTTTTGTTAATTGCGCATCAACACTGATCTTTTTTCCATCATCAACAGAAGTTCGAGCATACGAATAAACGTTCACCATAATCACTCCTTAATAAGAAAGCATACCGGATTTTGAAGGCATGCCTTCTCATAGTTAAAAATTTATTGGTTCGTATCTGTTTCGTCTAATGTGGGCTCATGGTGATAAATATAGGGTAATAAAGAACAAGCTAATTGCTTGGAAAAAATGGTCAGATTATCATTCATGCTTCTTGCCTCCTTGTTTTTCTTCTGATTTAATGGTCAGCTTTTTTTAACTGTACCACTTGTGAAATTTCAGTTCTTCTACGAAAAATACTTGTTGATGTGAAATGCTGTCGTAGACTGATCGAGCACTAATTAACGCTTGTTTATGCAATAAAACTTTCTTTAGCTGGTTAAACAATTGCCTTAACTTCTCATCTTCAAAGTAGTCAAAACCATTTTCTGAAGAACTCGCATACTGTTGCCACGTTTGGTAGATTTTCTTTGGTAACAATTCCCCTAAACGATTCAGCGCAGGAACCTTTGAGGCATTCAAGGCCTCTTTGAAACACCCAAATACTCCGTCTTCTTTGTGATTAACTTCAATTACATGATCAATAAGATAATCACCTGGAGCACCTGAAGGGTCTGTTACTGCTAATGTAAGAACGATCAAGGACACGATTTGCCCAATTCTATTTCTCCCTTTAACAAAATCTACATTTGTAATTTCACTGTAATATGCGAAATGATTGATTCCACTAGTTCCTTGTATATCAATAAATATATCTCGATTATAAAATACTGCTTCTTCATTTCTATTCTTCATCTAAAATTCCTTCTTTCTCTTCTTTTAATTGTTATTTTTATTCCATGCTAATTTGTGAGGTCGTACAGAATTTGCCCCTTATTTCTAACTCTGATTTCTTTTCGAAACCGTTTGTATTCTTAAAAATTCAATTCATCATCTGTTAGCGGTAATTCTACTGCTTTGAGTAGGTCTCTTGTAGTAAAAATTTGCGTGCCATAATTCCATACACAAAAATTGTATAGTTGTTGCGTTTTTTATAGTTTTTTCATTGGTCAGTTATCTCCTTTTCTTAGACTGGAGCTTACTAGTAAAACGAGTAGCTCCAGATTCTTTTTTATGGCTTTAGTCTTACTAAAATTCTAAATCAACGTCATCAACTTCCAGTCGGTCAGTCATCGGTTGTTCAACAGTCTGATTAGGCGTTTCTACTTGCTCCTCCTCACAATGAGTCTCTGGTGCTTGTGTCGCTCCTCTCGGTAAAGAATAGCTAAAATAAGGACTATACTCTAAATCTAAGTGTAATTCATAGGTTGAAAGCCGTTTATTTTTCACGCTAATCCTTTTTTGACTTCTATCCCCTTCTTTAAAAACGACTTTTTTTTCAATCAACTCTTTAATCACCCGTTTTGGGTTTTCGACTTTTGCCAACACTTTTACAATTTCTTCAAATTTATTTTTCAAGATATTTACTTGGACAAATTCTGACTTCAGTTGGGTATAGCCATATGGGTTTAGGGTTGTCTTTTTTGTATTCGAAAATTGTACAAAATGATGTCCATTAGATACAGCCCATTCCAACACTTTTTCTTCAATACTTTGCTCTTCAAGTTCTTGGTTCTCGATAGCACTTTTTTCGATAGCTATTAATTCATCTTTGATAAAATCATAACGTAATGGGATGTCGAGCAACTTAATAACCATCTGAGCTGCTGTGGTAATTAAGGCATAGTTATTGGCTACTCTCCCTTTGACTGCACTTTCGGGTAGTTCTTGTAATATCAGCGCTTTCTCTTGTTCAAATACATCAATAATAAGCTCATGCCCTTCTCTAAATAGCTGTTCAATAAATTTATTGGCGGCTTGACCATGATTGTACGTTGATACTTCTTTGATCCGTTCGGCTGATGTGGCGTTTTTGGTCCAAATTTTTCCATGAAAGTCTATTAGTCTAGGCCGAATGCCTGTTTCATTTTTCATAAAAACCGAAAGCGGGTTTTCCGAACTTAGGATCACTATCGTTGAAAATGTTTTTTGAGCACGTAACTTTCCCTTCTGAGTCATGCGTTTTCTATCCTTTCCTGTACTAACAATATAAACAAGCTGAGTAATATCCATAGTAGTATTGGCAGCTAATTCATCTAGTGCATAAGGGACTCCATGATTGTCCGATAGCGTTGCAATAATACTATTCAAGGTTGCGTTCATTGAATCCATTGCACTTGATGGTGAAGCGAACATCGATACTCCAAAAAGTTGAGCTGTAGATTTTCCAGTAGACGTTTTATTTGAAAGGTTAATGATTGGAGCTGTCAAATCCGGGTATTTAGTGCCTTTTAAATAGGCAAATATCACACTAGCGAACCCTACAGCTATCATCATTTCCATATAGGTACCTAACACTGCTGTTTCCACCATCTTCAGCCATGCATCATAAGAACCCACTGGTTTTAGTTTAAAGGGAACATCTGCATCTTCTGACAGGAGACTCTTTTTTTCATCATTGCCGTATGCCTCATATAAATAAAACACGGGTTCAGAGTCCGAGCGAAACTTCCAGCCCATTGTACTATGCAAATAGTTGACTAGAACTGTTTGTTTTTGTGCTATAAGAAAATCTATGACCTGTGGCTCAAAATTTGATTTTGCTTCTAAGCCAAATCGAGCCAATTTCTTCAGCATGCCAACTTGAAGAAAATCGCCTTCCACTTCCTGTTCTTCCCAGTACCCATTGCTCTTGAACTTGAGTACGTATCGAACCAATCCTGTCTCTAACGATTTATAGATACCACTAATATAAATAGCTGAAGCGATCTCTATTTTTTTACCATCTTGCTTCCAAGTCAGTCCATTATTGCTTAATAGAAATGGAAAAAAGTCATATTGTCGGCCTTTTATTAATGCATTATGATCCACGGCTTTAGGGGTAATTTTTGCTGTTTCTGGTAAAGGATATTTACTTAAAAGTTCCTCCTTAGTCAGTTCAGCATGGCTTTCATGAAGACAATTTTGTCTAAAGAAGTCACCGGATTGGATAATAGAAAAGCCGTTTGAATTATTAGTATGGTCTTTCATTGGACATTTATCGAAAATCAACAATTCTGTATTAGGTGTATCACCCGCCTTTACTTTGTAGGAAAGATGATGAGAATCCGCCCAAAGTTTGCCATCTCCTTTTATCCATCCACCTTTTGTTTCCGCTATGTTTTTGGATTCCTTTTTTGTGGAAATAGTGTCTTTCTTTGCTAAAACAGAAGTTACCCATTTATACAATTGTGAAAGATCATTTGGTTGCTCGCTTTCGCAAATTTCCTCAATGTAACTTTGACGGTGAGGCGTCACTTCAGAAGCTTCTCCTTTTGTCGCCATACAGCCATACACCTTTGTTACCCTTGGAGGGTCAAAAGTGACTTGGTCCACTTTAGCTAGTTTGGTATTGTAGGTAAATCCAAAAACTTCTAGTAGCTGTTTAGGAAATTCTTTAGGATAGCTGTCGAAATCTCCTTCAAGAACCAAATGCTTGCCATTACCAGAATATGCACGGAGGTAGTTTTTAATACCGAAGCTCTGTAAAAGTTTAACAATGTTCTTCATTACCTCATCGGCAGCAACTAGCATTTGCTTGTCTGCGCTCGTCCCCTTTGGACGCTCGGTGTCAACGTCTATAAGCAGATGTTGAAAAATTTCGATATCGTTTGCACCAACCGATGACTTTATAACAGACTCCTCTTTGATTGGATTCATTGTTGTGTGAATCGTTTGATTCCAAAGTTTATTGCTTACTATCCAGTCATACATTTTTTGCTGATCACTTTCTTCAATAGGTAGAACGATTGTTTTCGTTGGTTTCACACTAAAACAGCGCAAATTCAAATGTGTAACGCCCTTCTCACGAAAGTAGTTCGCAGTCTTTTTCATCTCTGGCCAAAGTCTTTCGTCAAATACTTCTTTTGTAACTTCTTCGTTTGCGTTTGTTAATACAATTTTTTCTTTTTTTAGCATTGTTTTTTCCTCCAATAAGTTAATATTGGATTCACCGGTAAATCCTTTTGTTTTGTTTGTTGTAATTACATTCTTATCTTACGATGATTTCGAGAAAGAAAAAACGTGGTAAAAAAGCAGCAACTTTCGCTAAAAATTACCCCTTTTCTACTAAAAAAACTGTACTATGAGTATTCATTCTCTGAATTTTATGATAAAGGCAACAAAAAAAGAGACAGTAAAATTCTGTCTCTTCTCTATTTAATAATTTTTAAAACCAATAGTCCTCTCCATATTTACTATTATCCGAACAAGTTAATAAAAGCGAGAGTCGCCCATAACCAGATGTTAAATAGTGATTTACGCCATAAATAGTTTGTCTAAATTCATGTTGTTCAGTAAAGTAGCGCTCAGACAATATTTCCATCCCAGGGAAAAATACTTCTGCAACTATAGTATCCAACAGAACAAATAACTCATACTGGTCAATTGATTGAAGACTTATTTTTTCGTCTGTAATGAACTCTTTTATAATTAGATAGTCACGTAGCCACCACTTTGTATCTCTATTAAATAAAACAGTATAGGTTTCAGGGACTGCTTTACCTGTTTCATCCGTAAAATATGGATTCCTCGGGGTAAACTTTTCAGCATCAGTACTTCTTATTGCATCAATAAAAGGCTTGTACACCTCAAATTCATAGAAAGAAGAACCATTTGTATAAGTATCCTTCATAAATTTTTTCAATACCTCTTCATCCGTACACTTGTCTAGTTTCTCTTGTTTTTTGTATAACTCAAGTCGTTCGTTAAGATTATTTTGAAATAGTTCTACCATTAACTTATAAAATTCTTCATTATATGCACTGAGGAAAAGTACCTGCATGCCCATATAGCAGTATATGTAGTTCACTCCGTATTGTGTAACAAGTGATGTATATTCTGAATTAATTTGTTTGGTTTTCGTTCTTATGCCTGAAACCAATTCTTTGGCACTCTCCATAGATGAGAGAGAAAATTTTTTCAATTGCTTTTTATAACGCTTCGGACCTTTTGGAAAGTTTTGAAAAATGAAAATGATTAGTAAGTTCTCTAGCGGATTTAGGTCATTTTCTTTGTGGGCTATAGAGATCCCCTCACTATCAAATTTCGTTTTTACCGCCAGTTTCTTTTTTATCCATTTTTGATATCCCAATTCTTCATCACATTCAACATTCTCAGTGATTTTTTGGAAATTTGGTAACAGGCTGTTAATTGCTTTTCCATAGTCTTCTTTCAGTCTGTTTATACTAAGTAACAGTAAATTAATGCTTTGTACATACGTTTCTTTTGGTTTTTTTTGTTTAATTTTTTGCTCGTATGTTCCTTCTAAAAACAATGGGTTTAATGTTCTGTTTTCATAATCATAGATGTTCATTTTTTATCACCTCACTACTATAATAATATATTTCAATTGTCTTTAGTAGTTAATTTTATTTGTTGGGAAATTTGGGAATACCCAAAATATCCTTTTGCTATGTAGTTTTTTCAAGTAATTTTACGACAAAAAGAATCCCACATTCCCAATTTATTTTTGGGAATATGGGATTTAGAAGCTGTTCATTTTTCTTGTCTATTCAATGCTTTAGTTCTATTCCCAAAAATCCCAAGTTTTTCGAACAACACTACACTGTTACTTTAAGAAGCCCTCATACAGATTTTTACCTTGCCCTACCTTTGTTCCTCTTTGAGTAATCTCTTTATCCGTTAAGACACACATAATTTGATACCAACCACCTAAATCACTAAACACTTGTGAATACGGATCACTTCCCATTTTCTCTCGGTCATAAATAGATTGAGCTGGATTTTGTTCTTTATAGGGAAGACTGCTTGTATCATACGCAATACCTAAATAACGAGCGTCCTCTTTTACAACCTCTTCTCTATCCACCAGTTTTTGTTTTATTGTTTTTAAGGTATCTGTAATTTGTTGTTCCGTAAATGACTCGCATTGCTCATCTGCTTCTATCACTAAACGGAAATAATGGTCTATGTCTAGCTGGTTCAATAAACGAAACGCTGCCTGATTTAACGCAATGACTTGTTCTTGGTAGCCTTCTACTTCCCCTTTTTCATATACCTCTGTGTACAAACTAAAATAATCATCATCCATTACTAACCCATATAAATAATCTAGGTTAAACGCAAAATAATACTCCCCTGTTTTTGTTTGATTATTCGGAAAGCTCATTTCGTACTTTTCTTGTAAAAATTGTTGAATATCTTCTAACGTTTTCAGCTCTGTTACTTGCTTTGTTGTGGGATTTCCTTCATAACCAAGTCCGTATGCTTTTTTATATTTCCGCTCTATTCGATCTTCTAATGCGGATTGGCGACTACTATCCACCTCAAAATAAGAAGCATCTTTTGATTGATTTACTTCTGGAGCATCTTCCTTTCGTTGTTTTTCTTGACTCGATATTGAAGAAGAAGCTTGCGTTTCATTTACTTTTTTTTCTTCTTTTGATTGTGTAGAACAAGCGGCTAAGCTAACCATACAGCCTAAAATGATGAATCCCTTAACCCAATTTTTCATATGTATCCCTCCTAATAAAGTGAAAGACGAGAAACATTTGAATGTCTGCTCGTCCTTTTATTTTGTTTACTTAGACCAGAAAAACGTCCATTCATCTAGTGTTTCACCATTATTTACACGTTGTCCTAGTTGATAGGCATCTACGGCACCAACAATTATAACAATCAACCCAAGTAAAGGAAGAAGTATGGTCACTAGTATCGCAGCCACAATCATCACAATGCCTTTTGTTTTCTGGTTATACCATAATAGGGACGGCAATCCTGGAATAAAGAATCCTAAAATAGCTGCTAATATAACATTCACTGAACCTGTCCCTGTACTCTCTAAACTTTTTCCTACGGATTGTCGCTTTATTTTTCGAGGATTAACACCACATCCCAGACATAATTCCTGATTGGGTTGGATCTCATTTCCACAGTTATAACAATAATGAATCACTTTCCCTTGACGCACACCACAAGACGTACAGATTTCCGCTTCTTGGCTCATTTCCTTCCCACAATTCGTACAATGCATCTGCTTACTTTCCATGTTCATTTCCTCCATTTGTTTGTGAGTGTAACCACTGCGCTATATAAGGCAATGATTCGTCCTCTAATTTATTTTCATTAACTGCTTCACTCAGAAACCGTCTGATTTGACGTTCTGAATAATCAAAAGAAATCGCTAATTGCTGGATTTCTTCTTTTGAAAATACTTTTCCTTTGTGTACTTCTTTTTCTACGTATCGCTTCACATAAGCACCATCAATTAGCTTTGTGGGAAAATTGATGGTTAATCCCTTCAAATGTTGATACAATACCAAGCAATCCTCTAAAGAAGTCAGTTGCGCAATGGTTTTATAAATCCCATTTAGGCCTTCAATCTCTTTTTCCACATGTCACACTTCCACCCTTTCTTCATAACTTAATCTATTCTTAGTGTACCGATTCTTTTTTGACATTGCCTGTACACCTGTCACTATCTTTGACAATGACATTTACACTTCTTTTGTCATTAAATTTTTCTTCCGATACTGGGCATAGCTAATATAACGCCATTCATGCCGAATTTTTGGCGCTAATGGATGTGCTGGGTGTTCTTCAGCGTCAACTAACACCTTTACTTGTTTTTTCTGCTTCGTTGAAAGTAGACCATAGAATATATCTAATTGCTTCTTAGCTAACTCATTGGTACGTAATAGTGAACCCACGCCAATAATAATCTCCGTTAATTGCTTCTCTGCTAGACACGTTTCAATCACCGCAAAGGTTTGATCGTCACTACCTCCAGTTAAAGATTGTGCTGTTCCTTTAATTTTTGTGGAGGAAAATAAATTAACCGCTAAAAATCCTGAAAATTCATGCTTACGTAGTTGTTCTTGGATCAACATCGTGGTCATATCTAATGCAAGTGGGTCAATCATCGTCGGATGAATCGTCACGATCATTGCAAGTGATCCATCACCCCACACTTTTTTTAATAAGTAGCGATGATCCCCTTCTGTATTCGACCATGATTCAGATTGAATCGTTATCTTTCGTTTTTGAATCATTTCCTTCTCCTTTTTCTATCCATGATAGTTAATTAATTCAGTGATAACTGTCGTAATGACTACACACGCTAAACGAATCCATAAACCCATTTACTCTCGCCCCTCTCTTATTGCTTCTACTATTTGCATCATACAGTGACAAATCAATTCTAAAAATTCCTCTTTGGTCATTCAGCTCCATCCTTCATTGGTAAAAGTTTGGAATAGAGTCGTGTATTATTCTTTAACAAACCTTTGATATACATGGTTTGGCTCGTAACATCAGTAAGAAAATACACAACATATTCATTGTCTTGATTATCTACATATAAATACAAATGGGTCATAACTAGTTTTGGTAATTGTTTTTTGGCTCCTTCTGGAAGAGTAACTTCGTCTAGTTCTTCCCTTTCCAATGTGACAGATTCATAGCTCCATTCCTCTTTTACTGTTACAAGATGCGTTTGTTTTTGTAAAATGTTCATTGCTTCATTTAACATGGCTTTTTTCCTTTCTATGGTATAAAAATAACCTTACGAGCTTCCCTCATAAGGCTTCATTACTTACTATCGGTTATATAGCCTTCTGCTTTCATAGACAGATATTTTCCTCCACTACCAATTATCAGATGATCCTGTAAATTGATTTGAAGTAATCGACAGGCTTTTTCTAACTTCGCAGTAAATTCAATATCCGATAATGAAGCGGTCACACTACCTGAAGGATGATTATGCCCGACACAAATAGACACACTATTTGATAGGAGCGCCATCTTTAAGATATCTCTAGGAAAAGCAAGTGATTGATTGATGGTTCCTATATGAACAACTTGAATAGCCGTTGGCTCATTTTTTACGTTTAAACCAGCGACCACCAAATGTTCTCGATCTTTTGTTTCAATAAACGGAGCGAATAACTCATAAACAGCTTGAGGACTAGTACAGGTTCTAGCGGCGTAAAAAGTTGAGGCTTCTTTTACCAGTTCAAGACTGACAATAGCTACACGTTTTCTCGGTTGGTTTGTTTTCATGTCTTTCTCCTTTTTGATTATTGTGGTTGGTTCATAGAGAAATGCCAACTAATAGTCTTCTGGTAATAACATGGTTTGATGACTACGATCATCGATCACCCATAACTTTTTAATTTGGAAATCAGGCATCTTTCCCTTTATGGTGTAGGTATGATAATCAATGAAAAATGGTTCTTCTTGTCGATGAATCACCTCAATTGCTTGGCGTTGATCATCTGAATTGAACTCAAAAATTTGTAAGTAGTCTAATTCTGTTTCAGTTTCACTTCTTTTTTTATCGATCAAATTCCAGCAATAGAGTTGGATTTCTTTTGGTACTTGTTCGTTCACTCCCTTCGTGATGTAACGATTTTCTTTGTTATCAAACATTTTATTCCCTCCTTAAAACACAAAAATAGACCAACCACCATTTAAGATGATTGATCTTCATAGATATAATATATAATTATTTTTGAGCTAGATACACTAATTCACCTTCATCGTATTAATAGGTGAATCTGTCCTAGCAAGTGTCAACTGCTCAACTTCTTTCTCAGTCATTATAGAAAGTTGTTCTTCTCCAATAGTATGAAGGATATGAATGTAATCATAGACACTCTTGATGTACGTATAATCTCCTTTAGTTAGATATAAATATAAATTTTCTAAATAACTAATGGTCATGTGATACTTATAATTCTTATTTTTTGGGTTTTGCTTTTTAGCAAGCACTAAATAGTCTTGCACTTTCCCATATTCCTTACTATATAGTTTGGAGGTAATCAGATTAGTAATTAAATTATATGCAAATTGTTTCGTTACTGTATTTCGATTTTCTTCATCTTTTATTGGAATCGCTCTTCTTATTAATAGTTCAGCTTGTTGCTCTTCTAAAAGAAAAATAATATTTGACATCAATGTATAATCATATTGAACATAGTATGATTTTTTGCTTAAATAAGTAAAACTATCATTTAATCCTTCTTTTGTCACTTGCTCAACTTCTGACCAGTGATTTGAAAAGAACACCTTAATCGCAATAAAATTGGAACGTTCCTTTAATGATTGATTTTCTATATTTTTCAATTGATTATAGTAGTGAAGTAATTCTTTCTTTTTACTTTGATTCGTAAGATGAGTAGCGCAATATTCAAATAATTGTCTAAACTTTTTTTGATCATCGTCCAATGAAGAATGACAGATAAACTCTTCTGGTGAAATAGAAAGCTTATTAAGAATTGCTGTTAGTTCAGACATCTTTATTTCTCGTTTACCGCTTTCAATTCTAGAATAAGCGGAAGTATCATGATAAGGTAATACTTCTTTTTGTGTAAACTTCATATTTTGTCTAAAAAAGAGCAATGTTTCATTTACATTCATAAGATATACTCCTTTTTTGTAAAATTATACCACATATCAATCTATTTTATACTTAAAGTTTAAATACCGTTTATAATCAAATTAAATTCTGTTATGATAAAGGTAGTAACAGAATTTAAGATAGGAGAGATCAGTATGTCTATTTTATTATTGGCTGTAGTAGTTCCATTTGTTATCATCGTAGCACCATAGATAGATGATTAAAACAATAGAAACGTGAAGAAACACCTATATTGCTACATAGGATTACTTCACGTTTTGTACTTTACAATAGGATACTATTCACCTAAATAAAATCAACTTTCTGTAAGTTTTCTTCTATTACAATTTGTCCACATTTCCATTATAGGAGCCATCACAAATTATTAAAACAGAAACAACTACTCAATAAAAGATCAACTATTTTACACTTAAATCTCCAAAAGAGGTTATCACCTTATCTGTCACAGATAAATCTTGAGGCGGATAATCAGGATTTTGAAAACCGATAACTGTCATCTCTGCCCTACTTGCTGATAAAGCACCATTTTTGGTATCTTCAAAAGCCAAACATCTTTGTGAAGGAACTTTTAATTGTCTAGCTGCTTCTAAAAAACATCTGGCGCAGGTTTTGAATGGGCGACTTCTTCTCCGCTAACTACCACATCAAAATACTGAATAATCCCAATTGCATCTAAAGAGTTTAAAATTTCTTTTTTAGGCGAATAACTCGTAAACAGCTTGAGGGCTAGTACAGGTTCTAGCGGCATAAAAAGGGGAGACTTCTTTCACCAGTTCAAGACTGACGATAGCTACACGTTTTCTCGGTTGATTTGTTTTCATGTTTTTCTCCTTTTTGATTGTTGTAGTTGGTTCTTAGAAAAATGCCAATTAATAGTATTCTGGTAATAACATAATTTGATGACTACGATCATCGATCACCCATAATTTTTAATTTGGAAATCAACTATCTTTCCCTTTATGGTGTAAGTATGATAATCAATGAAAAATGGTTGCTCTTGTCGATGAATCACTTCAATTGCTTGGCGTTGCTTATCTGGATTGAACTCAAAGATTTATGAGTAGTCTAATTCTGTTTCAGCTTTACTTCTTTTTTTATCGATCAAATTCCAGCAATAGAGTTGGATTTCTTTTGGTACGTGATCGTTCACTCCCTTCGTGATGTATCGATTTTCTTTGTTATCAAACATTTCCTTTCCTCCTTGGAACACAAAATAGACCAACCACCGATTAAGATGATTGATCTTCATAAATATAATATATAGTTATCTATCTCTTTACTACCCAGTAACTACTTGCATTATTACTAGCTTATTTAATAGATAAATTCAGATTTAGTACTTTGTATAACTAGCACAGGCTACTCTTTATTCGTTATTGGCAACCTGATTAGTGAGCTTATTTCTTACTAGTCAAGGCTCTATTTTCTCGATTCCCGTCGAGTGGTAGAGTGCCTTTTTTTATTTTGTTGTTATTATCTCGTCAATAGTTACTTCTTGATCGGTTTTTAAATCATAAAATCCAATATGAACATCATTCTCATATAACCAACACAAATCAGTACCATACGGGGCACTAAAAATTTCTAGCATTGCTGAGGATATCTTAAATATAGAATCTGCATTTAAAATCGTAAAATTATGAGATTCATTAACATAAGCCTCGTCATCCATAGTTGAATATAGTGTCCAACCATTTAAACTATTAATTTCGGATTTTTCTCTAAAAGAATATTTTATTGGATTTCCCTTACAGATATTATTGGATACCACAAACCCACCGAAATCAGAATTATTTATTTTCACTTTCAAATTCCTCCACAATTTTTACAAAATCATTTCTCCATGAATACTCTTGAGCATAATCCAAACAAGATTTCCCAAAGCTATCCTTTAACTCAAAATTAGAGCCTGCCTCTAACAACATCCAGTATAGAGGTTTATTTTCATCTGTTGACAATTTATTAATCGTAATTGAATATTTTAATGGTATTGCTTTGTATTTGTCTAATCCATTAATATCAATTCCATTATCTATTAGTACCTTACTAATTTCAACCATATAATCAATACTTGGTCTCAAATTGCAAAAATAAAGCATGTGCAATGCGTTTCGTTGATATTTACTTGTTGTATAATTAATATTTATGCCTTCATCAATTAAGAACTGAATTATCTTAATTTTTTCTGATTCATTATTCATGTTAGTCATTGCCATACACAGTAAATTCAAATCTAACTCATTGTTGACTTCGTTAATATCTCCCTTGTACATTTTTTTTACATCATCTAAACTACCATCTCTGACAGCATCAAATATTGTTGTCATTTTCATCTTATCGGCTCCTTTTTATTCATACTGATGGCTTCTATTTGCAGAGGGCGTCTCTAACCTAAAATTATCTGAATTAAATTGAAATTCTTTCAATTCGTCTAAAGTAATTTCTCCATTTTTGTATTTTTCAAACATATTTTTATAAGAATTTCCTTCTGTATGTCCAAAATCTACTTTATTTTTTCTAGTATCCCCTGGTTTCCAATCAATAGTTTCACCTGTATTAGGATCTCTTAAAATACCATCTGGATCTACTTGATTATTATATACATCTTTTTCGAATTGTATTTTTTTCTCCCCTGAAAGTTGTGGGCGTCCGTTTGGTTTTCCATTTTTGATGTATGGACCGTTCTCAATAGGCTGTTTAATCTTTTCAGCCCCACTGGCTTTCTGATAAGATTTATTTCCATTACTCTTATTTTTATCTAGCGTATAATTCTTTCCGTTCTTACTTCCTTGAATAACTGTATTCTTATTAGGTAGGTTATTTTTGGGAGTAGATATCTTCACAACCCCTTTGACCATCACACCCATTGTGATTAACCCATTTGCTAATAACGAAGCTTTCCTTAATTTTTCGGCTGTTGTTAATTTTTTCCCCGTCACACTATCAATCCCTGTTGAAAGTTCTTTTATCAATGTCGCATTTTGTTCATAGAATAACTCGTCCATTCCTTTTCCACGATCCCCTTGAACAAATCCTAGACCATGTTTTGCAATCATTCGACTTAACCATTCATTATACGCCAAACTTACAGTGATGTCTTCTGCCGTGGCTGTTGTTTTCCCTTTTTCTACCCATAGCCATATTTTTCCATACCCTAAATCAATTAATTTATATTCTCGATTTCCTACATCGGGTTGCTTCTCTCCAGCGATCCCATTTAAATCACTTGCTTTTTTCAATTGATTGAACCAACTTTTATCGACTCCTTCTGGCAAAGAGTATGATCCGTCACTATTCACAATTGTATTCTCTAAAATCAAACAATTTTGCATGGCCACTTTCATGTCATTCAAACTATTACTGAACAAGCCGTTTGTTTGGGAAGAAAAGGTATGCAGTTTCTCTAATTTCTTTTCGAGTTCTCGTATATCATCTTCAAAATCATTCGACATACGAGCCAAATTGGATTGAACGTTTAATAAAGCATCCAATACTTTTGCTACAGGATTATTTCGGGACAGTGCTCTAGCTAATGCTGCCGACGCATCAGCAGACGCTTTCATCGCTTTTTTCGTAGCTATTTGTTGCATTAATTTGTCTTCGTCCAATGTCCCTTCACCTGAAACCAACGCATCGGCGGAGCTGTAAGTCTGTAATTCACTTTCAATACTATCTATTGCAGAAGTTACTTTACTAATGGTGGGTACAATTAAATCGCTAAATAAACCTTTACCAGCCGTGTAAGCTGCACCAGATAATGTTTTACCGTCTACGGCAGCTATCACCTTTTGACTCCCGGATTTTAATTGTTCGGAAGCTTCCTTCCCACTTTGAAGGTTTTTCTGTAAGGCAGAAATTAATTGTGAAGAATCTGAGCTAGAATAAATTAATCCCAAGGAATTTCACCTCTCTTTTTATACAATTCTTCGGTTTCTTTATCAAGTATTTTTCGTTGTTCAGAATAACAATTAGTCAAATTTTCTTCTGCTTCACGCAATTGACGGGCGAAAAAAACTTCTTGTTCTTCATTTCTTCGTTGAATACGAATTCCTTCAATATTCCCTTCATGAACAACCTCTTCATTTAACATAGCTAACGTACGATAACCACGATGTAATTCTTCTTGTAAATCTAAGAGGCTCATTTCGATCTTCTTCTGATCTTGTTTCAACTCATCCATGCTTGTTTCTTTTTCTGTAATGAAACGTCCATACTTGGCTCGTTCTACATCATTTTTATTCTCCATGAATTAGCTCCTTAAAATTTAATTTTGCTGTCTTCAATTGCCATAATCTCAGCAATTTTAGGGAACTTTTGACTTTGTTCTTTCACGCAATCGATTAACTGAGCTAAATCTGACAATAATTGATTATTGACTTCCGTTCCCTGTTTCATACTGGAAACGTTACTTTTCCCTAGTGTTACTTGTGTACCTTTATTGACAGATACGGATTTAATACCAGATACTGCACCTGTAGCAGCACCTATATCTGAAGCTATATGACTCATAAAAGAATCAACCCCTTCTTTTCCAATAAGTATAGTTTAACAAAATAAAGATAAACATTACAGGTCATTTAGTAAAAATAAATGATTTCCCCTTGATTATTTTTAAAAGTCGGCTGTGTATAGGTAATGTTAAGTGCCTGTTACGTAAAAAAATCAAACGTATTATCTTGTTTTAACTGATAATACGTTTGATTTTTTTATTTAAGTGCTTTGTTTTTACTTACAATAACAATGGTGTCAGCCAAAATCTCAATTCACTTTATTCAGTTGGCATCATTTATAGATAATAGAAATGTTCTACTCGTAGAAAATGGCTCTTTTGCTTTAGCAATGAGTTTATCGTTCATATAGTATCACCCTTAGATACTTCTTTATTACAATAAAAATACCATCATTTATGATACGGTTCTGCGTATCGGAAGTGAATGATATTTGGTGAACTTTAGGATAACAAAGAGCTCTACGAATATAGACAATGATAATATATCACTTTTTTCAACTTACTATAACATAGTTACTTTTCAAGCCACATTAAAATTGCACTCCACAATATTTTTCTCACATTAAGATTATTCCATCATTAAACTCATTTAAAGAGTTTAATATAACCCTGTAATCCTTCAATAAGAGGTATATACATTTTTACTAACCATGTTTTATATTCTTTTCTCACTAATTTGTAAATCATATCATCTCTTTTTTGAATTATTTGCAGTTCAGATTGATATATTTGGATGATTTCTTTTAGGTCTTTTTCTGTTTGTTCAGTATTTTCAATCTTTTTGCTTACAGTATTAAATCTTTTTATTTCTATCTTGTTTTTCCCTATTATTATAGTAAAAACCTTTTTCATAGTACCGACCTCCCCTTCATTTTAACAATCAATATTTGAGTTTCACATCAAAAAAGACCCTACCAAAATCTGGTATGGTCTTCTTGTTTTCTAATTTTTGTGTTTAACAGGTAAATGGTAATGAAACCACTATTTTCTTTCTATTAACAATATTACCGATTGTCTCATTCAATATATCTCTGAGGTAAAGAAGCTCCTCATTTAACTGATATATTCCCATCGCTTTATTTCTCTTATTTGCTTCATTCAAGTACTCTTTAAAATTATCTGTATCCTTTAATAGAGGCATCTCATTAAAAAAGAGTTCTACAACTTTTTCTCTCTTGACTTTAGAGAAATTAGGTATTGGAATTTTACAGAGCTGACTAGCATACAGAATTGGCACAGTCCCCATTATTCTTCTTGAATATACCAATTCTTTTGCAACAGAGCTAGTTAAAAAAAGCAATATAAATATTTGAGTCTCCCTATCTTCAGAATGTCTAATTATCAAAGTATTCTGATTGGTATAAACTTTTTTCCCCGCATCACTAATGAACACACCATTATCCACATATCTAATCCCTGAAATAACAACATCATCTTTTTTTAAAGAAACACCGTCGTTTGTATGAATATAAGTTTGATAATGCAACAATCTTCCTTTCATATTTTTAGGAGTTAGCCATAAATAATTTCCTGGTAGACTTTCTTCACTGAAAATCCTATCCTTTGGTGTCCTTCCAGGAGATATATTTTCAGAATCAAGATAGAAAAATCCATCTGAATATTGTTTAATGTTATGTTCAATCAACTTATAGTCTCTTGAAAAGACATGTGAGTCTAAACGATTATCAATTAGAAATTGTGTTTTAGTCGGATATGAGTAATTCAGTTTGAATTGATCAGAATCCTTATTAAGCTCTTCACTAAAAAAAGCATCAATTTGTTCATTTTTTTCCTTAATCTCAATTTCCTTTTGAATAATACTTTCCATGAGTAGCTCAACATATTGCTTTATTAAATTTGGATCTTTATAATTCTCTTTATTTGGAAATACTATTTTTTGATTCTCAATGATATCTTTTCTGAAATTATCAACACCCTTAATTGAACCTGAAACGTTTAACGCAGTTTTTGAAAAAGATGATTTCAAAAAAGCAAATACATAAAACTTATCTTCCATTTTTAAATCTAGTTTCAATAGATGACTATTATAAAAGGCAGGCTTTTCATCATAATAGAAGCATACATTCCCTACATTGCTAGCAGTCTGGTATAGTATATCACCTTTTCTTACTTGCTTATCCAAATTGACACTCTTAATATTTTTAACTTCATTTGTTAGAAATATCACTGCTGAATCATCATCCAAGTCAGAGATTCGGAGAAATTTATATGATGATTCTTCTACATAATTCTCACTTCCAGGTTCAAAACCTTTTTCCATGGTAGTGATCAAATCAATCATAGCAATACCTTCAGATTCACTACTATTTGACATTGCTCTATAGTCTAATGCACTTAAGGAATAATGGTTTTTAATAATCTCTTTAATAGATATGGTTAAACTTTGATTACTCACTTTATTATACCTCCCATCTCTGGATGTTATCTCCATCGAAAGAAGAGTAAATTTCTTTATACCTATGCTTATTATCAACTAACCATTCTGCAAAATCATTGACAACATTAGGAATATCTGTAAGACGTTTTTCATTTCCCTTAGAGTCTTTAAGTCTTTCCAATGTTATCGGATCTACCTCAAAAACTGGTTTCATAACAACAATCCGGTCAGTTGTCTTTACCGTATATCCTACATTTTTAACGGTGTTAACATATACTTCATAGTCATCACTTAAAAGAAATTGTTCATCATCAGTTGGTTTGTAACCTATTATTACAGTGGTAGACACCCCAGTCTCTCCAAACGTATCTTGTGGTAAATCAATGATTCCTACGATTCGAAGTCTTTTCATTAACCACGCTCGTACCTCACTCCATTGGGCAATACCAGCAATGGAATTAGATAGTATTATACCCATTCTTCCACCAGGTTTTAGACTCTTATATGCATTCTCTAAGAAGACTATACCCATATCTATCGCCTGTGGCTTTCTTGAAACCAACCATGTTTCATAAAGTTCCATTGTGCTTTCTTTAATATCCCACCTTGACTTTTTACCTGTTTGCAAATCTCTCCCTTTTCCGAAAGGAGGGTTAGTTAAAATTACATCATATTTCAGAATATCCTTTGATTCATCATCCAGATGTTCCCAATCATAAATATCATAGTTAGATTTATCAAAATCGTCAAAGCAAATTGAGCCATCGGTTAACATTTTTTGATTAATCGAATTTACATTTCTAATAGTTGTGTTTCCTTCTCCATTTAAGATTAAATTTAGTTGAGCTAATTTTAATATCTTTTCATCCTTATCAAACGCAAATAGTTTATTAAAATGTTTCTCATATTTCTTATTTAAAAAATTATGTGTAACTGTTAAGAAATCACATATACCTGAACAAGGATCGCAAATAGTTTCGTCATTTGATGGATTAATTATTTTCACTATCATTTCAACTACATCCAAAGGTGTAAAGAATTGTTTTTCTTTAGCTTTGTTTAAATCATTACCAAAGTTATTGAAAATAATTTGATTATAACTACCTCGATTATCAGATAAAATAATCTTTTTCTGTATCCTTTCAATGATGCCTATGAGAAATTTTTCATCATCTTTTTTGGAAGGTTGTAGAGAAATGCTTTTGTTTTTAAACTTCCTCTCTTTGTAAAAAAATTCTGTATCACTTAGCACAGAGAAATGTAATCTAGCTTCTTCGTATAATCCTTTTATCCTTTTTCGAAAGCTCTGTACAGATTCACCACTCATCTGTTTTTCAGATTCTGTGATATAGAATTCAAAGAAATCTTTTTTTCCGCTCTGGACAGCTTTTTCATCAGCAACCTTTAACATAAGAAATTCAACTATAAGATCTTGTGCATGAGAGATATTTAGACTATCTTGCATACGGTTCACTTCTTTTAGAATATCAGCAAAGTTATCTTCAGTAATCGGTTGATTTGATTTAAAATTTAATTTTTTTACATCCTCGGTTGATTTAATTCGACCGACAAGATTGCTGAATGTTGGAAATCTACTTAGGTCATCTCGATTAGT
The DNA here is from genome assembly GCF_050499205.1 of Enterococcus sp. AZ020. Classification (NCBI taxonomy): domain Bacteria; kingdom Bacillati; phylum Bacillota; class Bacilli; order Lactobacillales; family Enterococcaceae; genus Enterococcus; species Enterococcus sp. AZ020. Next base: position 2,005,663 of record NZ_JBIPAT010000001.1, on the reverse strand, counting down.
TAAATTTAGTTTCTCCCGTCCCTCACCCATTATAGTTTTATCCAAATAATATCGATTAATTGGGTGAGTTCCTTCTTTAGAAAAAACTAACACATCATCTTCATTATCAAAATATATACCATAAACTTCTTCTCCAATGTAGCTAGACATTGCTTCTGCTATTTGCTTGAAAACAGCATTTTCAACTTTTTGAGAATTATCCTTTGCTTCCATGACTAAAAGCATATTTTCTCTTAATTCATCGGGGAGAGATGTTTTCTTATCCCAGTTATCATAGATAACTCGCCACTTTTTTGTCTTAAAAACTATAATATCTGGTTTAAGTGACCTAGCACCTTCACTGCCTTTTGGAATAGTGAACTCCACACATATATTTTCAGAAGGGTATCCAAACTCTACCATTGCCCAGACCATCCTAGCCCTGTACCATTCTTCTGATCGTAACCCTTCTTTATTGAAAACTTTCTTTTTCGTAATGTTTGCAAAAACTCCGCAATTATTTCTATACCACTCACTATCAATTAAAGTAATCTCTCTAAACTTTTCATCAAATACGTTAAATAAATTTGTTATTATCACGAATCCACCTTCTCTACTATTCTGCCTATACAATACATCATTTTCTACAGTTCTGTCAACAATTAATAATACAGCCTATTAAACATCCATCATAGTTGTTACGCACCTCCATAACAGTTCCCCTAGCGATCATTAACCGCTAGGGAATTGTTACGTGGACGATCACATTTGATGCGATTCTTCATTGCTCCTATACAGTGAATCGGAACGGTGTTGTTAAGACAAAAAGAACCGTATCCTCTGAATGGGATACGGTTTCTCTATAGTGCTTGTTAAGTTGATCAATGATGGATTGGTCAAAATACATCGTCAATTGTAAGTGGTCTTTAGTATCTGGCGTAAAGGTAATCTTTTGAATAAACGTTCTGTATAGCTGTTTTATCTGCTGTTTTTCTTGATTGCTTACTAGTTTATCAATGCCAATAACAATGTCAGTCACGTTACCTACCTCTATTTTCTTGCCTTGATAACTTAAAATGCTTAAGAGTTCATTTTCTCGAATCTGTTTTTCTCGTCGTAATGTATGCTTTTTTTCTAAACGTTCTTTTAATGAGTCTAACAATTCTGGGTCTTCTTCTAACAATAACGTCAATTTCTCAATTTTGGCAGTTATTTCTTTTTTTTCGGTCTGTATAACCTTTAGTTCTTGCGACAATGGGAGGCGCTGCTCCTCCATTTCCTGATTAAGTGCTTGAATGACTTCTTTTATGATTTGTGGATGTTGAACGATTTCCTTCAGCCTTGCAGCCACAAACTGTTCCGCTTGGTCTGCTCGGATTGAGTTCGCATGACATACACTTGCTCCTTTATTTCGAAATTGAGAACAGGAATAATACCGAATACGTTTTTTGGTCCCATCCTTTAGTGTATTGGTCACATTACTTGCTGCCATTGGTGCTCCACATTCTGGACATCGAAGCAATCCTGTCAATACATTTTCACCTGCATGATTCCAATTGGGGTGTCTGCTCTCCAAGTCTAAACGCTCCTGAACCGCCTGATAGGTATGTTCATCAATAATTGGTTCATGGTCTCCTTTTACAATAATCGGGTGGAGATTTTTCCCCTTTCTTCGTTTCGTATCCCAATCAACGTAACGGGCATATTCTAAGTACCCAGCATAGATTTTATTATGCAAAATATCTTTAATGGCAGTGGTTGAAAAAGAATTGCCTTTCACTGTTTGATAGCCTCTTTTATTTAATTCATTCGCAATTGAACGATACCCTTGCCCACTCAAGTATTTTGAATAAATCAACTGAACTAGTTCCGCTTCTTTGGGTTCAATGAGTAATTGTTTTTTTCCATCATTATCAACACCACTAACATAACCAAGCCTTCGTCCCCCTGCATAGCGCTTTTGATCTCGTACCAATGAGGTCATGGCCATTTGAACATTTTCTGAAATTTGATTTCGTTCAAATTCACTAAAGCTGCCAAGAAGCTGCAACATCAACTTCCCACTAGAGGTCGTTACGTCAAATTGTTCTGAGATAGAGTACAAACCGGCATTGTGTTCTAAAAGCACGTCTACTGTTTTTAAAATATCCAACATATTTCGTCCAAGTCGGCTTAGTTTCCAAATGACTAACAGATCAAATTTTTCTGCTTGTACATCCGCCATCATTCGTTGATACGCCAAACGGTTCTTTGTGCTTTTACCACTTTCCCCTTCATCCGCATAAACCTCTGTTACCTCATAGCCTATTCGTTTAGCATAATCCCGTCCATTTTGTTCCTGTGCTTGAATACTATACCCCTCTTGCGCTTGTTCGTTCGTGCTGACACGCAAATACAAAGCCAGACGGTTTTTCTTAATTGGTTTTTCCATTCTGATTTCTTCCTTCCCACTGTAAAATATTTTGATTGATATTTTTTAAGTAAATTTCAGTGATGTCTCTCTTCTTTGTTAGTCGAATTTCTTTCAGTTGAGCCCATAACACGTCTTTTATTGGCTGTTGAGTTAGCTGTAATAAAGCAGTTAGCTTCTGTTGGCAAACAGCTTCTGATAGCTTTGGATGTGGATTTCGTGCGTTATTCTTATTCAATTGTTCTAGTTGCTTTTTAAACTCATTGGTAGATAGTTGATCTTTCTCAAAAGCTTCGAATAAGTTCGTTCGCTGTTGGTCAATTTTTTTCTTGTATTGTTGGTTGTTGCGTTGAATGCTCATTAACTCTTCTTGAACCGCTGTTGTTAGCCCATCTAACAATTCTTTCTTGCTTAAAAACACTTTTATATGCTTCATGACTTGAGATTCTATCTTAGACGCAGAAACAGTTACTCCTTCACATTGCCGATTCGCACAATGATAATAATGGTGTTCTTTACCTGTTTGTTTATGGCTTATCCTTTTTGGACTAAGAAACCAACCACAATATGGACAACTAATTTTCTGTCGTAAAGGATACACTCGTCCATTCTTTTTCTTACAATGTCGTTGTTCTCGTATTTCTTGTACTTTATGAAACAATGATTCAGAAATAATCGGTTGGAAATTTCCATAGTAACCGCCTAATTCTCCTCCTTTTATCCATCCATAATAAAGTGTGTTCCCTAAAATTATAGGAATACGATGGATAGCTAACGGCTTCCCTTTGTACAGATAGCCTTCTTTGCTTAACTGTTTCACAAGACTCTTATAGCCATATTTTTCAGTCGCGTATAACTCAAATATCCGCTTGATCATTGGCGCTGTTTCTGGATTTTTACTGACGTTTCCATTTTCTAATAAGTAACCTATTGGAACAGACGAACCTAAGTATTGCTTCTTTGTTTTTTTATAAGCTAACGTTGCATTTATATTCTCAATGGTCACGTTCCGCTGCATTTCCCCTAAAATCCCTAAGACTTGTACAAACATTTTTTGTGTGGCAATACTCGTTCCTACGCCATTTGGCAAAGGTTCTGTAACTGAATGAACTTGAACATGATGATGCTCACAAAATTCAAGAAACTCTAAAAGATTTTTTGTATTTCTTGCGATTCGATCATACCGCCAAACATAAAGAATTCCTACTGAATTATTTTGTACAATCGTTTCTTTTAATCGCTGGAAATCAGGTCTGTTTTCTGTCCCACCTGAAAATCCTTTATCGACGTAGACAAAGGGGATACTATCTTCCTGTTTAGATGCATACGTTTCAATTTTTGTTAATTGCGCATCAATGCTTACTTTCCTTCCATCATCTACAGAAGTTCGAGCATACGAATAAACGTTCACCATAATCACTCCTTAATAAGAAAACATACCGTATTTTGCAGGTATGCTTTCTCATAGTTAAAAATTTATTGGTTCGTATCTGTTTCATCTAATGTGGGCTCATGGTGAAAAATATAGGGTAGTAAAGAACAAGCTAATTGCTTGGAAAAAATGGTCAGATTATCATTCATGCTTCTTGCCTCCTTGTTTTTCTTCTGATTTAATGGTCAGCTTTTTTTAACTGTACCACTTGTGAAATTTCAGTTCTTCTACGAAAAATACTTGTTGATGTGAAATGCTGTCATAGACTGATCGAGCACTAATTAACGCTTGTTTATGCAATAAAACTTTCTTTAGCTGGTTGAATAATGGCCTTAACTGCTCATCTTCAAAGTAGTCAAAACCATTTTCTGAAGAGCTCACATACTGTTGCCAAGTTTGGTATATCTTCTCAGGTAACAATTCCCCTAAACGATTCAGCGCAGGAACATATGATACATTTAATGCCTCTATCAAGCCCCAAAATGCTCCATCTTCTTTGTGATTGACTTCAATCACATGATCAATCTGATACTCACCCGGAGCACCTGAAGGGTCTGTTACTTCTAATGTAAGAACGATCAAGGACACGATTTGCCCAATTCTATTTCTACCTTTAACAAGCTCGACATTTTTGATTTCACTGTAATATGCGAAATGATTGATTCCACTAGTTCCTTGTATATCAATAAATATATCTCGATTATAAAATACTGCTTCTTCATTTCTATTCTTCATTTAAAATTCCTGCTTTCTATTCGTTTATTTGTTATTTTTATTCCATACTTTTTTGTGAAGTCGTACAGGATTTGACCCTTATTTAAAAATCAATATTTTCAGGTTTAACAATCAATTTTCCAATTTTTGAAAAGTGATCAAATGGTTCATGTTCAAACAAAGATCTCCAGTACTCTTCCGTATCATCAATAAAATTATCATTCATCATTTGCGAATCTCCTTCGTGATTTTCCACTTTTTCTTAGCTAGTTTTGAACATTATATTTTCTATAAAACGTCCCTGTTTATTCTTTTTTATAATCGGTAAATGGTCAAATTGATCGTAATAGTCAGCTTCAAATTTCTTCCAAAACAATTGGGTATTTGTTGCAACGCTGTCATAAAAGCCATTGCTAACTAACCATTCTTGATAACTGTTAATCACGTCATTTCTGTATAATCGTTTGCCAACACGGATCTCTATTTCATTTGATATAAAGCTTGACAATGGATTGGCTGAATTAAAATAGTTTCGCTTTGCTTGAAGCATTCCTTCTGATTCAGAAAAATGATACTCGTTCTGACGCAAACGTGTTAATCCTTTTAATAAAAAATTTAGTATGCCTGAAGACTCTTGTAACAATTTTTCTGTTAAAAAAGGGTCCACCTTTGTTTCAGACACTTGTTTCAAAAATTCCAGTAACAACAGTCGCCGTTTATACCCAAATGATTGGTCGTAAATTGGAGGTAGTTTATTTGTGATGAATACATGTTTTGCGTACAAAGAGGTGGTTATAGCTGGTTTATTTTTTCTGTCTACATTCAACGGGTCACCTGATACAAGAGCTTTTAACGTATCTGGATTATATGAAAAAGTTGCTCCCTCATTGGAGATATTCACTTTTTTATTCAACATTACTTCCTTCCCGAAGCGTGAAGATAACTCGTCCATACTTGCTGAAGCTGAATTTTCAACCCCTATAATTTGGGTAAACACATCAAACAACACGCTTTTTCCATTTCGTCCACCACCGAAAGCAATCAATAGTTTTTGCGCTCGATTTGTTTGATCCAACATATAACCGCCATACTCTTGAATAAATTTAATCTCATCTGGAATGATTTCTTCTAAAAAATGATAAAACATTGGACAGTTGGCTGTTTCATCCACATGAACAGTTGATTTTTTTGTTAGATAAAAATTTGGCGAGTGATTAACGAAGTATGGTTCCATAGTATTCAATAGCAGCGTTTTATTTGCAAACGCAAAGCCTTGTACATCAAATTCATTCCAATTCACTATAGCTGTTTTCGCTTTAATTCGTAGGATTATCTCATTAATTGTATTGCTATTCCAAGAAACAGTTAAAAAATTTTCCAAGAAAATAGCAATTATTTGTGGTAACACTTTTTCCGCAGATTCATAAACGCCTGTTACTTTGTTATAGATACGCATCTCGTTAATCTCTTTCACTATTACTAATTTTGAAGCTTTATGGAAGAATACTGCTACCTTAGAGATCAATTCAGGTTGCTTATAGTTCCTATTATCAAATTCAAACAGTGCTAATATAAACACAGAATACGTTTCAAAAACCAGTTGTTTTAAGTGTTCAGGAATCCTTCGCTTAATACGTGTTCGACTTTTTGAAATGTTCGTTTCTTCAAGTACAAAAGTGATAAACTCCTCAGTAGCTATCCATGTTTCAGACAAAGCGATTGCTTTAACTTCTCCGATCGATAGCTCCTGAAAGCTATCGATCTGTCTCCTTGTTAATTTTAATAAACTGTTTTCTTGATTTAATGTGAATACATATTGATCTAAAAACTGATGAGGTTTCATTTTTTGAAGTAACTTATTCATCATGCATCTCTTCATTTGTCACTTCAAATTCTTGTAATGTTTGTAAAAAGTCTTCAGAGATGGGGAACATTGTATCTATATTACGAAATACCCTCTGTGTCTTTTCTGACTGATTGTCTTGTAATCCAATGATAAATATTTTTCCTTCCATCTCTTTCGTGTTCATAGATTGACGCCCTTTTTGGAAATAAAATCCTGTGTTTCTCATGATTTTTGCAAAATAACTACGATTAACCTGTGTACCATATTTCAGTTGAAAACCATGAATGTATTGATGATCCTCAAAAAATTCTGATTTTTTAAAACCAATATATTTTTCAACGTTAAACGTTAGCAGAAAATCAGTTCCTATCGGCTCTGGTCCGAAATTAACTTCACGAGTTGAAAAATTAGTTAGCGTAGCTATTATCCACTTTGTAGCAAAACCTTCTTCATAAAAATCTTTAAAGTTTAAGTCAAATTCCATTGTATTCCTCTTTCTTACGCAGCGCTGCATAAATTTATTTATCGATAACCTTAGTTTAAACCATTAGTTTTGGGACTGCATTTTGTGTCTAAAATGTTTTTAAGTTTAGACATAATAACGAACAAAAGGACAAAAAATCATAAATGACGCTTTTTTAGTAGTATTTAGCAATTAAAAAATAACAAAAAGACAGTTCATAATGAACTGTCTCTAAATAAAAAATTATTTTTTTCTTTGCTTATTAATTGGCTGAATCAAAAATTCACCAGATAAATCATTGACGTGGTTTTCATTTTTTTGACTTGGGAACTCTTGTCCCCATATATTTATTATAATTGCTCTAGCACTAAAATTAATATTCCTCAAATTATTATCTATTTCTTTTAATGCTTCTTCAGCTTTAACTAACACTGATTCGTTTAACAAATCATTACCGCCGTTTAATACTTGTTCAACTTCTTCAACTTCAGTAGGCATTGATTTATTTAATAGAATAGCCAATTCATCTATTTTAAACATCATATAGTTTAAATAACCAGATGACGAACTAGTAAAATAACGAATATCTGTTATTATATACTGGATTTCTATTGAATAACCATGCCTTAACTCAAAGTATCGATCCCCCCAATTAGCTATTTCATACACATAATGATTAAGCTCTTCCATTTTATCTCTTAAATACGGAACCCATTGTACTTCCTTTTCGTTATTGTCTGCTATCGAAGGAAAGATTTTTTTCTTAACCAAGCGAATTAAAAAATGTAAAGCCATTTGCAACGATTCGAGCTGGTAAAGAACATCGTCTATATCTGTTGGTATTAATGGTACTTCCTTCAACTTGTAGTGTTCAAATCTATTTTCCAGTAATATCAATCGTTCCTTAAGAGAATGTGTATACAAATCTTCTCCGTTCGCAAACATTGTTGACATATGTTGAACTATCGGGGTATCCTCTCTCATATTTTTTTTGGTTTGTTGAAAATGCTTTAAATACTTTGCAAGTGGCTCATTTTTTTTATTGGGATACATTTCTAAACGTTTACTAAGTTTTGTTATTGGTACTCCAGACTTTCTTAAGGTATCTAACTCCTTGATTCTTTTTCTATAATTAAAATAAGAAATTAACTCAATTATGTATTGGTCCACTTGTGTATTTTCATAACTACTAAAATAATCCAAAGAAAGTTGTTCTATTTTTTCTTGTGCATAATTTTCAGATTGATTATTAAAACCCGTTAGTTCTTCTTCATACTTCTTTTTGTCATTAGCTACGCGTAATTGTACTTTTTCTTTTTCTAAAAACATTTCCGCATCTAAATACTGAAACAGCCTGCGCTGAATTGTGTACATTCTATTTCTTGACTCACTTGTTAATGTTGACACCTTATTTAAATAATTGCTGATGCTCTCATTAAAAAGGGTTAAATTTTCTACTTCTAATTTTGTCACACTGTATGGAAGCGAGCTCATTATAAGGTACTTTAACTCAAGATCATCTACTAACTCAATCTCCGTTATCAATCCAGAATAATAATCAAGATACTCTTTCAATGTCTTTTTGCTAAAATCTGCTTCATTTTCCCAAGATTTTGTGATTTTAAAGGGGAAATCATTCGATACTTTTAATAATATAGCGAATAGTTCTAGTTCCTCTTTGGTAAATTCAAATTCTTTTTGATCAACATCTTTTATATAAATGTAGCTAGTATTTTTATCATTCTTTTTTGCTTCATCATACTCGTCTTCATCATATTTTAACGAATAGCTCCTCAAAATATTTTCAAATTTATTCATTAATGCTGTTCTTTTCATAGTTGGAATTTTGTTGAACAAATCTTTTTGATTATAATATTTTTCACTCAATAATATTCGCTCCCCATTCGTTTATTAGCATTAATTCTAACAAACAAATGGCAATAGTTCCAGCAGTTCCAAGCAAGACACTTTAATATAACTCTCTCATCATTTATTCTTACTATTTTATTTCTTTGGAACTACTGGAACTAATGTAACTTTTTATTCTAATGAGAAACAATGGTAGTTAAAATCCAAGACGAGCATCCCTCATATAGTCAACCTACCATTATTTAGATTTATTCAGATGATTCAATTTTTCAAGAATCCCTCATACAGATTTTTACCTTGACCTAACTTTGTTCCTTTTTCAGTAATCTCGTCATCAGTTAGTACATACATAATTTGATACCAACCACCTAAATCACTAAACACTTGTGAATACGGATCACTTCCCATTTTCTCTCGGTCATAAATAGATTGAGCTGGATTTTGTTCTTTATAAGGAAGACTACTTGTATCATACGCAATACCTAAATAACGAGCGTCCTCTTTTACAACCTCCTCTCTATCCACCAGTTTTTGTTTTATTGTTTTTAAGGTATCTGTTATCTGTTGTTCAGTAAATGACTCGCTTTGCTCACCTGCTTCTACCACTAAACGGAAATAATGATCTATGTCTAACTCGTTCAATAAACGAAACGCTGCCTGATTTAACGCAATGACTTGTTCTTGGTAGCCTTCTACTTCCCCTTTTTCATAGACCTCTGTATACAAACTAAAATAATCATCGTCCATAACTAACCCATATAAATAATCTAGATTAAACGCAAAATAGTACTCCCCTGTTTTTGTTTGATCATTCGGAAAGGTCATTTCGTACTTTTCTTGTAAAAATTGTTGAATATCTTCTAACGTTTTCAGCTCTGTTACTTGCTTTGTTGTGGGATTTCCTTCATAACCAAGTCCGTATGCTTTTTTATATTTCCGCTCTATTCGATCTTCTAATGCGGATTGGCGACTACTATCCACCTCAAAATAAGAAGCATCTTTTGATTGATTTACTTCTGGAGCATCTTCCTTTCGTTGTTTTTCTTGACTCGATATTGAAGAAGAAGCTTGCGTTTCATTTACTTTTTTTTCTTCTTTTGATTGTGTAGAACAAGCGGCTAAGCTAACCATACAGCCTAAAATGATGAATCCCTTAACCCAATTTTTCATATGTATCCCTCCTAATAAAGTGAAAGACGAGAAACATTTGAATGTCTGCTCGTCCTTTTATTTTGTTTACTTAGACCAGAAAAATGTCCATTCATCTAGTGTTTCCCCATTATTTACACGTTGTCCTAGTTGATAGGCATCTACGGCACCAACAATTACAACAATCAACCCAAGTAAAGGAAGAAGTATGGTCACTAGTATCGCAGCCACAATCATCACAATACCTTTTGTTTTCTGGTTATACCATAACAAGGACGGCAATCCTGGAATAAAGAATCCTAAAATAGTTGCTAATACGACATTCACTGAACCTGTCCCTGTACTACCTAGGCTTTTTCCTACGGATGGTCGCTTTATTTTTCGAGGATTAACGCCACATCCCAGACATAATTCTTGATTGGGTTGAATCTCATCTCCACAGTTATAACAATAATGAATCACTTTCCCTTGACGCACGCCACAGGATGTACATATCTCTGCTTCTTTATTTATCTCTTTCCCGCAATTCGTACAATAACAACTATTCTCCATCTTTTTCCCTCCATTTTCTGTACCTATAGCTATTTGGATATATAAGGACATGTTTGTTCTTCAATGTGCTCGATTCTTCCATTGTGCAATATAAGGGTATGTCGCTTCTTTCACTTGGTTTGGATTTTCCCTTTCTAATTCCTTCAACATTCTTTCAATTGAACGTTGACTATACCCATAGTGGGTCGCTATCTTTTGTTTATTTTTTCCCGTGTACTCCGTTCTTAATAAATCTTTCATGTAAGCACGACTGATTAATCGAATAGGAAAATTCACCTGCAGTCCTCGAAACTCCTGATAGATAGCCAGAGTGCTTTGTTTGCCTACTACTCGTTCCAAATCACGATACACTTTATTCCACCCTTGCACCTCTGGTTCATTCACTCTTTCTCCTCCTTTCAATTTCTACTACAATAATAACGATTCCCTTTAGACTTATCTTGCGTCATTTTCATCGACAAAGTTATTTTTTTGTCGCTACTAGCAATTTTAGAAATAACTAACGATCTGAGAAACATTTATTTTTTCATTTTTCCATCTTCTTTTTTGAAAATAGCAGTTTTGCATTCTCCAATTTCCACACTTTTCTTACCTGCACACTTAAGGGGTGGGCAATAGCTCCTTTTGAATTAACCAACACTTGTGTCATTTTCTTTTGTTTAGGGGTCAATAAGTCATAACATTTTTCTGCTTGATCCATAGCTACTGAGCTAGTCGTCACAATCGAACCTACGGCAAATACAATTTGACTAATTCGCTTCTCTGCCAAAACAGTAGTAAATACTTCTAATGTTTGATCATCAACACCTTTTAAAAAAGAAGCTCTATCTTTTGCCTCAATAGAAGAGAAAAGATTTACTGCAATAAAACCAGAAAAACCTAACTGACGGACATGCTTCTCAATTAACATCATGGTCAAATCTTCTGTGTAGGGACTTGTACTACTAGGACGAATCGTAATAACTGCCGCTAAATCTCCCTTTTTATCTTCGATACCTTCTAACCATTCTCTTCTTAGCACATAGCGGTGCGTATTTCTCTCGTTTGTCCAAGCCTCACTCTTTATGGTTATCAATTGTTTGTTTATCATTCCTTTTCTCCCTTTCTATGCTGCTGACCATTTAAAACATTCCGTAATGATTGTGGTAGCAACTAAACAAATTAAACGAATCCATAAACCCATTTACTCTCGCCCCTCTCTTATTGCTTCTACTATTTGCATCATACAGTGACAAATCAATTCTAAAAATACCTCTTTGGTCATTCAGCTCCATCCTTCATTGGTAAAAGTTTGGAATAGAGTCGTGTATTATTCTTTAATAAACCTTTGATATACGTGGTTTGGCTCGTAACATCAGTAAGAAAATACACAACATATTCATTGTCTTGATTATCTACATATAAATACAAGTGGGTCATTACTAGTTTTGGTAATTGTTTTTTGGCTCCTTCAGGAAGAGTAGCTTCGTCTAGTTCTTCCCTTTCCAATGTGACAGATTCATAGCTCCATTCCTCTTTTACTGTTACAAGTTGAGTTTGTTTTTGTAAAATGTTCTTTGCTTCATTTAACATGGCTTTTTTCCTTTCTATGGAATAAAAATAACCTTATGAGCTTCCCTCATAAGGCTTCTTTACTTACTATCGGTTATATAACCTTCTGCTTTCATAGACAGATATTTTCCACCACTACCAATTATCAAATGATCCTGTAAATTAATTTGAAGCAATCGACAGGCTTTTTCTAACTTCGCAGTAAATTCGATATCCGCTAATGAAGCGGTCACGCTACCTGAAGGATGATTATGCCCAACACAAATAGACACACTATTTGATAAGAGCGCCATCTTTAAGATATCTCTAGGAAAAGCGAGTGATTGATTGATGGTTCCTATATGAACAACTTGAATAGCCGTTGGTTCATTTTTTACGTTTAAACCAGCGACCACCAAATGTTCTCGATCTTTCGTTTCAATAAACGGGGCGAATAACTCGTAAACAGCTTGAGGGCTAGTACAAGTTCTAGCGGCATAAAAAGTGGAGGCTTCTTTGACTAATTCAAGACTGACAATAGCTACACGTTTTCTTGGTTGGTTTGTTTTCATGTTTTTCTCCTTTATAATTGTTGTGGTTGATTCTTAGAAAAATGCAGTTAATAATCTTCTGGTAATAACATGGTTTGATGACTACGATCGTCAATCACCCATAATTTTTCAATTTGGACATCTGGCATTACTTCATTTACTGTGTAGGTATGATAATCAATGAAAAATGGTTCTTCTTGTCGATGAATCACCTCAATTGCTTGGCGTTGATTATCTGGATTAAATTCAAAGATTTGTAAATAGTCTAATTCTGTTTCAGCTTTACTTCTTTTTTTGTCAATCAAATTCCAGCAATAGAGTTGGATTTCTTTTGGTACTTGTTCGTTCACTCCCTTCGTGATGTAACGATTTTCTTTGCTATCAAACATTTTATTCCCTCCTTGAAACACAAAAATAGACCAATCATCGATTGAGATGATTGATCTTCATAGATATAATATATAATTATTTTTTCTCCTAGTACGTCTTAATAGCGTGTATTCTAGATAAAATATCTAATGGATGAAATAATTGGTCCCTTTTTTTTATGCAATTAAAACATGACTTACCTCAGACTACACTAGCCTCATTGGCAACTTAAATAGTAAGTTTAGCTTACTAATCAAATTTTTACTATCCGGTTACCATTATAGAATAGTGCACCTTTTTATTATTCTATAATCAGTACTACTCTAATAACATGTTAACTCTTAGCTTATATTCTTCATCTTTATCTATCTCAAATTTTTGATTGCTTAACAACTGATTCAAAGTACTTATATCTGAATCATAAACAGACTGTTCTTCTTCATTTAAACCATTAACCATTTTCAAACTTTCTTGCTTCTCTAATAGATAATCTGGTAAAAAATCTTGTTTTAAACTCAAAATCGAGAGATTTACCATAACTGATACATAAACTTTATGACTTTTTTTCATCATTAATACAGAATCTTCAAAAGTTGCGGCTACTGCTTGATTGGGGCTAAACCCTTCATCTTCAATAAAATCTTCATAGTCTTCTAAAGTTAATTCTTTTGCTTCTAAATAACTAATTTCACTCATTTTTTCCACCTACTTCGTAAATATATTAAGTTCTATATTTGGAAATTTTTTTCTAAACTCTAGTATAACATTTGTACAGCTTTGGCAAGCTGGTAGTTCTGTATATAAATCTATCTTACCAGAAAGTTTTGGATCTTTAATTTTAGATGCTATATCCTCCAGAATTTTAACCTCAGTATCATTATACCTTGGGAACTTATCTATTGTATATGATTCGAAAATCCTATTTTCTGATGCAGGTGAGAAATTGCCTAAATCTGCACCTTTGCTACTTGGTCCGTGAATTTTACTATGTGCCATAAACTCGTCTGGCAAACCTTTTATTTTAACATCAGCGACAGCCATATTTCCTTGATTTTTCAGCTTCGAATTTGGCATTCTATTCCTAATATTATCAATTCTATTTTGGAAGTTCTCAACTTTTTGCGCTTTAGTAAGTCCACCAGTTTTCTCAAGTTTACCTATCTTGCCAACATCATCAAAATACCCAGCTTTATTTAAAATTTGTAAGTCCTTTGCGGTCAAATTAGCACCTGTTAATAAACGATTCCCTGCTCGCAGTTCTCTTGCCGCACTGATCATTTTTGCCTGTGGCAATAATAACAATGCTGCCCAAAGACCTGCTTCTAATCGGCTGGCTTGTTCCCCTGTCACTGGGTCTTTCCCATTAAACAGACGATACAAACTATATAGCCCTGTCATTTCCCCAGCCATATCTTTCATTGTAATTCCTAATTCTTTCATGCCTTCTTTCGATTGGGCATACATCAAATTAGTTGACGCTACTTCACTATACTTTCCATTAATGTATACTTTCAAACCATACCCATATTTATCGGTTTTCACAATTTCTATTCGTTGCGATGGACAAGAGTCATTATAAGTCTTTAAATTAGTATACCAGTTTTTTGTTTTTAAATCTGAATACGTATAGGTTCCTGTTGCGGCGTTAAAGGATTTACTTTTCCCTAGATCGCTCAATGCAGAGGTCAAATCACCTCCAGTTGAAACAATCGTTGAAAAATCACCTGCATGACCATTTTCAAATGTTTCGTATTTCTCTAGTAAATCAATTTTCTTTTGTGTCTCACCAAGTTGAAAATCTTTTGCCATCACGCCATAACCGCCGATAATTTCTAGAGCAATATTTCCAGCAATTTTGTTTAAAAGATCTTGTTTTTCTCGTTGAATTCGATTTAACTTCTCTTGAAGCGCTCGCAATTCTTCTTTATATTGCCTACCAAAAAAACCTCATATTAAATTGAGGTTTTTTTTTTAAATTCTATTCATAGACCATCATTGATATTCATAACTTACTTTCTAAAAATTTATCATGTTAATAATTTATTGAATATATCCACCTTTATTGGGTAATAACTCTTCAAAATCACTAGATGCAACTAATTGACATTTGTTATCCCACAAATGAAGCATTAAATCTCCAATCATTTTTATATATTTTTCTTTTTCAGTTTTCTCAGTACTATCTATATCTAAAAAGTATGGAAAATAGAGAAAGCCATTTGGAATGTCTTTCGATTTTTCTTCATCAAATTCTTTGTTTTTCAAGATGTCAACAGTAAAATATTCACTCTCTATTGATAAAAATTTATCCAAACTCAAGTCAAAAAACTCACTTATGTCCTTCGCTAACTCCCCAATAGACATGGAACTGTTAATGAATAGTTTACAATACAAGTCTCCCATTTTCATTTCACCTCCTCATTATTTAATTGGCAAGTACGGTGGGTTATCAAATTTACCACCTTCTAAAATAATCGATACATCTGCTTCAATACCTAAAAGATTCTCTAGCTCTTTTCGTAATCCTCTTAATTTGGCTTCTCCAGCTTGAATTTTCCCAGTTTCAATAGCATGGAGCATAGTTCTCTCTCTAGCTGAGCCAGGGTTGGGTGTTCCAAAACTTTTTTTAATCAATTCATCAAATTGTTTTTTAGTTACCCTCACACCAATATCAATATCCGAAGTGGCCTTTGCAGTTCCACCAGCCCTACTTCCTTGAACAAAAATATCATCACCAATCTGACCTAGTCTACTTTTCAATAAATCACTCATTTCAGCAAACTGCTTATCAGTTAATCCTTGCGGAACTTTCAATTTCCCAGCTCTACTGGCTTGTTCAAGTCTATTTATTTTACCAACATCATCAAAATATCCAGCTTTATTTAAAATTTGTAGGTCCCTTGCGGTCAAATTAACACCTGTTAATAAACGATTCCCTGCTCGTAGCTCTCTTGCCGCACTGACCATTTTCGCCTGTGGTAACAATAACAATGCTGTCCAAAGACCAGCTTCTAATCGGCTGGATTGTTCCCCTGTCACTGGATCTTTTCCATTAAACAGACGATACAAACTGTATAGCCCGGTCATCTCTCCAGCCATATCTCTCATTGTAAGCCCTAATTCTTTCATGCCTTCTTTCGATTGGGCATACATCAAATTGTTTGAAGCTACTTCGCTATACTTTCCATTAATATATACTTTCAAACCATAGCCATATTTGTCGGTTTTTACGATTTCAATTCGTTGCGTTGGGCAAGTATCATTGTACTTCTTTAAATTAGTATACCAGTTTTTGGCTTTTAAATCTGAATACGCATAGGTTCCTGTTTTTGCGTCAAAGGATTTACTTTTCCCAAGATCGCTCAACGCCAAGGTCAAATCACCGCCAGTTGAAACAATCGCTGAAAAATCACCTGCATGACCATTTTCAAATGTTTCATATTTCTCTAGTAAATCAATTTTCTTTTGCGTCTCACCAAGCTGAAAATCCTTTGCCATCACACCATAACCACCGATAATTTCTAAGGCGATATTTCCAGCTATTTTGTTTAGAAGATCTTGTTTTTCTCGTTGAATTCGATTTAACTTCTCTTGAAGTTCTCGTAATTCTTCTGTGTCTAGTGTTTTACCTGTTTCCCCTACTTCTCCTTCAAAACTCGCTAAAAAGGCTGTGTAGGTTTCACCGAAATCACAATGGTAGTTATATAAGGCTTTTGTGACAACGGAATAGGGCGATAATGCTTGCTTAGCAGAATCCCAACCAGGACCTGTTAATGCACTTGACGCTGTAAATTGCGCAATGTTTGTTTCAACTGTAGAAAAACTAGATAAACACGCGACCCGATCGGATTGAGAACTAGTAAAAACACCTTGAACTTCGGAATAATTAAATTTCGTCATCGCTTAATTCCTCCTGCTTCTTTGCTTCATAATAAGCAGTGTTAAGATGATCTTCTCTGTTGTAAAATTCTTTTTCTTTTTGTTCAAATCCTTCTTCAATTGAATCAAATGCTTGGGCAACAGCTCGTTGTTCTTCTTCAAAATAGATTAATTGTTGCGTGGCATGGTTCAGCGATTCTGTTCCCTGACTGAGATAGGCCACTTCCTCTAATATAGATTGTTCTTCTTTTTGTAAGTAGGCCCAATGTTCTTGGTATTCTTCCCACAGATTTTTCTTTTTATGAATGGAAAGTTTTTCATCTTCTAATGCAGATAACTGATTAGATACTTCTATCACACTTTTCTTCTTATCCATGCGTCACCACATCCACCATCGCCTGATTGGCAGCCTCATATGTGTTACTAATAGATAAAAGATTGTCTGCATCGGCTTTTAAACTACTCTCGAACGTACTCATGATTGCTTTTGTTTGTGTAAGAATAGTATTAATATCTTTTGATGCAGCACCATCCGATATAGATAATGCTTCACTGCTACCAGAATAAGCATTCATGAATGGCATCACAAGCCCACTAGCAAATATACTAGCTTGTTGCGGATCATTTTTTGTTTCTGACATTGAAGAACTCCTCCTATTAGTTTACTCTCTTATTATTTCCAATAAGTATAGTTTAACAAAATAAAGAGTAAGAATACAGACCATTTAGTAAAAAGTAATCTCTCGTGAGAAATAAAACAGCGTATGATTATAAAATTAGTATTATTTACAATTTGAGTAAAACAACTGCAAATAATGTGGTATGCTAATAGTAGTTTATAGTTACTATAGCAGTACGTAGGTTACATATCCGCTTGAATAAAGATCGGAATATCTTTGCTTTCTGAAAGAATCGAGTGAACTTCTCGCTCAATACTTTTCGCAAAATTCTGCTCTCCGAGCTTCGTTAATAAGTGGATATAGTCGTAAATATTTTCTTTATAACAATCGTCACCAGTAATTAAATAGCTTGTTAAATTATCCAAGTACTGAATAACTAATTTGTAATCAAACGTAAGATTGCCTTCTTTTGTAGCGGCTAATCTTAAATAATAACGACTTGCCTCATATTCTTTTTTGCGTAGTAACGTTGTGATTAAATTGTTAATCATGTTTTTTATAAATTCTGTTGTCTCCACATTTCTGACTTCAATATCTTTAACAGGCAACGCTTTTTTAGCTAGGTGCTTGATTTGATTGTCATTAAATAGAAAAATTGTATTGGATAATACGGCGTAATCATACTGAAAAAAATATTCTTTTTCCATGAGAAGTTCATAGATTTGATTTAACTCTTCTTGGCTTACTGGAGAAATCTCTTTCCAAAAATTGGAGAACAATGTTTTTATCCCGATAAAATTTGCCATTTCTCTAAGATGCATATCCTTAGAAAAGGTTAATTGGTTGTAGTAGTTAAGTAGCTTCTTTTTATTGGATTCATCTATAGGACTATTCGCACATTGTCTAAACAATTTACGAAACTTTTTTTGTTCCATACTATCTTCTAAATATTCTGAAAATTCTTCTAGTGGAACAGAGAAGCGTTCTAAAATATCTCTTAGTTCAGAAAATCTTAACACTTTTTTTCCTGTCTCGATTTTGGAATAGACGGAGGTATCAGTATAGGTAAGAATATCTTTTTGCTTTAAATTTTTATTTTTTCTAAAAAAATAAAGTGCTTCTTCTACATTCATTATAATTCCACTCCCTTTTTGTCTAAGTATAGCACATTATTACATATAAAATGTTTGAAATATTCTATTATTGAAAGGAGGGATTGCCATGATTACAGTTGCTACTGCGGTTGCTATTTCAGTTTTTATTTGGGTTAATGTTTAATTTGATTAAACCGCAATTATCTGAGATAGCTGTTTAGTTATTTTACTAAACACCCCTTGTATCTCTTTTGATACAAGGGGTGTTTAAGTGATTAATGTTAAGATAGCTTTTCAGTATGGAATCCAAGTAATTTTTTTTGATTGGCTCGTCATGATAATTTTTTAACACCCAACATCTCAATTAAATTCCAAAATTTGCATTTAATCCATACTAAGATACTATATAGTCTCTTAATTGCTTAACCAGTAAATCTTTGTTCTCCTTTATTCATCAACTAGTGGTTTATTTTTTTATATTCGGATATCCTTAATTCAATTCTCTCTTTAAGTTCTTCTAGTATTTCTAAGTCTAAATGTTTAATTAGCAAATCTAAAAGAGCAACTTCATTATCAATCTTTTGTTCCATATATTTTTGATAACGATCTAAATCTTCCTCTTCCTCTGGATAATTTTCTTCAATAATAGTAACAAACTGGTTAATTAACATATCGAACATTTCTGCTTCATTTCGTAATAGGGCAATCAAAGTCTCTTGAAATAAACTGCTTGGTACGATTTCTTTATATTTGAAATTATCGTTATAGTTTATTTCAATATCCGATAATATTTTCTGATTTTCACTATCACAAACATGAATATAACTATTCACTACCCAATCATTAAAGCGTGCAATTTGAGCAAATGAAAGATTATTACGACGGTAAATATTATCAATAGCTGAATTGATTACTTCTGATAGTTTATTTGTATATAATTGAATCGCATATACAATTGCTACATTATAGTCCTCATTGAATGCATAGAGTTTTCCTGTTATTTCTGGATTTTTCCCTTTAAAATATTGAATCATTTCGGTTAATGGATCTTTATTGTAATTCTTAAAAAAATATTGGGAATTAAAAACTGCATTATGATCACCATATCCAAAAATATCTCTCTCATGCTCTGAAAACCAAATCACATTTTTGTATTTTTCAAGTGATTCTTGTCCTTCCTCAGAGACAACATAAAAAGTTTTATAGGAGGAATATGAAAGTATTTCTTCATTTGAAAGATGAATATTTGCTTCTTCCACAAGTCTATCTTTTCGTACAGCACCTTTAATATCATAATTTTTCAGCAATAATTTTAAATCGTCCACATATAAATATGGTATATATTCCTGTGGAGTGTTCTCTCTTATCAAACTTAAACTTAATAGTTTGGGTATACTTTTTCGAAAATTAATATCTTGCGAAGAAAGTAAAGTAAAAAATTGACCACCTGTAACTACCCTATCAACATTATTTTTTAATGGATGCCTCTCTACTATTTTGTTAAGAATAAGAATATCATCTGCATTTAAAGATATTTCCTTAGTCATAGACTTATTTACCGCCTTCCTAAATCTTATCAAATTTCTGTTTTTTCAAGCTATAAATGATATGGTTCGTTTAATTAGTTTCATAATTACTTACAGATTTAAGCCACGATAGATCAACAAAATATGGATTATTCATATCTCCATTTTTCTCAATCAACATAACATTTCCATGTTTTGCAGCAACAATAAAAGTATCTTCCTTAGTGAACTTTAACCCACCTTCATTTTCGCCATCAATCAAAAACAAGAATTGTTTTACTTTAGCGTTCGGTTTTTTAGATCTTTTTTTGACTAGCTTATATGCTTTTTTTACTCCCCCTTCACCAACAATACGTATAACAACGTATCCACCTACCGCAACTAGGCTTAGTAAATTTTTGGGCCCTCCAACCTTTTTAGCAACTGTTGTAAACCCTTGATACCATCCCAAATTTCCCATAATTAATCCTCCATTTTTCATATTTTTCTAATTTAATTGATTCTGTGTTAAACCAGCTCTTGTTATTAACATAATTTATATTTCAAAATTCAAAGATTAATGCTAATTATTTCAACTTTTTTAGTGCTTTTTGAATTACTTTTATAATTCCACATTACCACCAACCCCTGTCTAATTAATGCTGTATTTCTCTATATAAAATCAAAATCCCGTTAATTAACATTTTTCAAAAAATATCCCTACTTATGATACGGTTCCCCCCGCATAATCCGGAACCCGCGATAAATCTGCTCCACCAATACCAACCGCATCAGCTGATGTGGATAAGTCAGCTTGCCAAACGACATCTGCTTTTGGCTTCTCTTCATCACCTCATCACTCAAGCCAAGTGATCCGCCGATCACAAAGGCTAATTGACTTTTTCCATCGATCCCTAACTGTTCAATTTCTTTTGAAAAGTCCTCACTGCTATACTGCTTGCCATTGATCGCTAAAACAAATACATGATCCTGATCAGAAATTTTCGCCAAGATCCGTTCGCCTTCTTTGCCTTTGACCTGCAGCATTTCTGCTTCACTTAGATTCTCTGGTGCTTTCTCGTCTGCGACTTCGATGATTTCAACCTTCGCATAGCTTTTCAGTCGTTTTAAATATTCATTGATACCTTGAACCAAATATTTCTCTTTTAGCTTTCCTACGGTAATGATTTTTATTTTCAACAGATTCACGTCTCTTCCTATGTTTGATTCTTTCAGTTGTTAACAATTTTATCATGAATGATTTTTCTCTTCCACATACTTTCCCACAAAGTTATGCACATATGCACAGACTTATCCACAGAACCAAGGTCATTTATCCTTTATTTCATGGTATTTTTAGATACAAACACATATTCCCGTTTACTTTTCCACATTATCCACATTTTGTGGATAACTTTTGCACTGGATTTTTCCTCACTTTTTTAATAGTTTTTCACAAATTCATGTGTATAAGTGTGGCACCGCAAACTTTTTTTCATTGTTTATATCTGTTTTTCTCCCTAACTTGTTCATAAAAAATTCAAAGCTGTTCGGTAGACTAAAGTTGTCTTGAAAGACTATACTAAATATAATAAATAATGATAGATAATTAGGAGGTTGCTTATATGCAAAGAAAAGATGTTACACCTGATTCAGATAAAAAACAAAATGGCGTATTCAAAAAATTTGGGATCGGTTTAGTCGGAGGATTACTTGGTGGGGCTTTGGCTTTTGGTGGTGCATACGCAATTACGGGGCAAAATAATTCTTCAAATAATAATACAACGACAAACACAACTGTAAAAGATACAAAAGGAGATACCAAAGTCACTAATGTCAGCTTGGATGTCAACAGTGATGTCACTAAGGCTGTAGAAAAGGTCCAAAACTCTGTTGTCTCTGTAATCAATTTACAAAGTACTAGTCAAAATTCTGACTTTGGCAGCCTATTTGGCGGTCAAAATGGGAATGAAGCAAACGGTGATGAATCAAATGGCAGTGACCTTGAAGCAGCAAGCGAAGGGAGCGGCGTCATCTATAAAAAAGATGGCAAAACAGCATATGTCGTTACGAATAATCACGTAGTAGACCAAGCAAAAGGGCTTGAAGTTGTCATGCATGACGGGACAAAAGTACAAGGTGAATTAGTCGGTACAGATTCATATACTGACCTTGCAGTGATCAAGATTTCTTCTGATAAAGTTGATTCAATTGCAGAATTCGGAAATTCAGATAAATTAAAAATCGGTGAACCAGCCTTAGCGATCGGTTCTCCATTAGGTTCTGCTTATGCTAACTCTGTAACACAAGGGATCATCTCTTCTGTTAATAGAAATATTCAAAATGAAAACAATGGACAAGCAATCAACATCAATGCGATCCAAACAGATGCAGCGATCAATCCAGGGAATTCCGGCGGTCCTTTAGTCAACATCGAAGGTCAAGTCATCGGAATCAACTCCGTTAAGATCGTTCAATCTGAAAGCCAAGTAAGTGTTGAAGGTATGGGCTTTGCGATTCCTAGTAACGATGTAGTCAATATCATCAATCAACTAGAAAAAGATGGCAAAGTGACTCGTCCAGCATTAGGGATCTCAATGGAAGAATTGACGAATGTCTCAACACAACAAAGAAAAGAAATTCTGAACTTACCTGAAGATGTTCAAACAGGTGTCCTTGTCCGTACTGTCCAAACTGCCACTCCAGCAGATAAAGCTGGGCTTGAACGATACGATGTTATCACAAAAATCGATGATGAAGATATCAGCTCAGTGACCGAATTACAAAGTGCACTGTACAAGAAAAAAGTCGGAGATAAAATGAAAGTTACATTCTACCGCGATGGGAAAGAACAAAGTGTCGATGTAGAATTGACGATCGATCAATCTGCTTTAAAAACAAACGCTCAAACAAATGAATAGCATAAAAATAGCGGGACATCATTTTTGATGATATCCCGCTATTTTTTATTTTCCTAAAGCAAATTTTTCGCCAGAAGAATCTTCAACATTTACAAAATTTGTAAAAAATACAGATTTTGTAAGTCTTACAAATCTTGGCATCCTTTCTCTAAACGCCTTGTGATATGATTTTATTGTAATCGATTACAATAAAATTAGGAGAAAAAATGAATGAATAAAATTGAGGAAATAATCAATACTCAGTTGATGCCTATCGCTATAAAATTTCAGAACAATAAATATATGAGTGCCATTTCAGATGGTTTTTCCATGATTTTGCCTATCACAATGTTGGGGGCAATTTTTACATTGTTATCCAGTATGCAATTTGAACTTTATCAGAATTTTTTAAAAATCACTCATTTAGCTACTATTTTAAGCTATGCCTCTAAAGTAACGACCGATATGATCGCTTTATATGTCGTTTGCGCCATTGCCTATAATTTAACGATAAAATTAGGATTTGAAAAGGATGCTTTTTTTTCTGCACTGCTCTCCTTAGTACTGTTCTTTATGTTGTTGCCTAGCGGGATGGAGCATCAATTGGAATCAGGTGAAGTCATTACGATTCCAAATGCGTTATCAACAGAGTATCTAGGTGCAAAAGGCATGTTTATGGGAATTATTTTAGGAATGATCATCCCCATCATCTATTGTGCAATTATTAAACGAGGAATCGTGATCAAAATGCCGGCAAGTGTTCCTCCAACTATTGCAAAATCATTTGCAGCTATTGCACCTGCGTTTATTTTAACCGGTATCTTTTCTCTTATTCGGTTTGGTTTTGAAATGACTTCTTACGGAGATGCCAATAATTTCATTTATACTATTTTAGGCGGCCCGCTACAAAACTTAGGGAATAGCCCAATTTCATTTATCATTTTGATTGTTTTTGCTCAGCTGCTTTGGTTCTTCGGAATACACGGCTATATGATTATTCGTCCAATTCTACAGACTGTTTTCATTCCATTAAGCTTGATGAACTTAGCGGCTTTTGAAGCTGGAGAGCAATTACCGAATGCCATTACGTACCAACATTACGGAACATATGCCAATTTAGGTGGTTCTGGTGCTTTGTTGGGGTTGGCACTTTTAATGTCTTTTACAGCTAAAAGTGATCGTTATAAAAAATTGGGGAGAATGGCCCTGCCAGCTACTTTCTTTGGAATCAATGAACCGGTTATTTTTGGAGTCCCAATGGTTTTAAATACAATATTCTTTATTCCTTTTCTAATCGGTCCGATTTTAATGTTTGTCATCCCTTATTTGCTACAAGTATTTCATATCATTGAGACCCTAAGAGGCATTCAACTACCTTTAGGGACACCTGCCTTAGTTTATGGTTGGTTAGAAGGTGGAACTCCTGTGCTGATCGTTCAAGCGGTCTTGATCGTGATCCAAGTTGTTATCTGGTTGCCATTTTTTAAAGCAGCAGATCGGCAAGCCATTTTAGAAGAAGCACAGCTAGCTGAAGAGATTCGTAAAGAAAAGAATGAAGCAGGTGAATCCGTTGAGCACATTTAAAGAAGGTTTTTTATGGGGAGGAGCCCTGGCAGCTAATCAGTCTGAAGGTGCTTATCTAGAAGACGGAAAAGGTCAGTCGATCATCGATATTTTACCTGTGGGAGAAAAACGCAAACACAGCTTAAAAGATCCAAACTATGCCTTTGAACAGACCTTTGATTACTATCCAAGCCATCAATCAATCGATTTTTATCATCGGTATAAAGAAGATATCAAGTTACTAGCTGAGTTAGGAATAAAATGTTTACGAACCTCCATCAGCTGGTCTAGAATATTTCCAAAAGGAGACGAGCTTGAACCTAATGAAGCAGGGCTCAAATTTTACGATGCCTTGTTTGATGAGTTGCTAAAATACAATATTGAACCGATCGTGACCATCAATCATTTTGATACCCCACTCTACCTTTCACAAAAATATAGAGGCTGGGAAAATCAACAGTTGATCACCTTTTATAAAAGATATTGTAAAACTTTATTTAAACGGTACCATAAAAAAGTAACCTATTGGATCACCTTTAATGAAATCAATATGATTTTAAGAAATCCCTTTTTAGCTGGCGGACTCGTCACCAATGAAAAAAGCGTGGTTTTCCAGGCGGCCCACCATCAGCTCGTTGCTTCAGCAGAAGTGACAAAACTGGCAAAACATATTGATCCTACGATCCAAATCGGCTGTATGCTAGCAGCTGGAAGTGTCTATCCATATACCTGTAATCCAAAAGATATTCAGGCAGCTGTAGAACGCAGCCGCGACCAATATTTCTTTATCGATGTTCAAGTAAATGGTACTTATCCTTATTTTGCCCAACGATATTTTGAAGATCATAGCATAAAACTGAATCGTTCAAAGGATGAACTGGCGCTGCTGGCAGAATATACTGTTGATTTTATTGCTTTTAGTTATTATACAAGTCGTTTAGAAACCGTCAATGAAGAGTTAAGAAAGAATATTATTGAAGGAAATGCAATGGCCAGCGTTCGAAATCCCTATTTGAAAGATGCAGGCTGGGGCAGACAAATCGATCCCTTAGGGTTTAGGATCACCATCAACGAGATCTATCAGCGCTATCAGCGTCCCTTATTCGTTGTAGAAAATGGCTTAGGTGCAAAAGATGAGCGAACTGGTGAACATATCCATGATAAATACCGGATCGATTATTTTCGTAGTCATATCGAACAAATGTCAGAAGCTGTAAAAGACGGAGTAGACTTAATTGGCTATACGACATGGGGCTGCATCGATCTGATCAGTGCAGGAACTGGTGAAATGAGTAAACGATATGGATTTATATACGTAGACTTAGACGACGAAGGAAAAGGGACAAGAAAACGGTATAAAAAGTATAGCTTTAGTTGGTACCAAAAAGTCATCGAAACAAATGGCGAAAGCTTATAAACGAATCAGCTATACTTAGAAACAAAGAATGTCATTGTAGCATCGTTTAGTCCATCAATAGCTTTTTTAGTCTTGTGAGTACAATTGATAATAACGAGAATACAAAATATCGATAAAAAGCTGTGCCTGATAAGGTGCGGCTTTTTTGATTGCACTATTTCCTAAAAAAAAGACTTCATCAAAAATATTTGCAATTTTCATTTGATCATTTTGAGTGATCAATACAGTGTAATTATCATTAGAAGACATATCAAATAATAGATCACTGAATTTTAAAAAATAATTGCCCTCAGTAGACAGGACAATGACTAAGCTATTCTTAGAAATTTGCTGAAATGCTTTTCGCTGACTCATTCGTCCCTTAAAATAAGTAACGTATTTCCCACATGAAAAAAGTAAATACTGCAACTGCTCTAATAATAAGCCCGAACTGTGCGTGCCAAAAAAATACACATCTTCGGTACTATGTATACGCTCACATAAAAGATCCACTTGCTCTAAATCGAGATTCTTTTCTAATGATTGAAATGATTGTGTTATTTGTTTGATGTATTCGTTTAAAGAATGACTGCTGTTGAGTTGATTGATTGTTAATTCAAAATTGTTTTTATTGATAAATCTTTTTGTATCAGATTGGTATTCAATGAAGGCTTGCTGCATATCAGAGAATTTTGAATACCCTAGCTTTTTAGAGAAACGGCTGATACTGGCTGTAGAGGTATAACATTCTTCTGCTAAAGATTCGATCGAAATATCAGCAGCATCATGCCCAACTTTTTTCAACAAGGTACGTGCAATCGTTGTGTTGATATTTCCTTCTGTTGTTGAGATCACAAGATCCTGAAGTCTGCCTACAATACTCGCTTTCTCCACGCTATCGCCCTCCAAAATAAATATATATTTAGTCTTAGTATAACAGAATCAAGGTTGGGACAGAAGGGCTGAACGCTGGGAACCAGACATACAGTATGCATTATTGTTTATCTCTAACGTGTCTTTAGTGAGAACGCCTCCTTCTGATTTTTTCAGCCTTCAACTTTTAGTATTTAGCGCCTAAATTTATTTATATGTAAGGAACAAATAAAGTTAAAACAAGTCACAAAGAAATCTTGCTCACTCGTTTTAACTTTAAAAATTCTATGTCAGTTTACGATTCAAAATGCTACTTATTTTCCTACAGCAAATTTTTCGCCAACTACTGCATCAAATGGTAATTCTAAAATTCCTTTTTTCGCCGGTGCATCTGGTAAACGCAGTTCACTTGCTGAACAGATCATACCAAAGCTTTCCACACCACGTAACACACCTGGCCAAATCATCAAACCATCCGGCATCATTGCACCAGGTTTAGCAACAACGACTTTTTGACCAGCTTTGATATTTGGTGCTCCACAAACGATTTGAAGAACTTCTCCATTATCTACTTCTGTTTGTGTGATCGATAAATGATCTGAATCAGGATGTTTCTTGCATGATTTGACAAAACCAACAACGATTTTTGGTTCATGATCTACAGCTAGCGTTTCTGAAAAACCAGCTGCTGTCAGTTCCTGATTTAGTTTAGCCAATTGTTCATCAGTCAATTCAACTTGACCTGAGCCATCGATCGTCCCCAAAATCGTCGATGCTTCGAAAATATTCCACGCAACGACTTGCTCATCGGCGCTAACACGGGCAATATTTCCTTTACGTTCAACGTGATTTTCTTGTCCTTTATCATCCGCTGCGATAACGAACAATACGTCACCAACATGTTCTTTATTATATGCAAAAATCATTTTTTTCCTCCTAATATTAAAAGCTGATCGGACTGGTCAGCCTTATCTTGAAAATAGGAAAATATGAATGAGTTGCTTTTTGACTCAATCCTATTTTATCTTTTTCACGAAAGGCTAGTCTGTATAGCTAGATAGTTTTAAAAGCTGAAAGAGCTGATTTGTCTCGAATGAAAAATAGAGAAAATTGAGCGTGATGCTACTTATCACGAGTTTTTTTCTGAGAAGTGTGCTCTTTTACTACCGTCCTATCTTAACAAAAAATGACGAATGATGCCACTTTTGATCGGCAAAACAAAAATAAGTGAAACAAAACGATTGCGCTTTGCTTCACCCGTTTTTTATCTATACCGACATTTATTTCTTCTTTTTATCTGGACGAACAATCAGCACATCACAAGGCGCATTTCGAATAATGTAACTGCTGACGCTGCCGATCATAAAACGTTCGACTGCATTTAGACCCGATTGTCCCACCATGATCAAATCGATCTCGTATTTTTTCGGTAGATCATTACACATCACATCTTTAGCAGACCCATAGGTTACAACGGTTTCTACTTGAGTAAAATCAACACTCTTAGCATACGTTTCACAATCTGCCAGTAATTCTTTTGCTGTTTCTGTTTCTTGATCCAACAGATTATCATTCAAGGATGAATAGCCCATCATAGTGTACACCTGATTTTCTATGACATGAACGACGATCACACGACCATTATTTCTTCTAGCCACCTCAACTGCCTGTTCAAAAGCTAAATTCCCTTGCTCACTGCCATCGACACCGACTAAAATATTTTTATACGTTTGTGTTAACATGATACCCATCTCCCAATCAAATTCATTTGATTCTGACACTGGATCTTTTACTGACTACTACTAACGAAGACCGTTTAAAAAGGTGGTGATTTCTTCTTTGGTCTTACGATCTTTATTGACTAAACGGCCCAGCTCTTTGCCATTATCTGTTACGACAAAACTTGGGATCCCGAAAATATTCCACTCAGAGGCCAGATCGATAAATTTATCCCGATCAACTTCAATAAACTGAAAATCTGAGAATTCGGCTTCGATCTCAGGCATGACCGGCTTGATATATCGGCAATCGCCGCACCAATCTGCAGTGAAGAAAAAGACACTCTTATCTTTTCCTACATAATCCGCTAATTCTTCATAAGATGTTGGAATAATCATATTGCCCCTCTACTTTCCGTAAATGATCGTATTGACTGTTGTCTTGTCTAAGCCTTTTAAGACTTGGATCAGCATTTCGCGAGCTGCTTCATAGTCTTTGATATTGAACATCGTTTGATGCGTATGAATGTAACGTCCGCAAACACCGATCACTGTACTTGGGACCCCGTTATTCGTTGTATGAGCCGCACCTGCATCTGTACCACCTTTAGAAACAAAGTATTGATATGGAATATTGTGCGTCGCTGCAGTATCCAGTAAATATTCACGAACACGAGGTAACGTGATCAAACCAGGATCATAAATACGTAATAGTGTTCCTTCACCTAAATGTCCATATGTCCCTTTTTTCGTTTGTAGATCATCGGCAGCTGAACAGTCTACTGCAAAGAATAAATCTGGTTTAAACTTGTGAACAGATGGTTTAGAACCACGTAAACCAACTTCTTCCTGAACATTCGCACCAGCGATCAACGTATGACCTAATTGTTCATTTTGCAATTCTTCCAATGCTTCTAAAACTAAAGTACAGCCGTAACGGTTATCCCAAGCTTTACTGATGATATTTTTACCATTCGCCGTTTTGATCGTTTCAGTTTGAGGTACGATCGAATCTCCTGGACGTACGCCGTAGCTTTCCGCTTCTTCTTTTGATTCAAAGCCTGCATCAAATAACACATCGGTTACTTCAAGCTGCTTTTGGCCACTTGTTCCACGCAATAAATGCGGAGGAACGGAAGAAGAAATACAAGGATAATTTCCTTTGCTTGTTTTTAAAGTAAAGCGTTGTGCTGAAACAACATATGGATTCCAGCCACCTAAAGGTACGACTTGAAATAGACCATTATCTTTGATTTGAGTCAACATAAAACCGACCTCATCCATGTGAGCCGCAACCATCACACGTGGTGCATCTTGTTCTTTTGCTCTTTTAAGACCAAAGATACCGCCTAAACCATCATATTGGATCTCATCCACTAATGGCGTCATATGTTTTTTCATATACGCACGAATATCGTCTTCAAATCCGCTGGTTCCTTGTAATTCAGTCAATTCTTTGATGCGTTGAAATGTTTTTTCTTCCATCATTATATTATCTGCCAGCTACCCTTTTAAGTTTCAAGGATGAACCTTTCTTTTCTGTAAAAATAACACGTCATTCAAACAGAAACGGCAGATACTCCTTTCATCTAATTTCATCATTTATTATAACGCAAATTTTTTTAATTGCCCACGTTTTTTGTTTTTCGATATTTCCTTCATGTATGGTAAAATAAAAGAAAGGTCGATTTTTTCGGCAAACATTGACTATACTCGGAGGTTATTCCCATGAATGAAGAAAATGAATTAAGCTATTTCAAAGGCGGCTTAGCGATCGGTGTGAGTCTGGGTATCATAAGTGGGATTGCTTCTACATTATGGTATCAAAAACAACGAACCGTAGATGCTGACCTAGTTTTAGAAAATGTCAAAGAAGCATTTTTAAAAGAAGGCCCGATAGAAGGATCATGGATCGAATTTGAGAAAAAGCCACTTCGGAAATTTGCGATTCATTCAAAAACCTATAATGGCGGTATTTCTCGTTTAGAAGACGGCGTTATGGTCCAATATGAATTCACAGCAGATGCGCTCACTGGTACAGTGATCGATGTCAAGAGAATCAAAGAATAGAAAGAATCAGAGAAAAACTAATGACTCGTTTTTCTCTGATTCTTTCTATTTTGGTCAAATCTTCCTCGCGTGCGTTTCCCATTACGCCCAAAAGATTCTTCCACATTTGTTTTCAAAAAATAACTAACGATCGGAACACCAATAAACAATACCAGCGCTAATGAAGGCACATACCAGCCAATGAGCATGACTGATAAGATGGCTCCATAGTATAAACGATCTCTTGCTGCATATAATTGTTTCAACTGTTTTTGTCTGCTCTCTTCTTCCACTGCCAACGGAATCCCTGCTTTAAACAAACTACTAAATGTTCCATTGACAGCAATCAGTAATAAACCATGAGCAAGTGTAGGCAGCTGTTTATCCGCAGCTTCCATAGACCAGCTCGTAAAAAATGGAATCAAAACTAAAGAGAAAAGAAAACATGTATTTCTAATAACGAATGGTTCATTGATTTTTTTGATCTGCTCAAACAATTTCCGATGATCATTCCAATAGCCCGCTACGATGAAAAAACTGATTGCAAATGTCAGCAAGCTTTCAAGAAATCCAGTATAGTCACCACTGTTGGGAATTGGTATTTCAAGTGCTGCAATCGTGATCACAATAGCGATCACTGCATCACTGAATAGCTCGATCCTTAATTTTTTTTCCGCTATTTCCATCATCATTCCTCCTGTTGTCACTGCACTCAGGCAACATCACTTAAGAATTGACTATTATAGATATCCGAATAAACACCTTCAGCTTCTAATAATTCTTGATGATTCCCTGATTCTACAACATCTCCTTGGTCCATCACGATGATTTTATCGGCATCATAAATCGTAGACAAACGATGAGCTACAACAAAACTTGTACGACCAACCAACAATTGTTTCATTGCTTTTTGGATCAGCATCTCTGTCCTGGTATCGACATTCGATGTTGCTTCGTCTAAAATCAAGATTTCCGGATTCGCTAAAAAGGCTCGGGCGATCGTAATCAGCTGTCTTTGTCCTTGTGAGATATTATTTGTTTCTTCATTCAAAACCGTTTCATAACCTTCCGGTAATTTTCGAACAAACTCATCCACAAAAGCCGCTTTAGCTGCAGCATAGACCTGCTCTTTCGTTGCATCAGGATTGCCGTACTTGATATTGTCGTAAATCGTTCCTGAAAAAAGCCAAGTATCCTGTAAGACCATACCGATCTTTTGATGTAGCTGTTCATGTGTAAAGTTTCGGCTATCGATTCCATCGATTTTAATACTACCGCCAGAAATTTCATAAAACCGTTGTAATAAATGAACTAAGGTTGTCTTACCTGCACCTGTGTGTCCGACAATCGCAATCGTTTCTTTGGGTGCAACCGCTAAAGAAAAGTCCTTCATCAATAATTCTTCTCCGTAGCCAAATTGAACATGATCGAAACGAACTTTAGCCGAGTCATCCAACTGATTAGGAAATGTCTGTTCATAATGTTTTCTTTCTTCTTCATCCAATACTTCAAAGACCCGTTCCGCAGAAGCAACAATCGATAAAATCCCGCTCCATATTTGAGAGAATTGACTAATTGGTTGAGAAAATTGTGTAGAATATTGAAGGAATGCCTGTAAATTTCCGATCAAGATCGCGCCTGCAGCCACTTCAACAGCACCGACAGTACAAATCACGACATAAACTAGATTTTTCAATAAAATCATCGCCGGCATCATTGAACCGCCGAAAAATTTTGATTTCCAACCAGCTTCATACATTTCTTTATTGAACGCTTCAAATTGCTGCTCAGATTTTTCTTCATAATTAAAGCTTTTGATTACCGTATGACCATTGAAAGCCTCTTCGATCTGACCATTTAAGCTGCCTTGCACGTGTAAATATTTCTTGAAATTTCCCTGTGCTTTTGGTGTAAACAGTTTCGTTATCAAAAAACTGCAGGGTAAAATCAATGCAGCGACCAAAGTCAATTTCCAACTGATCGTCAGCATCAACCAGATCACACCGATGACTAAAATCACGCTAGAAAGTAATTGAGTCAAACTTTGCTGCAGCATCGTTGCGATATTGTCCATATCATTGATCGCGATCGACATCAGGTTTCCATTTGAATGCTTGTCAAAGTAATCACTTGGTAATTCATTGATCTTTGCCTTTAACTCGTTTCGTAAGGTTTTGGTTGTATTTTGTGAAACAACTGTCATCAACCACTGTTGTACAAAGTCCGCGATTGCTTTACCAACATACATTGCTCCGACGATCCCCAATATCATGGCCAGCTTTGTGAAATCAATTCCTGTTTTTGCTTTGACTCCTGCAAAAATCAATGTCGTTGCTGATCCTAATAATTTAGGACTTAGCACTTGAAGCAGTGTACCTATGATTGCAATGACTGCGACTAACACGATCAGCCAAAGACTTTCTTTCATGTAGCTCATCAATCGTTTAAGTGTTCCGCTTAAATCTTTTGGTGTCGCTTTGACGCCTCTATTCATCGGTGTTCCTTTACTCATCAGGCTGCCTCCTTGTCTTCTTGTGAAAGAATGATTTCTTGATAGACCGCGTTTGTTTCGGCCAATTCCTCGTGTGTTCCCCAACCAACCATTTGACCTTCATTCAATACAAGAATTTTTGTAGCATTTTTCACAGTGGTGATTCTTTGTGCCACAATAATTTTGATTGCTTGATTTAAATGAGCCTTCATCTTTTTTTGGATCGTTGCATCTGTTTTGAAATCAAGTGCCGAAAATGAATCATCAAAAAGATAGATCGCAGCATTTTTTACAAATGCTCTCGCCAAACAGAGTCGTTGTTTTTGACCGCCGGAAAAATTGCCGCCATTTTTTTCTACTGCGCCATCTAAACCACCTTGTGCCTGGACGAAATCTGCGGCCTGTGCTAATGCTAGAGCATCCCAAAGCTCATCATCTGTCGCCCGTTGATTTCCAACCAATAAATTTTCACGGATCGTTCCAAAAAATAACTGATTTACTTGAGGTACTAAACTAACTTGTTCATGCCAATTGCTTTGAGATATCTGACTGATTTCCTGTTCATTAAAACAAATCGACCCTTTACGTGGATCATACAAGCGGTCTAGTAAATTGACTAACGTCGTTTTCCCTGAACCTGTACTTCCGATAATTGCCAAGGTTTCTCCTGATCGAACAGAAAGAGAGATTCTTTCTAAGGCGTCTTCCTCCGCACCATCATAGCTGAACGAAACTTGGTCTAGGATCAAACTATTGGTTTTAGATTCATGCTCAGCAAAAACATTTGAACCATCTTGAATCACATTTTCTGTCTCCAACACATTATTGATTCGTTTCGCAGAAATTTGTCCACGCGGAATCGAAGAAAGAACCATTGTTAAAATAGCGACACCCATTAAAATTTGTGCTGCATAAGACACAACACCCATCATCGTTCCAATCTCCATCTGCCCTGTATCGATCAGTCCTGCACCTAACCAAGTGATTGCGATCGTTGCTAAGCTCATCATCAACGTAATAAACGGCATCAAGAAACTAAAGGCTGTATTTGAGCGAATCGCTAATTTGGTATACGATTCATTTTCTTTTTGATAACGTTGATACTCTTCCTGTTCTTTATTGAACGCATGGATCACTTTTATCCCTGTCAATCCTTCTTTAAAAATTAGGTTCAGCTGATCGATCTTTCGCTGCATTTTATCAAATAAAGGATTGGTATAACGGAAAATCAACAAGCAGACGATCAAAATAATCGGTGTTACAGAAACAAATGCCATTGTTAATGATGGACTTAACCGATAGGCAAAATAGATCCCGCCGACTAGATAAAGAGGTGCTAAAATCAAAAATTTCAAGCCCATTTCAACTAGATTTTGTACTTGAGTCACATCGTTTGTATTTCTGGTGATCAATGAAGAGGAGCCAAATCGGTCCATTTCTTTTTGCGAAAATGAAGTAACTTTTTTGAACAATGCTTCTCTTAATTCACCGCCTAAGCCATACGATACCTTAGCCGCAAAATAAATGTTGATCAATGCTCCACCAAAACTAATAATCGCAAACCCTAACATTAAAAATCCTTTTTGCCAAATAATCGTTTGATCATTTGGAACAACTCCTTGATTGATCAATTGAGCTGTCAACGTGGGTAAATACAAATCACTAAATGTTTGTACTAATAAAAATAAAACTGCAATTGCTGTTGTCGCCTTTGGAAGACGTTTGATTATTTTTTTCATGTATTTCCCTTCTTTCATCTATTACTTATTATTTATGCATATACAGGCATATCTCTTTCGATTCTCAATCGATGTGTCTTACAAAAATCATAAAATAAAAATAAACAAGCAATCATCTCATCATCTCCTATGCTTTTATTCATTTAATCGATTATACAAATTTAAAACAGGCACCTTACAAAAAAGAATTATAAAGGTACCTGTTTTAAATGTCAACAAAAATATGTAGGTACCTACAAAAAAAGAGGAACCGGGACATAACTCTACGAGTTACGACCTAGTCCTCTTTAAAACCAATAAACGGTGGAAGCTTCGGGAATAAACACTTTTATCCCATTTTCTCTCTTCTTATTGCTTGATTAGTCCAACGAGTAAAATTCCCGCTGTGATCAAAAAGGCTCCTAAAATAATTTGCCTTAATTCTTTCTTTGTTTTTTGAACTCTTAAAAAGCAAAGTCCACCAAAAATTGAAACTAGTACTGCTAGCTGTGAAAAGGTAAAGCTTTTCGCAACACCGATCAATGGAATAATTAAAAATAAGCTTAGATTAGCAACACTCCATGCCAAACCCGTCGTCCAATTTTTCATGATTGCTACAGGATCGACTTTTGATTTTTCAGCCCAAGCAAGTAATAATGAACTCATGAACATCCCTACTGATTGAGGAAAAATAACAGCTGTTCCAGAGATCGAAAAAAATTGCGGCAATGTCACATATAATACTAAGGCACTTGAAGAAAACAGTAAAAAAAGAAGTCCCTGCTTAAAATCTGCTGTAAGCTTCTGTTGCTCCTGCTCTTTAGAAAATGACGTACAAACGATTCCAAAAATGACCAACAAAATACCTGTCCCTCCAATGATAAACGCTTGGATACCTTGCCACTCTCGAAAAAAGAATACCGCAACTAACGTTGTTCCTATCAATTGGGTCCCGTTAGAAATCGGCATTGCCTCAGAAACGGGCATCAACTGAAATGAGTGAAACTGTAAATACTGTCCTATCGCCCACAGACAACCTGACAAAAAGGTGACAATAAACAGCGAGACAGTCAACTGCGGCTTCAAACAAAATAAGACAGCGATTCCGCACAGTAAAGCAACCATCGTAGTTCCTATCAACTGATTGATCGGTTTGGCCTTTGTTAAAGAAGCGATCACTGGCATCAAGCCCCAGCCAAGCGCAGGTAAAAAATAAAGTAAATACATCGATATCTCCTTCTAATTACAAAGAGAGAAAACAGCAGAGCGTTCCGCTGTTTTCTCTACTGAATTTTATTTGCTCAAAGTTTAAACACATCATCTTCGATAGAAACATGCTCTTTTCCTTTGATGAACTCCCCTTTGTCAGTCTCTGGTAATACAACGATTATCACCGGATCTTTTGCTTCGTTCTTCAGCAGTGCAAGATTCATTTCCGCTAGCTTTTGCCCACAGCTAATTGTTTCATTTTCTGCTACAAGTAATGAAAAAGGGGCTCCTTTTAGATCTACTGTATCTAATCCCATATGGATCAAGATCGTTTCTCCCGATCGACTTTCTAACGTGATCGCATGAAGTGTTGGAAAAATGTTTAAGATTTTTCCAGAGACTGGTGCATACACTTGCCCTGTATGTTCGGTGATCGCAAAGCCAGGTCCCATCATTTTCTTGGAAAAAACAGCGTCATCCACGTCTTCTAAAGGGATCAATCGGCCTTCTGCTACAGCTTTTAATGACTTTTTCTTTTTAAAGAATCTCATTTTTCACCTAACCTTTATGCCAATGTTGGCCAGTACTCTTTATTTGCCTCGATCATATCGTCTAAGACTAATTTCGCAACTCTGGCATTTGGTACTGTTTGATTTAACGTGAAGGCTTGTAGTGCTTTTTGATAAGATCCTTCAAAGTATGCATCCACTAATAATTTTTCTGCGGCAACTTGTGCTTCCATCAAGCCTTTATGGAAATCATTGATCGGTTGTCTCAAGGAAATCGGTTCAACACCTGTAGCACCCACATAAGCTGGTACTTCTACTACTGCATCTGCTCTAAGATTCGGGATCGCCCCTTGATTTGGTACGATCAGCATGAAACGACGACGTTCGTCATTCAACAATGAAGTTGCCATATCAACGATGTATTGACCGTGCTCGCCAAAATTGAAATTTAAGACGTCTTCTGTCAAACCATCACGAATTTTTTGCGCCATTTCCCGTGTATTTCTTTCTCGCCCATCCATGACCATATTTGCTCGTGTATAATTCTTATCCGCATGCTCAACGACCATATCTGGATATAAGTAATATTCTAAATAGTTATTTGGAATGTGTGTTGGGAAATTCTTAGTGATCACAGACATCATACTGAATGCCTCTTGCCAAGTCTTATCTCCAGCGTTGAAATCAGCTACTGCCATTTCCTGAGTCGTCAGTTTTTCGATGATTTCAGGCATCACATCGCGACCTAGAGATTTATCATAGATAGAAGTATACCAGCCAAAATGATTCAACCCATAGTAGCTAGGGATCCAGTTCTTTCGATCATAGCCATAGTTGATAGCGATCGTTTCTTCAATTGAGATCGTCATATCGCATGCATTGATCATTTTCGCTGTCGGATACGTCCGGCGAACGGCTTCTGAAACGATCGATTCAGGATTCGTATAATTCAAAATCCAAGCATCTGGAGCAAATTCTTGAACATACCCAACGATTTCAAGCAAACCGCCCATTGAACGCATCCCATAAGCAAAGCCACCTAAGCCACAGGTTTCTTGACCAACTAAATCATACTTCAAAGCGATCTTTTCATCTTGCTCCCGCATTTTCATTCCGCCTACACGAATTTGTGAGAAAATGAAATCACAGCCCGTAAATGCTGTTTTAGGATCTTCTGTTGATGATAGTTTCACCTCATCGTAGCCATCTTTTTTCAGCATAAAATCAATGATTAGATACATATCATCATTTCTTTTTTTATCGATATCGTATAAACGAATTTCCGCAACTGGTAAACGATCCGCATTATTTAAAACAGCTTGAATGATTCCTGGCGTATATGTGCTTCCGCCGCCTGCGATTGTAATGATTTGTTTTTTTGTCATTTTTTTCACCTATCCTTGATTTTCTAATAATTTATCAAATTCAGCCATGATATACGTTACTTCCAAACCAACGATCACTTGATAATTTTTCTCTGTCGGTTTGATGATTCCGCTAACACCTAACTGTTTGATTCGTTGCTCATTCACTACAGAACTGTCCAAAACCTCTACTCTCAATCGTGTATTACAGCTATAAGCGTCCGCAATATTTTTTGCACCGCCGAAAGCATCCAATAATTTTTTCGCCATATATTCATAGTTTTTACTTGCTAATGTTAATTCTTTTTCCTCTTCTTCTATTGTTTCTGTTCCAAATTCTGTTGCTACTTCTCTTCCTAAAGTTGGAATATTACGTTTTTTGATCAGATAATAGAATGTGAAATAATAAAGAGCAAAGAACACTAAGCCGATCGGCAGAATCAAGATAGCATTCGTTGCGATCCTAAAGTTGATTAGATAATCTACGATACAAGCACCGAAGGTAAACCCGATTCGAATATTGAATAGATAGCAGACAAATCCTGCCAAACCTGCGAAGAATGCATGAACGACATAAAGCATTGGCGAAATGAACATAAAGCTAAATTCAACAGGTTCTGTGATATTTGCGATAAATGACGTTGCCGCACCACTCCCCATGATCCCTTTGACCATTTCTTTATTTTCTTTGAACGCTGCACGATAAATCGCTAAACAAATCGCTGGTATACCAAACATCATTACCACGAAAAATCCAGATAAGAATAATCCTGCTTGTGGATCTCCATTGATAAAGCGAGTCATCTCACCACGGAAAACTTCTCCGCTTGGCGAAGTATAGCTTCCTAGATCATAGTAAACATAGGTATTCAAGACATGATGCAGCCCAAATGGAATCAACAATCGATTCAAGAACATAAAAATACCGACTCCAAATGCACCCATATCTACTAATAATTTTGCGAAACTATCGATCCCCGTTTGGATGATCGGCCAAATAACCCCAAAAACAACTGCTGTGATCGTTTGTAAAATCATGACCATCGTCAGAGGAAATTTTTCGCCTGCAAAATAAGAAAATACCATTGGTAATTTTTGATTTTTGAAACGATTATAGGTCCAAGCAGCAACCAACCCAGAAATGATCCCGCCAAAAATCCCCATACTTACAGCCGGATTCATGATCTCCAACCCTTTTTTCAACGTTGCAATTGCTAGAAACCCAGTCAAAGCTGGAATCCCTTTATCCTTCGTCTTAGCAAAACCGATCGTTACACCAATCGCAAACAGAATATCTAAATTCCCAAAAACAGCATTCCCGGCAGCACCGATCACCGGAATATTCAGCATATCATCCGCAGATAAACGCATGATCAAACCCGCCAACGGCATTGCAGCAACAGGAAGCAACATTGCTCTTCCCAATTTTTGAATATTCGCTTTAAAACTCGACATGATAACTCCTCCTTAAATTAAAAGCGGAACAAATCGTCTAATCCTGTAGAAAATTAGGAAATTGACTTTGAGACGCTTTTTGTCTCACTGGCAATTTATCTATTTTCCTAAGGATTGATTTGTGCAGCTGGATAACGATAAAAGCGGAACAGGCTCATTCAGCTCTGACAGAAAAATAGGAAATATTGATTGAGACGCTCTTTGTCTCACTCCATATTTATCTTTTTTCCGAAGAGCTAGCCTGTGCAGCTGGATAACGATAAAAGCGGAACAAATCGTCTAATCCTGTAGAAAATTAGGAAATTGACTTTGAGACGCTTTTTGTCTCACTGGCAATTTATCTATTTTCCTAAGGATTGATTTGTGCAGCTGGATAACGATAAAAGCGGAATAGGCTTGTTCAGCTCTGACAGAAAAATAGGAAAAATCGATTGAGGTGCTTTCTGCCTCACTCTATTTTTATCTTTTCCCCGAAAGGCTAGCCTGTGTAGCTGGACAATACAAAGGGTCAATACTTTCGTTATAATTCTCAGCAAATCTCCCGATACGTGACCAGTTCGATCTCCTTATCCTGTTTCACTGTTTTCGCAAACTCTGAATGAATCAAAAATTCGACCTGATTGATTCGTGGAAAAACAAACCCTGATCCCTGGTATAACTCTTGATCGATATAAGCTGTATGACACATGATCTCCGTTGTTTTTACCGATCTTAATTTTTCCAGTAGATCCGCTAAATATTCATCGATTCCTTTGTCTATTTGACGTTCCTTCGGCTCATCTACGCCTACATCATCAAAGAAACGCTCAAAGTAATCAACATGACGCACTTGCTCTTTTTCTTCAAAATTCCCGCGAACCGGCAAATCATATTTCTTTGCTAGAGCAACAACTACTTCCTGATTTTGTCCAAAAGTGTGTGCATGATGATGACTGTCTAAATGAGTAGGTACGATCCCTGAACGATAAACCTTTTGAATTTGACTATTCCATTCTTGGTATAGCTCATCCAAATCGATTTCAAAAGGTTGTTCATAATAAGCTAATTTCTTAAAAGAACCCTTTCCATCCATCAATGTATCAACATTTTTTAAAAGTGGTTGTCCACAAGTCAATGTCAAATGAACGCCAACACCTAAATCTGGATTTTCTTTTTTCAACTGGACTGCCTGTTCAAATCCCGGCATATTCGCCATTAGCGTGGTTGAAGTCAAAATCCCTTCACGATAAGCATCGATGATCCCATAATTCACCCCGCGGCTGTATCCAAAATCGTCTGAGTTGATAATTACTTTTCCCATTTTTCCTCTTCCTTTCTAAACAGTAAAAAAAGGCGCACCCTAATAAAAGAACTCCAGTATAAAACTGAATACTCTCTCATTAGGTTACGCCTACCGAATAGTAACACCCTAATCATTGTTTTATTTAATTCTTGCCAAATGCACTGCTAAATACACTGTTTCATTTTCTTGAATAGTCATTTGGTATGTTTCTTCGATCTTAGTTGTAATGAATTTCGCCACTTTATAAGGCTGACTTTCTTGAAAAGACGGATTAAAGAATGAATAATCTTCATCAGACACCTTTTCTTGATAAATCAAACGTTTTACTAAAAATTTTATATGGATCATCAGCCGATGATACGTAAGCGACTCTTTATCTAATACACCAAAATACTCTTTTTCCAGCATCTGCAAAATAGCTGCTGTCATTTCTAAAATCTTTAAGCTGTTTAAACTATTTCGCTCCCCTAATTCCGCATTGATAATATGCATCGTGATAAATCCAACTTCATTTGCGCCTAACTCTGTCTCATAGCGTTGATTGATCAGCTTTACCACTTCAACAGCCGTTGAATATTCTTCAGGATAAAGCAGCTTCATTTCCGGCAGCATGATCGCTGTCACCTGACTGTCTTCTCTTTTTCGCTGAATCGCAAAATAAATGTGATCTGTTAAAGCGATATAAATATTTGAATCTAAGGGCACTTGGATCTTTGATTGAATAAAGTGAATGATTTCTTCTGAAAACTCAATAAATTCCAATGGAATTTGTGCTGCCATCTCACTGAACATCTTCGTTTTTTCCTTCGAATCTAAAACAAAAATTTTATCAGCTGACGACTCATCAAATACCTCGTTTGCGACCGCTGAAAAACCAATGCCCTTCCCCATAGCAATTTTTTCTACCCCATGATCATCCACCAAAACAACATTGTGATTGATCTTTTTCACGATAAGCATTTTCATTAACAATCCCTTCTCCAAAAAGGCTAAGTGACTTTTTACTACGTACTTTTGTTGACTTTTCCAATCACTCCTTTTCGTTTATTTCTAACAAACTCGAGTTAAAAACAGACAAAATAACGTAACTTTTTTTACGCAAAAACGACCTAAGAAAAATGACTTTTCTTAGGTCGTGCCTAATTTAATAGTTACACCCTGTGTTTTATGGTTAAAATATACCACAGTGTGAAACCGGTGTCAAACGCTATTTTTACGTTTTTTATTGATTAGACTGAAATCTCGCTTCTACACGATAAATAGGCTGTCCTTTAGCAGAGAATTTTTCCTCATACTCGGTCATGATGTTTCCTTCGTAATTGCTTGCATGCAAATCAAGCCAAACTTGTTCTAAAATCATGCCATATTTTGAGAAGCTGCTTAGAGAATATTCAAATAATCCCCGATTATCTGTTTTAAAGTGGATTTCTCCGTTTGGTTTCAAAATCGTTTCATCTGTTTCTAAAAAGGTTTTAAACGTTAATCGACGCTTTTCATGACGCGTTTTTGGCCACGGATCAGAAAAATTCAAATAAATTTGATCGATTTCATTTTCAGCAAAATACTCAGTCAGTGCACTTCCATCGACATGTAGCAATTGGAGATTAGGGAGAGCTTCTTCCAACGCCTTATCTAAAGCAATCGACAACACACTTAACTGCATATCGATCCCGATATAATTGATTTCTGGATGAGCTTTTGCCATTCCTACGATAAATTGGCCCTTGCCTGAACCGATCTCGATATGGATTGGATGATCATTGCCAAAACGTTCCTGCCAGCGTCCTTGCCATTTTTCTGGCCCTTCTACAACTAATTCAGGATGACTTGCTAACAACTCAGCAGCCCCTGCTCTTTTTCTCATGCGCATAATTTTAGTTTCCCTTTCTTTATCACAAATTTTAAGAAGGTAGGACAAAACCTGCCGATTTTGTACCGCCCTCTGTTATTTTTAAGTCACTCGTTTACATGAAGCAACGACTGGAACCTCAATTTCTTAATAGCCAAAAGCTTGTTTCAATTTTAAAATCTCTGCATTCATTTCCCGCTTTTCCCCTGACTGATAATGCCGCAGGATTTCTTGAAGGAAATTGAACAGTGCATACCACTTGATTCTGGTCAAATTTTCTTCTGTTGGATGCATACCATATGACAGAAGCCATTTATTCCAGCTTCCTTGATGCACATAGTGCCCCAGCAGCATACCTAAATCTAAGGCTGGATCGGCAATCATCACAGAATCCCAATCAACTAAGTATAAGTAATTTTTAGAAACGATCCAGTTTCGATGATTCACATCCCCATGAACGACCATATAGTTATGAACTGAGTAAGTAGGAACCGTACGCAATAAATAGCTATAAACACGTTCGAGATACGAATTGTTTCGAAGTTCTGCCGGCAGTTTTTCCTCATATGCTTGAAGCAGCATTGCTGGAGTCTGTACTTTCCCGCCGATCTTTTCCAACATTTTCTTCAGCATATGCGAATGATGCAAATGATACAGCACATCGACCACATCATTTCTTTGCCCGATCTCCTGTGCACGCAGCACTTGTCCATCTAACCATTCTTGTGCAGTCAAAATATCTCCTGTGACTGTCCGCTTAGTCCAAACTAGCTTCGGTGCGATTCCTTCTTTAGATAAAGCGGCCAAAAGAGGAGACGTATTTCGTTTGATGAATACTCGTTCAGCCGCACGTATGCCCATGAAAGTTTGACCGGTTGCGCCTTTTATTGGCTGCAAGCGCCACTCCTTATCCAACTGAAATGCCATGGAAATTATCTCCTATCTTAACACGATTTAAATAAAAGCGGAACAAATCGCTTAATCCTGTAGAAAATTAGGAAATTGACATTGAAACGCTTTTTGTTTCACTGGCAATTTAT
Organism: Enterococcus sp. AZ020; assembly: GCF_050499205.1. NCBI lineage: Bacteria > Bacillati > Bacillota > Bacilli > Lactobacillales > Enterococcaceae > Enterococcus > Enterococcus sp. AZ020. The sequence goes on along the minus strand of NZ_JBIPAT010000001.1, from coordinate 1,962,285 downwards.
CTATTTTCCTAAGGATTGATTTGTGCAGCTAGATAATACAAATGATCAACACTTTCTTCGAAAGTCTTGTACTGTTCTACATCAGCTCACTTCATTCACTGTGTTTCTCAGCAAAAGCAGAATGAGCCAACTTAGTCTCGACTAGAAAATAGGAGAACATGACTGAGGTGCTTTTTGCCTCATTCAGGTTTTATCTTTTTCTCGAGAGACTGGCTCATGTAGCTGGATAACAATAAAAGCAGAACAAATCGCTTAATCCTGTAGAAAATTAGGAAATTGACATTGAAATGCTTTTTGTTTCACTGGCAATTTATCTATTTTCCTAAGGATTGATTTGTGCAGCTAGATAATACAAATGATCAACACTTTCTTCGAAAGTCTTGTACTGTTCTACATCAGCTCACTTCATTCACTGTGTTTCTCAGCAAAAGCAGAATGAGCCAACTTAGTCTCGACTAGAAAAATGATCCACACTCATATGAAAGCCCTATATCTATCGTTCATTGTTTACAGTACTTATCATTTTAGCTTCCATAGCACCTCACGTCAAGCATCTCTCTTGTTCTTTCAGCTTCTTTCTCTATTCTGCTACAGCACAAACTTGGTCTACGCTAGCAATATAGGCGTTTATCAGTTGTTGCGTGATTTTCCCTGGTTTTCCAGAACCAACGATATGCTCATTGATTTTTACGACTGGAACGATTTCTGTCACTGATCCGGAAACAAAGCATTCATCTGCCGTGAACAGTTCTTCTTCGAAAATGGCCTCTTCTTTGACAGGGATATTCAACTCTCGGGCCAATTCCAAAATTTTCCTTTTAGTGATTCCTGGTAAAATCAAATTTCCATCTGGATGAGTATAAACTGTTCCATCTTTGACCGCCCAAAAATTCGCTGCTGACGCTTCTGTGACTTTATCATCACGAACAAGCACCGCATCGTCAAAGCCTTGTCGTCTTGCTTCATCCAGGGATAAAATATTGCCCATCAAACTTAATGATTTGATATCACAGTGCAGCCAGCGTGTATCCGGAACGACCGCTACCGTAATTCCTTCTTGCATTTTTTTCACTGGACGTTCACAAGCAGTAATATTCGCTGTCAACACACCTGTGACCTTTTTAGGGTCTGGCAAAGCATGGTTTCTAGGTGAATCAATTCCACGAGTCACTTGAAAATAAAGCTTTCCTTCTGGAATTCCTTCAAGAGCCACCAGCCTTTGTAAGTTTGCTGCCAGTTCATCCTTCGTAAATGGCAAAGTCATACGAATCTTTTCTGCTCCATCCCACAAACGGTTTAAATGCTCTTCTAACATAAATAAATGCCCGTTGTACACTCGAACAACTTCATAAAGTCCATCACCATATTGATAGCCACGGTCTTCGATATCGATTTTTACTTCATCACGTTCAACAATTTGATCATTCCACAAAATATGCATGGTTAAGCCTCCATTTTCTTCAGACGATACGGAACATAGAACTTAGCAAATAATACAACTTCCAATACCAAGGCAGCAATAATCATTAAGCCTTCTTTCACATCTGGCAGTGCGATCAATACAAACAAGCTAAATAGTACCGCAGCAGTAAAAAGTAATAGTGACACTAGACGACTGACTGCTTGTTTTTTCTGTTCATTTGGCACAGGGTATAACTGCGTCATCACCATATAATCGAATTGCGTATAAATCGGAATCAGCTGAAAACCGATCAAGTAGATGAATAGTACAGAAACACCCATAGAAATCCAAAATTCTTTAAGGAAAAATAGAATCACACCACAAACTAAAACCAGTCGGATAAATAAACCACTATACTCAGAGCCTCTTAAAAAACTACGAGCATATAAATAGAGATAGGTATTTTGAGTTGTCTTCTTGATTTTAGCTAAAAGTGGATCTAAGAATTTCCGACGTTTGACGCTGCTGGAGATCTCCGGTACATCAGTAAACAGATGAATGAATTGATAAATCCGATGCATCCGATTTTTTTCTAATTTGATCATTTTCTCCCAGTCTAATGATACCTGTTGTTCTTTTTTACCTAATATATAATAGAAACTTAAAAATTGAACAAGCGCGATAAGTATCCCTACCAAAGGCATTATATAAAGACTAAGCCCAATGGCTAATAAACAAGTAGCCAACCATAACATAGACCATTGGTTGTGTTGACTTGAAGAGATTTGATACAATTCATATTTTTGTAATCGTAAGTGACTGGCCTTCAATATTCCTAACATAACAAAAAAATAGATGAAGGTAGAAAACGCCCAGCCTGTTGATACCACGACTAACGGCATCGACATACCGCTCATCAAGCCTAAAACGACTAACGGCAGCCAAAAAGAATAACGCATCGCACGATTCAAATAACTGTTCATTTCAGGCTCTTTAGGTAATATAAAAACTTTGTCTGCCTCCTCAGCCAACGTAGCAATTCTACCAATCTGTAGTAATGACAGCCAAAGAATCAAGATGATCGGTCTGCCCCAAACAAAATTTACCGGCAAAGTTTTCAGCACCTGAGAGTAATAAAAGCCTAATCCGCCTAACAAAAATACACAAACCAAGATAAAGTGATCATTAAAAACATAACGCATATACTTCATCATTTTTTTCAAGTGGCGCGCTAAACGGATGCCAAAAAATCCAGACATACTACCCCACCTTTTCTTCTTTTGTCAATGCAATATAAATATCATCCAAAGATGAATCAGGTAAATCGAACTCTTTTCGTAACTCTTCCATTGAGCCGACTGCTCGGACTTCACCATCGTGCAGCACAACAAAACGATCACAATAGCGTTCAGCTGTCGCAAGGATATGAGTGGACATCAAAATCCCTGCTCCTTGCTTACGCATATTATCCATCAACTCCAACAACGCATGAATGGCTAATGGGTCAAGTCCTAAAAATGGTTCGTCGATGATATATAGACTGGGCTGAATCAAAAATGCACATAATACCATGACTTTTTGCTTCATTCCTTTTGAAAAGTTCGCTGGAAACCAATCTAACTTATTCTCAAGTCGGAAAGTTTTCAATAATCCATCTGCCCGTTCAAACGCTTCTTCGATTGGGATATCATAGGCCATCGCAGTGACTTCAATATGTTCTCTTAAAGTCAATTCTTCATATAAAGAAGGGGTCTCTGGAATATAACCAATTTTTTTACGATAGCTTTCAGGCTGTTGTTTCAACGTTTCGCCATCGATCGAAATTTTTCCCTTCTGCGGCGTTAGTAAGCCGATCACATTTTTGATCGTTGTACTTTTACCAGCACCATTCAAACCGATCAGACCTACCATCTCACCAGACTTTACTTCAAAATTAATATCTTTTAAAACAGGGATATGTCCATATCCACCTGTTAAGTGTTCAATTACTAAACTCATGAGGTACCTCCAACTAAATTTTATCGTGAATCTATTATACCACGAACTTTTTGAAGGTTTCATGAACTTTTACTCCCAATTGAAATTCAAGATGTGGTAAAGTAAAAGAAAGAGTTTAAAGAAAGAAGGGACATCATGACAGAGTGTATTTTTTGCAAGATCATCGATCAGGAAATTCCTAGCTATAAAGTATATGAGGATGACAAAGTCTATGCCTTTTTAGATATTACCCAAGTAACTAAAGGACATACCTTACTTGTTCCTAAAGAGCATGTGACAGATATCTTCGAGTATGAGCCCACGCTTGCTGGAGAAGTTTTTGCTCGAGTGCCGCTAGTTGCTCGTGCGCTTGAAAAAGCTTTTCCTGAAATGCAGGGATTAAACATCATCAATAATAATAAAGAACTAGCCTATCAATCTGTTTTCCATTCCCATATCCACTTGATTCCACGTTATGAAGAAACAGATGACTTTTCGATCCACTTTGGTAATAATCAAGGAAAGTATACAGCCGAAGAAATGCAGGAAATCGCTGATAAGATCAGACAACAGGAGGAAGCATAAATGAGTAAATTTTCTAAAGGATTGTTCTTTGGCGCCATCGTCGGTGCTGCCAGCGGTTTACTTTTTGCGCCACGAAGCGGAAAAGCGACCCGTCAAAAATTTGTCGATGAATTAGATGAATGGTCAGATCTAAGAGAAGACTTTTCTGACAAACTTGATCAGTTTAAAGAATCTGCGCAAGCCTTACAGGCAACAGCAGAAATTTATATCGAGCCGTTCATTGAAGGCATCAATCAAGACATCGAGAATTTTAAATTTCAAACAGAACCACGAATCGAGCAAATTCAAGAGCAAGTGGAAAAAATTCAGGATGAATTACCTGAAATAGCTAAATAGATCACATGTTTATACGGGGATGAAAAAACGTCAGATTCATGTTTTTTCATCCTCTATTTTTTTGATTTAATCATCGTTTAAATTAAATTCATTTTCTATTTATATAATTCAACACTTTTTTACAATCACTCTTTTCGTGTATTTAAATCACTAAAATGTCCGAAATAAACCTATTTATAGAGGAAAATGTGTCTTAAATTCGAAAATTTCTTGAAACTACTAATTCAATATTTCTTTTCTGAAACATAGTGTGGTATAGTAATAAGCGTGAGAATTAATTTCTACATAATAAAAAATAAAATAAACTTAGGAGTGCTAGAAGAATGAAGAAAAAATTAATTTTAGCCGCAGCGGGCTTATTCAGTGTTTTTGCACTAGCAGCATGCTCAAGCGGATCAAAAGAAATCGCTACAATGAAAGGTGCTACAATCACTGTTGACGATTTCTACAACCAAGTGAAAACAAGCCAACAAAGTCAACAAGACGTTCGTAACATGATCATTTTCAAAGTCTTTGAAGAAAAATATGGTAAAGACGTTTCTGACAAAGAAGTACAAGCTAAATATGATGAAGCTAAGAAAAACGCTAAAGATCAAGGCGCAAGCTTAGAAGATCAATTAAAACAAGCTGGCTACACAGAAAAAAGCTATAAACAATTAATCAAACAAAACTTAGCTTATCAAGCTGGGATCAAAGCACACATCAAAATCACTGATGAAGATTTAAAAGCGGCTTGGGAAACTTTCCACCCAGAAGTAGAAGCACAATTGATCCAAGTTGCTACTGAAGATGAAGCAAAAGATATCAAAAAACAATTAGATGACGGCGGCGACTTTGCTAAAATCGCTAAAGAAAAATCAACAGATACAACAACTAAAGAAGACGGCGGAAAAGTGAAATTTGATTCACAATCAGCAACTGTTCCAGAACAAGTAAAAGAAGCTGCCTTCAAATTAAAAGATGGTACCGTATCTGAACCGATCCAAGCGACAGATGCAACAACTTACCAATCAACTTATTATGTTGTTAAAATGGTGAAAAACAAAGAAAAAGGCAACGACATGGCTCCTTACAAAAAAGAGTTGAAGAAAATTGCTGAAACAAACAAACAAAACGACCAAGAATTCGTGCAAAAAGTGACTTCTGATGTTTTAACTGAAGCTAACGTTAAAATCAAAGATGACGCATTCAAAGATATTTTAGCTGGTTTGATCCAAACTGAAGATTCTTCTAAATCAAGCGAATCTTCTACAAAAGAGTCTAAAGCAAAAGAATCTTCTTCTAAAGAAAAAGATTCTAAATCAAGTGATTCTTCAAAAACAGAAGAATCATCAAGCAAAACTGAAGACTCTTCTAAATAATCAAAATAGAAAAGGAGCGGATAAACATCCCGCTCCTTTTTTCATTAGTCATTTTCTATACTTAAAACCTTTGTCTCGCAGTAATCCCCTTTACCGCCAACATACACCTTTTCTATTTCATTGTTACTATTCGTTTTTAACTTAACTAGTATTTCAGAAGGTAAACGTAAAGAATAACCTTGTTCAAATATATAAACTTCTTTTCGTAAACCATGTTGCTTGTATAGATAGCACGCCAAGGCTCCATTTGAAGTTCCTGTCGCAGCTTCTTCGTTGATGTCGTATAATGGCGCAAAATTTCTACATATTATTCGATCATCATTGAATGCATATAGATGCATCCCAACAACATGGTACGACTCACTAAGTTCCTTGATTTTTTCAAAGTTTGGTTGTAGTGCATGCAATTCTGATTCACTTCTGATAGGAATCAAAATATCTTTTAATCCCGTAGACACAATTTGAATTGGATACTCCTGATCTATTTTTTCGATATCAAAACACTCAGCGAGTTCATCAGATGATAGAGTCTCATAAAATACCGGATTGGTTTGCTCCATAAATATGGTATCATCCTCTATAGTTACGGTAAGAACGCCACTATTCGTCTCAATCGTATAACGATTTTTGAAAATTTTATTTAGATGTTTCAATAGCGCAAAAGAACCGATCGTGGCATGCCCGCATAAATCAACTTCTTCTTTTGGTGTAAAATATTCAAATTTATAATCAGCCTGATCAGAGCTGGATATAAAGGCAGTTTCCGCATATCCCAGCTGTTTGGCTATAGCCATTTTTTGATAAGTAGTCAACGGCTTTTCCATCAAGACTACTCCAGCCTTGTTCCCGCCTTTATGATCCTTACTAAACCCATTTACAACATAAACCGTTATTTCCATGAGATACCTACCTTCCTAATCTATAATCCAAGAGCAGCGGTAAACTATTCATTTTTATCTCTTATACACAACTTCAAAAAGCTCATAAACAATCAACAAGTCTTCTGAAAACGGTAAATTACGCTCATTTAGTTCCTGCTCAAAAAAGGGTCTATGAACCTTGCGCCAATAGCTCAGGTTTCGTTCGCCTTCTCCTTCCAGATACCCATGAACCTCGGTGATCTGTGAAAAAGGAAGCACATCAACGACTCTTGTACAAATGATCGCTTGTGCTTGATCGTTCCCATCAAGCAACACGCTGTAATGACCAATTTCCGGCATTTGTTCTCCTTCTGGCTCCAATTCATATAATAACTTCAAAGAAGACGTTCCGGTCTTTTTTCCTTGAACGACAAGTGCCAACAATTCATCTGCCATCTGAGGAGAATTGCCAAATGCCCAAACATCGTAATGATCATGCGAAATCCCTTGATCTTGCTTAAATTGTGTCCACAACTCAAGTACCGATTGATTCATTCCTCTCACTCACTTTATCTATATATTTTTTGGTACATAGAAACTACGGTTATCTAAACCAAAAATACGATCTGTATATTCCCCAGGTTCTGTTTGACGAATCGATCCTAACATCATTTGAATCGATGCATCAATATTGTCGATTTGATGCAGGACTTCCGCTTCCATGATTCGCGGTCTAACTGGTGAACCATACTCTAATAAGCCATGATGTGCTAAAACCATATGACGTAACACGATCACATCTTCATCATTTTCATCGATCTTCAGTGCAATACATGCCTTTGTGATTTCTTCATCAACCAAAACCAAATGCCCGATCAAATTGCCGGCAATCGTGTATTCAGTCGTCATCGCACCAGATAATTCTTTTACTTTACCAAGATCATGTAAGATGATCCCAGAATAAAGTAAAGCGGCATTCAATTCGTTATACTCCTTACAAATCGCTTTTCCTAATCGCAGCATAGAGACTGTGTGATAAGCCAAACCATTGGCAAATGCATGATGGTTTCGTTTGGCAGCTGGAAAATCAAAAAATTCTTTTTGATATTGTGTTAACAAATAACGAACGATTCGCTGCCAATGGGCATTAGTAATTTCAAAGATCGTCTGATTGATCTCCTCTACCATATCTTCACGTTTTAAAGGAGCTCTTTCCATATATAAAGTCGGCTCATTTGGCTCTTCCGGACGCGCTAAGCGCATATGAATAATTTTGACTTGAGGATTGCCTTGATAAACCTCTCTTTTACCGTTCAAAAGAACAACATGACCAGCAGTATAGCGACTGATTTCTTCCTCAGAAGCATCCCAATATTTTCCATCGATCGTACCTGAGGTATCTTGGAAGGTAAACGCAATAAATTTTTTACCATTCTTAGCCACACGGACATCTGCATTTTTGATCAGCAGAAATAATTCAAATGTTTCATCTACAGTTAATTCGCGAATTTTTTTCATACTTACACTCCTTTTAATTCAATAATCGGTTGTTTTAGCTCTTGGTAATAGCTTACCATTTCTTTATCGGAAGAAAAACAGATGACCTGCTGCTGTTCAGAAAAAAGTGCAAAAAGTTCCGCCAACTGTTTTTTCCGTTGACTGTCATAATGCAGCCAGCCGTCATCGATCATGATCGGGCACAAATTCCGATGCTTTTGTAAGTATAAGAAAGCAAAGCGAACAGCCATGATCACCTGATCCTTTGTTCCTGTCGACAATTCATGGAGCAAAAACCGTTGATGATCTTGGCGAATCACAATCAACTGCTCAGCTTCTAACTGAATCGACTGGTATGACTGCTCCGTCAAAAGCTGAAAATACTCTGTAGCTTTTTTCAGTAAATTCGGTAATTGTTTCTCTGATAATTCCGTGAGCAGATCCATCAACAATTGACCAGCTAATTGATAGCCTGACCATTCTAATGCTAGTTCTTCAACTTCTGCTTTCAAAGCAGCTTGTTCTTGATACAATTCGTCTAACGTACCATCTGACAGCATTTGTTTTTGTTGATAAAGTAATTTTTGTTCTGTTTTTTGTGAGTGCAAAAGTTGCTCTTCTGCTTCTTTTAACTTTTCAGCTAAATGTTGTCTTTTTGCCGGAAGTTCTTCTATCATCGTTGTGTCATTGTATATCCCTGCCAACATTGATTGCAGCTCTTGTTTTCTTTTTTTGCTTGCTGTTGTATGTTGGTAACTCTTTAACTTATTTGGTATTTCATTGATCGAATCAATTTGAAAACGATGTACTAGTGGTGAAAGCTGCTCATCAACTTGATGCTGTTTTTCTTTGACCTCACGGATGGTCTGCCTTGTATATGCATCTGCTTGATACTCTTGTTCAAAGCGGATTTTTTCCATTTGATCAACAAATTGACTGATGATTTGGATACGCTCTGCTAAAGGTAAACCTGAAATCGGCAGCCTTGCCGTAAATCGTTCCGTTTGTTGGCTGATCTCTGCCATACGCTTTTGATCATCCAATAATTGTTGTTCCAGTTCTTGATTTGTATTGATCAAAATCAAGTACCTAGTAATATCTCCCCGATGATTCAGCCAAAATTCTACCTGATCCATTCGGCCTAAATAGTTTTCCTGAACTTTTTCTGCGACAAAACGAGCTACTTCTCGTTCTTCATCATGTATTTTTTTAATATCAGCTTTGATTTTTAAAAGCTGATCATTTAAATAATCTAGTTGAGAAAGCTTCTCTTGCCATTGGCGCTTTTCATTCGCATAAGGCTCTTTCGCCTGATAAAAAAGAGGTGATACGCCAATAAGTACAGCTATGATGCTAATTCCTACACCTATATATCTAATTGGTGCAGAGAAAAAGAAACTGAGAATCAGAATGACTGCCGCAAGAATACAAAAAACAAGATTAACGCTTTTTTCTTTATTTTGCCCGCCTTTACGGAACATATCTTTATTGATTGCTTCAAACGTACTTAGATTTTCTTCCCGCGTAGCAATTTCTTCTTCTAATAAGTGTAGATCAGTTTGAGCGGTCTGCAGCTTGACTGTTCTCTCAACGATGGATTCACGCAATTCATTGACTTCCTGTTCATCCATCGCAAACTGAGGGGGATTTTGTTTAGACCAGCCCCATTGCTTTTCTAACGGCTGCATTTCTTTCTGGTTTTGGTCCAGATTTTGACTCATCCACTGGATTTCAGAAAGCAGTTTATCAATGGCATAACGTTGATTCAATAACTGCTTGATATTTTCTTCTTCTTCAAGATAAAACTGATACTCTTCCTGCCGATCCCCATGTTCACTTTGAACTGCTAGGCTTTGATTTAAACGAATCAATTCTTCATTAAAAAAACGATGTTGCTGATAAAGTGACAACAGCTTGTCTTGATCTTCTTTCTTAATAACAGGCGCTTCACTTAGCTGATCGATCGATTGTAATTCTTCATACAGTGGTAAGTTCATGACCTGTTTTTCCACTAGGGACAGCTGATTTTTTATTTGCTGGATCAGTGCATACTGTTCTGAAATTTGCTTTTCTGTATTGGCTAATGATATGCCTATTTCTTGAAACGGTCGTTCCTGCTGTTCTTTATCATTGATTTTTTGCTGCAGCTCTTGATATTGTGCAAGCTTTTGATTCAATGGTGGTTGGCTGCCTTTTCCTTTATAGATCGTTTGAGCTGCTTTAAAATATTCTTCTCGGCGAACGAGAAGTTGCTGGCTACCTGATAAGCCTAAAGACAGCAATGACGTCTGCAGCTCTTCTTCTGTCAGTTTATCCAATTGACCTAACTGCTCTTGCTGAATAGAAAAAACAGATTGGAATAATTCTTTCGTCAGCGGGTGGAGCATGTTTTTTAAGGTTGCTTCGTCTCCGATTTGATCATTGAAGTAGACCTTCGCCTGTCCTTTATTTTGCCCTTTAAAACGTTCAACCTGTACTTCTCCATGAACAGGATGAGACAGCCATAAGCGACCCCCATATGCTGCACCATTTTTAGGCTGATAATCCTTTTTGCGCTTGCCTTTAGGCGGAAAACCAAACAGCATCGCTTGAATAAATTGATAGATCGTTGACTTGCCTGCTTCATTTGCACCAAATAGCAACTGATTATTGGGTAAAAACTCAATTTTTTGCTGCTGCCATTTGCCAAAGCCGACTATTTCTATTGCAATGAGTTTCATGACTGATCCTCCTGAATGACAAAGTCTTCTTTAATCCGCTGATCGGCCTGTTCAACGCTACGTTCACGCCATTCACTATCAATTGCAACAACCGATGTGAAGGCTGGATTTTGAAGTAGTTCTTGTAGGGTATTTGAAAATATATCCGCTTGGAAATATGTTTTTTCAAGTTGCTCCAACAGCTCTGGAGCCGCTGTGATCAATGTTTTTTGCTCTCCAATACTTGCACCGAGCGTGATTTGAAATAGAAATATTTCCTGATCGGTTTGGCTCATTACTGTCGTTTGAAGATAAGAGAGCAATTCACCCGTTTCGTAAGAACGCTGAAATTCATCTCCTAAATGCTCTATATCTGTCAATCGAAGCTCCTTCAAAAGTAGCTGTCCTTGTTCCTTTTTACTGCTTATAAGGTGATTGGTGAGAACACTCAACGCCTCCTGTAGACTTGATACCTGCTTTAAGGAATAAGGTTCTACTTGCCAAATCACTTGTGCAACAGGTTCAAAACGGACGGTCGCATGCCCTGAAGCAATCGAAACGATCGCAACTCCTTGTAAGTTCCGCTCTTTTTTCGTATGTCCTTGTGGTGTTCCAGGGTAGACGATCAACGGATCGGCACTGACTACCTGCGGTTGATGGATATGGCCTAATGCCCAGTAATCATACCCTTTGGCTTTCATTTCACTAAATGAAAAGGGAGCATAATTCTGTTGTCCGTTGCTTTGTATATCGCCATGATAGATACCGATATGAAGATCAGCATTTATATCTTTCATAGGAAATTCAGGTAATTTTGGGTCATTGATCCATGAGTGTTCATAACTAAAACCAGAAATCGCAACTTTCTCTTGATGTTTCGTCATTACATAATGAGTCTCTACTTGCTCTTTCTGAAAAAGAAACATATTCTCTGGAAAATCAAACCAGTAGCGTTCAGGAACGTAATGATCATGATTGCCGAATGACAGAACTACAGGAATCTGTGCCTGCTCCAACCGCTTCATTTCGTCTATAAAAAAAGCCTGTGTCCGAATCGATGTCCGACTTTGATGAAATGTATCTCCAGCAAAAATCACTAAATCGACTTGATTTTTGATTGCTATATCGATGATCGCTGTCACAGCCTTCTGATTTGCCTGCTGTAAGCTTTCTGCGAGTACTCTAGGGATATTTCTTAAACCTTCAAAGGATCGATCCAGATGCAAATCTGCAGCATGTAAGACTTTCATTTGTTCCTCCTCCTTCATCTAGAATCATTTCTTCCATCATATCATTTTATTAAGGTTCGGTCAGTAAAAACATACGAAAATTTGTTCGTTTTTCACTTTTCATTTCAATAAACAAAAACATACTAAGATTAGAGGGTAAAATCATCCGTCGATGACTTTACCCTCTAATCTTAGTATGTTTTTTTCATCATTGGAACCTTTCAACTCCTTTTTATCACTTTGCTTACTGCGTCCTTTCCTGTATATCCAACATATACCCTTTAGTGCGTACTGTTTTGATATATTTAGGATTTGACGTGATCTCTTCTATTTTTTTTCTTAGATGGAAAATAATGTTGGCCACTCTATAATTTTTGACCTTTCCTTCTTCTGTTTCTCCATTTTTGTATAGTTCTTCATAGATTTCTTCATACGAAAAAGCTACATTTGGTTTTTTCGCAAGAAGGTCTAGTGCTTTATATTCCAATTTTGTTAAAGAAACTTCTTTTTCTCCATTGACCAATACACTAAAATTATTATGAATCAGGTATAGAGGGACATCGGTTATTTTTTCATCTTTCGAAGCATTCCCCTGTCCATTTTTTGACCGCATCAATGCATTTTGAATCACTAAATGAATTTCTTCTGATGTTTGTTCTTTTAAATTGAAAACATAATCACATCCTAAGCGTAAATAAACCATATTTCCTGTATCGGAAGAACTCATTGAAATGACAAACAAGTAACAGTTTTGATATTCTTTCGTTACTAAAATCAATTCACACAATTTTGTTATATCTTTTAAATCATTTTCAAAAGCAATAATTGCGTGTAATTCATTCATCGTTTGTTGTTTGATCATTTCTTCATTCAGTAGAGAAAGCTTGTAGTTTTCTCTCAGTTCATTTACATATTTTCTAGATAGTTCATTCTCGTTAAATTGAAAAATTCCAATATTAAACATTTTTTTCTCCTCACAATTACAATTTTATTATATACACAAAGCCATTTATTTGATTTTCGAAAAACTCTCCGTATAATAAGATTATTGAAATACTATTTCATCGATCTTATCCATTAATTATCCTTAGGAGCATGACATGCAAACATTTTTAATGAAGAAAACAGAGCGCCAACAATTTGAATTATTGAAACAATTGATACGTAAGCCAGAAGGTATGACCGCATTGAAAATTACTGATTACTTACATATTTCTCTGCATGCTGCTTATCGTTATGAAAAACAATTATCCGACGGATTATCTCAAACTTTTCCTGAAAATAAAGTTTTATTATTCAAAGAAAATAACATTTATAAAATTTTTATAGATAGATCACTTAGTATCAGTTATGTCATAGACACAATGGGGTTATACTACATACAAATTTCACAGCAATTTGGCCTTTCACGAGCTCTCTTACACAAAAATTTTCCAAGTGCTGAAGCGCTAGCTCAAGAAGTCAATCTTAGTCTTTCTCATACATACAAAATTTTAAAAAGAATGAACAAGTCCTTTGAGCCTTTTAATATCTCCATTGTTTTTTCAGAAGGTGACATCAATAAAAACATGGTGGGTGATGAAAAAAGCATTCGTATCACGATGTTTTATATCTATTGGGCGATCTACAAAGGGTTGGAATGGCCCTTTTTTCGCTCACCTAAATACTTTTCAGAATTACCTGCACCGATCAAGATCACTCAACTTTCTCCCTCTCAGAAAAAAAGACTGATCTATTTTCAAACATTTACATACTGGCAGATAATTTATAAAAAATCTTACGTCATTTTACAACCAGAATTTACAGCCTATTTAGATTTTTTCGAGGAAGTTTCTCCTGTTCATTTTCCAGAGACGATTCAAGACTTACTTTATAAAAATCAAGTCCCAGAGAGTGTTATTCGCGATGAAGAAAGATATTTTGGCTTTCTTGCACGCTTTTACATTGCTAATATCGATTCTTCTGAAGATAAACAACTGATCGTAGCAAAATTGAAACGATCCAAATTGCCACTCACAGATTTTGCTATGCTATTTTTAGATCAATTTATCTGAAAAGAATTACGATTTACTCTATTATCAAATTATTTTCAATTTGCTTTACACGCAATTTTTTGGAACGGACGTTCCTTTTACACAAGTAACTGATGAAGTTTTTCCTTATAAAGAAGATACTCCGGATCTGTTTGATGTGCAGAAAAAAGATCTGACAGATTATGTATACGACAACCTTAGTAAACATCTCTTTCCAACATTAAAAAAGGAATCTAGTCTCGTTGAGTACCTTGCAAGGATTCTCTATTTGGCCTTGAGCAGTGCTAGAAATCAAACAAAATTGAACTTATTTATTCAATACTCCAAAACAACTTACGGCTATGATTTGATAAAAAATAAGCTTTCTACTATTTTCAATTCAACTGTTCTTGAATTTACATTTGATATCGACAAAGCAGATATCATTATTTCTGATTCTTATGAATCACTAGAACTCATAGAATCAAATGGGCCCATGATTTTTTATTTTGAATATCCTTATGATGAAGCTGTCTGGCAAAGTTTAACGAAATTCATCAACCAACAAATCTGTTCTAAACTGTCTTGAATTTGATGCATTTGCAACATTAGACTTCTAATTTTTGTAAATGCATTTTTCTTTTATTGTATTTTTCCAGCACTTTGTTTTGGATTTGCTCAATCAAAAATGAAATATCATCATGATCTGAAAATGTCATAACATAGACTTGATGCGCTTTATGCTCTTCATTCGTCAGTTTGACATCCGTTACAACGATATCTACTTGTGGTGTCAATAAATCTACACACTTGATTCGATCTCCAAAAAGCGGACTTATTTTTTCCTGAATGATCTCCCGAACAAAGTTCTTGGTATTTTGAATAAATACTGTAACTGGTTCGTAGGAGGTCACTTTGAATTGCGCTTGCAATGAATAAATCGCTAAATACATATAATCTAATAGATCTTCTTGTTTGAACCCTTTTAATCTCTTATTCGAAAAAAGAGCCATTTCATTAAATATGATTGTAAGCTTCTCCTTCATCTTCTGTTCAACAGAATCTGCATAATAAAACCTTTTTGCATCATATACATAATAGAAAATCTTATAATCGATAAAACAAATCTCTAGCACTAAAAAAAATAGATCTATCTCCCTTCTTACACTTAAAAATAAGTCATCACATTTATTTCCTTCAAAAAACTCATCTAAAAGCTTCGTTGTCAACTTATTGCTTTCTGATACAAAAAGAAAATGCTCTTCTAAAAAATAATCTTCATAACTTTTCAACTCCATGTTCTCAAGAATCATTTGTTCCTTATATAAAAAGAACAACGTTGCACTAACTTCTCCTTTCACCTGCTCAGCTGTCTTACTTTTTCCAGATGAAAAATAATTCAGCATGAGAGATGTACTTTCTAGATGTTCATGTTTTACTAAGGAATCGATCAAGACTTTGTTTTTAGCAAAATTCTTTTTTCTTGATCGGGTGACACTTATGTAGATGATCAAAATAAACTTCAATCGTTTTAAACTATTCATGTCTTTCCATTGAGGAAGACGTGTGGAGAAATAATGTTCGATTTCTAAGTAATCTTGAGCTGCAAACTCCCAAACATTAGACGCATTTGAAAAGAAGAGAAAAAAAAAGTTTCTGATCCTAAATTCATCTCCAATGATCCGATTTTCTCTTGATAAATCTAATCCACATTCTTGTAAGATTTTTTTCAATCGTTGCCTATGTCTCGAAAAAGTGGGGGCGCTAATAAATTCAGCTTCACAAAATTTATTTACATCCAGTTTGTCATAGAGAAAAATATGCTTGATCACCTTATACATCGTTGATTGCAGCAAGTAACTCCTCCCAATGCTGCTTAAATCAAGATTGTTTGCAGAGACACTTTTGATTGTTTTATTTACATACTCGACTTTAAATACTGTATCGGGAACATCCAATTCTTGTTCAAATTGCTTAATGATCATTGAGACTGTTCGATTTGCTAAATTCGTAGCCTTTGCTATCTCTTTTATACTTTTTATTTCTCCGCTGTTATTGATGACGTTCAGCACTTTTAATCTTCGATCATATATTTCGTCCAAGAACAATCTCACTTCCTCACCTCATTTCTTTTTATTTATAGTCTAATGATATACTTTTATGTTTCTTTTTTATTTCTCGTTTTTCACTCCAAAAAGATATTATTGAAAAACTTCACTAATTATAATATTTTATATTTGTTTCAAATATTTTTTATTTATCTTAATTTTTGCAAAAAAAAAGAATCCCTTTCACTAAAAGGATTCTTTCTGACAACTATTTTCATTACAAACAAAAAAACTTCAAAGAAAGTAACAAACTACTTCTTTGAAGTTTCATTTTATTCTCTATTAATCGTTATATAAATCGCGAATCGGTGTCATGATGATGCGGTTCAAATCATTGACGATCAAGCTGAAAGCTTGTTCTTTTTGCATCAATTCATTGATCACTTCAGCTTTTTGTACTTCTGTTGCTAATGCTTGTGCTTTTTCTGCATCTTCGTCTGTGAATTCTTCTCCACGCATTTGTTTTTCTTGTAATCCTTGTTGGAAAGTTTGGAATTCTTTGAATAGCTTGTAGGCTTCCTCATCTGCTTTTACTGCATCATAGGCTCCTTCTAATGCTTTAAATTCTGCTAATTCACGGATTTCGCGTTCTACTTGATTGGCTGTATCATAAATATTGCTCATGTACGTTCCCTCATTTCTACAAAATTCTTCCCTTTGATTGTACCATTGTTTGATTCGTTTTGAAACCGATTATTCTCCTGTCAAACCGCCAAATAAATCTTTTAAGCCAGTCTTCGCTTTCTCCCAGCCTTCTTTGATTTTCCCGCCGACATCTTTGGCTCCTTCTTTGACCTGACCGCCGATTTCTTTCATGCTATCCTGCCAATCGTCTTGATTTACAGCTGGGACTTCTCCAGCTGCTTGCATGACTCCGCCAGTTGCATATGCATCCGCGATAGTAAACGGCGTTTGTGCTGTATAAGGCAAGATGCCCTGTGCCTGACTACTAAATACTGTCGAAGCGTGAGTGGCACTGCTGCCTTCTAGATAGTGATTTTCACTCGTTTGCTCAAAGCCTAGCCATGTTGCAAGAACAACATCCGGTGTGTAGCCGACAACCCATTGGTCATTGGTTTTATTCGTATCGAAGTTTGTTTCAGTCGTTCCTGTTTTTCCTGCCATTACGTAGCCTGCGGGATCGGCATTGATCCCTGTTCCAGAGCTAAATACACCTAAAAGCATACTCGTCATTTGATTCGCGATATCTTTTGTGATGATTTGTTTTGATTTCGTACTTGTGTTGTCTACGATCACTGCACCCGTAGAATCAATGATTTTTGTAATCAAGTGGGCTTCATGCTGAACGCCTTCACTTGCAAAAGCACTATACGCATTAGCCATCGTCAGTGGTGATACTCCTGTTTTCAATCCACCTAATGCTAATCCGTAATACTTATCTTCTTTAGCTAAAGGAATCCCAAATTTTTCTGTTTTTTCATATCCTTTATCTAACCCGATTTTATGCAGTGTCCAAACAGCAGGTAAGTTCAAACTCTCACCTAAAGCCTGATACATCGGTACTTCACCGCTAAATGTCCGGCTGTAGTTTTCTGCTGGATAATAATCTTGCGGCTTATCCTCTAAAATCGCATTCGGCTTCATTCCAGACTCTAATGCTGGTGTATACACTGAAATAGGTTTCAATGAAGAGCCTGGTGAACGTTTTGTTTGAGTGGCAAAGTTGAATCCGCGATAGACATGCTCACCGCGTCCACCAACAACACCCTGTACGCCGCCTGTTTTTGGATCTAATGCCACTGATCCGCTTTGAACCATTGCGCCATCCTCTGCATTTGGCGGAAATAATGCATCATTTTCATACGTTTGCTGCATCGCTTTTTGATAGTTTTGATCCAACGCTGTGTAGATTTGGTAGCCCCTATTCAACAGATCTTCTTCTTTTAGTCCATACTTATTAACAGCTTCGTCAATGACCGCATCAAAATAGTACGGATAACGATAGTCTGAATTTACATCAGAATAATTATCAGCCAATGCAATTTCTGTATTTTCCTGTGCATCTGCTTCACCTTGGGACAATTTGCCGTTATCGACCATCAATTGTAAAACAGTGTTACGACGATTGACAGCATTTTCCATATAGTCGATCGGATTGTAGATCCCTGGTCCTTTCAACATCCCAACAAGTGTTGCTGCTTGACCAACACTCAATTCACTGGCGCTGACACCAAAATATCGATGAGAAGCATCTTCGATCCCCCATACCCCGTTTCCGAAGTAAGAATTGTTCAGATACATTTCTAAAATTTGCTGTTTATCATATTTTTTCTCGATTTCGATCGCTAAGAATAGTTCTCTTGCTTTACGAGTCATCGTTTGCTCTTGGGTCAGGTAAGCATTTTTGGCTAATTGCTGGGTGATGGTACTTCCTCCGCCACCTCCGCCGATTTTCCCAAAGCTTAATTTTCCTACGACCGCCCGCAAAAGTCCTTTGATGTCATAGCCATGGTGCGTTTCAAAATTACGGTCCTCTGTTGAGATCAAGGCGTCTTTGACGTAAGGAGAAATTTGATCGATCGTGACAAAGGTTCCTTTTTGACCGAAAAGCTTACCGGCTTCGTCATTATTCTTATCATAAATAACGGTGGACTCTTCTAACCCCTTTTTTAAGGCTCCGACATTCGCTGATTTGGCTAGAGTAAACAAATAAATACTGGTCACTAATACAACGACCAAACCTAACAATAAAATAATTTTATTGATCTGGTATTTTTTCCAAATTCGTTTACGCCAATGATGAAAACGACTGAGGTACGGTTTGATCCATATCCAGAAACGTTTGAACCCTGCCGCAATTTTTGCCATAATTGTTTTAAAATCCATAGTACTCCCTCTTTATATAAAAGTTTCTAAGCCATTTTAACATAGAAAGATACACTTATTCATACGGCTTTAGCATGAATAAAGGCATACAAATTTCGTTCT
This sequence comes from Enterococcus sp. AZ020, assembly GCF_050499205.1. NCBI lineage: Bacteria > Bacillati > Bacillota > Bacilli > Lactobacillales > Enterococcaceae > Enterococcus > Enterococcus sp. AZ020. The sequence continues at coordinate 1,943,270 of NZ_JBIPAT010000001.1, read as the reverse complement.
GCCTATTTTAACATGCTTTTCTTTTGAATTTATGTAGAAAAGCTTAAGAATACCTCAAGAAATCCCTATTTTGCTTCATTTACGCATTTTTCTATCGTTTATCATGAAAAGTTCTCACTTTTTGAACACTTGAGGCAATAAAAATTCATATTTCCTGTCTATTATATAAGTATACCAACAAACAACCCTAACAAACACTTTTTTCATTTTTAACTCCTTTTCCTGCCTTCCCCAAAGGCAGGTCTTTTTTGTATTTTTTTCAAAAAAGTCCTATCCTAAATGAAAATACTTACTAGTTCACTTATTTTAAACCATCCTGCTATGGTATCTTTACTGTTTATGCTACAATTTTTTTGTATTAAAGTGCCAAAAAAGAAAGCGCTTACTAATGAAAAAAAGAGGAGATGTCTTTATGTCTAAATCATTCAAGGTTTTATTTGTTGCTACGTTGCTCTTATTATGGTCTAATTTACTTCCCAATTCAGCTAATGCACAGGCACAACCTGATCCTATCATGATGGCTTATTACCGCACATGGCGAGACGTAACTATGCCGCATGATGCAAATTCTAATTTACCCGATGAAAATGTCACTGCCATGACGGACATTCCTGAAGGTGTCGATATTGTTTCCATTTTTCATTATGTCAATCCTGGAACAGATCAGCAAAAATTTTGGGACACACTAAAGGACACATATGTCCCTACACTTCATGCTAGAGGGACGCGCGTCATACGCACGATCGATATTCGAGAGTTATGGAATGTTCCTCATACAGGAACCAAACCAACGCTCGCTGAATATGATTCTTATGCACAGCAATTGATCGATACCTATCTAACGCCTTGGGATTTGGATGGATTGGATGTTGATATGGAATCGACTTTGACCGCTGTGCAAGAAGAAATGGCAGCTGGGACATTCAAAGCTCTTTCAAACAAATTAGGACCCTTATCAAACACTGGAAAACTATTGATTTATGATACGAATAAAGATAACCATTCTTTATTTAAAAAAGTAGCTCCTTATTGTGATTATCTCTTTCTTCAAGCCTATGGTCGTTCAACTACTTCTTTAGACCGTACTTGGGATACATATAAGACATCCATCAACACAAAACAATTTCTGCCTGGCGTTTCTTTCCCAGAGGAACAAGACCGAAACCGCTGGAATGATACGATCGATCCTTATGAAACGAGCCGTGCTTATTCTTATGCTGTTTGGAACCCTAAGGATGGTCAAAAAGGCGGAATGTTTGTGTATGCTATCGACCGTGATGGCAAACTATTCGGCGATGATACTATCACAAAAACTGATTTTAGCTGGACCAAACGTTTGATCAATACGATGAAAAACTAATTCTGTTCAACATTTAAAGACTACTTTAGAAAAAGTTTACAGTTTTAAATAATTTAGCACACAAAAAATTCATATTTGCTTTGTATTATATACACATACCAACAAACAACCCTAACAAAACACTTTTTCATTTTTAACTCCTTTCCCGTCCTTCCCCAAAGGGCGGGTTCTTTTTTTCCTTAAAATTTCCTTACCGATCGATTCTGTCCCAATTTTCGCTACCTACTGGGTTAAGTTAACTTTGCCCATTCACCCAAAAATAAAAGAATCGCTTGAACTTCTGCCGGCATTTGTTAAACTAGGATTGACTCTAGTGAAAAGGCGGAAAAATTATGGAATTATCCATCCTATTACCTGAAACATTCAAAGAACAGACCATCAGAGAACTACTTGAACAAGAATGGCTAGTTCCTCGCAAGGTGCGCCATTTTCTACGTATCAGAAAAAATGTGTCGATCAATGACAAGCCGGCATTATTTCATTTTACAGCCAAAGCAGGTGACAAAATCACGCTGAACTTCGAAGCAGATGACTATCCCATGCCAAAATTACGACTCGGCAATCCGGCTAACGTACATGTCCTTTTTGAAGATGAGCACCTGATTATTTTAAATAAGCCCGCCGGTATGAAAACTCATCCTAATCAGCCAAATGAACAAGAGACACTTTTAAATCATTTAGCAGCTTATCTAGCGCCCAAAAATCAAGTGCCATATGTTGTTCATCGTTTAGATAAAGAAACCAGCGGGGCAATTCTTTTTGCAAAAAACCCATTTGTACTGCCTATCTTAGGAAGGCTACTGGAAAAAAAAGAGATTTACCGTCGCTATCAAGCAATCGTTTCTGGTGCTCTTAAAGAAACATCCTTCACTATTCGTAAAAAAATTGGGCGAAATCGACACGATCGACGCAAACGAGTGATTGATGAACATAAAGGAGATGTAGCGATCACTCATGTAGAAGCTGTTTCCTACTCAAAAGAAAAAAATCAAACGTTGATTTATTGCGTATTAGAAACCGGTCGAACACATCAAATCAGAGTTCATTTACAGAGTATCGGGCATCCTATCATTGGCGATCCACTCTATCATCCCAAACCGAAAGGCCGCTTGATGCTTCATGCTTATGAGCTTCATCTTGTCCATCCGTTTAGTGGTGAAACAATAGTTGCTACAGCTGAACCTGGTATCGAGTAATCTTTACTTAAGCTTTACCTGCCCCCTTCTCTTCTTTGTGTTACACTAAAGGTTGCAAAAGGAGAGGGGTAGAAATATGAGCGATCTTTTATTTATTTTGGCAGCGGTCGTTGGTCTTGGCTTAGGTTATGTTTACAGGAAGAAAAAAGAGAACACAAAATAATTTTTTTAACTACGTTTATTTAAAAATAGTCGGAAAAAGAGGCTGCTCTTTTCCCGACTATTTATTATTCTCCCAAAAACTGAGTAAGCTTTGTTAAATCCAATTCAGTATATTTTCTAAAGAATTCATTTAGTGTCTCTAGTACTTTTTGATTCTTTTCTTTTTCGTCATTTTCGACTTGAAGCACTAATAAAGGCTCGTGTAGACTCATTCGCAATAATAACCAGCCTGAGCCATAATCATCAAATACATTGACACGGATGCCTTCTTCATTTTCTGGGTCTATGGTCATTCCCTCATGACTAGTCACAAAAGCCTCCAACTCTTGAATCACTTGATTCCCGTATCCTTTTACATCGTTTGCCATTATTTCAAAACGCAGCTCTTGTGTTTCAAGAGGCTGTTTTAATGATTCGATCAACTCACCCAATGTTTCATTTTGAGCTTTTAATTTCGGCAAAAGCATCAAGATTTTGGCAATGACATAGGCTCCATCATCAAGAAAATAATTTTCCTTGAACGCCGCATGACCACTCGTCTCTATCGCCAATGGTGTTTCAATCCCTTTATTATTCAGTTCAATCATTTTATTGATCACATTTCGATAGCCTGAAATATAACGAACTTGCTTGCCGCCCTTTGCTTCAATAAAATCTTTTAAATGACTAGAAGTAGGTGAATTAGTGACAATACTGCTTCCTTGGTATTCATCCAATACAATGGTTGCCAAAACAGCAATCAAATTATTTCGATTGATCACCTCACCAGAGGCATCTACTAGCGCTGAACGATCGACATCTGTATCAAAAATCACGCCTAGATCAGCTTTATTTTGAAGTACTGCTTGCTGAATACTTGCCATTGCTTCTTTATTGTCAGGATTTGGGATGTGATTTGGAAACATGCCATCCGGTTCTAGAAATTGTGAACCTGTCGTATCCGCTCCCAGCACTTGAAGTACTTTTTCCGCAAAGAAACCTCCTGCTCCATTTCCAGCATCTACAATGATACGAAAACCAGTCAATGGTTTCTCAGCCTCTGTTTTCATTCCCTTACGAATCTTCTCAGTTAAATCTGCAGAATAATCATCGATGATGTCCGCGCTCATCACATTTCCTTTTCCGGTCGTCTCTAAAGGGTCAGTGTGTGAAAGGATATACGCTATATCCGTTTTTTCGGCTCCACCTGATTTTGTGAACAACTTTAATCCATTGAAATAATAAGGTAGATGGCTTGCTGTAATCATGATAGAAGCATCGCAATCATACTGAGGAAATTGTGTCGTCATAAACATTGCTGGTGTCGTCGCTAAACCAAAGTCCAAAACATCCACCTGCTGGTTTACAAAACTATCGATCAGTGCCTGCTTCAAGCTATCTGCTGAAATTCGACTATCATGGCCGATCCCGATTTTTAAATCTCCTGCTTGATGCTTTTCAGCTAATTGCTTCTCTTCACATAGCCATCGAACGATTCCAACAGCGATTTCCCCAACCTGTTCAGGTGTCAAATTCGCTTTCTTATCCTCATGATCGACAGCAATCCCTCTAATGTCCGAACCATTTTGTAACGCTTTCAATCCCATGTAACCAAATCTCCCTTCATTTTTCATTGGTCAATATTAATTCATCATGCTTTCAAAACGTTCAACTACTGCTTTAGCATCTGCTTCTGAACGTGCAATAATAATAATCGTATCTACACCTGCGACTGTTCCTGCAATCTCATCATACTTTACTTCGTCAAGAAAATTAGTGACAACATCCGCCGCGCCCATGTCCGTGTGAACAATGACCATAAACTGTACACGCTCCATACGGATCACAGAGTCTTTGACTGATTCCTTTAGTTTTTCTTCGCTACTGGATGGTTGGCTTTGAGAAAAAATCGCATATTTCACACGACCATCTGAGCCATGCGTTTTTACGATACTCATTTCACGAACATCTCTTGAAACGGTCGCCTGAGTTGCTTTAACTCCTGATTGTTCAAGAAGTGCGATCAACTCATCCTGAGTTTCTATTTCTTTTTCAGTGATCAATTGTTTGATCAAGCGTTGACGATTTGCTTTTTTCATGTTTACACTTCCTGTTTTTATTGTTTTCTTTATTATAGCATCTTCCGTAAAGCAACAAAACCCCTTACAAGCTTGGACCCGCTATGTACAAAGGGTTTGTTGCTGTTTCATTTATCTAAATTGTTAGTTCATCCACAAATCTGTAACGAATTTTCACAGTTTGTTTGCGCACACCGTCAATCTTTTCAGGTTGTCCAAGTTCGATTTTTCCAATCAGCTCTCGCATCATCTCTGGTGTGAGTTCTTTTGGTTCAAAATATTTCTTGACGATACCCACAAACTGTGAAATATCTTTACTTTGTTTTGTCTGTTCATCGAGTCGCTGGTTAGCTTTTTCGATAAGCAATTTTAGTTCTGTTTGTTCTTTCTCATAATTTTCACTTAACTTCATAAAGCGGTCGTCTGAAATTTTCCCGTTTAAATTATCCTCGTAAAGCTTCTGGATAATGTTGTCCAATTCAGAAAAACGGACTTTAGCTTTTTCTAGCGCTTGTTTGTCTTGCAGCATAGCTTTAGCATTACTTAGTTCAAATTGCTTTTTCATATTTTCCACAAACTTTTTCTCATGATTCACCACAAATTGTGAAATGTGATTAAAGTCATTTAAGACAAGCTGGGTTAGTTTCTTCTCGCTAATTCCATGAGCATTATTACAATCAATGAGTCTAGATTTTGAACCTGCACAGGCATAATAATCTTGACCAGCGCTAAATAGATGACGAGAGCCACAATCTACACAATAAGCTATCCCAGAAAACAAACCGACTTTATTATGTTTTGTTCGCCGTCTTCGTCCAGCTTTACGCATTGTTTGCACAAGGTCAAATGTTTCTTGGTCAATAATTGCCTCATGAGTATCATAAAAAACTTTCCGTTTTTCATCTGAATTGAATAACAGTTTCTTGGTTTTATACGATTTCTTGTAAGTCTTGAAGTTAACTGTATGTCCGCAATATTCTTGTCGTGCTAAGATTTTTCCTACTATGTCTACATTCCAAAAATAAGGATCAGCATGCCTAATTTTTCTAGCTTTAATCCCTAGGCTGTTCTTGTAACAACTCGGTGTTAAAATTTGCTCTTGTCTCAATTGTTTAGCTATTTGCGTTAGACTAAAACCTTTTTTGTAGTCACTAAAAATTCGCTTCACAATTTTAGAGGCCGTGTCATCTACAATCCATTTTTTCTTATTTTCTGGGTCTTTGAAGTATCCATACGGAGGATTGGCGCACATCTTTTCGCCTGCATTGCCTTTGGCATGTTTGACGGCTTTTATCTTCTTGCTACAGTCACGAGCATACCACTCATTGAACATATTGCGAAACGGGGCGAGGGTGTTATCATCTTCATTATTGCTGTCTACATTATCATTGATGGCGATAAAACGGACGTCTTTTTCAGGAAACATCATCTCTGTAAACATACCAACTTTTAGATAATCACGCCCAAAACGGGATAAGTCTTTCACGATAAAGTTTTTAACTCGTCCTTTATTGACTAGCTCAATCGCTTGTTCAAAAGCTGGTCGTTTGAAAGTCGTTCCAGAAATACCATCATCCACGAAGAAAACAAGGTTTTTCATGCCACTATCTTGAGCGAATGTTTCTAACATATTTTTCTGATTGATAATACTGTTAGAATCGCCTAAACTGCCATCATCTTGCGAAAGTCTGGCATAAAGCACTGTAATATCCGTTAAATTACTTGAAAGTTCAGAACTATTTATTGATGTCAAAGGTCTATTTGCTGTTTTCATCTCTATCACTCCTAACTTCAGTGAAATGATGAGCTTTTACATCTTCTATTATATCAGAGGATGAGGAAATAACAGAGGAGAAAAGCCCATTATTTCAAGGTTTTACTGTCTTATTTCATAGTTTTCTATTAGGCGTTTTATGGCTTTTAATAGATTTTGTTTATTCCTTTCAGATGGAGTAAAGTTAGTTGATAAGATGAAAACAGTATTACCAATTTTTAAGGTTCTTTCTGGCGTATATTGCTTTTCTTGGTTTTCGTTTTTAAACACCTTCACTTTCTATTAATTGCTTTTTAGTTGCCTCTAACCGCGCCTCGGATAGCTCCACATACTCTTTATGAATTTCCATACCAATATATTTTCGGTCCAGTTTCAAAGCAACAACGCCTGTTGTTGCCGAACCTGAAAAGATGTCTAAAACTATATCGCCAACACCAGAGTAAAATTTAATCGCCATTTCTGGAATTTTTTCAGGAAAAGGAGCAGTATGTCCATTTTGATTGTGTTTGCTTTTACGATAATCCATGGTCGCTGGAAAACGTGCAACATCTTTACGCCATAGAGCTAAGGTATCTTTATCAATTTTGTTTTCTGGTTTTTCGTATCGTTCTCTTAGTTGGCTTTTTCTTGAAAATGTATAGTACCCTTTATTGCTAGGCTTTTTACACGATTTATTGCGACATTCATATAGTTGAACGCCACTTGATTTACCTTTTCGATAGGATTTGGGATTCTTGCATTTTGGACATTCTAATCGTTGTTTTTCTTCTGTCGGTTGTTTAGAAAATACTAAAATATGTTCATAGCAATTAATTGGGTGTTTTTGGTATGGATAAGGTTTGCCCGCTAAATGTCGTTTAGAATGAACTTCGCCTTTATACCAAATGAAATCTTCCTGAAGCGTGAAGCCGATTTGTTCTAACATAGTAATAAAATACGCTCCAAGAGGGATTCGACGCCGACTAGCAGGAGTTTTATTGGTTCTTCCCAAAACATCTCCGATATTCACTACAATGCTTTTATCTGCTTTTATTATTCGGAACACTTCTGAGAAAATCTGTTTCATGTCAAATAGATACGCTTCTAAATTTTCCCACTGACTATATTCTCGTGCGTTAAAATAAGGTGGCGATGTTACCATTAGATCAATGCTTTTACTTTCCATGTCTTTCATTGCATCCAAGCAATTTTTGTGAATGATTTTATAGGTCATTTTATTCGTCCTCCTGTTGTTTTTTCATACCGCGAATAAGCGTGTCAAATTCTTTTATTGGTATTACACGAAATAACATTTCTGCTTTTGGTAAGTTTTCATGAATATAGCGAGTTAATTGTTCACATCGTTTCTCGTTTGGCGTTATCCATACCACAAACGGAAAGACACCATTTTGTCGTTGCTCAATTCCAGAATTGAAGTAATTTATATATTGTTTGCATTTCTTTATTACTTTGATTGGTGCTTCGGTAGCTCGGTCAATTTCCAGAAAATAGACAGTCTCAAATTCTCGTTCATGAGCTGGTACTAGAGAGGCAAATAAATCAGGTTTGAGGTAAAAAGAAATACCTCTTTCTGAGAATGTTCGCCAACACCTCGGTTCGTGTTGCACTTCCAACAATTCGATTTTCTTTTGACGATCAAGTTCTAGTAATTTTGTATAACTTTCATTGATTGCCAACATATGTTCTAAAAATAAAATACTGGTAGGCTCATACAGTCTTTTACGACCGGCTTTTAGTTTTGTGTTTCCTAATTTCAGCAGATTATACCCACTCGCAGAGAATGTCCAAATTTTTCCAGATGACCCACCACGTTTTCCGCCGATTTGTTGGGCTAGGTGATCGATGATTCCTAATTCTTTCATTCGTTTAGTTGTTCGGTTACACGCTCGTAAACCAGCTGTTTCATTTTTATTTTCAGTAAAGAACACTCGACGCAGTTGGTCACTGGTGGCAAATTTTACTTTATGCAAATGTTCTAAGATTTCCATTTCTCGTTCGTCCAGTTTTTTTGCAATAAGTTTCAGTTCATTTTTAGAACGTCTTTTTTTATTTTCCTCATTCATAATGGTTTCCCCCTCGGGAGAGATATTATTTTGACATTTTTAAAGAAAATTCAAGATAATAGAGGCATCTCCCTTAAATTAGTATTTTGGTTGTTTTTCCGCTTTTAATAAGCCCTCGTTCCTTAACGGGAGTCGTCGGGCGAATCGTCAGCGAAAAAGCTTAGTAATTCTTAAGTTTTTCGTTTTTTCTTACCTAAATTCATCTCTATTTCTTCGTTATTTAATTCATTAGTTTGTGACTCTGTTGAATTCATTAAGTCCACATATTCTTTTTCAATTTCATCAATATCTCGCCCATAAGTTTCCGCACTTCTGGCAAAAACTTCGGCTGGTAGTCGTATGCTTGGCTTTGGTGGAAAAGTTTTTCCACTCAACCAAACATTAGCAATTTTCTTTTCATTTAAAGTGGTATACACTTGATATTGAGGTAGGCTCATAAAATCTATCTCAGTTAATTCGGGCGCGAGGTCGGCAAAAACTTTCGCGTCCGTTTTGCTTGGTGAGAAGATTATTTTTGATTTCGTATTACTTAATACGGATTCTCTTAATTCTTTGTTTAATTGTCCGAGGTGCTGATGGGCGAAAATGAAGTTTAAGCCTAAAGACCTCGCCATTTCCAGCATATTTTCAAAATCTGAACCACTTTTCGCAATGTATTGTTGAAATTCGTCAATATAGAGCATTACTTGAGAAGTGGCTCGCTTGTCCTCTGGAAGTTCGGCCCGACGCAAAGCAATATTCCAAATTGAATTTATTAGCAAACTAGCACAAAGCTTTGCAACTGTATCTCCGACCATTCCTGAGTTGAGTGGAACGAGTAAGATTTTCCCCTTGAATACATCTTCTAAATTAAATTTTGGCTGCGCTTGCCCTAAAGCACCACGAAACGCGGAACGCATTAATAGTACGTTTAAACGTCTTAAAAGTGGGGCAAGCTGTTGGTTACGGTCTTTTTCGGATTGTGCTTCAAAGTTCGCCCAGAAGCTTTTTAAATATATATCATCTAATTTTGCAGTTAATTTGTGGCGAAAATCGGAATTTGTAAAAATCAGTGGCAAATGAAGCAATGTCATATTCTTATTTCGGGCTAGTGTGAGCAAGCCACAAGTAAGTAGTTCTTCCGTAAAGATGCCAAAGTCAGGGAAAATTCCTCGTAAGCTACTCAATACTGTTTCCGCTACTAGTTCAGGACTTTTTCCGTCAATATAAGATAGAACGTTAATTCCTAGTGGTTGATTAGAACTAATATCCCAAATAACTACATCTTTAAGTCGGTCTTCTGGTATTTTCTGCACGATTGATTCAATCAGGCTAAATTTTGGATCAATCACGATTACGCCACGTTTGTCTTTTTTATTTTTTTCGTTACTCCCACCCAAAGAGCAATCCTGTAAAATCAAATTTTCTAAAACTACGGATTTGCCTGAGCCACTAGGTCCCGTAATGAGTGTATGCAGATTGCGTAAACTCTTATCTACAGACATATTCAGTAGTCGTTTGTCTTCTGGATTCTCGTTTAAAGTTTCACCAAAAGCTCGAATATTCTTTGTCGGGTTGTGGTAGTTTTTCGGCGGTAATAGAGTTTTCGGATGAAGTGGCTCGATTCCCTGAAAATCACTTTCACCAGTTGGCAGTAACATAAGGTTGGCAAGTTCGGCAACGGATAGCTTTAATAGGTAACGCCAAAGTGTTTTTGCTTGGTTAATGGCTTGTAGTTCTTCTGGTTGAATGCTCATATTTATCCCGCTAGACTCCAGCATTTTAAGGGCAGACAACAAGCTTAAAATGTAGCTTTGGGCTTTGGTAGTGTCCTTAGAATATGCGCCTAGTCGAATAACTGTTTTAATCCGATGACTTCCAACTTTATTTTTAACGGAGCTTCTTATCTCACTGGTGGCAGTGGGTACATTTCCAGCTACGATTTGCCACCAAGAAGCAGAAGGGTCAGGCAGATTTTTCGGTAGATTTTCTGGCACAATACTTGAAGCAAGTACAATCTGCAAAACAATCTCATCTCCACTAGCTACTTGTGCCATTGTAGCAAGCGTGGTGCGCGCTAGAGCTTCGGCATTATCTGTTTTGAGAGAAAGTATCGGCCGAGTCATAGTAAGACGCTTAGCGACAGTAACAGGCTTTCTTTTACAAGTACCCGCTTTTAATTCTTGTCCAAAATCAATTTTTCCATGTGTTTGAAATAGCTTGGCAATTTTAGGAAATTCTGTTGCTTCAGTTCCTAAAAGAAAGCTTATTTTATCGCTAGTAGCACGAACTTCAAAAATGAGTGATTTGCGATTTTTAGTTGTCGCGAGATGATTGACTAGACCTAAAACATCGTCAAATTCAAAAGGACGACGCCAGAATAGCTCATGCCAAACAAGCGTATCAATCTTATGCTTCATCTTATTCTCTCCATTTCTGGGCTTTTCTGATTCGCCAGATAACTGTTAGTAGAACCACGAAAATTCCTAAAAATAGTAGTGGTAGCCAAACGGCAGACAGTAGCCGTATACCGTAATTGATTAAAGCACAACCAACAGCGAACATTACAATATATGAAAAAAATTTCTTCATAAAGCTTTCGACCTTTCCATCTTTCTTTTCTTGGCCTTGATTTTTGTATGTCATTATTCATTTCAAATCCTTTCTTTTTAGTGAATAACTTTCCTATTTTTCCATAGAGTGAATGATTTTCCTATAGCAAAATTTGACTACTTTTCGACCGACAAGACAAGGGCTACTAAAGAGAAAAGTCCATTTAAGGGTATCTAAAACACCATGTTGTAGAAATTATCTTTTTAAGGATATAGGCGCAACTTTGAGCGTTGCGCTTATATTTCATTTTTTATTTATGACGTAAAAATTCATCCATCATAGCTCTTCGGGTGGCAAAAGCGTCTGCATCTAAGTCAGATTTTTGTTGCAGTAGTGAAGCATAGAATTGTTCTTCTTCGGTATACTCGGGTTCATCATCTACTGGCTTATTTTTCTTGAACAAATCGGAAATAAACAAATAGCCAATTATTCCAGTACTAATCACACCAGCCGTCAAAAAGAAAAACATTAAGGCATTGATAATATCGAAGTGCATGTTAATTTCCTCCTAATCTATTATTGGCTCGAATCGTGTATTCATCTACAATCATTTTGAGACGCGGTTCAGCATTTGGCGCTATATCAGACAGTTGTTGTTCTAACATGGATAAATTAGCGATATTGTTCATTGCTGTATTCGTGATAAGCGACATGCCATTCTCAATCATATTCTTTCTGACAACGGCACGTACCACCTCACATGAATCTTTGTGAATTTGACGTTTCGCAGCGGTTGGCATATGGTCAGTTGAAAAATTACTTGGTGACAATGCAGTTGAGAAATCATTTTGCTCTTGGTTGTTCATTTTTATAGCCTCATTTCAATTTTTATTTTAAGCATTCGCGAATTGCTTGAGATCATCATAAAACAGAAAAAAGAGAAAATGTAAATATAGGAGAAACTATGGATAAAGTTAGGGAATAATACAAAAATAGACACAATCGATTATCTATCAATTGTGTCTACTAAAAAATAACAGAAGTAATTAATTTGCTATTTTAAAAACTACCTTTTCAAAAAATGACTGGTCAGAAATTACATATATTCCTTTTTCGTTTTTAGTCATGGAGTATCTCCATCCTTGGCTAGAATCGCCTTTCATTGTGAGAATAACTGGAATTGCTGAAGTGCTAGTCCACAGCTTTTCATAAGTGCTATCTTTTTCAATATAAACATTATAGTCGTCTATATTTCCAAAGCGAAAAGGGTTATCTTTATTACTATTATCAAATTTGGTATAAGTAATTCCTGAGAATCGAATGTCATTATTTTCAGTATAATATGCAGTCTGAAAAGCTTCGGGGACAGTTTGCTTAAAAATATAAATAGAACGATAGCTCGTTAAGTATATTTTTTCTTCCGTTTTCTGCACATAATAATAGTACCCTTGTTGAGGAGTTAATATATTACCATTAGCATCTTTTTGCAATATATTAGGAAGAAGTATTACTTGGTTTTCATTGGAGCTATTCTTATGAACGAAAATTTGATAATAATCTAAGTTTTGCTTGAAACCAAACTTAGAAAAACTTTCTTTTTTATCTTCTTTAGTGAATAAATATCCGTTATAAAAAAGAGCGTTTTTATTTTCTAACATGAAATAAGCTGAACCAACGGAATAGCTAGCACTCAATATATTTCTGTTTTCACTTCGTTTAGTTAATTCTTGTTGTTTTTTTTCATTTTCTTGATATTTTTTTTGGACATAAGTTATAGAATCCGCTAATGCGTTATTTTGAACTTTTATATTTACTAAAATTATCAAGATGAGTAAAAATATACATAAAATTAAAGTAGTTGATAAAATTAACAATTTATTTTTTTTTAAGAATGCGACACCCGTTTTACTAATGGCCTGCGGCTCTCTTTCACCTCGCATATCATTCATAAACTGGTTTTGACTCTCTTTTTTTTCACTATTATTCTCTTTTTTTGAAGAGTATTCCGTATACTTCCCTTTAAAGGTTGTTAAGTGGTTTGGGATAAATTTTATAACGGCAAAAAGGACAGTTGCCAAAAAAGTACTTGCTTTTTCTGTATCGTCAAAGAGATCCTCTTTCGAATAGTAATTAGTTAGAAGAGCAACTTCTTCATCTGCTAAACACATTTCTAAGTAATCCTTTTTTTCTTCAATATATGTTTCATATATTTTTTTGGCTTTGGAGGTAACAATAATCTCTTTATTTTTATTTGAAGCAGAAAAGATTTCACTGAACTCATCTATTACTTTTTTTCTAGCTTCTTGTTCTATTAGTATTTTATCAAATTTTGAGACGCCGTTTTTTTCATTCTCTTTTTCAATATTTAGCTGTTTTTCTCTTAAAAGTCTATTGATGGCGTCTAAATAAATATCTCTTTCTTTTTTCTGTTGGCTGTAAAGTGTTGCGTCTGTTTGAGCTACTTCAAAATCTTCTCCTAGTCCGCACATCCTACCTAACATTTCGTATACCTTTTTCTTTCCGCCCCAGGGATTCTCCTTATCTCTATGCACTTCCATTGTATTTGCAAATGTTCCTAAACATAACCTTTTTTCCATATTTTTCATTCTCCTTTTTTACATAATTAGAATTAACATTATTGATAATCATTATTAAAGTAATCTTAAAGTCATTTAAAACTCTATTGTTACTTTCGTTGAAATATCAAAACACTTTTAAAACCATTTTGGTAAAGATTTTACATAAAGAATAATATAAATTAAGTATATCAACTTCGGCGCCGAATTGAAATAAATTCTTTGGGGTTGGTTTAAAGTGAGCAAAGCTAAAATAATCAGTTTTTTGATAAGTTTCATATGTATAATCATTCCGTTAATTGGCTATGAGATTGAAGGAGCAGCTCTTTCAGTAATCCAGTTATGTGCCATAGCAATACATGATAAAAAAGAAGATAGAAGGAGAAGAAAGAATATGTATCAAGATATTCACTGGGATTTAGAAGCTGATTTAAAGTATTTGAAAAAAGATGGTGGTATAAAATTGCGTCGAATGAAAGAAGAGATAAATGTCTTCTATAATCTAGTCGGTGAAGAAACTTCATTTCCAAAAATAAAATTATTATTTAAAGAGTGCATTAGTGCTCTAGGAGATGATGAAACAATAACTGTTCTGTTGTCTGTTTATGCTTTAAGAGAAGGGTATGAAGATACCTCCCGATTAACAGATCGACGGAAAAAGGTTTGTTCAGAATTGAGCATAAGTCACGACTGTCTACTAACTATAGAAAATATCGGGGTAAAAGAGCTAACAAAAATTTTTATTGAAAAATATGGCAGCTCTAAATGTAATGAATAGTTGACATCCATGGTATTTTGTGGTATATTACTAAAAGTAAATCATAGACGTTTAATAGTTAGTTAAAACCTGTTGTGAGGTAGACTGGATAGAAGTCTACTCCGCAACGGGTAGGCTAATTTAAAATGAAGGAATGATTTAAATGGTTGAAAATGACGGTACGTTAAAAAAATTTGTTGAACTTGAAACTTTTGGAAGTGATCCGTTCTCGAATGAACATATCGCATGCAGATTGGCATTTTCAGGGTTTGATTATGGTGTTATTGGAAAATTGTTTAACTTTACCGAAGAAGAAGTTGAGCAATTAGTCATTGACATCTCTGAAAAATTTGAGATGATTCAAGAGCTATGTATAGAAGTCCTATCAGATGATTCTTTGTGGAAAAAACTAGACCGTGAGGAATCATTAGCCTATTCTCTTGGATTAACGGTAGAGCAAGTTAAATTATTCATTTGTCAAAAAAATAGTGTATTTTGAAACCAGTACCTTTTACCCTCATTGAACTTTTTGCTCAATGAGGGTTTTTCCTTCTTACAAAAAATGGAATCGTAAATTTTAACCTTTCTTATCTTCCTTCCGCTGCGCTCGTTTGTCCATTTTCTTTTGTACTGCGTTATATCCTTTGTTAGATATTACACCGAATATCCTTGGAAGAAGTGCCATTAGTATTATTAAAGCTATCACTAAAACTTCCTTCATATTATCACCCTCTATTAGTTAATTAAAAAAGACTAGTTTTGTGTTTGTAATCAATTAATTCACGCTTGATGCTCGCATTTTCATCTAGTTCAAAAACAGCTTTCTCTACGGCCGTTAATATGACATTAGGGTCAAGTGGATTGATTTCATTTCTTGTTTCATCAATGAAAAAAGTTATCTCTCCCGTATCCTCATAAATCAGATAGGCGGTAAACTCACTTTTAAATTTCTCATATTTAAATTGGATTCCTTTACCTTCTAGAAGAACCATTTTTATATTTCTAGCATGGACAGGTGATAAATCTAAGACGTCATAAAGTTCTTTAAACGATTTAATATTAGTATTAAAAACGTGTTCCTGACGCATAAAATGATTAGAGCGTTCTTTTATTTCTCCAGATTCAGTAAGTTTTTTCTTCTTTGCATTATTTATAGCTATAGCAATTCCACCAACAACACAGATTATTAGTATTTTAATTATCATTGAAAAATTCCTCCTTTAATTGTTTTGAAAACTATTTAACAAAAAGATCAAAGACTTCCTCATCTTTCCATAGTAGATACATAAATAGTACTGTGCTTACTCCGAAAACAACCACAAAGATAAAATTAGGTTGGCGTAAATCTTTTAATTGTTTATTCAGCATTTCAGGATCACCCCAAACAGCTTTTCCAACTTCGCCATAATTCCTATTATCAAACCCAGAACCAAATCCTGAAATTGAATATTCTTCATGACTAAAAACACTGCCAGCTTCATAGGTGTGTCCCCGATAATTTATACTCCCTGCATTCTTAAACCCTGAAAACAAGGTAATCAGACAAGAAGTTACAGCAATAATTACGTATATTTTGGTTTTAGTTTTTAGTCTGCTGAATTTTGTTGTTTGTTCCATCGGTTACCTCCATTTCTTAAAGTTTTCAATTTCTAATTGAAGCGTCTATTTGACTTTATATCCTAAGCCAATAAATGAAAGCAGAATCGCTAATATCATTGTGTATGGGTTGTCAAAATTAGCAAAAAGATAGTTAGAAAATATAAACACATATCAATATAAGAAACGTCTTTTTTATGAATTTTATAGTCTCCATCAGGGTTTACCTCCAAATTATTGTCTTTTTAATGACAATGACTTCGGAGCAAAAGTAGCACTTGAATCTGGGGTTGAGGTTAATAGAATTTCATTATTACTTTTTACTTCAACTAGATAGTCAACTTCGCCACCTGTAATATGTGAACCATGCAAAGTATATTTCCCATCACTATCCGCTTTTTCTGAAAGAGAATAAGTACCTTCTGGTCCACCGTTGAAGCCGAATAATGAAGCACTGACAGAGCCCTCATTGAATGAAACCACTGTGCCGTTTGAACTTTTCCACATACTATCAATACTAAATGATTTTGTACACCCTACAGTTAAAACAACACCAACTAATAACAAGACTGTTACTAACAGCCTTTTTTGCATTTTCTTCAAAAATATCTCCTCCTGTTATCTCATAGTCTACTAAAGCTATTCGACAGTCCATTGAATGAAGTGTCTTTTTTCAGAAATATCTCCATATTTTGAATCTTGATAGCTACCAAGTCTACGAGGCTCTCCACCATTTATGGAAGCAATATAAGCTTCGGGTTTATCTGTACCAAGTCGAGAGTTAAATAGGATTTCCTTACCATCAGAGGAAGCTATTAAACTCTCGTTCTTCCTTGAGTTATCTGGTAATAGACTTGTTGTTTCTTGAGTTTCGCTATTTTTTGATTCGGCTCCAATAGTTAAATAATGAGTTTCATCAAGCCAAGAAACAAAATCACCAGTTGCCTCAGCTCCGCTTAGTAGCTTCTCTGATTGTACTTCAATGGTTATTGTATTTGTTAGAGAATTAATGGAAACTTCGTAGTTGGTATAACCACCATTAATTGATGGGTAAACACTATAGGCCTTTTCTTTAAATTCTATTTCAGGGGCTACAAATTCGGCTAAGGTTTCTAGAGAAACATTGTTTATAGGCACATACATTACTTTACTATCAGTGTCGAGCCCATTAAGGAAATAAAAGTTTTCACCTACGAATCGTGGGTTATAGTGTTTAGGTACAGAATCAGAAAATCCGCCCTGATTGCTGATTTGGTTTGTTATGTCTGTTTTATTTCCATTGGTATCATACCATCCAACGTGAACAGAACCGTCCGCAAATGACTCTGTATAAACCAATCTGTCAAAATCAGCATCAAAATATGTTCGATTACTTATAGTGTTTTCATCAAAATATGGTCTGATGGTTCCTCCCTTTTTATTTAAGCTTTGGCTTAGGTCTTCATAAGTTACAAACTCTTTAATCGTCGTAGATACACCAGAATTTGCGTTTATTTCTTCCAAAAGAAATTTGTACTCTAATATTGAATCCGAACCATTTTTTGGTGTCCTAGAGATAGGCTTAAAAGTAATAATCTTTCCAGAATAATCATATTTAGCTTCCTCTATACTACTTTCAATAGTTTTTTCCTCTATGTCTGTTGTTGAATTTTGCGTAGGCGTGGTCGAATCCTCGTAACTACTATTGGCAGTCTGCTTGTTAGTAGAGCAAGCTACCAGTAATGTTATGCATGCAACAACCCCTAAAACGGCAACGATTTTTCTTAACTTTTTCAAAGATAAGAACCTCCTTTATTTTGTTTCCAATAGCTCCACCGAACCAAGGATAAATAGATATCTAAAAGAAAGCGCAAAAACGCCAATCCCAAAAGGCAGTAACCTTATAGAATCAGCGTTTGAAATTTAATGAATTATGTATTTTTAGACCTCTACGAAACGTTGGTTAGGTAGAGTATTGGTAGGGTTAGCTTAACACATTTTGTTAGACATTTAAAGGTATTTTTGTCTATTTTCTTCTTGAAAGGTTATTGCGACGGGCTACGTTGTATATCGTAGATTCCGCCACGTTACATCTTTTCGCAATATCTCTAATTGGTATAGAATTAAGAATATATAGATCAATTATTTTTTCCTCTGTTTTTTTAGGTAACCCTTTATTACCTAATTTCTTTCCTTCTAGTTTGGCTCGTTGCAATCCATCTCTTGTTCTTGACCTAATATTGTCTAGCTCCATTTCAGCGACGAAACCAAGTGAGATACAGAGCATTTTACCAACAAGAGTATCCGTTTCTAAGTTTTCTTGTAAGCTAATAAGCCGAATATTATGTTCGTTAAATTCTTCTATTAAAGAGATTAGAGTAAACATTCTTCTAGTTAATCGGTCTAGTCGATAAACACATATTGAAACATCTACTTTTTTACTTGCTAGTTCCTTAGCTAATGTAATAGCGCTCATGAGTTCCAGCCGATTATCTTTCCCACCACTTTCTTTTTCTGTAAATAGAACATCACAGTCGCTTAACGCAGCCTTCTGAACCTCCATCCCAAGACGTTGTTTGTCTTCTTGACTAGAAACTCTTGCATATCCAATCTTTACTTTATCCATTTTCTCTAAGTTGATTTGCTTATTTTCTTGCTGTTTTTCCATTTGAAAAACCTCCATATATTAGTTTGTGTTACTACTATATGGTATATTTTTTACAAAAAAAATAATAATAACAAAAAAGAGACTCACAATAGCGAGTCTCAAAATCAATATTTAAATGTACTAATATTAATTTAAAGGTACTTCTTAGAAAGGTCAAAAGCTTCTTTTTTTGCTTTTTTTACTTTAGCGTAAGCAGCATCGATATGTGGAGTAAATGGTGAACCTACACGAGGGCCTAGTGGTGTTTCCACTATTCTTCGTCCCATATTTCTTTTTTCAATAACTTTTACAGTCATTCCACTCACCTCATTCCGTAAAGTGCTTATGGATTATCTCCATAGGGTCAATTTCATTTGAATTTTTTGCTGTGTTAGAATCCTCTATATATTTACACAACTGGTTTATATAATAACTTATTATTTCAGAATTTTCAATGAGTAAGTGTTGTAATAAATCATTTAACTCATACTCATTTTTTCCTTTATAGGTATATTCAAGGAATCCATAGACACAATTAGAGCTATTTTTAATGCTTTTATTGCTTAAGGGAATTTTAATTCCTTTTTCGGTTACCTTTGTATCATAAATATATGAGTCATCAGTATAATTTTTATCATAGCAAGCCATGAGAAAAGTTTTTTCATCTACGAATGCGTCATAAACTCTCAATATTTTATTAGTATTACTAAAAAGAACAATTGAAAACTCTGTTTGATGAACATTACTTGACGTAACAGTTTCTTCGATTAATTCTTGTAAGTCTATAAAAATATCCTTAAGAAAAGCTTTAAAACTTCTACAAAGATTTTTCTGAAAGTTGTTCACCGTACTATTTGTGAGTGCAACTATATTTTCTTCTACCGTTTCTGTCACATTTGGCTCAAACTTTTCTCCAACATCTAAAAGTTTAATACTCAATTCATTTAATGAATCAAACGTTTGATTGATGTAATTTATTTTCATAAAAAATTCAGCATAAACTTTATCAAGATGGGCTAAATGTATAATATTGTGCTTCATCAAGTCTTTTTGATATATTAACAAATTTTCTATAAAATTATCTGTAGTCTTTCTGAATCGAAGTGATTGTAATAAAAGTGTTGATGGGACAATTAATAAAAGAATATACGGAATATTATTAACTATGGTCGTCCAAATTACGGAGTCCCATAGACCTTTTATCCAGTTTTTGAAAGACTCTGGTATCATAGAATTCATATTCGATAATATCTCTGTTATACCTACCAAAATAGATAATAATACCAAATATCTGCCCTTTTTACGATTCTTCAAGAAAAATGATTTCGAATTAATACTACTGGAATAGGTTTTAATATCTTCTAGTAAATCTATAAGTTTATCCAACTAAACATCACCCTTTTGCTATTAGATAGCGGAAATAATATATGATTAAAAATGGTTACTTCTCATATTTTAGCATCCCGCACGATCATAAAGCAATGTTTTTATTAAAAAAAATGTAAAATATTGTTCATAAAGATAATTAATACTTTTCTTAATGAAAAAAATATTGTCGCGCTATACGACCAATGGTAAACTTAATATAGAATAAATAAACAGAGGTGAACCAAATGTCAAATGGAACAATAAGTTCAGATGTAGGCGTAGCATCTAATTATATAACCCCTATCTCAAGTGCAAAAGATTCAGCACTTGAAACCAGTGTTAATTCTTCATCAATTAGCTTTTCTAATCTTTCGGTATGTGAAAAAGTAAAAAGTACAAACGGCAAATCATTAATAAGTACTAGCCAATACGGTAGTGCGCTATCTAAAGACTTATCGAACTTTACATTGATTGCTACTACTTTTGCTGAAAAAGATGCACAAATTGCGAATGGGGGTTAGAAAATGCCAGAAGAAAAGAAAGATAATTTAGATGAGATTATTGCGGTTAATCGAGAATTGCAAAACCTGACAGATGATTTAGATGAAAATAAAAAGCAAATTGAAAAACTTACAGAAGCTGACGACATTACCCATAAAATCTATAAAGAAAATACCGATATCTTGGACGAACTCGCTTATTATTGGAAAGGCGACAAAGCAAATCGTTTTTTACATATGGCTCATGAAGACAACGAACATGAATACAAGCAATCCGTGAGAACTTTAGATGGTGTCCATTCAAATTTAGAGAATGAGCAAAAAGCATTAGTTAATAAAGAAGAAGATTTACTAAATAAACAGTTGAAACTAAAACAAGAGAGTCGCTAAAAGGAGGTTCTATTATTGGGGTTAAAAATTAGAGTAAGTGAAATAACTAGTTATTTAGATCAGATAAATACCTCTTTATCTACTAAAAATGACGGCTTAAATCAAATCATGCAAGGTATGCAAAGCTTTATTAGAGCGCCAGAGTTAACTGGTGATGCGTGGTCGGCTGCCAAAAGCTACGCCGAAACTGCCCACATTCCACTTTTGCGAGGTCAAGTTCGGGCAAATGATGAAATTACAAATGATAATCTAACGTTTGCTAGTCGAATAGCTGAAAAGATTGAGAATGAGGAAATTGATGAAGACGCATTAAACCGAATTATTGAACGTCTAGAACAACAAAGACGATCAATCTTATACAGAAATAGCTTAATGACTAATAGTCCCTCATTTGGCACAAGAAACGTTAATGCCGATGATGGTTCTAATTCAATTACTATTCAAATTCATCAACTTAGAGAAGAAATACAATCTTTACATGATTTAGAGAGTTCTTGTTCTGATTTATATACTACGGCTGATTCGTTACTAGATAATGTCAGCCAAGGTCTATCTGCACTCTCTAGTACGAACTGCTTTGATGGTTCTAACGGCATGTATAGCACCTCTAAGCTAAAACTTGACTGGGCAAAGAGTATTAATAAGGAATGGAAAGATAACTTTGTTTTGCCATTAGATTATGCGAAACTCGTTCAGGAGATTAAAGATGATAAAAGTTTATCTCCTACCGAAAAAGCCGAGAAAATCGCTCGTGTATATGAAGATTATCTTTATTCATTGGCTAAACCTGCTTTTGATGAGTATGATAAAATACGAGCAAAATTTGGCGCTAACTCCCCCGAAGCGATCGAAGCCGAGAAAAAACTTGCGGGAATATTACAAGGGCTTGATATTGATATTAAAGCAGTAGCCAGAAATTTAGGCGATAACGCTATTGATGTCTCTGGTAAAAACACGTTAAATTACAAACAATTTATTGATATGGTCAACACAGCAAAACCACTTGATTTGAAGAGTAGAACTTTTGGAGATTCAGACTATTCAATTTGGGCAAGAGGATGGTCAGACTACATCAAAGAGCATCCAGACTATTTAGGGAATTATTTATTTGGTTATTATGGTCAAGGTTCATTGCTTATAGATGGAGAAACCCTGAAAATAGGTGCTGGCGTTGCTCAAATTCTAAGTGATGCAAATAAAGGAGATTTCAAAAAACTATTAAGCTATTTATTCGGTTTCTCTGTTAGTCCATTAGTAGGCACTGGTATCTGGGTACTAACAGGGTATGGAGATAATACAGAAGATGGTAATATGGTTCAGGAGGGTATAAATGATTTCAAGAAATATTATAAAAATAAGTAGTGTTGTAATTGCTATTATCGCTGTATTAACATTTCTATTTTTTATTTCAAAAGATCAATTACCAATATTTTTCCCTAATCAGCAAAAAGAGATTAAAGTGAAAATTGCAGATCATAACATAGAAGCCCGAATTTATATTTATTTAGACGAAAAGCACAAAGAAGATTTTGAAATAACGTTATATGATAATCAACTAAAAGAAAACTTGGCTCCATATAGTGTAGGTAAAGATAAATTCACTCCTAAAGGAAAACTTCACTATGTATATATTGTAGAAAAAGGTGGAGCCTACACTGCTATAATAAAAAATAAAACTGATTCAGTAATAATTTCTAATATTAGAGTTGAGGATAATGATTAAACACAAACAGAGCTTGTAAATATCTATCTCTTTACTAAGTTTAATTTAATTACTTAAAAATGGATTATGTAAAATCATTTTTTTACATAATACGCACAATAATATATTTCATCTTAGGAGTCTGTATAAAAAAACTATTGATATGTTATAATTAACTTAGTGGAAAATATCATTTCTTAGGAGGGCATTATGAAGCTAAAAAAATTTACCGTACAAAACTACAAAGTATTTGGGAAGCCTTTTGGTGTTGAATTGATCAAAGACAAACCGCAAGATGACACGTTAAAAAGCGACACATTCTTCACTATTCTCACAGGCAAAAATAATATGGGGAAATCAACTTTTTTAGAAGCCATTAATGAGTTTTATAAAGAGTTAAAGGCTGCTCATAAGATAGACGAAGATTGTTTCAATAATCCTTCACTACCTATTGTTTTTACAGCTAAGATAATTGTTGATTCATCAGATCAAGAGATTTGGCAGGCTTTGCTAGATTCAGGGAAAGTTACAGATGAAACATCGGGTAATTTTGAAGTTACTGTTCTTAAAAAATATGATAGCGGAAAAAATGGAGTATTTTCAATCTTTATTGGTGGTGAGGTTGAAAGTAACAAGTCTCTACTCAAAGCTTTTACCAATAGCATTACTAGTCAACAACCATACTACATTCGTCCAAATATGACTACAGAAGAAATAGATAAGACAGTTAGCGACATATATAGTGACGCAATCGCCAAAAGCAGTGAAAATAAAAAGGAACAATTAAAACAGATCAATACAGATATTCAAACTGCCATGAATGAACTTAAACAACAAACTGATAGCCTATTGGACTCTATTAGTAGTGAGGTTTCAGTTGTACTTAATTCTCTTTTTACAGAACAAGGATTAGAGCTTAAGATTTCTGGAGGTGAGGTGACAGGCTTTTCTATAAGAGATTTCATCAAAAATTCTGACACTAAGATTACTGTAAAATCCGATTCACGTAAAGAAGCAATGTTGCTTTCGGAACAAGGTACTGGAGTGCAACGAATGAGTTTAATATATACAATTCAAAAGATTATTGAAAAAGGCCTAGGAGATTTAGGAGGAAGAATGTTGTTAGTAGATGAGCCTGAGGCTTTTCTACATCCTGAAGCCGTCCGAGGACTTAGCGCTTCTCTGTATAAAATTGGAGATTCTATGCCAATAATTATCACGACCCACTCACCAGTTTTAATAAACCTTGAAAATAGCCATACGGTAATTGATGTATTTAAGATAGACAAAGATAAGCCAGATGCAATTACGTTATTCAACTCAAATTTACACAGCTTTGATTGCGACGACATTGCAAATATGAAGATACTGAATTATGTTGATTCATATGTTAATGAGTTTTTCTTTTCTAACAAAAATGTTATCGTTGAGGGAAACACTGAAAAAATTGTATTGAAGTACATACAAAAGACATATAACGTATCCTTTCATATAATCGAAGCTCGAGGAAAGTCAACAATATGTACTCTTATGAAGATACTAAATCAATTCCAAACCGATTATCATGTACTCCATGATATTGATAATGACAAAGATACTGATGCTAAACTGAGAACGCAAAGGACAAATTGCCAAAAAATTCTTGATCTAAAAGAAGACAATATAAAAATCTATGCTTGTGAAGCCAATTTCGAAGATGCTTTCTATGGTCATACTGAGCCTTCTGCATCTAAAACAAAAAGAATATATGAAATACTGCATTCATCAGAGGACTCAGAAGATTATAGTTTAAGGCAAACTATTCTCGCAACATTTAATAATATATTTGAACTAGGTATTAATGATCTTGAAGATAATAATTTGTGCGATAAAGTTCATATAATCGATAATAATGATACAATTGAGAACTTATTTCTAGTTCAAAGCAGAACCTAAAATCAATACACTATAAAATACTATTCTTAAAAAATCTTACAAGAAAAGTTTGCGCTTTGAATAGTTGCAAACTTTTTTTATTTATCTCTATATCTTAATATCTATGCCTGTCGAAAATCTAATTTGGGCTTGTTTTAAATGATTAGTTTAGCTTGATTTAATTCACTATGATGCCGTAATCGAACTTTCTCAAAGAAATTTCGACTCAATCTAGTTATAGTAGTCACCACTAATTTTTTGTTTCTATGTTTTGCATAATTTTTTTGAGAACTAGTCAGTCTAAATTAACCCCACTTTGATTATTATCAATATAATATATAAGCACATGAATATTACTCTTTCTTTTCCAATCATATCAGATAATTGCTCAATTAATCTTAGTTTGTAAAAGCTCATCTTCACTGAGTTTAAATTTTCATTATTTAAAAGTTGTCTTATGAAAGTTGTTTATTATAACATATTTAGTAAGGCAATAATTAAATGTAGTGTTTTCTGCTATAATTAATAAATAAAACTTATCATTCTAGCTAAGATATATAAATTTAAGGAGAGCTATACAATGAAAAAATATTATTTAAAATTAGACAAATTAGGACTATTTTTATTTTTTGTACTTATGCTCCCTACTTTTTTTTGGGGAATTGTGCCGTCCGCAAATGACATTCTGCGTATTCAATCTAAAACACCACAAATTGATATACTAGCTTCGATATTTCAGGTTATTATGGTAATCCTGATGTGTTCTTTTAGACGCAAAGAGATTGAGCGTACGAAACTTACTAAAGCTATGAACTACTCTGCAGTAGCGTGCTGCATAGCTTATTACATTGGTTGGATATTTTATTATATGAATTTTACTAATCCTGTCGTTATTATGGCTCTTACACTATTTCCAAGCTTTGCTTTTGTATCATATCAAATTGGTAAACAAAATCGGCTTGCTATAATTCCTGCAATTCTATTTACTATATTACATTTAATTCATGGAATCGTAAATTTCATGTAGCTTCTGAGTGTAGTATAATAAAGTACAGCTCAGAAACAAAAGAAGGAGACATAAATGAACAGACCACAACTCGATAAAAATCTGGACGAAGATATATTTCGTGATTTTTATTACCTCAAAGAAGAATTAGTTGCATTCTGCAAACACGAAGGCATACAGGCAACTGGCAGCAAAGAAGAGCTAGCTAACAGAATCGCACATTTTTTAAAAACTGGTAAGAAATTAAAAGCAAATAGAAAACGGAAAATAAAAAACGAGATTAGCTCACTATCTCTTGATGGTAAAATTGAAGAAAATTTTGTCTGTTCAGAAGTTCATAGAGCTTTCTTTAAAGAAAATATCGGAAATACATTTTCTTTTAACGTGAAATTTCAGCAATGGTTAAAGCAAAATTCAGGAAAAACATACAAAGACGCTATTGACGCTTACTATAAAATTATTGAAGATAAAAAGCAAAATAAAACCACAATCGATAAACAGTTTGAGTATAATACGTATATTCGAGATTTCTTTGACGACAATAAAGGTGCATCTTTAAAGGATGCGATAAAATGCTGGAAATATAAAAAATCTTTAGCTGGTCACAATAGATACGAAAAAGAAGACTTACGGACTTTGTAAGTCTCAGACTGTAGACAAAGTCCTAAAAAAGGGATGACGTCTACAGTTTTTTCTTTTATACTTAACGTATGAAAACGTTTTAAAGGAGAGTGGGAAAAATGATGACAAAACACCCAATGAATGGCAGAGATCAGTACATGATGATTTCCTTGGAAGAACTTGTCCCAACAGATCACTTGATTCGAAAAGTAGATAAAGCAATCGATTTTACCTTCATTTATCCAATTGTTGAATCAACTTATTCGACCTTAGGTCGACCAAGTATTGATCCTGTGGTTTTAGTCAAAATCGTCTTCATTCAATATCTCTTTGGTATCCGTTCCATGCGTCAAACCATAAAAGAAATAGACACGAATGTCGCTTATCGTTGGTTTTTAGGCTACGATTTCAATGAAACCATTCCACATTTCTCTACCTTTGGAAAAAACTATGTTCGCCGCTTTCGAGAGACCACACTCTTTGAAGATATCTTTGCCTACATACTGGAACAAGCTGTCAAAGCTCGGATGGTTACGGAAGATGTTCTCTATATGGATTCTACTCATATCAAAGCCAATGCAAACAAGCACCATTTTACTAGAGAAATGACCCATATTGAAGCTAAGGCCTATCAATCAGAATTAGAGAAAGAAATTAACGAGGAACGCATCAAGGCAGGAAAGCGTCCTTTTATTTTCCCAACAGAAAGTGAGTTGAAAGAACGGAAAATAAGTAAAGTTGATCCTGAAAGTGGTTATTATGTAAAAGGGGAACGAGAGAAACAATTTGCTTATTCTGCTCATACAGCTTGTGATGAACACGGCTTTATTCTAGATGTTATTGTTACCCCCGGAAACCTTCATGACAGTCAAGTGGCTCCGAATTTAGTGAAAACCGTTTGTCACAAATTTCCCAAAGTACGTGCTGTTGCGGCAGATGCTGGGTATAAAACAGCTACTTTTGTAGAATTTCTCCGACGGAGAAATCTTCGCCCTGTTCTCCCTTATACAAGACCTCGTGGCGATCGAACGCTACTCCCTAAAAAACAATTTGTTTATGATGAATACTACGACTGTTACTTATGCCCAGAAAATAGAGTATTGTCTTTTTCCACCATTACTCGAGAAGGATATCGTGAGTATAAATCCAAAAGTTATATTTGCCAAAACTGTCCTCAATTAACGCAATGCACACGGAGTGAAAGCCACCAAAAGGTCATCACACGTCATGTTTGGAAAAAGGGCTTAGAAGAAGCGGAACATCTTCGACATACCGCGTTTAATCGAGAAACTTATGGCAAACGAAAAGAAACAATTGAGCGAGTTTTTGCGGATGCCAAAGAAAAACACGGAATGCGCTGGACAAAGTATCGAACCTTAGAAAAAGTCGCTGTCCATACGCGGCTGATTTTTGCTGCCATGAATTTGAAAAAGTTAGCCCTATGGGGCTAAAGAAAAGGGCGAGAACCTTTCTTTTTTTGCTCTTTTTTCAGAAATAAATAAAAAATACGTTCAGAATTTCTATTTCTAGAAACCTAAACGTATTTGTCTACAGTCTGGGACTTTGTAAGTCTTCTTTTAATTTATAAAAGTCATCTTTTCACTGAACTTGAATTTATTATTTTAATAAAAGTTGTTTTACGAAAGATGCTTATTATAGCGAAAGTCTGGAAAAAATGCATTTCTTTTTGGTAGAAAGTACTTTATTATGAGAAAAGAAAAAAGTATGAACTACGCTCTTCAGAAGATTTACGTGCAGTCCATACTCTTTAAAAGTCAAATTGTATTTTCAAAAACTTTTTCGCAATCTAAATCGACAACTACAGAAGCATATTTCAATAATTGGTTGTCATGTGTGACCATTACAACTGCTTTCTGTTTTTCTGTTACTAAATGATGAAAATATTCGATTATAAATGCTGCATTTTCCTCATCTAGATTCCCTGTTGGTTCATCGGCAAAAATCACCTCAAACGGCTTCAACAATGAACGAATCAAAGCAATTCTTTGTTGTTCTCCACCGCTTAATAGAAATACTTTTTTAGTTAAAATAGATTCTGCTAATGAAAACTTTTCGAGAAGAATTGTAAGATCACTTGTTTTAAACGATTTATTGTATTTAATTGCCAACTTGAGATTTTCTAAGACAGTCATATTTTCTAGCAGTCCATAATTTTGAAACATATAGCTGATCACATTTTTCCTAATCATTTGTCTATTTTTTTTCGTATTTTCAAACCTTTCATAGTTTAATCTACCTATATACGTCTTCTCTAATAAGCTTAAATTGTTGATCAATGTCGTCTTCCCGGTACCACTCTTGCCTGTTATTCCAACAAAATCACCTGCTTTTACTGATAATGTAAAGTCGGTGATGATCTTTTTTTGATTGATTTCGATAGATAGATTATTTGCTTCAAATATCATAAAAATCTCCTTTCAAAGTAATAGATCTATTATTTAAATGGATCGAACTGTAAATAAAGCTATTCAATAGTACTATAAGGACTAGTGACACTACTAAAAAAGAGGATTTTGGATATAAAAATTTGAACAGTACTATCGTAATCAGTTCTATAAATATAGGAATCATTACAATATCCATCATTTGATCAAATGACGAATACCCCAAGATTTCTTTTATAAGTCGTTTTTTCGCATTCACTTTGAATAAAATATACATAATTTGAACATTCAATGTGATAAATAAGAGAGTCAAAATACTGTACTGAACAATTAAGTGAAGGATATTTGCTTCATTTCTAGCAGTCTCTTCTCCTCGTTCTTTAAAAACAGAGAGCGTAAAATTTAGAGTGCCATTGAGACCAGAGTCTTTCACATCCTGTTTAATAAGATCAAAAGGTTCTCCTTTCGCTTCCTTATCAAAATCAATGAATAGACCTCCATTCATCGTCAATATATTTCCCCAAAAGAGTCCATCCATTAATTGAGGATTTACGACTACTACGATAGGGTCTTCTACCATATTTTCATCTGTCAGTTTTCCATAAAATGTATTATAGGTGAAATATTTTTGTTGATTCTTGACATACAACACTTGAATGTTTACTTTATCCAACGAAATATTTCCAATTGGAGGATCTTCCGTTAGTTTGAATTTTAAATCTGACAAATAATTTTGCTTGATTTCTGCTTCGTATTTTTTATATTTTTGAGGTACTAGTAATGAAAGCGTGTTTGAATCCACATTGATTTGTTCTTTTTCAGTAGGGATAACAAATTCTATAGGATTTACCTTTAAATAATTCGTATCGATTGTGATATCTGCTCCTCCCGGCGAAGTAATGTATTCTTCTTTATCTGGTATTCGGTCTTGTCCAATAAGTATGGACTGATCATGTGAATCGTTTAAAATCGTATAATTATAGGGTGCTATAATAAATGTTTGGTATTTTTTAGAAAGCTTTTCATAAAATAACTGTGCATTTTTTAAATAGGTTGTTTCTTCTAAAGGGTCATCTCGATCTAACTGATTTGATATATTTGTCTTATATAAATTTTCTGTTTTTGTCCATAATTGTATTGATTGCTTTATCTGATCATACATTTTGAACTCCTGTTTTATTTCTTGTGACTTACCAAGAAATAAGAACAGTGAAAGGCATAGTGCTCCAGCAAGGCTAATTATTAATATTTTACTTGGCGCAGCTCCTTTTACATTATTTTTTATGTTTATAACCTTATATAGAAAGACTACAATCGAAATATAGACGATCAATGCCAACAGATAAATAAACAAACAAAGTAAACACGACCATACGAGATTCAGCGTTATATTCTTAGTTAAAATGATATATATAGTCAAAGCTAATAACAGTCCATATAGTATAGAAAAAGTTGACTTGATGGATTGAAATGCAATTTGCTGAACAGAATAACCTAAGACTTTTTTCAAGGAAATAATTTTCCTTTGCGAAAATGACAATGAAATGATGCAGATGAAGAAAAAGACGATCAAATACAACGTAATTAGATTTTGATAAATATTGACCGTAAAAGTATCTGATATAACTGGTTTTACTATCTTCACAGTTCCATATTTTTTGAATATATCAATAAGTTTGTTATGGCCTTTTTTTCCTTGTATGTAGAAAACATTTCCTAATCCTATATTTTTTGCTTGTTCAAATGAATATATTTTTATTTTTAAGAAATCACTGGGCAAATCAATAAGACCACTATTTTTTTGATTTCGATCAGAATAATTTGTTACATAGAAATCTTCTGAATGAATAGGAAACACGCCTGATTTCAAACGGAAAAGTGGATTTGCTTGAGGATTTGTTGAAAGAATGCTCAAGGTATCTTTGGCTGTAAAATTGTACTGAGATATTGTTGCATCCTGCTCAATGGAATTCTTGTAAATATCATGAATAAACTGTTGATAATTGGTTTTTGGCTCATAAATAATATGCACTTCCTCAGTATCATCATAAAGTGCTTTTTTTATATCTAACCCTTTCAATAGACTAGTAGCAGAAAATAGCAACAATAGAAAAATGATTGAGGATAGACAAAAATTTATTTTTTTTATCATATATCTGCAACCTTTCTAAAAGGATAAAGGGACAGGACACATAGCTCTATGAAATATGACCTGTTCCTTTTAACAATGAGTAACTGGTGAAATCAAAAGTAACTTCTACGCTTTGATACAATTAGAATGCTAAGAGTTGAATACCTCTATCCCGACACTCTTTTATTCGACTGCCTAGTAAACATTCCACCAGCCTGTATTGCCAGATAATGTGGCATTTGCAGTTGCATAAGCACGTCTACCAGCACCTTGCTTATCACGGACAGAACCACCCCAACCATTTTTAGCTGTTGCACTATGTGTTCGAGTTGAATGGTCATATCTTGCCCAGACTTTAAATCCATTAACACCACAGGTAAAGTCTCCGCCACCAGCTGCGTATCTTGTCTTAGGAGCAGTATCATCTGGAGCTACACCATTATGTGCTTCCATACCGCCTCCAAATAAAGCCTCGGGATCTTCACTTGCTTGTACAGATAAACCACCCACAACCGTCGTTGCTAAGATCCCTAAAAATAAAATTGTCTTCTTCATACTCTTTCCTCCGTTATATTTTCGTTACCATCTCTGGTACAACTTCAGCTTACTATTAACTGGAGGTTTTTATAAAGAACTTATCGATTTACATGACTAAAAAAGCATGTACGCTTCTGTTTCCTTCACGTAAACTTCTAGTTCCATGTCGAAATATCGCTTTTTTCAGCACTTTAGTTTCAATACTTCAAGCAAACTATTCTTAATCTTCAATGTGAACTATGCTAAAATAAATTATGCATATCTATATATACGTTAGGAGGAACTATGGATTCTTTAGGTTATAAACTGAAAACATTAAGAACTAATAACAACTACACACAAGAAGAATTGGCAAAACAACTATTTGTAACCAGACAAACTATTTCAAAATGGGAAAATGGGAAAACTACCCCAGATATTCAAACATTGAATAGAATTTGTGATTTCTATAATATTCAGTTATCACTTTTATTATCTGAAGATCATCCTGAAAAAAAAGACAGCTTTCACAATGAAAAGCTGATAAAGTATTTGGCTCTTTCTATAAACATAGTTATTGTATTGATTCTTTTGTTTAATTTGGTACAAAGTGCTTTTTTTCTGCACACACATAGCACTTTTACATGGTTTATTTTATTTTTGATGGGCATTATTCTATTATCTAATATGGTCATCCTCTTTATTTCAACTAATCATAAAATGTATATATTTAATGTTGTTATCCCTGTATTGATACTCATTATTGTTCACGTTATTGTATGAGAGCGACAAAAAACTTCAAGTTCTTTGCGAGGAAAGATCTCGAAGTTTTGTTTCTGTATTTTGAGTTATTGATTTGGCTTTTCTAGTATATTGGTTTTTAGCTCATTTTTAGAAAATCACCTAGGTTTCATTTCTTGTTGAAAACAATTTTAGCTTTATAATGGAGGGAATAACAATATTTAATTTTAAGATAAACAATGCCAGTGAATACGACTTTTGTCAGATTAATTTAAGTTTAGGAAATGAATCTATTGGAGATTATGAACAATTTATTTTAGCTGGTACTCTTAAGCTTAGCCTGGATGAATTATTATTGAAACTAAAAAAGACTCCCACTATAATTTGTACATACAACAATATAGAGAATTTAATGAAAAAGAACTTTTTTTCATTCCCTGAAAATTCTATATTACCAGTAGGTATTGAATCATTTGATGGAGATTTCGCTATATTTGTTAATATAAATATGAAGGACTACCTCCTTTACCAAACATATAATGGCACTAATTATTCTGTTTATCCACTTAATAAAAAAGAATATACAGAAAGTATTAGACAAGTCTTGAATAACCTTAAATGAATGTGTATAGATAACAACTTATCAAAAAATTAAACACTCTATGAATGATAATAAAATATCATTCATAGAGTGTCTTTTTCTTATAAACTATTATTCTTCCAACAGCTTATGCTTCACTAAATAATCATGAGCCACCGTCGCCGGATCTTTTTGTTCCACATTGACCTGATAATTCATATCACTCATTTCTTCTTCAGTGATTTTTCCTACTAGAGGGTCTAATAAGTCTTTCAGTTCCGGATATTTTTTCAGTGTTTCTGCTTTCAATAATGGTGCACCCTGATATGGTGGGAATAGTTGCTTATTGTCTTTCAGAATAACAAGATCATATTGCTTAAGCTCACTATCTGTAGAATAAGCATCTACAACATTCACATCACCGTTATTGATTGCTTGGTAGCGTAAAGACGGTTCCATTGATTTGACCTCTACATTGAGTCCATATAATTTTTGTAAGCCTCTATAGCCATCATCACGATCGATAAATTCAAGTGTGAATCCAGCTTTTAGCTGACCTTCGACTTCTTTCAAATCTTCGATGGTTTTCAGTCCATTTTCTTCTGCAAAGGAACGTTTGACTGCTACTGCATAGGTATTTTGATAACGCATCGGCTCTAAATAATCCATATTTTCCTGTTGCTTGATTTGGTCACGCGCATATTCGTAAACTTCCCGCGGATCGTTAGATGTGTTCTTATTATCTTTTAGGAATGTTTCAAGAACTGTCCCTGTAAATTCTGGATAAACATCGATCTCACCTGATTTTAAAGCATTAAATAAGAAGCTGGTTTTCCCAAAATTTGTTTTTAAATTTACATGGATGTCACTGTTGTTTTCAATCAATTCCTTATACATATTGATAATGATATCTGGTTCAGCACCTAATTTTCCCGCAATCGTGATTTCTTTTTGCTCAGCTTCTTGATGTGTATAAACAAATGACCCAATCAATAATGCTAGTAATACCATAAAAGCTGTAACAATTCGTTTGACTGTCGCTTTTTCCAAGAGATGAATACCGTAATTAAACAGCACAGCCAGTACAGCGGAGGAAATTGCACCGATCAAAATCAAATAGACATTATTTCGATCGATCCCAAGCAGGATAAATGAACCCAATCCGCCTGCACCGATCAAAGCAGCTAAGGTTGCAGTACCGATGATCATTACCGTTGCCGTACGAATACCAGAAATAATATATGGCAACGCTAATTGTAACTCAAATTTGATCAGCTTTTCTCTTTTGGACATTCCAAAAGCTTCAGCTGCCTCTTCTAATGAGGGGTCGATTTCCGTCAGTCCAGTATACGTATTTTGCAAGATCGGAAATAACGCATAAATCACTAACGCTACAACTGCCGGTGGTGTCCCGATTCCGATGATCGGTATCAGTAAACCTAATAAAGCTAATGAAGGGATCGTTTGAAAAATCCCTGTGATTTGCAATACTGCTTCTGCTGCTTTTTTATAATTTGTAAGTAAAATCGCCAGTGGAATCGCCAAAAGAATCGCAATCAGCAAAGATAACAATGATAATTGGATATGCTCAACCACTGCCTGAATAAACTCTTCTTTTCGTGCAGCTAGTGTTTCGATTAGTTTTCCCATATTAATGATCACCTTTTTCCATCTTCGTCTCTAAGAATCTTAGGATTGCCCGATCTGTGATTTCTCCATGAACTATTTCTTCTTCGACCAATGTGACACGCTTTCCTTCTATAAGGGCACGAATGATCACTGGTAATGTCGTATCCAGCGCTACGTTCACTTCTCCTGTTATTTTAGCAGGAGTTAATGAGTCTATTTTCAGTAAATCTTCTGCACAATAATTTTCCAAGTTCGAATGATCTTGTTGGAAAAACTGTGCTACAAACTCATTAGCTGGATGGCTTCGGATTTCTTCTGGAGTATCTGTTTGTACGATTTTTCCTTCTTTCATCACACAAATCCGATCACCTAAAAGTAATGCTTCGTTCATATCATGAGTGACGAAAACGACTGTACTTGCCATTTCTTTATGCAACTCTTTGATCAATAATTGTAGCTGTCCTCTCGAAATCGGATCCAGTGCGCTAAACGGCTCATCCATCAAAATGATATCTGGTTTTGCTGCGATTGCTCTTAAAATACCGATACGTTGCTGTTCACCACCTGATAATTCTGCTGGTTTACGATGCAAGTATTCCTCTGGCGGTAAATTGACTTTTCGTAATAGTTCTTCTGTTCTTTCTCTTCGCTGCGTTTTGTTCCAGCGTTTCATTTCTGGAATCAATTCGATATTTTCAGCCACCGTCAGATTAGGAAAGAGAGCAATTTGTTGTAGAACATAACCGATCGTTAGTCGAAGTTCTTTTAAGTCATATTCAATCAAGCGTTGATCATTAAAATAGATATCTCCATCTGTCGGCTCGATCAATCGATTGATCATTTTCAGTGTTGTCGTTTTTCCACTGCCGCTGGGGCCGACCAATACAAAAAACTCACCATCTTCGATCGCTATATCAAAATCTTCTAAAACTGCCTGATCATTATATTTTTTGGAAACCTGTTGAAACCGAATCATGTATTCACCTCATTTTTATTTAAAGCTTGGAAGATACGTTATTAAGTATACTGGAAATTGTCATTTGTTTCTAACGACTTGTTTTTATTATACAGAAAAAAACCTGACAACTGTCTGTCAGGTTTATTGAGATGATATTTATTTTTATGTTTATTTCGCCAAATGATAAATCGCATCACTTTACAAACCTTGATTTATCAATATTTCAAAGGGGTGTTTTGAAAATATCCCACCAAAATCCCACCACATTTTTAAAGCTCGGGCGGGCTTTTTATCTAATATCTTCATAGTCTAGGTTTTTATTAATTATTATTTTCTACGCTAACATAGCTATAAACAAATGAATCTGTTTTGTTTTTTATTTTTACAGTGTATTCCTTACCTTTCCCTGTATACAAACGGTAGCTATAATAAAATTTATCTTTTGATGTAAAACGATCTTCTCCAATAAAATCTGGCTCTACTATTTTTCCTTTAGAATCAATTACCTCGATTCTAAAGATTGATTTTTTATCTTTTTTTACATATATCGAGATTTGTGGTTCAATATTACTTTCATCAATCTTAACTCTAAGTTCTTTCTGTTGATTCGGGAAGTATAGTGATCTATATACTAATCTGCCGTTGAAAATAAGGTAAATAGCCAAAATTACTGAAACAATAAACACAATAACTTTACTAATTCTTTTTATGGTATTTTTCAAAGTCTGCTATTCCTTCCTGTATCATCTTAGCATCACCATCATTGTCCCCATAGTTACCATTTTTAATATTTTCAATCCACTTTGGAATATCTTTATCTGAAATAAACCCTTGAGCTATTCCAGCCCCATATTTTAATGCATCATTTTTTAACATGAACGCGCCTTGCCCATAATAGCCAAATAGATAATTACCCAGATAATCAGGCTTTTCATTATTCCAACCCCTTGACCAAATTGAATAATTAAGTGATTCATCATTAGCTGATTCATGAAAAATGCGTAATTTTAAGTCTAATGGTTTACCTGTATTTACCATATCAACAAATTCAAGGACATGTTTATCAGAAATTGCTATTGCATCATCACCCAGACTTCTAACTACTGCCTTAATATCAATATCTAGTCCACGCAATATTTTAGCAAGTCTATCTTCCGCGTCTTTTATTTGTTGTTCAGTAGAGCTAGGATTAAGCCTAACTTTATCATACTCATCAAAAGCAGGTTTTGCCAACGAATAAAGGTAGTCTTCATATACACGAGCGATTTTATTGGCTTTTTCAGTTGGAGAAAGAGACTTGTCATCTTTAATCTCCTGAACAAGTTTTGCATAGTCTAGCGGCAAAACAAAATTATCTTTCCATTCCTTATTAATGCTCTTTGCCCAGTCAAGTTTTAGCTTAGAGGTGCTGTACATACCGTTAGAACCATCAAAGCAATTTGTACTAGAAAGTGCAGATAAACCTTGGCTGACATTATCTAGCAACGAATCTGCCGTTGTATATAAATCAGAACAAGAACTCTCTAAATCATACATTGACTGAATTTCTTCTCTAAGTTGATGAATTTGAATAGTGATTGAATTAGAACCATCATCGGCATTAACGTTTCTTGTACCAAATGACGGGCTATTAGTCATTAAGCTATTTCTATATAATATTGATCGTCTTTGTTGTTCTAAACGTTCAATAATTCAGTTTAATGCGTCTTCATCAATTTCTTCATTCTCAATCTTTTCAGCTATTCGACTAGCAAACGTTAGATTATCATTTGTAATTTCATCATTTGCTCGAATTTGCCCCCTTAAAAGTGGAATGTGGGCAGTTTCGGCGTAGCTTTTGGCAGCAGACCAAGCATCACCAGTTAACTCTGGCGCTCCAATAAAGCTTTGCATACCTTGCATAATTTGATTTAACCCATCATTTTTAGTAGATAAAGAGGTATTTATCTGATCTAAATAGCCAGTTATCTCACTTACTCTAATTTTCAACCCCAATAATAGAACCTCCTTTTAGCGACTTTCTTGTTTTAGTTTCAATTGTTTATTAAGTAACGCTTCTTCTTTATTAACTAATTCTTTTTGTTCGTTCTCTAAATTTGAATGGACATCATCTAAAGTTCTCATTGATTGTTTGTATTCATATTCATTGTCTTCATGAGCCATATGTAAAAAGCGATTTGCTTTGTCGCCTTTCCAATAATAAGCTAATTCGTCTAAAATATCGGTATTTTCTTTATAGATTTGATGGGTAATGTCATCAGCTTCTGTAAGTTTTTCAGTTTGCTTTTTATTTTCGTCTAAATCATCTGTCAGATTTTGCAATTCTCGATTAATCGCAATAATCTCATCTAAATTATCTTTATTTTCTTCTGGCATTTCCTAACCTCCATTTGCAATTTGTGCATCTTTTTCAGCAAAAGTAGTAGCAATTAAAGTAAAGTTCGCTAAATCTTTAGATAGCGCGCTACCGTATTGGCTAGTATTTGTTAGTGATTTGCCATTTGTACTTTTTACTTTTCCACATACCGAAAGATTAGAGAAACTGATTGAAGATGAGTTAACACTGGTTTCAAGTGCTGAATCTTTTGCGCTTGAAATTGGGTTTATATAATTAGATGCTACGCCTACATCTGAACTTATTGTTCCATTTGACATTTGGTTCACCTCAGATTATTTATTCTATCAATAATCTTACCATTATTTACTTATTGTCACAACTTGAGCTTTTAAAATGTTTTCTTATTTTATATTCTCATTTTAACTAAAAGAGGAAAAATTTCAGTAAAAAAATACAACTACTACATCCCTAAAATAACAGAATCCAGTAGTTGCATTTTTTATTTCAATATAATTTTATACGCATTTTTTTAATGCGATTTATGCTTTGACGGCCAAACGATAAATGGTACTATTTTATAAACCTTTATTTATCAAGGTTTGACAGGGATATTTCAAACATATCCCGCCAATATCCCACCACATTTTTAAAGCTCGGGCGGGCTTTTTTTAATTTAACTATTTTCTTTTAAATATCCAATTAACTCTGATACATGTATGACAGGAAATTTTAGATTATCCATATTATTTATTGAATTTACGGGATATTTTAAAACTATTAACCCTTTAATTTTGTTGATTTTTTCACTTTCAAAAAAAGTTTCCACATAATTTTTTCTTTCCCTTAAATCTAAAACTTTTTTATTTATTTTATCTTGAAATTCTCTATTTATTTTACCAGAAGCATTTACCTGTGACTTCAAATCATATTTCATCGGCAGTGCTTTGCATTCTATAACAAAGACATTCCTTTTATAAAATACTAAAACATCTATTTGACCATATAAATGTATACCTGCTATGTCATTTTGGTGTACATCACATATAATTTTACTTTTTGGCAATTCATTTTCTATTACTTTTGCTACATCAGATTCAAATATATTTTGCATATTCTGAACATGACTTTCTAATTCCCTCTTAAATCTAGGATCTTCTACATAACCATATTTTATATCTTCAATCAATCCAATTAGAGCAAATATGAGAATATAAATTTGCACGCAATAATGGTTATTTCCATAAGGAATCAATGGTTTTCTTAAATATCTCTGATAATTGGAAAACCCTGAATTATCCATGTATTCATGGCTATGCAATAGTTGGCTAATTAACAATTCAACATTGCTTAATTCCAGCTTAGATATGTCTGAAAGTAGTTTGCTTATATCTTTAGAAGTACCCATTACATATCCGAATATATTCATTTTTTCTCGTAAACTAGATATCAATATATCTAGTTCTGAAATTTCCAATCCTAAATATTTTTTGCAAGCTGGAGAAATACCATCTTGAAATGCCTCATAATCAGTTATACTATTCCCAATACTCACTTTTTTTATATGTTCTTCTAAACGATTAGGTCTAATTCTACTATTCCCATTTTTTAGATATAAATAGTCATCAGTTACTTTTATTTTTATTTTCTTATTAGTTTTCAAAATATCCAATAATTCTAAAATTAAAATGATAGCTCTAGAAGTATTTAAGAGTTCTATAAAATCAAAAGAATCACTATCACTTATTCTATCAACATCAACAAACTGTTCTTTTGATAATATATAACCTATTGACTTTTGTATTGCCTGTTTATCTCTTGCTAATAAATTGCTTAAATATAAAACAGCCTCATCGGTATATTTTTCGTTATGTCTAAAATACTGCTTATGATACCAAAACGTGTAACAAATATCTCTTGATACCTGTTCCTCTATTTCTTCATATTCTATATCTTTTCCTGAAAATAATTTTGACAAATTCAAAGTCATATGTATGTTATAATCTAACATTTGCTGTAATGAAAATAGATATACGTGCATAGACTGCTCAATCAAACAATCTAACTTTTCTTTTAGTATACTGTAAAAAAAATTAAGCAAGTCATATATTTCACTTTTATCATTATATTCTTTCACTTCAATATCATTTTTTTTTATTAATTCACAAAATATATAATGTTCGCTAAGATTTTCTTTAACAAATTCTGGAGACATCAAAGTCAAATTTGTTCTATTTTTTTCAAATATCATTGGAATTTTATGATTAAGCTGAAAAACTATGTTATTACTATACTCCTCATCAATTGAACCTCTTAGAGAGTTCATGAATTCAAAAAAATTGACATATTCGGTATCATTAATCATAATTATCATCCTCCGTACAAAACACCTTATTTAATATATTGTAACATAAAATAAACGTTATGTACTTCACCGCTAAATTATAATTTATTTTTTATCAATATACAATTATTTAATTAAGTTTGTCCCTATTTCTATATCTACTTGAAATACTCCTTCGGAATTTTTCAAAGACTTACGTTCAACTGATTGTTAATAATCTAGACATAAAGTTCTCTGACTTTTGTTTCAAACTAAATAAATAAAAGGTTAATGAAATATATAAGCTAAAAATGCAACTACTACATCAGTAAAACAACTGAATCAAGTAGTTACATTTTTTTATATCTCACTCCTATTTTTGCAAGCCCTTTTACAATGCCATCTATGCTTTGACGGCCAAACGATAAATCGCATCCGCATAAATAGCTGTTGCACGGAATAAATCATCCAATGCCATAAATTCGTTTGCTTGATGCATTGTATCTGTATAGCCTGGGAACATTGCGCCATACGCTACGCCGCGTTTTAATAAACGTCCGTAAGTTCCGCCACCGATGATTTGTTCGTGACCTTTTTGTCCGGTGTGATCTTCATACACTTGCAGTAATGTTTCTACCAATGGATCATCTGCTGGTACATAATGCGGTTCTTGATTGCGGCCGCCTTGAACGATCTCTGCACCGATCTTACCAGCAGTTGCTTTAACACCTGCTTCTAATTGTTCTGCCGATGTTCCTTTAGGGTAGCGGAAGTTC
The DNA here is from genome assembly GCF_050499205.1 of Enterococcus sp. AZ020. Lineage (NCBI taxonomy): Bacteria > Bacillati > Bacillota > Bacilli > Lactobacillales > Enterococcaceae > Enterococcus > Enterococcus sp. AZ020. The sequence continues at coordinate 1,902,676 of NZ_JBIPAT010000001.1, read as the reverse complement.
AAGCTCATAAAATTGCCTTCTTCTTGCCCTTTCTCGAATACAAACAGACCCGCATTCATTGTTAGTTTGCCCATTTTAGCATCTTCAAAAGCTACGCCTAATTTTTCGCCGTAGAAATCTTCATGCACTAATGTTGCAGCCACTTCGATAAATTCTTTTGCCGCGCCGCCAAAGCTATAGCTATTTAGGAAAACAGCCAAGAATGTCGCTGCATTAATCCCTGATTGCGGGCTAGCACCGTGAGCCCCTTTTCCGACAACTTTGATCGTAACAGTTGTTCCATTTGCCTCCAAAGTACCAGAAATTGGTTCTTCACCGACAAACACACTGAATGCACCTTGCATTTTTTCAGCAGCTTCTTCAGAAGGGACAGTGACCACCGCTGTTGCTGTACCGGGAACCATATTTTCACGTAAACCAGCATTGAAGCTCTCTAAGCCATATTCACCTTCACTTGAGCCGCGGAAGCGTGCATATAATGAAACATTCCCCTTCTCCCCATTGATGATCGGGAATTCAGCATCTGGAGAAAAACCAAAATCAGGTGTTTCTTCATGTTTGAAGTAATACTCCATATCGCCCCAGCCGCTTTCTTCGTCACTGCCGACTACAAAACGAACTTTCTTAGATAATGGTACACCTAGATCTTTGATGATTTTCAATGCATAATAAGCGGCCATACTTGGGCCTTTATCATCGCTTGAGCCGCGGGCGAAAATTTTCCCGTCTTTGATCACTGGTTCATATGGATCAGTGTCCCAGCCATCACCTGCAGGAACTACGTCCATATGGCCGAAGATACCTAATGTTTCATCACCTTCACCATATTCGATATGTCCTGCATAGTTATCCACATTCTTTACGACAAAGCCATCACGTTCACCGTAAGAAAGCATATGTTTCAAACCAGCCACAGGTCCTGGGCCAAAAGGCGCTTCTGGTGTTGCTTTTGCATCATCACGCTCACTATTGATGCGTAATAAATTCTGTAAATCTTCTAATAGTGCCTCTTTGCGGGCATCTACTTCTTTTTGCCAATCAATTGTCATTTTTTAGTCACTCCAATTCATTATTCTACCTTCTCATCATACCACTAACTCGGCTAAAAGAAAAAGGCGGGACAAGTTTTTTCTGTACTATTTTGCCCTTCGTCTTAAATAGCATTATACTGATAGTAGAAGTGAAAGGAGTTCCTTCAAATGAACCAATTGTCCGAAGAACTACTACATAGCGTGATCAAAAAACGCCCTGAGCTTTCCCACAAAGGAACTTTCGGGCGAGTCGTATTGATTGGCGGCAATGAAAGATACGGCGGAGCGATCATCATGAGTGCTGAAGCTGCTGTCAACTCTGGCGCTGGGTTAGTCACTGTCGTTACAGCAGAAAAAAATCATGCCCCACTGCATGCTCGCTTGCCTGAGGTAATGGTCATCGACTGGCTTCAAATACAAGATATTCAAGCTGTTTTAGCAGAGGCTGATGTTATTTTGATCGGTCCCGGACTTGGCTTGAGCGAACACAGTCATACGTTATTACAATTAGTGATCCAGGAGCAGCAGGCAAAACACTGGCTAGTTATTGACGGTTCAGGCATTACTTTGTTTGCTCAACATCACTATCAGCTAGCTTATCCTCAACAAGTTGTTTTTACCCCGCATCAAATGGAATGGCAGCGTTTAAGCGGTTTGACCATCCCAAACCAAACAATAAAAAATAATCAAACTGCTCAAAAGATATTAGGCAGTAATTTAGTGTTGAAAAGCCATCGTACGACTATTTATACTTTGAACGACTATTTTGTCAATCCCCTTGGAAACCCAGCCATGGCAACTGGCGGAATGGGAGACACACTTGCTGGAATGATCACTGGTTTTTTAGCTCAATTTGATGCTAAAAAAGATGCCCTGTGCGCTGCTGTTTACCTTCATAGCTTGATTGGCGATGTTCTCGGACAAGATCATTATATCGTCTTACCAACAGAAATCAGCAAGCAAATTCCTTATTATATGAAACGTTTTGAACAATGAGGGAGATGGTTCAGACTTAAAATCCCGAACGAATGCTTTTGTCTTTCCCCCTTTTAAAAATCTGACTTTCGACCATCGCTTACTACATTTTAAAATGAGAGCGAGACGAGTCAAATCCCTGACACCTGGAATCCGGATAAACGGCGAGAGCAGAAGTGATCCCTTCAGAAATAAGCACTTCTGTCCCAACCTCATTCATTGTTCTAAAAAACCAGCCTGCAGAATGTTCATATAGCTTTGTGAACGTTCAACTAAAAATTGCATTTGATGAATCTCTGTTACCTGTTGGTTTTCTTCTAAAAAAGTCAAACTCTCTAAATAAATCTGATTGAAAACACCTAGTACTAAACGAACCACATCTTCTCTAGAGATGTTTTTTTTGAGCGGAAGCTTGTTGATGATCCTCGTTAGAAGCTTCTGTGCAATAACCATATTTTCAGCCATATAGTGATCCAATTTTACTTGTACTTTATCAGGAAGCATTTTTTTCTGTGCATACGAGGCAATCAGCAAATGGATATGATCAGGAAAAGTCCGCTCTAAATTTAACTTATGCTGTGTCGAAGCAACTACTACTTCAACTAGATCAGCATACTCTTTTTCAAACAATTCTTTTGACTGTTCATTTAAACAGTCGATCACATAGCTGATCGTGCGTTCATACAACTTTTGCTTATTTCCAAAATAATGAAAAACCAATCCTTTTGAAACACCCGCTGCTATAGCAATATCTTCTGTGTTTGCGCGTTGATAGCCCTGTTTAGCAAATTGCTTCAAGGCAGCTTGTATTATCCGTTCATATTTTTTTGGATCGATGTTGATTTCTGCCACTAAATCTTCAGATCCTTTCGTTGGTAAAGCACATAAGTCCCAGCTAAAAACAATATGATCAACACTACTAGAAATCCTGTGTGACTAGCTGATAATCCTTTATCTAATAAATTGCTTGGAATGCCCATATGAGTCGGCGATATATTTTTTGCCCAACTAAACGAGTCATTTAAATCAGCAAAAATACCGATCAAATAGAAAGCAAATACGACACCTAAAGATATACTGGTGCTTTGTTTACTTGATTTTAAAAAGGTTGAGATCAAAAATCCCAGCATTAGGAAAAATAAAAGAATCAAACTTTCTTGAATAAAAATCTTACTGATTTCCTTTACGATCGTCACTGTTGAATCTGTTGATTGACGATAAAGCATTGTCGATCCTAAAGAAACACCATAGGAAATCAACCAAAAGATACCCAAAACAAGCATATTACTTACGAATTTACTCGTCACGATTCCTTTGCGGGTCACTGGTTGCGCATAAAGAAATTCTATTGTCCCATCTGTCTCTTCCTTGATCAAGGACTGACTGCCTAGCATCATCGCATAAATAGAGGAAGCTAAAAACATATACTGAAAATAGTAAGCAAAAAAACCTGTTGCTACTAAGAAGCTGGCTTGTCCTTCTACACTGATATTGAACGTTTTGAGTAGGGAAGGCGAAAGCCCTGTCAACTTGGCATCCAGCAGATCTTTCATTGCAGAGCTATGCATTTGCGGATAAACAGCACTGAATCCAAAAATGATGACCGAAAATAAGATGATCCAGATCAGCATCCCTTTGACCAATGAACGCGTTTCGATTTTTGCTGTGATCATTTTGTTTCCCCTCCTTCGTACAATGCCATAAATTGATCTTCAAGTTCTGGATTTGTGATGGTAAAATCCTGGATCGATGGATCGCTCAATAATGGCAATACTTCTTGCAAATTTCCTTCATAGAATAAACGCGTTTCATTTCCTTGATGTTTTAAGATCGCTGCACCGATTTTTTCAAATAAAGATAGCGGAATATGATCCCCGATCAAGGTAATGACTTTCCCTAATGATTTTTCTTTAGAAATATCCTGCACCGTAATAATCTCACCTTGACGAATAAATGCCGCTCGATGTGCATGCTGTTGGATTTCATTTAGATCATGGCTAGATAAAAAAATAGTCATGCCATTTTTATTATATTTTTCCAGTTCTTCAAATAAGCGATGCTGCATCAGTGGGTCTAAACCATTCGTAGGCTCATCTAAAATCAACAATTCTGGATTTGGCAAAATTCCAGCGATGATCGCAATTTTCTTTTTATTTCCCAACGACAGTTCAGACATTTTTTTCTTTCCGTCAATATCGAATCGCTCCATAAAATAATCGATTTGTTCTTTACTGTTTTTAAGTTGGTGAAACTCTGCTACATATTTTAGAATATCTAATGTTGTCATGGCTGGATAAAAACGCACATCACTTGAGACATACCCTGTACGTTTACGAATCTCCTTAGCATTTTTGACACTGTCCAAGCCAAGAATCGTCGCAGTCCCGTGATCTGGATAAATAAAATTCAGCATTGATTTGATCGTCGTTGATTTTCCAGAACCATTTGGCCCAATAAAGCCATAAATCTCTCCTTTTTCTACAGTTAGATCTACTTGATTGATCGCAGGTTTCTTTTTATACAGCTTGGTTAATCCCTCTAGCTCAATGGCCTTCATTTCACCATTCCTCCTTATTGACTCATCAGTCAATTGAAGTATATACCTAAGGCAAAAGTTCGTCAAAAAAAGAGAATAGAACAGCTATGATCAAAGCATAGTTGTTTTATCCTCTACATAGTAATCCTAGCTATCTTGCAGCTCTTGAAGCTCCGTCTCTGTCAACGGGCGGTATGCTCCCAAAGGCAGCTGCTCATCCAATACTAAACTGCCCATGCGTAAACGTTTTAGATAAACAACTCTTTTATCGACCGCTTCAAACATTCGTTTCACTTGATGAAACTTTCCCTCTTGAATGACTAACCGGATCTTTGATGTCTGATTGGCTTCATTTATCTCGTCGATCAACAGCTTGCTCTGCTTTACCTGTTCACCGTTCGTTAGAGCAAAGCCAGAAGCGAAGATCTGCACATCTTCTTCTGTGACTAGCCCTTCGATTTCAGCAAAGTATTCTTTATCCACATGCTTTTTAGGTGACAATAATCGATGTGCCAATTGACCATCATTCGTTAAGAGTAATAATCCTTCTGTATCCTTGTCCAAACGACCAACAGGAAACAAATCAGTACGATAATCTTCCTCTTTCAGTAAATCGATCACCGTTTGATCCCTTGCATCTTCCGTTGCGGATACAACTCCTTGCGGTTTATGTAATAGATAATAATAAAATTTTTGATAGATCACTCGTTCTCCTGCAAATAAAACGATGTCCTGATATTCATCGATATGCAGCTTACCATCTTTTACAGGCTGTTCATTTACCGTTACGAGATTTTTTTTCAGCAACAGTTTGACTTCTTTTCTACTGCCAACACCTGCTTCGGAAAGAAATTTATCTAAACGCATTCAATCGAATCTCCTTTTATAAGAAAATAAGTGTGAGCAAAAGTATCCCTACTCCTGCTGCACACTCTAAATTTAAATCCATCATGAGCGAATGCTCTTATCTTATTTTTAATTTGCGGCGAATTTTATTCACGCTACTCCCTAATAATTTATCTGCCAGTCTCAATTTCAACGTAATATAACCATATACGGCTCCGCCAAAAGCTGCAACAAGCATAATGATGATAAATGACTGGAACTTACGTGTTGGGTCTAAGAATAAATATAAGAACTGACGCATGATAACAGTCGCAACGACCATCACTAACGTGATCAAAAAGATCAATAATCCGCGACGCAAGGTCAAGCTAAAGTTAAAACGGCTGACTTTTTTGATTTTTCTCAAAATCAAGGTACATGCAAAAGCAAAACCGATCATCGTAGCAATCGCTGGCCCATAGACTTCAAATAATCGAATAGCTGGATATTGAACGATCAGCTTCAGCGCAAGTCCTAAACCAAAGTACTTGATGGCTGCTTTATTTTCATACATCCCCATCAACATCGTCGATGACAACATGTATAGGCCCATGAACAGCCCGGCAAAGCACGCTTGAACTAAAACCGATACACCTAAATGATCCGGCGAATAAAACATTGTATAAAGTGGCTTCGCTAATACGATCATCCCGAATGTGGCCGGCAGCATCACAAACATAAATAACTGCAGGTTATTGCTGATCAGCTTTGAAAGATCACGGTAATTTTTCAAGGTGATCGCTTCTGTAATCAATGGCAACCCTGTTGCAGAAATCGATGTTGCTAAAGCAATGACGACCATCGTCAATTTATCAGGATTCGCATTAAAAATAGCGAAAAATGTGCGCAACTGACTACCTGAATATGTGGTAAAAGTATTCATGAAATTTGAGAATGTAAATTGATCGACCAATTTGAATACAGTAACACCTGAACCTACAATGATAAATGGAATTGCTTCTTTTAACGTTTCTGTCAGTAAATCACGAGTAGACGCTTCGTGCTCGTTCGCACTATGTGCTTCCAAGTAATCGAACATCGGCTTTTGTTTACGAATATAGAAAAATAGTACAACAAAGCTAGCTAACATTCCGATCGCTGCTGCCAAGGTAGATTGTGTCACTGCATCTACATAATTTCCATCGAAAACTTTCATGATAATGAACGCTGTCAGTAACATATAGAAGACACGGGCAACTTGTTCAACGATCTGTGATAAGGCATACGGCATCATATCCTGATTTCCTTGGAAGTAGCCACGAACCACACTCATACAAGGGAAGATCAAGACTGCCAAGCTCAGTGACCGCATCGTTGGGATCAAATCTTCACCGCCGCCTGACCACTCAGCCAATAAAGGCGAAGCCAGATACATGACGATGGCAAAAATCGCCCCTAAAATAGCCATCAACTGAAGAGCTTTATAAAAGAGCTGTCTGCTCACTTTATACTCATTAAGAGAATTATAATACGAGGTTTGTTTAGCGATCGCTGCAGGAATCCCTGCTGTAGAGATTAATAAAAAAAGTGCGTAAACAGTATAACCCATTGAAGACAAACTATTCGCTTCATTGGCGTGTTCACCCATCCATGCATACCAAGGAATGATATATACTGCACCCAACAACCGAGAAATTATATTACTAGCTGTCATCCAGGCCGAACCTTTGACCATTTTTTCCTGGTTCGTCAAGACTGGTTGATCAGCAGGATTTGATTGATTGATCATTTAACTCCTCCAACTTTCTTCAAACATGCTTTCTTTATTTTAATTGTTAAATCAAGTATATGCAACGAATTTCTCGAATAATTTCACTTATTTATCGTTTCCCTACATAAATCATTGAAAAACACTTAAAAAGCTATTTTCATAATCATCGATCAAATTATCACTTCTTCAACTTTTATATAAATTAATCTAAAATAACTGAAATAAAGAGTAGAAAAACATCGTTTTTTTATCCAAAATTAATTAATTATTCTTCTTACCTGCAACCAAATTTCCTAATACTATTTATAAAAAAATTCACACGACTATTTATTCCGCTTATATAATAAAATAGCACACATCTTGAAGTTTTACTGTTTAAATTGTATGATGAAATCCTAAACTAGTATAGCTATACCGATAAAACCTGACATTCAGATTTTAACCGGTGCTTGGAGGCCGAATAATGACTATTTCTTTAGAAAAAATCCGGGAATGTTTACTTAAAGAACACCTTTTAAAAGAATTTACTTCAGCTGAAGGCTGGAGCTTAACATCACCAATTTCATTAGAAAATAAACAATTCGATGCTCTTTCTTATGATTCCCGCACCGTAAAAAGCGACACACTTTTTTTCTGTAAAGGCTTGAATTTCAAAGAAGACTATTTAACAACGGCCATTACAGCTGGACTTGAAGTTTATGTGGCAGAACAGCCTTATGAGGTTGAAGCGGCTCTAGGAATCATCGTCACAGATATCAAAAAAGCGATGGCTGTTTTGAGCATGGCGTTCTATGATTATCCACAGAATAAACTGAAATTAGTCGGCTTTACAGGTACAAAAGGAAAGACAACTGCCGCTTATTTCACAAAATTCATTTTAGATCATGCTACAAACAATAAAACGGCGATGTTGTCTACTATGAACTCGACATTGGATGGGCAAACTTTTTTCAAATCACAGCTGACAACACCTGAATCATTAGATCTTTATCGTATGATGGCAGAAGCAGTCGATAACCAGATGACCCATTTTATCATGGAGGTCTCTTCACAAGCTTATAAGACGAATCGAGTATATGGTTTATTCTTTGATGTAGGGATTTTTCTAAATATCACACCTGACCACATCAGTCCGATCGAGCATCCGACATTCGATGATTATTTTTATTGTAAAAGACAATTGATCTCACATTCTAAGACAGTTATTTTAAACCACGACTCTGACTATTTCCAATTATTGAAGGAAACAGCAGAGCTTCATCACACACCATACATCATTTATGGCAGTCAGCAGACAGATACAGATTATGCTTACCAAACCGATCCAGAAGATTCCTTAGCCTTTTCTGTTACAGCCAAAAAGGACACACTTGGACTTGCTGGTGACTATCATTTACGCTTAGGCGGCGACTTTAATAAAGGAAATGCACTCAGTGCAATGATTGCTGCTTCTTTGGTCGGTGCTACTCACGATTCATGTGTCCAAGGAATTCAAGAAGCAACAGTTCCTGGACGAATGGAGCTTTTAACAAACACAAATGGAGCAAAAGTTTATGTTGATTATGCTCATAATTATGATAGCTTGAAAAACCTTCTGACTTTTATAAAAGAAGAACACCCAGAAGGCCGTTTGATTGTAGTGATCGGCAGCACGGGCAACAAAGCGATTTCCCGACGTAAAGATTTCGGCAGGGTGTTAACTGAACTTGCAGATATCGCGATTTTAACCACAGATGACCCTGCTGATGAAGATCCTGCTGCCATTTGTAAAGAGATCGCAGAATATATAACTGCACCGATCCAAGTCGAAACGATTATCGATCGCAGTGCTGCTATAGAAAAAGCACTCTCCTTGAGCAATCCAAAAGATGCTGTTATTTTGGCAGGTAAAGGAGCAGATTTATATCAAAAGATCCATGGGATAGATACCCCCTATGAAGGTGACTTTGCTATTGCAGAGCGTTTGATCGACCGTTAGAATATACAACTAAAACAAGAGTCCAGAACAAAACTAGAAAACAGTTTTGTTCTGGACTCTACTTCTTAATAAACGGTGATCAAATGTCCTCTTATTTCTTGGGATCAAACACTTCTAGCCCAGCCTATATTTACTTTTGATGATAGGTCAGTGCTCGTTGGATACAAAAAGCTAATTCGTCTAGAGGTAATTCCTTTGCAGGATCAAGAACAATGGCGCGATTCTTAGAGAATTCCAGTTCCTTGGAAAACAACGCCCGAAATTCTTCGATCACGGTCGTTTGACAATGGAAAAAAAGGGCAATCTTGGTTTCGCCAAAGCGATCAAGTCGAATAGGTGTCCCAGATTTTGTTTGAATAGTAGAATAAGTTGGTTGATGCCATTTTAAGCTTTCTTCGATTTCACCAACTCCAGAAGTTGCTTCGCCAACCTCAAAGATCAACGCCCTAAGCTCCAGCAATGATAAGCGAATAACCTTGGGATATTGTTCAAAAACAGCGGCAACCTGTTTATTTTTGATTTCTTTCATTTTAACTCACCTCATTTTTTTTGAGCGGGATCCACAGCTCACAACGATACTCATCAGACATCATGTCCCCTATAGGATAATATTCTATCCGCGGCAACTGCTGATTTTCTTCTAATGACTCAGCTATCCATGGAGCAGTCAATTGATTTTTTAATTGCATCAAATGATTCGGTTTGTTTGCGTCAAAAGTAGAAACAGCATTTGCGATCGCTCCTTGACAAGTGAAGACTGCCCAAGACGTTTCGACCACTTGGATACTCGTCAATTCTTCAGCGATTTCTTTTTCTCCCTGAGCACTTACGCTGATCATGTAATCAAACGTTTCTGCCACCTGTCGATTGCTGTCAGAAACGCCATAGAACCCTCCTGTCTTTTCTTTAGTTTCAGATAATAGCTGATCGATCTTGGCCTCTGTTAAATCAGCCCAAAATGCTGATATTCCTTGATAATCCTCAAAGTGATCAATCATACCTAGTGTTTTTTGATAGCCGACCAGATTAAATTTCGGCTTTTTTTGAATGTGAAAATCCATCGTATCATCTCCTCTATCGTCTGCTATTACTTTAGCATCCAATAGATGACAACAGTTTGTCATATTTTACCAAAAATCACACCATCCAGACCATCACCAGCGTCATCAGTAATAAACTGATCAAAATACTCATAGAGGAAGTAAAACCAACCGTCTCTTCCTTTACTCCAGCCTTCACACTATTGATCACAGAAAATGTCGGCATCGGTGCTAAACTCAACACCACTAATACGATTCTCAATAATGGCTCCAACGGAATAATGAAGGCAAATATCAATGCAAAAACTAGCCCGCACACGTATCGCCAAAACAGCACTTCTCTCACTAGCTTCAGTGCTTGTTTAGGTAAACGTAATTCAAGATATAATCCAATCATGAACATCGATAAAAAGCCATTTGCTTTTGCAACTAGCTCTAGTATTTGAATCAATTCCACTGGCAGTCCAACTTGAACTGCACACAACAGCAGCATGATCATATAGGCCGTAAAAGGAACAGACTTAAACAATGTCGATAGAATTTTTTTTAACGTCGTTTCTTCTTTAGAACCAACTATTTTATCGATCAACAGCGTACTGCCGCCTGTCAGCATGACACTATTCCCTATATCAAACATCAGTAAAAACGGAATCGCCAACGGATAAAATCCTTGAATAAACGGCAATGTAAAGTTGCCAATATTATAGCCTGACATCGAATACATTTGAAATGTCCGTTCCAACGTCGAACGCTCTTTGGACAACAATCCTCCTGCTAAAATCACGATCAAATTTAATAAAATCCCCATTGCTAATAAAAAGAACAATGTGCTTGAAACAACCACATTTGCCAAACTAACAATAACTGTTGCTGGTAATGTAATATTGACTATGATCACAGATAAAGTCCCGCCATCTGCTTTACTCAATAAACCAAAGCGTTTCATCAAATACCCCAAAATGATGACAAAACAAAAACTAGCCGCCTGTAACAAAATCTCTTTCAACCATTTCACCCTCGTCTCTTTGCTTGACTATCTTAAACAAAGTATAACAAAAAAAAGGAGGAGCAACTCACTTAAATCAATTGTCTGCCTGTTTATATGTGCTACAATTAGGGAAAATCACGAGGAAGGTTCTTCTTTATGACAAAAAAACTCTTGTTGGTCAGTAACTTATTTATCGGTTTCGGTGGTATAGCAGGTGGCGTGATGGCTTTATCCAGCAATGCACATTCCAGTCTTGGGCTATCAGAAGACATGTTGCGATACTCACCGTTTACAACTTTTTTGATTCCTGGATTATTTTTGTTAGTAATGATCGGTTGCGGGAACCTTGCTATCGGCTGGGCTAACTTAAGACAAACACACACATTTCCTTACTTGGAGTGTTTGATTGGTCTTGTTCTATGTATCTGGATCATGATCCAATGTCTGATGCTATGGTCTATCGTTGCACTTCATCTCATTTTCTTTCTCCTAGGATTACTCCAATTTCTAGGTGGATATCTCATCATCAAGCAAAGACAGCTGCCTTTTCCTTTCTCAGCAACTCAACATTAAAAAAAGGATCGCACACTGCTTCAAATAAGCAGTGTGCATTCCTTTTTTATACTCTTCTAACGCAAATTCTTCTGATACAAAAATCTACGCACAAAAACCAACATAGACAGTCCGATCACAAGAAAATATATCGGCATCACTACCAGTGTCCCATTATGAATCACGCTCATACCATAGGTAAACAAGCTGACCAATAAGTAATACCCTAGGCTAAAAAGCGCTCCTGCTGATCCTATCACCTCTTGATACTCAACTAAAGCTAAACTTAAGCAGTTAGGCAGCGCCATTCCTGTCCCCGTCAAGACAACAAAAACACCGAGCAAAATAAGCCACATCTGAAGTGTATTCGGCAAAAATACAGACAATACTGTCAACAGAAGACAGGAACTACCCAGCAGCAAACAGCAAATACCCATATAAATGATTTTTTCCGGGCAATAAATCGGTAATAAGCGTTTAGACAACAACGAGCCTAAAATCGAAGCACCTGCTACTCCAATGCCTAAAAAACCATAAACTGCTGTAGACAAATGAAAATGTTCGATAAAGATAAACGGAGCTTCCGCATAATAACTGAATAGTATCCCATTGATCGCACCGATCAAGAAGCCATAGGTCATCACCTTGGGATCAGTCAATAATCGCTTGATCAAAGGTAACAGCTTTACTTGCACTCGTTTTTCCACTTGATACGTTTCAGGTAGACATAAAAATGCATAGCAGAAAATGACGGTACTCATACAAACTAATACAAGAAAAACGGCTCTAAAGCCTAAATACTGATCAACAAGCCCGCCGATCAAAGGTCCTATCGCCGGCGTAAATGCCAAAGCTGCTGAAATTTGAGCAAACAGCGCATGCCGATGATTGCCTGCATAACTTTCTCTTAAAATCGTTTGTGTCACAACAGAACCTGTACTAGCACCGAACGCTTGAATAAAACGGGCAAAGAGCAGACCATTGATCGAGTAAGCCCTGAAACATAGAAAACTGCCGATACCATAGACAAACAAGCCGTAAAGCATTGCTTTTCGACGACCACTTAGATCTGACAGCCAGCCCCAAAAAAAGACTCCGAGCGCAAATGACAGAAAATAGATGCTCAATGTTAGCTGAACTGTCGCCATCGACGTTTGCAAGTCCGTCGCAATATCTGGTAATGATGGGGTGAAAATCGTTTCACTGATTTGCGGAAATCCTACCAAAACGATCAATAATAATAAAGATGGTGTTTGAGTTTTGATGCTTTTTTTCAAAAAAATTCCTCCTGAATCTATAACAGAACAGGTCGATCCAGCTTGTTACAAGAATGACCTGTTCAGCTAGAAAATTAGTTTAAAGGGATGAAAAAAAACATCTTTCTCCGGGAAGCGGCGGGAGCATGATCAATATTAATTTATAGGTATCCATCTACTCGCTCACATCCTTTACTATCTTTCATTCAACTTAATGATTGCACAACCATAGTAGCATAGATCCTTGTTTTTTCCAATGTACACTACGAACCCAGAAAAAGGAAAATAAAGGGGAAACTCATTCAGCGATGATTTTCCCCTCCACCCTTATTATATTTTCTATTTTTTCAAAGCCGATGGTTTAAATCCTTTCAAACGTAAAGCATTCAGCAACACTGAAACCGAGCTAAAACTCATCGCAGCTCCTGCGATCATCGGATTCAATAACGGTCCGCCAAATAGATACAAGACACCCATCGCCACTGGAATCCCTAACGTATTATAGGCAAACGCCCAAAATAGATTTTCTTTGATGTTCTTGATCGTTGCCTTGCTTAATTCTACTGCTGTTGGTACATCCATCAGATCACTTCTCATCAAAACGATATCTGCTGATTCCATCGCAACGTCTGTACCAGAACCGATCGCAATGCCGATATCTGCTTGAGCTAAGGCAGGAGCATCATTGATTCCGTCACCGACCATAGCAACTTTCTTACCTTCTTTTTGAAGCTTTTGGACTTCATTCGCTTTATCTTCTGGTAAAACTTCACTTAATACACGGTCGATCCCAACTTGTTTCGCGATCGCTTGTGCCGTTCGTTTGTTATCCCCTGTGATCATGGCTACTTCGATGCCCATTTGATGCAGCTTTTTGATTGCCGGAATACTGGTTTCTTTGATCGTGTCTGCTACAGCGATGATTCCTGCAATCAAATCATCTTTCGCAATATACATCGGTGTTTTCCCTTGTTCTGCTAATTGATCAGAGATCGTACCTAAATTCTCTAAAGAAATATGACGATCATCCATCAATTTTTTGTTTCCTAATAAAAAGCGGCTGCCTTCGATCGTCACTTCGATCCCATGTCCAGGAATGGCTGTAAAGTTTTCTGTTTGGGCAAAAGTAAGATTCTTCTCCACTGCATCATTGACGATCGCTTCACCTAGAGGGTGTTCAGAACCTTTCTCAGCTGATGCTGCTAAACGCAGTAGGTCATTTTCAGCTAAATCATTTGCTGTAACGATATCTGTCACTTTAGGTTTTCCCTCTGTTATCGTACCCGTTTTATCAAAAACGATCGTTTGGATTTTATGCGTTGTTTCCAGTGCGTCACCGCTTTTGATCAGCACACCATTTTCAGCACCTTTTCCTGTACCGACCATGATTGCAGTAGGTGTCGCCAACCCTAAAGCACATGGACAAGCAATCACTAAAACAGAGATCGTGATCGTCAAGGCAAAAATCCAAGATTCCTGTCCTAAGAAATACCAAGCCAAACCAGATAACACTGCTAAAACAATGACGATCGGTACAAATACACCTGAAATTTTGTCTGCCATTTTAGCGATCGGTGCTTTTGATCCTTGCGCATCTTCGACTAATTTAATGATTTGTGAAAGAGCAGTATCTTTTCCTACCTTTGTCGCTTTAAATCGGAAGCTTCCGTTTTTGTTGATACTTGCACCAATCACATTATCACCAGCTTTTTTCTCAACTGGTATACTTTCACCCGTCAGCATCGATTCATCGACTGCACTTGACCCTTCAACAACAAGTCCGTCAACAGGAATTTTTTCTCCTGGTCGAACGACAATGATATCATCCAATTGTACTGCATCTACTGGAATTTCCATTTCCTCATCATTACGTAAAACACGTGCATTTTTTGGTGCTAAACCCATCAATTTTTTGATCGCTTCTGAGGTTTTTCCTTTTGAAACAGCTTCAAAATATTTTCCTAGTGTGATCAAGGTCAAAATCACGCCAGCAGATTCATAGTAAAGCGCCATTGCAAAATGAGTGTCACCCGTATAAATCATGATCGTGCCATATAAGCTGTAAGCGACAGCCGCACTCGTTCCCAATGCTACAAGAGAATCCATATTAGGATGACCTTTGAACAATGCTTTGAATCCAATGATGAAAAAGCTTCGTCCAAAATACAGCACAGGAATCGTCAAAAGCAGCTGGACCGTCGCAAAAGTTGTCGCATGCATCATCGGATCTAAGAATCCTGGTAATGGCAAACCAACCATGTGTCCCATTGCAATGTAAAATAGAGGTACCGTGAAAACAGCAGACAACCAAAAGCGTTGCCACATCTCTTTGATGTGTTTCTGTTTTTTCTCACGGTCTTTATCTACCGTATCCGCTGAATCGATTTGTTCAACAGCTCCATAGCCTGCATCAACAACTGTTTTCGTGATCTCTGACACATTCAGAACAGCTGGATCAAAATCGACTGTCATTTTTTCTGTCGCTAGATTTACGGCAGCGGTCTGCACACCATTTAGTTTATTGACCGCCTTTTCGATCACTTGTGCACAAGATGCACACGTCATTCCTTCTATATCAAATGTGCGTTGCTGAGTATTGCTCAATGCTTCATAGCCTGCATCAGCAACTGCTTGTTGAATATCTTTTTCCGATAATGCTGTTTCGTCATATTCCACATTTAGTTTTTCTGTTGCCAAGTTGACCGTCGCTTTTGATACACCCGCTAGTTTGGCCGTTGCCTTTTCAACAGTCTGTGCACAAGACGCACACGTCATCCCTTCTATATCAAATGTTTTAGCTTCCACTTTTCCCACTCCTTCTTTCTGTATGTACTTTTTTATATTTTTTAAAAACGACTATAAATGTAGTCAAGTTATTTCTTCTTTATAGTAATCCATAGAAACCGCTATGTCAATAAAAAAATAGCTTAAAAAATTAAGCCATTTTTTATTATTTATGCAACTTTCGTTGTTTCCAGTTATTATACAGTATAAATTATAGATTTATTAAACTAGGAATTCGTTCTTCTAGAATAATAATTGTCCGATTTTTTCTAACTTTGTACTCAATATATTTATGAGATGTCTCCTGCAAGCCATAATTATAAGCTCGAATGAACATTTTAAAAAGTTTCTCACCACTTCTAATTCCAAGGATTTTATTTTTTAAATCTTGATCATTAATTTTTTCTATAAATGATCCCAACTCAAATTTCCTTATAGTGCTTATGTTAAAAAAAGCAATAAATAAACCTGAAACAGGTTTTATCCCAGTTTTATATATAAATTCCGTAAAATTTATTAATATCGACTCAAAGCCTTCTTTATTCACAAAAGCAAAGCTCCCTTCTTTCACTATATCGATATCTTTCGTACTTTTATTTAAGTTCCCTAATGCTGCTGAAATAATGTCACCTAAAGGTATTGATTTAAATCTGTTTATAACGTTATTCAATTCAATATAATCACTTATTTCTTCATCAACATACTTGTTAATAAAATCTTGTACAGCCCAGTTATGAGCTGTATTGTTTAACTCGATAATATCATCTATATTTTTAGAGACAGTTACATAGTACGGTAACTCTATTCCATTTTTCCGAGCAATATAGAAACGATGTTGCCCATCTAAAATTTCAAGAGTGCTGTTGACAGCTATAGGGGTTAATATACCTTTTTCTAAAATAGATTTTTCTAACTTCCTATTTGTCCTAATCTTCCTATTACCACTTACCAATTTAAATTGGTTATATTCATTAGTTATATAAATATCACTGATTACCTTATCCATCTTTTATCTAACATCTCCTTCAATCCATTCTATATAATAAAAAATTCCTTTCTTCCATTATTATTGGTTTTTCTTTTTTAGATAATTCATATTTAATTGCATTACCTCTATAAACTTGTCCTCTTAAACGATAATTATGTGCTTTTAAAAAAACTTCAATGACTATATCTAAACTCATGATCTCATTCACTAACTCTTGTTTTCCCATCATATTTTTCATTAAACGTTCTTTATCAAATTTTTTTATTGTATAAAGATTGAAATACGCTAAAAATGTGTACAGAGTTCCCTTAATATTGATATGTTTAATAAATTCATAATAGTCTTCTAAAAATACACAAAAATTCGGATAATTATAAAACTCAAACATTCCTTCTCTTACATTAGCACTGGCTTGAGATGTCAAATCCAATAGCCCTTGAGCTGCAACCGTCAATGCGGATAAAGGTATATTAGGATATTTTTGAAAGACTTTTTGTAATTTTTCATATTCCGGATTTTGGTCCACTACATATTTATTTATGTAGTCTTCAAGCTTCCAAGCTTTTTTGGTATTGTTTAAATCAATAACTTCATCCATTCCAAAGCCGTTATTAATCCTATAAAAAACTTTCTTCCCATATTTTTTTGCGATCTCAAAACGACTTTGTCCATCTAAAATTTCAAAATTTTCGTTCACAGCGATAGGTATTAACATACCATTTTTTAAAATGGACCTTTCTAAACTAGAATTCTTTTTTACCTTCCGATTCCCTTTCAAATAGTTAAACTTATCATATTCCTCTGTTTCATAAATTTTGCCTATATTTCTTCCCATTGTAGCTCTCCTCTCTATTAATTAGATCTCCATCCGCATACATAGTATATACCGCTTTCATTTCCTAGTTTAACTACTATTCAATTATCTTCCCTCCATTTCTATTCTTTCAAGCTTAGCTTAGATGAATTTAATTTCTAAAATGTTACAATTTATTTACATATAAATTAAAAAAGAAAACATACACTTTATAATCGATAAAAGTATATGTTTCCTTAAAATTATTTAATTAATTTATCTCCCATTCAAATCAAGCACCGTCTCCCGCTTGATCAACTGATGAGGGATCACTAATCGTACTCCTGTCGGTTCTTTTTGCTGTAGTGTATCGATCAGCTTTTGCATACCCATTTTGCCTAGCTCAGCAATATCGATATCGATACTCGTCAGATAGGGATGGACCAATGTCGAATAAATCGAGTTATTGAAACTGATCACGGAAAAGTCATCCGGGACGCGATATCCATACATCTGAGCCAACTGGATCATCCGCATTGCAAAAATATCATCGATCACAACTGCAGCTGTTGCTTTCGTTTCTTTTAGCAAGTCCTCAAATGCAACATACGCTTCCGGACTTTCCATATCCACCGAAGGAAACATTGTCAAACCTGCAACCATCATTGCTTTTTGATAACCAAAGTAACGTTCATAATAAATATTTTCGTGCGTTGTATTAGTGATAAACAGAATATTCTCATGTCCATTTTCGATCAAAAAATCCGTTGCATGTTTTCCTAAAAGCTGATTATCATTATCTACATAAATGACTTTCTCCTCGTTTGTGTACGGTTGTCCGATCAAAGAGAATGGCACGTGATTTTCAACTAAGTAATCGATCACTGGATCATCCTTATCTGAATAGAGCAAGATAAATCCGTCTACCTGCTTTTGACGATGCATCAGCTGAACATTTTCTAACAAGGTATCAAAAGACTGAGCCGTTGCAATCGCCGTCGTCATATCATGTTTACGGGCTTCAGCGTTGATCGATTCAATGATTTCTAGATAAAATGGATTGCCCATCCGTTCACGCGAATCTAAGGGCGGCAAAATCACACCTACTGCACCTGAAGATCTTTTACCAAGATTACGTGCAGCAATATTCGGAACGTACCCCATTTCTTCCATCACTTTAAAGACCTTTTTCTTGGTCGCGTCAGAAATACTGGGGTGATCATTGATTACCCTTGATACAGTGGAAGTTGCTACTCCAGCTTTCTTCGCAACATCTTTCACAGTAATCGTCATCGGCTTCACTCCTTTCCAGGTTCATGTTTTTAAGAACAAATCATGCCATCGTAGAAAATAATACCACATATCAGCAGCTCGTTGCTATCGTCATTTTACGACTGTACAAATTCCTTGACCTGAGGACTTACTTCTCTTTTCTTTCTGTCTGCCAAACACTAGTCAAATACGCCAGCGTCAACCCTTCCGTTGAAGAAACTAATGCAATATCCTGTCCTAAATCTTCTTTACGACCAACCCCAACAGGTACCGCACCGCTTGCCAAAATCGCTTGGATCCCTGCTTTGGCATCTTCGATCCCAAGGCATTCTTGTGTAGTTAAGCCAACTTCACTTGCAGCCAGTTGAAAAATCTCGGGATCCGGCTTTCCTTTTTTAACTTTAGCCGGATCAGCGATCCCATCAAAATAAGGAAGTAATGCCATTTTTTCTAGCAAGAAGGGACCATTTTTACTAGCAGAAGCCAAAGAAATTTTAAAATTTTGCTCCTTCAATTGTTTCAATAACTCTAAAATGCCTGGATAAACATCTGTCGGACTCACATTTTGAATCATTTCTACATAGTATTCATTTTTCCGCTGCGCCAGTTCAGCAAACTGCTCTGGAGTATACCCATCACTCTGTCCGCCGTGAGCCAGCATCAATGTTAAAGAATCTTCTCGACTGACACCTTTTAACTCCTCATTGAACGCGCGGTCAATAGTAATACCGATCTCTTTGCCCAACTGTTTCCAAGCTTGATAATGATACTCCGCTGTATCCGTCAACACTCCATCTAAATCAAACAACACACCTTTAAACATGTTCTGCCACCTTTTCCACCTTAACAACTACTTCATCTTCTAAACTTACTTGGTTTCCGTATAGTTTAAGTGATAATTTATCTCCGGAAACTAATGTTAAACGAACCTCATTTTGATCAACTGCTACATATAACAAGCGTCCGCGATAATTTACATGAAACGCATAGCTTGTCCAACTCTGTGGTAAAAACGGCGCGAAACTCAATGCCTCATTCGCTGTTTTCATTTGAGCAAACCCTTGAACGATCGCCAACCAGCTGCCTGTCATAGATGTAATATGCAAACCATCTTCTGTATCATTATTATAATTATCTAAATCTAAGCGAGCTGTTCGCTGATACATTTCCACCGCTTTTTCTTCCATCCCAAGCTCTGCTGCCAAAACAGCATGAATACTTGGTGACAATGATGATTCATGCACAGTCATCGGCTCATAGAATAAGAAATTACGTTCCTTCTCAGCTTGGGTAAAGCGTTCGCCAAAGAAATAGATGCCTTGCAATACATCTGCTTGCTTAATGAAGCAAGAACGTAAAATTCGATCCCAAGACCATTTTTGATTTAACGGCAGATTTTCTGGTGAAAGATCGCTGCTTGGCATCAAATCCTTATCTAAAAATGTATCATGCTGGACAAAAACACCCAACTCTTCATCAAACGGATAATACATATGCTCAATGATATCCTGCCACGAAGCTTGTTCTTCAGCTGATATTTCTACGGTTGTTTCTGTTTGATAGTTAAGATAATTTTCTAAAGTATACTGCAATACCCAAGTTGCGATAGTATTTGTATACCAATTATTGTTGACGTTATTTTCATATTCATTTGGTCCTGTGACACCATGAATCATGTATTTCCCTTTACGTTTTGAGTAATGTACACGATCTGCCCAGAAACGTGCGATTTCTGTTAAAACTTGTAAGCCTTCATTTTTTAGATAGTCACTATCACCTGTATAGTTCACATAATTGTAAATAGCATAGGCGATCGCACCATTTCTGTGGATCTCTTCAAATGTGATTTCCCACTCGTTATGACACTCTACTCCGGTAAAGGTCACCATTGGATATAAGGCACCTGCCAATCCTTGTTGGCGAGCATTATGCTTCGCTTGTTCTAATTGATTATAGCGGTATTTCAACAGATTTTTTGTTACTTCTGGTTTTGCCAATGCAAGGTATAATGGTACAGCATAAGCTTCCGTATCCCAATAAGTAGCACCGCCATATTTTTCTCCCGTAAAGCCTTTTGGTCCAATATTCAAGCGTTCATCTTCACCATAATATGTCGTAAATAACTGGAATAAATTAAACCGAATGCCTTGTTGTGCAGCCTCGTCTCCTTCGATCGTCACATCCGCTAAAGCCCAACGCTCTTGCCACGCTTCATTTTGTTCTTGAAGAAGCTCCTCAAATCGTTTTGAACTTTCTTGTAATAACTGAACTGCTTTTTCTTGTTGTTGTTCTTCTGGAATATCACGACTTGTCAGGACAATGACTTGTTTTTCCAGCACAAGTGATTCGCTTTCTGATAGCTGCTTTTGGAAAATTTGTTGTATTTTCAACGCTTCTGCTTCTGAACCCTCAGTATTCATCGTTGTGTTATGCTTCATAGCACCTGTCACAGCAAACTGTTCAATGCCAAAAGCATTAGGAATCGTGCGCGTTGTCAAAAAACCGACTTCATCAGTGAATCCAGTGCCACGAGCTTCCCAAAACATTTCATCATAGTTGCTGTCTTCATTACGAACATCACCATCGATTTTTGAAAGGATTTGAATATCTGCACTTCCTTTAAGAACCTCAGCCGTTACTCGAATAACTGCTAATTCTTGTTGAACGATACTTAAAAAGCGCTCAAAACGGAATTTCACTGTTGCCTTGTCACTCTCTAAAATAAATATTCTTGTCAATAAACCATTATGCATATCTAATTCTAGGTAAAAATCCTTAGGTTCTTGTACACCTAAATCTATAGCTTCCCCATTTACAAAAATATCCAGTGCAATAAAATTCATTGCATTGATCACTTTACCAAAGTAATCTGGATAGCCATTTTTCCACCAGCCCACTCTCGTTTTATCTGGATACCAAACACCAGCTAGATAGGTTCCTTGATGATGATCACCCGTATAGCGCTCTTCAAAATTTCCACGCATCCCCATATAACCGTTTCCTATAGATGTAAGAGACTCCTGCAAACGGCGTTCGTCACGTTCTAATTGGTGTGTTGAAATTTTCCATGGATCTATTTCAAATAGATGATTCATTTTGATTTCCTCCTAAACTCGTTTCATTTCTTAACACCATAATAAACGCAACCGATTGCATTGTCAATTATTTATTCATAAACTTATCTACTTTTCTCCTTACTACACCAATTTTATTGATTTATACTGATTGTAACTTGTTCATAAAATTTAGATTTCACTTCGGGGTTTACAAAATTAAAAAACTATTTTATACTAATATCAACGAAAACGATTGCGTAAAAATTGCAAAGGGGAGAAAAAGAATGAAAAAGTTACTAAGTTTTGAGTTTTGGCAAAAATTCGGGAAAGCGTTGATGGTCGTTATTGCTGTGATGCCTGCCGCCGGTTTGATGATCAGTATCGGTAAAACGATCCCGCTGATCAATCCTGACTGGACTGCTTTAGCAACAACAGGAGGCGTGATCGAAAATATCGGTTGGGCTGTTATCGGCAATCTTCATTTACTGTTCGCATTAGCGATCGGCGGAAGTTGGGCAAAAGAACGGGCTGGTGGAGCATTTGCTGCCGGGCTTTCGTTCATCTTGATCAATCGGATCACTGGTTCGATTTTCGGTGTCACAAGTGAGATGCTAACGGACGATAAAGCATTCACTCATACTTTATTTGGTACTAAGATCATGGTCAAAGGGTTCTTCACCAGTGTCTTAGAAGCTCCTGCTTTGAATATGGGAGTGTTCGTCGGGATCATTGCTGGTTTTGTTGGTGCTATGGCCTTTAATAAATACTACAACTTCCGGAAATTACCTGATGCTTTGTCATTTTTCAACGGAAAACGCTTTGTCCCATTCGTTGTTATCCTATGGTCAACGATCGTTTCTATCCTTTTAGCAATTATTTGGCCATCTATCCAGGCTGGAATCAATAACTTTGGTTTATGGATCGCACAATCACAAGATACCGCTCCGATCCTAGCACCGTTCTTATACGGAACACTAGAGCGTCTTCTTTTACCATTTGGACTTCATCACATGTTGACGATCCCGATCAACTATACACAATTAGGCGGAACATATGAAATCCTTTCCGGTGCACAAGCAGGAACGCAAGTGTTTGGACAAGATCCATTATGGCTAGCTTGGGCAACTGATTTGGTCAACTTGAAAGGCGCCGGCGATATGTCTCAATATGATTTCGTTCTAAACAACTGGACTCCTGCCCGCTTCAAAGTCGGACAAATGATAGGTGCTTCAGGTATCTTAATGGGCATGACTGTCGCAATGTATCGTAATGTCGATCCTGACAAGCGCTCAAATTACAAATCAATGTACCTTTCTGCAGCATTGGCTGTCTTTTTAACAGGCGTAACTGAGCCATTAGAATTTATGTTTATGTTCGCTGCCGTACCACTTTATGTTGTATACGCAGTTATCCAAGGGGCTGCTTTCGCGATGGCAGATATTGTTTCGCTACGTGTTCACTCTTTTGGAAATATCGAACTATTGACACGAACACCACTTGCACTCAAAGCTGGCCTCGGAATGGATTTACTTAATTTCGTTCTTTGCACGATCGGATTTGGTGTATTGACCTATTTCATCGCAAACTTTATGATCAAAAAATTCAATTTTGCTACTCCTGGTAGAAACGGAAACTATGATAGCAACGATGCTTCAAGCGATTCAGCAGCTACAAGCGGAGCAACAACGATCGATGGAATCGACCCTCAAATCATCGAGGTGATCCATCTACTCGGCGGAAAAGAAAACATCGTCGATGTCGATGCTTGTATGACTCGCTTACGAGTCAGCGTACACGATAAAGACAAGGTCGGAAATGAAGAGTCATGGAAAAAAGCGGGAGCTATGGGATTGATCGTCAAAGATAACGGCGTACAGGCAGTTTACGGACCTAAAGCGGATGTGCTAAAATCAGATATCCAAGACTTACTGGATTCTGGTGCTGTGATTCCTTCAATTCAACAAACACAAACCGAAACAACAACGGATGCTGCAGATACTACAAATTATCTTGGTATCACTAAAACACTGGTTCCAGTCGCTGACGGAACGGTGATCGCAATTGACGAAGTAGATGATCCTGTTTTCTCACAAAAAATGATGGGCGACGGCTTTGCTGTCATCCCGGAAAATAGCACGATCTATGCACCGATAGATGGTGTGATCAGCAGTATTTTCCCATCAAAACATGCTTTAGGGATCCAAACAAACGAAGGGATCGAAGTTCTAGTCCACATGGGATTAGATACAGTGGAAATGAAGGATTCTGCCTTTACGATTTCTGTCACAGAAGGACAAAAAGTAACTGCAGGAGATGTTATCGCTACTGCTGATTTAGCCAAAATCGAAGCAGCCGGCAAACAAACGACGATGATCGTTGTCTTCACGAACGGAGAAAAAGTCAAACAGTTCACATTAGATAAAAAAGGAAAACAAGCACCTGGAACAACCATTGGAAAATTAGAGATCTAATGACATCACCAAGAGGTTGGACCAGAAGTAACTCCGAGAAATAAGAAGGAGTTACTTCTGTTTCCACCGTTTATTCGTTTTTAAAGGGACTGGATCGTAACTCGTAGAGTTATGTCTCAGTCTCTTTCTATAGAAAGAGGTAGACAATGAAAGTATTGACGTTAAACACACACAGCTGGATGGAAGAACACCCTCTAGAAAAATTACAACAACTCGTAAAGCAAATTTTAGAAGACGACTATGATTTGATCGCTTTGCAAGAAGTCAACCAACGGATCGACAGCCAACCGGTTATCGATTCCCCTAATTTTCACCCCACGAATGATCAATTTGCTGTCCACGAAGATAATTTTGCTTATCTATTGGTTCAACAATTAGCAGAACAACACGCCATTTATCATTGGAGCTGGGCTTACAACCATATCGGTTACGATCTCTACCATGAAGGTGTTGCACTATTATCAAAGCAGCCGATTAAACCGGAAGCAGCACTTGTCTCAAAAGAACAAAATCCAGCTGATTATCGTAGAAGAGTTGTGCTGCTCGGTCAGACATTCGTTGGCGAACTGCCGATCACCGCAGCAAGCTGCCACTATTCTTGGTGGACAGAAACAGACGGCTTCGCTTATGAATGGCAGCAAACAGAAGCCATTTTAAAGCACTGTCCTTCACCATTGATAATCATGGGCGACTTCAACAATCCTGCTTCTGCAGTAGAAACTGGTTACGAACTTGTTTGCAATAGTAGTTTACACTTACAGGATAGTTTTTTATCCGCAAAAAAAAGAACAGGTGAATTTACCGTAGAAAAAGCAATCGACGGTTGGGGCGAAAACCAAGAAAAACTTAGGATCGACTACATTTTCACTTCACCAGAATTGTCGATCGACCATTATCACATTTTATTCGATGGTAAACGAACGCCGATCATCAGCGATCACTTTGGCGTAGCTGTTACAGTCGATCAAAAGAATTAAAAACATCTGTATCCAGCATTTTGAGGTTAGCATAAAACAAAAATATCGTTTTATGCTGATCTCTTTTTTTGTATAAAAATGCGTTCATACGTTACACTTGTAAAAAGAAGAAAGCGGTGATTTTAATGAATATCGTTATTTTCGGCGGCAGCGGCTTCATCGGAACTGCCTTATGCAAAGAACTCCTCCAGCGCAAGCATACTGTAACGAGCATTTCACGTCACGGACGTCCCGATACCCTTACAGAGGAATGGGCGAATTATGTACATTGGGTACATTCCGATATTTTAAACGACACTGCGTGGCAATCAGCGATCATCAATGCAGACTGGGTGATCGACGCTATCGGCATACTTACGGAAAAACCAAATAAAGGTATTACTTACGAGCGCTTTATCGTTGAACCCGTTCAGCGAATGTCAACTTTTTTAACTGCGCAACTGCAACCAGCGAAATTTTTATTCCTATCTGCCAATGCTGCACCATTTCCACTAAAAAAATATATGTCAGCAAAACGTAAGGCAGAACAGGTGATTCACGAGCAGCATTTTCCATATACGATTGTTTATCCTAGCCTGATCATGGATAAACAACGCCCAACTTCTGTCATTGGCGGTAAAGCCATCTTATGCTTCAAGAAGTTGCCTATCTTTAAGCACTTCGTAAGAGACTATGATCCCATCACTAGAGAACAATTAGCGATGGAAATCACCAATCTAGTCGAAGGCAAACGATCTTTTTTAACAGAACGACGCTAGCAAAAAAAGGGACCGGGACATAACTCTACGAGTTACGACCCAGTCCTCTTTAAAATGAATAAATGGTAGAAGCAGTAGTAACTCCTTCTCATTGCTGTAAAACACAACGAAGAATGCGTTGATTCTTTCTCGTCAAAGACTCGTCGTAGATAAACAGTGTTGCATAGTACCTACTTGGTTCTCGGAGTTGAACACTTCTGTCCCAGCCTCTTTTTCACTACCCTTTGACAGAACCACTTGTTATTCCCTCTACATAGTATTTTTGCATAAAGATAAACAGTAACGTGATCGGTACAGCGATCAACACACAGCCGGCAGTAAAAGTCATAAAGTACTGATCGATCTTGTCTCTCGTTTGCATCGTAAACAAGCCGATCGCAACAGTATACTTATTAACATTATCGCCCAAAATGATTTTTGCAAAAATGAAATCCATCCACGGTGCCATAAACGCCATCAACGCTGTATAAACAATGATCGGTTTGCTTAACGGAAGTGTGATCTTAGTAAAAATCTCAAACTTACTCGCCCCATCGATCATCGCCGATTCATCCAACGCCATTGGAATCGTATCAAAGAACCCTTTCGCTATATAAAAGCTCAATGCCGCACCAGAGGAATAGACTAAAATCAACGCCAATAAACTTCCAGTCAAATTCATCGCTTTTAAAATATAGTAGACAGCGATCATACTCATAAATCCTGGAAACATATTCAAAACAAGCGCTAGCTTCAAAAACGGTTTTCTCGCTTTAAATCTCAGACGGCTAAGCGAATAAGCCATCGCAATCGTGATCAGCGTAGACAAAATACAACTGCAAACTGCAACAAACAATGTATTTAAAAACCATTGCACAAATGGATACGTCGAGCTCGTCAGAAGCATCTTATAATTTTCAAAGGTAAATTGCTTTGGAATAAAGTACGTTACAAATGCCCCGCCTTCGCTACGAAAGCTTGTCAACACGATCCAAACGATTGGAAAAATCCAGACGATCGATAGTATCGTCAACAATGTGTAGTGAACGATCAACGTTTTTCTTTTTTTCGATTTCATATGCGTTACGCCCCTTCTGTTTTAAATGAGCTGCTTCGTGTATAAGCAATCAAGGAGAAGACCGCTGATAGAACGAAGATGATGATCCCAATAACCGAAGCTAAATTGTAATCCGCTGCAGTGACTGTCAGTTTATACAACCACGTAACCAGCAAATCTGTTTCCCCCGCTGAATGATAATTGCTATTAGCAGGTTGTCCGCCAGTCAGCAGGAAAATCACGTTGAAATTATTGATATTTCCGATAAACTGCTGGATCAAGCTTGGTGCCATCACAAATAAAATTTGAGGAAACGTAATGTTTTTAAAAATCTGAAATTTATTAGCTCCATCAATTTCAGCAGCTTCGATTTGGTCATCAGGCAAATTAGTGATGATCCCTGTCGCAACTAGCATCGTCACTGGAATCCCAACCCACATATTTACAAAAATGACAGTGACTTTCGCTAACAGCCCGTCTGTTAGAAACGGAATCGGCTGATCGATCAACCCCCAGTTTTGCAACAGCGCATTGACCGGTCCTGATCCGTTGAATAGATTAGCCATCAGTAACAAACTCACAAACTGAGGCACAGCCATCGTGATCACAAAAATCGTACGCCAAACTTTTTTCCCTTTAACTCCTTTAGCATTGATCAAAAGAGCTAACAAAATCCCAAAGAAAAAAGTCGTAGCTGTAGCCAGTACCGCCCAAATCAACGTCCAGCTCAGAACTGGGAAGAAGGTACTCGCAATATCTCCTGTGATCACATTTCCGAAGTTCGCAAAGCCGACCCAGCTAAAAAGGTTTTTCGGTGGCAAATGATTATGATCATAGCTTGTAAATGCGATCGAAATCATATAAAGCAAGGGTAAAATCGTGAATGCCAACACACCTAACAATGGAATACTCATCAATGTCACATAAAATTTTTCATTCAGCAAACTACTTAAATCTTCTTTTAACGTCGGCAACGGTCTATTTGCTTCTTTTAGCACAAATATTTTACGGGCACTTCTAAGATTGACAAAATAAAGAAAAATAAAAAGGACAATAAGAATAATAGCTGCAATCCCAAATAACAGAAGCAGCATCGAGTTATCACCTGGTTGCTGCACTTCGATCCCCAACGTCTCATCCATGACCCAGCCTTGAGATTTTGTCCCCAAGGTTTGAAGCATTGAGAGCGCATGAAATCCATTCAGCACCAACCAAGCGATAAAACCAAGCTGTAACGCTAAAAAAAGGAGCCCTTTGACTATTTGACCATTCAGCAAGTTGGCCATTCCCATGAAAATAAAAGAGAGTTTGATCGATTTATCTCCTTTTTTGAACAACTGTCTAAAACTAATCTGATCATCCGCTTTCGGTTTTAACTTCATCGTGATTCACATCCTGTTCTTTTTCACTAAACTTGAGCTAAAAAGAGGAGGAGTATGAAGCGAACATTTGCATATTCGGTCCATACTCTAAACCTCAATTATCGTTTTTATTTATCTGATTTACTTGTATCTTTCACAAGCTTGTCTAACTTAGGTAAATATTGGTCTTCAGAAATTTTGTCATTATACGTATCATTGATGACCGCTTCAACTGGTCCCCAGAACGAAACCATCGCAGGCAGTTTAGGCATCACAACCGAATGATCAGCGTCACTCATCGTCATAACTGCGTTTGCTACATCATCTGCTTTTACTTTTTCATCTTCCTGTGCATCTTTATTCGCCGGCACAGTTCCATTTTTTTCAAATACTGTTAATTGATTTTCTTTACTTGTTAAGAAATCAGCTAAAGCCATTGCTGCAACGGGGCTCTTAGTTGACGCATTCACACCGAATAATTTAACACCTAAGAAGGCTTTTTGTTGCACATCGCCATTCCCTAAATCAACAGTTGGGTAAGGCGCAACAGCAAAATTATCGCCTAAAGCTTTTTCTACATCATTTTTAGACCATGGACCTGACAAAAATGCATCTGTTTTTCCATTACCGATATTTGATAATGCATCCGCATTTGATTGAATAACTCCCGGATTATCTTTTTGTGCCCGAATCCATTTTAAGACCTGCACACCTTTATCATTGTTGAAATTCGTTCCATTGATGTCTTCACCGTTCGCACCGTACAATTCATCTCCGTTTGACATAAACAGCGGTGTGAAAATATAGTTCGCTCCAGCTTCACCAAAGTTGGTTCCTAACTTCCCTTTAGAAGTCAGCGTTTCCCAGCTTTTCACATCATCTTCAGTCAATTTCGCTTTGTTATAATATAAAATTTGTGATTCTACACCATATGGATAACCGTATAATTTACCATCATAGGTTGCAGCTTCTACTGCACTTTCAGTACTATTTTCTTTCACGCTATCCTCATATTTTGTATTCGCATAAATAATTCCAGCGTCTACCATTTGTCCGAGTTGGTCATGAGGCATCATAAATACGTCAGCTGCAGCACTAGGATCTTTTTTCAAGTTTTCTTGCGCCGATGCAGATTCGCTTGGTTTGATCGTCACTTTCCAGTCTTTATGTTCTTTTTCAAATTCTTCAACTAAAGGTTTATACGTATCAACAAACGCTACATCCACCCACAACTTTATAGAAGCGTTTTCATTTTCTGCAGAAGTTTTTTTATCAGACGAACCTCCGCCACACGCTGCCAACATCACCGCAGCCGCTGCCATTGTCACACCTAATGCTAAAAGCTTTTTCGTATTTCTTTTCATCTTTTTGTTCCTCCCAGGAATTATTTAAATGATTGATCTATCCGCATTATGCAATCGTTTGCGTAAAAAGTCAAGTATAAATGTGCAAAAATTCGAAAAAACAATTTATAAGATACGAAATGCTTTTTCATAAGCTAGCTTAAAATCAGTTTAAAATGCTTTTTCTAACTAAAATCACCGAAATCAGGCTCTTCTCTTTGGATAGTCTAATTTAAAAGAATAAAATGCAATCGTTTGCGAAAAATATATTGAAAACGTTTTTCTTATATGGCATAATATGGGTGATTTTTGAAAAATGTATTTTGTTAACTGTAGGAGGGAACAACTAAAATGAATACTGCCGCAATCCATCATCAACCCGAAAGTGAATTTGCCTATCTATATACCTTAGATAAAATGCACATCCGTTTAAAAACTGGTCGTGAAGATGTTAAACACGTCTCCTTGATCAACGGAGATCCTTATCAGTTGGACCATCATGAGTGGTTCAACCAAACGATCCCGATGGAAAAATACTTATCAACAACAACACACGATTATTGGATCGTCGAAACATCTGCTTTACACCGTAGACTTAGCTACGCATTTAAAATCGAGGGAATGGATGGAAGCATTCTATTTTACGGCGATCATGGTTTTTTCCCTTATCAAGAAGCAACATTAAAAACAGCAAATAACTATTTTAAACTACCTTATTTTCATGAAGCCGATCGTTTCAAAGCACCTCAATGGGTCAAGGAAACCATTTGGTATCAAATTTTTCCAGAGCGTTTTGCTAACGGCGATCTCAGCAATGATCCTCAGGGGACACTGCCATGGGATAGTTCTATTTCTCCTAGTAGAGATGATTTTTTTGGCGGAGATCTGCAAGGTGTTTTAGATCATTTAGACCATTTTGTTGATCTTGGGATCAACGGACTTTATTTTTGCCCGATTTTTCAAGCAAGCAGCAATCATAAATACGATACGATCGATTATTTTGAAATCGATTCCGCTTTTGGTGACAAAAAATTATTCAAAACACTAGTAGAAGAATGCCATAAAAGAGGCATTCGTGTGATGCTGGATGCAGTGTTCAATCATATGGGCGATTTTTCACCGCAATGGCAAGATGTGATCAAAAACGGCGAGGATTCACCTTATGCACAATGGTTCCATATCCATAAGTTCCCTGTGACATATACACCGACTGCTGATTTTGAATTTTCGGATGATATCACTTACGACACATTCGCCTTCACACCACATATGCCAAAATTAAATACAGCAAACAAAGATGTACAAGACTATTTATTGAAAATCGCTCGTTACTGGATCGAAGAATTCGATATCGATGCCTGGCGTTTAGATGTCGCCAACGAAGTAGATCATCGTTTCTGGAGAAAATTCCACGATGTTTGTACTGAAGCGAAGGAAGATATTTATATTTTAGGAGAAATTTGGCATTCCTCTCAGCGCTGGCTACAAGGAGATGAATTCCACGCTGTGATGAATTATGCCTTTACTGATGCTATTCTCTCTTATTTTGTTTACCAAACGATCCCTCTAAGCAAACTTGTGTCAGAGTTGAATCATCAATTGATGCTATACAGAGAACAGACAAATCAAATCATGTTCAACGTATTAGACTCACACGACACTCCCCGCTTATTGACGATCGCTCAACACAATAAGAACTTGATGAAACAAGTCATGGCATTCACTTATCTACAAAAAGGCGTCCCTTGTTTATATTACGGAGACGAATATGCAATGGACGGTGGAGCCGATCCCGATTGTCGAAAATGCATGGTGTGGGAACCAGAGCAACAAGATCAGGAGATGTACAGCTTCGTAAAACATTTGATTGCATTTAGAAAGGAACACCAAACTTTACTATCCGAAGGCAAGCTTCGCTGGTTTGAGGTCGACGAACAAACAGGAACGATCGACTTCGCTTACGAATATGAAGGAACACGTTTACGCAGCATTTTCAATACTGGTGAACAACCTGTTTATGTAAAAAAATCAGATATTTTATTTTACAACCGAACACAACGGCTAGACCAAGATACTATCGAACTTGCACCATTCGGTTTTGCCTCATCACTTGAAATAGTAGAAAGGAATGAAAAAAATGGGATACATCAAAACAAACGCTCCTTGGTGGCAGGAAACAGTGGTTTATCAGGTTTATCCTCGCAGCTTCCAAGATAGTAACGGTGACGGAATCGGTGATCTACAAGGATTGATCCAACGTTTAGATTATTTAGAAAAGCTTGGGATCGGCGCTATCTGGCTTAGCCCAGTATACCAATCACCAAACGATGATAATGGCTACGACATCAGTGATTATGAGCAAATCATGGCAGAGTTTGGAACAATGGCAGATATGGAGCAACTGATCGAGGAAGCAGACAAACGAGGAATAAAAATCATTATGGATCTCGTTGTCAACCACACGAGCGATGAACATCCATGGTTTATCGAATCTCGTTCCTCTAAGGACAATCCTTACCGCGATTTTTACATCTGGCGAGAAGGGATCGATGGACAGGCGCCAAATGATCTGGAGTCGACTTTTTTAGGCTCCGCTTGGCAATTAGATACACACACTGGCGACTATTATCTACACCTTTTCAGCAAAAAACAGCCGGATCTAAACTGGGAAAACGCCGCTGTCCGCAAAGCAGTTTATGATATGATGAATTTTTGGATCGACAAAGGAATCGGTGGTTTCCGCATGGATGTCATCGATTTGGTCGGAAAAATCCCTGATCAAAAAATCACAGGAAATGGGCCTAAACTACATGACTACCTCCAAGAAATGAATGCCGCAACCTTCGGCGGAAAAGACTTGCTGACTGTCGGAGAAACTTGGGGGGCAACACCCGAAATCGCTAAGCTTTATTCTGATCCTAAACGACATGAACTCTCGATGGTTTTCCAGTTTGAGCATGTCGCTTTAGATGAACAGCCCGGCAAAAGCAAATGGGATTTACGTCCGCTTGTCATCTCAGAATTAAAAAATGTGTTCAGCAAATGGCAAACCGAGCTCGGCAACCAGGGATGGAACTCTTTGTTTTGGAATAACCACGATCTACCTCGTATCGTTTCCAGATGGGGCAATGATCGAGACTATCGCGTTCAAAGCGGCAAAATGCTGGCGATTCTACTCCATATGCTGAAAGGGACACCTTATATTTATCAGGGAGAAGAAATCGGCATGACCAATCGTGTGATCACGGACATTTCAGAAGCAGCAGATATCGAAAGTAAAAATATGTATGCGGATCGATTGGAAAAGGGCTACGCAAAAGAAGACATTCTATCATCCATCAATGCTAAGGGACGAGATAATGCTCGTACTCCGATGCAGTGGGATTCAAGTAAACATGCCGGTTTCACTACTGGAACTCCTTGGCTTGCAGTCAACCAAAATTATCCTGAAATCAATGTAGCACAGGCTTTAGAAGATGCGAACTCTCTTTTTTATACCTATCAGCAATTGATCACTTTGAGAAAAAAATATCCGTTGATCGTGTGGGGAACATTTGAATTGCTCACAGATACAACGGAAGAGATTTTTGCTTATTATCGTCATTACAAAGGAGAAAGTTGGCTGATCGTCTGCAATTTTTCTGATCAAGAGCAACCATTTTCACTGGATATAAATGCAGAACAAACCATTATCGCAAATACAGACAAAGAGTATCGCAGTCTTTTAAACAGAACGCTTGATCCTTATGAAGCATTTGTCGTCACGCTCGGAGGAAACCTAGATGCCTAACACAGCGATCGATATTCAGCGTCAACTACTGACTGAGAAAAGCACTTGGTGGAAAAACGCCGTCGGCTATCAAATTTATCCCCGTAGTTTCAAAGACAGTAATCACGATGGGATCGGTGATTTGAACGGTATTCGCCAAAAATTACCTTATTTAAAAGAGCTTGGGATCGATTTTATCTGGATCAATCCAATCTACGCTTCCCCAAATGCAGATAATGGCTATGATATTTCAGATTATCAAGCTATTCATAAAGATTTCGGTACTATGGAAGATTTTCAATCGTTAGTAAAAGAAGCACATGGGTTAGACATAAAAATCATCATGGATCTCGTTGTCAACCATACGAGTGATCAGCATCCATGGTTTCTTGAATCAAAAAAATCACTGGATAATCCGTATCGCGATTACTACCACTGGGTCGATGCAACGCCGGAACAGCTGCCGAATGACTGGCAATCCTTTTTTGGCGGTTCGACTTGGACATATGATGAGACAACTAAACAAGCATACTTTCATGTATTCGCGAAAGAACAGCCTGATCTCAACTGGACAAATCCTAAAGTTCGTCACGAAATCTACCAAATGATTCGCTGGTGGTTGGAGCTTGGGATCGATGGCTTTAGAATCGATGCCATCAGCCACATCCAAAAAGAACCTTGGGACTTTGAGATTACCGATAACCAGTGGGCGCCATTTATGAATGTTGCTGGTATCGAAAACTATTTAGCTGAGCTTAAAGCGATTTTCAATGAGTACAACGTGATGACTGTTGGTGAAGCTAGCGGAGTGCCCCATTCTGAAGCTTCAGAATGGACAGGAGATCACGGCTATTTCAATATGATTTTTGAATTGGAGCACTGTCAGCGTGTAGGTGAATTGGGCAGTCAAAAAGGTTCGATTTTTCATTTGAAGCATTCGCTGGATCAATGGCAAACAAGTTTAGAAGATGACGGTTGGAATGCCTTGTATTTAGAAAATCATGACACACCGCGCAGTGTTTCCGTTTATGGAGATGATTCACCAGAAGCTGCGAAGGCACTGGCGACTGTTTTACTGCTGCTAAAGGGAACACCGTTCATCTACCAAGGACAGGAACTAGGAATGACGAATTTCCCTTTCAGCTCTATCGAAGAAATCGATGCAGCTGATACGATCCATTTTTATCAAACGTTGCTGGCGGAAGGAAAGACTACAAAAGAAGCACTGAATATCGCAATCAATTGGTCAAGAGATCATAGCCGCACACCTTTCCAGTGGGATGAGTCACTATTTGGCGGCTTTTCTACGGTGACACCTTGGCTGAAGGTAAACCAAAACCACCAACTAATCAACGCAGCGCAAAAAGATGTAGAAACAAACAGTGTGTTCCATTATTATCAACAATTGATCCGTTTACGGAAAAGTACAGAAGCACTTATCTATGGCGTATTTACTTTACTGTTGCCTGAACACCCAACTGTTTTTAGCTATACTCGTACGACAGAAACGGAAAACTGGTTGATTTTAGTTCAACTGGACCGAGGCCAAACAACAGTCGCATTTCCTGATTCTTGGGAAACTGCTGGTTGGGAGGAAGTATTGACGAATACAGAGTATAAACCACTCGCTCATAAGATGATTCTGTCGGATTATGAAGCTCATGTTTACCGGAAAGTATAAAATAAAAATAAACAGCTTGAGAGCTAATGAAGCTCTCAAGCTGTTTATTTTTATTCTTGTAATTTATCGTCTATCAAGCAAAGAACATCAGGTTTATTTACGATGAAAAATGATGCTATTACTTAATTCATCAGTCTCTGGTGAATAAGTATAAATAAAGGGCTGTGGATTACCTGGGTTTGCCACACTATCAATATCCCAATAAATGGTATATGTATTTCCACTCTGAGAGAAATCAGTGACAGCATACGTTTGACCATTTGAAATAATCGTGTTCTCTGTTATCGTGAATTCAATATCTACTTCATCATTGTTCCCCACCCATGTTCCTCTTAGCAGTGCAGGTGTTACCGCATTCACATCCGCATTTTCATTTACCTCAGAACTATCAATAGTAACACTTTCACTTGAATCATTGGCCACAGCTGAATCAGAATGCTGATCTAAAGGCAGGGCCTCATTCATTTGTGACGATATACTCGATGATTTCGATGATTTTTCCTCTATCTTTTTTTGTTGTGTAGTTTGCGAACTTTGTACGCTAGAAGAGCTAGCTTCTGTTTCCTTTTGCTTTTCTTCAGAACAACCTACTAAAAATAATACTGATAAACCAACGATCCATGTTTTTTTCATACTAAACACTCCTTTTTTCTGTAACCAAATTGTAACACAAAAGAAATATTTATGTAACGATATTTTCTTAAGTTTCTTATAAGATCCTATATTTGCAATTATATCTATTCGTTTATTCCTCTAAAAAATACCGCAAAACAGTTTTCATTTTTTCTGGTGCTGATTTTCTTGGATCAGATAAATAGATTTCCCGATGATCCAGTCTTCTTTTTTTCAGCTGATGCTCCTCGCAATACTTCGTCATGATCTCAAAGGTCTTTGCTTCATCATCGTAAGGCCCGACATGCAGCATTTGCAAGGCTCTGCCATCTTCGATCGTTTCAAATTTCACGTGTCGATTATTCGGATTCGGTTTCTTCTCAGAGATTTCCGCAAGGTTTTTTAATGCCAGTTCTTCTGTAACAAATTCCGGTTGACGGATCATGATCTTATAGACTAGATCCGCTTTGTCAAAGTCTCTACCTTCCATGATCGCTTCATCCGACATCGTCCAAATCCCTTCCAACGGGTACACCGTATATTCAAAATAACCTTCCGGTGTGACTCCTCTTTTCGGCATCATACGGATACCGTAGGACATTGCATAAAGCGCTGCTGTTTCTTCACTGAATTGCTCGCTGTTTGGGTCACCTTTGCCTGTGATCGTATAAAAATTTTGTTTTGGCACTGTGATTTCTGTTGGTTTTGCTTTTGGTAAATAAAGTTCTTTTTCTTGTTTACGCCATTCATATTTCATCGGTTCTCTCCTTTGTTCTTTTGATTATAGTATAAACGTTTTGACTTATATAAACCAATCAATCGTAAAAAAGGAAGTCCCTCTTTTTTGGGCAGAGAAAGTGAGGTAAACTAAAGCTAGAATCGTTAGACTAAAGGTAGGAGTTGATTAGATATGGAATGGGTTACTCGACTGGAACAAACATTGACGTATATTGAAGATCATTTGACAGAGGAAATAGATGTGGCTGAGTTAGGAAAAATCGCGTATTGCTCTTCTTATCATTACCAGCGCGTATTTTCTTACATGGTAGGCGTACCTTTAGCAGTCTATATTCGGCGGCGAAAATTATCATTGGCTGGTGTAGAATTGCAGCAAGGAGCAAAAGTGATCGATGTGGCCATTAAATATGGCTATGAGTCACCGAATTCATTTACCCGAGCTTTCAAAAAACAGCATGGCATCACACCTTCTGAGGCACAGCAAGAAGGCAGTCGCTTGACTTCTTTTCCTAGAATCAAATTCCAGATTACGATCAAAGGAGATGTAGAGATGGAATATCGGATCGAAACAAAAGAGGCCTTTCGTGTGATCGGCGCACAAAAAGAATTATCTGCAAACATAGAGGAAAATTTTGCTGAAGTACCGAAGTTTTGGCAGCAAATCAGTATGGATGGCACACTCAATTCAATGCTGCCTATGATGAACCAAGAACCTGAGGGGGTTTTAGGAATCAGTGCAGGTTTTGATGGAGATATGAGTGTAGACAGTGATCTAAAAGGAAGTAAAGGAATGTCATACTACATTGCTGTTGCGAGCGATCAGGCAATTTCCGGCAAGCTCGTTGAATACATTGTCCCATCATTTACTTGGGCGATTTTTACTGGACAAGGAGCTATGCCACATGCCATTCAGGAGTTGGAGAAACGGATCGTGACTGACTGGCTGCCAAGCTCTGGATATGAGTATGCAAATGGTCCTGATATCGAGCTTTATCTGGATGCAAATCCAAATAATGCAACGTTTGAGGTCTGGCTTCCAGTGACGAAAAAAGAGTAGCCGCACGAAAATAAGGATGAGACAAAAGTCGTTTAGATTCGGGGAATACAAAAACCAAACAATACGCTTTTGTACTACTCGGCTTTTGCGAAATCGCCGAAGAAACTGACTTTTGGCCACCGTTTATTAAGAAATAGAGTCCAGAACAAAACTAGAAAATAGTTTTGTTCTGGACTCTTTTAAGTTAATTATGCTCAATGATTTAGATTATACAAGTTCCCACACAGAAGACGCTCCTGGTTGGTCACCTTTTGTCCAATGTTTTGCTTGATACGTTTTCCCTTGGAAGGTTACTTTTAAACCGCCATCATAAGCTTTATTTACATTCCATTCTGCAACTTGGTTCGGAAGGAGTTTCCACACATCTGATTGATCTGGCTGATTTCCTTTCGTCCACCATTTTGCTTCATATTCTAAGCCTTCATAAAACACGCGATCTCCAGTATCATAGGTTTTATCTACTTCCCATGTCGTGATTTGACCACTAGCCTCTTTAGTTGTTACAGAAAATGCTGCACTTTCTTCTGACACATTCCCGCCAAGACTGATTGCTTTAACTGTATATGTGTATGTTGTTTCAGCTTTCAACCCTGTATCTTTGAAACGAGTTGCTGTTGTTGTCGCTACTTTTTTGCCATCACGATATACATCATATTCTTTAACACCCAAAAAGTGTGCAGATTTTGTCCACATCAAATCGACTGAATTTGCCGTTGTTCCCATTGAATGAAGATTTGTCGGTACCGTTGGTTTTTCCTTATCTTCTACTGCTGATGATTGCGTAGTTACTTTCACTGCTGCACTTTTCTCAGAGACTTTTCCATTTGTGCCTACAGCTTCCACTTGATACGAGTACGTTGTATTCTCCGCTAAATTTGAATCATTAAATTGTGTGCCGCCGACTGTACCAACTTTTTTACCATCACGGTAAACATTGTACTCTTTTACATTGGATACAGCATCCCACGTTAGCTTCACAGTGGAAACTGTCACTTCTGATGTTTTTATATTCGTTGGCTTCGCAGGTGCTTCTTCTATAGGCGGCGTCGTTCCCTCTGAGCTCAAGTTTAAATCGATCACATTATAAAATGCATTAGGAGTATCCGCTACATCCCAAACAGCTAATACAACGTGGTATCCTGTATGATCGCTTGGAATCGTCACTTGATGAGATCTGTTATTGGTTGCAGTCGATCCGTCATGCTTGATTTCACCAATCAACTCCATATTTTCTCTCGCTAATGGTTTTTCTGGGTTCCAACCGTTTTTAGTGATATAGTAATGCCACTTTGATGTAGAATGTGGTGCTGTATATTTCCAAGTAAATGTATTTACACCTGTTTTTGCTTCTTGTTTTTTCCAACGATCGACACCAGTACTATCTAGCACATAATCTCCTATCTGACCAAGTCCTCCATCCGCTGATGCTATACGTCCATCAGCAGGTCCTTGTTGCGGAAATCCTTTAAGCGCTTCTAATGATTGTGGATTAGTGATCACGTTCCCGTACTTATTAAACGCTTCAGTCCATCCCAATGTATTACGATCTAATACCCCCTGATAACCTCGACTTACCGGGCTTTCAACATATCCATGTGCATCTGCCTCAGCAGCAAACAACACACTCGCCCCACCTAAAGCAACCGTTGCTATCATTGTCCATCCTGTTAACTTGTTCATAATTTTCCTCCATTCATTTTTTGCCATCAATTGGCTCATTCCTAGTGTAAAGACTCTGAGCCAAACAAAAAGGTCATTTAAGGGAAAAAAAACGACAGATTTGACCTTTTTTTAGTTTTTTATATCCAAGTAAGGCTTTCCACACAGATTGGAAATTAAATAACGTTTTTTATTTAAAAAAAGGATCATATTTTTCTCTTCAAAATAAAAAATTGAACCGATATTTTAACAACCATTTCAATAATAAGTTGTTTAAACCCAAATACTATCTAGACAAATTGGTATATTTAGAGTTAAAATAATATTATAATGAAATTTAGTTCAAAGCATGATGAACAATTATAAAAAAACAAAGAATAAGAAAGTGATGATATCATGAAGGCTATTTTCTCCTCTCGAACCAGACGCCAATTAGAACTATTAGAACTCCTAGCAGATGCGGATTGGGTCACCTTTCCAAGAGCCTCCGAAATCTTGAATGTTCCTGTAAAAACACTCAAATCAGATATTATTGAACTAGAAGCGCTCTTAACACCAACAACCATTGAAACCTCAAAAAAATACGGATTACGTCTAGCGACAAATCTTGACTTCTGTATATCAAGCATTTATCAGAAATTCTTAAAAAACAGTATTGAATTTCAACTGATCGAAAAAATCTTTTTACATAATTTTTCTACTATTATCGATTTGGCTGACGACCTGTACATCAGTATTTCGACGATCAAACGAATTGTTCAACGAGTCAACCAGCAGCTTCAATTAGAAGGCTTTACGATCAATTTGAAGAAAATGCAGTTAATTGGCGACCCACATAGTATTTGTAACTTTATGCACTGTTACTTTCAAGAACGATACGGTGTAGCAGAAAAACTTTTGACAGCTGCTCAGCTTGCTTCTTTAGACCAAGTTGGTTTACAAATCGTTAAACAAGCTCTTCCCGGCCGTAAATCTTACAGGATGTATTTCTCTTTGTTGAATCGTTTGCGGCTTTATACATATACAGTAATCAATCTTTTAAAATACAATAACGAAAATCAGTTCTATGATGTTCCTAAAAAGGTGTTTTCGATCCTTGAGGATACACATGCCTGTAATGAATTTTTTGCCCAGTTTCAATTATCCCTGACCCCTAAAACTCTGAACACATTTTTCTTCTTGTTCTTTAGTAATGACTATGTGGATTCTCTTGAATCTGCAAAGAAGTTGATCAAAAGCGATCATCAAGAACGGCTTAAATATCAAAAAATCATCCATTTAATTCGTGAAATCGAACGCAGGATGGACTGTGAGTGTCATAATTTCGAAGCTATTTTTTTACAACTTTATAATTTGGATTGCATGACTCATGGACGGACATATATCCTATACGATCGTAATAAAGAGTTCTTTCTAGGCGTTAAAAATCTATATGGACATTTACCGACAGAAATTATCCATTCACTGCAAGCGATCTTCTATTCAAATCCTTATAAAGAATACATGGTTTATGAATCTATTTCGATGCTATTTACTTATTGGCCAAATTTGTTAGATCGACTAGAAGCCTCGACACCAACATTAAATGCCTGCCTTTTATTTGATATCAGTATGGAGTATATGCAG
This sequence comes from Enterococcus sp. AZ020, assembly GCF_050499205.1. NCBI lineage: Bacteria > Bacillati > Bacillota > Bacilli > Lactobacillales > Enterococcaceae > Enterococcus > Enterococcus sp. AZ020. The sequence continues at coordinate 1,861,743 of NZ_JBIPAT010000001.1, read as the reverse complement.
ATGCTGTCCGAGCGAATCACCTATTATTTAAGAGGCCGTTTCTCCTGCACACCAATTCGTGTGACGACACTTGCGGATGTTGAAAAATCTTTATCCGACTATGATTGTGTCATTACAAACATTCCTGAAATTCAAACTGATACCATACCGATAGTGATGATTCCTTTGATTCCTGACGCCCAAAGTTTTGACAAACTAATGCTGGTTTATGAGGAACATTTCAAAGAAAGCTAATCTCTTTTATCTATCTTTTCAATGCTTTTTATATGTGTATTTTATTGTAAAAGCACATATTCTACGGTACTATAGATTGAGATCGATGATACAAGTTCTTCGTTTGGAACTTGTATCATTAAACATGTATATGGCAGGTGTGTATTTTGACAGAAACAAAATCTAGAAATTATGATGTCTTACCTATTTTAGCGGCTTGTCTTTTGATTATCTTACAGCGAGTGTTGCTCTCTGCAGTTGAGATACCTCAATATGCAACAAATCCTGGACGTTTTTATATTTATTCATTTATGAAAGTCATTGCAGGAGCAGGCTTAAATCTGATCCCTTTGTATATGGGGTATCATTACCAAAAAATTTATAGAAAGAATGTGTTTAGTTATTTAAGCCGATTCTTTCTACTCTATCTCTTTATCGGATTATGCAGCAATGTCTTTTTTTATGTTCGTTATTCTGTATTGAATCCGCGCGATTATTGGTTAGGATTCTTTCCGATCAGCCAAAATTACTTTATTTATGCTGTTTCCTGTGTACTATTATTTTGTAGTACCCCACAGCTGAGCAAATGGCTGGAACAAGCTTCACCTAAATTGTTGAAGAAACTGTTTTTTGCTTTGACACTGATGTTTGTCATCTTACCAACCTTATTCAGTAAAGATTTATGGGGATTTCAAGAGGGGCAAAACATTATATGGATTTTCTATCTATTCTTTTTAGGTTATATAATCAAACAGTTCAACTGGATCAATAAATTGAAATTCAGCTTTTTGCATCTTGCTTTTAGTGTAGTAATCCTTGGTGGGTTGATTCTGCTGATGACTCAAATTTCCTTGATCGTCAGAGGTGATGCCTCTACTGCTAATCGTTTTTCTGTACCCTATTCTTTATTTTCTATGTACTATACGCTTAGCCTGTTCATCTTCTTGCAATGGCTGTCACAAAAAATGGCTTTACGAGTAAAAGGACCTATTCTTTCCACAAGTTTGATTACTACGATCGTTCTTGCCTATTGGCCATTGATCAGCTATCGAGTAACCACTTACGAAAAGAAATCATTCCCAACTTCCGGCAAAGCTTGGCTTTTGAATATTTTTGAGTTTGCAGGAATCTATATACTCGCAGCTATTCTATTTACTTTAGTATGTCTCTTGCTGCAAAAAACATGGCCTTTCAAAAAAATAAATAATTATTTAGCCTTTAATTCCTTGTCTGAACTATCTCAAAAGCTCCGTGCTGTAAAAGAATGGATCTATAAAAAAAGAGCAATTTTCTATGTCGGTATTTTCTTTTACTTCTTTACCTTCATACAAATCTTCTTACTAGAAAAAAAAGAGGGCTGGAAGCAAACCATCCAAGTTGCGCTTAAGGTATTTGCTCAGCGTCAGTCTATTTTAGTTTTGACTACATTTATTATTATGGCTTTCTTTTTATTATTGTTATTACTTACAAACCGTTTTTGGTATGTTTTTTCGATTACATTGGTTATCGATTTACTACTCACCGTTTCCAGCGTACTAAAAGTCACACTCAGAGAAGAACCTGTTTTTCCTTCTGACTTAAAAATGCTGAATAGTATTTCTGAATTATTGGCGATGGTCAGTCCAATATTGATAGTAGCTGGAATTATTATCGTGATTTTCTTAACCATTTCCAGCATTATTATCCAACGGAAATTACAACATCGCTATGCCCTTAAATTTAATTGGAAGAAAAGAGTCGTTGGAATTCTGACGTTGCTTGTTTTACTTTCTGGTGTCTTTTTTATTAATCACAAAAATTCACCTTCTTATCTTCTTTTCAACCTGTTTAGAGTGAATAAGACATTCTTTAACCAAGGAGATGCTGTAAGAGAAAACGGACCGATCATTCAGTTTTTGAACAATATAGATATTGAGATCATGCCAGAGCCAGAAGGGTATTCTAAAGAAAAAATCGAAGAGATCATGAAGAAATATGATGCAGAAGCAGAAAATATCAACAAAACAAGGCATGACTGGTTGAACAACCAAACACTGATTTTGAATTTGAGCGAGAGCTTCAGTGATCCTTCACGATTACCTAATGTCACTGTTTCAGGTAATCCGATTCCTGAAATTTCACAGATCAAAAAGGACACTACGAGTGGCCTGATGCTGTCGTCTGGCTACGGCGGCGGTACAGCAAATATCGAATGGCAAGGCTTGACCGGTTTGGACATAAGCAGTTTATCGCCAACATTAGTTACACCTTATACTCAGCTTGTCGATAGCCAACAGATCAGTCCAAATATCACAAATCTATTCGATGAAAAAATCGCGATTCACCCTTTTACCGCTTCTTTATATAAACGAAAAGAAGTATTTGAAAAATTTGGTTTTGAACAATTTTACTACGTTGACAGTCCTGACAAATTGACTTATACAGATAAAATCGCTAGAAATAGATATATTTCAGATGAGTCTGCTTATAAAGAAACACTCAAAGCATTACAAAGTAATACTGAAACCACTCAGTTTATTCAGCTTTCAACAATGCAAAATCATATGCCTTATGGTGATTTTTACGATCAAAATGACTTCAGCTTTGAGGGAACTGCTGTAATTGACAGTAAAAAACACGAATTAGTAACATTCATGCAGGGTCTGAATTACACAGATAAAGCTGTCAAAGAATTTATAGAGGAACTAGATAAAATTCAAAAACCAATCACATTTGTCTTTTATGGCGATCATTTACCTCCTCTATACAGTGGAAATGATATGAAAAAATATGGTTTGGAGCATCATGAAACAGATTATTTTATCTACAGTAATGCTTATAGTCGTGAACAGATGCAGAAGCTAAATAAAAAAGTTGTTTCTCCAAATAACTTCTCTGCTTTAGCATTCGAACAAGCAAATATCAAAGTCACACCGTTTTATGCGTTACTAACACAAGTTGCAAACGATCTTCCCGCAGCAACGATCGATCCTGTATCAAGTGTTTCAAATCGCTATAACGGCAAACAAATTTTTGTCACTGATAAAAATAAGATGATTTCTGAAAATGAATTGACCAAAGCACAGAAAGAGATTTTAGCTGATTATAATTATATCCAATATGACCTAACTGCTGGTGAACAATATTCAGCGACATGGGCGCAACAAAAAATCAAAAAATAAAATAGGTCTAAGAGATAACTTTTGGTTTTCTCTTAGACCTATTAACTTTTATTGATATCGTTTTTATAGACATGTAAAACAATGTTCTACATTTACTTTATGATTGCTTTCACTCAACTCAATTGTTACTTCCATTAGCATTCTAAATCTAGAAGCCTCTTGACTATCAAAAGTAACTTTTCCAAGCACAATTTCTTCGTTATTTTCTAGTGCTTGTTTAATAAATGGCGAGTAAAATGCTGGAACATAACCAATTCGCTTGTCGTTACAAATAACTTCCACAGCACAACCGTCATACTCGTTTTTTTTATCTACCCTAAAATTTAATCGTGCTCCTTTCGGCAACTCAAAGTCTGTATTAGTATAATGTCTCAGCCCACGAACATAAAAATCAAATGCCAGATGTTTGCCATCCTTGCTTCGTTCGACCGGTTTGACAAACTCATAATTATCTCCAGCTAGCTTTCCACCTGTTAGTACAAAAAGTTCATAAGCGTCATCTGAATTTTCGAATCCTAAACGACTATATTTCTCTTTAATATCAGATCTTTTGAAATTAGGCAATCTTCTAGAAAATGTATTAAACAAACGATTCGCTCGATATTTTTCTTTCAAATCAGGAAAAGCAGGGTGTAGTTGATATCCATTATCTAAAGCCTCTTGCACACCTCTTCTTTGCTGTCTTATTTCATAGTAAAATAAATAATCATTTGCGGTAAATTCTAAATTCCCCACATGATACCATTGTCTAGTAGAAGTATTTTGCCACAGTAAACATAACTTTTTATTCATATTTTTCTACCTCTTTTCTAAAATCCAGGTTTCTAAAGTAATTATTCTATGCAAAATTAATTGTGTAACCAATTCTTTTCTCTTCGAGCAAAGATAGTTTTCGTCAACAGAGTCAACTATATTATATATCTTATCATAACTTTTTACAGAAAACCTGTCAAAATTCTTCTTCAATAAAGAATCATCTATTTTCTTTAGATAACAAATCAACTCGTTGATTTTCACTTTTTTATTAGTTCCAATGGAGAATAACGTTCTTGCTTTTGTTGTATATTTTTTAAATTTTTCTTCTAACTTCAAATATTCTTCTAATTCATCGTACCGTAGTAAACAACCTAAAGAGGGACTATTATCATACAAAGGTGCAAATAAAGTAACTGGCGCTAAAGGACTACTACTTTGTAATATTCCCCAATTTTCACAATGTCTATCTTGGTTAGCAATGATACTATCAAACAAGCACATATTAAAAAAATCTTCCATCAAATTCAATTCCTCTACAATCTCAATACAAGAATCTAATTGATAATGAAAAAGATTTTCTGGATCAAACTCCGGATTCCTCTTTTCAAAATAATCACTTATCTCAGAAAATTGAACTTTGTCGCTATCAACAAAATTTTTAGACAAGATTCCTTCCACTCCATTACGAATTGCTACATTAGTTTCCGGTATGTTTAGATCAAAAAGTTCAATTCCTATTTTGTAAGCTAAATGTTCAGCATAAAGTTCTCCACGATCTTTTGGTTCTTTAAATAGATATAGGTGATTCTCACTCTTAAGCCACTGCTTCTTTCTAGACCCAGAAGCATCGGTGTCATCCTCTAACCAATTTGAAACATCTACTATCTCCAATGGTTTTCTCCCCCTAATCACTTTACAACTCTATTAACAATCATATCAATAAAAAATTAATATTTCTACTCTAAGAATGATAAAAAAAACAGAAAGAATTAAATGGTTACCTAATAAAAATAAAAGATTGAAGCAAAATTAACTTTGTAAAGATGAACACATTTCCAGAATCGTAACGTTCATAAAAGTAACACCGATTCTCTAAATGGTCTCACACTCAGTAAAATCGATATATGTAATAACAAATTTCTCCTAAACTATTCCACTTTTAATTTCATCTCTCGTTTCCGATTTTACTATCATCAAGGCCATAATATGCCTTATAAGATGAAAAATCTTGTTAAATAAAACATCTCGAATAAAAATACCTATTGAATATTTTTTATTCAATAGGTATTTTTATGACTAATTTTTCATAAATCAATGTGCTCATTACATACAGCATCAACCGAGATCGAAGTTTCTTGCGGTTGTTAGGGCTGCTATACATCGGTACTGAATACGTACTTAATGATTTCAACTGGTTAGCGGATATATTGGTCACAGCAATAACCTTAGTTCCGTTACTTTCCGCTCGCATCATGATCTCATTGATCTCACTTACTTCTCCACTCAGTGAGAAAACAACAACAACATCCTGATCTGTACTAATTTGCGGTATGCGTTCAATTGAAAATTTATCTGAATAATCATTCGTCCACAAATCAATCAATTTTAACTTACGATTAAACTCAGAAGCCACTTGCGAACTGGAACCTGTTCCGACACAAAAGATTCTACGTGATTGAAGCAGGCAATCACAAATCAAATCTAGTTCTTTTTCATCGACAAGTTCTAATGTTGTTAGCATATCTTTCTTTATTCCTTCCAAAATTTGAAGAAAATCAGCCTCTATAGGAAGCTTATCTTTTTCTTCCTTCATTGAACGCACAAATGCATACTTTAATTCATTAAAAGTCGCATAATTCAGCTTTTTACACGCCCGAATGACTGTTGCATTTGATACATACAGTTTATCTTTAATATCTTTCAACTTCAGATTTCCGATGTCTTCAAATTTTAGGATAAAGTCAATAACCTCTTGTTCAGCCTCTGATAGTTTTTCATAGTTGGCATTAATCTCTTTGTATATGTCTGTCACCTTGTCCAAATCCCTCCTTATTCAAACAATGCTCTTTAAGTGATGCTACCAACCAACACCAAAAAAGGCGACCTAACATAATAACTATCTACAATCCATCCATTTAAGCTTATCTTATTTTAAAAAAAGTACAAGAGGTCGTTTCTATTTTTTGCATTGTTTTTATAAACATGGGATCGAAACTCGCCAATCGATTTTCAGAAAATAAAATCAATGTTTAACATTCTTAAAACAGCCCTGCAAATGATCATCTACAATTCCTGTAGCCTGTAAAAAAGCATAGACCGTTGTCGTCCCTAAAAATTTGAATCCTAATTTCTTTAAATCTTTGCTGATTCTATCTGACAATTCAGTCGTAGCCGGAACATCCTTGATATCTTTCCAGTTATTTCGAATCGGTTGATTTTCCACATATGACCAAATAAATCGATCAAAGCTGCCATAGTCTTTTTGAATGCGCATAAATGCTTGTGCATTATTGATCGCCGCAGCAATTTTAAGCTTATTTCTGATGATCCCAGGATCCTGCAATAGGGAGTCGATTTTCTCTTGTTGGTATTCAGCGATTTTTTCATAATCAAATTGATCGAAAGCTTGCGCCATCGTCGCTCTCTTTTTCAAAATCGTCGACCAACTCAAACCTGCCTGCATACTTTCTAAAACTAACATCTCAAAAAGCTTACGATCGTCATGTTCTGCTGTTCCCCACTCTTCATCATGATATTTTTCTTCCAGTTCACTACCATTTGCCCAGTCACAACGCTTTTTTTCCATAGACTTTCCCACCTTTTTTCGTTTATACTAGAATAACACGGGAACGTACGTTTGTAAACGACGTAAAAAAAGAGGCGTGAAAAAAGTGTTCAGCCTATTTCCAAAACCCTCAAATCTTAGTGCTTTAGCACTTAGAATTCGACGTAATCGGATGGTAGCGTAGTAACTGCTTTTTTTCGCGCCAGTTATTCAAGTGTAGAAAGCGAAATAAAACTGGTTCTTAGTTCTTTTCGCTCTCTTTCTAGGATTTATTTATCTAATTGACTTGCTGCTTCCTCATCAAGAATCACTGTCAAGTTCGGATGTAGCTGTAATACAGATGCCGGATATTCTTCTGTTACTGGCCCTTGAAGAACTTTTTTGACCATTTCTGCTTTTTTCGTGCCATTGACGATCAAAATCAAATGCTTCACTTTTAATACACTGACAGGACCCATTGTGACAAATTCCATGCCTTTGATCATTTCACCTGGAACAAACCACGGCTCATCCCCTGTCACTTTTACTTTGTAGGTTAAATTCTCAAAGCTTGTAGTCGTAGGCATATTGCCACAGAAATGCCCATCTGCGCCTAAACCGATCATCATCGCATCTAAACCGCCAGCTAACGCTAAACGCTTGTCTTGTTCTGCATAATTTTCTACTGTTAAAGGATGAATGTTTTCTTCACTGGTATTTGCAGGCGTGAAATATAATTTTCTCAAATCTGAAATAGTGATTCCTTCCGCCTGATCAGGTACAGGAATTTCATCAAAATTATAGTAATGAACATTCGCATAATCTGGTGAATCTTTCACGATCTCCACCATTCTTTTATATACGCCAACAGGTGTATTCCCTGCTGTAATTGATAAATTGACACGTTTATCCTGGCTCATATGACCAAGTAAAATATTTTTCGTGGTTTCACTCATTGCTTCAAAGTCTTTTTCGATAATAATTTTCATTCGGTTCACTCCGTTTCCTTTTTATATCTTTATTGTACTTTGTGGGAACCATCCCATGTCAATGATTTTCCACAAATAAAAAAACGCTTTCTTTTCATTGAAAATAAGCAGAACAGGGAATTACTTCAATCACATTCCTTGTTCTGCTATAAATTATTTGTAAATCACCCAAAAATTCAACGCCTCATTCAATAGCTCATCTGCAGTGAATTCTTTTGTAGAGTGTCCTTTTTCCTCTGTATCGTTAGGATCATTGACCCAAAACTTACCATTATTCGTTCCGCTAAGCACCATGATATGGCCTGTTTCTGTAAATAGGCCGGGTTTGACTGAAATGATCACTGGATGGTTTTGTTTTAGATGTTCTTCGACGGCTGTTATATCCGTTTCCAAATCTTGAAACTGGTAGCCTTTGACCATAGCAAAATCAGAAAAAGCTGCCCAAGCCGTTCCTTCACCTTCTAAATAATAATCATTTTTTGACCAGTTCAGGATGTCTTGCGGTGTCTGGTCCTTTTGATCTAGATAAGTAGCCACCATTGCTAAAGATAAGATTGCACAGCCATTGATTTCTAACGTATCGCCATCTGGATTACCTATTCCATAGGTTGTCGCTTTCCAGCGATCATCGGTTTGCAGTAACAGCTTGATCGGCATACGGTTAGCATATTTCCCTTGGGTTAGATTTTCATTGACTTGTTCTACATAAGTCAATTTTTTTTCTTTTTTTGGCTCTTTTTTACTTTCACTTGTTTCGGTCGGTTTCACTTCTTCTTTCGGCTTCTCATTAAACACCGCTGAAAAGCCATGTCCTTCTTCCATCGGTGCTACCTTTGCTAAAAGTGCTCCCGCAAAAGCGGTCACAGTAAGTAATGCTATTATATAGGTGTTTGACTTCTTAGTTGGTTTCATGGATATCTCCCTCTTTTAAGCTGAAAGTCTTTCTCATTTCTAAGTACTTTCAAAAGCAGATCACGAAAGAGTAATCTGTACTCCTTATATTACTGAATCTAACGAAAAAATCAAGTAGCAATCCTTTTTAGAAAAATGAAAGCGAACATATTTTCTTGAAATTTTTACATTTATTAGGTAGAATAGTACTATCTGAACGATCAGTGTCTGATAAACGCAGTAAATTCGTAAAGGAGGAAGAAGAATGGATAATGACCACAAATCAACAATGAAAAGCATTTCAAAATTGATCAGCCAATCTTCCCAAAGTTTCTTTTCGGCATTTTTAGACGACGCTAAAGATAAACAACATAAAAACAAAGAGCGTGAAGAAATTCTTAAGAAATTACAAATTGCTTCTGCTCAAAAGAGCTTAGTTGTTTTACAATTAAAAGAAGTGCCGACTTCTCAAAAATTCGAAACAGTTGCCGGATGGATCGTCTCTAAAACGATTGGAGACTCAATCATGTTACGATTACAAGAAGATAATCAGCAAATACGGATGATCACTGTTGCCCACATAAAAAAAGTAAGTACCTTGTCAAAAAATGACAATCGCCAAATAAAATAAAGTAAACTGCTGGCAAAGCACTAGTCGTTGCCAGCAGTTTTATTTTTTTCAAACAATCGTCAGAAAATCACTACAAAAAAATAGTAAACAGGCTATACTATAGATAGAATACATTTTCATCAGTTGTCGCTTATCGCTTAACGAAGTAGGAGGAATAGTCATGTACCTTACCCTGTATAATGAGTCACACAAATCACTCATTGCTAATTACTGTTTGTCTGAACGAAAACTTCGCTATGTCCGAGAACCTCAAATAGCAGTCAATGATTCGCAGCGCTTCTCTGTTTTAGCCTTTGAAGATGGACTTTTGGTAAATTTTTTCACTTTGCACCGCTGTTCTGATGAGCCATACGATACAAATTGTTTGGTCGTAGAAGATATCTCAACAGATTATCGCCATCTGCGAAAAGGACACGCAACCAGAGCGCTTCAATTACTTCCTGAATTTGTTAAAGAGCATTTCCCAGAAGTTACTCACTTAATACTGCTAATAACTGAAGATAAAAATTTTACACGCTCCCTATGTAAATATGCGGGCTTTGAAGATACAGGAAACCCCTCAATACCAATCGGTGATGGCCAGGTTTCTTTCCAAACATCAATTTAGTTCAAAGGAGAAAATACATGCGCCTTACACTAATAGACTCAGTCGATTTTTCGATCATTCAATTTCCAGTAACTTATAATATCCCAAAATCTCTCCATGAGCTAAAAACCTTTAAAAGCGTCACGTATACAGATGATGAATGCTCGATCATCGCACCAACGGATTTGATCGATACAACCAATGCATTAGCTGTCGATCCCGGATGGTTCATTATCCAAATCACTGGCGTTTTAGATTTTTCTTTAGTGGGTATTCTCACACAATTAGCCAACCCTTTAGCAGAAAATAACATCTCTATTTTCGCCTTATCAACCTATAATACAGATTATCTATTGATCAAAAATAAAGATAAAGAGCAAGCGATCAAAGTCTTAAGCACTTGTGGTCATACTTTTAGCTAACACTCTTTAATGGGTATTCACCTAAAAATCTGATAGAATAAAATGTATAGTAAAAACACAGGTCTAAAGGAGGCTTCATGATGAAAAATGAGTACGATAATCCGGCTTTTTTTGAAGCTTACAGTCAAATGGATCGATCGAGGAAAGGTCTGGAAGGTGCAGGAGAATGGCACGAACTAAAAAAATTATTGCCTGATTTTTCTGGAAAAACCGTTTTAGATCTGGGCTGCGGGTATGGTTGGCACTGCCGTTATGCTGTTGACCAAGGGGCAGAAAAAGTCATTGGGATCGACCTTTCTGAAAAAATGATCAATAAAGCGAAAGAAATGACAACTTCTCCAAAAATCACTTATCAGCTGATGGGGATGGAAGAAATCGAAGGATTGAATGAACACTTTGATATTATCATTAGTTCATTAGCACTCCATTATGTTCGATCTTTTGATGACATCGCAAAAAAAGTGAATCAGTGTTTAAATCCAGATGGAAACTTTATTTTTTCTGCTGAACACCCAATATTTACTGCTCAAGGAGCAGAGGACTGGATCTATGACCAAAATGGGCAGCCAATTTATTGGCCGGTAGACCGTTACTTTGATGAAAGTATTCGTGAAACAACTTTTTTAGGCGAAACGGTCATGAAATACCATAAAACATTGACCACCTATTTAGATGGTTTACTGACAAATGGCTTTCGAATCACTCGAGTCGTTGAGCCAATGCCGGCACCTGAAATGCTGAAAGCCAGTGCAGATATGAGAAATGAACTACGCAGACCGATGATGTTATTAGTCTCTGCACAAAAAATAACGTGAGAATAAGGAGGATCGTTGAATGCACGATTTAGCACAAACAATCATGAATGATTTGATCCCTTTTTTTGATCTGTTTATTTTAGCGTTGAATGTCTTCTCGATCGCTATTTTAGTGTGGGGAGTTATCGTTGCCGGCATCGACTTCGTTAAAAGTGAACGCACAAATAGAAACCGAATCGTCATGACACGCCAAAATAATTTCATCAAAAGTTTTTTAGGCAGCTATATCTTATTAAGCTTGGAGATACTGATTGCTGCAGATATCATCGAATCGATCATTAAGCCCACCTTTCAAGATATTTTAAAATTGGCGATTTTAGTCGTGATTCGAACAGTGATTTCTTACTTCCTGCATAAAGAAATCGAAGATGCCTTGAAAGATAAAGAAGTAGAAATAGAATCAGCAAAAAAGTGAGTCAATGAGTAGAACGACTAGTATCGTTCGAAAAGATCGACTCACTTTTTTACTATTTTTTGATTTTTCGAACAGCCAATTGACTCAGGTACTTACTTTGTAAAATCGTTGCTGCCACTAAGGTCATCACAATAACTGGAATCAAGCTACCTAACCACGTACTGATTATTATCGCTGCACCTATAGTCAAAAGAGTCACAAAAATCACATGGCGTAATCTTTTTTGCAGTACCCACTGATTTTCTTTTAGCCAATAATGTGTAGCAAAAATAATTCCACCATAGATTATATAAAGCATCTTGTCCACTCCTTTTTTAGCTTACGCATCAGCGCTTTCAGCTGCCGCTTCCTGCGACTCTTGTTCTACTTGAATCTTTTCGAACATTTTAAAGAAAGGATAGTAAATCGCTAACGATACTGCAAAACAAACGAATACCATTACACAAGCTACCCAATTCCAGTTAGAGGTGATTAGTGCTCCTAGTGGGGCCGGTATTGAAAATGGCGGCTTGACCATCATTTTTGGCATCCACCCTAAAGCGGTCACTATATAGACTAAAATCGTATTCACGATCGGCACTAAAATAAATGGGATCGCTAACAAAGGATTCATCACGATCGGTGTTCCGAAGATCACTGGTTCATTGATATTAAAGATTCCAGGTAGAATCGACAATTTGCCTAATTGCTTCAAATAGGTTGATTTAGAAAATAGAAATAAACATACTAATGCTAGTGTTGCACCTGTTCCACCCATTTGAGCGTACCATTGATAAAATTGCTCTGTGAAAATATTAGGTAGATGAAAGGCGCTGGTCCCATTTTGAAACAATTCAGCATTTTCTAAAATTGCCTGATCCCAAAATGGGCGGATAATTGGTCCTAAAACGGCATGCCCGTGGATACCTAAGACCCAAAATAGACAAATCATAAATTGAGTGATGATCCCGCCAAACAAATTATTTCCAGTCAAGAAAACCTTTAGGGGTGAAATTGCTAGACTGAGCAGATCATTCAAATTAAAATCAAAGAAATGTCTAGGGATCCAAAAAATCAGAATCACTAATAGTGTAGGCAATAAGGCTGCAAAAGACTCTCCAACGACTGGTGGAACTCCCTCCGGCATTTTTATTTCCAAGTTCTTTTCTTTAGTAAAGCGATAAATCTCCACAGAGATCAGTGCGGCAACGATCGCTCCAAACAGTCCCTGCGAACCTAATGGTGTAATTGGAATATAACGGCCGCCAGCAACCGCATTGCCGGCAATATCTACTCCTTCTTGAAGATTGATCGGCACAACCATCAGTAATGTAGCCAGCATGGAAAGAAATCCACTAGTGATCTTGTCTAAATTGTACGTATTGCCCAAAAAAGAGCCGATCGTGAACGCTGCATACAAAGACATCAACCCAACCGTAAATCGAAATGGAACATCCAGCGCTGCCAAATACGGAGCGATCAATTCTGAATAGCCTGGAATCGGTAAATTCAGCAGTATTGTAAAAAATGATCCAACGATCGTTAATGGTAAAATCGAAATCAATCCATTTCGAATCGCCTGTAGATGCCGCTGGTTACCGATCGCATTCGCGATCGGCAGTAACTTCATTGCTAAACTATCAAACGTCTTCATCATAAGAATCTGTCTTCCTTTCTTTAATCAAACCCATTTTCCTTCACCATTTCTTTAAACCACAACCCAGATTTCTTCACCGTCTTTTCTCCTGTCGCTAAATCCAAGCGATAAAAACCATATCGATTTTTATAGGCATTGCCCCATGACCAGCAATCCACAAACGTCCACATATGATAACCAAGACAGTTGCTTCCTTCTTCCATTGCTTTGTTCAAATACCTCAAATGTTCCTTCAAAAAATCGATACGGTATTGATCTTGAACGATCCCTTCTGAGATGAAAGCTTCTTCTCCTTCGATCCCGATCCCATTTTCAGAAACAAACCAATCGATGTTGTCATATTCTGTTTGAATTTTTTTAGCAATATCATAAATTCCTTTTGGATAAATCTCGATCCCTCGTGACGCATTCATCCGTCTGCCCGGCATCACATATTCGTCAAAGAACCATTCAGGTGAAAAAAAAACCTGTGGATTCGGTAAATATTCTTTGGCTTTGACTCTACGAGGTCGATAGTAATTGATGCCTAATAAGTCGATTTTCGTTTCACTGATCAGCGCTATGTCTTCCTCCGTAACTTCCGGTAATTGATCATATTCTACTAACACTTCTTTCAGTTTCTCTGGGTACTTTCCTTTTAAAATCGCATCATTCACACTTTTCGTATAGAAAAGGTCTGCCATCTCTGCTGCATACAGATCTGCCGGATTTTGGCTTCTTGGATACACTGGGATCACATCCATGATGATACCGATTTTTCCCTCCTGTTTTGATTCACGATAGGCGCTAACTGCTTCACAATGAGCCACGATGATATGGTGTAAAACCGTTGCTGCACGTTTAAAATCAACAACATACGGATAATGTCGATCATGAAGATACCCTGCTTCAGCCGGAATCATTGGCTCATTAAACGTAAACCAGTATTTCACTCGATCCCCAAATAATTCAAAACAAGTTTTCGCATAGTTTTTATATGCGGTTATCACTTCTCTATTTTCAAATCCGCCGATTTTCTGTAATTCCATCGGCATATCAAAGTGGTACAAATTGATAAATGGTTCAACGCCTTTTTCAATCAGTGTATCGATCATGTCATTGTAAAATGACACTGCTTTAGGATTCACATCTCCAATGCCATCTGGGATCAAACGTGACCAGGAAATCGAGGTCCGGAAAGAGTTAAAAGAAATATCCTGCATTCTTTGAATGTCTTCTCGATAATCCCGATAAAAATACGAGGTATTTTCTGTCGTTACACCTTCATAAAATCGATGATTATACTTTTTAGAAGCATAATCCCAAATATTTTCTCCTTTTCCATCTCCTGCTTGTCTGCCTTCCGCTTGTGTTGCACTCGATGCAGCTCCCCAAAAGAAGCTTTTTGGAAATTCTATGTTCATCCACCTTATCCTCCAATATTGATTTTTTGTTAGCTAAAACGCTTTTTATTCTGCTTGCAGATTGCGCTTTCACAATCTATAATTGGAGTATAGCATTGATTATAATGTTTGTTATACGCTTTCATTCCTTTGTGATAATTGACGGCTTTTGTCACTTCTCACAATTTTGTCACAGCCTGTAACTACAAGGAGGACACTATGCTTTTTTTAGATTACATCCCTGATTTGAATCCTTTAGAATATGAAATTTACCACTATATCGCCAACAATTTAAAGACTGTCACTTACATGCGCATCAGAGATTTAGCTACTGAAACACATACCAGCACTGCAAGTATTTTACGCTTTTGTCATAAATTTGAGTGTAATGGTTTCTCTGAATTCAAAGTCAAGCTACATTTATATTATGAATCGATCAATCAGGCTCAAATTGCTGATGTCGATGAAACTCAGCATATCCACTTCTTAGAACGTGTCAATGAGCCTTTCCTTGATCATAAAATTGAGCAAGCTGTCACACTTTTAGCAGATAAAGGGTTAGTCCTTTTTCTCGGTTCCGGTTCATCTGAACCGATTGCCGCTTATGGTTCTCTTTATTTCACTAATTTGTCTCAAACAGCCTTACGAATCGAGGATCCTTCTAACTCCCCAATTGAATGGTTTCCTGATGATATCCTTGAACGAACATGTGTGATCGCCCTATCTGTCACAGGTGAAACGAAAGAAATCATCCACTACATCAAACGTCTGAATACAAAAAAATGCCCGATCATTTCCATCACCAACAGCGACAGCTCAACGATCAGTAGAATGTCCGATTTGAACATTCCTTATACGATCAATCGGGAGACGATCTACAAAACAAGTGATAACCATGACAAAACGATCGAGCTGACTTCTCAATTACCTGCCCTTTTCTTGATCGAAAAAATTGCTAAACGCTTGAGATTACAAAAAAACATCTAAAAAAACACTGATAAGAGAGCAACTACGGCTTTCTTATCAGTGTTTCTAAATTATGCTTGTTTTGGGAATCCAGAAAATTCAAAATCATCTTCATGAATCAAACGCCACGAGCGTTTGGCTGTATTATAAATCAAAATAGCGATCACAGGTTCATTGCGGTAAGCAAAGTTTTTCGTTTTCCACAATGAATCTTCTACAACATGGATGGGAATGTGATACTCCTTACCTTTGATGTCCATTTGATCGAAGCAAAAGACCACACCTTCTTGTAGAATCGTCTTCATTTCTTTTAGGATATCGACATCCAATTTCTCAACTGGAATCCCTCTCTTAAAGAATGTTTTACGATCATTGACTTTTTCTAAAATCACTCGAGTGATTTTATCCGCTAAGATTCGATAAAACTCATCGATATAGCGATAATAAATACGTGTCATATGATCAACAAATTCAAAAAACACAAAATTATTTTGTAATTTATAAAAAAATGGTGAATGAAGACTTGTCTTCATATGACCAAAATAGAGCAGTTCTGAGATTTCTAATGGTGTTAGCTCTTTCAGCATCGTGACATCTGAAAAATCGATCCACTTGATTTCCTCGTTCATTTTTCTGCGGTGAGTGGTTGAAAAATACTGATTTACATTCTCTTCACCGCGAATGATCTTCAAACCACTATGCATATCATACTCTCCTTCTTCTGCAGATGGATTCAGCAAAAGAAGATTTTTCGGGTGATGAACGATCGAATGCGTAAAATCTGCATGCGTGATTCCTTTTGATAAAACTGCATTACTGGTCATGTCGATATGTACATAAATCAATTCTACCATTCGTTCGATCCCCCTATCATTTTTCGTTACTTCCATTCTACAATATTTCTGTAATAAAAGCTTGTGTCTTTTATTTTAAGTTTCAGTTACAAAGAGTTAAAAAAGTTCCATCTAGCGCAGTCTATATAAGCTATTTTTCTCATTGCTTAAAAGTCGTTCGTTTTTTTAACGACCCTTTTTAAAAATGAGCTTTTAGAAAAAAATAAAGTTTTTAAGCTAGGGTTTCAAATCAACTTATGATACACTTATAAAAAAAGGAGGGAGCTTATGGCCTCAAGAAAAAAAGTACCTAAAAAGAAAAAATCCAGAAAACGAAATTGGCTGCTCAATATATTTTTATTCCTATTGCTGATCGTTGGTTTAGCTTTAGTCTTCAACACACAAATTAGAAATCTGCTGATCCAGCAAAATGGAAAAGCGTATGCTGTAGAAAAACTAACGCCTGAAGATATCGAAAAAAATAATAAAAAAGATGTTTCCTTTGACTTTGAAGCTGTTGAATCGCTTAGTACAGAAGCTGTCATCAAAGCTCAGTTTGGAAACCGAAATTTACCTGTGATCGGAGCAGTAGCGCTTCCTGATGTGAAAATCAACTTACCGATTTTCAGAGGACTGGACAATGTTGTGCTATTGACCGGTGCTGGTACAATGAAACCGGATCAGGAGATGGGTAAAGGCAACTATGCGCTTGCCAGTCATCGTGTGCAAGATATGGTTTCGCTATTTTCACCATTAGAGTATTCTAAACCCGGTGAGCTGATCTACACAACGGACTTGAATAACGTATATACGTATAAAATCAATTATGTAGAAAAGATCGATCCTTCACGCGTGGAGTTGATCGATGATGTTCCCGGCAAGAAAATGATCACGCTGATTACTTGCGGTGACATGTATGCGACAACTCGAATCGCAGTTCAAGGTGAACTAGAATCAGTTACCCCGATCGATAAAGCGACGAAAGAAATGACGGATGCTTTCCAAATGGAACAACTGACCCTATAAAATAGCAAAAGACTGAAACAAAGAGATTTCTTTTTTGTTTCAGTCTTTTTTATGAATGACTTGTCTTTCTGATTCGAATATAGCCATAGCGGATGGTCGATAAAACTAAAACGATTGGATATAGAAATAGTGTCACTGCCAGCCATTCTGTAGTAAACACAGATAAAAAAGCGACATGATACGTAACAGCGTAAATCAAGGGCAGTACAATCGCCAATAAAATATAATACAAGCTCGTCTCAAATACAACTGTTTTATATGAGCCTTTCATCTTCTATTTCCTCCAATCTTTTTAATGATCATTTTACGTTGTTGCTCTACTTTTCTATTGTAAAATATTCTTAAAAAAGATACATCCACCTTTAGTCTGAGATTTTGATTTCTTTTCTATTTTTATTCTTTAGCCAGATAAGTTAACCAAGCATCTGTTCCTTGATCGACTAATGTATAGGTTTGATCAAAATCACCAGTATAATAAGGATCTGGAACATCCATCCTCTCTTTACCAGCTACAACTTCCATAAATAAATGAATCTTCTCTTCTGTTCCATAAGGTGCGACCCGTTTTAAATCCGCTACATTTTCTGCATCCATTCCAATAAGAAGGTCAAACTCAAAAAAATCCAGTTCTTTGATTTGTGTTGCTTTTATTCCACTAAAAGAAATCCCCTGCCTTTTTAAGATTTCTTGTGTACCTTGATGTGGTAGGTTGCCTACTTCCCAGCGACTAGTCGCAGCTGAAGAAACCTGCACCTGATTTTCCAACCTGTGCTTTTTGACTTTCTCTCTAAATACAGCTTCTGCCATAGGTGATCGGCAAATATTTCCTAAGCAGACAAATAGTACTTTTTTCATTCTATCCCTCCTCATTTTATTATAGTAACATAGCTAGCCTTCTATATTAAAATAACTGGGATATAACTTTACGCGTTATATCCCAGTCACTTTCATTACTATCTAAACATTGTTTGTGCCGCTTTTGCCAAAACCTTAGGATCACGGTTATAAGGTGTCACTGGTACGATCTCTTTATCAATATCAAACAGCGTGTATACCGCAATTCGCGCTGCTCGAACAGAGTATTCTTCTGTAAAGACCATATCTTTTGGTATCTCAACAAATTGACTGACCATCGCAAAATTTGTGCTGTTTTCAGGTACGACAGCTGGACGATCACTCATTTTTCGTGGTTGGAATTGGGCGTCAATATAAGGCATATATGCTGGAATCACATTGACGATGTCTTTTTTGATTTCTTCCCAATCTGACTGCCAGCCCATTTGACAGATCCATTCACACAAGATTTCTTCTCCTGTACAGTCACGCATTGGTTTTTTCACATAATCACCGATCTTATCCGTATAGATGCCGTAGCCCCAGAAAATCGTGGTATCCGGATTTTGATTTTTGAAGTGCGGCTGAGCTGCCACAACAGTACTTAACAACCAGCTTGAATCTTTTAAGGTCATCAATGCACCCGAACCTGGAATATTACCGGAAAATTCTTCAATACGTTTTAATAACTGGTCACCTTTACACGTCACGGTAAAGCTTTCCCAATTGGTTTCTTTTTCATTACCGAAAAACGGTTCAGGATTTCCTAATCCAGCTTTTTTCTTCGCAATATTACGCCAAAGTCTTGCTGAACGTGACTCTTCTGTCACTTCCGGCGCCGGATGACTCCAGTCTCCTTCGGTAGAGCTGTCTGTCATTGTACCGTTGGTCATGATGACCACATCTTCTTCATTTAATTCGATCGTTTCACCATTGCCCAGTTTTAATGCAGTCACGGTAATATCGGAACCTGGTTTAAATTCTAGATCCACAACATCCTCATTTAGTGTAAAGTCAACCCCATGTTTTTCTAGATAAGCTTTCAAAGGTAGGATCACGCTATCATATTGGTTGAGCGGTGTACGAGTAACACCTTCCAACGTATCGATTCGAGAAAATTCTAAGATCATTCGATTCATATAGCGGCGCAACTCAAAGACACTGCTCCATTTTTGGAATGCAAAGGTTGTTTGCCACATATACCAGAAATTCGTTTCAAAGAAATGAGGGCCAAACCATTCTTCGATCGTCACACCATCCAACTTTTCTTCAGGAGTTGCCAATAATTTAGACATAGCCAAACGGTCTTCATTGTCAAAGCCCATAGTATGGGCATCAAGAATTTCTTGCTCTTTTGTAACCAAACGTGCTTGTGCATGTGTTGGGTGTAAGTGGTCAAAATTCAATATTTCTTCTGTCACACTGTGGTTAGGCCAATCCAATGAAGGAATAGTGCTAAATAGCTCCCAGAAATTTTCATAGGTTTCTTCATTCAGCATGCGACCGCCACGAGCAACAAACCCTTTTTCATTTGTACCTATACCATCATTGCTACCACCAAGAATTTTCATTCCTTCGATCACATGGATATTTTTACCGTTAAAATTTGCATCACGAAGTAAGTAAGCTGCTGCTGCCATCGTCGCAATACCGCCACCGATGAGATAGACTTGTTTATCACCATAATAACGGCTATTGATTTCTTCTTCCACTTCTGAAAGCTTTGCTGTTTTTTTATCGACGGATGCTTTTTTGGCAAGAACGGCTGCACCTAACACACCCGCAGTAACTAATCCAATATGTCTTTTCTTCATGAAAATCCCTCCGATTCATTTTATGAACCTAGCGTACAATGATTCATTAGAAAAGTCTTGTGATAGCCTTTCCATTCCGTCAGCTTTTTAGACACTCTAGTCGATTTGTCATAATAGTTCGTTTTCTTGTGCATAAAGACGGTAAGAGAAAAATTCTGTATCTTTTGCTAATCGAAAGAGCTGTGTTGCAATCTCTAACGGGGACTCTTTATAACCACCTAAGATCCAGTCGATCAGTACTCCGCTACAGCCATATGAAAAGAAACGGGCATAAAAGACTTTATCTTCTGGAAGCAACTGCTTTTCTTTATCCATCTGTTCAAATAAATGAATAAATAATTTGTTTGTGATCTCAGAAAAACAAGTTCTTAAAATATCAGAATCAGAATTGACTGTATTATAGTAAAAATCATTTTTTTCTTGGATCGCTTTAAGCATTTTTAAGGCTTGCTCTTCCCAATTGTCGATACTAGTGTCTGGTGAATCCAAATAGATCAACGCATCATGGGTGTAAATCCAGCGTAGTAGGTCATTTTTATCTGTAAAATGATAATAAAATGTTTGGCGGTTTAAGCCGACTTCTTTCGTAATGTCCTGTACACTGATCTTGCTAAATAATTTTCTACCGCATAAGTCGATCAATGCAGACGAAATCGCTTTTTTGGTAATCTGTGCTTCGCTCATCGTTTTGTCCTCACTTTTTTTTAGATATACTCATCATACCAAAGAATGACAGAAAAATATAAAGTTGCAGTACCCTTTTAACAATTGTTAATGGTTCTTTAGCACTACATATATTCCATTTATAAAATATATATGATTTTTAAAAGAACAAAAAGACATTTTTTTATCAAAAAGTTTTATCCACTGGAAAATAAGAGGAAGAAATAACCTCTTCCGTCATGTTATATTCAATGTACTGCTAGTGTTATTTATATAATTAGCAGAAAAAAATAATAAGGATGGGTAAAATGATTAGTTACAAAAAAATATTAGGTGGGTCACTTGTCGCTTTAGGTTTGGGTCTTTTTGCTGGTCAATCTGCTGATGCCGCTTCGATTTTGACTGAAAGTACAGATTTAAAAGGATACGCTGCAACGATCACTACACAAAATGATGGAACAAACGTATTAACGACAAAAAAAGGGGAATACGTGTTAAATGAAAATGCGAAAATTTACAGTTCATCATCAATCATCATTACTTTAAACAATACAAAGCCCGTAAACGTTAATTCAATCAATGCAAAACACACATTAGAATTACGCGGAAATGGTGAAATGAACGTAGATACGACAGATGATGTCGCTATCAATGTAGGAACGCATTTCAGAGCTTTCAAAACAACTAAATATGGTAAAGGGAAAGTTACTGCCTCTGCTTCAAAAATTGGATTGAAAGTAGAAAATGAAATCCAAATGGAAGGCGGTTCTGTTGAAGCCTCTGGTTCAGAGTACGGTGTTTACAGTAACAATGATATCAAACCTTACTATGATGCTGTTCTTAAAGGTGTAAGTAGCAATGGTACAGGAATTTACGCGTACCGTGATATCTATGCATGGAAAGGTGCTACAGTTATCGGTGAAGGGAAAGTTGCCGGAGCTCGTTCAATCATTGCACATATTCAAGCAGAAGATGCAGGAAGCTCAATCACAGGTATTTCTCACGATATCAATAGTTCTTTATCTGCTTTACATGCAGACAAACAAATGCTGCGCGCATATAATGGAGCTGTAGTTCGTGAAGAATACGTAAAACCAGATTTCAAAATTTCTGATGAAGATCCACTGAATTTAACTCAAAACTATACAACAGTGGCTCGTAACATGACAAATATGGCTAACTACAACTGGTCTTCAACACCAGAAAGCGTTTATTTAGCTAATGGCGGACTATTAGGTGACGTAACAAAACCATTTAAAGACGGTACTGTTATTGGGACTCGTACAAACGCTGCAACTGCTGTAGGTAAAAACGAAGTAACACAATTGAAGAAAAATGGTACACATGAAGTCGTATTCTCAGGGACATCTTCACATTATATCGTTCCTGTTGTTACTAGACATTACGTAAATGATTATAGTACTGATGAGTTTACTTTTTATGAAGAAGTTGTACATTACGTAGAGGTTGGCTCTTTAGTAAAAGTTGATGATTTCCAACTTGATTTTTCTTGGACTGAAAGTACCTACGAAGGTGCCGATAAAGAAGATTTTATAGCAGTAAAAGATGGTACTCCTTTAGAAATTAATTATAAATATTTTGCAGAGTTTTAATTAACTGAAAAGCCCAGTAACTGTCAACGGCATCGCCGTAAGGTAGTTACTGGGTTTCTTTGTTACTTCATCATTCTGAGTAATAAGAATCATAGCCAAAATGTTCATACGCCAGTGGTGTGGCAATTCTCCCTCTTGGCGTTCTTTTGATAAATCCTTTTTGTATCAGATAGGGTTCGTACATATCTTCGACTGTTTCAGTTTCTTCACTGATATTGACTGCGATCGTACTTAATCCCACTGGTCCGCCGCCATACAATTCAATCATTGTTTTCAGCAACTTTTGATCGACATAATCCAACCCTTCATGATCCACCTGCAAAAGGGTCAGCGCTTGATCGGCAATCATTCGATCGATCACACCATTAGACTGCACCTGAGCAAAATCACGAACACGTTTCAACAAGCGGTTAGCAATTCTAGGCGTACCGCGAGAACGTCGAGCAATTTCAAAGGCGCCTTCTTCAACGATTTCTGTCTGAAAAATGTCGGCTGAACGTTGAACGATTTCTTTCAAATCTTTCGTCTCGTAATACTCCATATGTGAAATGATCCCAAAACGGTCTCTAAGTGGTGCCGAGAGCATTCCTGGTCGAGTTGTCGCGCCGATCAATGTAAACGGTGGTAAAGGAAAATGAACGGGATGAGCAGTCGTTCCCTGTCCAACCATGATATCCACATAAAAATCTTCCATCGCTGAATATAGCATTTCCTCTACTAAACGAGGCAGTCGATGGATTTCATCAATAAATAACACATCTCCCGGCTCCAGCTCGTTCAAGATAGCCACTAAATCCCCTGCTCGTTCGATCGCAGGCCCACTAGTCGTACGAATATTGACATTCATTTCATTGGCGATGACCATTGCCATTGTTGTCTTTCCCAAACCAGGAGGGCCATATAAAAGGGTATGATCCAAAGCTTCCTCACGCGTTCGAGCGGCTTCGATATAAATCGTCAACTCTTGTTTTACTTTATCCTGACCGATATATTGTTCGAGAAACTGCGGACGTAGTGATTTTTCCAGTGACTCTTCACCTTCGCTGCTTTGCGCTGAAAGTAGTCTCTCATCTTCAGTCATAGCTCTTCCTCCTTAACGCTTCATCATCAATTTCAATGCATTACGTAAATATTCATCTGTTGGCTGAACGCCTAAACCTTCTAAACTTGGTGTGATTCGTTTGATTTCTTTTTCACTGTAACCTAAAGCACTAAGCGCTTCTAATGCTTCTGTCAATGCCTGATTATTCGAAGATGCTTGTGATGTCTGCGCCATTGCTTCAACCGCTGCATCCGATGTCTCTAATTCACCGAGTTTGCCTTTTAGATCCAGCACCATTTGCTGAGCAGTCTTTTTCCCTACTCCCGGGAATTTCGTCAAATACTTCGCATCTTCACTTTCGATCGCATTGATCAAGCCGCCATGGTCTTCAGAAGCCATGATAGCCAACGCACTTTTAGGACCGATCCCTGAAACACTGATCAACTTCAAAAAGAGCTGTTTCTCATCTAGATCACTAAAGCCATATAATGTATGTGCATCTTCACGAATGACCTGATGAACGTAGATCTTGATCTCCTGTTCTGTCTTTCCTGAATAGCGGTAAGGATTGCCTACTGAGATTTGATAGCCGATACCGTTTGTTTCTACAACAATATAATAAGGACTGATAAAGGTCACTTTACCAAGGATATATTCGTACATAATTTCACCTTTCTAAGCGATGCTGTTCCAACATTTTATTCAGCATATTTTTGTGCTAACACGCACATACGTTTCCATTTTAACACAATTTAGAGAAAAGAAGTAGCATCAAAAACAGGCTTATTCTGAGCAAAATAGGCTAGCCTTAAGATTGACCTTAAGGCTAGCCTATTTTTTCTATGATTATTCAGAAATATACGTCCATTTATAATCGTAAGTTGCGCCAGCACCATGTGCAACGACACCTTTGACTTTTGAGTTCCGTAGGTGAGCTTCCGCTTTTTGATAAACTGGAGCAACACCCATTTCATCAAGGATCAGCTTTTCAGCCTGAACCATGTCATCCCAACGTTTTTCAGGATCTGCGGCATTCTTTTTACCAGAATCCTGTACTAAAGTATCATATTCTTTATTTGAGTAACGGCCTCTATTATACGCGCCACCAGTTACAAATAAATCAGTGAAACTGCTTGGGTCTGCATAATCAGCACCCCAACCGCCCATGATCACTTCGAAATCACCGTTTTTACCACGATCTAAACGAACGGTAAATGGTACATTGGTCACGGTTACATCTACACCGTCAAGGTTTTCTTTCACAGCACCCTGAATATATTCTAAGATTTTCTTCGTCGAGTCTGTATCATCTCCGACAATATCGAATTTGAATGAATCGATGCCCAGTTCTTTTTTCGCTGCTTCCCAGTATTTTTTCGCTTGTTCTTTGTCGGATTTCAAGATTCCTTTATTTTCTTCTGCGAAATCTTTATTGTCTTTTGGCGAGAATGACATTCCTTCCGGCACTAATCCTGTTGAAGCGATAGACCCATCACCTAAAATTCGGTCAACAACAGCATCACGATCGATAGAGTAAGAAATTGCTTTTCTTAAGTTCTCATTATGGTAAGGAGAATCTGCATCTCTTTGGTTAAATTCCAAGTAAGAAGTACGGGCTTCTTTTTGGATGACTAATTGTGGATCATCTGCCATTTGCTGAGCCAGTTCACCACTTAAAATAACGTCATCTGTCTGACCATCTTGGAATAAGTTTAGAGAAGTTGGTGCTTCTTTGACCACTTTCACTTCGATTTTATCTAATTGTACAGTGTCTTTATCCCAATATTGATCATTTTTTGTATATGACCATTCTGTATCTGTTCCCGGACCATCAAAATCAGTCAATGTGAATGGACCATTGTAAACAGATGCTTCACTCTTCGTTGCATAGTCTTTCCCTTGTTCTTCCACTACTTTTTTATTTTGCGGGAAGAACGATGGAAATGCTAATAAGTAATCGAAATAAGGTGTTGTCTGCTCCAATGTTACTTCTAATTCATGATCGCCATTCGCTTTGATCCCAAGCTCATCAAGCCCTTTTTTGCCTGCTGAGACATCTGCCCCGTTCTTCACTAATTCAAACATGTAGGCATATTCTGCTGCAGTTTTAGGGTCTGCTGTACGTTGCCAGCCATATACATAGTCTGCAGCAACGACAGGATCTCCATTAGACCATTTAGCATCTTCTCTAAGTTTGAATTTATATGTCAGTCCGTCCTCACTTTTTTCAGCCATTTCAATAGCACCAGCCGGCTGAGGTTTGCTGTTCTCATCTAGACGATATAACCCTTCATAAACGTTGTTTAACGCCGAAAAGCTAATTGTATTCGTTGCGACTGATAAATCAGCACTTGGCATTTCTTGTTGCACAACTACTCTAAAAAGCTGTTCCCCACTAGCTTTTTTTCCTCCAGTACTGCTACCTGTCGAATCGGTTTTTCCTCCGCCTCCACATGCTACTAAAGCAAGTGTCGACAACAACATAACACTGATCAATTTAGTCATCTTCGATTTTTTCATTTTATTCTCCTTAATAAATAATAATTTTCTTTTCAAATTTTAATATTTTGAATATTCTTATAATACTAAAAAGAATCCAGAATAGCAACTGTTTTAGTCACACATAAAATAACAAGTGATATAAAAAAATAAAAAAAACATCTAGTGTGAGAAAACACTAGACGCTTTATTGATCATTCAAATAAGGATTTATACTCTCCATATCCTTCTTCTTCTAACTTTTCTACTGGAACAAATCTTAGAGCAGCTGCATTGATACAATAGCGGAGACCGCCTTGATCTTGGGGGCCGTCTGTGAACACGTGACCTAAATGCGAATCAGCTTCTTTACTCCGCACTTCGACCCGATGCATTCCCAATGAAAAATCGGCTTTTTCTTTGACACCACGTTTTTCTATAGGGTGAGTAAATGAAGGCCAACCGCAGCCCGCATCATATTTGTCAGTCGAACTAAAGAGTGGCTCACCGCTGACAATATCGACGTATATCCCATCTTGATAAAAATCATCATACTTTCCTGAGAATGGACGCTCTGTTGCGTTTTCTTGGGTTACTGCATATTCAATATCGGTCAATTTTTGTTTCAGCTCTTCTTTTGAAGGTTTTTCCACGACAAATCACATCCTTACTAGTTTTATTATCCTAATAATAGCATTATTCAGAAAAAAACACTTATTTCCTGTTTAGAAAATAAGTGTTTAAGCGTTTATTAATTCCAAGGAATATCCAAATCGACATTTTTTGCAAGATCGATACTTTCTTGACGCTTGGCTTGTCGAGCTGCTTTTCTTGTTTCATACCCTTGGCAGATAAAGCGTTCTTCTTCTGTTTGAGGTTCGATCATTTCCGGCAACTCCGCACCTTTAGGCACAACAAATGTCATGAAACACGTTCCCGCCAGATAACGTTCACCTGTAAATAAGTCTTCACCGATCACTTTAGCAAAAATTTCCATTGAGCGTGTACCAACACCAGATACATACGCATCGATACAAACAGAATGATTAGCTTTTAATGGCGCTAAAAAATCTAGATGATCCACAGAAGCCGTCACAATGGCTGATCTTGACACACGCACAGCTGCGATCCCAGCGGTTTCATCCAGCCAAGCCATCAACTGACCGCCAAATAATGTCTTATGAAAATTTAGATAAGGATACGTAATAATATGAGTTTGAATCGCTCTTGTTTCTGAGCATTTCATCGATAGTCCTTCTTTCTATTATTCTTAATCAAACGCCGGCAGCATGCGATACAGCGTGGCTATGGGAAGTCCCATGATCGAATAGTAATCACCTTGAATATTTTTTATGAACAAAGCTCCTTGTTCTTGGATCCCATATGCTCCTGCTTTGTCTTTATATTCATCAGTATCTAAATAGCGATTGATTTCTTCATCACTCAATTCATAGAATTCCACAGTTGCTGGAACAGTCGCTGAGGATTCTTGATCGTCTTTCATCAAAACCACACTTGTATAAACCTTATGTGTCCGACCGCTAAGCTGCTTCAGCATGCGGAAACCATCTTCTCGTGATGTCGGTTTTCCTAAAATCTCATTATCGATCGTAACGATGGTATCACAACCGATCACTAAATCATTCGGGTATTTCTTAGCAATGTGTTTTGCCTTTTGTTTAGCCATCTCTAAGACATAGTCCATTGGGGTAAAATAGCTTTTCACCTCTTCGTTGATATCTGCCGGGACGATCTCAAAATCCGAGACGATTCGTCCAAGCAACTCCCGTCTGCGCGGAGATTGTGAAGCTAGAATTACTGCCATTTCTGTCACCTTTTTCAATTTTTAGTGTGGGTCTTGAATTCGTTTAAACATTTTCTCCATATCGGAATTTGTAAAATGGATCAATACTGGGCGGCCATGAGGACAGTTAAACGGATTCTCGCATGTTTCAAGATCTTTTAACAACACTCTAGCCTGTTGTTCATTTAAATAATGATTTGCTTTGATCGAGCGTTTACAGCTCATCATGATCGCTGTTGCTTCACGGAATTTTTTCACACTGACTTTTCCAGTTGTTAAAAACATATCGATCATTTCTCGAATGATACTCTCTTCTTCACCTGCTGGATACCAAGTAGGATGAGCACGCACAATAAAGCTGTTTTGACCAAAGTCTTCTAGATGGATGCCCACTTCAGCCAGAGTATCTTTCGCTTCTTTGATTTTCAACGCATCATTGTTCGGATAGTCGATCACGATTGGTACTAAAAGCTCTTGAAGATCATCAGAAACTTCACCGATTTTTTCTCTAAAATATTCATATTTGATTCGTTCTTGCGCAGCATGTTGATCGATGATATATAGTCCATCTTTACTTTGGGCAAAAAGATAGGTGCCATGCATTTGACCAAAATATTCTAATTCTGGAAAACGTTCTTTCGGACGTTCAGATGATAACTTATTAAGTGCCTGCTCTAATTGTCGTTCATTATTCTTTGCTGAAAAATCAAACTCTGGATGATGACTCAATTCTTCTTCATACACTTGTTCATCTACTGTTGTTGCATTTTCTGAATCTATAGATACCTCAGTCGATTCAACAGTAAGTTCTTCAATCGGTCGTTCTTCATAGGGCGAACTAAATGCATGGGCCATCAATGCTTCTTTCTCTTGTTCAGTTGGAGAACTTTCTACTTTTGACTTTTCAGGTAATGGTTGTGTTGAAAAGTCTGCCTTTGTTTCTTTGACAAAGAAATTACCGCTAGTAGGATCGTAACCTAAACTTCCCGGCTTTCGAATCGGTTTTGCTGTTTCCTCTTGTTCTGTCAAAGGGATTTCCATTTGCTCTACTTTCGGCTGCTGCTCGACCTTCTTTTTGAAACGCAGATTATCTGCAGCATTTGGAATCAGCTGTTCCTGACTCAAGACTTCACGGATTGCTTCACTGATGAGTGCCATCAATTCTTTTTCCTTACTCAAACGAACTTCCTGCTTCGTTGGATGAACATTGACATCCACCAACAAAGGATCCATCTCGATTTCTAAAACAGCGATCGGAAAACGGCCGACCATCAGTTTTGAGCCATACCCCTCAACCACTGCTTTATTCAAAGAAAAGTTTTTGATATAACGCCCATTGATGATCGTAGATAAATAATTGCGGCTCGCTCTCGTCACTTCTGGTAAAGAGACATACCCAGTCAATTTGAAATCTAAATCTTCCGCTTCTATTTTCAACATTTTTTTAGCGGTACTGATGCCGTAAATGCCTGCGATCGTCTGTTTTAGATCACCATTTCCTGTCGTATTCATCATTTTATTTCCATCATGGACTAAACGAAAAGCGATGTTTGGGTGGCTCAAGGCTAAACGATTGACGATATCCCCAATATTCGCTAGCTCAGTCTGGATCGTCTTGACATATTTCAAGCGTGCCGGCGTATTGAAGAACAGGTTAGAAACAGTGATTTTCGTACCTTTTCTCAAGGCTGCTGGACGATGTTCTTCGACTTTACCGCCCTTCATTTGAATAAAACTGCCTTCACCTTCTTCTGAGACAGCTGTTTCTACGATGATTTCCGAAACAGAAGCAATACTTGGAAGAGCTTCTCCACGAAATCCTAAACTACGAATGCGGAATAAATCGTCTCTCGTATGGATTTTGCTTGTTGCATGGCGCTTAAAGGCATTCAAGATATCATCTTTTGCGATTCCATCACCATTATCGATCACTTGGATCGTTTTTAGCCCTGCCTCTTCGATGAAAATATCGATTTGAGAACTGCCAGCATCAATTGCATTTTCGACAAGTTCTTTTACAACGGATGCAGGACGTTCGACGACTTCACCAGCAGCGATCTGATTGGCAAGTTGTTCTGATAATTCTTGGATTTTCCCCATCTGTCCCATCCTTTCCTTGCTTCACGTTCGTTAGATTCTTTTTTGCAGTTCATGTAATTTATTTAATGCATCCATTGGTGTCATTTCTAATAGGTTCATTTTTTTCAATGTATCGATCACGCTCAATTCATCTGTCGACACTTCTTTAAATAAAGATAACTGTTCTGTATCTTCATTGATTTCGTCTTGATATTCGACTGTCTTCACCGGTTGTTCTTCTGATTCCAGAGCAGATAGAATCGTCGCTGCCCGTTCCAAAAGATCACTTGGTAAACCGGCAATTTTTGCTACGTGGATCCCGTAGCTCTTATCAGCTGGACCGTCCATCATTTTATGAAGGAAAACGACTTCGCCATTTTTTTCCACGGCGCCAACATGAATATTTTTTAATCCCTTCAGATTTTCATCTAACACTGTTAGTTCATGATAGTGGGTAGAGAATAAGGTTTTCGCTTTAACCTCTCTGTGGATATACTCAATGATCGCCTGAGCCAAAGCCATACCGTCATATGTAGCTGTACCACGACCAAGCTCATCAAACAAAATCAAGCTATTCGGTGTCGCATGACGAAGTGCTTGATTGGCTTCCATCATTTCTACCATGAAGGTACTTTGTCCTGCAATCAAGTCATCTGATGCACCGATCCTAGTAAAAATCTGATCGAATATCGGTAATTCTGCTGATTCAGCAGGAACAAAACAGCCGATTTGCGCCATCACTACTGTAAGTGCAAGCTGACGCATATAGGTACTTTTACCGGACATATTTGGACCAGTGATCAAAAGAATAATATTTTCTTTATCCATATGCACACTGTTTGGGATATATTCTTGATGACCTAAGACCTTTTCAACAACGGGGTGACGCCCTTCAACGATATGAAGTTCTTTACTATTGCTTTTGAGTGTTGGACGGACGTATTGATAACGTTCACTGACTGTGGCAAAAGCTTGCAACACATCCACGGCACTGATCGTTTTGGCTAGTTTTTGTAGACGTTCGATATTTGCTTTGACTTTTTCACGAACTTCTAAGAATAGCTGATATTCAAGATCGACTGATTTTTCTTCTGCTTCTAAAATCAAAGTCTCCATTTCTTTGAGTTCCGGCGTAATGAAACGCTCAGCGTTTGCCAATGTTTGCTTGCGCTCGTATTTGCCTTCTGCTAGATTAGCTAAGTTCGACTTGGTTACTTCAATGTAGTAGCCAAATACACGATTAAAGCCAACTTTCAGGGTTTTGATCCCTGTTTCCTGACGTTCTTTTGCTTCCAATTCTGCCAGCCATTGTTTTCCATGTCGCATCGCATCACGATATTCGTCTAATTTTTCATTGTAATGATCTTTGATGACATTTCCTTCAGTGATCGCTAATGGCGCCTCTTCATTGATCGCATTGTTGATCAATTCAACGATATCTTCTGCTGGATTCAAGTCTAAAAGTAATTCGTTCCATTCTCCCTGATTGATGCCGACGATCAATTCACGGACTAACGGTACCTGCTCTAGTGATGTCTTCAGCTGAATCAAATCACGTCCATTCACATTCCCAAACGCGACACGTCCAGCTAAACGTTCAAGATCATAGACCTTGGTCAAGGTCGCTTGTAAATCGACACGTTCAAAATAAGCATTCAATAATGACTGAACCATTTCCTGCCTTGTCCGAATTTGTTTTTCTTGGATCAATGGACGATCCAGCCATTGTTTTAATAAACGGCCGCCCATCGCCGTTTTTGTTTCATCCAGCAGCCACAACAACGTGCCTTTTTTCAAGCCGGTTCGAATCGATTGCGTCAGCTCCAAATTGAATTTTGAATAATGATCCATTTTTAAGAAATGATCTGGTTGATAGTCCACTGCTTTTTGGATATGAGCTAGGCTGCGTTTTTGTGTCGTAGTCAAATAAGTCAGCAATTTTCCTGTGACTTCTACTTCTAAGGGTTCCGTCAATTCACTTGTTAGGAAATTAAATTCAGCATTTTCTTCTGCTTCTTTTTGCTCTGAAAAAATGATATTCAGCCGACTTTTAAGAGTTTCCTGAAGTGTTTCTGATAAAGGGCTGCCCAAAACCATTTCTTTCGTTTGCAGGGCAGATGCTTCATTGATCAATCCATCCTCATCACTTAAGATTGCTGTTTTTAGTTCTCCTGTACTTAAATCAACATAGGCTAATCCAAATTGTCCAGCTGCTTCGACTACGGCGGTCAAGTAGTTGTTATCTTTTGCTTCTAAGCCTTTGCTGTTCATGACTGTTCCTGGTGTGATCAGTTGAACAACTTCACGTTTGACCATTCCTTTGGTCGTCTTTGGATCTTCTACTTGCTCACAAATAGCTACTTTATATCCCTTTTCGATCAGCGTATCGATATAACCTTGCGCTGCATGATGAGGAATACCGCACATTGGGATCGGCTCATCTGCATTACGGTTACGGCTCGTCAATGTTAGCTCTAATAATTGCGACGCATTGATCGCATCTTCATAAAACATTTCGTAAAAATCACCTAAGCGATAAAAAAGAAATGCATCCTGATACTGGTCTTTGATTGCTAAGTATTGTTCCATCATTGGCGTATTTTTGGTCTTTTGCGGCATTGTTACCCTTCTTTCTCTAGTTCTTCATTGATTCTATATTGGATCATATCCGTCACATGCTGTAATAAGTCATTCGCTTCCATCAGTTGTTCACGATATGCCACTACTAATGGGTGCTCATCAAATTCTTTCGTCAGCTCATCTGCTCTTTGGATAGCTGCTTTTTCTGCCTCAGGTTTGTCATAATGTGCAAACTGGACAGCATCTTTTTGAGCAGCTTTGATTTGTTCGACCAGCTCTGTCAGTTTTTCGTTATTTTGAACTTTTTCTTCTATTTTTTTGTAGCGTTGAATCAATTCATCTTCACCGATCAAGGCGAGTAGTTTCATTAATTCTTCGTTGATTTTTTTATCTGTAATGGATGGCTCCATGATTTCACACCTTTATTCTTGAGTAGGATTTTATTCTAAAACAAGTCTATTTATTTTAACATAATTCGAGCAGAATCAACAGTTTGTGTAGAGAAAAAAGCTGTATATCCTGATTCAGAATACCACTCAACTTCTCTTTGATATGGTAAATGTCTTAATGATTGATTTCTTTGATCAGTTATTTTTTGTCTGAAGTATTTTCTTCAACCGTTCAATATTTTATACACAAAAACAGTATCAGTGATTATTCACTCACTGATACCGTTTCATCATTTCGTATTATATTCGACTGTTTTTTTCACAAAAGAATGGTCAAATCTTTTGAAATACTGCTTACTAAATACAATACAATTTTCAAACCAAAAATTGGCTTCATTCCTTTTTCTTCTAATTAAAATCGTTGAAATACTCAATAATTATATTTTGCATAGAAGTATTATCAATTGTATCGTCACTAATCCACTTCAAAAATAAATCATCAACTTCTTGGTTGTGATATTTAGACAAAAGTTTAAATGTGGGTAACAATAATTCTAATTCTCTATTGCAACTATTCATAAAATACTTACTTAACACTCTAGCTAACTTGTCACTCATTTCATTGCCTATAACGTCAATAAATGAAATCTTTTCATCAATTGAATAATTTTCTGATGTAATCAATTCAACCAATTCATCTGCAGTTAAATCCTCATCAAATATGTTTTTTTTGCTATTAACTACATTTTCCCTCGCTTTTTTTTCATCATTATAATATTCTTCTAAAAAAGTTGAATAGTCTACTAGCTTATATACTAAAGAATCTGTATCTTTAATATACGAACTAACATTTTCTGTAAAAATTTGAAAATCTTTAAGTTCGTATATTGATAGTCCTCCAAAATCATCAACTATTCTAATTTCATTCTCTTTTTTTATAAGGACTGGATATAGCTTACTAATAGTAATATCTCTATCTTCTTTATTAGAAATTGCTTTTACAATCATTTTATCTAATCCCCTTTGGTTTAAAATTATTATCTAAATCTATGATCCAAAAGTCATCAGTAAGTCCCTCCCTAACTTTCAAATCTTTAGGAATTGGAACCTTCATTTTGAGATCATAAAAGCTAATTTCACCAGTTTTCAAATTTCTATAATAGTGAACCTTACCTTTTCCCATTGAAGTTTCATAACTATATGTCGACTCCATTTTTGCCCAATCTAATATAGAGCTCCCATTTTTGGTGAGTTCAGAAATTACTTTAGGATCTTTCAAATCAGAACCAGATATGATAGGTTTTGATTTTTCAATTATGTCCTCTTTCATTAGATCATTTTTATAGTTTTGATAATGTAAACTACTTTTTGAACTCTTGGGAATACCAACTCCACTAACTTTCGTATTGCTCCTACTAATCGTTCCAGTTGGTCTCAAAGACGCTGTCAACGCCTTCTGCGAGCCGTAATCTTTCAAATTTCCATAAATAGATGGCCCCATGTTCATTAGACCAACATTCATCATGAAAGAATTCATGGCTATATCAGCACCAGCTATTTTCGCTGCTTCTTGCAATGCAGCCATTTCTCTTTCTACTCTCGCTTTTCGATTGATCTCAGCGATTTCTCTCTGGCGTTTATCCCATGCATTTCCTATTGTAATCATCCAGCGAGTATCTTTCAAGTTCTTTGGAGAAAACGTACCAGTCTTTGGATCGAAGCCTTTGCCTCCTGACACTTGGGCTAACCCTTGATTGACGGCAGCTTGTAAGCTTGTGACTTCTGTAAAAAGTGTAGAAGAAAAGGCATGGAAAGCGA
This sequence comes from Enterococcus sp. AZ020, assembly GCF_050499205.1. NCBI lineage: Bacteria > Bacillati > Bacillota > Bacilli > Lactobacillales > Enterococcaceae > Enterococcus > Enterococcus sp. AZ020. The sequence continues at coordinate 1,827,143 of NZ_JBIPAT010000001.1, read as the reverse complement.
GGAGTGTTTGTAACTGTTTTTCCAGTTTGCGTTTTGCACTTGTATAATCTGAGATCAGTCCCCTTGCTTCTCTAAGATGCTGCACTCGTTCACTAGAGACAGGCAGTAACTGTTTTATTTGATCCATTTGATTTTGCATTCCTTGGATCTGTGTTTCATATCGCTGGATCTCGGCTTCCAGTTCAGAGGATTTCAAATCACAGCTATCTACTTGTGACACATAGTCATTGGGTAGTTTTTCGACTGCTTTTCCCGTTGCTTCTGCTACAAGGATCGCTCCTTGGATCAGTGGAATATAGACACCTTGAAAATAAGATTTGCCTGAATCGTAGGCTTGGCTTCTCAACAGGGTATCTTGAGTAAACTGACCAACAGCCGCTTGTAATGCCTGAAATCCGGCCTGATAGCTTTCGCTTAACGCGCTGGCACTACTTCCTTGTGCTTTAGAAGAACCTAAGTACATATCAATACTCATCGCTGTCCTCCTTGTCTGCTAAAACTCTCTTTTTTTCATAAAATAGCTCATCTTGACGATCTTCTATTTTTCTCTGTTCTTTATGTAATTGCTCTTTTTGATCCTCTAAATGATAAAAAATCCCTTGCTGCTTCTGCTTACTTTGCCACTGCAGCTCCTCTATTTCATCCCTATCTTCTACAACAAAATGACCCAAACGATCCATCAGCTGATTTCCTTGAAAGAAAAGTTCTTGGTAATTCTCTTCGATCCTTTGTGTATCCCGTTGGACTTGGATCATTTCGTCTAGCTCATGTTCGATTTTCCGTTCCTCTACTAATAAATCATCCCATCTTGACTGGTGTTCATTCATACATTCACCTCAACCCACGCATCATTTTACGAATCGTTGCATCCGCTTCATCAAATTCCGCTGCTACGCTCTTTATATTATTGGCATCTGTTGCAATGGCTGCGCTGATCGTCTGTACCATAGACTGCAACTCTTTTATCGCATTTTTTGCTGCCGTATTTCCTGAAATCGTTGATTGCTCATCTGTAACGATGGATTGCTGGCTGTTCAGGTCATCTATCGCAGAAAAAATCCCTCTTGCGAGTTCTCCTGCAACTGCACTATTGCTACTAATTGGTTCCATCAAATCAACCTTCTTTCTCAATAAATTGTCATTATGATAAGTATAGATTACCATAAGAATTATTTGGATTTTTTCAGAAATTTCTCGATAGATGATTATTTTTGATAATCATTTCGTTCTTACACTCACTTTTATCATACCTAATAGTGTTCCTATCTCTAATTTGTTTCTTGATTACTTTGACTCTCTTCGCCATATTATCGACCAACTGCATATATAACAAAAAAAACTGAGTAATGTTCTGAATCAGAAATTACTCAGCTTTTTAATTATTAGCTTTCTCGATTTCAAGCTTATCAGCACACCATTATTTAAACAACTATTCTTCAAATCCTTCTTCCTCATCTAATTCTGGTAGTTCAATCATTTCAACCGCTTGTTGTCCAATAGTTGTTAGATAAGCAGCTAATTCATCTACATTTTCTAATGAGGAAATGGCCGCTTCAATCACCATTGCTAAATTAAGTCCGGATACAACTCGTAATTGAGGATAGGTTCCCATCGCCATCATAGCAACATTGCAGGGTGTTCCACCTTTTAAATCTGCTATAACAATCATAGGAACATCTCCATTTTTTTGTAAAATCGCTTGTAGTTTAGCTTGAGTACCGCTTAAACCATCTTCTGCTTCCATTGAGACGATTTCAGCATTCGCTAGATCGCCAACAATCATTTGAGTAGAAGCAAATGTTTCCTTAGCCATATTTCCATGACTCATTAAAATTAATTTTGGTTTCATAACTTCCTCTTTTCATCACATTTATGCTAAAACTTCTGAAATACGGCCGCCATGCTCTGCTAATAATTCTTTAGCTTTAGAGTAATCCACCTTTGCTTTTGCCATAACGATCGCTGGTGCCACTTCAAAGTGAGCATTCTCTAAATATTCTTTCGCTTGTCCTTCGTCAATTTCTGCTGCTTCTTTGATAATATTAGCTGCACGCTGCATCAATTTTTCATTGGTTGGTTGTACATTCACCATCAAATTTTGATAAATATTGCCGACTTTGATCATAATACCTGTTGAAAACATGTTTAAAACCATCTTTTGGGCAGAGCCTGCCTTCATTCTAGTTGAGCCTGTAACGACTTCTGGACCTACGATCGGTGCAATCCCGATCTCTGCTATTTGATTCATCGGACTTACATCATTACACGTCACAGAAATAGTCAATGCGCCAACTTCTTGCCCGTATTCAATGGCAGAAATAGCATATGGGGTTCGGCCGCTAGCAGCTATTGCAATCACCACATCCTGTGCTGTTAACTGATGATTTCTCAAATCTTCAATCGCCAACTCTTTTGAATCCTCTGCCCCTTCTACCGCTTGAAACATTGCTTTTTCCCCGCCAGCTAGAAGACCAAAGGCACGCTCAGGCGAAACACTGTATGTTGGTGTCAATTCAATTGCATCCAAAGCCCCTAAACGACCGGAAGTTCCTGCGCCGCAATAGATCAAGCGCCCCCCCTTTTTGAATCGCTCTGCAGCTTTATCGATCGCTTCGGCGATTTTTGGTAAAACTTTTTGAACCGCTTCAGCAACCTTTTGATCTTCTTGATTGATCAAGGTGACCATTTCTAACGTCGAGACTTGGTCTATTTTTTTTGTTGCTTCATTTCTAGCTTCTGTCGTCAATTCTTCTAATTTCATCCTGCACACCCCTACTTTTCTTTCAGGCGGCTGACAAGTTTGCTCGTTTCGATCATATTTCGTTCAATTTCAGTGTCTAAATCATCTTGGATCGATCCTAGATACAGGACATCTCCTATTGCCATAGACGAAGCAATCGAAGAGATCGCCCCCACTCGAATCAGATGTTCGTTATTTGGAACGAGCAAGACTTCATCACTTAATGATTGAACGCTATCACCATCATTACTGGTAATAAAAATGACTATTGCGCCTCTTTTTTTTGCGATTTCACACGCAAGTAAGGCTTCTTTTGTCAATCCGCTATATGAGACAGCGATCAAAATATCCCGGTCAGTCGCATAGTTTAAAAACTCTAACATCATATGACTATCATAATTAAAAATTGCTTGCCGGCCTGCTCGATTAAACTTGTGATAAAGATTATACGTCGTCAAGGATGACGCACCGATTCCTACCAAATGGATTTTTTCCGCTTTTTTCACATGAGCAATAGCCCGTTGCAAGGCTTGTTTATCTACGGTATAAAATAAATCTTCGATCGTTGCATTTAATAACGACTCTACCTTCATACAAATCGTATCTACCGAGTCATCTGCTGCGATGATCGGATCGATATCTTTTTTACCATTACCGACTGCCTGTTTTGCCGCAATGGATAATTTCAACTCTTCCCAACTATCAAAACCAAGCTGTTTCGAAAAACGTGTCACAGAAGCTGGGGAGGTTTCACTATTGCTGGCAATTTCGTTAGCCGTTAGCGAGAGAAGACGGGTCGGATCCTTCAATATATAATCTGCTATTCTTTTATTTACTTTGGAAAAATCCTTATACTTTTGTCTGATTAAACGGATCGGGTCCATCTTCTCATCTCCATTTCTATTTTATAAATGTTACAACCGATTCATCCGGCTCAGACGGGATCATCTGTGCGGTGATCGTTACGCCTTGACTAATCAATCGATGAATCGTTTGTATCTCTTCTTCTGTCAATGCAACAGATTTTTTAATGGCTTTACTACCCTCTTTTTGTGATATATTGCCGATATTAAAGGTATTCAATAGTACGCCGCCATCGATCAAAGCCGCCATATCAGCAATATCTTTCGTAATCAAGAATACTTTCTCATCTTCATAATTTCCTGCTAAAATTTTTTCAATCGCTTTACGTTTTGATAAAATAGATAGCTTGACCCCCGCTGGTTTAGCCATTTTTAAAGCACCAATCTGTAATTGATCCTTGACCGCTAAATCATTCACGACCATGATTCTTTGCGCCCCTACAGTGTTGGTCCAAACTGTAGCTACTTGTCCATGAATTAAACGCTCGTCCACTCTTGCATGTACAATTGTCATACTAAATCTCTCCTATTATATACTATTTTTTTAAAATAAACTGCCGATCCAAGCTAACATTGGTTGTAAATTACCTAAAATCATACCGATAAAAATCAAGACAAAAATCAAACGTGTAGAATTCATTTTCTTCTTCCCCAATAGCCAATAGGATAAAAGAACGATCCCCAATGGAATCAATGCTGGTAACACTTTATCCAGCATCTCTTGAACAGACAAAGTAACGTCCCCCATTTTATAAGTCAAATCTAGCTTATAGGTAATAACTGATGGAATCAGCCCACCGACGACCGTTAACCCTAAAATAGCAGCTCCCTGGGTAAATAGTTTCATTTTGTCAGCAAATTCTGTCGCTATTTTCTTCCCTTGATGGTACCCGATCCAAGTAAATTTATAACGTACCCATAGCACTACAGCTCCTGCAATCAGTGGAATCAGCAAACCTACGATCTGGCCTCCTTGCGCCATATAAGCTGCAATCGAAAAGACGATCGCCCGATAAATCGCAATGAAAATCGTATCTCCTACACCCGCAAAAGGACCCATCAGACCTGTTTTCAATCCGGTGATTGCTGTTTCATCTTTCATTCCTATTTCTTCTTCCAACGCCAGGTCTGCGCCTACGATCAAATGAGACATCGCAGGTGTCGTATTCATAAACCCTAAATGTGTTTTCAATGCTTTTTTCATCGCTTCTGGATCTTCACTATACAAACGCTTCAAGGCAGGCATCATCACCCATGAATAACCTAATCCTTGCATTTTTTCATAGTTCCAGCCCCATTGATAGCCAAAAAGGTTGCGGACATATACTTTGTTGATATCATTCTTTGTTAATTTGCTAGTCATCGATTTCAACCTCCTCATCGTCCTCATAAATGACTGTTCCGCTCGTTGTAGCAGCACCGCCTTTATTTTGATTCATCACATAAATTGCTGCTAACGCTAATCCAACCAATGCAACACCTAACACAGAGAAGAATTGTGCGCCATAAGCTAGTAAGACAAAACCAATAATGAAGTACGGCCAATAGGTTTTTATCGGCAAGTAGCGCATCAAAATAGCGATCCCCATCGCTGGTAAAATAGCTCCAGCAGCTTTCAATCCACTCATCACCCACACTGGAATCCAATTGTTGATAGCATTTACAACGTGTTCTCCAAAAGCTAGCCCAATAAAAACTGGAATCACGCGAGAAAGCGTCCATGGAAAAATACCTAATACGTTACAACGTTCTACTCCTTTATAATTGCCCTCTTCAGCATAACGGTCTGCTTTATGCTGGAAGAAAGTATTAGCCATTCTTCCTACAATATCTAGTTGTGTCAATAATAATCCGATCGGTACAGCAACACCAATTCCGTATTCAGCACCTTTACCGGAAATAATTGCGTAAGCTGTTCCCATAATCGCTCCTGATAGAAAATCAGGCACAGTTGCTCCACCATAAGTTGCAACTCCTAAAGTCATTAATTGCAATGTCGCTCCTATCATCAATCCTGTTTGAACATCCCCTAAAACTAACCCTGTAAATGTTGCAGCGAATAATGGTGTATATGGACCAATTTGAATGGAAATTTGATCAAGAACACCGACAACTGTGTACAAGCATAAAATTAAAATAATACCGATCGATACTGTCATTGCTTTTTGCCCCTTTCTTGAATACGCTTTCTTTTGGCATCTGTAGAATAACACAAAAGAAATTACATTTCAATATTAATTTATTTTATATTTTTAATGAAACTAAATTTCTTTAATGATACACTATAAGAAAATGATTTGGCGGTGGTTTTATGAAGATTTTACTGATTTATTTTGTGACTGTTTTTCTGTCTAACACAGTTGGCGCTTTATCTGGCATGGGTGGTGGCGTGATCATCAAACCCGCTTTGGATTTTCTCGGATATCATTCTTTAAATACCATTGCTTTTTATTCAAGCGTAGCCGTTTTTACAATGTCGATTTCATCTACTTACAAACAGTATCAAAATGGGATCCATATTCAATGGAACAAAGCTGCAGGCGTTTCTATGGGGTCGTTGATTGGTGGAATGATCGGTGATTTGTTGCTTAATCGAGCGTTGATAGCAACTTCGAATCAAGAACAAGTTCAAATGATCCAGTATAGTATCATGTTGGTTACTTTAATTCTCGTACTGTTATATAACCAGTTCTTTGATTGGCACTTTCAATTCAAACGAAGCAGCGTCTTTGTTTTTGTGGGGCTCTTTTTGGGTATATTGTCTACTTTTTTAGGTATTGGCGGTGGACCGATCAATGTAGCCTGCTTGGTTTTCTTTTTCGGTATGGAAATTAAATCTGCTACGGTTTATTCCATCATCACGATTTTCTTCTCACAGCTAGCAAAATTAGGAACGATTGCTTTTTCAACAGGATTTGCAGGATTTGATTTGACGATGTTGTGGGCAATAATCCCAGCGGCTCTATTAGGAGGATATGTTGGTGGAGTATTCAGTAAAAAAATGTCTGAACAACGTGTTGCACAGTTGTATAGTTTCGTTATTTTTTTAGTCATTCTTCTGAATTCCTATAATTTGTGGATGATCGTAAAAGGATACTTATGATAATGGAACAGAGATTATTTCCTCAAAAAACAAAGATAGCCTCTACTTGCAGAATAAAAAATATGTTCTACAAGTGAGGCATTCGTTATTTTCTCTTCAATTCTTCTACTTGCGCTTTGAGTGCGTTGATTTTTTGTTGTCTCTTTCTATAAATGTAACTAATGAAAAGAAGCAGTAACAGAGCAATCACTAGAAGAAGGTACCACCAATCATTTGTTTTATTTTTATGGATATATGCTTGATCATTCAATTGTTTTGCTTCTTCAGCCTTGATCTCAAAGTCTTTCTCAAAATCCCAGGTTCTGCCTTTAGATTCTGCGTGGATAGTTAAACTATATTTACCAGGCTTAAAGGCTGTTTCTTCTAAACTTATCGGATAATCGAACTGTGAATTTGGCGCCATCTGTGTATCGTTTTGACTTGTTTCATAAAGAACCGTGTTCGTATGTTTCTTTTTGATTTTTGCGCTTAAGTTCAAACGATTCAAATATGCAGCTTCAGGATTTTCTAACTGGGCAAATACAACATTGCGATCATTGACTTGTCCTAAGCGAATATCTGCTAATTGTAGATCAGAAGGAACTTCCTTTTCACCGTGTAAAACCAACGCAATAACATAACCGAATCGATTGTTGATCGTCACATCTGCGTTCGAGTCTTTTGGATGTTCATTATCTTCACTTGTAAAAACCAAACCGCCGGATAATATACCAGAAAACGCTTGTTTTGGCATCGTGATCGTATAATCTACATTTTGTGTCTCATGTGGAGCTAAGGTGATTTTTTTAGTTGTTGTCTGAACAAGCTGGCTTAAATCATAAGGTAGTTTCACAGACTTATTTTGTTCACTATTGATATATTCTACAACCCCATTTGTATTCGTTGTTGCCGTTTTGACTGCTGTATCGATCGTCAAAGCTTCATTTGATCGATTCGTCACTGCAACTTTGACCGTATGCTGTTCCTCTGGTTTCAAACGTAGATCAAAGTATGTTTTCGTTGTATCCACTTGTGCAGAAGAAGGTACAGCTTTGACTTCATATTCTGCTTCTTGCGCCCAGCCCGACATTGTTCCTATAAAACTGATGCAAATAAATCCCATTACCAGCATCACCATACTAAGTACTTTTTTCAACATATCGATTCCTCCATTTTTTGTTCCTATGTATAAATTTATCTTCCATAAAAAAAGATAGCCGGGCATAACGCTCAGAGTTACAGCCCAGCCGATCTTACCTGAATAAACGATGATTAACTATTTTCTGGTTGATCTAAAAGTGTCCAAGTCAGCGTTGTTTCATATTGTTTCGCTACTTTTGTTGTTTTACCTGGAACCTCCAAAGTTACCGCATCTTTAGCAAAACTTTCGATCGTCACACCATTTCCCTGTTCCGCAGCTGCTGCTAAAATCGTCGTTCCTGAACCATCTGTATTCAATACAACATCTGTTTTGACAGTTGCTGAGCTTGATGAATCTGCTGAAATCGTCGGTGTTTTCAATGTCACTTGGGCATTCGTCAATTCCTTTTCATCCGCTTTAAACTGCCCGTTTTGTGCAACTTGGACAGTCCAGCCAGCTTCTGTTCCGCGAATATCTTGGACCGTAGTTATTGTTTCTGCTTTGTTTCTATAGACTTCGTCTTTTGCTGAAATAGGGTTAGAACCAAAGTCAAAATCCGCAACATTGACTAAAGTCAATGCGCCCTCTGTCGGTGTTGTGAAGCCTACATCGCTTTTTGAGTCTTTATTGTCAACTTCTTCGGCATTAGCAAGTACACTAGTACTTAACACCATCATAACTGCTACTATTCCTACTAAAATTTTGTTTGCTTTCATCTAAATTCGCTCCTCGTATGTTAAATTTCTATATGCAAACATTCCAATTGTTATCATTAGAATGGATATGCCTGTTTTTACTGCCGATCCTGTCGATTGCTTTTCTCCTGTAAGAGGTAAGTTCTGACATTTTTGTTCTTCTTTTTCTACTTCATAAAAACCCACTGTTGCTTTTCCATTTGCAGCATATACATCAGCTGTAGTTACTGTTTGACTAAGACAAATACCAATTAGAAGCAAATAGCCAAGTCCTTTTTTTCTACTGTTCACATCCGTACTCCTATCATTCATTTGCAACAACATCGTACAGTTCCCAACGAATTTCTCCTGAATATCGATCAGCTCGTGCTTCGCCTGACTTCACCTTGACCTTCAAGCCCTGTTCAGAAGTTTCCCATCCTTGACTGACATTACAATCATCATGCGTTGTTGTCACCGCTGAATGGATAACTGTGGACGTATTTGACTGCAATGTCTGAGTTTGGCTACCATTCGTGTAAACTAATGCATCTGGTAAAACGGCTTGAGTATGCTCACCTGTCAACGGTTTATTTAACGTCGCACGTAACTGCCAATTAGAACCCAGCGTTCGTGTATCCTTTACGACGATATCCTGATCCATCGATTCAACCGCGTATTCTTTATTTTCTACAGACAACTCATGAGTCCCAAAGCTAAGCTGTTCTGGAACAGACAAAAAGGCAAGATGTCCCTGGTAACGGTAAATAACTGTTTGGCCTGTACTAGAAATAGTTCCTGCAGCATTTTCCGGCTGCTTGATCAGTGTATAACCCGAGATGGTCTCTGCCTTTGTCTGGTAGTTCATTCCGATTCGACCTGTTATATTTTTTTGGGGTGCTATCTCCTGCCCGTCCTCATTTACATATTTTACTGTCACCGGTTTTCCTTCAATAAAATCTGCCTCCAGCAACGCTTCGTTACTCGTTTTTTCCTCTTCATTTAAAGCTACAGCCGCCGTATTCGGAATCAGAAGCTTATCGATAGTAGCATCTGCTAAAATTTCTTGAGCAACTTGTATACTGCCAACTAGATCAATGGTATATGTCTTCCCGTAAAAACCACTATCTTCTAAGCTCTCAGCATTGGCCGAAATCCTCAGTTCATTCGTCTCACTTTTAGTTATCGTAAATCGATCGGTCACCTCAGTCCCCAGCTCGTCTTTCATCACAATATCTTGGGCAGATACTGCCAATTCTGGTGCTAATTGATCTGTGATTTCTACACTATGGATCGGTTTTTGTTGAGAATAGGCAGGAAGTTTTTGCGAAATACGGTACAATAGCGTTTTCTCAGAGCCAATATAATCAAAACGACTACCTGTTTTGATCGGCGCTTCCAGCTCCTCTCCGCCAACAATATCTCCCAAATCTGGAAAGTCATTGTAATCAAACGTAGCATCACTCTCCTCCGCACTGATCGACATGTTCGTATGAATATCATGTCCCGAAATCACGCTCCCAAGAACTTTCCCTTGCGTATCGTCAAGAAAGACAGAAGCTTTTGGAGCGAAAACAGTGCCAATAAATAAAGAAGCGTTGCTTCTAAATTGAATTTCCTGCTCTTCATCATTGAAATTATGAACAAGATGCGTTGCTACTTTATACGTTCTTTCTTTTAACTCTGATGGAATCGTATGACTGTCTGATTTGACTAATGGTATTTCTTTATCTGCATATTTCCCTTCAAAAAAGACGCCCTTGTTTCCTTCAAATTTATACTCTTCATCTCCAGGCAAGCTTGGGTAAGCAGCCGTATGAAAAAAGGTACTGCCGCTAAAATTGAAGGTTGGAAAATGTTTATAATTAAGAATCAAGTATGGAGTAGGCATCGTTTCTGGATCATAATTCGTATAGTTGATCGAAATATCCTGTGCACGTTCAAAATGATCGATTTGACCATCTACATCTACAATGATCACTGCTTGATTTGTTGCCCCTTTTTTCAAAGCTACGTTGATTTGAATCGCAGACTGGCCGCCCCAATCATTTGGATTGACGACTTTTTGCTCTGTATTGATTTCTGCTGTCTGAACAGCTGAATTGAATATGATTTTTTGGTTCGAGTCTGTCAGTCCTGCATAATAGTCACTGATCGATTGGATATTTTCTGATATTTGAGAAAAGTCGGATATATTATTATCCGCAAAGGAAGGAAAAGATTGCACCGAATCTTGATAAAGTCGTTCAGAAAAGTTTTGCTTCAGATCAGGATAATAGTTTAATGCTTCCGTCAATTCATTTTCTGTTGGCGCATTCTCTATGTAATAATGTAATTGCTCTTTATTGGTATACCGAAAGCTGCTGTCATTGGCATACCAACGAATCATATCCTCACCGCTGATTTTCTCAGAAACAACTGATGGATCCAATTGATCTAACGCCCAGTCATTTTGTGCGCTCTGATAGTTTTCAAAAGCACTCTTAGCTAGACCTGATGTACCTGTTGAAGTGATATTTCTAGCTAAAAACTGCCCCACTATCTGCTTGTCCTGAAGTTGATCCGTATTGAAATACAATGTTCCGCCAGCAGTTAAATTCGTCTTAGTCGAGATACCTAAAGGATAGCCCGCAGACGGTGTCGCTGCTGTAGCGAAAACATGATCCGCCCAAATCAAATGACCTAGTATAAGGAAGGCCAAAAAGAAAATATGTACTCTAATTTTCTTCATCATACACCTCTACTATCTCTAATAATGTGCATAAAAACACAAGCATTTATTCACATATGAAATAATACATTCTTTTTCAGAAAGTGGCTGTATATTTTTGAAACAGTTTGTTTCAATTTCAAAAAAAATACTAGAACCATGATGAAAAAGCAATTTTATCTGCCTGATCATCTGATTCTAGTATGTTTTTTGTATATCATAGGCTTAGAAATAATTCCCTGTAAAAAATTTGGTTGATCATATCGATCATTTTTCCCCATTGCTCAGGGTTTAGCTGTTCGTCAAAGTAAAAGTGCTCTGTTTTTGGATCAATGTTTTCATAAGAATCTGAAATGACCAAATCTGCTGCTAGTACATCGCTGGTAAATATGATCCGCTCGTGATTATAAACATCTAAAATAATCTTCTTGATTCCTTCAGCCAAAATCAAATTATTATTAAAAATCACACAGATCAATAAACTGCCAGCCTTTTTGTTTAGGTAGATCCCTGAATAAAGCGTCAAGGTCAGAATAGACAATACACCACTGAGCGCTTGCTTTTTGATCTTTGGATAAAACTCTTGACGCTGAATGATCGTGGTGATTTTCTGAAATGTCTCCACATTTTTCTCATCATAGTCGATCATAGAATGAAATGAAAGATCATTTCGATAATAACCAGAAATATCAATCGTGATATGCTTGATATAAATAAGCAATATAAGCAAATAAAAATAAAATATCGTGTAGCCTTCCTCTGAATAGTTTAAGTCAAATTCTATTCTTATTTCCTCAATCAACTTCGTGGTATGTTTAGCAATTTCAAGTGATGAGCATTGGTAGGCTTCCACGATTTTCTTTCTTGTCTCAGGCGAATCTAAATTGTAGATCAAGCCTCTAGTTGCAAACAGCAATAATGCCCGTTCTTTTTGGTATTGTTCTGTTGAGACATGCTGTTTCAATATGGGCAATATCTCCAGTTCTTTATTATCAAAGTAAGCAATATCTGCTAAAAAATCTTCCGAAAGAGCGACATAATTCTTTTGCCAAAGTGCTCTTCTAAGGGTGATCAGTTGGATAAATCGTAATTTTGCCTGCTGAGAATCTGATAAAGAATCTGCATGGTCAAAATAGTGTTCAAAGTCTTTGATCTCCAACCACGCTTCAGGATAATTTTTATTATCAAACGATGTAGATTTAAAAACAGACCAATAGGAATAAAAACAAAATAGTCGCACACCGATTTCATTTCCTATTAACGGACTGGATATCTCTTCAAACGAAATTTTTCCGCCAAAGGGAATCAGCATTTCCTTTAACACCCGCAATTGTTTATACACTGATGAGCTGCTCATATGCATATCCAGTGCCATTGCATCGATCGATGGATAATTTTTTTTCAGTAAGGTATCCAACAAGAAAAATATTCCGCTTTTTTGAACGTAAAATAGATGGATATAATCGATCAAATAACCGATACTAAACGTTTTTTCAGTCTGAATCTGATAGGTACCCGTATGACTATTTTGGATCAAATGAACATTATCCTCAAAAGCTTCCTCTACTTCTGTCGCTAAATCGTGTATATATCGGCTAAGGGTACTCTTGGTCAGATGATAGGTTTCCAGCAATTCATTGAAGCTTAGTCCATTCTTTGCGAAAACAATTGCCTTGAATAACTCGAACTTCATCCGCTCTTTTTTTCCCATGAAAGAATTTCGCATCGTGGTCTCCTTATGATCAGCTATTTTTTTCCGTTCAAATATTTCTCTATTATTATAGAATACTTTGCGTTACTCTTGTGTAAAAATGCTCAAGGAAAAACAGACAAAAAAGAACGACTCTCCTCGTCACGTACAAGTAACAGCCGCTCAACTCCAACTTATTCAATTACTCTTCAAATGGACGATCTTCGCTGATTTGTATCGGCTCAATTTTTTTTGCTTGCCCTGTTTGATCATCAATATCAATGATACATGCTGATAAAATACTGCGTCCTTCTTCAACAACTTCAAATCGTTTTGGTAATGCTGTTAAGAATTTTTCAATGACCGGTCCACGCTTCATGCCTAAAATGCCATCATAGGGACCTGTCATACCAACATCACTTAAAAAAGCGGTTCCTGCCGGCAGAATACGTGCATCATTCGTTTGTACATGTGTATGTGTGCCTATAACAGCACTGACTTTTCCATCTAAAAACCAGCTCATAGCTTGTTTTTCACTGGTTGTTTCTCCATGAAAATCAACAAAGATCAACGGTGTTCTTTTGCGTGCTGCTGCGACTAATTCTTCTGCTTTACGGAACGGATCATCGATATCTGCCATAAACACTCGAGCCTGCATATTGATCACTGCTAACTCAAGCTGATTGACCTTCACGAAAACCATCCCTTGTCCTGGGGTACCTTCTGGAAAATTGGCTGGACGGATCATCTTTTTTGCCTCATCGATAAACTCGAAAATATCCTTATTATCCCACGTATGATTGCCTAAAGTCACCACATCTACACCATCTTGTAAAAATTTTTTATAGATTTTCCCAGTGATCCCTCGACCAGATGCAGCATTTTCTCCGTTCGCAATCGTTACTTGCGGACGGTATTTTTTCTTTAGTTTAGGTAAATAAGTACTGATCGTCTCACGCCCCATTGAACCAACAACGTCGCCTATAAATAATATACGCAAAAAATTTCCTCTTCTCTTTTGATTTCTATGTCTCATTATAGAGGTTTTTAAATTGGAATAAAAGGACTTATTCACTATTTTCTATCTAAGCAGTATCACAGACAACTTTCTTTATAAAAATTAGAATTCTTCAATGGAAGCTAGACACTAAAACTAAATCTAAACAAACTTTTTGTTTTTCTATAAAAACTATTGATAAACTATTTATAATATTTTGGATATTTGATATTATTACTAAAGGGAAGATATTTGGTATACTTTGATATGTATATGAAGAAACGATCATCTTTTGGAGCAAGGGATCACTTTGATCAAAATTCTTAATGTTATGTCTTCTTCTATTACGATCATAAGTAATGCATTTCTTATTTTATACTTTAAAAAGAGGGAGAGTCCATGAGAAAAAACAGTAAAAACCCAAACAAGCTACAAGAAGTCCGCAGTACCTGTGATATCACACAAGAAGAACTTGCAGATCAAGTCAATGTTTCGATCCAAACGATTCAAAGTATTGAAAAGGGCAGATATAAACCTTCTGACTCTTTAGCGTTTAGTATCGCCAGTTTTCTAAATAAAGAGGTCAGTGATATTTTTATGCAATCTCAAGGATAATAAAGATGATTTTTTCAGTTTACTGAATTTATCCGATTATGACCCTGTTTTGCCAACTTTTTATCTCTTTTTAGCCCTCTTCTTACAAAAAACAGATGTATAACAAAAAGTACTATCTATATACTGTTTTATGAAGGGAGGAGAGAGAATGGCATTACAGGGATTATTCGACTCGATTCGTGCAGTTGTTCAAAGTGCGATGTATGGAGATTGGATGCATTTGGGATTAAGTATTGTTGATATCGTTCAAAATGCACTTGGTATTACATTTGAATTAGCCTATACCTTGCTACGAATGTTAGGATTGGCTTAAGCATTTCATGTAAGATACTAAAAATAGAGGCGAAGTTATCTACCGATGCTTCGTCTCTATTTTTGTATACTGTCCAATCTAAGAACAAGGTTATGGTTCTTGGATGATTTCCCAGGTCACTTCACCTGTATATTCTTCAGCTAATGTTCCTTTCGCCGGAACCTCCAATTTAAATCCTTGATTCTTGTTTTCAGCTTTATCTAAGATAAAATTGAATTCTTTTTTCGCTTTATCGTTAGTGTCTTGCTTATTATTCACCAGTTCACCACCGGTACCGTTCAAGGTGATATTGTTTGTACCGTTTTGATAAATCAGTCGTGCATCTTTCAACACTTTATTTCCAGCTGTCGTAAATTCTTTTGATAAGAACGCGTTCAACCGAATATTCCCTCTAGTCTTAGCTGCACTGGTCGCCCCGCTACTTGTGATTTGACGATTATCTCTTAACGCTACTTCAAAATCATCTGTACTATCATAGGCAAGTACCTGTTCAAACGGCGAAACGAATCCTGTTTCAAAGGTCAATAAATCAGGAACTGTCAAAGTCAGCAGTCCTTCATATTTATAGTAGACCGCTTCACTGTCATAAGGAAATACAGCTGCTTCTTCTGTTCCTGTGACTTTTCCTTGATCAAAATTCAAGAAACGATAATCTGCACTTTCTGTATTCATTTTTGCCAGCTGCTCTTTCACTTCTTTTTGTTCTTTTAGATCGATCGTTGAACCATTACCGCCTGTAATCGTTATCGGCGTGACCGTTTCGATATCCGTCCCATCCTGATACGTAAAATGAACCACGATTTTACCTTCTTTGACGTAGGGAATCGTCAATTTGTTTTCCTGTGTCGGTGACAGGACGATCTCTTTTCCAGGCTCGCTGTATTCTTCATTTGATAAATAACCGTCCGGTGCTTTGATTTCTTTCAATGTATAATTCGTTACGACGTAGTCTTTTAAAACGATTTGACCATTAGCGTTCGTCGTGACCGTATCTACAAGCTTGCCATTCTTATCGATGACTTCATAAGTCGCACCTGCGACCGGCTTGTTCGTGACAGAGTCGACTGTATTGATCGTCATATCCTTCAAAATCAGATTTCCACCGCCGCCAGCACCAGAGTTATCGATATCGAATTTTCCTGACCAGTAGTTTGACATATAACTTTGTGTCGTAACATTATTATTATAGTTCGTAAATGGATGTGTAGCCCCACCACCAGAATAGTTTTTGGTTCCACTCGTATTGAAACTCCATGTCGTTTTTACGATCAAGCCATTTTTGAGTTGGTCGTCGTTGATGTTTACATACCAAGTAGAATAACTGATACCGATAGAAACTGCCGATGTCGGTAGAGGATTTCCATCTCCATCAGTGACCTCTCTTAGACTTGGCAATTCCCTCATTTCGTTTGCTGGTACCATCGAGGCGATCGTGACTTGTGTTCCTTTTATCAAAGCAAAGCCATTATTTTTTTTGATCGTCAATGTAGCCTCTGAAATATTTGCATAGGTTTGACTCGTAGCGAATGTGAAGCTAGCCGGCAGTCGGTTATTGAAATACAGCCGTGATGTTTGATTGACAGGATCCGTATTTTCATTCGTTTGGGTAAGTTTTACATTGTCACTAGCAACATTATAATAGTTATTTTTGGCGAAAGTAAAACTAACAATGATCGGTTTCGTCAATTTCTTATTTTTTATAACTAGTTGACCGTTCTCTATTTTTAGCTCAGGATACTCTTCATTGTCAGAAGTAATCTCGTCACCCGGCAACAAATTGTTATATTCAGTAGTAGAAAATTGCTTCACCGTATTGACCGAGAATTTCCCATCTAAAATACTTACATCTAAGCTTTTAAAATTGGCTACTATCTCATTGTTGGACATTGTAGCTCCACCAGGATTGATCAATAGTTTCACTTGATTGACTGGTTGTTCTTTTAAAAGTTCTGTTATTGAATTTGAGCTATTTTTACTAAGCAAAAATGGTGCATTTGTAATAAGATAGCTTGGTACATACGCATAACCTACTGTAGGAAATTCTTTTTCATCTGAAGAAGCAAATTTAAGCTTTGGAGTGATCGTGTTCATTGCACGTGAATACAATTTATCCACTGTCAGTAAATCGACTTCCGTACTGTAAGTAATCGTCAATTTCTCTTTGACCGTTTTCAAAAATTTGATCTCAAAAGAATCTGGTTTAGTTACTAACTCATAATCAGTTCCTTCGACTAGCTCTTTTTGTATCAGACTTTTTCCAAAGGGAACAGAGGTGATCTTCAGATTGTTTAGTGTTCCAGCTTTAACACCATTTCCAAAAGTATCTGTGATTTTAGTGACTTCTTGATACAGAGAATTGACTGTTGCAGTCCAATTGATCACACTTTTATCTGTATTGAAGGTTCCTGTTTTTACATTATTGTCTTGGCCTTTAAATGTTGTTCCTCCACTAGTTTGATAACCATTTCCTGAAAGAACAAAGCGACTATTGTAAGGATTCTTTACTGTTTCGTCCATCCCCGCATAAATATCTAATCCAAATGTGTCTGTTGTATCTTCACCCAAATACGTCAATGTGATTTGCCCAAAGACATCACTAGTGATTTCCCAGTTACTGATCCCTTTTTTAGTCCCTTCAACGATCGACCCATTCGCATTGAATGTTACCTTATACTCTTGAGCTAACTTGGTGTCAATTGCCACTAATGCCGGATCACCTTCATTCGTCAAGGTAAAGCTGTCCCCTTTTTTCAACGATTGATTGGTTCCATTGATATAGATCGGTGTCTTAACGATTCGTTCATTGTCTTTGACATTTGCGTCATAGATGATCGTTCCTAAGCCTAAATAGCCTAATTCAACGACTCTAAAATTCAAATAGAATCTACTAAGCGAAAGAAAACTTTCTGTTGTTGCCCCTTGATAGACCCAAAAGGAGATCGCTGTTGAAATAGAGCCTGTTTTCCCGTTTGAGATCGGGTTGAAGCCAGTATAGTCAAACGTTACTTCGCCTTCAGATACTTCTAATGCTTCATGGAAGCGTTCGTTGAACTTCAACTGAGCAGAACCAGCTGTTTTAGGAACAACAGTAAAGTCTTCACCGATCTTTAGTTCCTTTTTTTCGCCGATTCGATCCCCATTGATCGTTGTTTCATACGTATAAAATTTATATGAATTAAGATCATGCGTCGCGTTGACATAACCATCTGTCCAGTAACTTGGGAGCAATTTTTGACCCCAGTCTACCTGAAGCATGTTTTGAGATAGATCAACGTGCATATAATTGACATTCATTTCAGGAAATTTACCGCCCCAATCAGGCATCAGGCTGACCTCGTTGTCTTCTTTATCGAATGTCTTACCATATACGTAGTTGCTGGTATCTTTCACATAAAGATGAAAGATATAGTTGGTTGGTGTTTGTGTTGCAAATGGCATCTCTTGTTTTGAATTTAGCGAGGTATCAAAATTGATCCGTGTCACTAAATCTAAATTATATTCAGCTGACTGTACGTCTTTGACCATAGTCAATGTCAGTTTTCTGGTCGTTGGATCGATCTTGTATACCGCCGTATCACTTAATTCACCTTCAATTACCGCTGAATAAGTAAAACCTTGCGGTAATGTGGTTTCAAATGTATCACCGACTTTATAATCCTTATTGGTGAACTTGAAATTCATTGTTACTTTTACTTCTGAATTATTTTTCAGGTAGTCTTCTTGTTTCATCACTCGGTTTTTTTCTGCTGGAACGATGATTTTGACACTTTGAAAAATATTGTCTGTGATTGCTCTTGTTGCTTTTATTTCTTGTGCTTGAAGCTTATTTTTTGCACTTAAGGAGGTCATTAAAATAAAGCTCATTATTAAACTAACCCCTAAAACCATCAAAGAGAGAATATACTTTTTGTTTTTCATGTTAAGTATTGAAATAATAGCTATTTCAATGGTTCACTCCTCTCATTTCGTTCGATAAATAACAACAACCCTTGTTTATTTTCATTTTACATATGCAAATTCAATCCGTTCATTTGAAAAATAGCTACTGTTTAAAAATAGTTTTTCTTGTTTTTTATCCCAGTGAATATTTTCCAATGTCACATGCACAACTTTATTTAAATCAGCCTGTGATTGAATTTTTTGAATCCCCTTTTGTGTATATTGTAATATGAGCTCTTTATCTGTTTGTTTAGAAACTATATATAGATCTGATTTTTTTCCCAGCTCATCAAGTTCCTCTTTAGAAAAATCAGCCTTGTCTATTTTCATCAATAATTTCACTTGGTCACCCTCATACGTGTTGATACCAGCAGCCTTCCAAGTACCTGCGTATAGCAAAGACAAGCATTTGTTTTGCTGATAATTTGGAATCGTCAGCTCCCAGGACCGACCTGTACTTCTCAACTTCAGTGTTTCATCAGTTGATACCCAATGGCCCTCGATCTTTGCAGTAAACGGGTAACAGAGATAGCCTGCGAAACCTCCAGCAATCACTACAAGAATAAGCAAACAAAGCGTCACATAAAAAGCCAATGGATAGTGCTTATTTTCGTTTAGCTCTTCCTGATTTTCCAGAAGCGGCTCCATTTGTTGGTCGTTGTTTTCGTTTGTCATTGGTTGGTCGTTTGTCATGTTCTTTTCCTTTTTTACGCTTTTTTTGTCGTGCCCGTTTTGCTGCTGCCTTACGTTTTTTCTTTTTCTTAGATAAGATGACCAAGACAATGATCAAAATGATCACTAATAAAACAAATGCTGCAGCACCGATGATCACATATAGTAAATAGTCTTTTTCTAAATCAACTGCTTGCTCATTTAACTCTCTTGCTTCTTTAGCACTGATCACAAATTCTTGATCAAATGTCCACTCTTGTCCTGTATCTTCTGATTTCGCTTTTACCTTAGCGGTATATGTGCCAGCCGCAAACGGCTGATTTTCCCAACTTATCGGGATATTATAATTGGTGTTCGGCGCAACACGATAGCCTTTCACTTTTGTTTCATGAAGTGGCGTGCTGTCGCCTTTTTTACTGACAGAGGCTTCATAAGATACGTTATCGATGATCGTCGCTGTTGGATTTTGTAAATTGATTTTGACTGTATTACGTCCAGCAACTTGAGAGGCAAATACTTTCTTGATCTTCAGCTCTGATTTGGGCAGATCATCTGATTCCCTTAACTGAATTGCGACTGAATAGGCAAAATTATTCGAGATATTAAACCCCTGTTTTGACTCGCCTGTTTCCTGTTCTTTCGTATCTGCGCTGGTGACACGAATCGCTCCAAGAATCAACCCTTCAAAAGGCTCCTCAGGAATTTCCAGCTTCACTTTTGTCACAGTCGTGCCCTTTGCCGGAATACTGACCGTCTGCTCTGATGCAGCAATACTGGATAGAGGAAATTTTAGGGAAGAATCTTTGTTTGTATCATCCTCTGTGTAAACAAATGAACCCCCATCTCCAGTGTAAGCAGGATTGATCTCTATGTTGACTGTTGCATCTTTTTCTCCTTGGTTATACAGTTGAAAAGAAAGTTCTTGCTTTTCTCCTGGTTTGACTTTCAAATCATAGTAACCTGCATCTTTGGCGATCTGGTTGTCCGGTAAAATCGCTTTAACGGAAATCGGCACTTCTGCTCCATATACTGGAGAAAACGACACTAGAAAAGTCAAGCTTAAAAAAAACATGACTTGAAAAAACAAGTACGCTGATTGGTTTTTTACTCTCATAATTTTATCCTTTCTAACAAAATCGAGGTCGGTAAAATACGATTGTTTCTAAATGATTTTTCCCACCGTTTCATTTCGCTTCAATTCATTTAGACCCGATGGTAACTATCCGACCCCAATCACACACTACATTTATGGTTCTACTGTTAATGTCCAGTTTAGTTTAGCGCTGTAAGACTTCGCTTGTACCCCATCGCTTTGCGGAACATTCAGTTTGACATCCGCATTTTTATCCGTTAGCGCTGGCGAATCTGTCTTGCCGTAATTTGACTCGTCATACTCTTTTTGGAAAACGACAGAACTGATCGTTCCATTTGTTGTGGTTTGGTCAGTTTTACCAGCTTTTGATGTCAATACCGCGATTGCTCCAGTTGTATCTGACCCTTTTACAGGAATTTGAACTGCAGAATCACTTGGAATCGTCAACCCTGTCACAACATCCGCTACACTTGTTTGGACATTATTTGTCAATGTTTGGTTATAAACATTGATTCTAGAAGCTTTCAAGGAATGGCCTCCAGTTTCTTTAAACAATGAATCTTGTTCTACTGTGACTGTCCATGCTGTTCCTTGAACCCCTGAAACGTCACCGACTTGAACAAAATGCGGGATGGAATATTTAGTAGTATCTCCTGATTTTTGGTAATGCTCATAAATCGCATCATAATTTTTTGTATCGACGCTTGTTTCATTGTTTCCAAAATCAAAATCTGGTACGTGCATTAGTTGAACATTCTCTACCGTTACACGTTCATTATTCCCATCAACCATATCGATTTTTTCGTCAGTTCCCGGTTTGATCGTATTGATATCTCCTGATTGGGGAACAAATGATGCTTTCCCATCTGTTTTTACTGCGCCAGTTTCTGCAGAAGCTGATACTGAAAAGCCCAACACTCCCACCGCAATTAAACTTAGACCTAAAATTTTAGTTGTTTTCATTTTTTCTGCTCCTTTTCTTCTGATGATAAGTGATCTTTGTTGCTTTTTTATGGTTCTACTGTCAATGTCCAGGTCAAGTTTGTTGAATAAGCTTTAGCCTGTGACTGATCACTCGCTGGTACATTTAGTTTGATCCCTTCATAACGTTCAGCAGAAGGTGTTTTTGCCGGATCGTAATTTTCTTCTGCGTAGCTGTCAGCAAATACAGAAGATGTATAGGAATTCAACGTAAATCCTTCTGTTTTATTTTCTAAAACAACCAATTCACCTTGAGTGTCACCTACAACAGGAATCGTTGAGAATGAACCAAATTCGTCTGTTGTATCCAGTGCTACTCCTGCAACTTTATCTGTCAGATCACTTGCTGCATAAGCAGTACTTGTTAGTGTATTTCCATAGATACGAATGCGGGTATTCGTTAATTTTTGAGGTGTACTGTCTTTTGTTTTGAATATGTCATCTTGGTGTACACTTAGTTTCCATTTTGTAGCGCTATTTCCAGATAAGTCCGCAACTTGTACTGAGTGGGGCATATAAAAAGCTTCAGCTCCCTGGTTTCTAGTACGTTTTTCAGTCAATGCTTCATATTCTGTTGTTTTTAAATTCGTTTTATTTGAACCAAATGAAATATCTGGTAAATGAGTCACATAAACATTGCTTACTTCAGGCAGTGGTTTAGGCTTTGATGGATCTTCCGGATCCGGATCTGGATCCAGCGGACTTGGGTCTTTAGGCCCTTCCTCTGGTTTTGATGGATCAGGACGATCTCCTGCAGTAAATTCTGTTTCAGCTTTTGTTTTTGCTGTACTTTCTTCTGCATAAACGCCTTTGGCTGAACAGCTCAAAACGAGCCCGCTCAATAATAAGCTTGCGATTACTTTGTTTTTCATTCTTGTTCCTTCTTTCGTGTGTTTTTCATTTTTAAGTAGATAATACAACTTAAAAGACAAATCCCAATGACTAATAAATATAAACTTAGTTGTTCTCCAGTGTGTGGCAGTATTCCTTTGTCATCCGAATTGATGATTTTATCAATGATCGGTTTTTTAGACTGTTCTCCTTGTGTAAAAGTAACGTCAGCTTGTGTCTTTCCAGAGGCTTGCGCAATCGTTCCAAAAAATGGAATAAATAAGAACAGCATACACATACTAGACCAAATCAATTTTTTCATCGTTGCCTCCCCTCCACATTTCCTGAGCACACCTTCCATATATGAAGTGAGCATGCTCTACTTTTAACGACTGTTTTGACTGACATTCTTTTTCCATTCGACTGCTGTTTACTTTGAGTAGGAATTCATCTTTTATGATCGGTCCCCAAACTACATGTATCACCCCCTCTCCATGGTTGAACCCTTTTTCTTTATGCGGATAGAGTCAACATATACCCTCTTGATCGAATCGTTTTGATCAAATCCTGTTCTCCTCGATTCGTCTGAGCAATTTTTGCTCGGACTTTACACACGATATTGGCTATCCTGCTCTGCGCCAAATCAAAATCAGCAATCATTTCTTTACCTAACAAAGCTTCCGCAAGCATTTTATATGTACAAACTTCTCCTTTGTTTTCATAAAGAACCTCTAATAAACAATATTCCAGTCTAGTTAAAGGGACGTTATTTTTCCCAATAGATAAGCTCAGTCTTAAAGGGTCTAATATAAAGGACTTTCCTGAGTATGTTTCATCTTGCGTATTTTTATTTTGCTTCATTGCCTGTAAACTATTACCGATCGACAGATCGATTTCTTCAACTGTATAATCTTTTTCAAATATGCCGCAGACACCTAGCTGTAAATAGATGCTTTTCTCCCCTAATTGTTTTTCGGTAGTCGCTACCCAAATAGGTACACTCTCATGTGTTTTGATTTTAATGACCCATTCACAGATTTCACGGATGCCAAACTGTTGATTTTTACAGATCAGTAATGCATCGATCCCTTTCAAATCTTTTTCCTCTACTATCTCTTTTCCTTCAAGGAGGTGTGTAGAGGTTAGACCAGTAATAAATTCTCTACTGATTATTTTTTCAGTATCCAATATTCCTACCTTCATCATTTCTTCTCCTATTTATTTTTTTCTAGTGAAATTAAAAATATATCTGTTCATCTCTATTCGATTTCAAATAAAAATGATATTTATTTATCTTTCACTTTACTAATATTCTTTCAAATCCAAGTAAAAAACAATGACAGCTCATTCGCTTTTTTCCTCTTTTTTCCGAACTTTCCGCGATTTTTTTGAACTTTTGAAAAAATAAAGAAAAAAAGTAGGAATTCATCTAGATGCTTTTTATTAAAAAGTGTATTATATTAATGGATTTCTTTTATAAAAGATACTTCTATCAGTTTAAAAAGATATTTCAAACGAATATTTCTTTTCTAATGTTCGAAATTCTTTCAATTACATATTTTTTTATTTTTCATAACATATTATTTTATTATTTATATCGAGGTGCTTTACTATTGAATACTTTTAAACGTGCAATTTTGCCTTCAGCATTATGCTTAAGTCTCTACCTTTTAAACAATAGTGCTACTGAAGTCATTGCAGTTGATTCAGCTATTGAAAATAGAGAACAAGCAACTGATAACTCTCCTAAAGCAGATAGCTTATTACAAACGATCACTCAGTCTGCTCCTTTGACACAAGAGCTTATTCCAGATCCGACTTTAAAAGAATTCATTCTAGCCACGTTGGGCAAGCCTGCCGGAAGTACGTTGACACAGCAGGAATTAGCGACTCTGGTCTCTTTATACATTCCTGCAGATATCTCAGCTCAAATCAATAGCTTGTCAGGGTTAGAGTATGCAGTGAATTTAGCAGACTTCTTCTTAGGATCAAGTAACGTCGTAGATTTTAGTCCGTTAGAGCAGCTATCTTCGCTTAAGTTCGTTGATTTAAGTGGTAAAAACCTGACTTCTGCTAATTTTCCAGACCTAAAAAAAAGCAGCGGCATCATTCGCATATCTGCAAGTTCTGCTCAACTGACCAATGATGTTTTCCCTAAGTTGACACAGTTCGCACAATTGGAACGCCTTTATCTAGATTCAAATATGGGGATCACGACGATCGAACCGTTAAAAGTCTTACCTAAATTACGATCGATCTCGATTCAATTTTGCGGTGTGACAGATTTTACCGTCATCAATGATTTTCCTGCATTAAATGATTTGGCAGCCTTTGGTCAAAATATCGGAAGAATGGATCCCGTTATGACTCTTACACGTTCAGAACTGGTTTATACACCTGAAGAGGAAACTATTTTTATTCCCTTTTCTTTGATGCCAAGCCGCCTAAAAAATTTTGATGGGTATTTACCGCCATTTTCACTTTCAACTTCCGCTAGTGAAATGATCCTAAAATTGAACGATATCCAACTACCTTCAAATCGCCTACAGGTTACAGAAAATGGCATTACTGTTTTAAATGTTCAAAAAGATGAGTACAACAATCTAGCGACCATGTACTATAATGCACGGATCAACAATCCCGTTGGAAGCTATGCTACACCGGCGAACTTTAATTTTTATTCGATTTCTTCTGGGACCTATCTACAGACCTTTTCGATCATTGACGATCCAATTCTTAGAGGCTTGGTCACGATCAATTTTCATGACCAAAAAGGGGTGGAACTTGCTGAGCCGGTCGTTTTATCTGGAAACGTCGGTGAAACCTTCACTGCACAGCCTAAGGAATTGACTGACTGGATTTTATTTTCGAGCCCAGAAACAACAGAAGGAACATTTACCCAAGCCGCTCAGGAAATGACCTTTGTTTATGAAAAAGCATCTGGTGCAGACGTCACAGTTTTATACACAGATGAAGATGAACAACCCATTGCACCTTCTGAAACCTTAAGTGGAAAAATAGGAGCTTCCTATCAGACGCAGCCTAAGCAAATAGACCATTATCAATTGATACAACAAATTGGACCTACTGAAGGAACATTCACTAAACATGCTCAAACGATCCGATATATCTATAAAAAAAATGAGTTGTCCAATCTGCCAGACAGCAATAACGCCGATGTACCTACTGCTGCAGCACCGACACAAACTTCTATAGCTAATGAACTGATCGATTTGATTACTTCTCCTGTTGTTGTTTCAAGGAGCACTTCTCCTCACATAGAAAATACAAATGAACGGACCATGGATTCTCAGAATCTCTCTTCCCTACCAGACACTTTAGCAAGTTTTAGAGAGCCAAAATCGGTACCTTCTAAAAAAAGTGAACGTAAAACGAACAAGTCTAGAGACGGTGTAGGTTCTGTAACCGTCAAATTTGTCGATGAGAATGGCAATGAAATAGCTAAACCAAACACTCTGACTGGAAAAATCGGAGAAACCTATAAAGTCACTGCAAAAAAAATACACCATTCAAAATAGAATGGCCGTTAGCTGCACTAACAGAATAATCGTTATAATACGCTAGGAGAAAACATATGGAGTACTTAGACTTTTTAGAGGACGAAGACCATGACAGGCTCAAGGTTCTTATGACGTTACAGTCTTACAATGACCAATACCTGACACAGAAACGATTGATAGAATTAACAGGATTATCCAAATTTTTATTGGAAAAATATTTGAAGGAATTGAATCAGGATTGTCCAGAATTAGAGCTTTCTGATGAGCTTTACGATGAATTGACTTATCATCCTATCTCAAATGATACGATTCAAAAAACACAACATATCTATGCCCAACGTTCACTGAAATTCCGTTTTTTTATTGAAGTATTGATCGAAGAAAAAACATTAAACAAGTTTCAGGAAGAACAGCATATTGCCAAAACAACGCTTTATCAAATACGAACCAAAGTATTGAATTGTTTAAAGCAAGAAAAAATAGTGATCAAAAAAAATAAAATGATCGGACCAGAGATGCATGTCCGATCGATCATTTTCGATATTATTTCTTATTTTTATTTTGGCGAAAGATACCCTTTTTCCACCGAAAGCAGAAGTGACGCAAAGCAATTACTGAATCTTTTAATTTCTTATTTCAGCTTAGACTTAACTTTCTTTCAAAAACAGAAGCTATCATTATTTATTCACATCATACAGCTTAGAATCAAAAATAGACATATCATAAATGAAAATCTTTGTGCAGTTAGTGAGACGACTCAACAAATGTATCATCGTCAACTGAGGACGATCGAGCAAGCTTTAGCACCTGCAGCCGATCTTGCATCCGAAGTTTTCAAGGAAAGTCATTACTTGTTGACCTTCTTATTTGTTTCAGAAATGCTTGAGCTCGATCTACAATTCAATAAAGAACTGTTTAGTCAGACACAAAGCGCAGCTCAAGAGCTGTTGACTAGCCTAACGTTACACTTTCCAGTTAGAGAGCTTCAAAAAAAGG
The DNA here is from genome assembly GCF_050499205.1 of Enterococcus sp. AZ020. Classification (NCBI taxonomy): domain Bacteria; kingdom Bacillati; phylum Bacillota; class Bacilli; order Lactobacillales; family Enterococcaceae; genus Enterococcus; species Enterococcus sp. AZ020. The sequence goes on along the minus strand of NZ_JBIPAT010000001.1, from coordinate 1,800,285 downwards.
AATTGTATGATTCGTTCTTAAAAAAATTACTTTGTTTGTCTATTTTTAGACAAAGCTATACGACTTTTGTTGATACAGCAGCTTATCGCTATTTTGCTGAAGTATATTCTTCCTTACATAGATTGATTTTGCGATTTATTCGTAAAGAGCATTTTCTTTCATCTCTAGAACTATCTAAAAATGATCAAGCAAAGCTTTATTACGACATAATGTTTACTGTGCTTTCTGTACTAGAACCTGTTCAGCTTGGAAAACCGATCAATATTTATATTGATTTTTCTCACGGCGCAGCTTACACAGAATATATTTGTCAGAGCCTACAACGCTTCCGCGATTTAAATATTGCTGTGCAAACAAGGTTTAATAATGATACGCAGATCGTTTTATCCGACTACCGCCTAAGAAAAGCAACTTGTCAGCAAATCGTCTGGAAACAGCCGCCGACACCATCTGACTGGGCTCAATTTGCTGATATCGTCATTGAATTGAGGGAGAAAGAAAATGAAAAAAATACGCTCTTTTAGGATCTACTTTCTAATTATCTTATTGATTTCTTTATTGGTCATTCAGCCGACAACTATCGTCTATTATGCCAAGGGCGCAGATCGTCAACTTTGGGAACTAGTAACTCCTGCTCATTCACAGGAAGGTGAGTTTAAAGATGAACCGCAGGAAGTCGTATTCGTTTACCGAAAAAAGAAGAATGGCGTTCCCTCACAACTTATCAACGTACCGCCAAAATTGCCAAATATCTCGCCTGGGCATAAACAAGAATCGCACTACGGCGAACTTTTGCGAAGTTTTTCGGGTATTTTCCTATTTGGTTCTGCTCGATCTCGATAAAAATGAAAGAATGACTATTTTATATATTTGACTTATTCGACAAGGTAACGCAAAATCGTTCCATTTCTTTGTTCAAAAGAGACTGAGATAAACGTGTTTCTTTCCGAAGGAGCTGTTTTTTCTCACCATTTATTCCCGCTCTCTTTCCTACGATTAGTCAAGAGAAAAATAAAGAAATAATCAAAGATATTTTAATCGTTTGTAGACGAAGGGAATATTTTAGAAAAAAGTTCACGATAAATAACCCTGATGAGTATGTTTTTTTTCCAGCAGGGTGCTATAATTAATATATAAGACTTGGTCTTATTGGTCCATAGAGACCGTGTGCGCATAGTCGTACCTTGTCTCATTCTTGATCATGGAATAGAGACACTTTAGTAGTTTGTTCATGCAGGCTACGGTCGCAACCTTATCCTTTTTGGATAAAGGTTGCGTTTTTAATTTATAATAGTAATCCACGATATGATTAGGCGCGGCAGCTTGCTGGCGAATCATATTTTTCACGGTAAAATAAAGGAGCTTTCGAGCCTTGGGGTTGCCACGTTTATTGATATGGTCTTGGGCTAGGTATTTACCAGATTGATACCTACGGGTATCTATCCCAACAAACGCATTCACTTTCTTATGATTTTCAAATCGGCGAATATCGCCAATTTCACCAATAATTAATGCGGCAGATACTTCACCAATCCCCGGAACACTTCGGTAAAGATCAAATTCTGGTAAGGGTCTTGTTTGTTCGATCAGTTGCTTAGACACCGTTTCTTTTGAGTGAAGAAGTTCTTTTAATTGGCGGGCGTAATAACGAACTTTCTGTACTTGAATGCTCGTTTTCGTCGTCGCTGGATAGGAAGTAGAAGCCAATGAAAGGAGCTGTTGCGCTTTTTCTAAGGCTTTTTTATCCGAAAGACGTTTGTCTGTGCTCTTTTTCAAAATATTTTTTATTTGAGTTTGACTAAATCCCGCTAAGCATTCTGGATGAGGGAACAGCTCGATAAGATTCAATGATAATTTTGACAATCGATTCGAAAAAAGGCGTTCCAATTCCGGAAAACTAAGTTGAAGAGCCGTGTGTAAGTACATTCTTAGTCGCTTGATTTCTGCTTCTATCTCTTGATAAAAGCGAGCTAAATCATGGGATTCTTCATAAATATCAGGTTGGAGTTTCTTAATTTTCCGCTCATACTGGCAGTGAGTTTGTGCTAGTCGATGTGCGTCTTGTTTATCCGTTTTAAGCACACGAAGACCGCTATCCAGCTGTTTTTTTGCTTCCAAAGGATTCAATAGACAATAAAGTAAGTGATTATTTTGACAAAAGGTTTCAATCACTCTTGAGTAAATACCGGTCGATTCAAATACGATACTAGGCAGTTCGGGTAACTGTTGAATTTCTTGAAGCAAATAATCAAAGCCAAATTTGGTATGAGTAATCTCTCCCTCGGAGAGACAACGCTCATCTTCGTAAAGCACGTGATAACTTTTCCCCATTGAAACATCCAACGCAAGTACATAAGCCATAGGTTCATCTTCTTTCTTTTTTTGAAAGGTTCTTCACTGTTTCATTTCGTTTCTAATTTCCTAAACACGAGCTCGAAGCCCCAACATACTTAAACCAGATTTTAAAATGACAGTGAAGGAGACCGTTTTTTGATAGGGACTCAAAGTCCATGAGGTCATGATCGATCTTCCTTTCACTTCTTACTATAAACCTAAAAAAGGAAAATAGAGAGGGTATTTGGGCGGGAGATTTTGCCCTTGAGCTGTTTACTAAATATTTAAAGATATATTTAGGAATTTTTAGCCCTTACTCTCCCAAAGCTTTCAAGAGTTTATAAGCTACCTTTTATTAAGAGTTACTTTTAATTGTTTCTTTTAGTAAAATGAACACCATAGATAGCGATGATGGAGGTTCTTAAATGAATGAGGTAGTTAAGTATCATAATGATCTTAATACTGCAGTAATGCGCAGATGGACAAAAGAGGAAATGAACTTTTTCTTTGCAATAATTGCCAAAGTAAGAGGGAAGGGAACTTCTGAAATCGTATTTGATTTATCAGAACTCAAGGATCTTGTAGCTTATGAAGAACGTAATAATAAACGTTTTTTAGATATCATGAAATCATTAGCTTTAAAATTGAACTCCTTAGCCTATATCGAACAGAACGAAGAGACATTGAAAATTATGTCCATTTTTCAAGAGTTTGAAATAGATAATAAAGGAACATATCTAAGAATTTTAGTGTCTCAAAAATTTGAATACATTATCAATGAAGTACTTGAAAATTGGCAGTTTACAAGCTTTGAACTAGCTCAATTTGCTCAGCTGAAATCCACTTATTCTAAAACAATGTACCGCTTGTTAAAGCAATGGCGAACACTTGGACGTAAAATGTTCCCTAAAAATGAACTATTCAAACTACTAGATGTTCCTAAAAGTATGCAGCGTCCTAATAATTTTGCTAATAAAGTCTTAAAGCATGTTAAACAAGAGTTGCCAGCCTATTTTGAAGACTTTAAGGTTACTCCAGTAAAGAGTTCTTCACGTGGAACTCCTATAACTGGCTATGAGTTTTCATGGAAGGCAGAGAAAACCAGTGAATGGAGAGACTTTGATAAATTAGAGAACAGCACTAAAAAGAAAACCGTTCGTACAGAATCAGTTCCTAAAAATATACTTGCCGCTGAAAAAGAAGATGAAGAAAGAAAAAACTTCAAGAAGAGTTTTTTCAGAAAGCAATGAAATTCCGTGATCTTTCTTTTGATACCCAAGCTGAACTATTCTCTGAAGCTAGAGAAATTGATACCTACAGAATGCCTAATGCTACACAATTTTTAGATACCTTAGCTACTCTTATGAATTTTGATTTAGAAAAATATTGGAATCAAGTTCTTAACGACTCGATGTCTGAAGGTGAGAATATTGGCTGATAAAACTATAAAAGAACTTGCTGATGAACTAGGTGTCAGCAAAGATAAAATAAAATACCAAGTAAGAAAATTACCTAGTAATTTTACCTATAAAAAGGGAAATATTACCTACCTTAAAAACGTTGCTATATCAGCAATTTATGATAATTTAGACATGAAAAAAACGGGAGACATTACCCAGTTTTTACCCAACGATTACCTACTGTCTGAATTACAAAAAAAAGAAGATTATCTCAAAGCAAAAGACCTTCAAATTACTGAAAAGGATCAACAGTTAGCCAACATGCAAAAATTACTCGATCAACAACAACAACTCACCCTTCAGTCGAACAAGAGAATCGAGCAGCTGGAAGCTCAATTACAAATTGGATCTGAAACCCCTGAAGAAAAACAACCTTCGGCTGAAGAAAAAACAGATCCTGATCCAGTGCCGGACAAAAAGTGGTGGCATTTTCTCCGGAGAGATTCGTGATTTTTGCGTTTGATCGATGGGAAGCCGCTGCACGCAAAATCCCAACTTTTCAGAAGGTGGGTATAAATGGGCACTATAAATTTTAGTGGCCATGTTGTAGAAAAAAGTACGCTCTTTTGATGCACTTCCTATGTTCCAACTATGGACTATATACGGTCGCAACTATGTTCCTAGCTTACTTTTTATGTACCCACACCAATCGTCTAGCACTGCTAAGATACCCGCTTTTTTGGGTACAGATTTCCCTTATGCTCTTCTTAACTTTTGCTTGCTGTTCCAGGTAATCTAAAGTTGAACGCCCTCTGCAGCATTTATTTTAGTTTTTTACATGATTAATAGATAAATCCAAAAGACTTATTTTCTATCAGAAATATAGGTCTTTTTTAAATATTTTGATAAAAATAGAGGGCTTATTGTGGTAGACTAATAAAGAAATGGTTTCAATCAAAAAGTAAGGGAGAGAATACTATGGCGGGAGATCGCATTAAATTATCACCACAAGAACTACGCACGTCTGCGACAAAATACACAGACGGATCTAATCAAGTAAATGACATTTTGCAAAAGCTTCAATCAGAACAAGACACCATCCAAGGAAATTGGGAAGGTTCAGGGTTTGACAGCTTTAATGATCAATTTGCTGCGTTAAAACCAAAAGTGAGCGAGTTTGCGGAACTATTAGAACAGATTAATAAGCAATTAAACGAAGTGGCTCAAATCATGGAAGAAACAGACCAAAACATTTCTTCTGCGATCGGTCGCGGACTATAAAAAATTTAGAGAGACCTGGAGCGATTGTCTCCAGGTCTTTTTTCATAGAATGGAGGTATTTTCATGATTGAACTAAATGAAGCTGAAGCGCAAAGACAGGCCACTCAAATCAGCAGTGCAAATGATCGATTGAGTCTTTCAAAATCAGTGACATTTTCTTCCGGCACAACGGTTCCTGGAAATGCAGTTGCCAAAAGTACGTTTGAACAGCTGAAGAAAACACCGGCAACGATTCAACAGCTACTCAACCGAGATGTAGCTTCTATCCAAACTGCCGTGGCAGCGTTCAAGCGAGCAGATCAACAGGCCAAGCAGCTATTTACAAACTTGCCTTAAAGGAGACGAGACATGAACCACACAGAACTACTGAAGCAACAGCGAATAAATGAAGAGCAACAAGACGAAAATCAGGAACTAAAGATTGTACTCGAACGAAATATAGCCGAAACAGAGCAGCTGTTTGCATGGGAACGTCGGCACAATGAACGGGTGATCTCTTATTTTCATCGCCAGGAAGAAGGGCACTATTTTGATGAGATCATAGAAGACGCTCGCAGATCCGAACAACGATTCTTTGATGATATGGCAGACGGCCAAGAACAGCTGAATAATGATAATCGCCGGCTAACTAAAGAAAATGATCTTCTCTACGAAGCACAGCTGCAGCTGTTAAAAGAGGAGGCTGAAGCGGATGGTTAAAATGGTAATTGGGGAAGTCCAAACACAGACTGAAGAAATAAAAGCATTCGGTCAAGCCTACAGCCAAGCACTCGATGCAGTTTCTAGTGCGACTCAAGGCATTCAATTAGCTGTAGGATTGAATGGATCGGGAATGGATTCGATAAAAGGCTACCTTTCCACTGTTTATCCGGCACTTTGTAAAGCCGCAATCATGCACAGTGAAGCAGTTGTACAAGCAAATGAACAGTATGTACAAGGGTATCTCTCAAAATGTGGAAGCGAGGATCTCGATTCTGATGAGCTTCAAGCACAGATCGATGAAGCTGACGCGCTCATTCAAGGCTTTCAGCATTCAAAAGATAGCTATGCGCAACAGAAAAGAAGCTTGTCTGAAGAAAAAGAGAAAGTATTAGGGGCTGTCTTTCAAGCAGCGATCACTAGTATGGATGCCGGGATCGCACGAAATCAGGCTAAAAAGGCAAAGATACAAGAAAAACTAGATAAGTTCCTTGATTTTTGCGGCCAGTCTACTAGCTATTTTACCGGGATAAATGATACTGGATCATTGGTAGCTAAAGGTATGCAAGCGTTAGGAGTTAGTGAAAAAGGACATGTTGGCCCTGGAGCTTGGAACGGAAAAGGCTTTTCTCTATCAGATCGAACCTGGATCAACAATGTAAACCAAAACTGGACGGAACGTGCGAAAGCAATCGAAGTCAAAGACAAGAAAATACTCGATGGCTGCACGATTATTCATATCATCGATAGTGATCGTGGTGTGGATATGTACATGTTTGAAAAAAATGGCCGTCGTTATCCGGTAAGTGAGCAAGATTTATCCGATAATTTAAGGAAACTAGTTAAAAAATATGGGTTAGACGTGGTAGAATTAAGTCCAACAGAAATGGATCGCCGAGTAACTGAATTTCAAAAAAGCGGAAAAGATTATTTCAGTGGTGCAACTGTCAATATGCCAGGGTTTAACTACTTAGCTGGAGCGCAAGGTATTGTAAACGATCTGAAAGATTCTGGATTTTGGGATGCGGCGTGGGCAGCTGGGTTGACAGTGGCTGCAGTGAGAAATGCTCAAACTTATCCTAAGAAATCCAGTGGAGCTAATCAAAAAGTGCTAGAGGAGATTACTAATCCCGTTTTAGAAGCTCCTAGATCTGGAAGTGGATTGAAAGTTGATGATATTAAACCAGTTAAAGGGAAAGGTTCTATTTATGATATCGACCCTTTAACAGGAAAACCTCCTACAAAGCAAACTCAAATTGTTGTAGATGAATTTCCTAATGTTCCAAAAGCACATGGTTTTTCTGATATTATTGATAATTATGCTGGTTTAGCAGAAGTCACAGATTTAGGTAATGCTAAATTATATCAAATTCAGGGGAAACAAAATGGTGTTATGGGACGTTTTGAGTGGATAATTCAAGACGGAAAGGTTACGCATAGAATGTTTGTCAGAAATCCAGAATTGAATGGAGTGCCTATAAAATAATGAATTATATAGATGAATTTAAAAATAATAATATTCCATTTTCTTGGAACGAGATTAAGGTAGGTAGATTTGGTTATTCAGACAACAAATTTTATTTACAAGGTATACTTGATGATGAGTTTGTAATGAAATACACTTTAGATTATCTATCTAAAAATGAAAACGCGGAAAATTCATATGTTTGGGATCTTGGAAGTCTATTTTCGCCATATGATGAGAACGAAATATATACGCTGCTAGATTTAATTGATAATTCTAATGAAAAAGATTTGATGGCTTATTATAGATGGAGATGGATTTTAGTTAATAATCTATTGAAGAAAATTTTAGATAAAGATTATGTAAATGCTTTGTTAGAAATTAGTGAATTCTGGCTTGATTTAAAGTCTCCAGTAGATATGCCTTATCAATATCAAGGTGTAGAAAATAAGTTAACCCCTCAAGAATTTTACACGGAGGAACACTTATGCAAAGTTATTTCAGACCATAAAAAATGGTTAGAAGATGAAAAAGAGAATTTGAAGTAATAAGTATCAAAATAAAAAAGACATTAAAAAAATAAAGTGATAGTTTAGATAAGTTTTAATAACAAACTTCCCAAATAAAGAGAAGTGAGATCCACAAAAATAAAAAAACAGAAACCTTGATAAATAAGGGTTTCTGTTTCAATTTAGAGGTAGACCAATTGATTTTAGTGTTTTGGGTTGCTGAAAGGGTTGGTATGCCTGGTACTTGGTATAATAAATTATTATGTCAACTAAGTAATTAAATAACTTATAATCTAATATTTATAAGTATTAACAACATTTCGCAATTTCATTATAGTACAATATCATAATATTGTGCTATAATGAAATTACGAAATGTAAGAAGTTCGACAAAAACAAGCACGAAAGCCTCACTCGGTCAGGAGTGAGGCTTTTTTTTCGTTAGTTGCGACTACCAACGCACGGCTATCAGCAACTGCTTCAATCGTCATCTCGACCAGATAACCAGTGATCGACTAATATTGTCACTAGAGCCACAAAAAGTGGTGCGACGATTAATGTAAGAAGGTTTTCCAAAACAAGCACTCCCTTTGGGGGCAGCTGCCTTTTTGAGTATAACATATTAGTTGATAATTATTTTTTATACAATATGATCATTCGCTCTATTTACTTTTAATTTACCTTATAAAATCAAGTTTCCGAAAAACCATTTTATCTGTTATAATAAACTAAATGGCAATTTATTTTTTCAAATTAAAAGGAGTGATTGTATGATTCAAGCAACAAAAATTCAAATGTACGATGGAATGAGTAATTCAAATTCTGTCACAGAGATCAAATCAATTTATTTAATCGGAGTAAAGGAAGAAGGTTTTTTTTCAAAAGAATCTATATATGACTTTCTTAAAAAGAATCCAAACTCACATATAGAAGTCGCTATTTCTCCTTATCCAAAACTAATTCCCGCAACAAATGGAATTCAAAAATATGTTCGTTCTGAACCAAATGATACACCTAATGATAACTTACTAAAATTACCCAGAATTTAGTTTTTTTTAATAAGTTACTTTGTAAAAAATATGAATGGGGTTAAAATTATGTCTTCAACTGATTGGTTTAATAAAATCACTACTTTTGATTTCAGCAAATTAAATATACAAGAGTATCTCTTTATTTTAATTTTTTTCCTAGCTATTCTGTTATTTCTTTTCATAACCTTAATTATTATTGATTACTTTAGAAATTATGATTCTGAAAAATTAAAAATGAAAATAACGAAAAGATCTGGGAGCAAATCTATTGGTGGTGGTCAAGAATATTTTTTAAGATATTGGGTATGGCAACGAAAAAAACGAAAAAAATTATGTTATATATTAGCCAGTATGACCTTCGATCACATGTACTATCCAAAAGAAAAATGGGTACGAAAAGGAATGGTCAAGTTTCCATTAAGGAGAGAGGTTTGGATAAATGTTAGTGATGTAAAACGTTAGAATCAACTAAAATATTCACAAGAAGTCAGCTGCTCACAACAGCTGACTTCTTTGCTCTTTCAGGTATCTTGCAAGCATAGCAAGGTGGGTACACCTTACGTAAAAAATGAAAGAAGTGCTCACATAAAAATTGTTGATTTTCATTTTTGGCTTTGTTCATTTTTTCGTTTTTTGAGAAATTCCCCAAACCTCATTTTTATAAATAAGTTTTTTACAGCTGATCCATTTTTATTTTTTTGCCAGACTCCTTTTTAACTTTCGTAACACAGGCCCATGTTACTATGCTCGCAAAAGAAAAAAACTCACCTTTTCAAAATGTAAGAGTAATTGGGTACTATAAATCATAGTGAACTTTTCAAAAAATAGAGGCTATGTACTAACCTTTTATATCGAGTGCAGCGACCAAAATAATATTTGGTTGAACAGCTTCAGGCGCCCAAAACCGATGCTTGCCTTTTTTTAAAATCGGATACCCACTTAAAATAGAAATACCAGGAATCGAAAGGTAATTCCGATTTCTGGTATTCCTTTTCCAAGAATTATTTACCCATTCACCCAAACAAATAGAGAAATAGCTGCTAAAACGGCTGTTGTAATCATTCAATTCCCACCTTCCACGATATCCAAACGAATATTTTATACTTTCTGAATACATTATGCTACAATCAGAAGGAGAAAAGCAAGGGGGGATTTTATGAAAGTCGAAGAAGCGTTGTATTTTTTCAGGAAAAATAAGAACTTAAAACAAAAAGAGATCCTAACATATACTGATACATCAGTTTATTCTCGAATTGAAAATGGGAAAAAACTGTTAAGATTTTCAGAGTTACGAGACATTCTCGAACGTTTTTCTGTCCCCTTAGTTGAATTTTCAGAGTATTTAGACGACGACCTAGAACAAAAGTACTTCCGAAGTCTTTTACAAAAATATAAAGTCAATGATCGTGATCCACAGATGAAAAAAGAGCTATTAGCCTATTACCACACGTTGAACTTTTCTGAAGCCATGCCAATAGAACGTATGTCTAATTACGTCGTGATTAAAACGCTGCTGTCTTCACGTTGGGCAGAAATTTCCCCTTTGAAACAGAGTGAATTAGACATTATTTTTCATTTGTTGCATGCAAAAAAGTATTTTTTCCAATATGATTATGCGCTTTTATCCCATACCATTTTTCTATTTGAACAACCAAAAATAGATCATTTGGCTAAAAAAGCGTTACCTGTAAAAAATATGAATTTAAGAAATACAGCTACCAAAGAATTTATAAAAAATATGGTCAACAATTTAATCACTATGTTGCTAAGAAAAAAAGAGTATGAACTTAGCTCATATTACCTAACGATAGCAACGTCACAACTTGATGAGATACATGATCTTAGCTATAAGGTTGTCCTTGATTACCTTAAAAATCTAACACAATACCTCTCTACAGGTGAGAAACAATACAAATCAGCTATTTTTGAAAGTATTGACTATCTAACTAAAGTCGGCGAACATAATTTAGCTGTAAGCATTCAAACTGAAGTTGAATCAATTCTCTTAAATAACGATACTGTGCCTATTTTTATTCAAGCTGATCTATAAGAAACTTGCTATATTCGCAAATGGACCACTGAAAACTTATCAAACCTATTCCAATTACGTACAATGAGTCTATTAATAAAAAAGCCCACTAACTATGTGCGCTTTGGGGAAGATAGTGAGTTAGTGGGCTTCTTTAAAAGAGATTTGCATATCCTTTTTGTAGTTTTCACTACAACGCTATTTTACCATAGTTCACTTGAAGAAAGCTTTTTTGTTAGTCTATTGTCTTTTTTCTGGTGATTCGGTCATAAGACATCCTGGGACGCTCTCGTGAGTGTCCTTTTTTGTGTCTCCGCCCGCTCCTAGAGAATCCTCTGAAAGAGAACGTACTCAAGCTGTTATAAAACACCCACCAAAAAAGAAGGTGGATTATTTTGTATCACAAGGGTAAGTATCGATAAAAACGAAAAGTTATTTACAGAATTTTCAAACAATTAAGTAACATCTACTCTCACAAGCATTTTAAACTTTTACCCTCTCTTGCATTAAGTCCTGCATTACCTTATGCATTAGTACCTGTAGTAAAAAAGACTAGTGCATGACCTAACGCAAGAGGTAATACAAGAGGCAAAATGGATAAAAAATCGTTATTTAATTTTCTTTTGTAGCATCAAGTTTGCTATATAAATAACAACACTGTTTAAAACGGCTCTAATATTCGATTTAAGCAGTTTTAGTGTCCACCCTAAGAGAGAAATGCATTTCACTAAGAAAAACCTCTTAAAACTCGATTTAAGAGGTTTTCAACGCATTCTATTGCAAGACTCCCTTTTCATTTTGGAAAAAGACAGTTCAATCAAAAATTTGAAGGATTCAATCTAAAGGGTTGTTAGGGCTTGCCTTGACCGCCTGTAAGGCGTCGTAACAAGAAAAACGATCAAGAGTCAGAACAGCTTAAACGAGCGCTCAGAGGGCCGCCCTAACCTCTTTAAATTCTCTTTTGATTTTAGCAAGGGAGTCTGGGGCGACCGCTGCAAGTAAAATGTGGGAGTGATTTTCTCCCACTCCTTTTATCATGATCAAGGTGCTGGAATTACCGTTGGAATAAATGTTACTTCATACGTAACATCAATTGTTGCTTGATCCGCTATTCCTGTGTAATTAGCAGGTATATATTCTGGTTTTTCTTGGAAATACAAGAAGTTCGAGTAACTATCGATGGCAACGGCCCAGCCTAAATCCTCAATAGGCTTAGGAAAATTAAGTGTGTTCATCGTTTCCCCAGTTGGTTTAGTTATCAAAAATCTGATTTCTTTCGGCAAAGTATAACTTGCCCCTACTTTGACTGTCAGCTGGTCTTCAGATGCTGTTTCTCCTTGTGCATATGTTTTGCCATTATATGAGTTAGTATAATAGTAGCCATCGATATCAGAAATATCCGGTCTTAAATAATCTACATAGGGTGTGATCGAATTCAGCTTCAACGGCTGCTTCGTCCATTTATCGATATAATGTATATTGACCGTTACTTCATCCGTGTAATACAGTTGGATGTCCTTTTCAGTTTCTCCAAAGGTTCCTTCTAAATCACCCACAGCATGATCGAATAAAAATCCCGAAATCTCTTTCGTTTCTATCTGAAATGTCTGCCCTATTTCACCACTTAAATGCTCTTTCGGCTGAATCTCCTGACCATTCATGTCTAAGTAGTGAACTGTGACTTGACCTTTTTGAGCTAATTCCTTTTGATATTCATAAACGACCGTTTGTTCCTGTTCCTTGATAGTCCCAACTGCATTCGGCGGCAATTTCATTTGATTCAGTACATACCCAGGTATCGCTAATTTGTATTGTTCTGTTGAAACATCATAGCTTTCTCCTATTTTCCCAAAAAGCACTTGGGGTGAATGGATCTCCTGACTATTCTCATCCACATACAATACAGTTATTTTAGATTCCCCAGCTGGCAGAACCACTTTTTCTGATGGATAATAGCCGACATATGTATATCCTTCAATAGCCTTAGGCTCAATCATTTTAGTTTCTCCCTCAGACAATTCCAGCTTCTCAGATGGAATGAGCGAAGCTTCTGCAGCCAAAGCTTTCATAGGAGATGGACCAAATGCCATCGGAATGATAACAATCAATAATAACTTTGAATATTTTCTATGTTTATATAAAATAAAAAAGCTAATCAAAATGAAGCCCGTCCCAAATAGCACTAGTTGAAATTGTCTGTTTTCCCCAGCTTTAGGCAAATTTGCTTGCTTTGTTGTTTTAGTCGTCGTTCCTTGATCATTCGCTTTATTTGATGTACCTGTAGCATTGGAACTGACATTAGTCGTATCGACATTCTTTTCATAAATCAGATTGTATTGTGCGTATCCATCGCTTACAGTTGGCTTTTCCTTGATAATCTTTGCCTGTTCCTGCAGATCAAGCGTCACAATGTCATAAAAATTGAGTTGTGCAGCCTCACTGTGTGAAGGTAACAAAAAAATTGCTGAAATTAGAATAAATAAACTAAGCATTGTCTTTTTCATGATCGATCTCCCTATTATAAATTTCACTTTTTTCATAATAAGATAATTCAAACATAAAAATATTATTTTTTTATCTTTTTTATAAATATTTAATGAATATCATTCGTTTTTTAATTTTCTGACTCTAATACAACTAAATCCTTTCACATGACTTCATTGATATGCAGCAGCTAAAATCTAGAACACCAATTCTTAATAGATGCTAGCCAAAAGTCAGATTTTTCGTCAATTTTACAACGAGGATGAAACAGAAGTGTCCAACTCCAAGAAATAAGAGGGAATTCACGAAAATTATTTTTCAAATTTTTGTGAATTTCAGCTTATTTCCGAAGGAGTTACTTCTGCTTCCACCGTTTATTCGTTTTAAAAAGGACTGGGGCGTGACTCGTAGAGTCATGTCCCAGTCCCATTACTCCAGTCACTCGAACTTAAGCGACTTTTGTTTTATTCTCTTGTCTCAAACATTCAATTCAAGTGATTACTCTTCAATATATGCCCATTTGAAATCATATTTTGCTCCAGTTGAATGGTACACAACATCTTTGATTTTTTCAGAACGTAAGCGTGCTTCTGCTTTTTGATACAATGGGATAACGCCCTTATCATCCATGATCGTTTTTTCAGCGTTTAACAGATCTTGCCAACGTGCTTCTGGATTGTTTGCATTTGTTGTCGCAGCGCTATTCACTAATTTATCATATTCAGGATTTGAATAATGTCCTCTATTATAGGCATTTCCTGTAACAAATAAATCTAAGAAGCTGCTTGGATCTGCATAATCCGCTCCCCAAGCACTCACTGCAATTTCAAAGTCTCCTTTGTTTGAGCGATCTAATCGTACAGAAAATGGTACAGGGCTGACAGACACTTTTAGGCCATCTAAGGTTTCAGATAATGAACCTTGTAGATATTCAGCCATTTTCTTCGCATTATCAGTATCATCGATCAATAAATCAACAGATAATGTAGAAATACCTAATTCATCTTTGGCTTTTTTCCATGATTCTTTTGCTTTGTCAACATCGTAGACAATATCATTTCCAGATTCTTTGGCAAAGTCTTCATCTGTTTTTGGATCAGCAGCTAAGCCTGCAGGTACTAGACCTTCTGGGACAGTAGAACCGTTTGCTAAAATTTGATCCACTAATGCTTTACGATCAATTGCATAAGATAAAGCCTTACGCAGATTTGCATTGCGATATGGTGAATTTTCTTCAATTTGGTTCGGTTCAAGATAGAATGTCGATGCGGCTTTTAAGGTAATGAAGTTTGGATCACTCTTCATTTGTTGCGCTAATTCACCTGACAATGGTACATCATCTGCTTGACCGTCTTGGAATAAGTTCAATGATGTCGGTGCTTCTTTTACGACATCGATCGTTACTTTGTCTAACTTGACTGTGTCTTTATCCCAGTATTTGTCATTTTTTGTATAAGACCAATTTGTATCTGTTCCAGGCCCGTCAAAATCAGTCAAAGTAAATGGTCCGTTATACACTGCTTTATCGCTATCAGTTGTATAATCTTTACCATATTTTTCAACGATATCTTGTCTTTGCGGTAAAAATGATGGGAATGCTAATAGATAGTCAAAAAATGGAGTAGCTTGTTCTAATGTGATTTCCAGTTCATAATCACCAACTGCTTTGATTCCAAGTTCTTCTTTTTTCATTTCGCCTTTGGAGATTTTTTCAGCATTTTTTACAGAGTTAAACATGTAAGCATATTCTGAACCAGTTGCTGGATCAACCGTTCTTTGCCAGCCATATACATAGTCTTCAGCTTTTACAGGTTTGTCATCTGTCCATTTCGCATCTTCTCTTAATTTGATCTTATATGTTAGTCCATCTTCACTAACTTCTGCTTTTTCAGCAGCCCCAGCTGGTTGTGGCTTGCTGTCTTTATCTAAGCGGTAAATCCCTTCATACACATTATTCAATGCGACAAAACTTACTTCGTCCGTTGCTAATGAAGGATCTGCACTAGGCATTTCTTGTCTCTCAACTAAGCGAAATACCTTTTCTTCTCCGCTTGCACCACCATCGGCATTTTTTGAGCCTCCGCCGCAAGCAGCTAATGTAATACTTGATAAAGCAACTAAACCTAGAAAAGCGCTTTTCTTTAATTGCATAGTAAAAAACCCCCAGTTTTAATAAAATTCTATAAAGAATATAGCAAAGTAATAGGCTTATAGCAATTAAAACACTGCGGCTAGTTTAGTAAAAATATCCTGAATTTTTTCTCATTTATTTTACAAAAACAGGGTAAAAATATAGCCAAAAAGCCATTTTATGTACTTGAAAAAAATTAGGGGAAGACACAAAAAGAAACAGCCTGCTTATCAGCGCTGGCTGTTTCTGTTCTTTTTTTATTTTGCGTAATCTACTGCACGCGTTTCACGGATGACCGTCACTTTGATATGACCCGGATAATCTAGATCATCTTCGATTTTCTTACGAATATCCCGCACTAAGCGCACAGCTTCTAAATCGTTGATTTCATCTGGTTTGACCATTACTCGCACTTCACGACCAGCTTGTACAGCAAAACTAGATTCAACACCTTCAAATCCATTAGAAATATTTTCTAAGTTTTCTAAGCGTCGGATATAGTTTTCCATAGATTCGCTACGAGCTCCTGGTCTAGCAGCTGACAATGCATCTGCAGCCGCTACTAAAACAGAAATGACTGACGTCGCTTCCACATCACCATGATGGGATGCAATCGCATTGATAACCGTCGCATTTTCTTTATACTTAGCAGCTAACTCTGCACCGATCTCTACGTGAGATCCTTCGATTTCGTGATCCAACGCTTTACCGATATCATGCAGCAAACCTGCACGTTTCGCTAATTGGACATCTTCGCCGATCTCTGCCGCCAATACACCAGTTAATTTAGCCACTTCGATCGAGTGATTCAATACGTTTTGTCCGTAACTTGTACGGAAACGTAAACGACCTAAAATTTTGATCAAGTCCGGATGAAGTGTATGCGCCCCAACTTCAAAGGCAGCCTGCTCTCCGTATTCACGAATTCGTTCATCCATTTCTTTACGTGACTTTTCAACCATTTCTTCAATACGAGCTGGGTGAATTCGTCCATCTTGAATCAATTTCTCCAAGGTCATCCGAGCAATCTCTCTTCTGATTGGATCAAACCCTGACAGCACCACTGCTTCTGGCGTATCATCGATAATCAAATCAATTCCTGTCAACGTTTCTAAGGTACGAATATTACGGCCTTCACGACCAATGATCCTACCTTTCATCTCATCATTTGGTAAACTAACCACAGAAACTGTAGTTTCAGAAACCGAGTCAGCTGCACAACGTTGAATCGCTAATGAAAGTAAATTTTTAGCTTTACGATCAGACTCTTCTTTCGCACGTTGTTCTGATTCCTTAACCATAACAGTTAATTCATGACTTAGCTCTTCTTCGGTAGATTTCATGATGATATCTTTTGCTTCATCTTTCGATAGTGAAGCAATACGTTCTATTTCTTGGTGTTGCTTTTCAACTAGTTCTTCTACATCTTTTTCTCGCTCATCAATTAATTGCTGTCTAGCACCAAGTTTCTCTTCTTTTTCTTCCAGTGAGTTTTCACGTTTTTCAAGAGAGTCATCTTTTCTATCTAAGTTTTGCTCTCTTTGTAATAAACGATTTTCTTGAGATTTCAGTTCTAATTTGCTTTCTTTCAACTCACTTTCAATTTCTGACCGATACTTCTGGTTTTCTTCTTTAGCTTCTAATAAAGCTTCCTTTTTCAGAGTTTCCGCTTCTTTATTGGCACTTTCAATAATGCCTGCAGCAGAAGACTTTGCACCATCTATAGCCTTTTCATGACGCGATTTTGCAACGACTAACCCTAAACCCAGACCGACAATTAAACCGACGATAGCGAGGAGAATTTGTAAACCCATTGTTTCCACCTCCGTACTATCTTCAAATTTTCAATATTCATGTAGTTTTCTGATAAACTATAATCAATTATCAATATGCCTACTTGCATACGTGTAGTTATACACAACTTTATTCTAATGTTTGTGCACCAGTGTGTCAACTTAAAAAAGCCCTTTCCTAATCGAAAGAGCTTTGTTCCAATCAAGAAATTAGCTAAGGGGAAAAAACAAACTGTAAAAAAGCAATCACAGCTCTTTTACAGTTTGTTTTTTTCTAGTTTCTATTCTTCATCAAGCGGTAATTCTTCTTGACCTTCTTCTACTTCAACAACGGCTGTACCGTCGCCGATACCATAAGCATCACGTACACGCTTAGAGACTTCTTCAACCATTTCTGGATGCTCAAGCATATAGACTTTCACATTCTCACGGCCTTGTCCGATACGTTCTTCTTTGTAGCTGTACCATGCGCCGCTCTTGTCTATGATATCTTTTTCAACAGCCATATCAAGAAGTTCACCTTCTTGAGAAATCCCTTGACCATACATGATATCAACTTCAGCCACCTTGAATGGTGGTGCAACTTTATTCTTGACTACTTTTATTTTCGTACGGTTACCAACGATATCTGTTCCTTGCTTCAATTGTTCCGCACGTCTTACTTCCAGACGAACAGTCGCATAGAATTTCAACGCACGGCCGCCAGGAGTCGTTTCAGGATTACCAAACATCACTCCGACTTTTTCACGGATTTGGTTGATGAAAATAGCAATCGTCTTCGTCTTGTTGATAGAGCCTGAAAGCTTACGCAATGCTTGTGACATCAAACGTGCCTGCAAACCAACGTGACTTGCACCCATTTCCCCGTCGATTTCCGCACGAGGAACAAGAGCCGCTACTGAGTCGATAACAACAATATCGATCGCGCCACTGGAAACTAAAGCATCCGCGATTTCCAATCCCTGCTCTCCAGTATCTGGTTGTGAAAGTAATAATTCATCGATATTTACGCCTAATTTTTGTGCATATTGCGGATCTAAAGCATGTTCAGCATCGATAAAAGCAGCTGTGCCGCCTTGTTTTTGTACAGAAGCAATCGCATGCAGTGCTACAGTCGTCTTACCTGAGCTCTCTGGTCCATAGACTTCAACGATCCGGCCGCGAGGATAGCCACCGACACCTAATGCAACGTCTAACGCTAATGAACCGCTGGGAATCGTAGAAACCTGCTGGTCTACTTTCTCCCCTAATTTCATTACTGAACCTTTACCAAAGTTCTTTTCGATTTTTTTTAGTGCGGCATCTAAGGCCACTTTACGATCATCTGCCAATCGATAATCCTCCTTATATATAAACGATTTAAGTTCCTTTTCAATAAATATATCATAACTGGTTTATTTAGAAAAAGCAAGAGAAAAACGAACAAACGTTCACCTTTTTTATTTTTACTTATCAACAGCCCTACGAATCATATCCAAACCTTTCATTACAGCACTTCGACGGATGTACCGTCTGTCTCTGGTAAAATGCTGAAGCTCTGCAATCGTTGGTTTGCCCTTTTCCGCCAATCCAATCCAAACGGTTCCAGCTGGATGTCCTTCCAATTCGTCAGGTCCTGCGACTCCAGTAAATGAAACAGCAAAGTCAGCTCCACTTAATATTCGTGCTTGCTCAGCCATCGCAATGGCACAGAATTCACTCACTACCCCTTCCTTCTCTAATAAAATCGGATCGATCCCTAAGAAAGCCTCTTTCGTCTGCTCAGAATAGGTCACAAATCCTCCTTTAAAAACTTCGGAGACTCCCGGAACATCTCCTAGCGTACTTTGAAAAAGTCCAGCCGTTAAACTTTCAGCTGCGGAGACAGTTTTCCCAGCTTTTTTTAGCTGTTCGACTGTTGCTTCTACCAAGCTATTCTCATCCCCATAACCGTAAAAGTAGTCCCCTACTTGCGATAGAATCTTAGCTTCAAGCTGATCCAGCAGCAGTTCTCCTTCTCCATGATCCGCCACTTTTGCTGTCAAACGTAAAGTCACTTCATTCGGCTTAGCATATGGAGCAATAGTCGGGTTACTTTGATGATCGATCAACTCTTTCAATTCTGTGACTAGCTGAGATTCACCGATACCATAGAATCTAAGAACCCTTGATAGTAACTCTTCCTTCTGCGGAAAAAGTTCTTCTAATAGAGGACGGGCGTTTTTCTTAAACATCGGCTTCAATTCATTCGGAGGTCCCGGTAAAAGTAAATATGTCGTATCATTTTCTGTTACTAGCGTTCCTACAGCTAATCCAGCGGGATTTTGAATCGCTCTACCACCTTCGATCATTAAGGTTTGCCGTAGATTATTCTCTGTCATCTTATTTTTCGAAAAACTAAAATAGTCGTTCAACTGCTCCAATGCTTGCTCGTCTTGCATCAACGAGTGGTGGATGTGAGCTGCAACAGTATCCTTCGTCAAGTCATCATCGGTCGGTCCTAATCCACCGCATAAAACAATTAAATCACTCCGATCTTGTGCCTGTGTCAACAACTCATCTAATCGTACCGGATTATCACCTACGACAGTATGATAATAAACTTCGATCCCTAAATCTGCTAATTCTTCTGATAAAAATGTTGCATTCGTATTCACGACTTGTCCTAGTAGTAGCTCTGTACCAACTGCAATGATCTCTGCTTTCATTTTTTTCCCCTTCTCTGTTAAAATACGCAATTCATTCTGTTTTCATTTTAGCATAAGAATTTTTTTTATTGCCGTTAAATGTCTTTGTTTTTTATTTATAGTGATATGATTCCTGTCTTATATTTTAAAATATGATACAATTTGTTTATACATAAAAAGGAGGAATAATGAAACTATGAGTGCAATTATTGTTTTAGTAGGTATTTTGGGGATTATTATAGGAAGCGTTTTATCGATCAAAGCAGTCATTCAGCGAAAACAAAAGCAAAAACCATTGCTTTTAACTGGTATTAGTCTACTTTTATTTATTGTAGGAATCATTCTATCACCCTCTTCACCTACTCTGGAATTTGACGAAGCATCACTTAAAACAAATGACAAAGGAATCGCTACAGTCACAGGGAAAACAAATAAAAACAGCGAGCTTAGTGTAGATGGAGAAGAAATTGCTACCAAAGACGGTTCTTTCAGTTACAAAGTCAACTTAACGAGCGATGAAGCTCAAAAGATCACCTTTACAGCCACGCTTGGAGATAAAGAAACAGAAGAAGCTGTCACTGTCACGCCGTCAAAAGAGTTCGTTGCATTTTTGAATAAAGAAAAAGAAGCACAGGATACGATAGAGCAAGCCGAAGCGGCTCTCGTTTTAGCAGAGAAAAATCCAACGCAAAAAAACTATGATGAAGCAGCAACATTAGTCACTTCTCTAACACGAGAGGATCTCACAAAGCGCTTAGCGATCGTTAAAGAAAACGTCCCTATTTATGCAGCTGTTGAGCTTGCCGAAACCAAACAAACCAAAGAACAGCTTGATTCTGCCACAGCTTTAGTAGACAAAGCTACATTAAATAAGGATTCTTTATTAAAACGTTTAGATACTGTTCAACAAAAAATCACTGAAAAAGAGCGCACTGAAAGCTTAATTGCGGCAGCACGAACTGCTGTTGAAAAAGCTGAGCAAGAGCCGACCGATGCACATTATGAGCAGGCTATCGCTAGGATCAACGAGTTGCCTAGCGGGAATAAGGATCTAAGTAATCGAGCTAGCGGTGTTAAACGAACACTGGATGCACAAAAAGAAGAAGCAAAAAAAGTTGCTGAAGCGCAGAAAAAAGCAGAGGAGCAAGCCGCTGCTGAAGCACAACAAGCAGCTGCAGCAGCGCAAACACCAGAAGCACCTGCACCAGACACTCAAGGTATTCAACAAATGGTTTTAGTTACACCAACTGGAGAAAAATACCATGCACGAAAATGCGGGAATGGCACATACACTCCTGATACATTAGAAAATGCCACAGCACGTGGTTTAACCCCTTGCTCTAAATGTTATTAAAAAGAGAGGTTGAAACAGAAGTGTTCAACTCTGAGAAATAAGAAAGAATTCACGGAAATCGATCTTCAAATTTTTGTGACCCAGTAGGTTCTGTGCAACATCAGCTTCTTTCCGAAGGGATTACTTCTGTTTTCACCATTTATTCGTTTTTTAAAGGGACTGGGTCGTAACTCGCAGAGTTATGTCCCAGTCCCTTTAGTTCTTAATAAACGGCGGTAAAAAGTTAGGTGCTTTGGAATTAAGCACTTTTGTCTCATCCTCGTTCGATCTATTTTATTGATGCACGCTAAATCGTTGTTCAGGATGCGCATTATTTTGAATTTCATCGACCATCGCAATCGCATAATCTGCATAAGAAATATAGCTTTTACCAGCGGCATCTGTTTCTAGTTCTTCACCTGCAGCGACATATTTTCCTGTTTTCGGTCCTTCTGCATCAAATTCAGCAGCTGGGCTGATATAAGTCCAATGAATATTTTTAGCTTCTTTTAGCAGATCCAGCCCTTTGCCCATAGCTGTAGCTAATGGTTTAAATGCTTCTGGGAAGTCTGGTGTTTCACTTAGACGCATCGTATGTGCTTGATCAACGTATAAGCTTCCAGCTCCGCCAACGACTAATAAACGAGTATTTAGACCGTTCAAAATGTCGATCAAGTGCTGTGTAGAGCCAGTAAATTCACTCACATCGCCCCAAAAGCCTAATGCACTGACTAATACATCAAACTCCTTGATGTCTGATGCTGTTAATTGGTAAACGTCTTTTTCGATCACAGGCGTTCCATCTGTGATTTTTTCTTTAGCACGAACAATTGCAGTTACTTCTATCCCTCTTTTTTTCGCTTCTGCTAAAATGGCTGAACCTGCTTTTCCGTTTGCTCCTAAAATTGCTACTTTCATGTTTGTTCTTCCTTTCTTTTAATGAAACTTTTTTTGTTACATTTAATAGTAAAAAGAGAAGAGACCCTTTTGTCTCTTACTGCTTTATTTGATGGATGACATCAGATAAAGGAATCTCTTTTAATTCTTTTTCCATACATTCTTGTACTTTACTGTATTGTTCTTCTAATGCTCCTTGAATATTCGCTCCTACCAGACAATTCGGGTTTGGATTTTGATGGATATTGAATACTTCATGCTCTAATTCCACCGCTTCATAAATGTCATAAAGAGAAATATCTTCCGGTTTCTTCAATAAATAGGTTTGTGTTGCGCCTCTGCTTGTGTGGATCAGCCCAGCTTTTTTCAGCTTACTCATCAAGCGTCTGACAACTACCGGATTTGTATTTACGCTTGATGCGATCAGTTCAGAGTTCACTTGATCTGGTGGTCCAATTTCGATCAGGCTTAGGATATGGATCGCAACACTTAATTTTGTCGACATGGCCATGTCTATCACTCCAATTTAAAAGTAACTATTTATGTTACATTTAAAGTTTACTGCGTTTATCATTGAAAGTCAATAATAAAATTCGATTTTTTATTCGGTATATGTCATCAGTGAATGAACAACAGCATCATAGCCTATTTGTTCCATATATGCCAGCATGGTTGGAAGTGGATCTTTTGGAGGTAATTGCTTCTTTTGGTGGATGATTTTCTCAATAAATAAATCACTAAGCAACTCTTGATACAATTTGTTTTGCTGACGGGCATATTGTTTGGCGCGATTGAAGTAGGTTTCTGCTTTTACTAATTGTTGTTGCTCGAGTAGTAATTGTCCCAGATTCAATGATAGATGGACCTTGATATTGTTTTCTTTGGGAAATCCTTCATACTTACCAAACTCGGTAATTGCTCGGTCATACAAGAAAATGGCTTCGTCTAGTTCAAAAAGCTGAATAAAATTGTTCAGTCGTCTAAAATCATAAAACAGCCAATTTTCTATTTCAAATAGCACCGGCCGCATATAGTTGGAAATATCTTCTTTTGTCAGGATTGCCGGTAGATCATTTTCGAGCAATGCGAACTGAGAGAGTAAAAACAATTCATAAAATTGGATGCTTTCTTCCTTGTGTTCAGCGATTTGTTTCGCAACTTCGGTTAATTCTTCTTTCTGTCTATAATTTTCAGCTTGGATCAATTTTTTATAAAAATAGTCATATTTGCTAGGTAAAAATCCGCGATCAATATAGACAAACTCATCTAACGTCACGGTCAATCGCTCAAGCAATTGCAAGACCTTATCAAAGCTAGGGACATACAGCTGATTTTCAAACCTCGATAAATTTGAACGGCTCATGATCCCTTTACACAAAGCAGCCTGACTAAAACCGCGCGATTTTCTTATCATTTTGAGTGTTTTGCCATATTGAATCATCATATCCTCCTTTTTGTGCGTATACGCAACAAAAAATCTGGTTCATTTTTTCTTATGATACCATACTTAAAAATCATACGGAGGTCTTTATGATCAAAAAAATGACGATTCAGGTGCGAACGATTCTTTTGGGAACATTATTCACTCGTATCACTTTTTTTATGAGCACCCCTTTTTTAGCAATCTATTTGTCTAATAACTGTCAATTTTCAGCTGTTGAAATCGGCTATATCCTTAGCATCAGCCCCTTGATAAGTGTTTTGTGCAGCCCGATCGGAGGTTATTTATCGGATAAAGTCAATTTTCAGACGCTCCTGATTTATACGGCGATTTTCTGGGGGACTATTTTTATTGGATTTTTCTTTGCTTCAACGGTTCCTCAATTTTTATTTCTCAATGCTTTAAATGGCTTTTGCTATGTTATTTTCGAACCAACAGCTAAGCGAACATTATCTCTTTTTTCCCTGCCTGAAGAGCGCTTATCTATCTACAATTTCAGATATGCTTCAATTAATATCGGTGCTTTTTTAGGTCCTTTATTGCATTCACTATTCACTGATGATTCTTCACTTTTTTCTTATTTGGTTCTTGGCGGAAGCTACATTGTTTATGGACTTCTTCTATTCATTACGATGCGTAAAGAACCGCCAGCTTTTAAACGGAAAATCAGCGATTGTAAAAGGACTCAAAAGAACGATCCCTTTTCTATTTATGCCTATATTTTCCTGTTGCTAGGAGTGACATTTTCTTATTTTGGCTATGCACAATTCAATTCGACTGTTCCTCAATTTTTCAATACGCGTTCTTTGTTTCCATCAGGAGCTTCCTTATATAGCGCTATGCTAATGATCAATGCCGCTTTGATCTTATTATTGCAAGTGCCGATCATTAGATGTACTAAACGTATTTCTTCTTTTGCTACAATAATCATTAGCAATATGATGTTTGCCTGCAGTCTTTTTTTACTCCCTAGGGCAACTGATCTTCTAGTATTTTTTATGGTTGCCTTATCCTATAGTTTAGGAGAATTATTTTTAGGTGTCAGATTTGATTATCTAGTTGATCAGCTTGCTCCAAAAGGAAAAAAGGGATTCTATTTTGGATTAGCTGAAATACCGAAGCTTGGAAATACATTCGGTCCAATCATTGGCGCTTATTTGATACAAGCTTTCTCTATGACTGAACCGCACAAAGTATTTTTTACTCTTGCATTGATTACTTTAGGTGGTAGTTTCTTTATTAAAATGAGTGCACGAAAGGCCAAATAAAGTGAAAACACTCTGTCCACTCTGCGTTTAAAGAGTTGAGACAGAACGTTCTCACTTATTTTCGATGATTTATTCAACCACGATTTGCTTCTTGCTGCCATCCATCTGTTCAAAGGTTACGGTAAAGGTATCAGTTGCTGCATCATAAATGATTCCTTCACTTTGACTTACGATTTTGCTGTAATTTTTAGGCAGTTTCAAGGTCATTGTTTTGGTTGTTTGAGTCGGATCTGAGAATACATAGGTTTGTTGATTGCCAGACGTTTTTTTCAACAGTGAGACTGCTTTATCTGAAGTGATCCCGGCAATGCTGCTGCCTGTTTCTTGCCAGATATTGACACCCAAATAATTTTCCTGTGGTAATTCTACTGCTTGGACTTCTGCAGTATTTGCTAAAATATTTACTGGTTTTTCTGCTGCATAAGCTTTTAGACCTGCTTCATCTATTCCCGGCAACGTCACGTAGGCATAGCTTTCATCTACGGGATTTTTCCCATGATCGATCACAAATTTACGATAATCCCCTGTGTACTGCTCGTTATTAGGAAATGCTTCATTGATTTGTGCATAACTACCTGTACGTGTTTCACTGATGACATTGACTGCTGTTTCTTTCGGGAAATAATAGCCTATGCTGGCGTTTTGATGGTCCGACTGTAGTAAGAGCCATTGTTTACTACTTACTTCGCTGGCTTGTTCGATTGCGCTATTATTGGAAATTACTTTGTACGTGTAATTATCATTCAACAGACGATTATCTACGATCGTTTCAATAGATGCAGTGGTATCGCCTTTGATTCCTGCACCTAATGCAACGATTTGTCCGTCAACGATAAACCAAGATTTTTTAGCTTGAAGGTTCATCGGTAGGAGGGTGCCATTATTTTTGGTACCAGTCTTGTTCAGTGCCATTCCAACTGTTGCTAGACCTTCAAAATCCACACCGCCGACCCATTTTTCTTTCGATGTCACAGTTGTAAAAGCAGAGACTTCATCTGCCAGTGCTACTGTATCTACTGTTGTTCCCGGTAAACGATAAGGGTCGACTGTCGGCCAGTAGGCAGAATTAAATTGAACCTCATCATCGTTATATAAATACATCATCCCGTCAGCCGTATGCCAGCCGCGTTTATTTTCTTTATTTCCAGCTTCAAAAGAAGAGATTCGACTAGAGTATAATCCTAAGCCCATCATGTAGTCTGGTGTTCTTTGAACAAAACGATCCATCGAAGCATACATTTTTGTTCCAATAAATGGTAATGTATCTCCAATAATCCCAGAATTATCCAACAATGTCATCGTCATTTGCAGGTCATTAAAATCTCTCGCATTTGTTAAATAATAGTCCGGATTTTCCTTGATCCAGTATTTAGCCGCTTCCTGAAATTTCTTCTGATACTCTGTTGGGGCAAATTTAGAGACGATCAATAAATTGTAAATCGTAGTGGAGCCATAGCCGACTTTAGTTTTTGCTGGTGCTCTTGAGATTGAGCGGCCATTGACAGTTGGCAGCATCTCGCCTTTATAGATCAATGGAAGAAATGCTCTGTCGACGTTTTCAACAAACTCGTTTACGATTTCTGGTGCCATTTCAAAGCTGGACTCTTTTGTGATCGCTAAGATTTGTCCGACACCTTTTATCAAAACATTCCCATATGAGCCTGTATATGGAATATTACTATGCTGAATAAATGAGCCGTCCTTATAAAAGCCGTCCCCTTTTGTAACTAATTTAAAGACATCGATGATGCTACTGGAGGCTTGCGTGATCTTGCCTTCATTTTTCTGTAAGATCCCTAATCCTAAAACAGTTAGAGCCAGATCGGTCCGATTCGCTCCAGAAGTCACGAAGTTTGGAATAAAGGCCAGATCGACAAATGTTCCTTGTGTTTTAGTGTACAGCTGTTTGAACGGATCTGGTACATAACCGCTTATCGCAGCGGTATATTGCTGTAATTTTTCTTCTGGCACATTATCCCCTAAAATCATCAACGTACTGATAAACTTTTGCGGGATACCAACTTGCCAATCCCACCAATTGCCATGATATTTTTTCCCATCGTAGCCCTTTTTAGTGACCATAAAATCCAAGCCATCGATGATCACGGCTTCAACTGTCTTATCTTGGTACATCGGACTGCCTTTTGTACCATATGCCAACGCTAGCTTTTGCAGTTTGATGAATTGTGTACTTAGATCTGCTGACGCTGTATTTCCTTGTTCCAACGGCCAAAGATACGTGCGGTCTGCTGATTTGTTCATCGTTTGATATAATTCAGCAGCCTCTTCAGACAATGTTTGAACGTACTTGACTAGCGTCGGATTGGTTTCATCATACTGGTCAGAGACAAGCTGATTTCTCCATTTTTCTTTCAGCTGCGCATATTCGGCAGAACGATCGACTACGGGAATACTACCTACTTTGCCGCTTCGCATAGATAGAACCGTCAATTTTGATAAATTCCCGAACATCCGAATCCCCGGATATCCTTCCCAGTCACCGTCAATAGCAGACCCATTTGGATAAACGATGTCATTATTCTCATAGAAGAGCTGATCATTTAAAAAAGCTTTTATACTTTTCCCTTCATAACGAAGAATCAGCTTATATTGTTGACCAGCACTCAGTTTAGGTCCGGGAATATTAGCGATCCATTTTCCGCCTGGTTGACCTAGCTGCCATTGTCCATCACGATTATAGGCAAATGACTGCCATTTACTTGAATTCTGTGTATCTCCGCGAAATACGAGTCCGAAGTTCGCCTGCCCTTCATATAAAAAGGTATACTCAAGATCCCCAGACGTTTGCTTACCAGCACTCAAGTTTAGTGAAACGGACTCTAAGCTGGTGCCTTGCTTTGTATTTGAAATCATTAATCCACTGCTGTTGTTACTTTTGTCCGCTTTACCTACCATATCCTGCCATGTTCCTAATTGATTAGGAAAATCTGATGTGTATGCCGGCGGTTCCGCCTGAATTACATTTGCTCCTTCCTCTGCCAAACCAATCTTAGAAAAACCATAGAGCCCACTAAAAATAGCAAATGAGCACCCAACTGCAAACAAAACTTTCTTACCTGTTTTCATTACTTTATACCCTCCTTAGCAAACATTACGTCTGCTTTATTATAACCAAACAACCCGTTATTCCTTACAATAAAATAATTTATTGATAAAAAGCAAGCGTTTTCATTTTTTCAGGAGAAAAAGAGTGAAGAACAAACTGTCTCTACACTCTAATACTCATTTTTATTTATGGTTGCTTTCCGATATAGGCTAAAATACCGCCATCCACGTATAAAATATGGCCATTTACAAAATCAGAAGCACTAGATGCTAGGAATACAGCTGGGCCAGCAAGGTCTTCCGGCGTACCCCAACGCGCTGCTGGAGTTCGGCCAACGATAAACTGATCAAAAGGATGACGTTCCCCATTTTCCTGTGTTTCTCTCAGCGGTGCCGTTTGTGGTGTTGCAATATAGCCCGGACCGATCCCGTTACATTGGATGTTGTATTGCCCGTATTCGGACGCAATATTTTTCGTCAGCATTTTCAATCCGCCCTTAGCCGCAGCATAGGCACTAACCGTTTCACGGCCAAGCTCACTCATCATTGAACAAATATTGATGATCTTACCGCCACCTTTTTCGATCATATCAGGAATAACTGCTTTGGCCATAATAAACGGTGCATTCAAATCGACATCAACGACTTGTCTGAATTCTTCTGCAGACATATCGATCATCGGAATCCGTTTGATGATCCCGGCGTTATTGACCAATATATCGATCGAACCAACTTCTTCTTTGATTTTCTGCACTGTTTTTTGAACAGCTGCTTCATCGGTCACATCACAAGCATACCCTTTCGCTTCGATCCCAGCTTCTTGATAAAGTTTCATCGCCTGATCCACAGACTCTTGCGATAAATTATTGAACACAATGGTTGCTCCGGCTGTAGCTAATGATTTAGCGATTTCAAAGCCGATGCCATGCACTGCACCTGTCACTAGAGCAACTTTTCCATTTAGTTGAAATTGTTCCATCGTGAATGTCATCTGATTGCCTCTTTTCTATTTTAATTGATCCATTGGAACCATGTCCATGTCTGTATAAGTAATATTCTCACCGCACATCGACCAAATAAATGTATAATCTCCTGTGCCGACGCCTGAATGGATCGACCAGCTTGGTGAAATGATCGCTTGTTCATTGTCTACGACTAAATGCTTGGTTTCATCTGGTTTGCCCATCATATGGAAGACGCGTGTATCTTCAGTTGCATAGTCAAAATACAGATATGCTTCCATCCGGCGTTCATGGGTATGACAAGGCATCGTATTCCAAGAGCTGCCTGGTTCTAAGACCGTATAGCCCATTTGTAATTGACAGCTTTCACATACGTTTGGATGAATATATTGATAAATTCTGCGTTTATTCAACGACAGCGACTCACCTGTTTCCATCGGTTTGATTTGATCGATACTGATTTTTACATTTGGGTATTTATGATGCGCCGGAACACTATTTACGTAAAACTTCGCTGGATTTTTCGGATCATCTGATCGGAAAATCACTTCTTTCGTTTCTTTCCCAATATAATAACCATCTTGTTTTTTCATCGGCTCTGTCTGTCCGTCGATCGTGATCGATCCAGGACCGCCGATATTGATCACACCTAATTCTCTACGTTCTAAGAAATAATCTACACCTAATTCTTTTGTTAAAACAATTTCCAAAGGCTCTTCTGTCGGTGTCACTCCGCCAAAGATCATGCGGTCATTGTGTGTATAAGTCAAGCTGATTTCTCCTGGCGCAAAGACCTTCTCTACTAAAAATTCTCTACGTAATTCTTCTGTTGAATAGTGACGGATGTCCTCCGGACTATGTGTATATCTATTTTCCATTTGTTGCATGTCATGACTCCCTTTAACGATTTATTTTTCCTGAACCGGCAGCTAAAAACTGCTCGACTTCTGCTTGAGTAAATTGATTGCAGTCCCCATGAACCGTATGCTTTAAGGCAGCTGCCGCTGTGGCGAAATCAATGATCGCCTGTGGCTTCATCTTTTTCAGCAGGCCATGTAAGACACCGCCGGAAAAAGCATCTCCTCCGCCAACCCGATCGATGATCGGATCGAGTTCATGGAGCTCAGATTCATAATACTGACCATCTATCCATAAGGTCCCCGTCAGATCATTCACGCTTGCTGAATGTACTGTCCGTTTTGTAGAATAAAACACCTCGATGTTTGGAAATGCTTGTTTCATACATTGATAATAAAAGGCAGTACTGTTTTCATCCGCTGTTGGAGTTTCGTTGATTCCCAGTAAATGAACGGCATCTAATATTCCAGCTGAACAATAATCGACATAAGGTAAAACCTGTCTCAGAAAATGCCCAGCCTGTGCTTGACTCCATAATTTCCCGCGATAGTTCACATCAAAACTGATTTTACACCCAGCTTTTCTTGCCTGCTTCACCAAATCCAACGTAAGTGTCTGCCATTTGGGAGACAATGCCGGAGTGATCCCTGAAAGATGGAAAATATCTACCTCATGAAACAATTCAGACATGTCCCACTCAAGTGTGTCCATTTCAGCAAAGCTTGAACCAGCCCGATCATAAATGACCGCGGCTGCCCGCTCACCGATTCCCGTTTCCAGATAGTACGTACCAAGCCGATGACCGCCAGTCAGTAAGAAATCTGTATTTACACGGTAACGCTGCAGGTGTTTGCGGACGGCCTCTCCTAAAACGTTGTCAGGTACTTTACTGGCAAATACGACCTCATGGCCAAAATTTGCCAAAGAGATCCCAACATTCGCTTCCGCTCCGCCATAGTGTGCCTGCAGCTGTTCACTTTGAGTCAAGCGGTGCCCTGATTGCGTCGAAAAACGCAGCATGATCTCTCCTAAGGTAACGACTTTTCCCATCTAATCATCCCTTAATTTCTTTTAATTTTGCAGCATATTGCTTCGCCATTGCTGTCACTTGGTCAAAATCACCTGAGCTTGCTGGTGCAAGCAAGTCGCCGCCCACACCAACTGTAACGGCTCCAGCTTTAAACCAATCAGCCATATTTGCCAAGCTCACACCGCCTGTCGGCATAAGACTGACTTGAGGCATCGGTGCTTTGAATGCAGAAATGATACTTGGACCATATGCACTTCCAGGAAATAATTTGACGATATCTGCGCCACTTTTCAATGCTTCCTGTACTTCTGTGATCGTCATACATCCAGGTAAATAAGGAACTTGGTATAAATTACATAATTCTGCCGTTTCCCGATCGAAGCTTGGACTGACGATATACTCCGCTCCTGCCATGATCGCTAAACGGGCGGTAACTACATCTAAGACGGTTCCCGCACCGATCACGATTTCAGAACGATTCTGATAATAGCTCGTTAATTCTTTGAGCGCTTCATCCGCCTGAGGAACTGTAAAAGTCAATTCAATACCGGTCAGACCACCTGCTACGATGGCATGACTTGCTTTGATAGCTTCTTCTTTTGTCGCTCCGCGGACCACTGCGACAACTCCTGTTTTTTCTAAACGTGATAGAATCTCTACGCGTTTCATTTTCTCACCTGTTTCACTCAATTTCTTAGCCTAAGATCCCTAGTGCGCTCAATGCGATCGATAAGATCAAAATGATCCAGATCACTCGAGTAGAATTTAATTTCTTTTGTCCTAACATCCAGTACGTCAAAAGCACTAGCAAAATCGGCACCAACGAAGGTAAAATTGCATCCAGTGTATCTTGGATCACTAATTCCACACCATCTTTTTTATAGACGAATGGAACGGTCGCTTTGATCACAGATGGGATCAAGGCACCAATCACCGTTACCCCTAAAACTGTTGCAGCATTGGTAAAAGCGGATAATTTATCTTTCAATGTTGTGACTAATTTGACCCCTTGTTTATAACCAAGCGGCAATAATGCCGCACGACCGAATAAAAGAGCAATGTTTGCGATGATCCAGATCACACAGCCGACCACCGAACCATTTTGAGCGAGTGTTCCTGCTACCGAACCAAAAATCGTTCCCCAAATAACATGGAATAATGAATCCCCCACGCCGGCAAGCGAGCCCATCAAGGCTGTTTTTAGCGCTACGATCGTTTCTTTGGCTTTATGTCCATCTTGTTCTTCGATCGCCACATCGATCCCCATGATCAAATTCCCAAAAATAGCATTCGTATTAAAAAATTGGTTGTGGGTGCGCATCATATCTTGTAATTGCGTTTCATCGTGTCCGTAGAATTTTTTCAATACAGGTAAGATCCCGTATAGGTACCCTGAGCTCATCATCCGCTCATAGTTCCAGTTTAATTGACTCGCTAAAATATAACGCCAGCTGATTGCATTCAATTCTTTTTTTGTCAGTTTTTGATTACTCATCGCCATCATATCCTCCTTCAAAATCACTCGTACCAGAAGCTACTGCTGTTCCTTTTTCACCATCACGTTTAAAGACTAACATCGCAGCGACCATCCCTACGATAGATACACCTAACATTGGCACTTGCAGATATGCAGCTAAAAAGAAGCCTAGTAGTAAATAAGGAATATATTGCTTGGTTGGCAGATAACGCAGTAAGATACCGACACCGACGACTGGAAGAACACCTCCAGCTGTTTTCAAACCTGTCATCAACCATTCCGGCATATTTTCAGTGATCGTTGTCACAACTGCATCGCCGGCTAATAACATCAGTAAAATTGGAATCGCACGAGATAATCCCCATAAAAATGAACCAGATAACACTAAACGCGGAATCCGTTTGACCTGCATATTGTCGATAGCTTTGTCCACTCGATGTAAAAGAAACACATTACAGAAACGAGCGACAACGTCTAATTGAAGCATCAATAGTGATACTGGCACCGCTAAACCGATACCATATTCAGCACCTTTACCGGAAATCACTGCAAAAGCTGTCCCTAACACGGCGCCTGTAAAATAATCCGGAACAGAAGCACCGCCAAATGCGGCGATTCCTAAACGCATCAATTGAAGCGTTCCTCCGACCATCAAACCAGTTTTTAGATCGCCCATGATCATCCCGGAAATCATTCCGGCAATCGCCGGCTGTGTCAACGTATTTGAAATAAGTGAATCATTGATTGCAATAAAAGCATAAACGGTAATAAGAATAATTTGATACGCTGCTAAATGCATGAAAATTCCTCCTAATTTTAAAAGTGTAGCGAAACGATAAGTTCCTGAACAATTTAGGAAATCATCTTAAAGACGCTTTTAGTCTTTCAGAGGATTTATCTAATTGTTGAGGGAACTGTTTCGCGAAACTAGATAACTCTAAAAGCGGAACAAATCGCTTAATCCTGTAGAAAATTAGGAAATTGGCATTGAAACGCTTTTTGTTTCACTGGCAATTTATCTATTTTCCTAAGGATTGATTTGTATAGCTAGATAACTCTAAAAGCGGAACAGGCTCGTTTAGCTTTGACAGAAAAAATCGATTGAGACGCTTTTTGGCTCACTCTATTTTTGTCTTTTTTCCGAAAAGTTAGCCTGTGCAGCTAGATAAATAAATGATCAACATCAGTTCATTCTATTCACTGTGTTTCTCAGCAAAAGTGAAACACATCGCTTAATTCTTCCTTAAGATTTACCCTCGTAATTTCTTCATAAAATCGATCGATGGATCATTCGGCACGAGTTGAGCGGTCACATTTACTCCTTTTGAAGCAATAGTTTCAAAAATCGTTTCTTCTTCTGGTAAAACTTGAATGCTCTTCGTCACTTCACGTGCGCCTTCTTTATAACTCATGTTCCCAACATTGACAGTTTTGATCGGGCCATCTGCTTCAATAAAGCGTAAAACATCTTTCGGATTTTTAAATAATAGGAATAGACGCTGCTTTCCATATTTCCCTGCACGAATATTTTCAGCTGCAGCTTCAACTGGAAGAACCGATAGACGCATCGATGTTGGTGCTGCCATTCTTAAAGAAGATTTTTGTAGTGGATCGGAAGCTGCTTCATCATTTGCGACAATGATACGTTGAGTGCTTAAGCTTGTTGACCAGATCCCTGCAACTTGACCATGGATCAATCGTTCATCGATACGTGTATTGACGATATTTTCCTTTCCAGCATATTGACTAAAGTTGCTCAATTCTTTTTCCTTACTATCTTCGGTGATTTCTTTTTCAGCCTGATTCATACCGGCTTTCACATCAACAATATTTTCTCTAGACAAACATACTAACTCTTTGATCGTTGCTTTTTGATTGACAGCTGCTTCGATCACGATTGAAAGAGTCATGCCAGCAATGATCTCAACACCTTCGACATTCAAATAATTTTTTACTGCAACATTACACGGTGTTCCCCCCAATAGGTCTGCAATGATCAACGTCGATCCGTTAAGGGCTTTCATTTTATCATTTAACTCTTTTTCAAATTGGAGATTATCCCCATCTGGTCTTAATGAAACGGTATGCACGTTCTCTTGCTTCCCGACGATCATTTCCAGACTGACTTTGACCCCTTCTGCCATGCCGCCATGACTGATCAATACAATATTTTCCACTCATTTCCCTCCTAAAATGCAGGTCGCCCTACTTAACATGTTATGTCTCTTATAAACATACTATAACACATGGCAAGTCATCCGTAAACCTAATATCTTAATATATTGAATTTTATTTTTAAAGCAACTTATTGTTGTTTTTTGTTAACATATGCACCTTTGAAGCAATTGCTAAAAATGAATTAACATGTTATGCTTGATACATTAGACGATATGAACGGAGGTCAGCAAGCATGCTCCCAAAATATGAACAGATTAAGCAAGATCTTTTACATGAAATCAAAAATCATACATTTATTCCCGGTGATAAATTTTATTCTGAAGCGGATATCAAACGAATCTATTCTGTCAGCTCGATCACTGCGGTCAAAGCCCTGAATGAATTGACTAGTGCCGGCTATCTATACCGCATCCAAGGAAAAGGGACTTTCGTTTCGAAAGCTAAAGTCTCTCAGAATGTTAAATTTTCAGATATCGAACTACATTCTTTAGATTCTGAAAAAGTCAACGTCATTTCAGTAGAAGAAGAAAATCAACCCGAAATCTTGAAAGAGTTAGGTTTAGCAGCAAATGCTTCATACTATAAGATCAAACGTGTCCGCTATTTCGGCGATGATCCTTTTTTAGTACACATTACTCATTTACCTAAAAAATTAATGAAAGAACCGATCGCTAAAGATTTGAGTGCTTATGCCAGTGTCTATGAACGGGTGAGGAAGGACTTCGCTGTAGATCTATTTTCACTTGCTTCGGTAGAAACAAACGAAATCGTCTTTCCAGATGATGCGGAGCTGCTGAATTTATTGCATTTGAGTTTCCGTGAACCGGCTGTCAAACAGGTCAAACATTCTTACTTAGCAGATGGCAGTGTGGCCGAATATATCGTGAGTTACAAGCACTGGAAATATTTCAAAACAAAAATAGAAGTAGAGGCCGAATGATCTTCGGAACTCTACTTCTTTTTTTATTAGTCGGGTTTTAAATATACGACACCGCCAATAAAAGATACATTATGATAGAAGCTTTAAATTTTTCCAATCATAAAAATATCTTTTTATTAGTAAGTGTTCTAGACACTTTGATATATCCATAATTTAATTTACATAGATATATATTAATAGCAAATGCTATCAGCATATTAGAAACGAATAGGATAGAAACTTTTTCTATCTTAAACTATTTTGAGCCACTTTATTGGACAGCCAAATTCTCCACCCTATAAGCATCCGGAATTTTATCTATAAATTATACTTAATTGAGCATTTTACTTATTCAATTAACCATTTATATTTGCCAAAACTAATATTACAAAGAAAAACTTTTAATCCAACTAACTATCTTTCAATCAATGTTCAACTGGCACCTTGATTATCAAAAAATCCTTTTCCGAATAGGTTCCTCTTAGTAAACTTTGAGGATAATAATACTTAAATGTAAGATAATCAACTTTGCTTGCTAACTGTTTGGTTTTGATTGAAAAAGTCATAGTATTCGTTTCACCTTTATTTATATCTTTATCGTTTTGTCTACTACCCAAATTTACTATATCGTTTTCATTGTCTGTTATTGTCGAGTTACTTACAAGAGTCCATCTCATATCATACGGGTCTGGATAATTTATATTCTCATATGTTACGCTAATTGTTATGACATGTTTAACTTCATCAGAATATATAACATCGTTTCTAAGTGTATCCAAACGGCTACTTGCTTTTGTAATTGTAAATGCAACTAATGGCTGATTTGATTTTGTTATGACAACTCGCTCATTAATCCCATACTCTTTTTTTTCAGTAGCTAAATCGTGGTTTTCTAACCGTTGATTTTCTTTTATTTCTTTCTCTACACTGGAAAGCTTCGTTCTATATTCTTCTAATTGCCTCTGATCACTACAACCTGTTATCACAAAAAAAAGTATGCTACATACTACAAAAATATATTTTTGCGTTTTCAATTTGTCCATTCCTCCATCTATTGCACAGTTGTTCTTTTAATAATATCAATTTGTAAGGAAAAATGCGACTAAATAAAAACATAGTGTCCACAAAAAATAGCTTTTTGTGGACACTACAACTGTTTTCCTATATTCCTTTACTTCATCCTATTACTTTCAGTGTGGCAAAAAAGCTAGCGACTGATTGAATAATAGACGTACCTGTCGTTGCTACAGCTGTTCCAAAGCTAACACCTGACGCAACAATAAAACCACCACATAATGCTAACCCTGTTAAACCAACGAAACCTGCAACTCTTAATTGTGCATCTACTCGTTTCATAGACTCTTGAATCCGATCAACATCTGCATTCATACCAGGTGGCAATTTCCCAGGATCGACAAAGATTCCTAAAGTAACTTGGAAATCATATGGTATGTCTTGACCATCAATATTTCCTACTACATAAGTTCCTGTGAAATAAATTTCCATTCCTACTTCAGTAAACGAATCAGCTTTGAATCGTACTTTGATTTCTCCTTCGTTTGCAATATCAGCCAACTGATTAATTGTTTCTACTAATGAATCATCAGCACCTACAATATCCAATGCATTTTGAAGTTCTTCTAAGTCTTTAGCAAATTTAATATCTGGTTTCCCATTTTTAATAACAAATTTTGCATCTGCATCCCCACTACTTGAAATTTCATTTTCTAATTTTAAAACCATTTTGATTTGTCCAAAATAAACAGTATGTTCAATCTCTGATTTAAAATCAAGCCCTACAACCTCACGAAAAGCTTTTAGTCGATTAGCAATTTCATTTGCAATTTCTGCTTCTTTCGCTGCTTTTATTTCTAGTGATACATTATTTTCATCGACATTTTGTGGGACGTTAAATGTACTCTGTCCAACATCAAATAGACCTGACATCGCAACTTTATCTACAGGAATTCCTTGTAACTCGTACTCATGATATTGATCAAAAGACCAATTTCTTGGCATTTTATAACCTAAATTTGCACTAAAACCCGAAGACATATCCGAAACAAAACAATTAGTGATTTGAACGATCTGGTCTGTCGCTTGTGCGCATACATTTCTTGGTGCGTATAAAGAAACCTTATATTCTGGATAGTGTTGACGCATAGAATCAACAACATCCCTTAGATAAGCAATAATGTACGGAATTTCATCGCCTAAGACATCAAAATCGCAGGCAAAATAAATAGTTGTATGGTCTTTGAATCCTAATGATTTTGCTGCAGCCCCTGCTAAACGAGCGTCTGTCCAGCCTTGACCTGCTGTTTTAAAGTACTCTAAATACCAGCCGCCATCCTGATAAATTGGAAAAATTTTAAAATTATTTTTCTTTAATAGATTTATTTCATTCACGGTTAGATTTTTCGGTCGCTCTTGCGCACCAACTCCAACAGTTCCTGTTAAGTATCTACCAATCGTGTTATATCCCGCATTTTTTAGGATATCTACATGTGACTGTTTTAAAATTTGCATAGAAGTATCACATGCATTTGTTGGTCGTTCAGTATCTCCAGTAGTTGCTAATAATGCTTTAATAACTGGCATATCTGCACTTCCTCGTTCCACATCTCCAATCTTCATAAATTTTCTAAAGCTACGAACTGCATCTCCAACCTGATGAGTAAATACTCCATCAAAAGGGCCTTTGTATTCATCATTCACGTATAATGCATACTGTAACAACTTGATATTCGCTTTATTTGGATGTCCAATGTTAATCGTAGGACAACTCACTGTTGTGCCAGGGCCAAAATAACCATTTGCATAACCAACAAACATGCCCATTTCACATTGTAAACCGTAAATAATCGCTCGGTTGGTATCTCTTTGATAAATTCCATCACATGGAAGTAAGCCAAAATATTCATTGTAGTTTCTATTTAATTCTTGTTGCATCAATCTGATCTTCGGATCACCTAATAGTGCAAACGCACTCATATCAAGTAAAGCCTTCATCAACATCGCGGTTAAATACCCGTCAGGTTTTAATCCTGCCATCTCTTGAAATTCTGAGACTGCCTCTTTAGTATATTTTGTATATTTGCCATCTAAAGGGTCAACACCGCTTACCCCTGGATTAATTCCTTTACACCAAAATCCACCTTGTAAAATTTTTACGATATTTACTTTTGGTGTGCCCCCATCTTTAAATGTTGGTTCCACCTTCTCTTTAAAATATCTTTCTGTAGTAGGTCCAAAGTTATCCGAAGTAGCTGTGATCCCCATTTCTTGTTGTAACGCTCTTCTTAAAGCATAAATAGTTCGCCAACCAGTCTTTCCATCTTGAGGTACCATACCAGTTTCAAAAGAATATGTTTTGTTCAACCATTTTTGTGTTTCTAAAACCATTTGATCCATCTGAATTCCTACTTTCCTTTTTAAATTTTATATCATTACGTAATAATATGAAATTAGTATAACAAGGATATTCAGTCTTAAATTTTCATATTCCTTTCAAAAGACTCCCATAAAAAAAAGCTCCATATAAAGAGCTTTTAAAACAGTCAAACTGTTTAATTTAAATATTGATAATTTGATAAGCTTGCCATTAGCTTGGACCACCTCCATAATAAAGGTACGTGCTATTTATAATATAATGATAACTACATAAATTTATCGAAAGCAATTTTACTGAAATTATTTATTTTCCTTGCCAAGCAGTACTGAATATCTCAGATATTTAAAAGACAAATAAATACTTATATTTAACATTTTTTTAAAAATACAAGCTATTGTGTTTATTATTTACTAATGATACAATTAACAATGTAGTAATAAAAAATGAAAAAGGGGAGTTTTAAAAATGAAAAAATCATTAATTTTTGCCATGTCAGTAACCACACTATTTTTATTCAGCCAGAAAGCAGAAGCTGCTGCTTATAGAGCTATTTCTTCTGAGGAACAGGAAGCCTTGGTATCCGATGAGCCTTTTGCCGAATTAAATTCTGATGATAAGGTCCTTCAATTGCCTGACGGCACGTTTCTTAACGGCGAAGCCACTGCCTATTATAACGAAAATGATTTAGACTCAGGAGTTGAACTAAATAGCGAAACGAATCCAAATTCAATAACCGTTGAGGAGGCTAGAGAGCTTATAGAAGAAGGCTATACTGAAAATCTGAATCCACGATTAGCAAGAGGAGTTACACCAGAATTCAAAGTAATCAAACTTGGCACCAATGCCTATGCTCAACGTTGGGTTGACATGGTTCCTGGTTGGCATTCACTACCTGCTGTTTATTACGCTGCACCAAATACAGGTGGGCCATATTTATTATTTTCAACTGGGAATGATTCAGCACTAGTTGGTTCAGCACAGCAAGCTACATCATCTTTCAATGGTAGAATGGCTGGAACTATTCTGGCAAAAGATACCTCTCGATATTTTGCCGGCACTAATACAATATATACTTACTTTGATCGAGTGATGAGCAATGTTCACGGAGTTGGAAAGCAATTCTTGAAAGTTATAAATAAATAGTAACTGTTTAGATTTAAAATAAGATATCACTCAATTATTTTATTTTTTCAAATTGTTTTAATAAAAACTAATATAAATAGAAATTGTAAAACCAACAAGGAATTACCCTTGTTGGTTTTACAATTTCTATTTATTTAATTTTTTAAAGAAGAGAGTTGATTATGAAATATCTTTACTCCAAAACTACTAGCTACTCATCATAGTCTAAATATACACAAGAGTTCCATTTATCCCTTAAATAGTAATATTTTAATCTATTGATCAAGCTTAATTTTGATACCTCTCTGTTCAGCATATTTTCTAACAGCTTCACGAATATCTCCTAACTTAGCTGCATCAGGATCCGTATCAGTATTTAACTTCTCACCAGTGTCGTCTATGTATATCTCACCATGTAAGTAAGATCCTGACATAGAAAGTAGAGAGTGTGTATCATCGTAGTTTCCATAAGAATATTCACCACTAAACCAAATATCAACTCCAAATTTTTCAGCATCTTCTAATGCTGCTACGACAGTCGGGTTCTCCATTGACGAAATTTTCTCTATCATAACCGGTTCTCTCTTTTCAGTTTGTTTATATAATTGATTGTCGACATGCACAGTCTCTTTACCACTAACTGTAGCTTGTATAATAAGACCATTAAAAAATAAAGTAGCTAAAGTCAACAATATCCCAGCACTTCCAAAAAATATTTTGGTTCTCTTATTTATTCTCATAATTGTATAACCTCCTTCGTGTTTTTTGATTTCAAAACCCATATTTTTCATTTCAATTGTAACATATTATTTTCTTTTGGCAAATACAATCTATTTAGAAAATATTAGCAATAGGTCATTTTATACTCTTATTGCAGTTTCATAAACAACTAATACTGTTACACTATTTCCAGCCTATTTGTACAGTTGACTATTTCATTGTTTTTGATCATATTCGCAATCATAATGATTTAGACCTCTTTTTAAGATATCTAATGCAATTTCTCTACTATTTAAACTTAGCCGCAAAAAATGTCCAGTCAGGAAATGCCTGGAGCATCCAACATTCCAAATGTGTTTTTTTATTAAATATGACTAAACAAGGTTGTGTCAGATTTCAAATGTTTCGCATGTATACTTACTCAAAGAAAGAGATTACTATGCAGCTACCCCTGATCACTTTTAGCTATACCCTATTATAAAATTTGTAACGTAAAAAAAAGAAGTTGGCAATCAAGCCACTCCTTTTTGTCTACAGTCTGAAGCTCCATATAAAGAGCTTTTAAAATAGTCAAACTATTTAAATTAAATATTGATGATTTGATATGCTTGCCATTGACTTGGTGCACTTCCATAATATGTGTACATGGTATTTGTTCCAAGATAATAGTTATATGAATTTGCTGGCAACAATGTTCCTGACAGTCTTCCTGAAAATGTTTGTGTTGCTTGTTGAGCAGTACCTACCATTGCAGAATCATAGCCCGAATAATATCTCAAGTATGGACCATTCGCGGTAGATTGATAAACTGTGTTCAAAGAATTCCAACCTTTATTTCTCGCAAAATGACCTGATACAGAAGCCCCATGCCCAAGGCCCTTATAATTAAACGACGACACAATACCTCGCGGTGTAGGTTTCGTAGCATTAGATTCCTTATCTTTCTCTAAAATCTCTTTTGCAACTTCGACTGTGACAGCATTTGGTGCTGTCTCACTATTAATAACAGTCAGATCATTCTCACCTAGTCCAAACTTTCCTATAGTAGCTTCTCCATGTAAAAAAGTACCGTCTGATAATTTCACAACCTTATCCGTATCCTCTAATCCTATAAAAGCAACATCTTCTACTGGTACATCAGCTACTTTTTCTGGGGCTTTATACTCTGCAGCCCATACTTGCTTATTGAAACCTAAAACTGCTCCACCCAATAAAATAGTAAACATTATTTTTTTCATTTTACACTCCCCTTTTTAATATATATACATAAACTTATTGACTCTGTTTATTAGCCAATGCATTTATTTCCTCTTTATGAGCCTCAATCAACGCTTTAAGCTCGTGAACTGTTATCCCGTGGGGATCAGTAGTCGTATCAATTTTTCTAATATTAGAATTTTCAGTTTTAAAATCAATTACCCCCTTTAAGACTTCTCCTAGCGAAGTAACAACAATTCGATCCGAATCTTCATTAAATTCATCTAATAAATCTACAGTTTCTTTAGCTGTATGACCTTTGAAGATATTATAAATCTGTTCACCATTCATCCCTTTAAAATCAACAATTGATTCTTCTTCCACGGTACTACTTATTGTGCTAGAATCAACTTCCGAATTTATGTTTAATTTCTCCTCACTAGTCAAAACTTTATCCATACCTTTAGATTGTGAAATATTTTTACTAAATACAAAAGTTAATCCCAATAAGACAATCGATACAGAAACTGCTAAAATACCTATTGATTTGCGTTTCATATTCAACATCTCCTCACATAGTTTGTGATACTTTTATTATAACAAATAATACCATATGCTATTTTAAAATACAAAAAGTATATCAAAATATACATTTTGGTGATAACCGAATCGACAATAAGAAATTGTGTCATATCTCAAATATTTTACACAAAAAAGCGATCACTGCGCAGCTGCACATGATCACTTTTACTCCTACGCTCTAGTTTTTTTACATAGGCTAAACGACAACAGATATATGCGTCAACATATCCCTCTTAAGTAGCCCATTTAAAGAAGAAACTTTATCGATAGCGCTAAATAACTCCGTATAGCTTACTAAGGATTATGACAGTGTTATTTAGCGCTACTGATTTTCAATGTTTACCTTGCAAAAGCTATCGTAAATATCAAAACTACATATTCAGACAATGCTTATCTCTTTTTAATCTATTATTGCCTGCTCAGAAAACACCAACTCTTTGATTTCCCGACCTTCTGTTTCAAAAATCACAACTTCATTTTTCCCTTTTTTCAAGAAGGCTTTTGGACAA
This sequence comes from Enterococcus sp. AZ020, assembly GCF_050499205.1. NCBI lineage: Bacteria > Bacillati > Bacillota > Bacilli > Lactobacillales > Enterococcaceae > Enterococcus > Enterococcus sp. AZ020. The sequence goes on along the minus strand of NZ_JBIPAT010000001.1, from coordinate 1,757,510 downwards.
TAAAGTGAACGAATCGGCCCGATAGACCAATAACGACCTAAATTGACACCATTTACCAGCACGACTCCTTTTCCATACTGACTACAATCAATAAAGGTATCTGCTATATCAGCTAATTCAAACTCGATTTGATAAAATGAAGGCTGTGACGGATTTTTCTCAGCGTTATAATCGATCGCATGCAGCTGTTCTTCAGATAAAGCCAACGCATATTGCTTATATCCTTGATGAAAATGAATATCCTGCATGATACCGCCACGAATCCCTTTCGATTGTGTCGGTCCATTCAATTTGAAGCCATAATTCACTCGACCTAAGTTTTCTACTAAAACATCCAGCTCGATCGTCTCTTTATCAGAAGTTCCATTTACCACCAATTCTTCCCCGATATCTTCTTGATATTGTACCGCCTCAAACTCTCCGTCTACATAAACTTGAACCCGATCACTTGCTTCGATGATCTTCAACTTGTTTTCGCGGTGGTAATTTTTCAGCTCCACGGAATAAAGAAGATACCCATAACCTTCTCCAGCTTCTTCCATACTTAGTGGATACACCGTTTCCTGTGGTTTCATGATTTGATCTTTTACCGAAAACAAAGACACACTATTCGTTACTGGATACTGTCCTAAGTCGATCATTTTTTTTGTGCGTGGTTCTGCTTGCCAAACATCTGGACAAACTTCTTTGATCGCTTTTTGAACATGATAATATTTTTCGGTAGGCTCTCCGGCCTCTGTCAGCAATGCATCATAATCATAGCTAGTGACTTGCGGCAGATCAAGCGTTCCACGGGCTGAACAGCCATTATAAAAACCAAAGTTGGTTCCGCCATGGAACATATATAAATTCAGTGATCCAACCTCAAGCATATCTTTGACTTCTTTGGCTAGATCCTTACCATCCCGCTTGATGATCGGCTCCCCCCAGCGGTTGAACCAGCCATCCCAATATTCCATACACATGATCGGCCATTTTTTTCCATGACGCGCCATAAACTTACGCATCACTTCTGCATTTTCTTTAGAATGGCTGCCAAAATTTCCAGCTACAAAAACATCCTCTTCAATCAACGTTCCCGCATCCAGCACCTCATCCCAGGCACCATCCGAAGTGAATAATGGAACATCTACACCAAACTTTTCCATCAGTTGTTTTGTTTGCCGCAAATACTCCTTTTCCATGCCGTAAGAGCCATATTCGTTTTCCACCTGCATCATGATCACTGGACCGCCATGAGTGATCTGCAGCGGCACTAGTTTAGGAATCAATACACTAAAATAATTGTGGACTTTGTTCATAAAACGTGGATCTGTTGACCGTAAACGCAGTCCTTTCTCTTTTAACAGCCACGCAGGTAAACCGCCAAACTCCCATTCAGCACAGATATACGCCGAGGGACGCAAAATCACGAATAACCCGATTTTTTGCGCCAACATTACAAAGCGCTCAATATTTTTCAGTCCTTCAAAATCATAGACCCCTTCTGTCGGCTCATGTAGATTCCAAGGGATATATGTTTCGACCGTATTGGCCCCTAAGGCTTTTAAATTATATAAGCTATCTTCCCACTGCTCTGGTGTCATTCGAAAATAGTGGATCGCACCACTGATCAGTTTTATAGGTTTTCCATCTAGTAAAAAATCTTCTTTTATTTCAAACGTCTGCATGTCCATTCCCCTTTACCAGTATCTTTGCCATTGCGGATTTGCTAATCGGATCAAGGCTTCCAAGTAAAAATAGTCTCCCCATAAATTGGGTTCGTCGATTCCTTTCCCTTCCGCATGTGCATATACACCATGTAATAACAGCCCTTCATTCTCAGGAAGATGTTTCGCTGAGTAATGCTCTCCTAACTGATAGACCATTCCTTTAGCGAGCATTTCAGCTTCTGGAAAAGCTGCCAATTTCTCTGCTTCCATAAGTCCGCAGGCTGCAATTGCCAGTGACGAGCTATCTCTATCAGATGGATGCTGATCGGTAAAATCAAAGTCCCAATAAGGAATTAAATCTTCTGGTAAATGGGCCAAAAATACATCAACGATTTGTGCATAGTTTTCTGGAAAAGGCACCGAATGAAGATAACTCTCATTCAAAGGAATCCCTAATACCGCCCAGCTCTGTCCACGCGCCCAAATCGAAGAATCGCTATGTCCCTGATGCGTCGCACCATGGCTTGGCTGTCCTGTTTCAGGATCAAAATAATACGTATGGAAGGTCGTTGCATCCGCTTTGATCACTGTTTTCATCAATGTCTGATAATGTTTTTCAGCCACCTCAGAATAATGTGTATCACCTGAAATTTCTGTCGCTTCAAATAAAAGAGGTAAGTTGATCAAAGAATCGATGATCAAGCGGTATTCTTTAGGATCACCATATTGTCCCCATGCCTGAATAAATTCACCCTGCTCTTGAAACCTTGCCAGCAGAACTTCTGCCGCTTGCAACACTTCCTGTTTACACTGATCGTTTCCCGTGATCTTAAATCCTGCTCCGGCGGATAGACTATACAAAAAACCGATATCATGATGATCCAATACGAAATGATCATCCAAGCGCTTTTGAAAACTCTGGATATTTTCCATTGCCAACGCTAAAAATTTATCTTTCTTCGTCCATTCATATGCTAACCACAGCATGCCTGTCCAAAAGCCATTCGTCCAGTCGTCATTTGCTTTGATTCGATACTGACCATTTGTCGCACATGCTGATGGAAACTGTGTACCGAAGCGCTGCATATTCTTTTCGATTTGCGAGACACACCAGTCGATTTGCTCGTTTAGCCACGTTTCTGTTACATTTCCCCCTAATTCGACCAGTCTTTTTTTATTTTCCTGAAGACTCATTATACAACTCTCCTTAACTTGTTAACATATTAACTAAAATCATTATAACGTAAAAGAAAATAAAATGCGACCTTTCTTCCTGAAATAATCGAAAAAGAATGAGGTTGAGACAGAAGTGTCTAATCCCGAGAAATAAGAAAGAATCCACGAAAATTGTTTTTCAAATTTTTGTGAATTCTAGCTTATTTCCGACCTTCAAAGCTTAGGGCTTTAGCCCTTAGCATTTGATGAGATCGGAGTGCAACGTAGTGGGATTGCTTCTGCTCTCACCGTTTATCCGGATTCCAGGTGTCTGGGATTTGACTCACAGAGTTTTGTCCCAGACCCTAAATCTGAATAGGCAGCGAGAAAAAAGCAACTCCTTCTTATTTTTCGGAGCTGAACACTTTTATCCCTTATTTCTCCCGAAAACTTCGATTTGTGTCAACGCAGGAAATGGAGAAGCATCTTCTGCTTTTTTCAATTGTTTAAATACCAGCCTGCTAGTTTCCTTCACTGGAAAATGAATCTCTTGAAATTCAACTGCATTCGTTGTTTTTACGATCCTCTCTTCACCATCAGAAAATGCTAGTGTGACTTCTGTCCAATAGCTATCATGAGGGTAATCGGCCCGAAACAACAAACGAACCCAATCAATTTCTACCATTCGTCCAAAATCGATGGTCAGTGCAGCATCAGTCTGTTGATTGATGCCCCAAGAAGCAAACGGATATGACCCATGAGACAAGTTTCCAAATTTGCCATCGATCGCATTTTTAGCAAAAAATACGGCATCGTCTCTGGTTTCTACATTGGCATGTGCATGTGGATAAGCACCTGAAAATTCTTTTTGATCATGAGAATTGAACGTCAAATTTTGGTAGGCTTCTATCTCAAAGGCATGCGCTTGTCGTACCATGATATGATGACGTGTTGAGCGAAAAGCAGTTTCTACAGATGCTTTCCTTGCAGATTCTTCTAGCGGAATGATATATTCCCACGTTTTTTGTGGTAAATAAAGGATCGAAGGTGCTAGTGTTTCATCTAATTGTGCTACAAAATAAGGATGATCTCCGACCACTGTTACAGTGATTTTATCCCCAGCTTCATAAGAATAATTTTTGATAGCCAATACGGCAAGCTCTTTCCCTTCTGCAACGAATGGGTGCTCCTCCTTCTCATGATCGATACGACCAACGATCGTTTGATTCTGTTTATTTTTCAATTCAATTTTTATCATCTTTTTCTGTCCTTTCTTTCTCAGCAACGATCCCGCCAACTAAACAAATCAAACGATGATTGCCTGCTGGCAGCTCTTTTAGTAAGCATGGCAAACTAGTTCTCTGGAAAAACAATGAGGTATTGACTTCCGGTTGAATAATGGTCGCCTCATCGTATCCTGAAATAGCGATCATCCGTGATGTCAACTCCCCTTCTGAAACACTGCACCACGTTGAGTCGATAGTTCCATTGGGTTTACGTCCAGACAAGGGAGCACTAAAACCGCCTTCTCGAATCTTCAAAGGAATCGTTGTTTCTATGTCATGGACACGCAGATGCCATTGTCCAAATGGGTAGATTTCTGTCTGGATCTGAACTTCTTCAAATGGCATCCACTCATAGGAAACGCAGTCTTCCGTCAATTGGTACGCTGTAACCTTCCCTTTCGTTCGAAAATACAAACCATCACGCGAAAGAGCCAAGGTATTATCAAACGCACCTTCCTCATAAGAAACGCCAGCTTTAGGTACACTAAAGCCGAATTTGGTTGAATAAACAAACTTACTATACTTTGCCTGTGCATGTGCCTGATTCTCGATCATCATCCCAGCAGGATAACCTAACAAATGATTTCCTGATGCCTCACGAACGAATAGCATATTGCCTTTTTCGATCACTCTTTTTTCTGTTCTCTGAATAGGCAGAGGATCTGCCGACCAAAATGGATGCTCTTCTTTCACTGCCAATAACAAAAAGGTCTTGAGTGCCCAGTATGGAGAACCAGGTGCATTGTAGCCTTCTGCCATCACCAAACTTTCATAATGATAGCCGATCGACAATCGTCCATCAAAGGTAAATATGTCATGATTCATCCAGCGTTTTAAATGCGTAGACAACAGCGTTTTCACTTTTCCCCAAGCAATCGCCTCTACATCTGCGAAAACTAACGCAGAGAAAAAAGCACCTTGTGCGAAACGGTACGTCTGACTTCTGCCATAAGGCAATGCTTCGCCCTCTTCATCGAAATAATAAATAAAATCCTGTGCAAATAACATTGCTCGTTCAATAAAACGTTCTGACCACTTCGGATCTTCTGATTTCATAAACGTAGCATAAATCAAGCCATAATAATGAAAAGCAAATGCTACATAATAATCCCGCTGTGTTGCTTTTCCATCTACATACCAGCCTTCACCAATGTACATAGAATCGATCAATTCCAGTTCCTGCTCTAACTGTTCTTTTTCTAGTACTTCTCCACAATGATAAAGCGCAAGGCGGATCAACACCTTGAAAAAAGTCCAGTTGTTTTTCGGGATCTTACGTGTCAAAGCCTGTGACAGCCATTCCACCACAGATTGTTGATTTTGTTCAGGTAGTTGCTCCCAGAAATATTCTTTATGCAGTAATAACGTCAAAGCTAAGGCTGCTGCTTCAACGATGTATTGATCATAATCTTCTATGTCTTCCCAATAGTCTGCGTTCTTCGGATCAGTTCCTTTTATCAATTTAGCGACATAAGCGTCTCTTAGTTCATCATCCTGACAAGTAGTCCAGTACGGGGCGACTCCCCACAAAGGACGCACAAGCGCTTCCATTTCCGTTCGTTTTCGATCATAGACAGCACCACTGCTCCCTAAGTTCACTCCTGGCTGATCATTCTCTAGTATGATCGCTCTTAACGGCTGCATGATTTTTTCTAAAGCTTCCTGATAATCCTGCCGAGTCAAAAAAGGATTTTCACTCAAAATTCCCACGGTGGCTCCTCCTTCATCAATTTATTGAACAGAATATCAAGCAAGTTCAGATTTTTCAAGCCTTATTTTCTTACTAGCAGACTCAAAAATGAGAAATTTATTTCACTAGTCTTTCACTTAACCTATTATGTTAAACCCTCAAGTTTACTAACCCTTTCAAACAGCTCTTTCATAAATTTAGTTACCTTCACATTCATGAGAAAAAAATGAGTTTTTCTAGCAAAAGCAGTATCCGATTTTCATAATTAAATTTTAGGAGTTATTTTACCTTTAGGGTTTAAAATAACGCTTTTCTTCAAACGTTATAGACATTCACATGAAAGGAGTGAAAGACTTCCAGCAATTTTTATGGTAAAATTTAGCTATCAAAAAACAAAGGAGCCTCCCATGGAAATCAAACTAGATGTGGCGATCACCCCAAAAAAGACAACGATAAAAATAAAGCCTACTCAAAGCACCCTTACTATTTTGCCTGTAACAAAAGCGAATATGAAACTCGCTCTATCAGAGCTTTATATGTTACTAAACGATCATACGATTATTTCGATCGGCCAATCCGAAGTTCCTGATACAATCGAAAAAACTGCATTTAATAAAATTATGCATCTCTCTGTCCCATGGGATGTTGAGCTAGATTACTTAGAACAATCACTCATCAATGAGGCAAAAAAATGTGGACATGACTTGATCCAAACTCAACAAACGGAAATTATGATTCCTAAGAATGCTCAAAAAACGACGACCGCATTCAAAGAAGAGCTTTTAGCTGTTCTAAAAACATTCGGCTATTCTTTCAGCCCAGCTCCAGAAACCAAAAATGACAAGCCAAAACCTGCTAAAGCGCGTCATAAGTGGACGAAAGAAGTCAGCCAAATCGAATTTACTGTCGATACCCGAGAGAGCACAGCGACCGTTTTCTGGCAAAAACGGAATGAAATGTTGCTAAAAGCTGGGGCTACACTGATGGCCACAGCCCCTTTAAACAAGGATGGTTCCCTAGGATTTTCTGCAAAAATGGGGCAACGCATTCGTGAAGATCACGTTGATAAGATCAAAAATAATGTGACTACCGAAGATATCGTCTTAAAAAGCGTTAATGAAGTTGGGCTATTTCTTTATTTCGGCGGCACTAACAGCTGGCTGGAGTTGACTGATAAAGATGGAAAAACGATCAATGAATGGACTGTTATTGATTAAGTAAAATAGAGGTCAAAAAAACTGAGCGCAAGAACGCTCAGCTTTTTGACCTCTATTTTTATGGTTCTTTTTCAACACGTACATCGTCAACTTGGAAGCCTCTTCTGCCAGTATCCTTTCCATAAAAACCGACCCGTAATTTACCATCTGTCACTTTAACCGTGTAATTGATTTTTTCATATTTATTGGTAGCCGGAATCGTGATACTATTTTTTTGACTTGTTTCGACTTCCATCATGCTCTTGGTCATCGCCTGAGACAATTTGACCATAGCCGTCACTGTATAGTAACCATTCTCCAAGCCGGTAATATCTTGATAAACACGACTTTCATATGTTGAGTTACTATAAAACCAAAGCTTTTTACCACTCAATGCATCATACGTATCCACACCAAAGCTGTTTGGCGTTCCCTCTGTCTTCCAGTCCTGCAAATCTAACTCAAAAGAACTGTTTTTCAAATAATTTTTAGCTGGTAAAACGCCGCCCTTCGTTAATTCCACATCATCAACGACTAGTCCGCCGGCGCCTCGATCAGAAGATTGATAGCGGAAAGCAATTCTCACTTGATGATTTTTCACTTCAATGACCTGCGTGATTTTTTCGTAATCTTGATTAACAGGAATTGATTTTATGACTGTCTCATCCGCTGTTACTTCCATTTGAGTAGTACCTACTGCTGTAGTTCTTTTCACCATTGCTTTAACAGTATATATCCCATTGTCTAAATCTTTTACATCTTGATAAACCGTGCGATCAAAGGTACCACTCTGATAGATCCATAGTTTTTGACCACTATATGCTTCATACGTATCAACACCATAATTTCCTGTACCCATTCCTCGCCAAGGGCTATCGTCTGCTTCAAAGCCGCCATCCTTCACATAATTTTTAGGAGGCAATGTGCCGCCTTTCAACAATTGGACGTTGTCGACAACTAAACCACCTGCCGCCTTTTCAGAAAGCTTGTAGCGGAAAGCAATTTTTAATTGACCATTTTTTACTTCAACCATTTGTGTTAATTCTTTATACTCTTGGCTTACACCAATTGGTTTCACGATTGTTTCTTCTCCAGAAGTTGTTGTTTCAAGTCTTGCTGTTCCTGCTGGTGTAGTTCTTTTAACCATCGCTTTGATCGTGTAGATGCCATCATCAAGACCTGACAGCTCTTGATAGACCGTTCGATCAAAGGCATTATCACTATATAACCATAGTTTTTGACCGCTATACGCTTCATACGTGTCAACACCGGAATTACCGCTTCCTGTTGCTTTCCACTTTGTTTCATCTGCTTCAAAATCACCATCTTCAAGATAATTTTCAGCAGGCTTTGTTCCACCTTGAACAAGTTCAACATTATCGATCACTAAGCCACTTTCACCGCTTGAAGACTTATAGCCGAAACTAATAGAGAGCTCACCATTTTTCACTTCAACTACTCGACTGATCTTTTTGTACTCATTACTAACTGCGATCGGTTCAACTACTGATTTTCCAGCTGTTGTCAGTACCATTCTTGCTGTTCCTGCTGGTGTAGTTCTTTTAGCCATTGCATTAATCGTATAAATTCCGTCTGCAAGACCTGTAACTTTTTGTGTTACGGTTCTTTCTAGCTTGTTGTTATTATATAACCAAAGTTTTCCTCTTCCAGCATATGGCTGATTGCCGTCTACACCATAATCTGTTGTATTATCACCGCTCCAATAATTCATTCCCTCTTCAAAATCACCATTTCTTAAGCTATTTTGAGCAGAGGTTTGAGTAGAAAAGTCGATGGTTTTCAATTTGAAAAGATAATCAAAACTATTTTTATTAGGATGGATCACTTTGATAAATACATCATGGACACCAGATGCAGCTTCATTGTATAGTTTACTGTCAGTCCATGAATTTTCTTTTCTGATCGCACCTTTACCGATGATTTTACCGTCTAATGCATCTAATCGAACCTCTACTTGAACATTTCCAGAAATATTCGGGTCATAGCTCTGTGTGTTGAAGTGGATCTCACCAAGATTTTGATCAAAATCAACATTTTTAAATGATACCCAGTCTCCATTACTGATGCCGTCTAAGTAAAACTGACCGCTTCCAGCTTCTTTTTCATTGACGATTTTGTTTGATTCATCGAAGCTTTGAGCAGAAACAACTCCTGCCAAAATTTTTTGCTCTTCTCCGTGAATTCTCTTGTAGATATTATTTGTTGAAACCGATATTCCTTTTGCAGTTGGATGTAAACGATCATTTAAATAGTAGCCTGTGTCCGGTAATCCTTCAGAGATCGTATAGTTATCGATGATACTTACATCCAGATCCGCTTCTCTGGCTGCCCGAATAACATCCGGCAGCATATATTGAAAATTATTCTTTAAACCTGTTCCCATATACGATGGTAAACAAACATAGAGAACAGCATCTTGATTCAAGGCTTTATATTCTTTGATAAAAGAAACATACTCGTCCTTAAACCGCGCATGCATGCCTTGATTCCACCAATATTTATCCCAGCTGTCATTACTGCCGAGTTGAATCACTGCCACGTCAAATGCAGTTGCCCGACTATCTGTATACTCTTTTTTGTTTTTGTACGACATAACATCTCCACTTGAAAGTGTCGCACCAGAATGTCCAAAATTAGACACCTCATACCGTTCTCCTAAACGGTTGTTTAGCTGCGCTGGATAGGCTTGTGCACGATTTAAGCCAGCACCTTCCGTTAAACTATCACCGATCGCTGAAATTTTTACCTTACTGCTTTTGCTATAAACATGGATGATTCCTTTGACTGGTTGATTTTCAGCCGTTCTTCCCGTCACTTCATACTTTCCTGCTGAGCTAAACAGCCCATTTGGAAGAGCGTCCCATGTAACAGCGATTTCGCCATAGTCTCTATCGTCATTACTAGAGAAAAATACTTCCCCAGGTAACGTAATCGGTATTCCTTCCACCGTAATTAAATTTGTCGTAGGAATATACTTACCTGAATCTGCATGTACAGCTATGTCAGCAAAAAACACACTGACTATACACAACAACACTCCCCAAACGACTCTCTTTACAGTCATTTTTACTTGTTTCTTCCCCATTTGTTCTTATCCCTCCTTACTTTAGTTAAAAACTGACACATCGATCCTACTGCATTACTTTTTCGATACACAAGATACGAGCGATGAGTCCAGCTTTTTATTCAGTTTAACTTAGTAGAAATGAACAAAATGCTTTTTTGACACAAACAATCTGCGTATAAACGTGAATGCTTCACAAAAGAGGAAAATATGACGCTTACGTTTATTGAACGTCTCAAAACAAATGAAGAAAAAAAGCAGCCGCTCACTCAAAGCTAAGTCAATATCATCTCAGCTTCATTTTTCAGCTTACTTTTTTAGAGAAAAGAACGTACTAATTTTCTTTTACGGGAAGAAACGGGAAACTCCATTTGATTGACCATTTGGACAAATGAACCATCCTTAGCTGTCACTGAGATTTTATCCGAATTGATAATATATCCTCTATGACAACGAATAAAGGTTTTGGGAAGCTTCATTTCAAGCTCTGCCAAAGTTGTTTTTTTCAGCATTTTCATCTGTTTTTCAGTATACAAATAAATTTTATGTCCAGCCGCTTCAAACGCAATGATCTCTTCAAGAAAAAAGGTGCCCATACCGTATCCTAAATCAACTTCTAATGTCTCCTTGATCTTTATTGCATTGATTGTCGCTAAACGCTGCTCTACTGCTTTCAAGCTATCATTTATTTTAGTTTGAAGTTGATCGACACCACTTTTGATAATAAAATCGAACGCATTGACTTTATATTGAAACGTCAAAAAAGACATTTCTATATGTGATGTAATGTAAATTAGAAAACCTAACGGATCAATTTGCCTGATTTTTAACCCTAGATCCAAGCCATTCATCTCACTAACTTTCGCAAAATTTAAATCGAGTAAATAGATATTGATTTCATCATCTATCTGGATTTCTTGAAATAGCTTCTCAGGAGAAGTACTCGTTGCACTAATATGCATATTCCATTTAGAAAATGAACAAAAATAATCAACGTAACGTGTGATTTGTTTCAATTGTCCCTCATGATCATCACAAATATAGACTCGTACCATTTCAATCTCTCCTATCCTGAATAACTGTCAATACTTGAGAAACACACGATCCCTCTTGTGAAAAATCAAAAGATAATCCTGCATCTTTTTCAACGATTTCCCGAACGATCTCTAATCCCAAGCCGCGCCCTTCTCCTTTAGAAGAAAAGCTTCGTTCCTTCATTTTGAGAACAAGATCTTCCCCGATGGTGTTGTTAGTCACATGAAAAACAACTGTTCCCTGTGTCATATTGATCAACGCGATCTGAACGTATGGCTCCTCACATTCAAACGCACCTTCTAGCGCATTATCGATCATGATGCCGAAGATTCTTGCTAAATCAAGCGTATTCACCTGATCAACTACAATCGTTTCTTTGATTTCAATACTGATTTTTATTTTTCTTTCATGCGCCCGCATCAACTTACTGATCAAAAGTCCAGCAATCTCAACATTTTTAATATTTTTCAGATTAGAAACTTGAATAAGACTTGGTGTTACGTTTTCAAATTCGCTCATCACTTTTTGATAATAGGATTTTAGTGCTTCAATTTTCATTGGTTCATTGTAAATAAAACCACCAAACCCGAGCAAAATATTCGAATAATCATGCTGGATTTTCCGTAAGTCCATATTGAATGTTTCAACATAATCAATATAAAAATATAGATCTTTTCTAATAATCTCTTGTTCTAAAAGCTTCTTTTTTGATTTTTCTTCATTGATCAATAATCTAAGGAGAAATAACAATGGCAATAAAATAATAACGAGATAAACAATCGCTAAATAAGCGAATCCAAAAACATCCTCGTATATAAAGACTGCTTCCGGCATTATTTTTACCATTAAAGCTTTCATCGGGAAATGGTCATATAGAACAATTCGCAGTTGACCATCAATTAAACCGGAAATCATGATAAAGATTCCTATAGTAGCAGTAAATACTAAAAAATAAAGAGCCAACAGCAGTAGCACTTTTTTGATTAGAGGCTGCAGTTCCAGATCGACTTTTATTTTGCTTAGGGCAGTAGAAAATAGCAGGGAACTTAGCAGTCCGATATCTAAAACAGCTACAAACTTTGAACCAAAATGTGCAATCACAACAAGGAACAGAAACTGTATCACGTATAGCCAAATGTGCAAAAATAATGTCAGAACGATTAAAAAAAACTGAACGCCCATATCTCTTTCTAGAACACTAAAATTATAAATAGAAAAAAATAGAAATAAGCATAAAAAAACAGCATATCCGATCACAATTTGGCTGTTATAATACTGTTTTGTGAATAAAGAAAAAAGAAAAAAAAGGATCCCAACGGCTCCACTTATAAAAAATAAGAGCCTTGATGTCATTCTATCTTTCATAAATAGCTTCACTGGTATCAAGTAAATGAGCAACAATAAAATTATTTTTTCAATATAAAAAAGAAGTGATGTCCAACCAAATACATTTTCAATATGTGTATAAAACACGTACATATCCTCCAAAAACAAATTAATATGATTTTACCCTGATTCAATAAAGAAGACTTGCATTAATTATACACATAAAAGAAAATAAATGTACGGTTTTTTTTACTAAAAGATTTTTATCTCTTTCCTTGACCGCGTTGTTACCACACGATATATAATGGAAACAACCGAGGAGGAGGCTAGCTATGAAGAAATTAACAACTGGAGAACTTGCCGAACTATTTACTATCTCGAAATATAAAATCAGACATTATATTGATAAGCAGTTACTGACACCTGAACGAAATCAAGAAAATGGCTATTATCTTTTTGACGAAGCCGATATTTACAAATTGTATCAAATTATCGTACTTAGAAATATTGGTTATTCACTATCTTCAATAAAACAAGTTTTCGCCGGTTCATCTATTTTGGATTCTCTCAAGAATGCTGAGTTACAGCTACAACAACAAATCGATGAGCTAACTGCTATCAAAAAAACCGTACAAGATATTATTCAAGCCCAGATTACTTATAAGTTAGATGAGCTTATCTTTCTGAAAAAAACAACACGTTACTTTAAGAAAGCGCCCGTTGAAATCCTGACTGGAAATGAAATCGACTTACTTAAAGCAACTAAGGCAGGCTTCACTTCATTGGATAATGTGTCTTATATTTCTTCCGGCCAATCCATGATTCCTAGTTTCGAAGGGACAAAAGCAGAACATGATTACTTATTTTCTAAGGGTACGTACGGATGTAAAAGTTTTATTGTCCATGATGAATCAACGCTTGAAAGAGAAATCGATCGCTTTTTAGCTGATCCACTTTTAAACATCACAGCTACCCCCTCTGAATTGCTGATTTACGAGAATGTCCTATGTGCCTTAGCTTATAATGATGTGACTGTTTATACTCTTGAGGTGAAATTATGAACATCGTGATAAAGAAAGCGAAAGACTATCCTTTAGAACGACTGATTGAAAAAGTCACTGAACTGATCTACCAAGGATTTGAAACAAAATTTACTGCAACATTGTTCTCCAAAGAACAAGCAAAAAAAATTACTGCTCTCTTAAGTTATTTTCTTTGCACAACAAAAGAAAATAAGTTGCTGATCGCTGAATCAAATCAGGAAATATGCGGCTGTCTCTTTTTAACAGAACAAGAAGATACCTATTACTATTTAAAACACTTGATGAAGGGGAAATTTACTTTACTAGACCGATTAAAAATTTCTTTACTGCTTACACTTCTCTCCTATAAACCTAAAAAAGGAGAATTATATATCGATTTTATTTCTATTTTGCCCCGTTATAGAAATCAAAAAGTTGGTCACCTGCTACTATCACATTGTCAAAAAATAGCTAAACATCAACAAAAGTATTTAAGTTTATACGTTGCAAAAAACAATACACCGGCCCTTGTGCTTTACCAAAACAAGGGGTTCTTTTCTATCAAAAAAACAACTAGTATACTTAGTCAGCTCATTGTCAAAAATAAACAATGGTATTTTATGGAATGGAGGAATCATCATGAAAATCGTCACGACCGAAACAATTACTAATACAACTATCCTTGATGTAAAAGGAACAGTATTTAGCGAACAGGTTATCTCAGTAAATATTGTAAAAGATGCATTAAGCGGCATTAGAGGTCTGTTCGGTGGAAAATCTTCAGCATATTCAAATGAATATGCTGAAGCTCGTAAGACTGCGCTAACAGAATTAAAAAATAAAAGCTCCTCATTGGATGCCAATGCAATTCTTTCTTTGAAGGTCAATTATGAACAATTTATCAACTCCGATATTTTATTGATCATTGTTACAGCTTACGGTACAGCTGTAACGATCGAGTCAATATACTAACCTCCTGATTTTTGTTGCAAAAGAAACAAAAAGCTCCTATACTAAAGAAAAAGTATAAAGGAGTTCGCATGGATAATAGACAACAATTGATGAGTGAACTGATGGATCTCTGTAATGAAATCATCTGGCTCAATAAGCCAGAATTAGAGTCTGCTTTAGCTGGCTATACCTTAAATGAAATCGAATTGATCGAACATATTGCTCTTATTCCTGAAGCGAATGTCACAAAACTTGCGGCGGCGAGCTACATGACTCGTGGTGCTATCAGTAAATTGACCAAAAAATTGCTCGCTAAAAATATCATTCAACGCTATCAAAACGAAGATAATAAAAAGGAAATCTATTTTGAACTAACAAAAAAGGGGCAAGAGATCAATACGATTCATCAGCAATTGCATGAAGCATTTTTGATACGTGATCAGGATGTTTTCGCACATATGACGAAAGAAGAATTTGATACGATTTTCAGATTCATCGGTCGATATAGACATCATCTAAAAAATATCACTAAATAAGTGGTATTTTTTATTTTCGTTTTTTGTTGACAAGGAAACAAAATAAGGTTAAAGTAATATTATTTCCCAAGAAACAATATTACTAAAGGAGAAATTTAATGAATCATTCTATCAATAAACATGCGTTGATTTTTGGCTTTACTACGGTCTTTTTGACTGGATTGGGTTTGACTATCGTTAGTCCAGTATTGCCATTTTTAGTTTCTGATTATACAAAAGATCCTAGCAAACAGGCAACGATCGTCACCTCACTAATGTCGGTTTATGCTTTAGCCGTTTTTATAGCTGCACCTATTTTAGGCTCTTTAAGCGATCGCTACGGGCGTCGACCTGTACTGATCCTCAGTTTGTTAGGTTCAGCATTGGGTTACATTATTTTTGGCATAGGCGGTGCTCTTTGGGTCCTTTTCCTAGGCCGAATCATCGAAGGCGTGACTGGCGGAGAAATCTCTGCGATTTTTGCTTATTTTGCAGATATCACCTCTGAAAAGGAACGAACAAAATACTTTGGCTGGATCAGTGCGCTCGTCGGCGTCGGAACTACATTAGGTCCGATCATCGGCGGTTCTCTGGCTACATTCGGCCATCAAGTTCCGATATATGCTGGAGCTGTTATTACCTTATTAAACGCAGCTTACGGGTATTTTTTCATGCCGGAAAGTCTCGTACAAGCAAAACGTACACCTAAATTGAAGGTAAAACAGCTTCACCCATTTGGTCAATTGTCCAGTGCATTCTCTCTTCTGCCAGTTAAATGGTTATTGCTCACAGGCTTTCTTGTTTGGCTGCCAAACGGTTCACTACAAGCTATTTTTTCTCAATTTTCAATCGATACATTCACTTGGCAGCCCATTCTTATCGGACTAACTTTTTCGATCATCGGCATACTTGATATCTTTTCTCAGGCATTCATTATGCCTCGTCTATTGAAAATCATGCTGGATAAATCTATTGCTCTAGTAGGAATGATCAGTGAGCTCATTGGGTACTTTTTTATTCTCTTATCAGCGTTTACTGCGTACTCTTGGTGCTTCATTTTAGGGATGATTTTCTTTGGTTTAGGTGATTCTGTTTTTGGTCCTTCTTTCAATGGGATGTTGTCAAAATCGGTCAGTGCAAGCGCGCAAGGTCAAATCCAAGGCAGCGCGCAAAGTATGCAGGCACTAGCTCGCGTGATTGGACCATTGCTAGGCGGACAGTTGTATGCTGTATTCAGTCATGCAATGCCAGCCTTTATGGGTATTTTATTGATTGGAATCGCCGCTTTTGTTCTGAAAGCATCTGCAATCTAATGAAGCGCTTTCTATGATGCGGAAACAAAACCAGCACTGAATTTCCATTCATCTATCCATATTTTTCACTTGTCTATTTCTTTTTTAATTGGATGATCGTTGTTGTTTTTCCTAAATCTGATTCATATTTTTTTTGAACGGAGTCCATGTATTTTAAGCGGGATGAGAAAATAATACGCTCCTTATTTGTAATTTCAATTTCCGATTTTCCGCAAACACTGCTGATCACTTGGTCCATCGGCAATGTATGTGTTGGAACTTGCTGAAGCAAGTCGATAATAGCTGTTTCTTCCAAGGGTATTCCTCTTTTCTTTATAAAAATATTTAATATAGCTTTGATATCTAAACGACTCTATTGCTATTTTAAACAATTATTTAAAAATATTTTCATCAAATTATTTAACGAGATATTCCCAATTTTGACTATACTTCCCAGTAAAATAAAATTTGTTTTAACATACTTCGAAATAGTAAATGTTCCACTTACTTTGGTACATCATCTGCTATATACATGATTTGATGATTTTCATTTCTTAAAAACACTTCTATCTCTTTATCTATTATGAATACCTTTTTTATACTAAGCTTTTCTTGTGCGCAGGATAATCAATCAACCACATTTAAAGATGAAGACAAAAAGAGTCCGAAACAAAACTAAAAAAACAGTTTTGCCTCGGACTCTACTTTTTAAGAAACGGTGCCCAAAAGTCAGCTTATTCAGCAACTTCATGAAAACGAATCATACGCTTTTCGCATTGCTTATTTTCCACTCCATTTACTCACACCAAAGTGACTTCTGTACCAGCCTCTTTAACATTTTTAGCTAAAAGAACTGTTTTAACTTCTCAATCCCCGACCTTTATCGATCAAGTACCAACAAACCGAATACAGCACCACGATAAAGAGAATCAAAATCGCCAACGATACGGCAACTGGTACATCTTCTGTTCCCAAGAAACCGAAACGAAAGCCTGAAATCATGTAAACGATCGGATTGATTTTTGATACGGCTTGCCAAAATGGCGGCAGCATTGAAATTGCGTAAAAAACTCCGCCAAGATACGTCAATGGCTGTAAAACAAATGTCGGCACGATCGAAACATCATCAAATGATTGTGCGAAAATCCCATTTAATAAACCTGCCAAAGAAAATAAAGTTGCGGTCATCAGAAGTGTCACGATCACCATAAACCATGAATACACATGCAGCGGAACAAAAAATAACGAAATCATCGTAACCAGTGTTCCTACAAGAATACTTCTACCTAGTCCGCCAAAAACAAACCCCCAGATGATCACATGCGTCGGTACTGGCGCTACTAATAATTCTTCAATATTTTTCTGGAATTTTTGCGAAAAGAAAGATGAAGATACATTTGAATAAGAGCTCGTGATCGCTGACATCATGATCAATCCTGGTACGATAAATTCCATATAAGAAAAACCGCCCATATCACCGATTCGTCCCCCGATCATTTTCCCGAAAATAATAAAATACAAAGATGTCGTAATGACAGGTGGTACTAATGTTTGAACCCAGATCCGCATATAGCGATTCGTTTCTTTCACTGCTAAGCTTTTTAAAGCTGTAAAATAAAGATTAGACATTTTTTTCCTCCACATGATGTTCTTCTTCGGTGATTTTTAAAAATAGTTCTTCTAATCGATTCGATTTGTTTCGCATTGAAAGAACTTTGATTCCTTGATCACTCAATTGTTTGAATACTTCATTGATCCCTTGATCACGTTCAACTTCCACCTCAAGCGTCTGTTCGTCCACAAGAGCGCTCTTATAGCCGACAATTTCCGGTTTCTTATCAGACGGAGCTAAGTCAAAGATAAATGTTTCAAACTGTAATTTAGCCAATAGAGCTTTCATACTTGTGTTTTCGATCAATTCTCCGGACTGAATGATACCAATATTTCGACAAAGCATTTCGGCTTCTTCCAAATAATGCGTAGTCAAAATGATCGTTGTGCCGCTCTCATTCAACTCTCTTAAAAAATCCCACATTTCACGGCGCAGTTCAATATCCACTCCGGCCGTTGGCTCATCTAAAATCAATAAACGCGGCTCATGCATCAGCGCACGAGCAATCATCAATCGACGCTTCATTCCGCCAGATAACATCCGCGCACGAACATTCCGTTTCTCCCATAAGTCAGACTGCTTTAGGTATTTTTCACTGCGTTCCAACGCTTCTTTACGCGATACTCCGTAGTAGCCCGCTTGATTGACCACGATTTGCTGTACTGTTTCAAACGGGTTAAAGTTGAATTCTTGTGGCACTAAACCAATTTGCTGCTTTGCACGAACTAAATCCGTATCAAGATCATAATCAAACACTTTCACTTTTCCTGATGTTTTGTTCACTAAGGAAGTGATGATACCGATCGTTGTTGATTTTCCAGCACCATTTGGCCCTAATAACGCATAAAAATCTCCTTCTTCTACCGCTAGGTCAATCCCACGCAGTGCTTCAACTCCTGTTGCATACACTTTTTTCAAGTCTTTTATCTCTAATGCGTAACTCATTTAGTAAAAATCTCCTTCTGTCATATACTTCTTGATCTATCTGATTTTTCACTGCTGATCGTTAGTAGAAAGTAATTGTGTCATAGAAAACATAAACTCTTTGACAAATTCTTCTTTTAATGTGTAGTGATGCCACTGGCTTTGCTTACTAACAGAAACAATTCCAGCTTTCTCTAATACTTTCATATGATGGGAGAGCGTCGGCTGCGTGAAATCAAAATGCTCCAATACATCACATGCACACATCGTACCATTTGAAAGAAGATCGATGATTTTCAATCGTTTCGGATCAGCCATGGCTTTGAGTGCAGATGACGTTTTGTCATAGTTCATTTTCAGTCACTCCCTTACATAGATGGTTGTCTATGTTAAATATAAATTAATGTTCTTTTATTGTCAAGAAAGACTACTATAAGATAGCTGATTCGTACTAAAATCATGCTGCTTAAAGAAATAATCTACACAGAAAATGATTTCTGTTTTTTGCTTCTTTCTTTGATTCCTTGTATAATAAAACTGTTTTTCTAAATCATAATGAAGCAATAGAGCGGAGAATATAGATGACAACAAATTTTTGGTCGGAATTACCGAAACCTTTTTTTATTTTAGCACCCATGGAAGATGTGACGGATGTCGTTTTTCGTCATGTCGTTCAAAAAGCCGGCGCACCTGACGTCTTTTTTACTGAATTCACCAATTCAGACAGCTACTGTCATCCTGACGGCAAAGAAAGTGTGCAAGGACGCTTAGTTTTCACAGAAGATGAACAGCCGATGGTTGCACATATTTGGGGCGATAATCCAGCATTCTTTCGCGAAATGAGTATTGGTTTAGCTGAGATGGGCTTTAAAGGTGTCGACATCAATATGGGCTGTCCTGTACCAAATGTCGCTGGACGCGGCAAAGGCAGTGGGTTGATTTTGCGCCCGGAAGTAGCCGCGGAATTGATCGAAGCAGCTAAAGCCGGCAATTTACCTGTGAGTGTCAAAACACGCATCGGCTATAAAAAAATCGACGAGATGGAGGCTTGGATCACTCATTTACTGAAACAAGATATCGCAAACCTCTCCATCCATTTACGGACACGGGAAGAAATGAGTAAAGTCGATGCTCATTGGGAAATCATCCCGCAAATCATGGCAATTCGCGATCGTATCGCGCCGCAAACATTGATCACGATCAACGGGGATATCCCCGATCGTCAAAAAGGATTGGAACTTGCTGAACAATATGGTGTAGATGGTATTATGATTGGCCGCGGAATTTTCAAAAATCCTTACGCTTTTGAAAAAGAACCAAAGAAACATTCTACGCAAGAACTGCTGGGCTTATTGCAGCTGCAGCTTGATCTACAAGATCACTACGCCGAGCTAGCACCACGCTCGATCGTTGGATTGCACCGTTTCTTTAAAATCTATGTCAAAGGCTTTCCAGGCGCAAGCGACTTACGAGTTCAATTGATGAATACAAAATCAACCGATGAAGTAAGACAAATCTTAGCTTCATTTACTAAACAAGATACACCTGAAACTTAAGTAAACTCATTTTTCGAACGTAAGACATCGCTCTTTATAACGAATAAACGGCAGGAACAGAAGAAACCCTTTTGTTCCTGTCTCTTTTTTATATACAACTACACTAAAAAAACAGTTATAATAAAGTCAGAAAAAAGAAAAGAGCATACTATGGAATTATTTAAAAACAACCAACAGCTGATCGATTATTTAAAGACAACAGATTCGATGCACAGCATTACAGAACGAACGCTTGAAAAAGGGCATTCGATCGTAACAGAATTTGACAAATCCGACCATTTATTTTTTTTGGTAGACGGCATTCTTTCAGTAGAAGTCATAACTGAAGCAAACAGTTTTATTTCTTCGTTTATTTTTAGCAATGACTTTTTTGGTTTAGACACCTTTTCAAGCTATCAAACGAAAGGGCATGCGATCAGCGTTCTCAGCGCAAAAGCAACGGTGATCAAAATCAAAAAAGACTATTTACTTGCGACGCTTAATGCACATCCTGCCTACTACGAGCTTCTTCTGACAAATTTTGCTGATATTTTTCAAAGGCATTATCGTTTTTTCGATTTGCTTTCTTTGTCGCCAAAAGACAGAGTTCAAACATTATTGAGCTATCTTGCCGATTTTGTTGGAGAATTGAACGACTTGGAGCAACTCGAAATACCGGCTGTTTTCACACAAGAGATTCTAGCTAAATTTTGTCGGACTTCTCAGTCACGTATTTCAGTTTGTCTTAAAGAACTGCATCGTGAAGGATTCTTGATTAGAAAGAAAAGCCCATTTATACTAGCACAATAAAAAAATGTTAGACAAAACTGACGGACAGATTTGTCTAACATTTGCTTATTTATTGTCAATAAACGCGAGGATCTTCTCTTTAAACACTTTACTATTTTCGTTTTTAGAAGCACTTGCAAATACATCAACATTCTCAGGCTGATGAGACCACACACCTGAATCTGCAGTTAAAAATATACCCATTTTTTTATCGCCAAGATGTTCCTCGATCACAGCGCGGGAATTTCCAGGCGGCTCGCTTGATTGAACCGTCCCAAAAATCACTACTTTGTCCCACTTACTAAAATCTGAGTCCATTTCTTCTATCGGTTGTATTTCCATATAGATCTTTTGGGATGCTACTTCTTTTTTTACTTCGTTCATTATGTCATTTTTGAAGGCACGATCTTGAGTATACACAATGACCTTTGTCGCAGCTGTAGTATTTTTTAACTCTTTATTTATGATCTCTTCTTGCTTTGTTCCTTGAATTCTACTCAGCCGATAGTAGCCTAGAAATCCTCCTCCACCAATGATTGCTAGTACAATAATCAGCAAAATGATTCGAACGCTTTTTTTCTTCAACATATCAATTCCTCCTATACTGAAACTTTTTTATCAGTATAGAGAAAATTTGTTGTATCATTTATATCACAGGTATAAATGACCTCGGTTTTACCTTCCATTATTGAAAATCTAGCACGACATTCCCTCTTTTACGACCTGATTCGACAAGCTTATAGGCATCAACGATTTGATCCATAGGATAAATCTTGTCAATGACTGGCTTTAATTCATTTTCTTGAGCCAATGACAGCAGTAATCTTAGATTTTCTGGGCTTTCTTTCACAAACCCTTTCGCAATTGTATAAAAAGAACCATTGGTATTCAGATGATTCAGCCACTGTTTCTTTTTTGTCTTACCAACTGCATCAAAGATATGATCAAAACAACCTAATTCTTCTTTCCAATTTACAGCTGTATAGTCCCTCACTATATCCGCACCTAAAGAACGTACTAAATCCATATTTCCGGTACCACATACTGCTGTAACATGAAAGCCGTAAATTTTAGCTAATTGAACAGTGGACGAGCCCACTGCGCCAGATGCACCATAGAGCAGCAGCTTTTTTCCACTCCCTTTTTGCATTTTATTTAAATAATGAAGTCCAGCATTCCCGCCAAAAGGGAGAGTGACCACATCCTTAAATGCTTGCTCTTCTGGTATTTTAGCAATAGCTACTGTTTGATCCAAAGCGATATATTCAGCGTGTCCGCCAAATTTCATACCTGTTGATGCAACTACTCGATCACCAACTTTGAATGTCGTAACTTTTCCCCCGACTGCTTCCACAATGCCAGCTAAATCCGTTCCTAGTATAGGGTTTCGAGGCTTGCTTAGACCAAACACCAACTTTACAAAAGGATTGGATGCTCTTCGAACAACACTATCACCACTTGCGACGGTACTCGCCATTATTCGAATGAGCAGTTCATTTTCCTTAATAGATGGTTTCTTGACTTCCTCGATCCTTAGCCCGTCAAAGGAATCATATCGTGTACACAAGATAGCTTTCACTTCATTATTCCTCCGTTCCCAAATAAAATAATTCTTCTACTGCTACGCCAAAATAACGAGCCAACTTCAATGATAATTCAATACTCGGTAAAAATTTTTCTTTTTCTATCGCATTGATCGATTGTCTAGAAACACCGACTCGATCTGCCAGTTCTTGTTGTGTCAGCTTTTCTACTTCTGTTCGATAATACTTCAGCTTGATGATCACTTTCTCTTTTTTCATAGATCAGCCCTCATAATAGTATGCTTTTGTGATATTGTTCGTAGCGATCAGTACAAAAAAGCCCATATGAAACAGCAGGATGATTTGAGTAAAAGCCAGCTCTAACGCAAAGGCAGCCATAACTGCTACAAAGAAAATCGATAGTGCATACGCAAAATTCTGTAGGATATTTTTATTGATCATTTTCTCCCATTCACCGAAAAAGTGTTTCTCTTTTGGTGTAAAAAACGAAATAACAATATCAAGAACGATCGAACTAATAACTAATGTTCCCAACATAATTAAAAATGTATACCCAATCACCTTTAGTTCAGAACCAAAATGATCGCTAGCAACAGATGCTTGATAAACCAATCCGACAAACCAGCTTAATACAAAGATTTTGATGACCTCTATGATTATATAAACTTTTTTTGACATATTCTTCTCTCCTATTTTGTCAAGTGTTATTTACAAAATCATCATATCATAAGAAAAAGCAATGTCAAGTGTTATTGTCTTTTTTTGATTTACCTTTCTCTAAATTCAAGATTTTTACAATATAGTGACTAAAATTGAAGCCTGCTCAAAACTTTTAGCGTTTGATGATTCATTCAAATCATCTATCCTTATTATGTAACCCAGCTTGACACACGAAAAACGGTATCGATCTTTTCATCATCGATACCGTTTTTTAGTTTTATCTATACGATACTTTATATCACTTTTTGACATTTTTTTAGAACTAGTTCTAAAAGAAGATCTTTATTGTTCTATATTTTTCCTTTTTTCAATTTTACCAAGCGTTTTGGTCCCTTCCACCTGTTTTTTTAGCACCTCTATCAATTGTTCTACAGTAACCTCATTATTAAAGCCAGACTTTATATCTTCATTAAATTCTTCTTCGATCATTGCTGCTTCCTTTACGACTGCCATGCCTTCTGAGGTGATACAAATATTGACTATCCTACTATCTTGTTTACTATTCTTTTTTTCTACTAAATTTTTTAAGACCAACCGATCGATCAATCTACTTGGATTCTCTGATCCACAAATGAGTAATTCACCAATTTCAGAGATAGATAGGCCATTTTTTAAAGATAATATTTTTAGTATTTCATATTGACTGGGCGTGATATTTATCGCTTTTAATCTACGGGCGTAGTTTAGCTCACCTTCTCTATCAACGGCTTTAATGAGATACCGCAATTCTTCGATATAGTACAAAAAAATCACTCCATTTGTTTTTGCATTATATTATACACTACTTTTACCATTTTTTTTCTAGGCAGCAATCTT
Organism: Enterococcus sp. AZ020; assembly: GCF_050499205.1. Taxonomy (NCBI): domain Bacteria; kingdom Bacillati; phylum Bacillota; class Bacilli; order Lactobacillales; family Enterococcaceae; genus Enterococcus; species Enterococcus sp. AZ020. Next base: position 1,733,365 of record NZ_JBIPAT010000001.1, on the reverse strand, counting down.
GGCAAAAAGGTGCTTGTAAAATAATTGTTGAACCCATCGATTTTTGAAATCTTCCCTTTGTTCAACGCATCGATCGTTACTTGTACCACATGTTCCGGTGTGCGTAAGTTGCCGTATGACACGCCGCCGCCAGATGAAAAGAAGTTAGTGTCTGTCGCCCCAGGACTTATGGCGAGAATCTTTACATTTGTTTTAGAGCATTCGATCGCCAAGGCTTCAGTGAACGATAAGACAAAAGCTTTACTTGCAGCATATACTGCCATATTCGGTATAGGATGATACCCGGAAGTCGATGCGACATTGATGATGGTTCCCGTATTCCTTTTTAACATAGGCTCTAGAAAGAGTTTTGTCAAATCAAATAACGAAAGGACATTCAAATTTATTTGATTATGTTGATTCTCATAACTCAACTCGTTTACAGCACCACTTAACCCATATCCTGCGCAGTTTATCAGTGTCTCAACAAATACATCCGGTTTTTGAACCAAACGATAAATTTCTTGTGGACTTTTTTGTTCAGATAAATCGAAAGAAAATGTATGTACCTTTACCTTAAACTGTTTTTCTAATTGTTGCTTCAAATCAGATAATTTTTCTTCTGACCTAGCGATCAAAATCAAATTCTTTTTCTCTTTTGCATAATACTCCGCAAAAGCCTTTCCTATTCCTGAAGATGCACCTGTAACCAACGTGTATTTATCCATAATTTCTCTCCTCATTTTCCATGTTCAGACACATATGTCTGAACACATAATAGCATATCTTGCAAAAGAATCAAGTAGTTATGGGTAAATAATCCTAAAACTACAATAAATGAATGGAAAAAAGGATTGGAACATAACTCTAAGAGTTACGATCCAATCCCTTTTAGAACGAATAAACGGCAGGCTCAGAAGTCTTAATCAATGAAAATCTCCTTTATACCTACTATTCTTTATACTTCATCTATCTTTTTATTACTCATCAATCGATTGATATGAACAGTTAAATAAGCTATCTCTTCTTTCGTGACCTTATCTGTGTTCAATATTTCTACATAATCTTTGACATTGAAAGCAACTGTCAACGCTTTTGGATATAGCTGTGCTATCTGCTCAAATAATCCGGAATCATCCTCTGTGATCATTTTCCCTTCAAAATAACGTTCAACAAAAAATTTCAAATGAGTAATGAAACGTTGATAATGAACATCTTCTCGATCAAAATCAATTTTCAACTCATACTTGACAATATCTGATATTCCACCGACCAGCTTTGCGTACTCCATCCCTTTACTTGTTGAAGAATCTACAGTTTGTGCATTGATGATATGAAAAGCGATATTCGCCGCTTCCTCTTGCGGTAGTATTTGACCTAATTCTTTTTTTAGTAGCTTTAGGGCATATTCTCCTATCGAAAATTCTGTCGGATAGTAGTTTTTGATTTCCCAATATACACGATTGAGGATATTCAATCCTTTTTTATGTCTTTCGATCGAAAAATTTAAGTGGTCGCTTAAAGTGAAGAAAATACTTGTATTTAATTTTGTACCTAGGAGTTCTTCTGCTCTCTTGATGATTTGTTGCGTAATATCAAAATAAACAGCTGGAATTGAATCGAATAAGCGTAAATATTCTTGGATTTGCTGGTTATCGACAGGTATGAATACTCGGTTTACATCCTCATCATCGACCGTTTGCCCGCTTTTCCGACTATAGCCGATGCCTTTGCCAAAGAAAACATACTCCTGCTGTTCACTGTCCACCGCTAAGATCGTATTGGGATTTAGTATTTTTTTGATGATCATCCGACACTCTCCTAATCTAAGATACTGCCATTGCTTTCAATTACTTTTTTATACCAGAAAAACGAATCTTTCTTTATCCTTTCCAACGTTCCTTCTCCTAAGTCATCCTGATCAACATAGATATACCCATAACGCTTACTCATTTGAGAGGTTGAAACACTAATCAAATCGATCGGTGCCCAGCTAGTATAGCCAAACAGATCCACCCCAGCTTCCACTGCTTCAAGAATCTCATTGATATGTTGTCTTAAGTAGCTGATACGGTAGCTATCGTGTATTTTCCCATCAGAAGTAACTTCATCTTTAGCTCCCATTCCATTTTCAACAATGATCAACGGTACATTATAACGATCCTGCAACTCAAGAAGCGATATTTTCAGCCCGACTGGATCGATCTGCCATCCCCATTCCGTCGAAGGAAGATATGGATTTTTTACTCCCATGATCGTGTTCCCTGATGTTTGCTCCAAAGATGGATCAGATGATTCAGTTCGTGACATATAGTAACTAAAAGCTAAGTAATCTGCGGTGTGTTCTCTTAATAGTTTATCATCCTCCGCCGCTTTTGTAATGATGATTCCTTTGTTTTCCAGTTGCTTCTTGTACAATGTTGGATATTCACCAAAAATTTGAATATCTGCATGAGCATAATTGTTTAAGTTACTCTCTAAAGAAAGCAAGACATCTTCTGGTTTACACGTATTAGGATACGTCGTCAATTTCGTCAGCATACATCCCATTTGGCTTCCAGGAATCAACTCGTGACATAATTTAGTGGCAATAGCTGCTGCAACATATTGGTGATGAAGCGCTTGATAGACTGCCTCTTCTAAAGAATATCCGATACACTTGTCTTCAACGATCCCAGCCGTTGTAAATGGATGTCGTCCCACACTATCGATCTCGTTAAAGGTCAACCAGTAAGTCACATATTCACCAAACGCTTTAAAACAAACTTCCGCATAATGAACAAAAAAATCGATCAACTTACGATCTACCCAACCGTTGTACTTTTCCGATAAAGCTAAGGGCATTTCGTAATGAGATAATGTAACGATCGGTTCAATTCCATACTTCTTCAATTCCTTGAAAACATTCTTATAAAAGTCAATTCCAGCAACATTAGGCTCTGTTTCCTCCCCCGTAGGGAATAAACGAGTCCAGGCAATAGAGATTCTCAATGCTTTGAAGCCCATCTCTGCAAAAAGCTGAATATCTTCTTTATACCGATGATAAAAATCGATACCTCTACGTTTAGGATACCATTCAACCTCTAAATCCTTTCGCGCTTGTTGGATCATATCACTCGTTACAGTATTATGTGCTTTATAGTCTTTTACGTCAATAGTAGGTTTAAACGTTGCTACATCTGCTACAGACATCCCCTTTTGATCTACATTCCAAGCACCTTCCACTTGATTTGCGGCAATCGCACCGCCCCATAAAAAATCTTTACGCAATGGCATTTTCTTCTTTCCCTTCAATAACGAATATTTTTTCTTCTTTAGTCACTTGTTCCTCAGAAACTAGATTGAACTTGACATTCTTAGGCTCTGTAATCACGATGATCGTTGTTGGATCAAATCCAGCCTCTTTGATTTTTAAAAGATTAAATTTGATCAACATATCCCCTTGCGTAACCTTCTGACCTTCTGAAACAAAGCTTTCAAAATACTTTCCGCCCAGGTTCACTGTATCTATACCAATATGAAATAATATCTCAATGCCCTCGTCTGTCTGCATACCTAGTGCATGTTTCGTGTTATAAATCATTTTGATCGTTCCATTAGCTGGTGCATATAATTCACCTTTCGTAGGTATGATCGCAACACCATCTCCTAACATTTTACTAGCAAAGACGTCATCCTTCACTTCTGATAGAGGGATCATTTGCCCTTCAACCGGCGCATTAAAGTCTATTTCATTTGTTTCATTTTCTTGTGCTCCAGCTGTAGCTGGTTCCTTCCATAAAACAAAAACTGCGGCAAATGAAGCTACGAAAGATACGACTAAACCGATCACTGCGTACATCAGATTGTTAGGCAGAGTTTCAGAAATGAACATTGATAAACTAGCAATCCCAGGCCCAACGGCAACATATGCTTCCACACTTAGAAGGCCTAATGTCGCTCCACCGATCAAACTACCAAACATCACACCGTATAATACTCTTTTATGCAAAATAGTCACACCATACAAAGCCGGTTCAGTGATTCCAAAAAGAGCAGAAATACCAGCAGAAACAGCTGTTGCTTTCAAACCTTTATCTTTCGAACGAATCGTTACCGCAAAACATGCTCCAGCTTCTGCGATATTATGAGCTAATGAGGCCGCATTATAAATTAGTTCTTTTCCTGTCTCACCTAAAGAAGTGATAACATATGGAATCATTGCTTTATGCATCCCTGTTACTACCATGAAAGGTAAGAAAGCTGCCAGCAAAGCTACTGCGATCCAGCCAAACCGAGCAAAAACTGTCATGATCACACTTGCAAACCCTTGACCGAACGTAAATCCAATAGGACCGAGCACCAATAATGTCAATGGCACGACAATCAATAATGACATCATCGGAACAAAGAAACTTCTAATCACCTTAGGACTGATCTTGGTAAAAAATTTTTCCAAAAACGAATAACTGATCACACAAAGAATTGCAGGAAAAACTTGATACGCATAATTGATGTTTTGAATTGGCAAACCAGCCAAAGTCGTTCCTTCAGTGATCAATGCAGTCAATCCAGGGATCAACAAACCACCTACAGCTGAGACAGCGACTAAACTATTTACCTTCAGCTTGTTCGCTGTTGTGATCGCTACCAATAAAGGCAGGAAGTATAAAGGTGCATCTCCTACAAATGTCAAAATCTGATAAGTCGATGTTGTTTTATCTAACACCCCAATTAGATTTAGTAGCATCAATAGTGATTTTAAAATACCTCCGCCAGCGATCGCTGGAATCAAGGGTTGAAAAATACTAATAACGAAGTCTAAAATGACATCTTGCCATTTTTGTTTTTTCTTAGACCCCTTTTCTGTATCTACTTGAATTCCTGAAAGGAGTTTTTCGACCTCGCGATAAACTTCCACCACTGCACCACCAATAATGACTTGTGTTTGAGCTGTTTGCGTAATTCCTAGCACACCAGAGATTTTTTTGATCGCTTCTGCGTCCACTTTACTATCATCAACTAACGTAAATCTCAATCTTGTAGAGCAATGTTCTAAATGTGAAACATTGTTCGCTCCCCCAACATTTTCCAAAATTTCTTTTGCTACATTTTTTTCATCCATTTTTTTCGCCTCCATTTTTTAACAAAAAAAACCGAACTGAACCAACCCAAAAAAGAGCTGATTCAATTCGGTTATGCCTACTATTACGTAGTAACACGCCTTGTATTAAGTTGGTTCGATTATATCTCACTTTAAAGAAAGCGTCAACATTTTTTTTAGAAATTCATTTTGCTAAACAAGAAAATTTATGTTAGTGGTGACTTTTTCATAGCAGCAGTTAAGTCGAAGCCTGCGATTAACTACCATGATAGCAGCCAGTTTCTTTAGTTTTTTATTTTTTGGATAATAGTTAAAGGATGTATCTGTAGATGTTATTTTCTGGTGATATTCGAAAATAGCTTTTATTTCACGTACGAAAAGGTATCAGTGATGAAAAAAATGATATCGTTGTAGCTCTTAGCAACTTGATTAGTTAGTTTTAGCATTATAATTCAAGACTTTACTCCCTAACACCAATCAGATAACAAATTGACTTTTACTTTTTGATTATTCATATTCAATATAGATTTTGCTCAAACGATTATTTTCCAAAAATGAAATAATTGTTTTAACTACCTCTTCCAAATCATCTTTCATTGAAGTCTGATGGATTTTGTTAATATCAAAACATTTTAATTGACTAATGATGAGAGAGTTATCCTTTATCAACCACGGTGAGTCATCATACCAGCCCTCATGATTAAAGTATTCTTTCACAACCCCCTCCTGTTTTACATCACAATCTAATAAGTTATCTAAAATATTCTCAAAATAACCATTTTACAAATAGCTTTGCATTTTTTCTAGCCATTCTTAACTAGTTAGTTTTCAATGTTAATTGCTTTTTTTATGATGTCAACATCGCTACAAAATTGAACGAGTTCATCTGATTTCAAATCATCAGTAACTTTCTCTAAATTTTTATTAGAAATTAGTTCAGCTAATTTATTTCTTAAAAAATCAAAATTTTGTTCTTTATCAATCAATAATGTACAAAATGCTACATATAGCGAAGTTTCTTCCGTTATATCATAATTTTCATTTAATTCATAATCATTTAGAAATGCATAGAAAGTATCTTTTAGAGAATATTTAGCATTCATATGCAAACTTTCATAAATATCAGCAGAATCTTCTTTTATTTCTTCATACTTCAATTCCATAAATTTTCGCCCCTTCTATTTAGTAAATACGTTTAATTCAATGTTAGGGAATTTCTTACGAAATTCTAAAATTATATTAGAACAACTTTGACAAGCTGGTAGCTCTGTATATAAATCAATTGACCCAGAAGCATTTGAGTCTTTAATTTTAGAGGCAATGTCTTCTAGAATTTTAGCTTCTGTATCATGAAACCTATCAAATTTAGTTCCATCTATACTTGATGCAGAAGGTTCATAATTTTTAAAAATTCTTTCTCCTTCAAGTTTTAATGTAGAAAAATTTCCAACATCGGCACCTTTATCAAGTTTCGAATTAATTTTACTATGAGCTACAAACTCTTCTGGCAATCCTTTTATATTTACATCAGCAGCTGCCATATTACCTCTTTTTTTCAACGGATTATTAGGCATTCTATTTCTAATATCATTAATTCTATTTTGGAAACTCTCAACTTTTTGTGTTTTAGTAAGCCCACTAGTTTTCTCCGAAACGACAACCTTATTCGTCCCTTTCAAAGGTTTAAGTCCTTTATACGTTCCATATCCTGCCAATGCTAAATCTGCTATCCCAGACAAGCCACGTAAGATTCGATCGCCTGTAGACAGTTCTTTCCCTGTAAACAAATCTTTTCCACGCCAAGCATCACTGTTTTTATTTCATATACGAAAATGCAGTATCAGTGACGAAAAACTGATACCGCTATAGCTATTATTCGCTTAATTAGTTAGCTTTAGTATTATCTTCAAAGCTTTATTATCTGATTGTTATCAGATAATAAAGTGCCGTTTTGTTTAGAGCAAATTAATGCTTTTATTAAAAGACTTGAGACTATGTTTTTGCTAATTAACAAACATTGGAGAAATATGTCCATCAACTTCTAATAGATCTTTTCGAAAGAAATCAAACAAAATATATTCATCTTCATCACTTAAAAATAGTTCATCCGCCAAAATATAATATTCTTCTTTATCTAAATAAACTTTTAAAAATTTGTAATTACCAATCTTTGTTAATCTATCTTCTGCAAAAAACAATTTATATGTTTCATCATTTTCTTCTTTTTTCTGATCACCGATTAATAAAATTTTACACTCGTACTTTGATCCAATTTCCATAAACAAGAAATTGTTATCATCACTATAACCTATTGAGTTATCAAAACATTCTTCCTTTTTTTCAGTCACAACATTTCTTAAATAAACATCTCTGTCCATTATCCGTTCATCTATAGCGGTTACTTCAAACATAATCTATTCACTTCTCTTTCTAAATAAAATTAAATTGGATATACAGAAACAATAAATCCATTCTTTCCATAGGCAATTAGATATTTTTTCCCATTCACTAAGTAAGTAGCATTCATCCCCCTTGAAGATTCTACAATGCTCACAGGTTTATTTTTTAGCATATCATAGATAAACTCTGGAATATTCTTAATACCTCGTTTAGAAAAATCAGCTGCATGACGAATTTCAACATGGTTTAATCCAGCTTTACTATTTCCATATTCTAACCACAATAAATCTTTTTCAATATTCTTTGTTACCATAACCACATCATCCGGATTGTACTTTACACCACTTTTTGAAAGTTCGTCTAATAAATCAGGCTTTAATAGTTTATTAGTAGTACTGCTTTTCTCCGAAACAACAACCTTGTTCGTCCCTTTCAAAGGTTTAAGTCCTTTATACGTTCCATACCCTGCCAATGCTAAATCTGCTATCCCAGACAAGCCCCGTAAGATTCGATCGCCTGTAGACAATTCTTTCCCGGTAAACAAATCTTTTCCACGCCAAGCATCACTGACATTTTTCGCCCCAGAGGTCAAACCCAAAGCCACCATCAACTGCCACGGCAGCATGCCTCCAATGACAAGCACTGCACCATTGATCACTACAGTAACAGCCAGATCCTTCACTTTTTCATTTCTTGAATAATAGTCAAACGACGTATCTGCAAATGCCATTTTCTGATAATCTTCGAAGCTGACATCACCGATTTCTTGTTTCATTTTATCATATTCTACACGAAGATAATCAGTAAGTGGAGAACTGCTTCCTAAAAGATCTTCTAACGTTACTTTCATTTTGGGCATTGCTACACCCGCACTATTTACTCCATTAGAAAAGGATCCTCTTGCCATCGTTTCATAGCCCATGATGTTCATGTTGCTTAGCTTTTCTATCAGTGAGTCCATTGAATCATAAAATGGCTGATCGATGTCCGCTGGAAGTGTGTCTTGTATCTTAAAAGTTTTTTGTGCCAATTTGGCGATCCGCTCATCTAGATCATCCATCAACACATTGTCCATGGATTCGATATCGATCGCATTATCTACGTCATATCGATCACAGGCATCCTTAGCGTCATTCGTGATCGTTCCAAGCTCTTGAACCAAAGTGATGATATCAACGTCCTTTAGCTCACTTACGCCATTGACTATTGAACTCCATTCTCCAGTTTTAAACTTTACATCTTTCATACCTACCCTCTTTTCCTATACTGAATAGCTCATATCTATTTTCCTTTTGATTTTATATCACTACTGACGGATCGATCTAACTCCACAAAGGTTTCTCCTGCATAAGTCACATACTCCTGCAATCGTGAATAATGAGAAATCAATTCCTCCATACGTACAGTCACGATCCTAAAAAGCCCGACCTGGCCTTGCGCTAAGCCTTCCACATAATACTCACTTCCTGTGATATTTTGTAATGCATTATAGGATGACTCTAGTTCATCGATCACTGTTTGAAGCTGACCTGTGATCCCTGATAATTCACCAGGATCGACCGTGATTTTATCTGTCAAACCAACTCACCCGCTCTTTCCTTTTATCTTCTGGCACCTCATACGAAATCTGCAGCTGATCGACGAGCCATTTATTGACCCAGAATTGACTGATTCGCTTTAATCCTTCACTGTCTAATCGATATAAAACGCCTTGCGACAGCAATAGAGCATACTCACTTTTCATCAATTCTTGCTCTCGTTTATGAACACTTCCAAGTACAATCGCTGCCTCTATTCCTTGTTTCTGCAACTCTTCTAAAGTCAAACGCGCCCGTCTTGAGCGAAATTCTTTTTCCTCTTCTGTACCTTCTCTACGCAAAATACTGTACTCCACAAGGATTTGTCCCAAAAGTGTTTCCGGTTCTTCGATCGTCAACTGATAGCCTGCTTCTTCCCTTTTTAACACGATTGCCTGCTCGCCAGTCGCTACGTAATAGGTTTTATCTAAACAGATATACATTTCCGATTGAACATATCGTTCGATCAAAGAAGCGACTAAAAAGCCTTTTTTGGTAAGCTTTCCCGCTGCCAGCAATCCTTTTTCTTCTAACCTTTCGATCCCTTTTGGAATAGTCGTTATCTGATTCATTCGATGTGCTGTTAATTGCGGTACACCGAATAATTCCACCTGTCCGACCATATCCGTCAATACCAACAATTCCTCTTCAGAAAAAATCGCCATATGCTCCTCCTAAATTCCTCGTATCTCGCCCATTTCAGACGAATCAAACGAATCAATATCCTTTTGTAATTCCGTGACTGCTTTTTTATAACTTTTGACACACTTCGCCAAATCTTCATGATATTGACTAACAATGCCTAAATACATCAGGTAACTGTTTTTGGATTCTCCTGTCCATGTCTGATCATACCCATTGCTGCTGGATACAAGTTTTTTAGCCACATTTAAAGAAGCACTCATCGCACTTTCTGCTTCTGCTGCGCTGCTGATAACTTCTGAAAGTCCACCTGATTTTATATCAACATTTCCCATACTATTCTCTCCTTTCTCTCTAGTTATCTTGGAATGATCTCATGGTTCTTAAGAGCTTCTTGCTGTCGATTGATTTTTTCTAATGCTTGTCTAGCAACTTCTTTGTAATGATCCTCTTCACGCTGTTTCTCTGCGGTATAAAGATCGCCATAATGCTGCGCTTTGTTCCCCGCTGTTGTAACTCCATCTGAAATACTATCGTTGCGACTTTTTATTTTTTTACTTAGTGACTGCAATTTCTCTACCAACTCACTTATTTTATCTAGTGTATCTTGATTAGGAATTCCATTGCTGGTAGAAACACCACTAAACTTACCTTCAGCAGATGTGATCGCTGTTTCCAATTGTTCTAAATAAGATGAATGCTCTGTTAACGCAGTGGATAGCTCAGTTTTTAAGGTAGTATACTTTTGCTTCTTTTCTAAATATTCGCTAGTTAAAAACATGTCTTTACTCCTTTACATAAAGTTTGGTTCTATATAAAAATTTACCAAACATGGAGATTCATAACAATAACACTTGTGTAATAATAAAATTCCTTATGAATATTTTTAAAAACATTGTGTTGAAATTGTCACAAATGAAAAAGACACTTTCCGATTTTGGAAAGTGTCTTAAGGTATTTTCTACATAAAATGATTCAATATTCTATACGAAAACCAATATTTCAATTTTTTACTAGTTGATTGATTTCAACATAGCTAAAATACTTTCCAGCTGCCTACTTTCAAAACCCACTAACATTTTGTTGATTTCTTTCAGATAATAATCTTTCGTCTTTGTTTCATTAAAAAATTCATTTATAGGAACACCTAAATATTCACAAATAATATAGCATTTATTTAGTATTAAGAACTATGCTTTATTAAAGATAACATTATAGAAAGAAAATTCAGAAGGACTATCAGATATATTAATCTTTAAAGTTTTTGTACCCGTCGTATCAAATTGATAATGTTGAGAAGCTATTTGAGCATTAATAGTTTCCTTATATTTTTCTTTACCATCTAAATCTATTGTCAATTTACCATCTCTGATATTACTACCCTCTGAAATATCAGATTTACTTACATCGAATTCTATTGATGAATATTTATTATCTAGTCTAATAAGCACAAATGAATCTTGCCAACTTGAAGATTCTAAAATAAAACCATCGGCCAACTCTTTTCCAGCTACAGTATAATCATCGGGAATTTCATGGTCTTTGTTACCAAAGCTCTTATATGATTGTCCACTGTATAATAAAGAATAGTCATCGGATAGTTGTTCTTTAGATACTTTATTTCCTTGGCTACCGATATAGATAGTGCTATTATCTTCATCATAGTTAATATCTTGAGATAATATTTTTTGTAAGGCTTGATCGTTTATATAGACAGAATCATTTACCAAAGCAATAGAGATCTGATCTTCGACTTTTAACCCATCTTCTACAAGATTGACCTTCTTCAAATCAGCATAATTTTTACTATTTAAGTTATCAATTTTTTCATTGGCTTTTTTTTGTGCCATACTAGCCTCTGATATCAATTTATCTTTTTCCTTTATTTCCTCTTGTAATTGTTCCGTCTCTATTATCTTTTTCTCCATTTCAGGGAAAAATACTTTAGTCCCTTCTTGTGGAAGAATAATTGGTAATAGCAAAGCAAACAAAGGTATTAGTTGACCAATAAGTAATGCCCATTTTTCTTTTTTATCTTTTTCTCCTTTTTTTATTCTACTATAGGCGTAAAATGACAATCCTAGGCTGACAACTACAACAAAACATATAATATATTTAGACAAATCTATACCCTTGAGTTATGTTCAAAAAACATTATATCAGTAATTATATTTTTTTGAAACTGCTTGTAAGAATTTTTACATTTATTCGATTTGGGTATGACATGCCTTTTTGTCACTCTTATATAATCAGATTTAACGAATCTTTAGTTTCAGTGATCGAGTTCTTATATTCAAATGGGTTTGTAACCAAAATCGCAATTAAATCAGAAAAAGACACTCTCCAAAATTTGGAAAGTGTCTTGAAATGTTGCAGTTGAATGGTACTCGATTTCCGTAGAAATCTCTGCCCCATATTGTATTCGTAAGCGAATAAATTCGCAACGACTCCAACAATTAACGTTTTGAGAATTGACTAGCTTTATGAGTTTTTCAAAAATATCAATGAGTTGATTAATATTCTGATAGATACGGTTTTCACAAATTTCAATATAGTTCAACGTTCTCGTACTTAATGATGTTCCCACAAATACGTGAACCAGATCACGACTATAATAACTATATAACAAGCTATATTAAAGAAATGAAATAGACCTTTAGATAGTTCTATTAATCTATGTTTCTACTTCAATCTAGATCATATTCTGTATTTACTTTGAATCGTTTTCTCAAATTTGGATTGACGCCAACATAAGTCACACGATTTTCTTTAAATAATAACAATTTGTTTTCATATATTGAAATTAATTCCTTGCCTGACTATTTAACAGATCAAATTCCTTTTGTAACATGTCAATAATCTCACTTTCCAGATTAACTATCTCCTTAAATTGCTTATCAATATAGTTCAAATTGGTTTTTTTAGCTATCACTGCCTTCATTAACATTAAAAATAAATTTGACCATTTACTATACGAATTTAAATATTTATTTTCCAAATTGGCTCTTTTTCTTAATTTAAAGAAATCTGCTGCCTGTTTTCTACTTCTACAAATCTTATTTATCTCTTCTAGCAGGAAATCAACGGTAATGAAGTGTTTTTCTCTGAGTGCACATACGATATCCGTAGCCATCTCTTTCAATCCAGATAACCCACAATAAGATCGATAATTCTCATAATCCTCATATTGTACTGCTTCTGTCATTATTTTCAAATTGTCTGCTATGGCATCAACTGTACTGATTGTTTTTGAGGTATATCTTGCTTTTTGCAGATCAATCAGTTTGCAATTTAAGTGTTTTTGAGATTGATTCCACCATGAAATAAGTAGTTCAGGTTCAACTTCATCTTGATAGTTAAAATAGTTATCTTGAACGAAGATCTTATTTTTTTTCACTTTAATAATCAATGCATGGACATGATGGTTTTTCTGAAACATATGACAATAATTCAAATAGAAATAGTCTAGTTTTATTAAATATTCTCCCTGCTCTCTTATTACCTCCTCTATAGGTGGATTAATGGTTTCAATAAATTGAATGCCAAAATACTTATTAAGATAATAATCGTAGTAATGCGGTTGAACATTGACTATGTTCTTTTCATTATTCTGGCTTTTGTAGTAGTTTAATCCTGCTCGCCAAAAAAAATTTTTGTAATCAATATTTAATTCTATAAGTTTTTCTGCAATGAGTACTTCAAAACAGTTTAGTTGAGGTTCCTGTAACATTTATCCAATCCCTCCTTTTCATTATTTTAGAATAATGTTATCGCAAAAACATGTATCCCTAAGTGCCTTGGAAACTTTACGAAACTAACATTAGTTTGCTGATGCAAGTTAATTTCAATTTCAAAAAGTGATATTCCTTGTTTCACAATACCAGAAAGAGAGCTTTGTGATACAACATATTCAGAAGTATAAAATAATTTTGCTTTCTTTTCCGACAAAGAAGTTCGATGCATAAACGGGAAAATCACTTTATATTCAGTCGTTTTATCATTTTCTCCTATAATAATCGATTCGTGATAATCTCCGTAAAGACCTAATGCTATTATTTTCACTACTGAAACAGAATCACTGCAGTGAATATCAACAATATTTCCTGTACATTCAAAATTATCTAAATCATCCGCATAGTGAATGTCATAATTGCTTTTTTCAAAAGTGTTTGCTGGTGGTACAGGAAACCCTGAACCTAATGGAGTTAGAGTTACTTTTTTGCTGGCTTCACCGCACTGAAAAGCTTTATTGTTAAACTGATTTATAATATTTACTTTGATCATTCTGTCATTCCCCCTATTAGAGAATATATTGAAACGTATTCCCATTTGCTTGTAGAGTATTTAAAATATTTAAAGATTTTTTTCTTAGATGTCAGCAGTAAATTTAATTTTTTCCCTCAGTCATCTCCTTGTTTTGATTATTTTATGCTAACCTTGAGTATAGTTAATCATATGAATACTCCATTGTCTTTATATAAGATATTTTTCAAAATACAGGCTCGATTTTAGTAGTAAAGTTCATTTTAATAATAAAGTTTTGACAATAATATTTCGAATATTTTATTGCTAAATACTACTCATCGAAGGATATAATTCACTAAAAAACTGAACGATTGATCAAAGTTTCCTCTGATAAATCATTCAGCCTTCATTACCATTTTTTATTTTATCTAGACAATTAAATATAGTAATCCTAATCATCCTCTTAAACTTGTGATCTCAGTTTCCTCTTTCATTAATTTTACGCAATATACCCTAAACCCAGTATAAGTTTCTAAGATTTTTCTCAAATTCGAAAGACGTTCCCGATCCTCTTTGATATCGAGTTGCATTTCATAATATCCACCTTCAGAATACTTATTTACTAGATAGAAATAGGCGCGCATGATCTGGCTTTCTTCATCATAATGACTGTATACATCTTTCCCGTAGCCTAATGTTCGTCTAATTATTTTCGAGGCATCCGTAATATTATCGGCCTGTGATAATATAGTGCCATATAAATTACGTGGTTTCTCAGAATTAGAAGCACGGTGGTCCTCAATAGCCTCCATCATTAACATGACTTCTTTTTCAGAATATTTACGAGAAATAATTGGATCTTGCGCTAGTAACTGTGCAGAATAATAATGATGACTTCTCCTCCCTTTACTTAGCCCAATATCATGAAAATACGCTACTATTTTCACTATTTGAAAATCTACAAACTTGAACAACTTGGCTATACTCAAGGATCTTTCCAAAACCTCCATGATGTGTTCTGCATTGTGTCCTTGGTCAAATTCTGAATAAATCGGTAAAATATGGGTCTTTAAATAGTCATCCATACTGGAACAATTTGAGTCATGATTTTTCGCAAGCATTTTTGATTTTACACTACTCAACACTTAACAATGCCTCCTCTTTATCAAGTTCTATAACTTTTCCATCTACTACTTTTAAGAATCGGTTACACTTCTCTATGGTAGATCTGCGATGAGAGATAATAATAAGGATGTTTATATGTGTCCAAAGAAAATCAAACTCAGATAAAATATTTCTTTCATTACTTATATCCAAAGAATTAGTAGCCTCGTCAAGAACAAGAACTTCTATTTCTCTAAGCACTTGTCGTGCAATCATTATTCTCTGCTTCTGCCCACCCGAAAGCTTCATCCCCTTATCACCAATATCGTGCTTGTAACCTGCCGAAAATTTCTGCACAAAATCCAGTAAACTGTTTTTCTCCATGTTCATTTGATATTGTAGGCTGTTCTTTTTATTTAGACCAAAAAAAAGATTTTCCTCGATCGTTCCTGAAAAAAGATTTGCATCTTGAAAAACAAAACCAATTCTCTTCAATATAGCACTTTCTTCAATCTCTTTGATAGCATTTCCTGATAAAAGAATTCTACCTTGATCAGGGGATATAATTCCTGCAAGCAATTTCATCAATGTTGATTTTCCTGAACCACTGTTTCCAATAATCGCTACTTTATCACCTCTATTAATAACAAATGAACAGTTATTCAACACAGGTTTATGATTGTATGAAAAATAAATATTCTCAAATTTTATAGAATCTATATTTCCCAGTATCCTTTCATTTTGAAGAGTTTCTGGTATTGTTTGAACATTAATCAACTCTTCAGAGATGTTAGCGTAGTATGGCTTGTCGTTGTTCAGGTGGTTGTTTATAGCCGTCAATTGATTAATAGATTGGAGAAAAAAATTGAAGTAGGATATAAAAACCAATAGAGATCCTACTGTCATTTCATTTTGTATAATTAGTAAGCCACCAAAAAAATATAAACTAAATTTTGCAATAAATTCATTTTTTACTCTTGGAATAATTCTGTTACTAATCACCCAAAGATTCGTCCATTTCCGGTGATATGATGCATAATTTTGTGCTAACTGACTAAACTTTTCCATCTGAAAATTCTGCATTCCAAAAGCCTTAATGTCTTTCCAACCATAAACAGAATTTTTAATCCAATTTGAAATCGTCCGATCATTTTCCCGATTCTCTAAATTCATCTTACCTTGCGCTTTTGAAATCATTCCGTCTACTACAATTGAAACCATTGAAACTATGAACGCTAAAAAGCCAAGTTTCAGATTAACCCAAAACAATAGCAGGATTGCTGTGATCGCTGTAAAGAACTGAACAATGTATCCTTCAATTTGCTCAGATAAAAAAGTATATACTGACCTTGTATCTGTTTCGATATTTATAAACTTATCCTCGACATCCAGCTTACTTAATGCAGATAAACTTTTAGAAATCTCTTTTTTCCATAACAGCTCCTTCACTCCTCTAACTAGAGCAAATGCATTTTTGTTACTCACTTTAAAATAAATCATATTAATCGCACTTTTAACAATATAAGCAACCACGTAAAGTAACAGTAACTGCGGCAATATCGTTATTCTCTTTCCTAGAATTACTTCATTAATGAAACTTCTATATAGCAGTGGAAATAAAAACTGAGAAGCAGACAGCAATAAACACAGGAATCCACTGAATAACAAAAGTTTTCTTTTTATCAGTCCCTTATAATTAAATGTCTTAAATAAACTGATCCTAGTTTTAATTGACCCATTCGCTTTAATCATATCCCCCTCCTGTATTAAATAGTTTCTTTAGCTCGATTGATCGTGTAAACACTTCATTCGGTGTGCCTGCTTCAATGATTTTACCATTCTTTAGCATGATCACTTTGTCACAATAATTGGTATTACTCAATTTGTGGGTTATCATAATAGCTGTTTTATTCTGAGTCAAATTCTCCCACGAAGCTAAAACTTTTGCCTCAGATATTTTATCTAATCCCCTCGTTGCCTCATCAAAAATAAGAATAGCTGGATCCTCAAGGCAAATTCTGGCAATTCCTAACATTTGCAGTTGTCCTCCAGAAAAAACATTCTCTGTATCACTTATCAAAGTATTCAATTTTTCTGGCTGTGTTTGAAGGAAATCACTTAGACCTGCTCGATCACAGGCTTCAAGAATTTTTTCATCACTAATACCCTTTTTGCCCATAGTGATGTTTTCTCTTAATGTTCCTGGAAACACCAATATCTGCTGCTGCACAATCCCAATATTTCTTCTCAAACTTTTTACAGAAAATTTTGTTATATCCTGATTATCGATATATATTCCACCTGACTGTATCTCCATAAATCTTAAAAGTAATAATGCTAGCGTAGACTTTCCACTACCACTTTCACCAATGATTGCAACTCTTTCCCCTGGAGAAATTGAGAGTGACACATCCTCTAAAATAGCTGCTTTCTTTTTATAACTGAAATTGACTTTACAAAAGTCAATCTGCCCAGCAGTTATTTGGATATCATCATAATCCGCATATTCTTTTTCACTTTCTGAATGAAGAAACAGCTTCAGCTCATGGATATTGTTTATTCTTTCTTGTGCAACCAAATTAGAATGAACAATAGCAGATAGACATTTTCCTATATCAAAAAAATAGATGAGAATAACTGAAATCATTCCTATTGTCAATTGATTTCTATAAGAAAACATCGCTAAAAGGCTGTAAATGATCAACTGTATAATAAGGTTGATCCCTTCATAAAGAATTTTCAAATTATTTATCGAAGTATCTACTTTTAACTTGTTATCTAGAAGTTTGTTATTTTCAGAGCTAAATATTTTTATAGCATTTTTCTCACCACTTAATAATTTTATTTCAGTAAAATTAGCCAACAAGTCAAAAATTCTACCATCATATCTTTCTTTAAATACTCTATTGTTATTAAATAAGCTATTTATTTTCTTATTTAGTAACGTAGAAAAAAATACCGATATAGGTACCAGCAGTGAAATAAGTATTCCGAGTTGAACATTCATTATATAAATATAGGCTAGACAAAAAACGACATTAAAAAGATTATTGAGATTAAAAATAATGTCTTTTATCAAAAATGCCAAACAATCATTACTATACTGATTAACAATTGTAACAATTTCACCTGCTTTTTTATTAATAAAATAGATTGATTTGCTCTCCAACAAATGCTCGTAGGCCTTCTTTTTGACATTCATAATGAAACCAGTAGTTAAAATATCGTGTTGTTTATACATATGTACATAGAGAAAAATATAGAAAAATAAAAACACGACAATAAGACTACTTATTGACAAAAATAAACTGATATTTTTATAGTAGACAATTTGATCCAGCATTAAACCAAAAATAATCGGTGTAATGATATATAAAAAATAATCAAAGAAACAGCTAATAAAAAAAAGTAGCAGATTTCCCTTATACCCCTTCAAAAAAATATCAATAAATTTATAGGTACTGAAAAAATTTTCTTTTCTATTCAAAAGTCTTCCCTCCTCTGCAAAATAATACTTCTAAAAGTGAGAGTTGTTTCGTCGTATATTCCAGAATATATTTTTCTTTTAAACGTAAGTGTAACTCTGTGGGTTCTTTAGCGAGAAAATCAATATAAAGGTACGTTCCCTCTTGATCAACCACATTCCCTACCTGAACAGTTTGATTTCGTTCTTTATAAATATATACTCGATTTGCAATTACATTGTCACTTCCTGTAAAACAATAACTTTTTGATTCACTTTTTTTTACTAGCGTAACAGTTTCTACCGCTCTAATATCAACAGGTATCTTAATTGCAATAACTGTTGATATTGTGCAGAAAAACGTAACGATCAAAAAATATTGGATAATACCATATGCTTTTTTCATCTATTTCTATCCTCATTTGTATTTTGATAGCCGTTGCTGAATCATTGTTCAGAAAATATTATTTGTGAAACATACTATGCCGTCCATCATCCAATAAATAATCAGATGATGGATAAATATTAAAATCAGCTTGAATAAGAAACGTTAAAATACTGTATCCTGATTCGTAGGTTTTCTTATTTTCTATCGTTTCTTTTTGATTCTTTAGATAACTAATCATTTCGAGTATGTGGAAAACAAGATAGAAAATTTGATTTTTTTTAAACGTCTCATCAATTCTACCTATTCCATATCCGTATAAAAAATGATTTATTGTTGAAGTATCAAAATGAAAGGTTCGCCAAAATAACTTAGCAAAATCATACTCATAGTGCCCAACAATCGCTCGTTCGAAATCAATTAAGTAAACTTGATCTTTTTCATGATTGTAGATGATATTATCTGGAAGAAGATCGTTATGGAGAATTTGGGAGGTAATTTCTTGTTGGGTCTGGTTAAAAATATTTTTTTCTTTCAAATAATTTATTGCAAGAACAAGTTGCTGGTCTTTCATTTTTGATTCAAACTGCTTAACTCTATCATTGACATACACCTTCCAGTTTACAGGCGAGAATATATTTGTCTGCTGATTGACCAGTTGTCTGGAATTTTTATGGAAACAACATAATGCTTCACCAATTTTTCTGGCCAGTTTGAATTCTTTATCCGAGGGCTGCTCTTCACTAAATTGTACAATTTCCCCAGATACATATTCCATTATCACCGAATAAATGTTGGTTGTTGATGTTTCATTATCTATAAACCTATTTAAAATAAATGAATCACCATAAATCAACTTTAAGCAGCTTGTATCTGTTACAAATGAATGCTTAGATCTATAGAATTTTAAGACTCTTCTCTGTTTGCCATTCTTTAGAAAATATAGATTATTCGTTCCAAATTTTGATTGAATTCGTTCAATTTTTTCTGGCATACTATCATAGGTTGCAGATAAATATTCTTTAATCAACTCATTATTCATAATCAGATACAAGCCTATTTTTAATCAGATACTTCTTATAAGCAGAATCTGACAAAAGCCCCTTGTCAAATGTCAAGCCGTCAACAATCTTGTTAATACTGTTCAAAACGTTATCAATTTGATCTTTTTTGTGTGAATAATTAATGTTAACATTATTAAAACAATAAAACAATATTCCCTTATTTATCGATGCACCATAAAATTCATTCCCTAAATCTTCAGTCTCAAATATGATATGAAAAGCCGAAGCATCTCTGTAAAAACATTTTGCCGGGAATTTTTTTTTTAAGAAATAATTTGTCTAATTCCTCAGCAAAGTACCGTCCTAAATTTTCTATATATGAAGCAACATTATATTTTTCAAGCAGTTCAATTGTCCTTATAGATGCACTTATGGAAGAGGCTTCTGTATCGAATGTCCCTGATAAATGAGTTTCTTCTTCCGCAAACATCAACTTCTCAAAACCTGCTACTGCAGAAATCGCATATCCATTTCCCATAGCCTTACTAAAAGTAGCTGCATCTGGAATTATCCCGATTTTACTCTGAAATCCTTCTAGACTCGTTCTAAAACCTGTTTTTATTTCATCAAATAGGAACAAGGTGTGATACTTTCTCGATAGGTAAAAACATTCTTCATAAAATTCTTTGCCAAAGAAACAGGGCTCTGGTGTAATAAATATGGCTGCTACAGAACCCGAATATTTAACTAAAAATTTTTCTAAACGATCAACGTTATATTGAAAATCCAATGTATAGTTGCTGTTTTCTGTTAGAACTCCATTTCGTCCCCCAGTAAAAGTATCGTGCCATCCATGGTAACCTGATGTTAGAATGATCTCTTTTTTAGTATATGCTCTGGCTAATCTTATTAACGCAGAGGCCGCACAAGATCCTGTTCTAAAAAATCTGACCCTTTCAGCGCATGGAATTTTTTCATTGATTATTTTTGCCAGTTCATTTTGTATAGGATTACTCAATGGCATAAAATTAGACATATTTATCTGATTGACAACCTGCCTGTTCACTTCATCATTTGCATATCCTAAAATTATCGCACCTTTTCCAGAAATAAAATCTACATATTCATTCCCATCGATATCCCAAACAACAGAACCTTTTGCTCGTGAAAAATAAATAGGAAATTTTTCTATTGGTCCTAATTTATTCATTTTTTTTACACCACCAACAATCAATGATTGTGCAACATAATACTCTTTTATTGATTTAGTAAATTCCATTTAGTGATTTCACTTCCTTTATATAAAATCATTATCTGTCTGTTTTATATTTCTTGTAATTTTTTATTTTTATTTTATTCAAAATAAATGTTAGCGCAGGCAAATTTCTTGTAAAAGAATATAATATAACCCCTATTGCTGTGAACAGCCAATTGTATCTTTTTTCATCGATTAAGTTTCTTTTCATTAGCTGATGCTGGAGCAATAGACAAAAACAGACATTTGTTGCTATTAAAGTACTCAATAGCAAAAAATAGGGGAGTTTAGTAAATGAAAGTAACAAACAGATCATCAAGATCGATGGCCCAAATAGCCATGACAAGGTATCTCTGATCAGAAAACAGATAGTAAAGTAATATGAACGTAAACGATAATAATTTTTCTTGTGATTTTTTTTGTAATAGTTCTTATAATTGAATACATCAAACATACCTGAAAACCATGTCATTTTTTGATTAAATAATGAATAGATAGTACTTGGATTCAACGTATTATCAATGGCTAAAACAGGTATTATCGGAATGTTCAGACAACTCAACAAGTAACCTGTATATAAGTCCTCCAAATTAGTTTTTTCATTTAATTTTCCCATTTTCCCATAAAAATCCATTCGGAAAGTCATTCCATGCCCAATCATGTACCTACTTCTTAACTTAAACATAAAAGATTTTTTTTTCCAACTATCGGAAGTTCTTTTCAACATAGGATATTCATAGCCCAGACTCCACCTAGACTGATACAGTGCACTTCCTTTTAAGTAGTAGCCAATCATTCCAGAATATTGTGAATAATTTAAAGTATAAACCCTTATCAGCTGTAACACATCAGGAAATTCATTTTCTTTTATCTCTTTGACAAGTGAAGCTTCTAAATCAGCTGATGGTTTACAATCAGCATTATAAACCATAAAGTAGTCATTTGGAGATTTCTCTATTCTTTCATTATTGATAGACTTCCAGCAATAATTAACCTGAGAAGCCATACAGCCGGTATCATTTTTTTCTTCCAGTAAAATAACATTTTTCCAATTGTTTATTTTTATTAGTTCTAATACTGATTCGTAGGTTGTTTTTTTATCTAAGTAGGTTGCTTGAATGGACGTCAAAACTTCTTTAAATTCTTCAGACTGATGCTTTTCACAAATCTGTATAAGTTCTTCCCTATCAAATAAATGATTATATTTTTCACAGATTGAAAAACTCTTTTCCCCCTCACATATACTCCAAGCCAATTCTTCTAAATAACGATAATTTTCTTTTTTTTCACTATTTTCTTTTGAAGTGGTTACTATATAGATTCTAACATTCACAGTCTTAAAGCAAGATAATAAGTCTGTTATTGTTTTTTCGATAATATTCTGTTCTCTTAAACAAGGAATACAAATATTCAATGTAAAGAGACCATTATCAGATTCCTCGACCAATGCTGGGGTTTTTAATTTGTTCAATGTCCGTAAAATATTATAGTTAATTCTTATATATCTAAAAAATATAAATAAAAATAGCACTAAAAACATTTTTTTATAGGGCCTCCTCTTGAACTATAATAATAACTTGCGGTATTCCACATAATTCGTTCCCCTAATTTCCGTATTAAAATCATAGGTGGTTTTAATTGCAGCACATCTTCACATCTAACAAAACACTTTGTAACTATTTTTGTAAGCTGTGAAGGCTTACAGGTGATCTCCGCCATCCCCCAGTAAGAAAATAATTGCTGAAGAATTATTTTTATTGGATAAATTCTATTTTCAAGTTTAAAATGCTCAATCTTATTCACCAAACTAGTGTAATCATACTTCCCGATTTTTAATAAAAAAATCAAATCCAAATATTTAGATAAACAAGTTCTGGTATACCAGTCTTTACTAATATTGACAAGTGCCAAAATAATTTGATTTTCATCACTTACTATTTCTATCTCTTCGTTTAGCAGATAATTTGTTTGGGCTTCCTTAAAAAAGATATCAGGATAATCCAAGTCCCCATAATCAATATTCCAATGTATCTCAATCGGAACATTCTGTTTAAAAGCAGTATAGTGATAGTGATTGATTAAACTATCTTCCATTTCTTCTCTGTTAATAAAAAATCCATTTTTTTCTAGACTATCTGCCACAGTATAGATATCTTTTTTTCTGATCAACAGATCAATGTCTCCAACTATTCTCATATGGTAATGATTGTATAGACGTTTTGATAGTAAAGTTCCCTTTAAAGGAAGCCAACTGATTTCGGCTTGTTTAAATATACTAGCCAGCTCAACTAGCAACTTTAAGTGCTTCTCACTCTTTCCAAGTAATTTTTTTTCATATTGCTTTAAACATACTTTATTTTTTTCTTCCTCATTAAAATCGGTTTCAACCAATACATTAGGATAACTTAAAAAGAACGGTGTTAATTTATGCTGGTATAAAAAAGTCGATATTTCCTTAGTTCCTCTGTCTAAAGAAAACTGGTTTCCTTCAGTAGCCAGTCCAGTAAGGATCTCAATAAATTTCTGACTATTCTTTTGCATCTGCATTCCTTTCATTATTCAAAATCATTTAATAACTGTTGACTATCATTAAAAATATTTTTCCCAAATTCAATTTGATAAACCTTTGTTTGTTCAATCATATGGTCAACCAATTTTTCAGAGTACTCTATAATGAATTGATCGGTCTCTCTTCTTTTTTTTAGCCATGGTTCAATCCAGTTTTCATCCAAAGGACTCATACATTGTTCCTGCAATAATATCGCCGCCTTCTTGCTGTCCATTTCTGAAACATGTATATCGGATATATTCAGATTTATTTTCGGAAAAATAACCGTTTTCAGATAGGCCTGTTCTTTCAAGTTTACGGCGAACAGCTCTTTTAATTCTTTTGAAGTAATTTCGAGTTTCACAGCTGAACCAAAATCTGCATGTTCATCTAGAGCCACTTGATTTTTAATTTCTTCAACTTGTGGCCTACTCCATTTTTGACCATCGTTATTCACTTTCTTTGCTAGTTGTGGAATAGCAGCTATCGTTCCACGGCCAATTCTCATAGAAATAGGAAAATACTTTATTAGAAATCCTTGTTTTGTTTCTTTAACCAGCAATCTATCATTAGAAATATAATCTGCTCCATTTAAAATCAGTGAAAGTAGCATAGTTGTTTTTCCAGAAGCCTTATCTCCACAAACCATAATGCCACTTTCTTTGAAGACAACTGCTCCAGCGTGAAACATTATGAAACCATCATCTTCAGACGTTCTAAAAATAACTTCTCTCACCACCCTAAATGCCAAATTAAAATCGGCCTCATTTTTTAGAATAATAAAGTAACATAAATCTACTTTTAATATCAGATAGTGCGGGGTTTCCGTTTCTTCGATATAGACTGCTCTTTCTTCTCCAATTTCATATTCTTTATGGAAAATGCCGTCTTTAAATGTTTTTATCAAGTTATATTTTATGTGCTCTAATTTATTAAGCATGTTTTCAAATAGAGTAGGAGAAGTGATCATAACAATTTCAAACTGTCTTGTATGATTTTTTTTGTCAGCTCCTGTATGTGAATATTCTTCAATCAATTCATCAATTTTATCTAAATCTCTACTGTTCAGTGAATAGAAATGAAATTGAGAATCATAAAATATATATCCTTTACTCTTATTCAACTCTTTTTTTCTATTAAAAAGCTCATATATTATCTCATTCATTCTTTCTCTACTCCTTCTAGATTTACAGTCATTGTCTATAGTAAAATCAAGACTGCCAAAAATCTATTATTTTATCTACATAGTCTTGCCATTCCATAGCGGTAGTGTTCAGTATAAAACCCTCTAAGTTATTTTCTGCATGCACCTGTTTTAACTTACTCTGTTTTTCTTTAAACATCTGAGTTAATTCTTGGGTATTAAGATGTAACGAATCTAGATAAGCATGCCATGCTGGGGCCCGGTACTTCTTTGTTAACAATACAGATCTCTCTTCTATATAATCTTCGTCCATCTGCAATAATACTTGTTTTGTATCATGCTTTCTTAAACTATCTAGTACCCGCTCTTCTAATTCTTTCGTTACCTCATTTTCTATAAAACTGTTACTCATGGAATTTTCCAAAAGCAGACCTATCTCTTTTTTTCCTTCCATCCGTTCAAGTATTGCAAGAAATTCCTCTATAGTTTCATAAAACTCCTGCAAACTTTTTTCTAAGTCCTTATATGCATTTTGAGAGTGATAAGCGGATAAAAAAAATACAGATGAAAAATTTAATTTTTTACATTCTGTCATCATTTTTTTAAATAAAGTAGATTTTCCCGAACCAGTTATACCTGATAACATCATTATTTTCATTTAGTCACTTCCTTGTGTCACACATTGAAAGAATTATCTCTGTATAGTTTTTCCAATCTTTCCCACTGGTGTCGATTCTCAAACCTTCACCCACATTTCCTTGTAGTTTTTCCTGCATCAATAGCTGTCTTTCTGTAAAAATTTTTAGGGCCTTTTCATTTCCACCTAAAGCTTCAATGTAATTTTTCCATCCGCTCTTCCTATACATTAAGGTTTCCTCAATACATCGTTTTTCCAGCGATGTTTCGGGTAGTTCAAAAAACACTGTTTTAAATCCAAGTTTCTTTACTCGTTGATCGATTCTTATAAATTCTTCTTCCGAAATTAAACCTCGTGAATAAGCATTTAGATGAAATCCTTCAAAACAGACACTAATTTTCTGTTGCTGTCCATTCGATGTTTTATCTAGTTGCGCTTCAAAAAAAAGCTGATCTTGGTGCTCTATGAAACTTAAAAGCTGATCAAATACATACTCAGATTTATCGGCCATTGTTTCAAATGTTCTAAGTGTATAATACTCTGATAGCAACAGTATATTTGGTTTTATTAGTTTCAACTTTAATTCTTTGAAAACACTTGATTTTCCAGATCCTGTTACTCCTTCTAAAATAATTCTCATCTTACCTTCACCTGTTCCAATAAAGCTAATTCACACTTTTGACAAAAAAAGGCTTTCGCTGGATCTGTTTCTCCATACATTTGCTCTCTTATACTATTAACTTTTTTTGAATCCCATATTTCTTTTATAGTTTGGGTTTTCAAATCACCAATAATCACTTGCCTTCTCCAATCCTGACAACATAACGATACTGTACCATCGTAATTAATTGCCAATCGATTTTTCAAATAATCCGATTTACAACCGACAACTTTATATTTATTTTCTAAAAACACCTTTTCATTTTTACTACCGTTATTTTCAGCGCGATCTAAATATGGATAAACTTTAAATTTTACTCCCAACTCTTTAAAGTATTTTCTTGCAACTGTAATTTCTTCTTGGCTTATTAAGCCAGCTTTATCTATCATGGTGAATTGAATAGTCATTAGTGATTTTTTCTGCTTTACTTTTTTCAGAAGATAAAAGAAATTATTCCATGTATTGATGTAGTCCAGTCCCATAATTGACTGATATGTCTCATAAAAAAAGCCAAAAATACTACACCTTAGTTCGCTGATAAGTTCTTCTTCTACAATAGCATCGATTGTTTCGTAGGTAAGAATCGAAAGATTACTTGAAACTTCTACATTACAACCTATTTTTTTTATTTTTCTTAGTGTTTTTAAAAAATCTCTATCCAAAAAAGGTTCATTATTCAAATAAGGTTCAATATTGATAATTTTATGTCGATAATGCTGACATTCTTCTAAAATTTGATCAATCAGTTGAACTTCCATTTTCCCGAGAGGTATTTCTTTTCTAACTTGCGGATGTGGACATACCTTACAAAAAGCATTACACTTTCCAGAAAATTGAATCTCTATATATTCTGGAAAGTCAGAAAATTCTGTAAATTTTTTATTATTTTCAAGCTTTCCATCATTTCTCAACATAGCTTTTTCTTGCTTCTTTAAATTTTCCATACTAAATAATTCCCCATAAATAAATAATCAATATCTGACTCTAAAAAACAATCAACTGCATCCTGCGGACTTTCACAAATAGGACGCCCTTTAATGTTAAATGATGTATTTAACACAATAGGAATCCCAGAAAGTTTATAAAATTCCTGTATAATTGAATAAAATTGTGGATTGAACGTTTTCGTTACAGATTGTACTCTCGCTGTTCCGTCAATATGAACCACAGAAGGTATTCGAGAAATCACTTCTTCGTTTGTCTCCGGAATTAGTAGCATATACTCATTGTTTTTTATCATTCCAAAATATTCTTTTTCGTGTTCTGCCATCACTGCTGGAGCAAATGGCCGATAGCTTTCTCTAAACTTTACTCTATTATTTAAAATATCCTTCATTTTTGGGTTACAAGGATTTGCCAATATACTTCTATTGCCTAAACTTCTGGGTCCAAATTCAGAGCCTCCTTGATACCAAGCAATAATCCTATTTTCCTTTATGAGTTTTGCTGCAAGTTTTTCACAGTTAGCTAATTTACTGTAAAAAATTTTATCTTGCTGTTCTTCCAAGCTTTGCTCTATTTCTTCATGATTGTACGAGAAACCATAAAAATTATTTTTCAGCCCTTTTTTTGAGCTATTATTTTTTTCGTAAAACATTGATAATGCGGCTCCTATTGAGGTTCCAGCATCGTTTGCTGCGGGGGAAATAAAGATATTTTCGAATTTTGTGTCCGTTAAGATTTTCTGATTAGCTAATCCGTTTAACCCAACACCTCCAGCAATACATATGTTTTTACTTTTAGTAATTTCATATAAATAATCTGCACATTTAACTACTAAATCTTCCAAGATCTTCTGAGCAGTAGCAGCCAAGTTCGTTTTAGTTTCCTGCTCACTTTTAGTTTCAGCTAAAACTTTCGCTACGTACTGCCTGATATTCTCAATTTCAATCTCTACCTGTCCTTGTTCAAAATGAATAAAATGCTCAAAATCCTTTTTATATACCGGTTTCCCATAAGAAGATAGGCCCATCAATTTTCCTGATTCACTGTGAATCTTATTATCTCCACCCATGCTTTGACATCCGAGCATTTTTGCTATCATGGAATAAAAATAACCTATTGAATTATTCGGTTTTTTTACAACCCCATTTTTTATCTCACCATCACCACTCACTCTATCCATAAGTGTAATTCCATTTTTTGTCCCTCTATAATATGAGATAGTCTCAGTTGACAGCCCTTTTGGGTCCTTTATGAGACTGCCACTGTGATCAATCACCAAAATAGCTGCATCTTCAAATTCAGATTCATAAAATGCACTTGCTGCATGGGTATAGTGATGATTATAAAGTTGATCTATCTTCCCTTTTACACAATCAAAATAGTCCTTATTCAATAAATCATTACTGACAAAATAGTCAATTTCGTCTTCTTTAGTATTCGTTTTTTCAAGAACATATTTATAAGCCAGATTCTCTCGTAAATCACAGCCATATCCATATTTTTTTTTCGTCAATCGCTCTTCCTCAATCGCAATTTTAACTTCTCCATTTTCAACTAAACAAACTGAAAAATCATGAGTTGATCCTCCAAAACCAATTATTTTCATAGTTCCCTCCTTTTTTAATTTACCGTTATTGGACTTTTTCTTTCTGCAAACACTTTCTCAGGACAAGCTTTAATTCTTTGTTTTCCAAAGCTACACCTCTGTAATCACTTGAATTTATTTTGTTATATAAACTATCTAGTTCTATTTGATTGATAGAACTAGCATACTCAGTAAAATGTGGAATCTGCAAATTCCCAAACATTTCTATCAAAGTCTGTTCAATACAACTATTACCGATTGCAATCTCAAGATTCTTCATTTTTTCATCGATCTGCTTATCCTTAGAACGAAGTTGCTTTATCGTTTCTACTAAAGTGAATACACTCGCAAAACCATGCGGTATTTTATATGTCGGTCCCAAGACATCACTTATATGATGTGAAAAGGTCAAACCCACACCAGTTGCGAAAGACATCGTTGCTAGCAATCCTGCCAAAAACATATTTTCTGCAGCTTCTTCATTCTGATTATTTTGATATAGTTTTTCAAGATTCATAGTAATAAGCTTTAGTGCAGAGATTGAGAATAGACGACAAATTTCATGCTTATCATTAACAAGATAAGATTCTAGTGCATGAGACAAAGCATCTACTCCAGAGGCAGCGATCTGTTCTTTCTTCAACGTTTTTGCTACTAGTGGATCAATTAATGCGATATCTGCAAAGCATCCTCCGTTACTAAATCCTCGCTTAATTTTATGTTGTTCATTATATAGTACAGTTCCTCTGGTAATTTCAGCGCCAGTACCTGCAGTCGTCGGAATCAAAATCATAGGAATTTTTTTCTCGGCCAAAGTTGAGTTGGGGACGAGATAGTCTTCAATATTATTGGCTTTAGCACTCAACAATATATTGACTGCTTTTGCTGAATCCAAACAACTGCCACCGCCTATGCCAATGATTCCATCATAAGAGCAATCCATAAATAATTCTGCAATTGCGTTAATAGATTGATCTGTAGGTTCACATACTACATTAGGACAAACATCTACGCGGATGCTATACTTACACAATTTTTCTCTCATCTCTTCAAACCATTTTTTTTTGCTAACTTCTTCATTTGTCAGAATTAAAATAGTAGACATATCCAGCCTGTTTGTATATTCTAAAATCTCTTTCAAAATCCCTTTTTTAAAGTGCACCTCCACAGGTAAATGGTACTTAAAATCATGTATCATAGTGCCTCATTCCTTTCTGAATTATTGATATCTTTCCATACGATTAAAGTCAAAAATACGTTCTCCAATATGCAAGGAATCAATTATTTTTGTTTTTCCATCAAAAGAATACAATTCATGTGTCTTATCGGATGGATATTCTTTTATTAGCTCTAAAATTGAAGGGTCCTTTAAACCAAAGAAGTCATTACAAATTGAAAAGGCATAGAGTACTTCATCAGATACTTGAAATTCTTTCACTCTGGCGAGAAAAGAATCTAGTTTTTTTTCTTTCAATACTTTATGAATCAAAATGTGAACATCACAAAGCTTATACAACGCCAAATCTTTGTATGTCTTAACTTTTTCCAGTGATACAGCTTCTTTATAAAAATGGATACAGACGAAAAGAAGTAAATCGATTAAACTCAATGAAAAAAAAGACTTCATATCTTTTTTTTCAACATATAAAAATCGACTGTCATGCATCTTGTTTACATATTCATCTGTTCTGTTGGTTGAAAATAAGTCCAACGAAAATTGAAAGTCCAGAATATGATAATTCAGATACTCATTATCCACTTGCTTAATCAAGGGATAGATTTCATGAGAAGACAGAGGCCTCATTAATACTGCTTTTCTAGAAGCTTCCTTAATACCATTATGAATATAGTCCTTTTTCCCAAAAACATATCCTTCATCTTTAGCAATTCTGACAATAGCATCTAGATCTTTTTGTTTAACAAGAATATCATTATCATTAAAACTTCTATATATATCTTCCGGATACCCATATTCAGCTAGGGCAATACCTTTGACTAAAACATATTCAATCGCTTCTTCAGTCATTTTTTGGGTAATCCTAAGCGTTTGTTCTTCTTGTGCACTGTTGATACTTTGCAATAATTTGTTTTCCTGATCTAAAATCGTTATAAATCGATCATATGAACACAAAAAGTTTTCTTTTTTAAAACAGTATTTCTTTACAGTTGCCCAAGAAATACCGAAAATTCGATGCATTGCTAACTGGCCTAAAACAACAGACCAATCCAATCCATTCTCCATCAAATGAATTAGTTCAAACTCTTCTTCCTCATCTAAATAATATTTAGCCAACAAAGTAACTAATCTATATTCTTTTCTCATTTCATTGATTTTCATATTTTTCTCCAATTGATTAATTTTTCAATAAATGAATCTAAAAAACAAACTAATTCTCCTGTTAAGGAAATATTAGAAGCTGCTACTGCCTCAACTTCTGACTCTCTAACACTAACTCCAACACTAGCTGCTTCTAACAATTCAACGTCATCTTTATCATTCCCAAAGAACATCGTATTCTGAAATGTAGATTCCTTAAATTCTGAAAAAAGAAACTTTGATGCCCCTTCTTTTTTTGTTATTTCAGGAAAAATCCTTACAGTGTTAAGTTTTCTATACTGTCTCATACCCACACCTGCTACCTCTAAACATTCCAAATTAAGCGGTGTGTTGGGAAATATATAAATACTTAATACAGCTTCTCCTCTTAGCTTTTTTTCAAGTAAATCACTTGATACCTCGACTAGTCTACTTGAAGCCACTTGAAAAACCATTTGATATTTTATTCTACTTTTTTTATTTACAATATAGATGTGTTCTGAACAGACAATTGCATAATCATATCCTTTTTTAGTAACAAACGTAATTATTTTTTCTACACTTTCCGAATTGATTCTGCGAATAAATTGATTTTTTCCACTTTCTGAATAGATAATATTTCCAAACTGTCCCAAAGATTTCTCATAAAAATATTGACCTGTTTGATTCTTTTTGACAAATTCTTCTAGACTATCGTATTCTCGTCCACTGATAATAATAGAGATAATCCCTAATTTTTTTAACTGATCTATCCTTCTTAAAACTGGCTGTACATTATTATTTGCTTTTGTAATCATCGTTCCATCAATATCAAAAAAACAGTATTTTATTTTTTCAATTTCCTTCAACTCTTCTCCTCTTTTCAAAACTTTTGGTCAAGACAGTAGTATGCTCTCAATCGTCTCTTTAAGCTTCTCAAAATTTTCAAATGTTCCAGGAACTAAATAACTATCAGGAATTTGAATATCAAATTCAGTTTCAATTGAAATTAAAAGCTCAATTGAAGCCATGGAATCTAACCCGAGTCTTCTTAAACTTTCACTCTTTTGAATTTCTTTAATGTCTTCATATAAATAATTATTTATGATATGTTCCAATTTTTTTTCCACTTTATAACTCCAATCTACATTTTTGGCTTCAAAACCTATAATATTTATCTTTTGTCTGGCATCATCTCCCTTAAGTATCCATATCATTTTTGGTATTTCACTATACTAATTATTTAATTTTTTTACCAAAGCCTTTCCCACCCAAGAAAGAATTTGATTACTAACGATTATAGTAAAAACAGATACTGAAGTTAATAGTTTAGATAAAGGTCAAAAGATTATTTTTATCATACATATAAAAACGTATTTTA
The DNA here is from genome assembly GCF_050499205.1 of Enterococcus sp. AZ020. NCBI lineage: Bacteria > Bacillati > Bacillota > Bacilli > Lactobacillales > Enterococcaceae > Enterococcus > Enterococcus sp. AZ020. Next base: position 1,701,031 of record NZ_JBIPAT010000001.1, on the reverse strand, counting down.
AACACCTATTTTGTTTTACACTTTTCATAAAATATCTTATATTCTGTTCGTAAAAAAACTATAGCAGCAAACCATCATAATTTAATGACCGTTTGCTACTATAGTTCATAAAAATATTTCAGTTTTCTATTTCATCACATAACATACTTGTACTCAGCTTCTTACATACAAAGTTTCATTTCTTTTTTTGAATTAAATCTCATAATTTCGTCCTCCTTGTTCAAAAACTGATACTGATTAATATCATCTTCTATTATAAAGTATTAAAAAAAAGGAAACTAGATTATCTTTGTTTTCAAAAATTTATTTAACATAATTACATTTTTTGAGCTGTTAACTAAACTCTTTTGTCTTTTAAAGATAGCATGAAACAACCTATACTTTAGATCATTAGCATCCAAACAATATAAAATACCTAATTAAAATTCAATCTCACTTTTTTCAATGATAGTCTGAGAAACAGAAACAACTTGATTATTGTAAAAGCAAATCTCTTTAGGTACTTCTCTACTTAAAAAATTGAGTAAACTGGAAGATAAGCCGTATGCTCCAACATTTTTTATATAAAATAAGTCTCCCGAGTAAATTTCTCTTGACGTTTCAACGCGAGAATTAACGATATCCAAAGGAGAGCATGACGGCCCGACTAATCTATAACAATGTTCCCCCCAGCTACTATTCCTAAAATTGATATCATTTTTAGGCGGAAGTGTTCTCCTACTTCCAGAAAAACCGTTCAAACAATGTATTCCAATGTCTGAAATCAAATACGGTATACCTTTGCTCACTTTTTTATACAAAATGCTGCCTAAAATAGTCCCGGATTCAGCAGTTAAATATCTACCAGACTCAAAGAAACATTTCTTACTTTTTCGATTATCAATCTTCATAAAACATTTTTCAAGCTTTTCTTTTAGAGGAGTGAGTTCAAAAGCATGATCATTACTAGCATACGGAGCTGGAAATCCACCACCTAAATCTAGCATCTGTAAAGAAATCCCCATACGCTCAATTTTATTTCCTGTCTCCACTATCGCTTCTACATTTGAGACTATTTCATTCAAATCTATAATATTACTACCAAAAAAACTGTGTATACCATTCACCGTAACGTTTTCCGATTTAAACCTATCTATATTTTCTAAAAAAAACTCGAGATCTATGCCAAATTGACTCGAACTGCCGCCCATTTTTAACGATGAATGACTATTTTTTGAAGAAATGTTTAATCTAATAAAAATACCAATCTTTTTATTTAATGACACACAAAGATGATTGAGCATTTCAAATTCTAGAATAGACTCGCACGAAATCAGACTAAGTCCATGACAAATCATATAATGTACTTCTTTATAAGTTTTTGACGGAGAAGTAAACAGAATTTTGCTAGGCTCTACACTATTTTTTATTAACAGCATAAATTCTTCTTTATTTGCAACTTCGAAGTGACTGCCTAACTTATTTAAATGCCTAATTACCCCGGGATTGTTATTGCATTTCACTGAATATAAAATAGTACTATCTTTTGGCAAAATTCTTTTCAACTGTGTATATGCTTTTGAAATCGCATTCAAATTATAGATATACACAGGGCTACCATAGTTTTCGATCACTTTTTCAAAATTCATTTGTTAGCTCTTTGACCCTTTCTTTAAAAAAATCCACTGCGTCGTGTTCCATTGCTGTTATTTCTTTCAATAGTCGCTCCATTGTGTCATAAATCTCTTCTTGAATATGAGTTGATACGATTATTTTTAAAATAGACATAAATACATTTGACCATTTAGTATAAATCTTAAGATAGAGAGAGCGAATTTTTGCTTCACCTCTAAGTTCAAAAAAATCTGCTGCCTGTTTTCTACTTCTTCGAATCGTATCAACTCCTTCTGAGAAGCTATCTAGTCTGTGAAAATCTTTGTTCTCTATCGCTTTTAAAATATCTGTTATAATTTTTTCTAAAGCCTCGAATCCATAACTAAACTGATAATCTCCATAGGACTGATATATATTCTGGTCCGTCATCAATTTTATATTATGTTGTAATGCCTCTAACGTGCTAATCTCTTTTCGTGCTGTCTCATCTATTACTTCCATTCGAACGAATTTACATTTGACAAATTCTTGGGAATAATTCCACCATGATCGCAAGGTTTCCTTTTCAATGATTTTCTCACAGCCAAAGTAATTATCCTGAATAGAAACTAGATCTTCATTGATATCTATTATGAATGCATGAATATGATGCTCTTTTTGATACATATTACAGTAATTTAGAAAAAAATAATCCAGTTTAATTATATAACTCCCATTCTGCTCAATTTCCGTTTCAATAGTAGGATTAATTTTTTCTTCAAGAAGTATGCCAAAATAGTTCAAGAAATAGTAATCATAATAATGATCTTGGGTAGCAATTGTGAATAAACTAGAGTGACTTTGTTTTCCGTATTCCAAACCAGCTCTCCAAAAAAAGTTTTTAAATTCATAATTCATAGCCTTTAATTTTTCTGCTAAAAGCATTTCGAAACAATTAAACTGCGGCTCTTGTAACATTTAATCTACCCCTCTTTTTTTAAAATAATGTGATTGCAAAAATTCGAACACATAAATTATCTGGTAACTTTATATAGTTTATTTTACATTCTGAATCTAAAGGTACTTTCATCTCAAAAACAGAAGCCTGTTGATCGATTTTTCTTGCTTCTGGATATTGGGAAATAACATATTTTGTTGTGTAAAAAATAGAAGTATTTTCAAACTGGACAGATGTTCTGCTAAAATTCGGAAAATTCACTTCTACTTCATACTCTCCCCTGTCTGATCCAACAACGACTTTTTCTACATAATCACCATACAAACCCAAAGCTATGATTCCCATGCAATTAAATTTTTCTTTTACTTCAATTTTAATAATATTATTTACCGCTTCAAAATTATCTAATTCTTCATCATAGCAAATTTTATAATCTGATCTATTGCTAAATCTATTTTTAGGATAAGGAAAAGCAGTTCCCAATAAAGTTAACATAGCCTCATTATCAAGATCATTTTTCTGATAGGCTTTATTATTAAAATGTTTTGATATATTTATACTCTTCATTCAGTAAGGTTCTCCAATTCAGCACAATATTTTTTAAGCTTTAAGAAATCTATTTTCCGGTTAGAAGTCAGTGGCATTTTTTTTATTTTTAACACTTTAGGGATTTTGTACTTATCAAGCTTAAGTTTTAATCCATCTCTTAGGATTTCTTCTGAACATTCTCCTTGATAGACCAAAAAAAAGTGGTCATCAAGTGTAAATACTTTTGCGAAAACCACTTTAGGGGTTTTCATTGCTATTGATTCTATTTCAAGTGGATCAATACGATAACCGTTATATTTGATAAACCCCGAATTGCGGCCTTTAAAGAATAAGTAACCTTGCTGATCAATATAAAATTGGTCTCCAGTCCTAAAATATCGCGTATTCTCAACCTCAAAATAGTGGGTAGTTTCTTCCTTTGTTACATCTGATAAATACCCAGATGTAACACTTGGTCCTTCTATCACTAATTCGCCATACCCATGTTCACTTAATTTATTTGATTCATGATTTAACACATAAGCTTTTGTTCCTGGCAAAGGTTTTCCTACAGAATTTGGTTTGAATTTGAATTCTTCCGGAGTTAAAATAGAAACTCTCTTACACTCTGTAATACCGTACATAAAATAAATATTTAAATTTGGATTTTGTTTCCAAATTAGTTCCTGTATTGAAGGAGATAAATATTCCCCTGTGTTCGTTATCGTTTTTAATGATAATAAATTTAACCATTTATTTCTTTTTGCCAGCCAAATCAAATTGGTTGTCGTTTTAGGTAATGATGGCAGAAAAGTTATTTTTCTCTCTAAAATAAAAGACAGCAAAGCAAACTCTGAATACTCTTCGGAAAAAAATTCCAGTCTGCAATTTTTAATTACTGCAAAAAAAATATGATACAACCCATAATCAAATGTAATCGGAAGAAATAGACCAATCTTATCCTCTGAACTTAGCTTCAGTATCTTTAAAATAGATTCAATACAAAAATAGATATTAGACTTCATTATTTTAATCCCTTTGGGGACTCCTGTAGAACCTGAAGTAAAAATGGTCAGTACTAGCCTATCTTCAGTGCAGGATTTACTTCCAGCTTTATTTGTCACATATTTTGAAGAATAAATCCACTCAATTGGAAACTCGTTATGAACTGATACTTTTCCTCTGTCTGTGATAATTATATCTGGCCGAAAAATAGCTATACGTTGATTTTTCGACTTGTTTTCTCTTTTCAAATCTACTAAACAGATATTGATTCCTAAAGTAATTGTAGCTATCAACATAGGAATTATTTCGATCTCATCAAAAAATTCAATTAGAATCTTTTGATTAAATACCTTGCAAGCATTCAAATAATCCATACAACTTTGAACTTTTTCATATAAATCTCTATTTGTTAGTTTCTTTTTCTCCGACTGAAAAATAATTTTCTCAGGATCATTTTTTGCATTTTCAATTACACTTTTATAAAGAATATCGTTTTCTCCTCTCTAAATTACTTTAATACTTTATTTATCAATAAATAGGATCTATTTTAGCCCTTCCGCTCCAAGTGAATTAAAATTTATAGCCCTATTTACTTCAAGAAATTTTACTTACCACTGAATAATTTTTCGTCATAAATTGTATATGTGGTCAGCTTTTCTGATTTTATTAAGCATTCAGCTGCTTTTTTGTATCTTCGATGTTCAAAATAGAAATATGCTAATTTTCTAATAACAGCTTTTTGATACACATATGCATGATTATTACAAAAAACACTACCACACAGAAGCATTGTTTCTTCGTAGTGTAAAAAATTAATATTTTTTTCTAAATTAACATTACAATACATATAGATGTGCTCTAACGTTTTATTGTAGATGATTCCATTAATTTTATCTAATTCCTTTTTTGCAAGTTCTTTTTCTTGAGTCTCCAACAAACAAAAACTCTTAATAATTTTTAAGAAATTGTCTTTGGGCAATTTCTCCTCATTCTTATCAATCAGTTCTATGCTATGAGCAAAATTTTCTTTTAACATAGAATCCATGATAAATGACACAATTTGCTCTTGGTTATCACCTAGTTCATATACTCTATCTCCAACTTCATTGTCACCTTTGTTTAAAATTGCCATAATACTTATAGTTTGTTCAACATACCGATTCATTTCCTCCTTCAAGCTATCTACACATTTTTTTTTTCTTATAAGCAATTCATTATAAGTAAATGTTCCCTCATAAAAATTTTTTAAACAAAAAACTAATTCTATAACATTAGAATCTTCTGAAGAAATTAATTCAGGTATTTTGTTAATCAAAAAATAGAAAATATCAAAATTGATGCATTCTAATTTAGCCATTGCTGACTCAAATTGACAATTAAAGAATAATTCAATTGCCTCATAAATATTATCAATAAATAAAAATTTAAATAGTTCATTAGTTATTTTCAAATTTTTAAAATGATTAGATACTTGCATTCTGTCCAATATTAAAAAATATGTTTGCTGATCAAGATGATATTTACCTGATATCATATTTGAAAAATGGCTTTCACTCACAATCCCTTCACATAAGCTTTTTTGAGAAAATTTTTTTTTCTTACATAAAAACAATACAATAAAAATTCTTATCCTTTCGTCCATTTTACCCCCACCTTTTTAACCTAATTCTAATAAAAAATCAGCTTTTTTTTAATGCTTTAAGCTAAGCACAAAATTTTTTTTTTTATTAATAGTTTATTAAGAAATTCTAGAAATACTTTTTTTCACTAATCAATCCCACAAATCTTTGCTCCAAAGATACGACTGTTTTCGATCCATTTTAACTGATTCGTTAAATACAAGTAATTATCCACTTAAAAAGCGGGTGCCGGAACTGCCACTTTAAGAATTTTTCTCCTATTTCTTACTATTTATTGTCCAATAAACGGATATACTTCTTCAAATACTGTTAATTAGTCAGCCAAGTGATCTTCTCAAGGCAGATCGCAAATATATTCTTCTATCTGTTTCATGCTTCGTTCTATTATAGCCTTGACACCAAAATTTTTTATTCCCATAACGATATTTTATTTCCGCACATCTATCAAATATCATTGAGCTCCTCATTCCTTTCAAATAACCAATAACTGAGAAGCACTTAACCTTGGAGGAATTAGTCTAGCAACATGTAGATATGATTGGTATAAGTATTCGCCTCTATAATTTCGATACTCTTTCGCACAACTTTCGAATAATCTCACCAATGCTCACTTTATACTTTCCATAGATAATTTGACGACGGTTTTGTATATGATAAACTTTCTATGTTCTTTTTCATAAAAGCATCTCCTAAACTTGTTGATACTGTTTCCGAGAAGCTAACTTCATATTAAATACCACACTAGAAGTTCTTCGGAACCAGCCGTATAGCAGGTGGTTTTCAATAGATATAACAAAAAGAGCAAGGCACTTATGCCTCACTCCTCTATTCTAAATTCACAAAATAACTTAAAACTTCTATGCTACTTTTATCAAGTAGTCTTTTATGATTGTGCTTTACAATTCATGACGTTTACCTCCTTTTGTTTTAATTTTGATATGAATCAGTATCACTAAAGATTTTACCATGCTCATTTTGCATAAACTATACAAGCTATATGATTCAAAAAAACTCCTTTTATTATGAACTATCTCACTTTTAAAAATATTCATTTTGTTTTAACAATTTGATATTACAATTAAAATATCAAATGGAGATAGAATTATATATTATGAAGGATCAGTATTTAAAACTTAAACATTTTTTTAGAAAGCTATTAACAATTTTTATTTTCTATACCTAGACCTGGATACATACTTTTCCAAATCATGTTTATTTACCTAAGTGAATCAAAAAAGCGGTAGAAATCAACCACTTCATACAGATTGGTTCAATAATAAGTTAAATCAGCTAGAGAAAAAACATGAGTTTCGATCATCCATCATAATTTATTTCAGATCTACTCAATTAAGGAATAGACGGTTTAATTATTAAATCTCTTATCGGTCATGCAGAAACTTCTAATATGATTCGATACGTTTACGGACATACAAATGATCAAACTAAAATTGAAACAATTAAACGTTTGGAAGAATATAGATAAGCTAATCAAGAGTAATTAGTTACGAAGTACAAAAAAGTCGTAACCAAATCAAAAAAAGACACCTTCCAAAAAAAATGGAAAGTGTCTTAAATCCTTGATATAGTGAGGATTAACGTTTAGAGAACTGTGAAGCTTTACGAGCTTTCTTAAGACCTGGTTTGGTCATACTTGGTTTCATGACGTTTCAAAACACTGTAATACGTGGGCTTTTCTTGCTTCCACTGTTCACTGAATTTCAGACAATTTGAATAAGTTTCACCCCAAAGGTGGGGATTTACACTAAAAATCTGCGAGTCATAGGTGTTATTTTGCTTTCTTTTCTTTCAATGCTGCCAAACTAACAATTTGTGGAGCTGAGTATTCTAAATAGCCTCTTTTAACATCAGTTAGTTGCTCAATCATTCGAGTTGGTAATGCTAGTCCATATTTTTTCATTATTTCTCGCGGAATTTCATAACCTTCAACTATATTATTCTCCACTAATAGCTGAATTGCTTGTTTCAATGCTATTGGTTTGCTTGCCTTGATATTATCTAACGGTTCTTCTTTTCTCCAACCTCTATAATTAAGCTGTCTTTGTAGTTTTACATAATCTTCTGTTGAAATCAAACCAATATTTTTTGCTCGCATTATCATCATAGAAATTGAAACATTCCAATATCTTTTTAAATTTAAATATTGCTCAATTTGATTTAAATTTTTCTTCAAATTATTACTAAATGATTTTTCTGGCAATAAAAATGCTGACGCAAATTCATTAGCCTCATTTTCCATTTCTTTGTATGACTCCTTATCTAATTCTTGAGGATTGTACACTCCTTCATGCATTAACCAGTGTCCAAGTTCGTGAGCTAAACTAAATTGCTGTCTATAAAACGAATAGTTATTTCCTTCTAGTAAAATAACAAAATATTTATTATTTTCAATAATTACCGAACTACTAAATGCATCTACTTTATCACTCTGATTCGAAACAGTTGTAACAACGAAGCCCTTTTCTTCTAGCAAATTCATCACATCTATAATAGGATTCTCCCCTAACCCCCATTCTCTCCTAATGAATTCAGCATACCCAGTAGGTGATAGGTCTTTATTAGACAATGTCCAATCTAATTCTGGAAAATCTAAAAATTCACTTAAATAATCTCTAATTACTGCCGTATATTTTTTACTATACTCTGATGGTATTTTTTCTTTTTGTGTCGAAGTATACCTACTTCTAAAGAATGTTCCATTGGAATCCAAAGAATATTTATCTTTAGTAAAATAAAACTCTCTTGGAAATTTTAATTCTTGAACCAATTGAAATATTGAATCGAGACTAGGACTAGATTGTCCATTCTCATACTTTGATACCATTTGCTTAGTTACACCTAATAAATCAGCAATTTCAGAAATAGTCCTTTGATTAAATAGCCTCGCTTCCTTCAATCGTTCACCATTAAATTCTGAATGTAACATTTTTTTTCCTCCAATATTTATGTGTATCAATCGCTTTCGTCATTTTCTGCAATATCATCTTTGTCTTTATCCGTTGCTATATCTTTCTTATGGTCATCAATAATACCTTGTTTTAATTGTGGAATTGTAGATGAAGGCTTATTATCCTCATTAATTCCTGCTGTAGTTACATAATCGAAGGTTCCATAATCTGTTAAATCAGTTTTTTCAACTAATTCGCCAATACTATTTAATAAATTGAGAGATACAGAAACAACATTACCATAAATTTCTTCCTTAGAACATACATAAACTGTTTTTATTTTTTCAAAATCCTCTTGTAACATTTTTTTGGATTCAAATAGTCTAGTTTCATCAATAGTTTCATCAATATCAAACATACTCATTTGATGATTAATTTCTTGCCCATCTAAATGTTTATTAATTACTAACAAACAATTTAGGTAATGAAATGGTTTATCTTGAAATTCAGACAATATTTTATTCAAATTTTTTTCCCTAAAGAATAGAACTAGTTCAGAACCATCTTTTGAAATTACAGCTACAAATTGCCATATTTTAGTTCGTTCAACTATAATATATCGCAACCCATGCTTAAGTGCCGCATTTGATATTTCACCAAATGTATAATTCCAACTATATGCTGATTCTCCATTTCTTGTTACGAATGAGTTCTCAATTGCATTATTATCTAATTCATCTTTATTATTTTGTGTAAACCCTTTAACCAAAAATTCTAACTCTTGTTCTGAAAAATTCATTTTAAACCACCTTTCCTGTTTCTATCAACCATATTCGCATATATACTCAAAAAAGTCAACCTTATACGTCATTTCACTATTAAAACAGTATTTTATTATTCGTTTCCTATTATATTACAACAAAAAAACTGACTCACGCATGAGCCAGTCTTTCAACTTTATAAAAATTCAATGAAATAATTATCAATAAATGTACTTACCGTATTTAACTGATAATCTCGTCCCATGGCTTCATAATCAAGATAATTCCTTAGATGTTCTGGAACAGTAATCAAGGCTTCCTCTACTAAAACATAGCCTAGTTTCTCATCATTTGACATCATTACATTATCATCTAATTCAAAAATACTAGGTCTACACCCTTCATGTTCTGCTATTACCTCAATAACACTTCTTGGATAGTCCTCATAAGTTCCCAAGCCCTCATACTTTTCTGCTAATTTTTGCGGGAAACTATATTCACTCACTTGAAATGGCGTATCATAATCACTGATAAAATATTCTTCATATGAACAACCAAACTCATCTATAAATTCGTTTCCAACTAAAATTTGTTTATATGCCTGTTCTAAATCTTCATCAGAAAATGGGAAGTGAAGATATACACCGACTAAATACCCTTCATTATACGCTTTTAAATTAGTTAGATATATCCAATAATCACTTTTACCTCCCATTCTTTTTCCATCATGCGCCATCATCATTTGTTCCGTTACTAGTTGAGTCATATTTGACCACTCCTTATTATTTTTTGAACCATTCCATTTTGTTTAGAGCCGAGGTGCAGATTGTAAAGAAGCATTCTTTACGAACTTGCTTTTTGATTTAGTTTTCAAAAATCTCGTTTCAATTTTGAAATGGTGGTTCATTTTGCTTTTTCGCGTCGGTGCAATTGACAAAGCAATGTTCTTTTGTAACGGAAAGGGGCAAATTTTTAAATTTGAGTGGCTTGCCCGACCCTTGCAGTGAAAAAAGGTTATTGCTAGATTGCTTAGACCCAGCGAAAAAGCAAAATGAACCTTTCACTAAATGAAGTTAAGTTTGGAAAAATAATGCTCTTTGCCTGTTGTTTGCCCAAATAAAAAACCGTCAAAATTGACGGCTTCATACGGTTGCTTCCTTTATAATTTAATCATTTTTTCAATAATATCTAGCAACTCATCTTTGTTTTTTGACAATGATAATTCACGAAGAAGAACCATTTCCCTATTCGCTGTATCATCAAAAGAAAAAAAGCTAAGGTATCCTTCATCTAGAGCATGAATAATTTTCTCTAACGTGTTTATTTGAATATTTGCTGATTTGCCTCTCTCAATTCTACCTAAAAAGGAAACATCAACTCCTATTTTGTCTGCTAATTGTTCTTGTGTCATATTTTTAGCAATACGAAGCTCTCTAATACGATTAGCTATCTCCAGTTCTAACTTCACTCATTATCACACTCCTTTATTCTCTTACTCAAGTTTAAAGGTATTTGCTTCATCCAGTTAGAATTTATACATCCTTTTTCAAAACGAATTATGGACACGAAAGTCCTAAAACGTTATAATTATAAATAGTGGGTATTGCACAAACAGAAATAAATTGGGAGGAAGAAAGAAATGAAAATGAAAAAGAGTGGAGCAATAATTTTATTACTATTCAGTTTAACAATCGTATTATCAGCTTGTGGCACAAATAAATTAAATGGAGATTATACTGGGAAAATTAATCTTTTTTTTACAGAATCAACTGCAACTTTAAGGTTTAATGGAAACAAAGTAACTGAGGTTGATGATAAGGGAAATGAAACGAATGAAGCGACATATAAAATTAGTGATAATGAATTAGAAATAACTCATTCTGATGAAACAACTACATTAGCCGAACTTTCAGAAGACAAAAAATCATTTACTATTAAGTCTTCAACTAGTAACGGAGGGTCTTTACTTAAAAATATTAAATTTATCAAAGAGGAAAAATAGCATGAAGGCAAATGATATTTATTTTGAAACCATCTATTCATCAATTAAGGGAAATTTGAACCTCATATATCTATAAAAAATTAAGTTGGAGGATTTATACAATGGAACTGCCAAAAAAATGGAATTTATTTGATTTTACAGAACAACCTATTTTCGAAAACTGGGAACAAGGAATTGAAGCTTTTAATAGCTATGAAAGTGTGAAAAAAGAAACAGCAGAGTCACAAACATTATTTAAGTGGATTAAGAGGGGTTGTATTGTAGCAGGTATTTTTATGCTGGTACCCTCATTCATTTTAGCCATAATTCTTTTTATTATTGCTTATATTTTAAGAAAAAATGGAAAACAAGCTATCAAACTAAATCAGAAAGTTAACCAAGCGCATGATGATTTCATGAATGTTTGGTGGAACCATACCGATATATTTATTCACTCTTTGGCAGACAAACTAATGAATAATGAACAATGGAATAGTTTCCGAACTGGAAAAAAAGGGATTTTATATAGTAACAACACATTTATCTATTACGAAGCTGATACAGGGTTACTTGTTGCATACGATAAAAAAAATATCAAAGAAGTAAGTCGTGAACGATTACATGTTGGAGCAAATACAACAGGTAATTCTGGAACAACTGGTATTGGCTATACGTTCAAAGATACTGGAGTTACTATAGGCGGTGCGCAAACTAGCTCCCATTCAAACACTCAAAATATTTATGAATGGCATTTTGATGTAATGACTGATTTTATTACTTACCCAAAAGTATCATTAGTCCTTAACGATACACCGAATGTCGAAGACTTTATAGGAAAAGCATATGCTATTTTAAAACCATAGGGAGAGGAAGGTATCAAAATTGAAAAATAAAAAAATAACACTGTCTATCATCGGACTTATTCTTGTAGGTGGCATTTCAGTTGGTGCCATACACCAGCAAAATGTAAAAGCTGAACGAGTTAAACAAGAAGAAAAAAATGAACTTAAGAATACTGTCCAAGAAAATCAAGAAGACCCATACAAGAACTTATCTAAAGCTAAAGCTGAAAATGTTGCGAAATTAGACAAAACAGTTTCTAAAATTATTACTGAGAAACTCAACACAAAACCACTTGATGGCTTGAAAGATACCGAAGAAGCTCTTAAAACATTAGATGTTAAAGATGCTGACTTAAAATCAATTCATGACTCATATGCTGGTGTTGTCAATGTGGTTAAGACTCCAACAATTGATACACTTCAAAAGGCTCGTTCAGCAATGGCTAATATGGAAGAAGCGGATATCTCAGACCATATGCTTGATGAATATGAAGACAAATTAATTGAAATTGTGTCTAGAGAGAAATCAATCAATAAAGCTGATGTGGATAAGCAAAGTAAACCACTAACACCTCAACAATTAAAAGCTAAAGAAGACGCTAAGGCGAAAGCTGATAAAGAAGCGGCTGACAAAGCTAAAGCTGAGGCTGATAAAAAAGTAGCAGATGAAGCAAAAGCGGCTGCGGACAAGGCAGAAGCCGCAAGAGTAGCAGAGGCTGAACGACAAGCGGCAACACAAGATGGCGCAGAACAATCTCAAGCAATCAATAATGGTGGGGGCGGAAATTACACACCTCCGGTTGCTGATAATAGTGGTGGCGGTGATTATACGCCTCCGGCTAATAATGGTGGGGGCGCATCCAGTAATGATGCTGCTCAAGATGCTGCTAGTAATACACCTACGCCTGCACCACCATCTAAAGATCTTGATACAACTGGTACTAATGATATTAATGGTAATGAATTGGAACCAGGTGGCTGGTAATTTGGGAATAACTTAAGTAAATGAAAGGACGGAATCAAATTTGAAAAAGAAGAAAATAATGCTATCTATAATTGGGCTTATTCTTGTAGGTGGTATTTCAGTTAGCACCATACATCAGCAAAATGTAAAAGCTGAACGAATTAAACAAGAAACGGACAAAGAAGTTAAGAATACTGTTCAAGAAAATCAAGAAGACCCATACAAAAACTTATCTAAAGCCAAAGCTGAAAATGTGGAGCGATTGGATGGTGCTGTTTCAAAAGTTGTCGCTGAGAAACTTAATGCGAAACCATTAGATGGTCTTAAGGATGCCGAAGCGGCACTTGCCATTATTGATGTTAAAGATGCTGACTTGAAATCAATTCACGATTCATATACAGATGTGATTAATGTGGCTAAGACTCCAACAATTGATAATCTTCAAAAGGCTCGCTCAGCAATGGCTAATATGGAAGATGCTGAATTATCTGAACACATGCTTGATGAATATGAAGATAAATTAATTGAAATTGTGTCTAGAGAGAAATCAATCAATAAAGCTGATGTGGATAAGCAAAGTAAACCACTAACACCTCAACAATTAAAAGCTAAAGAAGACGCTAAGGCGAAAGCTGATAAAGAAGCGGCTGACAAAGCTAAAGCAGAAGTTGATAAAAAAGTAGCAGATGAAGCAAAAGCGGCTGCGGATGCTGCAGAGTCTGCAAGAGTAGCAGAGGCTGAACGACAAGCTGCTGCACAAGCTGAACAAGCAACTAATGGTGGTGGTTACACTCCTCCAACCGATAATGGTGGTGGATATACTCCGCCAGCCGATAATGGTGGGTATACCCCTCCAGCTAACAATAGTGGTGGAGGGGCATCTACTCCTCCTGCTAATAATGGTGGTGGAGGCGCATCTAGTAACAACGCAGCGCAAGATGCTGCTAGCAATACACCAGTGCCACCAGCACCACCGGGAGCTAGTCAAGGTCAAGATACTACTGGTAATGATGGTCCAAATGGTTGGGAGCTTGGTGACAGCTTCTAATATCAGTAACAGATAGAGTCGGTCATGGACCGGCTTTATTTTTATGTCAAAATAGCGTACAATGGAATTAAATAAGCGAAAAGGAGCAACATCGTATGAAATTTGATGCAACTGTTACTCTTGTTAAAACACCTGAGGCTCAGGCTAAACAACAGGATACTGATAAAGCGAAACATGACTCCTCTATAAACGACATCACATTAGGTAATTATGCCCCAGTGGTTCGGTACGGTAATACAGTTGTACTATTCACTAAATAGTCAGAATTTTCTGATAATTTTAATTAAAATTGAAAATCAAAAACACGTGTCTGCATACGCAGACTTTTCAATTAGGGCTACGCCCCATTTGAAGCTATGCTTCAATCCCCTTTTTGTACATGTAATTATAAATAATAACTCATTATTGGCTCGCTCTCGCTACAATTATTAGCTTAGTAAAAAAAATGGAAACTGTCAATGTTAAATACCTATCTCTAATTGAAATATAATTTAATTTCGACAACAGCTTACTATCATTACATTAAAAAATAGGGAGATAACTATGGAAACTAATACTACTCTGTACAAAGAATTAACTAGGCAGTCAGAAGCTCTTTATCTCACTGTAATTAAAATTGAGATTAATAATCATATTAAAAATGGAGATAAGAATGTGACGTTCGATTGTTTAACATTTGATAATCTTCTAGGGCTATTGAAATTAGGTTATAAAATCACATATCTCAATAACAAATGGACAATTCATTTAACTGTTTAAAAACAGCAGAAATTAATTGGAAAAACGAAGCAAAACAATAGCTCTTTTTCATATAACTTGGTATATTTATAGTATAGAAGAGCACAAGTAATCTAGTCAAAACAATAGAATAGCCCTATAGAAGAGCACAATTTAGCACAAGAGCCGTAAAAACGGACAACCGCACCGCATCTATAAATCATAGATGCGGTGCGGTTTTTTTATTTCCCACAATTCATATTAAACCGTTTTGATAGCAGTGCTAGACCTACTCTTCTTGTTGAAATGTCACTAAAGATTAACAGCATAGAATGCTGTTGGAAAGTAAAAGAGGTAAAACCATGTATAAAAAAGAATTAACCGAATTCATTATCCACGAACAACTACTTGTAATACAAATGTATCCAGCATTAAACGGAGCAATTCAGTTACATCTAGATACTTACACTCAAATCTTAGACGTATTCAGCTCAACCAATGAGTATGTTAGAGAACTCATTGACGAATTGAGCAGAACTAAAAACACGTTTATTAGTGAAGCAACCAGCGATAAAGACGTGAACCAAGCACCAACGAGAAGTAAGACCGAAAAAGTGGAGATGATTATCACTGAACTAGTAATGAAGATTCAGAATAACCCCTCACTAAAAAAATCTATCAGCTTTCACGCAAGGGTATACGGACAGATTCTCAATGCTGTTCATTCAACCAACAAGGAACTTATAGATAAGCTAGGTCAATTAAAATACGAGTCATTCAAAGCAAACTTAAATGACCTTTAACATAAATCCTGACCTATGGTAATAACGTCGTTAAACTTGTTTATCAAAAATAACTAGACCTTAAAAAGCAATGTATGCTGGGTCGTAAGGAGTACATTATTATGGCAACACCATCATGGAACAAGAAACTATCAGAAGTATTAGGTTATCAGACTCAAGAAATTACAAAAGTTAGTCCTAGGACTGGGAACGAATACACAACGGATGCTATTCCTACCCTAAATATCTCATCAACAGGGATTGTTAGCCCATTAGATGATGGTTACTTCCGTTATTCCGTTGTTGATATTCAAAAACAGTTGGAATATGAAATTAAAGTCAAGAATAAAATTGATGTACAACTCGGAACTCCATTAAGCTTTAAAAATGTGGTTGGTGGTTCGCTCGACAATGGGCGTAGTTGGTATTCAGCAGATTCAGTAGAAGTGCTAAAACGTAATGGCTAAGTACAGACGTATTATCCGTAACGAAAAAAGTAAACGTCAAGGCTATCAGTATTTTTCGATAGCCTTGGTAGTTGCCTTACTATCTGCCGGTCTAAGTGGATATTGCTACTACATTAGTATAGGAACTAAGCCACTTGCTTTCGCTGTAGAATTTTTCAAATTAGCCACCCTGCTATCATTGTTTTGTACCATTATAGCTTTGATTGGCGTCATTCTACTATTTAAAAAGCAGGAACGAGTGACAACCTTTGACGAACTTCACCCCATGTCTAGTGAGTCACATAAAATAGCGAATAAAGTAGCACAATTATTCAATGATAAACAAATTACCGATGTCTTAAAATTATCAAATATGACTCGCTACGGAGAAGAAATGCCCTTAGTCTATGTATGGATTTCAGAGGATTATTCTCATGGTTACTTAGCCATTGAAAACATAGCCAATTATGAGCGTATGGCAAAAGACAAATACGAACAACGTGTGTCGGGATTACTAAGCAATCAATATAAACACTATTCTGTTGTTTCTTCTAAGCTATCCAAAACTGACAGCTATGTGATTTTCAATTTTGAAGATACACTAACTAGCCAGCGTTTTAATGTGACTGACTCAAAGGATTCATTACAAGATTTTGTATGCAAAGATGTACACGCCATTCAATTATCAAAAAATTTAATTTGGTACTCTGATGTGAACCCTCACCTGTCAATAATAGCTCGTACCAGGGCAGGAAAATCTGTGCTAGCTGGTCGATATATGGCTCGATTAATGCAACTACAAGGTTGGAAAGTGGAATATAATTCTGCTAAATATGACCGATATGTTAAAGAATTCAACGGGAAAAGCACAGCTACTGAAATAGTAGAACGTGCAGAATACTGGATAGAGGTAATGAAAGCTAGACTCCAAGAAATCAATGATGCGGAGAAAGAAAAATATCTTGAAATGGAAAACATGGATGATATTGCCATCTTCTTTGATGAAATCGGAAATCTGAACGCTGCATTAGAGCTCGATAAGCCACTCAAAAAGCGGTGGGAGTCTGCCATCAATCAGCTTACTGCAACTGGTGCTAGTACTGGTATCCATGTTATCGCTATTAGTCAATTCGCTACTAAGGAAGGCTTCCTTCCCTCACTAGCTCGTACCAATTGCTCCGAGGCAGTCATTATGCTTGGTGGTGCTGCTGATTCTGCGGATGAACGTAAATACTTGATGGCTGGATTTGCCGACATGCCAAAACGTACATATCGTGTAGGGGAAGGTATCGCAAGAATTCTATCTAGTGGGGAACAATGGGAAACACCGCATTTCTATGAAGCGCCGTGGTTCGAATAACTAGTGGCTAAATATATCGGGCAGTGCAGTGCTTGTACTGCACTGCTCTAAATACTAACTATTAACTATTCTAACGCCTACGACACAGGGCTTGTCGATGTGTCGTAAACATTCCCGAAACGTTGATTTAACGGTAACAAACCCTTACCCCAGCTAACTTTATCACCCTCACTAACCATGGAATAGTTAGAGGAATAGTTAAAACAGAAAGGATTCTAATTATTATGAAGAAAGATGCAAAATTAAGCTGCGTGATGATTGTACAACAACTAGATGAAAAGTATTGGGAACATTGGGAAGACAAACAACCCATAAATGAAGCCAACAATGGTAATGTTCGCCCTCTTTTGGAAGAAACAGTGAGGCGACTTGAAACTAATGATTATACGGTCAGCGAAGCTTACGGAATTATCCATGATAAAGATGAGCGCACCATTTGGAATGAAGAAAAGATGGAAAACGTAACAGAAAATAAAGCGAAACATGTTCATATGCTGATTAAATTTGATAAGGGAGATACCCTTAACTGTTTGGCTATGGCGACAAGTATTGAACCACAGTACCTTGAAAAAGCCAAATCAGGAAGATATGGCTATGACAATATGACTGCTTATCTTGTTCATGCCAAAGACCCCGAAAAGTTCCAATATTCACCTGAAGAAGTTGTCACTGTAAAAGGTGAAAAATACGAAAGTGTTCATGGTCGAAGAATGGAAACTTGGGTCAAAGGTCGAGCAATTAAAGAAGCAAAAGAAACTAATCAGAGTGTTGATTATGTCGTTTCTGAAATCGTTAAAGGTAACTTATCAAAGGAGCAAGTAATCTTGACAGATGAGTTATACAAAGTTTATGCGCAGCATAAACGAAAAATTAATGAAGCCTTTGAAACCGCTGGGGAAAATAAAAGCTATCAAACCGTCGCTGATTTAGAAGCAGGAAAATTCAAAAAAACTATTATTTTCATTCATGGAAAAAGTGGTACTGGAAAAACTCGAATTAGTAAAGAAATCATTGAAACATTGAAGCAGTTTGCATTACATATCGAAAACAAAATTTGGGATTTTTGTATGACTGCCTCAACGAATGCTTTTGATGAATATAATGGACAAGATATATTATTTTTGGATGATATTCGTGGATATAGTTTAAGCGTTTCGGATTGGCTAAAACTTCTTGACCCTTACTCAATCAGTCCAATTTCTGCGAGGTATCACAACAAATTAGGTTCAGCAAAAGTAATCATCATCACTAGCACAATGAAGCCTGCTGATTTTTTTGAGACTGCGAAAGCTAATTATTCAGAAGATGTCGGACAATTTATTCGAAGAATTGATTTGCTGATTGAGATTGATAAAGAAACTGAGAATAATTTCTTCTTATACGAGCCCACACCAAATGAAGATTCTTCATCATCACAGAATGGAAAAGCGACAAACTGCCTATACTCATATAAGTTCGAAAAGATAGGCGACTTTGACGGTGGTGAAATGATGGTTAAATTTATTAAAACCATGCAAACGAATATGAAATGGGTACAACAAAATAGCTCGTCACAAAGCCCGCAAAGCAAAGGTGACAAGCTATCTGAAAAGAGTAGCAAGCTTTAACAACTTGCTACTTTCATTATACGTTCAATGAAAGGAAATACCAACTATGGAAATAAAATTTGATGAAAAACAAATCGAAATGCTTCAACAGCAAATTAGCCAACTAATTCTAAATGAAGTTTCAAAAATAGATAACAATAAACCACGTTACATGAATAAAAAACAAACTTGTAGCTACCTTCAAATATCAAATAATACCCTTGATTATTGGATAAAAAAGGGGCTTCCTGTCATAAGAATTAACGGTGTTATGCGTTTTGATAGTTTAGAGATTGATAATTGGTTATCAACCAAGTATAATCGAGTCACACCTTTGACTCGCAAACAAAGGAGTTTTTAATATGAGTATCAAGAAAACAAATAATAATACCTACAGGGTACGTAAAAAATACCCCGTAGAAGTTGTTCAACTGTTGGGATTGGATAATGAGTTCTATGATAGAATCTTCAAAACACGTAAAGAAGCTAAACAAGCTGATTTAGATTTTGACATTAGTAATCAACAGCTAATTGAAACACAAAATATCAGCTCTTTCGAGCTAGGAGGCGAGGTTCTCTTTAAAGATTTCTACAAAGATACATGGTTAGAGGATTATAAAAACGGATTTACTAGCTCTTATCCTACCCCGCCTAGCAAAGTCACTATCAGTAACACAATAGATGTTTTTCGGCTGCATATTCTTCCCATGTTTGGTGATTACACGCTGAACTACTTAAATCATCATAAAAAGCTTGTCGTTCAAAAAATGAGTGCTAAAGCAAAAGAATATGCAAATTTCAAGGTTATTCGAAGCTATGTCAATCAAGTGTTTGATTTAGCAGAAGAATATGAATACATTGAGCTTAACCGATTAAACAAAAGCTTGAAGAAAATCAAAGCCATAAAGAAACATCATATCAAAGAAGCTAAGAGAGCGGAAGATAAATACTTATCTGAAACTCAATTACTCGATTGGTTTAAAGCTGTTCAAGAAGATTATGACAATGAAGACCTAGCCCAACAAGATTATGTTTTATTTTGGACAACTTTCTTTCTATCTGATAGAAAATCTGAGACCTATGCTTTACAGTGGAAACACATAGACTTTACCAACAATAAGATTTATCTCAATCAAGCATTGGATAAATTCGGTAATGTGAAAAGTACAAAAGGAAATAAGTCTAGTGAACTAAATCTACCCGTTCAACTCAAACAAATATTAGTAAATTGGAAAGAAGCACAAAAAAAAGAGTTAGCCAAAGTCAAGATTAAACAAAATCGAGACCAATTTTTATTTACCTTCATTGACCGACAAGGAAATATTAATCAGCGTGTCCATACCGATTACCTTAATTATCGAATAAAATCCATTAAGCGACGTCACCCTAACTTAGCTCACTGTACACCTCATAAGTTACGTCATACAACTGCAACGCTTGCTAAAAAGGGCGGTATGTCACTCGAAAAGATTTCAGAAGCCTTAACGCATTCCGAAGTAGAGACAACAAAAACGTATATTAACGGTAATAATATTATTGAATTGACACCTGCTGACTTTATTTATAGCCAACTCACAAAAAGCATTGGTGGGGAATAGGTGGGGATTTTGGTGGGGATTTTCAAAAATCAGCAAAAAAAGACACCTTCCAATAAAATGGAAAGTGTCTTGAAACGTTGATATATAAGCAATATTAACGCTTAGAGAATTGTGAAGCTTTACGGGCTTTCTTAAGACCTGGTTTTTTACGTTCTACCATACGGGCATCACGAGTAAGAAGTCCAGCGCGTTTTAAAGCTCCGCGGAAGTCAGGATCTACTTCTAACAATGCACGAGCGATACCGTGACGGATCGCACCTGATTGACCAGAGTAGCCTCCACCGTTTACGTTTACGATAACATCATAAGCGCCTTTAGTTTCAGTTACGCCAAATGGTTGGTTGATAACTTCACGCAAGTCAGCGTGTGGAATATATTCTTCAACGTCTTTTTTGTTTACAGTAATTTTACCAGTACCTGGTACTAAACGTACGCGGGCAACAGATTTTTTACGACGGCCAGTGCCGCTATATTGTACTTGTGCCAATGAATTTCCCTCCTTAAATTAGGTTAGTGATATCTAATACTTCTGGTTGTTGTGCAGCATGTGGATGCTCAGCGCCACCGTACACGTTTAATTTAGTCAATTGTTTGCGGCCTAAAGTGTTTTTAGGTAGCATGCCTTTGATTGAGTTTTCGATCAAACGACGAGAATTTTTATCACGCAATTCACCAGCAGTAACAGATTTCAATCCACCTGGGTATTGGCTATGACGGTAGTAAATTTTGTCAGTTGCTTTGTTTCCAGTTAATTTCACTTGATCCGCATTGATTACAATTACGAAATCTCCAGTATCCACATGAGGTGTGAATGTTGGTTTATTTTTTCCACGTAGGATAGAAGCAACCACAGCTGAAAGGCGTCCCAAAGGAACATCAGTTGCGTCTACTACGTACCATTTACGTTCTACTTCGCCAGTTTTGGCCATATATGTTGTACGCACGTTTTTTTCCTCCAATTTTCTATTCGATGTTTGACATACACTTGAGTTTCCGGGGCTCATTGTGGGGCAAACAATACCATTTAACATAATACCCTCTATCACCAGTAAAGTCAATGGATTTCTGCGGTTTCTCGCTATTTTTCTTCTATTTTTTTCCGTCTAAAAATAATTATTTCCTGATTTGAAATAGAATACTCAAAAATAAGCGTATTATCTATTACGCACTTCCCTAGCCATTTTATGCATATTTTTCCTCTTTAAAACAATTTTATGTATATTTATTTATAAAAAGTGTTGATTTTTGTATTTTTGGGTGCTATGATGAGAACAATCAAAAAAAGATAACAAAAATGAAGGAGTGTTCCAGAATGAAAGAAAAAGTTGTTTTAGCTTATTCCGGAGGTTTAGATACCTCTGTTGCTGTTAAATGGTTGGTCGATGAAGGCTATGATGTGATCGCTTATTGTTTAGATGTTGGCGAGAAGAAAGATTTAGACTTCATCAAGAAAAAAGCATTGGAAGTTGGTGCTTCTGCTTCTTATACAATCGATGCTAAAGAAGAATTCGCGCAAGATTTTGCATTGATCGCATTGCAGGGACATACCTTTTATGAACAATCTTACCCATTGGTTTCTGCTCTTTCACGTCCTTTGATCGCTAAAAAATTAGTCGAGCTTGCTCACGAGACTGGTGCGACAACGATCGCTCACGGCTGTACAGGAAAAGGGAATGATCAAGTTCGTTTTGAAGTGGCGATCAATGCTCTTGCACCTGAGCTGAAAGTTATTGCACCTGTTCGTGAATGGAAGTGGTCACGGGAAGAAGAGATCAACTATGCTAAAGAAAAAGGTGTGCCGGTTCCTGCTGATTTAGACAATCCTTACTCTGTCGATCAAAACTTATGGGGACGTGCCAATGAATGCGGTATCCTAGAAGATCCTTGGGCAACTCCGCCAGAAGGTGCTTACGAACTGACTGTCAGCTTGGAAGATGCTCCGAATACGCCTGATATTATCGAGCTGACTTTTGTTGAAGGTGTGCCAACAGCGATCAATGACAAGGAAATGCTATTATCTGATTTGATTTTAGAATTGAATGAACTAGCAGGAAAACACGGTATCGGTCGGATCGACCACGTTGAAAACCGTTTAGTTGGGATCAAATCCCGTGAGGTTTATGAATGTCCTGCTGCAATCACATTGATGGCTGCTCATAAAGAGCTGGAAGATTTAACGTTTGTCCGTGAAGTCGCTCATTTTAAGCCGATCATTGAAAATCAGCTATCACAAATCATTTATAATGGTTTATGGTTCAACCCGCTGACCGATGCCTTGATCGCTTTCTTGAAGTCTACACAAAAATACGTCAACGGTGTAGTTCGTGTGAGGCTTTTCAAAGGCCACGCAATCGTTGAAGGACGTAAGTCAGCTAACAGCTTATACAATGAAAATTTGGCGACCTATACTTCTGCTGACACCTTCGACCAAGATGCTGCTGTTGGTTTCATCAAGCTTTGGGGGCTTCCAACAAAAGTCAACGCTGAAGTCCAAGCATCTTTGCATAAAAACAGCGATTAGCATTTTTGCTTTTCATATGTTAGATCAAATAGTGAGGTACCATTTGCGGGCAACGCAAATAAATGTATCCTGATCTATCCAGACTAACGACATATCTCAAGAGAATTTCCTTTTGATCTGCGGATCAAAATAAGGAAATCGATACGTCTACAGTCATTTATTTAAACTATTTTATAGACGTTTTAATAATGCATATTCATACATAAATGAGGTGAGTACGATGAAGAAATTATGGGGCGGTCGTTTTGAAGGTAAAAGTGAGGCATGGATCGATGCATTTGGTGCTTCGATCACTTTCGATCAACAATTAGCGCAACAAGATATTACTGGCAGTTTGGCCCATGTCAAAATGTTGGCGAAAACGGGGATTTTAACCCAAGATGAAGCAGAACAAATCACGAATGGTTTAAAGACTCTTCAAGTTAAACTAGCTGCAGGCGAGCTGGAATTCAGTATAGAAAATGAAGATATCCATCTTAATATCGAAACGCATTTACATGATGAAATCGGTCCTGTAGCGGGAAAACTCCACACTGGACGTAGCCGAAATGATCAAGTAGCAACAGATATGCACCTGTATCTGAAAGAAACGGTTCAAGAGGTTATTGAAAAAATTCAGCTTTTCCGCCAAGTATTAGTTCAAAAAGCTGAGGAAAACATTGAGACGATCATGCCAGGATATACTCATTTGCAGCATGCTCAGCCTATTTCATTCGGGCATCATATGATGGCTTATTACGGCATGCTGACACGCGATCAGGAGCGTTTTTCTGAAAGTCTAAAACGAATCGACATTTCACCTTTAGGCTGTGCTGCTTTAGCTGGCACGACTTTTCCGATCGACCGAGCGTATTCAGCTGAGTTATTAGGGTTCTCTTCTATTTACGATAATAGTCTGGATGGCGTTAGTGATCGAGATTTTATCTTAGAATTTCTTAGTAACAGTTCGATCATGATGATGCATCTTTCTCGTTTTTGCGAAGAAATCATTTTGTGGTGCAGTCATGAATTTCAGTTCATTGAACTGACAGATACCTTCTCTACAGGAAGTTCGATCATGCCGCAGAAAAAGAATCCGGACATGGCGGAATTGATACGCGGAAAGTCAGGTCGCGTATATGGCAATTTATTCAGCCTTTTAACGGTTTTAAAAGGGTTGCCTTTAGCTTATAACAAGGATCTTCAAGAAGACAAAGAAGGTATGTTTGACACAGCACAGACGATTCTAATTAGCTTAGAGATCATGGCTGGCATGGTCGAAACAATGTCCTTGAATAAAGAAACCATGGAAAAATCGACTGAAAAAGATTTTTCGAACGCCACTGAGCTTGCTGATTACCTTGCTAATAAAGGCTTACCTTTCCGCCAAGCGCATGAAATCGTTGGGAAATTAGTGCTCGATTGTACGAAAAAAGGGATCTACTTACAGGATATTCCTTTAGAGGAATATCAAGCAGTAACACCACTTATTGAAGCGGATATCTATCAAACGTTAGCTTCAAAAACAGCCATTGAGCGCCGTCATTCCTATGGTGGTACTGGCTTCGACCAAGTAAGAGCGGCTGTCGAACGCGGAAAAGAAGCATTAAAAAAAGAAGACAAAAAAAACACTACAAAATAAAAATTTGTTTTGTAGTGTTTTTGATCATCTAATTAACGAGTTTTTGTACGTGAATCTGCATCGATACCAGGTGCTTTACCTAATTTTGCTTGCAACATCCAAATATTTTTTTCAATATCTGTTTTGTTTGCAATAAAGATATCTTGTGTAGAATCGTCGCCTTCATCGCCAGAAACGTCAATTCCTTTTTGATATAGATCAGCTAAGTAACGATAGCCTTCTACTAATTTTTCCATACGTTCAGGAATCGTACGTTCATACGTACCAATTTCATCTTCAATTCCAGTATGGTCAGCAAATTCTTGTAATGTTGAATATGGAGCGCCGTCTAATGTGATCAAACGTTCAGAAATAACGTCTAACTGGTCATTGATTTCGTCCATAAGCTCATCCATTTTTGGGTGTAGCGTCAAGAATTCTGGTCCACGCATATACCAATGTGTTTGGTGGATCACTACTGAAAACTGGCTTAAATCTGCAACTAGTTGGTTCAAGACTTCTTTTGTTTGTTCAAATTTCATTATACATCATCCTCCTAAATATTTTATCTACATGTATCATTGTAGTACGAAACGGAAAAAAAGTACACTAAAATCTTTCATTTTTATATTATTTATCATTTGATAATAATTATAATCTAATGCTTAATCATTATTTACGATCGGTTGCGAGTCTAACGAATCAATAATTTCTTTGGCGACCTCATTCATGGCTACTTCCAACTCTTCATTCATCGCATCTACACTTTCAGCTCCAGCAATAAATGCCAGAAAAAGATTAAAGACTGCATCTTTTTGATCTTCCGGAACAAACCATTTCCCTTTTTCTTTTTCTAGCCGAATCTTAAGTTCGACCGGATCTGTTTTGATCTTGATCGTTTGAACACGCTCTTCTAGAATTGAAAAAGTTGCGTCTAACGTTTTTTGATCATTATTAGCAAGCTCAGGGCTCTCCATTGTTTTCTTGACCAATTCTCGTGTCATTTCCTGCATGGCACTGACTAAATCTAAACCTGTAATATAATAAGAAATCGTGGCGCCTTTTTTATTTTCATCGATTTGAACAACTTTATATGATGTCTTCTCTCTCGCTTGCTGTAATAGTTCTTTTGTTAACTGGCTCGATTGTTCTTCTTTCACTTTTGCACCAGCAGAAGATAGACCGTTAGCAAAATTTTCTTCAAATTTCTTACTATTTTCATCCAATTCTTTGCTAGCTTGTTCACCATCTCGAAATTCTTTTTTAAATTTATTACCTTCTTTTTGATAAATCAGACGATCGATCAGCAGCTCACCAGCATCTTCTGCCGAAATCCCCTTCGTCCCGCAACTTGTCAGAAGAAATCCAACGACTATCAACGGGACAAACCATAATTTCTTCATCCTCTTTCCTCCATTCTCTCATGTATTAGTAAAATAAGTCTATTGTTATCGATCAAAAAAGTCCGTCTAAATCAGCTCTCAGTTTTGCCAACTGATGATAACTTGCCGACAATTGTTGCTGCGTAGCCAAGTATATCGGATATAGTTGCTGATAGATCTGATTTCTAGCCGTTGTCGGGGTCACAGTTTCATAAATCTGCACATGTTTACAAGCCTGTTCTAGATCATTGATTTTTCCTACGCTCTGCCAACCAAGCAAAACAGCACCTAAAGCTGATGCTTCAATGCTTTCTGTCAATGATAACCCATAGCCTAAAACATCTGCCATGATTTCTTTAAACACCTCAGAATCTGCAAATCCACCGGTTGCACGTATTTCCTGTACAGGACCGCCCAATTCTTCCAGCTCCATCAGGATTCTTTTAAAGTTCAAGCAGATCCCTTCTATCACTGCCCGCATCATTACTTTATCATCATGATTTCGCTTTAAGCCAACAAAACTTCCTGCAGCTTCAGCATCCCATAATGGTGCCCGCTCTCCTAGTAAATAAGGATGAAACAGTAGCCCTTTCGCACCCGCCGGTACTTCTTTCACCTGTTCCATCACTGCATCATAGGAATTCTTCCCAGCAGTTCGTGCGTCCGACTGCACTTCTTTAAGTAGATTTTCGCAGGCCCAATCAAAAATGCCTGCGCCATTACTTGTTGCACCGCCAATGACCCAATGTGTTTCGTCCAGCACACAACAGAAGGTTTCCGCTTGCGGATGTACATAAGGCTGATCAACGATATAGCGCAAAGCGCCACTAGTTCCCACAGTTAATGTTGCTGTACCTTTTGCTATCGCGCCAAGACCTAAATTAGACAAAGGACCGTCTGCTCCGCCCAAAACAAAAATCGTTTGTTCAGTCAATCCTACTTGTTCAGCCAACTCCTTATCAAGTCCAGACATTTGATAGGTAGGTGAAGCTAATAGTGGTAATTGCTCTTGAGTAATCTGCATTTCTTCCAGTGCTTGCTGATCCCAGTCAAGAGTATGAATATTAAAAAAACCCGTACCCGAAGCTGTACTAAAATCAGTGATGTATCGATTGAAAAAACGATAAAAAATATACTCTTTCATTCCAATAAATTTTTTTGCGCGGTCAAAAATTTCTGCATGCTGCTCCTTCAACCAACGTATTTTGTGAAAAGGTGTCATCGGATGCATCGGCATCCCTGTATTCTGATAAATCGTTTGTCCCAATAACGTATTTTTGAATGCTTCAGCATATTTTTCTGCGCGATTATCCGCCCAGGTAATTACTCTTGTCAGTGGCTGCCCGTTTTCACCTACGGCAATCAGCCCATGCATCGCTGTTGAAAATGAGATCACAGAAATTTCTAAGGGCTGAACGGCTGACACTACTTGCCCAATGCACGAGACAACCGCTTGAAAAATCTGCTCTACATCCTGCTCTGCCATCCCCTCTGTTTCCTGGATCAGCGGATAGCGAACATACGCTGATGTTCGAACAGTTCCATCTTCGTTAAAGCCAACTGCTTTTGTTTGTGTCGTTCCGATATCTACACCGATCGCTACTTTTTCCATTTCCTCGCTCCTTTTCTCTTACTCCAATTATTCCTAATAAAAAAATATTTGTCTAGTTAAAAAAGGAAATATTTGCGTATTTTTATTTAGAGGAGGGATTTTATGTGCTTGTTTCAGTTTATTATTGGCAGTGTCGTCGGTTCATTTATTTGTTTAGTCGCTGAACGGGTACCGCTCGGGAAGTCTATTGTGGTTCCTGCATCACAGTGTCCGGATTGTCAGACTAAGTTACGATTTTTTGAGTTGATTCCAATTGTCTCCATTATTTTATTAAAATTCCGTTGTCGTTACTGTCACCATAAATTGCCAGTCAGTTATTTGTTTAGTGAGTTTATTGTTGGTTTTCTATTTCTATTGACCGATTTTGGTAACAATTATTCCATGTATATTTTCTTCTTTTCACTTACCGCTTTTACTTTGACTTTAACGGATATTTTTTATTTGATTGTGGAGCCTAAGCTTTTTTATCCCTTCTTATTGCTGCTATGTGGTTTTCACTATTTTTTAGAATTACCCTTTCATGTAACTACCGGTGCTTTCCTATTCATTATTCTGACTAGCTTCAATTATGTATTCACAGAGGCTATTGGAGGTGGAGATATCCTTTTGATCACCTCTTGGGGAGTGTTGCTCGGCAATAAATCATTGATTTTACTATTATTTATTGCCAGTGGCTGTGCATTACTCGTTTCATTATTTTGCCGTCTCATTTTAAATCAAAAAATAGAACAGCTTCCATTTGTTCCATTTTTAACTATTGGTTTGCTCGTAATATTTTTGTATGAGTAACCATTCAAAAAAGGTGAAGAATCAGAATTTCCGTTCTGTTTCTTCACCTTTTTCTTTTCTCTATATCGTTAGGTTAGCCCCAACATACGGCTCCCCATAATACGCAAACCCAACCTGCTTTTACTTCTGTTTTCTCTGTTCTTGTTAGTTTTTTCATGTTCGTTTCCTCCTTTTTATTTAGCCCCAGCATACGGCTCCCCATAATACGCAAACCCAGCCTGCTTTTACTTTTGTTTTCTCTGTTCTTGTTAGTTTTTTCATGTTCGTTTCCTCCTTTTTATTTAGCCCCAACATACGGCTCCCCATAATACGCAAACCCAGCCTGCTTTCACTTTTGTTTTCTCTGTTCTTGTTAGTTTTTTCATGTTCGTTTCCTCCTTTTTATTTAGCCCCAGCATACGGCTCCCCATAATACGCAAACCCAGCCTGCTTTTACTTTTGTTTTCTCTGTTCTTGTTAGTTTTTTCATGTTCGTTTCCTCCTTTTTATTTAGCCCCAACATACGGCTCCCCATAATACGCAAACCCAGCCTGCTTTCACTTTTGTTTTCTCTGTTCTTGTTAGTTTTTTCATGTTCGTTTCCTCCTTTTTATTTAGCCCCAGCATACGGCTCCCCATAATACGCAAACCCAGCCTGCTTTTACTTCTGTTTTCTCTGTTCTTGTTAGTTTTTTCATGTTTAATTCCTCTTTTCCAATTATTTATATATCAAATTCTTCGCATAACCTGCTATAAAGAATTTTTTAACACTATTTTATTAATTTTAGAATTTCTATTGTTTCGTCAGCTTCCATCACGCCCTCAAATCGTAGAACTTCACCATTTTTTATAACAATCATCGTAGGCGTTCCAGTTATATTATATTTTTCACTAAATTTCTTCGTTGAAAAATTATCACCATCAAGAAAATAGACTTTTTTCTGAGTTGTCTGTATCGCTTCTGTCAATACTGGCTGAAAAACACGACAAGCACCACATGAGTCTTTCCCATAATAAATAATCAACTCTCGCTTTTCATTTATAGCTGCCATTATTTCCTCTTCAGTTATCGATTCCATTTTCTCTTTGTCATTGGAAAAAGAAAGTTTGGAAAAACAGAAACTTCCCGTAATAAGCATCAAAAACATCAACACTATCATAACTTTCTTTTTTTTCATCGTATCACTCCATCTTCCATCAAAACGATTTCATCACATTCCTTTAGCAAATTCTGGTCATGAGTAATTAGGAGCACTATTTTACTTTTCGATAGTTCTTTGATAATTTTGAAAAATTCCTTCGTTGAATTTTTATCTAAATTTGTTGTCGGTTCATCGAATATATATAACGGTTTTTCTTCTGCTAACGTTCTAAGCAATAATATTTTTTGTATTTGTCCTTGTGATAAGTTTCCTCCCTGAGAAAAAATCACATGATTATCTGGTAATTCCAAATTTATCCTTTTTTGATAGTCAACAAGCTTATTAGAAAGAGATATCCCTTTCTCATCTAAATTAAATTGGATGTTGTTGCCAACTGAATTTTTAAACACAGACATTTCAGGGAAATATGCATTGATATAATCTGTAATATTTGTATCAACTAACGAAGAAAAGATTTGTCCATCTATCATTATTTCTCCAGCATCTGCTTTCAAAATACCTAATAAAATTTTTATTAACGTCGTTTTACCAGAACCATTTCCGCCAGATATTCCCATCAGATTTCCTTTTTTTAAACACAGACTCACATTAGTCAACACTGCTGCACTATTTTCATACGAAAATGAAATATTTTTTAGCTCTACCTGACTCATTTCTTTAGAGATATCCAATGATCGAACTTCTCGGTTTATACTACTATCGTTACCACTATTTTGAATATAGGCTACGGCCATTTCACTTTTCTGCACTTTTAACCATGTTTGAATAATCGGTTTGAGTTTTGAGATAACAATTGAAATGATAAACACACTAAGAACCAATTCAGACATCGACTGATCTTTGCCAAAAATATACGAATAAATGAATAAGCCAAAAGTACTTAATAACATGCATGAACTGATTAACTCAAATAAAGAATCTATTTTTGCAGATAACTCATAACTAATTATTTTCTTATCAAAATAATCAGACATCTTATTTAATACTTTTTCTTCCGCCACTCCATCTTTTTTGAATAAACGAATGTCTAAAGAATGACTTACTTGCTCTTCAATTGTCGATGACAAACTGTTTGAGCTAGTAACCAACGCTTTCTCAAAATTTCTAATCTTTTCTGCTTCTTTCATTACTAAAACAATATAAATAAATGTCCAAAAAAACATGATAATGGCTAAAAAGACATTGATACTAGACAAAAGTCCGAATAAAAATAGAATAAAAATAGAATCAAACTTTAAATATAATTTATGAAGGATTCCTGTAACTGATAACAGTAAGTTCCAAAAATGGCCCATTATATTATCCATATTGCGTTTTTCTACAAAATTATTCGTTTTTTGTTGATAGTATTCAAATAGGACTTTTTGCTGAAATTGGTTTTCTAATGCTGTTTTTAATTGGATATCTTTTTGATTCACATAATAATATGCACCCATTAGTGATAGAAAAAAGACAACTGCTGAAAAGAAATAGGTCATGGTAATATTTTCCATTTGAAAAATCATGATATACTGCATAAAAAATGTTACACTTAAAGGTAATATATATTTCAGTAACGTTAAAAGAAAGATTTCACACTTTGTCTTTATTTCGACCTTCTCTATGATATCTTTATAAAGCTCCTGAACTTGTTTTACTTTATCTTTACTCACTTTTTGAACTGCTTCTACACAAAGTGCATAACCCATAAATTTCTTGGAAAAATTTTCGATTTGTTCGGTCATAATTTGAGGTTCTGCTGGATCTGAAAAGGTGACCAAATTATCTTTTACATTATGAATTACAATATAATGGGGCATCCCTTCTCGATGAGTCACGCAAATTAGTGGAAATCTTTGTGTAAATAATTCCTTAAGATCCGTCACTTGGTAGGCCTCACTCATTACACCGTTCTTTTCTAAGATTTCTTGTATATCTAATAATGACAATCCTTGCTCCAAAGTATCAACTTGTTGGTTGAACTCTATCACACTATTTTTTACTTTTAGCTGCTTCAGCATTGTTTGAATCGTTGCGATACCGCAATCATTGACCATATCCTGCATAATATGCGCATACATTTAGTTCAACTCCTTTTATTCAATAATATCGATATTGCCAAATCCTAATTCTACTTTAATTAATTCAGTCACATTTTTTTTGCTCTTTTTTGAATTGTTTACCTGACCCTGATTCGTTTCAAGATCATAGCTTCGTTCAAAATCTTTAGGAACCTGTACAACAACATTTCCTTTATTCATCTGAATATTGAGTTTTTTCAACACTTTAGTATCTTTACTTTGAACAGTTACGACTAATTTTTCCTTACTATTTTTAGCAACACTTACTCCTATATCTGTAACGAATGAAATTAGCATTTTATTTTTATTCGGCTCGATCTCTTTTAATTTTTCTCCAAATGACTTAGGAATTTCCCCTGAAATTTTAATCGTATTTTGATCCCCTTGCTCTAAAATAACTAAAACATCTTGGCTGATACCTTTTAAAGAAATATCAGACATTTGTTCATCTGTTAATTCCCACTTTTGACTTACTTTTATATTTTCCTCGTTTACATAGTTTATATAGAAAGCAACTGCAATGATTAACCCAATTACAAGAACTATAAGTTTCTTTTTCATTATTCATTCCCCCATTTTTTATTTTTTTGCTATATTCGTTTTTATCCATTTCTCGACATCACGAATTGAAATGCCTGCTTCTGGCGTCCACTCAACTTTGCTGACCAGTTTTCCTTGTTCGATCTTTGCTACTGTTGGCGTATAATTTAGATTGTAAGTTTCTGTAAATTCTTCCCACATCTTTTCCTGTGTTCTTAATTTTGCAACATTTAAATACATAAGTTTGTCCTGAATAACATATTCTTTAATCAATTCAATCAGTTTCGGTTCAAAATCATTACAATCGCCACACGTTGGTCGTCCTACGTAAACGTAAAACGAATCTTGTTGTTTTATTTTTTTCTCAAAAGAGTCCACGGTGATAGCATCAACATAGTCGTATATCTCAGGATAATTGCCTTGTGAAATAACCAATGCTTCTTCTTTATTTTCCACTTCAAGACTTAATGAATATGCTTTAGTTGCAGAAAATACACTACTTATAAGAAAAATCACTAGTAACAGTCCATAAAATATTTTCTTTCTCATTATTTTCACCCCATCATTTGAATTCTCTATTACGAAAGATATTAAAGCTAACGGCTAAAGCAATAACACTATAAATCAAGCTGCTAAATAGGGCAGTTTTTAGCTGCTCATTTGTAAATACGCTCAAATCAGTAATACTACGTAGATTAGAGAAGAACAAGGTGTCTAAAAGAAAGTCAAATTTTTTAAAGTAATTTGAAATAATGTTGGAAAGAAGAGTATCTCCAATAAACGCAATAGCAATAAATATAGCAACAGATGTATATGATGCATGGAATACATTGAATAGGAATATTCCTACACAACTCACTGCTAAATATAACGGAAGCTGTACAAAAAATGGTTTCAAAGCAACTTCTAAGGGAAAACTACCTTTCAAAATCAATGTAGTGATCATTAAGCTTCCTGCATAAGCACTAACAAATAATAAAGTTAATAGAAATGTTAATACTACCTTGCTTGAAAAGAATTTCTTTCTACTAATACCTGCAATCAACGAATTGTTTACCACTCGATAATTAAAGTCATGTCCCCAGCAAACCATAAAAATGTTGGTTAGGAAAATTGGGATAAGCATTGAACCATTAGACATACCTGACTGTATTAGTTCTTTCGCTGTATCGGTGCTGGATGCTCCTAAAAATCCGAAAAATGCACCTACTAGAATCAATCCAGATATTGAATAAAAACACAGTGAACTTTTTACGATTCTGTACCCATCTGATTTCAATAAATTGATCATCTTACATTCCCCCTTCAATTAAGTTTAAGTAATACTCTTCTAAATTTTCTTCTTTGTAATAGTAATTCGTTAGATAGATATCCTGCTTAAATAGTAGCTGAGCTATTTTTTCCATTTGATTTTTTTCTACGTTAATATAAAGTTCTCCACCGTTTGTTTCCACATTATATTGGAAATCACTTAGGATTTTTTTGGCCTGGCGATTGTCTGAGCTTTTCAAAACAATATATTGTCCGCATTCACTTTCCAATTCATCTTTGGTTAGCTCTTTTATTAATTTTCCTTCATTTATAATTCCATATCTGCTTGCAACAAGTGACAGCTCGGTCAAAATATGGCTTGAGATTAGAATGGTTGTTCCGTACTCCTTATTTAAACGATGAATAATTTCTCTTATTTCAACAATTCCCTGAGGATCTAATCCATTGATCGGTTCATCTAAAATAAGAAATTCCGGATGATCCAATATCGCTAACCCAATACCTAAACGTTGTTTCATCCCTAAAGAATAATCCTTAAACAATTTCTTGCCATCTACCTGGTCCAAACCTACAAACTCTAATACTTCATCAACACGTTTTTTATTTTTGATGTTTTTTTGAATCGCGTAGTAGTTTAAATTATCTCTGGCAGACAAGTATGGATAACATGCCGGTCCTTCAATAACAGCTCCCATTTTTATGTGTTTTTTCGAATTATAGGATAAAGTCCCTGAACTTTTTTCAATCAATCTGGTCACTAATCGAATAAAGGTTGTCTTACCCGCGCCATTTTTCCCAATAAATCCATAAATATCTCCTTTGCTAATAGTCATAGACACTTCATTCACAGCTTGATATTCTTTGTATTTTTTTACTAAGTTATTTGTTTTTAATAAATAATCCACCACTTTAATTTCTTTCATTTTTCTCACTCCCGTTTTCTAACTTGTCATGTTTATTCTATTTCTAATACTTCAATATCCTCGACGTTTAAATGCTCAAAGAACAATTCCTTTTCTGTTTTTTGTGGAATCATGATAATTTTCAAGAGCTCCCCTTTGTTAAGTACTTTTAACAACTTATCCTCACTACCATTGTTTACAATGACTAATTTTCTATGTATAACTTCTTGATCTTCTATGAAATACTTTATTGTTGTCATGATTACACCTTCCTCTTTATGTATATTTCTTAGCGCATCTTTTGTTTCTACATTTATTTCTTCATACCTTTATTTTGTCCACCATAACGCAAACATTTCAAAAAAATACATCTTATCTCATTCCTTTTCTTTTTTATCTTTCTTACAAGTCTTACTTTACTGTCTTATGCTTTTTTTAAACAGGACATCTTTGTCATCTTTCTCAATAAAACGAGTAACAACTGTTTTATGGAATGATGCATTTACCTGTTTGTTTCTCTGTTCTCTTTACATGTATTACTTTACTATTTTATGTTTTTTTAAACAGGACATCTTTGTCCTGTTTATTTTCTTCTATAAATTAGAACCAAAAAATAGACTGTAGGACAAACTAAATAGTAGTTTGTCCTACAGTCTATTTCCGAATAAACGGCCATGTGCTATGCTTGAATCACATCAACGAACAATATTGTTTCACTATTGTTCGCAGACAGTGTTGCACAGTCCCTACTTGGTCACAAACATTTGAAAAACATATGTAGCGACTGATCATCATCCGTTCGTAAACTCATTGTGATTCTGAGTAATTTTCATATATTGCTTCTTATTTTTCTTAGAGCGAAACATTTTTGCCTCAAATTCTATAATCCGCTAGTTACATCTTGTTCCCATTCTTGTTTGATTCGTTCAGCAAGCAAATGCTCCCCATGTAATTCCGCAAGCATTACTGCATCAGTATATTTCTTATTTGCTTTTTCTAAATCATTAGAATACAGCCAATATTTTCCTTCGACCATGTCAATGATTGGTTTTCGATGAAAGTCCTGACTCATCTTCATTATTGTATTTGAAATTTTCACTATATCTAAAAGTTTATCATATCTATCAGAAATAACATACAATCCTGCGATGGTTCCCAATACTCTATTTAGAATGATCAATCCAAATTCTGAGCTATAATTTACTTGTTCTATTGTCTTCTCTACTAAAGCATCAAATTCTTGATTTTTAAATGGTTTAAAAAAACAGCAATCAAAATATAAATGGACAATCAATAAATCATTATCAGAATACTCTTTTTTA
Organism: Enterococcus sp. AZ020; assembly: GCF_050499205.1. NCBI lineage: Bacteria > Bacillati > Bacillota > Bacilli > Lactobacillales > Enterococcaceae > Enterococcus > Enterococcus sp. AZ020. Next base: position 1,665,195 of record NZ_JBIPAT010000001.1, on the reverse strand, counting down.
TTTTGAACTTGAAAAAAGTAATCCTGTAAAATCCCCTCACCAAAATCGATTTTCTCTGAAAGGTTAACATCATTTTGAGCCTGAGCGGTGTCTATTAACAGCTGTTCTTCTTCTGGCAACATTTCATAATAGTCTTTATAAATCTCTTCAAATGTATCCTCAACCATTTTTTCCATAGCATCGTTATACTGAGGAGGTCGTTTGAATAAATTCATCTTTAATTGAATATACCGTTTAGGCAATATAACTTGATTCTCATTGATCAAATGTGAAATAGGCACAGAAAGTTGTTTTGATATGTAAGTAAGCTTCGGAAGTGTGGGTAACGATTCTCCTGATTCGATTCGAGAAAGCTGTCGCACAGTCAATTCTAATTCATCGTCACAAAATGATTCTCGGCTCAACTTTTTTTGTTCACGAAACATTCGAATTTTTTTTCCTAATTCTAATTTTATATCCACTTTGTCACCCTCTCAAAAAAATGCTATATAATCAATATATTGATTATATAGCAAATGTAATAAAATCGCAACATCTAGAATCATAAGTAATTCATATAGATATTTAATTAATTTTTTTCCTTCCAATTTTTCCGAATAAAGCCTGCACGCCCAGATCCCTCACGATACAGATTATAATGAACACTGTGTTTCTTATAATAATCCTGATGGTAATCTTCTGCGGGATAGAAAGTTTGAGCCGGTTCTATCTTGGTTACGATCGGTTGTGTAAAACGACCGCTGGCTTGTAGTTCTGCTTTGGATTTTTCTGCTGTTTCTTTTTGTGCCTCATTTGAATAAAAAATCACTGGACGATAGGAATCTCCCCGGTCTGCAAATTGTCCTAGTGCATCTGTCGGATCCGTCTGCTGCCAATAAATTTCTACCAAATCCTTATACGGCATGATCGTCGGATCATACGTGATTTCTACCGCTTCTGTATGCCCAGTAGTACCCGTTGTGACCTGTGCATAGGTTGGATTTTCCACATGTCCGCCAGTATAGCCTGACACAACAGAAATAATTCCCGGCTGACTATCGAATGGTTTGACCATACACCAAAAACAGCCGCCGGCAAAAATAGCTTTTTCATAATGTTGTTCCATTGTCGCACCACCTCTTTTTTTCTATCATAAGCTGAACAGGCAAATAATCCTATTGATTTGCTTAAAGTCCATTGACATGGGATGGTTCCCACATGATAGATTAAAGAAAAAACAAAGGATGTGTCAAAACATGAAAATCATCGTAGAAGACAATTATGAAAAAATGAGCCGTGTTGCAGCAAATGTTTTATTAGGTAAAATGTATCAAAACAAACGAGTAAATCTAGCCATCACAGCTGGATCGACACCTGTAAAAATGTACGAATACTTAGTAGACGATGTTAAAAATAAGACGTACTTTGACAATGTTCACTACTATAATTTCGATGAAATTCCTTTTAAGAAGAAAGCAGGCTACGGCGTTACGATGTCAAATTTAAACAAACTATTTTTTGAGCCAGCAGAAATCGATTCCGGTCATATCCACCCGCTTGACGAAAAAAATTACAAAACCCAAGATTCAAGAATCGCACAAGATGGCGGCTTAGATTTGATTTTGCTTGGGATCGGAGCAGATGGCCATTACTGCGGAAACCTACCGGGAACAACAACCTTTGAAAACTTAACTTCTGTTGTAGACGAAAATGCGACTGAAAATATGAAAGATATCTTACTCAGTGAAGTTGGCGGAGATGAAGCCGAGCGCCCTGATTTTTATGTAACAATGGGACCGAAAAGTGTTATGCAAGCAAAAGAAATCGTATTATTTGCTACAGGAAAGAAAAAAGCGAAGATCATCAAACAAGCTTTCTTTGGCCCTGTAACAAATGACGTTCCAGCTTCACTGCTTCAAGTTCATCCGAACTTAACAATTATTTTAGATAAAGAAGCAGCGGCAGAACTTGATTAATAAAAAAGCTAGAATCGTAATCGATTCTAGCTTCAGACTGTAGACAAATACGTTTAGGTTTCTAGAAATAGAAATTCTGAACGTATTTTTTATTTATTTCTGAAAAAAGAGCAAAAAAAGAAAGGTTCTCGCCCTTTTCTTTAGCCCCATAGGGCTAACTTTTTCAAATTCATGGCAGCAAAAATCAGCCGCGTATGGACAGCGACTTTTTCTAAGGTTCGATACTTTGTCCAGCGCATTCCGTGTTTTTCTTTGGCATCCGCAAAAACTCGCTCAATTGTTTCTTTTCGTTTGCCATAAGTTTCTCGATTAAACGCGGTATGTCGAAGATGTTCCGCTTCTTCTAAGCCCTTTTTCCAAACATGACGTGTGATGACCTTTTGGTGGCTTTCACTCCGTGTGCATTGCGTTAATTGAGGACAGTTTTGGCAAATATAACTTTTGGATTTATACTCACGATATCCTTCTCGAGTAATGGTGGAAAAAGACAATACTCTATTTTCTGGGCATAAGTAACAGTCGTAGTATTCATCATAAACAAATTGTTTTTTAGGGAGTAGCGTTCGATCGCCACGAGGTCTTGTATAAGGGAGAACAGGGCGAAGATTTCTCCGTCGGAGAAATTCTACAAAAGTAGCTGTTTTATACCCAGCATCTGCCGCAACAGCACGTACTTTGGGAAATTTGTGACAAACGGTTTTCACTAAATTCGGAGCCACTTGACTGTCATGAAGGTTTCCGGGGGTAACAATAACATCTAGAATAAAGCCGTGTTCATCACAAGCTGTATGAGCAGAATAAGCAAATTGTTTCTCTCGTTCCCCTTTTACATAATAACCACTTTCAGGATCAACTTTACTTATTTTCCGTTCTTTCAACTCACTTTCTGTTGGGAAAATAAAAGGACGCTTTCCTGCCTTGATGCGTTCCTCGTTAATTTCTTTCTCTAATTCTGATTGATAGGCCTTAGCTTCAATATGGGTCATTTCTCTAGTAAAATGGTGCTTGTTTGCATTGGCTTTGATATGAGTAGAATCCATATAGAGAACATCTTCCGTAACCATCCGAGCTTTGACAGCTTGTTCCAGTATGTAGGCAAAGATATCTTCAAAGAGTGTGGTCTCTCGAAAGCGGCGAACATAGTTTTTTCCAAAGGTAGAGAAATGTGGAATGGTTTCATTGAAATCGTAGCCTAAAAACCAACGATAAGCGACATTCGTGTCTATTTCTTTTATGGTTTGACGCATGGAACGGATACCAAAGAGATATTGAATGAAGACGATTTTGACTAAAACCACAGGATCAATACTTGGTCGACCTAAGGTCGAATAAGTTGATTCAACAATTGGATAAATGAAGGTAAAATCGATTGCTTTATCTACTTTTCGAATCAAGTGATCTGTTGGGACAAGTTCTTCCAAGGAAATCATCATGTACTGATCTCTGCCATTCATTGGGTGTTTTGTCATCATTTTTCCCACTCTCCTTTAAAACGTTTTCATACGTTAAGTATAAAAGAAAAAACTGTAGACGTCATCCCTTTTTTAGGACTTTGTCTACAGTCTGAAGCTAGAATCGTAATCGATTCTAGCTTTTTTATTTTTATTTGTTTAATTCGTTCAACGCATCTTCAGCAGCCATTTGTGCTTCAATATCAGAGATACTGTAGACATTTTCGCTAGCTACGCCGACTTCTTTTGGTTCCATGTTACGGTAACGAGCCATACCAGTACCAGCTGGGATGATCTTACCGATGATAACATTTTCTTTCAATCCAAGTAATGGATCTTTCTTACCGCGGATCGCAGCATCTGTCAACACACGTGTTGTTTCTTGGAATGACGCAGCAGATAAGAAACTATTTGTTTCTAATGATGCTTTTGTGATTCCTAGTAACACTGGACGGCTTGTTGCAGGAACTCCGCCAGCTACTAATGTGTCGTAGTTGCGATCTTTAAATTCTGCGATATCAAGTAATGTACCTGGTAAGATTTCAGTATCACCTGGATCCATGACACGAACTTTACGCAGCATTTGACGAACCATTACTTCGATATGTTTATCGCCGATTTCTACCCCTTGCATACGGTACACACGTTGTACTTCACGCAATAAGTAGTTTTCAACAGATAATACATCGCGAACTTGCAGCAATTGTTTCGGATCGATCGAACCTTCTGTCAATGGCTCACCACGATGGATCGTATCGCCTTCAGCAACTTTCATACGAGCAGTATAAGGAACAGTATACGTACGTGTATCTGTTTTCCCTTTGATCGTTACTTCTTTTTGACGCGTTGCAGGATCTTCAGAGATATCGATGACTTCACCGGTAACTTCTGTGATGACTGCTTGCCCTTTCGGATTACGCGCTTCAAAGATTTCTTGGACACGGGGAAGACCTTGAGTGATATCATCACCGGCAACCCCGCCGGTATGGAACGTACGCATTGTCAACTGTGTACCAGGTTCTCCGATTGATTGGGCTGCAATTGTACCAACAGCTTCACCAACTTCAACACCTGAACCAGTTGCTAAGTTACGGCCATAACAGTGTTTACATACACCGTGTTTTGTATTACATGTAAATACGGAACGAATCGTTACTGTTTCGATACCTGCATCTACGATTTCTTTTGCAAGATCTTCTGAGATCAATTGGTCTTCACCAATAATGACTTTACCTGTTTCAGGATGGATCACTGATTTACGAGTGTAACGTCCAAGTAGACGTTCTTCAAGTGTTTCAATGATTTCATTTCCTTCACGGATCGCTTGGATCACTAAGCCACGGTCTGTTCCACAATCGTCTTCACGAATGATCACATCTTGCGCTACGTCAACTAGACGACGAGTCAAGTAACCTGAATCGGCTGTCTTCAAGGCTGTATCGGTCATCCCTTTACGAGCTCCGTGAGTAGAGATAAACATTTCCAAGACAGAAAGTCCTTCACGGAAGTTAGAGATGATCGGCAATTCCATGATACGTCCGTTCGGCGCGGCCATCAATCCACGCATACCAGCAAGCTGAGTAAAGTTGGAGATGTTACCACGGGCTCCGGAATCTGACATCATGAAGATTGGATTTTTCGCATCCATACTTTCGATCAGTTTTTGTTGGATCTCATCTTTCGCAGCATTCCACACGCCGATAACACGTTCATAACGTTCGTCATCTGTAATCAGACCACGACGGAATTGTTTCGTGATATTTTCGACTTGTTTATGTGCATTTTCAATGATTTCTTGTTTTTCATGTAAGACCATGATATCTGCGATACCAACCGTCATACCCGCATGAGTTGAGTGTTTGTATCCTAAGTCTTTCATTCTATCAAGCATCTTAGAAGTTTCAGTGATATGGAATCTCTTGAAGACTTCTGCAATGATATTTCCTAGATTTTTCTTCTTGAACGGCAACACTAATTCTTGCTCTTTAATATAAGCTGGAATATCTGTACCTGCTTCTACAAAATATTTATCTGGTGTTTGAACCGTTAAGTTGTAGTCTGTTGGCTCATTCAAGTAAGGGAACTCGACAGGCATGATTTCATTAAAGATAATCTTACCGACAGTTGTGATCAAGATACGTTCTTTTTGCCAATCCGTAAATGGTTTGTCGCCAAGTAATGTTGTTTGAACACCGATACGTGAGTGTAAATGGACATAACCATTACGCCATGCTAACACAGCTTCATTCATGTCACGGAAGATCATACCTTCCCCTTCACGATCGTCTTCTTCCATCGTTAGGTAATAGTTACCTAAGACCATATCTTGAGATGGTGTAACAACTGGTTTACCATCTTTCGGGTTCAAGATGTTTTGTGCTGCTAACATCAACATACGTGCTTCAGCTTGCGCTTCTTCATTCAACGGTACGTGAACGGCCATTTGGTCTCCATCGAAATCGGCATTGTAAGCTTCACATACTAATGGGTGAAGACGAATCGCACGACCTTCAACTAAAACCGGTTCAAAGGCTTGGATACCAAGTCTGTGAAGCGTAGGTGCCCGGTTAAGTAAGACTGGGTGTTCTTGGATGACTTCTTCCAAAATATCCCATACTTCATCTTCACCGCGCTCGATTTTACGTTTTGCATTCTTGATGTTTGTTGCGATTTCACGTTGAACCAATTCGCGCATTACGAATGGTTTGAACAATTCGATCGCCATTTCTTTTGGCAGACCACATTGGTACATCTTAAGGTTAGGACCTACGACGATAACTGAACGACCAGAATAGTCAACACGTTTACCAAGTAAGTTTTGACGGAAACGACCTTGTTTCCCTTTCAACATATGAGAAAGAGATTTCAATGGACGGTTACCTGGTCCTGTTACAGGACGGCCGCGACGGCCATTATCGATCAATGCGTCAACTGCTTCTTGCAGCATACGTTTTTCATTTTGCACGATGATACTTGGTGCATTCAAGTCTAATAGACGTTTCAAACGGTTGTTACGGTTGATCACACGACGGTACAAGTCATTCAAGTCAGAAGTCGCAAAACGACCACCTTCTAATTGAACCATCGGACGTAAATCAGGCGGGATAACAGGAATAACATCCATGACCATCCAGCTTGGCAAGTTTCCAGAAGCACGGAAAGCTTCTAAAATATCCAAACGACGGATCGCACGTGTTCTTTTTTGACCTTGAGCAGATTTCAACTCTTCTTTTAATTGAGTTACTTCACCATCTAAGTCAACATTATCCAATAATTGTTTGACAGCTTCTGCACCCATTGCTGCAGTAAAACCTTGACCATATTGGTCACGTTTATCGCGGTATTCACGCTCTGTCAATAATTGTTTTTTCTCTAAAGAAGTATCGCCAGCATCGATTACTACGTACGATGCAAAATAGATGATTTCTTCTAAGGCACGCGGGCTCATGTCTAAAACAAGACCCATACGAGATGGAATACCTTTGAAATACCAGATATGTGAAACTGGTGCTGCCAACTCGATATGTCCCATACGTTCACGACGAACTTTAGAACGAGTCACTTCTACACCACAACGATCACATACGATACCTTTATAACGAATACGTTTATATTTTCCACAAGCACATTCCCAGTCTTTCGTTGGACCGAAAATACGTTCACAGAACAATCCTTCACGTTCAGGTTTTAGCGTACGGTAGTTAATCGTTTCAGGTTTCTTTACTTCACCGTAAGACCAGCTTCTGATCTTTTCTGGAGAAGCTAAACCTATTTGCATACTTTCGAATTTATTTACATCGATCAAAAGGAATTCCCTCCATTTCTTGATAGGAAAAGTTAGGTGCGGAAGAAAAATACAACACGAGCTGCTTTTTCTTCCACCGATTGAGTGATGCTCTCTTTCTAGAAAAGAAAACATCCATCAACACTAACTTGACAATTTTACTATGACTTCAAACAATTAGTTTTTAGTATCTTCAGCTGTTTCAATTTCTTGTTCAAGAACTGCATCGGCAGCTTCTTTTGCTTCAGCTGCTTCTTTTTCTAATTGTTTCGCTGATTGTTGTTCGGCAAATTTTGTTAGGGCATCAACTGTGATCAAGTCATCATCATCGTCATCCATATCACGCAATTCGATTTCTTGTTCTTCAATGTCCAATACGCGCATATCTAATCCAAGTGATTGTAACTCTTTCACCAATACGCGGAATGATTCCGGTACACCTGGTTTTGGAATTGGTTCACCTTTGACGATCGCTTCGTATGTTTTCACACGACCAACCACGTCATCAGATTTGTACGTTAAGATTTCTTGTAATGTGTAAGCTGCACCATATGCTTCCAGTGCCCATACTTCCATTTCCCCAAAACGTTGTCCACCAAATTGAGCTTTACCTCCAAGTGGTTGTTGAGTAACAAGTGAGTATGGTCCAATAGAACGAGCATGCAATTTATCATCGACCATGTGGGCAAGTTTGATCATGTACATCACACCAACAGAGATACGGTTATCGAATGGTTCACCTGTACGACCATCGTAAAGAACTGTTTTTGCGTCACTAGCCATGCCAGCTTCACGAACTGTGTCCCAAACGTCATCATCGTTTGCGCCATCGAAGACTGGTGTTGCAATATGGATCCCTAATTGACGGGCAGCCATTCCTAAGTGCAACTCTAGTACTTGTCCGATGTTCATACGTGATGGTACCCCTAATGGGTTCAACATGATATCGATCGGTGTGCCATCTGGTAAGAACGGCATATCTTCTTCCGGCATAATACGGGATACGACCCCTTTATTTCCGTGACGACCGGCCATTTTATCCCCTTCGTTGATCTTACGTTTTTGAACGATATATACACGAACAAGCATGTTTACACCTGGCGATAACTCGTCGCCTGCTTCACGAGTAAAGATTTTCACGTCATGCACGATCCCGCCGCCGCCATGAGGCACACGTAGAGATGTATCACGAACTTCACGAGCTTTTTCACCAAAGATAGCGTGTAATAAACGTTCCTCAGCAGATAACTCAGTTACCCCTTTAGGCGTTACTTTACCTACTAATAGATCGCCATCTTTAACCTCAGCACCGATACGGATGATCCCCATTTCGTCAAGGTCTTTCAACGCATCTTCACCAACGTTTGGAATTTCACGAGTGATTTCTTCAGGTCCTAATTTTGTATCACGAGCTTCTGATTCATATTCTTCGATATGAATAGATGTATACACATCATCTTTCACCAAACGACGGCTCATGATGATCGCATCCTCGTAGTTGTATCCTTCCCACGTCATGAATCCAACAAGTACGTTTTGTCCTAAAGCCATTTCTCCTTCTTCCATAGAAGGTCCATCTGCTAATGTATCGCCTTTTTCAACTTTTTCGCCTAAAAGAACGATTGGACGTTGATTGTAGCTTGTACCTGAATTTGAACGACGGAATTTTGTCACCATATATTTGTCTAATGCGCCATTGTCACGGCGAACGCGTACTTCTGATGCATCCACATATTCAACGACACCATCATGTTTACATAAAAGAGCAGCACCTGAGTCATGTGCAGATTTGTATTCCATACCAGTTCCCACAAGTGGTGAACGAGGTTGGATCAACGGTACCGCTTGACGTTGCATGTTGGCACCCATCAAGGCACGGTTGGAGTCATCGTTTTCCAAGAAAGGAATACATGCTGTCGCTACTGCTACTACTTGTTTAGGTGAAACGTCCATGTAATCGACTTTATCGATCGTTACTTCAAGGTTTTCACTTTGTAGACGAGCCATTACTAATTCTTCAGCAAAAGTTCCATCTTCATTTAAACGTGAGTTTGCTTGCGCTACGATATAGTGGTCTTCCGTGTCAGCTGTTAAATAATCGACTTGGTCTGTTACTTTTCCAGTTGCACGGTCCACACGACGATACGGCGTTTCAATAAAACCAAATTTATTGACTTTGGCATAACTTGACAAGCTATTGATCAAACCGATATTCGGACCTTCAGGTGTTTCGATCGGACACATACGGCCATAGTGGGAATAGTGAACGTCTCGCACTTCATAGCCGGCACGGTCACGAGTCAAACCACCAGGTCCTAAGGCAGATAGACGACGTTTATGTGTCAACTCACCTAGAGGATTTGTTTGGTCCATGAATTGTGACAGCTGAGAAGAACCGAAGAATTCTTTGATACTTGCTACGACTGGACGAATATTGATCAATTGTTGCGGTGTCAATGTTTCAGTGTCTTGGATAGACATTCTTTCACGAACCACACGTTCCATACGAGCTAAACCGATACGGAATTGGTTTTGTAATAATTCACCGACTGAACGAATACGACGGTTTCCTAAGTGATCGATGTCATCCACGTTACCGATATCTTCTTGTAAGTTGAAGAAATAGCTCATTGAAGCAACGATATCTGCCGGACGAACTGTTTTCACACTTGTATCAGGATAACCATTACCGATTACGTTAACGATACGTTCAGGATCTTTTGGAGAAAGAACTTTGATGACTTGAACCGTCATCGGTTCAGTCACAACACCGTCTTCGCTAGGGTAATAAGTTACACTGTTTAGTCCGTTATCGATATGCTCACCTAATGTTTCCATTACTTGGTGAGTCAACACTGTTCCTTTTTCAACAAGGATTTCACCTGTTTCAGGATCGATCAGTGTTTCTCCTAAAGTTAGGTTCAATAGACGTGTTTTCAAATCTAATTTTTTGTTGACTTTGTAACGACCAACGTTTGCTAAGTCATAACGTTTTGGATCAAAGAAACGAGCATTCAGTAAGTTACGAGAACTATCTGCCGTTTTTGGTTCGCCTGGGCGAAGACGCTCATAAATATCTTTTAATCCTTCTTCTGTACGAGAATCGCTAGCGTTTTTGTGTAGATCTTTTTCGATCGTATTACGTAAACTTAAACTTTCGCCGAAAATTTCAAAAATCGTATCATCAGAACCGAAACCTAAAGCACGGACTAAGACAGTTAAAGGAATTTTACGGGTACGGTCGATACGCACATAAGAGATATCTTTTGCATCTGTTTCCATTTCCAACCATGCACCACGGTTAGGGATAACAGTTGAGCCAAAGCCTTCTTTACCATTTTTATCTACTTTGCCATGGAAATACACACCTGGTGAACGCACTAACTGAGAAACGATAACACGTTCTGCTCCATTGATGATGAATGTTCCCATTTCGGTCATTAGAGGGAAATCACCGAAGAAAACTTCTTGTGATTTGATTTCTCCAGATTCACGATTGGTCAATCTTAGAGTGACATGTAAAGGTGCAGAATAGTTTGCGTCATGTGAACGCGCTTCTTCTACGGTGTACTTAGGTTCTTTTAATTCATAATCTACGAATTCCAAAGATAGATTCCCTTGGAAATCATCAATTGGTAAAATGTCTTCAAACATCTCTCTTAAGCCTTCATCTAAAAACCATTGGTAAGAGTCTGTTTGAATCTCAATCAAGTTGGGTAATTCCAACACTTCACTGATCCGGGCGAAACTTCTACGTTCGCGGTGTTTTCCGTATTTTACTACGTGTCCAGCCAAGCTCTTCACTCCTCTAATTAAAAGTCTATCAAAACACTAACTGAAACATTTCATTATCATTACGAATATTAAATATACGTAACAACGAGCATTTTTTGCGGTTTTTAGGCAAAAAAAAACCAAAAATAGAATGTGCTCTTGAAAATTTTCTCGTGCGTTTTCTACTTTTGTTTCCCTATTAAAAACCGGAACGGACAATATTTCGCTCCTGCTTCAGCATTTTTCAGATAGTTTTTGCATCTATACATTCTACTTCTTTCTATAGTAAAAGTCAAGAGGTTCAAGTATCTTTTATTATAGAAAAAAAAAGCACTCGATTTTACAATCAAGTGCCTCTCATTTTACGATCATTCTTATTGAACGGTGATGTCACCAGTTACTTCTGCGCCTTCTTTATCAAGAGTAGCAGATGTTTTGTATTCTTCTTTTTCAAACGTTACGTTTCCGTCAACTTTTGCACCGTTTAAAACAAAACCATTCGCTTTAACTAAGATGTTTCCTTTAACAGTTCCGTTAACGATATTGAAGTTTTCTGATTCAACAATTAGTTCTGGTACAGTGATCGTATATTCATCCGTCACTTTACGATCTGAATCTTGTGCATATAAAGCTAATTTTCTGTAGATATCCGCAGAAGAATCGCCTTTATCATGGAATTCACCTGAGACAGTCACATCTTTATCAAACATTACATCTGCAGTTGCAGCGATGATCCAGTTACCATCTTCACCTAATGCTTTTTCGAGTACTTCTGGTTTGTCACTAACAGAGGCAGAACTTACAGCATCCATGCTTGAGCTTGTTGAAGTTGCTTCTGTTTTGCTGTCAGATGAGCTCGCTTTTGTATCTTTGTTGTCGCTGCTGCATGCGCCCAATACTAATACAGTTGCTGCTAATGTACCTAAAGTAATTAATTTTTTTGAAATCATAATTATTCTCCTAGTCTTTTTTAATTTTATCTACAAATTGAATTTTAGCATGGAAAGAAGAAAATAAAAAATATTTGCTTTTTATTTTAAAAAAAATAAATTGTCTGAAAATTTTAAATAATCTGTTGACATTCTTCCAGTTTTTGAATTATACTAAGTACAATTCAATTTGCGGAGGAGATTACTATGACTTACTTAATCAACCCACAACTGAATAAAGCTTACTTTAGCTATTTTAGATAGGTTTGTATTCATGAAATCATGGGTGCAAACAGCAAAAACTGTTTTTGTATCTATGATGGCTAGAGCACTTTGCACTGAACAAACAGCCACGTAGACAATCCTAAGTGGCGAACGAAAGTATTGAACTGACGACTTTTATCAATCCATTTAGGCATATTGTCTGAATGGATTTTTTGTTTTAACAATCATACTGGAGGAATTGAGATGAAAAAGAAATTACTAGGATTGAGTATTGTATCAGCAGTGGCTTTACTAACACTTGGCGCTTGCGGAAATGACAAAAAAGCTGATTCAGGTTCAGACAGCGATATGAAAAAAATCGGGGTCTTACAGCCTGTCGAACACGGCTCATTGGATGCTGCTTTTGAAGGATTCAAAGAAGGCTTAGCTGAAAACGGCTTTAAAGAAGGTGAAAACCTAACGATCGAATACACCAACGCTCAAAATGATCAGGCTCAATTAAAAAGCATGAGTGAAAAGTTAGTCAAAGAAAAACCAGATTTATTGCTAGGAATCGCAACACCTGCCGCACAATCACTATTAAATGAAACCACTGATATTCCCATCGTAGTAACTGCTGTGACTGATTTAGCTGGTGCCAAATTGGTGAAATCAGATGAAATGCCAGGCGGAAACGTGACCGGAACAACAGATATCGTTCCCATTGATAAGCAAATTGCTTTACTGCTAAACATCGTTCCTGATGCGAAAACAGTTGGAATCATGTACAACGCCGGTGAAGCGAATTCTAAAATCCAAGCTGATATGGCTGAAAAAGCGTTAAAAGATAAAGGCGTCAAAACAAAAATTTTAACAGCAAACTCAACAAATGATGTCCAACAAGTAACAACTAGCTTAGCAAAAGACGTTGATGCTATCTACATCCCAACGGACAATACTTTCGCTTCTGCCGCTGCTGTGATCGGAGAAGTAGCCAAAGAACATAAAATCCCTGTCATCGCTGGTTCGATCGAACAAGTAGAACAAGGCGGACTTGCAACAGTCGGAATCGACTATAAAGCTTTAGGTAAGCAAACTGGTGTCATGGCAGCTAAAATCCTTAAAGGAGAAGCACAGCCTGCAGATATGCCTGTTGAAAAAGCTAAAGACTTAGAACTTTTTGTAAATGAAGACATGGCAAAAGCGCTAGATATCGATCCAGAAACGATCAAAGCACCTTAATTTACAGACGATGAATAAAAATAGTAGTGATGCACAAACAACTGTTTTTGCATCACTAAGCTACATAAAACTACTGAAAGAAGCTGATTTTGTTGATAGACATACTACTCTCCTCAACCTCGCAAGGCCTTTTATGGTCATTACTGGCGATTGGGGTATTCCTGACTTACCGTATTTTAGATATTGCTGATTTAACTACCGAAGGAAGTTTTCCTTTAGGCGGTGCTGTAGCAGCAGTGATCTTAGCCAAAGATCCCGCTTCCTGGCCTGCTCCTTTTCAATCCTTATTTAGTCTTCACTCGATGATGGCACCCATTACCGCTTTGATTATCGCATTTATCGCTGGTATGTTAGCTGGGCTGGTTTCAGGTTTACTTCATACAAAATTAAAAATTCCGGCTTTATTAGCAGGAATCATTACCATGACCGGTTTATACAGTATCAATTCCCGTATTATGGGCGCACCAAATATTTCTTTGATCGGAACAGATTCGATTTTTTCTCATGCACAATCACTAGGACTTTCAAAAGTAAACAGCACGATTTTAGTCGGAGCAATTATTGTGATCCTCGTTATTATTTTACTTGTTTTATTCTTTAGAACAGAAATTGGATTAGCGACTCGTGCAACGGGAGATAATCTTGATATGAGTGAAGCAAACGGCATCAATACAGACAACATGAAAATCATTGGCTACATGCTTTCAAACGGCTGTATCGCTTTAGCAGGTGCTTTGTTAGTTCAAAACAATAACTTCGCTGATTTAAACTCTGGAATTGGAACGATCGTCATTGGATTGGCTTCGATCATCATTGCCGAGGTTCTATTTAAAAATAAATCGCTCGGCTTACGCTTGATCACAATAGTAATCGGTGCGATTCTATACCGTTTCATTCTTGCTTGCGTATTAGAATTACGTGTCGATCCAGCAGACTTAAAACTATTTTCTGCAATTATTTTAGTGATCTGCTTATCATCACCATTGATCCAAAAAAAATTAGGGTTCTCTAAAATAGGTAAACGCAAAGGAGGCGCTAATTAATGCAGCCAGTATTAACGATCAAAAATCTCCATCAATACTTTGAACGTGGAACAGTGAATGAAAATCACGTGTTAAAAGGAATCGATTTAACGATCAATCAAGGAGAGTTCATTACCATCATCGGGGGAAACGGTGCTGGTAAATCAACACTTTTAAACAGTATCGCAGGGACTTTACCCATTGAAGAAGGACAACTAACGCTACAAGGAAAAGACATCACTAAACAACGTGTTGTTGCTCGCTCAAAACAAATCAGCCGTGTTTTTCAAGACCCTAAAATGGGGACTGCAGTTCGTTTGACTGTGGAAGAAAATATGGCCCTTGCAATGAAACGAGGAAAAAAACGCGGACTTAGCAATGGTGTTCGTAAAAATGATCGTGAATTCTTTAAAGAACAATTAGCTAGTCTAAATTTAGGACTGGAAAATCGATTAGCTGCAGAAATTGGTTTATTATCTGGAGGTCAACGTCAAGCGATCACGCTATTGATGGCTACTCTGATTCGACCAGAACTGATTTTATTAGATGAACACACAGCAGCATTAGATCCAAAGACATCGATCACCGTTATGGAATTGACTGAAAAACTGATTCAAGAGCACCAATTGACTGCCTTCATGGTCACTCATGATATGGAAGATGCTATTCGTTACGGCAATCGATTGATCATGCTGCATCAAGGGCAAGTGGTTGTTGATGTACCAGCTGAACAGAAAAAAGATTTGACTGTGAATGAATTGATGGATATGTTCCACAAAAACAGTGGACAAGAGTTAAAAGACGATCAGTTACTTCTAGTTTAAAAAACAGCTCAAAATACCATTCATCAAATTAAAAGCCACTGAGTCATAGCTCGTTCGCTATAGCTCAGTGACTTTTTAGGTATTCATTATCCACCCATCAAGAAATCAAGAACATTCCATCCATCAGATGTTTGACCACGGTACAATTCGGTAAATCCGCATTGCGTACAGCTGATCGTAATGAATTTTTTATTTTGTACATCAAAAATTTTGGCAAAATTTCCTCCAGTTGCCTGAAATTGATCAGATACATAATGCATGTTCCCACACTTCTCACAAATATATTGTTGCTTTTCCATTTTTCCCACTCCATCTCTTTGATTTCCAGTGTCACTTAGCAGAAATGACAAGTAGTTCTGCTCTACTTCTTAAGTATAGCAAGCTTTCCACAAGAAATCATACATCTTAAGAAGGATTTTCTTCTCGTCTTACAGGCGGATTGTGGTTGACCCGCTTCTTCTACATCAGCTACAATAAAATCATCATAAAGGAGCGAAAAATATGTCAACTAAAAGTCAGGTATTAACCTTATTAATGAAACAAGCCCCCGCCTTTATTTCTGGTGAAGAAATGGCTCAGGAACTCTCCTTATCTCGAACAGCGATTTGGAAAGCCATCAATGAACTAAAAAAAGAAGGTCATCAAATTTCAAGTAGCCGCAATAAAGGCTATCGGTATGACTCTTCAGACATATTATCTGCCGAAGGGATCAAACTTGCTCTAGCGCCAACAACACCAGATCTTTCGATTACTATTCTTGATTCCTCCGAGTCAACAATGAAAGACGCTAAACTAGCAGCCATCAACGGTGAACCTGATAACACTTTAATCGTTGCAGATATTCAAGAAGCACCAAAGGGTCGGTTTGGAAGGCCTTTCTTTTCTAAAGCAGGCTGCGGTATTTATATGAGCATGCTTTTACGTCCAAATCAACGATTTGAAGAGATGGCACAATATACAGTTATCATGGCTGTAGCTGCTGCTCGTGCAATGGACGAGTTAGCTGATCTAACAACTGAGATCAAATGGGTCAATGACATTTACTTGAACGGAAAAAAAATTGGCGGCATTCTGTCTGAAGCCATGAGTGATGTAGAGTCTGGACAAATCTCAAATGTCATTATTGGCATGGGCATCAATTTTTCGCTCAAACAAAATGAATTTCCAGAAGAGTTGCAGGAAAAAGCAACTTCGATATTTTCTGATCGCACACCAACGATCACACGAAATGAGCTGATCGCAGCTATTTGGAATCAGTTTTATCGAATCTTAGCTCAATTACCAGCGGAAGATTTTTTAGACGAATATCGTCAAAAATCATTTGTGTTAGGTAAAACAGTTTCTTTCTCCCAAGCAGGAACAGATTATGACGGAACTGCAATAGCTATAAATGAGCGTGGAGAATTGATCGTTCAGCTTTCAGATGGAACTGAGAAAGTTCTTTCATCTGGTGAGATCAGCTTAAAATCAATCAAGTGACTCTTTCTCCTAAACATAAATATTAAGAATACCTTAAGAAAAAACATTTCTTCTTTACATTCATTTCCTAAACATTTCATTTATGTTACATTTGTATTGCGAATTAATACGTATGTTACGAAAAAGGAGAATATTTATGAAAAAAGTCGTTTTTTGTTTTACAGCCTTATTGGCACTGTTACCAATCACCAGCTTTGCCGAAGATCCAATAAGCTCTTCCGATGTCGGTGCCGTTGAAAATTCATCGATCGCTAAGGAGGCCCAAAGCTCTGATAACGAAGGAACACAAACACTCGAAAGCAGCCTATCACAAACTGAGGATTCCAGTACTGTCGAGACATCAAGCACTGCAGAAAATGCTTATGGCGATCATATGGACTCAACATTAATTGTTTTTCAGGGCGATACTGTAAGCGCTGAGATGCTCCAAGCAGATGGTTCTGCTCATGGTGCTGCGCTTAGAGATTTAAAGCTTTTAGAAGAGCCTTCAACAAAAACACTCGGTAGAAATGTCGTGAAAGTTAGCTTCATGCTTTATCTTTTAGATAGTGATGAAAAACAAACGGTCACTCTAGACATGAGTTATACGGTAGTGCCAGCATCACCAACCTATGATGTCCAATTTGTCTCTTATGATTCAGCTAAAAAAGAAGTCAAAGGGAAAGTTACAGCTATCAACGGAGGAACGAACGCTGGAATTTCTATTTATGGCTATAGCGCTTCTAGTCATTTAGGACAATCTATTACAACAATCAAGGAATTATATCCATCAACAACGCCTAATAATACTGTAACTACTGATAATGACGGCTATTTTACTTTGTCATACGAAGATGGTTTTTGCTTCGCGGCCTTTTCTCCTCAATCGGGTGATTATTCTCCAGTCTACACATTAGATGATAAAGCCTTCGCAGGAGCTGCAGTTACTGAATCATCTACATCTGACAGTAGTAGTACTGTGCAATCTTCTTCACCAAAAAAAGAAGAGAAAAAAGCCTTGTTCCCGAATACCGGTGAAAAGAAAACCATCTATTATTCAATTGCAGGGATCGCCATTCTTTTATTAATCGTCTTGTTCTTATTCATTAACAGCAAAAAAGGAAAAAAAGAATAGCTATTTATATTTACTATCCTAAAAAATGAGTCCAGAACAAAACTAAAAAACAGTTTTGCTCTGGACTCTAAAACTTAATAAACGGTGAGAGCAGAAGCAACTCCCTCTTGTTTCTCGGAGCCTGACACTTCTGTTCCATCCTCATTTTTCTTTTCTATTTTATAACTTTTCAACTACGATTGTCACTAGCAACCCTAATAAATAGCAACCGTTAAATGCGATCAAGTTTTTTATCGAGTACCCAAAACTTTTGGGATGCGGCAGCTCTGCTTTAAATAATTTAAGATTTTTCCAGACTTGTAATAGCGAAACAAAGGTTAGTAAAATCGGCCATTGATAAATACCAAAAACCATTCCTACCAAAATCACAGCATAACAAGCTAGCATTAGTCCTTGGAAAAGAATCACTCCATGTTCGCGTCCAATATAATAGACCAATGTATACCGATGATTTTCAATATCTGTATCCAAATCTCTCAAATTATTTGCCAACATGATATTAGCAATTGTAAACACCATCGGCAATGAAGCCCAAATGATCGCTAAAACAGACCAAAGATTGCCTATCAAGGCAAACGTTCCTTTTACCCAATCTAACTGTAAATAAAATGGCGGATCATTCAAAACATTCAAATAGATCGTCATAGCAAAAATCCCTAATCCCATCGTAAAACCGCTAAATACCTCTCCTAAAGGCATCCGTGATAACGGAATCGGACCAAAGGTATAAAAAATACCGATAAAACAACAAACTCCGCCCATTACTAAAAACAACCAACCAGTTTGGATGGTCAAAAAGATACCAACCGCAGCAGCAAAAGTAATCATAGCGAAAATCATGTTTCTCACTAAACTGGGAGCGATCCCTGAGCTGCCAATGATATTTTCTTCGTACTTATACTTCTGAGACTTTGCTTTTTTAAAATCCATAAAATTATTGATTGCAGTTGTTGCCATGTCGAATACGACCATTCCTAAAAAAAACAATAATGTATAGCCTAACTGAAACTCATTAAAATACGCTATGGAAAATAATACCCCAACCGCAAATGGAAACAGACTTGCTAACTTCGTCTGGATTTCCACTACTTGCAAAAATACTTTCAACGACATATTCGTTCTCCTTATTTCAGATCCTTACGATCTCCCATCGTATATCCCGAATCTTTTCCTAATTCAAAAACTTTTTCAATATCCTTACTTACGTAAACCTTGTCTTCTTTAGTAACAAATATCACATCAACGTCTTTCAAACTTTCGGCATATTCCAATCCTTTTTTGACTCCCATTGAAAAGACAGCTGTTGATAAGCCATCTCCATCGATCGATTTCTTCGTGATGACAGTCACACCAGCAATATCATTATCAAAAGGATAACCTGTTTTTGGATCGAACAAATGGTGATAGGTTTCGCCATCAACTTTCAAATAGCGTTCATAGATCCCAGAGGTAACGAGGGTTTTATTACTTTCTTGAACAGTTCCAACGACTGTATTTCTTGCTTTATTCGGATCTTGAATTCCAACGTTCCAATCCATGTCTTTTCCACGAGGACTGTGTCCAAGAACAAATACATTTCCACCTAAATCGACAATCGCAGTAGTGACGCCATTGTCTTTCAACACCTTAACAACTTCATCCGTGATATAACCTTTCGCAATAGCTCCAAGATCCAGCTGCATACCTTTTTCTTCAAGATAAACCGTTTGATCCTCATCATTTAGTTTTACTTTGTGATAGTCCACTAATTTCAACGCCTGATCGATTTCCTCTTGAGATGGTTTGCGCGCATCATCAAAGCCGATATGCCATAATTGAGTGATTGGTCCGATCGCCATGTCAAAGCCGCCAGAAGAGTCCTCACTATATTCATACGCACGTTTGATCAAAGGGTAGACGTCATCGGATACTTTTACTGGTTTTATCCCCGCTTGTTCATTGATTGCATCGATTTCTGAACCTTTTTCATTGACTGTGATTTTATCACCCAACTCTTTCACTCTGGCAAAAGCTTTATCTAATACATCTTTTTTACCATCATCATAGATACGGACTTGTACATACGTACCAAGTAACGATTGCTGATCTGAGTATGGCTCTTTATTTATTTTAGCGGTCTCTTCTTTTGAGCCACAACCGGCTAAAACAATTAGAAATAGTCCAGTTAATATAGTCATTAGTACTTTTTTATTTTTCATCGTATCCCTCTTTCTAAATAGAAAAATTTTCTCATCTATAGTAGCGCTTTTTCTGAGTAATGGAAAGGATTTTCTTTTGATTTATGTATTTTGATGAATTGATTTTACTGCTTGTGATCATTGAAACTTGTATGTTGGTATTTTTACTTGTGTCAGTGTTTGGTTCTTCGCCTTCTTTACTTGGCTAATCTCGCTCATTCTTTACTCTGGTGAGTATTATTGAGATATCTTGTGTTTTTTGCTTGTTGCTAGTCTATTCTTTTCTTTGACGTGATTTACTAGTATGGCTACTTCGCCTTCTCTGTTTGCTAAGTACTGCTCATCGTCTACTCTGATAAGTTTTTTTTTTGAGTTATCTTGTGTTGTTCACTTGTTGCTGGTTTATCCTTCTCTTGCCTTATCGTGGTTCACTAGTAGGGTTACTTCGCTCTCTTCGCTCGCCAAGTACTGCTCATCATCTATCCTGATGAGTTTTTTAGGGTTATCTCGCGTTGTTCACTTATTGTTGCTTTATCCTTTTCTTGCCTTGGCGTGATTCACTAGTAGGGTTACTTCGCTCTCTTCGCTCGCCAAGTACTGCTCATCATCTACTCTGGCAGAGCCAATCGTAGTGATTCGCAGCAAAAATGCAGAATTCAGATGATGATCTGAATTCTGCACATGTTTAGTTCGTCAATTGTAATTCTGTGAAAGAATTATTTTTTCATTACGATGTTGTCTACAACGATTTCATCAGTGTTGCCTTTTTCAGCAGCATTGATCAATTGTTGAGCATACATTACGAATGAGTGTGTACTGTGAGTTGCGCCTGTTACGACTTCTACATCCGCAGCTGATCCACCATCTTCGCCCATTGCTTTAACAAATTCTTCGTTCAATGCAGGGATGTATGTTTCTGGATCTGTACCAGATTTGTCTTTCATGTTTTTGTTGTAGTCAGCATCGTCTTTTTTAGATTTGCCTTCGTCGTTTACGTTATCGTAGTTAGATTCTGTGACTTTACCATCTTTAACAACGATTGAGAATGTTGTATGGTAGCCGTTTGAATTATTTTTTTCTTTCAATGAGTACGTGCCATCTTTAAGATCCGCACCATTATCGATTTCAATTGTTTCAGTGTTTCCTGCTTGTGCAGCTTGGATCAATTGTTGTGCATAGTTTTGGAATGATTCACTAGAGTGAGTCGCACCAGTTACTACTTCTACGCCGCTTGCGCTTTGTGATTTAACAAGTGATTCGTTTAATTCAGGAATGAACTCAGCAGGGCCAACGCCTGTTTTGTCTTTCATGTTTGTTTCGTAATCTTTATCTTCTGTTTTTGATTTGCCGTCAGCGTTGATGTTGTCGTATTTAGACTCTGTGATTTTGCCGTCTTTGACAGTCATTTCAAATGTTGCACGGTAACCATTTTTTTCGTTCTTTTCTTCTAATTTGTATGTGCCGTCTTGTAAATCAGCACCAGCTTCTTTTTCTGCTACTGTTGAAGAATCTGCAGTTTTTGATGTCGCAGTGCTTGAATCAGATGATTTCGCTGTATCTTTCTTATCATCAGATCCGCATGCCGCTAATAAAAGAGATGAAAGTGCAATAGCTGTGAATCCCTTAACAATTTTGCTCATTTTCATTTTAGTTCACCTTTTCCTTTTCTTTAACATTCCACAAACTTAGTTTGTGATATAATTTACATTCTATATAAAATTACGATTATGTCAATTAAAGTTATAAAAGAAAGAAAAATTTTTACTTATTTTTCACGGCATTTTAATAAAGAAAAATTTATTTCCTATATTTATGAATTGTTATTAGACAAATCCACAAACACGCTATATAATGAAATCGATTGTGTAATTATTATCATTTTCATTTCATTTTTTTAAGGAGCGGATTATCAATGACAAAGCAAAAAATTGTCGTTGTGGGAGCTGGGTATGCTGGCGTTTCAGCAACTAAATTTTTAGCAAAAAAATTAAAAAAAGACTCTGACGTTGAGATTACTCTAATTGATCGTCATTCTTACCACACCATGATGACTGAGCTGCACGAAGTAGCAGGTGGACGTGTTGAACCTGAAGCGATTCAATACGATCTACAACGTTTATTTTCACGTAAGAAGAATGTAAAACTTGTCACAGACACTGTAACTGGTATCGACAAAGACAAAAAAGTTGTTCAAACAAAATTAGGTTCTTATGAGTTTGATCAATTGATCATCGGTATGGGTGGCGAGCCAAATGACTTTGGTACTCCAGGTGTTAAAGAACATGGATTTACTCTATGGTCTTTTGAAAACTCTCTGAAAATTCGCGAACATATTTTGGAAACTGTTGAAAAAGCAGCAATTGAACCAGATCCAGAAATTCGTAAAGCGATGCTGACATTCGTTGTCTGCGGATCAGGCTTTACTGGGATCGAAATGATCGGTGAACTAATCGACTGGAAAGATCGTCTTGCAAAAGAATTCAAATTAGATCCTAGCGAATTTACGCTAATGGTCGTTGAAGCAATGCCGACAATCTTGAACATGTTATCTCGTAACGATGCTGCAAAAGCTGAACGTTATCTAGAAAAGAAAAATGTACAACTTCTTCTTAACGCACCAATCGTTGAAGTTGCAGCTGACCATATCAAATTAAAAGATGGTTCAACTGTTCCAACTCATACATTGATTTGGACTGCAGGTGTTAAAGCAACTTCAGATGCAGCTGACTTTGGTTTAGAAGCTGCACGTGGAAATCGCTTGGTTGCGAATGAATTCATGCAAGCAAAAGGCTACGAAGATAAAAACATTTATATCGTAGGTGACTTGGTTTATTACGAAGAAACTCCAAATACGCCTACACCTCAAATCGTACAAGCGGCTGAACAAACAGGTCATACTGCTGCTGCAAACATCGTTGCAGATATCAAAGGTGGCGAAAAACACGCATTTAAAGGTAATTATCAAGGATTCATGGTTTCTGTCGGCTCTAAATGGGGTGTTGCTAACTTATTTGATAAGATCCACCTTAGCGGTTTCTTAGCAATTATCATGAAACACATCGTTAACTTGAAATACTTCTTTGATATTCGTTCTGGTTACTACATGTTCCAATATATCATGCATGAGTTCTTCCATATCAAAGATGACCGTAACGTAACTCGTGGACATTCTTCACGTTATGGCAACGTGTTGTGGAGCGTACCGTTACGTGTATTCTATGGTATGGTTTGGCTAGTAGAATCAATGAAGAAAATTGTCGGAACTGGTGATTACTTGAAACCAAGCACTTGGTTTGGCGACGGATCTTGGTTCACAGATAAAGTTGTGTTCCCATTCCCTTGGCTACAAGAACAAGTAACAACAGGTGCTTCTGCCGCAGCTGAAACAACGACTGCCGCAAGTGGTGCTGGTGCCGATGCTGCAGCTGATACAGCGACTCAAGCAGCACACTTTGGTTTAAGCTATGCTTATGGAGAACAACCAATGCAAGTCTTCGATCATATGCCAAAATGGTTTGAAAGCGTGATGAAATTCATGATGCCTAACCAAGAAGTTGCATTGTTCATGCAAAAGTTCATGACAATCGTCGAAGTATTGATTGCCTTAGCATTGATTGCAGGTCTATTTACTTGGTTAAGTAGTGCAGCAACAATTGGTTTAACTATTGCATTCTGTTTATCAGGTATGTTCTACTGGGTAAATGTTTGGTTTATCTTTGTGGCATTCGCTTTGATGAACGGTTCAGGTCGTGCACTTGGATTAGACCGTTGGGTGATCCCTTGGTTGCAACGTACCCTTGGTAAATGGTGGTATGGTACACCTAAATCCAGATACGGCAGTAAATAATACCCATTTTTTATAGCAAACGCATAAGAGAGTTCTAGGTTTACTCCTAGAACTTTCTTTTATCCTTATGATAGAATAAAGACAACTAAAAACTATGAAGGAGAGGAAAGAGTTGAATATAAAAGAATTTATTCAAAAAAGTTATATACGTCCTTGGGATATTGCCATTATTATACTTCTGACACTCGGTTCTTTCTTGCCCCTTGTTGTTTTTAGTATTCAAAATACTGCTCAAGAAGATGCGACTAAACAAGCCATTCTAAAGGTAGACGGCGAAGTAATCAAAGTTTTTGATTTAAAAGAAGACGGTCCTACTTATACATATAAATATGAAGCAGCTGATGGTGATTATAATTTGATAGAAGTCAGCGGAGATAGAATTCGGATGTTAGAAACAAATTGCGGAGATCAAATCTGTGTCCAGCGCGGCTGGATATCTAAAGCAGGTGAAACACCGATCGCTTGTCTGCCGCATAATTTATTTATCACCGTTGAGGCTTCTGATGGGAGTGAAGATGGCAGCTTGATTTATTAAGTACTGCCGCTAATTATGAACAAATTACAAAAAAACATATACATTTCCATGCTCGTCGCTCAAGGTGTGATCATTGGACTTATTGAAAACATGATCCCTTATCCTTTTGCTTTTGCACCTGGAGCGAAACTTGGCTTAGCTAACTTGATTACGATCATTGCCATTTTTACCATGAGAAAAAGAGACAGTTTCTTTTTAGTCTGCATGCGATTGATTTTGACCACACTACTAGGCGGGACGATATCTACGTTCTTCTATAGTGCTAGTGGCGCTTTACTTAGTTATTTAGGCATGCTTCTTATCATGCAGCTGGGTCCAAAACGTGTGAGTATCATTGGCATCAGTGCTGCAGGCGGTTTTTTGCATAATGTTGGGCAGCTATTGACCACTTGCTTTTTCGCGCAATCATGGGCACCGATGCTTTATCTGCCATTCCTTTCATTTATCGGTCTATTATCTGGTATTGCTATCGGAATTGCAGCCAATTATCTACTCCGTCATGTTCAAACACTGCGACAGTTTCAATTAAACTATGAATCAACAACAAAACATAAATGGAGTCAATACTTCCAGTAACCATTTGATTTAAGTGAGTACAACCAAAGGAGTCATCTTATGAATATTCATCCAATGTGGAAAAACTACCCTGAACTAGCAAAAGAATTGAACAGCACATTAAAACTAATGGACAGCAATGTCAATTTAAAAAATAAAGACGTCGAAAAAGCAGTTATGTCGATGATCCACTCTGGTGGTAAATTATTACGTCCTGCTTATCAATTACTTTTCTCACAGTTTGGAGAACAAAGAGACGCGAAAAAAGCTGTTGCTTTAGCAGCAGCCATCGAATTACTGCACACTGCGACATTGATTCACGATGATATTGTAGATGAAGCTGATATTAGAAGAAGCTTACCCACGATCCGCTCTCAATTTGGCAACAGTACAGCTGTTTATGCAGGTGATTATTTATTCGTTAGCTGTTTTAAGCTTTTGGCTGACTATTCCTCTTCTTTAAAAAGCATCCAGCTAAACTCTAGAAGTATGGAAAAAATTTTGAGTGGCGAACTGGGGCAAATGGATAATCGCTACAATGTCGATATGACGATCGATCAATATTTAGAAAACATTTCTGGAAAAACTGCTGAACTTTTTTCACTAAGTTGTTTTGTTGGGGCTTATGAAAGTGGCAGTTCTGAACGTTTTGCAAAAAACTGTGGGAAAATAGGAGAAAATATCGGCCTTGCATTTCAAATTATCGACGATGTACTTGACTATACACAAAGTACAGAGCAAATTGGAAAACCTGTTCTTGAAGATGTTCGTCAAGGTGTCTACTCCTTACCGCTACTATACGCATTAGAAGAAGGTCGAGAAACACTGCTGCCTTATCTGGAAAAAGGAGAAAACCTGACAGACAATGAGACAGATAAAATTTATGAACTTGTTCATTCTTTTGGTGGTGTCTCAAAAGCACAAAAACTTGCCGAAAAATATACACAGCAAGCATTGAAGGGGATTACTAAATTGCCCGAAACTACCACAGATGCAAAAAAACAGTTGCTAGAGATCACACAAGCTATTCTTGTGAGGCAAAATTAAAAAAACAGATCGGTCAAAAATAGACTGATCTGTTTTTTTAGCTTTTCCACCACCGTATGATGGCATCTACACCTTTGTTTGTTGGGCAATCGATTATTTGCTTCCGTCCATTTTTCAAAATAAATACTACTCGATAGTACTTCCCATATCTCCTATAATTCTTTGTACCGTTTCGTTTGCACGTTATAATATCAGTTCTATCAATAACAATATCTGGTAACAGGAGCATAAAATACTCTCCATAACGTCCTTGTAGATGCCATCTAATTTCTTTATCCGACGCTTCCTTTTGTAAAAGCTTTTGTAAATCCTGCTGTTTTTCCAGTGAGGATTCTTGAAGATATTTTTGGATTTGTTTCCTTGTTTTGAAGAACGGTCCAATAAGAAAAATACTCCAAATAGTGCCAGGTAAAAAGAAAGCAAATAAACAACCGATAAACAGATCGATTAAAGATATATTCGATAAGCCGATCTTTCCAAAAATAAGCAGCACAAATATTCCAAGAACTAACGCTCCCAATAAAAACAGTCCTAGAGCAATCATTTTTTGACCCATTTTCTTAATGTAACTAGTTAAAAATATCATATTACTCCTCTTTAAAATAAAACGAGGCAAAACTAAAAATCAATTTTGCCTCATCAACTTATCGCATCGTTACAAACTCTTCTGAGCCCGTTGGATGGATCGCCACTGTATTATCGAAATCTTTCTTAGTTGCACCCATTTTGATCGCTACCGCGAATCCTTGCAGCATTTCGTCCACACCAAGACCAATGCCATGTAATCCAACGATTTTTTCTTCCTTACCAGCACAAACTAATTTCATATCGCACTTTTGGCGATATTCATCTAGCGCAAAGTACATTGGGGTAAACGTTGATTTGTAAATCTTGATATTTTCTTTCCCATATTTCTCAACAGCTTCTGTTTCAGTCAACCCAACTGTTGCAATCGGCGGATGAGTAAAAACAACTGTTGGAATCGTTTCGTAGTCTAAATACTCATTTTCTTTTCCGTTAAATAGGCGCTCAGATAAACGGCGGCCTGCCGCAATCGCAACCGGTGTTAGATCGATCTTGCCGATGACATCACCAACTGCATAGATACCTTCCTGTGTCGTATTTTGGTATTTATCGACTTTTACATAGCCTTTTTCTGTTAGTTCAACTTGTGTATTCTCAAGACCTAATTTGTCTGTATTTGGCTGACGGCCTGTACCAAAAACGACACTATCTGCAGTGATCTTTGTGCCATTTTCAAAGGTGATCACTAACTCACCTGTAGCTAGTTTTTCAATCGACTGCGGAGTTGAGTTAGGATAAATATGCATACCGTCTTGTTGATAATGCTCAACTACTTTTTCAGAAAGCATCTCATCAAAACTACGCAAAGGACGTTCTTTTCTAAAAGCCCAATGCGTTTCAGCACCTAATCCGTGGATCGTACCTGCAAGTTCTGCAGCAATATATCCTGCTCCGACAAACACTACTCGTTTTGGTAATTCCTCTAAAGCAAAGAACCCATTTGAATCTATCGCATACTCTTCTCCAGGGATTCCTAGTTTTTTCGGACGTCCGCCTGTAGCAATCAAAATATGAGGAGCTGTGTATGTATCTTCTCCTGCTTTGACTGTGTGTTCATCCACGAAAGTCGCATATTCAGCTAAAACTTCGACATGATTGCTATCTAACCCACGATAATAAGCACCGTGCAGAAAATCGATATATGACTCACGATTTTGCACTAATCTTTTAAAATCCAACGCTTTAACATCGACATCAAAACCGTAACCAGCAGCATCCCGCTTCATCATTTCCATCATTGAGCTTGCCTGCCACATGACTTTTTTGGGCACACAGCCCACATTCACACAGGTTCCGCCAATCTCTCCTGCTTCGATCAATAATACCTTTGCACCATGCATTCCGGCACGATTCGCAGAAGCGATACCGCCGCTGCCGCCGCCGATCACGATGTAATCATATTGTTTTACCATTCTTTCAAAATCCTCCTTCATCAGACACTTTAACGAAAGAGTGTGGGACAAAACGAAAAACTGTTTTGCTACACACTCTTAATGGTTGATATTTATTTTTTCTTACGGATCATATCCCCAACTGCTACAGGTTGTTCAACCGGCATCGTTAAAATCATCATTGGGTTTGGTGCGCGATCAATCGACTCACCATCTTCATTATACATAACTTCTACTGTTTGATGGAAGTGATTGAACCCAGGTCCATAAAATTCGACCTCATCGCCAACACTAAAATGATTTCTTTGGCGGATCGTTGCTACTTTTGTTGCTTCATCATACGCCATGACTTCCCCAATAAACTTATATTGCGGAATTTTACGGCGTTCACCAAATAATTGTTCCTCATCAGTTGGTATATGGTAATAAAAACCAGTAGACAGCTCACGCTGCGCAACTTTCCATAACTCGTCGATCCATTCTTGTTTACATTCATAATTTTCAGGATCTTCCATGTATGTATCCACAGCTTTTTTATACACATTTGCTACCGTCGAAACATAATGGATCGATTTCATTCTTCCTTCGATCTTAAAGCTATCGACGCCATTTTGAATCAATTCAGGAATATGCTGAATCATTGCCATATCGACCGCACTCATCGAAAATTCTTCTTCCACTTCACCTTTATCTGTCAAGCTCGTACGTGCTCCACCAAAAGGCATATCATACAACTCGTATTTCCAGCGGCATGATTGAGAACAGCCGCCGCGGTTCGCATCACGCATCGACATATGGTTGGATAATGTACATCTTCCGGAATAAGAAATACACATAGCTCCATGGATAAACGCTTCGATTTCAACATCTGTATTTTTACGGATCTCCGCAACTTCTTCCATTGACACTTCACGGGCTAAAACGACGCGCTCAAGCCCTTCATTTTTCCAGAACTCTAATGTCTCATAGTTCGTTGCTGAAGCTTGTGTCGATAAATGGATCGGTAAACCAGGTGCTTCTGTTGCACAAATTTCAATCAAAGCTGGGTCTGAAACGATTACCGCTGAAATACCGACATCGCGTATCTCACGGAAAAAGTCACCAGCACCTTCTTGATTGCCTTCATGTGTCACCATATTTGCTGCGACGTACACTTTCGCATTGTGCTCTTTTGCAAAAGCTACGCCTTCAATCATATCTTCTTTTGTAAAATTACCGGCACGGCTACGTAACCCGTAGGCATTTCCGCCGATATACACGGCATCTGCACCATAATGAATGGCTGTTTTTAGTTTTTCTAGCGTCCCAGCAGGTGCTAATACCTCGGGACGCTTCAATGTTCGTTCGTTTGTCATGTCTCTTTTCTCCTTATTTTATCTCATCTGGATCTAAATCAAAGAATCCGATATCTAAACCGCGGTTTTCAGGATGCAATGCTTCGATCTGTTCGATCGCTTTTTGGGCTTCTATACTGGACCAGCTGCCCTGTTCGATTTTTTCTTTTGCATCTGCAAAAATCTTAGCTGTTTTTACAAAATTTTCGCCTGGAGCATAAATACCATCCAGTTTCCATTTCGTATAATCGTTCTCATATAACTTATCTAATTCTCCGGCTAAATTAACATCATTATCCGCGAAGATATGTGTGCCATGGCTATCCTCATAAATAGAATAGTGTGTCTCTTCCTTTTTAGGCTCAGATATAAATAGACCCCGATCCTTACTCACAGATTCATCATTCTTGGTGAAATTATAGTAGTTCTGCAGTAACGGACGTTTCGATTGATGAATACACGTTGCACCGTACACAAGCACTTCGGCAGGTACCATCAAATTATCCTTCATGGCTTTCATCTCTTCAAACGGAACCTCTCTAGCCAATACCGCACCGATCGATCCACGCTTTGCCCAAAAATTGATTTGACGCGAGCTTGTAACCAATGTTTCGCCATCATAAATATAGGGAATATTCACTTTATCACGCTGTAAAACAAAAACAACTCCTGGATCACCAACTGTTAATTGATCCACTTGAATCTCTTTTAGAAAAGCTAAATACTCTGGCACCTTTTTCATCTTTTCTGGATGCATGATCCCATTAAGGGCAACAGTTACCTTTTTCCCCATACGATGAGCCATTTCAGTGATCGATCGCTGATCATCACGAGAAAACGACGTTGGCAAACGTAACCCAAATGTCTCTTCTCCTATATATAACGTATCCACGCCTACTGCCAATAACGCCTCCGCCTGTTCAACAGACTCAGCTGTTGCAATAAGTTCAATCATTTTGAATCCTCCTTATAAAAGCTGAATGAGCTCGTTCAGCCCTGATTGAAAAATAGGAAAAATTGAAGGCGGTGCTTTTCGCCGCAATCCATTTTTATCTTTTTTCTGAAGGGCTAGCTCATGAAGCTAGATAATGTAAAAGCTGAATGGGCTCGTTCAGCCCTGACTGAAAAATAGAAAAAATTGAAGGCGGTGCTTTTCGCCGCAATCCATTTTTATCTTTTTTCTGAAGGGCTAGCCTGTAAAGCTAGATAATGTACAGCTTGAATGAACCTGATCAGCATCAACTGAAAAACAGAAACATTTTTTATGATGCTCTTCATCGCGGACAAATGTTTTCTTTTTTCCGAGATGCTAGTTCATGAAATTAAGCAAGTTAAAAGTCGAACGATCTTCTCTCTAGCTCTAGCTAAACAAATTACACTCCAGCTTCAAGTTCTCTTTATCTATTGTTCTATATTCTTCTAACAACTGTTTCATAGTAGCACAGGTTCACAAACTTTCCAATAGTCTCTCTTTATTTTAACGTTGATTTTTCACAAAATAGTATCTTACGATCCTTTATTACTTAAAAAGAAAAAATACCGAGACGTGTCATGAACAACGTCTCGATATCTTAATAGTCATTTTTTAAACTTCCTGTAAAACCTGCTCTATTTTTGGCGTTTTTACATTCAACGTTATTTTTCCTTTGCTTGCGCCAATCGTTACTTTATCACCTAAATGGATCTGACCTGAAAGTAATGCTTCACTCAAACGATCCTCCACTTCTTTTTGTAGTGCTCTGCGAATTGGACGCGCACCATATTCTGGGTCAAAACCAACCTTACCGATCACTTCGATTGCAGCAGGAGTAATTTTCACATTCACCTCTTGCTCTTTCAAGCGCTGAATAATCGATTTACTCATAATCTTCACAATCTCATGAATTTCTTCCTGATCTAATGAACGGAAAACAACTGTTTCATCCACACGGTTCAAAAACTCTGGACGGAATGCTTTTTTCAATTCTTCCATGATTCGTTTTTGCATAGCATCGTAGTCTTTCGATAAGTCTTTCACGTTGAACCCAACATTTTTTTCTTCACGGATAGCCGTTGCTCCAATATTTGAAGTCATAATTAAAATAGTATTTCTAAAATCGACTTTTCGACCTTTAGAATCAGTTAAGTGTCCATCGTCTAATACCTGTAACAAGATATTGAATACATCTGGGTGAGCTTTCTCTACTTCATCAAGTAAAATCACTGAGTAAGGTTTTTGACGAATTTTTTCCGTCAATTGTCCGCCTTCTTCATAACCAACATAACCTGGAGGAGAGCCAATCAAACGACTTGTACTATATTTTTCCATAAATTCGGACATATCTACACGCACAAGTGCATCCTCACTGCCAAACATTGTTTCAGCTAAGGCTTTTGCTAATTCTGTTTTACCAACTCCAGTAGGTCCCAGGAACATAAATGAACCAATTGGACGATTCGGATCTTTCAAGCCACTGCGGGCTCTACGAATTGCACGCGATACAGCTTGAACAGCTTCATCTTGACCAACAACTCTGTGGTGCAAGATGCTTTCTAATTCGAGCAAGCGTTCGCTTTCTTTTTTCTCTAGCTGCTGTAATGGCACACCTGTCCATTGTGACACGACATTTGCCACATCTTGTTCAGTGACTTGATTTGCATAACCAGACGCTTCTTTTTGTTCTAATAATAAAATATTTTCAAGCTTTCTAGCCATTTTTTTCTCTTTTTGGCGTAGTCTTGCTGCACTTTCGAACGATTGTGACTGAATTGCTTCTTCTTTTTCCTTGATTAGATTCGCTAAATCTAAGCGCAACTCATTAATTTCAGAAGGCTCATCTGCTAAGTCTAGACGAACTTTAGCAGCTGATTCATCCATCAAATCAATCGCTTTATCTGGTAATTGACGAGAATTGATATAACGAACAGATAACTGAACTGCTGCATGTAAGGCATCATCTGTAATCTCAACACCATGATGTTCTTCATAGCGAGAACGTAGGCCTTTTAGAATCTCTTCTGCTTCTTCTGATGTTGGTTCATCCACTTGAACTCGCGCAAAACGACGTTCCAAAGCAGAATCTTTTTCAATATACTTTTGGTACTCATCTAATGTAGTCGCACCAATTGTTTGTAATTCTCCACGAGCAAGCGCTGGTTTTAAGATATTTGAAGCATCGATCGCACCCTCTGCACCACCTGCACCAATCAATGTATGCAGCTCATCAATAAAGAGGATCACTTCTCCATCTTGATAGATCTCGTCAATCACTTTCTTCAAACGATCTTCGAATTCACCACGGTATTTTGTTCCCGCAACAAGAGCACCCATATCCAGCATCATCAAACGTTTTTCCTGCATATCGTCCGGCACTTCACCATTAACGATTTTTTGTGCTAAGCCTTCAGCAATTGCCGTTTTACCTACACCAGGTTCACCAACTAAAACTGGATTATTTTTGGTACGACGACTTAATATTTGGATCAGCCGTCTGACCTCTTGAGAACGTCCGACAACTGGGTCTAAATCATTCTCACGTGCTAGTTTAGTCAAGTCACGAGCTAACGAATCCAATGTTGGAGTTCCTTTAGGTGCTGCTTTTTGTGCTTGATTATTACGTCTGCGACCAACATTTCCACTCATTTGAGGATCTGTAATCCCAATTTTTTTCATTAACAGCTGACGCATTTTAGATAAACTTAATCCCAAGTTCAATAAAATACGTGAAGCAAGGATATCCTCATCCCGTAATAAGCCTAACAAAATATGTTCAGTGCCTATATTAGGAGCTCCTAAACGTTTTGCTTCATCGCCGGCATAGGCAAAAACTTGTTTTGCACGAGGGGAATAAGGTAAATAGGTTCCTTTCGGATATGCTTTAACTGTTCCATACCCAGTTAATTGTTCAATTTCTTCACGTATATCTGTTTTATTAGCATTCAACTGGCGTAAAGATTTTCCAGCAATTCCATTTGGTTCCAGTACTAATGCTAAAAGCAAATGTTCAGAACCTACAGATTGATGCCTAAAATACTTCGCTTCTTCTTGTGCGATGGCTAAGACTGCCTTGGCACTTTCTGTAAATAATTCGTCCATACTATCATTCCTCCTCGTAACTCAAACGTTCTAAAAATGAATGCATCAATTGAGCACGTAAATAATCTTCATCTGGTCCTGCCTTATCTAAGACTTGTTTTCCAAGCACCGACAGCATTAAGTTTCCTTCTCGTTTTGTAACAACTTTTTCTTCATAAAGCTTCTGTATAAAAATCAGTGCGTCTTTTTCCGAAAGTTCATTCCCTGTAAATTGAGCAATTTGTTTCAGCAACTGGTCACTATCAGATATTTGCACTTTAGCTATTCTGATATAACCGCCACCACCACGTTTACTTTCAACTGAATAGCCACGTTGAATCGTGAAACGAGTATTGATCACATAATTAATCTGGGAAGGAACACAATTGAATAAATGAGCCATTTCGGCCCTGCGAATTTCAATTTTACTGCTTTCTTCAAGAATTTTCTTTAAATATGCTTCAATCAAATCTGAAGTATTTTGATTACTCATAGTCCTCATCCTTTTCCCTTGACTAATACTGACCTTAATTATACCCAATTTCAACTGTTTAATAAAGGAGAATGCCTAATTAACTAAGAAAAGGTAAATATATTTAGGAAATTACAAACTAAATATATAACAAAAAAGAACAGAGTATACTCTGTTCTTTTAATCGGGAAGACAGGATTCGAACCTGCGACCCCTTGGTCCCAAACCAAGTGCTCTACCAAGCTGAGCTACTTCCCGCAATTATAATAATAAAAAAAGACTAAACGATTAAAAGGAACTGTGTTACTTACCTTCTAACTCGCAGTCAAACCTTTAACTATGCACCCAAAGGGAGTCGAACCCCTAACCTTTTGATTCGTAGTCAAACACTCTATCCAGTTGAGCTATGGGTGCTAATGTCATCTCAAGCAAAGTTGTGATGAATGCCGAGGACCGGAATCGAACCGGTACGGTGATCACTCACCGCAGGATTTTAAGTCCTGTGCGTCTGCCAGTTCCGCCACCCCGGCGAATGAACAAGCTAAGCGGAAAACGGGGTTCGAACCCGCGACCCCCACCTTGGCAAGGTGGTGCTCTACCACTGAGCTATTTCCGCAGTTTGATGCCGGCTAAAGGACTTGAACCCTCGACCCTCTGATTACAAATCAGATGCTCTACCAACTGAGCTAAGCCGGCGTATTTCGCCAAGTTTATCAACGAGACTTAAAATATGCGGGTGAAGGGACTTGAACCCCCACGCCGTAAGGCGCTAGATCCTAAATCTAGTGCGTCTGCCAATTCCGCCACACCCGCAAAATATTTCTATGAGCCGTGCAGGGTTCGAACCTGCGACCCTCTGATTAAAAGTCAGATGCTCTACCAACTGAGCTAACGGCTCAAAAAATGGAGGTTAACGGGATCGAACCGCTGACCCCCTGCTTGTAAGGCAGGTGCTCTCCCAGCTGAGCTAAACCTCCAATACAACACGTTTAGCGCGGCGACGTCCTACTCTCACAAAGGGAAACCCTTCACTACAATCGGCGCTAAGAAGCTTAACTTCTGTGTTCGGCATGGGAACAGGTGTATCCTTCTCGCTATCGCCACCACACTGGGTGTTGTTGTATTCAATTGAGTGATGATTCACTCAAAACTGGATTGAAGCTTGTAATCAATGCTTACCAAGATCATTCATTTTATTTCTTTTGGTTAAGTCCTCGACCGATTAGTATTGGTCCGCTCCGTACATCACTGCACTTCCACTTCCAACCTATCTACCTCATCATCTCTGAGGGGTCTTACTTTCTTAAAGAAATGGGAAATCTCATCTTGAGGTGGGCTTCACACTTAGATGCTTTCAGCGTTTATCCCTTCCCTACATAGCTACCCAGCAATGCCCTTGGCAGAACAACTGGTACACCAGCGGTAAGTCCATCCCGGTCCTCTCGTACTAAGGACAGCTCCTCTCAAATTTCCAACGCCCGCGACGGATAGGGACCGAACTGTCTCACGACGTTCTGAACCCAGCTCGCGTGCCGCTTTAATGGGCGAACAGCCCAACCCTTGGGACCGACTACAGCCCCAGGATGCGACGAGCCGACATCGAGGTGCCAAACCTCCCCGTCGATGTGGACTCTTGGGGGAGATAAGCCTGTTATCCCCAGGGTAGCTTTTATCCGTTGAGCGATGGCCCTTCCATGCGGAACCACCGGATCACTAAGCCCGACTTTCGTCCCTGCTCGACTTGTAAGTCTCGCAGTCAAGCTCCCTTCTGCCTTTACACTCTGCGAATGATTTCCAACCATTCTGAGGGAACCTTTGGGCGCCTCCGTTACCTTTTAGGAGGCGACCGCCCCAGTCAAACTGCCCACCTGACACTGTCTCCCAGCCCGATTAGGGCTGCGGGTTAGAGGGTTCATAACACAAGGGTAGTATCCCACCAGCGCCTCCACCGAAACTAGCGTTCCGGTTTCATCGGCTCCTACCTATCCTGTACATGTGGTACAAACACTCAATATCAAGCTACAGTAAAGCTCCATGGGGTCTTTCCGTCCTGTCGCGGGTAACCTGCATCTTCACAGGTACTAAAATTTCACCGAGTCTCTCGTTGAGACAGTGCCCAAATCGTTACGCCTTTCGTGCGGGTCGGAACTTACCCGACAAGGAATTTCGCTACCTTAGGACCGTTATAGTTACGGCCGCCGTTTACTGGGGCTTCAATTCTGAGCTTCGCCGAAGCTAACCCATCCTCTTAACCTTCCAGCACCGGGCAGGCGTCAGCCCCTATACTTCATCTTTCGATTTTGCAGAGACCTGTGTTTTTGATAAACAGTCGCTTGGGCCTATTCACTGCGGCTGACCGAAGTCAGCACCCCTTCTCCCGAAGTTACGGGGTCATTTTGCCGAGTTCCTTAACGAGAGTTCGCTCGCTCACCTTAGGATACTCTCCTCGACTACCTGTGTCGGTTTACGGTACGGGCAGTTGTTTTCTCACTAGAAGCTTTTCTTGACAGTGTGACATCAGGAACTTCGGTACTATTATTTCCCTCCCCATCACAGCTTGTCCGTATAGAGTAAAGCATTTGACTCTACTCAAGACTTACTGCTTGGACATGCACTTCCAGTCGCATGCATTCCTTAGCCTCCTGCGTCCCTCCATTGTTCAAACAAAAACAACTGGTACAGGAATATCAACCTGTTGTCCATCGCCTACGCCTATCGGCCTCGGCTTAGGTCCCGACTAACCCTGGGCGGACGAGCCTTCCCCAGGAAACCTTAGTCATACGGTGGACGGGATTCTCACCCGTCTTTCGCTACTCATACCGGCATTCTCACTTCTAAGCGCTCCAGCCGTCCTCACGATCGACCTTCAACGCCCTTAGAACGCTCTCCTACCATCACACCAGAGGTGTGATCCACAGCTTCGGTAAACTATTTAGCCCCGGTACATTTTCGGCGCAGGGTCACTCGACTAGTGAGCTATTACGCACTCTTTAAATGGTGGCTGCTTCTGAGCCAACATCCTAGTTGTCTGTGCAACCCCACATCCTTTTCCACTTAATAGTTATTTTGGGACCTTAGCTGGTGGTCTGGGCTGTTTCCCTTTCGACTACGGATCTTATCACTCGCAGTCTGACTGCCGAATATGAATGAATGGCATTCGGAGTTTATCTGAATTCGGTAACCCGAGATGGGCCCCTAGTCCAAACAGTGCTCTACCTCCATCATTCTCAACTTCGACGCTAGCCCTAAAGCTATTTCGGAGAGAACCAGCTATCTCCAAGTTCGTTTGGAATTTCTCCGCTACCCACAGCTCATCCCCGCACTTTTCAACGTACGTGGGTTCGGTCCTCCAGTGCGTTTTACCACACCTTCAACCTGGCCATGGGTAGATCACATGGTTTCGGGTCTACGACTACATACTCATTCGCCCTATTCAGACTCGCTTTCGCTGCGGCTCCGGCTCTTCACCTTAACCTCGCATGCAATCGTAACTCGCCGGTTCATTCTACAAAAGGCACGCTCTCACCCATTAACGGGCTCGAACTTGTTGTAGGCACACGGTTTCAGGATCTATTTCACTCCCCTTCCGGGGTGCTTTTCACCTTTCCCTCACGGTACTGGTTCACTATCGGTCATTAGGGAGTATTTAGCCTTACGGGATGGTCCCCGCGGATTCCGACGGAATTTCTCGTGTTCCGCCGTACTCAGGATCCTCCTAGGTGCTGTCACAATTTCGTCTACGGGGCTATTACCCACTTTGGCGGACCTTTCCAAGTCCTTCGACTATTCTGACAGACTACCATATCGGAGTCCTACAACCCCAACAAGCAAGCTTGTTGGTTTGGGCTCTTCCCGTTTCGCTCGCCGCTACTCAGGGAATCGAATTTTCTTTCTCTTCCTGCAGGTACTTAGATGTTTCAGTTCTCTGCGTCTACCTCTAACCAGCTATGTATTCACTGGAAAGTAACATCCTATAAAAGATGCTGGGTTCCCCCATTCGGAAATCTCTGGATCATAGCTCACTTACAGCTCCCCAAAGCATATCGGTGTTAGTCCCGTCCTTCATCGGCTCCTAATGCCAAGGCATCCACCGTGCGCCCTTATTCACTTAACCTTGTCAACCTTGCGGTTGGGTCTTGACTACTTCTTCTAGCGATAGAAGGTTGGTCAATAAAATAAGCTTCGAACAATTAATTAATTAACTCTTCAACGCGGTGTTCTCGGTTTGTTTTGATTACTTTTTTTACTTCAATATCCAGTTTTCAATGAACAATCGTTTGAGAGTAGACCTCTCAAAACTGAACAAAGTGTTGACGAACCGTGTAGTTCCGTAATATTCCTTAGAAAGGAGGTGATCCAGCCGCACCTTCCGATACGGCTACCTTGTTACGACTTCACCCCAATCATCTATCCCACCTTAGGCGGCTGGCTCCAAAAGGTTACCTCACCGACTTCGGGTGTTACAAACTTTCGTGGTGTGACGGGCGGTGTGTACAAGGCCCGGGAACGTATTCACCGCGGCGTGCTGATCCGCGATTACTAGCGATTCCGGCTTCATGTAGGCGAGTTGCAGCCTACAATCCGAACTGAGAGAAGCTTTAAGAGATTTGCATGACCTCGCGGCCTAGCGACTCGTTGTACTTCCCATTGTAGCACGTGTGTAGCCCAGGTCATAAGGGGCATGATGATTTGACGTCATCCCCACCTTCCTCCGGTTTGTCACCGGCAGTCTCGCTAGAGTGCCCAACTGAATGATGGCAACTAACAATAAGGGTTGCGCTCGTTGCGGGACTTAACCCAACATCTCACGACACGAGCTGACGACAACCATGCACCACCTGTCACTTTGTCCCCGAAGGGAAAGCTCTATCTCTAGAGTGGTCAAAGGATGTCAAGACCTGGTAAGGTTCTTCGCGTTGCTTCGAATTAAACCACATGCTCCACCGCTTGTGCGGGCCCCCGTCAATTCCTTTGAGTTTCAACCTTGCGGTCGTACTCCCCAGGCGGAGTGCTTAATGCGTTTGCTGCAGCACTGAAGGGCGGAAACCCTCCAACACTTAGCACTCATCGTTTACGGCGTGGACTACCAGGGTATCTAATCCTGTTTGCTCCCCACGCTTTCGAGCCTCAGCGTCAGTTACAGACCAGAGAGTCGCCTTCGCCACTGGTGTTCCTCCATATATCTACGCATTTCACCGCTACACATGGAATTCCACTCTCCTCTTCTGCACTCAAGTCTCCCAGTTTCCAATGACCCTCCCCGGTTGAGCCGGGGGCTTTCACATCAGACTTAAGAAACCGCCTGCGCTCGCTTTACGCCCAATAAATCCGGACAACGCTTGCCACCTACGTATTACCGCGGCTGCTGGCACGTAGTTAGCCGTGGCTTTCTGGTTAGATACCGTCAAGGTAAGAGCAGTTACTCTCCTACTTGTTCTTCTCTAACAACAGAGTTTTACGATCCGAAAACCTTCTTCACTCACGCGGCGTTGCTCGGTCAGACTTTCGTCCATTGCCGAAGATTCCCTACTGCTGCCTCCCGTAGGAGTCTGGGCCGTGTCTCAGTCCCAGTGTGGCCGATCACCCTCTCAGGTCGGCTATGCATCATGGCCTTGGTGAGCCGTTACCTCACCAACTAGCTAATGCACCGCGGGTCCATCCATCAGCGACACCCGAAAGCGTCTTTCAAATCAACACCATGCGGTGTCGATTGTTATGCGGTATTAGCACCTGTTTCCAAGTGTTATCCCCCTCTGATGGGCAGGTTACCCACGTGTTACTCACCCGTCCGCCACTCCTCTTTTCAAGTGAGTGCAAGCACTCGGTAGAAAAGAAGCGTTCGACTTGCATGTATTAGGCACGCCGCCAGCGTTCGTCCTGAGCCAGGATCAAACTCTCATAATAAAAGTTGAACACGATCTTGCGATCGTTAAGCTCATTTGTTTGCTAGCATATTGCTTCGCTTGTTAAAAATTGTTGTTTGTTTTCACCGTTGTGAAAACAACCTACACATTTGGTTTGTCTTACTTTGTTCAGTTTTCAAAGGTCTACGTTGTTACCTCGCAGCAACTTTTATATCATATCAAATCTTCGATTTGATGTCAACACTTTTTTTAAAAGTTTCAAAGTTTTTTCTGCTTGGCGTTGTCGTTTGTTTCAGCGACAACTTCATTAGTTTATCAGGTTGTTTGTTATTTGTCAACAACTTTCTTCCTGATTTTTCAAGTTTTTTTTAAACTTGATTTGTTATTCTATTTCAGTCGTTTCAGCGATTTTGTTGCTCGCCTTGCGACATGTAATAATATACCAAGTTTCGGCGCGCAGGTCAATCAAAAATTGCATTTTTTTTGAAGTTTTTTTCGTTACCGATTGTTTTATTCCTTTTGTTCTTTATCGTTCGTTTTTAGCATAAAATACGTCTGTTTTCACTCAATTTATTAAATTTTAGTAATGGATTCTAAATTTCCTGTAACTTCTTCTTGTTTTTGTCAATTTTCTTTATTTTTTGTTAGAATATAAGAGAAGATTTCTACTATATAGTATGGAGGAAATAATAATATGAAAATTTTGGTTGCTGATGATGATAAAGAGATCGTAGAACTACTGAGTATTTATATCCATAATGAAGGCTATGAAGTGGTCAAAGCTTATGATGGAAAAGAGGCTTTATCGAAGATTAGAACGATATCTGATATTGATTTGTTGATTTTAGATATCATGATGCCGATCATGGACGGCATGCAGGTAGTGAAAGAATTGAGAAAGGAATCGCAAATCCCGATCATCATGTTGACAGCAAAAACAACAGACATGGATAAGATCAAAGGCTTAGTTGCTGGCGCAGATGATTATGTTACAAAACCTTTCAACCCATTGGAAGTAATGGCCCGCGTTAAATCGATTTTACGTCGTAGTCAGATGCAACAAAAAGCAGATGAGCCAGATATACTAGAAGTCGGCTCATTGATCATCAATAGAGACTCTCATGAAGTCAAAACAGTCGATGACAAAGAAATCCAACTAACTGCACTAGAATTTGGTATTCTCTACTTATTAGCTAGTCACCCTAACCGTGTATTTAGTGCAGATGAAATTTTTGAGCGTGTGTGGCAGCAAGAAAGCATTGTTTCAGCTAAAACAGTAATGGTTCACGTTAGTCATTTGAGAGATAAGATCGAAGAGGCAACCGGTGGAGAAAAAGTCATTCAAACAGTTTGGGGAGTTGGATATAAGATCGATGCTCGTTAGACAAAAGAAAATCGAAAAGCAAAAAAGAATTACCTTAACATCAAAGGAAATCAGTGAATTATTAGCGGAAGGAATCGTCACTATTATCCTGTTGCTTCTATTAAATGTCTCAATTACTGTCCTACTCAGCGGCAGTCAATCGCTACAAGGAATTATTTGGACTACAAAAGGTGCATTTGCTAAAGAACTAAACACTGATCTATTCTGGAGTTTAAGCAAATTTGTCATCCCGCTTTTCTTTATAGTGGATGTTGCTGTTTTGTATTGGCGTTTGATCCGCCGTTATCGTCAAATGCAGCTTCGTCATATCATCAGTGAACTGCATTATATTGCAGATGGAAATTATGATCATCGGATTCCGTTTGAGCTGAGTGGTGATTTATCGAAAGTGGTAAGTAGTATCAATGGTTTAGTAGATAGTACCGTCGCAGCAATTGAAGATGAACGTAAAATAGAAAAATCAAAAGATGAATTGATTACAAATGTCAGTCATGATATTCGAACACCGCTTACTTCTATTATAGGTTATTTAGGTTTGATTGAAGATCGACAATTTCATAGCGAAGAGGATTTACTGAAATATACACATACCGCATACGTAAAAGCCAAACAAATGAAGCTACTCGTCGATG
Source organism: Enterococcus sp. AZ020 (assembly GCF_050499205.1). Lineage (NCBI taxonomy): Bacteria > Bacillati > Bacillota > Bacilli > Lactobacillales > Enterococcaceae > Enterococcus > Enterococcus sp. AZ020. The sequence continues at coordinate 1,623,540 of NZ_JBIPAT010000001.1, read as the reverse complement.
ATCTTTTTGAATATACGAAAGTTCGCCAGCCATCCGTACCGATCAATACAATCAATTTCGATATGGCACAGTTGATCGAACAGCTTGCTGCTGACTTTGAGCTAGAAGCGGATAAAAATAATATGACGATTCAGGTCAATGCTGATCCTGCCTCTATCAAAATGGATGGAGATACTGAAAAACTTGTTCGTGTCTTTAATAACTTATTATCGAATGCGTTGAAATATGGCAAAGGCGGCAAAAATATCGTTATTGATGTTGAGAAAGTTGGTACTGAAGCTGTTATTGCTGTTAGAAATGATGGTCCCCCTATTCCTAAAAAGTCACTAGATCAATTATTCGATCGTTTCTACCGCGTAGAGGAATCTCGTTCACAAGAAACTGGCGGCACTGGTTTGGGACTAGCCATCGCGCAAAGCATCATTGCACTACATGGCGGCTATATTTATGCAACGTCCGATAATAAATGGACTTCCTTTATTATCCATTTGCCCTTAAAGAGAAACTGACAGCTCTCTAATGAGGTTGACATTCAAATGAAAATTTTGTATTCTAATGACAAGCAAAGAGAAAAAGTATTTATAGTCTAGAATTCAAGAGAGTTTGCGGTGGTGAGAGCAAATATTCTACTATAGAGAAGTCCGTCTCTAATGATTGCATTTGGCGAAATAAGTCAAATCGGCGGCAGCCGTTATCTGCTTTACAAGGGCAGCTTTATAGCTGAACTTGGGTGGTACCGCGAAATTCAAGTCATTTCGTCCCAAGAATTTTTTTCTGGGGATGAAGTGGCTTTTTATTTTACCACTGAGTAACCTAGTTTCATGAGCTAACCTTTCGGAGAAAAAGATAACATAAGGTCAAAACACCTTGATCTATTTTTCTGCCGAGACTGGACAAGCCCGCTATGCTTTTATATTAAGGAGGAGTAATTATGTTAGATGTGAAAATGATTCGTCAAAACTTTGATGATGTGCAGGCAAAATTGAAAACCCGCGGAGTAAAAGAAGAAATATTGGTAGAATTTTTACGATTAGATGAAAGCCGCAGAAATTTATTGGTAAAGGCAGAAGAATTAAAAAAATATCGGAATGATGTTTCAGCTGAAATCGCACAATTAAAACGCAACAAAGAAGATGCAGCAGCTAAAATCGCAGAAATGAAAGAAGTGGGCGGCAATATCAAAGCCTTGGATACTGAAATTGAAGAAATCGATACTAAGCTACAGGAAATTTCTACTACTTTGCCAAATCTGCCTCATAGTAGCGTGCCTGTAGGTGCGGATGAAGAGGATAACGTAGAAGTTCGTCGCTGGAGCGAGCCTAGAAGCTTTGCTTTCGAACCAAAACCTCACTGGGATGTTGCTGAGAACTTGGATATTCTTGATTTTGAACGTGGAGCAAAAGTTGCCGGCAGCCGTTTTGTTTACTATAAAGGCTTAGGTGCTCGTTTAGAACGTGCATTATATAATTTCATGCTGGATATGCATGTATATGATCATGGTTATACTGAAATGATGACACCTTATATTGTTAATAGCAACTCAATGTTTGGAACAGGACAATTTCCTAAGTTTAAAGAAGATGTTTTCCAATTAGAAGATACTGATATGACTCTGATTCCAACGGCAGAAGTTCCTTTAACAAACTATTATAATAATGAAATTTTAGATGGAAAAGATTTACCTATTTACTTTACAGCACTAAGCCCTTCTTTTCGTTCTGAAGCAGGAAGCGCCGGTCGCGATACCCGTGGACTAATTCGTTTACACCAGTTTAATAAAGTGGAAATGGTAAAATTCAGTGATGCGGAGCATTCTTATGAAGAACTAGAAAAAATGACAGCAAATGCGGAAGATATTCTACAAAAATTGAACTTACCTTACCGTGTAATGGCTCTTGCTACTGGAGATATGGGCTTTTCAGCTGCTAAGACCTATGATTTAGAAGTTTGGATCCCAGCTCAAAATGCCTATCGCGAAATCAGCTCTTGCTCAAACTGCGAAGATTTCCAAGCACGCCGTGCCATGATTCGTTATCGGGATGAAAATGATAAAGTTCAATATGCCCATACACTAAATGGATCAGGATTAGCTGTCGGTCGTACTGTTGCTGCTATACTAGAAAATTATCAAAACGAAGATGGTTCAGTAACAATACCTGAAGTTTTAGTTCCATATATGGGTAACTTAAAATTGATCAAATAAAAGAACAAAAAAATTCTTAAGTTGAGCAGCAGCCTGTTGAAAGTAGAAATCCTGCATGTTACATTTGATTTATCGCAAGAAAATAAATCTATCACATAAGGGAAGCACTACACATGGACAAAAACAGCTACTCACATAGTACCCGCAATAGTAGGCCTGCACGACGAAAGCAACATATGCCTAAAAAAATAGCCCTTCTTTCTCTATTTGCCAGCACGCTTCTTTTAGTCGGAGGCGGTGTTTATATCACTCACATTCATCAGTCTCGTTCGACAGCCAAAGAAACGACAAAAGAACACGACAGCGACTTTAACAAAAAAGAAGCCTTGCTTTTAGAAAAGATTCGGCAAGATCAAAAAGAAGCTGCATTAGCAAGTACCGAGCATACAGAAGTAACGAACAACATTCAAACGTTGCTTTACGATCCGGTCCAAAAGGATTCTATCCCTCGTTTTTCAACACTGAAAGATGAACTAACAACAATGATCGATACAGTAAAAAGAAAACATTCTAATCAACAGCCTATTAAAATTGTCGGACAAATGACTATGTCCAACGTAACCGCGCAATTAAAAAATTACCAACCTCTGTTGACTATTTATAGTTGGGATGAGAAAAACAGGACCTGGTCTGAAAAGAAAAAGCCTTGTGCTACTTCAGATTTTGTGAATCAGAAAAATAATCAGGAATTGACACTGACCGATCTTTTTACAAGTGAAGCAAATTTATTAGCTGTCCAACAGCTCATTAAACAAAAATTACTAGATGACAGCTCTGATGGGACTAAGGTTATCGATACTGTTCTATCGATGCCGAATATGTCCTTAACGGACACACACTTCACTTATCGGCCCGATAAAATCAGTTTTCATTTGCCTGACAATGCAACAGGATCAAAAGAAGTTTCATTGGCATATAGAGAAATCGCTGAGTACGTTAACCCAGAGTTTATCGATCCAGCTTCCATCAATGATACTTTCGCTACGCCTTTAGATCCAAACAAAAAGTACATTTCACTTACATTTGACGATGGACCAAACCCAAAAACGACTCCCAAACTTTTAGATATCTTAAAAGAAAAAGGTGTGAAAGCAACCTTTTTCATGTTAGGGCAAAATGTGGTGAAAAATGAAGCAATCGTCAAACGAGCGGATGACGAAGGTCATGAAGTAGCTAGCCATTCATATTCACATCCTCAGCTGACAACGATCGATACAGAGCGTGTAAAAACAGAAGTTCAAAATACAGATAAGGTCATTTATCAGGCAATCGGTAAACTTCCTACTGATTTTAGACCTCCATACGGCGCTGTAAATTCTGAAACAGCAGCGATCATCAATAAGCCTATCATCCAATGGTCAGTTGACTCACAAGATTGGCAAAGTCACAGTATTGATAAAATCATTCAACGCATACATGATACAGAATACAATGATGCCATCATTTTGATGCATGATATTTATCCAGAAACAGTGGATGCCGTACCAATCGTGATTGATCGTTTACGTGCAGAAGGATATGAAATTATCCCATCTAAACAATTGTTAGGAAATAAGGCTAAACCTTTGCATATGTATTATGGATCTAACGATGAACGACCTGTACAATAAAAACACCGTCCAATGGACGGTGTTTTTTATTATATATACTATTGTTCTACAGAGTAGTTTGGTGCTTCTTTTGTGATTTGAACATCATGTGGATGAGATTCTTTTAGTCCGTTTCCACTCATTTGAATGAATTGTGCTTCTTCTCGCAATTGTTTCAAATCAGCAGCTCCAACATAACCCATACCTGATTTTAGCCCACCGATCAGCTGGAAGACAATATCTGCTACGCTACCTTTGTAAGCAACACGACCTTCAATACCTTCAGGTACTAATTTATTCGCTTCATTCACGCCGCCTTGGAAGTAACGATCACTTGATCCTTTTTCCATTGCACCTAATGAACCCATACCGCGGTATGTTTTGAAACGACGGCCTTGATAAATTTCGAATTCACCAGGAGATTCATCTGTTCCAGCTAACATACTTCCTAACATTACCGCATGTCCGCCTGCTGCTAAAGCTTTGACGATATCACCTGAGTACTTGATTCCCCCATCTGCAATGATTGCTTTGCCATATTTACGGGCTACAGAAGCTGCATCATAGATAGCTGTCAATTGAGGTACACCAACACCTGCTACAACACGTGTTGTACAGATCGAACCAGGTCCGATCCCGACTTTTACAACATCAACACCTACATCATAAAGAGCTTTAGCACCTTCTGCTGTAGCAATATTCCCAGCGATCAATGTTGCTTCTGGGAAAGTGTCACGAATTTCTTTGATCTTACGGATCACTCCTGCACTATGGCCGTGTGCAGTATCAATGATGATCGCATCTGCACCAGCTTCAAGTAAAGCTTCTGCACGCTCAAATGTATCACTCGTTACACCTACAGCTGCTGCGACTAAAAGACGACCATGTTCATCTTTGGCTGCATTCGGAAATTCAATCACCTTTTCAATATCTTTGATCGTGATCAAACCGCTTAAACGATTATTTTCATCAACGATCGGTAATTTTTCGATTTTATGTTTTTGTAGGATTTTTTCGGCATCTTTTAGAGAAGTACCAACTGGGGCTGTCACTAAATTGTCTTTCGTCATGACTTCTTCGATCTTCATTTGATAGTCTGTCACAAAGCGCATATCACGGTTAGTGATGATCCCAACCAGTTTACGATTTTCCATTGTTTCAACGATAGGCACACCACTAATGCGGTATTTACTCATCAGATTTTCAGCATCTGCTACTAAATTCGTCGGTGTTAAGAAAAATGGATCAATGATCACTCCGCTCTCAGAACGTTTTACTTTGCGCACTTCATCTGCTTGCTGTGCAATACTCATATTCTTATGGACAACACCTAGTCCACCTTGGCGCGCCATTGAAATCGCCATTTTACTATCTGTGACTGTATCCATACTTGCACTGATTAGAGGAATATTCAATTTGATATTTTTCGCTAGCTGCACACTCATATCTACTTCGTTTGGCAATACGTGACTTTCTGCCGGAATCAATAATACATCATCAAATGTAAGACCTTTTTTCGCGAATTTTGTTTCCCAGTTAGACATTTTCCAGACCACTCCTCTATTTAATTTTATATAAGAAAATAACAGATAATAATGGTGAAGTCAACCGCATTTCTTTGTTTACAGAAATTTTCTTTCGCTTTCATAAAACATGAGATCGCACTCATCGTTTTATCATCTTAAACAAATCATAACTATAGTTATTTCTTTAGAATTTTTTTTGAAATATATGGTATCACTTTTACTGAGAAAAGCAGCGCAAGAGTGATCAGCGAAATACTTAATGAAATCTTTTGTGCCCAAGTCGTTTTATAAGAAACAGTCACTTTACCTTTTCCTGATAATGAAAGAGCAACATACCCATTTTGTTTATTTAAAACGGCAGGTATTTCTTTCACCTTCCCATCTTCGATCACCTTCGCCTGATACCCATAATAATAGATAAAAGGAAGCGTAACGATTGCTGGCTTTGACTGAGCGACTTGATAATCGAAGCTTACTGAGGCAAAAGATAGCTCACTTTTTTTATAGTCATAACTTCTGGATCATAGCTAATTTCTCTTTTTTTATTTTTTAACAACTTTTGATAATTTACTTCTTTTGGTAAATATTCGTGCCCAGCACCGATATAGTAACTGTTGGTTTGGTCATAGCTTTGATGTGATACAATCCGCTTCCCTTCAGTATCGATACTCTCCCACTCATAAATCACCACGCCTAGTAAAATGAAAAGGATCAAAATACCTTGTCCATACGGAATCTTTTTCAAGATCTTATTGTAGTCGTTGGCAATCAAATAAGCCGACAGTAGTGTCACTATGGATAAAAAACGCCAAGGAAATTGAATAGTATTCAACGGAGTCTGATCAAATAACTGCCAAGGAAATAAATTAGTTGTCATAAACATAAATAAAAAAGAAAGGAAGAGCAAGTCACGCTCCACGTTTTTTTGCTTAAACAACATTACGCCATTTACCAATAGCCCTACCAAAAGAATAAGTCCAATATTCGCTGAGGAAGCATGAAACACCCGATTTTCAAAACTATTTGCCAAAAGTTCTCCCAACGCATAGCTCCTATCTGAAATCAACGTGAGTGGGTTGGCTGTCACTTGAAAAGTAATTCGACTCATTTGTTCAAAAACAGGAACTAAGTAGAAGGCTAGCAGAAAAATCGTTACAATTGTTGCTTTCAAAAGTGCTGTGAGTGTTTGCTTTTTAACAAAACAACGCGCATTTAAAAGGACATATAAACCAATAAAAATACTAACGATCTCCAATGATATAAAATGTGCTAACCCGATTCCCGTCATTGCGATCGTCAACAACCACCAATTTTGCACCTTACCAGCTTTTAACAAGCTTAGACTGGCTAACACTAAAGGAAAAAAGCCCATTGCCAATAACTCACCGATCGCCTGACGATTAAAGAAGTCCTGTAATCGATAGATCGATAAAGTATATAATAACGAAAACAGATAACTCTTCAACTTAGGTAATCCCATGATTCGCCCAGACAAATACGTTATCCCAAACGTTCCTAAATTGATCATTGTCGCAAAGAACAAAAAGCTTGTCGCCAGCGAAAAACCAGCTACTCTTAACAGAGCAGGTATATATAAGTAAAAATCCGGATAAAACAAACTTGAGGCATATCCGTAACCACCAATAAAAAAGTAACTGATCTTAGGAAGCCAAATACCATGTGCTAAAGACTGTGCCAGGCCTTCGATCCTATTTTGATGAAAATGATAGTCGTCTCCAATCAAAATATGTCCATTTTGAAAGTAGACGATATACAGAGATAAAAAACTTAACAAAAGAAAACTTAAAAAAATCAACCATCGACTTCGTTTACAAATCCATTCTCTCATCCATTCGCCCTTTCTTAAATTGTATTCTACTTTATAAGATACTTCGACAAGCCATCTCTTTCAAATATTACTATCTTTCGATATAAAAAAGAACCAAAAACAAAACTAAGCTTAGTTTCATTTTTGGTTCTTTCATATGCAAAAGGTTGATTATTCTGCTGAATCAACGCGCTAAACTACTGCGCATGTTGTACTTTTTCTTTAAGAAGTGACGTACGATCAATGCCAATCCACCAATAACGATCACGATCACTGGATCTAAGATAGGGTTAATTACTGGCGGCAACATTGCAGAACCTGCAAATACTACTATCCACAGCAACATTGAACCCACTAAAATCAAACCAGTCTTAAACCAACCAGGTCGTTTTGATTTGTCTACTCCCGGGCGGTCGTACTGATAAATGTATTTGTATGTAAGATAAAATACATACCCGCCTGCCATTGAAGCTAAAACAAGTGTCAACAATCCTAAAGGTTGTGTTTTGCCTTTAGACCACATCATCATGATCGAAAACATCAACGTCATCACGCCAAATAGCAGTAACGTATTATCCAGCCACATCAATGCAGGAGTCGACTCTGGCAATTCTTCTGGTTTATTTAAAATAGCCTCCGTACGTTCAGATACAGTACCGAACAGTTGACGTGCAGTTTTACCGCTTTTTTGACCTTCTACCAGATGTGGTAAAATCTCATGCAAAGCTAGCGTTTGTGCTTCTTCAGAAAGGTTGGCAGCTACTAATGACTTCTTTAAATCAAAAATGTACTGTTCATTTCTTTTGGTCAATTTTTGTTCAAGCTCACGATTTTCTGAAACAATCTCTCGAAGTGCTTCTGATTCCATTTTTTGCGTCCTCCTCGCCCATGAAAAACAGGGCAGTCTTTACCTAAAAAGTATTCTAACACACTTTTTAGGGAGAAAAACAGTTTTTTACAAATTTTTCCTATACATTGAAACGGAAAAGCATAACATCGCCATCTTGCACAATATATTCTTTTCCTTCTAAGCGGACTTTCCCAGCTTCTTTTGCAGCCTGCATGTTGCCATACGTATTTAAATCATCAAATGAAACAGTTTCGGCACGAATAAATCCGCGTTCAAAATCGGTATGAATGATTCCGGCTGCCTGAGGTGCTTTGATTCCTTTACGGAATGTCCATGCACGAACTTCTTGTTCACCTGCAGTAAAGTAGGTTGCCAAGCCTAACAAATCATAGGCTGCACGAATCAACTGATCCAAGCCTGATTCTTCAATACCTAGAGCTTCTAAAAATTCTGCTTTATCTTCATCATCTAATTCAGCGATCTCTTCTTCTGCTCGTGCACAAACCACGATCACTTCTGCATTTTCATTAGTTGCAAAAGTCCGAACTTGTTGAACATACGGATTGTTATCTGAATCTGAAACCTCATCTTCCGATACATTCGCAACATATAGAATCGGTTTTGCAGTTAATAAAAATAGACTTTTAACGATTTTTTGTTCGTCTTCAGTAAAATCGATCGTCCGTGCAGATAAACCTTCTTCTAATACTGGTTTAAGCTTATCTAGTACAGCCAACTCAGCAACTGCATCTTTATCCTTTGTTTTTGCTATTTTGGCCACACGTGTGTAACGTTTATTGATAGAATCCAAATCCGCTAAAACTAACTCTAGATTGATTGTATCGATATCTGCCAGCGGATCAACACGTCCTTCAACGTGGGTGATATTGTCATCATCAAAACAACGAACAACATGACAAATTGCATCTACTTGACGAATATGACTTAAAAATTGATTGCCCAATCCTTCACCTTTACTTGCACCTTTTACGATACCAGCGATATCTGTAAATTCAAAAGTAGTTGGTACAGTTTTTTTAGGCTTTACTAATTCTGTTAACCGCAACAGGCGATCATCTGGTACTTCCACCATCCCAACGTTTGGGTCGATCGTCGCAAACGGATAATTTGCCGCTTCTGCTCCTGCTTTTGTGATTGCGTTAAAAAGAGTTGATTTCCCTACGTTAGGCAAACCCACGATTCCAGCTGTTAATGCCATTGATCATTCACTATCCTTTATCATTTTTTTCCAAAATTTTCTTCATTTTCTTTTCAAAATCCCGACGTGTCATCATAACGATATGACCGCAGTTCGTACATTTTATTTTAATGTCGGCGCCCATTCGGATGATCTCCCAACGATTCGCCTGACAAGCATGTGGCTTTTTCATTTCAACGATATCCCCAAGATCATACATGTTCTTAAAATACCTCCTACATTGAACGCTTGATAGTCAAAAAGACACGATTTCCTAAGCTAACAATAACATTTTTTTGAATCACTAGCAAAATGTTTTTTCTCAATAGTTTCTTTTTACACAACATCACTCATTATACTCTATCTCTACTATATAAATCAAAAAAATCCGAATCTTAAAAAGGAAAATCCACAACTGGAAATATCCTTATTAGGAGATCGATCAAATAATCAAATTCAAAACGAATGAAGATATTAGACAAAACAGGATTGAACTTTATCTATTTATATTGGATAATGATAAAAAAATAATCAAAATATAACATTTTTTATAATTTTTCAAAAATATTTGTTCTTAGTTGGTATAAAAAGGAGTTTTATTGTGGAAAAATTTGATTTATTAGAAAAAATGGAGGCCTATCAAATTGATTTGCTCATATACATAATCAATAATGGGGGATCTGCAACAAAGAAGGAGCTGTTGACACATCTAAAAATCGGAGACTATCTTTTGTCAAAATTACTTGAAAACTTAATGACTCATGCAAAAAATTCCAATAATGGTTTTTCAATTGATGTTATAAAACATACGGTTCGATTTCAAACAAAACCAGAATATTCGATACATACTTTATTTAATAAACTAATTACACATGCACCAAAATATCAAATCTTAAAAAAACTGCTGCTGTGCGGAACGATTGATCCTATCCCATTATGTGAAAAAATCGGAATCAGTCATTCAACTTATTTTCGAAAAATAAACGAGTTAAACAATCTACTAAAAGAGTTTGACTTGTCTATCCAAAATGGCTATCTTTTAGGATCAGAATTGCAGATTCGCTTTTTTTACATTTCTTTACTTCTTATCACTGATTTAAAACAGCCGTTAAAAATTCATGATATCGATCCTAGAATCTACGACACAGTAAATAAAATCCAAACGATTCTTGGTTCTCCTTTATCCTTTCTTTCCAAAAGAAAACTAATTATTTACCTAAGTTTATTAAAAAGAAGGAATGCACAAAAAGGAATCTCGGACTATAACGATCAATTACCATTTTTTAGCAATAAAACTGGGTATCATAATCAAAAACGTTTTATCCGTATACTAAAAACCTCTACTCTTTTTAGAAAAATCGACAAAGTTCTGACATCTTTTTTAGTTTATTATTCTTTTAAGATGCTTCCTAACGAAACCATCCTATTGATCCTCTTTTTACTAGGAGAAGAAATCATTCCAACTCACTCATATTGTTTAAAAGAACTGGATATTATTGAAAAAAAGAGTAATCTTTTCATCCTAACCTTAAATAATGAATTTTTAGATTTTATGGAGCTAGCTTATCCCGATACTCGACTAACTAAACGGCATCGTTCTATGCTAAATTATCATCTCAGTTCGATCGCCTATCGTCATTTGATTTTTAAAGGTCACATCAATTACTATTGGGAGTCACACCTTTCTAGTCATGAAGAGAATCATCGTTTTACCATTATTTATGCATTTATTGATTATATGAAAAAAAAATACCCTACACTTTTTGAAAATGAATCCGATACCCGTTTTTTAATATTAAAGTATGTTTATATCTTGAATCTTTATGAAGAATGGATCAAAGCCAAAGTGACTGTTGGTGTATTTATTGAAGGCAATCTATTGTTTAAAAAACAATTTACTAAATGGTGGATCAATTATGCTGAATTAACAACCTTTGCTCAAGCTGAACCACTTGTGACCGATAAGCCTTACGATCTTGTAATCAGTAATATCGACTGGCCTACTCTCAAAAAACAAGGACGTCATTTTTTCTTCATCACCAATTATAATGAAAACATGGATAAGATCGATCTTGCTGAATTACTTTATAAAATCTATTCCTCCCATTGCTAACGACAGAAAATCAAAAGGCTGGGACTGAAGTATTTCAGCCTGAGATTTGATTTTTATAAACCGAAAAGCAAATGGCATCTAGCGACTATTATAGCTTTCAAGTGATTGAGCCGGCACTCGCGGCATAATACCTTAACTTTTCTATGATCTGATTCGTCATACTAACTAACAAATTTAAGCTTTTCTACCAATTGACGTTCTTCTGATAAAAACGAGTTCGTATAGCAATCTAGTGTCATTTTTGTTGACGAGTGCCCTAATAAAGAGCTGATAGTAGCAATATTTCCACCAGCTTCTAAACAACGAGTGGCAAATGTGTGACGCAAAGAATGGAAAGAAAACTTTTCCAGTCCAATTTTTTTACGTACAACTTGAAAGCGATACGCGACTGTACGCGGTTCTAATGCCTTATGTTTATTAGAGATAACGTAATCACTAGTGGAAACTTTATGAAGTTCCAATAATTTTGTTCTCAATGAATCGGAAATAGGAATTCTTCGAGAAGAATTTTGACTTTTAGGTGTTATTTCGACAATCTCAGTCTTTCTTACACCTGCATCATTTTTCGGGATTCTTAATATTGTTCGATTCACTCCCAAAGTATTATTCTCAAAGTCAATATCTTCCCATTTCAATCCGCAAATCTCCCCAATCCTCAAACCTGTTTGCAATGCTAAAATGATAGAGAAGAACTTTTGATTTGTATCGACTTCCTTAATCAGTCTATTCTGATCTGTAACCGATAGTGCTTGAACTGTTTTTCTTTCAGATTTGGGCAATTCGATACCTCTACACGGATTATCTGTAAGCAAATTCAATGAAACTGCCTTGCTGATGCATGTTTTAAAAACAGAAAAAATAGACCTGATAGAGCTGGCTTTCAGCGTTTTTCTCATGTCATTAAGTAATTTTTCAATATCTGATTGTGTCATTTTTTGTAATTTGATGGTGCCTATTCTTGATAGGATATGGACTTCCATTTTATTTTTATAGCTGGCATATGTACTTCCTTTGACCTTTGGTTGTACAAATGTTTCCAACCAATAATTTGTCCAATCAAGTAACTGACCATCGTACTGACGCAAGTTCTTATGATTAGTTGTCTGCTTTTCATATTTCATCAATATCAATTGCTGTTTAACTTCGGCATATTTGTACCCATAAATATACCCGTAATAAATCTTTCCATTCTCTCGTCTACCTTTTATGTATCGGCCTTCCCAACGGCCATCTTTTCTCTTATAGATGTTCTCTCCTCTTCTTGCCATAACTAAGATCCTTTCTAAAGTTAAATTTGTTAATTCAAGAAAATGAAATCACTGCAAATCGCGAAAAAATATGTCATTTTATTATCAAAAAATGTTTTTTGACGATCTCCTTTATCCATTTCCTATTCCCCCAACTCCAAACAATTACAATACGTTTGTTTTTATTAACTAATTATGAATTAATTTGACTTTTTTTAGTTTCAATTTTTTTGGTAGAAATAAGAATTTTTGGAAGTAGCATTCAAGATTTTTTTGCTATAGAAACGATTATTTTTTCCACGCATATCCCGTTTTTATTCACACCAAGAGATTACTTTTTTATATTATTAACTACTGCTTTATCATTGATCCGTTTCAAAGAGCTACTCAGTAACTCTTTCAATGCTGCGTATCCTTCTAATTTGATCAATACTTCTTGTGGACAATATACCCAATAATTAAAAATCGAGAGGCTCCCTGCAATTTTATCGACTCTTTCCATGAATGGACCTAATTCTTCTATGAGCTTTCTACAACTTATTTCATTAGCGATCATGATCTCATCTTCGCCCTCTAACTCCAGTAACATCCACAAATAATCTATAAATTCGACTTTCATCTTTAGATCTAAAAATTGTTTTTTTGGTACCATTTTTCTTTTATTTGAGGGCACATTGTTTTCAAAATACTTTATGACTTCCTGCTCATTTTTAGAGATATATTTTGGACGAACAGTTCGTTCGGGCAGTACTGGTTCACTTTCACGCTCCTTGTTCTCCGACACTCCCTGAACCTTTAATTGCTTTTTTAATACTCTTTTTTTAGAATGTTGATTTGAACGAACTAAAGTATAGCGGCGGCTACTTTGAGATACACTCTCATCTTTTTCTGTTTCTTTTAGTGGCGTTATCTCTCCAACCTCAAATCGGGGCTCTTTATGTTTAGATACTGATTTCTCCAATGTATGAGTCTTAGGAGACATCGCATAGTCATTAGGTTGTATTTGTTCTTTCAATGTTTGACTTACTTTAGTCAGTTCATTTTTTAGTAATTCACCAGAATCCAGCACAATCTCTTCATTTTTTTCAAGTCTATGTTCTATAGCTTCCATTTTTTCGGTTAGCTGATTGAACTTTTCTAATACGTTATATATTTTTTCTTCTTTTCTCTTATATTCAGTCTCTCGCTCTTGTTTTAGCACTACTTTATATGATTCAATTAACTCTTGTACACAACTTCTAAAAAATGGGAGCTGTCTCACATGCTCAGATTCAAAGAAGCCGATCGTAAAAGTCAAAACAATATACGCTGGCGACGTAAAAATATTGATCCTCTTAATGATCAGCTCATCATTTTCTTCTACCCAAGTCTTTTGGACTTTCATTGCTATTTGTTCCAGTTCCATCAATGAGTCGATATCTTTCTTAAAAACTAATTTGCAAGAAAGATAAGCCTCATGCGATGTTTTTAGCTTTTTATTATATATTTCTACTCCTAAAAGTCTTGGATTTACTTTTTGATGAAGAATGTACTTTTTGATGATTTTTTTCCCATGTCTTTGGAGATTTTGTCCGGTCTCATTCATGTCCTCAAACTCCTCGAATTGTTATGCTGCCAATCTAGTTTCACGCCATCATCCCTTATAGATAATCCTGTATAGCGCTCTAGTCTGATTTACTCTAGTGCTATCTTCGCAGATCCGCTGGTGCTTACCGTCTTTTATTTTTCTTTATTTTTTGTTGTTTATTTTCAGGATTTCTTTTTTTATTTTGCTGATTTTTTTTTCGACGCTTTCGCTTTTTTTTCTTCTGATACAGCTCTGCTTCATATTGCCTCTGTCTTCTTCTCCTTAAAAGTATCAGCGCTATTAAAACAATAAGCAAAAAAGCCAGCGTAATAGAACAAATCACTATATAAATCATCAGATGTTTAGAATTTTTCTGATAGTTTTCGGTTTCTTTAGCTAACTCAAACCCCTTATTCCATTTCCATTCTTGACCTGTGTCTTTAGATTTGACCGTCAACTGGAGCAAGTATCTTCCCGCAGACGTCAAAGCGTCATTCTCATCCGCTATAATAAAAGTTGTGCTTGAATTAGGGGCCATTCGATAATTGGATTGCGCCACTTGATACAAAACTTGATCAGAGCCTTCTTCAGTAATTGTTGCTGTATATTCAAGCTCTTCTACATTTATTGCCTGATCGTTTTGGACTGTTGCCTGTATCGTTTGTCTTCCATCAACTTTTTTCGGAAGTACCCGCAGCAAATTTAAATTCGCCATAACAGGTACATCTGTTTCAGTTAGTTTTACAGCGACAATATAGGATTTTTTTCTACTTTGATCATTCAGTTGAGACTGGCTCGAATCAATTGAACTGATCTTGATCCCGCCTAAAATCATACCGTCAAACTGCTCTGGAGGCATTTTTAGCTGAACGATTATTATTCTTTTTTCATGAGCTGGAACTATCGCCCTGGACTCTACTTGAGCAATGTCTTTGAAGGAAACAACTAAACTTTTATCCCTTGATACTTGACCTGAACGATCAGAATAGTCTATTTCTCCTGATAAATTCGTTGTTGCATCATTGAGTTCTATTGTTATTTCCTGTTCTATATCAGAGGGATTGGACACTTCCAATTTTAACTCCTGCTCCTGCCCCGGGTTCATTCTCAGATCATAGTAGGTCACCCCAGTATCAGATTGATTTTTCGGTAAAATCGGTTTGACAGACACCGCAAAGCTGGCTTCAACTGACAATATAGTAAAACAAATACCTAGAAAAAAACTGATTTTCAGGAGGAGCACACGAATTTTCTTTTGTTTAATTGACATTTATTTAAACCCCTTATACAGCGGATTGAATTCCCTGTAGCAAAGAAGAACTGATGCGTAAAGGCCTCTGCTTCTTCAACAGAAAAATTTTTTTACAGTCACTATAATCTTTTCGATACACTGACTTATATCTCTAGCAAACATTTAATAAACTATGTACTAAGAATGGGAAAAGCCGACTATTCCCACTCTATTTTTACTCTATATCCATAACCGGCTCCTCATTCAGGATGATTTGCTCTAATAGAAAGTTTTCTCCCTGAATAAGGTCAAAATAAGCTGCTTTATTTAAAATACTATCGTAATCCATCCTCATGATTCGGACATGGGGTTGTCTAAACCAAGATTTTTTCTTGATTTTCACACGCGACTCAATCATTTTACATTCATCTAGAATCAAATAGATTTCATTCGCTGAAACGGAATCTTTAAAACTACGAACTTGTTCCCTTTCATACGTCAACCGATTATCAGATATTGTCATCTTTTCTGATTTTGTGACCAGTTCCTTATTCATCATCCATGACTGCTCTAAAAACTTAGCTTTTTGCATCAACTTTGAATATTCCCTTAAATCGATTTTTAGGATTTGATCCCAGTCTTCATTTTCATTATTGTTAGGCTTACTTAGTTCTTTGATTGCTCTGGATAAATTTTGTCTCTCCATCTGATCAATAACGACTTCCAACTTTTGGTTTGCCAAACGCATGCGCTCTTTTGCATAACGTTCCCTGCTTACTGCTTCTTCCATTTTTAGGACGTAATTTATATTGGCCTCTTTTATATTATTTTCTACACCCTCTACTTTTGGCTTAGACTTAGGTTTAGGTTTGGAATCAATTTCAACAGTTTGAAGCGGTTTGACAAATTTAGACACTAATCGTTCGATTTCCTCGATAAACAGCTCTAATACGTCATCACTTTCAACTAATAGCTGCTGTTCTAAAGACTGCAGTAAATTGACCATAAAAGGAAAGTCTACTTCACGATATGCAATAGGAACAAAATCAATGTAGTAAATGACTCGATTGTCTTCCTTTTCCTTCGATCCTCCTATCCAGGCAATCTGAGGAAATGTATGAATAAGCTCGTCCAACAATGCCGACCAATCAAGATCCACAAAATCCAACGTGATCTCAACATGTTTGAAAAAAGAAATAATTGTATGGAATTCCTCAAAATATTCTTCTACTTCTTCTTTAGGGTAGGGAATTCCTAGATTTCTTTTTTGAAAAATCTCTTCACAGATATAATAAATATCCCGCAACATATCATCGTCAAAAAGACGCTCGCCTACTGCCGGAGAAGCAGCTTGATAAATATCAACTATAATATTTTGATAAACCACTTCTTATTCTCCTTCCCTTACTCTAGCGACTGATCAGCTAAGCGTTCTGATTTATTCAGTAGATCTTCCATCAGCACACTTGTTTCACTTTGAAGACGAAGGATACGAGTATGATAGTTTGCAGCCTCTTGATTGATCTTTTTCAACTCGATCGAAGCTTCTGAAACAGCTTTCTTAGTCTCATGTCTTGCTGCTTCAACTGTTCTATCAGCTTCAATTGTTGCCCGCTCGATAATTTGCTGTGCTTTTTCTTTTGCTTCCATCAAAACTTCTGCAATCTGAGTCTTCATTGAATCCTGTTGACGTAATTGCCGTTCAAGTTCGCTGTTATTAGCACGTTCTTCTAATAGTTGTTCTTCGGCTTGTACCCTTGCATCTTCTGCCTGTCTTAGTTGATCTTCAAGCGCATGCACTCTGTCTTTAGATTGGGACGAGCTGGTCAATCGTAAGGTCAGCTGATCGATCTCCTGCTGCTTATTTTCTACTTCCGCTTTTAGGCGTTCTGCCATTGTCTTTTGACGCTGAACTTCCTTTTGGAATTGCTGATTCTCATTCGTTAAATGTTCAACTATGGCGGCCTGCTCTTCTTTTAATTCTTGTTCCTGCTTTCTCATAGAACTTTCTAAACGCTCTCTCTTATTTGATGCTTCTGGACGACTCTTCTTAGGAGGTTCGTATTCTTCCTCTTCGAAATCATCATCATCGTACTCGTCATAATCATCATATTCTTCATAATCATCATAGTATTCTTCATAGTCATCATCATATTTTTGTTTTTTTTTCTTAAACATAGCCAACTATATCGCTCCCCTTCTTACTTCCTATTTCTTACAATGCGCCTGTCAGTAATTCTTTTATTTTTTCGTCATGCTGGTCATTCAAAAGTGTAAAATCTTGATTTAGGTAATAACCAATTCCTTTTTTATTTAAAATGAATGGTTCAAAAATAGAGGTTTTTTCCATTATTTTTTGTTTGATACGGTTGATCAAATTACTTAATAACGCTTGTTTATTTTTTTGCTTCGCATTTGTCCAAATCGCTTCGCATAATGCCTGACTTGAAAAGACTCGTTGATCAGATTTGATAAAGTGTTCTAAAACTTGATGCTCCTTTTTAGTTAATGGAATCAGCCAGTTATCAATGATCAATGTCCGGTCTTTAAGCTGGAATGTATGTGTCTTTTTCATTTTCGCTACAGCTGAAAATGATGATGAATGCTGCGACATACTCTCATTACCTGAAAAAACATCTATCGTTCTTTCTTGATTGGTTTGCCCTGCACGCACTGCTGTTTCTTCAAAAATTTCTGCCAACTTACTAGCTAAATCCGTAACGGAGATCGGATAACGAACAAAAGTTACCTCCGCATTATCAGCATATTTGGATTCATTCGCCTGTTCCGATTCAAAAGTCAAAACAACGATCGGCTTATTAAGCAGTACTAAGTTATCCAAAAATGATTCTTTTAATCCACTATACATAGATTGCTGATAAATAATCAGATCGAAATTTTGTAAAAAATAAAACTCTTTATCTTTTGGCCGAGTCAATATATCTTTTGAAACCATAATTTCATAATCCATATTCAACAAACTATTTTGTAATAATCCGTTAGCACTAAGTGTGTCGGTCAATATAATAATTTTTTTCCTCATAATAGAAAGTCCCCCTCATAATTTTGTATATAGTAAAATACCAACCATTCATGTTAAAAAAATTCCTTAGAGAAAATTCAACCAACCTTGCTGGCAAGCCTATACATAGATCACTATAAACTGCAAAAATTGAATTATAGGAATTTCCTATTCTTATATAAAATAAGAAAAAAGGAGTATTATTACTTGGAATGCAGCACTTTTAAAAAACTGATGACGGCTAGATGACGGTCAATTTAAATATAGTAATAAGTTTAATATTTAAAAAAAGAGCATTTTAATAAAATAAATCCATGTTGATGATTGAAAATAAAAAAAGTGCTTCATACACTTTTCCAATCATTTTTGACTTTAATAACTTAACTCTATTTATTTGACGGTTTATTTGACGGCGAATAAAAATAAGGGATTTTAATATTAATTACTGTTTATTTGAAAATAACGATCCCTTACTATAAGCTGTCTTGTCTTATACTATTCTAGGATTACTAGTCTCCACTTAAATAGCACAATCATTATGATTAAAACATATAATCTATCGATGAATATCATTTAATTAAATATATTGTTATTTTTTTATTCCTCATTGACACGCCTAAATTAGTTATTGTATACTTGAAACGTAAGCAATTAATACAGTATCTATTTATAAGAACTACAATATAGTTTAATTTAAACAATTATAAATTTTTCTTATTTTATATAAGAACAAGAAAAAATTTGTTATTTATAAATAAACTGGATTTTATATCGATTATTTATAAATTGATATATACATAATACTTTTTCAAGAAATATATTATAAAAGAGAGTGACATAAAACTAAGTAGTTTTATGTCACTCTCTTATTTATTGATACTTTATTCTTCATCAAAATGAATTTCTAAGATATCTAAAATTCTTGCTAAATCTGATTGTGAAAGATACTCGATTTCGATTTTTCCTTTGCCTTCTTTTTCTTGAATAGCAACCGTCGTACCGAATTTATCCATCAAGCGATCTTCACTTTCACGAATGTAGTATGGTTTTTCTTTTTGGAGTTTTTTATCTTTTTTGATTATTTTTTTGCCTTGGTTTTCATTTAAATCATTGACGATTTGTTCTAATTGACGAACCGTTAGATTTTCTTCGACCACTCTTTTAGCTAAAGTCATTATCTGATCTTTATCTTTCAATCCCAATAATGTTCTTGCTTGTCCCATTGAGAGAGTTTCACTTTGCACCAGTTCTTTCACTGGTGCAGGCAACGTTAATAAACGTAGGTAGTTTGCAATATAGGGACGGCTCTTCCCTAAACGCTCCGCTACTTCGACTTGTGTCAATTTTAAATTTTTCATCAACATATCGTAAGCTTCTGCTTCTTCTAATGGGTTTAAATCTTCACGCTGTAGGTTCTCTAAAACAGCAACTTGCATCATTGCTTCTTCATCAAACTCACGAACGATTGCAGGAATCGTTTCTTTTTCTGCTAATTTTGATGCACGAAAACGTCTTTCACCTGCAATGATCTCATACCCTTTAACTGCTGATTTTCTGACGATGATCGGCTGAAAAACCCCAGATTGTTGGATCGAATTTGCCAACTCTTGTAAGGAAGCTTCGTCAAATGTTTTTCTTGGCTGGTAGGGATTTGGCCGTAATTCGTTTAGCGGGATCTCAATGACTTCTTCTTTTTGTACATCGACATCTTCTAAGCTGGCGAAATCTTGAAACAATGCATCAATACCTCTTCCTAAACCTTTTCCTTTACTCATTATCCAACACTTCCTTTGCTAGTGCTTGGTACACTTCGGCACCACGTGAACGAGGGTCATAATCAATAATCGACAGGCCATGACTTGGTGCTTCTGATAAACGGACATTACGAGGAATGATCGTATCGTAAACTTTTTCACGGAAATACTTACGGACTTCTTCAACGACTTCTGCACCAAGATTTGTTCTAGCATCATACATCGTCAATAATACGCCTTCTATACGCAAATCAGGATTAAAATGTTTTTGAACCAAGCGAATTGTATTCAATAGTTGGCTCAATCCCTCTAACGCATAATACTCACACTGGACAGGAATCAAAATCGAATCGCTCGCTGTGAAAGCGTTGATCGTCAGGTGACCTAATGAAGGCGGGCAATCGATCAAAATAAAATCATAATGATCACTGACCTCTGCAATCGCTGCTTTTAATCTCGTTTCCCGAGCCATCATTGACGTCAGCTCGATTTCTGCTCCTGCAAGCTGGATCGTCGCTGGAACGATGTCTAGATTCTCTCTAGACGTTTGCTGGATCACGTCTTTGATCGGTTCTTCGTTTACTAATACATCATAAACGTCTGTGGCAACATCTGGTTTACGTACACCAATCCCACTCGTTGCATTTCCCTGAGCATCGATATCGATCAGTAAGACTTTTTTTCCATAATAGGCCAAACTAGCACCCAGATTCACAGTGGTCGTCGTCTTACCAACTCCGCCTTTTTGATTCGCTACAGAAATTATTCGTGCCATTTGTGTCCCTCCATCTTATTTGATCGGTTGTTTATTTGGTAATCCTGATTTTCTCGGATATTTTTTAGGTGTTTCTTTTTTCTTTTGAATGACTACGATATGACGTTCATCATTTGTGACTGGTAATTCAAAGGATACTTCTTCTTGAAACTTGCCGCCTAAAATAGCGATCGCAGGTTTTGCCTCGGTGATCTCTTCTTCACTTTTTGCTGCTTTCAATGCTAAGAAAAAACCCTCTTTTTTTACTAATGGCAAGCATAATTCACTTAAGACATTCAATCGAGCGACCGCACGTGCCGTCACATAATCGAATGCGCCGCGAAACTCTGCTTTTTGTCCAAATGATTCCGCGCGATCATGATATAACGAAACCTCTTCCAACCCAAGTTCGTTGACTAATTCTGTTAAAAAAGTGATTCGTTTATTCAACGAATCTACGATCGTTACCTTCAATGAAGGAAAAACGATCTTTAGCGGAATACTAGGGAAACCAGCACCTGCACCAACATCACAGATTGTCTTGTTCGTTGAAAAATCTTCAAAAAATGCCAACGAAACAGAATCATAAAAATGCTTTAAATACACTTCTTGTTTATCAGTGATCG
Source organism: Enterococcus sp. AZ020 (assembly GCF_050499205.1). NCBI lineage: Bacteria > Bacillati > Bacillota > Bacilli > Lactobacillales > Enterococcaceae > Enterococcus > Enterococcus sp. AZ020. The sequence goes on along the minus strand of NZ_JBIPAT010000001.1, from coordinate 1,602,032 downwards.
CAGTCAGATTCATCTTTTCATTCCACTCGACAAGCAACTCGAAATAACGGGCAAATTGCGCCATCTGCTGCTCTGACAGCTGGATTTCTTTCTTGCTCAATAATTGTTTAAATTCTTCAGGTGTCATAAGATTCCTTCCTTGTGTGAAACAGAAAATGTTTCACAATTGTCTTTTCTTACTTTAACGCAAATAGGGATTTCTTGCAATGTTTTTAGCAAGTTTTATAAGAGTTCTAATAAAATTGTTCTTTCTATTATATGTAGGAAATTTTCACTTACTTTCAGTCAAACAAAAACAGCTAGGTCAAAACTCAAAAGAGTCATAACCCAGCTGCTTTACTCAATCAATCGCCGCCGGCGGTTGCTTTGATAATTGTATTATAGATCGGTTCTCCATTTATTAAATCATCGATCGTACCAATTTTGACACCTTTAGAATAGTAACCATCCAAAATGCCTAATTTTTGAAAGATCGTCTGTTTATAAGCAATTTCTGCATTCCATTCTACTGTATCTAAAACGGCTAAAGCTGAATGGATCGCTTCGATTCCAGTGTCTCCACCTGTAGTGATCAACACTCCATGACTGTCCAATAAAAATTCATGCGGCAATTGTTTTCTAGGCATCGTCTTAATATGATTGCTGACGATTTCCGCCAATTCTTCAGAACAGTTTGGTTCAAATTCTAAAACTTCAATGTATTCAACCTTTTGAGTCGCTTCTGTCAGGTTCGGCATATCTAACCCACTCGTTGCCCAAAACATGCTATTTGGCGCATGTGCATGAAGAACTGCTTTAATATCAGGATTAGCGTCATATACCGCTTCATGCATATTGATTTCCCGTGTCAATCCGCCTTCACCAGCAATCACTTTTCTTGTATGTGGTTCGACTACTAAAATTTGTGAAGCTGAAAGATGTCCTAAGTAAGCTTGTGACATCATAGTTGGCGTCATGATGATATATTCTTTCCCTGTTTTGTCAGTGGTTTTAAACGAAAAATTTCCTCCAGCAACATTGGTATTTTTACGTTCAAAAATCAGTTGAACGATTTTTGCCATATCTTCTCTTTCACGCTCAAATAAAATTCTTCCATCTGCCATAATCGATTACAGCTCCCTTTTCTTTTTTAATAGTTTTCCAGTGCGGATCGTTTCTTTCGCCGCATCTTGTATGAGTTTATATTCTTCATATTTTTGCTTTTTTCGTTCATCATATTCTTTAAAAAGAACAGCATTGCCATCTTTATAGATAAAAAATGAAAGTAGGATGACTAAAAAGTAGATAGGAATAATATTTGTAGCCATCGCAATGATAAAAAGTAGTATATCTACAAACAACAGCGTGAACCATTTTCCTTTTTCATTCATTATTCTCTACCCTCTCTAAGCATTCTTATTTTGTCTCTTCATAGCGTGCACTCGGCACAGGTTCTTTCGACATGTATTTATACAGCCAAACAAACATTGCGATAAAAATGATAAAGCCAACGATTGCGACAATATTCAAATTCGCCGCTTCTGCGAATAAAATTCTAAATTCAGGCCCTTCGATCGATGACCACGTAATGCTGCCGCCTTTTAAATCGACTGCTCCAGTTTTTTTCGCTAAACCAGTCAATACAGGTGCTAAATAAGTGGCGCCATATAAATAAAGTGGTGTATAGATCAGACCTAATGTGATCATTCGATACAAATTACCGCCCGTCAAAAGCAAACCACCTACAGCAATCGAGTAGTTGATGATCCCTGCTAAAGGCAATACTTGATTGCCAGGTAAAATCATGGCATAACCAATGAATACAGGAACTAAGATGATAGCTGTCACCCAAATCTCTGAACGTCCAGCTAATACCGGCCAGTCTAAACCAATATACACTTCACGATCTTTAAACCGTTTCTTCATCATTTCAGACATCGCATCTGCTAATGGTGATAAAGACTGCATGAACATTTTACTGATCATTGGGAATAACGCCATAGCTGTAGCGATCTGGATTCCTAAATTCAATGAACCTGACAGTCCGTACGCAGCACCAAATCCAAGTAATACCCCGATGATAAAGCCCATCACGCTATTTTCAGAAAAAATCCCGATTTTAGCTTTTAGTGCCGTTGTGTCTGCTTTTTTATTGAAGAATGGGATCTTATCCATCACAATATTCACTGGCAGCATCAACACTGCGGAAATATTCATTAAGTGCGTTACCGTAACTAATGGGATCCCTGTTAAATCTTGAATGTGACGTTGGAACATATCGCCCATTTTCAGCTCTAAAACAACTTGAATAATTGCTGCTGCAAACCCAGCAATCAACGAACCACTGATAAAATAGACTAGATATGCAGTCAATGCTTTCCCCCAAACATTCCACATATCGACGTTCAATGTTTTCGTCCAGTTCAATAAAAGCATGATGAAGTTGACACCTAACACTACAGCGAAAAAGACAAACGCATAAGACCAAGACCATGTGATACTCGCCGCACCTGTCCAACCTAAATCAAGTGCTGGCAAGTTGATTCCTGTATTTTTGGCCATCGCTTCTGACGCTGGACTTACCGCATCCGACATAAAGCCGATGACCATGCTCATCCCTGTGAACGCCACACCTAATGTAATAGCTGACATAAATGCTTTTTTCAACGGCATCCGAGCAATCAGTCCGATGATCAAAATAATCAATGGGACAAAAATCGCTGATCCAAGATTCAATATATAATCAATCACAGATTGAAAAATTTCCATCTCCTCTACCTACCTATCTTTTTATTTTTTTGGTATGATTACTACATAGTTTTATTTTAGATGGAGAGATGAAGCGTAACTTTTTTTCTCCCTATCTATATGCGTTCAGGTTGTGACGAACCTGAACGCGTTTTTTTATTTCCTCGTGTCGTTGACAATTCCTTCATAGATTTCATCTACGCCCATTCCTGTTAAAAACGGTACGCCTGCATATACAGAAATTCCTAGTTTTTCCGCTGCTTGAAGCACTTCATCATCTGGCTTTGCAATGTAAACATAAATACTTGCACTTGGTAATTCCTGTAAGATCGATTTATAATCTACTGCTTCCACAGGATAATCGATATTATCAGCTTCCAGTTTGCTTTTGATTTTCTCTGCAACCGTCGTACTTGTTGCTACTCCACTACCGCATGCTACAATCAATTTTCTAGCCATTTTTTACTTCCTCCCATTGTTTCATAAATAAATTGAATACATCGTTTTCCTTCGTTGCTTGCTTTAATTCAGAGACAAATTCATAATTTTGAAATAAGAGCATCAATTCCTGCAGTAAGCCAACCTGTTTTGTAGGTTCTTTGATTCCTAAGAAAAATAAATCTCTCACCTCCATTTCCTGATTATCCCCCATTTGTTTGACCTTGATCGGCTTTGTTGTTCTAACAATATATATGAAAGGCCTTTCAATATATTCTGTGTCCGAGTGCGGCAATGCGATATTAAGGTGTTCAGTGATCAGACCTGTCGGAAACCCTTTTTCCCGAGTCTTAATACCTGATAAATACCCTCCATTCACATAGCCTTTCTGTTGTAAACGTTCTGCAATGATTTCAAACAACTCGTCTTCATCCCGTACTGTTAATTGTAAATCGATCAAGTCTTGTTGAAACATCATCTTCGTTTCCATAACTTTCCTCCTTCTCATGATTAACAAAAATATTTTTACTTTGTAAACTTTTTATGTTCAACTTTGTAAAATTATGTTAAACTTTGTTTATACAAAAAGAATACAACTTGTATAAAGGTTTGTCAACGCTTTCTTTTGATTGTTTTTTGTTCATTTTACGTTTAAAATGTAATAGATAAACATTTCCGAACAAAAAGGAGCATATATTATGTTAAAAAGAGAGCGCCATGCGCATATTTTAGAATTACTGGAAGAAAACACCTTTATGACTGTTTCTGATATTGCTGAAAAACTCGCTGTGTCAGAAATGACGATACGCAGAGATATCAATGAGTTAAGCGACTCTAATCAGTTGGTTCGTCTATACGGCGGTGCACAAAAAATCGATCGCAAAGACAAAGAACTGGCAACTCATGAGAAAATCAATCTACATATCGAACAAAAAGAGTATATCGGTAAAATCATGAATTCTTTGATCCAAGATCATCAGGTCGTTTTTCTAGGTGCAGGGACAACTATCTTATATGCGTTGCCATTCATCAAAAAACAACATTTAATGATCGTTACGAATAGTCTGTTGGCATTCAATTATGTCATCGAGCATACAGATTATCGAATTCTTTTAACAGGGGGAGATTTTACACCGATCACAGAGGAATTTATCGGAGAACATGCAGAACAAACATTTGATACGCTCAATATCGATATCGCTTTTGCTGCAACGAATGGCATCTACAACAATAATGTAACAACATCGAATTACTTAGAAGGCGGCGTCCAGCGGGCAGCATTCAAAAATGCGAAGAAAAAAGTCGTCGTTGCCGATAGTACAAAATTCAATGTCAGCGATGTGTATACATTTTATAAGCTTTCTGACCTTGACTATGTGATCACTGACGACCAAATCGATGAACAAACATTTAATTTCTATCAATCTTATGGCAAATTGTTGAACAAAAAAAGGTAGCTCGGGTTTGTGTTCTTCTTTCAAAAGCCCAGCTGACCTGGAAGTTGAAGGGAGAACAACAAATGATTTTAACAGTGACACTCAATCCATCACTTGACTCAATTTATTTCACAGATACGTTTATTTTAGGAGAGATGAACCGTTGCGGTAATCCTGTCAAAGTAGTTGGGGGAAAGGGCATCAATGCCGGCAGGACAGCAGCCATTTTAGGGGCAGAGGTGACCGCTGTAGGTGTTTTAGCAGGAATCAATGGTGAATTCATCCGCTCTTGTCTTGAGCAAGAACCGTTTTTCGCTACACATTTTTTCCCGATCGCAGGGGAGTCACGTAATGCCGTTACAATAATGGATCAAGAAAACAATCAAACAGAAATCGTGGAACTAGGACCAGAAATCTCAGAGGAAACAAGTCAACGGGTTTTGGACTTAGTGATCACATTTATAAAAAAACAAAAAAAAGAACCGATCATCGCTTTTTGCGGATCAGCCAATACTAAAAATGAACATCTTTATGAACATTATTTACAACAACTTAGTGCTGATACAAAAATTTTGGCAGATATTTCAGGACAGCAGCTGCAAAATGTACTTGAGGGTTCCGCTAAGCCTTACTTTATCAAGCCAAACATTCATGAATTTGGTGATTTATTAGGTGTTACCTTACAAAATAAGCAAGACGTTTTTTCTTACCTTGATCATTCTCTATTAAAAAGCGTTCCATTTATCCTTGTTTCTTGTGGTCGTGAAGGGGCTGTAGCAAAATTTCACGAGCGGCTTTTTGACATCCAAATACCAAAAATCGAGACGATCAATCCTACAGGCTCTGGTGATGCTACAGTCGGTGGTATTGCGTTCGCTTTAGATCAAGGCTTATCTATTGAAGAAACATTAAAATACGGTATGGCTTGCGGTATGAGCAATGCATTAGAGCAAGCTGTAGGTTATGTCACCAAAGAAAATGTCGCGCGGCTTAAAAAAAAGATCATTTTACATGAAATCCAGCGTAACTAGACTACGAAATGGGACTGGGCCATAACTCTACGAGCTACGACCCAGTCCTTTTTAAAACAAATAAACGGTGGAAGCAGAAGTAACTCCTTCGGAAATAAGCTGAAATTCACAAAAATTTGAAGAACAATTTTCGTGAATTTCCTCTTATTTCTCGGAGTTGAACACTTCTGTCCCATCCTCATTTTTGAGATCAAACATTTTCACCCGATCTTCATTATTGTTTCAACACATCCATAAACTTTTTTTCTGCTTTCCGTCTTGAGTAAAATTCTCTGGGTCAAGCCAAGATTCCAGCCTTCTTTTAACTTCAGGCCATTCACTATCAATGATGGAAAACCAAGCCGTATCTCTATTTCTTCCTTTATAAATCAATGCTTGACGAAAAACACCTTCAAACACAAAGCCCAATCGTAAAGCCGATTTTTTAGATGGCTCATTCAGTGCATCACATTTCCATTCATAGCGTCGATAACCTAACTCGCCTATTGCGTAACTTGCAGCAAGATATTGCGCTTCTGTTGCAATACGCGTCTTTTTTAATCGATCTGAATAAATCACAAAACCAACCTCGATTGTCCCTTGTTCTGGATTGGTCCGCATCAACGCTAGTGTACCAAGCGCTTTTTGAGTCATTTTGTCAATGACTGCATAGTGCAACGGATCCTTAGATCGACTGACAGTCTCTAAATATGCAGAAAAATCAGCTGGATCTTCAAATTTGTCTAACGGCAAATACGTCCAATTTTCAGTAGCACTTTTAGGCCCATACACTTCATATAGATCTTCAAAATGTTTTTCTGGAATAATACGCTCCAAATAGCAGTATCTCCCCTCAAGCGTTTTCTTTATCGGCATTTCTCTAGTCACCCAGCCATTCACTGGGTTTCCAATAGGTTGATCATAGTGATTTTTCATTCAAATTCCTCCTTTGTTCTATTCTCTGGAAAAAAGTAACTCACATTTTCCTATTAAATCCCTAATTTTTCCTATTTTTTGCAAAAACTGCTCATAATCTTCCAAAACTAGATTATTATGTTTCAAGATTTATGATATGATAAATATAAGTGGTACCATTGGCTCGAAACTTATTTTCAAATGTAAAAAAAGATAAATAATTGGTGAATAAAACAAAGACAGTTTAAAAAAAGCTAAACTAAAGAGGTGAGGCCCTTTTGAAAATTGCATTGTGTGATGATGATCCTATCGAAATCGGAAAAGTAGAGACCTATTTAAACCAAAATCGACTCCTAAATTATGAGTTTGATTTTTTCAGCAGCGGAACTAAGCTACTGAAACATCTCGACAGCATGGATGTAAAATACAGCATTTACTTTATTACGATCGAGATGGCAGAGATGAGCGGTATCGAACTTGCTCAGCAAATACGGCAGCTAGATTTACACGCTCTTATAATTTTTATTTCAAATGATACCATACATATGCCTGAAGTATTCAAAGTTCAAACATTTGACTACTTACTTAAACCGATCTGCAAAGACCAGTTAGCAATAACGATGGATCGCGCAAAGGACTATCTAAATAAACAAAACACCTACTTTGATTTTTCATTCGGCAGAAAAACGATTTTTCTAACATTAAATGAAATCATATATATATCTAAAAGCGGTCGTATCGCTTATATCCACACAGCCAACAAGGTTTATAAAACATATCTAACCATGTCAGAAATTTCAGAAAAACTCAACGCCGATACATTTGTCCGGACCCATGGCAGCTATGTCATCAATTTAAACTATATCGTTGAAATCGTAAAAAATGAAGCCTTTATCAAACATTATAAAGATGGTGTTCTACAAAACACAAAGCTTTCTGTGCCCATCAGTAGAAAATTTAAAGATGAGTTAAAAATAAAGTACTCACACTTTTCCAGAATTCCATGACCTCCTCTCTAATTTATTACTTACAGTTACGACTAAAATTCAATTATATAGATATAAAGACCCAAAAGCTCTGATAAAAAAACTTTATCAGAGCTATTTATTACATCAAAATTACCTTTTATTACATTTGGCTTTTTTCTAATTTTATTTATGATAAAATTGTCAAAGATAGGTGTCTTTAACAAAGATACTTACGAGTAAATAAATTGGAGGAATGAAAAATGGCAGGCGATAGAATTAAATTATCCCCACAAGAACTAAGAACTTCTGCAACAAAATATACAGACGGTTCTAACCAAGTAAATGACATTTTACAAAAATTACAATCAGAACAAGATACAATCCAAGGAAACTGGGAAGGTTCAGGTTTTGACAGCTTCAATGATCAATTTACTGCATTAAAACCAAAAGTAAGTGAATTCGCTGAGTTGTTGGAACAAATCAACAAGCAATTGAACGAAGTGGCTCAAATCATGGAAGAAACAGACCAAAATATCTCTTCAGCTATCGGAAGAGGTTTATAAGAAACACATACTGAGGAATAGGGAGGGCACTTGCTCCTCGCTGTTCCTCTTTTATTTAGGAGAATGAGAGATGAACAGTAAAAAACTTTATTACATTTTGAAATCTGTTTGGATGGTTGTCATACTGCTGATTATGCTGATTTTTATGAATCGCGATTTTACCGATATTTCTGCAAAAAAAGACGAAGAAGAAGATACACGCTTAAACATTGCACTCGTAAATGAAGATGCTGGTGTCAATCGAAATAACATAGACTACAATCTGGGAGCAGATTATGTTAAAAAAATCGAAAAAGATGTTACTTATAACTGGTTTACTGTTAGCCGAGGAATCGCAGAAAATGGTCTAAAAAACGGCACTTATAATCTACTCGTAACGATTCCAAGCAATTTTTCAAGTAAATTATTGGAACTAGACAGTCCATCACCAGAAAAAGTACAAGTCAACTATAAGATCAATGCAAATGGCAATGCCACACTAGAAAATGAATCAAGAAGTGTTGGGAGAAAAATCGTGAACGACTTGAATCAGCAACTAGTGGATCTTTACGTGGTCAGTATTTTAGATAACTTATTTACCGCACAGCAGAACATCGAAAAAGTATATAAAAATCAAACAGATTCTGTCAATGATTTTCAAAATATTTTATATCAGCCAACGTTGAATTTTAAAGATTACTTACCTGCGATCACTTCGCAATCACAAAGTGCCTTACAAGCAAACGATTTGCTGACAACAGCATTGATCGATGCTATGAAAAATCCTGAAACACTTCTTGATGGTCATCAAGAATTTTCAACCTTGCTAGAACAATTAATGAAACAGCGTGCAGAAGGAAAGCTGACATATGAAGATTTTGTTTCGATCTTAACAAGTATGGATGATAATCTTTTAAGCTCTGAAACAAATGCGATGTACAGCATGCTTGAAAGTCTGAATCAATCCCTACAGGAGGATTTTGTTGCATCAGATAACGGCAACGGACGCTATATCCAGCAAATGAATGAGCTTAATGAACAGCTTTTAGCCTCTAAAGAAAATGTAGAAAAACAGATCACAGAATTGGAAGGCATCGAAGATAAATACTTCGATACTTATAGTGAAGAGTTCTTTAAACAATTTAGAATATATGATCCTACCGAAGCATCTAAAGTAACCTTTGGACAAGTATTATCCAAAATGGATTATGATAGCTCACAGCTTTCAAATGTTGCCAACTTTAATGCAACATACTTGAAAAAAATGCAAGACCGTCTCGATAGTTTACCTTTTAAACAGGATACACGGGATATCAATGAATTTAACCAAGTTTTCCTATACGGCTACTTGCCATATACCGACGGACCTGCAATCGAAGATATTCGATCAAGTATCTACGGTAATTATGGAATGCTGGAAAATATAGACAAGATCAATCAAAAAATTCAAACAATAAATAATCAATATCCAGATAATCCTGCAATTGCAGAATTAGAATGGAAAGTCGATAGTGAAACGATCAGTAACAGCCGATATCATCAAGATTTAAAATCAACGTATGAACGTTTGGTTAAAGCAAGAGAAGACGCCTTAATTAAAGAACAACGATTTGTGATCAATACTGAAAATTACAGAACGGACGGCAGTATTACTTTTGGTGAGATTCCATCGACGATCACCCTTATTAACAACAATAATAACCAAGTGATTAGTTCAGGAACTGTCTTACCTACCACAGGTACGCCAATGCGCTTCACCTATACATTTACATCTGACTTTGACGAAACTGCTGGCGCTCCAGTGATCCCGATCACAGTCAAAAAAGTCATCCCTGCAGATCCAGTTGTAAAAACAGAAACTACTCGTTCACTACCTTCTGTGGATGTAATCACTGGTCCTGCTGAAGGCTTAACGACCGAAGAAACAACAACAGAAGAAAGCTCTACGGAAGAAACAACACAGTCTACCGAAAAAGAAACTGGGGAAATGACAGAACAAGAGTCAGCTCCTCAAATTGAAACCTACACCGCCCGTGCTGCAGCTGGAGAATATACAGTAACTTGGGAGCAACCAATTGATTTATCTGCATTTTTAACGGAAAGATATCAATATGCAAATAGAAAATATTCCGAACAGTTAGGTAAAACAATTGAATTGTATGATACTGTCAACGCTGAATTACGAGAATTCGATAAATACCCATTTGATATCTTCAACAACTTACTTGATCTAAATATGACCGATATGTTTAAACAAGTATTGAATGGGACTTTTGCTACTGGACACTACAAAGATCAGCACGAAAAACTGAATTCTTTGAAACTGCAGGCTGCAGACATCGATCGACAATCAGAGAAAATCGGTGAGAAGCTGCAAGATATCCAAGCAAGCACAATGTCGTTGAATGAAAATGTCCAATCACAAATCAGTAATATCGAAGGATTAAGAAAAACAATGTCAGAAGCAAATGAAGGACAAACAAAAGTGGCGTCTGACAACATGGAAACAGATACAGAGATTTCAGCTGTTGAGTCAATGCTATCTTCTGTTAAATCACAAGCAGAATTGGTTAAAGCAGCTTCTGAAATGAACGTCAAAGAAGCCGAAGGCGTAAAATCTGTCTTTACATCATTCGATCAGGAAGTCAACAACGCTCAGAAAAATGGAGAAGAGCTGTCTTCAAATGCAGATGTGATCATGGCGAATTTGAATGAAGAGCTGGCAAACAACAATGATTTTGTTTCGGCCTTTATCAAGGTCTTGAGCAATGCGCAAAAAGACGGTGTTCCAAACAATACGTTGCTGCAGTTTATCGCAAACCCAGTCAACGGAAAAGCAGAAGCAACGATCAAAACCACTGAAGTAAATGAACCATTCACTTGGATCTTGATCATGTATACCTTGAGTCTATTTATTGCTTATCTATTTGCGACACAGCCTGTAATCAGAAAGGTCAAAGACAAATTCAAGCGGGAACAGCTATGGTTCAAAGATAACATTATGGAAACCATTGTTCTTAGTGCAAGTGCAGTTGGCATTGGCGTTGTGTTAGGAATCTTAAGTGTCAGTGAATTAGGCATCGTGAAAGAATCTCAAATCGTTTGGGTCATGATGGTCGTCTTATTCATGCTGATTTTCTCACTGCTCAACCATTATGCATTAAAACAATTCCATATCGCTGGTTTTGCCTTCAGCTTATTCTTATTCATTAGTTACGTATTCGTGACGAATGCGATCGGAAAAACGAAAGGCAATAATCCAATGGTCGATATGATTCGTTCTATCAACCCACTATCGATCGGAGAAAACAACTTAGCAGATATCTTAGCGAATAATGCACTGAATGTTGTACAGATCATTTTATATCTATTAGCAATTGCAGCTCTTGCGGCATTCAATATTTTTATTTGGAAACCAAGAAGGAAACTAAAGGAAGTGGCGAAAAAATGAAGAAATTGACGATCTTACTTTTACTTGTAATCGGCCTCTTTTCATTTACTAGCACCTCTTACGCAAAAGAAACCTTACTAGATAATAACTTAGATTTAAAAACTGATCGCTTGAATCAAGATCAGATCGACAACGGGAAAGCGCAAAGCTTTATCGCTGAAGATCGACTTTTTGACAGCGAAATGATCGACAAAGTAGCAAATGCAAAAAAAGTCGAGGAAAAACAACGACAGGAAGATGAAGCACAATTCTTCTTGACCAAAGTACCGAAAACCAAAGAATACGATCACACCCAGCTATTTGCAGGTAATGATGTCGATTATGCAGCGGCGAAAAAAGAAGAAACTGTTGAGGCAGTTTCTTCCGGCGCTAAGCTGCTTCCTTTGGTTTTAGGCTTATTATTAGTCACTGTCGTGACATTAGTGTTGTATCACAGTAGAAAAAGAGGTCAGCAAAATGGCAGATAATCAAGAACATATCAATATCACCCTTTTATACCAACAAGACAAAGACAAAACAGTAGATCTACGTATTCCGAACAATATCACAGTCTACCGTTTTATCCGTGAATTGAACCAAATATTCAACAAAGACAAAGACATTAAAAAATACCAGATCAAAGTCTTGAATAAAGGACTTTTACTAGATGAAGAAAAGAAGTTAAAAGATTATCCGATTACAAACGGAGACATAATTGAAGTGTTGGGAGAGTAAATGATGGAAACGATGAAAGACTTAGAACTAATTATCGAAAAGCAAACATACACATTCAAGAAAACAGCAGAAAACTGGACACTTACCTTAAGAAAGTCTGAAGTTCAGGTCAATGAAGAAAAAGACTTAGCCTTATTGAAAGTCTCACATCCCCTATTGATGGACACTGCAATCCAATGGGAAGAAGATGCTGTTACCTTTACTTATGAACTGCCAAAAGAACATTTGACCTTCGCTGAACTGAAAGCCGCAACCAAAGAAGAAAAACTGCGTGCAATGGCGAACATGGCAGCGATCGAGCAATTATTAGATTTACCTCTGACGTTCTTTATCCACCCAGAGAATATTTTATTCGATTACAACCTTTTACCTAAAGTCGCTTACCGTGGCTTAGCTGGAAAAATGCCGCCGAAAGTTACTGATCATGCCCTACTATTGAGACAATACAAAAGCTTGATCATCGCCCTGTTTGAAAAAAATCAGGACTTCTCAAAGCTTTACGAAGGACAATTAGAAATCAAAAAAGGCTCTGAGTTTATCCAAACGATCATCAAAAAAGAAAGCTTCGAAGAAATCAGACAATACCTAGTGGAAAATTATGATCACACCGTAGAACGGATGAAAAAGACGACTAAAAAAGTCAGCAAAGCGAAATTCCAAGTCATGAAACAATTATCGATCTGGATGACTGTTTTAGCGGTTGTTTTAGTGATCCCTTTAGCTTACCTGCTCTTTTTCCGTCTTCCTTTCTTAGATCGCATGCAAAACACAGATACAGCTTTCTTGAAAAATGACTATGAAGCAGTGATCACAACATTAGATCCAGTGAAAACAGCCAGCATCCCTTTTACGCAAAAATATGAATTAGCATACAGCTTCGTGCAAGGAGAAGCTTTACAAGAACAACAGAAAAAAGTGATCTTAAACAATGTAACCTTGCGTTCAGATGAAACCTATTTAGATTACTGGATCGAAAACGGCCGCGGAAATCTTGACGAAGCCTTAGATGTAGCGAAAAACTTAGAAGATTCTGATTTGATCCTTTACGGTATCACGCAAAAAATCGAGCAAGTGAGAAAAGACACGAAAATGTCCGGAACAGAAAAAGAAGAAACGATCAGTAAACTGGAAGACGACTACAAAAAATACAAAGAAAAACGTGATGAAAGTGTGAACGCTGCAGAAGCTGAACAAACACAAGGATCAACGGCGCAGGAGGGCAACTAGATGCAAAAGATACAAGCCATCCTCTACCTTCACGGCTATCGTTACCAATTGATCTTGGACGACGAAAAAGCCCAAACGATCGGTCCAGATAACCAAGCCGCTTTACACGTACCCGTATTGTCAGAAACAGATACGTTAACGATTGAAAAGCAAGATGATTGGGTGTTGACGACTCAAGGTCAGGAACACGTTTTGCCGTTGAATACACCTGTGACCTTCTCATTATCAGACGAACAGCCAGTCACTGTGATTTTGACACCAGTGACGAAATTACACATTTTTGACTTACTGGATAAAAAAGAATTGATCCTAAGCACAGATAGAGGTGCAACGTTAGAATTAGCAAATGATCATCTGACGCATCCCTTATCTGCTATCTTGAAAAAGCAGGAGGATCAGTGGCTCTTGACTGTTTTATCCGGCGAATTAATGATCAACAATCGATTATTTACTGAAACAGAGTATTTACTAGAAAAAGGCGATGAAATTTCTTTCCTTCATCATACGCTGAAATTCTTTACGCATGAGATCCATGCCACAGAAGGCACGATCATCAAATCTGATCTATGCGAAATCTACACATCACGTTACGATGTTTACGAGGACTATCCTGATTTCCACCGTTCGCCGCGGATCATTTATCGTGAGCCGGAAGAAAAAATCATGATCAATGCACCAAGTGATCCCAAAGATGCACCAAAGGATCAACTGATCAAAACGATTTTACCGCCAGTTGTGATGCTGATCGTAACAGTGGCAATGGCTTTCTTCCGTCCCAACGGATTATTCGTCTTAGCCAGTGCAGCAACAACCTTGATTACGATCATCTTTTCGATCACTAACTATTTCAAGAGCCGCAAAGAACACAAACAAAGCCTGATCGATCGTGAAATCAGCTATAAAAAATATTTGATCGACAAGTCTGTCGAGCTGCACCAGATCAATCAAGAGCAAAAACAAGGACAACTGTATCATTATCCAAGTGTTTCTGAACTATTGGATATGACAAAAACCTACAGCCCACGTATCTATGAAAAAACACCGCTGCACTTTGATTTTCTTTTCTACCGTTTAGGCTTAGGAAATGTTCAATCATCCAGCGATATTTCGTATTCAAACAAAGAACGCGGAAAAGAAACAGATGATCTAGAAAAAAGTGGCTACGAGTTATACACGAAAAGCTTAGAGCTAACCGATATGCCCGTTTTAGCCAATTTAACGCATGGCCCTGTCGGCTATATTGGACCAAGAAGCTTAGTGTTAGAGCAATTACATTTATTAGTCAACCAACTATCTGTGTTTCATAGTTACCATGATCTACAGTTTATCTCGATCTTCCCCGAAGCGGAAAAAGCGCAATGGGAATGGATGCGCTGGATGCCGCATGCCAAAATGCAGGACGTGAATGTCCGCGGGTTTGTGTATAACCAACGTAGTCGGGATCAAGTGTTGAATAGTTTAAATCAAATCTTGAAAAACCGTAAAAACTCGATGGAAGAAAACCGCAATAGTCGGGACAGTACTATCTTCTCTCCTCACTATGTGGTCATGATCACCGATGAAAAATTGATTTTAGATCATGTCATCATGGAATTCTTCAATGAAGATCCAAGCGAACTTGGCTGTAGCGTGATTTTTGTGGAAGATGTGATGAGCAGCTTATCCGATAATATCAAAACGGTCATCGATATCCGTGACCGTAATACCGGAGTCCTGTTACTGGAAGAAGGTCAGTTGAAAAATACACACTTCCAGCTAGATCACTTCCCTGCTGATTTTGATAAGGAACAATTGCCTAGATTATTGGCGCCATTGAATCACTTACAAAATCTAAAATCAAGTATTCCAGAAGCTGTGACATTCCTAGAAATGTACGGCATCGAAACCTTTGATGAATTTAACGTGACCCAACGTTGGGCAGAACACTCTCCGCATAAAACCTTGGCAGTGCCGCTTGGTTTACGTGGAAAAGACGATATCGTTTATCTGAACCTCCATGAAAAAGCTCACGGTCCCCATGGTCTTGTTGCTGGTACCACTGGTTCTGGTAAATCAGAGATCGTGCAGAGCTATATCTTGAGTTTAGCGGTGAACTTCCACCCATATGATGTCGCGTTCCTACTGATCGACTACAAAGGTGGAGGAATGGCGAACCTATTCCGGAATCTGCCGCACTTACTGGGCAGTATCACCAACTTGGACGGCGCTCAAAGTATGCGTGCCTTGATTTCCATCAATGCCGAGCTAAAACGCCGTCAGCGCCTTTTCTCAGAGAATAATGTCAACCATATCAATCAGTACCAAAAATTATACAAAAACGGCGATGTAGACGAACCAATGCCTCACCTCTTCCTGATTTCGGATGAGTTCGCCGAGTTAAAAGCAGAACAACCGGAATTTATGAAAGAGCTTGTCTCCACTGCCCGTATCGGACGTTCCCTAGGGATCCACTTGATCTTGGCAACGCAAAAACCAAGCGGTGTCGTGAATGACCAAATCTGGAGTAACTCGAAATTCAAGCTTGCCTTGAAAGTGGCGGATCGTGCCGACAGTATGGAAATGCTGAAAACACCCGATGCCGCAGAGATCACTCAAGCTGGTCGTGCGTATCTACAAGTCGGAAACAATGAGATTTATGAATTGTTCCAAAGTGCATGGAGTGGGGCGGATTATCAACCGGACAAAGATGAACAACAAATCGAAGATCACACGATTTACCTTGTAAATGATCTCGGTCAGTATGAAATTTTAAGTGAAGATTTAAGTGGGTTAGAAAATGCGGATGACGTGAAACAGATTCCAACCGAATTAGATGCGATCATTGATGGGATCCACGAAGTAGCGGAACGTGAGAATATCACACCTCTTCCTCGTCCTTGGTTACCGCCATTGGAAGAGCGGATCATTGCGACTGCTTTGCATCCTATAAACTTTAAAGAAGAATGGCAGACAGAGAAACAGCCGCTTGAACCTGTTTTGGGTGTGGTGGATGTGCCGAGTATGCAGGCGCAGGAAACCTTACGCTTGAATATGACGCAAGAAGGTCATATGACGGTCTTTAGTAGTCCTGGATATGGAAAGAGTACGTTTATGCAGACGGTGGTCATGGACTTGGCGCGTGTGCATAATCCAGAACGTTTGAATGTTTATCTATTGGATTTTGGAACGAATGGACTGTTACCTCTTAAGAAATTGCCGCATGTAGCCGATACGATGAGTATTGATGAAGAAGAGAAAATCGAGAAATTTGCTCGTCGGATCAATGATGAATTGAAACGTCGGAAGAAATTGTTGAGTGAGTATTCTGTCGCTAGTTTGGAAATGTATGAACGTGCGAGTGGGAAGGAAGAGCCGATCATTCTTATCTTGTTGGATGGATTTGAAGGCATGAAGGGTGCGAAGTTTGAGGAAATTCTTGAAAAAGTCATTACTCAGGTTGCCCGTGAGGGTGCTGGGATTGGGCTTCACCTACTTCTTTCTGCCGGTCGTCAAAATTCTATGCGCATGACCCTTTCAAGTAATATCAAGACACAAATCGTGTTGAAGATGATCGATGATTCTGAGCCTAGAGCCATCGTTGGACGGACGACATTAACGATCGATGACTTGCCTGGACGTGGGTTGATCAAGTTGGAAGAACCGGAGTTGTTCCAGACTGCCTTGCCAGCTGAAGGAGAAGATACACTTCAAATTATTGAAGCGATCCAAGAAGAAGTGGCGCAGATGGATCAACATTGGACTGGGGCAAGACCAGAACCGATTCCGATGGTACCGGAAGTCTTGTATTTTGAAGAGTTTAGACAAAGAAAACAAGTTCAAGAATTACTAGAACACAAACAAATTCCACTCGGTTTAGAATTTGAAGCTGTTGAACCTGTTGCAAAATCTATCCCTAGCTTGAATCAATTAGCTGTTTTTGCACCTAAACCAGAACGTTTACTTTATTGTTTAACAAGTATTCAAAACTTTATTGTTGATTCTGGTCATTATCAATACGCTATTTTTGATGACCAAGAAGAAAACTTTGCTAATTATCGTGGCGGAGCAACTCATTATAGCTCAAATCATTCAGAGTATCCTGAAATCTTCCAAAAACTTATTGAACTTATGGAGGATCGAGAAGACGATTTTGAAGATATGAAAGAAGATGGTGAAGTTGCCAATATGAAGGAATATTTAACAAAAATCACCCCATTCATTTTAGTAATGCCAAATATTCCTTATGTGCTAACAGATATGCCTAGAGAAATGGAAGTAGCATTTGTAAAACTATTACAAGATGGACCTAAAATGGGAATTTATCTTCTATTCGGTTCATTATTTAATGGAATTTCAGGATATGATGATGCTAGTAAATTACTAAAAACAATTAATAAAGGAATTGTTCTAGGAAAAGTGGCTGATCAAAACTTATTAAAAGCATCTAACTTAGGTTATCGCGAACCACAACTTGATGATACAGAAGGATACTTTGTAGAAAATGATTTCGCTGAAAAAATAAAAGTATCATTGGGAAGATAAAGAAACGAAAGGAGTAACTGTATGTATTGGTTTGTAACAAGAGAAAGTGAAAGAAAAGCTAATCAATATGAACATTTATGTGACAAGCTAGAAAAGAGAATCCGCGACCATGATAAGCATATGAAAAATGCCAAAGAGATTTTCTCTGCTTACAAAGGAACTGTCTCAAACTTTTCTAACTCTAAGATCCCCTCTAATCACTTTGATCCTAAGAGAGAAGAACTAACTGAAAAATTAAGTAAGTATATTAGTCAGGAAGAGGCAAAAAGTGTTAGTCTCACAACTGCAAAAAATCAAGCAGAAACACGAAAAAATTATTATATCAATAAAGTAAATCAAGAAATAGAACAAGAACGTATAGCTAGAGAAGCAAAAATACGGGAAGCAAAAGAAAAGGCTGAAAAGGCTAAGAAAGAAAGGGAGCGTGCTTAATCAATGGGATTATCAAAATTAGATATCACTGAAAGCGAAGTAAATACTGCTATAAGCTCTGCTACGACCTTAACCCGTTTACTGGGAGATTCTAATGCCAAAGCAAAAAGCTTATTAAGTAAAGTTCAAGGTTCTAATTGGGATGGTGAAGCAAAAGATTCTTTTGTAGCTTACCTAAGTATTGTCCAAAAATATCACTCTGACATGCACAAAGCGAGTAAAAAACAAACTGAAGCTTTGAAAAAAATTCCAACAGGGATTTCTGGCTATGAGAGTCATGCAGAAGTATCGAAGGTGAAAAGCTTATGATGACAGAAGTAAAAGGAACAAGAAATGATGTATTTCACTTATATGAATTATACTTGATGGCTGAAGCTACAGGAAATGATACTATCTTTGGATTACCAGACAAAAGTGTCTATGCAATCACTGACCCACATTATTTAGATGCAGCCAAAGAAGCTATACAAGAAAAAGGGATTTTAAACGAAGAAGGCCACATTTCTGATGGTGGCTTCTTCGTTATAAAAGCTATACAAGAATATGCAGCTTCTAGAAAATATGTGCAAATAAACAACTTAATGATTGCCTTTAGCGAAAGTGAACCGGATGAGCTCATTGTACTTACAGAAATTGAAAATCAATCGTATTACCAAATAAAAGTAATGGACAAAATTCTTGTTTTAAAAGACTTATTCGATTCAGTAGCAATCGTCCAACGTGAGCCATTAGCCGATGAAAAAGAATTTACATTGAAAAAATTAAGAAATCGGGAAAGAAGATCCATTCTAGAAGAAGAAATTGAAGAAAATGTTCTTTCTCTTGCGGTTTTTGACACTGAAACAGTTCAAACAGATACTGAATTTGCACAATGGCTCTACTTCATGGAAGAAGATAAGCTTTGCACAGTGAACGTTGAAGAAGAAGCCTATTATCGAGTAAGTCAATACTGGTTAATGAAGGAACTTTTTGATAGTTTAGAAATTCCTTATCCGCAAGAAACTGAAGAAAAATAAAAGAGGGATTGTTATGGCAGAAAAAATAGATATAGATATTAGTGAAATTGAAGATTTTGGCACAGATTTAATGGACATTCTTCAAACTATTGAGGAAGCCTGTAAAGAAGCACAAAAAATAGGAAATCTAAATTTTTATAAAGAAGGACAAGCCAAAAATGCGGTAAGCAAATTAAAAGATATTCCTCAAAAATATGCTTCTGTAGCTGAACATTATGGCCGCCTGTTACAAATAACAGCCTTGACTTGGCAACAAATGAGCGAAGCAGATAAAAACATTTCTAATGGGATACAAGCCGCTCAAAAATAAGTAAAAAAGAGGTGAAATGATGGCAGATGTAAAGTATACTCAAAGTAGTTGGGAAAAAATGGGGCGTGATTTAGGAAATTTAATTGGTTCAGGTTGGGGCAAAGGTGTCCATGAAGAACTAAAAGATGTTTCTAAAAATTTAGAAAAAGCAGAAGATAATATCTCAACTTATGATGAAGATGGTATTATCAGTTTTAGTCACACTGATCGTAGCAGTCAATATCAGGAAATTGGTGAAAAACTAAAAGTCTTAAAAGACTTCACAGGCAAAGTCAATAATATCTTAGCGAGTGAAATCGATGATCCCTTTTATGAAAAAATGGATGCCTATGTGGTGGCTGTAAGAGATTTAGACATCACAGAGTACTCTGTCTCTAATACATTAGGAATCAAAGAAACCAGAACTGCCTACGCAATGGGCACTAACATGACGTACGAAGTCAAAAAGGATAAAATAAACCTTGAAGACATTTTAAATGGCGATAATCCCGTCGGTAAAGCAATGGTAGATGAGTGGGAAAACTATTTAAAAAACAATCCTGGTGCAAAAGACCTATCTTACGCGGACTACCAAAAAGCCGCTCTTTACTCTGGGGCATTTGAGTATGAATCAATATCCGACAAGCAACATAAAAAAGAATTTTGGTTCAATATGGCCGCTTTGGCAACAACTGTAATCGTTGGATTCGTTTTTCCACCAGCAGGTATGGTTTTAGGCGCTGCATTTGGTGGCTATGAAGTGCTTAACGGGATAGTTGGAAAAGATCTTTTAAGTGGGCGTAAACTTGGCACGGGAGAACGTGTATTTCGAATTGGTACTGGGGCTCTAGGTGTGTTTGGTGGCGTGAGAGGTCTACGCTCATTTAGTAATAACATCAACATGGTAACTGGTTCATCATCTTCGAAAATGGAACATGTTGTTAAGATGATGCAGAATAGTGGTAGAAGTAATTATAAGAGTATCACTAGCCAAGCTAAAAATTCGTTAACAAGTTTATCCAAACAATTAGATTCAATAAAAGATCCTAGAAAAAAAGCAGAGTTTTTGTTAGAACAATCAAATAAATTAGATGTCTCAACTGGAAAAAATAAATCAATTTTTTATGCAGGGAGAACCCAATACTATAACAATGTTACTGGTGAATTAGAAACAGTTACAGCTAGGCAAATGGCGGAAAATTATGCAGATCAACTACTAAAAAATAAAGGAGTAACCAAATTAACTTTGGAAAGAACTCCTGGAGGTAAATGGATGGATGATTTGAAATTATTTGACAAACTTGCTGATGGAACTAATGTATATCAACAATATGGTTTAACTGAAGCAGAAGCAAGTCAGATTTGGTCTAATCTTTCTTCTAGATATGCAGATGGAGCAAGCGGTGCAGTGACTGCTTTTACAAAAAATGTACCTGATACTATTAAACCAAAAACTATTTTTTGGTCGACAGAACTTCCTCAACTTAGAAGTAATCCAAATGTATCTCATATAAATATAAGGTGATGATAGATAATGAGCAAAGAAAACTTTAAAATAATGAGAAAATCTAGTGAAAATAAAAATTTAATCTATGAAGATCCATCTTGCATTGTTTACTGTAATGTTGCAGATTTTAGAGATGAAGTTTGTTGGACTACTATACTATCTGTCCAAGATAAAAAGAATACTCAACAACTAAAATTGACTGCAAAACAAAAATTAGAAGTTTACAGAAGAATTAATTACTCAATGTTGAAAGACCTAAATAAACATATATATGTTACTGAATCAGGTATCATAGAAGAAAAACCTCAATCCTTAGAAATACCCTTACTAGATTGGAAGTGAAAAAATGATAAAAATGATAATCGATGATGTACAACTATCTGTAAAAATGGGTTGGTCATTTATCAGTATATCGAACGAAACAAAAAAACTAGTATTGCCTATAGAACAGCGAGTTGATAAGCCTGATATTATAAATATCCCATCTGAACATAATTTTGATAACATTCCAATAACAAAAATAAAAGAAACTTTAGCTCAAATAGATTGGAACAGAGATATTACATTCGTTCCAAGTTCCATAAAGTTGGAATTAGTAAGCCTCTCTGAAAATGAATATGAGGAAGGTTCACTTGAATCCACCTCTGGTGGCCAAGAATTTTTAAATTTGGACTTGTTTGATCCAGATAGTGATATAGAAAAAGATGTTGCTAAAGAACTATGGCTTAATTTGGAAACAAGATTTGCTGAAGCAGCGACAGGTTTGGTATCAATTTATGCTAATTCCTTTGATGAAGATAGTGTTTTTAACAAAATTACTATTCCAACTTTATTAAAAAATGAAAATGTAACTTTAAATTTCATCGATAGTAAATAATCGAATAAAAACGATATCAGTTTTATTGACTGGTATCGTTTTTACATATAGATTACTATTCTAAAAGGGGAACGTTGCAAAATAAGCAATAATATTTTACTAGATAGCATCGTTATAAAATAAGATAATAAGTAAATTGTGCGATTAAAAAATCTCATTACTGGAGAAATAATTCTTCCAAAGAACCCAACTCAAATAGCGCTACATCACGAAGGGTTTCATGCTGGACAATGGTTAGATATTGGACAAGATGCCTATACTAAATTAAGTACTCTACAAAGAGAAGAATATGTTTTTGAACAAATAATGAAAAATCAACACTTGTTTGATGATCGCTCGATTATTCATTCCATAGAATATATAGAACACCTAAGACTCAAATTCAAATAGGAGGTGTCTTGATGGAAAGTCATAAAAGAACAACGGAAGAATTAGAACAACTAATAAAAAAAACTACTGAAGAATTTCCAATACACTACAGAAAAATTAACGAAATAACAATAGAACCGACTTTAACTCCAGAACAAGCAATACAAATTGCAAAAGAGTATCATAAAAAAACTTTCACTGATCCAGAAAAACTGAATGGAACAGTCAATGAAGTGGTAGACAATTTATTTTTTGATGAAGCATATACATTTAAGATATATCCAAATAATCATGACAATGATGATGTTCGCCCAGCTTGGAGGGTCACCGTAGACTTACCTGAAAATCCATTTCTTATGGATGACTATACACTTATCGTATCCGATAGAGACAAGAAAGTAATGGGTATGCTTGGCCCAAATGGTCATCCTGTATATGAGGGTAATGAATTTACTGATGAAGACATTGAATATATTATGAATGAAGACGAACCTGAAGAAGAGTAACTACTTTATCATACAAGCTATTCCTCAATTAATAAGTAGATTAGCTAATGTATAATAAAATTTAAGTCTAGTGAAGAAAAAATTCACTTGGCTTTTTTTCTGAAGGGCAACTACTACAAATAATCCTAGCACAAAAGACTTATCTTACGCGGATTACCAAAAAGCTGCTCTTTACTCCGGTGCCTTTGAGTATGAATCAATATCCGATAAACAGCATAAAAAAGAATTTTGGTTCAATATGGCCGCTTTGGCAACGACAGTAATCGTTGGATTCGTTTTTCCACCAGCAGGTATGGTTTTAGGCGCTGCATTTGGTGGCTATGAAATGCTTAATGCCGCAGTTGAGAAGGATTTATTAAGCGGGCGTGAACTTGGCACTGGTGAGCGTTTGTTCCGATTTGGCGCTGGAGCTCTAGGTGTGTTTGGTGGTGTGAGAGGTCTACGCTCATTTAGTAATAACATCAACATGGTAACTGGTTCATCATCTTCGAAAATGGAACATGTTGTTAAGATGATGCAGAATAGTGGTAGAAGTAATTACAAAAATATTATGACCTAAGCTAAGAATCTTCAAACTGCACAAGCACTCCTAAATGAGATGCCTGATCCTTATTTGAAAGAAAATAATGTCCCAAGAGAATTTAGAAAACAGGTTTTAGATTCCTTTAAGCCTGGAACTATAACATTAGAAACAGCAGGACCAGACACTTATGGGTTAAGATTCTATGGTGGAGGAGCTCAACCAAAAGGTCGTTATCTATTTGAAACATTTACTGATGCTATTAATAGAGAAAATTTAGCATTACCAGCAAATTGGAATTCAATGGAAGGCATTGCTCAATTCCAAGTAAAAGAAGGAACACAATTTATAGCTGGTACTGTAGGTCCACAGTTCGAAGAAGGAGCACGATTTATAGGGGGAGCAAAACAATGGTATATTCCGAATCTAGACAATTTAGTGCAGATCAAGTAAGACTAAAAAATGAAGGCAAGAGGTTGTTAAATGAACTAGACCAAAGACTTAATATATCTGATGCCGTTCAGAAAAAACAATTAGAACTAATTTACTCAGAAATTAGCTCAATGATTAATTCTATCGAAAATCAAGAAACTAAAAAAATTATAGCTTCTTATCCTCACTTCATAGCAGATACTTGGGATTATTCAGATGAGTTAGGAATTAGGTTATTGAATTTTAAAGATACGTACAATAAATTAATGAGAAAAAGGACTTAACTATGACTGAATCAGAAAATAAGAATATCTTGAAGTATATGGAATTAATCAAATCAGAGCAAGCTACTTTAGAAATTTAAAAAAAAATTTTTTTGAAGAACTAAAAAAACAAATCTATACTGTGCTATTTTTGAAAATACTTCTAGGGGAAATAGTTCAAAAATTAGTTTTCTTCAAATAAAAAATGAAAAAAATGAAATATTTTTACCACTTTTTACAACAATAGACTTATTAACCTTATTCAGTCAAGACAATAATGTTCATCCAACACCTATATCTTTTGAACAATGGTGCAACCTATATGCGAAATTAGAATGTACTGGGATAGCTATAAACCCAGACCAACAGAACATTGTTCTGAACGCAGACTTGATAGAAAAATTAAACTCTTCAAACAATAACGAAGTAATAATTGGAGAACCAAAAGAATACCCATCAAAAATGGTAAACTCATTAATAAAATACTTTAAAACTGATAAAAATATTACTATCAACGGAAATTTAGGTGCAGGTGCTAAAGCAGGTGCAAGTGCAGATTTTGATAAACATAAACAAGAAATTAGTGTAGAAGGAGGCATGGGGATTACAGGAAAATTAAATGGAAAAATTGAAGATCAAGATTTTAAAACGGAAACAACTAAAGATTTTGCGTTTTAACAATTTGGAGGGCTTTCATGAAAAAAGTAATTTTGTTACTAAGCGGGCTATTTATATTGACTGCATGTCAAAATGATAAAGACACTACTGATACTACATGGGATAGTTTTGTAGAAAAATATCAAAAAAAAGAGGACAATATGACTGAAAATATCAAAAAAATAAATCTAGAAGAATATAGTTTTTTAATACCAAAAGTATATGATGCATCTCTTGTAAAAGATTCAAAGAATATGGAAAAATATTTATTTGATAAAAAAGAATTAGATATACATGACTCCCCTGTACCGACTGTTTTATATGGTGGAATCTATAATTCGGATGAAAATATATTTATCACATTAATGTATCTTGTTAATAATACTGACAGAGAGATTGAAGACATCTCTTTTAACTATGATTTAGATCTGACAACTATAGGGGGAGAAAACGAGGGTAATTTTCCCTACAGCTACAAAGAGATCAGTTCAGAATCTATCCCTTCAAAAACTGTGGTTCCTATCTTCTTAGGGGCTAAAAATGTAAACCTAACTAACAAAAAAACAGTATACTCAGGTGAAGATATGAGTAATATAGAAGTTAGTAATATGACCATCCATTACAAAGATGGCACTACAGAAATCAATTAAGGAGGCAAAAAATTGTTTATTGATCCTATTAAAGGATACTATCTAGAAAAAACAATAAAATATACTATATTTTTTCAAGTTTTAACTACTATATATATTTTTGTAAAGACGATAATTACCAAACACAGCTCAATCATATACCATAATGTATCAATGAACATATATTTATATTTAATAGTCATAGTTTTGCAATGTATCTTTAGTCTCTATTTATTAAACTCTCAAGGAAAAAATCCAAAACATTGGAAAGCGTGGGTTCTATTACTATCAACCATTTGTTTAGGTTCATATAATATCAAAAAGTATAGCCAATCAGTGGAAATAGATTTAATAGGTATTTTATTAATAATTTCTTATATATGTGTTATATTTACAACTTATACTTATTTAAAGAAATTTAAAAAAGAGAAAGACACCTTTTAAAATATGGTGTCTTTCTCTTTAGATTAATTTTCTCCCGAAACAAACTCCATAATATCCCCCGGCTGACAATCAAGAGCCACACAAATCCTCTCAATAACATCCATCGACACTTTTTCATTAGCTGAAATTTTTGCCAGAGTCGCTGTTCCTATCCCTATCTCTTTTCTTAATTGTGTCTTAGTCATTCCCTTATCAATCAATAGTTTCCATAAACGATTATATATAATTGGCATTTGCTTTACCTCCTACTAATTATGACCTTAGTATAGATTGTTGATATTCTATAGTCAATACAAAATGTTCGTTTATACGAATAAATAATTCCTAAATCAGAATAAAACCATTGTCTAAACATTCTATTTATGATACTATATATTCATTAAAGCGAATATTAAATTCTTTTTCACGAATAAAAAGGAGGTCGGAGATCAAACAAAAAGAAGCAGAGCTTTAATAAACAAGAAATGAATTTCTTAAATTAAAAACTCTACCCCAGACAAGTTGAGTATATCATACATTTAAGAAATTCTCCAAAAAAATTTGAAGGAGAATCACCATGAATAAAATACAATCAGTAAATCTTAAAAACGACAAAAAACAACCAATCAAGAGCATCAGCCATCAAGATATTTACTCACTACACGATCTTTTAGAACAACTCAACTCTTGGCAAAATGCTTTAAATCTACTAAATGACTTTTTTAGCGACAAACAGCGACCAGTCAATAAGAAAAAGATTGCCAGTGATTATTATGCTTGTTCCCAAATCTTCTCTTCATTTCATAACGACTTTTCACAGACACTACCAAAGATAAAGAAACAAATTGATGAATTAAGGCAGAAAGAAAAAATTTAATACGTAATGATTCACAGAGTAAAAAATTACTATTTATTAGTACTTTTTACTCTTTTCTTTTTAAGCTAAATATTATTGTATCTTTATGTTAAATTTAAAGAGATTACCTTTAAGTAGACAGACGACATCGTTTATCTGAACCTCCATGAAAAAGCCCACGGTCCCCATGGCCTTGTCGCCGGTACCACTGGTTCAGGGAAATCAGAGATCGTGCAGAGCTATATCTTGAGTTTAGCGGTGAACTTCCACCCATATGATGTCGCGTTCCTACTGATCGACTACAAAGGTGGAGGAATGGCGAACCTATTCCGGAATCTGCCGCACTTACTGGGCAGTATCACCAACTTGGACGGCGCTCAAAGTATGCGTGCCTTGATTTCCATCAATGCCGAGCTAAAACGTCGTCAGCGCCTTTTCTCAGAGAATAATGTCAACCATATCAATCAGTACCAAAAATTATACAAAAACGGCGATGTAGACGAACCAATGCCTCACCTCTTCCTGATTTCGGATGAGTTCGCCGAGTTAAAAGCAGAACAACCGGAATTTATGAAAGAGCTTGTCTCCACTGCCCGTATCGGACGTTCCCTAGGGATCCACTTGATCTTGGCAACGCAAAAACCAAGCGGTGTCGTGAATGACCAAATCTGGAGTAACTCGAAATTCAAGCTTGCCTTGAAAGTGGCGGATCGTGCCGACAGTATGGAAATGCTGAAAACACCCGATGCCGCAGAGATCACTCAAGCTGGTCGTGCGTATCTACAAGTCGGAAACAATGAGATTTATGAATTGTTCCAAAGTGCATGGAGTGGGGCGGATTATCAACCGGACAAAGATGAACAACAAATCGAAGATCACACGATTTACCTTGTAAATGATCTCGGTCAGTATGAAATTTTAAGTGAAGATTTAAGTGGGTTAGAAAATGCGGATGACGTGAAACAGATTCCAACCGAATTAGATGCGATCATTGATGGGATCCACGAAGTAGCGGAACGTGAGAATATCACACCTCTTCCTCGTCCTTGGTTACCGCCATTGGAAGAGCGGATCATTGCGACTGCTTTGCATCCTATAAACTTTAAAGAAGAATGGCAGACAGAGAAACAGCCGCTTGAACCTGTTTTGGGTGTGGTGGATGTGCCGAGTATGCAGGCGCAGGAAACCTTACGCTTGAATATGACGCAAGAAGGGCATATGACGGTCTTTAGTAGTCCAGGATATGGAAAGAGTACGTTTATGCAGACGGTGGTCATGGACTTGGCTCGTGTGCATAATCCGGAAAGACTAAATGTATACTTGCTTGATTTCGGAACAAACGGATTACTTCCATTAAAGAAATTACCGCATGTAGCTGATACGATGAGTATTGATGAAGAAGAGAAAATCGAGAAATTTGCTCGTCGGATCAATGATGAATTGAAACGTCGGAAGAAATTATTGAGTGAGTATTCTGTCGCTAGTTTGGAAATGTATGAACGTGCGAGTGGTAAGGAAGAACCGATCATTCTTATCTTGTTAGATGGATTTGAAGGCATGAAAGGTGCCAAGTTTGAGGAAATTCTTGAGAAAGTCATTACTCAAGTTGCTCGTGAAGGTGCTGGGATCGGGATTCACCTACTATTATCTGCTGGTCGCCAAAATTCAATGCGGATGACTCTATCAAGTAATATCAAGACACAGATTGTGTTGAAGATGATCGATGATTCTGAGCCTAGAGCGATCGTTGGACGGACAACCTTAACGATCGATGACTTGCCTGGGCGTGGATTGATCAAGTTGGAAGAACCAGAGTTGTTCCAGACTGCGTTACCAGCTGAGGGTGAAGATACACTGCAAATTATTGAAGCGATCCAAGAAGAAGTGGCGCAGATGGATCAACATTGGACTGGGGCAAGACCAGAACCGATTCCGATGGTACCGGAAATTCTTGATTTTGAAAGCTTTAAACGGAAAAGATCAGTTCAGTACGCAATGGGCAATCAATTAATTCCTTTGGGTGTGGATTACGAAGAAGTAGAAGCTGTACCGGTTGATTTATCCAAAATGAAACACTTGGTTGCTTTTAGTGATCGGGAAGAATCATTGACATTATTACAAAAGCAAATGATTTTTACTGTAGCTCAAATGGATGATGTCAAATTATTGACTATTGATACTGAAGGCGGATTAAATCAGCACCAAGAAAGAATCTCGACCTATGTATCTGGGGAACAAGTAGGACAATTTGCAGAAATGTTATTAGGCGAAATTGACCGTAGACAAGAAAATGGAAATACAGATTCGTGGGTCATATTGATTGATAATATGGCGAATTTCGTTAAGGATTCAGGAATTAAAGATGATGAATTTATTTCTATCTATGAACGTGCACCAAAAGTCGGCATTCACTTGGTAATGTATTCATATTTGAATTTCTTAACTGGCTACGAAGCAATTCCAAAGTATATAAAGACCAATACAAAACAAGCAATTTTAGGATTACGAAAAGCCGATCAAACATTGTTTGAGAAACCATATCAAGCAAATGAACCTTTACTTGAAGTAGATGAAGCTTATTTCTACACAAACAACGTTTATTATAAGATGAAATGTTGTCGCTAATAAAACATGACTTGGGGAACTAAAGTTTATTATTTTAGTTCCTCTCACAAATAAAAACAAGGAGTTTTACCATGGCATTTCAAACTGAATTTTATAGAGCACAGCGAGATAATTATAAACAGTTGGCTACAGAACTAAAATCACTTCTGTCTAACCACCAGAAAAAATCAAAGAGCGCGTCGACTATATTAAAAAATTACAAGTCGCAAGCCCCTGAGATGTCAGCTAGTGATTTACCTTCTAAACACTATGTAACTTCAGCAAAATCAATCGCTGCAAACTTACAGTCTTACATTAATAAGGTAAAGCAAAACCATGAAAGTTTGTCGCAGGCTCAACAAAGAGCTAGTCAAGTAGCTCAAGAATACGCTGAAAAATACGAAGCTGAAAAACAAAGAGAGAAAGAGTATAACGATGCAGTACGAGCCGAAAAGAAACGAAGAGAGGATGAAGAACGTGAGCGACGTAAAAATAGATGATGCCAAATTAGCTGATGCAATAACAAAAGCTACTCTAATTCAAGAAAAAGTCGGTGAAGCATTACAAAAAGCCCAATTTGTCAACAACAAATTGCACGGAGGCGCTGTTTGGTCGGGTGAAGCCAAAGATTCTTGTGCAGCTTATTTAGATATCGTAGTTAAATATCATAAAGATATTGAAAAAAACTTGAAAAAGCATGAGAAAGTTTTGAAAGATTTGAAAAAAAGTATTAAAAATTTTGAAGCTTCTGGCGAAGTTCAAGCTGTTAAAGGACTTTAATTATGACGACAATAAAAACAAAAGAAAGTTTCACACCTGAAGAATTATTTATTTTGCTTCAATCAATAGATAAACGCTTATTAGTTGGATGTCCTGAAATTCAAGACTGTTCTTTTACTCCAACTGAATCTAGTAAAAAAGCGGAAAAGTTACTAAAGGAAAAAAGCATCATTGATTCAGATACTAATTTGACTAAGCATGGCGCTGATGTTATTCGTTTTTTGGAATTATACAGTACAAATAAAAAATATATTTTCGTCAATAGTTGTTTTATGACCTTCTATGATGATAAAGGCCTTGGCATTATAAAAAGTGATGATAGTTATCTATTCACACAATTCACAAGACAACAATTTTTAGAGGAAGTCTATTTAACAAACGAACTTTTAAGAGGAGAAACTGGGATCAAAAAAGTAGTTCATGATGAAATAATCAATCATAAAGAAAAAGATGCTTTAATAGATGCCGTCGAGTCTCAGATTCTTTCTGTTGGAGAAATAACAGTCCAAGAAGATAAAATCAAAAACGTAAAAGAATGGTTATTCTTTGTAAAAAATGACCAATTAGTTGAAATAGACGTAGCGACGAAGAAAATTTATCACACTAGTCAGGAGCTATTAAATAAACGAGTGGTTGATACATTAGGTATCGCCTATGAGAAAGGAAGAGGTTGGTTTGACTAAAACACAAGTCAGCGCAGACGAAATGTCTGATCTAGCTACATTACTTCGTGCAACGGAATCTATATTAGACGAAGCCGTAACAGCCGCAACAGAGCTCCAACAAACAGGTTTTTACGAATCTGGTATGGCATTGGATAAATTTGCAATCTATCCTATGGCGTTTCTAAAAATCAGCGATTTAGTCCAACATTATGCACGTATGGCTTCATTGATAGACTTCACTGCTAATGAATTTAAAGATACGGATAATTATATTGCGAGTAAAGTTGCTCAAAATGCTTTAAATAGTAAGAACAATAGTCAGAAAGCGAAAGGAGGGACGATTTATTAATGAGCAAAGTAAACTGTGTTCAAGCAGATTGGCAACAGGATGTTAGTGCAATTGCTGGTTTAAATGCTGGAGGTGGTGCGGCAGATTCTATCGCTACACTGATTCAAGATAGCTTTGATATCATTACTGATGCAGAAGACACCATCAGTAGATTAGATGTAGACGGTGAGATTACTTCTGTTTTTGATACAGCGTCTGTTGGTAAATATCAGGTAGGTTCTTTCCCTGCATTGACAGAAATCTTACACAAATATTCTAAAAATGCTCCCTCAGCTATTAGAAATGACATTGATCTCCCTTTCAATGCGAAGTTAGATTCTTTCTTAGGTGCGATGAGCAATGTAGACATCAAAAGCTATAGCACAGCTGCCACCGGATCTTTAGCAAAATCTGGTGATTTTACGACTGGAAATGCTGGTGTGGTAACCTTAAAAGATTTACTCGAGCCTTCTACTCCATTAGGAAAACAATTAAAGCGTGAATATATCGAATTCAAAAATCAAATCGGTGATGATTTCACCTATGATGATTATCAAATGATGGTCATGAATCTTGCCAGTTATAATTATGATTCATTTTTGGAAGCTTTAGCTAAAGGCTCGGCAGCATTTGCCTTAACAGTTGCAGTCACAAGTATTCCTGTAATTGGTCCAATTATTTCTTTTGGTATGTCTGGTGTAGGTGCGCTGGAAGGAATTTGGGGAGCTTCGACTGGAAATAGCCTTTTGACAGGGAAAAAATTAACAAGTGAAGAAAGAGTGTTATCTGGCATATTTGGTGCAATGAACCTAGCTTTTGCTGGGCTTACAGCTTATAATAGTTTCTTGAAGGGTAAAGTTACAAATCCCTTTAAAGGCAGTAAAAATCCCAGAGTAATTTCTAAATATGATGACATTTACAATTATCAGTATAATAGCTTCGATAATCCTGGTCCGTTAGCTGATATGCGCGGGAAGCCTATTAAAAATTTTTACGGCGGCAGATATAATCGAAATGTCGCTACAGAAGAATTTTATCTATATAGAGGTGGGGAGAGCGGTGGGCTTACCGTTCCTGGTAATGAAAAAAATGGATTTGGACAATGGTTTACATCACAACCACCAGAATCGGTTGCGAAGGTCCGTATTGATACTGCAGTAAAGCCACAATGGATTAATCCCAAGACAGGTGTTTTGGAAGGTCAATCTACAGTCAATGCAGTGTACAAAGTTAAAATTCCAAAAGGTACAGTATATTATGAAGGTCCAGTAGGATTACAGGACGGGCTTTATTCTGGAGGGTTAGATCAAACACAAATTTTTGTGTCTGAACCATGGAAAATTAAAGGTGTGAAAATTGTTAGTGAATCTAAATTAAAATAAAAGAGGTTAATGAATATGGATAAAATCAGCATTTTAAAAACACAATATCAGGTTCTACTGGAGAGCTTGATTCTCTACGGAGACGCTTCTAACAACCCCCAAATATCAACTATCAAATTAATTTTGGATAAATTGGATAAATGTAATGATATCGATTATTTAGAAGAAATACGAAAACTTAATGATTCTTTATATCCACCTAGAGGAGGTTTAGGAGAATTTTATATTTGGGATAATGATTATGATAAAAGGATATTAATAAATGAGCCTATCGATAAAGCCAAAGACATAACATGGGATATTTTAAATACAAATTAATAAAAAATTAGTATGATATTACGTTGCCTTTCTTAGTGACAGAATATTGAATTCAATCCGCGTAGTGATGAACTTACAAACAATTTCAAAATCTCTTCAATTAATTGAAAAAAATTCTTATTAAACTATTAATCAGAGAAGTTAATTTATCAAAAAAGATTCACCTAAGATTTTTATGGAAATCTCTAGTTCCTGAGTATAGCTTCTAAAACTCTAACAATTTTACGAATAGGTAGAATTTTAGAAGCAACTAGTAATGTATTTAAAAGATTACTCATTCTTTTGACCAATCTAGTATAAAATAAAAGCATATATAAAATCTTAAATGATTTATATTAATTATTTGGATCAGAATTCAAAGTGCACGGATTCTAATGAGCTGGTATTATGTGAATTGAGTGAAATGTATTGTCTTGAAAGTTAAGGTTATTGGGTTCTTGGTGGATATACTGTAACGAATGTATTTAAATAAAGAAAGGTGAAAACTTTATGGAAGAAATATACCCAGGTGATGGATTTGCAATTGTAAAAAAGGAAAACAATTATACGATAGAATGGCCCCAAGGTCCATTTGATCAGATAGCTTCCTACCCGATAACAAAAGAACTTGCAGACAAAGCTTTTAAATCTTCTCAAGATGCATACGAAGTAATGATTTTTGCTGAAACAGGTATGTGGCCTGTTAAAAACAATGAGTATGAAGAAAAGGAGAATGTGAAAGACTTTATAAGGAAATTTCCAGAGCTATTAATCCAAGTTCTAGATAATAAAGATTTATTTACAGAAGACGAATTAAAAGTATTGCTTCCTTTAGCAGAAAAAAATCTATCTGAAAATAACTAAAAAATAAATTATTAGATTAAATTGTATACAAAGTTCAAAAAAAGGATGTTTACAATCTGAGTGTATTTATCACATATAATATTCCTTTATATTTTTTACGAAAAAGAAGTTTACTCATTTATGTTAAACTAATTTAATATAGAGTTCTTTTCTTATTGTGAATATTTCTTATCAATGTATTATTTCATGGGGTGTGAGCGTTTTGAAAAATTTGACTTACAGCAGCAAAATAATTTCTTGGAACTGTGGTAGATGTACAAATAAGATAGAACTAAGTGACATATTCTTTGCATCATATAACGAGAAAACTAAACTTATTTATGCAGAAACTGAGCAAAATTTTATTAAACAAGGCGTTCTCTATTTTGATTTAGATGGAAATACCGTAATGAATTACAATTTTGAAACGGGTGAAATTAATTGGATGCATCATGAAATTTCTAATCATCTCAAATTTGACGAATTAATTCAAGTTGGGTATTTCCCTTTAAAAAATTTACTTTTAATTATGTTAAACAAGTCAAAAAGGGACGTCATTGCATTAGACTTAGATGGGGAATATTTGTATGAAGTGGAAAAACCAATTGATTTTGAAATGTTATATTTTCAAGAATTCCCTGATTATATCGCAATTGTGTGTGAAGGAAATAAAAACCAAGAAGATAAATATGGTAGAAATAGATTCAATTTCAAGTTGAATCAGGATACTGGTATTTTAGATAAAGAAGACTTAGCTTATTAATTCACACCTTACTTTATAAATATAAAATTACTGGAAAAAAATGGTATACTAACTAGATTTTACTTGGATTAGTATACCATTTCTGTTTTATTTATGAACTAATTAAATATTGTAAATAGAAGTTACAATTTGATTCAACAATCACATTGAAGTAGCTGTATCTTTATTCCACCGAAACAAACTCCATAATATCCCCCGGCTGACAATCAAGAGCCACACAAATCCTCTCAATAACATCCATCGACACTTTTTCATTTGCTGAAACTTTGCTAAAGTCGCTGTCCCTATTCCTATCTCTTTTCTTAACTATGTCTTAGTGATTCCTTATCTATCTATACTAAAAACACACGAATTAAGCTTCTAAACCAAATATTTCTAAATCATCACTCACATTCGTCATAGGCGCCAGATCAAACGTCTCCACTAAGTAATCAATAACTGTTTCTGTCATATATCCTGGCAAGGTAGGACCTAAGTGGATATTTTTAATCCCCAGATGTAGAAGAGCTAGCAGAACAATGACCGCTTTTTGTTCATACCAAGCAATATTATATACAATAGGCAAATCGTTGATATTTGCTAATTCAAACACTTCCTGTAATTTTAATGCAATCAGTGCTAAAGAATAGGCGTCATTACATTGTCCTGCATCTAATACCCTAGGAATACCATCGATATCTCCTAATCCTAATTTGATGTAGCGATATTTTGCACAACCAGCTGTCAAAATGACCGTATCTTTTGGTAACTCTTCTGCAAATTCTGTGTAGTATGAACGCGTCATTTGACGGCCATCACAGCCTGCCATGACAACAAATTTTTTAATTTTACCTGCTCTTACAGCAGCAACAATTTGATCCTTCAACGCAAATACTTGATTATGGGCAAAGCCGCCTATGATACTTCCAGTTTCAATTTCAACAGGCTTTGTACAGGTCAATGCTTGGTCGATCATAGCCGAAAAATCCTTTTTCCCTTCTACAGAATCAATGTGCTGCACACCATCATAGCCAACGACTCCAGTTGTATAAATACGATTTTTGTACGCAGCTTTAACTGGTACAATGCAATTTGTCGTCATTAAAATCGGACCATTGAAGCTGTCAAATTCTTCCCTTTGCTTCCACCAAGCACCTCCATAGTTTCCTTTAAAATGCTCGTATGCTTGAAATTTAGGATAGTAATGAGCAGGCAGCATCTCACTATGTGTATAAATATCGATGCCTTTCCCTTCGCTTTGATCCAGCAGTTCTTCTAAATCATGTAGATCATGACCAGAAACTAAAATACCGGGACGATCGCCCACGCCCAGCTCTACTTCTGTTATATGAGGGTGACCATATGTTTTTGTATTAGCATGATCTAATAGCGCCATCGCTTTGACACCAAATTCGCCTACTTGATTGATGAGTGCTAAATATTCTTCCATCGTTTTTTGTTCTAGTATTTCATATAACGTATTCGTTAGAAAATCAAAAATCGCCTGATCTTCAAAGCCTAATACATATGCATGATGCAAGTAAGCACTCATTCCCTTCAGTCCAAATAGGACAAGAGCTCTTAACGAACGTAGATCTTCATTTTCTGAATATTGAAAACTTCCTTCTTGCACTAAAGTAGCGACTGGTTTTCCAGTATAGGTTTTTGAAATAGCTTTTTCAATATCTTGTTTTGAAAAGTTAGCATTCGTGATGGTCATAAATAAATTTTCCATCACTTGTATTTGCATTGCATGCGTTGGGTCGTCAGATGCGTATTGACTTGCTCTTATCAGCCCGTCTTGTAAATTGGACACTTCTGGACTCTTTCCGCATACTCCTTGTTTGATGCATCCTGTGTTATTGAACGTTTCCTGACATTGAAAACAGAACATGTTCTCCATATGTATACTCCTTTTTAGATTTATAATAGGCTTTAAAACAACAAAAAACGGTAATCTAGATTACCGTTTTAAGATTAATTTTCCATGTTCCCCAATTTCAATCAGCTCTTTGTCTACCATTTGATAGATTGCTTTTGACAATGCAGGTCGACTGACACCTAAATAGTCAGCTAACTCATAACGTTTTAATTCGACACTTTGATGCTTCTCCAGATATTCTAAAATTTTATCCTGTAAGCTATCTTTCAACAATAGTTGTAGCTTTTGTGAAAGTTTAAATGCTTTGCTCGCTAATATTTTATTCATGTTATATGAAAATTGTGGAAACTGTACCAGATATTGTTTGGGGATACACATGATTTTTGCTTCTTTCGCAGCGACTGCGTAATATGTATATGGCATTTCATTATATAAATAGACTTCTCCAAAACAATCATTGATTTCTGAAATGATCGTTACAATTGTGCGGTGCCCTTCTAACGAAGTATCGCAGATATACACCTCCCCTTTTAATAAAAGATACAAAAATTCTGGTTTGTCACCAATGTCAAAAATTGTTTCATTTTCACTAAAGATACGTTCTACTGCATGCTTTTTTATCAGTTTCAATTCTTTTGGGCTTAAATTATCTAATGCACAGATCAAATAATCACTTCCTTTTCCATAATAGTAGCACACATTTTTACGAAAAATGATTAAAATTGTCCGTTAATAGTTATGATATGAAATAATTTTATGTCAAAATAGCCGCATTGATACTAAACGAAAATAATCAATAGAGTGTATGAATAAAGAGGCATAGACACGCCCTATTTCCTGAATTTTTTTGGATTTGTACTCAATCAAAAAAATGATATGGTAATATATGTATTAAGAAAGAAAAACAAATCAAATAAACACACGAGGAAATCCTATGAACAACACACACACAATCAGATCAAACGTTACCTTAAAAAGGCTCCTGATTTTCACAGGTCTTGCTCTTTTCTTCTTCTGGCAGCCAGCTGTTTCTTCTGCGGAAAGCTTTTTTGTCGATGATCAGGCAAACCTATTGAGTCAGCAAACCAAAGAACAGATCATCCGAGCGAATGAGGAAACATTTAAGCAGCTGCCAGGCAGTCCGCAATTCGTTTTACAAACGATTCAAAAGCTGCCGCGAAATGAAACGATCGAATCTTATGCGAATAAAACGTTTCAAAAATTAGGCATCGGTGACAAGGAGCTGGATAATGGCTTTTTATTTGTGATCGCTGTACAGGATCGGAAATACCGCTTGGAGGTCGGTTATGGCGTAGAAGATGTCATTACGGATAGTATGAAGCGTGCGATCGTCCCTGCCAGTGTGGAGCAATTATTTCGCGAAGAAGACTATAATCAGGGGCTAAGTATTATCAGCACGAACATCATCGGTACGATCAATAGTCGCTATGGCAATTATGATGCATCTAAAAAGGAAGTTGCAGAACTTGATCAGACTGAAAATGATGATTCTTATACCTATCAAGCTACAGCGCTGAAAAAGAATTTTGCTTATTATTTCGAGATCGTTCTCGGTTTTATTATGGATCATTTCGTCTTTTTAGTGGTGCTCGCCATTGGAAGCATCATTGGCTTTGCTTTTTTACGAAGTGCTTTATATACGCGCCTAATCAAAAAAAGGCTGTTTGATCCGATCCGTCATACAAAAGTGCACCATATCGGCAAAGCGTCATTGATTGAAAAATCAGTGCTGGCTTTAATGAAAGACGAAGCTTCTTTTAACGCTCTGTTATTTGCCTATTTCGGAAAAAATAAACCACTGCTGCGTTATTTAGCACGAATCTATTTTAAAAGTACCGTTATCGATTATGCAATAGAAATCGGCAACTATAAAACGCATCACTTAACGACAGCGAATCAGCTGACCTATTATGAGTGCTGTTTAACGATCAGTGAGCCTTATTATGACGCGTTTTATCAAAATTTAGGTGATTTTCTTACCGATCCTCAAAAGTTGCCGCAAGCTCAGACAGCATTACTTGAGCAATTAAAACAATCAAATGAAGACTACTTGACTACGTTACACAAAATCGTTCAAGCACGCATTGCTTTTAAGGAAACAAAAGCGATCGTTCAAACGTATGTACAACAGCGTATTTCAAAGACTAGCTATACGAAGCAAAAAGAACGGTTACTGATTTTATTGATTTCCTATCACTTATTGAAAGATCAAGATACTAGCGCAGAGAATTTCATGAAAAATGCAAATGGGTTTGAGAAGGAATTGCCTTCAGCTTTTAAAAAGGGGGAGCGTGATTTCAAAAAAATCGAATCGAGCTACTACCCTAAAGCCATAAAAGATTTAGATGCTTGTCTATTTTTAGGAAAATCTCCTGGATTAGGCTTCTCAAACTATCATACACTGCAAAGCTTTACCATTTCCAGCTATCGAAGCAGCAGTTCCGGAGGCTCTTCCGGCAGTAGCAGTGGAGGTTCAGGTTCTTCTGGTGGTGGCGGTTCATCTGGCGGAGGAGGATTTTCCGGCGGTTGGTAATAAAAAAAGAGTACTGCTTCACTTTTTTTCAGTGAGCAATACTCTTTTTTTAGTCACTATATTCTTTTTCATGCTTCAACAACCATTTTTTTCGTTCGATCCCGCCGCCATAGCCGCCTAAGTTGCCATCTGTCTGGATCACTCGATGGCAAGGAATGATGATCGCCAGTTGATTCGCACCATTCGCATTTCCTACCGCACGCATGCCGTTTGGATTGCCGATGGCGTTAGCCAGCTCTTTATACGATGACGTTTTACCACGCTCGATTTCGGTCAAAGCTTGCCAAACACTCTTTTGAAAATCAGAACCTATGCATAAATACGGTGTCTTAAATTCATCCAGCTGCTTATCGAAATAGAGCGCTAATTCTTCCTTGATCTGCTCATTGATTTTCGTTTTTCCAGGAACGATCGATGCATTCATTCGATTCCGTAGCCGCTCAATTTCTCTTTCTAGACCGCGACGGTCAACAAATTCCAATAAATATAAATAGTCATCATCTGCAATGCTCATCATTGGTCCTAAAATCGTATCGATCCAATCTGCAGATAAGCTTTTGATTTCTTTTGATTTTTTGGGATTGCTGCCCATGATTTTTGAAAATGCATCATAAAAGCCACTCGGCGAATCATACCCCATATCTAGTTGTGTATCGATTGTTTTTTCCCCTTCTTTGATCGATTTCAATGCGATCCCCATCCTTCTTGAACGTGCATATTGAACAAACGTCATACCGTAAACTTTTTTAAATTGCCTTCTAGCCGTCATTGAATGAATCCCCAAATCGGCAAAGTCTTGATCTTTCCAGCGTTTTTCCGGATTTTCCTCGACCAGCTCGACCATTTTCTGCACTAACGGCGGGATCTCTCTTGGAAAGTACAGTGGTTTACAACGTTTGCACGGACGGAACCCCGAAAGCAATGCTTCTTCTGCCGTTTCATAGAAGGTACAGTTTTCATATTTCGGTTTTCTGGCTGGACAGGTCGCATGGCAAAAAATACCCGTCGTTTTGATCCCGACAAAGAAAATCCCATCATATGTAGAGTCCTTCGCTAATAAGGCTTTATAGTAGCGTTTTTGTTCCTTTTCGCTGATCATTTTGGCGTCTCCTTTCTATCCTTGTCTAAACAACTCGATTTTTCCTTGTTCTTCATAAGGAATAAACTCTTTTAACAGTGATCTATAAAAATCAACTAAACTATCCTTTGATTGCTCATTATAAAGAAAATAAAGTGATGGACCATAACTGATTCTTGAAATACCTAAATCAAGATAATCTTCTAACCTATCCGCTTGAATATCCAGCATTAAATTGATCGGTAGCCTTGTTTCTTGTACGATTCTTTTGATATGTTCTTTATTTTTTAAACCTGGTATAAAAATACCATCAATTCCAGTTTTTTCATAGCTGTTGATCCGTTCGATCGTTTGTTTCAGCAGCTGTTCATCCTGATTGTTTTGAATGATATCACCTACAAAATATATATCTGTTCGAACATTGATGAATAGATCCTTATTCATCTCAATAAGTTTGTTTTTGATCGATAATAACCGGTCTTTCTGGGTTTTTACAGAAAATAGAGACGTCGTATTTGGTATTTTATCTTCAATATTGATGCCGATTGCTCCACTTGCAACAACTTGCTCAATCGTAGAATTCAAATCAGTTGGACTAGTTCCATATCCAGATTCGATATCTACTGTAACAAAATTATTTTTTGTATCCATTTCGCTCACATAGTTTAAAAGCTCAGTTAATGGAATATTTTCGCCATCTTGATAACTATAAAAATCCGATATCGCGTAGCTACCCGTCGGAAGCAACTTGATTCCTACCTCGCTTAATGCCTTTGCACTTTCTACATTCCAAATATTTAGCAAAATCAGTGGCTTGTCTTTCTTATGTGCGTCTCGAAATTGTTCAACCTTTGTTTTCATGTGAGTAAATCCCCCCTTCATCTTATAGGAATAGTTTACTGCTATTTTATGAAACGTTCTTTCGAAAAATGAACATCAATTTTTTTCTTTGGAGTATTTTTAAGTTAGCGTTATTGAGGAGTTTATCAGTGTTATCTATGAACAACAAAAAGAAACCCGCTCTTTGGGGGAGAGCGGGCAAAAGGAGTTAAAAAATGAAAAAGTGTTTTGTTAGGGTTGTTTGTTTGGTATGAATATATAATAACGCCAAATTGTGACGATTTTGTGTTCAAAAAATGGTTTATTTTTTACGATTATGAGGATAAAGTCTGAAATTCCTCAAAAATACGGTGATTACTTCGTTTCTATCCAGTTACCTGTTTAAAATATCACTTAGATCAAAGGATGCCTTTCAACTTAATTGAAAAATCCTTTCCCCCATGTAGTATCGATTCGACCATCATTCGGACCGACAGCAATATACCGTCGATTGCCTCCACGATCTAAATAACTGATCCAGACATAGCCATTACTATGTGTATATCGATCATAGTGGATCGGTGATCCGGGTAAATAATAGGCAAGTGCTGGACTCACAACATCATCAGGATCGGTGTCTTTACTCACTGCTAAGCGTCTGTCTGGATAAAAGGTACCGGACTTTACGAGTAATTTTCCCTCTCCTTGCTGCGGTGTTGGTTTTGGTGCTGGGACAGCTGGAATTGGCGGAGAACTGTCTCCTTGACTATACCGATAAATAGTCATTTCTGGGCAGCCATTCAGATACCAGATCGTATCATGATTATTTACTGTGATACCATCATATCCATAATTGCAATGAATGATCGAATCCAAATCATCAATAAATATTCCAGTATGTCCAGCTGCACCGCCAGAAGCACCTCGATTTCCCCAAATGAATATATCTCCTCGTTTCGCTGGGTAATTACCTGTACTATCCGCTTGTACCATTGTCCAGCCTGCTTTTTCTAAATGAGAAAAAAGTGTATCTGTATTCCCCATTGTTCCACTAGCTAAAAATCCTCCAGCTATTAAAGAAAAATAGACTGCACTAGAACAATCATAACTATTTGGTCCTAACCTTGCTGTCATTGAATATGAAACTTTTCCTTGACGTTCAGACATCCATTGAATCATTTTTTCAAGCTTGGTCATTAGCTTCAACTCCTTTTCTATCCGTTATCTTCATAATTCTTGATTTCTTACTTAGTTTACTCGTTTTACTCCCTCTTCGACTGTCTACTTTCTGTTAGCTTTCTCCCAGCTTGATTACATAACAGTAAAATCCTATTTTCCTGCAATTAAAATGTTTCACATGAAACAAAAAATTAGCATGCAAGCTGACATAGATCGTTCAACGCTTAGCCTATTTTTCACCGATCCTCCAGTCCATAAACTTCAATTCCCTACTTAAAGTTTGTCATTTATTGAATATTTTTTTACCCAACATATTCTAAAAGTATTGATTTTTTAGCTACATTTACATGAAAATTAGATTTTATTTATAAATAATATTTTTATATCAACGTTATATTTTGATTAGTTTTAAATAAGTAGTTGGATGTTCAGAAAACAAAAAAATCCCACTAACATAATGGCTTTATTTTTGAAAAAAAAACATCTGCACTTTTTTTAAATTTCTAAATAATAAAACTAACTGTTATTAATAAAATGAATGTTCCTGTTACCTCTCAAAAAATTATAAATTCAAAGAAAAACATGATAAATAACTTACTTAGCATTATTGTATAATTACATTTATGCAAATATAAATGGCTTAACGAGGGTATTGCTTTACTGCAGAATCATGCAGTGAAAAATGAAAAATAGTAAAAGGAAGGTAAGATTTAATGAATTATTCATGGAGAAAGGGAACCTTTAAGTTTTTATTGTACTCAAGTACATTACTTATTGGTGCATCAACACCTGTGCAAACACTGGCTACGACAATTGATCAGGTCAGCCAATCGACACAGTCAGCATTACAACGAGATTATATAACTACATTGCAGGACTATGAACAAGCAAAATCGGATTATCAAACCGTAAAAAACAATTATGACCTTGCGCTAAGCGAGTATAATAATGCAAAGAAAGCCGCAGATGATGCATATACTGAAGCGACTGACCTAAAAACAGATCTGGACAATCTGAAAAAACCTTACGAAGATAAGTTGTTGGTATTTGAAGAAACAAAAAAAGCATATGAAGTAAATAGAGCCAATTATGAAGCAAATAAAACGGAATTTGAACAGCAAGCCGACGAATATGAAGGTATCAGACTTGCTTACGAAGAAGAAAAAGCCGCTTATGAGTCAACAAAAGAACAATTTACAACTATGCAGGATGACTATCTAGCTGCTTTGGCGAGCTATGAGGAATTAAATGCTGACGCTGAGGATAAAAGAGCGGCTTATGAATTAGTTCGTGAAGACTATGAAGCAAAACGACTAAATTATGAAAAAGCTGCACTCGCTTATGAAGAAATTCAAGTAGCATATAATGAAGCCAAAAAAGCTTATACATCTCAACTCGCAGATTATAATACACAAAAAGGTAATTATGAAACTGCATTGGGCACATACACAACAGTAAAAAATGCTTATAATTTGAATGCTGCTGCTTTCAATACTGCTGCTAACTCTTATGACACATTGAAAGTTGAACTAGAAACAGCAAAAACAGCATACACTAGTGTAAAAGCTACCTATGATCAAGCTCTCAGTGATTACAATCTACTATTAAATAACTACAATACAGCAAAAGATAGTTATTTAACGGAAAAAGAAACGTATGAAACACGTTCAGCAGAACTTAACACAGCTATCGCTAATTATGAAAGTAAGCTGGTGTCTTATGATGCGATCAAAGAGAACTATAATACGACAAAACAAGCCTATGAAGCTGCTTTGACAAATTACAATACGTTATCTGATCAATTAGCTGGTTTAGCAACTCAATATGAAACTGAAAGAAGCGCTTATGAAGCAGAGAAACTGATCTATGATCAAAAAACAGCTACTTATGAAGCGGAAAAAACAACCTATGATCAACAAAAATCCGCTTATGACAGACAACTCGCAGATTATACAACTAGTCTAATTTCATATGAAGAAAAACGGACAGCTGCTGAAGCACTTATGGCAC
Organism: Enterococcus sp. AZ020; assembly: GCF_050499205.1. Classification (NCBI taxonomy): domain Bacteria; kingdom Bacillati; phylum Bacillota; class Bacilli; order Lactobacillales; family Enterococcaceae; genus Enterococcus; species Enterococcus sp. AZ020. The sequence continues at coordinate 1,558,144 of NZ_JBIPAT010000001.1, read as the reverse complement.
AATATGAAGAAGGCTCTGTTGAATATGCCACTGCTCTTTCAGCATTCAATGAAAATAATGCGCTTTACAATGACGTAAATGCCAAATATCAAGCGGTTAAAGCTCAGTCAGATCAACTAACTACTCAATTTAATGAGACCCAAACTGCGTATGACAAAGTAGCTGCTGATTATCAGACGATTGCTACTTCTTATGACACGATCAAAAAACAATACGACGCACTTGTTGTACAACGTGATCAAGCAAAAACGGATTATCAAAAGCTGGAATCAGACTATAACACGATCAGCACAAGCTACACACAAGTCATGCAAGTTTATACTGAAACAGAAGCAGATTATCAAAAAGCTCTTTCAGACGTTCAAGCAGTCAATGACTTATATGCAAAAGCCAAAGCTTCTTATGATGATGTTTTAGCTGACTTTACAAGTGGTTTGGATGCTTATACCAAAATCGAAAAAGAATACAATACAGCGTTAACCTCTTATGACGAGACAAATCAAAAATTTGAAAAAGCTCGTGCTGAGTATGATCGTTTACTATTGATACAACAAGACTTAAAAATTCAATTGACAACATTAAAGGATGAGCTTTCACAAGTTGAAACAACCTTTACTGATTTAGGTAAGACATTAGCGACTACTCAAGACCAATTTACTGCTTTAGAAACACAATTTGACGATACAAGAGCTGTCTATTTAGAGGTAAAAAATCAATTTGATACTGTAGATGGACAATATACATTAGCAAAAGAAAGTTACGTTGCTACACAAGCCGCAATCAGTAAAGTAGTACAGACTTATCAAGAACGTAAAAATGAATATGATGCTCTAGCGGCGTATTACGTTGGTGTTAAAGAACAATATGATAATACTTCAGCAAACTTTACTAAAGCATCAGCATTATTTGAAACGCTGAAGCAAAAGCAAGCGGCACATGAAACAGAACATCAAGCGACCGTAGACGAATTTGAGGCTATAGCAGCTACTTTTGAAACGTTGAAAACAGAATATGGTGTCTTGGATACTAAATATATAGCTGCAAATGCCGCATGGAAAAAAGCAGATGAAACATACAAGACTGCAGCAGGCAATTTAGACTCTCTTCAAGGGCAATATACAGAAACTCTGAATGCCTATAACCAACTAAAAGAGAAATATGATCTTGCCAAAGAAGACTTCAAAACAGCAGCCAAACCATATGAGGATGCATTAGAAGCCTATAAAAATGCAGTCACTGCTCAAACAACGATCAATGATGCGATCACTGAAATGAATAACGTTCTTGATACATTCCCAACAGATCAAATCACGCAGGATAATCTAACTGGTATACCAGATGCTCTAGCAACGTGGCAAGCTAGATATGATGCGGCAGGAGCAGCACTTGAAGCAGCCTTAGCGGATTCTTGGCCGATCATTGAAGACTATCAAGCGAAAAATGATGCGTATAACCTTAGTTCAATAGCGCCAGATATTAAATTGGATGTTGTTTATAATCCTGTTGCATTTAAAACAGAATTAACAGATTTTATTGATGAAGCAAAAAAGGTTATGGAGAAAAATGTTGCGATGGCTAAAATTTATCAGCAATATTATCTAGCTTATTCCGATTATCAAACTGCATTTGATGCTTATACAGCTGGATGGAGCATTGGAAATGATGGCGATAAAAATGACGATTATACAAATACGTGGCAGCCTATTTTTAATTCGCTAAATACGCAAGATTTCACGCCGATTTCACCAGAATATACATCTGAAAATTTACAAAAAATGACCACTGCAGATGAATGGAATACTTTCGTTGAAGCCTATATAACAGCTGTAAACAAACAAGTAGAAAACTTTGCTACTTATGGAAATTATCTAAAAGGAGTGTCAGCTTCATGGACTGAGGCACAATCCAACTTAAAACAAGCTGTCGAGACCTTCAATAAACAAACAAATAGCTCAGTACAAATTTATTTTTGGGGTGATCCTATCCCTAGCTCGATCGATAGTATGATTGCTCTAACTACCACTATTGCTGCAGAAAATATAAAAAGTTTACAAAACACGCCACTACCTCAGATCCCTGGACATTCAATATCTATTTATGATTGGATAAAGACTAATTTTAGACAAAGTGGACAATACAGTGGCGTTATTATAGGTCAAAATCCAGATATTGTTATAGCATTTCCAGAATTTACTATGGAAACAGTTACAACTAGTCTAACTCCATTGGAAATCTACGAAATCACAGCACCGGATATCCCACCAGTACCTGATATGCCGGAAGCACCGATTAAACCTGTAGCTGAATTATCTGAGCCATTGAACGTTACACCAGTAACTGAACCTGAAAATCTTTCGAAAGAACCGACACCAGTATCTACAAAAGAACTGATTGGAGTTACTGATGTTGAATTGATTGAACTAACAACAAAAACACCATCAGAACCACTACAATCAGTTGAAGATATTGATGGTGTTGAAACGATCACAGATATAGAGAAGGAAACGGAAGAAGCAACAGAAAGTACTTCTCCTGATGCTCCACTTGAAATAGATGACTTAGAGGATGTTACAGAGGTTGATCCTTTAGAAAAACCTAAAGAGATGGAAAAAGCACCTGAAGTAACTGCTCCATCTACGCCAAATTTAACAGCACCAGAAACTGTTGATGAAGCAACGAAACCAGTTGAAAAGGTCATTGATTTAACTGATCCAACTGATCCAAAAATGGCAGAAGCACCTATCGCAAGTGCCGTGCCAACAGCACCATTATCATTGGTAAAACCTACAGAAAAACCAAAAGATCCAGTGACTACTACTGTGACAACAACAAGAGCTGTTGCTCGTACAGGAGCCACTACTTTGCCAAATACTCGCTCTCAAAGAAAATTACCAAATACGGGAACAGAGACTTCTACTGCTGCTCAAAGCATGGGTGTTTTCATGGCAGGAGCTGCCGGATCACTTTTATTTTGGAAGAGAAGAAAAGGCAAACACGAGAAATAAATCTCATGTAATTAAATTATAAGAACACAAGCCCAGTGAGGAATACCTCGCTGGGCTTGTGTTTTTCGGTCAATAATATCTTTATTTAAATTTTTTACTCATTAAGTCAATTAATTTAAGGCTTAACCTTTGCTATCTTCCCTTGTTCGATATACACCATCAATATCGAAATATCAGCTGGGTTTACCCCGCTGATTCGGCTCGCTTGAGCTATCGTTTCTGGTTGGATTTTTTGCAGTTTTTGTTTGGCTTCTGTTGCTAAGCCGTTGATTGCTTCATAGTCGATATTTTCTGGAATACGTTTGGCTTCCATCCGTTTTAGTTTATCGACTTTTTCTAATGCTTTTTTGATATAGCCTTCGTATTTTAGTTGGATCTCAACTTGTTCAATCACTTTTTCGTCTAGTTTTTCTTCAGCTGCCGGAATAAATTGCGTCACTTCATAATAGCTCATTTCCGGGCGTTTTAAGAAGTCGCTCGCTAGAACACCATCTTTCAGTGGGACTGAGCCTTTCGCTTCTAAAAACGCTTGTACGTCGGCTGTAGGCTTCACTCTGACAGAACTTAGACGAGCAATTTCTGCTTCCACTGCTTTTTTCTTTTCTAAATAAGCTGTATACTGCTCTTCTTTCACTAACCCGATCGCATGACCTTGTTCTGTTAAACGCAAATCAGCATTATCATGACGTAAAATCAATCGATATTCCGCTCTAGAAGTCAATAATCGGTAAGGTTCATTGGTGCCTTTAGTTACCAAATCATCGATCATTACGCCGATATAACCATCGCTGCGCTTCATGACAAACGGTTCTTTTTCTTGCACTTTTAAAGCAGCATTGATACCGGCGATCAAGCCTTGCCCAGCGGCTTCTTCATAGCCGCTAGTTCCATTGGTTTGTCCTGCTGTAAAGAGATTTTCGATGATTTTTGTTTCTAATGTTGGACGTAATTGATGGGGTACGACCACATCATATTCGATTGCATAACCCGTTCGCATCATCTCTGCTTTTTCTAAACCAGCAACCGAATGCAGCATTTCTGTTTGAACATCTTCCGGTAAAGAAGTAGACAAACCTTGTACATAGACTTCTTCTGTATTCAATCCCTCTGGCTCCAAGAATAGTTGGTGACGAGATTTATCAGCAAAACGAACGATTTTATCTTCGATCGACGGACAGTAACGAGCTCCTACTCCTTCTACGATCCCTGTAAACATCGGTGCCCGATGCAAGTTCGCCTGAATGATTTCATGGGTTCCTTCATTTGTATACGTCAGCCAGCATGAACGTTGCTCTAGGTTGTAGGCACTGTCAGGAGTACTAAAGCTAAAATGATTCGGCTTTTCATCGCCAGGCTGTTCTTCTGTCACAGAATAATCGATCGTACTTGCTTTGACACGCGGTGGTGTTCCAGTTTTGAAACGATCCATTTCTAGTCCTAATTCTTTTAAATGATCCGCTAAGCCAATTGACGGTAGTGAATTATTGGGGCCAGAAGAATACTTCAGTTCGCCGATAATGATTTCACCGCGCAACGCAGTTCCGGCAGTGATGATCACAGCTTTACTATGATATTCTGCACCCGTTGTTGTCACAACGCCTTGACAGATACCATCTTCTACGATCAGCTTTTCTACGATGCCTTGACGCAAGGTTAGGTTCTCTGTGTTTTCGATCGTATGTTTCATTTCTGTCGCGTAAGCATGTTTGTCCGCTTGGGCGCGCAAGGCGCGAACGGCCGGTCCTTTTCCTGTGTTCAGCATCCGCATTTGGATGTATGTTTTGTCTATATTACGGCCCATTTCGCCGCCTAGAGCATCGATTTCTCTAACTACCACCCCTTTGGCTGGTCCGCCGACTGATGGATTACACGGCATGAATGCCACCATATCTAAATTGATCGTTAGAAGTAAAGTTTTACTCCCCATCCGTGCAGATGCTAAAGCGGCTTCTGAACCGGCATGTCCTGCGCCAACAACGATTACATCATAAGATTCTGCTTTAAATTGATTCATCGACTCTTCCTCTCTATTTTCCTAAACAAAATTGACTGAATAATTGGGTGATCAGTTCATCTTGAACACTGTCACCGACGATTTCACCTAAAAAGTCCCAGCAGCGGGTCATGTCCATTTGCACAAGGTCGACCGGCATCCCCGCTTCAATCCCGCGGATCACTTCGTCCAATGCAATTGCTGCTTGATCAAGCAACGCGATATGGCGGGTATTGGAAACGTACGTAGCGTCCTTTTCTGCTGTTTGTCCGCCAAAAAATAAATCTGCGATTTTCAGCTCTAAAGCATCCATCCCTGTATTTGATAAGACAGACACTGGCAAGATTTCTTCATCGTTCACTAGCTGCGCTAAAGCTTCTTTGTCTAATACAGCTGGTAGATCCATTTTGTTTAATAAGATGATTCGTTTTAATCCTTCTGTTGCTTCGAGTAATTGTTTGTCTTCTTCTGTCAATGCTTCACTTTGATTCAACACAAGTAAAATCAAATCAGATTCAGCCAATGCTTTACGACTGCGTTCTACCCCGATCCGCTCCACAATATCTTCTGTTTCACGAATACCAGCCGTATCGATCAGCTTCAATGGTACGCCACGAACATTTACATACTCTTCGATCACATCACGTGTGGTTCCAGCGATATCAGTTACGATCGCTTTTTCTTCCCGTAATAAGTGATTCAGCAAGCTTGATTTACCAACATTTGGTCGACCAATAATAGCTGTGCTCAGGCCTTCGCGTAAGATTTTCCCTTGTTTAGCTGTCGTTAACAGTGCTTCTATCTGACCTTTGACAAAACCAGCTTTTTCTAATAATAATTTTGTAGTCAACTCTTCCACATCATCATATTCCGGATAGTCAATGTTTACTTCCACTTGAGCTAATGTTTCTAAAATTTCCTGACGCAAGGAACGGATCAACGACGATAAATTCCCATCCAGCTGATCCAAAGCAACATGCATTGCTTTATCTGTTTTCGCCCGGATCAAATCCATGACTGCTTCTGCCTGTGATAAGTCCATCCGACCATTTAAAAATGCTCGTTTAGTAAATTCACCAGGCTCAGCTAAACGCGCACCTTCTCTCAATAATAATTGAAGCAACTGATTGACTACGACGATACCGCCATGACAGTTGATCTCAACTACATCTTCCCGCGTGAAGGTTTTTGGCGCCCGCATCACAGAAACCATGACTTCATCCAATAAATGTTGATCTTTAGGATCGATGATATGACCATAATGAATCGTATGCGTTGGTACATCTAATAGCTGTTTCTTTCCTGAGCGATAAACTTTATCTGCGATCGTGATCGCATCTTCACCACTTAAACGAACAATACTGATCGCGCCTTCACCTGGAGGCGTTGAAATCGCAGCGATCGTATCAAATTCTAGTGTTATTTGTTGCATGATTGTCTTCCTTTCTAAAAAATAAATCATTTTATGTATATTTCTATTTTAGACTACAAAAAAAGCGCCCACTCCACCCTTATTTTTTCAGGTTGGATCTAGCACTTTCACTGCATCAATACCTATTCATTTCTTGACATAGGATAGCATAATTTTATTTTTTTCGCAAGATTATTTCTTTATGAAAAGTTGCTTTTAATTTTGCATTTCTGCTTCTTTATTATTAAAATAAATATATAGAAGAATGGAGGTTCCAATCATGAGAAAAGGAAGAAAAGATGAGTTTACCGTAGAAGAGTTAGAAAACCGTTTAAGCAGTATCACATTATCTACTGGAAACGTCAATAAAAAATATATTGTTCGGGATATCGTTTTTGCGACAGATCGAATCGAAACGGATTTATTTTCATCAGAAGTAAACGCAAATGAAGTATTCAGCGGCGTTTATCGGCAATTAAAGGAAATCGCATTCGAGTATCAGGCAGATGCCGTTATCAACTGTCATTTTGAAGAAAAATATGTTGAATATCAAGGAAAATGGGTCGTAGAGATTTTTGCCTATGGAACAGTGATCCAATTCACACAAACAACGATCGGTTGATTTTTTCACAAATAAAAAAACCTGATCCAAAAAGAATCAGGCTGGAAGAAGCACGAATGCTTCAACTACTTTATCATCGTATTTTGTACGTTGATAAGAATGATTTCGTTTAAAATATACTTTGTTTGATAATATTTGTCAATGTATTTTTTTGATAAAAATAGCATTTAAAACAATAAATGACCCTTTAAAAAAAGTTTTTTTAAAGGGTCATTTGCTCTTCTTAAAAGTGTTTTTTTGCAGGTTCCACAACTAAGTAACGATAAGGTTCATCGCCTTCTGAATGGGTTTGGATCTGATCATCTTTGCTTAGTGTGAAATGAATTTGTTTTCGTTCAAACGCAGGCATTGGCTCTAAAAAGACTGGTCGGCCTGTTTGTTTGACTTTTTCAGCAGTTCTTTCTGCTAGTCGTTGTAAAATCGCTTGGCGTTTTTCACGATAATCGCCAACATTCACAACAACGGATAATTTATTTGCAGCAACACGATGAACAAAAACTTGTGCTAAATACTGTAATGCATTAAGAACACGCCCATGCTTACCGATCAAGATTCCTTGTTTTTCTGTATCCAAATGGAAGACCAAGATCCCTTCATTACGTTCTAAACGAACTAATGCTGGAGCATTCAATTCTTTTGAAATATTCGTTAAGTACAAGGCCAATTCAGTAATTGCTTCCTCATCTTCGAGGTTTTCCAAAAGTTTCGGTTCAGAAGAATCAGAAGCTTTAGCCGCTAGCAACTCTTCAGCTGCTTCTTCCACTTTTACCTCTTCATCTGTTACAATGATCTCTTCGACAACTTCTTCTACTGCTTCTGCGATTTGTTCACTGACAGTAGGTTCGATCGAAACTTGGGCAAGCTTTTTACCAAAGCCTAAAAATCCTTTTTTGGCATCAGAGATCACGTTGATCTCTACGTCTTCTCTTGTCAAATTCAGTGCGTGTAAGCCCTTAGTTGTTGCTTCTTCGATTGTGTTTCCCTCATAAACCGGCACCTGGAAACCCTCCTTTTATTTCTTCTTATTTTTTTTCTTAGGATTCATTGCTTTTTTCAATGCTCTTTCACGTTCTTTGACTTGTCGCTCAGCCTCCGCACGTTCTCTACGGATCTTGAATGGATTATTGATCAATAATGTTTGCCCTACTTGGAACGCGTTAGAGATCACCCAGTAAAGAGATAATCCACTGGCTAAATTCATCCCCATAACAAAAATCATTACTGGCATCGCAAAGCTCATGATTTTTAATGAGGCATTTGATTCAACTTGACTCATACTTGTCAAATATGTGCTGGCAAATGTGAAGACTGCAGCTAGAATCGGTAAAATCAAATACGGGTCAGGTTTACCCAAATTCAACCACATGAAGCTTCCTTGCTTCAACTCTGGTACTCGAGAAATCGATTGATATAGCGCCATCATGATCGGCATTTGAATCAATAGAGGTAAACAGCCAGCGTATGGATTGACATTATTTTCTGCATATAATTTTTGTTGTTCTTCACGGAATAGACGTTGTGTTTCCGGATCTTTTGAAGAATATTGTTTTTGCAGCGCTTTTAGTTTCGGTTGTAATTCTTGCGTCTTACGCATGCTTTTTGTTTGGAAATGCATCAATGGTAATAGGATGATCCGAATCACTAAGGTAAATAGGATGATCCCGATACCTGTATTTGCTGAAATGGATAAAAACTTGATTGCTTCAGCAAAATAATAGACAATATAGCGGTCCCAAATCCCGGTACTATCAGCATTAATTGGCGCTGTGCCGCAGGCAGATAAGACAAAAATCAGGGAAATTAGACCTGCCATCAATAATAAACGTTTATACTTCTTCACAAAACTGTTCCTCTCTTATTTCAAAATTTTTGCAAGTTTCAATACATGCGTGATGTTGCGATGGATTTCTTCAGAAGTCAATGCATCCACTCCTGGTCGGGCAATGATGATAAAATCACAAGTTGGCTCGATCGACTCTTTTAATTGGTAGATCGACGTGCGGATTTTACGCTTGACTGCATTTCGAACAACTGCGTTGCCGATTTTTTTTCCGACAGAAATTCCCACACGAAAATGTTTTTGTTCTGGTTTTTCCAAAACATAGACAACAAACCTTCGATTGGCACAGGATTGTTTGTGCTGAAAGACGGCTTGAAATTCTTTTTCTTTTTTTACTCTATAGGATTTTTTCATCTGCATCCCTTTGTTTCTTTCTTTTTTACTCACATACAATAATAGCATAGTTCCGTCATTTTTTTTCAAATTTAAAGGAAAATATCCAGAGATTTTGAATGTCATGACTCTAATTCAATATATTATCATTTATTCGCTTTTTTTTCACTTGATTTCTTGTAAATATCGGGGGAAAATAAACAGTATTTTGTTGATTTATGTTTGTCTTGCTTTTTGATGTCTATATCTGATGATTATAATCGACAACATTATTTTTAAATGTCATTTTTTGGTTTCTTTCATTAATTATGACCTTTCAAAGAGTAGGAAGCTAAATTCAGGGGAAAAAATGATAAAAAGCTATTTAGGATACTTCGCTTCCTTAAATTGCTAAATACTGTTTATCACTGACTCCGGCAAAGCCATTCTCAGTCCTTCGATTCTTGGTGCTTTAGCTCTTAGAAATTGATGCGATCGAAACTATATGGAAGTACTATTTTGTTGTTTGGCTGATGTCCTTTGCTTATTTAAGCGTTTAACGTTTCACTAGTGCAGTCCTTCAATTCTTAGAGTTTTAGCTCTTAGAAATTGATTGTGAAGTTTTTTTATTTAGCTGATATCGTTTATTGCTTGTTTTAGTGTTAAGCGTTTGGTGATTTACTAGTAAGGACACTTCGCTCCCTTTGGTCGCCAAGTATTGTTCATCATCTGCTCTGGCGAAGCCAGTCGCAGTGATTCACAACAAAAGAACCCTTTATTATTTTCACATATACTTTGTGAAGATAATAAAGGGTTCTTAAAGTTCGTTTGGTTTGTTATTCAAAATCAACATATATTATGCTGAAATAACTTTTCTACCTTTACGACGTCTGCTCGCTAATACATTGCGACCATTTTTTGTGCTCATACGTTTACGGAAACCGTGAACTTTTTGACGTTTACGTTTGTTTGGTTGATATGTTCTTTTCATCTTGTTCCACCTCCTGAAATTGTAACTATCCATCAATACATAGACATACTTTGATAGTATACCTAGTATTGGGTAGATTTGTCAATAAATTTTCAGGAATATTTTTCTTATGAACGACAATAAGTTATCCACAAAATGCTGATTCTTCCGAATAGACTGTGGATAGTTTTTTTCTAACGCTTGATTTATTTTTCGTTTATACGCCACTTTTACACAAAAAAACAGGATGTTTAAAAGTTATGCACATTTAATTTTCCGTCTGTGCATAACTTCTCTAAAACGCTGATATTTCCACGTTTGTTTTACAGAATGTATTGTGGATAAATAAAATAACAAGTAGAAATCCACAGTCTATTTTCTATCTGTGGATAATTTTTTAGACATCTGTTGATTTATTTTCCACAATTCACAATTTGCCTGTGGAAAAAGTTCGAAAAAAATGATAAAATTCTATTTGCTTATCTATTTGTATTTGTGCTGCTCTTTTATATAGAAAATAAGATATCAACTTATTTCACTTGATCAGCTCATCTTTGAAAAAGGATAGAGTAGGCTGACTAGTCTATTTTCAGTCACGGCTGAACATTTTTAATTTAAGGAGGTCGCTATATGCCCGATATGGAAAGTTTCTGGAAAGATCTTGAGAATACTTACCAATCTGTTTTATCTGCCCCAAGCTTTGATGCTTGGATCAAAACAGCTCAACCATTAAAGCTGGAAAACAATCAATTATGGTTGGAAGTTCCTTCTGCCGTTCATAGAGACTATTGGGAAAAAAACTTAGCTGCAAAAATCGTTGAAACTGGTTTTAAATTAACTGGCGCTGAAGTAATGCCTCATTTTGTTGTGACCGATGAAAAAGAAGCCATAATGATCCAAGAAGAAAAAAAGGAAGCTCCAGCTCCTGAAAAGATTTCTGAGCATAGCAAAAAAGCCTTGTTGAACCCTAAATATTCCTTTGACACATTTGTTATCGGAAAGGGCAATCAAATGGCTCACGCAGCTGCTTTAGTTGTTGCAGAAGATCCCGGTTCCATCTACAATCCACTGTTTTTCTATGGCGGTGTTGGTTTAGGTAAAACTCACTTGATGCATGCGATCGGTCATCAAATGCTGCAAAACCGACCAGATGCTAAAGTAAAGTATGTCAGCAGTGAAACATTTACGAATGAGTTTATCAACTCGATCCAAACGAAAAATTCAGAGCAATTTAGAAAAGAATACCGGAATGTTGATTTGTTGCTTGTCGATGATATTCAATTTTTAGCAGAGAAGGAAGCGACTCTGGAAGAATTTTTCCATACTTTCAATGATCTCTATAATGAGAATAAACAAATCGTTCTAACAAGTGACCGACCACCAAATGATATTCCTAAACTGCCGGAACGTTTAGTTTCCCGCTTTGCCTGGGGCTTATCTGTCGATATCACGCCACCTGATTTGGAAACCCGAATTGCGATCCTCAGAAAAAAAGCAGATGCAGAACGCTTAGAGATCCCAGATGACACGCTAAGCTACATTGCTGGTCAAATCGATTCCAATATTCGTGAACTTGAAGGAGCTTTGGTGCGTGTACAGGCTTATGCTACGATCAATGGAGAAGATATTTCTACAAGCTTAGCTGCTGATGCACTGAAGTCACTAAAATCGGTCGGTAGTCAAAATCATTTGTCCATTCTCCAAATTCAGGAAGAAGTTGCAAAATATTACCATATTCAGCTGAAGGACTTAAAAGGGAAAAAACGTGTGAAATCGATCGTTGTCCCTAGACAAATCTCGATGTACCTCTCTAGAGAAATGACGGACAACTCTTTACCTAAAATCGGTGCTGAGTTCGGTGGAAAAGACCATACGACTGTGATCCATGCGCATGAAAAAATCCAACAATTATTGGAAAAAGACCCCACCATTCAAAAAGAAGTCGCTGAAATCAAAAACCTGCTCAATTCATAGGTTGTGGATAAAAATAAGAAAACAGAAAAAGTTTTCCACAAGTTATACACAGGTGGAAAACTCTGATTCTATTCTGTTTATCTAGTTTTCCACAGAATTAACAAGACCTACTACTTTTATTATTTATTTATATATAAATACAAAGATTCCGCGACAGAGTTTTTCTATTTTAAAATCAAAGAAAAAGGAGTTTAATCATTATGAAAGTAACTGTAAAGAGAAATACATTTTTACAAGAACTACAAACCGTTCAAAGAGCCATTTCTTCTAAAACAACGATCCCTATTTTAACTGGGGTAAAAATCGTATTAACAGATGAAGGTCTATCATTGACTGGTAGTAATGCAGATATTTCTATTGAAAGCTTTTTAAGCCAAGACGACGAAAAAGCTCAAATGACGATAGAGTCTACAGGAAGCATTGTGCTGCAAGCTCGTTTCTTTGGTGAGATCATCCGTAAATTACCTGAGGATATGTTTACACTTGAAGTATTAGAAAACAACCAAGTAGCGATCACTTCTGGTAAAGCTGACTTTACTGTCAATGGTTTGGATGCTGAAAATTATCCACACCTTCCAGTCATCGATGCAAAAAATCAAATTCAATTACCTGTCCACCTGTTGACAAAAATCATCAATGAAACAGGTTTTGCGGTATCACTACATGAAAGCCGTCCAATTTTGACAGGCGTTCATTTTATTTTAGAAAATCAAAAATTATTAGCTGTTGCGACAGATTCTCACCGTTTAAGTCAACGTGTGATTCCGATCGAACAAGCGGCAGAAGATTTCAATATTGTTATTCCAGGAAAAAGCTTAACTGAACTTTCTCGTTCATTTACAAATGAAGAAGAAATGGTAGAAATCAGCATCATGGAAAATCAAGTGCTGTTCAAAACACAAAATATGTATTTCTATTCTCGTTTATTGGAAGGAAATTATCCTGATACCAATCGTTTGATCCCAACAAGCTTCAATACAGAAATCGATTTTTATGTACCGGAATTATTGTCAGCGATCGATCGTGCCTCTTTACTTTCACATGAAGGCCGTAACAATATCGTTCGTTTAGCCATTGCTTCAGATTCTGTTGTTCTTTACGGAAATTCTCCAGAAATCGGTAAAGTAGAAGAGCCATTGAGCTATGAAAAAGTGTCAGGAGATCCTTTAGAAATTTCATTCAATCCAGATTATATGAAAGATGCACTACGTGCATTTGGAGATATGAGCATTACTGTGAAATTTATCTCAGCGATTCGTCCATTTACATTGGAACCAACAGAAACTGATTTAGATTTTATTCAGTTGATTACACCTGTTCGTACGAATTAAGAATTAGATATAAATATAAAAAGCTGCTACATGTTTTTAATGCATGTAGCAGCTTTTTTATAGTCTTTAAAAGTCTGATTTGGTGTAAGTCATCCAGAAAAATTCATAGATGCCTCATTGTTTATATATCCATTGCAGCCAATAATCGACAGTCTATAGTTCATAAATAAGGACCATAAAACCCACGAAATGAAATTGTCATCTTATTCATTGCGTGGATTTTTTGATTCGATTGATTTTCGCTCATTCTTTTCATAAAAATGTAAAATCGGTTGTAAAACTTTCAGCCCTTTCAACTTTAAATACCTTCTTAAAATGCATTTTAAGAGTTTTTTATTCCTTGGAATATTTTTTATCGATTATATTCAAAATTGCTTAGAATGAAAATTAGACGGATAAATTTGTTTTATCACTAAAAAAAGAGTATAATATTAGAGTGAAAGTGAAAATAAAAAAGAGGGATGCATGTTGAAAAAGACACTCGTTTTAGAAACTGATTACATGACACTGGGGCAAGTCTTAAAAGAAGTCGACGTGATAAGCAGCGGTGGCCAAGCAAAATGGTACCTAGCTGAGAATAGTGTATTCGTAGATGGGGAATTAGAGAATCGCCGCGGCAGAAAATTATATGCTGGTATGATGATCGAGATACCTGAAGAAGGTACTTTTTTTATGGTGAAAAAAGGCGAGGCAGCGGATGAGACTGAATGAAATCGCAGTGCAGCACTACCGTAATTATGATGGGCTGACGCTGGATTTCCCTAAAACCTTGAATATTTTCCTAGGAGAAAATGCACAAGGCAAAACCAACTTGCTGGAAAGTATTTATGTGCTGGCGATGACTCGCAGCCACAGAACCAGCAACGAAAAAGAGCTGATCCACTGGGATTCCGATTCGGCAAAAATCAGCGGTGTCATCGAGAAAAAGACTGGAACGATTCCGCTTGAGATCATTATTTCGACGAAAGGACGTAAGACGAAAGTCAATCATATTGAGCAAAAACGTCTAAGTTCATACATAGGTCAGCTGAATGTGATCTTATTTGCGCCGGAGGATTTGTCTCTTGTGAAAGGCTCACCTCAGCTGCGACGTAAATTCATCGATATGGAATTGGGACAGGTCAATCCGATTTATTTATATGATCTGGTCCAGTATCAATCTGTTTTGAAGCAGCGGAATCAATATTTGAAGCAATTAGCTGAGAAAAAACAATCAGACCTTGTTTATTTAGATATTCTGACAGAACAGCTGGCGGAATTTGGCGGCAAAGTCTTATTTGCCCGTTTGGAGTTCATCAAAAAACTGGAACACTGGGCGAATTTGCTGCACAAAAAAATCAGCCATGAAAAAGAAGAGCTGTCGATCGAGTATTTTTCAAGTATTCCAATAGATAAAGAAAATTTTTCACTAGAAGAACTGCAAAAACAATTACTGCAAAGCGTGAACGAAAATCGTAAACGTGAATTGTTCAAAGCTAATACTTTTCTAGGTCCTCATCGGGATGATCTGATTTTTAATGTGAATGGTCAAAATGTTCAGACTTATGGATCACAAGGACAGCAAAGAACGACTGCGTTAAGTGTGAAGCTTGCAGAAATTGATTTAATGTATTCAGAAACAGGAGAATATCCTGTTCTGTTATTGGATGACGTCATGAGTGAATTAGACAATGAACGGCAATTACACCTACTAGAAACGATTGAAGGAAAGGTTCAGACATTTTTAACCACTACATGTTTGGACCATTTAAACAATAAATTAACTGTTGAGCCGGATATATTTTATGTTCATCAGGGAGAGATAGAGAGGGAAGCATCTATATGACAGAAGAAGAAAAAAACATGAAAGAACGCGCCCAGGAATATGATGCCAGTCAGATTCAGGTATTAGAAGGTCTAGAAGCGGTTCGTAAGCGTCCAGGGATGTACATCGGATCAACTAGCTCAGAAGGGTTACATCACTTAGTTTGGGAGATCGTGGATAATTCGATCGATGAGGCCTTAGCAGGTTTTGCGACAAGTATTCAAGTGATCATTGAACCTGATAACAGTATCACAGTGGTCGATGATGGTCGGGGAATTCCAGTTGATATCCAAGCAAAAACAGGACGTCCTGCCGTTGAGACAGTCTTTACTGTACTTCATGCCGGAGGTAAATTCGGCGGCGGCGGATATAAAGTATCCGGCGGACTGCATGGGGTTGGTTCCTCCGTTGTTAATGCACTTTCAACAACTTTGGATGTAAAAGTGTATAAAGATGGAAAAGTTCATTATCAAGAGTTTCATCGCGGAGCAGTTGTCGATGACCTGAAAGTGATCGAAGAAACAGATCGTCATGGAACTACTGTCCATTTTGTACCAGATCCTGAAATTTTTACTGAAACAACAACATTTAATTTTGATAAATTAGCTACACGTGTGAGAGAATTGGCTTTCTTGAATCGTGGTTTAAAAATCTCGATCGAAGATAAACGTGAAGAAACACCTGTTTTGAAAGAGTATCACTATGAAGGCGGGATCAAGAGTTATGTTGAACATTTGAATGCCAACAAAGATGTTCTATTTCCTGAACCGATCTTTATTGAAGGAGAACAACAAGATATTACTGTAGAAGTTTCTATGCAGTATACAGATGGTTATCATTCAAATATCTTGAGCTTTGCAAACAACATCCATACGTATGAAGGCGGAACGCATGAGTCTGGTTTTAAAACGTCCTTGACCCGTGTGATCAATGATTACGCCCGTAAACAGAAAATCATGAAAGAAAATGATGAAAACCTAACAGGGGAAGATGTTCGTGAAGGATTGACTGCTGTTATTTCGATCAAGCATCCGGAACCTCAGTTTGAAGGGCAAACAAAAACAAAACTGGGAAATTCGGAAGTACGTACAGTTACTGACCGTTTATTCTCAGAGTATTTCACAAAGTTCTTGATGGAAAACCCTACAGTTGGTAAACAAATCGTCGAAAAAGGCTTATTAGCTTCCAAAGCACGTTTGGCAGCTAAAAGAGCTCGTGAAGTCACTCGTCGTAAAGGTGCGCTTGAAATCAGCAATCTGCCTGGTAAATTAGCAGACTGTTCAAGTAAAGATCCTGAAAAATGCGAAATTTTTATCGTCGAAGGAGATTCAGCCGGCGGTTCTGCTAAACAAGGACGTAGCCGTGAATTTCAAGCGATCTTACCGATTCGTGGGAAAATCCTGAATGTTGAAAAAGCCAGCATGGATAAAATTTTAGCTAATGAAGAAATTCGTTCATTATTTACAGCGATGGGGACAGGATTTGGTGCTGATTTTGATGTATCAAAAGCTCGTTACCATAAATTAGTGATCATGACAGATGCCGATGTCGATGGTGCACATATTCGTACCTTATTGTTGACATTATTCTACCGTTTCATGCGTCCTGTGGTTGAAGCAGGTTACGTTTATATTGCTCAACCGCCATTATATGGGGTAAAACAAGGAAAAAACATTACCTACGTTCAACCTGGTAAACATGCAGAAGAAGAGCTTGCAAGAGTCTTAGAATCATTACCAGCAAGTCCAAAACCAAGTGTTCAGCGTTATAAAGGTCTTGGAGAAATGGATGATCATCAGTTATGGGAAACAACGATGGATCCTGAAAGACGATTAATGTCACGTGTCAGTGTCGATGATGCGATCGAAGCAGATCGGATTTTTGAAATGTTGATGGGAGATCGTGTAGAACCGCGCCGTGCGTTTATTGAAGAAAACGCTCATTACGTGAAAAACTTAGATATTTAGTGATAAGAAGGAGATAAGTTCATGAGTGAAGAAGTGAAAGAAAACATTCAAGACGTCAATCTGACCAGTGAAATGAAAGAATCCTTCATTGATTATGCGATGAGTGTTATCGTAGCTCGGGCATTGCCGGATGTACGTGACGGGTTGAAACCTGTCCACCGCCGTATTTTGTATGGAATGAATGAGTTAGGTGTAACACCTGATAAGCCACATAAGAAATCTGCCCGTGTTGTTGGGGATGTAATGGGTAAGTATCACCCGCATGGTGACTCATCGATTTATGAAGCGATGGTTCGTATGGCTCAGCCGTTTAGTTACCGCAGTATGCTGGTCGATGGGCACGGAAACTTTGGTTCTGTCGATGGTGATGGTGCCGCGGCGATGCGTTATACCGAAGCTAGAATGAGTAAAATCGCGTTGGAGATGCTGCGTGATATCAATAAAGATACTGTTGATTTCCATGGGAACTATGATGATTCTGAACAAGAGCCGGATGTATTGCCAGCCCGTTTCCCTAACCTTTTGGTCAACGGAACGACTGGGATCGCTGTTGGGATGGCGACAAATATTCCACCGCACAACTTAGCTGAAGTCATTGAAGCGACTAATTTGTTGATGGACAATCCAGAGATTACAACCAATGAACTGATGGAAGTATTGCCTGGACCGGATTTTCCAACTGGCGGTTTAGTTATGGGCAAATCGGGCATTCGTCGTGCGTATGAGACTGGTCGGGGATCGATCACAGTTCGTGCAAAAGTAGATATTACAGAGATGCCTAATGGGAAAGAACGTATTTTGGTATCAGAGTTGCCTTATATGGTCAACAAAGCCAAATTGATCGAACGAATTTCAGAGCTGCATCGTGAAAAACGGATCGAAGGAATCACAGACTTACGTGATGAATCCTCTCGTGAAGGAATGCGGATCGTTATTGATGTCCGTCGTGATGTCAGTGCCTCTGTTATTTTAAACAATCTTTACAAGATGACGTCATTACAAACATCATTTGGTTTTAATATGTTGGCAATTGAAAAAGGTGTGCCAAAAATCCTAAGCTTAAAACAAATTCTTGAGAATTATGTAGAGCATCAACAAGAAGTAATTACTCGCCGTACTGAATTTGATAAGAAAAAAGCAGAAGCACGTGCACATATCTTAGAAGGTTTACGTATTGCCTTAGATCATATCGATGAAATCATTTCGATCATCCGAAATTCTAGAGCAGATGATGAAGCAAAAGCATCATTGATCGAGCGCTTTGAATTTTCTGATCGTCAGGCTCAAGCAATTTTAGACATGCGTTTACGTAGTTTAACTGGCTTGCAGCGTGATAAAGTCGAAAATGAATATCAAGAGTTACTGAAATTTATCGCTGATATGAATGATATTTTAGCTCGTCCAGAACGTGTTATCGAAATCATCAAAACTGAATTAGGCGATATCCGTGATAAATATGGAGATGCTCGTCGTACTGAACTTTTAGTTGGTGAAGTCTTGAGTTTAGAAGATGAAGACTTGATCGAAGAAGAAGAGGTCGTGATCACATTAACCAATAACGGCTATATCAAGCGTGTAGCAAACAGTGAATTCAGAGCACAACGCCGTGGAGGTCGTGGTGTTCAGGGCATGGGTGTCCATGATGATGATTTTGTGAAAAATCTAGTGTCATGTTCAACACACGATACGTTATTATTCTTCACGAATAATGGGAAAGTTTACCGTGCGAAAGGCTATGAAATTCCTGAATACGGTAGAACAGCCAAAGGTATCCCTGTGATCAATATGCTTGGTATTGACTCTAGTGAGAAGATCCAAGCGATCATCGCAGTTGAAGGCAAAGCGGAAGACGGACATTATCTGTTCTTTACTACACGTAAAGGAACTGTTAAGCGTACAGCTGTAACAGCCTTTTCAAATATCAGAAGTAATGGTCTGATCGCGATCGGTTTGAAAGAAGATGATGAGTTAGTCAATGTTGTCTTAACTAACGGAGAACAAAATATGATCATCGGTACGCATAATGGTTATTCTGTTACTTTTGCTGAAACAGCTGTCCGGGATATGGGCCGTACAGCATCAGGTGTTCGCGGTATTCGTCTGAGAGAAGATGATTACGTTGTAGGAGCCTCTTTATTGGATGCTGACACGGAAGTTCTTGTGTTGACGGAAAATGGTTACGGTAAGCGGACAAAAGCCTCTGAGTACCCTGTAAAAGGCCGTGGCGGTAAAGGAATCAAGACAGCTAATATCACAGCCAAAAATGGACCATTAGCTGGACTTACAACTGTTCGCGGAGATGAAGATATTCTAGTGATCACTAATAAAGGTGTTATCATTCGATTCAATGTCGATTCTGTCTCTCAAACTGGTAGAGCAACCCTTGGTGTTCGCTTGATGAGAATGGAAGAAGATGCAAAAGTTGTAACGATGGCAGTGGTTGAACCTGAGCCGGATGAAATCGTTGAAGAAGTCGAAAATGCTGAAACAACAGTAGTTGAAACTGAAACAACAGAAACAGATACGTCTACAGAAGAATAAGAAACTGAATGAATTAAACAATAAAAAAACACAACTATTTTCTCTAAAAGAGAGGATCGTTGTGTTTTTTTATTATTACTTATTATTTCTAAAAAAACTAAATTATATTTCTTTTGTTTTAGTTAAAAGTGTGTTTATAATAAAAAATAAGAATAAGTGTGAGGTGAAGAGATGATTCAAGAAAAATTACTATTAACTAAAACTTTTTCAAAGCAATTAAATATAGGCACTGCATTATCCAACTTCATCGAAAATATACTTGAAATATTCGGCGATAAGACAACTGTGCTGGAGCGCAGACCAATCACCTTTTCTGAATATTTTTATGTAGAGTTGATCACCTTTACCAACGGATTTCAAGTAAGAACGAGTTTAAAAAGAAATCCGACATCTTTTGAGATCGAAGCGAAAGCTTATTCTGAACCAAATCATGCTTATTTATCCAATTTAACGATCGAAGAGCTCAGCATGATGCGTTCTTTAGTAAAAAAAGAAAGAGAACAGGTTATAGAGCAAAGATATTCTGATGTAGACCAAGGAGAATTAGCAGTTCTTTCTTCCTTGTTTATGAAATTAAAGATCATTACTGGAGAGATCATATAAAAAAGACGCTTATTTCAGCGTCTTTTTACTGTTTAGATATCCGTTTTATTAGCGTACAACGTCCTACACTAATCAACTCTTTCGACTCATTAAAAATTTTTCCTTCCCAAACTTGCAATGAACCACCAATATGATTTGGTTTAGCAACGACAGTCAATGTTCCGTCTAGTACACTTTTTAAATGATTGACTTGAAGATCAACACCGACAGCATAAGCATTTTCATTAGAGAATTGTTCATTCGCCCCCAGACTACAAGCTGTTTCGATCAATACAGCATTGATGCCCCCATGGACAATTCCATAGGGCTGTTTATGGAAAGATGCGACATTCATCGTTAAGGTAACTTTTTCTTTTGTTAATTCTTTCGTATGTATTTGCAGATGCTCCAATAAATTCATGTATCTCCGCCCTTTCTAAAAAACTAGTAATCAATTACGAATGGATTGTTTCGAGAAAAGCAATTGCTGACGTTACTATTACATTGTAATAGTCCAGAGAGTCAAAATAAAAGATCCGTTCTTTAGGATAATCTCCACTATCAAATTGTTTTTGTAAGCCAGGGACACAGAGAATAGCCTCTGCATTTTGAGAAATTTGGTGGATATCTGCGATGGAGTCATCAAGGACAACTGTCCATGGCGCAGCACTTTTTTGTAATTCTCTATTTAATTCTTTGACCAATTTATTCTGCTTAAACATTCCTAAAATATTTCCATCAGGAAGTTTATTTCTCCCAAACATAGGCGTACTCTGATAAACAACAACCGCTCGGTACAAATAATCACTCCTATTTCTATTTTCTTGAAGCTATTACTATCAATGATAACGGAGTTTTGGATGAACGACAAGAACAAGGAAGTTCATATGAGTTGTTGTATCCAAGATTGACTAAATAAAGTTAAGAAATTATGTGTATTTTTTAGTATAATCTGATTGTGTAGTTTATAACGAATAATAAGAGAAGAGGAATAGGATATGGGATGTTTAGGAAATATTATCTGGTTTATTTTTGGTGGATTCATTGGTGGAGTGACCTGGCTTTTAGCTGGAATTCTTTGGTGTATCACAATCGTGGGGATACCGATAGGCTTACAATGCTTCAAATTAGCAGGCTTGAGCTTTTGGCCATTTGGGAAAGATGTTGTCTACAGCACAAGTAGTGTATCGTTTTTAGTAAATATCTTATGGTTGATTTTCAGTGGTTTTTGGCTAGCTGTCGGACATTGTATTAGTGGGATCATTTTATGTGTGACGATTATTGGGATCCCATTTGGGATGCAATCATTCAAGTTAGCAAAGCTAGCATTGATGCCGTTTGGTGCTCAGGTGGTTGCAACAAGATAGATCATAAATATGAATTTAGAAGTCAAAAAAGAATGGAAACCAATAAATGGTTTTCATTCTTTTCTAATACATTTATATAGAGCTGATCTATCTTATGTTGAACCGTCTAGCATTCTAAAATTTATATATTTGTGTATAATAGAAGCATTGAAAACTTACTTAGCTGCACAGGCTAGCTCTTCGGAAAAAAGATAAAACCTGAATGAGACAAAAATCGTCTCAGTCATGTTTTCCTATTTTTCAGTCAGAGCTGGAAGAGCCTGTTCCGCTTTTAAAATTATAAGGAGGTTTCCCCATGAGAAACTGGACACCAATCAAGGAATATGATGAAATTTTATTTGAACAAGAAGGTAAAGTGGCGAAGATCACGATCAATCGTCCTCATGTACACAATGCATTTACTCCAAAAACAGTGATGGAAATGATCGATGCATTCAATATCAGTCGAGATAGACAAGATATTGGTGTGATTATTTTGACAGGAGCTGGAGATAAAGCTTTTTGCTCTGGTGGAGATCAAAAAGTTCGTGGACATGGCGGTTATGTCGGTGAAGACAGTGTGCCGCGTTTGAATGTGTTAGATTTACAGCGTTTGATTCGTGTGATCCCTAAACCCGTTATTGCGATGGTCAAAGGATATTCTATCGGTGGTGGTAATGTCCTACAGCTAGTTTGTGATTTGACGATTGCTGCAGACAATGCAAAATTTGGTCAAACAGGCCCGAATGTCGGTAGTTTTGACGGCGGTTATGGTTCTGGTTATTTGGCACGTGTGATCGGTCATAAAAAGGCGAAAGAAGTTTGGTTCTTATGTAAACAATATTCTGCTGAAGAAGCATTAGATATGGGCTGGATCAATACAATTGCTCCGTTGGACCAAGTAGAAGATGTCACGATGGATTGGGCGCATGAAATGTTGAAGAAAAGTCCGTTGGCGCTGCGTATGATCAAAGCCTCTTTGAATGCAGATACAGATGGTCTTGCAGGTATTCAGCAATTAGCTGGAGACGCGACGTTACTTTACTATACAATGGATGAAGCAAAAGAAGGACGCGATTCCTTCAAAGAAAAACGTGATCCTGATTTCGATCAATTTCCTAAGTTTCCATAAAGGGTGAGAAAAATGAGTAGTTGGCTTCAAAAACAAGTAAATGAACGACCGGATCATCCTGCTTTTTACTGGCAGGATGAAGTATGGTCATTTTTTGAAGTAGCAGAAGAAGTTCAAAAATGGGTAGCTGAATACTCTGCAAATATTCCGCAAACAGAGAAACGTATTGCTCTTTTTAGCCGAAATTCAAAAGAGATGTATTTTTCGATTCTAGCATTATGGGAATTAGGTAAAGAGATCGTTTTTTTGAATACGCATTTAAGCCTTCAAGAACTTCAATATCAATTGACAGATGCCAAAGTAAAAATAGTGATTACGGCAACTGAATATTTATCAGTAGTTGCAGACTTGAACCAAGTGAACATCCTTGAAATGAAACGTGGAGATGTTTCGGTTCTTAATCAAAAACAAATGGAACTAAATTATCAGCTCGAAATGCCAGCTTCGATCATGTATACATCCGGTACAACAGGGAAACCTAAAGGGGTCGTTCAGCGTTTTAGCAACCATCTTGCCAGTGCTTTGGGCACACAAGAGAATATGGGGATTACCGCAGCTGATTGTTGGCTTTGTCCAGTACCACTATTTCATATTAGCGGACTATCGATCGTGATTCGTCAATTGGTTCTGGGGTGCAGCTTTCGCTTGTATAGTAAATTTGATGCTAAAAATATAACCAAAGATTTGACTGAAGGTCGAGGAACAGTGATTTCCGTTGTGGCTGTGATGCTGAGAGAGCTACTGGAGTATTACCCTAAAGCGGGATACAGTAAAGCATTTAAAGCAATGCTTTTGGGTGGCGGACCTATTGCTCCAGCTACATTAGAACAATGCGAACGAAACAAAATTCCTGTGATCCAATCTTATGGGATGACTGAAACATGTTCTCAAGTGGTTGCATTAAGCTTCGAGGATGCTTCTAAAAAAATCGGCTCAGCAGGAAAACCGTTAAAAGATATGCAAATCAAAATTATAGCTGAAAATGGAAAACAAGCACCAGTGAATAGCGTTGGTGAAATCCTTTTAAAAGGGAAAAATGTGATTCGAAATTATTTGAATGGCGAGCAGTGGCAAACAGAAAAATGGACGGTAGACGGTTGGTTTAAAACAGGAGATATGGGGTATTTGGATAATGAAGGGTACCTTTATTTAGTGAGTCGTTTAAGTGAACTGATCATTTCTGGCGGAGAGAATATTTATCCTACAGAAATTGAACATATTCTGCAAGAATTTCCAGGCGTGAAAGAAGTTGCTGTGATCGGTGAGTCAGATCAAAAATGGGGAGCTGTTCCAGTTGCTTATATTGTTGGTGACCCAACGATTACGATTGAAAAAATCAATGAATTTGCGAAGCAGCACTTAGCGAAATATAAATGTCCAAAACGACTCTATCTATGTAATTGTTTGCCTAGAACTGCGAGTGGAAAACTTGCGAAACATCGTTTAACAACAGAAGAAAGGGAGGCTTTTTTAAGCAAATGAGCATTCCTAATGAATTAAAAGAAGCATATGTGAACGGCTATCGTCAATTTAGCTGGATCAAAAAAATAAATGAACATACAGAATCTTTGCGTACTTATTTTGAGAAGGGACAAAAATATTTCAAAGGTACTAGATTCTATTGGCAAACGCCAGAACAAGAACTGATACTTGTAGGATTTGGGAAAGAACAAGTATTAGTAGAGGATCAGGCTTCTTTTAATAATGTTGATGCTTTTCTATTAAAAGAACATGACTTGGTTTATCAAAATGAAATGATCAGCGGGGCAGGTGCAATGTTAGTTGGCGGCTTTGCATTTGACCATTACTCGATAGAACAAAATGAGTGGGGTGAGATGGATCGGGGATTGTTTTATTTACCAACATTCCTGTTTTCTCAAAAAAATGAACAAAGATATTTGACGATCAATTTTAGTGCTGAAAGTCTAGCAGAATTAGAATATAAATGGCATGCTCTAAATGAGCAGATAGAAGAGATAATGCAGAAACAAGTGAAAACAAACACAACTTTTCAAGAAATTGTTACAGAAGAAGTAGCTGTTTCTGAATGGATGAATTTGGTCGACCAAACAGTGGAACAATTAAAACAGTCTGGACCATTAGAAAAGGTTGTTTTGGCTAGACGAATGAAAGTAAAAACGAATGACTCTTTTCAAGCAGAATATATTTTGAGAAATCTGCAGGAACAGCAGACGAATACTTATTTTTTTGTGCTGGAATCAGCTGATCAACTCTTTATTGGTGCAACTCCGGAACGGTTGCTGAAGGCAACTGGCACAGCTTTTTCGACAGCAAGCATCGCTGGTTCTGTTTCACGTGGAACAACTGCTGCTGAAGATGAAGAATTGGGTAATTATTTACTGAACGATATGAAAAATCGACAAGAACATAAAATTGTTGTTGATCGAATTACTAGAGAAGTAGAGCAGATGACAGGTGTTTCAATTTTACCTCAGGCGCCTAAGCTATTAAAAAATCGGGACATTCAGCATCTACATCTACCAATTGAGGGAAAACGACAAAAAGAGTATCGTTTTTTAAAAGGATTGAAACACCTTCATCCAACACCAGCATTAGGTGGGGAACCAAAAGAATTGGCTTTGGAATGGTTAAGACAGCATGAAAAGTTAGATAGAGGTCTATACGGTGCACCGATCGGTTGGGTTGCGATCAAGGAAGATATTGGTGAATTTGCCGTTGGTATACGTTCGGCAGTTTTTTCGGGCGATACTGGCTATTTATATGCTGGCTGTGGGATCGTAAAGGATTCACAAGCAGAGCAGGAAAGAGAAGAAACCAAAATCAAATTTCAACCAATGTTAAGAGGAATAGGAGGGAAGATCAATGACAAATCAAATTGATATGACACGATATTTATACTCCTTTGTCGAAGGAATGATTAGTAGTGGCGTCAGTCAGGCAGTGATTAGTCCTGGATCTAGATCCACTCCTTTAGCTTTATTGCTGCATCGACAAGAAAAGATAGAGACATTTGTTGAAGTCGATGAGCGTTCGGCAGCTTTTTTTGCACTTGGATTAAGTAAAGCAAATAATAAACCAGTTGCCTTGTTGTGTACTTCAGGAACAGCAGCTGCAAATTATTATCCAGCAATCTGTGAAGCTAAAGCGAGTCACGTTCCATTGATCATTTTAACGACGGATCGCCCACATGAATTACGACAAATAGGTGCACCGCAATCTATGGATCAGCTTCAATTATTCCAAAATCATGTTAAATTATTTGTAGAAATGGCTATTCCGGAAGGAACAAAAGAAATGCTGGACTACGCTTATTGGCAAGGAATGCGCTCGACAGATACAGCTTCCCAAATGCCCAAAGGACCTGTACACTTAAATTTCCCCTTAAGAGAACCTTTGTTGCCAGATTTGTCTGCCTCATTAAAAACGAAACGGCAAACAGAAATCATTACAGGAAAGCCGCAGCTGACAGAAGAGCAATTGATTCAGTGTATCAATGCTTGGCAAGGTAAAAAAGGTGTGCTAGTTGTTGGGGGAAGTCACACACCTAAAGAAGCACGTTTATTTGTTGAATTAGCAGAGGCATTAAACTGGCCTATCATTAGTGATCCGCTGACGAATATTACCTCTTGTGGTCTTGACAGCACACTGATCATGAGTTGTGCGGATTTATTTATTCAAGAAGTAACTATGATTCATCGACCAGAAGTCGTTGTTCGTTTTGGTATGCTGCCGATTTCAAAAAATACGATGTTTTGGCTTCGATCACTTGAGAAAACAGAAACGACCATCTATTTTGTAGATGAGACTGGTGAATGGCAGGATCAATTAAAGCAAACACAAGTTGCGATTCAAGTCCAAGAACAGCCATTTCTTCAAGCAGTTAAAGAAAATATCACAGTAAAAACATCAGGATCGTGGACTGCTCAATGGATTCAATGGCAAAAAATAACCGAACAAACATTGGAAGATTTAGCTGAAATGAACCAGCTCAACGAAACTTCTGCGAGCCTTTTAGTTCATAAACAAATGATGGCTGACGGTCAATTATTCGTTTCAAACAGTAACGCCATTCGTTTTATCGATCGGTTTGCTGCTGTAGAAAATACTAGCTATCATCTATTTGGGAATCGCGGGATCAATGGAATCGATGGAATCGTTTCGACAGCTTTAGGTATGTGTGCGACGAACCCTAAACGCCAAAATATTTTGCTGATTGGTGATCTGGCCCTGTATCATGATATGAATGGATTATTATTAGCCCAAAGATATCATTTACCTTTAACGATCATATTGTTGAATAATAATGGTGGCGGTATTTTTTCTTTCCTTTCTCAAAAAGAACTGGAGAAAGAGGATTTTGAACCGATTTTTGGCACACCAATTGATTTAGATTTTTCCCTTGTTGCAAAGTTATATGGTGCTGAATATACAAAAGCTGAAACTTTAGAACAGCTGGATTTATTATTAGAGCAGACAAAAACAGAGCCGAAATTTCAACTAATCGAAATCATTGGGTATCGTGAAGAGAATGTTCGTTTACAGGAACAAATAATGAACGTGCTAAAGGAAAAATTGGAGCAAGACAGATGAATATAGAAATTAATGGTGTAGATTACTATTATGAATGGTTATCTTATAAAAAAGGGTGTCCCACTTTAGTCTGTCTGCATGGCTTTACAGGTAGTGGACAAACCTTTGCGCCAGTCTTTCAGGGGAAATCTGATTTTAATATTTTAGTGATCGATTTAATTGGACACGGTCGATCCTCTAGTCATGTGCATCCTTACCGTTATCAGTTAGACTCGTTGTGTCAAGATTTAGCTTTACTAACTGAAAAGCTGGGTATTTCAGTGTTTTCATTATTAGGCTATTCTATGGGGGCTAGAGCAGCTTTAGGGTTCTACTATCTATTTCCTCATAAAGTTCAGCAACTGATCTTAGAGAGCGGTTCTCCGGGCTTAAAAAGTCGATCAGAACGAACAAGACGTCAATTATCGGATGAGCGTTTAGCTTCCTGGACCTTAACTTCACCAATTAAAGATTTTGTGATGAAGTGGGAAGCACTGCCTCTTTTTGATACACAAAGAAGTTTACCTGATCAGTTACAGGTTGCAGTTCGTGAGGAACGATTAGCACAACAACCATTTGGTTTAGCGTGTAGTTTGTGGTTTATGGGAACAGGCATACAAAAAAGTTATTGGACAGAATTAGTCGATATAAACATTCCTGTGTTATTGATTGTCGGAGAATTAGATCATAAATTTCGGCGGATTGCTGAGGAAATGAAACAAATACAGCCAACGTTCATCATTGAAACGGTCGAACATGCGGGACATTGTGTTCACTTAGAAAAACCGCATCAATTTGAAGAAGTCGTTTATGGATTTTTAGAAGGAGGAGCTGCAGATGAAGATTAAGCGTATCGATCGTTATCGCATTCGTCTCCCTTTACGTATTCCTTTTGAAACAAGTTACGGCCGACTAACAGAAAAAGCCTTTGATATTATATTGATCACTGATGAATTAGGTAATCAGGGGATTGGGGAGCTCGTAGCATTTGAGCAGCCAGATTATATTGAAGAAACGATTGCAACAGCACGTATCATCATAGAAAAGCACTTGATTCCTTTGTTGATCGATCGAGAAATCGATGATCCAAGAGAGATTTCTTTGCTATTTCAAGAAGTAAAAGGCAATCAAATGGCAAAATCCAGTATAGAAACTGCCGTTTGGGATTTATATGCCAAACGTAATGGAAAAAGTCTCCAAACGTCTTTTTCTGCAACAAGAACACAAATTCCTGTCGGCGTTAGTGTAGGCATTCAACCTGATATATCTGAATTATTAAAGCAAATTACAGCTTATGTGGATCAAGGATATCAAAGAGTTAAGTTGAAAATACGTCCTGGCTATGACTTGAAACCAATTGCTTCGATTCGAGAAAAGTTTCCTGAGTTACCACTAATGGTTGATGCTAATTCTGCGTATACTATCGATGATCTTTCTCATTTGAAAAAGCTGGACGCCTATAATTTGGCGATGCTGGAGCAACCTTTTGCTGCTGATGATTTTTTAGATCATGCACAATTGCAAAAAGTAATGAAGACAAAGATCTGTTTAGATGAAAATATCCGATCGATCAAAGATTGTGAATTAGCTTTCGCTTTAGGGAGCTGCCGAAGTATCAATTTGAAAATCCCTAGAGTCGGTGGAATCACTGAAGCATTAAAAATCGTTGATTTTTGTGAAAAACATGACCTGCTTGTGTGGTTGGGCGGAATGTTTGAATCAGGTGTGGGTAGAGCATTGAATCTGCAGTTTGCTTCACAAAGCACATTTACTTTCCCTGGAGATATTTCAGCTTCTGATCGGTACTATTACGAAGACATAATATCAAAGCCTTTCGTTCTAACTAATGGCAAGCTTTCAGTGCCAACAGGATCGGGAATTGGCGTGTCGCTATCTCCTGAACATCTTTTGAAGTATGGGAAATATGAAACTATCTACACAGATTGAAAGACTCACAGACAAGGAAAAAATGTCTGTGAGTCTCTTTTTATCATTTATTGTTCTTTCAACGTTTTTTCAATCTGTAATCGTTGGACTTTCATCGTTGCTGTGCGGGGAATTTCGTCCCAAGCCATAATGATCGGTTCGTTTAAGCGTGGCAAGTCATTGACTTGTTCCCACCAAGCATCCCAGTTCATTTCTTGCTTTGGATCAACAGCTAAAATCGGTTGAGGAGAATTATCTTTTGCACGAACAATGATCACTTCTTGAAGGAAATCGAGTGCATCTAGTAAATGATCTTCGATCGCTAGATTACTATCGATTTTTTCAATCAAATCAACCTGACGATCTTTCAGATGCAGATGACCTTGTTCATCCATAAAGCCATAATCACCACTATCCCACCAAGGACCAAAAACCGTTGCTTGGAATCGCTCATCTTCTTTGTAATAAGTAAGCGCACGTCCCTTAGATAGAAACTGAATATGTCCATCTGTCATTTTAGGCAGAACATTGCCGTCTTTATCTGCAATTCTAGCCTCAGTCAACCCTTCTAAACCAACACCCATGTCGCGAGCATCAGATGTTTTTAGTGATTCTAGAGTATGAGCTTTTAAGATCATCGGCCCACATTCGCTTTGTCCATAGACTTGTAGGAAAACAGGTTCGTTTTTTTCTGATGCTTTTAAGAAGCTGGCCATAGTCGCATTATTGATTGCATCAAATGTAGAGTGATAGTAGCGCACACTGCCGAAAACCTCAGGTGCTCTTTTCGCTAATGAAGTCCACTGAACGAAGTTATTTGGATGAGTTTCAAGAGCAATAGGTTGATGTTTTAAGAGCATTGCAGCAACAGAATCACTGTTGGATATGGACAAGGGCATCATTGGAAAACCCATTGCCATTAATGAAGAGACACCGATATTAAAACGTGAATGTACAGGTGAAATATGGAATCCAACCAGTTTTTTCTCTGCGATTTTAGTAAAAATTGTTTTTTGCCATTTTGTACGCCATCCCATAGAATTTGCTGAATGACAAATCAATTTTGGGATACCTGTTGTTCCAGACGTATGTGTCATATAGGCAATCATATCTTTAGGAAGTTCGACTTGAGGAACTTTTTCAGTAGATGCTTGTAAAAGTCTCTCAATAGAGATCTGTTTGCTGGAAGAACTGTTTTTCACGCTTTTCACTTTTTCAGCTGTTTCATCATCAAATAAAATAAAAGGATCATCTAAACGATCAACAAAGACTTCGATTGTTTCTGCTGGAAAGTGATAAGAGATCATTGCTGGAACAGCACCTAAATAAGAAGCTGCAACCGCTAGTAAATACGTATCGAATTTGGAACTTTTAAAGATAATGATTTTATCCTCAGCTTTAACACCTAGGCTTGCTAATTGATACGCACGATTTAAAATGGCATTATGACTTAGCTCGTACGTATAACTTGTACCTAGTTCTGGAAAAGCGGGTAGGGGTTCATCATGAATAATTGCAGTAGTAGGGTTTTTACAGGCAGCATCACGATAATTTGTATACAAATTAAGTGGTTGGTACTCTAACAGTTGGTTCAATTTACAGCATCCTTTCAAACTACATAAATATTTTTATCGCTTGTGTAATAACGAACAAGGACAGTATACCATGAAAAATAAATAACCTGAATAAATAAGAAAAAAACAAAAAGACACTGATTTAACGTATATTAATAGTGAAAGCTAAAAGAGGAAATAGCTTGAGGAAAAAACAGTCAAAAGTTATGAAGGATACTTGATTTGATTGGATTTTAGGTGTATAATAAAATATTGTGAGTAGTCTATTTTTTTAGATCGCTCTCCTTGCTCTTAGCAAACTAAGAGCCTTGAAGTCCATAGGGAGGTGAAAATCAATGAGTCAAGCTACGAATTATGAAATTATGTACATCATTCGTCCGAACATTGATGAAGAAGCAAAAACTGCTTTAGTAGAACGTTTCGACACAATTTTAAAAGATAACGGAGCAGAAGTTATCGAATCAAAAGATTGGGAAAAACGCCGCTTAGCATATGAAATGAACGGATTCCGTGAAGGCATCTATCATATCGTTAAAGTATCTTCTCCATCAACTGCAGGAGCAATCAATGAATTTGATCGTCTTGCTAAGATCAATGACGATATTATCCGTCATATGATTATCAAGGAAGAAGCATAATAAGAATGTTTCACGTGAAACATTCATTTGACGAAAGGAGATGTTTAAATGATTAACAACGTTGTATTAGTTGGAAGACTAACAAAAGATCCAGATTTACGATATACTTCTAGTGGTTCAGCTGTTGCGACATTTACTTTAGCAGTAAATCGTAACTTTACGAATCAAAGTGGAAATCGTGAAGCAGATTTTATTAACTGTGTGATTTGGCGTAAACCCGCTGAAACAATGGCAAACTATGCGCGTAAAGGTACATTGTTAGGTGTAACAGGTCGTATTCAAACTAGAAATTATGAAAATCAGCAAGGTCAGCGTGTATACGTGACTGAAGTTGTTTGTGAAAATTTCCAGTTGTTAGAGTCTCGTTCTGCATCAGAGCAAAGACAAACACAAGAAGGATCAGCACCGTCGTACAATTCCGGCGGCGGAAGTTTCCAACCATCACAGAATAATAATTTTTCAGGACAAAACAATTTTAATCAATCATCCTCTCAGTCTAGCAATAACGGTATGCCTGATTTTGATAGAGATGCTGATCCATTCGGTGGAACAGGATCGACTATTGACATTTCAGATGATGATTTACCATTCTAAACGAATTTGATAGGAGGGAATAAGAATGGCACAACAAAGAAGAGGCGGACGTAAACGTCGTAAAGTTGACTATATTGCAGCAAACCATATTGAATATATCGATTACAAAGATGTTGAATTACTAAAAAAATTCATTTCTGAACGTGGAAA
Organism: Enterococcus sp. AZ020; assembly: GCF_050499205.1. Lineage (NCBI taxonomy): Bacteria > Bacillati > Bacillota > Bacilli > Lactobacillales > Enterococcaceae > Enterococcus > Enterococcus sp. AZ020. The sequence continues at coordinate 1,525,881 of NZ_JBIPAT010000001.1, read as the reverse complement.
AATTTTGCCACGTCGTGTAACAGGTACTGGTGCTAAAAATCAACGTAAATTAACAATCGCGATTAAACGTGCACGTATCATGGGCTTATTACCATTCGTTGGTGAAGAGCAATAATATAGAAAACAAAGATCAAAGAATTAATTTTCTTTGGTCTTTTTTTAATTTTAAATTATTCTTTTTACATGAAAGTAACCTTAAATGTACAAACTAAAATTGAAAAAATAATACTAGTTATGATTTGAATAAGGCAGCTATGATATCTATGGAATGTTTCACGTGAAACATTATGGAGTTCGCAGAAATTCCATTTTTATGCTAAAATAGCGGTATGCTTGAAGGATGGGGGAGTCCTTAAATGAGAAAAATTGGAATGAAACAACTGTTAGGTTTTGCATTCGTTCTTTTTTTGTTAGAAGTTCTAATTCTCTTCTTTATACCTAATAAATACATATCTATTTTAGCATTATTAGTGCTTAATCTTTTTTTGATAAATAGAATTATTTATCTAATTAGGCGAATAGAGATATCAAATACGGAAAAGATTAGAGCCGCTAGCAGAATAGCTGAAAAATCATTAGATTATGCTTTTAATGAAGTGTCTGTGGGTATCATCAATTATGATCATGATACTAAGGAAGCCAAGTGGTTAAATCCTTTTGCAGAAGACATCTTCAAAAAAGATGGGCAATCATTGCTCAGTCCAGAACTGATCCAAAATTATCTGTCACTTGCTGATAAAGGTAAAGATATTTTCAAAGTAGGTGAACATGTCTATCGTTTCAATATAGATACTACTCAAAATACAATAACGTTTAAAGATATTACAAAAGAAAGTAACTTGTATCAAGAGAAAATGGGTATGCAAACAGCTATAGGAATTGTTTCTGTAGATAATTATGATGATATAACAGATAATTTGGATGATAAAGAAATCTCGTATTTGAACAGTTTCATTACAACAATGATTTCTGATTGGATGGATCAGTATCAGGTCTTCTATAAAAGACTAAATGCCGAACGATATTTTTTCATCGCACAGCTTGAAGATGTACAAAAAATGATGGATGAAAAGTTTCAGATATTAGATAAAATCAGAAAAGAATCAAGTACTCGAGAAAGTTCAGTTACATTAAGTATGGGGATTTCCTATGGTGGAGAAACCTTGAATCAAACTGGAAATACGGCACAAACGAATTTAGACACTGCTTTAGTTAGAGGCGGCGATCAAGTGGTAGTAAAAGAAGCGAAAGATGATGCTAAACCGATTTTTTATGGTGGTAGAACAGCTTCTGTTGCGAAAAGAACACGTGTTCGTTCGAGGGCAATGAGTACAGCTATCCAAGGAATCTTATCAGAGTCCTCAGATGTTTATATCATGGGGCATAAGTATCCTGATATGGATGCTATAGGATCAGCATTTGGTATGGCGCGTTTAGCAAAATTCCATGATAGACACGCTTGGATCGTATTAGATAAAAATGAAAGCATTCCTGATGTCGAAAGAGTCATGAGTGAATTACAAAAGTATCCGGATTTGGCAGAACAAATCATTACGCCAAAAGAAGCGATGAAAAAGAAAACGGATAGCAGTTTGTTGATCATGGTTGATTACCATAAGCCTTCACTATCTATCTCACAAGATTTGTATGAACAATTTGAGAAAGTCGTTATTATCGATCATCATCGTCGTGGTGATGAGTTTCCTGTAAAACCTTTGCTTTCTTATATTGAATCTTCTGCTTCTTCTGCTTCAGAATTAGTAACAGAATTGATCGAATACCAAAGTAATTCAAAAAGACGATTAGACAAATTTGAAGCTACATTGCTGCTTGCGGGAATTGTTGTTGATACGAAAAGCTTTAGTGTACGGACAACTTCTCGAACCTTTGATGTAGCAAGTTATTTGAGAACTTGTAGTGCGGATTCATCTTTAGTACAATACTTATTAAGCTCAGATTTGACCAGTTATTTAGAAATGAACAGCTTGATTGCTCAGAGTGAGTATGTGACATCTGATACTGTGATCGTTACTGGAAGTGAAGAAAAAGAGTATGATAGTGTGACAGCTGCAAAAACAGCAGATACTTTATTATCAATGGTTGGGATCAATGCAGCTTTTGTGATCACGAAACGTACAGATAAGCAGATAGGGATTAGTGCTAGAAGTAATGGGTCGATAAATGTCCAACTGATCATGGAAAATCTTGGCGGAGGTGGTCATTTCACTAACGCTGCGGTACAATTACCTAATGTAACAGTGGCTGAGGTCAAAGAGCAGCTATTAAGAGTGATACACCAAAATATCAATGTAATGTATGATTCAGCGCCATAAGCTGATCGTGCTTTTAAAATGAGGAGGAAAAATAGTATGAAAGTTATTTTTTTGCAAGACGTTAAAGGCAAAGGAAAAAAAGGCGACGTAAAAGAAGTTCCAACAGGTTATGCTCAAAATTTCCTGATTAAAAACGGCTATGCTCAAGAAGCGAATAAAGGGAGTATCAGTGCTCTTGCAGGGCAGAAAAAAGCTCAGGATAAACACGAAGCAGAAGTTTTAGCAGAAGCAAAAAAAATGCAGGAGTTTCTAGAAAAAGAAGAGACTGTTGTAGAGCTTAAAGCAAAGGCTGGAGAGGATGGAAGGCTTTTTGGATCAATTCCCTCAAAACAAATTGCAGAGGCCTTAAACAAGCAATATAAGGTGAAATTAGATAAACGTAAGATCGAGTTGTCTCAACCGATTCGTGCGCTAGGTTATACGAAAGTTCCAGTAAAACTTCATCATGAAGTAACGGCAAAAATCAAAGTACACGTAGTAGAAGAATAGTCTTAAAAAAAGAAAACTAAAAGATATCTTAGCTTTTCTAAAATTGATTTTGTTTCACTATGCACGTACTTTTAGAGTGTTGTTCAAAAGAGATTCTTACTTTTGAGCAACACTTATTTTTCTTTTTATGAAAAGCCTGCACCTGTGATTCTCAGTGTACATTTAAGTCAATTATTGTTAAAATAGAAAGACTGGACAGAATGAATATATAGTGAGAGTTGTGAAACTAATCGTATCTGTAAAGATCGATCGTTTCTAGTGAAAGAAAAATAGGAGAGAAAAAAATGAGTGAAGTATGGCAAGATAGAGTACCGCCACATAGCATGGAAGCAGAGCAGGCTGTTTTAGGGTCGGTTTTTTTAGATGCTGAGGTTATTATCGATGCATTAGAGTACATAGAACCAAAAGATTTTTATCGCCGTAATCATCAATTGATTTTTCAAACTATGCTCACGTTAAATGATCGGAATGAAGCAATTGATGTCATTACCATCAAGGATCGTCTGGAACAAGAGAATTTGTTGGAGGATGTTGGCGGTTTAAGCTATTTATCAGATTTAGCACTAGCCGTACCGACTGCAGCAAATATCGTTTACTATGCTAAAATCGTCGAACAAAAATCATTACTACGCAATTTGATTTCGACCGCTACTGAGATCGTAACAAAAGGATTCGAACAAGGTGAAGATGTCGAGACGATCTTAGATGATGCTGAACGTAGTATCCTAGAAGTATCGGAAAAACGAAACAGAAGCGGCTTCTTATCGATTGCAGATGTATTGAATACATCGATTGCCAACATCGATCAACTGTATCAAAATGACGAAGAAATCACGGGGTTACCGACAGGTTATCCAGCGTTAGATAAGATGACTGCAGGGCTTCAAGCAGAAGAATTGATTATTTTAGCTGCTCGTCCGGCCGTGGGGAAAACAGCGTTTGCTTTGAATATCGCTCAAAACATCGGGACCAAAACAGATCGTTCAGTTGCTATTTTCAGTTTGGAGATGGGGGCGGAATCTTTGGTCAATCGGATGCTTTGTGCAGAAGGTTCGATCGAAGCTGGTCACTTGCGAACGGGTCAATTATCTGAGGAAGAGTGGCAAAACTTGATCATTGCAATGGGTAGCTTATCCAGAGCTCAAATTTTTATTGACGATACACCAGGGATCAAAATTACAGAGATTCGTGCAAAATGCCGGAAACTGGCGCAGGAAAGAGGCAATTTAGGTCTGATCCTGATCGACTATTTGCAGCTGATTGAAGGAACGGGACGTGAAAGTCGACAACAAGAGGTTTCTGAAATTTCTCGTCAGTTGAAGAAATTAGCAAAAGAGCTGAAAGTTCCTGTGATTGCCTTGTCACAGCTATCTCGTGGTGTAGAGCAACGGCAAGATAAACGACCAGTATTGAGTGATATTCGTGAATCTGGTTCGATCGAGCAGGATGCTGATATCGTTGCTTTCCTTTATCGTGATGACTATTATGAGCGTGGTGAAGGCGGCGAAGATGGCGATCATGAACCACCGGAAATCGATAATGTGATCGAAGTTATCATTGAGAAAAACCGTAGTGGTGCGCGGGGAACAGTTGAACTGTTATTTATTAAAGAATATAATAAATTCTCGTCGCTATCACCGAGAGAAGAGTTTTAAAGTGTAGTTAAATAAGTTGTCCATGATCTTTATGGGTAGCTTATTTTTTATTTGTTAAAGGGCAGTTAAGTTTTGAATTTTCGTTTTTTTAATGAATGTTTTTTAGTATAAAAAATAATGTTCGTGTTTTGCTTCGTTTTTGTTTTTTTGAAATAATAATATTCGATTTTTTGTTGAAAGCGTTGCGTTTTACTGGTACAATGAATCAGGATAAAATAATTTAGAACGAGGTGTTCGAATGTCATCAGTTGTAGTAGTCGGAACGCAGTGGGGCGATGAAGGAAAAGGGAAGATCACGGATTTTTTAAGTGAGAATGCTGAAGTCATTGCACGTTATCAAGGCGGAGATAATGCAGGTCATACCATTAAATTTGATGGTGTTACTTATAAACTACACTTGATTCCTTCAGGTATCTTTTACAAAGAAAAAATCAGTGTGATAGGAAACGGCGTAGTCGTTAATCCTAAATCATTAGTAAAAGAGCTTGCTTATTTAAAAGAGAACAATGTAACAACAGATAATTTACGTATTTCTGATCGTGCACATGTCATTTTACCTTACCACATCAAACTAGATCAATTACAAGAAGATGCTAAAGGTGAAAATAAGATCGGTACAACGATCAAAGGAATCGGTCCAGCTTATATGGATAAAGCAGCACGTGTTGGTATTCGCGTGGCAGACTTATTAGATAAAGAAATTTTTGAAGAGCGTTTGAAAATCAATTTAGAAGAAAAGAATCGTCAATTTGTAAAAATGTTCGATAGCGAACCGATTTCATTTGAAGAAATCTTCGAAGAGTATTATGAATATGGTCAGCAAATCAAACAATATGTGACAGATACATCTGTTATCTTAAATGATGCATTAGATGCAGGCAAACGTGTCTTATTTGAAGGTGCACAAGGTGTTATGCTTGATATCGATCAAGGAACGTATCCATTTGTGACATCATCAAACCCAGTTGCTGGAGGCGTGACGATCGGTAGCGGTGTCGGTCCTTCAAAAATCAATAAAGTCGTTGGTGTATGTAAAGCTTATACATCACGTGTGGGCGATGGTCCATTCCCAACAGAATTGTTTGATGAAACAGGAGAAACGATTCGTAAAGTCGGAAAAGAATACGGAACAACAACTGGACGTCCGCGGCGTGTTGGCTGGTTTGATACAGTGGTAATGCGTCACTCTAAACGCGTTTCAGGTATCACCAATCTATCATTAAACTCAATCGATGTATTAAGTGGTTTAGACACTGTAAAAATTTGTACAGCATATGAGCTGGACGGTGAATTGATTTATCACTATCCTGCCAGCTTGAAAGAATTAAGCCGTTGTAAACCAGTTTATGAAGAATTACCAGGTTGGACAGAAGATATCACCGGCTGTAAAACATTGGCTGATCTACCAGCAAATGCCAGAAATTATGTGCACCGTATCTCTGAATTAGTAGGCGTTCGTATTTCAACATTCTCTGTTGGACCAGACCGTAATCAAACAAACGTTTTAGAAAGTGTTTGGGCTCAAATTTAATCAAACAGGATAAGAAGTTGGACACTTTTGTTTCCACCGTTTATTTGCTTTTAAAGAGACTGGGTTGTAACTTGTAGAGTTATGTCCCGGTTTCTTTTTTGTTCATTTTCAGTAAAAAACTTCCCTGAATAAAGCATGAGTATCTTTTAAATATATGTTAAAATAGAAAAACAGTTAGGGGGATATCAAAGATGACTTTTAAGATAATGACAGATTCATGTTGTGATTTACCATATACATATTTAGAAGCAAATGATGTTGATTTTATCAGTATGACGATCCAGTTGAACGGGAAAGAATTAGTGGATGATTTGGGGAAAACATTCGACTATGACTGGTTTTTGCAAGAGATAAAAACGGGTGGTATGCCAACAACTTCTCAAGTAAATGTTGGTCGCTATATTGAATTTTTCCGTCCATTTGTAGAAAAACAAGTGCCAATTTTATATTTAGCTTTTTCGTCCGGCTTAAGTGGTTCTTATCAAAGTGCCAAACAGGCTGTGGAAATTTTAAAGGAAGAGTTTGAAGAAGCAGAAATCTATGTGATCGATACAAAAGCTGCCAGTTTAGGTGAAGGACTTTTAGTCAGCGAAGTGATCGACTTGAAACAAGCTGGGCATTCCTTAGAAGAAATTTTATTATGGTTGTCAGAAAATAAAATGACAGTCCATTCTTGGGTGACGGTAGATGATTTAAAACATTTGGAGCGTGGCGGCAGAATTTCCAAAGCAGCTGCAGCAATTGGCGGATTGATGAATGTTAAACCGATTATTGTAGTAGATGCACAAGGCAAGCTGCAAAATATTGGAAAAGTTCGCGGACGTGGGAAAGCGTTGAAGAAACTTGCTGATGAGACGGTTCAAGGAATGATCGATCCAATCAATCAAAGGTTATTTATTGCTTATGCTGGGGATTTAGAGAGTGCAGAAAAAGTCAAAGCATTGATCGAAGCGCAGGTTCAAGTGAAAGAAATTCGCCTGCATCCATTAGGTCCGACAATTACAAGCCACACAGGAAATGGCTGTATAGCAGTATTTTCTAGAGGTAAAAAAAGAATATAATTAATTATTTAATGTTAAAAGATGAAGCAGGAAAATCGTTTATTTTGCTTCATCTTTTTTATATCATACTTAAAAATAGGACTAAAGTCTGATTACAAACATATTTCTTTAATATTACAATATTGTTACGTTACACATTATATTTAGCTCCTTACTAAAAGGGTTGTTGCGTTGAAGGGAAGTAAGGAGCTAAATCAAAAAAGGGGTTAATCACAATGAAAAAGATCAAAAAAATAACGAATAGAGGATTATTTTTTTTACTCTTATTTTGGAGTATTGCATTACCGATAACAGCGTATGGTCAAGGGGAAAACTTACCTGAAGCACCGACAGATTTCTATTTAGATCAATTGAATATCTTGGCAGAAGATACAAAGCAGCTTATTAACAATAAAGGTGAGTTTTATAAAGAACAACCAGAGAATCCTCAAGTCGTTCTTGCAACGATTGAATCAACAAATGGCGATAGTATTGATAGTTATGCGCCAGAACTTTTTGACAAATGGAAAATTGGAAATAAAGAGCATGATAACGGGATCTTGATTTTATATGCTTTAAATGATGGCGATCGTAATGTGAGGATCGAAGTTGGCTATGGTTTGGAAGATGTGATTACAGATAGTACGGCCATGAATATCTTAGTCAGTCAAAAAGACAAATTAAAATCTTCAGATCCTGTACTGATCAATGAAGGGTTACGATATGTATTTAATGCAGTAGCAACTTTGATCGATCAAGATTATGGCTATCCAACTGATGAACATGCGTTGAGTCAAACTGAGTTAGATGGATTTTATGAGAATGAAGATGATGACGTAATTTATACTTCTTCAAGCAATTGGGATTCAGGTGACGGTGAATTTCTTTTTGTCCTATTGTTGATGGTTCCAATTTGGATATTGTCAGCTATTTTCGGCAAAGGAGATGGCGGCAGTGGCAGTTCTTGGGGAGGCGGTTCTTCTTCTGGCGGCTCATGGGGAGGCGGAGGAGGTTCTAGTTCTGGTGGCGGTTTTTCCGGAGGCGGAGGAAGCTCTGGCGGAGGTGGAGCGAGTATTTAACAAAAAAAAAGATCAAACGCAGTTTTTCAGCGTTTGATCTTTTTTGTTAGTATTCACTAGAAAATAGCTGATCCAATTGTTTTTGGACATCTTTATTTTCTAAGAACTCATCATATGTTGTATCTGCACGATCCACAACACCTTTGTCAGAAACAGCGATGATGCGGTTTGCTAATGTTTGAATAAATTGGTGGTCATGAGAAGCGAATAAAATGGCGCCAGTAAAAGCCATCAAGCCATCATTCAAAGCAGTGATCGATTCTAGATCCAAGTGATTTGTCGGATCATCTAAAACAAGAACATTGGCTTTTGATAGCATCAATTTAGACAGCATCACACGAACTTTTTCACCACCGGAAAGAACGTTGACTGATTTCAATACATCTTCACCAGAAAAGAGCATTCTACCTAGGAAGCCGCGTAAGAATGTATTGTCATCTTCTTCTTTGCTGGCAAATTGACGTAACCAATCTAAGATCGTCAAATCTGTATCAAAATCTTTACTGTTGTCTTTTGGCAGATAAGCTTGAGAGGTTGTAACACCCCAACGTACAGTACCAGTATCTGGTGTGATTTCACCCATGATCACTTTGAAAAGTGTCGTTGTGACGATATCATTGTCTGCAATGAAAGCTACTTTATCAACATTACTTAAAGAAAATGAGATATTATCTAAAATCTTCTTGCCATCGATCGTAACAGAAACATTTTCTACATGCAGCAAATCATTACCAATTTCTCTTTCAGGTGTGAAGCCAACAAATGGGTAACGACGTGAAGAAGGCTGGATGTCATCTAATGTGATTTTATCCAACATTTTTTTACGAGAAGTTGCTTGTTTTGATTTTGATGCATTTGCGCTGAAACGAGCGATAAAGTCTTGTAATTCTTTGATTTGTTCTTCTTTTTTCGCATTTGCGTTTGCTTGCAACTTAGCTGCCAATTGGCTTGATTCCAACCAAAAGTCATAGTTACCAACGTATAATTTGATTTTTCCAAAATCAAGGTCAGCCATGTGTGTACATACTTTATTCAAGAAGTGACGGTCATGGGAAACAACGATAACGGTGTTTTCAAAGTTGATCAAGAATTCTTCAAGCCAGCTGATCGAACGTGTGTCCAATCCATTTGTCGGCTCATCTAAAAGTAGTACATCAGGTTTACCAAAAAGTGATTGAGCAAGTAATACTTTCACTTTTTGACCCGCAGTCAGTTCACTCATTTTTTGGTCATGAAGTTGATCAGGAATGTTTAATCCTTGAAGTAAAACAGCTGCTTCAGGTTCAGCTTCCCAACCATCAAGCTCAGCAAATTCACCTTCAAGTTCAGCAGCTTTGATTCCATCTTCATCAGAAAAATCTTCTTTCATATAGATCGCATCTTTTTCTTTCATCACTTCATAAAGGCGTTTATGTCCCATGATAACAGTTTCTAAAACAGTATTATCTTCATAATCAAAGTGGTTTTGTTTCAGTGTAGCCATACGTTCATCGGGTCCCAATGTGATCGTTCCAGTTGTTGGTTGGATTTCACCAGATAAGATTTTTAAAAATGTTGATTTTCCAGCGCCATTCGCACCAATCAATCCATAACAGTTACCAGGCGTGAATTTAATATTTACATCGTCAAAAAGTTTGCGGTCAGAAAATAACAAACTTACATCATTTACAGTAATCAATAGATTTCCTCGCTTCATATATAATAGTTAAACCTCTCTGCATTATAGCGAGGAAACCTAGATTTTTCAAGGAATTTCAGACTTTTTCAGAAATCCTCTGTACTTTTTATTCAAATGGAGAAATTTTCTAAAGTTTCAGTGTTTCATGTGGAACATTCAACTCAAAGGGTTATTAGTGTACTTTTTTTATGATACACTGTATGATACACATAAAATTAGTGTATCGTTTTGGGGCTTTGAGTGTAAAAAGGAGAGTGTAAAATGAAACGGATCGATCGAATCTATCAATATGTAAAAGAGCAGACCGAACATTTGATGCCAAATGATGTTTCTTTAGGGAGCGGTGTGACAACAGGCGATGTTTCAAATGCTCTAGATATACAAAGAACCAATGCCAGCAAAGATTTGAATCAGCTTGTGAGAGAAGGGTTATTGGAAAAAACGGATGGACGCCCAGTTAAATATGTAGATAAAGCTGTTTTTAAATATCAGCCACTGTCTAAACCTGTGAAAAGCTATCGTGAACGTAGTTTGATGGAAGAACAGGAAACAGTGGCACAACAGCAATCAACTAAAACGTTTGTCGGTGAAGATATTTTCAAAGCGATGATTGGTTCTACAGGGAGTATGAGAACACCTGTAGAGCAGGCAAAAGCGGCTATTTTATATCCACCAAAGGGCTTAAATTGTTTGATCACAGGTCCAACAGGATCTGGAAAAACCTACTTTGCTCATGCGATGTTTCAATTCGCCTTACTGAATCATGTCATTGACTCATCTAAGAAATTAGTTGTTTTTAACTGTGCAGACTATGCGCACAACCCAGAATTATTGATGTCACACTTATTTGGTTATGCAGAAGGAGCATTTACAGGAGCTAATAAAGCAAAAGAAGGAATCATCCATGAAGCAGATGGAGGTATCTTATTTTTGGACGAGGTGCATCGTTTGCCGCCGGAAGGACAGGAAATGGTCTTTTATTTCATGGATCATGGAATATACTCACGACTAGGGGAGACGGTCAAAAATCGGCATGCAGATGTCAGAATCATTTGTGCTACAACTGAAAATCCTACCTCTTCCTTGTTGAATACATTTGTCCGCAGAATTCCGATCATTATTCAACTACCCAATTTTATTGATCGGCCGGCAAAGGAAAAGATCGATCTGCTTCGAGTAATGATTTCGATGGAAGCTTCTCGAATTCATCGGACGATTTCTTTATCAGAAGATGTGGTCAAAGCTTTGATCGGTAGTGTCTCTTACGGAAATGTAGGTCAGTTGAAGTCCAATGTTCAGCTAGTGACTGCAAGAGGTTTTTTGAATCATATTGAGCAAGACGAGTTAGTGATCACGATCGACGAGCTGACTGACAGTATCAAAGAAGGCATGATGCAACTAGCAAGCAATCGTGATTTGTTAGCGGAGTTATCAAAATATTTAGAACCGCAAATGATCGTGACACCGAATGAACCTTTGGTAACGATTCAATCAGATTCTTATGAGTTGCCGTATAATCTGTATGAAATCATTGGAGATAAAGCAGCATTATTGAAAGCAGATGGGCTTGAGCAAGAAGCCATCAACAACTTTATCACGACAGATATCAATGTCCATTTAAAATCCTTTTACAAAGATCATGGGTTTACGTTTGATACAGAAAATAAATTAGCAGAAATCGTTGATCAACGGATCATTGATGTGACAAAAGAAATCTATGCCTTTGCGCAGCAGAAGCTGAATTATAATTTCCAATCTAACTTTATTTATGCGATGAGTCTACATATCAGCTCGTTCTTAAAACGTATCCAAAACGGTGAAGAACGACAACATCAGTTGAATGAAAACATTCGGAATATGGTACTGGATTATCCGTTAGAATTTGAGACAGCTCAGGAAATCAAGCGAATTATCGCAAATAGCTACCAAATGAATATTCCGGATTTTGAAACTTACTATTTAGCAGTCTTATTGATTTCACTGCGAGAAAATAAAGATGCTGGACGAATCGGTATTGTAGTAGCAGCTCATGGAAAGAGCACAGCAACCAGTATGGTTCAAGTGGTCTCTCAATTGTTGAATGTCGATAACTTAAGAGCAGTGGATATGCCGCTTGAAATGCAGCCAAAAGAAGCATTGCGTCAGATTATCAATGTGGTAAAAGAGGTCAATGAAGATAGCGGTGTGATTCTTTTAGTAGATATGGGGTCTCTAGCAACATTTTCGGACGAAATAACCCGTCAGACAGGAATCGATGTTCGAACGGTCGATATGGTGACAACACCGATCGTTTTAGAAACAGCAAGAAAAACTTCATTGATCGATACACAATTAGATACACTATATGAATCATTGAAAAACTTCCAAGGGTACGCTGGTATTCAGCAAGAAAGAAAAAATGAACAGGCGCTATCATGGAAAAAACGAGTGATCATTGCTATTTGTGCTTCAGGTGAAGGAACAGCTAAGCGAATGAAGGAAATGATCGAATCAGCAGTTTCGCCGCAATTAGGAATGGATTTTGAAGTATTGCCCTTATCCGTTGTGGATATGAGAGAGCAGTTAGTGATCATTCAGGAAAAATATCATGTTATTGCGACAACGGGGATCATCGATCCTAAAATTTCTGCACCGTTTATTTCAATGGAAAACTTTTTTTCTGGAGAGGCTGAAACGATCATTGAGAGTTTATTGCTGGAAAGTGAAATCTCTTTGGAACAACAGGAAATGAATGAACAGACAGCACGACAAGCTTGTCTAGATTATATGGAAGAAAGCTTTACGTTTATCAATCCCAAAAAAGTGATCGATCCGCTATGGCAGTTTGCTGATATCATTCGGACGAAATTGTCTTTGAAACTGGATTACACATTCTATGTGAATCTGATCATGCATCTAGCGGGAATGCTGGAGCGCGTACTGCAGCATGAAACTCTTTCGTTGACTGAAGATGAATTGAATCATATTATCTCTGAACCAAGTTATGAAGTAGTAGCGAAAGCTGCACTATTTCTAAAGCAAACCTTTCAGTTGGAATTACCATTGGAAGAAATCTATTATATTATTCAATTGATCAAAAATACACAGCAAAATCAGCTGCAAGGCGAAAAAAATACACTAGACTCAATACACAAAGAGGATACACTATTTTAGTGTATCCTCTTTGTGTATTTTCTTAAATAAATCCTTAGTTTTTGGTTTTTTTAGGCAATACACTAAAATTGGCACGAAACTTGCTTAATATAGAGTGAGTAGTTATATATGATTGCCAAGTAAACATTTTTTGGAAATAATCGATTTTTGCTAGTCGTTATTTTGGTAATAAATGAAAGAGCATAGTATTTTATTACTAAAGATTGTTTAAAAAGACATTTCGTGGAAAAGAATCGAAAATGCAAGAAGGAGAACAATGAATGATGGATATTCGTTTAGTACGCATCGATGATCGCCTGATACATGGGCAAGTAGCTACAGTTTGGACAAAAAGCACCAATGTAGAACGTATCTTAGTCATCAGTGATGCGGTAGCACACGATACACTAAGAAAAGCGTTACTTGTACAGGCTGCTCCTCCAGGCGTAAAAGTCAATGTCATTACGGTTGAAAAGATGATCGAGATCTTTGGCGATGAACGGTTTGAGGGATTGAAAGTCATGTTACTGTTCACCAATCCAGAAGATGTTCAGCGGGTAGTAAAGGGCAATGTCGTGTTCGATTCAGTGAATATCGGTGGTATGAGCTTCACGAGCGGTAAACGAATGATTTCCAATGCAGTTGCAGTCGATGAGCAAGACATTGCAGCGTTCAAATATTTGCATGATCAGGGAATTGAATTAGAGATTCGCAAAGTGGTTGCTGACAGCCAAGTGAATTTGATGGAATTACTGAAAAAGGAACAGCTTGTTTGATTTTTCAGATTCTATAGATAAATAGAAGCAGACTAGAAGCCAAATGTAGGTACGAGTCCAAAAATCATTGAAAGAGGTGGTTATATAGAGAAGAAAAGGAGATAGGTTTTTTATAACTAAAGGATATGGAACATAGTCACTGCTGAAACATGAAATAAACAATCACTTCATGCATTTTTTAGTTTATATCTTTTCTAATGGTTGTTTATTAAAAGGAAGTTTAGTGATGATGTCATTGAAAAAAATACAGGAGGTATCAAATTATGGTAGGAATTATTCTTGCTAGCCATGGCGAATTTGCTCAAGGCATTTTACAATCCGGTTCCATGATTTTTGGCGAACAGGAAAAAGTACAAGCAGTTGTGTTGATGCCTAGCGAAGGCCCAGATGATTTAAAAGCAAAGCTAACTCAAGCAATTGCAACGTTTGATGAGGAAGACGAAGTATTATTTTTAGTCGATCTATGGGGAGGAACACCGTTTAACCAGGCAAACAGTCTTTTTGAAGAGCATAAAGACAAATGGGCGATCGTTAGCGGCTTGAATTTACCAATGTTGATCGAGGCATATGCTTCTCGTTTCTCAATGAACTCTGCGCATGAAATTGCAGCACACATTCTTGAAACAGCTAAAGAAGGCGTGAGAATCAAACCGGAAGAATTAGAGCCAGCTGAAGCACCTAAAGCAGCAGTTGAGGATGCACAGCCGAAAGGCGCATTGCCTGAAGGAACAGTAGTCGGCGATGGCAAAATCAAATTTGTTTTAGCACGTGTGGATTCTCGTTTACTACATGGACAAGTTGCGACTGCCTGGACGAAATCAGTGTTGCCAAATCGAATCATCGTTGTTTCAGATGCAGTATCGAAAGACGATCTTCGTAAAAAATTGATCGAACAAGCAGCTCCTCCAGGGGTTAAAGCAAACGTTATCCCAATCAGTAAAATGATCGAGATTTCAAAAGATCCACGTTTTGGCAATACAAAAGCATTATTACTATTTGAAAATCCAGAAGATGTGGTCAAAGTCGTAGACGGCGGCGTAGATATCAAAGAAGTCAATGTTGGCTCAATGGCGCACTCAGTTGGGAAAGTCGTAGTAAGCAAAGTATTGTCAATGGGACAAGAAGATGTTGAAGCGTTTGAAAAATTAGAAGCAAAAGGCATCAAGTTTGATGTTCGTAAAGTGCCAAATGATTCTCAAGCAAACATGGATGAAATCCTTAAAAAAGCAAAACACGAATTAGCTGAGGCACACGCAAAATAACACAAATCTTAAATGAAAAATAGGAGGCTTATCATGTCTATTATATCAATTATTTTAGTAATTTTTGTTGCCTTTCTAGCTGGTATGGAAGGGATTCTAGATGAATTTCAATTCCATCAACCGTTAGTGGCATGTACGTTGATCGGTTTAGTTACTGGTCATTTGGAAGCAGGGATCATCTTAGGCGGAACATTACAAATGATCGCGCTTGGATGGGCAAATATCGGAGCAGCCGTAGCGCCGGATGCAGCATTAGCATCGGTAGCATCAGCAATTATTTTAGTTAAAGCACTAGGCGCACAAAGTATTTCTGTAAAAGATGCTGTATCATCATCGATCGCTATCGCTGTACCACTTGCAGTAGCAGGTCTTTTCTTAACAATGATTGTTCGTACATTAGCTGTACCGATCGTTCACATGATGGATTCAGCAGCAGAAAAAGGCAACATTAGACAAATCGAAGCATTGCATATTTTAGCAGTATGTATGCAAGGGGTTCGTATTGCGATTCCAGCAGGCGCACTTTTATTCATTCCAGCAGAATCTGTACAAGGTGCATTGGAATCAATGCCAGCATGGTTGACTGATGGTATGGCTATCGGTGGTGGAATGGTCGTTGCCGTAGGTTATGCATTAGTAATCAACATGATGGCAACAAAAGAAGTTTGGCCATTCTTCGTTATCGGTTTTGTCGTAGCTGCGATTTCTCAATTAACGTTGATCGCATTAGGAGCTTTAGGTGTCGCTTTAGCCTTGATCTACTTGAACCTTTCTAAAATGGGCGGTTCTTCAAATGGCGGCGGCGGAAGCAATACTGGTGACCCGCTTGGCGATATTCTAAATGATTATTAATCCTGAAGGAGGAGAAGAGAAATGGCAGAAAAAATTGAATTAACTAAAAAAGATCGTTTAGCCGTTGCATGGCGCTCTACATTCATTCAGGGTTCTTGGAACTATGAGCGTATGCAAAATGGTGGTTGGGCATTCTCAATGATCCCAGCGATCAAGAAATTATATAAAACAAAAGAAGATCGTTCAGCGGCGTTGAAACGTCACTTAGAATTCTTCAACACTCACCCATATATTGCTTCACCGATCCTTGGTGTAACGTTGGCTCTTGAAGAAGAACGTGCCAATGGCGCTCCTGTTGATGATGTAGCGATCCAAGGGGTTAAAGTTGGGATGATGGGACCATTGGCCGGTGTTGGTGATCCAGTCTTCTGGTTTACTGTTCGTCCGATGTTAGGTGCTCTAGGTGCATCACTTGCAATGGGTGGTAGTATCTTAGGTCCGATCATTTTCTTCGTTGCATGGAACTTGATTCGTTGGGCATTCATGTGGTATACACAAGAATTCGGCTACAAAGCTGGTTCAAAAATCACAGAAGACCTTTCAGGCGGATTATTACAAGACGTGACAAAAGGTGCTTCGATCCTAGGGATGTTCGTTCTGGCAGCCTTAGTACAGCGGTGGGTATCGATCAAATTCCTGCCGATCGTTTCTACAGTTAAGTTAGATAAAGGTGCCTATATCGAGTGGGATAAACTTCCTGCTGGTGGTGAAGGAATCAAGAGCGCATTTGAACAAGTAAATAGTGGAATGGCTCTGTCAGCTAATAAGGTTACAACACTTCAAGATAACTTGGATCAATTGATTCCTGGTTTGGCTGCATTGTTACTTACATTCTTATGTATGTGGTTATTGAAGAAAAAAGTTTCTCCAATCATCATCATTCTTGGTTTGTTCGTAGTCGGCGTAGCTGGCCACTATATTGGCTTGTTATAATCTAAAAAAACATTTTCGTTGGTGCTTAGGATAAAACGAATGCATCGTTTTACCCTAGGCACCATTTACATAGCTTAATCTTTAAAAAAAACATATAATGGAGTAACAAAAGATACAGAGGAAACGAGGTAGGTAAGATGGTTCAATCACTGAATACAAAAGTTGATTTTATAACAGATGCGACTGCTTTTACTGGATTGACAGATTATGGAAAAATTATGATCGGAGACAAGGGATTTGAATTTTACAATGCTCGTGATACTCGTAAATATATTCAAATTCCCTGGGAAGAAGTCGACTATGTGATTGCTTCGGTGATGTTCAAAGGAAAATGGATTCCTCGGTATGCGATTCAGACAAAACAAAACGGCACTTTTACCTTTTCATCAAAGCAACCGAAAAAAGCACTACGTGAAATGCAGACTTATGTGTCACCGGATCACATGGTACAATCGCTTGGTTTCTTTGATGTTATGAAGCGAGCATTTAAATCGATCGGGAAAAAGAAAAAAGATAATGGATAAGATCATTTATCAGTAAAAAGGAAACTGAGAAAAAAATGTCTATTTTCGAAGCCTTCAACTCTTAGTGCTTTAGCTAATGTGATCGAAGCGTGACGAAGTAGCTGCTTTTTTCTCGCCGTCTATTCGAAATTAGAGCCTATAACAAAACTAAAAAAACGTTTTGCTACAGGCTCTTTTTTTACTCATCTTTATAAATCTGAAGGACCGGAAGGCCAACAACGATAAGTAAAATCATTGTAGAGAAAAGCAGTCTACTACCCTCAGATAAAGTAGCAGGATCAACTAAACCAATCAAAACCATACCTTCTAAGACGGCCAGAATCAATGTAGGCAGTGCATCTATCCATCCCTCTTTTTTCAAAAAAGTGCTTAAAAGAATGATGCCTGAAAGGACTAGTAAAATCAACGCAAATGTCTGATGAGAAAGCACTAGTGTTTTGCCGATCCCGCCCATAGCGGTATCAATAATAGGAATCAACAAAGTTCCTAGCCAGCAGATGAAAGCAAATAAAGCAAATGTCCAGCCGGATTTTTTAGAAAATCTACCGCGCTTGAGTGATACCAGTAATAATATGATCACACAAACAATCAACAAGAGCGGCAATGCTGTTTTAAAGAAGCTCAATGTGACGACAGGCTCTAATAAGATTGAAAATAAGTTATATTGCAGTAGTAAGATCAACACGAAACTGATGGATCTAGCAGTACTGATCTTTGTTTCATTCGGCAAGGCAGTGAGTATTTCATCACTGATTTCTTTAGGATTTTTCCCGAAGAAAGCTTGTGCAGAACGCCCATTTTTTTGTGCGTCAAGAATATCCTGAAGAATTTCCAAAAGTGTTTCTTCCGTTGCCTGCTCTTGTTTGTGTCCATTGATGCGGATATAAAGGAGCAAGTCTTCGTAGTACTTTTTATTTTCGTCTGTTAGTTGTTTTCTCAATCGATTGTTTTCCTTGATCAGTTCTTTTGTCGTCATTGTTTATCCCTCATTTTCTTGTTCTATAATGTTATTCACGGCCGAAGATAATTGCTTCCAGTGCTCTTCAAATTCTAGTAAATAGTCCTCACCAGCTTGGGTTAAGAAATAGTATTTTCTTTTGGGCCCTTCAGATGATGGACGCATTTCCCCATTGATAAGTTGCTGCTTTTGCAGTTTGAGTAAAATAGGATAGATGCTGCCTTCACTGACCATCGTTAGACCATAATCGGACAATAAAGTAAGCATTTCATAGCCATAAACGGTTTTCTTTTGAATGATCTTCAGTATGCAACCTTCTAGTAATCCTTTGAGCATTTGACTAGTGTCCAAATGATTTCCTCCTTTTACATGTATCTTGCAATACAATATACCAAAAATCTCACTATGTTGTAAAGCAATATAGCGAGTTTTTATTTTTGATTATCGCTTGAAGTAAAGAGAATGGTGTTCTTATCATGGTATGGATAGGCTCGTTTTAGTAGTAACCGGAGTAAGATTTAAATACAAAATTCTTTATAATAAAAGTGATCTTAACAAATATTCAAAAAAAACTTCTTGACCCGTTTTTTTTTAAAAATATTACAGGGGTTATCTTTTGACGAATATATTTCTTAGGAGTACCATAAAATTGTAAAATAAAATAACAAATGAGGAAGTGGAACGTAATGAATGAAACAAGAAGAAATGGCATTGATTGGGGATCATTGGTTTTGGGTATCCTCTTTGTTTTGACTGCGTTGATATCTTTTCAAGATCCAGCAGGAAATTTGATTGCAATCGTAATGGTTTTTGCATTTTTTGCGATCATCAAAGGGATTTTCGAGATTTTTGTTCGTAACAGACTAAAAGAATTGACCGGATATAAAGCGTACGGACCAATCATTTTAGGTGTGATCGATATTATAATCGGTATTTACTTATTCTTCAATTTGAATATTGGGATAGCAGTGTTACCATTTGTTTTTGCGATTTGGTTTATTGCTGATTCAGTTTTTGGTTTGTTTGCATTAGATTTGGCAAAATCTGTGAGCACAGGTTATTTCTGGTTTACGCTGATCATTAATGTATTAGGGATCATTTTAGGATTTATGCTATTGATGGATCCGTTAACCTCTGCACTTACATTGAGCTTTTTAGTCGGTTTTTATTTTATGCTTTATGGAATCACTCATATTGTCTATGCATTTAGATAGTAGAAGCTGAGACAAAAGTCGTTTAGGTTCGAGTAATTAAAGTGACATCTGTTGCAAAATTCGTGAAGAACCTGATTTTTTTTACCAATATTTATTAAGAAGTAAAGTCTGGGACAAAATTATTTTCTAGTTTTGATCCAGACTCTCTTTTTATAGAAAATAGGTTATAATGGGGAAAAACAAAAAGGAATTGAGAATAGCATGGTGTATCAGCGATTTAAACTTCCGCAGGCGTATTGTCCCAAATGTTCTAGAAAAGTAGAATTGCTTTTTTCAGAAGAAAAGGATGAAGCTGGTCAATTTTATATTTGCTTTAAATGTCAGACGATCGGGCAATTCGGTGTAGGAGAATTGCCGAAGAATGATTATGCTGGATTTTCCGTTAAAAGAAAAGAAGAAATCAAGCAGCTGGTAGAGGAGATTCCGGACAAGTACATTTATAAGGCTAAAGGTAGTCAACTGCGTTTGGAAGAAAAAAGTAACACCTATACAAGACGTTGGTTAAGTCTGTATGAATACGAAAAAGCATTTGGTGAAACACTTGGATTTGAAACAATTGATTTCAGAGAAGATAAAACAAGATGTAAGTGGTGCGCTCAAGCATTAGAAGGGCGGCGTACCTCTTTTTGCTCAGATCGATGTAGTCGGAATTATGGAAAAGCAACCTTCTTCAAGCGGGGAATTTCAACACTCCCTTATAGAATTGCAAGCCGAGATCGCTTTTATTGTCGAGTGACTGGAGAAGATCTCGCTGTAACGAATCGGTTGGGTGTTAGGATACCTGCTAGCAATCAACAGATGGAAATTCATCATCTAGTGTTTGTAGCAGATGGCGGAAGCGACCATGAAACGAATTTATTGACTGTCTCAAAACAAGTCCATAAAGACTATCATAGTGGGGTTGATTATGCTGTTCAGGCAATTGAACAGATCAAACAAGTACAGTTGCAGATGTATCGGGAAAAAATGTATGTAAAATAAAAAGCAGGAGCAAAAGCACCTCCTTAGGAGAAAGATGCTTCTGTTCCTGTCGATTTATGGGGAAGAAGAGGAGATAAAACTAATTTTTTAGTTTTGTCCCGCTCTTCGATTTTTAAAAAAATAGGATCAATAGTATCTACGGCGGTTATTTGAAGGACCTGAGATCATGCGGACTAGCCACACAGCGATTGCTAGGGGAATCATGATCTTGATTGCAAACCATAATAAGCTTCCGACAATTCCTAGTACAATACTTAAAATAAAACTCCCTACGAAAAATAATCCGATGACCATTAAAATATTCATTATCATTGATTGTTGTCTCATTAGTAAAACCTCCATTTTTTTCTCTCGTTCTCTATGAATAAAGTATAGCAAGAATCTCAAGAGAAGGAATCCATCTTGGGTCTGATTTTCTCTCAGGCGCAAGGCGGGTGAACGCATAGCATTTGTCTAAAAGGATGTACGATACAAGGAGTGGAATACATGTCAAAATCGAGGCTTGAAGCATTTACAGATGCAGTGATCGCTATCGTCATGACGATCTTAGTATTAGAGTTACACCAGCCAACAACAGATACTTTAGCTGGATTGGTTGGGATCGAGAAGAAGCTTTTTATCTATGTTGTCAGTTTTGTGATGCTGGCGATTTATTGGAATAATCATCATCATATGTTTCAACTAGTTCATAAAATCAATGGCAGAGTGCTGTGGGCAAATAACTTTTTCATTTTTACATTAACATTGGTGCCTTTTGCAACAGCCTGGGTCGGTGATTTCATTGACAGCTTAGTCCCACAATTGACCTATGGCATTGTGACGTTGATCGCCAATTGTGCCTATTTGATATTGACGAAAGAATTGATACGAGCAAACGGTAAAGAATCTACTTTAAGAGAGCTGTTCCAGCGCTATAATAAATCGTACATCACGATTTTTTTAAATCTCTTAGGATTGGCTCTTGGCTGGTTGATTCATCCATACTTTGTCTTGGTTTTAAATATTAGTAGCTTGATTATGTGGATCATTCCTGATCGCCGCATTGAAAATAAATACAAAGAATGAATAAATTGTAGAATTGATAGGGGTTTGAGATAAAAGTACTTATTTCCAAAGGAGATACTTTTGTCTCGTCGTTTATTCGGATTCAGAGAGTGAAACAAAACGGATTTTTAGTTTTGTTTCACTCTCTATTTTTGTTATAAAAAAAGTATATTCTCATTTTTTTAGATGTATTAAACATTTTATGAAAACAAAACAGGTGTATTTTAAGGTAAAATTAGAAATGATTGTGTAAAAAAGGACGTATTAAACATAGAATTAGAAAAATGGTAGGAGTAAGACGAAAATATCAATAACGACTACAACGTTTTCAGCAATTATCAGCATGTCAGTTTAGGATATTAAAAGAAAACAAGTAGATGATTGATCGTTGCAAATTCAAAATTCTGTTCCGAACCTTCACTGGTTATAAAAAGGAATGTTCATTATGAAGTAAGGAATTAGCAAAAAAAGGAGCCGTTAGTACATATGGAAAAAGGAATCCAGACAAATAAAACAACGGGAAATAAAAAAGTTTTTTTCCGAAAAGAAATAGAAGAAAGTAGACTTGGGGAAGAGCTTTATTCAGATGATGTTTTAAGCCAGTACTCTGTTTATTTATTAAGAAAGTTTGAGCTATCGGAGGATTATGATCAGCCAGAGCAATTTGAAGCACTTTTGACGGATTTACCAGAACAATTCAATCATGAATTTGAAGATAGTGTAGTTAAAAATCTATATGTTCGAGTAACACAAAAAGCTGTCTATATCACGTTGCTTTTAGCTCTAGCACATCCACTGAGCAAGCTGCAAATAAGTGATCTGCGGACATGGATCAGCGGTTTAGAAGTACCAGAACTAAGCCTAGAGCATACAACAGCATTTTCTGAAGCGGTACCGTTAGAAATGGTCAAAGGACTGCAGGAAACCAACAGTGAAGTACTACTTTTGACAGAAATGATGAATCAATTTAGCGATAATCTAAATGATATATACAAAGAAGTGCAGGAAGTCAAAAATAAGAAAACACCTCCTGTCGTAAAGGTCATCCAAAGTAAAGTAGCTGCCAAAGAAGCACAGGAAGCTGCTAACGCGCAACAAATAAAGAGCTTGGAGCAGACACTGACTAAGTTAGTAGATGAATTTTCAGTATTCAAAACAGAGGTAAATCAAAAGCTAGAATCTTTGCCTAAACCTAAAACACCGCCGAAATTTAAAATCATGTTTGGTTCATCTGAAGGTGAGTCCGGTCCAACGGTCGAAGAACGTTTAGAAGAGGCGCTCAAACGAATCGATTTATTAGGACAAAGGTTAAATGACTCGGATCAAAAAATATCGAAAATCGATCAGTCATTGGAAAAACAAAAGAAACATCCAAAATTAAGTTTTTCTACAGCAAAAAAAGTGGATCATGAACGAAATCAGTTAGCAGAAAAAGTTGCATCAACTAGTAACGAAGTGACAGCTATTGCCCATCAGCTCCAAAAAATAGATGATAAGTTGAGTACGATGGAGTCAAATGTTTTGAATGCTAAGCCAGATTCTGAAGCTTTGGCAAGGATCGAAAAAGATCATGGTCAAATACAAGAAACTGCTTCTGAAACAATCAAATTGAATCAAGTGATCGAGCAGTTGACTGCGAAACTTCAAGCGGTCGAATCTGAGCTAGTCAATGTAAGTAAAGAGAAAAGAAAGATTCCTCATGCTAAACTAACGAAAAGTGATCATGCTAAAAAAATGGCGGAACAGCATCAAAAGGATCAGGAACAATTAAAATCAAATGCCACTGAAATCAAACGATTGACTCAAACGGTTGGAAAAGTAGACGTTCAATTGATCAAGGCGCATCAGAAAATCGCAGAATTAGAGCAAAAAATCCGCCAAGCTCCACCTGTGATTGAAAAGGCGCCAGTAAAAGTAGAAGTACCGTCAAAGCCGGTCGACACAAGCACCAATAATACGTTCGTTGGTCCACCAGCTCCACCGAAAGCGTCAAATAGTTCAACTGCTAATAGAGGCTTTCCAACAAAAGAGTCTTTCTTACAAGCAAGTAGACCAAGACCGACAACCGATATGATCGAAGAGCGCCCAACAGTCACACTGGCAATTGAGGAAATGCTGGATCGTGTGTCTGAAAAGCATCCGATCTCAGAATCTAGCAGATCTTGGACAGTCGCAGAAGGCTACGAACAAAGTAAAGAGAATTATCAGGATCAACAAGGACCTTCTCTACGTCGGTTGAAAAAACTAGAATGGGATATTCATACCTATTTCCAAAAAGGTCGAAGTGTAGGGCATAAGGGGATGATGGCGAAAGATGATTTTTACGCAAATATTCGTCAAATCGAAGTGTTGCCATATTTATGGGGAACAGTCTATGAAAAAGAGAAGAAGGATATTTTACTCGGCAATGAACTGAGCTGCCAGCAACTGGTCGATGACTTGGCTGATTTTTTAGAAGAGGTCGAAGTTCTATCTAGAAAACGAAAAGTCATGGGTAAATGGATCTATTGTCCCAAAGAAGTTGAACAAAAAATGGAAGGCTATAAGCTTTTAAGTGAATATTTAGAGACGTATATTGCAAGACAAGAGAGCATGTAAAATGAAAAAAACATACTAAGATTAGAGGGTAAAGTCACCGACGGATGACTTTACCCTCTATTTCCTTTTTTAGGTCTATAGTAAAGAGTGAAAGGAAGATCGACCATGCTCTCTTGGACTTCGAGTCCCTACAAAAAAACGGTCTCCTTCACTGTCATTTTAAAATCTGTTTTAAGTATGTTGGGGCTTCGAGCTCGTGTTAAGGAAATTAGACATGAAATGAAACAGTGAAGTACCTTTCAAAAAAAAAGAAAGAAGATGAACGTATGACATATGTACTTGCATTAGATGTTTCGATGGGGAAAAGTTATCACGTGCTTTACGAAGATGAGCGTTGTCTCTCCGAGGGAGAGATTACTCATACCAAATTTGGCTTTGATTATTTGCTTCAAGAAATTCAACAGTTACCCGAACTGCCTAGTATCGTATTTGAATCGACCGGTATTTACTCAAGAGTGATTGAAACCTTTTGTCAAAATAATCACTTACTTTATTGTCTATTGAATCCTTTGGAAGCAAAAAAACAGCTGGATAGCGGTCTTCGTGTGCTTAAAACGGATAAACAAGACGCACATCGACTAGCACAAACTCACTGCCAGTATGAGCGGAAAATTAAGAAACTCCAACCTGATATTTATGAAGAATCCCATGATTTAGCTCGCTTTTATCAAGAGATAGAAGCAGAAATCAAGCGACTAAGAATGTACTTACACACGGCTCTTCAACTTAGTTTTCCGGAATTGGAACGCCTTTTTTCGAATCGATTGTCAAAATTATCATTGAATCTTATCGAGCTGTTCCCTCATCCAGAATGCTTAGCGGGATTTAGTCAAACTCAAATAAAAAATATTTTGAAAAAGAGCACAGACAAACGTCTTTCGGATAAAAAAGCCTTAGAAAAAGCGCAACAGCTCCTTTCATTGGCTTCTACTTCCTATCCAGCGACGACGAAAACGAGCATTCAAGTACAGAAAGTTCGTTATTACGCCCGCCAATTAAAAGAACTTCTTCACTCAAAAGAAACGGTGTCTAAGCAACTGATCGAACAAACAAGACCCTTACCAGAATTTGATCTTTACCGAAGTGTTCCGGGGATTGGTGAAGTATCTGCCGCATTAATTATTGGTGAAATTGGCGATATTCGCCGATTTGAAAATCATAAGAAAGTGAATGCGTTTGTTGGGATAGATACCCGTAGGTATCAATCTGGTAAATACCTAGCCCAAGACCATATCAATAAACGTGGCAACCCCAAGGCTCGAAAGCTCCTTTATTTTACCGTGAAAAATATGATTCGCCAGCAAGCTGCCGCGCCTAATCATATCGTGGATTACTATTATAAATTAAAAACGCAACCTTTATCCAAAAAGGATAAGGTTGCGACCGTAGCCTGCATGAACAAACTACTAAAGTGTCTCTATTCCATGATCAAGAATGAGACAAGGTACGACTATGCGCACACGGTCTCTATGGACCAATAAGACCAAGTCTTATATATTAATTATAGCACCCTGCTGGAAAAAAAACATACTCATCAGGGTTATTTATCGTGAACTTTTTTCTAAAATATTCCCTTCGTCTACAAACGATTAAAATATCTTTGATTATTTCTTTATTTTTCTCTTGACTAATCGTAGGAAATAGAGTGCGGGACAAAACTGATCTTTAGGTTTTGTCCCGCATTTTTAACCATAATAGATAATTGCTCGAACCTGCTCGACTTTTATCCCAACCTCCCTCTTGGTCTATGTTTCGAGTTGCTCTAATTTCTTATAACGATTACTATTAAGAAAAGGGGGAGAGGACGATGACAGAATCTTCAACAGTATCGAAAGCTGCTCACACACAAAAGGATAAAAGTAAAAGTGCGCGTTTTAAAGAAATCATGCAGGTTTTTTTAGCTTATAATGTACTGGGAAATTTATCAAAACAAGAGAAGCCTGAAAAAGTTAGAGAAGCATTGGAAGCTTTAGGACCAACATTTATTAAAATCGGACAAATGCTATCTGTACGGACGGATATTCTTACACCCGCATATATTGATGAGCTGAAAAAATTACAAGATAATGTTAAAACAGATGATTTTTCTTTGGTAAAAGAAGTTATTGAAGCTGAGACAGGATTACCCCTGACCGATATTTTTACTAAATTTGAAGAGCAGCCGTTTGCCTCAGCATCTATGGGACAAACCCATAAGGCCATGTTGCCTGATGGTCGAATCGTAGCAGTGAAAGTACAGCACCCAGGAATCAAAGAAGCGATTACATTGGATTTATCTTTATTTGAAAAGGCACTGCCGTTGATCAAATACATCCCAGAAGCTAGTGTAGTCGATCCAAAAGAAATCTTTCTAGAAATCAAAACATCTCTTGAAAATGAGTTGGATTCATTAAAAGAAGCAGCAAATGGGAAAGAATTTTATGAAAAGAACAACGGTTGGCAGATTGTTCGTTCACCGTTGATTTATGAGGAGTACTCTACATCAAAAGTTTTGGTGATGGAGTTTATGGAAGGAAAGAGTATCAAACGTTTTGTGAAGGATGAAGTAAATGAGACTGATGAGCAGCAGCAAGAGCATCAAAAAATGAAAAAGTATTTTGGTGATACGCTGGTCAAAAATTTTGTGAAGCAAGTTTTTGAGGATGGTTTTTTCCATGCAGATCCTCATCCAGGCAATATTTTTGTTCAGATGCTCCCATTCTCAGAAGAAGGAAAGAAAGAGTTTGCACAAGTGAAGAATCAGCATCTTGAAAAAAAGCTTGGTTCTAATCAGTTTATGTTTGAGTATACAAAAGACCAAGAGTTACCTCCGTATCGTCTAGTCTTCTTGGATTTTGGCATGATGGGCAGACTGGATAAAGAGATGATCCATAAATTGACTGCAGTGATGGATAGCTTATATGGAAATAACGCTAAGGTAATCGGTCAGGCAATTTTGCGATTATGTAAACAAGTCGGACCGATGGATGAAGAAGTATTTTTCGAACAATTAACACCACTTTTAGAGGATAATTATGGTGTTAGTATTGGCGATATCAATTTACAAACGTTGTTTTTTCAAATCATAGCGATCTGTCATCAAAATAATTTACAGGTCCCACAGGAAGTAACCATGCTAGTCAAAGCAGTGGCAACTTTTGAAGGAATGATTCGCGAGCTGGATCCTGAAATTTCATTAGTAGAAATCGCAACGCCGTTTGCCAAAAAATATTTTACTGAAAAAATCGATTGGTCATTTGAATTGAAGCGAGCAGGATTAGATCTGCTTTATTCAGCTAAAGCTGCTCCGAAAATCCCGTCGAGAACATTAGATGTACTAGATGATTTTGCTAAAGGAAAAACAAAAATCAATTTGGAACTCAAGAAACAAAATGAATTATTGGATAGAATTGAAGGGATGATCAATCGCTTAGTTATTGGGTTGATTTTAGCGGCACTGATCATAGGGTCATCCATGCTGGTTGAGTTCAACCAAAGTGTTACGAGTAATTTCGTTTCTATTTTGGGCATGATCGGCTATGGGATCGCGCTGTTTGCGATTTTATTTTTGGCAGTCGATATTTTGAGAAAACGTAAGAAAAAGTAAAGGGATCATGATGAAAATGGTCTCCTTTTTAAATAATCTCCCTCTAGAATAAAAAACATGATACACTAATATTGTTCATTTTTTTCTATTATTAGGGGATTGAAATTGAAAAAAAGGGAAAACAAAAAATAAAAGGAGTTTACTATGGAAATTAAAGTAAGAGATCTAGTTATGCGCTATGGTCGTGTAGAAGTATTGAATATCCGTTCATTAGACTTTGAAAAGGGTACTTCTTATGGCTTAGTTGGTCATAATGGTGCAGGTAAAACGACATTGTTTAAATGTATGACAAATATCATCTCGAATTATCAAGGCAATATTTTGATCGATGAAACGTCTGTTAAACAGCACAATGAAGTATTACTGAATGTTGGGATCGTATTAGACGGAATGTCTGTTTATACGAATCGTACAGGTTGGTTCAATATTGAGTATTTTTCTGGCTTGCGCGGAAGTTTTGATCAGGAAAAAGCAAAGGATTTAGCTAGAGAGCTGGATTTATTTGCTGTATTAGATCAAAAGGTAAAAAGTTATTCGTATGGCATGCAGAAAAAACTGATTTTATTGATTGCGTTGATGCATACACCGGAAGTCTTGATTTTAGATGAGCCTTTCCGCGGATTAGATATCGATACAGTAAAATGGTTTAAGAAATATTTGAAACAGTTGACAGAACAAGGGTTGACCCTAGTTATTTCCAGTCATGTTCAGAATGATTTGGAAGCATTATGTGATATTGTTTACGTGATCGATCGCGGTCGTATCGCTGAAACGATCGATATCAATGCTGAAAAAGAAAAACAAATTCGCCGTGTCGACACAACAAATAATGATCGTCTGAAAGAGTTCTTGGATGAAGCGAATTATTATTATCAAGTAGACGAAGAGGGCGGCGTGAAACTGGACATTTCTGATGAACGTTGGGCTGAGATCAAGCAGCGTTTAGCAGAGGAATCGATTGAAATTTCTGAATTATCTAAAGTGAAAATTTTAGATGAGAAATTGAATTAGGAGGGGTGAACATGACTGGGAAACTGATTTTTAAAATGGAGTTATTTAAATTTTTACGGGATAAAAGCTTTTTGATCACAGCTGGAGTGATCGGGGTGTTGAACATTATTTTGACCTTATTTGCATTGAGTGCTACGTCGGTCTTCACAGATTATTACTATGAATCTGGTGCTGCGGCAACTTTGCTTGCAACAATGGGAGTTGTCGGCTTTATTGTTATTCTGGGAAATGTCATTTTTGCTTACGTTTATCCATTCCATATGATTTCAATGGATTATAAGAACAATGTCATGGCGATGATGGTCGCTTCTGGCGTAAATAGAAGAAAATTATTCTTTGCAAAAATTGGTGCGATTTTTGTTTGTACGATTGCATTGATGATACTGATCGCATTGATTCCGATGATTCTATTTTTAGTAAAAATCGTTCAGCTGGATGGCTGGGATAGCTTTGTTGAAGGAATCAATTCAATGTTTTATTATACCGATCTAAACTTAGGGAAATTGATTTTTTCTGGCTTGTTGAGCTACTTGAATATGCTGATGATCATTGCGACAGCTTGTATCATCATGAAAGGAAAGAACCTATCGTTCCTATTATTCATCGGATTCAACATAATTAACACTTTTGTTACAGGGCTATTGAGCTCGATCGGCTTTGCTTTTAATTTTAGTGTGACTGGAAGTTATATCCTTCAATTACTTTTAATGGTCATTTCAATTGTGGTCTTTGGCTATATTTCATTAAGAACATTAGAAAAACAAAATTTATAAGAACCTTGAGCTGGGGAGTGATCCTCAGCTTTTTTAGTACATAGATGTTATAAATCGCAAATTACTGGTACAATGAAAACACTAAAGTGATTAAAGGTGCAGATAGATGACAGGATCATTGATTACAAAGAAGAAAATTGCTAAGGTCTTTAAAAAGCTGGTTGGAGAAATCGGATTTGAAAAAGTCACGATTGCGAAAATCATGCAGGAAAGTAAGATGAGACGGCAAACATTTTATGATCATTTTCAAGATAAATATGAATTGGCAGACTGGATTTTTCAACAAGAAGCAATTGAAAAAATCGAAGATAATTTGGCTTATGAAGGCTGGCAGACCATCCTAGAAAATCTGTTTGTCTATTTTGAAGAAAATCAATTGTTTTATAGAAAAATTTTGCAGTTTGATGGGCAAAATTCGTTTCAGGAATACTATACACAGCATTTGAAATCACTGATCAGACAAGTTCTGATCGTTAAAGCTGGTACTGAAAAAGAGAGAGCGCATCAGGAACAATTGTTTTTAGAAGACTTTTATGCGACAGCTTTTGTTTCGATGACGACAAAATGGCTCATTGGAGGCTGTCCAGTTAGTTCGGAACAATTTGCGAAGCAAATGAGGATCGCATTTTTGATGGGCTTTGATGAAAAAGAATAGTGGTTAGAGTAGAAGTGTTCAACTCTTAGTGCTTTAGTACGGGGGATTTGCTAGCTTTGCTTAGTTCTTTGAACAATAGTGAAACTGTATGCTTTAGCTGATGTGATCGAAGTGCAGCGTAGTAGCTACTTTTTTCTCGCCGTTTATTCAGATTTAGGAAGCGAAACAAAACTGACTTTTAGTTTTGTTTCGCTCTCTTTCTTTATTTCCAGCCAAAAGCATCTGTCGGCAATTTTAAGTAATTTAGCCACTGATCATCTTTTAGGTTCAGAAGTGTGAGCGACAGACCATTTGTATTATACGCAGTCAAAAAGTTACCTATTTGCTTATAGGTCACAGGAATGTCTTCGATTTCTAATAATTGCTGGACATCGTTCATGAAGATGCCCAGTTCAAGTAGTGGCGTGCCGCCTAGTCCGTTAACTAAAACAGCGGTATTTTTCAATTCACTTTTTGTATATTGCTGCGTTAACTTATTGACGAGTTCTATTGCGATCCGCTCCGAGGACTGCATTTTTTCGATGCGATAGCCTGGCTCTCCGTGGATACCGATACCAAAGTACATTTCGTCCTCCGCTAATGTATATTGTTGCGGGATGATCCCGATCGGTGAAGCCGGTGAAAAAGCCACACCAAGTGTTTTGATCAAAGGAATCAATGTTTCTCCTAGTGTTTGCAGCTCACCAAGTGTTTTCCCTTCTGCTGCAGCCGCTCCTAGGATCTTATGGACAAAAACAGTACCAGCCACTCCCCGACGCCTTTTTTCAAAGGTCCCGCTTTCGATGGAACAATCGTCATCTACAATGACATGAGAAATATGCAATCCTTTTTCTTTTGCCAGCTGTTCCGCTTCAAGGAAGCATTTTACATCTTTTTCAAAATTCTTGATGATCAATAACGTTCCGCGTCCATTATACGTCTGCTCAATTGCTTGAAGGATTTCTGAACTGCTTGGAGGCTCAAAAATTGGTCCCATAACGGCACAATCCAACATGTTATCGCCAATATAGCCGACATGAGCTGGCTCATGTCCGCAGCCACCACCGCTGATCAATACAACTTTTTGTTCATTGATGATTTTTTTGGTGATGATGCCAGTTTCCGGCTGCCAATTTAGCTTGTCATTATAAGTATATGTTAATCCCGCGAGTAATTGCTGTCTTATTTGCCCGCTGGTGTTGATCAGTTGTTTCATGAGCAGTCGCTCCTTTATTGATATAGTCTGTTTCTATTATACGCTGAGTCTGCATTGAAAACTATCAAATTGATAAAGAATAAAATGAAAGCGGACACATTTTGTGTATTGTCCGTTGCAAGTTTTTGGATATGCGAGTATTGTAAACGTATACAAAAAGTGGATGTCGGTTACTAGTTTCGTTAGAATCAACAAAATAGGAGGAACATACTATGAAGAAAATCATCAATCAAGCACAAAACGTCGTTCCAGAAATGGTACAAGGCTTTGTTCGTGCACATCAAGAGAATATTCAGCAAGTACCAGACACATTTGTTTTGAAGCAAAAGGAAATTCAAAAGCAGGTTGCATTGATCAGCGGCGGTGGGAGTGGTCATGAGCCAGCTCATGCTGGATTTGTTGGTTCTGGAATGCTGCAGGCAGCGGTATGCGGACAAGTATTTACTTCACCCACACCAGATCAAATTTTTGAAGGAATCAAGGCAATCGACCAAGGGCAAGGAGTTGTAATGGTCGTAAAAAATTATTCTGGTGACATCATGAATTTCGATATGGCAAAAGATTTGGCAGAAATGGAAGGGATCAAGGTCGGTACAGTCGTTGTAGATGATGATATCGCAGTAGAAGACAGTACGTATACACAGGGCAAACGCGGGGTAGCCGGAACGATTTTGGTGCATAAAATATTGGGTGCGGCAGCCCGTAACGGCGCTTCCGTAGAAGAACTAGTAACACTTGGTGAAAAAGTTGTCGAAAATTTAAAAACGATCGGTGTGGCATTAACAGGTGCAACTGTACCGGAAGTAGGAAAACCAGGCTTTGTTTTAGCTGATGATGAGATCGAATTTGGTGTAGGTATCCATGGTGAACCCGGTTATAAACGTGAAAAAATCAAACCCTCGAAAGAAATGGCACAAGAATTGATTTCTAAACTGAAAACAGCTTTTGGCTGGAAAGCAGGCGATCGTTTTGCAATTCTAGTGAATGGATTAGGTAGTACACCATTGATGGAGCAATACATTTTTTATGCTGATGCAATGCGTTTATTAGAGACAGATGGCGTTGAAGTTGCCTTTTCAAAAGTTGGAAACTATATGACTTCATTAGAAATGGCGGGACTTTCTGTTACGTTATTGAAAGTTGAAGATGAATGGATCGAAGCTTTGAAAGAAGAAGTAGATACAGTTGCTTGGTGATGTAGAACAGTACAAGATGTAGTGAAGCGAAACGTTATTACTTATAAATCAAGGAGGTCATTCTATGTTTACAGTTGAAAATTTAAAGACAGCTTTACAGCTATTTAAAGACAAAATCGATAAAAATAAAGACTATTTGAGTGAGCTTGATACGCCTATCGGTGATGGAGATCATGGGAATAATATGTCGCGGGGAATGGAAGCTGTCAGTGAGAGTCTTCAAAGTAAAGCTCCTGAAACGATCCAAGATGTATTCAAATTGACTGCAATGGCGTTGATCAGTAAAGTCGGAGGAGCTTCTGGTCCGCTCTATGGAACGGCTATGATGGAGATGGCAAAAGCTTCTGCAACAACTTCTGAAGCACTGCCTATTTTAGAAGCAGGTTTAGCTGGGATCGAAAAACGCGGCAATAGCCAACCTGGTGAAAAAACAATGCTTGATTTATGGGCGCCTGCGATCGAAGCTGTACGATCAGGAAATGTAACATTGGAAGATTTACAGTCAGCTGTAGATAAAACCAAAGATATCGTAGCAACAAAAGGACGTGCTTCTTATGTAGGGGAGCGTTCTGTCGGTCATATTGATCCAGGCGCGATGTCGAGTCTTTATTTCTTTGAATCATTAATGGAAGCAGGTGTTTTTAATGACTAGTGGTATCGTGATTGTTTCACATGTAAAGGAAATTGGAGAAGGTGTGGACCGTTTGATCAAAGAAGTCGCTAAAGACGTTCCGATCACTGTGGCAGCTGGCTTAGATCAGGGAGAAGTAGGAACATCCTTTGAAAGGATCATGGCAGCGTTTGAAGAAAATCCAGCACAGCAGCTCTTAGCTTTTTACGATTTGGGCAGTGCCAAAATGAATTTGGAGATGGCCATCGACATGACAGAAAAAGAAGTATTGTTATTTGATACTGCTTTGGTGGAAAGTGCGTATACAGCTGCCGCTTTATTACAAGTAGATACACCGCTAGAGGCTATTGAGGAGCAGTTAGTGCCCTTAAAAATAAAATAAGTTGAGGATAGGAGTTTTAGAATCATGAGAAAAGCATTTATTAGCCCCACAAAGTATGTTCAAGGTGAAGATGAGTTGTTGAATTTAGGATATTTTGTTACAACATTCGGTAAAAAAGCGTTATTGATCGCTCATCCAGAAGATGTGAAACGAGTCAAAGATAAGCTGGATAAAACAGCGGAAACATTCAATGTATCTTTTGTAGAAAGTAATTTCCATGGTGAAGCTTCACGAGTGGAGGTTGCTCGTTTACAAAAAGTAGCTGCCGAAAATGAGTGTGACTGTGTGATCGGCTTGGGTGGCGGTAAGGCGATCGATACGGCAAAATGTGTGGCTGAAGGCCACAATTTGATCATTGTTCCGACAATCGTTGCAACAGACGCACCAACAAGTCACTCTGCTGTTCTTTATACAGAAGATGGACAATTTGATGATTATGCTTATTTTGTTCAAAGTCCAAGTGTGGTCTTGATCGATACAGTGGTGATCGCAAATGCACCGACACGTTTCTTGGTTTCTGGTATGGGAGATGCGTTATCTACTTATTTTGAAGCAAGAGCAACACATAATTCTTATTCCAATGTCAATGCAGGTTTGCCGTGCGGCGCTCGTGAAGGGGTTTGTCCGCCTGCTAAAGGAACAAATACTGCGTTGGCTTTAGCAAAATTATGCTATGAAACGATTTTAGAAGATGGGTTGAAAGCCAAAGAAGCATCAGACAATAACGTGGTGACTCCAGCATTGGAAAACATTATTGAAGCGAATATCTTACTTTCAGGTTTAGGCTTTGAAAGTGCTGGATTAGCAGCAATCCATGCAATTCATGATGGTTTGACGATTTTGCATGATGCTCATGGTGCCACACATGGGGAAAAAGTTGCATTTAGCACGATTTGTCAGTTAGTATTGGAAAACGCACCAAAAGCAGAATTATATGAAGTGTTGGACTTCGCCTTATCTATTGGTTTGCCTGTTTGTTTAGCAGATTTAGGTGTAAAAGAAATTACAGATGCTGAATTGACAGAGGTGGCAGAAAAATCATGTATTCCAGAAGAATCCATTCATTCGATGCCATTTCCGATTTCTGTTGAACAAGTAAAGGCAGCAATCATTGTTGCAGACAAGATCGGTGCTGAATATAAAACAGCAAAATAAATAATAATTAAGGCTAAGAGAGGCTTCACAAAAATTGGTATGCCAATTTTTGTGAAGCCTCTTTTTTATGAGTAAAAGCTGTTACCTACTCTTTTTTTGTAGAAAATCATGAGATTTTAGAACGAAAGTGGAAAAATAAACGGTTATGCGCTAACATATAAAAGAAAACTTTTTGTGGACACTTATTTAGAAAGGCGGTGAATCAATGAAAAGGAGATTCAATCAGCTACTTCATTGGATGAAGGAGCATAGTTTATTATTGAAATTGATTTTTCTTGGTTCGGTTTTGATTTTTGTTGCGAACCAAGTTACTCATATCGTACAGGGAATGACATGGCAAGATGTGTTTCAGACGATGGGACAGCAAAATCGGTTTCGTCTACTAGGGATGATCTTAGTTGGGATGATCGGAGTACTGCCGATGCTACTTTATGATCTAGTCGTTGTCAGTGTGCTTGAGGAGCAAGGAAAACCGAAAATGAATCGCTGGGAGTGGTTTGTTTCTGCATGGGTCACAAATACGATCAATAATCTGGCGGGTTTCGGCGGAGTTGTTGGCGCAACGCTTCGGGCTAATTTTTATGGAAAAGATGCGTCTCGAAAAAAAGTTGTTGCTACGGTTTCTAAAGTAGCATTATTCATGATTTCTGGTTTATCGATTTTATCGTTTATTGCATTTATTGATGTTTTTTTTATACGTCCAGACAGCTTGTTTCGAGAATATTGGGTGTGGCTGCTTGCAGGAAGCTTGATTGCACCAGCATTATTTTTCTTTACTCAATTAAAGAAATATACATTATTTAAGGATTTTTTTCCAAGAGGCATTTTTCTCTTATTTGGTGCTTCATTAGGTCAATGGCTAGGTGCGATGTTCGTTTTTTTGAGTGTTGGGGCACTGATGCAGGTCAAAGTTTCATTGATTTCTGTATACCCAATGTTTGTGATTGCGACCTTGATAGGGATGCTGACGATGGTGCCAGGTGGTATGGGAACATTTGATGTATTGATGATTTTAGGGCTTTCCCAACTTGGCGTGAGTCAATCGACAGCGGTTGTTTGGCTGATTTTTTATCGTTTATTTTATTATGTATTGCCATTCATCACGGGAATTCTTTTATTTGTCCATCAAACAGGTGTGAAAATCAATCGCTTCCTTGATAATTTACCACAGGTCTTTTCACAAAAAGTGGCACATTTTATTTTAGTGGCTGCTCTTTATTTTGCTGGGATCATGATGGTCTTACTGTCCACAGTTACGAATCTATCGAATGTCAGCAGACTATTTAAATTTTTATTGCCATTTTCGTTTGATTTCTTAGATCAAACATTTAATATGCTGATTGGCTTTTTGTTGCTGGGACTAGCTCGAGGGATTTCGATGAAGGTGAAAAAGGCTTACGGACCAACGATCGGTCTTTTGATCTTTGGGATCGTCAATACGATTTCGAGAACAGCTTCATGGCAGCTGATCTTGGTTTACCTTGTGATTCTTTCCGCTGTATTTTTGGCAAGAAAGGAATTTTATCGAGAAAAATTTGTTTATTCTTGGGGCGCATTAGTTTTAGATGGAGTGTTGTTCAGTTTTCTCTTTATTATTTATGCAGTCGCAGGATATTATAGCTCTCACCCAGATAAGACTGGTCCGTTGCCGCATATGTTTTTATTGTTTCCATCAGACGACGTTTGGTTTTCAGGACTTATCGGGTTGGGGATATCAATGATCGGTTTGATTACGTTGTATCAATATTTAGCAGATACGTCTATGCGTTTGGGCGAACCTTTTCAGGAAGAACGGTTGACCCAGCTGATTCGTAAATATGGCGGTACAGAAGGCAGTCATCTCCTTTATTTAAAAAACTATGAATACTTTTACTATCAAGAAAACAACCAGGATGAAGTTTTGTTCGCCTATCAAATAAAGGCGAATAAATGTTTCATTTTAGGCGATCCGATCGGTAATGAGCAAAAATGGGCAGAGGCTACGCTGTCATTTATGGATGCAGCGGATTTACTTGGCTATCAGGCAGCCTTTTATCGAATTGGTGAGAAATACACGATGATTTTACATGATTTAGGCTATAATTTTATGAAGGTAGGGGAAGAAGGTCTGGTTGACTTCTCTTCTTCTGACTTGATTCCGACCTCTTTGGCAACGAACAGCATGGAATTACAGCATTTGTCTAATTTGGGTTATACATTCACGATGTATCATGATCCAGTATCTGAGGAGTTGTTTCAAGCGTTGGCCGACGTTTCTGAAGAATGGTTGGGCAGTCAACGAGAACGGAACTTTGTCGGCGGCAGTTTTGATCGAGAGTATTTGTCATTGAGTGATGTGGGTATCGTAAGAAATGCACATCATGAGGTTGTTGGTTTTATTACAGCGAAACCGATCCAGCCAAAATATAAGGTTTCTTATGATCTTTTACGTTTTTCTAACGAGGCACCTGAGCATCTAACTGACTTTATCTTGACCCATTTCATTTCAGAGTATCAGAAACAGGGCTACCAAATCATCGATTTAGGTACAGCACCGCTTTCAAATGTGGGAGAAACAAAATATTCATTTTTAGAAGAACGTTTGGTCAATATTTTTTATAAATATGGTGATCAGGTATATGGTTTTAAAGATACAAGACAAGAAAAAGAACGCTATGTCAGCCATTGGGAAGCAAGATATTATGCATACTCTAAGCAAAGCAATGTACTCTTTGCGTGTATCCAATTAGCGTTGTTGGTCGAGCGTGGGAAGGGTGAAAGAGTTTCCCTTGTCGAAGAAGCAATGATCATTTCATAATAGAAAAGTCGAGGACAGCTTTTAATAAGTTATGTCTTTGGCTTTTTTTGTACCGAATAAAAGACAGAAATCGGAGAAATTTTTTTATTTTCAGTCTTAAGTACGACTAGTAAAAATGATAGAATAGCGTATAATAATTAAAAAAGGAGGTTTTTTATGATGATCATAGAGCAAGTAAAGGTATGCACAAAGGCGGAATTAATTGCCGCATTAGATAAGAAAATCGATGAAATAATCGTTGAAGGTGATTTTACCAAAACAGTGGCAGAAATAAAAAAAGGTCAGCTAAATGACACGGAATCGATCGGCTTTGCTATTGGCAGTGGCGGCAGCGGTGTGTTATTTGAATATGGGATCAGTAAGCTATTGGAAGCGTTTGATCCAGCTGCGAAAGAAGATAAAAAACTCCGCCGACAGATTGAACGTTTATATACGATCAAACATCTAAAGGCAGATACATTTTTATTACATTTAAAACAATTGGATTATTAAAAATAGAAAGAGATGGGAGGCAGATATGTTTTTGTTTCCTGTTTTTTATACAAAAAGGAGTGCTTTGGCTAAGTTAAGGTCATTTGGGAGAAGAGCTTGATGACGCTAAGGTCTAAAGGAAGGACAAGGTAGAGTGAATAAAAAAAGAAAAATAATTATCGACACAGATCCAGGAATCGACGATGCAGTCGCGATTGCAACTGCATTATTTGATGAAAGGTTGGATGTAAAATTATTTACAACGGTTTCAGGAAACGTCAGTGTAGACAAGGTGACCAAAAATTTACTGAAGCTGTTGGCGTTTTGGGATAAAGAGATTCCAGTGGCGATCGGATCAGGCCGTCCGTTACTTCGCGATGCGATCGATGCGAGTGAAATTCACGGGAGTACAGGGATGGATGGTTACGAATTTACAGAATCTAAATATGAACTGCTGACGAAAAATCATGCAGTGATCGATATGTATAAGACTTTGATGGAAACAAAAGAAAAGACGACGATCGTGGCAATTGGACCATTGACGAATATCGCGTTGCTGCTTCGAATGTACCCGGAATGTTCTGAAAGAATCGAGGAGCTTGTCTTGATGGGCGGCTCTTTAGCGAGAGGAAATACTGGTGTTCTTTCGGAGTTTAATATCGCAGCAGACCCAGAAGCAGCTAAAATTGTTTTTGAGAGTGGTTTACCTTTGACGATGGTTGGTTTAGATGTTGGTGAAAAAGCATTGATCTCAGCTGCAGACTGCAAGAAGCTTAAGAAGATGAATAAGACAGGAGAGATGATCGATCAGCTGTTTCAAAGCTACCGCAGCGGTAACTTGGATGTTGGGCTGCATATGTATGATGGCTGTGCGATTGCCTATTTACTAGCACCAGAAATGTTTGACGTGCGAGAGACCTATGTGGCGGTTGAAACACAAGGTGCACTGACTGCTGGTGCGACATTGGTTGATTTGAATGGTTATTTAGGAAAAACTGCGAATTGCCGTGTTTGTGTGGATTTAGATAGTGGTCAGTTTAAACAATGGTTTTTTGATGCGATAGGGAAATGCATTTAAGGAAAGAGAAGCACCTGACTTTTAGCACCGTTTTTTAAGAATTAGAGTCCGAGAAAAACTGTTTTCTAGTTTTTCTCGGACTTTTTAATGTATTCATTATAAATGAGTGTGGTGAAAGCTATCTAAATACTTCAACCCGTAGCCTAAGGAACGATCCATAAAAATATGAATGAAAAGGATTGACGATGACATCAATAAAAATGAAGAATCGAAAAAAAGACCTAGTGCAAGCAGAATCGCTGGTAATACTAAATTGTGAATAATATTGTAGATATACGCGCCCGTTCGATCACTCAAGAGATACCCAATCATCGATAGATCAGGTACAAATAGAAAAACGAAGAGAGTTCCTCAGCTAAATTTAAAGACAGAAAAGTAGAAGAATAAAGCAATGAGAAGGAGGTAGATAGATTCAAGTTTTAGAATAAGCTTCATTTAGAATTCCTCCTCAAATAATGCTAAGCGTTGAATGATTTCATTTTCTTCATTCGGGTTATTTTTACCAACAATGTGTTTGATATCAACTAAAATATCGATGGATTTTGTTAAAAATGCTAATATATCCTGGCTTATTTTGATGTATTGCTCTAAAAAGTACAGGGTTTCTTCCTTACATGCGATACTTGTATTCTGACGTTTTATATCCATCAGCATCTTTACTTCATTCAATGGAATCGATAAACGTTTGAGCTTTAAAATGAAGCTAAGATCTTTTAATTCTTGTTCTGTATACTTTCTATAGCCGTTTGTATTTCGATCAGGCGTAAGTAAACCAATAGACTCGTAGTATCTTATGGTTTCTTTCTTAACCCCTGTAAGTTTGGATAGTTCACTTATTTTCATATAAAGATCTCCTGTTCTCCTATGCCAAAATGATAACATTGAAGTGAACTAGAATGTCAATGGGAAAATAGTTTCTAAAGATTTAAGAATAGTGAAATGATGTGCACTAATAGTTCATTGAATCACTAATTCTTATTAAGAAGAGGACGGTCTAAGGACACACTTTCATATTTTATACATATAAAATAAAAATTTTAGTTTGTTTTTCGATTGATTTATAAAGTAGATTGAAATAGTTTTCTTTTGATGAAATTTAACTTTCTAAGAGATTTTTAATCGCTTAGAATGATCTTATTTTTGTGATAAAAGCATTGATTTATGTTATTAAATGACTTAATATAAATAGTGAAATGATGAACAAATTTTTTATTTGATAAACAGTATTGAGTAAAAAAGAGATACTTTATTTTAAAAGTACTTGTTCACTATTTCTCAAGTGAATAGCTGTAATTGATTTAGGAGGATAATCATGAAAAAAAACAAAATGAAATCTGTTTTTGTGGGGTTAACAATGGTTCTAGCATTGAGTGCATGTGGAGGAGATAGTTCTTCAACAAGTAAATCAAGCACAGAAAAGAGCACAGGAAGTTCTATTGAAGCGAATTCAGGTGCTTCTGCACAAGAATACACAGACCCATCAAAATTAAAAGACGAATATGATGTTGTTATTGTCGGCGCTGGTGGTGCGGGTATGGCAGCAGCGTTGTCTGCAAAAGATGCTGGTATGAATCCAGTCATTCTTGAAAAATTACCAGTTGCAGGCGGCAATACACTGAAGTCTTCAGGCGGAATGAATGCTTCAGAGACAAAATTTCAAAAAGAACAAAAAATCGAAGATAGTAATCAATCATTTTTTGATGATACGTTAAAAGGTGGAAAAGGCACTAATGATCAAGAGCTACTACATTATTTAGTAGATCATTCTGCTTCTGCTATTGATTGGCTGGATTCTATGGGAATTACTCTAGACAACATTAGTTATAGTGGCGGTGCCAGTCAGAAGCGTATCCACAGACCACATGATGGAGGCGCAGTCGGCACTTATTTAGTAGATGGCTTGATTAAAAATATTCACGAAAAAGAGATACCTTTATTTGTAAACACTGATGTGGTAAAAATAAACGAAAAGAACGGTCAAGTGAACGGAGTAACTGCTAAAGTGAATGGGGAAGAGAAAGTCATCTCAGGAAAAGCAGTTGTTGTGACAACAGGTGGTTTTGGTGCCAATGAAGAAATGATCGAAAAATATCGTCCAGATTTAAAAGGATATGTCAGCACGAATTCAGAAGGAAGCACAGGAGACGGTATCAAAATGATCGAGGCGCTTGGCGGCGCAGTTGTTGATATGGAGCAAATTCAAGTACATCCAACCGTTGTTCAAGAAACAGGTATGCTTATTAGCGAAACAGTACGTGGTGAAGGTGCTATTCTTGTAAATCAGCAAGGCGAGCGTTTCTACAATGAACTTGAGACACGTGATAATGTTTCTGCTGCAATCACTGCTCTTCCAGAGCACTATGCTTATTTGATATTTGACTCAGAATTGGCAAAACGTGCAAAACAAGTTGATTTTTATAAAGAGCAAGGCGTAGTCGTTGAAGGCAAAACAATTGAGGAATTAGCTGGAAAAATCGATGTAGATGCTAAGACTTTAGAAAATACAGTGAATACATGGAACAAGTCAGTAGAAAGTCAATCTGATACTGCATTTGAACGTAAAACAGCAATGGATTATGATTTAACAAAAGGGCCATTTTATGCAATTAAAATTGCACCAGGGATCCATCATACGATGGGTGGCGTGAAAATCAATACAGATACGCAAGTCGAAAAAGAAGATGGTTCTGTGATCAATGGATTATATGCTGCTGGTGAAGTTACTGGTGGAAT
The DNA here is from genome assembly GCF_050499205.1 of Enterococcus sp. AZ020. Classification (NCBI taxonomy): domain Bacteria; kingdom Bacillati; phylum Bacillota; class Bacilli; order Lactobacillales; family Enterococcaceae; genus Enterococcus; species Enterococcus sp. AZ020. The sequence continues at coordinate 1,484,139 of NZ_JBIPAT010000001.1, read as the reverse complement.
TCATGGGCAAAATAGAATTGGCGGGAATGCTGTTGCAGATATTATAGTGTTTGGACGTCAAGCAGGTACACAATCAGCGAAATTTGCTGAAGATACTAAATAAAACTAGATTAAACAAAATAATTGTTGTAATGAAAAGAGCTGGTAATCAAACCAGCTCTTTTTTGTTTGCGGCTAGACGGAAGAAATCATAGTGATTTTTCATATATGTTTACATAGGAGAATAGCTAAAAGGGTAAGTTTCTCTCATAAATAACCATACTTGAATAAATAATTTGAGAAAAATAATCATCTTTTTGTGTTAAAATTATAAAAAAACGTATTCAATAAAAATTCAAAAGGAGAGATGAACAAAATGGCAGGCGATAGAATTAAATTATCCCCACAAGAACTGAGAACTTCTGCAACAAAATATACAGATGGTTCTAACCAAGTAAATGACATTTTACAAAAATTACAATCAGAACAAGATACGATTCAAGGAAACTGGGAGGGTTCAGGTTTTGATAGTTTCAATGATCAATTTGCTGCATTAAAGCCAAAAGTAGGCGAGTTTGCAGAGCTTTTAGAACAGATCAATAAACAATTAAACGAAGTTGCTCAAATCATGGAAGAAACAGATCAAAATATTTCTTCTGCGATTGGTCGTGGACTATAAAAATGAGAGGAATTGGAGTGTTTTGTTTCTAGGTCTTTTCAATCAATTATAATTTAGATAAAGGTGGCTTTCATATGGCAAATATAGCTTCAGATATAGGAGCTGCTGCAGGAGCAGTAGCGGGTGTCAGTGCAGTTTCGATTTCCGGCGGACAACAAGTAACATTAAGCAGAAGTAATATTAATAGCATGACACAAGGCGCTGAAATCAGTAACCAGTTAATTTCTAATTTATCACAGCTCATTGAATGCGTGAAGGAACAAAGTCAAACGTTTCCCAAAATAGCTGAGATCATCGCAATTGAAGATAGTAAGATTAAATTTTGAGGAGTTCTATCATGGGAAAAAATAAAAATGAACAAGAGAGAGCAACTTATAATCGTTTGATTCTTGAAAAAGAAAATAGTATTGATGATCTTAGTCATGACCAACGCAAAATAGAAGATAGTTTACATAATTTAAATGAGGAGTTACACAGAGGATATCGATCATTAGCAATGATCTTAGAAGAAGATCATCAGGATGGTTCTTCAGAAAGGTATCGCATGATACAAAAAAACGAAGATCAAGAACATTTTTTTAAACGACAATTACAAGAAATAGAAAATCAATTGCTTGAAGGGTATCACGATCAGCGGAAAACACTTGAGGAAGAGACAGAACAACTTTACAAAAAAAGGAGTGAAATTCCTTGGGATTAATTTATTCTAGCTCAGAGTCAGCGCAGTTAATAGCTGCCTTAAAAAAGAACTTACAGAGTGGAAAAGAAGCATCTGAACAGTTAAAATCTGGTAGTCAGAAAGTGATAGCAGCTGTGGATGGGAAAACCCTCTCCGGAGCCGCTTATACCGCCGGTAAGGGATTATTTAGTGATCTAATTTTGCCAACGATCAGTAAAGTTACTTCAGCACTTGATGAAGTTGAACAAGAGCTACAAACATATACAAATGCCGATGGAAAAGTAGCTAGTGAAGGAAATTTAGATGAAGACAAATTGACACGACAGATTGCTACAAAGAAAGCGATGAAGGCTTCTGTAGAAGCATCTGCATCTGTGGCTAGAAGTCTTTCTAGAAATAATCCTGTCGCAAAAATATTAGATGCGCTACTAAACGTTGAAGCATCGTTAAATCGTATGGCAACTGAATATGAACAGGATATTCAAGAGTTACAAGAAAAGTTAGAAAAACTACGGCAATTTTCTTCTGAGACAAGTGGTTTATTTAGTAATAGCTTGAACAATATGAATATTGCTATGCAAGGTTGTTTGGTATTAAGTAATACTACGATTAATAGTGATGGGTCATATAAGCTTCCAGAAGGAACAGATAAAAGTTGGTTTACCTCGTTACAAAATAAACAGGCCGATTATGGGAATATTATCGCGGTTCTTCAAGGAACAGCAACTGAATTTGCGGGAGATCAAATTGAAAAAAATCTAGGTAAGGCTGGTGCAAAATACGGAGAAAAACTATCTAGTTCCATTTGGTCGAATAGATATTCAATAACTATGCCTGATGGACGAATTTTAGGACAAGTTCCAGGAGCCACTGCAGCTGCAAGAGAATCTATTGAAAATACTGCTAAAGGTGTTAGTAAATATTTTGGAAAAGCACTAACTGAAGTTGGCGGTACTTTTATTGGTGTGGGAATCGACTTATGGCAAGGTGATTCGGCAGAAGAAGCTTGGGGAAAAGAAATTACAACGGGCATTGCTACAGGAGTTGGAGTTGCTATTTTAGGTGCTACGCCAATCGGTGCAGGGATTGGTGTGACAATTGCAACTGGAGTAGTTATAGGTATTGGAAATGATTGGTTGCGTGATAATTTCAAAGGGGTAAAAGATTTTGAGGATAATGTAGGACGAGCTGTAGTTTCAGGATGGAATAATATATCTAACGGAGTGAATAATCTTTTTAGTGGGGTATTTGCATGAAAATAAGTATTCAAGGAACAGTTTTTAATATTTCTTTTGATAATAAAAAAATTGTTCGTGGATGGTGGCTATTAGTAGATAATGATGGCGAAGAGTATTTAGTAAGACAAAACTTTTTTTTATTTGGTTTCAAGTTATTTAAGTTTAATAGAAACATATACAAAGCGAGTAAATCACTAAAAAAATATTCAGTTTCAAGTGAAGAAATTATAAAACAAACTCATAAAAAAACAGGAACAAGTTATTTAGGAATTGGATTAGCAATTCCTATTGGAGCCATTTTAAGAGGTGTGATACCATTGAATTGGTTATGGGGGGAAAGCAATCTTCCAATAAATTATATAACAGGTATTACTAATCTTATATTTTTTTGGATTCTGCTAATCCTAAGTTTGAAGGTGATTTTTTATTATCGTAAGAAGAAATTCGAAAAAGAAATTCAAAATTTAGAAATAGAATTAGTAGAAATTGGTAAAGGATATGCAGATAGTCCCTTACAAATTACACAGAATATATTAAAATGGTGGTGAAGTAGTATGAAAATAATTCATGTATTGAAAGCTACAGTCATTTTATTAGGAATGAAACTATTTTTGATTGTGTTGACCATTATCATTCCATTTTTAGTTCAAGAAAGGTTAATGTTAATATTTACAACGATTCTTTTGATACTAACATTATTTAATGGGAAAATTACTGCAGATAGAGAAGTCACATATATAGTAAATATAGAAAAAGATGAAGAATAATCTAAATGGTGAAGTAATATTAAAACAAACTATCGCTGCTATGTTTTTAGTGTTTTTTTGAAGGAGTTTTTAATGACAGATAATTCAAAAATTGAAAAAGGGGAACTGTTTAATCTCTCTTTTGATGACAAAAAAGTAGTGTTAGGATGGGTGTTACTACTAACTCAAGATAATGAGGAATATTTGATAAGACAAAATTCAGGTTTAATCGGTTTTGGTAAGCATAAAATTAAACGTGAAATTTATAAGTCAAATGTAGGTCTTAGAGATAAAATTATTTCTAAAGACGAAATGAAGATTGCAATGAAAAAAAAATCCGAACGAAATTTTATCGGTATTTCTATAGGGATAGTATTAAGTGCAATTCTGAGGCATAGTATCGAGAAATCTTGGATATTTGGAGAAACTAATTTTCCTCCAAACATATTAACTGGTATCTTTAATCTTATGATTTTTTGGACAATTTTTAGTCTAATTTTTTATCTGATATCAAAATATAGAAAACAACGATTCTTATCCAACGTAGAGAAATTTTGTAATGGAGATTTAGATCTAGTTGGGAAAGGATATGAAATAAATGTTTCTCTAGAAAAAAAAGTTCCCATTAAAAATATTTTGCCACTAATATTTCTAATAGGGATAATAGTATTTGTAACGATAATACTTCCATTTTTGGTTCAAGAAAGATTATTTGCTATATTGATAACAGTCATTGCGCTTTTACTTTTTTTCAACGGGAACACTATTTTAAACAAAAAAAAGGTTGAATACTTAATAACGAGAATGGAGAAATAATATGAAAGATCAAAATTTATTACCGATAGGTAGTGTAGTTTATTTAAATGAAGGGATTATTCCTCTAATGATAATAGCTAGACAACCAATAGTAAATATTAATGAAGAAAAATGTTACATGGACTATGCGGCTATTAATCAATTAACAGGATTAGTAAGCATGGAAGAATTTGCATACTTCAATCAAGAAGACATAAGCGATGTTTTGTATGAGGGATTCGTAGGAGAAAATGAAGAGAGAGTTCTTTCTGCGTTAAAAGAATGGAGAGAAAAAAATACACATATCTCCAAAGGGCGAGTTTCGGAAATTATTGATAAATAGAATTATGTTCTCGATTTAGATCAGCCTAAGGAGAGCGCTTATGGAAAATAAACAACCAAGAATGAACGTAAAAATAAATCCTGTACTGTATTATCCTCATGTACGTAAAGATGTGAAAAAGAACTGGAAGAACAATTTTTAAATGATCCAGAGGCAGTTGCAGCGGAAGATGATGCTCTGACTTTTTCAGAGGCTTCACCTGAATGCATTCCAACGTATATAAAGCGGTTAACAGATTGTTATGAGACATGGAAAAGTGAAAGAGTAATTTACGAGAGAAATATCGTTTAAGATGAAATAAAAATAGTGATAAATAAAACCACATCTGAGTATAAGTAATTGACCACTTTGTGAACGGGTATATGGCTTAATGATCAGCGCAAATAAGTAGAACGAACTAAGTTAGTTCAATGTTACTTGGAGAAGAAGCTCAATAAGTAATCAACTAACAGCTCCTTCTTGTCATCTCTAAATATGACAGGAAGGAGCTGTTAGTTGATTATTTTCATTTTTTTATTTTCTCTTACGTTTCCGTTTCCGAGGTTTGACCAAAGCTAGCTTAGGCTTATTGATCACGCGTACATAAAATACAAAACCACCAATACAGGTAACGAATAAAACTGTACCAAGGATAAAGCCTTCCGGCAAATAAACGAATTTGATCGTGTGTTCACCTTTTGTTACAGGAATACTTACAAAGGCTTTTTTAAATGCTTTTACAGGAACTTTTTTGCCATCGACATAAGCCTTCCAGCCTTTATCATATGGAATCGTTGTTAAAAGCACTTGGTCTTTATCTGCGGTGACCGTTCCAGTTGCTTTACGGCCTTTAGCAGATAGATCAGCACCTTTATCCTGGATCGCCTGAACAGATTGTTCAAAGGCCTTGGTATCCATTCCAACCACTTTTGGCTCCATAAAGCTCACGGCTGTTGTACCGTAGAAGCTGACCGTGAATGTGACCGTTGTAGGAGTGTCATAATATCCTAGATTATAGTATTGTCCAGTAATGTTGATTTGTGATTTTTGACTTGTCCCATTCACCGACATAGTTGCTGTTGAGCTTTCAAGCTGAGCAAAGTCTGTCGGGAACAAGCTAAGGTATGCTTGTGTGTTTGCTGGTACATCGACCGTCCATGTAATATCTTTAGCGACGTTATTTTGAACCTCTCGGTAAGTCACAGATGTTCCATTTTGTTCGATCTTCACATTGTTTTTATTGAGGATCGTTGGTTGATAAAATGTAAAATAGTTTTGTTTCTGGTCAGCCAATGCGTTGAATAAATTAGTTTGACTACTTAAATTGTCATTGGCTGGCTGTTTTACAGAATAAATGTCTTTGTCTGCTAAAAAGCCTAAAGGCAGTGCATTGCTATTTTCATATAATGAGAATTTTCCAGCTTTATCCGTTGGGGAAAAGCCGAATTTCAAAGGATCACTTTCAGAAATGTTGTATTTGATCCCGACTAATGAATCCATCAATAGTGTGTTGTTCGGATAACGAATATTCAGCGCAGTTCCCCTTGCTCTAAAACCTAGGTCATTCAAATAAGAAGAGGAATGACGATTTCTTATTGAAGAAAACAGGCTGACACCACTATAGCCGTAATTGATACTATCATTCGATGAAACAGGGTTCAGGTTTTCCAGACGATAGAAGGAATCATTGTCTTTTTTTGTTTTATCGACTAGCTGCTTGAGTGACGGATACGGCTCACTATACAAGCTGCGGGAAGCATAGTTCCAATCCTCCAAAATACCGTTTAACATGGCATTTGTATTGATAAATGCTTCGGTTGATACCAATAATAGTAATAAGATGATGAGGTAGTTCATCGGAATTTTTTTCAATTGGTAAAAAACGATCCCAGCTAAATATAAAAGTAAAAATACGACCGTCAAGATAAACGTAGTGATCGGAATATAGTCATAGCTCGTTGCGCTTTTTGTGCCTTCTGCTAAAGCAAAGATAGCGATCAAAATAATCGTCGTTCCTGCCAGCAAACCTAAATCATCCTGTTTGAATTTCTCAAAGCCATATCCAGCTAGAAGCACCACCAGAAAAGAGAATAAGAAGCTGTAGCGGAATAAAAACATATTCGGCGCATGCATCCCATGCCAAAATAAATTCAGTGGTGTAATGTAAAAACTAGCGATCAAAATAACGAATAAACTACCAAACAGCACTTTATTTTTCCAAGGAATTTCTTTTGTGACAAAATAAAAGACACAGAAAATCAACGGAAGTAAACCAATATAAATGAAAGGGATCGAGCCATATTTAGTCGTGTCATAGACACCGATCATATTTTTCATGACAATATCCCAAAAAGCAGTTGCTTCTGTTTTGAATTGAGTTACTTGAGACAAAGTTTCCCCATTTGCTCTTAAATCAAGGACAGCTGGTAGGACTAAAATCATCGATGCGCCGCCTGCTAGTAAAGAGGTCAGCCCATAAGAAACGATCCTTTTTTTGTATAGCGTCCAATTGGTCAATGTCCGAGCAATGAAATAAAGGAATGAAAAGACCCCGATCATAAAGCCCATGTAAAAATTAGAGATGAACAATAGCAAATAGCTGACGAATAACAAAGTTGGTTTTTGTTTATCCATCAATCGATGAATCCCCAATACGACCAACGGTAAATAGGTAAAGGCATCCAGCCACATGATGATCTCAGAATGAGCAGTGGCAAATGACATCAGTGCATAAGGGACACTAAGCATGACATGGCCCCATTTTGGCATCTTATAGGTATTTCTTGCAAAGACCCAAAAAGACAGACCCGCTGATCCAATTTTTAGTAAGGTAATCAGATAGAGTGCATCAGGAATATTTTGATTTTTAAAAAGTAATACAAGCGGTGTAAAAAGTCCGCCAAGGTAATAAGAAATCAAAGAAAGATAATTTAGACCCAGAGAAGCATTCCATGTATAAAAAATACTTTGTTTTCCATGAAGAACATTATTGAAGCTTGCATGAAAATTAGAAAATTGTGAAAAGGAGTCACTCGCCATCACACTGCGGCTGCTCCCTGGATAGATACCAAGACTTAAATAAACAATGACCATTACAAAAAAAGGAATGAAAAAGCTGGCGGTCATATATGGCCAGTTTTCTTTGGTAAATGCACGAATTTTTTTCTTCATAATCGACCTCACAACGTAATAAATAGACTAACTATAGTGTAGCATATCCCTAGAAAAATTGATTGCTTGAGGTAGAAAAACTAAAAAAATTTAAACGTTTGTTAGTGCTTTGTCTAACTGTAGCAGAAAATCTCCTAACTATTAAAAATAATTAATGTCAAAAAATTAGGATTTTCTCTAATAAATAGATAAGAACAACTGTTTTTTATATGATAAAATAATAGCTTAAAGAATTCTATACTAAAAGGCAGGATTAAATGATTGATCCTAATAAAATCAAAGGAGCTAGAAACATTGAAGGAAGAGTTGAGGAATGCAAAGCAAGAGATGAAAGAGAAAATGAGACCTTATCAAATATACGGTTATTATATTTCGATCCCTCTAATTATCATAGTAGTATTCATGTTATCTTTTTTAGGAATAAATATAAAATCGGTAGGCACGATCATACTTGCGTTTACTATTTTGGCTCATGTTGGCGTAAGTAAATTAAAGTTGGTATCCAAAAAAAAGTATATCGCACCGATATTGATGTATGTTGCAGAAATAGTTGGTCTTATCTTGGCGATCGTAATGATGTTAGAACTTGCAATGGGTGGAACAGGTGATGCATCTTTAATATTAATTGGATTAACAGTCTTTCCGATTGAAGTTATAGCCATTATTTTCTTTTTCATTACCGCAAATGATATAAAAAAAGCTTATCCAACGATGAAAGAAGAATCAAAAGAAGCACGTGAAAAGTATTTGGCTATAAAGAAAGGCAACTAAAGATCGTCTTTAGGAGCTAGTTGTTGTGAAAGGAATACCTAAATAGAATAAAGAGAGGGAGATAAAACTTGCAGAGTAATATCTTCCTCTTTTATCATTTTTTATAAACGTTTAATCAAAGTGCTTCTCAAAAAAAGCTGAAATTTTCTCAAATGGAATGATCTCCAACTGGTCATACAAGTCTGTGTGGGATGCATTTGGTAGAATCAGCAATTCTTTGTTTTTACCAGTTAATCGTTTAAACGCATCTTGACTGAAATAGAGAGAATGGGCCTTTTCACCATGAATCATTAAAACAGCACTACGAATTTCATTACTATACTGCAAAAGAGGCATGTTCATAAAAGAAAGCGATGAAGTAATGTTCCAGCCGTCCGTTGAGTTTAGGGATCGTTCGTGATAGCCGCGAGCAGTTTTATAATAGTCATGATAGTCTTTGACAAAGTATGGCGCATCTTCAGGTAGCGGATCGATCACGCCGCCGGCTCTTGCATAAGATCCATTTTTGTAATCTATTATTCGTTGTGCATTTAAATTTTTACGTAGATCATATCGGGCATCTTCATTCATCGCATCAAAGTAGCCATTGGCATTTACACGGGACATATCGTACATTGTCGAGGTAACAGTCGCTTTGATTCGTGTGTCGATGGTAGCTGCATTCAATGCCATACCGCCCCAGCCGCAGATTCCAAGGATACCGATTTTTTCCGGATCGACATGGTCTAGTGTAAAAAGAAAATCGACTGCTGCTTGAAAGTCTTCTGTGTTGATATCAGGAGAAGCAACGTAGCGGGGCTGACCACTACTTTCACCTGTAAAAGACGGATCAAACGCAAGGGTCAAAAACCCTTTTTCAGCCATTGTTTGTGCGTATAATCCTGATGATTGCTCCTTAACTGCTCCAAACGGTCCAGCAACAGCGATCGCAGCTAATTTACCAGTGGAGTTTTTGGGCTCGTAAAGATCTGCAGCCAAGGTTAATCCATATCGCGTATGGAAAGTTACTTTTCGGTGATCGACCATATCACTTTTTGGAAAAACTTTGTCCCAGCTTTGTGTCATTGTTAAATGTTCCATCATATCATTTCTCCTTTGACTGTATTTGACAGTGATTTTTCTGTATATTAAAATGATAAAACCTAAACTTGACTTTAGGTCAAGGGAGAAAATGAAAAAAGGAGGAAAAATGATGTTTACGATCGGACAGGTGTCAGAAATGTTTCATTTACCAATATCGACGTTACGATACTATGATAAAGAAGGTCTATTCCCTAATATGCAAAGAGTGTCTGGTGCAAGGCGGTTTTCAGAAAATGAAATAGAAGCATTAAGGGTCATTGAATGCTTAAAAAAATCAGGTTTAGAAATAAAAGATATCAAAAAATTCATGGATTGGAGTACTCAAGGCAGTCAAACGTATGCCCAACGGAAAGAGCTGTTTGAGAAGCAGCGTGTAGTAGTTGAAAATGAAATAGAAAAATTAGAAAAAGTATTAGATATGCTTAAATACAAATGCTGGTATTATGATATAGCTATTGAAGATGGAGATGAAATGCGTATAGCAACAATGCTGCCGGATCAATTACCTGAAGAAATTCAAGAACATTATGATAGTGCACATGCTATCTAATCAAATTAAAAACAGCATTTTCTGTATGGAAACAGAAAATGCTGTTTACTTTTTAAAGAAAGTTTTCCACATCGGAATAACTACGACCTATATCTGTTAAAGCATGGGTATCAGATCCGTAAACCAAAGGAATACCTAGTTCAAGGGCTTTTTTAATTATCCACACCTGTGGATAACTCTGTTGATAACCTTGTTTATAAAATCCCGCAGTGTTTAAATCAAGGCTGTAATTTTCTTGCTTCACTCGGGTCAAAAGGGTGTGGACAAGTGCTTGGTTTTCTAAAGAATAGTCCGTTGCTTCATCAAAGAAATTTTGGAATTTTTGGCATAGAGAGATATGTCCTAAACGCGTAGGCTTCCATTGTCCTAAATCTGCTTCTAAGGAGGCTAAAACTGTTTGATAATAAAGAGTTTGCGCCTGTTCAAAGCTGCCCGAGTGTTCTACAATACCATCTCTATATTCTTCGAAAGAATAGTCGATTCCGCGCAGCCCACTCTTGCCTTCAAGAAAGTGAACAGATAAAACACCGTCATCTGTTAGGGGACCATACTCTGTTAAAAAATCCTTTGTCCAGTCCTGATAATCAGAAAAATAATCTAGTTCAAAACCAATGTGGATAAGAATATCAGAGGCATATTTTTTCTTCAATAAATTCATCTTCTTAAAATAGTTATCCACATCGTTAAGAGCCATTGAAGCAGTTGTCCACACTAAAGGATCTCCAGATGCTTTTTCCTGTACGCTTGGAGGCAAAGGAGCATGTTCAGTGATGCTATATTCTTTGAATCCCAATTGGATAGCTTTGCGAATCAACAGTTCTGTGTCCTCGACATTGCCATGAGGGCAAAATTCAGTATGCGTATGTCCATCTCGTTTCATGAAAAAATCCTCCTTGATCATTTGTTAAATAAGAGGTTGAGACAAAATCGTTTAGATTCGAGAAATAAGAAGCCTTCCAAACGTAGTGATCATCACTTGAAATTTTATGTGTTAGCTGATGTGACCGAAGCGTAGTAGTTGCTTTTTTCTCACCATTTATTCGGAATTAGAGTGCAAAACAAAATAGATGTTTAGGTTTGTCTGGCACTCTTTTCTTACTCAGATATGCGTAAATCCTTACTTGCGATATTGACCATCGCCATAAACGATATATTTAGTAGAGGTCAACTCAGCTAAGCCCATTGGTCCTCTAGCGTGTAGCTTTTGAGTGCTGATCCCGATTTCTGCACCAAAGCCGAAAACAAAGCCATCTGTAAAACGAGTTGAGGCATTTGCGTAGACTGCAGCAGCATCCACTTGCTTCAAAAATTGCTGTGTCGCAAAATAATTATCACTAACAATACTTTCAGAATGTTTTGTATTGTAATGATTGATATGCTGGATGGCTTCTTCTAAAGAATCTACGACTTTGACAGCTAAGATGTAGTCATTGAACTCTGTTTCCCAATCGGCTTCCGTTGCAGGGATGGAACGGGAAAAAATCTCTCCTGCTCGTTCATCCGCACGTAGTTCAACCTCATATTCAGCTAGCGCTTTTTCGATCACTGGTAAAAATTCAGCAGCGATATCCTGATGGATCAACAACGTTTCTGCAGCATTACAAACAGAAGGGCGCTGACATTTGGCATTGACGATGATATCTGTTGCCATTTTTAGTTGCGCATCTTTGTCGATATAAACATGGCAGTTCCCTGTACCAGTTTCGATCACGGGAACAGTAGCTGTTGTTAAGACAGTTTTGATCAGGTTGGCACCGCCGCGAGGAATCAACACGTCAAGATAGTCATTTAACTTCATCAATTGCTGTGCTGTCTCACGAGAAGTATCATCAACAAATTGGATCGCAAAAGGAGAAGCATTTTTTTGTTTTAGCGCATGTTGTAATACTTCGACTAGAATTTTATTTGAGTGGAACGCTTCTTTACCTCCACGCAAAATAACGGCATTACCCGTTTTAAAGCATAGACTGGCAGCATCTGTTGTGACATTTGGCCGAGATTCATAGATGATTCCGATAACGCCCAAGGGAACCCGTTGCTTTCCGATTATCAGGCCATCTTCATTTTTCCACATTTTCTCGACTTCTCCGATCGGGTCAGGTAAAGTGGCAACTTGGCGAATGCCTTCTGCCATTTCTTTGATCCGATCACTAGTCAAACGTAAGCGATCCAACATGGTATCGGTGATACCGTTATCTTTGGCTTGAAGTAAATCTTTTTGATTTTCAGTCAAAATGATGTCAGTATTTTTTTCTAGTTCATCCGCCATATGCAGCAATAATTCATTTTTTACTTTTGTGTCCATCAAGCTGAGCTGATAAGCTGTTTCTTTTGCTTGTTTTCCTAATATATTTAGGTCAGTCATAAAGCAATCTCCTTTCAAACTAAATAAATAGTGTGCCGATCATTTCGCCGTCTAAAATATCAAAAATTATTTTGGGCTGTTTGCCATTTGCTAAAATCATCGCACCATTGTGTTCAAGGATTCGTTCAGCAGCTTTCAATTTACTGTACATGCCTCCGGTACCAAAACGGCTGCCTTTACCGCCTGCCAATTCTAGAAGTTCCTCGTTGATTTCGTTGATCTCTGAAAAAAGTGTGGCTTCTTTGTTTGTATTTGGATTGTCAGAAAAGAAACCATCGATATCTGATAACATGATCAGGGCATCTGCTTGAATGAGTTGTGCTACGATAGCTGAAAGCTGGTCATTATCTCCGAATTTAGTTAAATGATCTAGTTCATCGATTGCTACAGTGTCATTTTCGTTGATGACCGGAATGATGTTCATTTTAAGCAATTGTTCCATCGTATTGATCACATTTTGACGGCTTTCTGGAAATTCAATGACATCTCGTGTCAATAATAATTGAGCAATTTGCTGACTATACGTTAAAAAACGTTGGTTGTAAATGTTCATCAGCTCAGCCTGTCCTACAGCAGCCACCGCTTGTTGTTCTGGGATGGTTGGAGGACGCTTGTCCATATTTAATTTATTTAAGCCGACCCCGATGGCACCAGAGGAAACCAAGATGATTTCTTTCCCTTGATTCTGTAAATCAGTCAAGGTAAACGCCAGTTGGTCGATGGCACTTAAATTGATATTTCCATTCGGATAGATCAAGGTACTTGTTCCGACTTTGATCACGATTCGTTTTGCTTCTTTTAATTGTTTTCGCATGATTGACCTCACATAGATACTAATGAAGAGACAAAACAGTTCGTCTTGTCTCAACATCTAAATTAATTCTATTTTACAGCTTTCTGCTCATTTTGTCTCTAAATCATGAACAAATAATCCGCTTAATAATTTTGGTTCAAACCAAGTTGATTTTGGCGGCATGATTTTTCCAACATCTGCCACAGTCAGCAAGTCATCCATCGTTGTCGGATAAACTGAAAAAGCAACTGTCCATTCACCACTATCTACCGCTTGTTCCAATTCCTTCATTCCGCGAATGCCTCCAACAAAATCGATTCGTTTATCTGTTCGGATGTCCTGAATCCCGAAAATATCGGCGAATACGTGATTTTGAAGTAGAGAAACATCTAATCCATCTACTGGATCGTCTGACAAGATGCTGTTTTTAGCTGTTAATTGATACCATTGTCCAGCTATATACATGCCAAATGTTTTTGGTTGCTCAGGTTTACCTGTTTCAACTTTTTCTACAGTGAATATCTTTTCTAAACGCGTAAAGAAATCAGCTTCGATAGGAACGTTCAAAATTCGATTGTAGTCTAGAATCTCGAGTTCTTCTTTTGGAAAAATCACTGATAAAAAATAGTTGAACTCTGCTGTTTCAGGTGCGTTAGGTTGTGTTTCTTTTTTCTTTTGTCCTACTTTGACTGCGGACTCTGTCCGATGGTGACCATCAGCAATATATAATGCAGGAACTTCTTGAGCAAATGCTGTTTCTAGTTGCTCGATCACATGGGTATCATTGATCAGCCATACTCGATGAATAACATCGTGGAAGCCAGTAAAATCATAGACTGGTGTTTGTGTTTTTTTCCAGAAGTCCATCAATTCTTGAATCGTTTGATTACGGCGATAGGTTAGAAAAATCGGGCTGGTGTTTGCATCACAAGCTTCGATATGACGGATGCGATCGACCTCTTTTTCTGGTCGTGTAAATTCATGTTTTTTGATTTTTCCATCGGTGTAATCAGCGATTGCTGTAGAAGCGACAAGCCCTGTTTGTGCTCGACCATTCATGGTTAATTCATAAAGATAGAAGAGTGGCTGATCATCTTGTATAAGCCATTGTTTTTGTAAAAAGGCTTGTAAGTTGTCGGCAGCTTTTGCATAGACTTGATCATCATAAGGAGACAAACTTTCAGGCAAATCGATTTCAGCTTTATCAATGTGTAGATAAGAATAGGGATTGTTTTTTCCCAGTTCTCTTGCCTCTTGAGAGCTTAGAACATCATAAGGCAGCGTAGCGATTTGCGCGCTAAATTTTTCCGAAGGACGAATCCCTTTGAATGGATGGATCATGACCATTAATAACTCACCGCCTCAGTATTTTTGATAGTTCTGACACGAATGATGTTTTCTGATGACTGGATTTTTGCGGCCGTGGCTGCAATTTTTTCTTCATCTGTTTCAGCAATATCAAGAATGGTGTATGCATAATCATCACGGCTGCGATTGATCATATTGTCGATATTGATATCTAATGTAGCGATGCTGGTTGAAATTTGACCAAGCATATTTGGCACATTTCTATGAATGATCGTTAAACGATAAGGTGAATTGAAGCTCATTTCTACCGTTGGGAAGTTGACAGAACGTTTGATGTTGCCTGTTTCCAAAAATTTCTTCAATGTTCGCGCCGCCATTTTAGCACAATTAACTTCTGCTTCTTCTGTTGAAGCGCCTAAGTGAGGTAAAACTAAAATGTTTTCGTTGTTCAATAAACGTTCGTCTGCGAAATCAGTGACAAAATTACTGATTTCTCCTTGATCGATAGCATCAAGAACCGCAGCTGTTTCAACTAACTCACCACGAGCAAAGTTTAAAAGAACGGCTGTCTTTTTCATTTGCTTCAATTGTTCTTTGCCAATCAAATGATGGGTATTTTCTGATAACGGAACATGAATAGTAATAAAATCACAGGTTTTTAATACTTCTTCCATACTTTGCGCTCGTTTGACTCGTCGAGAAATACTCCACGCGGTATCAACAGAAACGAAAGGATCAAAGCCTGTTACTTCCATCCCCAAACGATAAGCGTCATTAGCGACCATGGCACCAATGGCACCTAACCCGATCACACCTAATTTTTTCCCTTCAAGCTCAGTTCCAGCAAATTGCTTTTTTTGAGCCTCCGCTTGTTCTTCAGCATCTGCTCCTGTTAAGGTTTGGACCCAGTTTGCCCCTTTTAGGATCGGGCGGACAGATAATAATAAGCAGGCGATGACCAACTCTTTTACCGCATTAGCATTGGCGCCAGGTGTGTTAAAGACAACGATTCCGTCTTCTGTACATTGTTTAACAGGGACGTTGTTAGTGCCTGCACCTGCTCGAGCAACTGCTAGCACAGAGTCTGGAAAGTCATAATCATGAAGTTTTTGACTACGCAGGATGATACCAGCAGGAGTTTCAGTTTGATTTATCGTAAAGTTTTGCTCATCAAAACGGGCTAGCCCAACTGGAGCAATGGCATTGAATGTTTTAATATCATACATTTAGTTCGTTCCTCCATTTTCTGCTTCAAATTTTTTCATGAATGTAACTAGGGCCTCAACACCTGCTTTGGGAAATGCGTTATAAAGACTAGCGCGCATACCGCCGACAGAACGATGTCCTTTGAGGTTTTCAAATCCAGATGTCAAAGCTTCTTGATTGAACTTTTTATCAAGAACTTCGTCTCCAGTCACAAATGGGATGTTATTGATCGAGCGGTCCTTTTTAACAACTGGAGAAGAAAATAGGCTAGATGCCTCGATCTCGTCATATAAAAGTGCGGCTTTTTCCTTATTTTGTTTCTCCATTTCGCTAACTCCGCCTTGTGCTTTGATCCATTCGAAGACTAGTTTTGCCATATAAATACTATAGGTTGGCGGTGTATTGTACATAGAACCATTTTTCGCATGAATATCATAATCTAACATAGCGCTTAAGACATCTGCCTGACCGATCAGATCTTCACGAACGATCACAACTGTCAGACCAGCTGGACCAATATTTTTTTGTGCACCAGCGTAAATCAAGCCAAAATCAGCTACATTGTAATCGATAGATAAAATATTTGATGACATGTCGGCAACAAGAGGAACATCACCAGTATCTGGTAAATCATAAATCGTTGTTCCTTCAATCGTATTATTCGTTGTGATGTGCACATAAGCAGCATCTTGCGGGATATCTTCTCTACGGATTTCAGGGATATAAGTGAAATTTTGGTCTTCACTAGAAGCGATCACTTCAACGGCTACATTGTCGATCTTCTTAGCCTCGCTGATCGCTTTTTTCGCCCAAGATCCTGTATTGACGTACAAGGCCTTCTTGTTTTGCGCAAGGTTTAAAGGAACCATCGTAAATTGTGTACTAGCACCACCTTGCAAGAATAGTACTTTATAATTATCAGGAATATTCATCAATTCTCTGAGTAAAGTTTCAGCATCTTCAATAATGGCTTCAAAAAGGGAGGAACGATGACTCAACTCCATTACGGACATGCCGCTGTTTTCATAGTTCACCAATTCGGATTGGGCTTTTTCCAAAACACTTTTTGGTAGAACGGCGGGACCAGCTGAAAAATTATAAACAGTTTTCATACATCTATCTCTCCTTTAATATGCTCTTTCATTCACTATTATGTATAGTAAATGTGAAAACCATTATAACAGAAAGCTTAAATTAAAAAAAGATTAAAAAGTAAGTTTCGATATTTTTTTCACAAATATTTTCAAAAGGAGTAAAAAAAGCCAAAATTTCTGTCAAAGTAAAATGAAAACCTTCTATTTTTACGTATCTATCAGTAGCTGAGTAAATTTGCTCCGTCATTGATTTTACTTTTCTGATGAACGTGGTAGACTACCTACATACAAACAGTTTTAAAGGAGAACGCAACATGACGAAATTAAAAGAAATCGCGCTTAGTGCTGTACAAGTAGCGCCATTTATTTTAGCAAATACACTTATTATTATCCCTTATTTTCTATTTTTGAATTTGAATGATGGACTAACGTGGGAGAAGGCATTGCCCTTTGTCCTATTTTATACATTTCGGATGACAGGAATTTTTCTATTGAAAAGCTTTAAGTTGGCACTGACGAGTTTTAATGTTTTGATCATTTCTATTTTAATTGGTGGGATAGGCTGTTTCATTGGTGTTCTAGGACAGATTTATTTCCCGGCTTATTTGCTGGCAGCTGTACTGATTGGGCTTAGTGCTTCTTGGCTTCCAGCCGCTAATACAACAGTCAATTATCATGAGAAGTATCAAGGGCATTCGACACCGATCGCTCGGAAATATGTGTTTATTTTATTGATTTTAGGCGGTATCGTTGCTTCATTGACGCTGACTAAAGAATGGCGGACTTCTTTAGTTCTAGGTGAGTATGTTTTACTTTATGCATCTGCTTATTATGCAGTGAGACATTATCCTGATTATGAAATTGATTTTAATGAGGTGGACCAACAAGTCATTTCAGTCAAAGAGTTCTTTTTATTCATCAGCTTTTTTATTCTATTGTTATTCATTCGCTCAGCACGCTTACTTTTTGATTCTCAGCTTTTAGATATTGGGATCATTGGTTTTTCAGTGTTGTTCGCGATTGCCGCATGGTACTTGAATCGTCAAAGAAAGGCTTGGAAACTACCGTTATGGCTGAATCTGTTGACGTTTGCTAATGGAATGTGTATGAATTTCTTGATGCTATTTGGGACGCTTTACGTAGCTTTACGCTTAGGAGCAAACGGCTTATTAGTAAATTTATATTTGCCCTATGTTTTGGGTATCATTGGTGCAGCTGCTTTTATCAAACTTTTGTACCGTCTGTTTTCTACAGTCGATCCAAAAATCGTTCATTTAGGCAGCTATATAGTGTCGTTGATGTTTCTTTTATCTTCAACGCTATTTCCAGTAGGGATTTTTCTGTTGAGTTGTACGATCAATGCAACAGGTGCATTTTTGAATCGAAATTATTATCAAGATGAAATGCTGCCTCAAGATCAGCGGATCATCACAAAATACAGTACACAAACGAAAGGAAGTGTGACACATCAACTGTTGATGATGAGTTTGATGTGGATATTGGCTAGACAAGAGGAGCTGCCAGTAAAAACAGTACTGCAAATCACGGGACATCGCACGGCAAGTTTGGCTGCTGTTCATCTTGTTGAAACAGTGCATGTCATTAGCTTGATCGGTCTCATGCTGTTCTTTTTGAGCATTGGATTTATTGTAATCAAAGACAATTCAGGTACAAAAATAGAACAAAATCATCTTGAATGATGTGAAAACAGTAAAAAAGCATGTGAGAATATTAAAGATGTTATAAAACTAGCCTAGGTGCATGGGGAATATGGTAAAATAAAAATAGTTTACAAGTAGAGGAGCTTTTTAATGAAACAACGAGGATTTGAAATTATTTCTAGCTATAAAGATCAAGGGATATCACTTCCGGAGCGTGCAACAAAAGGCGCTGCTGGCTATGATTTTGAAGCAGCAGAACAAGTAGTAGTACCAAGCATTTGGAAGTTACAAGCACAAGGAACTGCTCCAAAACCTGTTTTGGTGAAAACTGGGATCAAAGCTTACATGGCAGAAGATGAGTATTTAGAGTTAGTGAGTCGTTCCTCTAATCCGCTGAAACGCTTTTTGATGCTGGCCAATGGTGTTGGTGTGATCGACCGCGATTATTATAATAATGAAGGTAATGAAGGACATATCATGTTCCAGTTTATTAATTTTGGCTATGAAGATATGGTGATCGAAAAAGGTGAACGGATCGGACAAGGAATATTTAAACCATTTCTATTGGCGGATATCGATAATGTAGACAAAGAAAGAACTGGCGGATTTGGTTCTTCCGGTAAAAATTAGATCAGTGGATATATAACAATCATGAGTACTCCTTTTTCGATCAACTTTTTGGTGGCTAGTCTTAGTATAAGGTACCTATTGTATGATAAAATAAAGGAATAGAACAAACGAGGAGATAGACAGATGGCAAAAAAAGCAAAAGTTCAATTTGAATGTCAAACTTGCGGATATATCTCCCCAAAATATTTAGGACGTTGTCCGAACTGCGGACAATGGAATACAATGACGGAAGAAGTCATTCAGGATACAACAGACCGCAGAGCTCGAGTAAGCTTGACAGGTAAAAAGACACAGCCGCAGCGATTAGCTGAGGTCGTTCCTAAAAAAGAACCGAGAGTCAAAACGAAATTGATGGAGTTGAATCGTGTGTTAGGCGGCGGAGTTGTTCCAGGGTCATTAGTTTTGATTGGCGGCGATCCGGGAATCGGTAAATCCACGTTACTTCTACAGGTTTCTCAGCAACTCGCTGAAAGCGGCGGGAAAGTGCTGTATGTCTCTGGAGAAGAGAGTGCTGAGCAGATCAAAATGCGGGCAGAGCGTTTAAGTGCGATTGATACAGAGTTTTATTTATATGCAGAAACTGATATGAATGAAATTTCAAGAGCAATTGAAAAATTAGAACCAGATTATGTGATCATTGATTCTATTCAGACGATGACACAGCCGGATGTGACCAGTGTCGCCGGCAGTGTCAGTCAAGTGAGAGAAACGACAGCAGAACTTTTAAAGCTAGCAAAAACCAACGGTATCGCTATTTTTATCGTAGGTCACGTGACGAAAGAAGGTTCGATTGCCGGTCCTCGAATGTTGGAGCATATGGTTGATACGGTCTTGTATTTCGAAGGAGATAAGCATCATACATTTAGAATTTTAAGAGCCGTTAAAAATCGTTTCGGTTCTACAAACGAAATCGGAATATTTGAGATGAGAGAACACGGGCTGGAAGAGGTCGCCAATCCTTCCCAGGTTTTCTTGGAAGAGCGTTTAGCTGATGCGACAGGCTCTGCGATCGTCGTAGCGATGGAAGGAACACGACCGATCTTAGTTGAAGTTCAAGCGCTAGTTACTCCAACGATGTTTGGAAATGCCAAACGAACGACGACAGGGTTAGATTTCAATCGAGTGTCATTGATCATGGCTGTTTTGGAAAAGCGGGCAGGACTATTATTACAAAATCAAGATGCGTATTTGAAAGCTGCCGGCGGTGTGAAAATCAATGAACCAGCGATCGATTTAGCTGTTGCCGTCAGTATTGCTTCAAGTTATAAAGAAAATGGCACAAAGCCGACAGAGTGTTTTATTGGTGAAATTGGTTTGACAGGTGAAATTCGTCGTGTAAATAGTATTGAACAGCGTGTGCGTGAGGCGCAAAAGCTGGGCTTTACTAAAATCTATTTACCAAAAAATAATTTAGGCGGCTGGACACCGCCTGAAGGCATCGAAATCGTCGGTGTGGCTACGATCGGTGAAACATTAAGAAAAGTATTTCAATAGAGTATAAGGTAGCGCTCGGTTTATCTATTTAGACGGAGGCTGCCTGTATTCTTTAAATAAGACTATATTGGAGGATGGATCTATGCAAAAACGTGTCGTCACGCTGCTGATGATCGTCGTTGGCGCAAGTCTGGGTATTTCGTTATTACCGATGGCTTGGGAAATGGCGCAGCAAGCGGATAATACATGGCTGAACAATAACTTTACTAACAGTTTGATTGGTGCACTTATTTTCTTTATTTTATCGTTAGGGTTAGCGAAGTATATTGTATCAGGTGTCAAAAAAATAGAAGCAGCATTGAATGAATTGAGCTTGACTTATCTTTTATTTGGTAGTGTCGGTGTGATCATCGGACTGATCATTGGAGCGATCATCTCGATTCCGATGTACAATTTAAATATTCCTTTTGTGAATAGCGTGCTGCCGATCTTAGTCATGATCATTTTTGGATATCTTGGTTTTCGGATGGGAACTACGCGGATCGATGAATGGCGCAAGATTTTTACTCCGAAACAAAAGAAACTGCAGAATGAAAATGATGGGGAAGTTTTAGAGCGCAAAGTGGAAGATCGTTTCCATAAGTATAAGATTTTGGATACAAGTGTCATTATTGACGGTAGAATTTACGATATTGCTAAAACAGGCTTTTTAGAAGGGGTTATTTTGATTCCTAACTTTGTTTTATATGAATTGCAGTATATTGCCGATTCTGGTGATAGCTTGAAACGCGTGCGCGGACGTCGTGGACTGGATATTTTAAATGCTTTACAAAAAGAAGATGGCATTTCTGTTGAAATGTACGATGGTGATTTTGAAGATATTTCTGAGGTCGATAGTAAGCTGATCAAATTGGCAAAACTATTAGATGGTGTTGTTGTAACGAATGATTATAACTTGAATAAAGTCTCTGAATTTCAAAATGTCCCTGTTTTGAACATCAATGCCTTAGCTAATGCAGTCAAACCAGTGGTAATTCCAGGTGAGACGATGAATGTTATGGTCGTAAAAGCCGGAACAGAGCGCCAACAAGGCGTTGCGTATTTAGATGACGGTACAATGGTAGTCGTGGAAGATGGACAGCATTATATGAATGAACATATCCAAGTAGTTGTAACAAGTGCATTGCAAACGGCTGCCGGTCGGATGATTTTCGCAAAACCAGCACATTCCGGCAGAGGAATCGATGATAGTAGAGAAGAAAACAAAGCCCATGAAAAGAGCTAAATCGAGAGACAAAACGCTGGATTACGAAGTCATTTTATTGGCGGCAGGGCAAGGTAAGAGAATGGGAGCAAGTCGTAATAAAATTTTACTGCATCTAATCGGCAAGCCTGTCATTTCCTATTCGTTAGAAACTTTTTTAAATGATCCAGCTTGTAAGCACATTATTTTAGTGACGCAAGAAGATGAGCAGGATTTATTAACGGCTATGGTCAAAAAAGAAACCAAGAAAAAACATTGTCCTGTAACGATCGTACCAGGCGGTTGTGAGCGTCAGTACAGCGTCCATAACGGACTAAAGATGTTGATCGACCCAGAGAATATCGTGATGGTCCATGATGGCGCTAGACCCTTTGTTACTTTGGCACAGTTAAAAGCACTCCATCGCAAGGTTGTTGAAACCAGAGCTGCAATTTTAGGTGTTCCAGTTAAAGATACGATCAAGCGTGTTGTTGATGGATTTGTTCAAGAAACGGTTCCACGTGAAACATTATGGCAAATACAGACACCACAGGCTTTTTATGGGACTGATTTAGTGGCCGTTCATGAACAAGCGGAAAAAGAGCAATATTTAGGGACGGATGATGCTTCGTTGATCGAAAAATATAGTAGCCTGCCTGTTTCTATGGTATTGGGAAGCTATGAAAACATTAAGCTTACTACACCAGAAGATATGTTGATCGGTGAAGCTATCGTGAAAAGAAAAAGAAGTTAGGTGAAAAAAATGATACGAATTGGACAGGGATTTGATGTCCATCAATTAGTAGAAGGACGCAAATTGATTATCGGCGGTGTCGAACTGCCATTTGAAAAAGGCTTATTAGGACACTCTGATGCAGACGTTTTATTACATGCAATAACGGATGCGATCTTAGGTGCTGCTGGCTTAGGAGATATTGGTCATTTATTTCCAGATACAGATCCAGAGTTTAAAGATGCGGATTCGATCAAGCTGCTGCGAGAGGCAAATCAAAAAGTTTTAGCTACTGGCTTTACTATTGGCAATATTGATTGTACAATTTTAGCTGAACAACCAAAAATGAAGCCACATTTAGATAAAATGAAAGAAAATATTGTTGCTGCCTGCCAGATTGAAACAAATCAAATCAATTTAAAAGCAACAACAATGGAAAAAATGGGCTTTATTGGTCATGAAGAAGGTATGGGAGCGATCGCGGTCGCTTTACTTGAAAAATAGAAAGAGGAATGCACAATGTCAAAAGTACGTGTACGCTACGCACCAAGTCCAACGGGACATTTACACATCGGAAATGCAAGAACAGCACTATTCAATTATTTATTTGCTCGTCACAATGATGGCGATTTTATCATCCGTATTGAAGATACTGATCAAAAAAGAAATATTGAAGACGGCGAAAAAAGCCAATTAGAAAACTTGGCGTGGCTAGGGATGGATTGGGATGAGTCTCCCGAAAAACCTGGTGAGTACGGACCATACCGCCAATCAGAACGCGGCGAAATTTATCAACCGTTGATCGATCAATTATTAGTCAGCAATCGTGCGTATAAATGCTACTGTACAGAAGAAGAATTAGAAGCGGAAAGAGAAGCGCAACGTGCCCGTGGGGAAATGCCTCATTACTCTGGTAAATGTGCAGACCTAACACCTTCTGAGCAAGCGGAAAAAGAAGCGCAAGGACTTACACCAGTTATTCGTTTCCGTGTACCAAGAAATACGTCTTATACATTTAACGATATGGTCAAAGGTGAAATTGTTTTTGAATCAGATAATATCGGCGGCGATTTCGTTATTCAAAAACGCGATGGCATGCCGACGTACAATTTTGCTGTAGCTGTTGATGATCATATGATGAAAATCACACATGTTTTACGCGGAGATGACCATATCGCGAATACACCAAAACAATTAATGGTTTATGAAGCCTTTGGGTGGACAGCTCCTGAATTTGGACATATGACATTGATCATCAATTCTGAAACAGGTAAAAAATTGAGCAAACGTGATGAATCGATTTTACAATTTATTGAACAGTATCGTGAGCTTGGCTACTTACCAGAAGCAATGTTCAACTTTACTGCATTATTAGGCTGGTCACCTGTTGGCGAAGATGAGATCTTCTCACAAGAAGAATTGATCAAAATTTTCGATCCAGAACGTTTAAGTAAATCACCAGCTGCTTTTGATGGTAAGAAACTTGAATGGGTCAATAACCAATACATGAAACAATTGGATCTTGATACACTTACAGCTATGTGTATTCCTTATTTAGTAGCAGATGGACGTATTGAAGCCGATCCAAGTGCAGAAAAAATTGAATGGCTGAAAAAAGTTGTTAGTCTATACCAGCCACAAATGAGTTATGCTGCTGAAATCGTTGAAGTATCAAACTTATTCTTCAATGAGCATCCAGTATTAGATGAAGCCGCTAAAGAAGTCTTGGCAGGAGAAACAGTACCGACAGTACTAGCAGCATTCAAAGCGCAACTGGAAGCAATGGATGTTGTAAATGTTGAGAATATTAAAGCTGGTATCAAAGCTGTTCAAAAAGAAACAGGTGTCAAAGGTAAAAATTTATTCATGCCGATTCGTGTAGCAGTTTCAGGCCAAATGCACGGTCCTGAACTAGGAGATACAATTGAGCTTTTAGGAAAAGAAAAAGCGTTAGACCACTTAAACAAAGTTTTATAATCAAAATATATTGAGAAGAAGAAGTAAAAAAGCGCGTGTCTTTAGAGAGACTGTGGATGGTGAGAACAGTTGTCAGCTCTTTTTGAAATGCATCTTTGAATAGTTTCAGCGACAAGTAGCTGAAAACGGCCAACAACCGTTATCTGTTTTGAGGCAGGGAGACCTGCGAAAAAAAGTGGAACCACGCAAAAGCGTCTTTTAAACGAATGATTTTCGTTTAAAAGACGCTTTTTTGTTTAAAGTAGCTAATATTGCCATGAGAATTCCTGAAAGAGAAAAGATAAGGATCAGACCGGGTGCATCATCTTTGTCTGCAATAATATAAATTGCAGGCAATAGTTGAATTAAGAGAGTGATAAATAAAAAGGAGTAGTTTTTTATTTTTGATGCAGATATCAGTTCTGATTTAGTATAGTTATTACGTGTTATAGTTAATTTTCCATGAAAAATACAAGGTTTTATTAGTAATAATAGTTGTAGAAGATCCAAAATTAAACTAATGTTAACCCATGTAACAAAAAACAGGTTATCAGAAAAGTAATAAATAGCTAAACGAAAGACAACAAGTGAAGTGAACGTGTTTACTATCAAAATAACCAGTAGAATAATCAATAAACGAAAGTTAGAAATAATTGATTTGCTCATAAGAACCCCCTGAATTAAAAGATTATTTATAGCATAACTCAATGATTATATCTAAATCAATTGATTATAAAAAAACTTAAATAATAAAATAGATAGTATGAAAATCAAGGAAAGGAGTAAAAGTTATGGGTTGGTTAAAAAAAGCGGTTGAAGCAATCAAAAAAAATGATCCTGCAGCACGTTCAACATTGGAAGCATTGCTTACCTATCCAGGGCTGCATGCATTGTTTTGGCATCGTTTTTCACATTTTCTTTATCGGCATCGGCTGTATTTGCTGGCAAAAATCCACGCACAGTTTTGGCGTTTTTTAACGGGGATAGAGATTCATCCGGGAGCAAGGATTGCATCAGGAGTTTTTATTGATCATGGTATGGGTATTGTGATCGGTCAAACAGCGGAAATTGAGGAAGATGTTGTATTGTTTCATGGCGTTACCTTAGGTGGTACAGGAAAAGATACAGGGAAGCGTCATCCGACAGTCAAAAAAGGGGCAATGATCCACGCACATGCACAGATTCTGGGGCCTGTCACAATCGGGGAACGGGCAAAAATCGGTGCAGCAGCGGTTGTATTGACTGACATCCCTGATGATGCGACTGCAGTAGGAGTACCGGCGAAAGTCGTTAGGATCAAAGGAAAGAGAATGGAGGAGAACGATGATTCAAATTTATAATACATTAACCAGGGAAAAAGAAACCTTTCAACCAATAGAAGAAGGCAAAGTCCGGATGTATGTCTGCGGACCAACAGTTTATAATTATATCCACATTGGCAATGCCCGAAGTACGATCGCATTCGACACGATTAGACGTTATTTAGAATACCGTGGCTATGAAGTGAACTATGTTTCCAATTTTACCGATGTCGATGATAAGATCATTCGTGCGGCGAATGAATTAGGAATAACAGCGCCGGAAGTGGCAGATCGGTTTATTCAGGCATTTGAAGAAGATACACAAGTGTTAAATGTGCAGCCAGCAACTAGCCATCCTCGGGTGATGGATCATATGCCGGATATCCTGATGTTTATCCAAGCGTTGATCGACAAAGGGTATGCGTATGAATCAAAGGGCGATGTTTATTATCGAACACGTAAATTTGATGGTTATGGAAAACTTAGCCACCAATCGATCGATGAACTTGAAGTCGGAGCCAGTCAGCGTACAGGAGTAGAACAAGAATTAAAAGAAGATCCATTGGATTTTGCTTTATGGAAAGGTGCTAAAGAAGGCGAGATTTCTTGGGATTCACCATGGGGAGCAGGACGCCCTGGTTGGCATATCGAGTGTTCTGTAATGGCAACGAAGCATTTAGGTGATACAATTGATATCCATGGCGGTGGTCAAGATTTAGAATTTCCTCACCATGAAAATGAAATTGCTCAAAGTGAAGCAAAAACAGGGCAGACATTTGCTAATTATTGGATGCATAATGGCTATGTAACAATTGGCGAAGATGATGAAAAAATGAGTAAGTCGCTGGGAAATTTTGTAACAGTGCATGAACTAGCAAAACAGATCGATCCGCAAATCCTGCGTTTCTTTATGGCGACGACACAATATCGCCGTCCGATCCGCTACAGTGAGGCAACGATCAAAGAAGCTGGTGTCAACCTTCAGAAACTGAAAAATGCATTTGAGAATTTGTCCTTCAGAAAAGAAAATGCAGCTCCGCGATTAGACGAAGACGAACGTCGCTTACAGGAATTGGCTGAGCTGGAAATTCGTTTTACAACAGAGATGGATGACGATTTCAATGCAGCAAATGGGATCACTGTGGTTTATGAGCTCTCAAAATGGCTGAACCAATATAGCGAACAAGAAACTGTATCAGAAATAGTTACAGAGAAGGCGCTAGATCAGTTTACACAATGGCTGAGTATTTTTGGGATTTATTTCCTCTCAAATGAACTGCTGGATGACGATATCGATCAATTGATCGAAGAACGGAATCAGGCACGTAAGAACCGTGATTTTGCCCGCAGTGATGAGATTCGTGATTTACTGAAGGATAAAGGAATAACCTTGGAAGATACTGCCCAGGGGACTAGATGGAGAAGAAGTGAATGAGAGATTATACACAATTGAATGGTTTAGCGCTGGCTTATGTAGGCGATGCAATCTATGAAATCTACATTCGAGATTATTTAGTAGAGCAAGGCCAAACAAAACCCAATACGCTGCACCGGATGGCGACACATTATGTATCAGCTAAAGCACAGGCTTTTTTGATTCAGGCGATGCTGGAAGAAAAGCTTTTGAATGAAACAGAAGAAACAATGTATAAACGAGGGCGTAATGCTAAAAGCCATACCTCAGCAAAAAATGCAGATATCACAACATATCGTATAGCTACAGGCTTTGAGTCATTGATGGGGTATCTTCATTTAACAAAACAAACAGAACGCTTGGAAGAATTGATCGACTGGTGTATCAAAAAAGTAGGTGAAAAAGATGCGTAATGATAAAAAACGTTCATTCAAAGACAGCAAACAAAAAAGAAAGCCGTCATTTAAAAAAGAAGCCGTCAAAAAAGACCGTAAACCAACTGAAGAAGCCGTTGAAGATAATTTTGTTTTCGGAAACCATGCGACGATCGAAGCGATTCAGCAAGGACGCGGCAACAAATTGTTCCTTCAAGAAGACAGCAAAGGTGAAAAAGTCGAGCAGCTTAAAATACTGGCAAAAGAACATGCAGTACCAGTAAAATGGGTACCTAAACAAAAATTAGATACATTGACAGATCATGGTGTGCATCAGGGGATCGTATTAGCGATCACAGCCTATGAATATTTGACGCTGGATGATTTGATAA
Organism: Enterococcus sp. AZ020; assembly: GCF_050499205.1. Lineage (NCBI taxonomy): Bacteria > Bacillati > Bacillota > Bacilli > Lactobacillales > Enterococcaceae > Enterococcus > Enterococcus sp. AZ020. The sequence continues at coordinate 1,456,222 of NZ_JBIPAT010000001.1, read as the reverse complement.
CAAAGACGAAAGAAAAGACAGAGACGCCATTTTTCTTGATTTTGGATAGTTTGGAAGATCCGCATAATTTCGGCTCTATTTTAAGAACAGCTGATGCAACAGGAGTGGATGGGATTATCATCCCGAAACATCGGGCAGTCGGTATCACGCCAGTCGTGACCAAAGCATCAACAGGCGCTGTAGAATATATTCCAGTTGCTCGTGTGACGAATTTAGCGCAAAGTATCGCAACTTTAAAAGAGCATGATTTTTGGATTTTTGGCACAGATATGAAAGGCATGGACTACCGCCAGTGGAATACTCAAGGAGCGATTGCATTGATCATTGGCAATGAAGGTCGTGGGATGAGTCAGGGATTGCATAAAGAAGTAGACGAGCTATTGACGATCCCGATGACTGGACATGTACAAAGTTTAAATGCGGGAGTTGCTGCGGGATTATTGATGTATGAAGTGTATCGAGGACGTAATCCGTTATAAATTATATCAAGCGCTGAAAAAAATTGTTTCGGCCGTCTATTCTAATGATAAAGAAGGTGAAAATAAAAGATGAAAAAGCAATTACTCATCGTTGATGGCTATAATATGATCGGTGCTTGGCCTGAGCTAGTGAAATTGAAGAATCAAAACAAACTAGAAGATGCTAGAGAAGCTTTGCTGCATCGTCTCTCTAATTATGCAAAATACGAAGATCTAGAAGTGATTGTTGTCTTTGATGCTCAGCTGGTTCCAGGAATCCAGCAAACCTATAAAAAGTATCGATTAACAGTTATTTTCACTAAAGAAGATGAAACGGCCGATAGCTACATTGAACGAATCGCAGGAGAAAAAAATGATCGTTTAACTCAAGTCACCGTAGCAACAAGTGATTTGGCAGAGCAATGGTTAGTCTTTTCTAAGGGTGCTTTACGAACCTCTGCAAATGAGTTGTATAAAAGCGTAAAAAAATCTGAGCGTACGATAGCGATTCATGCAACAGATATCCATTTTCAAGATTTTCGTAGAAATTCTCCTTGGAATTTGGAGCAATTGTCAAAATTGTCCGAAAAAATGGATGAATTGTCTAAAAAGAAAGATTAAACACTTGTTCGCTTCTATCTTTTTTGGGGTTAATGGTACGATTTTTCCAAACATTTTACGCAAAAGAAATGTTTGGGAGGAGAAAAGGGAATGGATAAGTATGAACACATTTTAAAAGGAGATGGAATAGCGTTTGATCGGTTGTATCGAAAGTATCATCCGCTCGTATACAACTTTCGAAAAAAGTATTACTTGAAAGATTTTGACAAAGAAGACTGGCTTCAGGAAGGGCGGATCATTTTTTACCGTTCTTTGGAAAAATATGAAGAAACCTATAGCGTTTCGATCGGGAAATTTTTCAAGTCGAACTTTGAAAATCATATTCGTAGTCTTGTACGAAAACAATGTGCAGTGAAACGGACTGTAGATGTGCAATCCATTTCGTTAGATCAAAAAATGGAAAGTCAGGGAGAATCTTTTTTTGATTATGCAAGCGTTGAAGCTGCAGATGCATTGGAACAGATGATCATCAGAGAAAAGCTGGAAGAATTACCTCAGATACTGTCACCGTTTGAACGAACGACGTTTCAGGAATTTATGAATGGTAAAGAGATCGGAGAAATCGCAAAGGCAACTGCAAGCCGCGAAGTCACAGTCAGAAGTGCTTATGATCGAGCAAAAAAGAAATTGAAATCAATTATTTATGATTAAAATGAGAATTTATAGAAAAATTCACATGAAATAATTATCAAAAATAAGATAGAATTAGTTGCATTTCATTTTCTGCTATGGTAAACTTGAAATTTTTATCTGTATGTGTTATAATGGAGTTTGAGGTGAATGCAATGCCAACAACTTTAGCGTCAATTAAGAAAGATTTAGAATGTCGTATCGGCAGCAAAATCACATTAGTTGCTCAGACCGGCAGAAAGCGTCAAACTGAACGTAAAGGTATTTTGACAGAAACGTATCCATCTGTCTTCGTTGTAGATTTAGATCCAGATGAAAACTCATTCGAACGAGTTTCTTATAGTTACTCTGATGTGCTGACTCGCACAGTCGAAATTGAGTTTGTTAGTGAAGCTGTCTAAAAATAGTTCAAAGAAGATAGACAGAAGTGCTTAACTTCAAGCAATCATTACTTTTTTACCATCGTTTATCTGGAATTTAAAGAGAGGAGATATCGCTCAAAGAGTGATATCTCCTCTCTTTTTCCGTAATACTTATGATAAGTAAAGAGAATTATGGTAGTATTGTGGTAGGTAAAAAAGGAGGATATGCGATGAATGAGCAAGAAAACACCAAGCAAGAAACAAAACAACAAGATGTATTGACTGAAAAAATGATTGGAACGAGAACCGTGATCATTTCTGGAGAAATAAATGAGCAGATGGCGAAGGAAGTTTGTAATCAGCTGCTATTATTAGAGTCAATCAATGATGAACCGATCAATTTGTTTATTAGTAGTAATGGAGGTCATGTTGATTCAGGCTATCTGATTTTTGATATGATCAATTTTATCAAACCAAAAGTAAATATCATAGGTTCAGGCTGGGTGGTCAGTGCTGGAGCACTTATTTATTTATCCAGCGAAAAGGAACGACGCTATTGTCTTCCTAATACCCGTTTTATGATTCATGAACCTTCAGGTGGCGCACAAGGTCAGTCCAGTGATATGGAAATTACTGCTAAGGAAATTATCCGTACAAGAGAAAAAATCAACCAACTGATTTCCAAAGAAACTGGTAAAGATATTGAACAAGTGAGAAATGATACTGCTAGAGATTATTGGTTGAGCGCTGAAGAGGCTCTAGAATATGGGATCGTAAATAAAATTATTAAAAATAGAAGTGAAATCAAGTAAAAGTGAAAATGTCATAATTTGACTATCTATCTGTAATGAAACCTAAGATAACCTCAGTTTGGTTGTTTTAGGTTTTTTATTTGTATAGAAGAAAGGGTGTATTTTCTGAGGAAAATTGAATACTTTTCTACAAATCTATACATCTCAAACAACATATGTTAGAATTTAAAAGATTGTGAAGTTGGTTGAAGGAACAGAGTTAGATAGGTGAAAATAATGGAAATCATAGAAAAAGCACCCGCAAAAATCAATTTGGGGTTGGATGCTCTCTATAAAAGAAAAGATGGTTATCATGAATTAGAGATGATCATGGCTAGTGTGGATTTAGCAGATCGACTGCTATTTGAAGAGCTGCCGGAAAATAAGATCGTGATCGAAACAGACAGTTCTTTTTTGCCTGTAGATAGAAGAAATCATGTCTATCAAGCAGCAGAGCTGTTGAAGAAAACGTTTAATTTGACGCAAGGGGTCAGAATCACAATAGAAAAAAGAATCCCAGTTGCTGCAGGTTTAGCTGGCGGCAGCAGCGATTGTGCAGCGACACTTCGTGGGTTGAATCGATTGTGGAATCTGGATCTATCGTTGGAAAAATTAGCTGAACTAGGTAGTCAGATCGGTTCAGATGTTCCTTATTGTATTCATGGCGGGACAGCTTTTGTTACAGGTCGGGGAGAAAAAATCGAGTTTTTACCTTCGATGCCTCAATGTTGGGTTGTTTTAGTAAAGCCAAGGATGAGTGTCTCGACAAGTTCGATTTTTGGCAGCTTGTCTTTCAACAGTATTCAACATCCTGATATTGCTGGGATCAGACAGGCAGTGGAAACAGACGATTATCAATTGATGACTGAAAAAATCGGTAATGCTTTAGAAGGTGTGACGATCAAACGACATCCAGTCATTCAGCAAATCAAAGATCGAATGATCAATTATGGGGCAGATGCAGCACTGATGAGCGGCAGCGGACCGACCGTTTTTGCTCTATGTGAGAAAAAAACGCGTGCTCAGCGAATTTACAATGGCTTAAAAGGCTTTTGTGATGAGGTTTATCTTGTGAGGACGTTGAAATAGAGAAAAAATCTGTAGCCACTATCGGTTACAGATTTTTTTAACTTTACTATTTTCTCTTGACGTACCTCTTTCCTTCTGTTAAATTAGTTCTTGCTACCAAATCGTAAATATTACGATTTAAATAAGATAAATCGAAATGGGGATACGAAATGAGAAAAAATAAATGGCTATATATGGCAGGAATTCTTTTGATAGCGGCAGTTACGACATTGACTGCATGCGGACAAACAAAAGAAACTGATAAAGCAGCAAAAGATGGTAAAATAAAAGTTGTCACAACTTTTTATCCAATGTACGATTTTGCAAAAAATGTTGTGGGGGATGCTGGTGACGTTCAATTATTGATCCCGGCAGGAACAGAGCCACACGATTATGAACCAAGTGCTAAGGATATTGCTAAAATAACGGATGCAGATGCGTTTATTTATAATAGTCATGAACTAGAAACATGGGTCGAAGCTGTCTTAGAAAATGTCGATCAAAAAAAAGTAGCTGTTGTTGAAGCTGCTGGTTCTATCGATTTAATGGAAGGTGCGGCACATGACCATGAGGAAGAAGAATCAGATCATGAAGGACACGATCATGATCACGAATTAGACCCTCATGTATGGCTGGATCCTGTATTGGCTCAAAAGCAAGTTGAAACCATCCGAGATGCATTGATCAAAAAATATCCAGAGCAAAAGGCAACATTTGAACAAAATACAAAAGAGTATCTAAAAAAACTTGCTGCTCTTGATAAAGAGTATACAGAGGCTTTTGCTGATGCAAAAAACAAAACATTCGTGACTCAGCATGCTGCTTTTGGTTATTTGGCAAAACAATATGGTTTAACACAAGAATCAATTGCAGGAATTTCTCCAGATCAAGAGCCTTCACCAAGTCGTTTAGCTGAATTAAAAAAATACATCAAAGAACATGATGTTGCTGTCATCTACTTTGAATCCTCAGCTTCATCAAAAGTAGCGGAAACATTATCTAGAGAAACAGGTGTGGAACTTTCAGTACTTAATCCATTGGAAAGTATCACGAAAAAAGAACAAGAACAAGGGGAAGATTATATTTCTGTTATGAAAGCCAATCTTGAAGCCTTGAAAAAAAGCATTAAATAGATGAGATACCATCTAGTCTATTGAGTACAAATGAACGGTGGCAGCAGAAGTAGTTTCTTCTTATGGATACTTCTGCTCCAACCTCAAAAAAGGAGCAAGATCATGCATTATCTAGAAGTTAAAGATCTCACATTTTATTATGATGATGAGCCAGTCCTAGAAGGTGTATCTTATCATGTCGATCCAGGTGAATTTGTGATTTTGACTGGAGAAAACGGCGCAGCAAAATCGACATTGATCAAGAGTAGCTTAGGACTGTTGAAACCAACTAAAGGGACGATCACGATTTCTAAAGAAAATAGTGAAGGGGAAAAGCTGAGTATTGGTTATATTCCTCAGCAAGTGGCCTCATTTAATGCGGGTTTTCCAAGTACGGTGATCGAATTGGTCCGATCAGGTCGTTTTCCGCGTGGTCGCTGGTTCAAGCCATTGACTAAACGGGATCATCAGCATGTGGAAAAAGCATTAAAAGCTGTCGGTATGTGGGAAATGCGTCATAAACGGATCGGGGAACTTTCTGGCGGACAAAAGCAACGAATCAGTTTAGCTCGTATTTTTGCGACAGATCCGGACTTATTTATTTTAGATGAACCAACAACAGGAATGGATGAAACGTCCAGAAACGAGTTTTATCGCCTGTTAAGGCATAATGCGCACGATCATGGCAAAGCGATCTTGATGATCACTCATGACCATGAAGATATAAAATCATATGCGGATCGACAAATTCGTTTGGTTCGGAAGGAGGATTCACAGTGGAGATGCTTTCATATGAGTTCATGAGAAAAGCCTTTTTAGCGGCGACCTTCATTTCAGTGATAGCTCCAATGCTGGGGGTATTTCTTGTGATCAGAAGACAATCGTTGATGGCAGATACACTATCTCATGTATCATTAGCAGGAGTTGCTTTAGGATTCTTCCTGAATTGGAACCCGGATATCATGACATTGGTTGTCGTGATCATCGCAGCAGTGATCTTGGAATATCTACGCATGATCTATAGCACATATTCTGAAATCTCGATTGCTATTTTGATGTCAGGAGGTCTGGCATTAGCGCTTGTGCTGATGAATTTGAGCGGCGGTAATTCTGCAGCCAGCATCCAGTCCTATTTATTTGGTTCGATCGTGACGATCACTTGGCAGCAGGTCATTATTTTAGCAGTTTTATTTGTTGTTTTAGTGGTCTTATTTTGTTTATTCAAACGACCAATGTATGTACTGACATTTGATGAAGATACAGCGCATGTCGATGGTCTTCCGATCCATTGGATGTCGATGTTGTTCAATGTGATCACAGGGGTTGCGATCGCAGTGATGATTCCGATTGCTGGAGCGTTGTTGATTTCAGCGATCATGGTATTGCCGGCTGCGATCGGTATGCGGATCGGTAAAGGGTTTAATACAGTGATCATCATTAGTGTGATCATGGGATTGATTGGCATGTTAACAGGATTGACGGGTTCTTATTATTTAGAGACACCGCCAAGTGCCAGCATCACATTGATTTTTATTGGATTGTTTATTTTGGTCAGTGTATTCAAAAAGATCATCGTGACGATACAGCGAAATAAGAAGATGAGCCGCGGTTGATTACAACTTATTTTAGTGAAGATAGGAGGAAAAACGAAAGTTTTTTCTCCTATCTTCTTTTTTGTTTTCTAAATTGCGAACTATTTTTCATTTTTTTTAAAAAATGCTCGAATTTTTTCATCAAACACCTTATAATAGGGAACGATAGATTGAAAGGACGTACCATTAAATTTTAAGCAGGTATACTCATAAAGAGCATGACGAATAGATCTATAAAAAGAAAAAGGAGTGACGGATTTGAAAATTCGGAGAAGTGAGCGTTTGATCGATATGACGCAGTATTTGTTAGAGCATCCACATACATTGGTTTCATTGACTTATTTTGCGCAACGCTACAAGTCAGCAAAGTCATCGATCAGTGAAGATTTGGCAATTATCAAAAAAACATTTAAAGAGCGTGGAACAGGGATTCTTGAAACGATTCCAGGCGCTGCTGGAGGCGTTCAGTTTATTCCTGAAATCCCATTTGAAGAGTCTAAGGAATTGGTTTTATCTTTGTGTGATCGCTTGTCAGAACAGGATCGCTTGCTGCCGGGAGGATATGTCTATCTTTCTGATTTATTGGGACAGCCGGAATTATTGCGTCAGGTTGGACGAATCATTGCTTCCAAGTATTTAGATGAGCAGGTAGATGCAGTAATGACTGTAGCGACTAAAGGTGTACCGATCGCTCAAGCAGTTTCCTACTATTTAAATGTACCTTTTGTAATCGTGCGACGCGATTCAAAAATCACTGAAGGATCAACGGTTAGTGTGAATTATGTTTCTGGTTCTTCTGAGCGGATCGAAAAAATGGAATTATCAAAACGCAGCTTGAAACGCGGTTCTAGAGTCTTGGTTGTGGATGATTTCATGAAAGGCGGCGGAACAGTCAACGGAATGAAGAGCTTGATCGAAGAGTTTGAAGCTGAACTTGTTGGCATCACTGTTTTTGCAGAATCAAAATTCAATGGTCAACGGGCAATCGAAGATTACACTTCATTGTTGTATGTGAAAGATGTAGACACTCAAACGAAGACGATCAATGTAGTTCCTGGGAATTATTTTGACGAAGAAAAATAGCTTTGACTTTGGTTTTACTCAAGTACAAATGGTACTTAGTAAAGCCTTTTTTAATTTAACAAAAATCTTAAATAGGTGTATAGTAGATGTGTGAAATGGAATATCCAACCTTTTTCCACACATAATGAAGAACCTTGGATGTATCTAATGAAAGAAGGCATACACAATGGAAAAACAAGAAAAGATTCAAATTTTAAAAGACCTTGTTGCAATCAAATCAGTCAACGGTAATGAAAAGGAAGTTGCAGAGTATTTAAGCAAGCTATTTAAAAAGCATGGGATCGATTCTTCATTTTTAGAATATGATAAGGATCGTGATAATTTGATTGTTGAAATCGGCAATCAAAAAAGTGAGAAGGTCTTGGCTTTTTCAGGACATATGGACGTTGTTTCAGCTGGAAATGCTGCAGACTGGACGTCAGATCCATTTAAACCAGAAATTCGTGATGGGAAGCTATTTGGACGCGGCACTTGCGATATGAAGAGTGGTTTGGCAGCTATGGCAATTGCTATGATCGAGTTGAAAGAAGAAGCAGCTGACTTTAATGGTCGTTTACGCTTATTGGCCACAGTCGGTGAAGAAGTAGGCGAGCTTGGTGCTGAACAGCTGACCAAAGAAGGATATGTTGATGATGTGACTTCTATGGTCATCGGTGAACCTTCAGGATATGCCGGAATCGTTTATGCACATAAAGGATCGATCAATTTTAAAGTTTCTTCTCTAGGGAAAAATGCCCACAGTTCTATGCCGCAATTAGGCGTGAATGCAATCGATCATTTGAATGATTTCTATACAAGAGCCAATGAATTATTCCGCAGTGAAACACACACTGATGAAGTGTTAGGTGACTTCATTTATAATGTGACGATGATTTCTGGCGGGGAACAAATCAACAGTATCCCAAGTGAAGCGAGTCTGGAAGGAAATATCAGAACGATTCCAGGGTATGATAATGATCTAGTCATCAAAAAAATGAATGAGCTGATCGATGAGTTGAATCAAAAAGAAAATTATCGGTTAACGCTAACGATCGAAGCCAATAAAATTTCGGTGAAAAGTGAAAAGAACTCGGATATTGCTAAAATTGCGCAGCAAGTAGCTAAAAGGCAAGTAAATGTAGATATTCCGATGGTCGGTGTGTCTGGAACCACAGATGCAGCAGAATTTACAAAAGGGAAGCAAGCATTTCCTGTGATTATTTTTGGTCCGGGCAATGAAACACCCCATCAAGTCGATGAATATGTCGATATTGATAATTATTTGGAAATGATCGATATCTATAAAGAAATGGCTATGGTCTATTTAGCATAATAGCTTAAAATACAAGCAGAATTCTATTAAATTCTGCTTGTATTTTTTTAATAAAGCGTACTATTTGAACTAGTTGGAATATGGGCTTAACATGAGGCTATAACATTGGAAAGAAGGTAGCAGTATGGTAAAAAGAATTTCTTTAGAACAATCAGCACTTGAATTCAGTGAGGCAAATGCAAAAGAACCATTTATCTATCAGCTCCCAGTTAATGATGCACGCGATTTACTTGAAGAGGTCCAAAGTTCACCAGTGGAAAAACTTGAAGCTGACATCAACGATCAGCAATGGGATCTAGGTGATCACGGTACGATCAATGTACGCACCGTAAAACCAAAAGAAGCAACAGGAAAACTCCCAGTGATCCTTTATGTTCATGGTGCAGGCTGGGTATTAGGCAGTGCACATACACATGATAAGTTAGTTCGAGAATTAGCTGTTAGAACAAATTCTATTGTGTTCGTTCCAGAATATGATCGTTCACCAGAAGCAAAATATCCAGTAGCGATCGAACAATGTTATGCAACGTTATTAAAACTAGTTGATGATGCTAATGACGAATACGATACTAGTCGCTTGACGATTTCAGGAGACAGTGTCGGCGGAAATATGGCAACTGTCTTAACGATGTTGGCAAAAGATCGTAAAGGTCCTAAAATCAGCCAACAATTATTGTACTATCCAGTGACAAATCATTCCTTTGATTCAGGATCATACAATCAATTTGCCGAAAATTATTTCTTGGCAAAAGATGGAATGAAATGGTTCTGGGACAACTATCTACCAGAAGGACAAGACGCTACGATCAAAACGATTTCTCCATTGCAAGCGACAAAAGAGGATCTTGAAGGCTTGCCTGCTGCAATGATTTTAAATGGTGAAGCAGACGTATTGAGAGATGAAGGAGAAGAGTATGCCCGCCATTTACGTGAAGCAGGTGTTGATGTCACACAAATTAGATTCCAAGGAATGATTCATGACTTTGTTATGGTCAATTCGATGGATCAAAGCAATGCGACTCGAGCAGCGATGGATGTATCGACGGATTGGATCAATAAACGTAATTCAAAATAAAAGCTTGATAATAAAAAAAGAACTGTACTATCTGACGTTTTAAGATCAGATAGTGCAGCTTTTTTTGTGTAGTATCAAAGAAGCTGTTTACTTCTAATTTTTTATCAACAGCTATAGCAAACCTCTTTTAGAGTGTTTTAACGCAATAAAGGCAAACTACCAGTCAATTTATTCACTAACTTTTTACTTCCATATAGACATAAGCCATAATAATGGATCTGTTCCGGAGCTGTATTTTTCATATTCTCGGTATATAGTTCATAGGAGCCGCAGGTTTGAGCAATATTAGAAAAACCGATGACAGTCAAACTTGAATAACGCTCATCATTTAAAACTGTTCTAAGAGTGCTAAGTGACTCTTCAGAGGATTTCAAAATAGGAATCGGATAATTAACGATTCCGAGATGTTTTTGATCATTAGAGTCATAAACAGCAGCGCCTATACCAGCGGGAAATTCTTTTCCTAAAGTTGCGCCTAATATAGCGGTCGTGTTGGCAATCAAGCCTATAGGCAATGCTTCATCAATGAGCATCACACATTTTTGTTCTGGTACCATTATGTACATCCTTTCTTTAAGCAATAAAAATTTTTTGATACATTTTTGGTGTAACACCGATTTGCGCTTTGAATACTCGGGTAAAATGACTTTGATCACTAAAACCAGTTTCCATAGCGATTTCAGTGATGGAAATGTCACTTTTTAATAATCGTTTGGCCTGATTGATCCGAGTCGTGATCAGGTATTGAAAAGGGGTCAAACCAAAGTATTTTGTAAATAGCCGAATGAATGTATATTGATTCGTTTCTGCGAATACACTCAATTCAGCAAGTGAAAGCTTTTGTGCATAGTTTTCTTCAATGAATTCTTTTGTTTCATTGATTTTGTGTGGAATGGTCGGATGTTTTGATTCTTCATGACTTGAAAAATTTGATAGTAGATCATTCAACAGCAAGGTAAATAATTCTTCGATTTCAAAAGTATCATTTGCCCGTTCATTCATCAGCCGTTCGTGTAATTGTAAAAACAGTTGATTTTCTTGTGTTGTTTCAGGAACAGTTACAGTAAAAATCGGATTTTTGGTTAATGATAGTCGTGCGTGCACATGTTTTTCCATGATCTCAGGGCGAATATGCAGGTTTCGATAGATCAGTGGTTTACCATCTATGGATTCACATTCATGGTTATCATACGGATTAAAGAAAATGAAATCTCCTTCTTTAAGAATATATTCTTTATTCTTACAAGATAGTTTTCTGCTGCCTTTTTCAATATAACCAATCACATAGTAGTCATGGAAATGATTTGGAAATTTTTGCTGGATACCATCAAAGACTAGCGCTTCGATTTCTAGTTGTGAGTTATAAACGATTTGTCTGTTTTCTAGCATAGCGTTCTCCTTTGTAGATCAAGAATAGCATAAGCCAAAGCTAAAATTATAGAATAATATTGATGAAAAAATAAATTTTCTAATACGACAGGGGTACCCATAGTCATTTATACACATTATGTAAAAATTACTAACAATCGAATGAAAAATCTGATATGCTTGTCAGTAGAAAGAATGCGAGTCGGACAACGGTATTAAACGGAGTAACGATCCTTACAACCAACTCTAAAATCGATCCAAAAAGAACGAATAGGATAGCTATAAGGCTGTATAAAAATGGTCATGAGTGAGAAGATGATCAATCAATAGTTGTATATGATTTTGTTACAGGAAATTGGCAGCTTCAAGATTCAAAATACGTAGAATGATATGAGAGATAGGAGAAGAGTAATGAGAAAAAATTGGTATAAACTGATCATAAGTTTTGGATTGATTTGTATGGGCGTTCTAATTTTTGAAGTCGAAGTTAATGCAGCAAGTTTTGATTCCATGAAAGATCATGTTTTAAATGGCACGGGTGAACTGATGCATCCTAATCTCTACAGGGAGATGACGGAAGAGGAAAAAGAAGACTTTAAAGATGATCCAAATGCGCCAACTCAGATCAACCGAGCAATGACAGAACAAGAAGTGAATGAGTATATTTATTATGTAGAGAAATATCAAAAAGAAAATGATACTTCTGAGGTACCTTATGAAGCGTATGATTATGTTCAATATATTGCTGAAGAAATGGATAGAAATCAGTCACTAGAAATCACCAATGATCTTAGAGAAGAAGCTGAAATGTTTGCTAATAAACAACATAAAAAAGGAGAAAATCAAAATAGCAGCTCTGAGAGCTCTGAAATAAGAAGTGTAGTAGTTGTTTTGGAAAAATTTATGGCGATTCAATTGTTTGTTTAAGGTTTATACAAATGATAGTGGATAGTTTTTTCCCCGATAGAGTATAGGCAGTTGAATATTGTGAGAGTGTAACTATGATAAGGATCTCAGATATTCAATAGAATTGCTGAAAATAAAAATCTAGGATAGAGAACTTCTCTTTCCTATTTTGTTTAACATAAATCAAGTGCTTTTTATACTAAATTTTGAAGAAAAAACGAATCGGTAGCAATGAATCTTTTTCTCTTCAATGGGGAGTCACCCAAAATATTGGATTTCAATTTAATTAATGTAATACACGTTTTACAAAATTAAGATATGGTTTTTTAGAAGAAAAAGTGTAAATTCTTGGAGGAGTTATGAAAATTTATTATGAAATAAGTCTAGAGGATAATATGAATTTTTTTGCTTATCAAGTAAGGAAACAGATTAATCCATCAATTAATGATTCAATAAAACGATGGAATATATTTTGTTTTTTTATTTTGACTATAATCTTACCAGTAATAGAATATAGTGTGAATAAAGAAAAATTTGTAGGAATCATTTTTTTCTTTATTGGTCTTATCATTTTTGGCTTGATGAATTATAAATCCAATTTAAGGAGTTTATGGTGGAAATTTTATAAAAAGAAAGCAAGAAAAGACTTTAAAAAAATGTATTATGAAGATGATGAAACAGCAAGGAAAGTATATTTAAGTGTTGATGAGACTCAAATAGTTATAGAGAACGAAGACAGAAAAAGAATTTATAAAGAAAAAGATATCAAATTTGTTGATGTTGATGATTTTTACTATTATATATTTTTTAAAAACTATGAAGGTACTTTAATACCAAGAGAATATATTAGTCAAAGAGATAGTGAGTGGTTTGAGAAGCACATGTAAATAAATTATGCTAAAAACATTCGATTTTAGATATATAAATAAAAAATCCTCCATTAATTAATGGAGGAACAGATCATGATTTAGTCATATGTCTTTTACTACGATTAGTTACAGCCTCTAGTACAACACAAGAAATGAAAAGAAGGACGAACATGAAAGCAAACAAAACTCCACCGCCAAAAATACAAATGCCTCCGACTAGACTAGTGAGACCAAACATGAAATTTTTAAACGTGTCCATAACTATTCCCCACTTTCATAGAAGCTCTTTCTAAGACAGGATTATTCTAATTGTATTCATTGAGTAGATGAATTATCGAAAACGTTCGTTTTTGATGTAAAAGATCGATCTCTCATATTTAATGTTAAGTGAATGAAGTAGTTTTGTCAATTTTCAAAAGAATCAATCAAGGCTCCTTAATTCAAGTTTTTCCGTTAAAAAAACTGACTCAACATTAAGAATTTCCTCCATAGGGAAATCAAACATGTCATCTTTAAAATCTTGATTAACCATGTATCTCTTATCTAATTCGATTGGGTTTGATTGATCTGGGTATTTTACAATTGCTATAACTTTTCTACTAAAAGTATCTGAAGTCTGAAATGACAAATACACCTTTTCAGCCCCAATTCCTAGCCTGCTAAAACTTTTTATATGACGTTTCCAATAAATATTGAAATATAATTCCACTGTTTCAGATGATACAATGGTGTAAGTTCTTAACTGATAGATTTATATCGTTAAACAAAAAGAGGTTATTTCGGCTTTGAGTCAATTGAAAATATTTCTTTTTCTCCATATACAGTTATGCAAGACTCAATAGAATATCAGGTTGAAAACTATTTGAGAACACCAAAAATATTCATTTTTGATAGCGACATGATTTCTTTTTATGCTAAATTATTCGCTGTAAATGCAATGACGACTGTAAAATGGTGGATAGAAACCCTTCCTCACCCAAGTTATGAAAAAACAGCAAAGTTGATTGATCCATTTTGATTTAGTAAAAAAAATTTCCATTCAAGAGACCTATGTCACTATTACAGATGGCAATAAAATAGCGGGAAATCTTAAGAAAGACTTAGTGATCTTACAATATGGGATATCATTCTGTTTTACAAAGAAGAATATGATATCAATTGGTGTGATGTAGAATCTAGGATGCTTGAATTAAAAAAATCTAAATGGAATTAAGGTGTATCAAGAGGTACAACAAAAATAAGCTACCAATATAACGAAACTTGTTGAGTCATAGGGGAGTTCAATGGATAATAGACAACATGAGGAGAATTTAATTCATAAAATACATCTAGAGATAAAGATTTCTATTAAAGAGTTTCACTCATAGTAACAATCATTAATTGTCAAAAAGGATGAGAAAGAAGTGTGAAGAAAGATGAAAAAAATTTTTTGTTTTGTTTTAGTTTCAGTTACGCTATTAGCGAGCTGTGCTAGTAATCAATCAATCGTTTCTGTAGATTCAACTAAGCATTCAGTCACTAATAATAGCACTTATAAAAAAGAAGAAAGCTCATTATCAAGTTCGATAAAAAAAGATTCAATAGGAACAACTCAAAGTTCACAAGCAACTACAATTTCTGAGGAAGCCAAATACCCTAAAATTACAAAGACATTGCTAAATGGAAAATCTTGGTATGAAGGAAATTCTACTGGTGTAGAGAACCAACCAAGACAAGGTTTTACTGAAGATAAGTTTCATGATCTTTTCGGTAATAAATTGGAGTATGAAATTATTGTTGAAGATAATGAACAAACATATAGAGTTCTTGATTCTAGAAAAAACGAACTTGTAGATATTAAACTTAAAACAAAAATTAAAGTGAATAAACCAACAATTGATGGTACTTATAGAGATGTATTTTACTATTTGTATTATAAATATGACGGGAAATTGATGATTGTATTAGAAGGAACTCCGTCAGAAGAAAGTGATTTAACAAGTTATCCTTTAGAAGAAATAAACATTTGGGAAAATTAGACTGAATGAACAAACGATATGTTCTCAAAAGTAACAGCTACGATATACTCAAACATTTATCAAAAAGGATTATCAATTGAAGAAAGAATGATTTCGAGAACGTGGTATGGTGCTGTCCCAATGAAACACAAACAAGAATTTTATGAATATGAATTAATCACTGGAGTTGAAGAAACAAAGAATACTAGGGGGAACTTAAGCACATTTTTGAAAGTTGTTGATCAAGGAGAATATTGTCATTTCTTTTTATGTTCGTTAGGGGAAGATATTGAAGCAATAAAAAGTTTTGCTGGGGAAAATTTTGAGATTGCTGTTACTTATCCTGAAGACGAAAAAACGAATTGATTTCAGATCCGTTGATAATAGTACAGGAAGTAGTTTCTGATAGAAACCCTTTTGATATGATATAAATCAAACAATTGTATCAAAAATGATTAGAAATGAAAGATGACAAGTATGCTAAACAAGATTAAACCAGCTTTTAGTAATGGGTCTATGATCTATACGGAAAAGGTATTTATAGGAAATTTGACAATAGTGACTAAAAAATGTAAACCGTTACAATACTATATGAGGCTTTAACTACATGGAAAGAGGCGATAGAGATGGACGAAAAAATTCGAGAGCTAGAAATGGAATTGTTAAGTGTCAAATTTTTAAACGAATTACTATTAGACAAATTAGAAATTAGTGTCGAAGAAATTCAAAATTATGCGAAAGATTGTTTGAAGAACATGCCGCAGACTGAAAAGAATACGGATATGTATTATTACTTAATGGGAACAGCATACCATGAGCATGCTGCAGAAGAAATTCGTAAAGATAAGCAGTAAAAGTATAGGAGTGTGATGAAAGCATGTCTGAACATCCCAATGAAAAAATAATGACACAGTTGATCCACAATCAATGGACAAACCATTCGATTACCGCAGCAGTTATTGATGAAAAAATGAATATCATAGCACAGGGTGAGACAACAGTGACCGCAATCCATGATCCGACTGCACATGCCGAAATCAATGCGATAAGGGAGGCTTGTGCTAAGTTAAACGTAGATAAACTCCCTCAAGATTACTGGCTTTATTCTACTTTTGAACCTTGTCCACTCTGTAGTTCAGCAATTATCTGGTCAGGAGTCACAGGAGTTGTCTATGCAAATAATCCTAAATATCGCGGCAATGAAGAGAACTGGTCATTTATTTCTTGTGAAGAGGTTTTGCAAAAAGGCGCTCGAATACAGGAGGTTACCTTAATTAAGGATTTCATGCTGGAAGATATTAAAGGCTATTTTTTACGTCATACTAATTAGCAGTTATTTTGTTTAAAGAGAAGATCATTTATCATGTATTATTGATTACTTTACTTTTTGTTCGCCTTTTAAAATCAACGTTTTGTGGTACTCTTAGGATAATGGTTTATTCTTATTTTTTTATCGATATATAAATAGGAGGAAAAGGTATGTTCAATGAAAAATTTAAAGAGGTTTTAGCACATGAAGGCCCCGTTTCTTTGACGACATGGGCGAATAATGATGCGCATGTGACGAATACGTGGAATAGTTATTTGAAACTGACAGAAGATGATAGAATTTTACTGCCAATGGCTGGCATGCATTCAACACAAGCAGATTTAGCAATAAATAATCAAATCAAAATAACACTAGCTTCCAGAGAGGTTCAAGGCACGATCGGTGCTGGTGCTGGTTTTTATATTGAAGGAACAACGGAATTTCTTGATTCAGGTGATGAGTTTGATCAAATGGTCAGCGAATTCCCATTTTTAAGACAGGTGATGGTCGTTCACCCTAGCTTGGTCAAGCAGACAATCTAATTGAAAACAATTGTTAAAGTGGAGCAGAAGTTTTCTTTTGCTTCCTTTTTTAGTAGATGAACACGTATTTAATGGAAATGATAGCGCATACTAAAGAATGGGTACATAAGGGAGGACGTTTTTTATGAGGATGAGAGAAAGAATTCTTGCTGGAAAATTGTTTTTAGATAACTGTGAAAACTTGCCGGAGGAACGGATGCAGGCCAAAAAGAAGATGAGGCAGTTTAACCAGCTGTCACCTGAAAAATTAGAAGAACGTTTTCAACTTTTGGATGACATTTTTGGGACAAAAGTCAATGCATGGATCGAACCACCATTTTATTTTTGTTACGGCTACAATATTCAGTTAGGTGAAGAGTGCTATTTGAATATGGGGTGTACATTTATTGATGATGGGAAAATTACTATTGGAAATAAAGTAGCGTTTGGACCGGAAGTAACGATTGCTACGGTCGGACACCCGATTCATCCAGATCATCGGAGATTGATGTATGCAGATCCAGTTACTATTGAAGATAACTGTTGGATCGGAGCGAATACAACCATTTGTCCTGGCGTGACGATCGGTGAAAATAGTGTGATCGGTGCAGGTAGTATTGTAACAAAAGATATCCCCGCTAATTCAGTTGCTGTTGGGAATCCGTGTAAAGTGTTGCGGGAAATCAATAGTAGAGATCGTGCCTTTTATTATAAAGATCGACCATTTGATGAGGAGGATTTGGCAGAGATCCATCGTTTGAATGATAGTAATCAATAGATAGAATCAGAAAGAGGATGGGACAGAAGTGTTCAACTCCGAGAAATAAGAGGGAATTTACGAAAATTGTTCTTCAAATTTTTGTGAATTTCAGCTTATTTCCGAAGGAGTTACTTCTGCTTCCACCGTTTATTCGTTTTAAAAGGGACTGGGGCGTAACTCGTAGAGTTATGTCCCAGTCCCTTTTAGCTGTAGAAAATACCTTAGATAGTGGTCAGCTTTTTAGCTAAGATTTCCCATTCCCGATCTAAAGGCACACTGGAAAATTTAAAGAAGGTGCAGCCAATATCCGATGAAGGCAAAGGAAAATTACAAATACAGACATCGATATCCAGCCGTTCGATTAAATTATTGTCGATCGGCTGGTTGAATACGAAAGCCAATTCCGCTGTCTTCGGTACATATTTATGCGCCAAATATTTATAATAAGCCGTTTCAGCAGAAGTTCCGCTCAAAGCAAAAAGGATTTTACTGCTGCGATTGACTTTCGCTTCAGTTAAGGAAGCTAAGCTGATCGCTAAATCTTCTTTATATAAGAAATCATGATTATCTTTAAGAATGGTCGTCCAAGTTTCGATTGTTTTTGGGTATTTTTTTTCCATCAAGGCTTTGAATTTAGAATCATTTTTTTGAAATAAAGGAGAAAGCTCCTGTAATGCTTTTTCATTCACCAGAAAGGCCTTGATGATTGCTTTTAGTTCAACATTTAAGGGGTAACTTAAACCGGAATGTTGGAAAAATTTAGTGACTAAGTGCTCGAAATCCTCTGTTGCCTGTAAAAAGCTATTTGGCAAAAAGTGGCTTTTCTCATCATAAACGATCGTGTCTAAGGAAATCAGAAATGCAAACACGATTTCAGAGTCCGTAATCAAGTTGTAAGAATCTGGACGTAATGATTTTTTCGCTGCTGCTTTCAACATAATAAATGTATCACTATAGCGATATTTATCTAAAATTTTTGCATCTAGATAGACTAACTTTTGCTGCCGTATTCTTTGTTCACTGACGGTCATCCAGCGGACGAATCGATGATAGTCAACATTAAGGATCAAGCCATAATTATGGAGTAGACTTCTCAATATCGCATACAAGTCCATATGCCTACTTTTTAAATAAGAACGTTGATTGTATTCTGCCACTTGTTCAAAAAAATGGAAATAAAAGTAACGAGCATTGACTTCATCTCCAAGTATTTCGATTGGTGAAAGATTCAGGGTCAAATCAAAATCCTCTAATACCTCTTTTAAAACAGATAAATATTTACGAAGAGTAGATTCAGCGATGAAGAACTTTTCTGATAAGTAATCGATCGTTTCACTACGGCCATAGAAAGTATCTTCCACGATAGAAAATAAAATATTATTTTTCACCTCTTCTTCGATATAACTCAAAATCGGATTCATATCTGTCGAGATATTTAGAATCAGTGAAGAGTTTTCTAAAATCAATGAATCTGGAAACAGCTTACTTAAGGCTTGAATATCCCTTCTTAAGGTTTTTTGAGAAACTTCACATATTTCAGCTAATTCAGAAATTAGAATAGGTAATTCCGATTCCAATAATAAATTTAAAATAGTAATTTTTCGTTTAGTTGATGTGTCTAATAATAATTTATAACCTATTTCATTCATATTATTTCCTCCAAAATCATAATATTCTAGAATCATAACAAAAAAAGTAAGGCAGATTTTATCTAAAATTTCTCCTATTGAAGAAAAAACATAAAGAAAATTCTCATATTTTTATTAAAAAAATATATTTAAATTAAATAATAATTAAAAAAAGACGAGTTTTTGGTTCGAATCGGCTGTTTTTGTTCTTTTTGATTTGTCCTTTGGCTAGACAAACCTAGTTTGTGTAAAAAAGGGGAATATAATATATTTTTTGTGCACAAACAAAAGAAAGGAGAAATCAAATTATGTATAATTTGGCAATTTTTAATACTAAAGACTATTTCATACCAACTTCTATTAAAATATGTGACTTTCACTTTTCTGATGAACAACAATTATTGGCGCAATTAGATACGATGCACGGCGTATTGATTTACAGCTCAGAGGAAAATCAAAATCAAGTCCTTGAATTGATTCTATCGATCAAAAGACAATCACTTTTACCGATATGGGTAAAGTCAAAGACTGACAATGAAATCAGTAAGAAAATCAACCTTGAATTAGGTGTGTTAGGTAATCTTGGCAGAAATATATCGGATGATGAAATGTTTGTCATCATTGAGAACACATTAAAATTGATTCACAGAACAGACGAAAAAAACATAGGTGAATCAAAGGCCAGCAATGAGCTCGAATTGAACTCCTTAAATTGTAGCATGAAACTACCGAATAAGTCAGAGGTGAGCCTTACACGTTTGGAGTATCGAATGGTGTCTTTGTTAGCGAGCAGAGTCAATCAGGCATTTACATATGAAGAAATTTCAGATTATGTTTGGGGAGGGAAGGAAGAAGTGGATAATTCTATAAAAACCTATCGTATAGCAAATGTGGCTTTTCATATAAGAAATAAGTTAAAGCAAGGCGGTGCTGACCCAAAGATTTTACGCACGGTTCGTTCGGTTGGATATCTACTTGATTCAAATAAAGATACGAATCTTTTAAAGGAGGTGGTCGCGTATAATAGCTAAAAATTTAAGATACAAGGAGGGAAAATGAATGAAATGAATAAAACAAGAAAAAAACGATTGATGTATATCAACATCCTTACAGTTTCAATTCTTTGTTTGGCTGTATTTGGACAAGTTTATTTTTCAGCGACTAAGCTATTTGCTAAAGAGCCTCTTTCTCTTACGTTGGTAGAAGAAAAGATTAGTGAAAATCAAGCTTTCCATTTAGATATTTCTGATACACGAGATATGGAGGAACTTGGGCAAAAGACAGAGTTAGAGATACCTCAATCGACTGTTGAAGAAAAGTCAGATGCAATAGAACAAGTTCCAGCAGAAATCAAAAGAGAACTAAATCTATTCATTCCGCAAGGTATAACTTTTGATATTGAAGCTGAAGAGAATATGCTTCAAGAAGAAAAAGAAAGTGAACTGCCAGTTTTTAGTTGGAATGAAACCAAACGAGTATTGACTATTTCAATGGATGTAGAACAAGAAAATGTACGATTGATGCTTACCGCAGATGCTAGTGGTGAATATACATTTGAATTGAGTGACACTATAGATTCGGCGAAACGACAAGAGTTGAAAATTTCTGTCGAGGAATCATCGGAAATAAAAGCACTTGAGGGAATCAAACCCTTAGCAGACGAAGTTTCAGTTAGCCCAAATGCTGAGAACACAGCTGAAATCACAGATTGGCAAAGTTTTGTTGAAGCTTTAGCGAATACGTCTATCACGACGATTTCATTACAGAATGATATTAGATTGTCAGGTGTTTTACAAAATTACGATGGTCTATTTAGCACAGATACTGTGGATATGGCTAGTGCAGAGAATGTATATTTCTATATTAATAAGGCTGCGAGTTCCCGTAGTATCACAATTAACGGAAATGGTCATACCTTTGACTTTGGAAATTTAGCAATAGGATTACTGAATGCCTCTACTACAGGCAGTTCTCAAGGTTTTTGGATTTTTGATTTTGTAAATATTGATGTCATATCGAAAAACTTTTCGGGACCAATCTATAAATCCTCTCATACAGCAGCTAGTGCGACAACGAATGGATTGACGGGTGCGGCAAGAACAAATACTCAAATAAATTTTGGCAGTGAAGCCACCCACACTCGTCAAGTTGAGACAATGCTTGGTTATTTAGTCGCACTTCATGACTATAATGTACCAAACATTGAAATTACAGCAGATTTATTTACTACAGCAGGTACATTTGCTACAAGTTATTTTGCATTTAGTCCATCTGAAGGTGCTTCTCAACAAATATTTAGAAGTACGACGCGGGCAAATACGAGTGGTGGAATGGTGCATAACTATTTTGACATTGCTGGTACAGCAAGAAAAGTAGTTGTAGAGGGCAATGGCTATACACTGGATTTTGGTGCGATCGTGCATCACTTTGTTTCTGCAAATAATAATGGTGGGCGTTCGTGGGACATCAGCTTCAATAATATGAATGTTTATCATGGAAACTATTGGGGAGCGTTGATTTATGATTCAGGCGGTAAGATGACGCTGAAGGACTATCAGGGATATGGTTCTCAATTTATGGAAGCTGGTACGACAGAGTTATATATTGATGGAGACACTCATTTAGAGCAGCAAGCTACGTATACGTCGATTGGTAAAAATGGCGATACAATACGAACCTGGTCGGTAAACAATGAACGCCAATCCTCATTGAGTGTATCATCTGCCAAAGTTTTAGATAATGCCAAGTTCTATCTATCATCACGGGGAAGTAATGTTTTAGATATAAATGGCGGAAACTTTGATGTAGGAGAAGGTGCACAAGTAACATTTGAACGTGGCAATGCAGTGACTACGGCAGAAGGCGGTAATACAAACGTAACTTTACGAAATTCTGCTGCATTGACTGTTGGTAAAAATTCAACAGTAAACATGATTAATAACCACGCGACCAATGGAACAGTGATTAATCTTCAAGGAACAACGTCTATTTTAACAGTAAAAGAAGGCGCTATGTTGAATGTTTTGACAACCGCATATAACGGTACTGGTAATACAAATCCTGGGACGGGAACGGGAACTTCTCAAACGCCGATTTGGATGAGCGGTGGAACAATTTCGATTGATGGCTCATTAAATGTGAAAGGTGAAAACATGGGAGCCTCTAATACGAATTTAATTCATGCCAATGCAGCATCTACATTTACGATTAATGCAAAAGGTTCATTAGATGTTCAAAGTGATAGTACGAGTTATGTTCAGAACCTTATATATATGGGAGGAACAGCAACAACAACGAAATTCCAATTTAGCGACGCAGTTAGAGTAAATTTACAAAAGCATAGAACTCTAACAGGGACTAATAATGCAAGTAGCGGATTGATTTCCTCCGGAGGAATTTTGGACGTATCTGTCCAAAATGTTTATCAATGGAATTATGGCAACATGAATGGTTCTGCAGATGATAGTGGATCAGATTTTCAATATGAACCAATGAGTAATATGCGTCTTACTTATGGGGGAAATGCACAGCCGACAATCACTCTGTCCAATGCTATGACCAGTGCAATATTGAATAATTTCAATCAGAATTTTACAACACAAGCACAGCGAGTTCTTTTTACGAGAGTTCCTGATCCAAATATTGCCATTCATAGTGTGGCTACAGATAATCATGGAGATTCAAGTTCAATAACTGTTCATGGTTATGCAATCCCAAATGCTTATATTCGTCTATGGGATGTACCTGTTGATAATTCTATTTCACCTGCATTGGATCCATCTACAGATAATGTGGTTTCACCAGTAGAGGATACGACGACGCCAATAGAATTTAGAAACAACTTTACAACGCAGTCTAATGCTAACGGAGACTGGTCGATCACCGTTCCTTCTGGAAATTATTTTACAGCAGGATCTGTTATTCATGCTTACGGTTTTGCTAGTTTGAAGGCAGAAGAAGTGACACAAACGGTTCTTGATAAAACACCGCCAACTGCGTCAGGAGTGACTTATTACATTTCTTTAAATGATGGATTACCTGATCCAAAAGATATGATCAAGGATGTGGCAGATACCAGTCCAATTAATACAGGATTTGATTTTGCTTATGACGATCCTGAGACTGCCGCGCAAGCTGCACAGACACCTGGAGAACATACAGTCAAAATCAAAGTTTCAGATCGTGCGGTCAATGCTGATGGGCAAGCTGATCCTAATACGACAGTAGTTGATTCAACTTTGATCGTATACGATGAGGGTGCTGGTGTTTCTGGGTCAGATTTCGAAGCATCATACGTCGATATTCGTGACCTATCTGAACCGGAATTGATTACCTATATTCTGGAGAACTCTAAGGCAGAAGCATTTATGCTTTCTGGAGGAGTACGAACAGATTTAAGTCAGTTGGTCACAGTCACTGATTTTGGCGGGTTAAATGACATCGCTAATATCCAGCCTAAAGAATATACAGTCACATTAACAGTTAAAGCTGCAGATTCTGGCTTAGCACAAGATATTACTGGCACGATCAAAGTGACAGTAGTCGATGTAGATGCTGTATTGACGGTCGAATTTATCAATGAACTCGGTCAAGTACTTCCTGGCTATACGATCACGATCGACAGTCAGGTTGGAGATAAAATCGATTTGACTAAAGAAGAGCGTGTGACAAAACAATTAACTGATTTAGAAAGTGCAGGATATGAAATCGCCGAACGTCCTGACAATGAGACGGAGGTAGTGATCAATAATACAGAAGTAACGGTCAGATACAAACTACAAGGTATCTTGAGTTTAGCGTCAGCACCGAATGCTTTAGATTTTGGTTCACTTACTTACAATGCAACAACAAAACGTGTGGATGATCCATCGATCGACCAGCCGTTGATCGTTACTGATACAAGAGCAGATACAGCAAATGGCTGGACACTGACAGCGTCACTATCGACCCCAATGAGAAATACAGAAGGACAAGAGTTGGTTAATGCTTTGCGTTACGTGTATCGAGGAAAAGAAACGATTTTAGATACGAATGCACAAACAGTCTTTCTAAATGCTGACGGCTCTGCTGGAAGTATTGATATCAGTAATAGCTGGGGATCACAAACCGGCACAGACGGTGTAAAACTGCAAATTGAATCATCAGATAATGTCCACACAGGAAACTATGTTGGTGTGATCACTTGGAAAGTAATGGCTGGACAGCCATAAGAGGAGAGAAAATGAGAATGAACAAATGGATTATTTTACTCAGCTCTTTGATTTTGCTGATCAGCCTAGCCATAGTACCTTCGACTGTTTATGGAACAGAAGGAGCTGGCGGACAAGTAACTACGGGGGGAAAGATCTCGTTTTATGAAGATTCTCTCGAACCGAGTGAAAATTTACCAGAAGTAGGGTCATCCACTGAACAAGAGTCTGAGGTCGTCGTAAAACCAGTTGGCAAGCTTCCAAGTACAGGAGAACTTATCCGTAACCTTAGTTTTGTCGGAATAGGTCTGCTCGTGCTCTTCCTTCTTTTACTCTTAGTACGCAAACGAGTAAAGGAGGAGAAATAGATGAAGAAACAGAAATTTAAAATCATTACTAGCATGATCATTGTGTTGACAAGCTTAACGTTTTTTAGTTCATCTGCTCAAGCGACAAATAGTTCTATCACACAACCAGGAACAGTAACTGTTGAAGGCAGTGCAATATCAAATTCGATAGACCCGGAAAATCCTGAAGAAGTCGTTGATCCTGGTGAAGGTCCGTCCACAGAAGGGCCTCTACGTATTGATTATGTGTCGTCGCTTGATTTTGGCAAAGCTAAAATTTCAGGTACAAACCGCACCTATCATGCATTAGCACAACAATTTCGAAGTGAGACTGGTCCGAGAGGCAGCTATATCCAAATCACTGATCAGCGTGCCAATTCAACTGGCTGGACCTTACAAGTCAAACAGAATCATCAGTTTAGAAATACAGTGATTCAAAATGCCAATGAGCAAGAGTTGAACGGTGCCGTTTTATCTCTAGATAAAGGCTGGGCAAATAGTAGTGGAACAAGTGAATCACCTACGGTTACCCGGGAAACGATTGCTTTAAACTCAATCGGCACAGCCTATGACTTAGCAACAGCTTCACCAGGCAGTGGCCGTGGTGTCTGGACGATTGCGTTTGGCGCTTCTGAAACAAATAGCAACAATATGGAGACAACATTACTTCCAGTGGTAGATTCATCGGGCAATGCGCTGATCGATGATTTTTCTGGAAAGCCGGCTTATAGCAATTCTGCTGTTCGATTGGCTATTCCGAATGCAACAAAAATCTACCCAGTACAATATGCAACAGAACTGACTTGGATTTTAGCCGAGTTACCTTAACCATGTGATATTTCTGGATTCGTCCAGGTTATCAAATAAATTATATAGAAACATACAGGAGGAAATACAAATGAAATTAACAACACTATCATCAGCAGCGATCGTAGCTGCACTAACACTAGGTGCTTTAGCGCCGACAGCAGCAATGGCAGCTCCAACAGAATTAGAATCAACTGGAACTGTAAAAGTTGAAGAAGGTGGCGACGAAGAAAGCCCAGGCGTTGTCGATCCAGAAAATCCAGATGTGGTTTTACCACCTGTTAATCCAGAACCAGGCGAAACTGTAAACCCAGATTTAGGACCATTGATGATTGAAAGAACTTCTAACTTAGACTTTGGCACAATCAAAACTTCAGCAAACGAAGTAACAGCTTATGCAACAGCAGCAAGCTTCGGTGAAGGCCCAGAAGCAGCAACACGTGGTGCTTATGTGCAATGGCGTGATATCCGTGCTGGGGGAACATTTGGCTACACTGTAACTGCTGAAATGACACAACAATTTACGGGGGCTAGCTCAAACGCATTAAGCGGTTCTACTATTGATTTCAGTAATGGATTTGTAGCAGCGCAAGGCGATAACACAAATGCAATTCCTTCAAATCTAACACCAGCTTTCCAATTGACTGAAAATGGTGGTGCTCAAACAATTGTGACTGCAAATCAAGCAGCACAAGAAGGAAAAGGACGTTATATCATGGCTTTTGGTAACAGTACAGATGCTACAGAAGGAAACTCTGTTAAATTAACTGTTCCAGCAGCAACAGCATCAAACATGGCTGTTGACACATATACAGCTAAAGTGACTTGGAAAGTCGTAGCTGCTCAATAATATCAGCTTTTCCTAAAGAGGCTGAGACAAAAGCGTTTAGCTCCGAGAAATAAGAAGAAATTCACGAAAATTGCTTTTCAAATTTTTGTGAATTTCAGCTTATTTCCGAGGGAGCTGCTTTTTTCTCACCGTTTATTCGGGATTATGATTCGAATCAATAGTAATATACATAGAAAAAATAAAAAGACATGAGGTTATAGAGATGAAAAAAAGAGTAAGAGTAATAGGAATTGTTTTATTGATCATGTTGACGTTTTTGCCGAGTGTTCTTTTTAGTCGTTCGGTTTATGCAGATGACAGTAGTGAAGCAGCAGATGATATTGCCGGCGCTACAGGCTTTACCTATAGCCTTAATTTTCCAGAAAATCAAATGGAAGATAATATTGGTTATTACAAATTAAAGATGAATAAAGGACAGGAACAAACGATTACGCTCACCTTATCGAATCCTAGTGCTGAAAAAATTACGGTCAATATTGGTTTGAATGGCGCTGTTACTAATCAAAATGGTGTGATCGAATATGGTGATTCGGAAATAGAAAATGATGCTTCTTTACAGTTCGATTTTGAAGATATTGTTTCAGGTCCAGAAACAGTTGACTTAGCAGCTGGTGAAACAAAAACAGTTGAAATCAAGATCAAGATGCCTGAAACAGGAACAAAAGGTGTGATTGCTGGAGGAATCCAGCTGATGAAAGCTGACCAGGATGGAAATGTGTCTAATGAAGGCGGCTCTCGAATTATTAATCAATACGCCTATATCATTGGTCTTTTACTTCAAGAATCGGATCAGGACCTGACGCCAGACTTGAAGCTGAATAAAGTATTTGCCGGACAAAACAACTACCGAAATGCGATTTTCGTGGATTTTTCGAATGTAATCCCAGCATTCTTAAATGATATGACAGTAGAGACACAAATCAATGCAAAGGGGAATGAAGCTGTTTTATATGAACGTAAACAAACGGCAATGCGCATGGCGCCAAATTCCTTTATCCAATTTCCGATTAGTATGAACGGGGAGAGAATGGTTTCAGGTACTTATGTGGCCAATATTTTAGTGACCTCCGGTGATCAAAAGTGGGCGTGGAAAGAAGAATTTGAGATCACACAGGAAGACGCAGATAAATTTAATGAACGGGATGTCGGTTTAGTACAGGAAAAAGGCTTTAACTGGCAGTTGATCGTAATGATCGTTGGTGCTGTTTTAGCATTAGGTGGAGTAGTTTACGGATTGATCGTATTTCTACGTAAAAAGCAGCAAAAGAAAGAACAAGCAGAAAAACTAGCACGAAAAAAGAAAAAAGCGAACGGAACTAAAGGGAAAAAACGACCACTAGATGAATAGGGGCTGAGGTACATGTCTATTTTAGAAATTATATTTGTAGGAGGAGTTGCAGCAGCAATTCTTTCTCTCCTCGGCAGTATCCTCTTTTTGTTCCAATATATTAGCCAGAAGAAAAAAATGAATAGTTTACCGAGGAAAAAATTAAAAAATAAAAAGAAAAATAAGAAAATTGTTGGACAAAGAAAACTTCTTCAAAAAAATAAAAATCGTAGCTTGAAGCTGATGATTTTCTTAATGATCGTAAGTGTAGCGTTTTCTGGTGCTTCTGGCTATCTTTCATATTACCAAGCAATGAATTTGACTGCAGATGATTCTGATTCGGTGGTTAAAGGCTACTATTTACTTCGAGATTTTGAAGAGCAGTTGATTTTGGCCAGAGATCAAGGAGATGAAGAAGAAAAATTACAGCAAAACATTCGATATCTTGCTACGGCGATGGCTAGTTATGGAAGCAAAAAGGCTAGTACGGTCAATTCCCAAGAAGGACAGCTAGTGTTGAATCGTTATTACAATGCCACAAAGCAACTAGGAATGAATGCCAGCACGCAAACGAAAAATTTTTATAACAATCCTACATTAGTGGAAGAATTTTTGAAGGATATTGCAAAAGCACAAGAGTATGAACGGGCGGCATTTGACTATTACAAGGTAAACGAAAACGCATTTTCAGAAGAAAAATGATTTGAGTTGTGTGCGATGAAAAAAAGAATCAGCGAAGGAAATAAACAAAAAAAACAAGAAACGGTAAAACCACCTACCAGAAAGAAAATACAAGATTTAGGTGTCTCTGCTAAACGAAAGCAGAAGTCAAAGATATCTGTAAAAAAAAAGAAAGCACTAAAAAGAAAACGGATGCTACGTGATGTAATTCTTGCCTCTTTTTTGACAATTATATTAGCGGTAGTAATCAGTTCATTCTTTTTCAAAGTGACGAAAGTTCATGGATTTAGCATGATCTCTACTTTGAGAGATGAAGATGTTTTGGTAGTCAAAAAAAGGGCAGAGCTCAAGCGTTTCGATTTGGTTGCATTTGTTAACAAAAAAAATAATATTCAAGTTCGGCGGGTCATCGGTTTATCAGGGGAAAAAATTACTTATGAAGGAGATACCTTGTATGTTGATGATCAGCGAGTAGATGAGAAATTTATAGTAGAAGAAATCAATGAAAGTCAGGCTAATGGGAAGAATTTCACGGAAGACTTTATGAGTGGAGACTTAACTTCGACAAAGACAATTCCAGATGGCTATTACTTAGTGCTTGGGGATAATCGACCGTATGCTGCTGATAGTCGAGTGTACGGCTTGATTTCTGCTGAAAATGTGGTTGGAAAAGTCACTATTCGTCTTTTGCCGCTTATCAATCTGCAGGCATTTTAATAAAGCAAGATAAATAAAGGGAATATATTAATGTTTAAAATTATCTACATAGATGATTTTGAGAGGAAGTACAAATGGAGTTTTTAAAAACATCGAAGATCGTTGCTTCACTGATCGTCTTAAGCTTACTAGGAACAACGATTTTTATTTTTTCTAAAGTAGCGTTCATTTTTCGGCCATTGGAGGCCATTTTGTCAAGTATTTTACTGCCTATTTTGATTTCAGTGTTCATCTTTTATATGTTCTTACCAATTTTTAAACAACTAGAACGAATCATTAAACGAAGAAATTTATCCGTTTTTTTGATTCTGTTGCTGATTTTAACGGTAATTTTCTTTGTGATCCAAGTTGTTTTACCGATAATCATTACGGAAATAAGTAAACTTGTGGCTCAGATCCCAACGATTATTTACTCCATTAGCCAATTGGTTGAAGGTTCTGTGTTAGAAGAAAGAGTAGCACCTATACTGGAGACCTTAGATCTAAACCAAATGGGAAGAGTTATTATTCAAGTAGTTTCTGGTGCGAGAGCGAGTTTGAGCGGTATATTAGAAGTTATTTCTCATTCCGCCATCATTATTTTCACGATTCCGTTGTTATTGGTCTATATGTTTAAAGATGGTGAAAAAATTCCGGGTAAATTAAAGACACTGGTGCCACCCGATTATAGGCAGTTAGTCAAGGATTGGTGTCTGGATTTCCATAATGCCGCATCAACATATATCAGCGGAAAAATGATGATCTGTGCTTATGTAGGTGTTAGTAGTTATCTGGCCTTTAAAGTCCTAGGTTTACCAAATGCTCTTTTATTAGGGCTGATTTGTGGATTGATGGATATTATTCCTTATTTTGGTCCGTTTATTGGTGTGATTCCAGCACTTTTATACGCTTTGAGCCAAGATCTGAAAACGGCATTGTTACTCATTTTGTTGATAACAGCGATTCAATTTGGCGAATCGTATTTGGTCTCTCCAATTGTGATGAATAAAGTGAGTCAGATTCATCCAATTATTGCTGTATTTCTCTTATTAATTGTTGGAAATCTCTTAGGTTTGATCGGAATGATTGTGGCACTGCCAGTCTATACGATCCTTCGTGGAATGACGCAAACATTCATTCACTTTCGACAAAGACAGAAAAGACGGACCTATTCAAATATTTATCATTTTCGAAAAAATTAAATAAGAAAATCCCAAATAGTATACGGGAACAGTTCTGAACTTTAAAATAACCGATAAGTTGGTTATTTAAGGGAGGTGTGGCGAATAAGCTGGCTTGGAAATTTGAGATTGTAAATAAGCCTAAAATGCTAAATAAAAAATTTTGACATCTACGAAAGGGTGAAAAACGATGAACAAAAAAATTATTATTTCTATGACACTAATGCTGTTAACTTTAGGAGCATGCGCGAATAACAGTGGAACAACTACAGGAACCAGCAATACGGAAACGAAGAATGAAACAAGGTCTGATGCAGGGACTCGATTGGAAACGATCAAAATCAGTTTGCCGGATGCAATCGCAGCGTTTGAAGAAATCTATCCAAATGCAGCCATCACTTCAATTGATTTAGAAGATTCTCTTGGATCATATTCTTATAAAATACAAGGGATTGAGGGAACGAAAGAATTTGATATTCGAGTGGATGCAGATTCAGGCGAAGTAACAAAAGAGCGTGAAGAAAAGGTCGATCGTGACGATCAAGGAGAAGATAATGCTTTGGATCTGAAAGATCTCATTTCACTGGAAGAAGCGACTGAAATAGCTGAAGGAACAGTGAAAGATGGGGAAGCGATCGAGTGGTCATTGGAGAAAGAATTAGCAACGACTTACTGGGAGATCACGATCAAAACAGGTCTATTGTCAGAAAATACGGTGAAGATCAATGCTCAAACTGGCGATGTTTTAGAACAAGAGCAAGATTGAGATAACTGTCGATCAGGTTCGACTTTTGGGGAAGTTATTGAAGAATCTGCCTGTTATCTATCGTTTATTACGTTAAAGAGTGCGAAACAAAACTGATTATTAGTTTTGTCCTGCACTCTTTAACTATTTTACTAAGACGTAAAGCTGGTTATCTTTTTCGTAAATATCATAATAGTAGTCAGAAGATTTCAACTCACTATGTTCTTTATCAAAGGTAGCAAAATCAAACGATTCGATCATTATATCCATGCCTGTATAGGTTTTGAATACTACCTGATTAGGAAAGAAGATGGCTGAATTGGGTGGAACCATTTCTTGTAAAATAGGATAATTCTGTTTCGTGTTGTTAAAAACAGGTGAGTCTTTAAACAACATTGTTGCATACACTTGTTTCGTATCTGCTATAACTAGATTTTTTAATGATATCGCCAGCATCATACTTTGACGTACAAAGGCGTCTTTTTGATAGTGTAACGCCGAAGCATAAACAAATGGAAAGGATAGTAAATAATAGCAGAATAAGCTGATCGTTCCTTTTATTGCCATATTTTTCCATTGTGGAGACAGTTTATGATCTAAAAGCAGAATCAAAGTGATCGCTGTGAAAACACTAAAGCCGTAAGCATATCGAGGTGCAGCAAGTGCTAATTTTTCTGGGAAAATCAAAAATACACCGTAACTTAAAATGGCTCCTAAGACCAGATAAAGACCGATAAACAGAAGGCTTAACGACCGCTTTTTAGCCTGAACAAAGCTCACTACAATGAATAGTACAATCAAAAGAACGAATAAAATCATCCAAACTTTTGTACTTTGATCGATGATGCTGTGCAGATACATGGATATGTTAGCAACCAAAGTTTTGGGGATATCTTTGAAAGCAGCAATCGCAACGTTACCTCCGCGGTTTGCCAAATCAGGGTTGAATTTTGTTTCGATCAAATACGCGATCATAGCAACGATGTACGCTCCTGCTGATAAGAGGCTCTTCTTTAGCACTGGACCTATTTTTCCGCCAGCCAATAATGTTTTTAAGGAAAGTGCTAAGACCATAACAATATAGATACCTGAAGAAGCTTGATACGTGTTGCACATCATGAAAATACTGAATGCTGATAGAATAAAAAAGATCCGAGCCTTACTTTCCCACCAAAGGAACGGCAGGACAGAAAATAGAATACTCAATGCCATATAAGGGCTATCGAATCTAAAACTGATGCTTTGCAAAAACCAAGGATTCAATCCGATCAACGTAGAAACGATCAAAGAGAGAGCACTTAATTTTTTATTATTCAAGGTGAAAACGACGATAACACTGGCGACTGTCAATATGAATCCAGTCAAAATGTGCGTGAAAAGCCCCATATCTGTTAAATGACGACTTCCCTGCACGAACCAAGAAGCTAGTTCACTGCCCCATCTTGAATAGGTGCTGGCGAAATCTGTGTTGCCAACGCGCTGACGAACGGTGTCATCCATATATGGGAAATTGACGATTCCAATTGCCACTGTCACTGCTTGATAGATAATCACTGTCATAAGCAGGAGTGTTTTGTTTTTCTTGCACCAGTCAGTTAGTGCAGAGAATGATTCTGACATACCTAAAAACCCTCTTTCATTCCTATTGCTATACTCGTTAGAATTAAGTATAACTGAACGAAAGAGGATTTAAAATAGAATAGAATGGTTAGAATATAAATAAAGAGACCAAAACACAACTAAAAATCAGTTTTGTTTCGGTCTTTAAATCTGAATAAACGGCGAGAAAAAAGCAGCACCTTCGGAAATAAGCCGAAATTCACAAAAATTTGAAAAACAATTTTCGTGAATTCCTTCTTATTTCTCGGAGCTAATCACTTTTGTCTCAGCCTCCTTTATGAATATCAGAATTATTTTGTAAACAGCACGTTCTGAACGAATGCTTCCAATTCTTCTCTTCGTTCAATATTGTGGTTACATTTGTCACTGTCGTAACAGATATAGTTTCCACGTTTCGTGTACATGCCATCACCAGACTCTTTTACTTTAGACATGAAAAGTGAAACTTCAGATGTTTCATGGCAGATCGGGCAGATTCCCTTTTGGACAGTCGGTGAAATACTTCCTTGGACGCCTACGAATTTTCCGTCGATCGAAGCAACAATAAATTTTTGCTGCTTGCCGCTGTCATTCCAGCTATAAAAAGTATAGTCTCTAAGATCTAATTCATCCCATTCAGGGATTTTTAATTTCTTTGTTTTTTTGAATAGCTTTGTCAATTGCTGTTTTGATGGCGGTGAAAACGGCAGAATAGCTTCTTTAAGACCTTCTAAAAATTGATCAAGTTTTGGCTTTGAAGTTGCAGCGTCTAAAAAACCATCCAGCAGTGGTTGAAATTCTTCTTGGTCTTCACCAAATTGTTCATTGATTTTTTCAAGAACGATGGCTTGGAGTGTTTTTACTGTATTTTTATCATTTACAGATAAATGAGCCTGCAGTAAAATATTCGCTTGTTTTCTTATAAAATTAAATTGATATGGTTGTATTTTTTTAGTCATGATGGATTTCCTCTCTATCAGTCAAGTGATAAAGTACTTCGTGTCAAAGGAGATCCTTAAACCAACCAAAGTACTTTATATGCAGCAACAAGACTGGGCTTTTGATTGAGATACGCGTGTTTGAATTAGTATCATATTATCACCCCCTTAAAATAAAAGCGGAACAAATCGCTTAATCCTGTAGAAAATTAGGAAATTGACATTGAGACGTTTTCTGTCTCACTGACAATTATCTATTTTCCTAAGGATTGATTTGAGCAACTGGATTATCCAGCTTAGTTTTTCCCTGTGATTCTCAGCAAAAACGGAACAAGCTATTCAGCAGTTTTTACAAATTTTAACCTATTATAACGCACTTTCGCCTAATTGGTATAGTAAAAAACAAATTGGTTCAGTTGAAAAAGAACGAGGAGTAGGCTAAACTAAAACATGATTCGAATGAAGATTGAAGTAATGAAATGAACATAAAACAACTTTTAGGAGTGAAGCAATTGGAAAACAGATATGTCATCATCCTCGCTGCCGGTAAGGGAACGCGTATGAAATCAAAACTATACAAAGTATTACATCCTGTCGCAGGTAAGCCAATGGTGGAACACATTATGGATCAAGTAGAAAAAACGAATCCAAGTGAAGTCGTAACGATCGTTGGACATGGGGCTGAAGCAATCAAAAGCCATTTAGGTGAGCGTAGCCAATATGCTTTACAAGAAGAACAATTAGGAACAGGACATGCTGTATTACAAGCTGAGTCACTTTTAGCAGGAAAAACAGGGACAACGTTAGTCATTACAGGGGATACACCTCTCTTGACCGCTGAAACATTGACGAATCTTTTTGACTATCATCAAGGAAAAAATGCCAGCGCAACGATTTTAACTGCTCATGCAGAAGATCCAACAGGCTATGGACGTATTATTCGTGATCATGTTGGGATCGTTGAAAAAATCGTCGAGCAAAAAGACGCTACGGAACAAGAAGCGCGTGTTCAGGAAATCAATACAGGGACGTTTTGTTTTGACAATGAAGCGCTGTTCAATGCTCTATCTAAAATCAATACGAACAATGCGCAAGGGGAATACTATTTAACAGATATTATTGAAATTCTGAAAAAAGAAGGTAAAGCGATCGCGGCTTATCAAATGTCTGACTTTGAAGAAGCGATGGGAATCAATGACCGCGTGGCTTTAGCTTTGGCTAATAAAATCATGTACCAACGCTTGAATAAGATGCATATGATGAATGGAGTGACATTTGTCGATCCTGATACAACGTATATCGATGAAGGTGCTGTGATCGGTTCTGATACAGTGATAGAAGCTGGTGTTCATGTAAAAGGAAAAACAGTCATTGGTGAGGATTGTTTCATTGGGGCACATTCTCAGATCGTTGATAGTATCATTGAAGACAATGTTAAGATCACGCAATCAGTTGTTGAAGAAAGTATTGTACGTAAAAATGCAGATGTCGGTCCATTTGCTCATCTTCGTCCGAAAGCTGAGATCGGTGAACATGTTCATGTCGGCAATTTTGTAGAAGTGAAAAATGCAACGATTGCAGAGCATACCAAAGTGGGGCATTTGACCTACGTAGGTGATGCAGATTTAGGGAAAGATATCAACGTTGGCTGTGGTGTTGTCTTTGTGAATTACGATGGGAAAAATAAACATCGCACTACGGTTGGCGATCATGCCTTTATCGGCTCGGCAACCAACTTGATCGCACCTGTTCAAATTGAGGCAAACACAGTGATCGCAGCAGGTTCGACGATTACAGAAGATATAAAGGAATACGATTTAGCCATTGCTAGAGCGAGACAAGAAAATAAAGCAGGGTATGCGAAAAAGCTTCCTTATATGAATGAATAAAAAAAGAGAAGTGCTGTATAATAACAGCACTTCTCTTTTTTTAACTTGCTTGACGTTTTCGGTTATATTCATAAACACCATAACCAGAAAGTCCAATGAGTATCACACCTAAACTTCCATAAGCTGCCACTTTTTCACCCATTTTTGGATAGTCAGCAGTTTTCTTGTCAGGTGTTTTTTCTTTATCCGGAGCTTTTTCTTTTTCTGGATCTTTTGGATTTGGATTAGGAATCGGTTTTGGTTTGGGCTCAGGTTTTGGTTCAGGAGTTGGTTCTGGTTTGAACTTTTCGTTGAAATCAGCTTCTGAAATCGAAACGATTCGTTCACCTGGGAAAGCTTCCTTATATTGAGCGAGATCGATATTTGTCGCAGCATTAAACAATCGCAAGTTGGATGCTTGTTTTAAATAATCGATCAAAACAGTATCTAACGAAGGTCCTTCTTCACGTTCGCCACCAAGCATATCATAGCCATCTCCACCGGCTGCTAAAAAGTCGTTGGTCGCCATGTAATAAGTTGCCCCTTCATCTATAGGTGCGAATTCTCCTGTTTTTCGGTCTTGTACTTCCACACGAAGGACACGCTCTCCTACGATGGTCTTATCAGTGCCATTTCCTTCATCTGCTGGCAACAATGAACCCTTTTTAGTTGAATCATAATATACACGGATTGTACTTGAAACATGTAGGAAGCCGCCGTTTGCTCCTAGTTTTGGCTGATTGTATTCATCAAGAATGATTGTTCCATTCTCATCTTTTTGCGCCATAGAACGAAGAGAC
Source organism: Enterococcus sp. AZ020 (assembly GCF_050499205.1). Lineage (NCBI taxonomy): Bacteria > Bacillati > Bacillota > Bacilli > Lactobacillales > Enterococcaceae > Enterococcus > Enterococcus sp. AZ020. The sequence goes on along the minus strand of NZ_JBIPAT010000001.1, from coordinate 1,419,732 downwards.
AACTCAAACATATCCTTCACCTGTGCGCCGGTTACTTTTATTTGAGAAATGCTATTTCCAAATGGCAATACAGCGATCACGTCACCTAATGTTACTTTTCCTGGTTCGATATTAGCACGAATACCACCGCCATTCGTTACTGCAAAATCAGTTTGATGGTTAAAGCCTTCCTGACCATAATCAAGCATAGCATCACCGATCAAGTTTCCTAAATTGGTCTCTCTAGTTCGTACATTATCACGTTCACCATTAAACTGATAAGGATTATTTTCAATAACGACTTTAGCGCCCCATTCTTCAAAGTTCGCTTTAGCTTCATCAACTAATGCTTTGACTGCAGGATTTTCCGGCAACTCTGCTAAAGTTTCTGCAGCGGTCAAAGAAGCTGTCTTTTTACTATGATCAACTAAGTCGACATCTACTAGCCCAACATTGTTTAAATAGTTTCCAGTTTGAGTATAAATCACATTACCGAAGCGTTTACCACCATCGACTGCAGTATGAGAGTGACCGTCTAAAACCGTGATGTTCAAATCAGTAAACTCTTTACTTAGACTTTCAGCCAAAGTATCTCCGCGCCATTCATGCGGTGTTGTTTCATCTATGCCTAAATGACCGATCACGACATAAGCATCGATCGTTTTTCCAGATTCGTTGATTTCTTTGATCGCTTTTTTTGTTTCTACGATCGGATCAGCAAATGTTACACCCACAACATTATTAGGATGTGTTTTAGTTGCTGTTTCTGGAGTAGTAACACCGATGACAGCGTAGTTTTTACCGTTCTTTTCAATAATTTTGTACGGGTCAAAGGCTAGTTTACCATCTTTGAATGTATTATTGGAAAGGATCGGAAAGTCTAAGACATCTTTGTAGGCCATTGCTGTGTCAAAACCGAAATCAAACTCATGATTTCCGACAGCCATCGCATCGTAGCCGACTTCATTCATGATTTTAGCCATGTCCATGCCTTTTGAGAAATTAGAGATCGGCAATCCTTGGAACACATCACCAACATCCAAAAGCAAATCAGGCTGAATCTGTTCTTTGTAAGTTTTCAAACGAGCCATACCTAAAACGTCTTTACCATTGCCTTCTAAACGACCATGGACATCATTGGTATGCATGATCGTGATCGAAGTTGGTTCATAACCAGCGTTTACTACATCTTGCTTCGTGATCGGTTTGACATTTGGTGTGCGTCCATCGGTAGCAGGTTCAGTGTGCAAAATACCATCGTTGACTAATTGAACAGCAAGGTCGCGCCATTTTTTATCAAAGTTGTATCCGATGATTTCCCAGTTTTCTTCGATTTCTTCTTCTGGATCAAGTGTTTGCTTTTCTCGAATATAATCAGCGATCAACCCTCGTAATGTTTCCGGGTCTGTCGATACGAGAGGTTCTTCTGTTATCAAGCCTTGTGCCAGCAGACCCTCATAGCGGTAATTATTCATTGCCATTGTGTATTTTGCATTTGGATCGATCGGCTGACCATCGATCGTTGGATCGATGATTCTTTCACCGCTTGGTTTGGAAATATCGATTTTATACGAAACACCAGAGATGATGTCATAATTGTAGACGCGAATATTTGAGTTGAAACTGATCGTCAAATCATCTGGTTCAGGAGTATTGTAGTAATCTGCTTGTTTCTCCATGAATGTTAGCAGATTTGCTCCAGTGATATTCGCGCTGACCAATGTATTCGGATATTTATAAATATCAAAAATATTTGAATAAGAAATATCGCCAGCGTTTAGTTTACTGTCAGCTTTGAACAATGCAGAGGCAGCTAATTGTGCACCTGTGGCTTTTCGTTGAACGTTGTTGATCAACGAAATCATTGCTGTTGGGCGTAATTGAGCTTCTGGGATTCCCTTAACTTCTTCCGGCGGTAAAAAGTCTGCTGTAGCTGTTCCTATTTTTTCAGAAATAAATGCTCTTGTAGTTTCGTGGTATTCTTTTGTTTGTTCTTTGAGCGTTTCATCTGCAGCGACTGTTTTTGTATCGACGATTGCAGCAGTACTATTGGCAACGTGCCATTTGTCTTCTGTTTTTGTTAGGTCAAGGTCGATCCGAACAAGTTCAGTTCCTGTATCTTTGGGTCCGCCGACAGGAACTAGGCTATTTGGTCCTTGGATTTTTTCTGCGAATGAGCGATGGTCATGCCCTAAAATATACGCATCGATTCCAGCAACATTATTGATTACCTGATCAGCAGCAGCTGTCGGGTCGGAATTTTCACGACCTGCATGGATCGATGCAATAATGACATCGGTGTCATCCTGTAATTCAGCAACGGCTTTCTCTGCCTCATCTTTTAGAGGTTTGAAATAAAGACTATCGACTTTAGCACCGTCCCACAAAGGAATTTGCGGGGTGGTCAAACCGATGATGCCGACAGTTAAATCTTTCGTACCATCGCCATCTAAATCAATATCTTTTTTCATGGTTCCGCCGACAAAGCGGTTATTCGTCTCTTTAACATACGTATTGGCAGACAAAATAGGGAAATTTGCTTCGTTATTCAGTTTCTTGATCAAATCTAACCCAAAATTGAATTCGTGGTTCCCCAAAACCATTGCATCATAATTCATGTAGTTCATTGCTTTGATCATTGGATTTGGCCGATCGATCAGTGGTGCTTTGTTATACAGATCATCAGTCAAGATCGTTCCCTGATTGATATCCCCATTATCGATCAGGATCGTGCCGTTAGGATTTTCTGAGCGGACATTAGCTACGACTGAACTGACTTGAGAAAGACCAACAGGTGTTTGCTTGTCATCTTCATATGACCAGTTCCATAATTGCCCATGGACATCCGAAGTCCCCAAAATAGTTAATCGTTGTAAAGTTTCAGCAACATCTGCTGTTTGTTGCTCTGCAAGTGGTTCGCTTTGAGTAGCGTTTGATACAGTAGGCTTTTCAGTTGTTGCAGTTTCTGTCGTCCCCGTATCATTAGTTAAAGTGTTTTCAATTGCCAGTACGGTTGGAGCACTCGTACTTACAAGCAATGCGGAAACCATTAATACCTGTAACCCTAGATGAACTTTCTTCAAAACAGACTTCTTCACAAAATTCCTCCTTAAATTTAAAGCGGAACAAATCGGTTGATCCTGTAGAAAAGTAGAAAATGAGAATTGAGACGCCTTTAATCTGATTGATCATTCGTCTATTTTTATAAGGATTGATTTGTACAGCTAAATAATGACAAATGGTCGATACTTTCAACTAAATAGCTTGTACTGTTCATCATCAGTTCAATTCTTGTCACTGTGATTCTCAGCAAAAATATAAATAATAAAAAACGCCCCATAAATATAATGCGCTTTCATTTTTGGGACTCATCTAAATAGTAATATATATTTTAAGTGCTGTCATTAGAAAATCCTATAAAAGTTCAAAAGAAAATGGCAAATTTAACATATTTATATTTTGGGTATTTTTTTCTAACGACTTAAGTTCTGCTTTTATTAGAAAATCTTCTTAATTTTGAGGAATCCTTTAAAATCACTTGATTTATTTCAGAAAAGTGACTACTATTTATAAGGAAACTATTGTTCAGTAAAAGAAAGCGGAGGTCCCCATGTCAAAACATTATTTTGATCCAAGATTGAAAATCTTCTCTCTTAACTCGAATCGTCCTTTAGCAGAAAAAATTGCAGAAGCTGTTGGTGTCGAATTAGGAAAATGTTCTGTAAATCAATTCAGCGATGGTGAAATTCAAGTGAATATCGAAGAAAGTATTCGTGGTTCACATGTCTACATCATCCAATCAACAAGTAGTCCTGTCAATGATAACCTAATGGAATTATTGATCATGATCGATGCATTGAAACGCGCAAGTGCAAAAACAATCAACGTGGTTATGCCGTATTATGGCTACGCACGTCAAGACCGTAAAGCTCGTGCTCGTGAACCGATCACAGCTAAACTTGTTGCAAACATGCTTGAAAAAGCTGGAGCAACAAGAATGTTGACACTAGATTTACATGCGGTTCAAATCCAAGGATTTTTCGATATCCCAGTGGATCATTTAATGGGTGCGCCATTAATTGCAGATTACTTCTTAGAACGTGACATCAAAGGCGATGATGTGGTTGTCGTTTCACCTGACCATGGTGGTGTGACTCGTGCCCGTAAGTTAGCTGAGTACTTGAAATCACCGATCGCGATCATTGATAAACGCCGCCCGAAAGCAAATGTTGCTGAGGTGATGAATATTATTGGTCACGTTGAAGGGAAAACATGTGTCTTGATCGATGACATGATCGATACAGCTGGTACTATCTCACTAGCAGCGAACGCTTTGAAAGAAGCAGGAGCGAAGGAAGTGTATGCGTCTTGTACACACCCAGTATTATCTGGTCCAGCCTTACAGCGTATCGAAGATTCTGCTATTGAACGTTTAGTGGTAACAGATTCGATTTACTTATCAGATGACCGTAAAATCGAGAAAATCGATGAAGTCAGCGTTGGTGAATTGATTGGTGATGCAATCAAACGTATTCATGAAAATAAACCAGTAAGTCCATTGTTTGAAACGAAACATCGTTAGACTAACTAACAAAAGCTACTTTTTTTCTACAGATAATTTGTAGAAGAAAAGTAGCTTTTTTATTGTATTTATTTACATCAGTAAGAAGAAATTCATAAAAATTTAAAGAACACCAATTAGATATCGATCATCATCAGTTCGTAAATTTACTGTGCTGCTTGGCGATTTTCGTGAATTTCTTCTTAATTTGTAGGAATTAAACACTTTTATAAGCATTTAAACTAAGAAAACAAAACATTTAAATTTATATCAAATCAATCGAAAATATGAACTACACTGATTTAGTCTTTTTCAACGATAGCTGTCTGTTCCGCATACAATTTTCCATCATACATTTTAAAGAAGGGGTAATAGCAAATAATCGACACGGCTAGGTTAATAAACCCGATCAGCACCGCACGAAAATCGCCGCCAGTTCCCAAGAACGCCCCGATCCCCACAGGTGAGATCCAAGGAATCCCAGTAATGACTTTATTGACCAATCCCCAAGAAGTGGCAAAATAAGCGATCGTAACATTGATCAAAGGTGTCACGATAAACGGAATGATCAAGTAAGGATTATAGACGATCGGTGCCCCAAAAATCACTGGTTCATTGATATTGAACAGGCCAGGTAAAACAGCCGCTTTGCCTAAAACCTTCAGTTGATCTGATTTTGCCGCAAAAATCATCAACAAAACTAATCCTAAGGTACTTCCAGCGCCGCCAATAAAAATATACATATTCACGAAATCTCCAGCGAAAATATTAGACCCGCCATCGATATTTTCCGTTAAAGCAACAAGTAAAATCGGATTGATGAAGCTGTTTTTAATGACAGCCGTCCCATGAACGCCGACTGCCCATAATAAATGGATCAATAACATGATCACGATGATCCCCAGCCAAGAACCAGTCAACTCTTTTACGAATTCAAAGGGTTTTGAAAGTAACCCATGCAAATCAGTGTGGAAAACAGCTAGAATCGTATTGATAAACAACATGACAAAAGCAATGAAAATAGCTGGAATCAGTGATGCAAAAGCTTTACTGACACCATCTGGAACGCCTTCCGGCATCCGAATCGTGATATTTTTCTTTACACATAAGCGGTAAATTTGAGTAGCGATGACAGCAGTGATGATCCCGATGAAAATGCCGACTCCGCCAAAACGAGTGACCCAGCCGCCAAGTGCGACCCCATTGTACGTAATGGCCGTTTCACTTTGATTTTGTATGAGCTGTGCGCTGCCATCGACGATATCTGTTTGAACGATCGTCATCAAAAATGCGAACAACCCTAAAATTGCACCGACAAAACTGCTCAAACCATCATTTTCTTCCTTACGATAAATGTCTGTTAAATAATAGGCAGTGGCCAAACAATAAAAAATAGCGATCGAACCAATCGACATGGTTGTTGCCACGCTGTAAATCGGTGCGAATTTCAGGATCGTGTTCTCAAAAAATGGTGCTAATGGCGGAATGATCTGAGGTAAATTATTAATGATCAAGAAGATCGATCCGACAATTGTAAATGGCACTGTAATGATCCCGGCTTGCATGATTGCTCGAATAAAGCGCAAGTTTGCAACTTTATTCAACGGCGGCATTAGTTTAGTCTCCAAGAAGGTAAATACTTTATTCATTTTTTTCTCCTTTCCTTATGAGGGCAGTTGGTTTGTCTCGATCAACGTTTGATACCAGTAGAAACTGTCTTTTTTGTAGCGAGTCATTTCTTTTGCATCATGTTCTGTACGATCGACATAAATAAAGCCGTATCGTTTGCTGATTCCTTCGTGTACGCTCACCAAATCGATCGCTGACCAAGGGCTATAGCCAATCAGTTCTACACCAGCTTCGATCGCTGAGCCGCATTGTTCGATATGTTGCTGTAAGTAGTTGATTCGGTAGGCATCGTGGATTTTACCGTTTTCTGTAAGTTCATCTTTGGCGCCTAAGCCGTTTTCAGTAATGATGATGGGCAAATGATAGCGGTCATACAATGTCTGTAAAGTTGTCTTCAACCCGTCCGGATCGATCGTCCAGTTGAACTCATTTTTCTTCAAATAAGGATTAGTAAAGCCTTTATAAAAGCCCCACTCCATGATATCTTCACTTTGCTGATCGCTGATGCCGTTAGCCATGCCATCTCTTTCTGTTGGTTTTTCTACGGTAACTGTCGTATAAAAGTTCATCGCCACAAAATCAGGGAAGTGATTTTCCATCAATTCTTGATCTTCAGGTGCAAAAGAAATCGATACGTCATTACGGTTCAGATAATCTTTGAATACGGCATTGTAGCGGCCGAAGCAAGAAAAATCGAGATACGCCCAATTTCTGACGCTGTTGAAATAAAGTGCTGCTTGGTTGTCCATTGGCTTACTAGTCGCTGGATAAACAAGTGAGATGTTCGGTACTGGTCCGATTTTCCCATCTTCGATCAGCTCGTGGCAACGTTTGAATGCATATTTTTCTGCAATCATCAAATGGTGAAACTGCTGATATTTTTCTTGTAGAGGAATCTCTTTCCCTAAGATTTTTTTATCGACTAGCAGCATGATGTTCGGCTCGTTGATCGTCAGCCAGTGCTTTGCTCGATCACCATAAGCTTCAAAAACTGTTTCTGCGTAACGGACGAACGCATCGACGGTACTTCTAACGCTCCAGCCACCTTCATCTTCTAATGCTTGGGGCAAATCAAAATGGTTCAAGGTAATGTAAGGCTGGATCCCGTATTTTAGTAACTCATCGATCACATCGTTATAATGCTGCAATCCTAAATCATTGACCTCGCCTCGACCTTCAGGAAAAATTCGTGTCCAGGCAATTGAAAAACGAAAAACTTTGATGCCCATTTCGGCTAATAAACGAATATCTTCTTTAAAATGATGGTAATGGTCAACTGCGACCGTAAAGTCAGCAATATCATGATTATCTCTTTGGCGTGTGTCTTGCACGCTTAGGCCTTTGCCGTCGCTTTTATAAGCACCTTCTGTTTGATGGGCGGAAATCGATGCGCCCCATAGGAAATTTTTAGGAAATGTAGTCATAAGTGTCTCCAATCTATTATTTTTGTAAAGCGTTTTCTTTGAACTTAGAATAAGCGATTGGTCCAGGGAATTCAATGCAATCAAAAGAACTGTTCATGAAAGTATTTTTATGAACAGTTCAAGAGTTTCAAAAGGAATCTAATGTCATAAGAAAACAAGCTTCTTTAGTATACCTTTTTTATTCAGTTAAGACGTCAATGGCGATCGAGTGTGTCATGTAGTTGTTCAATATAGCCTCTGGAATCGATGCATCCGTGTAAAGATGACTAAATAGAAAGGTTCGATCGATCATAAACGATCCGACGGTTTCGAGATTGCCAGCAGGAGTATAAACGATTTTAGGTCCGTTCGTATGCTGGAGCATTGTGCGATAAACAAATGATTCATTCAATGTATTTGTCGTGACCTCATGAGTATTGAAACCAGCTGCTTCAATGATACAAAGATCTGCTTCGACTTTCGTGAATGCGTAGGTAGCAAAATCGCCTACAAGTGCATGGGTATTTTTTTCTAATTCACCCCCACAAATGGAAATCAGGGCTCTTTTATTTGGATGAGAGATAGAAATCGCCGATGCATCGTTTGTTAGAATAAGGATGTCGAAATAAGATAGCGCATGGATGATCTCGGTGGAAAATAGTCCAGCACCAACAAAGAGCTGCAGCCGATCAGTTAAAAATGGTGATAATTTATCGATGAACGCAGTGACTGGAAAATGACTTTTTTCAAGTGTGTGGTCGATTTTTTGTTGCGATACAGGAACCAATTTCACCCCGCCATAAAAACGTTCGATCATTTTTTTCTTTTCCAAAAAGAGCAAATCTCTTCTGATCGTAACCGCTGAAACATTAAAATATTCAGCTAATTCAATGACTGAAGCTTGTTCTTTTTGCTGTAAATAATCGATCAATTGCTCCCGCCTTCTGAAAATATCTCCTTGACTGATTTTCATGACTTCCTCCTTATACGTACGATTATTTTTTAAGTACTCCTAGTATAGACAATATAGTAAAAAAAGGACAACTTGTTTCCCCTTCCGTTTGATGATATATTTTGTTCAATAAACTAGAGCGAATAAGGAAGGTCAAGATCATGGGAGAAGATAACCAACGTCCATTTCATCTATCACTAATGAAAGTGAGTGATGTACCGGCTCGAATGAGTGAAGATTTAACACTGTTTCTTATGCTGAGCGGAAGTATGACAGTAACCACCGGAGAAAAGGAATATAGACTAGAGTCAGATGATCTATTAGTGATCAATCCGCTTCATCAGTATCAGGTGAAGAGCTCTGACAAAAACCTCCTGCTATATTTACGTATTTCCAGAAAACCACTGACTGCTAATTTTAAAGAAAATTGGCTGCCGTATATCGATTGTTCAAGCTCAGAAGACAAAAGTAAGGAGGAGTTTAATAAGCTACGGGCCTTGCTGGCTCATTTGATGGCTGCCTATTTTAAGAAAAGCGGCGAAAATGAGCTTGAAGTGTATCAGCATCTATTCAGTGTATTAAATTATTTGGTGAAGACGTTTAAAAAAGATCGAAATCTACTTCCTCAGCTTAAGCAAGAGACAACTGATGACAGAATAAATGAAGTGCTGGAACAAATTCAAAAAGAATATGATCAGCCGATTTCTCTAGAGTCACTTGCTGAAAACAGTGGAATGTCTTATTATCACTTGTCTCGTTTGTTCAAAAAGCAGGTAGGAATGACCTTTACAGATTATTTGAATCAAATTCGCTTGATGCATGCGACGGAGGCCTTAGTCTCAACAAAAAACTCGGTGATCAAAATTGCTATGGATAGCGGCTTTTCAAATCCTAAACACTTTCATCAAGTGTTTAAAAAACAACATGGAGTAACGCCGGCAAGCTACCGAAAAAAATATTCTTTAGCAAAAACTCAAGAGGATCAAACCATAGAACCAGAAGATTACCAAGAAATCACTGGTGCTGCGGCATTGCAGGAGTTGGCAAAATACCTAGTCGAAAAAGATATCGAAGATGAAAATGCGACAATCGAACAAAAACTGGAATTGACGGTGACAGATACGCCGGAATCAGCCTATCAAGCTAGTAAAAAAATCATCAAGATCGGTCCAGCTAGTGAGGGTCTAGCCAGAGGTGTTCAAAGAGAGCTGTGTATTTTACGAGAAGAGTTAGCTTTTGATTTTGTTCAATTTGAAGGCTTTTGTGAAGAAACCAATTTTGAAAATGATGTCCTGTTGGTATCTGAGTATATTTTAAATAACCAGTGGTTTGATTTTTTGATCAAGATTCAGTTGAAGCCAATGATCCAATTATTTTTGCCAGAGGACTATACGGATAAAAAAGAAGTTCAGCTCTGGTGTGATAAACAAATCAAAATCATACGGCATTTTTTGAATCGTTATGGTCGTGAAGAAGTGGGGCAATGGTATGTTCAGTGGTCGTTTCCAAAAGACAGTGGTCAGTGGAGTGAAGAGAATCGATGGGGCTATCACTATTTTTACCGCAAATTGAAGCAGCTGATTCCCTCAGTCAAGATTGGCTTGATGTCCTTGCGTTCGTTAGCAGAAAAAGAATATCAACAATATCAGGCATTTGTTGAGGAGCAAAGTAAGCAGCGTTGTTTACCTGATTTTATTAGCTTTCATGCAGATCCGTATGCAACAGAAGCAATAAAAGACGAGCACGCACTGCATTTTAAAGACTATCAGCAGGAACTGCTTGCACGTGTAAAGTCAGTGGTTTCAACTTATGCACAAGGAAAAAATCAGGAGGCATCTACTTGGGAGCCGGAGTTATTTTTAACGGATTGGAATACGCTAGTTGGTGAAGGCAACACCTTTTCAGGAACCTTTTTCCGCTCGGCTCTGATTCTAGAATCGATCCTTGAATTATCTAAAGAAGTAACGGGGATTGCTTTTTGGCTGAATATTAAAGTGAAGGAGCGGCAGACTTATGTACGGGAAGATAGTAGCTTATCTGTCTTTTTTTATGAAGGACTGCGTCGTCCACTGTTCTTTTCACTTCGATTCTTAAATCATTTGAAAGGTGAGGTAGTAGCGAGTGGTTCTGGGTACATGCTGACTCAAAATCAGGGACAATATCAATTGTTGCTCTACAATTCTAGCTATTTAGATCCACTTTATTCGGTGGATACCTTTCAAGTGAGATACCAAACGAAAAAGCTGTTGATTCAGTTGGATGGATTGCCGCAGGGGAATTATTTGATCAGAGAATATGTGTTGGACAAAGATCATGGCGGAATTTATAATGACTGGATCAGAATTGGTGGTCAAGCTGAATTAGACAGGGAGCTGCAAAGCTATTTAGAGCAGAAAATTGCCCCAAAGTTTGAATTGAAGAAAGAATCGATTACCAACACTGGCTATCAGTTGGAGGCAACGCTGACGTTGAATGCTTGCCAACTATATTTATTGCAGCCATTGTACTGAGAATAAAGACGAAGAGCAAAAGTAGCATTGCTATTTTTGCTCTTTTTTTATTCTTTATCAAAAAATCAATAATATTGACCTTGTATCGAGCAATTAAAGTAATTTCTATATGCTGAGGCTTTTATATAATGAATGCATAGAAAACGTTTTCTTATATTTTAGTAATGGAGGAAAAAAATGGAAACACAAGCTGAAAAAACAACAAGTAAAAGTGGTGTTGGGCTGATTTTCGCTTTGATGGCGGGTTATTCGATGATTTATATGGATAAGAGTATGATTTCTACCGCTGTCTTACCGATCACCAAGCAGTTTAATTTAGACGCAGGACAAACAGGGATGATCATGTCATTCTTCTTCCTTGGTTATTCGTTGATGCAAATTCCAGGTGGTTGGTTAGCAGATAAAATCGGGGCAAAAAAAGTATTGATGCTGTCACTAGCAATTATTTCAATTTTTTCATTCGCATTCGGTTCAGTCAGTAGTTTGATGTTGTTTATGGTCATCCGCTTTTTTGCGGGGATCGGTCATGGCGGTTATCCACCAAGCTGTTCTAAATCGATTGCTGATAATTTTCCACAGGAACGTAGAACCTTTGTACAGTCTTTGATTCTTTCTACGTCTGGGATCGGCGGGATTTTAGCCTTTACTTTAGGGACAAACTTGATCAATGCTAACTGGCGTTACGGATATTTGGCGTTAGGTACATTGTTCGCTGTCGCTTTAGTTTTAGTAGGACTTTTTGTACCTAATCAAGTAGCCAGTGCAAAAAATGGAGCAAAGGATAAACCGGCAATTACATTTAGTCAGGTGATCACTAACAGAAATGTTTTGGTTTTATTTGTAGCGATGCTCTTGCTGAATTTCCTGCTTTATGGAAACATGTCTTGGCTGCCAAGCTATTTAGCACAAAAATTTGCGATCGATATTAAAACGATCGGTTATTTACTAGCAGTGAATGCCGTATTCCAAACAGCAGCAACAATGTTTGCTGGGGCTCTTTTATCAAAACTTTTCTTAGGAAAAGAACGTATCTTTATCATTAGCGCTACTGTTTTAGCTGCGATTTTAGTTGCTGCTTTTGTTGCTTCGAATAATCTAGTCTTATCCATGATTTGTTTGATCGCAGTCAGCATGGTTTCAGTCAGCGCTTTTACAGCAATCTTTACATGGCCGCACAAAATCATGGATCAGTCGATCATTGGTTCTTCTATCGGGATCATCAATACCGGAGGAACACTAGGCGGCTTTTTGGCACCAATGATTTTAGGTCAATTGATCAAAGCTGCAGGCGGTTCGTTTACATTAGCTTTCGGCTTTATGGCAGCAGCTAGCTTACTTTGCGGACTTTGCGTACTAGGAGTGAAAAAAGAAGCATAATGTCAGAGAGAAAATTTAAATATAAAAGTGCCTTTGATATCATAGGTCCGATCATGGTCGGACCTTCTAGTTCACATACAGCAGGAGCAGTCAGGATCGGTAATATGGCAAGGGAACTTTATAAGCATACGCCTCAAAAATTGATCGTGACGTTTTTCGGATCTTTTGCAGAAACCTATAAAGGACATGGAACGGCAGTTGCGATCGTCGCTGGTGTTCTTGGGTTTGAAACACATGATGAACGGATTCCAGACGCGATCGAGATCGCGGAAGAACAGGGAGTAAAAATTGAATTCCTTGTCAGTACGAAAGAAACGGAACATTCAAATACTGTCAATTTAGAATTGATCGATGAGCAGGAGAAGTTAAATTTAACAGCCATTTCGATTGGCGGTGGCAGCATTCAATTGACAGAAATCAACCACCATTCCACCATTTTGAACCAAGAACAGGGGAACGGATTGGTTCTTACTGCGGATCAGCCAAACACAGCAATTCCTTGTGTTGAAAATGCTTTGGAAAGCCCTGAATTTGTAAAAGTTCAGCAGTTGAATCAAGAGACTGTCTTTTTTGTAGAAACGGTCAGTGACATTAGTCAAAAATTAGTAGCAAAAATCAAAGAAATACCGGGCATCACAGCAGTAATGCCGACGACCGGCTAAATTAGAGGACGTGAATTTTTTGTTTGGATCGATTGAAGAATTAGTACAACTAGCAAAAAAAAATCAGTGTAAGATCGCAGAAATCATGATCGCACAGGAGATCAGAACCTCCGGACGCAGCCGGACAGAGATCATGAATCAGATGACTTTGAATTTGGAAACGATGGAAGCAGCTGCGGCTAAAGGGATTCAAGGGGTACGCTCTCATTCAGGTTTAACTGGTTATGATGCAAAAAGACTACAAGCCTATTTAGATAGCGAAACAGTGTTGACAGATACTACCTTTGTTAAAGCCCTGTGCTATGCAGTGGCGACGAATGAAGTCAATGCAGCAATGGGGATGATCTGTGCAACGCCGACAGCCGGTTCTGCAGGGGTCGTTCCTGGTGTGCTGTTAGCTTTTAGAGAAAAACTGCAGGCGAGTCAAGAAACACAACTGGAATTTTTATTCACTGCAGCAGCGTTTGGTTTCGTTACAGCTAATAACGCCATGATTTCAGGAGCTGAAGGCGGCTGTCAGGCAGAAATCGGTTCGGCTTCAGGAATGGCAGCGGCAGCCTTAGTTGAAATGGCAGGAGGTACGCCGGAACAAGCAAGCCATGCCTTTGCAATCGCGTTGAATAATCTGATCGGTTTGGCCTGTGATCCTGTTGCAGGACTGGTGGAAATTCCATGTATCAAACGAAATGCAGGAGGCACCTCGAATGCAATCAGTGCGGCAGAGATGGCGCTAGCAGGCGTTGAAAGTGAGATTCCAGCAGATGAAGTGGTAGAAACAATGTATCGTGTGGGCCGCAGTATGCCGGCAGATATTCGGGAAACTGGGATCGGCGGATTAGCTGGGACCAAAACGGGTAAGCGAATCGCAAAAGAGTTATTTGGGATTGAACGTTAAAGGAGTTTTTGTTAGGGTAAAAAAAATGTTGATTTAAAAAAAGAAAGGAAGAATATGATGGATGCAAAACAAAAAATCACAGAACTGATCGATGCGAAAAAAGAACAATTTACCGCTGCCGCGGATCAAATTTGGGGAACACCGGAGACAAGATTTGCGACGGCTGAATCAGTGAAACCATTTTTAGAAATTTTAGAAAAAGAAGGATTTGCAGTTGAAACAGGTCTTGCGAATATGGAACACTCGTTTGTCGCGACTTATGGCAGCGGAAATCCTGTTATCGGTATTTTAGCGGAATATGATGCTTTAGGAAATTTGAGTCAGGTTGCAGATCTTGGCGAACAAAAAGCAGAACATGAGGGCGGCAATGGTCATGGCTGTGGACATAATTTATTGGGAACCGGCGCTTTGGCAGGAGCGGTCGGTATCAAGGATTTGATGGAGCAGGAAGAATTAACTGGAACGATCAAATTATTTGGGTGTCCAGCAGAAGAAAGTGGTTATGGAAAAGCATTCATGGCTAGAGACGGTGTGTTTGATTGTTTAGATGTTGCATTGGCTTGGCATCCGATGGATACAAGTATGGCTTGGGGGTTGAGCAGCTTAGCAGTCTATCAAATTTATTATAATTTTAAAGGAAGATCGGCACATGCCGCCGCAGCACCAGAACAAGGACGCAGTGCATTAGATGCTGCAGAATTGATGAATATCGGCGTCCAATTTTTACGTGAGCATATCATTGATGAAGGGCGTGTCCATTATGCATTCATGGATGCTGGCGGTGAATCAGCAAATGTAGTTCAACCAACAGCAAGCCTCTATTATTTTATCCGCGCACCAAAATTGGATCAGGCTGAAGCGATTTATAAACGTGTCAATAAAATCGCAGAAGGTGCAGCATTGATGACAGAAACAGAACTAGAGATCGTTTTTGATTCTGCCTGTGCCAACTACTTGCCAAACCAAGAAATGACAACGGCAATGTATGAAAATCTAAAAGAATTCGGCGATCTGAACTTAACGAAAGAAGATCAAGAATATAGCCAAAGATATTATGATAGCCTAGACGATGCTACTAAAGCTGGGTTGATCACACGAGCTCGTCAAATGAATCCAACAGCAAGCGAAGAAGAAATCCAACGCTTAGGCACACTACCAGTTTTAGATCAAATTGGACCATTGGCCTTTTCAAATGCAACATCAGGCTCGACAGATGTCGGGGATGTCAGCTGGGTTTGTCCGACAGCCCAAGTCTTGATCGGCTGTGAGCCGCAAGGAACACCGCCTCATTCATGGCAATGGGTCGCAAATGGAAAGTCGTCTGTAGCTCATAAAGGGTTGTTAGCCGCTGGTAAAACGATCGCTACAACAGCATACGATTTATTGACGAATCCTGAATTAGTTGAAAAAGCAAAAGCAGAACATCAAGTAACGGTTGGTGGTCAAAAATATCAATCAGCTATACCAGCAGATGTAATGCCAAAATAAAATATTAAAACAAAGCAAGAGATAAGCATACACGCGTCTTATTTCTTGCTTTTTTATGCTTCCAACTCATATTAGCTAAAATTAAGATTGCCTGAATGTTAGAAATTTGCTACGATTGACTTGGATTCAATAATGAGAATTTAAGGAGGAGTAAAATGATCAATAAAAAATGTTTGATGTTGGGATTGTTGTTTTGCACTGTGTCACTGTCGTTTGTAAGTCGTTCATTCGCAGAAGAAGCTAGTTCTTCTACAGAAACGCTAATGACAACAAGTTCTGAAAGTACTGTACAAACAGAGAAACAAGCTAAAGTGTTGGACATTACACCAGAATTTACTGTCTCAACCATCAAAACAACTGTCGGTGAAAAAGGAAGTATTGAAGTGAAACCAGTAGAAAGGATCAAAGATCTCAAAGGAACCTTTAAAGTCACAGTAGCAGATCCTAGCGTTCTTTCTATCAATGAAAAAGGAATTTGGCAAGGACTGAAAGCGGGTACTACTAAAGCCACAATCGACTTTGAATGGTCAAAGGATTCCTTGAAAAAGATTCAGGAGAAATTTCCAGAGCATGAGTTAGCTCAAAAATCAATTGCCAAGGAAGTACCTGTAACAGTAGCAGAAGAAAAGATAGTAGGGATAACGCCTAAATATAATGTAAGTGCAATCAAAGCTAAAATTGGAGACACTGGACAATTTACAGTAGAACCAATGGGCGGTGTCAGTGACCTTAAAGGGACATTTACAGCGTACATCAAGGATGAGCACAAAGATATTATTTCTGTAGATGCAAACGGAAAATGGACAGCATTAAAAGCTGGAACAACAGAATTTGTTTTAGACTATAAACTTTCCGATGAATCATACAAGGCGATCCAAGATAAAAATCCTGGAAGTATATTACGAGCCAATTCGATTGCTACAGTAATCAAAGCGGAAGTAACACCTGTGGGTACAATGAATATTACACCGATGCTTGATATTGCTTCTATCGAAGGCAAAGTCGGAGATATAGGACAGCTAAAAGTCAAACCAATCGAAGGCATGGAAAATCCGACAGGTTCGTTTACATTCTCAATCAAAGATCCGTCGATCATCGAAATCGATAAAGACGGCAATTGGAAAGCACTAAAAGCTGGAACGACGGAATTTACTTATACGTATACTTGGTCAAGGGAAACGATGAAGCAGCTGTCAGAAAAATATCCAGGCTATGAGTTTGCCATCCAAGAACTTGCTCAGGTAGTCAAGGTTACGATTACTGATGGGACAATCAGTTCTACGAAGCCAGCTGGAACGACAAAACCTACAGGCAAGCAATTGCCGGCAACGAATGAAGCAAGCCAACAAAGTTGGATTTTAGCAGTAGGGCTGATGTTACTGATTCTAACATTAGCTGGCTGGTCTAAGAAATCTCTTACAAATCAATAAAATCAGATGGCAAAAAGCTTGCAGTTATTGGTGTGCAGGCTTTTTGCTTTATCATAGACTGTACTCATCTCAAGTTTTGGGCACAGAAGACATAGCCTTGAGCGGCTTGATTTTACATTGCGTTATTTCTCAGTTTAGTATATCGTATCTATATCAAGTCAACGCAAGGAGTGAATACATGGAACCGATGGAACGTCCTGATGAACGAAAAGCACTAGACATTCTTCAAAAAGCAGAGCCGGACAAGTATCGTGATGCACGTCTGTTGGATAAGCCTGATATTCAAAATCCAGCAAAAGATATCGGTATAGAAGTGACACAATCGTTAAAAGAGAGCGTATTAAAGGTATTGCAGCTAGATGACATCAGTGTTCACGATGATCGACAAATTTTAGAAGTGATCAAGAAAAAATACGGAACAGGTATTTTACGTGTAGAATTGCCGCTGCCGGATAATAATCAGAAAAAAGTTGGTATTTCGATTGCAAACTGGCATTCCTTGTTTAATTTGATCGAAGCCTATGATAATAAAGTGAAAAAGCTGCAAAGTGGTAATTATACGATTTATAAGGAGAATAATCTTTTTATTTTTGTCTTTGGCAATGATGAGCAAAGTATTGAGCAATTGGCGACACATATCTATCGGAAACGAAAAAAAAGACAATACGATTATGTGTATGTTTATAGTCAGCCAATGCTATATATGATCGATCGTCAAAAAAAAGTGATCCAAAAACAGCGAATCGTCTGAATAACAGACAGATTTTACTGTATTGGCTCACTTTTTTTATTATGAAAGACAGCGATAGAAGGACCTAGTTCAGCAAAATCTTCTTTTTGAATCGTTGAAAATAATGTTTCCCAGAGCTCATTTTCTTGATAATAAGAAGTGACCGTTTGCCGATAAGACAGTCAGTTTTTGGATGCATAAATTTTGTTTCGATCGGTAAATTGATGGCATCGTTCGAACGTGTTGTCCTTTTTTTCTACCATATGAAACCTATGGAAACTATACATTGATCGAGCAGAGGCAGTTACTGAAAAACAGCGTAGATGAACTATGCACTAGGTTAGAAATACTCTCGAACGAAGAATTATTTGAACCAGGGCAGAGAAAGTGGGCAACAACAAAGGTCGGTGGCCAGTTTATAAATGGGTACACATCAATACAGTAGCTTGATTTACTAACTTTCGAACGAAAATCAGAAAGTGGAAAAAGCTAGCAGTGCTTAAATAGTGAACCAAAACAGAGCAAAGACCGTTTTTTTAGGTATCTGCTCTGTTTGAATGATTCTATTCGTTCAATCAATTTGTTTCTATTATAGTCAGATTTGACGTGTCGTACATCACACGAGCATGATTATTCTTGATCAACCTTTTCTCCAATACATTTCCAGTACGTTTATCAATGCATTTTCTGAAAATTTGCCCATTTCGGAAAACGTCTCCATTTTCTCTTGAAAAGTATTCATTTTCAGCATGTATATGATAACTATATGCTTGTTCATTATCTGAGCGAAGCTCGCCGTTAAGGTGAGTATCACTGACAGAAATCACGAGCTGATAAGTATTTTCAGTGTTATTTTTAAAACGGTAATCTAGATAATTATAAACGATCGATGTTCCTGTTCCAAAAGGGATTTTACGACCGTAATCTGGAAAAAGGTCCAGCCCATCGTGATGATGGTGCTCCGTGATTTCAAGTGGTGAATGAAGTACGATCCAATGGATCAAATTTGTAAATTGACAAAGACCGCCGCCAAGACCAGGACGAACGGTATCGTTAAAAATGGTCACACCATTTTTATACCCCTTACTTTCTGAGCATCTACCAACAAGATGCCAAAAAGAGAATGTTTCGTTTGGCCTGATCAGAATATTCGATACCTTAGGTGCAGCAATCCGAAGGTTGATAGCTTTATTTTCCTGTAAAGTCAGGTCTGTATTCCCTAACTTTCTACGGATGAGTGAGGTATGTTTGTAAACGGATACAGGTAACAGCGCATGCTGCTTTGTTTGAGCAAGCGGCTCTGCGACAATAAAGTCTTGCAGCTTTCTCTGCAGAATATTCTTTTGGATCGATATCTCGTAAGTCAATGGTGATAGTTCGCTAAACAGTTTCCTTTTCATTTTCATAACTCCAATTCTTTTTTTGTAATAATATCGTAACATAAATGTTTTTGTTTAGAAATGAAAATGAAATGTTTTAGAATATCTTAAGAATTGTGCGATAGGTGTGATGAGAGCGATCCTTCTATCCGAATAACCTTTTTCTCTGTTAACTTCCTCAGTATCTTTGTTTGGCTTATTCATAAGAAAAAGCCTGAGAAATAACGTATATAGCAATTTCTCAAGCATGCATTTATTAGATCAGCCTAGCTTTCTTATCTACTCTAAGTGATTAGAGTATTGTTCTTGTTTTACTTTTATAGTATTGATCAAATTGATTTTATCTACAATTATTTTTATGTCCTTTGTATTAAAGGATGGATTGATATAACTAACAAAAATCTCTGAGTTTTCTATTCCGTGAATCTTAGTTGAAGCGATGATCAGATCGGGTGTAATCTTTTCATTTGGTATTATTGGTGATAAAAAGGATGTCCTGAAAAAAGGTGATAAGGTAGAATGTAATTGATTTGAAAGGATCTTTTCCATAACAACGGGTAGATCTGTTTCCATTTTTATCACGATTTCGGGATTAAAGTCAGTTGGGTGTCCAACTAAACAATACAACTCACATAATCTGGGGACCAATAAAGAATGATTAGAAAGATACGATAACTCTACTGATTCGTTTATCTTATTCAATTTTTTTTTCATTTCTTCTTTTAAAAATGGATAAGTATTATAGAGGTAGTTGTTATAATCATAATTAGTGATCGTTGTGTCAAAATTAGGAAAGAGAATGACAGCTAAACAAGTAGACAGGATCAAGCTGGTGATGATATTGAGCGTCTCTGTATCAGTAATTTTTGTTTTTACTGAAAATTGTTCACTGATCAAATTGAATATGTCAAAAGTCACTGTTTGATTGTTCCTGTGAAAATCAAGGGCTTTACTCAGAAAGTTGTTTAATAGGTACATTTGAACACGGGTTTGAGCTACTAATATGAAATAATCTACTTCGGCTTCTGGTATATCAAAAAGCAGATTGAATTCGGAATGCAGTGTTTTAAAATCAACTTGACTAGTGGTAGAGAAGAAAACCTCTCGATTCAAATCTTTTGTAAAAGGAGGCAATTGTTCATAAGATAAGGAATGTCCGGTTTTGATACGGCTGATATTGATAGCAAAGATAAAAGTAAATTGCGAACGTGAGACTTTTTTTATAAGAGTCCAGCTTGGAAATTGCTTTTTTAGAAATTCATCTGCTTCTCTCTCTGAAATAACTGAATCGAAAGGCCAAGTGATTCCTCTAAATAAGCCCCAGAAAAATAGATAAGCAAAATAGCGAATGGAAACTTCCTCGCCAGTTACAGTTACAACTCCTTTTTTTACGACTAATTGAATGTGATAAGGTAAAAAAAAACTGTTTAGGTCAGTGATGATTTTTTTTACTACGGATTCGCTGATAAAATGTTTTTCACAAAAACTTACAATATCAATATTTTTTAGAAAATAAAGGTCAGAAATAAACGAAAAAGGCACCGACAATGTAATGAGCTGGAATGTTAGCGTTCGATACTCTATTTTTGTTCCAACAAACTTATGTCCGGCCCCTTTTTTTGTATCGATCAATCCTTTATGCTCATGATTTTGAGCAGTTTCTTGCAGCAATTTTAGATATTTTAATACCGTTCTTCTGTCTAATTCAGTCCGCTCCATCAACTCTTCTGTTGAACACCAATGCTCTTCAAGATACAAAGTCCGTAATAATGTCAGCATCGTTCTAGTTTCACGGTCAAAAAATTCGTACATCGTACAGATCCCCCTTATAGAAATACATGCATATGTATTATAAGGAACTTGCTAAAAATAATCTATCGATAGGTCATTTCAAAAAAGAACTTGGGATACGCTCAAATCAACGTGTCCCAAGTTCTTTTTATTTGTCTAAAATATGCTTTTAAACATAGATAAATGTAGAGTGCAGTGATTAAATTGTAGTTTCTATTATATATATATTCTTTAGAGTATAAAATTATTTTTGTAATTTTATATTGCAAAAATAAACTAGCGAAAAAGATATAAAAATGATAAATTATGAGAAACAGTTTCAGCTGAAACGAGTTGCTATCTTCTTATTACTATTACTAATAAGAAGTAGCTTATTTTTTTTGATAAATGTTAGTTCGCATTAATATTATATAAAAAAAATGTGGATGTCAACGACTTTTTTTTATTTAATATTAATTTTTGTCTCTAAATATAAAAATTAATAAATTATTTTGACGATTTTAAGCGATTTATATCTAGTTTTTGATAGCCGTCAAAAAAACCGTCAAAAGTGAAAGGACTGATTACGATCGTAAAAAAAGGGGAGAACATTTACAAGCGTAAAGATGGGCGTTGGGAAGGTCGCTATGTGAAGCAGCGGACACCTGATAAAAAAATTATATACGGATATGTATATGGAAAGAAATACACAGATGTTAAAGACAAGCTGACAGTGTTAAAAGCAAAAAGATTACACACCTCCTATGATTTTAGCCACTATCAAGGTACTTACGAAACATGGCTTGGAAACTGGTTATCGATCACGGTCAAACGTAAAGTGAAACCTACGACCTATACCAACTATTTTCGATTGACCAAGCGTTATATCATTCCTCATTTAGGAGAAAAATACATACAAGAAATCAAAGAAGAAACCATTCAATACTTTGTGGATCTCCTGATAATGCAAGGTTTATCTGCTGGAACGATTCGGCTAGTAATGAATTTAGTCAAACAATCCTTTGATGAAGCAATCAAGCAAAAATATCTTATCAACAACCCCAGTAATTTCGTTCAACTACCTAAACAAACCCGACCAGCCGTTCATGCGCTAAGCTTAAAAGAGCAACAAGAGCTCGAGGCTTTAGCCTTCAAAGATCCAGAGTGTTCACCAGTTATTTTAGCCCTTTATTCAGGATTGCGGATCGGAGAAATCAGCGGTCTACAATGGCAGGATATCGATTTTGAACAAAATTTGCTTCGAGTCAATCGAACGATCACTCGTGTCATAGACGAGAATAGCACCAAAGCTAAAACAGAATTGATTGCAGGATCACCTAAAACAGCACAATCCAAACGGATCATTCCTCTTGCTAAAAATTTAAAAAACTATTTACTAGCAAGAAGAGCACACGCGACTAGCCCTTATATTGTTAGAAGTAAAAACAGTTTTGCAGAACCGAGAGTAATCAATTATCGATTTAAAAAAATGATTGATTCGACCAGCTTTTCAGCTATTCATTTCCATTCCCTTCGTCATACCTTTGCTACTCGTTGCTTAGAACAAGGCATGGATATTGCCAGCTTAAGCAGAATCTTGGGGCACCAGTCGATCAAATTGACGTTGGACACATATGCAGACTCGTTATTTGAACAAAGAGAAAAGGAAATGCAAAAAGTAGACAATTTATTATCTCAAAAATAATTCGCAGGATTTCAGCTGAATAAACTAGGAAATAAAAAAAGGAAAACGATCGAAGTTTTCTTTTTTTTATTTCCATTAGCCGTCAACACTGTAGTCAAAATTTCTGGTAAATAGTTATTTATCAATGAATTCCGTGTTTTCTACTTATTAGTAATAGTAATACGAAATAAAAAGTTAAAATTCTAATATTTATATCGCTTACTTTCAGAAAAACGATACGCATTATTTCTTTTTTATTTTAGATTTTATAAAATGAGCCTTTTTAATAATTTTATCAAAAGGTACAAAAATAAGTATAAAGGAATCAAATTAAAGAAACAAATGATTCGACTGAAAAGGTCAGTGAGATAAGTTAGTTTGACCCTATTTTGAATAGCAGAGGAGGAAGAAAGATGCATCAAATCGGTGTACTAAATCAGACATACTCAGAAGAAGAGATCGAAGAACTTTCCGCTAAGTTTCTTGGTGGACTTGACTGTAAGATTTTAAGATTAGATATAAAAAATCTTACACAAGAACTTTCGGACATAGATGTAGTGTTTATGCTTAGTGATTCTTCAACTTTTTCAATGAGTACTACATGCTCAACAATCATTAAAATTCGGGAAATAACGAATGCATACATAGTGATCTACCAAAAAGAAACAGATATGGTCAATCGATTAGTTTATTTACAATTAGGGGCGAATTTGAATATCGGAGAAGAATCTCAAGCGAAGGAAGTACAGCTGATCATTCAAAATGAAATGAAATATCGCGCAGATAAATCATCTGGATTGATCGAATTTGAACGACGTACACCTACGTTTTATAAAGATAGTCCAATGGTCAATCGATTAGAGCCGATTTCTGAGCTTGAGCGTAAAGTTAACCTGACTCGTATTGAATATAAGCTACTATCTTTATTACAAAGTGATATAGGCAAACCATTCACCCATCAGGAAATCTACCAATCGGTCTGGAAAAAAGCCTACAACGATCAAAAGCCAAGAGTTGCTAATGTCGTTTTCCGTTTAAGAGAAAAGTTAGATAGGAATGGCTATCCGGCAGATAAATACATTCAGACCGCACACGGTATCGGCTATAAAATGCATTTAGACTAAGTATCTACCTATAAAATCCACATTTATCTGAGCCAATTGAAAGGAGGTGAGACAATGAAAAAAAGAAAAATGTTACTGTTTATCCTTTCAAGTCTGACATTACTGGCTGTTTTAGTGGGGATTCGTCCGGAAAAAGGGTATGCAGCTGATTTAACACCAGCGTATATGGAAAGCAATGGATATACATCGCTACTTGATACACCAGGCGTGACGATAATTGATCCGCTTAATCCGGTGGAATTCAGTTATGAGGACTCTTTGCAACTTAGACTCAATCCAGAGACAAGCTATGAAGCGAGTTCAACACTGGAGGCCATAAATTATAATACTAGCGGCGGCAAAACTTTAGTAGCATATAATGCAATCTATGGACGTGCTGCGGATGTGGGTAAAGAATATTGGATAAAAGTAAAAAATGCAGGTACTTATAAAGGAAAGAATATCGATGTGAAATTTACAATTATTGGAAAAAGAGGAAAGTCTGGCACTCCGTTCTACTTTTTTGCACCAAGTTATAGTATCTATGACGCTGATTTTCCAAATGTAACTGGATATCCATCAACAAAAGGACATTCATTTTTCTTAGGATTCAGATTTAACAATTTAATGCTTACAAGTGACGTTGAATATGACTACTCTTGGGAGTTTACTTATTCAGATACAGTAGAACCAGCATTAGTTTCAGGACTATGGATGTATAACAGAATTAATGCAGCGAAAATAGTAACTCCTTTTGAAGCTAAAATGAATGATTTGTATGTCAGAAATGATTCTAGTTTATGGGGACGTTTTGACACTGATAATGATCTTCAAATTTCTGGAACAAGGGATGCTAGCGCTACTATTGCTGAGTCACATACCTCTTTAGGTAGATTTATCAATAATAGTAGTATAATGACCCAAAGTTGGAATACATCTGAATGGCGGCGTACAACAGGTTCCGGTACGATTGATTTTGTATGGCCATTAGGCGAGAACGACCTAATACGCTATAAAGCTGGGATTCCACTAGTCATCGGTGAAAGAAATGATGCGACTCATACGGAAGCAGACTACACGAAACTGAAATTCAGTGTCGATTCATTAAATGCATTCAATCCAAAAGAATACCGTTCAGATTCCTATGTAATGGAAATCAATGTACCAAAAGGCTATGACATTGAATCTGTTAAACCTGTTTTACACGAAGATGAAACAGTCGACTTGTCTGATTTATTTGAAGCGCCAGTCAAAGTTTCAGATCAAAAATGGCAAATCAAAGCAAAAGACTCAACGAGTGATGAATTTGATGGAAAAAACATTCGCTATCAAGTCGTTGCGAAACCAAACGCTGATTTTGTGTTTAGTGACTATGGTTATGATCCAACAGATGGGTATTTACATCTTGAAATGGGGAAAAACAGTTTCTTATCGGATAGTTTAGGAACATCCACACCAACAGTAACATTAACAACTACTTTCAATGGAAAAACAACGGAAGCTAAATCAGATATTACGGAAGAAAGTATGTCACTGATCAAATACGAAGGGATTCCTGATGCCGATCCTGTCCCAGATTTGACCGTCGATCCAAACATCGACATCAAAACAGTCTATCCTGATCCTACAGATCTGGTCAAGAACTTACGAGTAGATACGGATTCACCATTAGATGAAATCACTTCTATCAAGTATAAAGAAACAGGAGCAATCACATCTGGTTCTAAAACAGGAGACGTAACAGAAGTCATCGTAGTGATCACGACAGCTCAAGGCGTATCAAAAGAAATCAAAGTACCGATCACAGTAGGTGAAACAAATTCAATTCTCACCATTGAGTTCATCGATGAAGATGGCATCGTCAATGAAAGTAAAACCATCACGATCGATACACTTACCGGAACAGTGATTGATTTAACTAAAAATGATGACGTCAAAGCTGTTTTAGCTGCATTAGAAAATGATGGCTATAAAATCACCCAACGCCCAGCGAATGAAGGAAATATAACGGTCACTTCTAACATGACTGTTCAGTATCATTATAGCGGTATCGTTTACCTTGCCTCTGCACCGGATATGATCGATTTCGGTACGATTCAATTTACCGCATTAGATGTACATGTAAAAAATCCAACGCTCACGGGGAAAGATTTAACGGTTCGCGACACACGAAGCTCAACTAAAAAATCCTCTTGGGATGTGAAAGCACGTGTGACGAAACCAATGACTCGTGTAGGTGATACGAATATTTTAAAAAATGCGATCCATTATCAATACGGCGACAATGATATTGAGCTGAGCGAAACCAGTGCGGAAACAGTCTTCAAAAAGGATAAAGGCGGAGACTACAACATCAGTCAAGAATGGAACACAGATGGTGATGGAGTCAAACTTGCAGTCACTGGAGCGGATGCACAGAAAACAGGCGAGTATCAAGGAGAAATCACTTGGTCTCTTGAAGCAGGCCCATAACGAAAGGATGGAGTAACTTTGAAAATGAGAAAAAATGTTTTATTCGCAATCTTCTCCGTTCTTTTTGTCGGGGTACTGTTCAGCACTAGTACGGCATTTGCCGAATCTGGTATCGGCGGACAAGTCATTACAGAAGGTAAAATCACCTTTTATGAAACAGAAACTAGTTCATCAGAGTCGCAGCCTCCGCAGCAAAGCTCTTCTGAACCAGTGACTTCTGAAAAAGCTGTAGCTAAGCCAGTTGGAAAGCTGCCTAGCACAGGTGAGCTCGTTAAAAATTATGGGTTGATCGGCGGCGGATTGCTGCTGTTGATTCTTCTTGTCTTTCTTTATAAGAAACGACAAAAGAAGGAGGCACAGTAATGAATAAAAAGAATAAGCTAAGTTTGATTCTTCTTATGACTTTAAGCAGCCTTGCTGTGTCTGAAATAGCATTTGCCTCAGAAGCAGATGCACTAGATCAGATAGGTAAAGTGACTGTAGAAGGAAGCGGTACGACTAAGCCAGTTGATCCAGAAAACCCAGGAACAGATGTTGATCCAGGAGAAGGGCCTTCTACAGAAGGAACACTGCGGATCGATTATGCGTCATCGCTAGACTTCGGGCGTGCCAAAATTACGGGGAAAAACAGAACGTATAATGCAAGGGCACAATTATTTAAGGATGATACACCAGCACGAGGCAGCTATATCCAAATCACGGATGAACGAGATGATGCTTATGGCTGGACCTTACAAGTGAAACAAACCACTCAATTTACGAATTCAGTGATTCAAGATAAAGAGAACCAACAACTTACAGGAGCAGTCCTCTCTTTGGATAAAGGTTGGGCCAATTCATTTGGCGCAAGTATTGCACCGACCGTGACAAGAGATACGATTGCGATCAATGAAATCGGACAAGCCTATCAAGTTGCCAGAGCAGATGCCGGCGGTGGAACAGGCACATGGACGATAGAATTCGGCTCATCAGGTATTGAAAAAGCGCAAGCAAACACACTCACACCAGAAACCGATGCAGCTGGAAAAGCGCTGATTGATGAAACCTATCAAAAGCAAGCTTACCGAAACTCAGCAATCAGTCTGAGCATACCGGATTCGACGAAAATCTATCCGGTCCAATACCAAACGGAGTTAACTTGGATTTTATCCGAGATACCTCAATAGATGAAAAAAACACAAAAAGAAACTAGGAGGAACAAGAAATGAAATTTACAAGATTATGCGCTGCTTCATTAGTAGCAGTTATCGGATTATCAACGCTAGGGAGCACGCAAGCTTTTGCGGCAGACGATGCAACAGAATTAGACTCAACTGGTAAAGTAACAGTTACAGAAGGGGAAGTCGGCGGCGGAACAGATACAAAAGACCCGGAAAAACCAACAGAACCTATTACAGATGGTGGTGGTGGAGAAATCACTACTCAACCAAACAAAGGTCCTTACGGCATCCAAGCTGTATCTAACTTAAACTTTGGTACTTTCTCTAGACAATCAGCAACAGTTGAAAAATTTTCACAGCCAGTTAAAATCTACGGAGCTGAAAAAGATGCATTAGGCAATCCAGTTATTACAGGTGGAAAACTGACTGCTGATATGAACGACGAACGTTTACGTGGTCAATATGTTCAATGGGCAGACTTGCGTGATGGTGGAAATGGCTACCAAATCCAAGCTAAAATGACAGAACAATTTGCTAACGGTTCAAATAAATTAGTTGGTGCAACGATCGACTATTCAAACGGTATTTTAAATTACAACACTGCACAATTAGGCACTATGCCGAAAATGGGCGCTACAGTATTCCAATTGACTGAAGACCCAGCAGCATCAGCAGTTGTTGTTGCTACAGCAGACGCTGGAGCTGGTAAAGGTGAATATTTTGCAGAATACGGACAAAGTGCTGGTTTTGTTGGTGTTGACGGTATTGAAAATACATTAGATACAACAGGATCATCTGTTAAATTGACTGTTCCAGCAGCGGTAGCAGCTTCTGCACCAACTGGGGATTACGTTGCTAAAGTTACTTGGACAATGGTTGCTCAATAATTATTATTCATTTAGCACTGCAACTTTAGGTTGTCTTTTAGGCAGACCGGATCACTTGCGCCGGTTTGCCTATTTTACATAGGGACTGGATACATGTATCCAGGACCACTTTTTAAATATTATGGAAAGCCAGAGGTATTCTGATGAAACAATTAGCCAAATATATAACAGGAATCATTTTAGGTTTGCTGATCATGCTCAATTTTTCTACAGCAAAAGTCTTTGCAGCAGAAGAAGCAAATGGGGCAGGATTTTCCTATTCTATCAATTATCCAGAAAATCAAATAGAAGAAACAGGTTATTATAAGTTGAAAATGTCTCCAGGACAAGAGCAGACAGTATCGATGACGCTGACGAACCCAAGTGATGAAGATATTAAAGTAGATATCGCGTTAACTGGTGCAAAAACCAATCGTAATGGCGTGATCGAATATAGTCCAGTTGAGATAAAAAATGACGCGTCGCTAAAATTCCCTTTTGAAGATATCGTAACAGGTGAAAAGACGGTTGAAGTGCCAGCTGGTAAGACCATTGATTATGAAATGAAGATCAAAATGCCTGAAACAAGCTTTGATGGTGTGATTTTGGGCGGTATTTATATGATCAAACAAGATTCAGAAAAAGAAAGAAAAGCAAGCGGTTCGATCGTGATTAATAAATATGCCTATGCGATCGCGATGGTTCTTACAGAAACAGATAAAAAACTAGAAAAAGAGTTGAAACTCAATAGTGTCAGTGCAGGACAATCCAATTATCGTAATACGATTTTCGTTAATTTATCCAATGTTGTGGCTGATTATGTGAATGATCTGATGGTTGAAGTACAAGTGACTAAAAAGGGCAGTGAAACTGTTTTATATGAAGCGAAAAAAGAAGAAATGCGTATGGCGCCAAATACGTTTTTAGAATTTCCTGTAAGTATGAACGGGGAAGAGATGATTCCAGGTGAGTATACAGCGAAAATTTTAGCCAGCTCTGAAGGATACAAAAAGGAATGGACGAAAGATTTTAAGATCACAAAAGAAGAAGCTGGGAAATTCAATGAACGAGATGTTGGTTTAGTCCAAGAAAAAGGGATCGACTGGAAAATAATTGCTGCGATCGTGGGCGGCGTATTAGCAGTCATTGTTGTATTATTCTTACTGATCTATAGCCTACGTAAAAAGAAAAAAAGCTCAAGAAAGAAAAATAAAAAGGTCAACAAAAAAAGCAAGCAGTAATCAGATAAATAAAAAACATAGACAGGTAGAATAGAGGGGATCATGTGACAATCCTAGAATGGATATTTATAGGCGGGATAGCCACTACGATTTTATTAATTATTTTTGCTATCTATTCTCTTTTGCGGATGATTGCCTATTCACGAAACTTAAAAAAACTTCCTAGTAAAAAGATCAAGAATCCCAAAAAGCGTAAAAAATTCGCGATAAGAAGACGTAGATTACAAAAAGCTAGAAAAGGCGCTTTGATACGATTTATTGCACTAGTCATAATGAGCGGAATCATGGCAGGCGGCTCTTTTTATGTGAAATACTATCAATCGATGAACCTTACAGGAACCGATTCTGACTCGATCGTTAAAGCATATTATCTTCTACGAGATTTTAATGATCAAGTAGAATTAGCAAAAACTCAAGGAGATGATCAGGACAAGATCAATCAGAATATCCAATATTTGTCTAGATCCATGGCAAGTTATGGCACAAAAAAAGCAAGTGAAGTGAATACAAAAGAAGGACAGCTTGCGCTAAACCGCTACTATAAAGCAATCATGGAACTTGGACAAAACGCCAATATGAAATACAAAAATTTCTTTGAAGATCCTGCACTATCAGAAGAGTATATTGCAAGCATCAAGAAAATTGAACAAAATTATGAACAACCTGTATTTAAATATTATAAAGTTGATGAAGCTACGTTGAAAGAAGAAAAATAATGGGTTGATTGAAGATGAAGAAAAAGAGGAAGAAGCGGAACAAAACGTCGATAATCACAAGCTTAAGTACTTCGTTTCCATGGAGAAAGTCGAAGAAAAGAAAGAAACATCGTTCAAAATCAAAAAAAACAATGAAGACACAGTCAACTAAACCCACTAAAAAACGTTTGCTGGAAGAAAAGAAGAAAAAGAGACAACGGAAAAAAAGATTGCAGCTACTTCAAGATCTTTTATTGGCAATTGCTGGTGCAAGTGTGCTGATTCCTTTAGGTGTCTCTTTTTTTATCCAATTTTCAACGATCACAGGCTATGGCATGTCCCCAACTCTGCGTAATGATGACGTTGTGATCGTCAACAAGACCAAAGAGCTCAAACGGTTTGATCTAGTTCTTTTTAAAAAAGGAAATACAACGCAGATTCGTAGAGTGATCGGACTTCCAGGTGAGATAATAGAATATAGGGAGGATCATCTCTATGTAGATGGGCAAAAGATAGATGAAAAGTTCATTGTCGATGAGGTCAATGAAAGTCAACGAAACGGGATGAATTTCACCGAAGATTTTACGATTGCTGATATGATCTCTCAGCAAATGATTCCGAAAGGGAAATATCTTTTGCTGGGAGATAATCGTTCCTATGCCACAGATAGCCGTCACTATGGATTAGTGGATGTTCAGATGATCGTTGGCGTAGTGAAAATGAAAGTCCTGCCATTGGAAGATTTTCAAGTTTATTGATCGCACATGTTTTTCAGCGTGATAATGCCATTGAAATTGATAAGATAAGAAGTTATTGTTACACTAGAGAATAGTATCTTATTGTATGACAAACTTCTGAAGGAGCATGTATCATGATAGAAATCAAGAAAATCGGAACAGGTGACTTAGAACAATTAAAGCAAATCAGTATCCAAACATTTTCAGATACATTTGCGAAAGATAATGACCCTCATGATCTGAATGAATACCTGATAAATGCGTATTCTAATGAAAAATTATCCAAAGAACTAGCGGCGAAAGAATCAGAATTTTATTTTATATACACCAATGATCGATTGGCAGGTTACTTAAAACTGAATGTAGGTGAGGCACAAACAGAGCCGATCGCTGATAATGGAATGGAAATCGAGCGTATCTATGTCGATGTTCAGTTTAAGCGACTTGGTTTAGGAAAAAGGCTATATGAAAAAGCTATTTCTAGAGCGAAAGAATTGAAAAAAGAGGTTCTTTGGCTAGGTGTATGGGAGAAGAACGTTCCAGCACTTGCATTTTATGAAAAAATGGGTTTTGTACAAGCTGGGCAGCATTCTTTCTTTATGGGCACAGATGAACAGATCGATTTGATCATGAAAAAGAACCTCTAAGTCGTTCTGTAGAGAAAACAGAATGAATCAGAGTCGAGAGATGGATAAAATAAAAAACCAGTTGACGCGTGTAGCATCGACTGGTTTTATTTTGACTTTAATGAATACTTAACGCTCGATAAGTTGTTCAACACTTAATTCAGTCATCGAAGCAACTTGTAAATCTGCACCGGCTAGCGTTTCTGTTGCCGAAATTCCTACAGCATACATGCCAGCAGCTTTGATGCCTTCGATTCCCGCTTGTGCATCTTCAAAACCAATTGCATCTTCAGGTGCAACAGCGATACTTTGTGCGGCTTTTACGAATATCTCTGGATCAGGTTTCCCTTTTTTTAACGATTCAGGATCGACGATATGACCAAAAAAGTCTAGAACCCCCAGTTTTTCTAAAATCATGGGTGCGTTTTTTGAAGCTGAAGCGATCGCACAAGGGATATGGTGAGCTTTGGCATCCATCAGAAAATCATGGACGCCGGGCAAAAGATCAGCAGCAGACAGATCAGCCAATAATTTTACATACTCATCGTTTTTCTGTTTAGCTAAAGCTTCTTTTTCTGCTGGAGAATAGTCATTTTCTTTTTGACCATAAGCCAGAATCTTATCTAAAGAATCCATTCGGCTGATGCCTTTTAAAGATTCATTGAATACTTCGTCGATCGTAATGCCTAAACTTTCAGCTAATTCTTTCCACGCGATATAGTGGAATTTGGCGGTATCAGTGATGACGCCATCTAAATCAAAAACAAATCCTTTTTTCATGAACATTCTCCAGTCATATTGATTAATAGTTGATCGTTTGAGTTTCTTTTCCGTGTAACGGATAGGGTTGGTCATTTATTGTCAGTACAGTATCTCTAGACGCTGTGACTTGAACGGCTGTTTTGTTCACAGTCAATTGATAATCGATGCCTTTGCGGGACAGATTAAAGGTCATCTCTGTCCAGTGTTCAGGCAGATTTGGTTTGATGGAAAGCTGTTCTTTCTTGATATCGATTCCAGCGTACGTAGTCAATGTGACATAGATCGTTGCAGCCATCACACCAGTATGAATACCTTCAGCAGTTGTTCCGCCTTGAATATCTTGATAATCCGAGTATAAGGCTTCTTGATATAGTTTCCATGAGAGATCATGGAACTTGACCTCTTCTGCGAGCTGGGCATGTACGATTCTTGAAAGAGTAGAACCATGAGATGTTCTGTTTAAATAGTATAAAAGATTTTTCTCTAGATAATCGGCAGGAAGCTCATAGCCTAATTCATCTAAGATTTCATCGATTTTTTCCTTATTTAGATTGTAAAACAGCATCAACGTATCCGCTTGTTTCGCAACTTTATAATCATCCGGTGACTGTCCTTCTGCTTTTAGAATACGATCCATTCGGTAAATATTACCGTAAGTTGCTTTTGCTTGTTCCCAATCGATTTCTTTTAAATCAAAATAGCCTTCATATTGCGCGATGATCCCATCTTCATTTATTTCGATCCCCAAGTGTTTACGGATATCTTTCATTTTTTCTAGATTTTCTTGTGTGATTCCTGTTTTATTAAATAATTTCGCTTGTTCTTGCGTATTTAATAATGAAAGAATCGTTTCGACCTCTTCAAATAACCAGACAACCATCAAATTGGTGTAAGCATTGTTTTTTAGGCCGCTTTCAGTACTGTCAGGATAGGCTTCATGAAATTCATCAGGACCCATGACTTTATCGATGAAATAACGCCCTGTTTCTTTATTGAATGTCGCTGCACTGCGCCAGAAATTCGCAATTTCCAGTAACATTTCTGCACCATATTCCTTGATAAATCGATCATCACCTGTGTTATTCCAATAGATCCAGACATTATAAGCAATCGCTAGTGACACATGTCGCTGCAAAATACTATGATCTTCACCCCATTCGCCATTTAGAGGATTCAAATGAAGCTTTTGTGTATCTTCACTGCCGTCAAGTCCAGACTGCCAAGGGAACATGGCGCCTTCATAATTACTTTCGATCGCATTTTCTTTTGCCTTCCCTAAGCGATTATACCGATACATCAACAACTGTTTCGCTGTTTGTGGGAAATGAAGAATATAAAACGGCAAAATAAAAATTTCATCCCAGAAGATATGACCACGGTATGCTTCACCATGCAAGCCGCGGGCAGTTACTGAAACATCTAGTTCATTGTTACTAAAAGGAGAAGCAGAAACTAGAAGATGATAGGTATGGATCCTTAGTAATTTTTGCGACATTAAATCGCCAGATATTTGAATATCAGATTTTTCCCATAATGATTTCCAAGCTTTTGTACTTTCAGCAAATTCAATATCAAAGGAAGTTGCCAATGGACATGGTCGTTTGAAGCTTTGTTCAGCGATCGATGTAGTTACTTGAACATGCTTTTCAAGGGTATATTGCACATCTTGTTCAGCATAAAAAGTCATTGTTTGTTCGATCGTTTCTTCGTTCACTGTATTTGTAACTTCGTTGGCAGCAAAGAAATCACCCATGATAGCTGAAGTTTGCCGAACATCGATTTTAGATTGATTCGTTTGGACCGTGATACTTGTTTTGTTCTGATCAGCAGCTAATTCAGTGATATGAAAATGTTTTGCTGTTAAATTACGATAGCGCTCAACGTTAAAATTATAGACAGAACCATCAGTCATAGTTTTAACAGTGATCTTCTTAGAGAAATTGATCGGTTTGATCATGTACTTGATACTGTAATTGTTCATTTTTGCCATATTGACGATCTTTAAAGCTGTAATTTCTAGCTGATGCTGCTGTGAATCTTCAATAAGCATATGAGCAGTGAACAACCCATTTTTTAAGTTTAAGTTTCTATGCAGAGCGTTTAGTTTTGAATGTTCTAAAGTTAGCCACTCGTTTGAACCTTCAATCTGAACACTGATATACTGGTTATTTGGTGTGTTGACAAAGTCTTCATTTTCAACGATTTGACCTGCAACTTCTGATTTTTCTTCATTATAAAGTCCAGCAATATAGGTTGCAGGATAGTGGTCTTTTGACAAGCTCATTTCTGGAGTTGTCCCGCGTAACCCCATAAAACCATTTCCGATCGTCAATAAAGATTCTACAGAATACTCTTCTTTACCTGGAGTATAACCAAAATAATCTAAATTCCAGCATAGCTGTTCTTTTTTTTCTTTGAATGCCTGTTCTAAATCATCTGCTGCAGCTGATTCTTCAGCGGTCAACACAGGGATGTTCAATGTTTCGGATAAAAGTTTGATGATAGCTTCAGCTCCTGCGTTTAAAGGAGAAAGCTGAGGGTGTGCAGCATAAAATTCCGCAGACAATCCATTACAAACAGCACCAATGATCGTTGGGTATTTTTCTTTGATCTGCAGTGCTAGCGACTCAAATGATTGAGGAAAGTTCATTGATGTAAGTGGCAGTGTATGCTCCGATATAAGCAGGTCCATTTGTTTTTCCTGAACGGTCAAGTTGCTTCTAGTGAAGGTGAAAAGTAGAAAGTTCATAGTTGTCGCTCCTTAAAGAGTTTTCTTAACTTGTATAGACATGTTAGTGTTGTGTTCATTATAGTATGAAACGCTTGTAAATACAAGTGTGATAATAGAAAAGAACTGCCTAAAATAAAAGGCTTAGTTACGGCAGATGCTATTTTTTTAAGGTGGAATATGCTATCATTTTAATTGAGTATCCTAGGTTGGAGGGCTGAAAGTGAACAAATTTCATGATATATTTTTAGAATTGGAAAAAGGTATTTTAGAGGGGGATTATCCACCGGGAACACTATTACCAAGTGAGAATCAATTAGTTGAACACTATTCTGTTTCAAGAGAGACGATCCGCAAAGCATTGAACCTCTTGATCAATGCAGGGTATATCCAAAAGAAACAGGGCAAGGGCTCTATCGTATTGAATGTAAGAAAGTTTGATTTTCCGATTTCCGGAGTGATCAGTTATAAAGAGTTACAAAAGGCGCAACAAATACATAGTGTGACAAAAGTAGTCGAATTGAAAGAAGAAAAAGTTGATGACGCTTTGGCACGCTTAACGGGCTGGAAAAAAGATGCAGCTGTCTGGCGCTTGGTGCGGCAGCGGGAAATCGACGGAGAAGTTGTGATCATCGATATTGATTATCTTTTAAAAGAAATCATTGCAGAGCTTCCGGAAGAACGTGCAGCAGATTCGATTTATGATTATTTTGAAAATGATCTGGGCTTAGAGATTAGTTATGCTCAAAAAGAGATTACAGTTGAAGCAGTGACAGAAAATGATCAGCGTTTGATGGACTTAAATGAGGACACATATATTGTCGTCGTCCGTAGTGTGGTCAGTTTGGAAGATACTCGTTGCTTTGAGTACACTGAATCTAGGCATAGATTAGATAAGTTTAAGTTTGTTGATTTTGCTAGACGAAGAAAAGCTTAAAAAGGTATGGATAGCTAGGGGATGACACGATTTGTATGTAGGGATTATCTATTTTCTCGTGATTATATTCGCGAATACAGTTGGGGCTATTTCTGGTATGGGTGGCGGTGTGATCATCAAGCCGGTATTAGATGCTTTTCATTTTCACACTTTAGCGGCAATCTCATTTTATTCTAGTGTCGCAGTCTTCACCATGTCGATCGTTTCGACATTAAGACAATTAAAGAATGGATTGACGTTACGCGTTCAGATTGCTCTACTTGTTTCTTTGGGATCCGTTATTGGCGGCATTGCTGGAAATAGCAGCTTCGAATTTTTACTTAAGTGGTTCTCGGATGAGAAATATGTGCAGCTGATCCAGATTGTTTTAACGATCATGACGTTGCTGTTTGCCTTCATTTACACCAAATTTGGTAAGGAACGGACGCTGCAGTTGACCCACTCTTTTTGGTATGTGATAACTGGAGTGTTTTTAGGATTTATTTCTACATTATTAGGGATTGGCGGAGGACCGATCAATGTTGCTCTGTTGATGTTATGCTTTGGTATACCGATCAAAGAAGCGACTGTTTATTCGATCATTACCATTTTCTTTTCACAAGCTGCGAAGTTAATGACGATCGCACAAGGAAGTGGTTTCGGACGTTTTGATTTGAGCTTATTGCTTTATGTGATTCCTGCGGCAGTCATTGGTGGTTTTATAGGAGCACTGATCAGTGGAAAAGTCTCCTCTGAACGAGTGACTCAGATCTATCAAGTAGTGATTTTGCTTGTGTTACTGTTGAATGTTTGGAATGGGGTTCGCTTATTTATCTAAGGAAGAAAAACAGTTAAAGCTTTTCAGCAGAAGGTTTTAGGTGTTTTTTCTATTTATGCTATAATTATTTTAGATAAAAAAAGGAGGATTGAAATGAAAAAAATTATTAAGGTTATACTGTGGGCTGGTTTGGTATTTTTATTAGTGGGATGTGCATCCAATACAGCCGAAAATATTGAAGTGAATGATGATAAGGTTCCATCTGTTTACTCAGTGATCGGAGAGAAAAAAATCGTTGGTACAAATAGCGAAGTGAAAAATAAAGTACGAATGACAACACTGACGTATAAAGCAGGCAGTATCAGTGAAAAAGAATTACAAAAGTATATCGAGTATTTAAGAGAAAAAGAAGGTTACGTGTATACATTAGATTCTAAACAAACAGAAGAAGGTACGTTGATTCAATTAGGAAAAGAGTCTAAAACAAAAGGGAATATCGTTTTGGTAGACTTTTTGTATCCATCGATGGACAGTGAAAGCGTGAAGATCATGTATCGCTCAGGTTCAGGATCACTAAAAATGAATGAATAAAGCAAGGGGCTAAGAGATGAAGTATCACGTAAAGGATTTTTCAGAGCTGACGACAAAAGAGTTCTTTGAGATTGCTAAGTTGCGGACTGCAGTTTTTGTGGTCGAGCAGAATTGTCCGTATCAAGAGATCGATGATATCGATGAGCATGCACTGCATACGTGGTTGCAGGAAGAGAAGGATATCGTTGGTTATACACGAATCATCGATAATGGTGAGACGGTATCTTTTGGTAGAGTGCTGATCGATCATAATTATCGAAAGCATGGGTTAGGAAATCTTCTTTTAGAGAACACACTAAACGTGATTTCAGAAAGATATCCAGAGAAACCGATCATTATTGGGGCTCAGGCGCATCTGACCGGTTTTTATGGTGGATTTGGCTTCAAAGAAGTTTCAGAGGTTTATTTGGAAGATGATATTCCTCATGTGAAGATGAGGAAATAAAAATGCCGATGGAATCTATAGAAACTTCAAACAGTTAGAATTTTTAGAGTGGGCTGACCACTCTATTTTTTTATGCCCTTATCCTAATCACTTTATGCATTGACAGTAGATATAAGCTAGCTGAGTCAAAATTATTCCATTTAATTAGCAATAACCAGAAATGAATTGAAACTTTTATCGCACTTTTTTGCACTAATATTATGAAAGGAGCAAAAACCGTGGTAAAAATGACAACTGAGATTTTGGAATTAGTAAAAAAAGCGAAAAAGGGAGATGATAACGCGTTCGAGAAACTTTTAAAAGATCAATATGAATACATTTATCGGACTGCTTATCATTATGCTGAGTCTGAATTTGAGATTCTAGATATTATTCAAGAAACTACTTCCATAGCCTATCAAGGATTACGAAAGCTTAAACATGATCAATATTTTTATACTTGGTATATTCGAATATTGATCAGAACGGCGTATAAAATGAGAAGTAAAACTAAAAAAATAGTAATAGAAGATGAGACGTCACTGGTAGCGGATATTGATTATAGTAACGAAATAGAACAAGAGATAGATTTAAATGATTCCTTCAATAAAATTGAACGAAAGTATGCAGATGTCTTGCAACTCTATTACTATCAAGATTTTACGATTCAAGAAATAAGTAATATTCTAGAAATTCCATCTGGAACAGTAAAAACAAATCTATCTAGAGGCAAGCAAAAATTAAAACAAATATTAGGAGGAGATTATTTTGAAAAATGATACTAAAAATCTAATAACAAAAATTAATTCTAGTATAGATGTTCCAAAAGAGAGTACCTACAATGCTATAGAAAAAGGAGTGTCCCTCGGAAAGCGCAAACGAAAAAAAATAAGATATCTATTTGTAGTTAAGTTAGTTACAGTAATGTGCCTCGCGGTCATTATAATGTTTAGTTCCCCAGTAACCAATGCAATCGAAGCTATATTTGGGGCAAAGCAAACAAAAGAAAAGTATGGAGAGACCAGTGAGACAACGCCTAAAAAGATTGAGTATAACGGCAACAGTGAAGAATATAAAATGATCAAACCGGTCAAACTAGAAAAAAATACTGAAATTACTCAAAAATTATTAATGGATTACGCATGGGTCCCTTTGTTGCCTTCTGAATCAGGTGAACTTCAAATGGATGTAGTCGAATCAGAGGTCATTGTTCATAGATTTTATCGAAATGAGATTAGTTTATCGTATCTTAATGTACAAACAGGTCAAGAAACTCTCGAAGCGGACAAAATCTATTCTAATGATAAAGGTGAACCGATAAACGACTATAAAAAGCCTGATAAAATTAAATACAAACTAGAGGGAAATGTATTAGAACAACAAATAGTATTTGTTAATTCTTCTTCTGAATCAGATAAAGGCTATATGGAATTAAGTATAGTAGATGGATTTCTTGTGATGTTTCCAAAGGACGAATATGATCATAAGAAGGAAAGACAAGTGATCATGCAACCTGTTGAGGTAATGTCTCACTAACAATTTATTCTCTTCTAAAAGAAATCACACGAATTTTGGCTCCAATATTAAAACAAGTTGCAGTTTTAAAAAAGGTCACCAAAGGAAATCCCATTATTCTTAAAATGATTTGCATAATTGGAGCCAATGTTCTTCTTGCTAATGGTAGTAGCCTTAATTTACTATAATAGTAACTGATTCGATCGTAGTGATTCAAGAGTGGAAGAGAGCTTATATTCAGTGTTGGGAACTTATTCGAGATTTTCTAAAAACGATCATAAAAAAATATAAAGGTAGGTTTACATATGGAGAATAAAGTGCAAGAAATATTGATTTACAAACTGAAGGAAAATACAGGACATGAATTTCATAAGATTATGACCGAAGAGAGCGCTCCATTGCATAAACGTAAAGGGCTTAAAATAATATATTGTGGAAAATCGTTACACGATGTAGATTCCTATTGTCTAATAAGAGAATTTGATAGCTTAGAACAGTTGGAACGATCTCAAGAAAAATTTTATAGTGATGATGATTGGATAAATGGTCCTAGGGAAAAAATAGTTTCTTTAATGGTGAGTAGTAACAGATTTATTTCAAAGAAAGGCTTTATGAGTTGAGTGAGTTTCAAAAATGATTTACGACATACAAAAAGACCTCTAAAAAGTTAAAGGTTTGATTTAACTCTTTAGAGGTCAGCAAAGTATCTGCCAATTTTTTTTAGGTATTTAATGATTCATTGCTCGTTGGTGATTCTTTACTAGAACCCGATGTTTTTTCAGCATTTTGTGCAGCTAGTAAATCACGGATCTGCTCAAGGTAATCTTCACTCGTAAGCAGGATCTCTTCTGTCTTATCTGCTTCAGCCTCTGGTTTTTTCTTCATTCGATTCGCAGCTTTCACGATTAGGAATAATACAAACGCAGTAATTAAAAAGGTAATAATAGCACTGATCACATCACCGATTTTAAAAGGTACACCCTTGACTGAAAAGACTAAAGCACCTAATGCATCATCAGCACTTTGTTTACCTGTAGTCATGACAAAAACCAGACTAACTAGAGGTGTGATCAACCCATCAACGACTTTTGTGACGATGGCAGTAAAAGCAGAACCGATCACGACCCCAACAGCTAAATCAAGGACACTGCCGCGCATAATAAATTCTTTAAATTCTTTGATCATAAGATCATCCTCCCTTTCTCAAATCCAGTATACAGAAAAAATGAAAAATTTTGAAATGAAAGACTCTTACATCAAGGAAACACTACAGAGCTGTGCTATAATTGAATAGATGCGGAAAATCTTAAAAAAAGGTTTAAAAACAGCCAGATGATTGTATTTCATGCTGGGCTTTATTATGATGAAAAAACAAAGAGGAGCTGACAAGATGCCGATTGCATTAGCACAAGGAGTCAACTTACATGTTGTCCCAACAGAAAAATATAAAACGGTACGTATTTTGGTTCGTTTCAATACGCGTTTAAATAAAGAAACAATCACTAAACGAACACTTTTATCTAGTTTATTAGAAACAAATAGCCTGAATTATCCTGATCAGGTAAAATTAAGCGGTAAGTTAGCAGAATTATACGGAGCCAGCTTTGGAATCAACGTCAACAAAAAAGGCAATCTGCACTGGCTGAATGTTTCAATGAATTTTGTGAATGATCGTTATTTAGAAAATACGCATGTTTTAGAAGATGCAGTTGATTTTATCAAAGAAATCATCTTCTACCCAAATATCATTGATGGTAAATTTGAAGCTGAAACGTTTCAGCGGGAAAAAGAAAATTTGCTTGCCTATTATGAAAGTGTTTCAGAAGATAAACAAGTCTATTCTTCTTTAGCACTGCAAAACCTTTATTTTAGCCAATCAGCGGATCAAAGAATCCCGAGTTTTGGTACTCGTTCTGATTTAGAAAACGAAACGGCTGAAAGTCTCGCAGCATATCACGAGCAAATGCTCAAGGAAGATCAAGTCGATATTTTTGTTTTGGGAGATGTGGATGAAACAACGGTTGCCGCTCTTTTCAAAGTGTTACCTTTTGAAGATCGTAGTGCTGGTAAAGCAGATGTTTTCTATACACAACCCTCTAGAAATGTGATCGAAGAACGGTCAGAACAAGAAAAAGTAGCACAGTCTAAACTAAATTTAGGCTATCACACGGATATTTTTTATGGGGACGAAAATTATTTTGCTTTGCAGATTTTTAATGGTGTTTTTGGAGGCTTTCCACATTCCAAGCTATTTATGAATGTACGTGAAAAAGAAAATCTTGCCTATTATGCCTCAAGCAGTATCGATACATTTCGTGGTTTTTTAAGTGTCCAAACAGGGATCGATGGTAAAAACCGGAATCAAGTACTGCACTTGATCGCACAGGAATTAGAAAATATTCGTCAAGGAAATGTGACTGAGCTTGAAATCAAACAAACGAAAGCGATGCTGAAAAACCAATATTTACTTTCTTTAGACAACGCTGGAGCTGTCTTGGAAACGGAGTATCTGGATGATTTGATCCCTCATTTACGTTTAGAAGACGACGAATGGATCCGTCGCATGGAAGCTGTGACGTTAGCAGATGTACAACGAGTGGCTAAGCGAATCCAGCTGCAAGCTATTTTCTTTTTGGAAGGAGAAAAAACGGATGCATAAAAAAGAATACCCTCAAATCAACGAAGTTCTTTATACAGAAGTCTTAGAAAATGGGCTAACAGTCTATCTACTTCCGAAACAAGACTATAATAAGACGTATGGTTTATTCACAACAAATTACGGATCGATCGACAATGAATTTGTACCGCTTGGGCAAGAAAATTTTGTCAAAGTTCCTGATGGGATCGCTCATTTTCTTGAACATAAAATGTTTGAAAAAGAAGACGGCGATGTGTTCCAACAATTTGGCCGTCAAGGTGCATCTGCCAATGCTTTTACGAGCTTTACGAAAACCAGCTATCTTTTTTCAACGACAGATCAAGTGGAACTGAACTTGAAGACATTACTTGATTTTGTTCAGGAGCCTTATTTTACAGAAGAAACGGTCGAAAAAGAAAAAGGCATCATCGGTCAGGAAATCCAAATGTATTTGGATGACTCAAACTGGCGCTTATTTTTCGGCATATTAGGTAACTTATACCCTAAACACCCGCTGCATATCGATATCGCCGGGACTGTTGAAAGCATCGATGAAATTACTGCGGAGGATCTTTATACTTGCTATAACACATTTTATCATCC
The DNA here is from genome assembly GCF_050499205.1 of Enterococcus sp. AZ020. NCBI lineage: Bacteria > Bacillati > Bacillota > Bacilli > Lactobacillales > Enterococcaceae > Enterococcus > Enterococcus sp. AZ020. The sequence goes on along the minus strand of NZ_JBIPAT010000001.1, from coordinate 1,377,428 downwards.
AAGTAACATGTCGTTATTTGTCGTTGGTAAAATGGAACCGGAAGAAATGATGACCTTTATTCGCGAGAATCAAGCAGAAAAAACATTTGCGCAAGCAGTACCGATCAGACGTCACTTTCCAAAAGAAACAGCAGAAGATATCCTAAAGGAAAGTTCGATCGAAATGCCGATCAGTCGTTCAAAAGTGATTGTTGGGCTAAAAGGACTGGATGAGGTACCTGTAGAGGGCAAAGCGTTACTGAAATACAAACTAACAGCGAATTTATTGCTGCAATTATTATTCGGAAACACGTCTCAAAACTATTTGACTTTGTATAATGAAGGTCTTTTAGACGACAGCTTTGGTTACGAATTTAGCTTAGATCGAAGTTTCCATTTTGCTGATTTTGGCGGCGATAGTGATTATCCTGAGCAATTGGCAGAGCGGATTGAAGAAATTCTGTTAACTGTTGCTCAAAGTGAGGAATTGACAGAAGAAAATCTTTCTTTATTGAAGAAAAAAATGATCGGTAAGTATTTCCAATCGCTAAATTCACTTGAGTATATTGCCAATCAATTTTCACAATCACTTTATGGAGAAACGACATTGTTCGATACACCTGAAGTTATTGAAAGCATTCAATTATCTGATATAAAAGAGCTGGCTGAAAAATTCATTGATCAAAAAGGCTTGAGCCGGTTTTATATGCACCCAAAGAAATAATGAAAGAGTGAGCAGAAGTGATTTCCTCGTACTAGAAACTAGGAGTCGAAATATTTCTATCTTAAACAAAAAAAGTCCGATATTTCGTTAAAAACTTTCAAAAATGTTATCCTCATCAGTATTTTTTTGTGGTATTCTTAAAAGAGTTGAATAATCGAAAAATGTGACTATTTCACTAAGCGATTTACTACTAAAAGTCAATAAGACAAATCGAAACGATATAAAAAGAGTGAATGTGGACCAAGCAACCCCTTCACCAATACCAAAAGAAACGATCGATAAATTAGAGAGACTGGAGAAGATGGACGAGTGGCCAGCGTAAATATAGGAAAAAAATTAAGAGATGCAAGGCTTCAGCGCAATATGTCTTTAGACGAGCTGCAGCAAATTACAAAAACACAAAAACGCTATTTGATAGCAATTGAAGAAAATGACTTTGACTCAATGCCGGGCACTTTTTACGTGCGTGCGTTCATTCGCCAATATGCTAGTGCAGTTGGTTTAGACGGAAATGAATTAGTTGAAGTTTATGATGGAAAAACGGAAGAAGCAGCAGCGGACTCATCGATTCAGTATGAGACGCTTGATGAGTCACGTACGCAGATGTATGATGAAGAAAGCTCATTTAAACGCTTTACACGTAGTTTGCCGGCAATTATTTTTTCTTTGATCGGTCTAGCGATCGCAGTTGTTGTTTTTTACATTACCTGGCAGGACCGTCAGGCAAATCCAATCATTCAAAAGCCGGATACTGCGATAATCAGAGAATCTTCGTCTGATTCTAGCACTGAGTCAAGTCAGGCACCTGTTTCAAGTACGACAGAATCATCTTCTACAACTAGTTCTAGTTCGTCAGAACCTAAAGAACCGACCGTAGTCAGCTTTTTGGGTGAATCGGGTACAACTGTAAATATGAGTGCGACAAATGCTGCAACACCGACTAAACTTGATTTTTCAGCAATTACAGCTCCTTGCTGGGTTGGTGTATATATCCCAACAGCTGAAAATAATGACAATGGCTATTTCTTCCAACAAACAGTTCAGCCAGGCCAAACACAATCTGTAGAGATTCCAGAGGGAACCACTCAGTTTACGATCAGTTTGGGTGCTTCTGAGTACATGGAATTTAAAGTAGATGGACAAGCTGCTGTATTCAATCCGAATAATACAGGCATTGGCCCTAGAAATATCAACATGAGCCTTGAGTATGCACAAACACAGCAATCGTCACAATCATCAGAACAAGTTCAACAAACACCGCCAGCATAATAAAAGCAGGCTGGTTCAATAGAATGAGCGGGAAGAATTTACAGAAGAGCTAAAGCTCATCGTAGATGTTTTCTCGCTCATTTATTGAAATCGATGACGGAGAGAATAGATAAGTTATTTATGAAATGACTTTTTTCGTGACAGTCGTCATTAGATACCGTAAAATGAGTAGGAAAAGAGAGGGGCAATAAGCATTGAATTTACCAAATAAATTAACTGTTCTTAGAATTTTTATGATTCCGATTTTTATTATTGTTGTTAGTGTTCCGATGGATTGGGGCACGATTACTTTTGGAGGAGCATCGTTAGCGATCACTCAGCTGGTTGGTGCTGTGATTTTTGCAGTTGCTAGTATCACAGATTGGCTAGATGGAAAAATTGCTCGTTCACGTGGGTTAGTAACAAACTTTGGTAAGTTTGCAGATCCATTGGCTGATAAAATGTTAGTGATGACAGCTTTTATCGTGTTGGTTGCACAGCAAAAAGCACCAGCCTGGGTCGTTGCGATCATTGTTTGTAGAGAGTTAGCAGTTACTGGCTTACGTCTATTGTTGGTTGAAGGCGGCGAAGTGATGGCCGCAGCCTGGCCTGGTAAAATCAAAACAGCGACGCAAATGGTGGCGATCATTCTATTATTGATCAACAATATTCCATTTACAGCTATTCGCTTGCCAGTTGATTTAATCATGCTATACATCTGTTTGATCTTTACGATCTATTCAGGTGTTGATTATTTCGTAAAAAATGCAGATGTTTTTAAAGGATCAATGTAAAAAAGTAAAGATAAACCAGAATGAAAAACCAGACTTTTTGCTCTTTTTTGAGCGGAAAAGCTGGTTTTTTCTTTTTTATAAAAAATATTTTTAGCTCTAAAATGTATATATATCAATAGTTAGAGCATTTTTCGAAAAACTTTTGACTATTATTTATAAAATAATAGTTTACTTTTCTAAAAAGAGTGGTTATAATCTGTGTATCGGAACTATTATTTTATGAACAGTAGTATTCGAACGAAAAATAAATTGGAGGAATCAATAATGAACAAATTTGTAAAAGGTTTACTAGTTGCTGGGGTAGCGTTATCAATTGGAGGAGCAGGATTTACAGCTGTAACAACTCAAGCACATGCGGCTTCAGTTCAATCTGCAGATACAACTGCAAAAATCAACGCATTGATCCAAGAAAAACAAGAAGTGATCAATAAGAAAAAAGTTAGCAGAAATAGTTTAGAACAAAAAGCTTTGGGTATCCGTCTAGGCGAAATCGAACGTGAGATCCAAGCCTTGAAAAATGGCAGTTCAACAGGTGGTTCAACTGGAAGCACAACAACACCATCTACACCTGCTAATGATACAGCAGCAAAAATCAACGCATTGATCCAAGAAAAACAAGAATTGATCAACAAGAAAAAAATCAGCACGAACTGGCAAGAACAACAAGCACTAGGAATTCGCATCGGTGAAATCGAACGTGAAATCCAAGCCTTGAAAAATGGCAGCTCAACAGGTAGTTCAACTGGAAGTTCAACAACACCATCTACACCTGTAGAAGATAATGCAGCAAAAATCGCAGCATTGATCCAAGAAAAACAAGAATTAGTAAACAAGAAAAAAGTTTCTCGTGATAAAAACGAGCAAAAAGCATTAGGTAAACAAATCGATGCAATCGAAAAAGAAATCAAACAATTGAAGAAAAACAAATAATATCTTTTAAACAGACTTACTAAATTTCAACTTTCTTACCCGAATTTGTGTGAATATAATAAAAAGTAACTGTTCGTTAAGTCATCTTGACGAAGAGAAAAAATGTAGTTGCCATAAAAAGTAACCGCGTCAGACTGTAGACAAAGTCCCGAAAAAGGGATGATGTCTACAGTTTTTTTATTCAACATATTAATAGCGTTTTAAAAAAGGCGAGAAAGAAATGATGTCAAAACTTCCAATAAATGTAAGGGATCAATTTGTATTGATTGTCTATTGAATTTATTAGTATTCAATTAGGAAAATAAAGTTTACTAAAGGGGTGTTTTATGTTATTGTTATTGAAAATAAATTAATGAAAGGAAGTGCTTTGTTTGAAAAAATTAATTTTTAGTATTGTTTGTAGTGGTTTTTTATTTGGGGTCTTAGGAAATGGACTTATCACAGAAGCTGTTGAATCAGAAATTATTAATGAAATAGCAGTAGGTTTACTGCCTGAGGATGATGAATTTTATTATGTTATTGATGACAATTCAGGTATTCAGTCTAGAACATGGGCAAAAACACAGAGCTATAAAATCAAAAATGGTAGTAGAACATACTTAGGTACATATACTACAAACAGAAAATCCACAATAGGTGTAAAAGTTACTGCTGGCCCAGTAGTTGTGAACTTGAAAAATGAATACTCTGAAAGTGGAAAATTTAAAAAATATAAACAGAATTGTACTATTACAGTAACGTACAAGAGATATAGAAAAGTTGATAACAAATATGTTGATACTAAGACGGTAACTTCAAATACTTCATACACTGATTACGTAAGAATTTAAGAGAAGCTGATGAATATACAGATGTACAAGATAATCTATATTGCGATATATCTAGTTATAAAAAAATTTATCCCAGCCGTAGGAGCAAGTTGGGATATTTTTGATAATAATATTGTCCTTTTTCAGAATTTATTTTTAGCAGTGTTAGTTTTTTTATTTTTTAAACAAGATTTACTTAAGGGATTAAAAAATGCTCGCACTAAAAAAGCGTTTGGATTTGTGATAGGAATAACCTTTATAATGTATTTAATAGATATTTCATATGCAATGTTACTGTTTAAGCCAGTTATAATTCGATACTATTCTTACGGATTCTTAGGAATTTTACAATCAAGTATAATTATTCCTTTCATAGAAGAGCTTGTATATAGGTACTGCTTTATAAATTTGAAAGGAAAGATGAGTGTTCAATTTTTATGTATTATTTTATCAAGCATTTTATTTTCAACTGGTCATTTAGCAAGTGTAAATTATAATTTAATTTCACTTATTCCAGTATTTGTTTCAAGCTTATTTTTAGGTTATGTTTATATCCACAAAAAAAATATATGGTACAATATATTTTCTCATTCATTATATAACTTTTTAATTTTTGTTTATGCTTATATTTTTACTTTAAACTGATACTTGTAGTTTCTTAGCGTTAATTTTGAATGGAAATCAAATGTAGATTATGACGAGTATCCGACTTTAAAGCACGGGAAGTATCATGATGAAAATCATGGTGCTTTTTTGTTAAGAGAGAGTTCAATAGAGTTGATTAAAATAAAAGTTTAGGATAAAGGATTTATCTATCCTATTTTGTCTATAAAAATATCTTTTCCAAAAACATTCGTTTTTGCTAGTTAAATAATATTCACTATACTTTAATTATGGTGTGATTTTTTAATACCATAGGAAATAGTTTGTAAAAATATTACAGTAAAAGAGATTGACATGAAAGATGTATCATTTTTGTGGAATGATGAGAATAAAAAATTTTGTAAAGAGCATTTCTAGATAGAACAAATTGAGAGCAAAATAAGGTCTCTTTGATAAGAATAGCTCAATCAAAGTGAGGAGATAACTAAGAGTTGAAATTAATAACTTTTAGTGATAGTGGCTTTAAGATTATTGTCTGATTTTAAAAATGCAAAACGCAGCTGCCATAAAAAGCAACTGCGTTTTGCATTTTCTATCATTTAAAGCCAAGGTCCAACAACCAATGTATAAATACTTAGACCAACTCCTACAAGAGCTAAAAGAACGCCTAAGATCAATAAAGGATTGAATTTTTTAGCACTTCCTGCGGCAGGTTCCTTTTTAAATAATTTTGATAAAGCCATGAATAGTAAGCCTAAAATAATCAACAAACCATTTACGAAGAAAGTCGATAGTCCATTCTTTTGGTTCGCATTTTTAAAAAAGGTTGAATGTTGTAAAGCTTTTAATTTTTTAGCATACTGGAATTCAACACTTGGGGCAGAAATTGTAGAAGATACTTGGCTAAGCCCATTATCAAAAGTCACTTGATTGGCAGACAAGGCAAAATTCGGCTGTGTTTCTTTTTGGATCACACCATAGAGGTCTTGTGTCAAGATAACGTCCTCCTGATCAATGGTTTGCTCTCCTTTAGCTAGCAGCTGCTTATATTCATAAGTTGAAAAAGCACGGTCAAAAATGGCATTACCAAAGGCATGACGTTGGAGTTCGCCGTTTTGATCTTCCCAGTCACCGACACCGAGGATCACTTCGATCAGACGTGTTTCACCACGGACAGCAGTTGCTGCATAGTTGAAGCCCCCAGTTGGGCTTGATCCAGTTTTTAAGCCATCTGCGCCTTCGTAACCGTAAGCAAGTCCCAGTAAAGAGTAGTTATGATTTTCCAGCACTTCAGCGTAAGGTGTGTTTTCCATGATCGTGATTTGGGTGGGGCTTGTATATGTTACTGTTTCCGGATATTCCTTCAACAAGTGATAGCTTAAAATCGCCAAATCACGCGCAGTTGAAACATTGTCTGCATTTTGATCGATGCCAGCGGGATTGTAATAGCCATTGAATGAAGCTGTGTCAGCACCGCTGCAGTTATAAAACGTCGATTTAGTCATACCTAGCTCTTTTGCTTTATCGTTCATCATATGGATGAATTTTGCTTCGTCATTTGCTGTGACCAGATTTGCGAGCATCACCGTGGCAACATTTGAGGATTGTACCATTACAGCATAAAGTAAATCGCGAACAGGATAATCGACGCCAGAGACAATATTATTATTGCTCAGTTCATAGATTTGTGAAATCGCCTGATCACTGTCTGTTGCTTTGACCGTCGTATCTAAAGTGAATTTTCCTTGTGCGATTGCTTCAAAAACAAGATAAGCAGACATCAATTTAGCGATACTGGCAGGGTTCCAAGCAAGATCAGGATTATCTTCCCATAAAACCTGTCCCGTATGAGCTTCGATCACAATGGAGGCTTTAGGCTTATAATAATCGCTTGTTTCGTAGCCAGCATTTTGGGTGATCGTCAATATATCTTCTTGCGCATAAGCATCTACAGCAGCAAAAATACTTGCAGCGTAACCAAAGACTAAAAGCAGAGTGCTTATCCTTAATAAAATTGTTTTTTTCTTCATAATAAATATAAACATCCTTTGTTATTCATCCGGTTCAGCTAAAAGCGACCGAATATTTTTAAATGTCATTCTAATTGGAGCCTGAATTTTCTTTTTTCTAAATTATGTGTGTTCAAAAATGTATTGTAACAGATTTTACTTCTTGTTGTCCGAAAATAAATTTTTTTTTAGAAAAAGGACAACATAATCGTGCAGACAATCGATTCTATTTTTTTCAATATAAAACATCACTAATTTATGTGCGAAATCACTCTTTATTATGCCCACAAAATTCTCTTTCTTACCAACAATATGTAAAATATTATAAAAGTAACTATTTTCATTTTACGTGAAAATGAATGAAAGAGATACGTTTTTAGGCGATTTTTAATAAAAAGTAATGATTGCAGGAAACTAAGCTCCTTCTCTCTTTTTTTGCTATAGGTACTTTAACGAACGATTCCTCGAAAAAAGTAATTTCCAGTTAAGTTTGGTATACTTTAAAGAGATGGAGGTGCTGTTGATGAGAATTGAAACGATGGTTGCATCTGAATGGCATAACTTTGCCGCTCAGGTAGCTGAAAGTCGCCAATTGTTCCCTTTATTTGAGACACATTCTTCAGCAAGAGAAGTATTTACTAGAAGTGTGCGTAAGAATACTGGACATGCTTATGTTGCTTATGCCGGGAAAGTTCCCTATCTATTTATAATGACTGAATCAGAGAGGGTAACCAATTTACTGCTGCTTCAGGAAACGGCAAAAACAGGGTGGTCGTCTATTTTCACAGTGATCGAGCACTTATTCAAACGGACGTTTCAGGGATCAGTCAGCTTTCATTTTCCACATCATCTCACACTTCATTTAAAAGAGCTCTTTTTAATGCATGGGTATAAAGAGATAGAAGAGAATCGTTTTAGTAAGGCGCTGGACTATCATACAAGCTTAGTGTTAGGTGGCGGCGGTGCTAGAGGGGCATATCAGATCGGTGTTTGGCAAGCGATGAAAGAATTAGAGATACCGATCGAACTTATTACTGGAACCTCTGTCGGGGCATTAAATGGAGCGTTGATCCTACAAGGGGATTTTGAAGCGGCTAAAAAGATGTGGGAAGAAATTGACACTAAAAAGATTTTAGCTTTTCCTGTCAATAAAACCACTAATGATACATTTGGTGGTGTGCTTAGTCAGGTAGGAGCCTTCACGATAAATGCGATTCAAACAAAAGGAGTGTCTACAAAACCCTTACAAGAATTGATCCGGGATACTTTTTCTGCGGAAAAAATGCAGCAGGTGAGTACTGATTTTTATTTAGTGACCACAGAGCTGCCGAACTTTCAGGAAAAAGTGATCCGATTTAACGGGAAGCAACAATCCAAATGGCAAAATTGGCTTTTAGCATCAGCCTCCTTTTTCCCAGCCATGACCGCGGCCGAAATAGCAGATAAATACTATGTTGATGGGGGGTACCGCAACAATATTCCAGTGGATGTTGCTATCGAACATGGGGCAACAGAATGTATCATTGTCGATGTCAAGGGGCCAGGTATCACGAAGCCTGTAAAAATTCGAGATGAAATCACCTGTCTGACTTTACAGACACCTTGGTCAATGGGGGCAGTGCTTTTATTTGATGGTGCACGCTCTGTTCAGAATATTAAGCTGGGCTATTTGGAAACGATGAAAATAATCGGGAAAAAGTATAAAGGTCATTGGTATACTTTTGATGAGACATTCGATAGCCTAATACAGTTTCAGCAACAGTTTTTTACGTATATCAAAGAGACCTATCAGCTGAAATTATGGCTGTCAGTTGAACAAAAAAATAAGATCTGTAAGAAAATGCGTAAAGTTTATAAAGACAGGGTGTTCACTGAAAATATTGGGTTAGTATTAGTGGAGTTGTTAGCAAAAAATCAGGGGATCTCTGCGGCCAAGCTTTATACGATCGAAGAAATGATCGGAATTTTACAGCAGAAAAAAGAAATGAAGACTGATTTAGTTGAGACGATCGGTATGATTTCAGTACAAGAGTGGCTGAAAAAGTATTATGATGATTATTTTTTATTATCTGAGAAGCAGCAATTAGCCGCACTGACCAGTTTACTTGCGTCAAATGAACAGGAAAAAGCACAATGGTTAGCAACTTTAGTGGATAAACTGCCTGTTCAAGTATTACAATTATTGATGATCGAATTTATTCAAACAAGGAGTGGTAAATAATGGCACAAGAATTTTCATATGAAATCGTAGAAGAAATCGCCGTACTATCTGAAAATCAAAAAGGTTGGCGTAAAGAGTTGAATTTGGTCAGCTGGAACGGACGCCCGCCAAAATTTGATTTAAGAGATTGGTCTGCGGGTCATGAGAAGATGGGAAAAGGCATCACCTTGACCAACGAGGAGTTTGAAGCCCTATCTAATGCAATAAAATCTATGTAGGAAGGACACCCTGTCAATGAAAAGTATGACTGGTTTCGGAAAAGAAACATTCTTAAATGATCGCTATCAAATCGATGTAGAGATCAAGAGCGTCAATCAACGCTTTTTAGATATCCAATTGCGGATGCCTAAAGAACTCAATCCGCATGAAATGGCGATTCGTCAATTGATGAAGCAAACATTACAGCGCGGTAGAGTAGAAGCGTATATCACTATCAAGCAAACAGGTAGTAGTAATCAAGAGGTACAAGTTCATTGGAAACTGATTCATCAGCTGTTAGGTGAAATTGAACAGGAGTTATCTGCTGCATACCCAAAAGCGATTTTTGAACCTGGTAGAAGTATTGAACAGCTGCTAAACAATCCTGATTATGTTGAAGTGACAGAAAAACAGGAGGCTGACGAAGCGTTCGGCGCACTTGTCTTAGAGGTCGTGAAACAAGCAGTTGAGAAGGTCGATGCTAGTCGACTGCAGGAAGGACAACAAATTCAGCAAATACTGACTGGTTATGGGCAGGAATTTATCAAGTTAGTCAAAGAATTGACTGGATTTGTCGATGTCTACGAAAAAGACTATCGAGAAAAGTTTGAAGCCCGCTTAAATGATTGGCTAGGTGCTCAAGTCGATGAAAACCGTCTATTGACTGAACTGGCGATTCTTCTTGAAAAAGGGGATATCCATGAGGAGCTGGATCGCTTAATGATCCATATCGACAAAATGCAGACACTATTATTGCAGGAAGAGCCTGTTGGTCGAGAGCTGGATTTTCTGATCCAGGAAATGAACCGTGAAGTCAATACGATCGGTTCGAAATCAAGCCCGATCGAGATCAAGAACATTGTGGTTCAGATGAAGACGATCCTAGAGAAAATTCGTGAACAAATTCAAAATATCGAATAAGATAAATTTTTGGTGATTAAGCCAATTAGCAGTATAATGAAGAAGAGGTGAAAGTGTATGTCGAATTACTATGATGTTACTTTCCATGAATTAAGTGGGAAGTCTGTTGTAAAAAGAGAAATTATATCAGAAAAAGACACGTTTGATGTCTGGCAGGATGCTTGTGAGTCGTTTACAGATGAGATACTGAATATTCGAATCAATGAAGATACTTTCGTATCATTGAATCGTCGTTTTGTTGTTCGGATCGATGTAGAGGAAGTCGAAGGACCTGTAGACAAACAAATCAAACGCCATGACGAGATCATGGGTGTTGTGAACACATTGTCAAATATGGGCTTTTAAGGCATAAAAAAAATCCTATAAGAAAAGCACTCCGAATCTAGTAACTAGATTCGGAGTGCTTTTTCTAATGATCTCAAGAGATAAAATGGTCAAAAGGACATACGGCAACATAAGAAGAGCCCGATCCACTTTTTCTCTGGATTTTCCAGTCTATAAAAAGAACCAAACGCTGACAGCGCCAATGATAAAGAGAAAGCCGAAAATGACGAATGAACGAGTCATAAACGTACCTACTGTACGACTACCCCGCCGTGATCCCGAAACACGTTTTCTACATAAGCGGGAAAACACAAAGAATAGCACCCCTAAAAAGGTCATACTGACGCTGATCCAATAGTGGATTTTATCTTTCTCAAACGGGAAGAGGGAGGTTTTCTTTTGTTTCTGCTGTTTCTTAGTCTTTTCTTGAACAGCTGTTTGTTTTTCTTGGTAGCTGACAGTTTGAACGGGTAGTTTTGGAGAAACTTGTCCCAATTCGCTTGCAAGGCTCAGGGCACCATTTTCTGTGATGAAGTGAGGTTCGGTTCCTTTTTTTACGAAACCGTAAAAGTCCTGCTCCAAAGTGATCTCTTTTTGATTGACTGTATTCGGACCCTTGTTCAGCAATTTTTTATACTCGTAAGCAGAAAAGGTATTATCTAAAATGGCATTTCCAGCAATGTGACGTTCATATTCTCCTTCTTGATCCGACCAATCACCAACTCCTAAAATAACTTCAATGAGACGAATCTCTCCTTTTTTTGCGGTAGCAATATAGTTGAAGCCGCCAGTTGGACTTGAACCGGTCTTCAGCCCGTCGACTCCTTCATAGCTATATTTAGCACCTGGTAAAGAATAATTATAGGTCTCAAACGTTTCTTCGTAGGGTGTATTTTCCATCGTTGTGACTACAGGTTTGCTTGTAAACTGCAGTACATCGGGATACTTTTTGATTAGATGATAAGCTAAAATAGCCAAATCACGTGCAGTTGATTTGTTATCGCCATCAGGATCGATTCCAGTTGCTTGGTAATACCCGTCAAAAGCACTGATTTGTGCGCCGCTACAGTTAAAATAAGTCGTATTCTCCATACCTAACTCAGCTGCCTTTTCATTCATTCGATGAATGAAGCTTGTTTCATCACCATCAGCTACTAGATTTGCCAGCATCAATGTTGCGACATTTGAAGAAGGAACAGCGATCATGGTCAGCAAATCTCGAACAGGATATTCAACGCCTAAAGAAATTTTATTGTTGCTCAAAGCGTAAAGCTGAGAAATATTTACATATTTTTCTGTAGCTGTGACAGTGGTATCTAGTGAGAATTTACCTTGTTCCATTGCTTCAAATGCTAAGAACATGGTCATGACTTTCGCGATACTTGCCGGACTCCAAGATAAATCAGGCTGATCTTCCCATAAGATTTGTCCAGAGCCGGCGTCGATAACGATCGAGGCTTTTGGCCGATAGCCGTCCTTGATAGGATATTTAGGATTTTCTGTGAAATCTGTTTCGTTAGTGACAGCTTCCACTGTTTGCTGGAAAGTTCCAATCAAAAAGCAAAGAAGCAATGAGAAAAAAATGATTAGAGGTAATTGTTTTTTGGGCGTAAGCATGGTGTAATTCCTTTCTTATTTTTGTTATATAATAAAGGTGGGTTATTCTGTTGTTTCAATGCATATTATATTCATTTTACTAGAAAAATGGGGTTCATGCATACTTTTTTTGAGAATTTAGAAAGTCATTTAAAAATTTTTAATCAATCTATGTTTTTTTATCTAGTGCAGAGAAATTGTCTATATGAGGAAAAATATCTTTTTCTTAGCAAACCTTAATCATAAAGTCTTGAAAATTATGGGAAAAAAGTGCATTATAGAACTAATACTTTATTAATTGCTGGCATTTGCTAGTATAATGCTAAATTGTCTAGCTATATGAACAGAGTTTGTATAGTTTTTAATGAAAGGAAGTCATCATGTCAGAGCGTGGATTATTAATTGTACTATCAGGACCTTCTGGAGTGGGGAAGGGCACCGTACGTAAAGCAATTTTTGATAGTGAAGAGAATGATTTTCAGTATTCAGTTTCTATGACGACCCGTCAAATGCGGGAAGGAGAAGTGGAAGGTGTCGACTACTATTTCCGAACGAAAGAGGAATTTGAAGCGATGATCGAAGCAGGTGAGATGCTGGAGTATGCCCAATATGTAGGGAATTACTACGGGACACCGCTATCTTACGTCAATCAAACGCTGGATGAAGGAAAAGATGTCTTTTTAGAAATCGAGGTTCAAGGAGCTGAGCAGGTCAAAGAGAAAGTGCCGGATGGTGTCTTTATTTTTCTAACGCCGCCAGATTTAGCAGAACTAAAATCACGAATCGTCGGACGTGGGACAGATGCTCATGATGTGATCGAAGAGCGCATGCGTGTTGCTCGTGAAGAAATCGAAATGATGGCATTATATGATTATGCGGTTGTAAATGACGAAGTACCCAAAGCTGTAAAACGAATCAAGGAAATTATTGCGAGTGAACATTTTCGTGTTGATCGAGTAATTGGCAAATATATTAAAATGTTGAAGGAGATGTAGCCTCATGATGTTAAAACCATCTATTGACTCATTATTGAAAGAAGTACCATCAAAATACTCACTAGTGATCTTAGCGAGTAAACGTGCGCACGAATTAGACGAAGGAGCACAGCCAACACTGGAAAGCTTTGAATCAGTGAAAAGCGTTGGACAAGCACTTGAAGAAATCGATGCAGCAACAGTGATCAATGATCCTAGACCAGAAGAGAAGCGTGAAAGAATGCGTCTAGCAAAAGAAGAACAAAAAATGAGACATGAGCAAGAACAAAAGGAACTTGAAAACCGCATTCGCGAAGAGAAAAGTCTTTAATATACCTAAACTTAAAAATAAGTTTCAAGATTAAAAAACGAAGAATGAAAATCTTTTTATGATTTTCATTCTTCGTTTTTTTATTTTTAAGCATATCTGCATCTATCATTTTTGTAAGTTGACATGAAACGACAGGGAACGATATTTTATTTATTATTTTTTGTTATATAATCATTGTTGTGGGTTTGCTTTTAGATTTAAAAAAGAGAATTCATAGCATATTCGTTAGATAAGAATAATGAGTTAAATTTTTTTTGTAAAAAAATAAAATATTTCTTGTTTTTAAATCAAACGAGAAACATTTTTATTTGAGAATAAATAATCAAAAGCTAAGTACATTGTATGGCTTTGTTAAAAATAAATCAATAGCTTAAAGAGAGAAAGTAATCAATTATTTTATCATTTTTTTACGATTTTTATTAAAAAAATGATAAAATGGGCGGTTTTTCAGTTCTGGAGCGAGTATTTTTTCCCGCCGTCAAATCCGCCGTCACTATTTTATGAAAGGGCATGATCATTATGGCTAAAGGTGAGAATATTTATAAAAGGAAAGATGGACGTTGGGAAGGCCGCTATCCTAAAGGGCGTAAAGAAGACGGCTCGATTCATTATGGCTATATTTACGCACGTTCCTACCGCTTAGTTAAAGAACAGTTGATTGAGAAAAAAGCGCAGACAACTGTGTTTTATTTAGGTTCTTCTAAAAAATTTCGCGGAACCCTCGGTGATTGGGCGAATATTTGGCTAAATGATATCATGACGCCTAGATTAAAAGAGAGCACATATGCTAGCTATAGCAATAATCTTCAGATACATATTTTCCCCATGTTAGGACATCGTCCACTAGAAAAAGTGACACCGTTCGATATGGACAAATTAGTAAATCAGCTCTCTAGCTCACTATCTGCAAGTTCCATTCAGATTGTTTTTCGAATTTTAAAAAGTTGCTTGGAAGCTGCCAAAGAACGCGGCTATATCTATTTAAACCCTTGTGAACGGACAATACTGCCTAAAAGCCAAAAGAAAACAGTTCATGCTTTGACACGTAAACAGCAAAAAGCGGTAGAGGCTGAAAGCATGAAGTCAGAAAAAGGATTACCAGTTTTATTGGCATTAGAAACAGGGATGAGGATCGGTGAAATCTGTGCATTAAAATGGTCAGATATCGATTTTGAAGAGTCAGTGATTCACGTTCAACGGACGAAACAGCGGATTGCTATGCCGAAATCATCAGAAATGCGTACAAAAATCATCGAGACAGTACCAAAAACAATGAACGCCGATCGATTGATCCCGTTATCGCTCAAAGTTAAAACAGCATTATTGAAATGTAAAGAACGATCTACTTCTGAATTTGTTGTAACAAGCAGTCAAGGTTCTGTTGAACCAAGAACGGTTAGTTATAGGTTTGAACAAATAAAAAAAAGAATAGGCTTATTAAATGTACCCTTCCATGCGTTACGCCATACATTTGCGACTCGGTGTGTCGAATTGGGGGTAAACAATGCAGCGATCAGTTCTTTATTAGGTCATTCATCAATAAAACTAACCTTGGATACGTATACCAATTCCTTTTTTGAAGAACAACGAGCGGCAATCGATAAATTAGCAGTGCTCTAGATTGGGTGTTTTTTGTCAAAGTAGATTTATTCAGGCCTTTAAATAACATTTGTTATTTAAAGGCCTGAATGTAATGAAGCAACTCACATAGTATATTGGAATATATTTTTCTACGCCGTCAAAATCGTCGTCAAATTGATCAATGAATGCCTGCAGATCAAGAATGGTTCACTACATTTCTCGTTTGATTTAAAAATAAGAATCTTTTATTTATTTAATCAAAGACACTTATTGAAGTCAATTATTCTGATTAAAGGAGGTTTATTTGTTATGTACAAAATTGGAACCACCTTTTATAGAAAGGAGGTGAAAATGAAAAGTGTTAGAGAAAATCAAAAAAGCTGCCTTTGTGGCTATAGTTGCAGGAATTTTATGTGTGCCATTAAAAGCAGAAGCTTTAGGCTATGTTGATGCGCCTCAAAGTATACCTCTAGATCAGATTTTTGTCACACCAAAAGGCGCGAATAGCTATGTTGAAGGAAATAATGTAGTGATTACAGATAAGAAGGCTCGGCAAATCGGCAGCATCTTTTCAACAGAAGCCAATAAAATGGAGTTATCAAAAGATTTTGAATCAGAGATGTATGTCTATCTTGATGGTAATGCAGATGGAATGGCGTTTGTCATGCATAATGACCCAAATGTAATAGCCAATTTCACTGGTCAGACAGGAGGAGGTCTTGCTGTTTATGCAGGAGCAATCAATCCAACGAGTAGTGCATTAGATGGAAAACAAATCAAAAAGAGTTTTGCTATAGAGTTTGATACCTATTATAACGGAGGAATCGCAATATCAGGTGATTATTATGACTCCGATGTTCTTTCAAATGCGGGCAAAGGTCATATAGCCTATGCTTTTCCAGATCAGACTAGCTCTTATGACCGAAATGGCAGCTTTCCAATTATTAAACATTTAGGGCTGCAATATCCAACATTTAAGCTTGGAGATGCAAAATGGCGACTACTAAATATCAAGTGGACAAAATGGAATTCGACTGACGTTGGGTATCTAACCTATACATTTGGGGATATGGATCCTGTTACAGTGGCTATTTCTAAGGATATTTTTGGTGCAGATAATGTTTACTGGGGGTTTACCGGTTCTACTGGTGGTAGCTATGAGAAAGCGGTTATTGCTTTTAAATCAGTCCCAGGATTAGTCCAGTATAATGAAAATATGACATTTGAAAATAACGCTGGACAAGAGATTCAATCGATTACACAAGATTCAGAGGTCACTGTTCATTACACAGGAAGATATGCAGGTGGGAAACAGAATATGTTTCAGCCAGTATATAAATTTACATTAGCACCAAATCAATTATATCAACAAGGAACATTTCTGTTAAATGGTGTACCTGTTACGCCAATCTATCTAAATAATGAGCTCCAAATTCCACTTTCTAAGGACTTGTCTGAGACGGATGCAACTGTGGATATTCAGTTTAAAATAAAGGATACCAATGTTACAACAGATCAAAAATTAGTGGTTGCTTCTCAAACAAAAGCGAAAAATTTTATTTCTGATAAAGTAGCTTCCTACGAGATAACCTATGATGCTGAAGCGCCGGTTGGTCTAGGGAAGCTAACGTTTATTGAACGCGGAGATACACAAGCAATCATTGAAGCGAAAGAGTATGATCCGTTCTTTTGGGATTATCAGGATGATTATAGCTCTAAGGAAAATATCGATATTCGTTTAAAAACAGGACAGGATATTGAAAAGATAGTTAGCGCTGTTGGTCCCAGCAGTTTTATACTGACGCTTACAGACGAAAAGGGAAACGCTCGTGATATAACGATCCCACTCTTTATAGAAGATCAAACAACGGTCAAAAGCAATAAGTATATTATTCAAGGAAAAGATCTCAGTGTAACTACGAAAGAGTATCCGAAAACACAACAAGATCTAGAGACGCTTATTCATCAAAGAGGAGCACTCAAGCTTTGGCAATACAATGGTGTAGAAGCAAATGAATTAGACAGCACTCAATTGACGCTTTCACTGGGCACGTTGCCCAAACCGCCCGCCTTAGCAGGTCCAGGAGTATATCCAATCACCGCATTTTACGGTACTGGTGTAGAGAAAGTAGAAAAGCCATTGAATGTTACGGTGATACAAAGCTTTGCCACCGTTAAAATCAGCTTTGTTGACGAAAATGACCAGCCGATCATTGAAGATTTTTCATTTGAAGCAAATGTATCAGAACAAATCGATTTAACAAAAAATCAGGAACTTTTGGAAAAGCTGAATGCTGTAAAAGCATTAAATTATGTCAAAGATACATCACCATCTGATGAGAAGAATCTATTGATTTTACCAGAAGGAGTGTCACGGAAATATACCTTTAAAGGAACGTTATTTATCGAGTCAGCACCGAATACGATCGATTTTGGCGATCAAAAAGTAAGTGGGCAAAATAAAAAATTTACGGATCCAATCTACGATCAACACTTAGTGATCTGGGACAACCGCTCAACGTTAGGTACATGGAAAATAACCTTAAAACAATCGCAGGATTTTAGTCTTACAGGAAATGAGCAACAACGACTTCCGAATGCGTTGAGTTACCAAACGGCGGATGCAGAAAAGGTGATCTCTACAGAGGCTCAGGAAGTCTTTCGTTCCAAGCATCAAGCTTCTGGAAAATATGATATCAGCGAAGAGACCTGGGGACCGAATAAACAAGGATTACGCTTTAACGCACCGATAGGCTCTATCAAACAAACTGGTAACTATGAAACGACTCTTACTTGGCAGATCGAAGAAGCATATTGATGGAGGAGAGATTGTGATGAAGCAAATAAATAAGATTCAGTTCGTCCTACTCCCCATCATTTTTCTTGCCCTATCTTTTGGAACGATCAATGAAGCTTGGGCTGTTGAGGAGGGTGGACAAGTACAAACGAATGCTGGTGTTGTTCTGCGTAAGGCTAAAACAACGTCAAGCCAAACGAGTGATTCATCAAATGAACCGCTGACATCGAAAGAAAAACCAGTAGGTCGCCTGCCGCAAACAGGGGATTTAGTAACGATCAGTTTACTCGTTAGCGGAGGAATCGTCTTGATTGTCACGCTGTCGTTGCTTTTCTTAAAAGGGAATGCCGAAAGGAGAGGAGACTAGCATGAAAAAAGCAGGTTTATTGTTGGCTTTATCGATAGTCAGCCTGTTGTTGAAGCCGTTAGATACTGCGGCAACGGCAACCTCCTATTCTGGCGATGCGACAGTTCAATTCACTGGGAAACATCCTAAACAAGTGATGGATCCAGAAAATCCCGGAAATCCCGCTGATCCTGGTGATAGTCCCAGTACGGATCGCCAACTGCGTTTTGACTTTGTTCCGCAAATAAATTTTGGAGAAGCGGAAATTAGTGATACTGATCAAACATACTATGGCCATGCACAACTTTTTAAAGATGATACAGGTGCACGCGGAAATTTCATTCAAGTATCGGATTTTAGAGACAAGAGTACAGGTTGGGCACTACAGATCAAACAGGAGACACAATTTCAGAATCAATCAGCGAAAAATCAAAAGCTGAAAGGTGCAGTCTTATCGTTTGACCAATCTTGGTCGAATTCACTGAATGATCCAGCAACAGCACCGACTGTTTCTAAAGAAGTCATTCGCCTGTTAAATATTGGAGAAACATACAATTTGGCTGAAGCGAAACCGCAAAAGGGTGAAGGAACGTGGTCGATCATTTTCGGCGCATCTGTGTCGAACGATAAAAATCGGGCAGATACACTGAGACCTAAACTGGATGAAAAAAATAATCCAATACTGGATCCAGCATTTAATAATCAACCAATTTATGAGAATCAAGCCGTCTCTTTATTCATTCCTGCAAAAGGAGCAAAAGAGCCTGGCAACTATCAAACGGTGTTAACTTGGATTTTATCCGAGCTACCATAAATCAAACAATTCTAGGAGGAAACACACATGAAATTCACACACAAATTGTGCGCTGCAGCTTTAGTCGCAGCATTCGGAGCAGCTGCAGCATTCCCAACAGGAGCATCTGCTGCTGAGAATCCATTGGAATGGAGCGGTAAAGGAACGATCAACTTCAGCGAAGATGATGGAGAGGATAAACCAATCGATCCAACAGACCCAACGAAACCAGTCGATCCTGAAAATCCAATCGTTAACCCACCGGTAAACCCTGCTAAAGGGCCGTTAAAAGTGATCGCAGTGACTGATTTAAACTTCGGAAATAATAAAGTAACACCAGCGACAGGAAATGGTTGGGAATATACAGCCGCTGCTGCTGAAGTAGAATACAAAGACGGCGTGAAAGTAGCTAGTCCTAACTTCGTTCAATTTAAAGATACACGTGCAGATAATCAACCAAATAAACACACATTGACTGCTAAAGCGACGACCTTTACGAATACGGATAAAAACGAATTGAAATCTGCTCAATTAAAATTCAATAATATCAAATTGGTCAATGGTGCAGATCAAAATCAAGTAAATGCTGCAGGAGTTCCAGCAACTCAAACGGTTGAAACAGATGGTACAACACCGACGACCTTTGTCACACAAGATGCAGCAGATAAAGGATTTGGTCAATTTATTCTTCAATTCGGTGATGTAGCTGATAATACTGCAGGAGACTCTGTAAAATTATGGGTTCCTTCAGCAGGGAACAAGTTATCAACAAACAGTGGTTATTCTTCAACGATCACTTGGACGATCGCAGACGCAAGATAAATCGAGTCAAATTTTATGAAGAGAATAAGGCGACGAATACAAATACACTTATGTTTTGTCCTTAGATGCCTGAAAAAAGGGTGGACGGAAGTTGATTACTTCTGTCCGAACCCTGATTCTCTTTGAGAGGAAAGGGCAGTAGTAATGAAAAAATTTTTTTCAATGTGGCTGATCGTTATTCTATACATAGGGATCAATAGTGGCTTTTTATCTATTATTGCTCAGGCATCAGACGATGACGGCAGCAGCTTCACTTACAAAGTAATTCAGCCAGAAAACCAACATAATAAAGAAGTCGGTTATTTCGATTTACGGATGACACCCGATCAGGAACAAACAGTCATAATCAAAATGAATAATAGTTCTGATAAAGAGATCACTGTAAATGTTTCATTGAATAGTGCCAAAACAAATACAAACGGAGTCATCGAATACGGACCGTCGAAATTGGAAAAGGACAAATCACTGAAATATGATTTTGCTGATTTAGTCAAAGGAGATACAACGGTCAAGATTCCTGCAAAGCAAAGTGTGGATTATCCACTGACGATCAAAATGCCGGCAACTCAGTTTGATGGTGTGATTTCTGGTGGTATTTATATGATACAAAAGGGACAAACAGAGGATCAAGAAGCGATGATCAAAAATGAGTATGGTTATTTGGTTGGAATGATCTTAACGGAAACAGACATAGCAATAAAACCATCGCTGCAATTAAATAAAGTTTTTGCAGAACAGCAGAACTACCGCAATGCTGTATTCATCAATTACTCCAACACTCAGCCGGCGTATATCGATAACATGACAGTTGATGTTCAAATTATGGCAAAAGGTTCAGATGAAGTCTTATATGACACCAAACAAAACAAAATGCGGATGGCTCCGAATTCTCAAATCAATTTCCCTGTCTTGATGAATGGGGAAAAAATGGTAGCTGGTGATTATCGGGCACATGTATTGGTCACAACAGACAATGATGGTAGCTGGGAATGGGAGCAAGAATTTACGATCACAGATGAAGAAGCAGATAAGTTCAACCAAGAAGATGTGAGTTTACTGCAGGAAAGTCGTGTGAACTGGCCGTTGATCTTAATTTTGGTAGCTGGTGCATTAAGCATGGTTTTGGGGATCTTCTTTGTGGTGCATTTCTTAAATCGGAAGAAAAAAAAGGCGAAGAAAAGGCGCAAAGGAATGAAACCAAGAAAAAAAAGAGCAGAATGACCCAAACAGTTCTTTGATTTTGTTGAATATTGGAGGATAGAAACATGACGATACTGGATGGGCTATTTATTGGGATACTTTCGACAGCTATCCTCTGTATGATTTTCGCTAGTGCCTTTTTTGTCTCTAGTTTCTTTATACGAAAAAAAATCAAGCAGTTAGAACAACGTAGACCTAAAAGCAAGAAAAAAAGGAAGTTTCTTAAAAAGAAGATATTTAAATTACGCAAAAGACGGAAAAAACGACTTCGGTCAGGTCTGATCCTTTTCATGTTAGGAGGGCTTTTAGCGGGAGGGACTGTATTTTCCCGTTATCACCAAGCAACAAATTTAAGTGATCGAGATTCTGATGGGATTGTAGAAGGGTATTTTTTATTAAATAAAACAGAGCAGCAGCTGGCAGCAGTAAAAGAAACGACGAATAAAGAAAAGACAAGTAAAAATTTACGGGAACTGGCTGCTAAATTATCCGGCTTTGGTGTTCGTTACGCAGATCCACGACTTACTTTAGAAGGACAAAAGCTGTTAAATCGCTATTATTCTCAAATGAAAGAGTTGGGATTGAATTTGAATAATCAATCTGCTGAAAGCTTACAAGAAAAAACAATTTATGATGACTATGTAGCAGATATCAAAAAAGTTCAAGCGACTCAAAAAAAGATTTTTGTTTATTTTAACGTCAACGAATCGGCACTTGAGCAAAAGAAATAGTGTTTTAAGAAATGGCTGTGGCTGAAATGAATAGAAAAAGAATAATTCATAAGAAAAATCGTAAACGTCAGAAGCACAAAGAACTTGGAAGAGAAGTAGCGATCACTTTTTTGATCGTCATTTTGATCGGACTATTGCTTTCACGATTTGTATTTTCCTTACCTGAAAATGTTGGGTATGGAATGATGAGTAGTCTAAGGGAAGGAGATCGTGTTTATGTCAATCGTTTAGGTAAACTGCGGCGTTTTTCCTTGATTTATTTTAAGCAGCCGGATGGAAATGGCACAGCCATTCGGCGAATCATTGGCTTGCCGGGAGAACAGGTGCGTTACACCAATGATGATCTGTATATAAATGATCGACTAGTAGTAGAACGTTTTTTACAAAAGTCATTGGCTCAAGCAAAATTAGCTGATGAAGTGATCACAAAAGATTTTGATTCAACTGATATTCTCAAAACGGATGATGGGACCATTCCGAATGATCACTATCTTGTTCTCGGTGATAATCGTGGATATGCAACAGATAGCCGCTATTATGGAGTTGTTGATAAAAAGAAGATCATAGGAACAGTTGAATTGCGCTGGTGGCCGTTTTATCAAATCAGAAGCTACCGATAAAGGTATCAAGTAAATGTGAATTTTTTCTATGGGAGGAGAAAGTATGTATCGTATTGGTGTGGTAAACTTTGAAGGCGATGCGGCAGAATGGGCGCAGCTACAGGCGCAACTGCCGAATGATTGGGAACTGCATCAAGCAGTTTTGGATAAAGAGACTATTTTTGATCTGCTCATTTTGCTAGAAAACACGCTGGAACAAGTTGGAGCAACTTGCGCTCGATTACTGCAGTTAAACAAAGAAACAGGTTCGTTGATCTGGATTTGGTCAAAGACGCAAAATGAAATGAATCGAATGGTGTATTTAAGACTTGGCGCGGACGGTGTGATGACAGAAAATATAAGTTTAGAAGAATGGACCTTGATCGTGTCCAATGCTTTACGGCGCAAAAAAAATCATCCGCAAAAAATAAGAGAAAAAGAATCAGCTGAAACGAGTAATGATGGGCTTGTTTTAAATATTAAAAATAGAAGTGTCATCGTCAATGATAATGAAGAGGTTCAATTAACGAACCTTGAATATAAAGCGATGGATCTTTTAGTACAGAATATGGGTGAAACAGTTACCTATGAAGAAATTTATAATGCAATCTGGGGAGATCCAGAAAGTGAACACCGGAAGCTATATCGCATCAGTAATTTGATTTTTCATATACGAAAGAAATTCGAAGCTGAGACAGGAACGTCCAAGCCAATTCGAACAGTCCGTTCAAAAGGCTACATTTTGACGTTTGATTGAATAAAAAAAGTTTGAACATACCGAAAGGAATGTGTTCAAACTTTTTTATTTTCCAGAAAGGATGAAAATTTTTCTATTCTATTGTAAAGTTTAGAAGCTTAGAAGCTTAGAAGACCTGATCAAAAATAATGAAGAAAAATAAACTATTTTGAAACCTTTAGGACAAAGTTGTCGTCTAATAGGTGTAAGGGAGGAGAAAAATGGAAAAAGATTTGCAAATCAAGCTGGTCAAAAAAGCAAAGAAAGGTGATGCGCACGCCTTTGTACAGCTTTGCGAGATGTACCAAGTTGTTTTATATAATACAGCTTATAAGCTGTTGTTAAATGATGAAGATGTTGCTGATTGTTTACAGGAAACTGAAATTCGTGCTTGGCAGAAAATTACAAATTTAAAAAACGAAGCTGCATTTAACACGTGGA
The DNA here is from genome assembly GCF_050499205.1 of Enterococcus sp. AZ020. Lineage (NCBI taxonomy): Bacteria > Bacillati > Bacillota > Bacilli > Lactobacillales > Enterococcaceae > Enterococcus > Enterococcus sp. AZ020. Next base: position 1,353,721 of record NZ_JBIPAT010000001.1, on the reverse strand, counting down.
TCTTTCGAATTATGGTCAACAGTGCGAAAGATATTTTAAAAAAGAGAGTCAAAGGAATCGAATTCGAAGAAAAGCATGTACAAAACGGAATAGTCGATTGTGAAATACCTGATTTAACCCAAGAATTGAATGCATTATCAGAGAACTATAGAATCCCGCTTGTTTTATACTATTACGCAGGTTTTAGCATCAAAGAAATCTCAGAACAATTAAAAATGTCAACGAACACAGTGAAAACAAGACTGATGCGTGGCAGAGTGAAATTAAAAAATCTATTGGAGGAGGAAAACAATGGATAAAAAAATAATTGCTACACTTAAAAACGAAAAAGAAATTCCAAAAGAAGTTATGGAAAAACTGACACATAGTCGAACAGCTATTTTAAATAATAAGATAAAACAAGATAAAAAAATCAAAATAAGCTATATGTATAAAATCATCATTTCAATCGCACTTGCAGCGCTCGCGTTGTTGTTCATCATAACGAAAACGCCTGTTGGTGCAGCAATCGAGCAAGTCTTTGGAATCAGCAAAGATTCTGGCGTTGAAATAGTAGAAAGCAATCAGATTCCGACACAACTGGATCTAACAAGCGTTTCTAACGGCAGAGAAATCAAGCTGACAAAATTTGTCTCAACGAAGAAGAAATTTGCTTTTGATTATCAATTTGAATTGGACGATGAGAAATTAAAAGAGTTACTACAAAAACAAAGTTCTCCCGATCGAAAATTCAAAAAAATGTCTGTAAATGCCCAAGATATCGATATCGGTCTTTTTACTGAAGGAAATACAGAAGACATACGCGGTGGTGGAATGTATAGTTCTACTTTTCGTGTGGAGGGAGATACTTTTTACGGTTCAGTTGTTGTAACACTTGATAGAGAAGATATTCCAGATAATGCTAAACTGTCTCTTCATATTTATAAATTATGGTGGACGGATGCGGAAGAACTGGATCAAGCATTTCTTGAAGCTACCGCTGACCCAGAAAATATGCAGTCATTTAGCATAGCTCCAGCTTTGGCATATGAAGGTGATTGGGTGTTCACTATTGACTATAAGCCATTGACGCAAACAGCTAAAACCAACATTACAAATGTTGATAATATCACGGATATAAGAGTGAAAAATGATGCGCTGCAAACATCTGTGAAATTTGTTGCTCCAATGAGTGAGGGGAGTTTTCCTGGCGTTACGTTGTACAAGGATGGCATTGAAAGCGAGAACCAATCACTTGGAACCGTAATAAATCTTGAAAAAGGTGAGATAAGTATTTCCTTTGATTTCAGTGCACTGGATACAACATCGGTCTACACAATTCAGTTAAATAAAGTAGATGATTTTACCGGCGAAGCACTGGAAGAAATTGGTCGTTTTGATCTTCAAAATGAAGCGGGACCGCCTAAATAGAGAAATAAAAAGTTCTGAACCATTATGATTCAGAACTCAGACTGTAGACAAATACGTTTAGGTTTCTAGAAATAGAAATTCTGAACGTATTTTTTATTTATTTCTGAAAAAAGAGCAAAAAAAGAAAGGTTCTCGCCCTTTTCTTTAGCCCCATAGGGCTAACTTTTTCAAATTCATGGCAGCAAAAATCAGCCGCGTATGGACAGCGACTTTTTCTAAGGTTCGATACTTTGTCCAGCGCATTCCGTGTTTTTCTTTGGCATCCGCAAAAACTCGCTCAATTGTTTCTTTTCGTTTGCCATAAGTTTCTCGATTAAACGCGGTATGTCGAAGATGTTCCGCTTCTTCTAAGCCCTTTTTCCAAACATGACGTGTGATGACCTTTTGGTGGCTTTCACTCCGTGTGCATTGCGTTAATTGAGGACAGTTTTGGCAAATATAACTTTTGGATTTATACTCACGATATCCTTCTCGAGTAATGGTGGAAAAAGACAATACTCTATTTTCTGGGCATAAGTAACAGTCGTAGTATTCATCATAAACAAATTGTTTTTTAGGGAGTAGCGTTCGATCGCCACGAGGTCTTGTATAAGGGAGAACAGGGCGAAGATTTCTCCGTCGGAGAAATTCTACAAAAGTAGCTGTTTTATACCCAGCATCTGCCGCAACAGCACGTACTTTGGGAAATTTGTGACAAACGGTTTTCACTAAATTCGGAGCCACTTGACTGTCATGAAGGTTTCCGGGGGTAACAATAACATCTAGAATAAAGCCGTGTTCATCACAAGCTGTATGAGCAGAATAAGCAAATTGTTTCTCTCGTTCCCCTTTTACATAATAACCACTTTCAGGATCAACTTTACTTATTTTCCGTTCTTTCAACTCACTTTCTGTTGGGAAAATAAAAGGACGCTTTCCTGCCTTGATGCGTTCCTCGTTAATTTCTTTCTCTAATTCTGATTGATAGGCCTTAGCTTCAATATGGGTCATTTCTCTAGTAAAATGGTGCTTGTTTGCATTGGCTTTGATATGAGTAGAATCCATATAGAGAACATCTTCCGTAACCATCCGAGCTTTGACAGCTTGTTCCAGTATGTAGGCAAAGATATCTTCAAAGAGTGTGGTCTCTCGAAAGCGGCGAACATAGTTTTTTCCAAAGGTAGAGAAATGTGGAATGGTTTCATTGAAATCGTAGCCTAAAAACCAACGATAAGCGACATTCGTGTCTATTTCTTTTATGGTTTGACGCATGGAACGGATACCAAAGAGATATTGAATGAAGACGATTTTGACTAAAACCACAGGATCAATACTTGGTCGACCTAAGGTCGAATAAGTTGATTCAACAATTGGATAAATGAAGGTAAAATCGATTGCTTTATCTACTTTTCGAATCAAGTGATCTGTTGGGACAAGTTCTTCCAAGGAAATCATCATGTACTGATCTCTGCCATTCATTGGGTGTTTTGTCATCATTTTTCCCACTCTCCTTTAAAACGTTTTCATACGTTAAGTATAAAAGAAAAAACTGTAGACGTCATCCCTTTTTTAGGACTTTGTCTACAGTCTGAGTTCTGAACCATTATGATTCAGAACTTTTTTGATTTAAGTGATGTATCGATCAGTTGCAATGTTCAGGACTACTCAGATACCCTCTTTACATGATTATGTATACACATATTCCATTATTATCTGTTAATTTTTTGCAATAGAAATCAGAGGAGCAAGACAAATCAAGGATTCTTTAGTACAATAAGCAAAGAAAAGCGAAAACAGAGAATCAACTGACAAGAATAAAAGGAGGAATGGACATGAGAAAAACGGCGCAGGTCATTGTTGATGTTCCAACGATGCAGACGGATCAACCGTTTACTTATTTGATTCCTTTAGACTTAGAAGAACAACTTTCGGTAGGAATGCGGGTGGCAGTTCCTTTTGGCAATGGAAATCGCCATTTGCAAGGGTTTGTTCTAGAAATCAGAACCGTTTCTGAAGCTGAAATAGCGAAGCAAACATTTCAATGGAAGGAAATCCTTTCTGTATTAGATTTAAAACCCGTGCTAAATACAGAGTTATTAGCCTTAGCAGACTATATGAAGGAAAAGACATTCGCTTTTAAAATCACCTGCCTGCAAACGATGTTACCTAGTGTGATGAGAGCAGATTACCGAAAATACATATATTTGACTGACGAACTAGAAGAAACGCTGCAGGATGAACTATTCTATGGATTAGATGAAATCGCTTGGGAAGATGCACAAGCACGCAATATTTTACCTCAGCTGATGCAGCTTAGAAAGCAGCAGAAAGTCGATATTCGTTATGAAGTCAATACTAGAAACAAAGTCAAAACGATTCGGCAGATCCGAGCGATCAAGAGCTTTGAACAGCTGGAAGAAGCGCGAATGTCGCTTAGAAAAGGTTCACAAAAAAAAGAACAGCTGATCAATTATTTACAGCAGTTGGGCACAGAACAGCTAACGACCGTCAAAGAAATGAAAGAATTGGGTTTTAGTACAGCTGTGTTAAATGATGGAGCAAAACGAGGTTGGTTGATTTTTGTTGAAACCGAAGCGTATCGTGATCCATTTGCAGATCATACCTTTGAACAAACAATGGCATTATCATTGAATGAAGAACAAAAGATCGCAGTTGATCAAGTATTGGGTTCGATGAATCAGGGAACAAGTAAGACCTACTTGTTGGAAGGAATTACTGGAAGTGGTAAAACAGAAGTCTATCTACAAATCATTGCAGAAGCTTTACATCAAGGAAAAACAGCAATGATGCTTGTACCGGAAATTTCGCTGACGCCACAGATGGTCCAACGCTTCAAGAGCCGCTTTGGTGATCAAGTGGCAGTGATGCACAGTGCGTTATCTCAAGGGGAAAAATATGATGAATGGCGTAAAATCGAACGCGGTGAAGCGCAAGTAGTAGTAGGTGTACGTTCAGCTATTTTTTCACCATTAGAAAATGTTGGTGTCATTATTATTGATGAAGAACATGAAGCTAGTTATAAGCAGGAAGAAACGCCGCGATATCATGCGCGTGATTTAGCAATTTGGCGTGGAGAGTATCATCATTGTCCAGTGGTTTTGGGAAGTGCGACACCGTCCTTAGAGTCTCGAGCACGGGCACAAAAAAATGTCTATGAGCGTTTGGTCCTAACGAAGAGAGCAAACCAGACCGCATCCCTGCCGACGATCGAAGTCGTAGATATGAGAGAAGAAGTACAAAGGAAAAACACCTCTTCCTTTTCATTAGCGCTTCAAGAAAAGCTACGGGATCGTATGGCTAAAAAGGAACAAAGTGTTCTATTGTTGAATCGCCGAGGGTATTCTTCTTTTGTGATGTGCCGTGATTGCGGGTATGTTTTACCTTGTCCAAATTGTGATATTTCATTGACTTTGCACATGGATACGAAAACAATGAAGTGCCATTATTGTGGTCATGAAGAACGGATTCCACACCGCTGTCCAAATTGTGACGGAGATAAGATTCGTTACTATGGAACTGGGACGCAAAAGGTAGAAGAAGAATTGAAGCAGTTATTTCCGGAAAGTCGAATTTTACGAATGGATGTCGATACAACTCGACGTAAAGGCGCCCATGAGAAAATTTTAACAGCATTTGGCAACCATGAAGCAGACATCTTATTAGGAACTCAAATGATCGCTAAAGGACTGGATTTTCCGAATGTTACGTTGGTCGGTGTATTGAATGCTGATACTGCATTGAATCTTCCCGACTTTCGTTCCAGTGAGCGAACGTTTCAGCTATTGACTCAAGTCAGTGGTCGAGCAGGCCGAGCTGAAAAACCAGGTGAAGTGATCATTCAGTCTTTTAATCCAGAACATTATGCAATTCAGCTGGCTAAAGCACAAGATTATGAAGACTTTTATCAAAAAGAGATGTATGTTCGTCATCGCGGCGACTATCCGCCCTTTTATTTTACCGTCCAAATCACAGCTAGTCATCCAGAGGAAAATCAAGCAGCAAAGCAGATGTTTGAAATCGTCAAGGAATTAAAGGCAGGATTATCTGACCAGAGTATCTTATTGGGGCCAACGCCAAATGCTATCATGCGGATCAATAATCGTTACTTCTATCAAGTGATCATCAAATATAAGCATGAGCCTAATTTACAGAATATATTAAAGAAAATACTGACAGATACTCAAAAGGCTACAGCACATGGACTGAAACTATCGATCGATGCAGAACCGATGAATTTTATCTGATGTTGTCTAGGGCTTCAAAAGCTAACTGTTAATCAAAAGAAAAAGACTGAGTACAAAAATGAAGTCAGTCAAATAGAAAGGAATTTTTATGCGCTATCCTATTGTGATACATCCCAATGAACGTTTGATGCAAAAAGCAATGCCGGTCACTATGATCACGGATGAAACCATCACTATTTTAGAAAATATGTATGAAACAATGATTGCTCATGACGGAATTGGTCTGGCAGCGCCGCAAATCGGTAAAAATATTCAACTTGCAGTGATCGAAGTCGACGAGGAAACGGGGTTGTTTGAATTGATCAATCCTGAAATCATTGAAAGTAAAGGAACGGATGTCGATGTTGAAGGCTGCTTAAGCATTCCGGGCACCTATGGAACGGTTGAGCGGGCAGAAGAAGTCACGGTTCGGTATTTCGATCGTGAAGGAGATGAGATCGAAGTTACTGCCTATGGTTATTTGGCTAGAGCTTTTCAGCATGAAATCGATCATTTAAACGGAGAATTATTTATCGATAAGATCATTGAACCGATCAAACCGGAAGATTTAGATGCATATATGGAGGAACATTTAGATGACTAAACTTATATTTATGGGAACACCAGCGTTTTCAGTCCCTATTTTAGAAGGCTTGATCGAAAATGGCTATGAGATCCAAGCAGTCGTGACACAGCCTGATCGACCAGTAGGACGGAAAAAAGTGATCACGCCAACACCAGTCAAAGAAGCTGCAGTCAAGCATGGATTGCTTGTCTTACAGCCGGAAAAAATCTCAGGATCTGCTGAGATGGAGAAAATCATCGAACTGGCACCGGATTTGATTGTCACAGCTGCCTTTGGACAGTTTTTACCAGAAAAGATTCTACAAGCACCTAAATTTGGTGCGATCAATGTTCATGCATCTTTACTGCCTAAATACCGTGGCGGAGCACCTGTTCACTATTCTATTATTGAAGGAGAAAAAGAAACAGGCGTGACGATCATGGAAATGGTCAAAAAAATGGATGCAGGGGACATCCTTTCGCAAAAAGCTATTCCGATCACTAAATCAGATGATGTTGGTACAATGTTTGAACGTTTAAGTGTTATAGGCAAAGAATTATTGCTGGACACGTTACCAAAACTCTTAAACAACCAAATCACGCCGATCCCTCAGGCAGAAGATCAGGTGACTTTCTCACCAAATATCACAAGAGAGCAAGAACGGATCGACTGGAATAAAACAGCTGAACAAGTAGATAATCAAGTGCGTGGCATGCGTCCTTGGCCGACAGCTTTCACTACGTATAAAGAGAGCAATTGGAAAATTTGGGCTGTTACACCTTTAACGGAGACGACAAAAGCTGCTCCTGGAACGTTGGTCAAACGTAGTAAAAAAGAGCTATGGATCGCTTGTGGTCAAGGCACAGTGCTTTCTGTGAATGTCCTTCAGCCCTCTGGTAAAGGAAAACTCTCTGTTCAAGATTTCTTGAATGGCGTAGGTCAAACAGTAGCAGAAGCAGATAAGGTGGGCTGATCAGAATGGGTAAAAAAATACCAGCACGAGTGAAGAACTCCGTACGTTATGTGGCATTGAGAACCATCGAACGTGTGGATAATGGAGGAGCGTACTCCAATCTATTATTAAATGAAATGATCAATAGCTCTGCGTTAGGAGAAAAAGACAGTCGTTTATTTACAGAGCTTGTTTACGGCACGATCAGCCGCAAATTATTATTAGAATACTATTTAACACCTTTTATTCAAAACCCTAAAAAGGTCGATAGTTGGGTCAAGAATTTGCTTAGTTTGTCCGTATATCAACTCGTTTTTCTAGATAAAATACCCGATCATGCGATCATCAATGAGGCTGTCGAAATTGGGAAACATCGTGGAAATAGCGGCATCGGTAAATTTGTCAATGGTGTATTGCGAGCATTTCAACGTGAAGGTGCGCCGAGCTTAGAAAAAATCCAAGATCCTATCAAACGCTTGTCGGTCGAGATCAGTATGCCGCAATGGCTGACAGAAAAACTGATCAAGCAATTGGGCGTGGAGGAAACAAGAACGTTGGGCTTATCTCTGTTTGAAAAAAGCCATGTCAGCGGCCGTGTTGATACAAATGAAATCAGCGTTGAAGAGGCATTAGATGAGTTGAAACGTGATCATATCGAAGCTTCAGCCAGTCGGGTTTCGCCTTATGGTGTGGTAGCGGACAAAGGTTTTTTAGCCGGCAGCTATCTATTTGGCGCTGGACAGCTGACCATTCAGGACGAAAGTTCAATGTTGGTGGCACCAGCGATGCAAATCGAAAAAAATCATGTTGTGCTGGATGCTTGTGCAGCGCCGGGAGGAAAAACGACTCATATTGCTACCTTTTTAGACTCTAAGCAAGGTGGACGTGTAAAATCATTAGATATTCATGATCATAAAATAAAATTGATCAAACAAAATGCAGAACGTCTTCATGTGAAAGAGGTAGTAGACACTGAAAAACTAGATGCACGTAAGGTTGGCGAAGAATTTCCTGCTGACTATTTTGATCGAATTTTAGTCGATGCACCTTGTTCTGGGTTAGGCTTGATGCGCAGAAAGCCGGATATCAAGTACCATAAATCAGCACAAGATTTTGAACAACTGCCAAAAATCCAACTGGAAATTCTGGAAAGTGTTGCCCCAACATTGAAACAATGGGGTATAATGGTCTATAGCACTTGTACGATTGCCAAAGAAGAAAATCAAGAAGTTGTTGCAGCATTTTTAGAGAAGCACCCTGAATTTAAAAAAATCGATGTGAAAGCCAATGACCTTGTACAGACTGCTGTTAAAGATCAAATGCTGACATTATACCCGCATCAATTAGGAACAGATGGCTTTTTTATTTGTTGTATGCAGAAAGTTTGTTAAACGAGGTGAAGCAGAGTGGAAATCAATTTTCAAACAGATGTCGGACGGAGACGAAATACGAATCAGGATTATGCTGGTCTATTTGAGAATCAGACGGGTCTAGCTTTAGCGATTTTGGCTGATGGAATGGGCGGTCATCAAGCGGGTGATGTTGCTAGCCAAATGGCAGTGAATAATCTAGGGGCACGCTGGCAGGAAAGTCAAATTGAAACATCAGAAAAAGCAGCACAGTGGCTGATCAAAGAAATTCAAGATGAAAACGAGCGGATCTATCAAAAAGGACAGTCCCAACCAGAATATTTAGGGATGGGGACAACGATCGTCAGCGCAGTGTTGATGGAACAATCCTTTGTACTGGCGAATATTGGCGATAGCCGTGCCTATTTAATACGTAATGAGCAGTTGGTTCAGCTGACAGAAGATCATTCATTAGTGAACGAATTGGTAAAATCTGGTGAAATTACCCGTGAAATGGCAGCCAATCATCCGCGGAAAAATGTTTTGACCCGCTCGTTAGGCATGCCGGGGACTGTCGAAGTAGATGTAACGAATCATCTTTGGGTGCCGGATGATTATATTTTATTGTGTTCAGATGGGTTGACGAATATGGTTTCTGAAGAGGATATATTAGCGATCATACTTTCAGATAAACCACTAAAAGAAAAAGTGTCAACGTTGATCACTCAAGCCAATGAAGCAGGCGGAGCGGATAATATTACCGTTTTGGTAATCCATTTTGACGAACAGAAGGAGGCAAACCAATGATCGAAATCGGCAGAAAATTAAATGGTCGATATCACATTATTGGCAATATCGGTAGTGGCGGAATGGCGAATGTTTTTTTAGCCCATGATTTGATTTTGGATCGTGATGTCGCAATCAAAGTACTGCGTTTTGACTTCCAAAACGATCAGGCAGCGATTCGCCGTTTCCAAAGAGAAGCTTTAGCAGCTACCGAATTGGTTCATCCGAATATCGTCAGTGTGTATGACGTTGGTGAAGAAGATGGGCTTCAATACTTAGTCATGGAATATGTCAAAGGAATGGATTTAAAGCGATATATCCAGACACAATATCCGATTCCATATGCAAAAATCGTAGATATCATGGAGCAAATTTTATCAGCAGTTTCTCTGGCTCACGAACATCGGATCATTCATAGAGATTTAAAGCCGCAAAATATTTTGATGGATGAAAGTGGCGTAGTGAAAATCACCGATTTTGGGATTGCCATTGCTTTGACTGAAACATCGATCACACAGACAAACACGATGCTGGGCTCTGTTCATTATTTGTCACCTGAACAAGCCAGAGGTAGTATGGCGACAAACCAATCCGATGTGTATGCAGTTGGGATCATCTTATATGAAATGCTGACTGGAAATGTCCCTTTTGATGGAGAATCAGCTGTGACGATTGCGTTAAAACATTTTCAAGAAGAAATCCCTTCTGTTAAAATGGTCGACCCAAATATACCGCAATCATTAGAAAATGTGGTGTTGCATGCAACAGCAAAAGATCCAGCAGATCGTTATAAAACTGCGGAAGAAATGTCCCGAGATCTATATACGGTACTTGCGGCAAATCGTCTGTACGAACCAAAGTGGGAACCTAGTGGTTTGATTGGCGAAACAAAGATCTTAACGCCGATCACTGATGAAATGAGCATGCCTTCAGCATTTGCTGCGATGGAGACACCTCCAGAAGAACGCAATGAACATGAAGAAATCGAGCAGCAAGAAGCAGAAGCACAAGTGAAAAAGAAGAAAAGAAAACGAAATCGAATCATTGTATTTGTCATTTTTCTCCTAGCTTTATTGATTGGTGGAGTTGTGTATCTAGCCAGTCAAGGAAGTAGTGAAGTCAAAATTCCAGATGTATCAGGTAAAACAGAAGCTCAGGCTAGAACGATTTTAAAAGATGCTGGTCTGAAAGTTAAATCAGAATCGAAGCAAATACAAAGTGATGATATCGAAGAAGGAAAAGTGGTCAAAACAAATCCTGAGATGGATTCTACAGTCAAGAAAAATCGAGAAGTCGAGCTCTATATCAGCTCTGGAAATAAGAAAATCAAGCTAGTTGACGTGACAGGCGATAGTTATAAAGATGCTATCGAAAAGCTAGGTGAACAAGGGTTCAAAGAAAACCAAATCAAGATCACTAGAGAGACAGATACTGATGCAGATGAGGATGAAGTTATCAGTCAATCGCCAGAAGCTGGTGAAGAAGTCGATCCGAAAACAGATGAAGTGACATTAGTTGTTAGCGAAGGACCGGAAGATGTTTATCTGGCAGACTATGCAAGTCTAGGCTACAGTTATGATAGTGCTGTGGCAGAACTGTTGAGCTACGGCATCAAATCAAATCAGATCACACGTGTGGATAAGGCTAGTGATACAGTAGAAAAAGGTTTTGTTATGGAACAAAATCCAGCACCAGGTAATCCATTTAATCCGAAAAAAGGCAAAATCACCTTAGTGGTCAGCTCTGGACCGGATAAAACGACGCAAACAAGCTCCTCTGAATCAAGTAAAATTTCTTTAGGTAATTACGAAGGACGTTCTTACAATAATGTGGTGGCTGATTTAGTCGCACTTGGAATCAAGTATGAACAAGTCGACGAAGCAAGCGATACAGTAGAAGAAGGCGTTGTTATTTCGCAAGAACCTAAGTCAGGAGCTTCGTTTGATACTAAAAGCGATAAAGTTATTCTACGTGTAAGTTCCGGTCGTGGAAACGGGACGGTACCAGATGTCAGTGGTTTGACTGCTGCTGAGGCTAAAGCGAAGATCGAAAGCAGTGGCTTTGTTTACGCAATTGGCTCTGGAGATGCAGTAAAAGGAAAAGCAATCAGCACATCACCAGGATCTGGCGGAACACTAAAAAAAGGTGAAACAGTTACTGTGAATTATGAAACTATAAGCGACGAAAATAGCTAAAATAAAAATGAAGCAATCCTCTGAAAAGAGATTGCTTCATTTTTTTAATTTAAAGAAGTTGCCTTAAATGTAGCTTCGATACCAAATTCCGTAGGCTCGCTTGCTGTCAAAAGCTCTTCAGTCAAGGTAACTGAAAATACATCTTGGGTACTATAAGGATTCAAGTAGTAAACAAGATCATCAACATCCATAATCGCTCGATATTGAGTATAATCAACAGATCCATCATTTTTGATATTGACGCCTTTTGGAATCGTGACATTATCTAAAATGTGGAAAACGGCATTAACAGCATCTCCCGTTGTTTGGCCTTTTTCAGTTAAATGACGTGTATAAACAGTTCGGGCGAATCGTTCAGGTGAGGTATATCCTCCTGGTAAACCAAAAGTGCCGGAGCCTTGTCCAAAAGGTTTAAGCTCATAGCCGTCAATAGAAGTCGCTGGGTTATTTGTTGGTTTGATAAAAATGTAATTATTCAAATTTTTCAAGTGCCATTCAAATTCAGGACTATTTGTCATTACGCCGATCGGGTTATCTTTGATCTCGATCGTTCCGCTATTTGTTTCTACGACAACTGATTTTCCTGTTCGATCGGTAATGATAAAGTGCAACGGAACGGTGATCCCTAAAAGCGAGACAGGTGCATTCACAAGTACGATTTCATCTATACGTTGTTTTAGCTCGTCGATCGTTGCGATTTCGCCAAGAACCCAAAGAATGAATTCGTGAGGAGCAAGATTTAGTTTGTTCTCTACAGGTTCAGGCACGTATTTTGCTTCATCTAAAAAATAAAGCTCAGCAATGGAAAGCCCTTTTTCATTCACACCATCAGCAAAGAAATACTCTTCCAATTTACGGCCAGTACCGACAAATCCGTATGGTGACTGCTGTTTTTGTCCGAAATGAGTTGTCCAAGCATGATTTCTAGGCATGGCGATCGGTCTTCCGTCAAGTTCAAAACCAAAATCCATCGTTCTAGCCAAGAAATGATTTTTTTGTGTTGATTCAAAAGTTAAACTTGTGCACATATGTTTTCCTCCAAGCTAATTGATAATAAAACAATTATACAACGAATCATAGATATAATATGTCTACAAACTCTTAAAAAGTAAAAAGAAACCATTCTTGAGTAATGAATGATATCGATATGAGAAGAAGTTCAATAACTTTTGGGAATGTGGTAAAATGAAACCAACAAAAACTAAGGAGGTGGCATTTCTGAAAGGTCAAATAAGAAAAGCATTAAGCGGATTTTATTACATTTATGCTGACGGTCAGACATATCAAACAAGAGCACGCGGCAACTTTCGGAACCGTAAAATCACACCATTAGTCGGTGATGAGGTGATGTTTGAAAGCGATAGTTTAATAGACGGGTATTTATTGGAAGTCTTTCCCAGACACAATGAATTGGTACGTCCGCCTGTTGCAAATGTGGATCAAGGTGTCATCGTTATGAGTATGGTAGAACCGAATTTTTCATACAATTTGCTGGATCGTTTTTTGGTGACGCTTGAGGAGAAGGAAATCACACCGATCATCTATTTAACGAAAATCGACTTGCTTACTGGTGATGAGGCAGTCAAGGTAGCAGACATTCAACAAGTATATGGTGAGCTTTACTCAGTGATTGCAGCAACAAGTACAGGAGATGAAGAAGCCGTTCGTGAATTGGAGCAGTTTTTCCCAGAACGACTGACTGTATTTATGGGACAGTCTGGTGCCGGAAAATCAACATTACTGAACAAAATTTCTCCAGATCTGCAATTAGCAACGAATGAAATTTCCGAAGCGTTAGGGCGAGGAAAGCATACGACGCGCCATGTAGAACTTTTACCATTGTTTGATGGTTTAGTTGCCGATACTCCAGGATTTAGTTCAATTGACTTTTTAGAAATGGAAACAACCGAGCTGCCAAAGCAATTTCCTGAATTTGTCAAAGCGGCACATTTATGTAAGTTTCGTGAATGCATGCATCGAAAAGAACCAGGCTGTGAGGTAAAAGCGCTCGTGGAAACTGGTGAGATCGCGCAGACACGTTATGATAATTATCTCCAGTTTTTATCAGAGATCGAGAATCGCAAACCAATGTACAAAAAGAAATAACCAAATCACGTAATCAGAACATGAGGGAGGATTTTTTTATGAAATTAGCACCATCGATTTTAAGCGCGGATTTTGCAAATTTGGAAAGAGATATTCAATTGGTTGAAAAATTAGGAGCGGACTATATCCATGTTGATGTGATGGATGGGCAATTTGTTCCCAATATCACTTTAGGCCCAAATGTAGTTTCTGCGATCCGTCCAACTACGAAATTACCGTTGGATGTTCATTTAATGATCGTTCAACCAGAAAATTATATTGAAGAATTCGCTAAAGCGGGTGCAGATATCATCACGGTTCATCAAGAATCTACACCTCATATTCATCGTGCTGTCCAAATGATCAAAGCATCAGGTGTAAAAGCTGGAGTCGTTATTAATCCAGGAACACCATTATCAGCGATTGAATATGTGTTGGACTTAGTAGATCAAGTATTGATCATGACAGTAAACCCAGGATTTGGTGGTCAAAGCTTTATTGAAAGTTCATTAGACAAAATTGCCCAGCTAAAAGAATGGAAAGATACAAAAGGCTATACGTATGATATTGAAGTCGATGGCGGAATCGAGCCGGAAACAGCGAGACGCTGCAAAGAAGCAGGCGCTAACGTTTTTGTTGCGGGATCATATATTTATAACTCTGAAAGTCCTAAAGATAGAATTGCAGCATTGAGAGCTGTCTTGGACTGATGAATATACTACTTGTGGCTGGCGGCTCGCCGAAAGAATGGCCGCAGTTTTCGATCGAGCAGTTTGATTTTATCATAGGGATCGATCGTGGTAGTTTGTATAGCTTAGAACGTGGCTGGAAACTTGATTTAGCTGTGGGCGATTTCGATTCGTTGAGGCAGGAAGAGTTTGAACGTGTAAAAAAAGAAGTAAGAGAAATCGAGCAGGCACAAGCTGAAAAGGATTTTACAGATACTCAGCTAGCGTTGATGAGGGCGTTTGAAAAATTTCCTGAAGCGGAAATAACGATCATTGGTGCGACAGGCGGCAGAGCGGATCATTTTCTTTCAAATCTTTGGTTGCCGTTAGAGCCGGAATTTCAAGCGTTTGCTTCACAAATTCAGTTGAAGGATCGGCAAAACAGTATTACGTATTACGGTCCTGGAAGCTATTCGATCGCAAAAGAAGTTGGAATGACGTACCTCGCTTATTGTTGTCTGACACCAGTCAACAACTTAACCTTGACAGAAAGCAAATATACTTTGGATCATGTGGATGTTCCGATACCGACATCCTATGCCAGTAATGAGTTTGTAGGTAACCGCGCATCGTTTTCATTTGATTCAGGGATGATCGCTGTGATTCAAAGCAGAGATTTAAATAAAAAAAGCTGAACGGAAACGTTCAGCTTTTTGCATTATTTTCTATTAAACACGCTCGATTTTACCAGATTTCAAAGCACGAGTTGACACCCAAACTTTTTTAGGTTTACCGTCTATCAATACACGAACTTTTTGCAAGTTAGGTTTAACAGTACGTTTAGTAGCGTTCATTGCATGTGAGCGGTTATTGCCGCTGCTTGTCTTACGACCAGTAAAGTAACATACTTTTGCCATTTTTAGTTTCCTCCTTTGCTTTGATCTCGGAGCGATAGTTTTCAGCTCATACTAACTTAATTTATCATAGAAAGTAGATTTTGGCAAGCGTATTTTTTGGTCTGTAACAAAAAAAGAAAATAAGTTTAAGTATAAAAAAACAGTGATCTAAGCTGGATCACTGTTTTTTTTAGGCTATACTATTTTTTTATAGATCCGATCGATAAACATGAAGAGCAAAAATAGCCGCTAAGAACAACTGTAATAATAGCCAGTATCACTTTTATTGCTATTGGTTTAACAAAAATCGTTGCTGCTATAAGTAGAAATAATATGCCAATTATTACAGGAATATATTTTTGGTCCATAGTGAACGCCCTCTTTCTTTTTTCTTCATCTTTACGTGACAATGATTGCGACCCCAACAGCTGCGCCAGCTCCAACAAGTGCTCCAGCACCCATACACCAGCCGCAATTTAGATTTTTAACGGTACATTCAGTCATTTTGATTGCTTTCATATATGTTTCCTCCTAATCGATTAAGTCAACACAACGGCTAAGCCGGCACCAGCTGCAATAACGCCAGCACCAATCCCAACACCAGTCCAAAAATCAGTGCCGTGTGAATTCAATGTTTTTTGATCTACCTCTACAAATTTGATTAATTTCATCACTATACCTTCCTTTCACCTATTAATTGTAATGTTTTATATAGAAAATGCTTAGAATTTCCAAAACCAAATTGGCGGAATGATGGAAATAGGATATATAGCCCATTTCATAATGTTTTGCTCCTTTCTAATGTAGCCTCTTTATTTTTTGAGTAAATAAGACCTGATTGCGATACTTAAAGAGAGAAGCATGATTCCAGAGCAAACGAAAATGATCCGATGTTCCAATAGGCTGATAAGAAGTACGCCAATTCCTAAAAGAAGTAGAAATAGACTGACAAAATTTATTTCTTTTCGATTCATTGCTAGAAAACCTCCCTCTTTTATGGTTACGTAAGTGCTATGCCAATGCCAAAACCTACACCTAGAGCTGTTAAGTAAATCCCAAGGTAATCTCCATAATTACTCGTCAATCGTTTCAGTTCCTTTTCTTTAAAATACATATCGTTCCTCTTTTCTTCATTGGCTATTAGGTCAATATCGCTATAGCTGCTCCAGTAGCAAAACCTAGTCCGAGTCCGGATAAACCGCCCCATAAGAGTAGTCCATCGCCATTAAGTGTTTTTGTAGTAATCTCTTTAAAGTGAATGTTTGTCATTTTAAGATACTCCTATTATAATGTGAATTTTTTTGCTGATGACAGCGTGTTTCCTTTTTAAAACCGCCAAATTGGCGGAACGATAATTGAAATAGGAAAAATCCATCTCATGTTGACTCACCTCCTGATCAATTAATGCGGCTATCTATTAAGTTAAAACAACGATAGAACCAATCACTACTCCAACGACTGTTCCACCAGCAACACCCTGCCAAAAACCATTCAATACCTTACTATTTGTTTCTTCAAACTTGATTTTGTTCATCTGTTTTTCCTCCTATGTCAATGCGACAACGACACCAATACCAATTCCAACGCCCACACCTTGCCAAAAACCATTTACTACTTTGCTTTCTGTTTCTTTAAATTCAATCTTGTTCATCTTGTTTCCTCTTTTCCTAAATATTTTTTTGTTGTGCACACTTAAAGTATAGGAGGAATTGGAGAATAATTTCTTCTTTTTCTTTAACTCATTTTTCCTTCCCTTATTCGTTTGAAATTGATCTTTCTTATACGTTTAAGCATTCATGAACGTCTGAAAAAACAGTGCGGACAAAAATTTAAGGACTTAAGAGAAAATGTCAATAGCGCATATTGCGTCGCTATAATTAGGTCAGTTAAATAAAAGGAGTGGTCGAAATGATTGGAATAACCTTAGTAGAAGAAAGTAATCATGTTTTAAGAAATGTTGAAGATGCAGCACTGTCAGATATTGTGAAAGAAGATGTTTCTATAGAAGAATTGAGTCTTGATACGTATGATTTTGATACAAACACTTTTTTGGACTTATTAGAATATACAGAGTTTCAAGAGTACACGGACTATATCTTTGTCAACTTTTCTAAGTCAAAACGAGTACCTAAAATCATTTCTTTTTTGAACACATTCAGTGAGTCAACTAGATTTCATTCTATTTCTATAGAAGATGGAGGCAACTTTGCGGATCAATACGTTGATCGAACCAAACTACAGAATTACGAAAAGAAAAGTGATTCATCGGAACTAATTTTAAAAAATGGTTTAATGGCACTCTTTACAGGAATCTATCCGAGAATATTTAGAAAAAATATAATTAAACATATTTACTTTGAACAATTGTCGGATGTAGAGCATCTTCATTCATCAGTGTATCTCAATTGCGCAATCAATCATGGATTGTATATCGACGAATTGGAAAAAGATTGGAGCAGTGAAATCCCAAGTATTATTACATTTAAAGATTCTTTGCAAACCTTTAGCAAAGAAAGTGAATTAGAAGAATGTTCCGAAAAAGAGTTACTAAAGCAATTAGAAAATTTTCAGGAAAATGGAACTATCGCTTGGCAAGAACGGAAAAATGGAATCATTGATTATGCTCAAATGCTGTCACTCGGATTAGAACGCAGGCTATTTATCTATACTGATGGAATCTACTTAGATTATCAAAGAACGAGCAAGTTATCGTCTCTAATTAACTCTACATTTTCAGAAATTGAATTAGCAAACAGTAGATTGAGTCATAAAAATAAAAAGAACGGACTTTATGAAGTTTATCCATTATTAGTAAGCATCGCTAAATCATTGGAAGATATGCATCTAACATTTATTACGCCATTCAATAAACATCGATTTGATTCCATCCAGCTAGAGAATTACCCGAGTGAATGGATAGTTTTTTCTGCAAGCGATACTTACTTTGCGCTACACGTACCTAGTAATCGAACGTTTGAGGTCAATCAGTTATTTGTAGAAATCTTCGAAGCTCAAATCAAAGAATGCATTGAACTAGCTAAAAGTAAAAATGGAGAAATCACAGATACAGTAATTGAAGAACAAAAGGAGTTGATGCTCAGTGTATAAAGAGGAGACTGTCTTTTTCGGAACATTTAAAGAGAAGTTGAAAAATAAAAACCAAATAGATATTACAGATAATATCTATAAAGAAGCTGAATTTGCAGAATACTATGAAGCAGTGGCGCATGAATCCATAAGTGGAGATATTGAATACTATTTAACTATTTTTTCTAAAGGTGATCGAGTATTGGAAATAGGAACAGGAAATGGTCGTGTCATGAAGCCCTTGCTGCAGAGGGGAATCGATATCTACGGGATCGAACCAGAACAGGCAATGCTGGCATTTTTGAGTGAAGAAGAAAAATCCCGTGTGTATGTTGGAGGCATTGAAAATGTGGCCCAGTTCGATCATGTTTCAAAGTATCGTTACATTATTATTCCGGCCACATCTGTTTCATTGTTTGATGAGCAATGCTTTACAAATTTTTTATATGAAGCAAAAAAAGTGTTAGCTAGTGATGGCAAGATCATCTTTGACTTCATCAATCCAAATCAGATCGATAAGTTAGACGGAGCGGTTTCTATCGATAAAATCAAAAATCAGTTATTTATGTCTGGAAACTTTGTTCAAGGGAAAAAGTTTATCTATAATATTTACACGAAAACAGCTGACGGCAGTAAAAAACTAGGATACTCAGTAAAAAATATCTATACCATCGATCAAATCAAGCGCTTAAGTGAAGAGGTTGGCTGTATGGCAAACATCATAAAAAATCGACCTGATTACGTCATGATGGAGGTGCAAAAAAATGAGGTATGATTATCTAGTCCCAATGGGCGATATTACAACCGTCAACGACAATAAAATCACTATTGTACGAGCAGAAGAGGAGTATGTATTTGACGGAGAACAAAAGAGATTTGTAGATTTAAGAAGTGGTTTATGGAATGTCAATTTAGGCTATAAAAAGGAATTGCATGCAGCAATCAGCCGACGATTCACAGATCAGCTATTAAAAAAGTTAACCTACTTGGATATCCATTCCTTTCATCATCCGCTTTATCAAGAATATGCGGTGGGACTTTCCACATTTGTTGATAAAGAAGGAACATATCCACAAATCATTTATACAAATAGCGGCTCTGAGTGCACAGAATTAACATTAAAATTATCGCGACAAATCAACAAAGGAAAGAAAAAAACATTAGCTTTTTCTCAAGGATATCATGGGACTTTTTGGGGCGGCATGTCAATCAGCGGATTAGATCAAGAAGTAACAGAAGTTTATTCGCCTAAATTGAGTAATATGGAATTTATGAAATTACCAGAGAATGATCTAGAAGAGAAAGCCTTTTTTGAACATATTGAACAGCATCATCGGGAGTACGGTGCAATGATCATTGAACCTATCTTAGGTTCTGCAGGAGTAAAAATGTCTTCGATTCGTTTTTTGAATAAACTGGGAAGATTACTCCAAAAATATATGATCACAGTGATTTTTGATGAAGTAGCAACGGGCTTTTATCGGACTGGGAAACCATTTTATTTTCACTATTTAGATTTTAAACCAGATATGATAAATCTCAGTAAAGGAATCAATAATGGGATATTACCATTTGGTGCGGTCTTGGTGTCTAATGACATTGTGTGTAAATTGAAAAAAGAAGAGCCAGAGCATTTTTCTACACAAAATGGTAACTTGCTTGGTGTGATCAGTGCACATGAAACGTTATGTTACTATCAGCAGCATGAAGCAGAGATTGCTAAAAATATCCAAAAACTAAATGAACTTATTTTAGCTGAAATGAGCTTTAATGGCATCTCTGTTAGAGGAATCGGCTGTATGTTTGCAGTGCCGATAGATGATCCACAAGCGCTGTCTTTGATCATGCAGTCATTAGAGCAGGCTGGAATATTGTGTTATCAATATTTCAATTCTGTGGAAGATAATGGGCTTACGCTGATGCCATCATTTTATACAGATCATAAAAAGATGCAGCAGATTTTAAAACGTATAGCTAAGGCGGTGAAATCGTATGCTTGATGTGCGTCATTTAAAGGTTGAGCAAGTTCTTTTTGACTATATAGAATGTGACGAAGAGGTATATATCTTTAATACAAACAATGAACGAATGGTCCAATCGACAAGTGAAATGATTGACTATTTAAGAGAGTATGAGCCGGGAAATAATACAAATGATCCTGCTATTGATAAATTCATTTTTGGTGCAGGAAAAAGAAAATTACTAGAGTTCAAATTGAAAGGTTTTTCTATTTCTAAAACATTTTTTTCAGTATTTTTAAAATTTATGGATGCACCCGCTGTAACAACGATCCGATTGATCTTGACCGGACTAGGTATTCTTCTTTTACCGCTATTTTTTCAAAGAGGACTCGCGGACTATTTTACAGAGATGGAACGAATCGATTGGAAAGTGTTGGTGATCGTGTATATCAGTCAATTGATGATCACGATGATCCATGAGCTCGGACATTATTATTATTATCAGAAATATATTCGTTCGGATCAGTTTCGCTTTGGCTTTTTATTAAGATATTTTTTCTTATTCATGTTTTATACGAATGTAAATTTTATGGATCAGCTGTCAAAGAAAAAACAGCTGAAAATCATGCTGGCCGGTGTGCAAATTCAGCTGATGATCAGTGGAATCATCTGTTTACTGATGCTCTGTGTTTCTTCACGCATATTAACTTTGTTGTTTTTTTTGAATGTCTTGAATATTTTGATCAATCTGGTTCCTTTTATAAAGACAGATGGTTATTGGATCATTAATCTGCTAATTGATTCTCAGGACTATATGAGCTCGTTTAAATCTTGGCTCAAAAGAGAAAAGAAGGACATCAAACGATCAGAAATTCTGTTGTCTTTAGTGAATGTTAGTGTTATTTTCTATATCATTCTAACGGGAGTGATACAGTTGGTACAGTTGTTTCTCTAAACGAAGAAAGAAAGGAGCCGAAGTATGAAAAATTTATTGGTTATCGGATCTGCCGGCTATTTAGGTCAATCCTATATAGAAGAAAATAAAGACAACTATCATTTTTGGGGAATCGATAAAGTAAAAAATACTATCTGTACAGATTTTATGAAAAAGGAATTTGTTGCAGATGTAACCGATCTAAAAAGCATTCGTAAAATAAAACAAGCGCTTGAACAAGAAAGGGTCAAATTGGATGGCTTGTTATTTTCAGTAGGGATTAACCCGATTCAAAGTTTCTATAGTATTGATGAAGAAATGTGGGATCATACATTTTCTGTGAATCTAAAATCCATTGTATTCATGATCAAAGAATTTTATCCGTTGTTTAAAGAGCAAGTGGCGATCGTTTTGATCGGTTCTCAAAATGGTGTTGTTGGACATGAACAGAGGATCGATTATGGACCATCTAAAGCAGCATTGATTCAATTAGCTAAAAATTTGACTTTGGATTTTGAAAAGGATAAAGAAAAAGATATCAAGGTGAACGTCGTTTCGCCGTCCTATATTTTGAATCAGAGTAATAAACAGCTGTTGACAGAATCTTTTGAAGGAAAAAAATTATTAAAGAAAATACCATTGAAAAAATTTGTTCAGCTAGAAGACGTTGTGGGAACCATCGATTTTCTACTATCGGACCGCAGTAAAGCTATTAGAGGGCAAAACATCATTGTAGATTACGGTTATACGATTGTTTAAAAGAAGGAGGAAGAAAAGATGAGTTTAGAAATCAAAAAACTAAAAAAAAGAATGAATGAGCGAGACATTATAAAAGGAGTCGATTTAACTATTCCAGAAGGAGAAATTTACGGCTTTTTAGGAGCGAATGGAGCCGGAAAAACAACTATTTTTCGACATATTTTGGGAATTTACACACCTGATTCAGGAGAAATTACATGGAAGGGCCGTAAAATCGACCGTTTCGATGCCGCAAAAGTCGGGTATCTTCCAGAAGAGCGTGGACTATATCCTAAAAGAACGGTAAAACAGCAACTGACCTTCTTTGGCAAACTTCATAAAATGAATAAAAGAGGAATCGAAAAAAGCATAGCGTTTTGGCTTGATTTTTTTGATATAAAAGAGAACATCGACCGGAAAATCAGCGAGTTATCAAAAGGAAACCAGCAAAAAATTCAATTCATCGCTTCGATCATCCACAGTCCAGAATTAGTTATTTTAGATGAACCATTTTCTGGTTTAGACCCAATCAATGCGAATCAATTAAAAGAAGCCATTCTCTTTTTAAAAGAAAAAGGCTCAACGATTATTTTTAGTTCCCATCAAATGGCGAATGTAGAGGAAATCTGTGAAAATATTTGTATGATCAAAAAGGGAGAAGTTCTGTTAAAAGGAAATTTACAGGAGATCAAGAATGGAACAGATAAGAGAAAAGTCATTGTGCAGGCTGATTTTGAAAGAGAGGCACTCAAACGAGAATTTGAAATAGCTTCTTATAAAGAAAAAAATAATGTTGTTTCATTTTATGCACAAGATGAATTTAGTGCAAAAAAAATTCAGAAATTTATTTTTCAATCTGAAAATATTCAACAATTCAGAATTGAGCCTGTGTCATTAAACGATATTTTTCTAGAAAGAGTAGGTGAGTAAAAATGAAAAATACGCTAACGATCATTTTAGAAACATACAAACAAAAAGTCACATCAAAAGTATTCATTGTCATGCTGTTGGTTTTGGTGCTGGGCACATTTTTTGGCATGAATTATGAAGGGATTTTTAAAAGAGCTGAACCGAGTAAAGAGACCATACTTGTTGCCTCAAATGACAAAGAAATCGTTACGACATTGAAAGAAATCGGTAAAGGAGCCGAGTTGAACTTTGTCAACGGTGGACAAAGCTTAGCAGACGCTAAGAAAGAACTGAAGGAGACAGAGAGTAAAACTATTTTAAAACTTGAGAAGAACAACGCGGGCCTATATCAAGGGAAAATTTATTACGAGGGAGCCCTTCAACATAATATTTCTGAACAACTGCAAAGCATTGTAACTGCCGTTAATCAATCAATTAAACTATATCGATTAAATCTTGATGATACACAGCAGCAATTTCTGAATGAAAGTACAAGTTTATCCTTAGAATCCTTAGCTGGAAACCAAGATGACTCTGGGCAGACTTTATTGTTAGTCTATATTGTAGGATTTATTCTATACATTGCGGTTATGCTTTTTTCTACTATGGTCGCACAAGATATCGCAGTAGAGAAAAGTTCAAGAGTAATGGAAATTTTATTAACAACGATTACGCCCGTTCAGCATTTAACAGGTAAAATCATTGGCATAGGTTTGGTGGGAATGACCCAGGCAGCATCGGTCGGGGCTGCTGCCTATGCATCCTATAAAATCTTTGGGGATAGTACAGGACTGTTTAAATTCTTGAATGAAGGCAAGAACAGTCAAGCAATCATTTTAGCTATTGTTTGCTTTGTTCTAGGCTATTTGATTTATTCTGTTGCCGCGGCTATTCTAGGTTCAGTGGTTTCATCTGTTCAAGAGGTTCAGCAATTGATGTATATCTTGATCATCCCTTTATTCATTGCTTTGTTTATGGTAGTTATTCTGGCGACAGGATCTGGAAGTAACCAAGCCATTATCATTTCATCATATGTGCCGTTTTTATCACCAATCGTAATGTATGCTCGGTATATGCTTGGAGATGCATCTCTAAATGCATTCATTCTGGCAATGGGCATCAATATAGCATTTACTGTGATTTTAGCGCTTCTAGGAAAAAGTGTTTATCAAGGCGGAGTATTTATCTATAGCGGAGATAAACTTACCAATGTATTCAAAAGAGCGTTTAAATCAGGAAAGTATTATGCCCGATAACTATAAAAAAAAGCCAGTCGCGATCATTCCCTATAAGACGTTAGAAATGATTCAAACAGCCAATGGAGAAGAAGTCTTGTTTTATGCTATTTTTAAATGTCTAGATGAAATGAAGCAGAAAGCTGTTGAAAAAAATACCTGGCAAATATTTTTATTATTAGAAGATCGTCTCTATAAAAAAGACCCATATTCCAATAATATTTTGGTTTTTGATAAAGAACACCGACTATTAGATACCAGTAAAACATATGTGATGTTCTTGAAAAAAGACCTAGCCTCTATTGCTGTAGACAAATATGTAGAGGAAATTCAAAATATATTGACATTCTTCGGACAAAGTTACCGAGAGGTCAAAAGGGAGAAAATTCCTGTAACTACGCTAGAAGGAATGAGGATTGTGCGAATGCTTGAAACAGATTTAGGCTATTAGTATTCTCAGGGGAAAATAAAGTGTAATAAAAATCGTTTGGATCTGAGTAATTAAACTAAAAACTGCTCAATGTGTTTTATGCATTGCGCGGTTTTTAGGAAATTGCTGAAGAAACAGCTTTTTTTTATAGTGTTTTTTCAGATTTTAGGTAGCCTCTACAAAAATCGAAGCATTGTGTGTCATTCTCATTTGGGGTTTAAAAATCAAAGCATTTTAGTCTGTCGACACTTGAGTAAAATAAATAAACGTTTAGGCGAACAAGAAAGAATATTCTGACAATTATGATCTGTTTAAGCTAATTTAGGCAAAAAACGTTTGTCGTGATCAACACTTGATAAAATTATAGTATCGAAGGAGGAGAGGATATGGCGAATATATGGAATTTATGGAATATTGAACGAACAGTGAGTCAAAGAATATTGAACTTGATCATTAAAGAAGAAATGGATCAAATCGATTTTCTAAAATGCAAGTTAGGATTAGAAGCGTTTGTTATCAATATAACAAAGTTCTTGATTGTATATACGGCGGCTCTCCTTTTTAAGGTCGCTATTGCTACTTCTATTTTTCACGCAAGTTTTCTTTTGATAAGAACTTTTTCCTATGGGAAACATGCGAAGACGAGTTTAGGATGTGTATCAAGCAGCTTGCTTTAATTTGTAGGGTTACCAGTGCTCTGCCAAAGTGGGATCTTGATTCCTACCTATCTATTATTTTACATACGACTACTATCGCTAGTCGTATTGCTAAAATTCTCTCCAGGTGTTACCGACAAAAACAAATTATCAAAATCGAATCGGAAGAAGGCGTTGCGAGTTAAATCTATAGTCAGTTGGGGCGTGCTGAATGGTCTATATTTGATTACAGCATCTGCACTAACTGAAAATTTGATTGTTTTAGGGATGTTTTTTGCCAGTATGTATGTTATACCAAATAAATTTAAAGGAGTAGATAAATTATGAAAGCATTTTTGGTAAGGTTTTTTAGAAATTATGGAACAATGAATATTGCAATGTGTTGTAGTTTCTTTTATGACGAGCCTGAAGTTCCTGACCTTTTGATCAAAGAAAGTGAATCGAACTAAAAAAAGGCCGAGACATATTTATTCGGAATTAGAGTCTGGAACAAACTGATGTTTAGTTTTGTTTCAGGCTCTCTTTGATTTTTGAAGAATACTTGCTTTACAGTTTATTAGAGTATATAATTTTTTTACTAATAGAAATGTAAGGAGGCTCTAATGTATTGGAATTCATCTTTATTATAAGTAATGTTATGGCGATGTTACAGGTGATTTTTAACTACATAAACTTCAAATTACTGATGCTTAATAAAAAGATTAGTTTTTCTGAAATCCTAAGCTTAGTAATTGTTACTATCCTGAATGGAAAAGTATTCTCTATTCTAGGTGTTTACGGCATCATATTTATGTTTTTTTGTATAACGATCTTAGGCTACCATTTTATTTCTAAAAATCTTATTCAGGTGCTAGGTGTGAATTCTTATGTAGTTATTATTTCAGTTATAAGTGATCATTGTGTATCAATTATAAGAAAAAATATATTCGGTACAGAAATGAGCTCTTCTGGGAATTTAAATATGTTTATACAAGTAGTGCTTAGCTTGTTGCTGTCTGTAGTCATCACATTCATGATTGCTAAAGAGGCAAAAAGGCTAGGAGAAAAATTTCCTGTCATTAACGAAAGTGCTCCGTTGATTCATGTGATTGGAATAGTCACGATGATCATATACTATGTGAGTATTTTTTTCGGTGTTTATCTAGGAAATAATAATGAAATCGTAACCGTCAATTTGATCTTCTTCCTATTATATTTAGCCGCTTCATTGGTCTCTTTTTTTATGTATATCAGCTCACTGAAAAATAAATATGATACGCAACAAAAAGAAAGAGAATATTTAGAAAATCAACGGTACATGGAGGTAATGGAAAATCAATACAAGGAAATCCGGAAATTTCGACATGATTATAAAAATATACTGAATTCGTTAGAAGATTTTATTGTAGACAGGGATTATGAAGGTCTTAGTGATTACTATTTTAACAAAATAAAAAAGACTTCGACACTTATTGATCAAAATGATTTCAAGCTGGAAGCGATCGGGAATATCAGAGTTAGAGAAGTAAAAAGTATCCTTGCCTCTAAATTGATTTCAATGCAGGAAAAAGGAATTGATACACAGCTGGAAGTGAATGGAATCATAGAAGAATTATCGATCGACTCAATTTCCTTAGTTAGAATCTTAGGTATCTTTTTAGATAATTCTATAGAAGAACTTGAATTTTTAGGTGAAGGTAAGCTTGCAGTGGCAGTCTACAAAGATGTATCGGCTGTTCATATCATCATCCAAAATTCTTGTAGATCAGATTTACCTAAGTTTCATATACTCAAGCAAAGAGGATTTTCACTAAAAGGTGCCGGCAGAGGAGAGGGATTGAGCAATGTTCAAGAGCTGATTCGAACCTTGAAAAATGTTCGGCTGGCTACGTCCATCAGTGATGGAATGTTTACACAAAAATTAACAATAGAACATAGTGAAAGGGTGTGAGTAAAGTGATATCTGTTATTATTTGTGAGGATGACTGGCGGCAACGCCAAACGATTGAGATGTATGTCAAAAATTATATAATGATGGAAAGTCTGGATATGGAATTGGCATTTTCTACAGGGAATCCCTTAGAAGTAATCGAGTTTGTCAAAAGTAATCCTAAGATCATCGGTCTGTATTTTTTGGATGTTGATCTACAGCATGAGATGTCAGGATTAACACTAGCAGCTGAAATCAGAAAGTATGACGATTTAGGCAAAATTGTTTTTGTTACTACGCATGGGGAACTATCATATCTGACTTTTACGTATAAAGTCGAGGCTATGGATTACATCATCAAGGATAATAAAGATGATCTTCAGCGAAAAATTTGTGAAAATATCCAATTAGCCCACGAACGGGTGACTAATGAGCGAGGCAACCAAAAAAGATTATTTAAGCTCAAGGATGGTGACACGATTCGTTCTGTGGATATGGGAGAAATCATTTTTTTTGAATCTTCTTCTGCCTCTCATAAAATCGTTCTCCATTTGGAAAATGGAGAGATTGAATTTTATGGTTCTTTAAAAGATATCGAAGAACAATGTACCGACTTTTACCGCTGTCATAAATCCTATTTGATCAATCGGAATCATATCAATAAAGTTATAAAAAGTGAGCGGATCGTCAAGATGAGTAATGGTGAAGAATGTTTAGTGTCCGTGAGAGCAATGAAAAATTTATAAAAATGTAAATACAAGATCTGATGAGTAGAGTCAGTTCTTGTATTTTTTGTGTAATTGACAATTTACCGTAAACAATGTAAATTATACAAATATTGGCGAATATGGTGAGACACTCTATAATATTCTAATTAACTTCCTTTTCATTGAGAGGTTGCTATGTTAAAATATTATAGAAGAAAATAGGGCAATTATGCTCTTTAAGGAGGCTTTCATCAATGGCTGTAAAAATAAAAACACCAGCAGGCACCATTGAGATTACCAATGAGGTTATCGCTACTGTAGTTGGCGGAGCTGCGACAGATATCTACGGAATCGTCGGGATGGCTAGTAAAAACCAAATCAAAGATAATTTAAATGGCATTTTGCGCAAAGAGAATTTCTCTAAAGGTGTAGTCGTACGTCAAGAAGAAAATGGCGTAGCGGTCGACGTATATACAATCGTAAGTTATGGAACAAAGATTTCAGAAGTTTCTCGAAATGTACAAGAAAAAGTCAAATACAACCTTGAGACATTACTTGGTGTCACTGCTAATTCTGTCAACGTTTTTGTACAAGGTGTTCGTGTGTTGCCTGACTAGGCAGCCGACTGTTAAATAGAAGAAATACTTTTCGTCTATTAGCAGCAATCTAAAGGAGGATTTTTAGGTGAATGTAACAGAAATCAGTGCAAGTCAGTTCCAAGAAATGGTTCAGGCTGGTGCGAGTCGTCTGCATGTCAATGCAGAGTATGTCAACTCATTGAATGTTTTCCCTGTGCCGGATGGTGATACAGGAACAAATATGAATTTATCCATGACAAGTGGAGCAAAAGCTGTAGCAGATTCTCGTTCTGAAAAAGTTGGAGAACTAACAACAGTCCTTTCAAAAGGATTATTGATGGGCGCTAGAGGAAACTCTGGGGTTATTTTATCGCAATTATTCCGTGGTTTTTCTAAACAAATTCCAGACGTTGTTACGCTGAATGCACAAGACTTAGCCGCAGCGTTTACTCATGGAGTAGAAACTGCTTATAAAGCTGTAATGAAACCTGTAGAAGGAACAATTTTGACTGTTTCTCGTGAAGCTGCCCGTTCAGGTGAACGTAAGGCAAAAGAAACAGATGATTGTATTGAAGTGATGGAAGCTGTTGTTAAAGGTGCTAAACGCGCGTTAGCTAAAACACCAGATCTTTTACCTGTGTTAAAAGAAGTGGGTGTTGTAGACAGTGGAGGTCAAGGGTTACTATTTATCTATGAAGGCTTTTTAGAAGCATTATCTGGTAACTTTTTAGCTACAGAAGTATATGAACCAACACCAGGCGAAATGGATGAAATGGTCAATGCTGAACATCATCGTGGGGTTAGTGGACACGTTGCCACAGAAGATATCAAGTTTGGTTATTGTACAGAGATCATGGTACAAATCGGTGAAGGTCCAACTGTAGATAGTGATTTCGACTATGACACATTCAGAAATTACCTGAACGAACTAGGCGATTCTTTACTGGTTGTCAACGACGATGAAATCATCAAAGTTCATGTTCATACAGAACATCCTGGTGAAGTTATGAACTACGGACAAAAATTCGGATCATTAGTTAAAATCAAAGTTGATAATATGCGTTTACAACATGAAACATTGGTTGAGCATGATGCACAAGCTGCAGCTGCGCCAAAAGCACGTGTTCCTTATGCGGTAATTGCGATCGCAGCTGGAGAAGGCGTTCAGGAATTATTCCGCAGCCTTGGAGCAAGCTACATCATCAGCGGTGGTCAAACAATGAACCCAAGTACAGAAGATATCTTGAAAGCAGTGAAAGAAGTCAATGCTGATCAAGTGATTATTTTACCAAATAATAAAAATATCTTCATGGCAGCCGATCAGGCAGCTGAAGTAGCTGATATTCCTGTAGCCGTTGTCCCTACGAAGACAATTTCTCAAGGAATGACAGCGATGCTTGCTTTCAATGATCAACAATCTCTTGAAGAGAATAAAGCAACGATGACAGAAATGATCGAAAGTGTTGTCAGTGGTCAAGTTACGACAGCTGTACGTGATACAACGATCGATAACGTTGAGATCAAAAAAGATGACTACCTAGGAATGATCGATGGAAAAATCGTCGTTTCCGAGCCAGATATGGCTAAAGCTTCATTGGATACGCTAAAATGTATGATCGACGAAGATACTGAAATCGTCACGATCATTGTCGGTGAAGGCGGAACAATGAAGGAAGCTGAGCAATTTGCAGAAGCGTTGACTGTTGAATTTGAAGATTTGGAAACAGAACTTCACGAAGGCGGACAGCCGGTTTATCCATACTTGTTTTCAGCTGAATAATCAAGAAATCTATAAGAAGACGGGACAGAAATGTTCGACTCGTAGTGCTTTAGCACTTAGAATTTTGTTCGTTTCACTTTGTTGTTTGAACAATAGTGAAGCTGGATGCGTTAGCTGATATGATCGAAGCGCAGCGAAGTAGTTACGTCTGCTTCCGTCATTCATTCATTTTAAAGGGACTGGGTTGTAACTCGTAGAGTTATGTCTCAGTCCCTTTTTTTACAGGAATAAAAATGCTATATTAATATCAATGAAGAAAAATTTCGTATTTTAAAGATGAGAGGAGGGGCGTAAGTGGATTTATCAGATGACATCAGTGTCTTATCGGGTGTAGGACCAAAGCGTGCCGAGAATTTGAAAGAGCTGGGGATCCAAACGATCGAAGATCTGCTGACTTACTATCCTTTTCGCTATGAAGACATTCAGGAAAAAGAGTTAAATGACATTCAGGATCAAGAAAAAGTGACGCTTAAAGGCCTCGTTGTTTCTGAACCTGTTGTTAGCCGATATGGGTACAAAAAGAGCCGACTGATGTTCCGGATGATGCAGGACCATGCGGTGATCAATGTTTCCTTTTTTAATCAGCCATACTTAAAAGACAAAATCGTAATGTCAGAAGAGATTGCAGTCTATGGAAAATGGGATGCAAAAAGAAAGTCATTGAATGGCATGAAGATCTTAGCTGCGAAAAATGAAGGGGAAGATTTTGCGCCGATTTATCATGTGAACAAAAAGGTCCGGCAAAGCAGTTTGATCCAGCTTATTCGTGCTGGTTTTGATAGCTATGGAGAACTGATCCAGGAAATTTTACCAGAAGAATTGTTAGAAAAATATCGCCTGATTTCAAGAAAAGAAGCGATTTTTGCGATGCATTTTCCGCGTGATCCAGAGGAAAGTCATCAAGCTAAGCGTCGAGTCGTTTTTGAAGAGTTTTTCTTCTTTCAGTTAAAAATGCAAGGGTTGAAACGGCAGGAGAAAGCAGAGAAGAACGGGTTAAGTATTCAATATGATGTTGAACGTTTAAAGGAATTTACAAAAAAATTACCATTTGAATTGACTGCGGCACAAAAGAAAGTGACAAATGAGATTTGCCGAGACTTGATGAGTGCCAACCATATGCAGCGTTTGCTTCAAGGAGATGTAGGAAGCGGGAAAACAGTCGTTGCGGCGATTGCTTTGTATGCAACAATGACAGCTGGTTTTCAAGGCGCACTGATGGTGCCGACCGAAATTTTAGCTCAGCAGCATATGGAAAGTCTCCAACAACTATACGATCCTTTGGAGGTACGTACAGCTTTATTGACAGGTTCGACGAAAACAAAGGAACGACGTGACATTTTAGCACAACTGGCATCAGGAGAAATCGACATCATCATTGGCACACATGCATTGATTCAAGAAGATGTTATTTTTCATCGTTTAGGACTAGTGATCACAGATGAGCAGCATCGTTTTGGTGTAAATCAACGGCGGATACTTAGAGAAAAGGGATTGAAGCCGGATGTTCTATTTATGACAGCGACACCTATCCCTAGAACGTTGGCTATCACAGCTTTTGGGGAAATGGATGTGTCGATCATCGATGAAATGCCTGCTGGACGAATCCCGATCGAAACACGTTGGATCCGCCCGCCACAGTTAGATACGGTATTGGAATGGATGCAAAAAGAACTCGCGCGCGGTCATCAAGCATATGTCATTTGTCCTTTGATCGAAGAATCTGAGGCACTGGACGTCAAGAATGCAACAGAGATTTTTGAACACATGTCTGCTTTTTTCAATCCTGACTATCAAGTTGGCTTGCTTCATGGGAAAATGAAGAACCAAGAAAAAGATGAGATCATGCAGGAGTTCAAAGAGAATAATCTGCAGATTCTCGTTTCCACGACAGTAATCGAAGTCGGCGTCAATGTCCCAAATGCTACGGTCATGTTGATCATGGACGCAGATCGTTTTGGTTTAGCGCAGCTGCATCAGCTGCGTGGTCGTGTTGGTCGTGGCTCGGATGCATCCTACTGTATTTTAGTCGCCAATCCTAAGAATGAAATGGGCGTTGAGCGAATGAAAATCATGACGGAAACGAATAATGGTTTTGTATTAAGTGAAAAAGATTTAGAATTGCGTGGTCCGGGAGAAGTATTCGGTGCGAGACAATCTGGGATTCCGCAATTTGCCGTCGGTGATATTGTCACAGATTTCAATATTCTGGAAGTAGCACGGCAGGAAGCAAGTGCGATTTGGAAAAAAGAACAGTGGTGGCTGCTGCCGGAGTATCGTGGAGCGGCTGAGAAAATCAAACCTCATGAAGCGGAGCAACAGTTTTTTGATTAGGATTTTTTGATAAATGAGCTGAATGGAATAAACCAGATTTTTCAATAGATAGAAAAAATAGGAAAAGATGGAGAGCTTCTTTTTGTCTTTTTCTTAATTTGTTTAAGGACTAAATGGGCTTGTACTGCTTTTCGTGATCTAGCTACACGAGCCAGACCTTTCAACAAATAGATAAAATTTTGAAAAGATAAAAAGCATCTTTCCATCATTTTCCTAATTTGTTCAAGGTCTAAGCGGCTCGTTCCGCTTTTCGTGATCCAGCTGTATGAGCCAGTCTCTCGGAAAAAAGATAAATGAGGAGTGAGACAAAGAACGTCTCAATCATCATTTTCTATTTTTCTTTCGAGACTAAGCGGGCTCATTTCGCTTTTCTTGATCTAGCTACACAAAGCAACTCTCAAGGAAAATAGATAATCTGTCAATGAAACAGAGAGCGTTTCAGTGTCAGATTCCTAATTTTCAAGAGAGTAAAACGCTTTGTTCCGCTTTTCTATATGTTATACTACTTACTGTACTTATCTAGGAGGGACTATTTTATGAAGATTGCTGTTGACGCAATGGGAGGCGATCATGCACCTCAGGCTATTGTTGAAGGTGTTATGCTGGCTAAACAGGATTTTCCTGATGTTGAGTTTTTACTTTATGGGAAAGAAACTGAAATTAAAAAATATGTAACAGATGAAAAGAATATCACGATCGTTCATACGGATGAAAAAATCAGTAGCGATGATGAACCGGTCAAGGCGATTCGTCGAAAGAAAACAGCATCGATGGTTTTGGCTGCTCAGGCAGTAAAAAATGGTGAAGCAGATGCGATTTTTTCTGCAGGGAATACAGGAGCACTTCTAGCTGCGGGATTATTTATTGTCGGACGGATCAAAAATGTTGAGCGTCCTGGGTTGATGTCGACCTTGCCTGTAATGGGTCAGGCGGATGGCGGCTTTGATATGCTGGATTTAGGAGCGAATGCTGATAATAAGCCGGAGCATTTAGTACAATACGCAGTTTTGGGCTCTTTTTATGCCGAAAAAGTAAGAAATGTGAAAAATCCCCGTGTAGCTCTTTTAAACAATGGAACAGAAGCCACAAAAGGCAGTGAGCTAACGAAAAAGGCATTTGAGTTGCTTTCAGAAGAAGAAGGGATCAATTTTATTGGCAACGTCGAAGCACGTGATTTATTGAGTGGGGCTGCGGATGTTGTTGTTACTGATGGTTTCACAGGGAATGCGGTGCTCAAATCGATCGAAGGAACAGCACTAAACATGATGAGCTTGTTGAAAACGTCTATTTTAGCTGAAGGTGTTAAAGGAAAAATGGGCGCACTGCTCTTAAAGAATGCTTTGCGTGGGATGAAAAGTGAAATGGACTATTCAAAACATGGCGGTGCAGTACTTTTCGGATTGAAAGCACCCGTCATCAAAACGCATGGATCGACCGGACCGGAAGCAGTTCGTTATACGATCCGTCAAATTCATACAATGCTGAAAACAGAGGTTGTACCGCAGCTTGTAAGCTATTATGAAACAAAAGAATAAGAGGGTTCGCAACCAGAATGCAACCATTCTGTAATAAAGTTGCAAAAAAAGATGGACAAATCGATCATTTGTGAGTACAATGTATCATAGCGTTTAACACTAAAAGCAAAACGTTGTTCAAAAACAGTGGAGGTGAACACAGTTGACTCGTGAAGAAGTATTGGAAAAAGTAGCGAAGATTATCTCAAACCACTTTGATATTGAAGCTGAAAAAGTGACAGATCAATTAAACATTAAAGATGACTTGAATGCAGATTCGATTAGTGTAATGGAATTTGTTTTAGAGCTTGAAGATGAATTTGGTACAGAAATTTCAGATGAAGACGCAGAGCAAATTGAAACAGTTGGTGCCGCTGTAGATTATATTATGAATCACTTATAAGAACTAAAAAATGAAAGAGAAGCAAGACGATCAATCGTTTTGCTTCTCTTTTTTGTCGTGGAACTACTTATTTTAACCAAAATGTTGCATTTCTACTAAGAGTTATATACAATTGATTAAAAAGATTACAGGAAGATTAAAAAAATCTTTCATATGTTATTGATCGGTATTTTAAAGTATGAAATATAGAGGGGTGTACACATGTGAGTAAGGAAAATCAACTATTAGACGTTCAGCATCTGCATACTGGTTTTCGTTTAAAGGATGAATATTATGATGCAGTGGATGATGTGTCATTTGAGTTAGGGACAAATGAAATTTTAGCGATCGTCGGTGAATCAGGCTGCGGGAAAAGCACCTTAGCTACAACGATTATGGGGCTGCATGATGCGAATAATACTCGTGTCAGTGGAGAGATTCTGTATAAAGATTTAAATTTGACGACCTTTAATGAGCAGTTATACAACAAAATTCGTGGAAATGACATTGGCATGATTTTCCAAGATCCGTTATCTGCACTTAATCCTTTGATGCGGATCGAAGATCAAATCAAGGAGAGTCTGACATATCATACGGATATGACTGCAGAGCAAAAACAAGCGCGAGTGCTTGAATTGCTTGTGCAGGTTGGAATACCTAATCCTGAGCGAGTAGGAAAGCAATATCCTCATGAGCTTTCTGGCGGTATGCGTCAACGTGTGATCATTGCAATCGCGATTGCATGTAAACCTGCAATCATTATTGCAGATGAGCCGACAACTGCATTAGATGTGACGATTCAGGCTCAAATTTTAGATCTTCTGAAAGATTTACAAGAAGAAACAGGTTCTGGCATTATTTTGATTACACATGACTTAGGTGTCGTAGCGGAGATGGCGGACAAAGTTGCGGTGATGTATGCAGGACAATTTGTAGAAGTGGCTTCTGCAAAAGAGCTATTTGACAATCCAAAGCACCCATACACTCGCTCACTACTACAGTCGATCCCACAAGAAAATTCAGAAAATAGTCAATTACATGTGATCGAAGGGGTTGTTCCTTCGTTAAGTAAACTACCGCGGACAGGTTGTCGCTTTGCTTCCAGAATTCCTTGGATACCGGAAGATGCGCATGAAGAAACCCCTGTTTTGCATGAGGTTGAAGAAAATCATTTCGTTCGTTGCACCTGTTATCAGCATTTTAAATTTAGAGATGAACAGGAGGAAATGTAATGGCGGAAATTATTCAAATCAAAGATCTGAAAGTTCACTATCCTATTCGCAGCGGCTTCTTTAATCGGGTGACAGATCATGTTTTAGCAGTTGATGGTGTCGATTTTATTATCGAAAAAGGCAAGACTTATGGTTTGGTTGGAGAATCTGGTTCAGGAAAATCCACAACAGGTAAAGCAATTATCGGTTTGGAGAAAATCACTAGCGGCAGTATCCTTTATCAAAATAAGGAAGTAACACAGGCGAGAACACGAAAAGCAATGAAATATAACAAAGATGTCCAAATGATCTTTCAGGATTCAATGTCCAGTTTAAATCCTAAGAAACGAGTTTTGGATATTATTTCAGAGCCAATCAGAAATTTTGAACGTTTAAGTGATCAAGAAGAGAAAAAGAAAGTCAAAGGATTACTAGATATCGTTGGAATACCTGAAGACGCATTATATAAATATCCGCACGAATTTTCAGGCGGTCAAAGACAGCGTCTGGGAGTAGCGCGTGCGGTTGCGACTAATCCCAAATTGATCATTGCGGATGAACCAGTTTCAGCATTAGATTTATCTGTTCAAGCGCAGGTATTGAATTTCATGAAAAATATTCAGGAAGAATACGGGCTGAGTTATTTGTTTATCTCTCATGACTTAGGTGTTGTAAAACATATGTGTGACAATATTGCGATCATGTATAAAGGCCGATTTGTAGAAATCGGTACCCGTGAAGACATTTATAATGATCCAAAGCATATTTACACCAAGCGATTACTGTCTGCAATTCCTAAAATCGATGTTGCACATCGAGAAGCGCACAAGGCGGAGCGTCGCAAAGTAGAACAGGAATATATCGCTCGTCAAAGTGAATATTATGATGAAAACGGCCGTGTTTATGATTTACGTAAAATCAGTCCAACACACCAAGTGGCGTTAAAAGATGGAGGTGCAGAGTAATGTGGAAAACAATTTTACGACGAATACTTTTCATGATTCCTCAAATCTTGATTTTGAGTGTCTTGATTTTTGTTCTTGCTAAAATGATGCCGGGCGATCCGTTTTCGGGTTTGATCCAGCCGGGAACTGATCCAGCACAAATTGAGCTGTTGCGAGAAAAAGCCGGTCTGTATGATCCTTGGTATGTTCAATATTTTCGATGGTTAGGTAATGCGTTTCAAGGTGATTTCGGTGCGAGTTATCAATACAAAATACCTGTAGCTAATTTGATTAGTGAACGAGCGATGAATACAGTTTGGCTTTCTTTACTAACAGTGATCTTAACGTATGCAATCGCTTTGCCTTTAGGTGTTCTTTCGGGACGCTACCAAAATTCTAAATTTGATAAAGCTGTCGTTGTTTATAATTTTTTTAGCTTTGCCATACCAAGTTTTGTGTTTGCTCTCGTACTTCTCTTTTTCTTCGGTTATCGGCTTGGTTGGTTTCCAACGCTTGGATCAGTGTCTCCTGATGTAGAACCTGGAACACTTGCGTATTTTTGGAGTCGCTTTTATCATTTGATCTTACCAGCTATTACTTCTGCTTTGTTAGCGACCGCCGTTACAATTCAGTATCTGCGTAGTGAAGTGATTGATTTGAAATCGAGTGATTTTGTGCGAACAGCTCGAGCGAAAGGGGTACCCACCAATAAAATATTTACACGTCATATTTTTAGAAATGCATCATTACCGATTGCCTCAATGGCAGGTTATGAAATCACTGGTTTATTAGGTGGCTCAGTCGTTATTGAACGTATTTTTGGTTTTCCTGGTATGGGAAATTTATTTATCACATCGATTGTTCAGAGGGATTACAGTGTGGTGACAGCACTTATTTTGATTTATGGACTTGCGACACTCTTTGGAACACTTATATCCGATATTATCATGAGCACCATCGATCCAAGGATCAGAGTGCAGTGAGTCAATGAAAGGAGAATAGAGAACGATGATGAATAATGAATCCATGGAAGAAATTGTAGAAGCCCAGCTATCTCCAGAGGTAAGTGAACCCGCTTTGGGATTGAAAATGATTGCGAGAGAGTTTAAAAAAGATAAATTAGCTCTTTTTTCATTAGGTATTTTAGTCATTATTATCGCAGTAACATTTATAGGTGCTCTTGTAGTCGATCAAAATAAGGTAATGATGGTCGATATTTTTGAGAAATACACGCCGCCGGGAGAAACCTTCTTTTTGGGCGCGGACGAAGGTGGACGAGACGTTTTAGGACAATTACTAATAGGGGCAAGAAATTCTATTGTCATTGGATTTGCCATTACGATTATCACCTCGGTTATTGGTGTGGGAATCGGTATTATTTCAGGGTATTACAGTGGTAAGGTTGACAATATCATTATGCGAATCATTGATTTTACAATGATTTTGCCAATGATGATGATCATTATCGTTTTCATAACGATTATTCCAAAGTACAATGTCTGGTCGTTTATTGCCGTAATGAGCGCTTTTTACTGGGTTGCCAAGGCTCGTCTATTTAGAAGTAAAACACTATCTGAAGGCCGTCGAGATTATGTAAATGCATCTAAAACGATGGGAACAAGTGATTTCAAAATCATGTTTCGTGAAATTATGCCTAATTTAAGCTCGTTGATTATTACGAATCTGACGATGAATTTTGCCGGTAATATTGGTATTGAAACGACACTGACATTTTTAGGATTTGGGCTACCTGCGAATGTTCCTAGTCTTGGAACGTTGATTAGTTTTGCAAGTAGTGGAGATGTGTTAGTTAATAAACAATGGGTTTGGTTGCCAGCATCAATCCTGATTTTAGTATTGATGCTAAGTATAAATTATGTGGGGCAAGCGTTCAAACGAGCAGCTGATGCAAAACAGCGTTTAGGGTAACTAAAATGAAAAATAGGAGGAAATTGTATGAAAAAGAAATTAATTGGGTGTGCCTCATTATTGTTGGTTCTATCATTAGGACTGGCGGCATGTGGCAGCGGAGGAAAGAAAGAAGAGAAAGAAACAGCTAAAGAAGAATTGAAATTTGCTAAGGAAGTAAAAAATGAAGATGAGGGCATAGCTGGAGGGACACTAAAAATAGCGATTGCTGCGGATACACAATTTCCTGGTATTTTTGATAGTAATTTTTCTTCAAATAGCTTGGATACAACAATCATGAAAGGCGCCTTTGAATCATTGATCAAATATGATGATGAAGGAAAATTGGTTGAAGGCGGACCAGCTGATTTTGAAATCGATGTTGACAACAAAAAGGCACGGATCATTTTACGTGAAGATCTTAAGTGGAGTGACGGTCAGGCTGTAACGACGGATGATGTGATTTTCCCATACGAAATTATCGGTCATAAAGATTATTCTGGCGTCCGTTACGGTAGTAAGATGGAAACAATCGTTGGAATGAAAGAGTATCATGAAGGAAAGACGGATAAGATTTCTGGGATTAAAGCTGTAGATGAACGTACGGTAGAAATCACGTATACAGAAATGAACCCAGCGATTAAGCTTGCTGGGGGTGTTCTTTGGAATAATGCTACTCCTAAACACGTATTTGAAGGGATTGCAGTCAAAGATATGGAAACAAGCGATCCAGTACGGAAAAATCCAGTAACATTAGGTGCTTTTAAACTGAATAAGTTTGTTTCAGGTGAATCTGCTACCTTTGTAGCAAATGAACATTATTATGGGGGCAAACCTAAAATCGATAAAATTGTTAAGACGATCGTACCAACGGCTAGCATAGTCGAAAGTATGAAGTCTAAAGAGTATGATTTAGTAGAAGATATGCCAGTAGATAGCTATGATACGTATAAAGACTTAGATGGTTACCAAATACTAGGAGAGCTCCAAAATGCATATACGTATTTAGGGTTTAAAATGGGAAAATGGGATGCTGAAAAATCAGCTGTTGCATATGACGAAAATGCTAAAATGGCCAATAAAAATTTACGTCAGGCGATGGGCTATGCAATCAATACAGAAGCAATAGCGGATAAATTTTACCATGGATTGAGAGATACAACGAACTCTTTGATTATTTCATTTTTCGCTAGTGTTCATAATCCGGATCAAAAAGGGTACACGTATGATCATGAAAAAGCCAAGGAATTACTAGACGAAGCTGGGTATAAAGATACGGATGATGATGGTATTCGTGAAGATCCAAAAGGTGAAAAGCTGGTTATTAATTTTGCTTGTCGGAAAAATGAAGAGATTTCTCAAGCTCTAGCTGATTACATGATTCAAGAATGGGAAAAAATCGGGTTGAAAGTTGAATTGTCAGGCGGCCGTCTAATGGATTCCCAGGCCTTTTACAAAAAATTGCAAGAAGATGACCCTGAAATCGATGTCTATAATGCAGCGTGGGTGACAGGTCTCGATCCAGCTCCTACAGGTTTGTATGGCAGAAATTCCGAGTTTAACTATACTCGATTTGCTTCTGAGGAAAATGATAAGTTGCTTAAAGCGCTGGAATCAGATAAAACGTTTGATGAGGAAGAACGGAAAAAAGCGTTCTATGATTGGCAAGAATATGCTAAAAAAGAAGCCTTTGTTATCCCTACAACAAATTATTACACAATTATGCCAGTAAGTAATCGTGTGAAAAATCTAGTTTTAAGCAGTGAAAAAATGGATTGGTCGAAACTTGAGTTGACTGCGGATAAATTGCAGTAAAGTTCTGATAGATCATTAAAATGACTGAAAGAAAAACTGATGAAACGAGTCAGTTCTTCTTTCAGTCGTTTGTACTAGTTATTCCAAACAAACCTCTACTCTTTTTTGTTACTTATATACTAGACAGATTCCAAGAGTGGTGGTAATCTCTTTGTTAAGCGTTTTCATTATCGCGTTGTAACTATTTGGAGGGAAGTTGAATGGAACAAACATTGATCATTATCAAGCCGGACGGAGTGAAGCGTAAATTAGTGGGAGAAATCCTGCAGCGCTTTGAAAGAAAGCAGTTGATTATCCGCCAACTGAAAGTGGGAATAATGACTCGGGATTTAGCAGAGGAACATTATGCCCATGTGAAAAAATTTGACTTCTTTGAAGATATGATAACGTATATGACATCTTCTGAAGTGGTCTACCTCATCCTAGAGGGGGATTCAGTCATAAAGACAGTTAGAAAGATGATTGGAGCGACCAATTGTTTGGAAGCTGCACCTGGGACGATTCGTGGAGATTATGGTAATAATAGCTATCATAACATCATCCATGCTTCAGATTCCCCGGAAGCAGCTCGGATCGAAATCAATCGGTTTTTTGGCAGCTAGCTAGACTACAAAGCGTGATAGGATTAGATGGTCCTATCACGCTGTTTCTTTTTATCTAGAAGAGAGGCAGAATGTTTTATCGTAAAAATGCCAGAAAAGCTGTTTGAAACCAAAAAATGATGAAAAAACCATTCGAATCTGATGAATCCTTGTGTGAATTTACGGCAAATCTCCCCTAACCATTTAAAAATACTGGAAAAAAAAGTATAATAGAGAAGGTTGTAAATAAACTTAAAGGAATGTAGAAAATGGACAATCAGTTAACTACCGAACTAAAAGAACGTTACGGCATTGTTTTCCATGATGTCAACCTATTAGAACAAGCTTTTACGCATTCATCCTATGTGAATGAGCATCGCTATTTAAAGTTGTCTGACAATGAACGATTAGAGTTTTTAGGAGATGCAGTATTGGAGCTATTAGTCTCTCAATATTTGTATCAGCAATTTCCAGAAATGCCGGAAGGCAAATTGACGAAAATGCGTGCAGCGATCGTTCGTGAAGACAGTTTATCGAAATTTGCAAAAGAATGTCATTTCGACCAATATATCCTTTTAGGAAAAGGAGAAGAAAATTCTGGCGGCCGTCAACGTCCTGCCTTGTTATGTGATCTATTTGAAGCCTTTTTAGGTGCATTATACTTAGATCAAAAAGTTGGCGCAGCGAAGAAATTTATTGCTGAAGTGATTTTCCCAAAAATCGATGCTGGTGCTTTTTCACATGAGATGGATCATAAAACACATCTACAAGAAGTATTACAACGTCAAGGAGATGTAACGATCGACTATCGTTTAGTCAATGAAGAAGGGCCCGCACATGATCGGATTTTTTCGATCGAAGTGTATGTCGATGGAAAATTGATTGGAACGGGACAAGGAAAGTCGAAGAAATTAGCAGAACAGGATGCCGCTGAACGAGCGCTGAAAAAACATCCTGAGTAAGCTTGGAAGGAGCCGTATTATTCGTGTATTTAAAACGAATTGAGATCGCAGGGTTTAAATCCTTTGCGGATCGAACCGTTATAGAATTTGAAAATGGAGTGACTGCTGTCGTAGGTCCAAACGGCAGTGGAAAAAGCAACATCACCGAAGCGATCCGCTGGGTTTTAGGCGAACAATCGGCAAAAAGTCTTCGCGGCGGAAAGATGCCGGATATTATTTTTGCCGGATCAGAAGGTCGTAAAGCATTGAATATAGCTGAAGTAACGGTTGTATTGGATAATAGTGATCATTTTTTACCATTGGATTTTACTGAAATCAGTGTAACACGTCGGTTTCGCCGGACAGGTGAGAGTGATTTTTTCATCAACAAACAAGCCTGCCGCTTAAAAGATATTCATGATTTATTTATGGACTCTGGATTAGGGAAAGAGTCATTCTCAATTATCTCTCAAGGGAAAGTCGAAGCGATTTTTAATAGTAAACCAGAGGACCGCCGCGGTATTTTTGAAGAAGCAGCGGGTGTGTTGAAATACAAGCAGCGTAAGAAAAAAGCCGAGCAGAAATTATTTGAAACAGAAGATAATCTAAGCCGTGTTCAAGATATCATTTACGAATTAGAAGACCAACTGACTCCTCTAGCTGCCCAAAGCGAAGCGGCGAAGGAGTTTTTAAAGCTGAAAGAGACATTGACCGAAATCGATGTAAGCTTGACCGTCACAGAAATCGAGTCGGCCAAGGCTGTGTGGGAAGTCAAAACAGCAGAATTGACGGAAATCGAAAGTAAGCTAAATGCAGCAAGTAAAAAAATCCGTGATTCAGAAGATGAGTTGTTCCAACTTAGAGGGAAACGCAATAAGTTGGATGAACAGATCGAACAAGAGCAGCAGCAATTGCTGCAAATCACAGAAGCATTGAAGCAAACAGAAGGACAAAAAGACGTTTTAGTCGAACGCTCAAAACACACGTTGCAGACAACAAGTGAATATCAGCAATCTTTAGAAGAAAATGCTGAAAAAATCACTCGTTATCGTGAAGAAGTGCAGGAGCTGCAAAATAAAGTAGCAGAAAAAAAAGCTCAACGTGAAGCATTCGTTGAAGCGATCAAAGCTTCAGAGCTGGAAGTTGAAAAATATAGCAAATCGTCAAAAGAATTACTGGAAGAACTGCGTAGTCAATATGTTGAAGTGATGCAGGAACAAGCAAATACAACGAATGATTTGAAATATTTAGAACGCCAATATCAGCAGGAAACAGCTAAAAATCAGCAATCGATCCAAAAGCATGAAGCGCTGGAAAAACAAATGGCGGAAGCGTTAGCTGACAAAGAACAAGTGACTGCCGATTTAGCGGCTTCAGAACAATCACTAACGGAGCAAAGAGAGCAATATACTCAGCTGAAACATCAGCTGGATCAAAAGCAAGGTCAGCTGGCAGCTAAACAAAAACAAATGTATCAAGCAATGAATCAAGTCCAACAAGCCAAAGCACGTCAAAAAAGCTTGCAGGAAATCCAAGAAAATTACTCTGGTTTTTATCAAGGTGTTCGTGCAGTTTTAAAACATAAAGAGCAATTGACAGGAATCGTTGGTGCTGTAGCAGAATTGGTCGATGTTCCAAAAGAATATACAGTTGCGATCGAAACAGCTTTAGGAGGTGCGGCACAGCATGTCGTGGTTGAAACGGAGAAAGCTGGCCGTGCTGGAATTACATTTTTAAAGCAGCAGCATAGCGGCCGTGCCACCTTTTTACCATTAACGACGATCAAGCCTAGAAGTGTCTCCAGTGCTGTTCGTGACCGTGTTGGTAATGTAACAGGGTTTTTAGGAATTGCGAGTGAAGTGGTTCGTTTTTCCGATGAAGTCAGCAACGTTATCCAAAATCTTTTGGGCGTGACTTTATTAGCGGAAAATCTCGAAAGCGCCAATCAGCTAGCAAAAGCGGTCAATTATCAATATCGCGTGGTTTCTTTAGAAGGAGATGTCATGAACTCCGGCGGTTCAATGACCGGTGGTGCAAATAAGCGCGGCAATCAAGGGAGTCTGTTTTCTCAAACACAAGAGCTTCAAACGTTGACTGAACAAATGGAACGTGTGGAAAAACAGCTGGCAGCGACTGAGAAAGAAGTGCAGCAGCTGACAGATGAAGTCAAGCAGTTGAATGAAGAGCTTGAGCAATTGCGTTCAACGGGCGAAATCAGCCGTTTGAAACAGCAGGAACTTCAAAATAAATTGACCAATCAGGAAGAAACGATCACTCGTTTAACAAAAGAACAGCGTCTTTTTGAATTTGAAGCACGAGAGCTGCATCAATTTTTAACGGAATATCAAGCGAAAAAAGAAGAATTGACGGAACAACAGCAAAAACTTGATCAACAGAGAAACAGCTTAGATCAGGAAATGAAGCAGGTCGATCAAGAAGCGAGCCAGATGGAAACTTTACGGGCAGAGGCATTTGAACGATACAATCAGATTCAGGCTGATCAGGCAGTTGCGGCGGAGCAGCTTGCTCATTTGAATGAACAACTATCAGAGAAACAAGCACAGCTAGATGAATTTTTAGCACGAGAAACAGCTTTACGGCAACAATTACAGCAATTGAATGACAACTCGACGGATCACCAGGTCACCGAGGAAAGCTTAGCGATTCAAATGAAACAGTTAGCTGAAAAAAGAGAACAGCTGCAAAACAGCATTCAAACAGCTAAAATGAATCGTCAGCAACTGCAAGAGCAGGTCAATCAAATCGATACTAGTTTAGCTGAAGAAAATAAACTACAACAGCAT
Organism: Enterococcus sp. AZ020; assembly: GCF_050499205.1. Taxonomy (NCBI): domain Bacteria; kingdom Bacillati; phylum Bacillota; class Bacilli; order Lactobacillales; family Enterococcaceae; genus Enterococcus; species Enterococcus sp. AZ020. The sequence continues at coordinate 1,309,237 of NZ_JBIPAT010000001.1, read as the reverse complement.
CTATTGACCGAACAAACAAAGATCGAAGTCGAGAAGAACCGTTCTGAAATCAAATTGGATAATTCTCTGCAATATTTGCAGGAAGAATATAGCTTAACTTTTGAACGCGCCTTTGAAGATTATGAACTGACGATGGAGCAGGATCAGGCTAAAATCGAAGTAAAACGATTGAAACGAGAGATCGAACGTTTAGGACCAGTCAATCTGAATGCGATCGAACAGTATGAGCAAGTCAATGAACGTCATGAATTCTTAGTCTCACAGCGAGATGATTTGCTGGATGCTAAAGATCAATTATTTGAAACGATGAGTGAGATGGACGAAGAAGTTAAGACGCGCTTTAGTGAAGTATTTGAAGCGATTCGTGCACAATTCAAAGTCGTATTTCCAAATATGTTCGGCGGTGGTCGGGCAGAGTTGATTTTGACAGATCCTAATGATTTGCTGAATACAGGTGTTGAAATCGAAGCGCAGCCGCCAGGCAAGAAGCTGCAGAATTTAAGTTTACTTTCAGGTGGAGAACGCGCTTTAACGGCAATTGCCTTGTTGTTCTCGATCATCCGTGTACGTCCAGTACCGTTTTGTGTCCTTGACGAGGTGGAAGCGGCGTTGGATGATGCGAATGTTTCACGATTTGGTCACTACTTAAGTGAGTTTGAAGACGATACTCAGTTCATCGTTGTCACGCACCGTAAAGGAACGATGGAGGCTGCTGATGTACTGTACGGGGTTACGATGCAGGAATCAGGTGTGTCTAAAATTGTTTCGGTTCGATTGGAAGAAGTCAAAGAAGGCGGAGCGATCGTGGCGGAAAGCTGATGTAGAATAGGATCTGCTTTTTGTAAGGAGTATCATTGATGAACTGCACAAGACAGTTTTTTGGGAAAAAGATAAAAATAAATTGTGGTAAAGAGGATTATATTTTATTTTTGCTGTATTTTAGTCGAGACTAAACGGCTTATTCCGCTTTTGCTGAGAGACACAGAGCATGAAATGAACTGATGTTGAACAGTACAAGAGTTTCGAAGGAAAGTGTTGCCCCGTTATCTTATCCAGCTACACAAATCAATCCTTAGGAAAATAGATAAATTGCCAGTGAGACAAAGAGCGTCTCAAAGTCAATTTCCTAATTTTCTACAGGATTAGACGATTTGTTCCGCTTTTAAATTGTCCAGCTACACAGGCTAGCTCTTCGGAAAAAAGATAAAAATAGAGTGAGACAAAAAACGTCTCAATCGATTTTTCCTATTTTTCTGTCAGAGCTTGAAGAGCCTGTTCCGCTTTTAAATTAAGCCAGCTATGAAAAGGTCAAGTAAAAACGAGTATTTTTTTTAGTTATTTGTTGTGCAACTGTAGTGCACGACAAATAAGCCTAGCATATAGTTTAAAATTTTCTAGGCTTCAGTTTCAGAAGTTAAACGAACTTCATAAGGTTTATCCGTTGTCCAAATAGCGAAAATAATGTTCACAAGCTTACGACAAACGGCTCCAATAGCTGTTCCGTGGGATTTCCCCCGAGTTCTAAGACCTTGGTAATAAGCGGATAAAGCAGGATCTTTTTGAGAAGCAATAAAAGCTGCTTGCCAAATAGCTCGGCGTAAATAGGGGGAGCCTCGTTTTGACAGATGATTTTGGGTACCTGTAAAATCACCAGACTGATGGACAGAGGCATCTAGTCCTGCGAAAGCAAGCAATTGATTTGGGCGTTCAAATCGATGAATATCGCCCACTTCCCCTATGATAACTGCGGCAGTTATTGGACCAATTCCTGTAATAGTCGTGAGGAAATTTTCTTGTTTTTCAACAATCCGAACCATTTCATCTTCAAGCTGATGAATTTGTTTTTCAAATAATTGAATCTGTTCTAAAAGTAATTGAATTTGAAGCTTGAAAACATCTGTCGCAATGCTAATACCGAAAGAAGACTCTGCGATACCTTTTAGCTGATTCACTTTTTGTTCCGCTTTGGATCGCCCTAGGCGACCATTACTCGCTTGATTCAGCAGTTGGATTAATTTATCGGAGTCAATTTCTACCAAATCCTCTGGCAAAGGAGATTGAAGTAATAACTGTGTAGAAGATTTTCCGAACATATCGGAAAAAAGCTGATTATATTCTGGAAACACTTGATCCAAACAAGCAATAACTTTCCGTTTCAAGTCCGACATATTATCAACAACGCTGTAACGAAACCGTTCCAACTGTTTTAATTGAAAAATTTCTTCTTTAGGCAGTTGGGTTGGGTCAGGTAAGTCCATACGCATTACTTGTGCAATTAAGACTGAATCCACGGTATCCGTTTTGGTTTTACGGATATAGAAATTTCGAAGAGAATCGGATTGAATCGGATTAAAAGCTGTTACATGAAATCCCAATCGATGTAGAAATGAATAAATCGATAACCAATAATGACCAGTTGCTTCCATTCCAATCATAGTAGTATCAGGCAATAGTTCATACTGATTAATAAATTGTAGGAGCTGTTCACTCCCGCGTTTAGAATTGGCAAAGCGAAGTGTTTTTCCAAGTAGTTTCCCTTGTTCATCAAGTAGAGCTGCTTCGTGGTTTCGTTTTCCAATATCAATACCGATAAAGAACATACAATCAACACCTTTCAACAAGAGTTTACAGATAAGGTTTTCCTCAAACTCTAGGGACGATATAGCCTCGTGAGAGATTCAGAAACACGGTTCTATCCAGCTCATTCATATACAGTCCGTAGAGAAGAGGCATCAGTCTTAATTAGGAAGACAAAGCTTCAAGGAGGAAAAACTATGCCCTCTATCTGTACGAAATAATCATACCCCAACGGGGATGAAAACAAAATATCAGAATAAATCTGATAACTTTATTATACGAGGAGGTTTTTATTTGATTAAATTGGTTGCCATTGATTTGGATGGGACGTTATTAGATAGTAAGAAGGAAATTTCATCTAGGAATAAAGCTGTTTTAGCACAAGCAAAGGCAGCAGGGGTTAAGGTCGTTCTTTGTACAGGTCGTCCATTAGCTGCGATAGAAGGGTATCTTGAAACATTGGATCTGCGTGATAATGGTGATTATAGTATTACATTCAATGGTGGGCTGGTCCAAAAAAATGATACGGGTGAAATCATTGAAAAAAATCCAATGCCGCTTGAAGATATTCACGTTCTGCATGGATTAGCTGAAACTCTGAATGTCCCTTTGGATATTCTATCTGATGGAATAGTTCTTCAATTACCAGTTTCTAAAGAATACACTTCCTTATACAGTCAGCTAAATAATCTATTGACCTTCGAACCTGTTGAATTGGTTGATTTGACAGCTGAGCGCATATACAACAAAGCGGTCGTAGCAATCGATGAGGATTATCTGGACGAACAAATCAAGAAAATTCCTAGTGAATTCTATGATAAATACGAAGTCATCAAAACGAGAAGTAATTTATTAGAATTCATGCCGAAAGGAATCACAAAAGCGTACGGTATTTCTTTATTAGCTAAAGATTTAGCTATCGAGCAAGAAGAGATCATGACGATCGGTGATGAGGAGAATGATTTGCCGATGATCGAATATGCAGGCCTAGGTGTTGCTATGGAAAATGCGGTTCCTCGTGTAAAAGAATTAGCAGATGTGATCACAGATACAAATGATAATGATGGCGTGGCTAAAGCAGTGGAAAAATTTGTTTTAGAACCATTGAAAGGAGGAAACTAAGTGGGATTTTTTGACAAAATAAAAAAAGCTTTTATGAATGAAAAAGAAACGAAACCGGCTGAAATCGAAACAGATGAGGCATTAGAAGAAGCAGAAGCCGGCTCTGAAGTTTCTGCCCCAGAAGAAACTGATGTTGATTCTTTATCAGAGCAATCTGAGCCAGAACTAGAAGCAGAAATAGATGTCGATTCAGTAGTAGAACCAGAACTTGAAATTGAATTAGAACCAAAGCCTATGACAGATGAAGTACTGCCGGAAGAGGTCGCTGAACCAGAAGCAGCTGAAGAAATTCAGGAAGAGATCATTGTACAGGAAAAGTATGAAAAAGGGCTGGAGAAAACTCGAAAAACTTTTGGCGAACGTTTAAATGAATTATTTGCTAATTTTCGTTCCGTTGATGAAGACTTTTTTGAAGAGCTAGAAGAAACCTTGATTGGTGCCGATGTTGGCTTTGATACAGCGATCAAGATCACGGACCAGTTGCGTCAAGAAGTGAAGTTACGTAATGCGAAGAAACCAGCTGCGATTCAAAATACGATCATCGAAAAAATGGTCGATCTGTATGAAGCAGAAGGTGTCGAAGAAAACAACGCGTTGAATATCCAAACTGATGGATTGACTGTTATGCTTTTTGTGGGTGTAAATGGAGTTGGAAAAACAACCAGCATTGGTAAATTGGCCCACGAATTCAAGCAAGACGGGAAGAAAGTGTTGATGGCAGCAGCGGATACGTTTAGAGCAGGTGCGATCGATCAATTAGTTGTCTGGGGCGAACGTGCTGGTGTAGAGGTTGTTCGCGGCAATGCTGGCGGTGACCCGGCAGCGGTCGTCTTTGATGCAGTAGAGCGAGCAAAAGCAGAGAATGCAGACATCTTATTGGTTGATACGGCCGGCCGTCTGCAAAACAAAGTCAATTTAATGAATGAATTAGAAAAAATCAAACGGGTGATCCAGCGTGAAATTCCTGATGCACCGCATGAGGTATTACTTGTTGTCGATGCGACAACGGGACAAAATGCCATGTCTCAAGCGAAGCAATTCAAAGAGACGACGGATGTGACCGGCTTGGTTCTTACTAAGTTAGATGGTACGGCCAAAGGCGGGATCGTTTTAGCAATCAGAAATGAACTGCATTTGCCAGTTAAATTAGTTGGTTTAGGAGAAGGAATCAATGATTTAGAACCATTTGATGCGAATGACTTTGCTGTAGGGCTATTTAAAGGTTTATTGAAAGAAGAAGACTAGTCATAAAAATAACCGTTACACCGACTGAAACAAAAGTCGATGTAACGGTTATTTTTTTAAAAGATGGTTGGTACCATACCGCCATCCATACGAATCGCCGCTCCGCTAAAAGCAGAGGCGTAAGGACTGCTGACAAAAGCCGCCAAACGACCGATTTCTGTTGGATCGATCAAGCGTTGGATTTGTGAGAGCGGCCGATTATTGATCATAAATAATCGCTCTTTTTCTTCTAAAGATAATTCAGGATCAGGATACATTTCTTCGATCATATCACGAACACCTTCAGTCATTGTTGAACCAGGCATGATCGTGTTAACGGTGACCAAAGTACCTTTTGTGAGTTTGGACAAACTTTTAGCTAAAGAAAGCTGCATTGTTTTGGTCATACTGTATTGCGGCATTTCGCCTGAAGGCATGATAGCTTCTTCACTAGCAATAAAAATCACTCTGCCGAAGTTTTCTTCAAGCATAGTTGGTAAGTAGAATTTAACTAGATCATTTGCAGCTAGCACATTGGTTCGAAAGAAACGTTCCCATGTCGCATCATCGATATCTTCATAAGCCATTGGTTGAAAAATCCCCATATTATTGATAAGAATATCGACTTTAGGAAATTGTGAAAATAATGTTTCACGTTGTTTCGGATCGACAATATCCCCAGTTGCTGCCTGCGGTGACGTTTCCGGGTAGTTTTCTTTTATTTCCTTGACTAGTTGCTGTACTTCTTGCTCCTTACGGCCGTTGATCAGTACATCCGCGCCTTCTTTTGCCAATTCTAAAGCGATCGCTTTACCGATCCCTTTCGTAGATCCGGTGATCAAGGCTTTTTTACCTGCGATGCCCATTTCCATATGATTTCCTCCTTTGTCTTTATTACATACTATTCAAAAAAGAAAGTATCCGGATGCGGTCCTACTCGAGTACCGTTATCCAGCTGGTCGATCAATGCTAAATCCTCTGTCGATAATTCAAAATCAAACAGATCTGCATTACTGGCGATACGCTCTTCTTTGATCGATTTAGGAATGACGATGATCTCATTTTGCACATGCCATCTTAAAATGATTTGAGCAGCTGATTTATGATATTTTTCTGCAAGAGTCAAAATCGTTGGCTCTTGTAATAGTTGTCCTTGCATCAATGGAGACCATGCTTCGATTGCGATCCCTTTTTCTTGTAAAAAGCTGCGCATTTCTTTTTGAGCCATTCTTGGATGAAGCTCAACTTGGTTTAATACAGGAGTAACTTTAGCTGTTTCAAGCAAGGTTTCCAAATGATGGATCTCAAAATTACTAACGCCGATTGCTTTGATCTTTCCAGCGATATATAGCTCTTCCATCGCTTTCCAAGAAGTTAGATACTCATTATTTCCAGGCCAGTGGATCAAATACAAGTCTACATAATCTAACCCTAATTTTAGCAGGCTTTCGTTGAATGCGGTAATCGTTGGATCGTAGTCTAATTGGTGATTCCAAATTTTAGTCGTGATGAATAAGTCTTCGCGTTTTTTTCCAGTAGCTGCTAAGCCGCGGCGAATCCCTTCCCCAACACCTTCTTCGTTGCCATAGATTTGTGCAGTATCAATGCTGATATAACCTGCTTCGATGGCTTTTTGAACAGAAAAAATCGTGTCCTCGTTGCTTACTTGAAACACACCTAAGCCAAAACCAGGCATTTTTACGCCATTATTTAATAAAACTGTATCTGTTAATGAATGAATCATTTGAATCTTCCTCTCGCTTTTAGAATAAAACTATCGTATCAGCAATCGTTCTGTTTGAATAGTACGTACTTTAAAGTTTTATACACGCCTAAAAGTAACTAATTGATTTATCAATGTTTTTCTGTTTTAATAAAGAGCGAAAGGATGCGTTGCTGATGGAAAACGTACAAACTATCGTCGAAAAAGAATACAACATTGGCGTAGAAGTTACTGTAGATGTGATTGGAGGAAAATGGAAACCGATCATTCTTTGTAATTTAAGACATCAAGTCATGAGGACAAGCGAATTGCTTCGGGCGATCCCTAAGATCTCACAAAAAATGCTGACACAGCAATTACGTGAATTAGAGCAAGATAATATCATCGATCGCAAGGTCTATAACCAAATCCCGCCTAAAGTAGAATATAGCTTGAGTGAGTACGGCGAATCATTAGGTGAAATCCTTGATTTACTTTGTTCATGGGGCGAAAAGCATGCAGAGCATTTGATCGATAATGGTGAAGCGATCAGCTTGAATTGTGATAAATTTAAATAAAAAACAGATGTGTGTCAACAAAGACACACATCTGTTTTTTTACTATAAATTATTTGTTTCAATTCCATATTCTTCAGCAATTTTTTTCAAACTAAAACCGCGTCCAAACACTTCACTTGCATTCATGGAAACAATAAAGGCTTCTTCATCGATTTCAAGTACGCCTTCTTTGATACGGTTAAAGTCTTTTTCACTGATCACAGTCATCATCAGCATGCTTTTAGTTTGTTGGTAGCCGCCTTCGATTGGAATGAGTGTCATCCCTTTATCCATACCGATCAGGATTTTTTCTTTGATTTCTGCATATTTTGGTGAGATGATCAGCACATTTTTCGAACGAACAAATCCAACTTGGACCATATCAACAACACGCCCGATAATATAAAGACAGATCAATGAGAATAAAACAGTATCTGTACTAAAAACATATAAAGCAGATAAAATCACCAAACCATCAACAAATAAAATCGACACGCCTAAAGAAATTTTAAAATATTTATTCACGATTTGAGAAATAATTGCAGTTCCGCCAGTTGAAGCATTGCCTCTAAATTCCAATCCCAAACCAACACCAGTCAAAATCCCGCCGAATAGCGTTGCTAGAAAAATATTATGCGTCAGCACAGGAAAATTAGCAGTGATTCCAACGAAAAACGGATAAATCAGACTCCCATAAATCGTTTTGATCCCCACATCTTTACCTAATAATAAAAAACAAAGCACTAACAGTGGCAGGTTGATTGCATATAAGACAAGTGCCGGGCTGATACCGAAAAGGTGGTTGATCACAACGCTGATTCCATTTGCGCCTCCTGCAACGATTTTGTTTGGCAGCAGTACGGAATTGATTGAAACCGCCAAAACAAAAGAACCGATCGTCACATATAGTGCATCTTGAATCTGTCTTTTCGTAAATTTCATTTTATACATTCCTCCATAGTTAAAAATCTTGAAACTGAGAGAGTGAAAGGATGAAGCTGTTCAATCGCTCAATAAATATCCCTTAGCTATACTATCATGAATGGCTAAGAGATATCATGAGATAATTTTAATTTTTCAGCCTATAGTTATGGTAAAATGGAACCAAGTAGAAATGAACGAAATGCATTAAATAAAAGTCAAAAAGCGTTTATTCCATAATTGCTCATGGTGCTGGATGATCGTTTTGGCTCCAAGCAATTCATTATTTAGGGTGGTGCTAAGCCCTTTTTTCATGAAATTTGTGTAGCCTAACCCATGAGCCATTCGAATAGTTGTATCTACACAATACTCTGTCTGAGCACCGCAAAACTCAAGCTCAGTTACAGCAAGCTCATCAAGCTGTTGTTTAAGAACGGTTTTAAAAAAGGAATTAGCATGTGTTTTTCCAATATAATAATCTTCAGGGCGAGCGTCTAACTGTTCAAATAATTGCCAATTGTGACTTTGTGGAATCAGTTCCTCATCCTCGTGTTGGATAAAGATGATTGGCAGTTGCTGCTTGCGGTATGCGTAAATTCGTTGATTGACACCAGTCAATACATCATTTAACTGAAACAAACCATTACCAGTTTGTTCAAGACCATTTTGCAAGTCAATTACGATCAAGGCTCGATTAGTCATTGATAGTTCCTCATTTCAATTTATTTTTTCTAGTATACAATGATTTTTTTGATGGTGAAAGTAGTAAATTTCGCCGATAGATAAGGCAATCATGTTCTTTTTGACAAAATTAAGCGTAAATATTCTTTTTACCGCTCTTTTTTTATATAATGAGTAGTGATGAATAATAACGGGGAAGAAAGGCGACAAAATGAAATTTAAAGAGTTATTACAACAAAAAAGTGTCCGTCCATATACGGCAGAGGCACGCTTTGGTTTAGAAAAAGAAAGTCAACGTACGACATTTGATGGTGCGTTAGCAAAGACTGATCATCCAGCAATTTTAGGAAATCGTTCCTATCATCCATATATTCAGACAGATTTTAGTGAAACACAGGTAGAGTTGATTACGCCAGTAGCAAATTCGATCAATGAAATGCTGCGTTATTTAGCAGCGATCCATGATGTTGCACTGCGGTCTATGAATAAATCAGAAATGCTATGGCCGTTAAGTATGCCGCCAAAATTACCTGAAAAAGATGAGGAGATCAAAATTGCCAAGTTAGAGCAATTTGAAGGAATCCTTTATCGACGCTATTTAGCGCGAGAATATGGCAAACGGAAACAAATGGTCAGCGGGATTCACTTTAATTTCGAATATGCGATTGAATTAGTTCAACAATTATTTGCTGTGCAAACAGAATATGAGACGATCGAAGATTTCAAAAATATTTTATACATGAAGGTTTCACGTAATTATTTACGTTATCGTTGGTTGATCACTTACTTATTTGGCGCGTCGCCAGTTAGTGAAAAGGGCTATTTTACAGAGAAGGAAGATCGTCCAAAAGAGCCAGTCAGAAGTATCCGCAATAGTGCATTCGGCTATAAAAATAAGGAAAATGTCAAAGTTTCCTATGAATCGCTTCAAAGCTATATCGACGACATTCATCGAATGGTGGAAAATGGCATTTTATCAGAGGAAAAAGAGTTCTATTCGGCGGTTCGATTACGTGGCGGCAAGCAAATGTCTGATTTACCTAAAACCGGTATTCGTTATATCGAATTAAGAAATTTAGACTTGAACCCGTTTGCTCCTTTAGGAATCGAAGAAGAATCTTTGGAGTTCATTCATTTGTTTATGCTGTATCTGCTTTGGACGGATGAAAAAGAAACACCAAATGACTGGGTAGCAACCGGTGATTTGTTGAATGAACAGGTTGCTTTAGGTCATCCATTTGCCCAAGTAAACTTGGTAGCAGAAGGCGATCGGATCTTTGCAGAGATGGATGAAATGATCGAAACTTTAGGGTTGTTCAAATTCAAAAAAGTCCTTGAGATCCACAGAGGACAGTTGAGGACTCCTGATTTGACGATCGCAGGAAAAATGTGGACGATCATCGAGAGTAATTCGAATCATGAATTAGGAATCGTTTTTGGGAAAGAGTATCAGGGAATGGTTTATGAAAGACCCTATCAGTTAGCGGGATTTAGGAATATGGAATTATCTACGCAACTCTTCTTATTTGATGTTATTCAAAAAGGGATAGAGGTTCAGATTCTAGATGAACAGGAACAATTTTTGAAGTTGACCCATGAAGGTCACGTAGAATATGTCAAAAATGCCAATATGACTAGTAAAGATAGCTATATCGTACCACTGATCATGGAGAATAAGACGGTAACGAAAAAAGTCTTAGCAGAAGTTGGCTTCAATGTTCCTGCTGGAGATGAATTTGATAATTTAGAGCAAGCAGAACAGGCGTACATGAAATACTCTGAAAAAGCATTCGTCATCAAACCTAAAACGACCAATTATGGTTTAGGGATCACGATTTTCAAAGAAGGTGCTTCTTTAGCTGATTACAGCGAAGCACTGAAATTGGCTTTTAAAGAGGATTCTGCTGTTTTGATCGAAGAGTTTCTACCGGGAACAGAATATCGTTTCTTTGTGATCGATGACCAAGTGCGGGCGATCTTATTACGTGTTCCAGCTAATGTGGTAGGTGATGGCGTTCGGTCGGTCGAAGCGTTAGTAGCTGAGAAAAATTTGAATCCTTTAAGAGGGACGCATCACCGTTCGCCATTGGAGATCATTCAGCTGGGAGATGTTGAGCGATTGATGTTGAAGGAACAGAACTTGTTAGTGACATCGGTGCCTGAAAAAGATCAAGTCGTCTATTTACGTGAGAATTCAAATATCAGTACAGGCGGCGATTCGATCGATGTAACGGATGATTTTGACGAGAGTTATAAACAAATTGCGATTGAAGCAGTGAAAGCCTTGGGAGCAAAAATCTGCGGGATCGATTTGATCATTCCAGACAAAACGATCAAAGGCAGCAAAGATAATCAGACTTACGGGATCATTGAAGCTAATTTTAATCCGGCGATGCATATGCATACCTATCCTCATGCAGGACAAGGACGTCATTTGACGATGGACGTTTTGAAATTATTGTATCCAGAAGTGTTTTAAAAAGAAAAAAAGGGAGTGCGGGACAAAACTAAAAATCAGTTTTGTCCCGCACTCTAAATCTTAATAAACGGTGGAAACAGAAGCAACTCCTTCGGAAATAAGCTTGACACTTCTGTCCCATCCTCTCTTTTTTCCGTTTTAGTTAGCACTATTTAGTATTCCAATTCCTTGATCGCGATGGTTTGTTTGGTTTCTTCGACTGCCAATCCAGTCTTGTTTTCCCACCATTGCTTCATTTCACGTTCATAGGTTGTCGGAAAAACGGCGATGACATCAATTAAATTTTTCCCCAGCAATCGGGCATAAGGATAATTCAGAATCAGGTTATATTTAAGTTCAGTCAGCAAACTGTAATATTGAAACATCATATAGTGCAGTTCCTCCTCATCGTCTTCAAGCATGACTTTGGGGGCATGTTCCAACATAAAACCAAAACTTCTCATCATAAAAGTAAATGCATCCATATGATCCTCTTCGATTTGTTCGACTTCTCTAAGTAAGGTAATATGAGCAGTCAGAGCATTTGCTAAATCTTGTTTTAGTAACTGTTGTTCGATCATTTCAAAGAACTCCTTTCATTAATTGAATAAATTATGCCAAAACCCTTTTTTCGCAGATGACTTTTCGTCAGAAGCTGTTTCTTTAGGGTATTTTTTTGTGATATCGATCGTTTCTACATTGACTGCTTCTTTTGCAGCCAAAATCAATCCTAGTGAATCGGGTGTATTCGTGACAGAATCATTGACCACCGTGAAGGGAATATTTCTTTCATTGATCGATTTGATATAACTTGATTGTAAAGCAATATCCATAGCGCCATTTAAAAGAACAGAAGTATCCGGATGTTGCTCAGCTTCATTCAAAAAGTGCTCTTTGTTGATTGGATCTTTCATTTGAGTGATGGTCATTGTTAGGTAACAGCGTTCTCGAAAAGTCCCCATATACTTTCGCTGTTCCTCTGGTTTTAGCTGCGGGGTGCCATACATTGCATTGTCTAAATGTTTTTGTAAGTCATCTTGAGCCATAGATTATCGAACCTGCTTTCATTCAGTAGTCTTAAACAAATTATAGCACAGAACACTTGAAAGCACTGATTTTATTCGTTGTTTAAAGAAGTTGAAAGAGCAAAAAAGTGTTGCTTTTCTCACGAATTTCGCATAGACTAGTAAATAAGAATGAAAATCATTCTCAATTAGAAAAGCTGAGCATACTCGTTCAACTTCGACAGAAAAATAGGGGGTCGTGAATGTGTATGCTTTTGCCATAGACAGGAGCCAACTTTTTTCGAGAAGTTAGTATGCAAAGTTAGCTCGATAGAAAAATTGTAAAACACCATCGTGGTTTTTTATTTAGAAAAAATGGAGAGAGTTTATGAAAAAATTGGGGTTATTTGTTCTCCTGCTTATTTTGATCGTGTCGTCTATTTTTGTTGGGGTCAAAGATATTTCTCTGGCTCAATTCTTTCAATGGGATGCACAGCAACAGTTGGTATTGTTGACAACAAGGATACCACGAACGATCAGCTTAGTGATCGCTGGCAGTACGATCAGTATTTCTGGTTTGATCATGCAGCATTTGACACAAAATAAATTTGTTTCTCCAAGTACGGCAGGTACGATGGACAGCGCGCGTTTAGGTATTTTGGTCGTTATGGTCTTTTTCCCAAGTGCACCATTGTTATTTCGCTCGTTTATTGCGTTTCTCTTTGCTTTTGGCGGGACACTGACGTTTATCTATTTAACGCGTTTTTTACCGGCAAAAAATCAAGTGATGATTCCTTTGATCGGCGTGATGTTTGGAAATATCATTGGTTCGATCGCTACTTTTTTTGCGTATCAGTTTCAGCTGGTTCAAAATATGTCTTCTTGGCTGCAGGGGAATTTCTCCACAGTGATGAAAGGAAATTATGAACTATTGTATCTGACGATACCTTTACTGGTCGTCACTTATTTATTTGCCTACCGATTTACAGTAGTTGGAATGGGTGAAGACATGGCAACCAACTTAGGGATAAATTATCAGCGCATTCAGCTGTTTGGTTTAGGGATCGTCGCTTTATCTAGTGCAGTTGTGCTGATCATGGTCGGAAATATTCCCTTTCTAGGCGTCATCGTTCCAAATCTTGTTTCAATGAGATATGGGGACCATATGAAAAATACACTGGCGATCACAGCGGTGGGTGGCAGTATTTTCCTATTAGCCTGTGATGTGTTAGCACGTGTGGTGATTGCGCCTTATGAAGTGCCTGTTAGTGTTGTTGTCGGCGTGTTAGGCAGCTTTATATTTATTGCTTTATTGATGAGGAGGAAAACAGCATGAAAAAATTCTTCCATTCATCAGCGGCCAAAATCATAGTTTTGCTTTTGGCTGTTTTGCTCGTTTGTACGCTGTATTTATCCTATAAAACGTATGGAAATTGGGCGTTTGCGTTAGAGCTTAGAGGAAAAAAACTACTAGCATTTATTTTTGTCGGCGTAGCCGCAGCTTTTTCAACCATCAGTTTTCAAACCATGACCCAAAATCATTTCTTAACACCAAATATTTTAGGATTGGATTCGTTATATGTATTCATTCAAACCTTATTGTTTTTTATTTTAGGTGGACAGCAGCTTTTAGGGAAAGAAACGATTGGGACTTTTTTGATCAATGTCTTGTTGATGGTCGCAGCTAGTATAGTATTGTCGCGCTTCTTGTTACGAAAAGGCAGCAATGATCTATTTTTACTATTGATGATTGGGATCATCTTAGGCACGTTTTTCAATAGTATCAGTACTTTTTTGCAGGTAGTGATGGATCCAAATGAATATGATCTACTTCAAGGAAAACTGTTTGCCAGTTTTGGCAATGTGAATAGTCAGCATTTAATGATCGCAGGGGTCTTGATTACATTGTTGGTCGGATTTCTTTGGATGAAAAGTGCTACTCTAGACGTGTTACATCTGGGAAATGACCAGGCAACCAGTTTAGGTGTGGATGTGCCAAGGTTTCAATTTATCTTATTAACGGTGATCAGCGGATTGATCGGTTTGTCAACAGCATTGGTTGGACCTGTGACATTTTTAGGTTTTATTGTAGCAAATATGAGTTATCAATTGATGGGCACTTATCGTCATCGTGATTTGTTTTTAGGCGGCAGCTTATTGTCGATCTTATTACTTGTTTTTGGTCAATTTCTAGTAGAACAGGTTTTTCAGCTGAACACGACGTTAAGTATTGTGATCGAGTTTGGCGGCGGGTTGTATTTTGTCGGGAAAATAATTAGTGAAAGGAAGCAGCGCGGATGATCGAAATCAAAAATGTGTCAAAAAGATATGGTGAAAAGATTGTTGTCTCAGAGGTTCAGTTGCCGATCACAGAACAAAAACTGACCGCTTTTATTGGACCAAACGGAGCTGGAAAAAGTACTTTACTTTCAATGATGAGCCGCTTGATTCCTAAAGATACTGGTGAAATCTATTTAGATCATAACGAAGTCAAAACGTGGAAGCAAAGTGAATTATCTAAAAAATTATCGATCCTGAAACAAACGAATGGCATCAATTTGAAGATCACAGTCAGGGAATTAGTTAATTTTGGTCGTTTTCCATATAGTAAGGGGCGTCTGAAAAAAGAAGATCATGAAAAAGTTGAAGAAGCCATGAAAAATCTGGGGTTGCTTGATTTGGCAGATGAGTTGATCGATACGTTGTCCGGCGGCCAATTACAGCGTGTCTATATTGCCATGGTTTTAGCACAAGACACAGATTATATTTTGCTGGATGAGCCATTGAACAATCTGGACATGAATTTTGCGGTTCAAATGATGCAGACATTACGTCGCCTAGTAGATGAATTTGGTAAAACAGTGGTCATCGTACTTCATGATATCAATTTTGCCGCTAGCTATGCAGATGAAATCGTAGCCATGAAAGACGGTCGATTATTCACTCACGGCACGACGGATGAAGTGATCCAGTCTGAAACGTTGAACAAACTTTATGATATGAATATCCGAATATGCGAAATTGAAGGCAAACGCTTTTGCATGTATTTTAGCTAGAAAAGCTGAATACGTTGCTCAGCTCTCGAGCAAATAAGGAAAAACGTTCAAAGGTGTTCTATGCCTTTGAAACGATTTTATCTATTTGTCGAAAGAGCTAACGTAAGAAGCTGGAATAAAGAAAAGCTGAGTACGTTGTCCAGCTCTTGATCAAATAATTTAATTAAAAAATCAATATAAATATAATTGGGGGAAATAGAATGAAGAAGAAATTTTTAGCAGTTGCAGCAGTATCAATGATCGCCTTAC
Source organism: Enterococcus sp. AZ020 (assembly GCF_050499205.1). Lineage (NCBI taxonomy): Bacteria > Bacillati > Bacillota > Bacilli > Lactobacillales > Enterococcaceae > Enterococcus > Enterococcus sp. AZ020. Next base: position 1,293,686 of record NZ_JBIPAT010000001.1, on the reverse strand, counting down.
TAACGTTAGGTGCTTGCGGAAATAGTAGTAACAATGCGACAGATGGTTCAGCAGCAAAAGAATTAAATACAGAAGAAACGACGATTACGGTAGAAGATTCAAATGGTTCTGTTGAAGTACCGAAAAATCCTAAAAAGGTCGTTGTTTTTGATAATGGTTCATTAGACACACTGGATGCTTTAGGTGTTGGCGATACAGTTGTCGGAGCACCGACCAAAAATTTACCAGAATATTTAGCTGACTATAAAAAAGTTGAATCAGCTGGCGGGATCAAAGAACCAGATTTAGAAAAGATCAATCAATTAAAACCAGATTTGATCATCATTTCTGGTCGTCAGCAAGATTTCCAAGATAAGCTTGAAAAAATTGCGCCAACTATCTATTTAGCAGTAGATGCGAAAGACACATGGAATTCTACTAAGAAAAATATTGAAACACTTGCTGAGATTTTTGATAAGAAAGAGGAAGCGAAAACAAAAATCGCTGATTTAGAGAAAGAAATCGCTGATGTAAAAGAAGAAGCCGAAGCAAGTGATAAAAAAGCATTAGTTGTTTTAGTAAATGAAGGGCAACTATCTGCCTATGGTACAGGTTCTCGTTTTGGCATCGTGCATGATACATTTGGTTTCAAGCAAGCAGATGATACGATCGAAGCCTCTACTCATGGTCAAAGTGTCTCTTATGAATATGTCTTAGAAAAAAATCCGGATATTTTATTTGTAGTTGATCGTACGAAAGCAATTGGCGGAGATGACACAAATGATAATGTAGCGGATAATGAATTAGTAAAACAAACAAATGCTGGAAAAAATGATAAAGTCGTTTCATTGCAGCCGGATGTTTGGTATTTAAGCGGCGGCGGACTTGAATCTACTCGTTTGATGATTGAAGATGTTGCAAAAGCATTGAAATAAAAATAAAGCAGGTGAACCTTTGTAATGAAGGATCATCTGCTTTTTTATTAAATAGTAAATTCATTTTCTCTCTTTTTCTTTGTAAAATAAACAACACCAAGCAAACCAAAACCAATTACAGTCAACGAGTTTGACATTTTCCTTTCACCTGTTTTAGGTAGCTGTGCCTGTGTGTAGCTCTTTTTCTGAATTAGAGGTGGTAAGAGTGTATTCATTTGTTTATTTGTTGTTACTTGGATAACGCTTGGCGAAGATGCATTGTCCTTTTTCCGACTACTTGTTTGCGTAGTTTTCACTACAGGAAGAGTGCCAGGTACGGTAGTAGTTATACCTTCTGAAGGATCTGTAGTGCTGGTGATCTTTCTATAAGTTGCTGTGAAATATTGATCTTCTAAACCATAGATCCCTTCGATAGAAGTTGCTGTTGTTTGTTTAGCAGATAAAGAGAAGCCTAGAAATTCATAGCCAGCAATTACTGGTGCATCAATAGTAAAAGAATCGTTAAATTTCCCAGGTTGTGAAACAGGCGTTCCTAAGGTCGTACCGTTTTCATCTACACAAACGATATTTACAGTCGTCTGAACACGATCATATTGATAGATAACAGTTTGTGGAGTCGCCGTGATCGTACCTGTTGCATTTTCTGGTGTAGCAGTTAAAAAATAACCTGGAACTGTGATCGGCATCGTGTTGTAGCTGTCGCCAACAAATCCAGCAACAAAAAGATCGAATTGAGTGAGCAGATTGCCAAAATCATCAAGATGTTTGATGTTGACACTCCCAAAAGTTATCGTGACAGGTTTGCTGATCACAATGGACAATGAATGGATCCCTGTTGCAGAAGCCGGAAACGTCACTTGAACACTGAGCTGACCAGAAGCATCGGTGATAGGAACTGCCATATCAGATGAGCTAGTCACAATATCATCTGCTGCCACAGTCACGGGCAATGAGAAAACTTGAGTAGTATTGACTGAGCCGCTGAAAGAAATGTTTTGTGTAGTACCGGATCGTTGATCTTCTAAAGAAATAATTACAGTCACTTCAGCATTCGTTTCATCTGCAGCCGAATTTTCTGTAAAAGTATTTTCTGAATCAGAAAGGTTAGCTTCGGGTTCAAGCAATTGTTCGGCCGATCCGCTTGGTGTTGTCTCTAAAATGTTTTCTTCAGTAGTATTCAAAGGTGTTTCTGATATTTTTTCTTCATCAGCCATAAGGGTTTCGTCAATGGCTGTTTGTTCTTGCTGTGTGTCTGTTCCTTCTTCAGCAAAAACAAAATGTGCATTCAGCAAAGCAGGTGTTAGCAGCAATGCTAAAAGTAATTTAGTCATACGGTTCTTCTTTTTCAAATTCTTTCCTCCTTTTAATCCAACAAAACATTAACAACTCTTTAACTTATAGTGTACCAGTTCCTTTAACGTCTGTCTTCATAAAATGAGAAGATAAACCCAGTTGGAATAGCTTTAAACAGTGCCTTTTTCATGTTTTGAATACATTATTTTAGAACGTGTACATAATTTAGAATGAATCGAAATGACTATTGACTCGCTCTCTTTTTTTATGCTACAATCCTTGTAATACATTATCTATTAAAAATAAATGTGAAGATGAGGAAAGTATTTTCTAGATAACTTAAAGAGAGTCTCGGCTGGTGGAAAGAGATAGTGACGATGGAGAAGAAAATGGCCTTTGAGCAAATTGGTTGAACACGTTAAAACCAATTCAGGTGCGCCTGTTATAGCGCCTCAGTATGATTGTACTGAATGAGTGGGTTTATCATTAAACCAATTGAAGGTGGTACCGCGAAAGTTTACAGCTCTCGTCCTTTTTTAGAGGATGAGGGCTTTTTGCCGTGAATCACTGCGACTGGCTACGCCAAAGCAGATGATGAACAGTACTTGGCGAGCGTAGCCGAGCGAAGTGACCAAACTAGTGAATCACTATACTACGTTTCGATCGCATCAAATTCTAAGAGCTAAAGTTCTAAAAATTGAAGGACTGTAACTGGCTACGCCAAAGCAGATGATGAACAGTACTTGGCGAGCGTAGCCGAGCGAAGTGACCAAACTAGTGAATCACTATACTGAGTTTCAATCGTATCAAATTCTAAGAGCTAAAGCTCTAAGAATTGAATCATTGTGTCTAGCTCCAACAGAGCAGACGATGAACAGTATTCAGCAAGTAAGGATGGAACATTGAGCAGCTAGAATAGCTATCAACAAGTGAGCGTTAAAGTTCAAGGATCAAAGTCCATCAGATGAATGCACCAAAGACAAAGAAGTAGCTTTTGCTCACAACACTCAATATTCACAATGAATGGTAGGAGTAGCTAATGTATGAAATTATTGAAGGGGGAACTAGAATGAAAAAGAAATTACTTATCGCAAGTGCGGTATTTGCAAGCTTATTACTAACAGCCTGCGGAGGAAATGATAAAAAAGAGACGACTAAAACAGAAACGGAAGGCTTGGCAACAACTCAAAAAATCGAAATCAGTTCACCGGCGCCGTTATCTACATTAGATACGACACAAACAATGGATAAAAATACCTTTACGATCGTCCAACACTTATTTGAAGGCTTGTATCGCTTTGACGATGACAGTACACCGATTCCTGGCTTAGCTGAAAAAGTCGATATCAGTGAAGATGGCTTAACATATAAATTTACACTGAAAGACAATATCAAATGGAGCAATGGTGAACCGATCACTGCACAAGATTTTCTTTACTCATGGAAAAAGCTAGTCACACCTGAAACGATCGGACCAAATGCATACTTATTAGATAACGTAAAAAACAGTAAAGCAATCCGCAATGGTGAAAAATTAGTTGATGAGATGGGGATTTCTGCACCTAGTGATAAAGAATTTGTTGTTGAACTGGAACAAGCGCAGCCTTCATTTTTGACCGTTGTTTCAATCGGCTGGCTAGCACCTCAAAACAAAGAATACGTTGAAAAACAAGGAAAAGAGTACGCACAAGACAGCGATCATTTGATCTACAGTGGACCATTTATTTTGACTGATTGGGATGCCTCATCTGATACATGGACTTTGAAGAAAAATCCAGAATATTATGAAGCAGACAAAGTGAGCTTGGAAGAAATCAAAGTCAATACGATCAAAGAAGAAAATACAGGCATCAATTTATATCAATCAGGTGAGTTGGATTTAACTCGTATCAGCGGACAATATGTTGCTCAATATCAAGATGATGCAGGGTATGTGACTCATTCTGATGTAGCAAATTATTTCTTAGATTTCAATAAACAAGAAGGTACTGCGCCGGCAAATGTTCATTTGCGTAAAGCAATTGCTCAGGCAATCGATAAAGAAGCTTTAGCAAAAAGCGTATTAAATGATGGCTCAAAACCGCTAAATGGCTTGATTCCAAGAAATCTTTACAAGAATCCGGATACTTCAAAAGACTTCCGGGAATTTAGTGGAGACCACTTAGTGTATGATGTTGAAAAAGCACAAGAAGAATGGAAAAAAGCACAAGCAGATCTAGGCGATAAAGTGAAATTATCGATTTTAGTATCAGATGATGACAACGGGAAAAAACTCTCTGAGTATGTCCAAAGTCAATTACAGGAAAATCTGAAAGGCTTGGAAATCACGATCAACGCACAGCCTAAGAACAATGTACTTGAATCTAGAAAAAATAAAAAATATGAATTATCTTTATCTGGTTGGATCGCTGGCAGCAGTGATTTAGATTCATATTTTAATCTATATGACGGGACATCTTCATACAATTACGGCGGCTATGAAAATAAAGACTACGACAAACTGGTAACCGAAGCAAAAACAACACATGCGAATGATCCGGAAAAACAATTCGACGACTATAAAAACGCAGAAGATATTCTCTTAGATCAAGATGCAGCACAAGTGCCGCTGTATCAAAGTGCATCAAACTATTTGATCAATCCTAAAATCAAAGGAATCAGTTATCATTTATACGGGGATCATTTCAATCTTAGAACAGCCTTTTTAGAAGAGTAAGGAGAGCGAAATGGAGAACTTATTAGATCGTTTTATCCGTTATGTAAAAGTCAATACACGTTCTGATGCAGCAAGTCAAACAGTACCAACGGCTTTGGGACAAGTGGAACTAGCTAGAATCATCGAAAAAGAATTGATCGAGATCGGTCTTTCTGATATTCATTATAATGATAAAAATGGTTTTCTGACAGCGGTACTGCCAGCTACGATCACCGAAGATATTCCAACGATCGGTTTTATTGCGCATTTAGATACGGCAGATTACAATGCAGAGAACATTCAGCCAAAGATTTTTAAAGAGTATGATGGAAAATCGGTTATCTTAAATGAACAGCAGTCGATCACTATGGAAGTTGAAGAATTTCCTAATTTAAAAGAATATACCGGTCAGACGTTGATCACAACAGATGGAACGACTTTATTAGGAGCTGATGACAAGGCGGGGATCGTTGAAATTTTAGATGCAGTTGAGTATTTATTAGCTCACCCAGAAATTCCTCACGGAAAAGTACTGCTTGCATTTGGACCGGATGAAGAAATCGGCCGCGGTGCGGACCGTTTTGATGCGGCGAATTTTCCGGCAGCTTTTGCCTATACAGTGGACAGCGGTCGAGTAGGATGTTTTGAATATGAAACCTTCAACGCTGCGCAAGCGGTGATCACGATCGAAGGGACAAGTGTTCATCCAGGGACAGCCTATGGTACGATGGTCAATGCAATTAAGATAGGTGAACAATTGGATGCGTTGTTACCAAAAGAAGAAGTTCCAGAAAAAACACGCGGACATGAAGGGTTTTATTTATTGACGAAATTCAACGGTAGTATAGATTATGCTGAATTGACTTATATTATTCGCGATCATGACAAAAACTTATTCAATCAGCGTAAGGAAGTTTTATTGGATCATGTGACTAAACTAAATGAGTCATTTGATAAAAAAAGATTGACTATTGAATTCGTCGATCAATATTACAATATGAAAGAAGTCATCGAAAAAGATATGACTTCGGTAGAATTAGCTGTAACTGCAATGGAAAATTTAGGGATCGAACCAGACATTCAACCTTTCCGAGGCGGAACGGACGGATCAAAAATCTCATTTATGGGCATTCCTACACCTAATCTCTTCACAGGCGGCGAAAATTTTCATGGACAATATGAATTCATCACATTAGAAGCCATGGAAAAAGCAGCCAAAACGATCGTCGAAATCATTAAAGAAAACACGATTCGCAGACAAAATGAAAAATAATATAAAAAATAGTTGACAATATTAGAGTTTTCTAATATGATTATCCTCAATAGCAAAGCTTTGAGAAAGAGGAGTAACAACACAGAAACTTTTCAGAGAGCTGGTGGCGGTGAGAATCAGCAGGGGATGTGTTGCGAATGGACTTTCGAGCAAAATGTTGAACAAGTAGTAGGCATTTTCGGGAACTCCCGTTATAGAGTAAGGTCGTTGATAGACGACTGATAAGAGGAAAGAATTTCTTTCAAACTTGAGGTGGCACCGTGATCATTCGCCCTCAAACCACAGATACCTTGTGGTTTGAGGGCTTTTTGTTGTGAATCACTACGATTGGCTAAGCCAGAGTAGATGATGAACAATACTTGGCGAACGAAGTGAGCGAAGTACCCGAAGTATGAATCACCAAATGCAAGAGGCTTAGAAAACAACTAACGAAAAACTAAAAAGAGCGTTGGAGCTAAGTCAGAGCAGATGTTGAACAATACTTGGCGAACGAAGTGAGCGAAGTACCCGAAGTATGAATTACCAAACGCAAGAGGCTTAGAAAACAACTAACGAAAAACTAAAAAGAGCGTTGGAGCTAAGCCAGAGCAGATGTTGAACAATACTTGGCAAACAAAGTGAGCGAAGTACCCAAAGTATGAATTACCAAACGCAAGAGGCTTAGAAAACAACTAACGTAAAACTAAAAAGAGCGTTGGACTTAAGCCAGAGCAGCTAGTGAACAATACTTGGGAACTAAAAGCAATGAAGTTAGCAACCACTCACTGCCGTCGGTGTAAGTACTAAATCTCTCAAGTTTAAAAAAGAATCGATTTCCAATGAGGTGGTACCGTGGATACTATTATTCGCCCTCACAAGACAGAGTTACGTCTGTTTTGTGAGGGCTTTTTGTTTTATCAAAAATAGAAAAGAGGGAAATAGATGCAATTGATCAAAGAAATTCAGGCAGATTATTTAACAGCAGTATCAGCATTTCTACGAATCAAAGGAAAAAACAAATGCCTTTTGGAAAGCATTCCAAGAGACAAGAGCAAAGGTCGCTATTCGATCATCGCTTGGGATGCAGTAACTGAGATCACGTACACAGAAAAGCAATTGACTATCGCTGGCAAAACGATCACTACACATGAGCCGCTAAAAGAAATTGAGAAGTATGTTTTAAAAAACGAAGAAATTGCAGCAGATCTACCATTTCAGGGTGGAGCGATCGGCTATGTTGGCTATGATGTAGTTGCTTGCTATGAAGACCTAGGAGAGCTGCCTTTGGATGAAATGGCTATTCCTGATATCCATTTTTACCTATTTGATTCTTATTTGATTTTTGATCATGTGGGTGAAAAGATTTCTCTTGTTGAAGCGAATACCTACTCGAATCGCTCTGTAAAGGAACTAGAACAGGCGCTCCAACAAAAAAAGGATGAGCTTCAAATACCAAGTGAAGCAGAACAAAAAGATATCCAGTTAACACCGCTGAATTATCAAAGTAATTTTACAAAAGAAAGTTTTAAACAGGTAGTCAGTAAGGTAAAAGAGTACATCAGACAGGGGGATTTATTTCAGATGGTTCCTTCACAGCGCTTAAAAGCTGAGTTCAAGGGAGAGCCATTTGATTATTACCGTCGATTACGTGTGACGAATCCGTCTATGTACTTGTATTTCTTAGATTTTGGAGAGACGTACGTCGTTGGTTCATCTCCAGAAAGTTTAGTTAGTGTGAAAGATGGGATCGTCACGACGAATCCGATTGCGGGCACCCGAAAAAGAGGAAAGACGATTGAACAGGATGCGGTTTTAGAGAAGGAACTTATCAATGATGAAAAAGAGCGGGCAGAGCATTTGATGCTGATCGATCTAGGGAGGAACGATGTTGGAAGAGTCAGTGAGATTGGTTCAGTAGAAGTGCCGGTCTATATGACGGTGGAAAAATATCGCTTTGTGATGCATATCGTTTCTGTCGTTACAGGCAGGTTAAAAGCAGAATTATCTGCTATGGACGCCTTAAAAGTGACCTTACCGGCAGGGACAGTCAGCGGAGCACCCAAGATCAGAGCAATGCAGCGCATTTATGAATTAGAGCCGGTCAAAAGAAATATTTATGCTGGTGCAGTTGGTTATTTATCTAAAAATGATCAAGCAGATTTTGCGATCGCGATTCGTACGATGGTCATTCATAAAGGAATTGCATATGTACAGGCAGGAGCGGGGATCGTTCATGACTCAGATCCGGCAAAAGAATATGAGGAGACGTTGCAAAAGGCTAAGGCACTATTGGAGGTGAGCCAATGATTTTATTGATCGACAATTATGATTCATTTACATACAATTTAGCTCATTTATTAGGAGAATCTAGAGAAGTTATGGTTGTGAGAAATGACGACAAGCAATTAGTTGATTTGGCAAAAGAGGCTTCGAGTATCGTCATTTCTCCTGGACCAGGAACACCTGCTGAAACAGGCCAAGTAAAACAAGTGATCCAAGACTTTCATCAAGAAAAACCGATGTTAGGGATCTGTTTAGGGCATCAAACGATTGGAGAAGTATTTGGTGCTCGAGTAGCTTTAGCTGAAGAAATTCGTCATGGCAAGCAATCGATGATCCAAACTGCACCAAACAGCCGTCTTTTTAAAGGCATGCCATCTGAACTGCCAGTAATGCGTTATCACTCTTTAGTGATCGATCCAAGTACATTGCCACAGGAGTTTGATATTTCTGCAACGGCTTTAGATGATCAGGAAATTATGGCGATCGAGCATCGGAACTATCCAGTTTTTGGTTTGCAGTTTCATCCAGAATCAATTGGAACACCTGTTGGTAAAGAAATGATTCAAAATTTTATTCAACTAATGGAGGAACAAAAAATATGAAGCAATTATTTGAGAAAGTATTCAGAAGGGAACATTTAACACGTCAAGAAGCGCAACAAGTCGCTGAAAAAATGTTTGAAGGAGAAATGACGGATAGCCAGATCGCTGCTTTTTTAACCGCATTGAAGATCAAAGGTGAAACAGCAGAGGAAATGGCGGGAATTGCTGAAACCATTCAAAGCAAAGCTGTGATGATCCCATGTCAACAAGAAAATGTCATGGATAACTGTGGTACAGGTGGAGATCAGTCTGGGAGTTTCAATATTAGTACGACAGCTGCATTTGTACTAGCTGCAGGTGGAATAACAGTAGCAAAACACGGGAATCGAAGTATTTCTAGCAAGTCAGGCAGTGCAGACATTTTTGAATGCTTGGGACTGGATCTGACGCTTTCTCCCACTAAACTAAGCATACTACTCAACGAGGTTGGTCTGGCCTTTCTTTTTGCGCCCCACATGCATCCTAACATGAAATATGTGATGAATGTTCGAAAGGAATTAGGGACTCCGACCATTTTGAATTTGATTGGCCCGTTGACAAACCCTGTTCATTTAGATTCTCAATTGATGGGAACTTATCGCCGAGATTTATTGGAAGAGACGGCTAAAACATTGGGCGGTTTGGGGCGCAAGCGGGCGGTCGTGGTCAATGGATCAGGAGGGATGGATGAGGCCTCATTAGCAGGAACAACGCATTTTGCTTTACTGGAAAATGATAGAATTTCTATGCATGAAATCAGCCCCGAAGAATTTGGCTATACTCGTTTGCCGCTGGAGGCTGTTCGCGGAGGCAATGCAGAAAAAAATACGGAAATTCTGCTATCTATCTTAAAAAATCAAGCCAGTCCTTATTTAGATACAGTTTTATTGAATGCAGGATTAGGATTTTTTAGTAATGGAAAAGTTGGGACAGTAAAAGAGGGTATTTCTTTGGCGAAAGACTGCGTTGCCAGCGGTGCAGCATTTGATAAATTACAGCAATTGATCCGCGCACAGCAGGAGGTAGCATAGATGGATTTTTTAGATAAGATTCTTACTGAGAAAAATCAAGAAGTGGCGCAAATGTCTAAGGAAAAACTTCAACCGCTGCGTCAAACTGTTTCATTCTATGAACGAGTAAAGAAGCAGCCGGAAAAAATGCATATTATCGGCGAAGTCAAACGTGCGTCTCCTTCTAAAGGGGCAATCAATCTAACCGTCGATATTCTTGAACAAGCTAAAGCGTATGAACAGGCTGGTGTCACAGCGATTTCGGTGCTGACGGATGAATCGTTTTTTAAAGGCTCGATCGAAGATTTACGAAATGTTGCAGCTGAGGTTGCTGTTCCGGTATTGTGTAAAGATTTTATCATCGATGAAAAACAGCTGATTCGCGCACGAAATGCAGGAGCAACGATTGTTTTACTGATCGTTTCCGCATTATCTCAGACTAAGCTTGAGTTTCTATATAATCAGGCATTAGCATTGGGTCTAGAAGTATTGGTTGAAGTGCACGATGAGCAGGAACAGGCGATTGCTGAAGCTTTAGGTGCAGTTTTGATTGGGGTCAATAATCGTAATCTAAAAACGTTCGATGTTTCTATTGAAGTCAGTCAAAAATTGGGCAAAAAACAACAGACAGACGCCGTTTATATCAGTGAATCAGGATTTTCAAGTGATAAAGAGGTTGCTTTAGTAAAAGATCATTATCAAGCAGTTCTTGTTGGTGAAGGATTGATGCGTCAAAATGATCCTAAGTCAAAAGTTAAGGAGTTGCAAGTGAAGCGATGAAAGCAAAAATTTGCGGATTGCAGACAAAAGAACAGGTAGATACAGCAGTCAAAAATGGCGCAGATTATCTTGGTTTTGTTTTTGCTGAAAGCAAACGAAAAATCAGTCCAGATCTCGTCAGAGAAATCACGAAAGACGTCCCGAAAACAGTCAAAAAGGTCGGCGTGATGGTTGCGCCAAATTATCAGGAAGCAGAAGAGATCATCCAGCAGGCGAAGCTGGATATGATTCAAATTCACGGCATGATGGCAACAGAGCATTATTCTGTACCGGTGATTCAGGCGATCACGGTCAATAGCGATGAACATATCAAAATGATTCAAGCGGTAACGACCAATTATTTACTTTTCGATGCCCCACCGCAAAAATTTGTTGGCGGAAATGGACAAGTATTCGACTGGAAAAAGCTTGATCTAGATCAACTAATAGATAAAAAAATAATTATTGCTGGCGGATTGACGATTGAAAACGTACAGGAAGCAAAAGAACGTTTTTCCCCTTATGCGGTAGATGTTTCCAGCGGAGTTGAAACAAATGGGGTCAAAGACCTAAAAAAAATAAGAGCCTTTTTGAAAAAGGCCAAGGAGGAATACGATGTATAATCAACCAAATAAAGGATTTTATGGAGAATTTGGCGGACAGTTTATCCCCGAAACCTTAATGTATGCAGTGAAGGAATTAGAAGAAGTCTATGAGGCATCAAAAAAAGATGAAGAATTTCAAAAGGAATTAAATTACTATCTAAAACAGTACGTTGGAAGAGAAAACCCGCTTTATTTTGCTGAGCGATTAACTGACAAAATCGGCGGAGCGAAGATTTATTTAAAAAGAGAAGACTTGAACCATACAGGAGCGCATAAAATCAATAATACGATCGGCCAAATTTTATTAGCCAAAAAAATGGGTAAAAACAAAGTCGTTGCAGAGACTGGTGCTGGTCAGCATGGTGTAGCGACTGCAACCGTTGCTGCATTATTTGGGATGGAATGTACCGTTTTTATGGGGGCAGTGGATGTTGCTCGTCAATCATTGAATGTTTTTAGGATGGAGTTATTAGGTGCCAAAGTGGTAAGTGTGACCTCTGGTAGTGAGACGTTAAAAGATGCCGTGAATGAAGCCTTGCGATTCTGGGTTGCGAATGTCGAGGACACTCATTATGTGATGGGCTCGGTCTTAGGACCGCACCCATTTCCTGAGATCGTTCGTGATTATCAAAGTATTATTGGGATCGAAGCTAGGCGTCAGATTTTAGAAGCAGAACAAAAATTACCTGATGCAGTTATTGCTTGTGTAGGCGGCGGAAGTAATGCGATGGGGATTTTCTATCCATTTATCAATGATGATGTTGCATTGATCGGAGTAGAGGCTGCGGGTTTAGGCTTGGAGACGGAATCACATGCGGCTTCGATCAATAAAGGAAAAACGGGTGTATTGCATGGCGCGATGATGAAACTGCTTCAGGATGGAAATGGGCAAATTTTAGAGGCTTTTTCGATTTCTGCCGGGTTAGATTATCCTGGCTTAGGACCGGAGCATTGCCATTTGAATGAAATCGAGCGAGCGACCTATGCATCTGCCACCGATCAGGAAGCACTGGAAGCTTTTGAGCTATTATGCCAAACAGAAGGAATCATTCCCGCTTTAGAAAGCGCTCATGCAATCAGTCATGCGGTGAAGGTAGCAAAAGAGCTTGGGAAAGAGAAACAAATCATCGTATGTCTTTCAGGGCGTGGGGACAAAGATGTGCAGCAGATCAAAGCATTATTCGAACAGGAGGATAACAAATGAAAACATTGACCAAGCATTTAAAAACAAAACAACAAAACGGTGAAACGATTTTTGTTCCGTATATCATGGCGGGCGCACAAGGTTTGGATCAATTGGAGAGTGAAATTTCTTTGCTTTCTGAGGCGGGTGCCAGCGCAATTGAATTAGGGATTCCATTTTCAGACCCAGTGGCAGATGGGCCAGTTATTCAAGCTGCTGGTTTACAGGCACTGCAAAAAAATGTCTCTCTAGAAAAAATCATTGCACAATTAAAAAAAATCAAGACCACTACTCCTTTGATTTTGATGACTTATTTCAACCCCATTTTTTATTTTGGACTGGAAAAATTCATTCAAGAATTACAGGAAACGAATGTCAAAGGAGTGATTATTCCAGATTTGCCATTTGAGCATCAAGGATTATTGACCCCGCTTTTAAAAGACAGCGATGTTGCATTGATTCCGTTGGTGGCATTGACGACGCCTAAAGAACGAATCGTCGAATTAGTGGAAGCGGGAGAAGGATTTATTTATGCAGTAGCGGTTAACGGCGTAACTGGTACAGGACGAGAGTATCAAACTTCTTTAGATGAGCATTTAGCTTATATTCAAAGTATCAGTGATAAACCGGTTCTCGCTGGATTCGGTATTTCTTCCAAAGAGCACGTTGAGCGATTTAGACAAAATTGTGCTGGCGTGATCGTAGGCAGTAAAATCGTTCAATTACTGAATGAAGGAAAAACAAAAGAAATAGAATTGTTTGTTAAATCTGTCATTTAGATTGTTTTTGTGTTTTCAAAGTATTGTTAATCGTTCTGATATGTTCTAAAATAGGAATGTTGATATTTAAACACAGAGGAGCGGTATACTATGATTTATTTGTTTTTTTTAATATTTGCAAGCATTAGGTTACTTTTTTTGAGGTATTCAATCAAAAATGAAAAAGCAATTTTAGCGAATGGCGGAAGAGAGTACGGAGCAAAAGTTTCTTTTCTATTGGTGATCGTTCATACGATCATTTACTTTTCTGCCTTTTTTGAGGGAATCGTGAGAAAGGTCAGCTTAGACACAGTTAGTATGATAGGACTGTTATTGATCGGCCTTTCATATAGTGTTTTAGTTTATATCATTCACTTGTTGGATAAGTTTTGGACGGTGAAACTGATGGTTGCGAGTGATCACGTGTATGTTGATCATTGGTTGTTCAAAAAGATCGAACACCCAAATTATTTTCTTAATATAATTCCTGAATTGATAGGGATAATACTATTTTTTCATGCTTGGCTGACAGGGATCATCGGTTTACCTATTTACATGGTTATCCTTATGTTGAGAATCAGAGAAGAAAATGAAGTGAATAAGCAATTTAAAGAGGAAGTCTGAGTATCATCAACGACTATTTTTTACTTTGTTCAAAATTAACTTGCATGGCGTTTCGTCTTTCTGTAAAGTAGTATAAAAAGCAGGTGACAATATGGAATTAGTGATCAATCGTAATTTGATTTTTGCCCAGAACCAACGATTGGAAACAGAGCGCTTGATTTTACGACCAGTGACATTGGATGATGCTATAGAGATGTATGAGTACGCCTCTGATGAGGAGACTGTCACTTATGTTTTCCCGATCCATCAATCGCTCAAAGACACCAAAAAAAGTATTGCGAACTATTTTGTCTGTGCTCCTTTAGGAAAATATGGCATAGCCTTAAAAGAAACGGGTCGGTTTATCGGGACGATCGATCTGCGGGTAGAAGAGAAGCACAATAATGGTGAAATTGGCTATACGCTGAATAAAAAATTCTGGGGCAAGGGCTATGTGCCAGAAGCGGCCAATGAATTGCTGCGTCTTGGTTTTGAAGAGCTCAAGCTGATCCGAATTTGTGCAGTCCATGATATCGATAACCCAAAATCAGGACGTGTGATGGAAAAGATCGGGATGAAAATTGAAGGTACGGTTCCTAACGCCCGGATGTGGAAGGGCAAGGTCGTGACCGATGTTTTGCGCGGAATTATGGTCGAAGAATGGCAACAGCTGCAAGAGAAAATAAAGAACAAGTAAGAGGAGAAATGACGGCAATGTTGATGTTTACTGAAAAAGATTTTGACGTGTTCACAATAGAAGGATTAGATGCAAGAATGGAGGGCATTCGGGCTTCGATCCAACCAAAATTTCAAGAACTGGATGATTATTTTGCAGCAAAATTAGGAGAACAGCTGGAAACAGAGTTTTTTGTTCATATCGCCCAGCATCGACGTAGAACAGTTTACCCGCCAGAAAATACATGGTCTGCATTGAGCCAAAAAAAACGCGGCTATAAAATGGACGCTCATTTCCAATTAGGCATTTGGCCGGACTATCTATTCATGTGGCTATCTTTGATCGACAACCCTAAGAACGAAAAAGAAATTGCGCAGGCCTTTTTAGACAACCAAAAACTGTTTGAGCAATTACCGGATGATTTCTATATATCGATCGATCATACTCAGCCCAAAATCGAGTTGCTAAAAGAAGCAGATTTAGAAAAAATCCTGATTCGTTTTAGAGATGTGAAAAAAGGGGAATTTCAAATTGGGCGAATCATTGAAAAAACAGATTCTTTACTGAATGACCCAGACAAGTCACGTGAATATATGCTGCAAACCTATGAAGCATTGCTGCCGCTATATCGATTAGCTAAAAAACATCAGTAAAAAAATAAAAAACATTGAAGCAAGAGGAATCATTCCTCTTGCTTCAATGTTTTTTGTCGATTATTGTAAGCCGATCTTATTTAAAGGATAGTAACGGAAATAAACGACTCCATAGATATCTTTTTGATCAACAAAGCCAAAATAACGGCTATCATCTGCGCGTCTTCGGTTATCCCCAAGAACAAAAAAATGTCCGTCAGGAACCACTTTTTCAGCACCAACGTCAATCGTGCTTAGAGAGAAATCTTTTGTATAAGGCTCCCCATCCGTCAATTTCGCTTTTGCTTCATCTAAATAAGGCTCATCATAAGCTTTGTCATTAATGTAAAGCTGGTCATTTTCGACGCGTACCGTATCTCCTGGAAGTCCAATAATTCGTTTGACGATCCTTTTTCCGTTTCGAGGACTAGGGAAAGTCGCATTGTCAAAGCGCTGGGGCTTGATCAGCGAACTTTGCCATAAACGATCAGATTCATGATAAGTAGGCTCCATAGATATACCTATGACCTCTACCGGTGTCAAAACGACATTTCTAAGAAACACAACGAATGCCACGGCAACAGCTAGCTGAATCACTGTGTATAAATGAGGATGCTTTTTCTTCATTATAACGCCTCTCTTTACGTATAGTTATGAATTTAGTATATCAAAGAAAATAGGGGAAGAAAACAAGACTTAAGGAGGAAAAATAATCAAATACAAGGAGAGGTATTTTTATTCAAGCAGATTTTTTGTTGTGTAAGTCAAAATTTGCTATAATTTTTACAAAACTTATCGATCGATAAGGAGGAGGATAAAATGTTTTTAGCATGGAATGAAATTACACGATCAAAATTACGGTATGCCTTGATCATCAGCGTTATGTTTTTAATTTCTTATTTAGTTTTTTTCTTAACAGGGCTTGCCTATGGTTTGGCACAAGACAATCGTACAGCCGTGGATAAATGGCAGGCAGATGGGATCGTTTTGTCTGATGAATCCAATACAAATATCAATATGTCGATGATTCCATTGAAGTCATTGGATGATGTGACCGCCAAAGAAAAGGCAGCTTTGGGGCAAACAGCGGCAGTCATCCAGCTGGATAAAAAAGGAGCTGAAAAAGTCAATGCTAGTTTCTTTGGCATCAATAAAGATGAATTTCTGATGCCTGATATTGTCGAAGGAAGAGCCTTCGATACTGATGATGAAACTGTCGTAAATAATAGCTTGAAGGAAGAGAATGGGTTCAAATTGGGAGATACGATCAAACTTGCCGGTAATGAGAAGAAGCTTAAAATCGTCGGGTTTACAGAGAATGCAAAATTCAATGTGGCACCAGTTTTGTACGTTTCGATCAATACGTTTCAAGAAATCCGTTTTGAGAAAGTTGATACGACAGAGAATGCTCGAATCAATGCAATCGTCGTTCGTGCAAAAGAAGGTGCGATGAAGAATGTTGATTTAGCTAGTAATGATTTGAAAAGCTATGGCATTCAAACATTTATCAATAAGCTTCCAGGTTATAATGCTCAGGTTTTGACTTTTGGATTTATGATCGGCTTTTTGATCGTGATCGCGGCGATCGTCATAGGGATATTTATTTATGTACTGACGATGCAAAAAGCAACGATTTTCGGCATCATGAAAGCACAAGGGATCTCTGGAAAATACATTTCAATTTCGGTCATCGTTCAAACCTTTGTATTAGCTGTATTAGGAATAAGTTTGGGCTTATTAGGAACAGTAGGAACTTCGTTTGTTTTACCGACGGCAGTACCGTTTCAAAGTAATTGGCTGTTTTTCTTAGTGATCGGCGGGGCAATGCTGGTGATTGCTGTTTTAGGGGCATTATTTTCTGTACGGACGATCGTGAAGATCGATCCATTAAAAGCAATTGGTTGATAATAAAAAAGAAGTAGGTGACGAAGATGAACGCAATTGAGTTTTCAGCTGTGGATAAAAAATTTCTTGATGGAGATACAATGATTGAAGCATTAAAAGAAACCAACTTTTCTGTGGAAAAAGGGAAATTTGTAGCAGTGATCGGTCCGAGTGGCTCCGGAAAAAGTACATTTTTGACCCTTGCAGGTGGGCTTCAAACGCCAACAAGTGGTGAAGTTAAAATCAATAATGCCGCTTTCAGTCAGGAAAACGAAAAGAAGAGAGCCAAGATTCGTTTTGACGAAATCGGTTTTATTCTACAGGCATCAAATTTAGTACCGTTTTTAACTGTGGAAAAGCAACTTCGTTTAGTGGATAAAGTAAAAAAGGTAAAAACAGATACCGCTAAAGTGAATGAGTTATTAACACAGCTGGGGATAGAGAAATTAAAACGCAAGTATCCTGATGAAATTTCTGGAGGAGAACGTCAGCGTGTAGCAATTGCTAGAGCGCTGTACAATGATCCTTCGATCATTTTAGCAGATGAGCCAACAGCTAGTTTAGACTCCGAGCGGGCGTTTGAAGTAGTCAAGATCTTGGCTAGAGAAACCAAAGAAAAAAACAAAGCCACGATCATGGTAACTCATGACCAGCGGTTGATCGAATATTGTGACGACGTCTTCGTGATGAAAGATGGCGTGCTTACGAAGCAATAGACGGATAGGTAGAAAAGAGGATGGGAAAGAAGTGTTCAACTCCGAGAACCAAGTAGGTACTGTGCGACACTGTTTATCTGCGACGAGTCTTTGACGAGAAGGCATCAACTCATTCTTCGTTGTGTTCTACAGCAATGTCAGCTTATTTCCGAAGGAGTTACTTCTGCTTTCACCGTTTATTCGTTTTAAAAAGGACTGGGGCGTAACTCGTAGAGTTATGTCCCAGTCCCTTTTAGAAAATAGTTATGTTAGTGAGTAGAGAATTGCTAGTCTGGCTTCAGACAGAACGTGGATTCACTTTTTCGCACTAGTTCTTTTTTTGTTCTTCTTGTTCTTCTTGTTTTTTATGTTCCAAATATCCTGATCGAATCAAATAGATTGTCCACGTAGAGAATAGTATACCGGCTATCAAACCAACAAAAAAAGATTCATAGTCTCCCTCAGAGCTACTTGTTATTGCCATGTATAAGCAAAACAGTGAAATTGCTATGTTAAAAATGTAACCTGAAAATATCCCTACTTGCTGCAGTAAAAATTGGGGGAAAATAAACATGTTGTGTCTCCTTTCAAAGTATGTGCGAATTGATTGGTGGGGTTAGGCTTTACTAATTATGCTTGTTCAATCTATTATCATTTTTGTGTTAAAGTACCTTTTTTTATTTATCTCAAAAAATATTGTCTATTTGAAGTCCGAATGAACGATATTATTTACTTGAACAATATCTTTTCTAGTGTAGTTGTAATTCAACATTTTCCCTATACTGCTAAACTCGCTTCCAGGAATTCTGTTAATATAGTACACATCTCCTTCTTCATTCACAACTTCTGATAAATCTCTATTCCCAATTACTACATCTTTAATATATTTTAAATTCTCGCCAGTATCATTCAGTTCACCTAAAAGATAAATTCTACAATTATACGCTTCATTGATTTCCATAAAATCAAAATTTTTAGAACTGGTTACAGCTGAATCATCGAAACACCATTCAATTGTACCAGTCTTCAAATTTTTCAATTCTAAATTTCTCGTAGCAGCTGATTCCTCTATTGAAAGTAGTCTATACATGAATGTCCTCCTTGGTTAATTATTTACTTGGATAAAATGAAATAACAAACCCATTATTTCCATAAGCTAAAGTATATTTTTGTCCATCAATAATATAAACTGAATATGGTCCTTTAGGTCCTGTTCCTTGTTTTATAGGATTTGCTTTTAAAGTATCATGTAAAAAGTTAGGAATATCTTGAATGCCTTTGGCACTGAAATCTTTTACATGTCCATTAAGAATATGTTTTAATCCTGCTTTGTTATTTCCTTTCTCGAGCCAAAGTAATTTGTTTGAAGAATTTTTTCCAACCATGACCACATTGTTTGGATTATACTTTACACTGCTTTTAGAAAGTTCGTCTAGTAGACTAGGGTTCAGAAGATTATTAGTCCCACCAGACTTTTTACCAGCTGTCTGCGCATTCCTCACCGCAGCCACTGTCAGCCCGACACCCCACGCGGCATCCCAAAATCCGGAATCTTTCAGATCATTCACAACACCTTGAGCATGGTTCAATCTTTGAAAACCAGGCATATTGACTGTCGCACTACTATACATATCGTATTTACTATGTGTGTACTCATAAAGCCCTTTAGGTGCTGTTTATAGTAACCAAAAAGATATCAGAAGTATAAACTGATATCTTTTCAAAAGTTTACAATTTAACAGACTAGTTTTTTAAATGAATATTCAAAAAAATATTGAGAAATTTTGAACAATAAATTCTGATAATATTAGTTGACTGTTATAATTTAAGTAATAAGATTAAATCTTATTAGTCAAGACTTTACTTTTTTTATTGATTCTAGCCATTCATCCCACATAGCTGAATCTACAGGTTTCCCATCTTCTAACAATGTTAAACTCCCCAATAAAACGGCAATATCGTCAGATTGTACTTGTTCATAATATTGATCTAAAAAAATTATCATTGCTTGCATAGCTTGAGACTCATTTAATTCCATTTTCTTTATCCTTTATTTTTGTTTTAGAGATAATCCTGATTGAGAGTGGAAAGTTCTTGGATGTGTTGCTCGATATACAGATAGCTTTTTATTAGCTATCGGTAACTTGATTAGTGAGTTTATGCATACTGTTCAAGGCGTTACTATGCGATGCTAATCAGATAGTAAAGTGCCATTTTATTTTGTTTTAAATAACTCTATAAATTCTGATGGAATACTATCTGCTAACCAAACTTTTTCATTTCCCAAATAGAACTTTGTTCCTTTTGCTCTAGCATTTTCTGTATTAATCACTAAAATAATCGGATTTTTCTCTTTTCTTTTCCCTACTAAAACAGCTGTCTCTATATCTTCAGATAAATGAACATATTGTCTGGACATTGGAGATAAACCATTTTTTTCAATTTCAGATAAAAAATCATGTGCAGTTCCATGATACAGAAATTTAGGAGGAATAGCTTCTTCTTTTACTATTTTCATTGGAACAGAGTGTCCATACAATGCTCGAATACTATCCTTTTTGATTTCATGCCTCTTTTTTTCTGATTTTTCAATCATTACTTTTAAATCATCAAATTCTACATTTTGCCATTCAGTTGACTGACGTAATGCTTGTAATAATTGGTCAATTGGCACCCAACCTTTTTTATCCAGCTCTAACTCATATTCCCATGGAGCATGGCGTAATGCATAAGAAACTTCTTTACTCAATTTTGTATAATTTATTTCATTAGACAATTTCTTCCTCCCGATTATATTCAATCATTGTTTTAACAGCAGATTCTACCCACTCCCATAAATCCTCAAATTCGCCTCTTTGTTCAAAACCTTCCGTAGTGAAATCATGAATTAATTGAACTCTATTTTCTTTTCCAATCTCAAAACAAGCTATATCGTCATTATCGTCTCTTCTTGCAAAGGGTATTAACTTTCTATTAGGATACCTTTCTTTCAAGTCATGGTACCTTCTACTTGCTTGACCTGACTCAATTAAATACCACACATCAAAATCTACTAAGTTTAATTCAATTAATTTGTTATAGGCTTCAGGGTATATAAATACATCTTCTTCAATATAAAATTTCTTCATAACTATATGCACATTCTTTCTATTTCATTTTTTCTAAATCAAACGACCCCATTGGATTGTTATTTCTAAAATCAGCTTTCTGTTTTCCAACTCGTAACTCTATAGCTTCTCCCCATGTTTTGGGAACTCCTTTTTTTGTCGTAAATCTATCTATTGTGGCTTGATCAGATAAAGGTGTATCATAGCTTCTAACATTGGCTTGAACGTTTATTCCAACCTCTCTAGCTGCTGCAACTCTTGTGTTATCAAGAGTCGTCAAACTACCATCAGGCATTCTCACAACATCAATTGGGTCACCTTTCCAACCATTTCCTTTCATGCTAGCAATAATTTCATCTGAACCATTTACAGAAGTTTGACTGAACCTGATTTTCGAAGGGGGAACATTGTCAATATTCTTTCCAAATCCACCAGACTTCTTACCAGCTGTCTGCGCATTCCTCACCGCAGCCACTGTCAGACCAACACCCCACGCGGCGTCCCAAAATCCGGAATCTTTCAGATCATTCACAACACCTTGAGCATGGTTCAATCTTTGAAAACCAAACATATTGACTGTCGCGCCACTGAAATAATCTTTTCCGCTTTTTTGAAATTCGGTCACTCGGCGATCCATTTCTGTCGGACTTAATTCTACCACATCTAAGTTGTATTTTTTGATGAGCTTTCTTAAATTATCGGACAAATCCTGCTCGCTTATTGGATATCGTCGGCCGTTTTTTTCAAACATATACATATCTACACTACGATCGGCATCGATGATGTGGATGATCGTGCAGCCATCAAGTATTTTTCTATCTTTGACTTCGATCGCTTTTTCGCGCTCCGTCCAATTTTTGTTCACATCATTGATCCAGGTTCGATCGGCTAAGGAGAAGCCTTTTCCGTTCCAAGCACCAGGCCCCACATGTCCTTTCTCGCTAACGCCCAGTGCTTGCATGCCTTTAGCCACCAACGATCCGGTATCATTTATACTAGCAAAATAACTAGTGGACTGTCCGCAAAAATCAAGGAAGGTATCTAATTTTTCTTGTATCTTTGCTTTTTTCGCTTGGTTTCGTGTGATACCGGCATCCATACTGGCGATTGCCGCTTGAAAGACTGCACCTAGCAGCTGCTCTTTTTCGTCTGATAAGCCTCTTTTTTGTTGGGCGTAGTTTTCTCTCGAGCTTTGGAATCCTTGAATTAGCGCATTGGCTTCATCGATTTGCGCTTGTAATTCTTCGGAATCTAAATCTTCACTGCCACATGTTGAGAGGTAACCTTGCACATATCGTTCATTCGCCTGTACAACTGCCTCACTGTGCATGATCGCTGCTTTGCAAAGTGCTGGATAAACGATGGAGAGATAGCCTTTGATCGACTCCATGCCAGCGCCACTCAGCCCGACTGCTAATTGTATTCCTTGCGTAGCAGTTGAAACGGCCTCGAGTGCTTGACTGTAGGATTGGCCGAAGGCTTTGATCTCTTCGGTCTGGGTTTGGACTTCACCAATGATCATTTTGACCATCACGCTCATCCTCCTTTCTCAGCTGCTGAAGCTCTGCTTCGTAAAGAAGGTCGCTTTCATCTTCCAGACGACGGTTTTCTTTGTGTAATGTTTCTTGTCCGTCTGTCATCGCATCTAGGAAACGGCGTTCGGCTAAACGTGATTCTTCTGTGATATCTTCAAAAAAGTGGACTTCTTCCTGTCGATGAAAGTAAGTGAGAACTTGGTCGTTATGGTGACGTTCTCTGGCAAATAAGTGTTCTGTCTCGCTCATGCTTCGTTCCAACAACGTTTTGAACGTACGGGTTTCCTCTTGTCTTTCTTCATTTTCTCTGCGTTTTTCTTGTAACTCCTTTTGGGTCATTCCTTCTCTCCTTTGTTACGGTCGTCGTGTAAATAGTTGCTTCGCCTGTTGATCCGCTCGTTTAAATGCGGCTACGGCAGTTTGGATGGAAGCTACATCTCGATTGAGCAGTTGTTGGATCGTTGCTGGGTTTTTCTTCAGCTGTTGAAAGGTACTTTCAGCCATCGCGTTGCCAGGAACCGTCGTGCCTGAAGAAAAGGTCACTGTTTTTGACAGTGTCAAGCGATCATTCGCCAGCCCGATTTGGGTAGCTTGTTTCTGGGCTTCTGCTTCATTCAATTCGATCATTTTGATCCCTCTTTTCGTTATTTAATTCAGAATAGCATACTTCGTATTATTGAATCTACAAAATGTTAATTTATTTTATGCAAAAACAAGTATTAGCAATCTTGAAATATGTTTAAAAATAGTTTATGTTAAACTTGTATTTGATCGAAAATCAAGCAAGGGAACAGTCGATTCAGGAAAAATTGGGTAATGAATAATTTTTTTATTTGTACGCATCGACTAGGGCAACTTGTCGTTGTCAGAGCAGCTTTCACTGCCTTTAATAAAAGGTGAGAAGGATGTGTCTCTTTCGGGAATGGAACTTGACACTTTTTTCTCGACCTCTTTACACCAAAAGAGCTATTTGCTGTTCACTCTTTCGGCGCGACTGTTTCCTTGCTTGACCGATAGAACGAAAAAACACGGTATCAGCCACCTGCTGATACCGTGCAAAAGTTCAATAAATAAGCATCGATCTGTTATTTAAAAACTCAAGACAAGTGTAAAAAAAACTAGTAATTTACACGAAAATTGAGTAAAATAAATACAGTCAATGAAAATTGACTAGGGCAACTTGTACGATCAGGTAGTGCTGATTGTATAAGGCTCTGTAGGTCGACGCCAATCTTCCTGCAGAGTGCCTTTTTATTTTGTCTAGCAATGCTAGATTTTATTCGTTCTATCTGCCTCAAT
Source organism: Enterococcus sp. AZ020 (assembly GCF_050499205.1). Lineage (NCBI taxonomy): Bacteria > Bacillati > Bacillota > Bacilli > Lactobacillales > Enterococcaceae > Enterococcus > Enterococcus sp. AZ020. Next base: position 1,269,922 of record NZ_JBIPAT010000001.1, on the reverse strand, counting down.
TCTACCCTTAATGACAAACCAAAGTCAATGCTTTTTAAACATAATTATCACTTAAAGTAGGTTTTATATTTTTATTATGCAAAGAAAAAACGACTGAAAATCGTAAAAGATTTTCGGTCGTTTCTTTTTGACTTGCGTCCAAAGATTCCCAAGAAGTGAATCTTAAAGTTTTTGGTTGTAGTATTCAACGACAAGTGCTTCGTCGATATCAAGGTATAATTCATCACGTTCTGGTAAACGAGTGAAGCTACCTTCTAATTTTTCAGCGTCAAAGCTTACAAATGCTGGACGTCCAACTGTTGATTCAACAGCGTCTTTGATTGTTACAACGTTTTGAGATTTTTCACGAACAGAGATCACTTGACCAACTTCAACGTGGTAAGAAGGGATATCTACACGTTTGCCATCTACAGTGATGTGACCGTGGTTTACTAATTGACGTGCTTGACGACGAGTAGTTGCAAGACCTAAACGGTAAACAACATTATCTAAACGTTGTTCTAGTAAGATCATGAAGTTAACCCCGTGTTTACCTTCTTTGATTTTGCTTGCTTTAACGAACAAGTTAACGAATTGACGTTCGTTCATGCCGTACATATGACGTAATTTTTGTTTTTCAGTTAATTGCATACCATATTCAGAAACTTTACCACGGCTGTTTGGTCCGTGTTGTCCTGGTTTGTATGGGCGGCGTGCTAGTTCTTTACCAGTTCCTGATAGAGAGATACCTAGACGACGAGAGATTTTCCATGATGGTCCTGTATAACGTGACATTCAAAATTCCTCCAATAAAATAAGTTTTTTGGAGTAAAATAATCTTCTGAAAAATTCATAATCGTGCAGTTCATTCTTCAACCTTCACCTTTGCAGCCGCGGTTACGCAGTCGAACCTGAAAAGCTGATCAAACATTTTAGTCTGGAAAGCTCAACAATAAGGCAATGAACTGTTGACGAGTCTATTATTTTTCTGCTGCTTATTTTACACAAAGGTTAGTATACCTCAGAATAGTGGATAACTCAAGCTTTTTCTTGCATAAGTCCAAGTAATTACCACCCGCCTGAGGCACCGCCTCCACCAGATGAACCGCCACCGAATGACCCCCAAGACGAACCACCGCCGTCAGACCCATTACTGCTGTCAGACCAGTTGGCAGAATTATAGTTAGACGTAAGGTAAGTTGTGGTTAATACATACCCGTCTCCTGAATAAAGGGTATCACCGATCAAGACCCGTCCAAACGCTTTTCTTTGTGCTGAAGGATGCTTCAATAAGCGACCTTGAGCGATCGAACGGCGTAATTTTCTTTTTGAAGCGATCAACGAACTGCCGCTTAACATCAGGTGGTAGAAGTTTGTTTGTTTCATTTCAGCGAGTTGTGTTGCTGCATCTTCATTTGTGAAGCCTGAAATTCGGTTTTGATAGTCGCCGTAAGTTTGTTTTAAAGCTTTTCCTGCAGAAAGACTCCGGATCACTAGGATCAAATTCGTCAATAAAGCAAAAAATAGAAAGAACCCTAATCCCCAACGGCCCCATATAGTAGCACTTTTTTGACTCTCGACTTGATTGATTTTAGAATCGACTAAAGCAGTTTTGGTATTCATTAGAGGAAATACTTGATCGAGCACTTGGTTGACTGCTTGGTCATATTTTTCATCTTTAAATGCATCAACGACATCGTCATCATTGATGATCGAATCAGCGGTTCCATCAGGGATCAATCCTTCTAATCCGTAACCAACTTCTAAACGAAATTCGCGGTCATCCAAGGCAATCAGATATAAAATACCGTTATTTTCATTTTTATCGCCGATCCCCAGTTGATTGAATAATTTATTGGCGTAAGATTCGATATCTTCCCCGCGTGGTAATTCAGGGATAGTGATGACTTCTAATTGTGCTCCGTTGGTACTGGCAGCTAATTGTTTGTTTAGCTCATAGATCTTCTGTTTCGTTTCTTTATTTAGCATATTTGCATTGTCTGAAACAAAAATATTGTTTTTGTTGAGTGTGATTTGACTGTTCGTTCCTTCAATAGAAATCGTATAATTATTTTCTGATTGAGGGTACTCTTTTAAGTTCGCCAAATTTTCTTGTAAAATCGTGTCAAAGGATTTCTCAGCTGTGACGATTTTTCCAGATTCGATCGCAGCTTTTTCTTCTTGAAGAGTATTGAGCTCTTGATCAAAAGCAGTCATTTTTTCGTTATAGCTAGCGCTCGCTGAGAAAAATAGACTGAAAAGACCTACAAAAATCATTAAGACAACCAAGAGAATGACTGAGAATACGTTGTTTGTTGCTCGCATGGATTTATACTGGTTTTCGATTCGTTGATTTAATTTCTTCACATTTGTGTTCTGTCCTTGTTTTGTCATTGCGTTCACCTTACTTTCCCCATAGTTTGGCAAAATCTTTTTTCAAAGCTTATCTATTTTTTATAAAACAACCCGATGTCTCTTGTTCAATAGATAACTTAGTTCTATTTTACCAGTAAAATGCAAATTCTCATCGGTCTTCGGAAGGATTTTCTCATTGTTTTTTCATAAAAAGAAAGGAAAGTAGCGAGAAAGAATGAAAAGGAGTAGAGGATCGACGTACTTTATCACTTGTTTTGCTTATAATAGAAAAAAGTGTTACTTTGTATGAAAAAGCACTAGACAAAATGCGTAGAGGTCTTTAAAATAGTAAAGGATGTTTTTGAAAATATAAAATGAAAACAATATGAAAAGGAGAAACAAGATGAAACCTGTATCGCCGTTATTTGAGCAGATCGATAAATCAATCAATAAAAAAATGAACTTATTCCAAAGTAGTTTCTTACGCTATGCTTTTCGTGCCATGCTTGCTTGTATGTTTTTAACGCTAGGAACAGCTGTGGCATTCGCTATTGCGATGAAAGGTGAGGATATCGCACATGGACTTGGCAAAATGTTGTATGCCTTTATGTTCAGTTGGTCACTTGTGATGATTCTTTATATGAATGCTGAGTTAGGTACGTCAAATATGTTGTATATGACCGTCGGCGTTTATCGTAAAAAAATCAATTTCTCCTTTGCTGCAAAAATTTTGTTTACCTGTATTTTCTTTAATTTAGTTGGTGGGGTATTATTCGGTTACTTGATTTCGTTGACGGTACCTTATCAAGACCTAGCGCCAGATAGCTTCTTTTTTACATCGATCGCTGGTAAGTTGAACAAGACGACGATCCAGATTTTGGTTGAAGCCATTTTTGCCAATATCGTTGTAAATACAGCTGTTTTAGTAAGTATGCGTATGAAGGATGACGCGGGTAAAGTCGCTGCGATCATTTTCATCATCTTCATTTTCGCTTTCTTAGGCTATGAGCACGTTATCGCCAATTTCCCTGCGTTTAGCTTAGCTTATTTTGCTTCACACGGAACAATGGCCGCGATGACTGTCGGCAGTGTTGCGCACAATCTGTTCTTTGCTCTGATCGGTAACTTTATCGGCGGCGGCTTAGTGATGGGCTTAGGCTATGCATGGTTGAACAATGCGGACACAACATATGTAGATTAAAAAGTAGAGTGCGGGATTTTTTCCCCACTCTTTTTTGCTGTTAGGCGTAAATTGTTTTAAGATGGAAGAAAAGTCAAAGGAGTAAACGTGTGGACGAAATTATTTTTACTAAAAATGAAGAGAAGTCGCAACAAATGGCTGCTTACATGAAAAATTTATTCCCCTTTGCAGGTGTCCCTGCACCAACACGTGCGGCAATGGAAAAAGAGCTTTTAAAAGCCAGTAAAAAACTGCCGTTTGCAGACCTTTTTGAGCTGGTGAATGTTTATTATGAGAAACCTGAACGGGAATATCAATATGTTGCGATCGATCTAGCAACGGTAAATGTGAAGCGTTTGAGCCTTGAGGAAGTATTACAGTTCAAACCACTAGTCATTGAAAAAGCTTGGTGGGACAGCGTGGATGCTTGGCGTAAATTTTTTGCCTTATGGGGGGCGAGTCATTTTGAAGAAATGCCTCGATTATTTGACGCTTTTTTTGGAGAAAAAGACTTCTGGCATCGACGGATAGCAATCAATTTGCAGTTATTGTATAAAGACAGAACGGACACCGAGCTGTTGAAAAAAGCGATTATTTATGATAAAACTACAGATGAGTTCTTTATTCAAAAAGCGATCGGCTGGTCATTGCGCCAGCATAGTAAAACAGACCCTCAATGGGTCCAAGAACTGATCACGACGATGGAACTAAGTCCATTAGCAGTTAGAGAAGGCAGCAAGTATTTGCCAAAATCATAGAAAGCGAGCGAAAATAATACGCCATGAAAAGAAAACTTTTTGCATTTGATATCGATGGAACATTACTGGGAAGCGACAAACAACCACTGGAAAGTACAAGAGAAGCATTAGCACTACTTAGACAGCAAGGTCATCTGGTGACTGTTGCTACAGGACGTAGTCGTTTTATGGCGCAGGATATTATTTTAGACTTAGGTTTTTCAAACTATGTTCTTTGTAATGGTGCTGCTGCATTTTTAGATCATGAGCAGTATTATCAAAATTTATTGGATGAAGAAGAGCTACAGCGTTTTTCATCTGAATTGGAAAAAAGAGAGATCGGTTTGGCGTATGTCGGCTTAGACGATGTGAAAAAAAATAATCATCACCGTCAGCTACAAATGGCGGAAGCAATGGGCTCTATTGATTTTGCAGCTCCTGAATATGATGGAGATTTCCATAAGGAAAACGATGTATACCAAGGCTTGGCTTTTTATGATGAATCGTATGAAGGCGTATTTGACAATGAATTTTCTAAGTTTCGCTTTGTTCGCTGGCATCCTCAAAGTGTAGATATCGTTCCGAAAAATGGCTCGAAGTCTGCCACATTATTGAATTTAGCTGATCGTGTAGGTATCGAGCGGGAAAATATCATTACGTTTGGTGATGGCGAAAACGACCGAGAAATGCTAAGAGAAGCAGGGATCGGAGTAGCAATGGGAAATGCGTTGCCGCATATCCAAAAAGAAGCGAAGTTTGTGACAGATACCAATGATAATGATGGGATTTGGAAAGCGTTGAAAGAGTTAAAGGCGATTTAGAGTAAAGTTATTTATATAGCGGATAGCTGAAACTGTAAATGACGTTCTTAAAAGGACATCATTTACAGTTTTTTGTATGTGCCAATCTAAATTAAGCAGTGGACGCCTTGATATCTTTGTTATTATTAATGTGCAACTATAAGTTGACACGCTGTAAACTGAACGGTGCTTCCTTTTCTATCTCCTTTTTTATACGGTTAAATTACAAAAAAGGAGTGATCATTATGAAAAAGGTATTTATTTTAGGTATAGTAGTATTTTTAAGTCTTGTTAGTAAGGGAGCTGTTGGTTACGCAGAAGAAAATCCAGCATCCATTACTTATCCATTACGTACTACAGAAAAACAAATTTCGAGTATTATTACAGAAGAAGGAGAAGAATTAATTATCACGATAGAAAAAGAACCATCTATTTCTAAGGCATTAGGAAACAGTACGTATACTGTTTCTACTGAAAGAAAAGGTTCTTGGAGAGCTAGTTATCAGGTAACTATAAAAAACAATTCAATTACTACTGCAAAAAACGCAAAAGCGGTTGCTATATCCGGTTCATTTACTAGCAAATCCTTGCGAATCGACAATACAAAACAAGCAACGTACTATTTAAAGCGAAAAGTGGGTACCTCTACGGCAACAATCAATCTTCGAGCAAAAATAAATGGTTCTAGATTAAATATTTCAGTTTTAACTTAAGGATCAGGTGTATAGTTTACTTCAATTTTTTGATCCCATAAAAGATAGTCGCCAACCATAATGAACATAAAATACAAATTAATTAGAATGCAGCACACACTTACAATGTTAATTAACATGTAAAATGTGTTGCTTTTTTTATTCCGTTTTATAATTATTGGGGCAATAAATAAACCTAATGGGGCAGCTATGGACAAACCAATGACGGCAATCAGTAGTAGCAACCCTTCATCTTTTTCGTCAAGCCCTGGGTGATGAATCCAGTCTAACTTTTTTCGATGCTCGTCTATCGTTTGGTTATTCTCTTCAATTTTTTTCTTCAATACTTTATTTTCTTGGACGAGTTCGTCAATTGAAACTTCATAAATTTTGCTAAGTAACACTAGATTATCAATGTCCGGATAACCTTTTCCAGTCTCCCATTTGGAAACTGATTGACGAGAAATATTCAATTTAGTTGCCACAGCCGCTTGTGAAAGACCTTTATTTTCTTTATGTGCACGTAATCGATCAGCTAAAACCAATAGACTTCCCCCTTTAAATTTCCATACTTAATCATACGACATTTTGAATGGAAAAACTACCAATTGTTGGATTATATTATGACAACGATTGGTTGCAACTGATAAAGCAACTGAGTGTTGTCATGCTGTAAACTAATAGGTGCTTACTAAAAATAACTTTCTCATGCAATGATAATGGCATATCAAAAAGAAAGAAGGTTTTATTTATGAAAAAGATTTTGGTAAGTATCTTGTTTAGTGGTGTATTATTTGGTAGCGTAGCATTGGGAGCAACTTCTGAAGCAAATGAAATGATCAATGATAATGACGAATATTATTATGTAATTGAGGATACTGCTCAGGTTCAATCTCGTACATGGGCAAAAACGCAAAGTTATACTATAAAAAAAGGTAAGAGAACGTTCTTAGGGAACTATACTACATCTAGAAAGTCAACTATTGAGATAACTACTCAAGCGGGACCAGTCAAAATAAAATTGGGTCATACTTATTCTGAGAGTGGTAAATTCAAAAAGTATAGACAAGAAGCGAAAATCACAGTTACTTATAAACGTTATAGAAAAGTAGATAATAAATATGTTGATACTAAAACGGTAACTTCCAATACATCATATACAGATTATGTGCCAGCATAACTTAAACAATGAAAAGAGTGAACTGATTAATGCTTAAAATTATATATCTTTCCATTTATTTTTTAGTAACACAAATTATTCCAGCTATAGGAACTAGCTGGAATAATTTTGATCCAACTTATCTATCCGTTCAGAAAATAATTTTTGTTTTGTTAGCGATTTTGTTCTTTAAAAAAGAGTTAATTGAAAGTTTAAAAATAGTAAAGTTGAGAAGAGCTGCTTACACTGTGTTAATTACGTTCGTGGTAATGCTGTTTACATACATAATAATAGCTATTATATTAAATACAGAAGTCGTTTTTGCAAGGTATGATTGGAAGATATTATTTTTTGTAGAAAGTATTTTTTTAGGACCATTCATAGAAGAAATAGCTTATCGATATTGTTTTATTAATTCTGATCTTAGATATTTAAAAATAGTTATGGCTTCAATATCTAGTATAATATTTGCATTAAATCATGCAGCAGCTGCAAATTATAATCTTATATTTTTAATTCCATTTTTAGTACTAGGAATTATTTTAAGTATATTTTATATAGTTGGAAAAAATATTTGGTATAGTATTTTAGCTCATTCTTTTTTCAATTTTATGATTTTTATTACTCCATTACTCATAAGTAACTAACCATTTGAGTTTAGAAATTTTTAGATTCGTTGCATCATTTTGCGTAGAAGAACATGTAAAAACATATTCTGATTCTAAACGAACTAAGCAAGTCGGCAACTATGATTCAGTTCATAAATTCAGAAAAAATAGCTTTTTTCTAGTGGGGGATCATTTAAATGTATAAACAAGATAGAAAAAACTATTTGGTTGTTATAACAGTCTACGTTTTGGTTAGGTTAATTGTTTTAATAAGAGATAACAACCTTTCATTATCTTATTTTCTAAACTATGAACTATCTGGTGTAATAGGATTTATAATTGGGTATACTTTACTATATAGTATTAAAGAAAGATAAATAACTAAAAGTCTTATAAGATAATTTAGTAAGATGGATAAAATAGAAAAGATTTTATATAAAAAAACCAACGATCAATCAATTTGACTGATCGTTGGTTTTTTCGCTAAGGAATTGTTCTCTAAAGTTGTATATTTGTCAAGCTCTTACTCAATCACCAACACGCCATCTTTCAAAGCAAATGGGTTTTGCTGGTTGATATGATCATAAAACATCACACCGTTTAAATGATCGATCTCGTGTTGAACGACGATCGCTTCGTAATTTTTTAAACGTATTTTTTGTTTTTCTCCTGTGATGTCTGTATAAGAAAGCGTGATTTTGTTATGACGTACCACATAACCTGGGACTTCGCGGTCTACAGATAAACAGCCTTCGCCTTCACCTAAGCAAGCATCCTGAACAGAATGGCTCAAAATTTTAGGGTTGTACATTACAGCGCTCAAGGTTGGTTCAGGATTTTCTAGATCATTGCTTGGTACATGGACTGCGATGATACGTTTTGAAATATCTAATTGAGGTGCAGCAAGACCTACGCCGCCGCGTAAAGCCAGTTCTTCTGCTTTCACAGGATCTTGGCTGTTTTTTAAAAATTCCATCATATCTTCGCCGAGTTTGATATCCTCGTCAGTTAGCGGCACAGACACTTCTTTTGCCACTTCTCTAAGTGTGGGGTTTCCTTCACGGATAATATCCTCCATGGTGATCATGGGATAATTCCTCCTTCGATTATTTAAAAGTCTAAAAGCAAAGACAGACCTATTTGGTTTATCCTGCTGTTTGATTAGCTTCATCTATTTATTTGCTTATCTAGTTTATCACAAAATGCTGATAAATGGGATAAATTGCTGAAAAAACACTAGTGGACATCAGCTTAGTCTTGCATTTTGACCTTATATCCTGTAAAGTATCACTGTATGGAAACATACCGTCTTTTACTTGGTTGTGCGAATCACCAACGCATTACTCAGTAGTGAGATGACTACTTAAAGAAGAGGTGAAAAACATGGCAATGTCTAAAGAAAAGAAAAACGAAATCATTAAAGAGTATGCTCGTCATGAAGGAGATACTGGTTCACCAGAAGTACAAATCGCTGTATTGACTGCTGATATCAACCACCTTAACGAACATGCACGTGTTCACAAAAAAGATCATCATTCTTACCGTGGACTAATGAAAAAAATTGGACACCGTCGTAACTTGTTAGCTTACTTACGTAAAACTGACATCCAACGTTACCGCGAATTGATCCAACGCTTAGGATTACGTCGTTAATCATTGAGAGGCTGAGCCAGAAGCGCCTAACTCTGAGAAATTAGGAAGGAATTCACGAAAATTTTTACAAATTCTTGTGTAGTTCATTTTATTTTCAAAAGAGTTGCTTCTGACTCGCCATTTTTGGCTTTTTAGTCTATTTAAAAAGGTTCAGTATCCTTGAAAATACTAAAATAATCGGATCTTTGGAAAGGTTACATAAATCTACTAACCAAATAAAAGGACTCAAATTTTTGAATCTTTTCATTTGTTTAGTAGCTGTCTGACTTTTCCAAAGAATAAAGGAGAATCGATACATGTCAGAAAAACAAGTATTCAAAACAACATGGGGCGGACGACCGCTACAAGTCGAGATTGGTCAATTAGCTAAACAAGCGAATGGTGCTGTTTTAGTTCGCTATGGCGACACTGTTGTCTTAACTGCAGCAGTTGCTTCGAAAGACGCAAGAGACTTTGACTTTTTCCCATTAACAGTCAACTATGAAGAGAAAATGTATGCCGTAGGTAAAATCCCTGGCGGCTTTATCAAGCGTGAAGGACGTCCAAGTGAACGTGCAACGTTAACTGCTCGTTTGATCGACCGTCCAATTCGTCCAATGTTTGCAGAAGGATTCCGTAATGAAGTACAAATCACGAATACAGTAATGAGTGTAGATCAAGATTGCACCCCTGAAATGGCGGCAATGTTTGGTTCGTCTCTTGCTTTAGCGATTTCGGATATTCCATTTGACGGACCGATCGCAGGTGTTGATGTGGGTCGTGTAGATGGCGAATATATCTTGAATCCAACAGTGGAACAAGCGGAAAAAACAGATATCGAATTAACAGTTGCCGGTACGAAAAAAGCAATCAATATGGTTGAAAGCGGCGCAAAAGAAGTATCAGAAGAAGATATGTTAGGAGCTTTGCTGTTCGGTTTTGACGCAATCAAAGAATTAGTGGCTTTCCAAGAAGAAATCGTTGCTGCTGTCGGCAAAGAAAAAATGGAAATCAAGCTGTTACAAGTAAATCCAGAATTAAAAAAAGAAATCTTCGATGCGTATTACGGTACAATGAAAGAAGCCGTAATGACAGAAGAAAAATTAGCGCGTGAAGTCAATATCGATGCGATCAAAGATCAAGTCAAAGAAGCGTATGCAGAGAAATTTGCAGGTCATGACGATGAGGATCAAATCGCTAAAGAAGTGAAGCAAATCGCAGAAGATCTTGAAAAAGATGTTGTACGTGAATTGATCACGATCGATAAAATCCGTCCTGACGGTCGTAAATTAGACGAAATTCGTCCACTGGCTTCAGAAGTCGGTATTTTACCGCGTGTTCATGGTTCGGGCTTATTCACTCGTGGACAAACACAAGCATTGTCTGTTGTAACCTTGGCGCCGCTTGGTGAACACCAAATCATTGATGGATTAGGTGTAGAGGACAGTAAACGTTTCATTCATCATTATAACTTCCCGCAATTCTCTGTTGGTTCAACAGGACGTGCAGGTTCACCTGGTCGTCGTGAAATCGGTCATGGAGCTTTAGGAGAACGTGCGATGGCGCAAGTTATTCCTGATGAAGCAGATTTCCCATATATGATCCGTGTCGTTTCAGAAGTATTAGAATCAAATGGTTCCTCTTCTCAAGCAAGTATTTGTGCAGGAATCTTAGCATTGATGGATGCAGGTGTGCCGATCAAAGCGCCTGTTGCCGGTATTGCGATGGGACTTGTCAGCGATGGCGAAAACTATACGATTTTAACCGATATTCAAGGATTAGAAGATCACCTTGGTGATATGGACTTTAAAGTAGCCGGTACCGAAAAAGGAATCACAGCTCTACAAATGGACATCAAGATCCAAGGAATCACTGAACAAATCTTAACAGAAGCTTTGACTCAAGCGAAAAAAGCTCGCATGGAAATCTTAGCAGAGTTGACTTCTACTTTAGCTGCACCACGTCCAGAATTAAGCCAATATGCGCCTAAGATCGAAATGATCCAAATCGCTCCTGCTAAAATCAAGGATGTGATCGGTAAAGGTGGAGAAACGATCAATGGCATCATCGACGAAACAGGAGTCAAAATCGATATCGATCAAGAAGGTAATGTAAGCATTGCTTCTGCTGATGCAGACATGATCAAAAAAGCGATCAAAATCATCGAAGAATTAACGAAAGAAGTTGAAGTTGGACAAGTTTACTTAGGTAAAGTAGTTCGTGTTGAAAAATTCGGCGCTTTTGTTAACCTGATCAAAGGAAAAGATGGCTTGATCCATATTTCTCAATTAGCGAATGAACGTGTAAACAATGTCGAAGATGTTGTTAAACTTGGTGATGAAGTACTCGTTAAAGTAACTGAGATCGACAAACAAGGCCGTGTGAACGTGTCACGTAAAGCATTGCTAAACGAAGAGAAAAAAGAAAAATAAACAAATCGACAAACAATAAAACAATGATCAAAGCAGAGTGAGGCTTATGCCTGCTCTGTTTTTTTTGTCTAAAGCAAGAGATATTTAGTAAAAAAGTGTAAAGTCGTACCACAGCTCTTTTGTTTGTCTGAATTTAGTGGTAAAATTATTGCTATCAGTCTAAAGATTATTCGAGGTGTCGATGTGAAAAAGTTTAATCCAAATAAAAATATAATCATTACGTTGATTGTTGTGATCATCGTAGTAACGATCATCAGTTTGACCGCTGCCAACCGAGCAAATAAAGGGAAAACAAATTTAGGTCAATCTGCTGTGAATGATAGTGTAGGATTTATTGATAAAGTAATCTCTTTTCCCGCGAAAGCAATTGGTGGCGGAATTTCATCAATCAGCACTCTTTTCAACACGTATGATGAGAACGAACGCTTGAAAGAAAGAATCGATAGTTACGGTGAATTGTCGATTCAAAATGATAACTTGAAGAAAGAAAATGAAGCACTGAAAAAAGAGCTAGGGCTAAATGAAACGTTAGGCAACTATGAAAGAGTAACAGCTACAGTTGTCACACGGACACCTGATATGTGGCAGGATATTTTGATCGTTGATCGGGGATCAAAAGATGGAATTGAACCTAATATGGCTGTATTATCTCAAAAAGGATTGATCGGCCGTGTCATCGAAGTTAGTGCAGCTACTTCGAAGGTAGAATTATTGACTTCAAAAAATCAAAATTCAAATCATTTTCCTGTTCAGATCAATTCAGCAAACGGCGACTCATATGGTCTTTTGAAAACGTACGATGATAAAGAAAACACCTTGATCGTTAGCCAGATCGTAGGAGACTTGGATATTAAAGAAGGAGATGTTGTCCAAACATCAGGTTTAGGTCAAAATTCTCCAGCTAATCTACCAGTCGGTGTAGTCGAAAAAGTGAAACCGGACAGCTATGGATTGGATCGGGAAGTATATGTAAAACCTTATGCTGAAATGTATAATATGCCTGTGGTTACGATCATTAAGAGATTAGCAGGAGCGGGGGAGTAACATGCAGATGATCAAAAAAGAAAATGTGAAATACTACGCGCCTGTAGTTTTCTTTTTACTGATGCTGATCGATGGACAGTTGACGCATGGCGTTGAAAATTTAATGGACAACATTTATTTTCCTAGTGCTCATATTTTATTGTTGGCTTTTCTAATGGCCGTACCAAATTTATCTAAACGTTATTTATTGATCACTTCGTTGGTTTTGGGTTTAGTTTGCGATAGCTATTATTTGGGTATCATCGGAATTTATACAGTGGCCTTAGCTGCAACAGTCATGATGATGTTCCGTTTTCAACGTGTGGTACATACAAATTTATTGACTGCATTTTTTGGGATGATCATTTTTGTGACAGCGTATGAATTAATAGCAGTTGGTCTGCAGGTTATTTTTTCAATATCAAAAGTAGCACCGATTTTATTTGTCACAAAAGTGTTAGGGCCAACATTGATTTTTAACATGCTGCTATTTGTTTTACTTTCATATCCATTAAAACGACTATTTGCTAATGAATAGTCGCTTTTTATTGGCACTGTTAATAATAAAGCAAGATGGTCTTACGGTCATGAAACAATTTTGTAATATCTCTTTTATCTGCATGTCATACAGCTATGATACAATAATGCCATTGACTAATTAAAAATAATTTTGATTTATATAAACGAGTCCAGCACATACCGGAGGAATTAAAACGTGAAAAAAAGTCTATTATCAGCATTGATGGTTTGTTCAGTCACTCTTACAACAGTTGCTTTACCACTTGCAGCAGTTGCCGACGATTATGATACAAAGATCGAACAACAAGATAACATCATCAATGACCTAAAAACAAAAGAATCACAGGCAGCAGCTAAGTTAGCAGAGATCGAGTCAGATATGTTAGAAACGGCGACAAAGATCGATGAACTGACAGCTAAGAAAAAGACCCTTAAAAACGAGATCACAAAATTATATAACGAAATCTCTGATTTGAATGTTCGTATTCAAAAAAGAGAAGTTCAAATGCGTAATCAAGCACGTGATGTTCAGGTCAGCGGATCTAGCACTAGTTATTTTGATGTGATCCTAAACTCAGAATCTATCGGAGATGCGATCAGCCGTGTTCAAGGTATCACGACATTGGTCAATGCAAATAACGATTTATTAGAACAACAAACAAATGATAAAGAAGATGTTGAGAAGAAATCTAAAAAGGTTGAAACTCAAATTTCTGTTTTAGAAACATCGACTAAAGAGTTGAATGCAAAACAGGCATCTTTAGATACGCTAAAATTAGAACAAGAAATCGCTAAAAATGAGTTGGAAGCGCAACGTACGACAGAAGAAAATAAAAAATCAGAATACGTTGAACAAAAAGCAGCCGCTCAGAAAAAATTAGAGCAAGAACAAGCAAGAATAGCCAAAGAACAAGAAGCACAAAGAAAAGCAGAGGCAGAAGCAGCTGTTAAGTTAGCGGAAGCACAAGCAGCGAACCCCGGTCTTGTTAAAACCAATGTTGTAGAGAGCAATGGAACAACCACTGCACCATCCACTCCAGTTTCTGAAACGCCAACAGGTAATACAAATAGTATCGGTAGCGGTAAAGTATCAGAAGCGAAGAAAAAAGCAGCACAAATTGCTTTGAGCTCAGTGGGTCAAACAAATCCGACTGGTTGGGGACAAAGCGGTGAATGTATCGTTGCTGTTCAAAACTGGCTGAATGCTGCTGGAATCAGATTTACACCAGGTGGTCCTCATAGCGGATATACGCAATCTGGTGCGGTTCAAGTTTCTTGGTCTGATGTTCAGGTAGGTGACGTTGTCCAATATGAAAACGCGCTTAGTCCTGATTCATGGCTAGATGGTGTTCATACAGTCCTAGTAGTAGGAGTCAAAGGAGACCAAGTTCAAATCGTTGAGTCAAACAATCCGGCAGGTTCTGGATATGTTTCAACAACGACAGGCTGGACACCAAGTCCGTACGCTGCAAACTTTAGAGCTGTCGTATGGCGCTTTCCAGGCTAAATAAGTAAATGCTGAATCCCAGAGAAAACCTTCTCTGGGATTTTTTTTGAAGAAAGGACATTATAATAGAGTAGAAACTGTAGGTTTTAACTCTTGATGATCATCCTTTTTTGTTGATAGAGCCCCCTGAAATAATTGCTGATATTTTGAAGGATTCTCTAAATAAAAAAGACATTATTAGGAAATGACCAGAAATGTTATTCTACAGCCGTTTCAGGAGCTAAAACAATGTGTTTTCATTTGTTATACGTGCCTTTCAAAAATGAAATACTCCTGTAACATTATTATTATATGTATGACATGTGACTATGATACAATGATTTCGTTGTTAATAAAAGAATGTAAAATACTCATACGATGAAGATTATATTATAAGTAAAATTTCGGAGGAATGAATAGTGAAGAAAAGCTTATTACCATTACTAATGATTTGCTCATTAACCCTTTCAGCTGTAGCATTACCAGCAATTTCTAATGCAGATGAAGTGGATTCAAAGATTCAACAAAAAGACCAAACAATTAGCGGATTAAAATCTCAAGAAGCTGATGCTCAAAATCAATTAGCGTCTGTACAAAACGAAGTGGCTTCTATTAATGAAAAAGCACAAACTTTAATTGCTGAACAAGGCAAATTAAGAAGTACATCTACAAAATTAGAAAAAGAAATCACTCAATTGACAAAACGCATCGAAAAGCGTGAAAAAGCGATCCAAAACCAAGCACGTGACGTACAAGTTAATGGAAACAGCACAAGCTACATGGATGCGATCTTAAATGCAAAATCAGTTTCAGATGCGATCACTCGTGTCACAGCGATGTCTACGATCGTTAATGCAAACAACGACTTAGTGAAGCAACAACAAGAAGATAAAAAAGCCGTTGAAACAAAGAAAACTGAAAATGAACAAAAATTACAAGATTTGCAAGATAACCAAGTAGCTCTTGAAGCTCAAAAAGGTGATTTAGTAAAAGCTGAAGCTGAGTTGAACGTACTACAAACAACTTTAGCTGCAGAAAGAGCAACAGCTGAAGACCAAAAAGCTGGCTTAGAAAAAGAAAAAGCAGATGCGATCGCAGAACGTGCACGTATTGCTGAACAAGAAAAAGTAGTAGCAGCGAATGCGAAGAAAGCAGCAGAAGAAGCAGCTGCAGCAAAAGAAACAGCGCCAAGCACTACAACAGCGTCATCAACTGAACAATCTACAACAGGTTCAACAGAAAATCAAACAACACCAAGCACAGATAATGGTAACGGTGGCGGAACTGTAACGCCAGAACCAACAACACCAGATCCGGTAGAACCAGAAAAACCAGTTGAACCTGAATTACCAAACTCAACTGGCGGCTCTGCAATTTCAGTAGCAGCAGCACAAGTTGGTAAACCATATGTATGGGGTGCTAAAGGACCAAACAGCTTTGACTGTTCAGGACTTGTCTATTATGCATTTATGCAATCAAGTGGCCGTAACGTTGGTGGCTACACTGGAGCACAAGAAAGTGCTGGTACACGTATTTCTGTAGGTGAAGCTCAAGCAGGAGATTTATATTTCTGGGGTAGCCCAGGTGCTTCTTACCACGTAGCGATCGCTACAGGTGGCGGCGGTTATATCCATGCTGGTAACGAAAGTACAGGCGTTGAATACAGTAACGTTGGTTCATTCACACCAAGCTTTGCAGTACGTATGTAATCACATAAACTTAACTATTTAAGAATCAGACAGTTGTCTGATTCTTTTTTATAAAAAGGGACTGGGACATAACTCTATGAGTTACAACCCAGTCCCTTTAAAAAACGAATAGACGGTGAGAACAGAAGTAACCCCTTCGGAAATAAGCTGAAATTCACAAAAATTTGAAGATCAATTTCCGTGAATTCCTTCTTATTTCTCGGGGTTGAACACTTCTGTCTCACCCTCCTTTAATCGTTAATTAAAAGAGGGTATTTTTTTATTTATTGACGTATGGCTCAGTTAATGCCATAAACTCATTTACATCTTTGATGACTTGGTCGATTCCTGCTTGCCAGAAATCAGGTTTAGTCAAATCAACGCCGAGATGTTTCTTAGCTAGATCCTCTGATGTCATAGATGCAGTATCACGTAATAATGCAATATATTGATCTTCAAAGTCACTACCTTGCTGATTCGCATAAGCATAAATACCCATGCTGAATAGGTAGCCGAAAGTATAAGGAAAATTATAAAACGGTACATCATCGATAAAGAAGTGCAGTTTACTTGCCCAAAAATGTGGATGGTAAGTACCGAGACTATTTTGATAACTTTGTTTTTGTGCGTCAAGCATTAGTTCTGTGATGTCATCTTCACTTAGCAATCCTCCTTTTCGTGCTTCGTAGAAGTTTGTTTCAAAAATAAAACGGGCATGGATATTCATGAACATTGCAATGGCATTTTGCATTTTTGTATCTAGCAAATTAATTTTTTCTTCTGGTGTTTCAGCTTCTTTTAGTGTTGCATCTGCTACGATCAGTTCAGCAAAGGTACTTGCCGTTTCAGCTACATTCATTGCGTATTCTCGATCAAGTGTAGGAAGATCCCACATGACACTGCTATGAAAAGCATGGCCTAATTCATGAGCTAAAGTAGCAACTTCATTGATCGAATTGCCAAAGGTCATAAATATTCTGGATTCTTTTGTTTCAGGTAGCTCGGTACAATAGCCGCCAGGACGTTTGCCGGGCCTGTCTTCTGCTTCGATCCAGCTTTTCTCAAACGCGGTCTTAGAGAATTGAGCCATTTTAGGACTAAATGTTTCAAAGTTTTTCAAAATAAATTCAGCGGCTTCGTCAAAGCTAAATGATTTTTCTTTAGAGTCGCCTAGAATGATCGGTGCATCCTGATCTTGCCAGTCCATTTTTTCTTTGCCGAATAGTTGAGCTTTGCGTGTTAAATAATCAATGAAAGGCTGTTTATTTTTCTGGATCGTTGCCCACATAACATCCAAGGTTTCTTTTTGCATACGATTATAATTTAGAGGTTCTTCAAGAAAATCAGTTACACCATGCAAATTGTACTGACTCAAGCGAAAACCATCTAAATGATTCAATGTATCGGCTAGCAAAGGAGCTTTTTCTTTCCAAGCTTTTTCCCATGCAGTGAATAGCTCTTCTCGAACTGCTTTGTCAGGATCACTCATCATACGATTAAATGCTTGTCCAGCTGAAAGAACTGTTTCTTTGAACGGGATAGCAATGCTTGCAACGATCGTATCGTAATGGCTGCTCCAAGCGTTAAGTCCATCGAGTGATAAAGTATTGATGATGTGTTCTTCTTGTTCAGAAAGTAATTTTTTTCCATCTCGGCGAATCTCATTCAAGCGAAAAGCAATTGCTTCAAATTCAGAAGAAGAAAGAAGTGTCGTCCAAACATCTTCTGAAATTTCTGTTAATTTTTTTGTAAAGATCGTTTCAGCTAATTGGATAGCTGGCAATAAAGCATAAAGGTCACCTGAAAGTGTTTTTGCTTTTTTATCTGAAGTATCAGCGGATAAAAGTGCATTGATAAAACTATTGCATTGTCCAAAACCATCTGAGATAATGCCTTGTAATGATAAAATTTGTTTCAATTCTTGATAGTTAGTATCTTTTTCCGGTTCCCAACGGTCAATCAATTGATGGTAGTCGTTGCTTTGATTCTGCAGCTCAAGCATTCGTTGCTCTAATTGAGTCGATTGGCTACCTCCTGGGAAAATACTATCTAAATCCCAAATTAGTGAATATGTCATAAACGTCCCTTCTTTCTTTAAATTACTCCTATAGTATAGCATAAGAAAAAGAGTTGATGATTCGTTATGTTAGGGAAATAGAGCTATATAATAGAAGAAAAGAGGAGATATTTTGAAAAAACAATTAAAAAATAGCAATTTATACATAGCTTTTGCATTTCTGATCATGGCTATCTTGTTTTTTAGCTCATCACAGACTTATGAACAGCAATCTCAGGTTGGGCTATTAGATAATGTATTGAGCAGCAAGCCGTTCGCAGCACAATTAAAAGGAATTTCATTTAGCTATGCGGGCAGTGAAGTTAGTATCAAAGCGATGGGCTATGCTAAATTTATTGAATTCTTTATTCGCAAAAGCGCACATTTTGGGACATACTTTTTGTTGGGTGGAAGCTGGTTTATTGGGTTGAATATGAAGTTAAAACAGCCGCTTCTAGTGGGGGTGGTTTCTTGGTTGGCTGCAACAGGCTATGCTGGGCTAGATGAATATCACCAGATGCTCACAGGAGGGCGCAGCCCGTTGTTTCAAGATGTCATGCTGGATTCCTTTGGTGCGTTGAGTGCGGTATTTTTATGTTTGATCGTTCTTGGAATCAAACGTTTATCTAAAAAGCGGTGATCATCACAGTGCTGAACAAGTTAGAATTAAAATATATTTGTTTTATTGAAGAAAAGTGTATTTATTTTATAAATATGCTTTTTTTGATTTAGAAAGAACAAAAGACTTATTGATTAGTAAGATTTTAGTGATGAGCCATGTTTACTAACAAGGAAATAACCACTAATCGATGTTAAGGCAATAACTGGAGATCAATTATTTCAGGATAAATGTCTATTTTCAATAGAAGGTAATGCCAACAGTAAGTACTCTTTTTAGATATCAGTCTTAGGTTTGATGGAAAATAAGGATAGAAAGGGTATTATAAAGTAGACAGAAAATGAACCAAGAAGGATTTTGATCAAGATGATAAAAAAGCTTATCAAGAAAATAATGAGCCTCGCTGTATTGCTGCTTGTCAGTGCTTTTGGTTTTCGTTTATACACATACAATAATACATCAGATGCAGCCGCTCTTATAGATCAGCTCAATCCTTTAGTTCAGACTGAGACTTTATATGTAAAAACAACAGATAAATATGCGTATAAATTTCCAGATGCAGTGAGCAAAATAGATAATTTCACATATATTCAGACTTGTTTTGATAAAAATGGTCATACACGTAAGTTGTCCTATACTTCCTTTGGACGACCACTTACACCCAAGAGATTTTTGAGAGTGACGACAAAAGGACAGAGTATTCAGACTTGGGAAGAGATCGACGAGCAAGAAATCCCTCAGAAAATCATTTCACTGCTATAATGATGATTATCAGCAGCAAGGGGTGATGAATGATGGAACAATTGATCATTAATAAAAATAAGCTGAGAGATACAGCGACAATTACAGGCCTAAAAATGTTGGCCTACCGTATTTTTCCAGAAACTGGCAGAATCAATATTCAACTACTTTCAGGTGAACAAGAAGAATGTACGATCGTTTGTAAAGATGGAGAGGAATTTTCTCTGCGTGGAGAAACTATTCGTTTGGTTGTCAAATAATCGAGACTGAGACAAAAGTGTTCAACTCTTAGCACTTAGAATTATATTAGCTTTACTTTTTTCTTTGAATAGTAGTGAAACTGTCTTTGTTAGCTGAGGAGAGCGGAGCATAGCGTAGTAGTTGCTTCTGCTTCTATTGATTCTCACGTTTTAGAGACCGAAACAAAAGTAAAAATCACTTTTGTTTCGGTCTCTATTTTATTGTTTTAAATAGTCAATACTTACTTTAAGCCGTTTAAGACCATCAAGTAGTTTTTCTTTGGAGCAGCCAATATTCAAGCGTAAGAATTTTTTTTCGGTTTCACCGTAAGTCGATCCATCCATGATCGCTACTTTTCCCTGATGGATCAGAGCGGATTGCAGTTGTTCCATTGTAAAGGGAAGCTTAGAACAATCGATCCAAAGTAAATAAGTTGCCTGAGCATCTACCACTGTTAATTCCGGCAGTCGCTCTTGAATAAATTTTTTGGACAGTAGAATATTTTTATCAAGATACTGATTTAACTGGTCAAGCCAATCATGGCAGTGATCGTAGGCTGTTATAGTGCTGTCCAAACCTAAAATACTTGTAGAAGAAAGTCCATCTCGATTTTTTAAGATGTGTATAAATTGTTCTCGTAGGTCCATATCTGGAATCATCAAATATGAAGCAATCAACCCTGGTGTGTTAAAGGTTTTGCTTGCTGATGTACAAAGGGCGATCTGTTGTGAGTCAGCTGCCCACTTGAATATGGGAGAATGCTGTTCTCCTTTACGTAAGATGTCCATATGGATTTCGTCAGAAATCAGGAAGACCCCATACTTTTGACATAACTGAATCATTTGGCTAAGCTCTTCCTTTGTCCAAACTCGTCCAGTAGGGTTGTGAGGACTGCACAAAAGGAAAATAGTACAGTCAGGCTGCTTCAATTTATTTTCTAAATCAATAAAATCAATCGTGTATTGCTGGTTTTCATAGTGAAGCTTTGTTTCAAGGACAATTCGATCTTGAGCTTTGATCACTTTGAAAAAAGCGTCATAAGCGGGTGTCTGGATCAACACTTGCTCATCTGGCGCTGACTTTAATTCGATCAGCTTAGAGATCGAATAGATGACAGATGGACTGTATACGAGCCAATCCTCATCGAATGTATAGTCAAAGCGTGAGCGGTACCAGTTTTGAATACTATCCTTGAATACTTTGTGATTCCAGCGCGTATAGCCGAATATAGGATGGCTGATGCGCTTTTGCAGGGAAGTGATGATTTCCTTCGGTACTGCAAAATCAGTGTCTGATACAGTGAACGGCAGTAAATCGGCTTCACCAAAACGGTCAGCGACATAATCCCATTGTGTGCAAAAAGTTCCTTTTCTATCTATTATCGTATCAAAATCTATTGTATCTATCATATGTGACCTTCCTACTCCATTAAGTTTTCCAGTTCATTTTTGACAGTAGCGACCTGTGTACCAATGATGACCTGAAGATTATTACTATCTAATTTGATAACTCCTAACGCACCTAGATCTTTCAGTTCTTGCTCATCGACCGCAGTCATATCATCCACAACTAAACGTAAACGGGTGATACAATTATCCAAGGAGACGATATTGGCACTTCCGCCTAGAGCATCAAGAATCAGAGGACCGTCGTATTTTCCGCTTTTCGTATAGCTTCGTTCTTTTTCAGTCACATCTTCTGTCGACAGTTCACGTCCGGGTGTCTTCAAATTGAATTTTTGAATCGCAAATTTGAAAACAAAGTAGTAAACGGCAAACCATAAGGCACCGACGATCAGAACGAGATACCATTTTGTATACGTTCCTTGTAAAACACCGAAAATCAAAAAGTCTAAAACGCCGCCGTCAGTATTACCGATCACAACTTGAAGTAAAGCCATGAGCATAAAACCTAAACCCGTCATGATGACGTGGAAACCATATAAAACAGGTGCAATAAATAAGAAAAGAAACTCGATCGGTTCAGTGATCCCTGTAACGAAGGTTGCAATCACACCGGAAATCAATAAACCTTTGATCTTATGACGATTTTCAGGCAGCGCAGTTCGATACATTGCCAAGGCTGCTGCTGGTAAGCCGAACATGAAGGTCGGCATTTTTCCTTGAGATAAGAAGGCTGTAGCTGCTGGACTGATCGGTGAACCGCTTTGAAGCTGAGCGTAGAAAATATTCAGCGCACCGGAAACACTCTGTCCATCGACGATTTGAGTCCCACCGGCTTCGGTAAAACGAATCATTGAAACTAAGATGTGATGTAAGCCAAACGGTAAAAGCAAACGCTCGCCAGCACCGAATAAAAATGGACCAAAAATACCTGCTTTTTGAATCGCAAACCCCACACTATTGATACCAAGAGCAAAAATCGGCCAAATAATTGGGATCAGTACCCCAACGATAGACATCACAAGCGAAGTAATGATCGGAATAAATCGTGCGCCGCCGAAAAAGGCGAAAGCATCTGGTAATTGAATCGTATAAAACTTATTATGAAGTAAATAAACGATGATCCCAACAATAATTCCGCCTAATACCCCCATTTCGACGGACTGCATTCCTAAAACCATTCCCTGACCTGCTTCACGCAAATGATCTGCATCTGCTAGTTTTCCTGTTTCAGTCAGGTAAAAATTGATGGATAAGTTCATAACTACATAGCCGACTAGTCCAGAAAAAGCAGCAACCCCTTTTTCACTGCGGGCTAGTCCTAAAGGGATCGCCATCGCAAATAATAAGGGCAAATACGTAAAAGCAAAACCACCGACCGTTGACATAAAACGGAAGGCAACCTGCAGCCACGGCTGATCTAAAAATGGCAGTAATTCAAGAGTTGAAGGACTGGAAAACGAACTGCCGATCCCTAAGATCAATCCCATAAAAGCCAATAATGCAACGGGCAGCATAAATGTTTTACCGATCCCCTGGAAGAATTCCCAAAAACTAAATTTCTTTTTCATTCTGTTTCTCCTTTCGTAGTAAAAAGATGGATAAATTTTGTTTTTCTTGCACTCAGTTTACGTGGAAGGGAGTATATAAACAAGCGCTTACACAAATGTTGTAAGAGCTTACATATAAAGTAAGAGGATTCATTTTTCGGCATAGGATTCGATATAGCGGAGAATCAAAAGTTCCAATATTACATGCATAGGAATCCGGGAACTCATATCTATCTCTCCATAGTAGCCATTAGTCACTTCTACATGAAAGACGATAGACGCAAGCTGTTCTAAAGGACTATTTTTAGTTCCAATGACAGCAATGATCGGTACATTGTTTTCTTTGAGAAGTGCTGCATATTCAAGTGCCAGCATCGTTTCACCACTGTAACTGACAAGAACGGCGGTATCCTTAGCTGTTAAATGATTTGCGACGATCCTCAGCTCATCCCAATCTTCTCGCGCATCCGCGATTCTACCAGCAAAAGTCAGCTTTCTAGCAGCCTCAAAACAGCAAGAAAACGAGCTGCCTACACCAAAAAATTCCACACGCTGTCCTTCTGCTAGTAATTTAGCACCCGTTTCCAAGGAATCTTCTTCTATAGCTTTTAGGGTTTGGTCAAGTTCAAATTGGACACGAGCTGTTAGTTGTGTCAGGTCTTTTGAGGGATGATAGATTTGACGCTGCTCATCTTCCATATGACGAATCAGAGCATATTTCATTTCCTGAAAACCCGAGTAACCTAAAGCTTGGCTAGTACGACTGATCGTAGCTGTTGAAACATAGATTTTTTCCGCAATATCATTGATCCGACTTTGTGTGATCTCATCTGGATGTTCAATGATATATGCCAAAACTTGTTGTTCCAAAGGACTTAGCAGTGCTTGCTTCTTTTGAAATTTTTTTAGTAGGATGTTCATTGACGTTCCTCTTTTCATTAAAGGCTAGTTTATTTGCTTTTAGTATAACAAAGGAAGCGTTCTACTGCTATGGTGAGTGAAATGATAGAAAGGTTGCAACAATTAGGAACAATAGTACAATAGAAGGAAAGAATGACAGGGAGGAATTTTCATGGCGGGTCATAGTAAATGGAAAAATATTCAAGGTCGAAAAAATGCGCAGGATGCAAAGAGAGGAAAGATTTTTCAAAAGCTTTCAAGGGAAATCTATGTTGCAGCTAAAGCTGGCGGACCAGATCCTGCAACGAATGCAGCATTACGTTTGGTGATGGACAAGGCAAAGGCGGCTAATATGCCGAATGACAATATCGATCGAGCCTTGAAAAAGGCTAGTAGCTCTGGAGATAATGAGCATTATGATGAAATTACTTATGAAGGATATGGTCCTGGTGGCACAGCGATTTTAGTTTATGCATTGACCGATAATCGAAATCGAACAGCGACGAATGTGCGTGTCGCATTCACAAGAAATGGTGGTTCTTTAGGGGAGACAGGATCTGTTAGTTATATGTTTGACCGTAAAGGCTATATTGCAATCGAGCGTGAGGGATTGTCGATCGATGAAGAAGGAATGTTTGAACAAGTCCTTGAAGCTGGCGCTGACGATTTGGAAACGTCAGATGAAGTATTTGAAATATATACAGCACCAGAAGATTTTGTTTCTGTTCGTGATGCGCTGGAAACAAATGGATTTACGTTAGCACAAGCAGAGTTGACGATGATTCCGCAAACGGAGACCAGTTTATCTAAAGAGCAGCAGGAGCAACTCCAAGTGCTTGTTGATAAGCTAGAAGAAGATGACGATGTTTCAGAAGTGTTTACTTCTGCTGGTGAGTAGGAGAAATTTGCTGAATTATTTCAGAGTTAAAGAATATAAAAAGCACTTACAGATTTAGTGAGCTAAATCTGTAAGTGTTTTTTTGTAGTGATTATTGTTTGTGAGCGTTAAATAAATAGCCGACTCATTTAAAGAGACGGCGTAAGGTATCGCTGATTCTTTAGAATAAGGCGGCCAAGGGAATTCAAGCGATAAAAGGATTTAGCAGATGAACGTGACCTCGATACCAACTAGCGAAAGATAGATAAACGCTCATAGTAGGTGCATTTCTCTTACTCATTCAATCGTAGATTGAGCGAAAGTCGTGTATTATTTAATTCATTTTAATGAAAATATCACTTTTAAAATGAAAAAAGGACTGTTAGATTACAGAAAATCTCCATGTTATCAACACATCAAAGAGATTTAAACCAATTTCATTAAACTTTTTTCCCATTTTTGTGGTGGATTAATAGAGAGTGAGCCACTACAATCTATTTATAAATAACGATCGTATTTTAAAGGATAGATTAGAAAAGGAGGCCAGATCATCAAAATAAGCTATATCTGTTGAAAAGATCTCATACAAAGTTACTTTAAAGGATATTGATTATATACTACCTATTAAAACTTTTTAAGGCTTTCTTGCTTCAACTTCATTTTCAATAACAGTAATGATATTGAAGAGGTCTTTTGTGCTAAAGCTAGGATTGATATAGACAACAGGAGTGTTTCGTGCACGTTTTTTCAGTAATGGAGAGGTTGTAGATGCGATGATCAAATCGATCGTCACTTCATCAGGCGAAGCAGTGTGTTGTACAAAAGAAATATTATAAAAAGGCTGCAAAAATGACTCCATTTGTTGTGCGATGATTTTTTCCATGATTATAGGTAAATCTGTTTCCATTTGTATATAGACTGGTGGTGAAAACTTAGTTGGACTTTCAATAAGAGCATGTGCTTCACAAAAACGAGCGACAAGCATACCTTCGTTTTTAAAGGTTACGCCAGTACCAACCGCGCGTTTTTGTAGTTCCTGAAATTTATTGACCATGGCAGACCGTAAGAACGGATAGTTTTGCTTTAAATATCTAGTATAGTCATAGCCTGATAATGTCGTTGTGAAATTTGGAAATAAGAGATCAGTCAAAAATCCTACATAAAGCACACTGTGGTAAGCAATTTTTGTTTGTTCATCAGCGGAAGATAAGTCTGGTTGGAGTACATCTAAATACAACTGATACATCTGATGTACAGGAGTATTCAAGGATTCATGAACGGCCAGCAGACGTTTTGAAACGACTGGAATCAAAAGAAATCCAGATCTCATTTGAAACAATAAGCAAAGGAAGTCTGCTTCTGAAATAGATACATGAAAATTTTGCTGAATAGATGTCAGGATCGAATCATGTATTCCAGCTTTTGTAAGAGCTTCTTGATTCAATTGATGGGAAAAGTCTGGCAAATCTTCTTCGGTTACTTCTTTTTTTTGGTTATAACGATAGAGGTTGATTGCAATCATATAACTCCAGTTTGCAGCAGAGACGTCTTTAAGATAAGAATAAGTTCTCATTTCTGTTTCAATGAAAGTCAGAATCTTCTGCTGGTCAATAGTTGGAAATGGCCAAGACATTCCACGATAAACGTTCCAAAATACGATGTAGCTGAGATAGCGAAATTGTATTTCACTTCCTTCGATACTTAACTCTCGATTCACTGATTTAATTTTCAATTCGTATTTTTTAATAATACTGTTGAAATGTGTAACCTTCCTTCGAATCGTACTTTCACTGACAAAATATTTCTGTAAAAAGTAATCTAACGATAAGTTTGGCTGAAAAAATAATTCCTTCATTAAAGATAACGAGATCGATTGTTCTGAAATAACTGGAATCGCTTCAAGGTACCCTAGTTGCCCTCCTATAAATCGTACCCCTCTACCCTTTGAAAAATTTATTTGTATAGGAACATGTGCAGATTCGATTTTTAATAAATCATCTGCTAAGTCCTTTATATACTTTAGGACAGATTTTCGTTCTAACTGACTATCAAATACTAACTCGTCGATAGAATACCACTCTTCTTTTTTGTAGAGCAAATAAAGTAGCCGTAATTTTTTTCCCGTGTCTGCATCGAAAATATCGAAGTTAAGCATGAATATCCCTCGCTTTCATTGCTGACATAATAAGCTAGAATCATATTTTTCTCAACAAATATGAACTGAAAAAATCACCTATCTCAAAGGAAGATAGACGCTTTTGTGTCATAAAACGGATTTTGATAATGCGGTTTATGGATATTTCGTAGTAGAGAATCGTGATAAATTTAATTTAACGAAAAACGAATAATAAATGTTTATTTCTTATTTCTGATACAAATAAGATTTAAATAAAATCGATTTATTAGAAGAAAATCTTCTTTTTTATTTGTAAATTAATCGTAGATTCATGTTAACTGAGCTAAGTTTTAAAGTCAATAGTATTTTATCTCATTTTTTTTGGAAAAGTTCAAAATTTTTGAGATAAATGAAACATATATATTTAATTTTTTTGAAAAAACCTTTAAATATCATGTGTGAAAAAACTTCCGCCGTCAAAAAAATCGTCAAAAAAATTGTTGCTATTTTTGAAATTCTTAGGAAAGGACAGATCAGCTATGGTAAAAAAGGGAGAAAATATTTATAAACGTAAGGATGGGCGTTGGGAAGGACGATACATCAAAGAACGGACGCCTCAAAATAAAATTGTGTATGGCTACATATATGGAAGACAGTATTCTGAAGTGAAAGAAAAACTAACAGTAGTGAAGGCAAAGTACCTCACGACAGACTATACCATCACTAGTTACAGAGGAACAATTGAACAATTCATCGGAAATTGGATGATGACAACCATGAAATATACGGTCAAACCGACAACCTATTCTAACTACGTTCGCTTGATCAAACGCCATATTCTGCCGGCAATCGGTTCTATCAGACTCCAAAAAATCAAACAAGAAGAGATACAAAATCTGGTGTATCGACTGGCGAAGGAACAATTTGCTTCTGGAACGATCAGAAATGTCTTCAACATATTAAAAAATGCACTGAATGTCGCTGTTAAGCAAAATTATCTGCACGAAAATCCTTGTAAAAATGTGATTTTACCTAAAACGACGACAAAAAAAATCACCGCACTTTCTTTATCTGATCAACGGAGGATCGAACTACTGGCACTAAAGGAAACGGAATGTTCTCCTATTTTATTAGCATTATATTCAGGAATGAGGATTGGAGAGATCAGTGGATTGAAATGGGAAGATATCGATTTTGAAAAAAATGTCATTCATGTCAGGCGAACCATTACACGAATCACCAATGAACATACCGCTTTATCGAAAACTGAAATAGTTGCTGGAACCCCTAAGTCAAACAATTCCGAACGCGTGATTCCCTTAGCAGCTAACTTATCTAACTACCTGTTAAACAAAAAGAACGAGGCATCAACGGCATATGTTATTTCATGTAATGGAGGATTAGCAGAACCTAGAACGATCAATTACCGCTTCAAAAAAATTACGAATACTTTAGGTCTATCAGATATTCGCTTCCATACATTGCGGCACACATTTGCCACACGTTGTTTAGAACAAGGCGTAGACATTGCCAGTCTGAGTCAAATACTGGGACATCATTCAACAAAACTGACACTAGATACGTATACCGATTCATTGCTAGAAAATCGCCAAGCTGCGATTGCTACGATCGATCACTTATTTTTGAATGCTCAATAGCTGAGCATTTCATTTTTTGCACAAATAAGCCGTCACCAATGTGGTCACGAATTTTCTAAAGCTATGCTATACGTGGTGAAAAAACACCTGTTTCTTATTTGTATCAGAAATAAGAAATGAAATATGAGAAAAAAGATTCTGTGGTTACGAAAACCATTATAAGTTGTTCAACAAATTAATGCCAAATATACGTATCGTAAATCAACAGAAAGGAAGTGTCATCTAAACGATCGCTCGATGCATGGAAGGAAATCAAAATAATTAGGAGGAAAATATGTATAACATAGGAATTATCAACACTGGACTTTCGGAAGAAGAAATCAATTCGTACATAGAAGAGGGTGGCTTTGACTCTTTTAAAGCTTTCAACATAGATCCGGAAAATATGTCCAATGACCTTGAAAAAAAAGATGCAATATTGATTTTTACAGATAATGTTGATTCGGCAGTTACAGAGATTTGTCAAATAATCATTGAAGTCAAGATGATTTCTGAGGCATTTGTTTGGGTTGTATCACAAAGACATGATGAAAAGAAACGTGTTGTCTACTTACAATTGGGAGCAGATGGAAATATCAGTACAGAATGTTCACCTAAAGAACTGCAATTAATTGTGCAGAATGCTTTAAATAGAAAAAAGAAGTATGAAGTCCAATCAATAGAAGAAGAGAAAGTGACAGAAGGGAAAGATCTGGCAGCAGAATTAAATGAAAAGAATCTAAGCTTTGTTTCTTTAGGTGAAGAAGTACCACTTACTAGAACAGAATATAAATTGTTCAAGCTACTATTAAGTAATCCAGGTATTGCCTTTTCATATGAAGAGTTATATAGAAAAGTTTGGGGCAAACCCTACAATAATGAAAAATATCGTGTATCAAACGTTGTTTTTCATATTAGGGAAAAGCTGGAAGAGTATTCACTTAATCCAAATCATATCAAAACAGTACGCTCTGTCGGTTACATGATTTGTGAGTAACTCCTTTAAAAAAACGATAAAAGGTGAAAGGGGGTGAAAATAATATGAAAAGGAATGTTAGAATGAAACGATTCAAAATAGGTTTTTCACTTCTGATGAGTATTGTGATGATCTTTGGTGTTCTTCAATATGGATTAACTGCAAAGCGAACACCTGTTAAAGCGGCAGCGGATATCACAACTTCTAATTACAAAACATGGACAGCTCCAACACTTGCTGAAGCTAGAGATTCTGTAAACAAATTTTTGACACCCTTAAAAGGATCAGATGCCTCACGGCCATATAAAGAAAATAGAACATGGCAGGAAGGTTCGTTAGCAGCGTTAGATAAGGTCTACTATGCGACAGTTTCCACAGAAATAGGTGTTAGTTCTGAATTGGCGAGACAACAGTTGATTCAAACGGTACGAGGGTTGGAGTTGTATGATTCTGGTACGTATAGTGCAAGGAATATTGCGTTGAATGATTATCCAGATGACCAACTAGAATATAATTTGGCTCAAATTATGGGGGATATAGAGAGCGGATATGTTCCAAATGCCTTCGTTTCTACGGCACAGTTAACAGATTATGTAGGGACGATGTCTACTTCTATTGGTAATATGACTGCATCACAGCTTACTGGAAATGGCGCGTTATCGTATGTTAAGGATTCTTTGGTACTAGGTCAATATGAGGCAATGAGAATGGCAGGATTGCCTTATCAAGGGATGAACGTTCAAAGTTTCTATCGTGGATATACGTATGGTGGTTACTTGCAGATACAGGATCAGGGAAGAACAACAACCAATTTTAATGGGCCGTCTGCTGCTGCTGGTTCTAGCGATTTAGCAACTTGGTTTGGAATGACGAATCCCATGGGAGATAGGTACCAATCCAGTTATGGTTCTGACTTAGCAAGTTACGTAAAACATCTTACTGGATTGTTTGATGGAACGACCAATCATGGAGCTTACTCATATGGTGCTAAGGGATATGTACGACCTACGATAATTATCTATTCAAATTATGAATTTAGCTCAGCAGCTCAGAAGCAAGCCTTTTTAGAGAGCTTAGATGATTTTGAAGATAGTGCAGGCATCAGATCTCGCACGAATCTATCACCTGTGTTCATTCAAGTAAGTTTCAAAAGAGACAATGCTCCGAATTATGATCCGATGGTTGAAGAGATATTTACTCCTGCTCGAGTTGCTAAAGGCTGGAGACATATTGAAGTAAATAGTACAAATGCGCACGACCCTGATACACTTACAAAAAGAATTCTAGATTTGAATGTCAGTCCAACGCGAGTTATTGGTGGAGCATTGGATTACAAAGGTATAGGTTTATTAGGATCTAGAACTTTCTACCCATGGACTGAGCTTAGTACAGCTGTGTCATGGAATACTACCTTAGCTACAAATCAGTTCAATTTTGTGCCTGATACATTTGGCGGACAATATGCTTTGGAAGATTCAATGACTACGACAGAATTGAAGTTTCATGGTGCAACTAGTGGAGGAATGTCGACATTTGATGTAACGGCAGCAAACAATAATTATATTAGTTATGAAATGGGCGATAAAGTTCCAGTCTATAACGCTGCAAGTATTACTGTAAATAGCGCACCTGGAACATACAACGCTTCACCAAACCTATATGCTCCAATATCTGACGCAGCTGTAGAACTTTACACTTACAACGGTACAGGTTCTGAAGCAGTAGCAAGTAACTATACGCTAAAAGAGGGAAATACGATTGTAAGTAATACGTATGAAAACTATGGCGGAACAGCTTATTCACTGAAAAGTAGTCAGCTAGCATCTAAAAAATATGGCACAGTCTTATCACAACTTGATTTGAAAAACGCTGTAAAAGATGCAATGGGTGACGCAGCTTATGGTGCGCTTGATTTCACAAACAGTGACGCGCTAAATGCAGCTTCATTAACTGTTAGTTTCGATGCGAGTAAAAACGTATATAAACTATATGCGAAAGAAGCGCCAACGCAAAGTACGATTACGGTTGAGCACTGGATCAAAAATGGCGGAAAGATTTCGAGTCAACCAGATAAGCCACTGACCGGAGACATTGGTAAGTTAGCTAATATTACGCCAACAGCAATTAATGGGTACACGTATGTAGACTCAGACTCAGAACCATTAGCTGGTATGACATTCGGTAGTACGAATAAAACGGTGAAGCTGTTCTACACAGAAAATCCTAAAGTCAGCAAAATGAAGGTGCACTACAAATTGAGTTCCAATGGGACAGATATTATTCCACCGGTAGAAATTGAAGGAACAAATGGAGCATCACCAACGACTGCCCAATTAGATGCTGGTGTTGTCGGCGAAGGGTATCAGTTTGTATTCCAGAATCCAACTACTCCAGTATTTGGAACAGATACCGATGTATACCTGTTTTACTCAATCAAAAATGGAAAAATAAAAATCGAATATTGGGACAAAAGTGAAAATCAACTTATATCTGGCCAAGCAACAGAAGAGAGAACGGGACAAGTTGGAACATCACCTGATCCTGCCATTACACCAAAAACAATTTCAGGCTACACTTATGATTCGTCATCTATTAATTTATCAACGATAAAATATACAGATGCGGAACAAACGGTGAAACTCTACTATACCAGAAATAAATCTACAGTAAATGTAAGATACGTTGATGAAGATACATTAACAGAAATTCAAACGACGAAAGAGTTGGTTGGACCAGTAGGAACCAAACCCACTATTGAAAAAACAACATTTACAGATTACACATTTACTAAATCAGATCCGACAGATTTGACTACAGTTGAATTTACCGAAAATGTGGTTAAAACAGTCACGCTTTACTACAAAAAGGTGCCTAAAAATATCACATTAACGATTAAATTTGTAGATGAAGGTGGGGATGATCTGAAAGGATCGATCACTAAGACACAGCTTTCAGGTGAGGAACTTGATATTGCTGCTATACCTGATGTAGCAAAAGTTATTGAAGACTTGCAGAAATCATATGTTTTAACAGAAAGTCCTGCTAATCCTTATAAGGTTCCGCAAACGGATGCGACAGTTTACTTTAAATTTAAAGGAGCACTGAAACTAGTATCAGTTCCTGACATGCTTGATTTTGGTATACACAATACACAGATTTTTGGAGAAGTAGAGGCATCAAAACCTGATTACGACCCTCAAACACCGTTGGTAGTTTCGGATACTCGTGCACCAATAGCTGGTTGGACGTTGTACGCAAAAGTTACTAAAGAAATGACTGCATTAGATGATACTTCTGATGTATTGACAGATTCATTGTATTATAAGATGGATAATCAGGAGAAACCATTAGGCTTGAACTTGTCTAAGAGTATTTATAAGCCGACGACTCTGAAAACTGGGCAATACAATATTAGTCAACTAGAGTGGGAAAATAAAAATAATGGATTCATTTTCAGGTTACCACGGGAACAGCGCAGATCCATGAAAGACTATCAGGCAGTTATTGAATATACATTATCAGATGCCTATTAACAAAGGAGGAAATAGTGATGAAACAAAATAGAATAAGCTATCTGCTGTTATCCTCCTTTTTAGTGGTGATAGTCTGTGGAATGTTTATAGTATCTATTCAAGCAAATGCAGAAGGCGGCGCGGTTCAAACAAATGGTGAAATCACGTTTTATGATGAAACCACAGGTTCAACTACAGAACCAACTACAGAGCCAACCACAGAACCAACAATTGATTCAAGTACTAGTTATCCAAAAACTAGCGGAGATGATTCAGGGACTAGGATAGAAAAACCTGTAGGGAAGTACCCATCTACAGGAGAACTAGTTCAAAAGAGTTTGTCCATTAGTGGAATTGTGCTGATTGCCGTAGGCATTATCTTCTTTGTTTTGAAAAAAAGAAAGAAGGAGGCTGAATGATGAAAAAAGTACTATTTAATACCGTGATCTTTTTATCATTTAGTACGGTCTTTCTGGCAGGAAATGCACAGTCTTCACTTGCTGATGAAAGTGGAACTGGAACGGGGCACATCGGATTTACCAGTGATAGTGGTGGTGGAGATTTAGAAGGTATTCAGGATCCCGAAAACCCATCCTTGATCGTAGATCCAGGTCCTAGCCCGAGTACGAAAGGGAAACTGCGTATCGACTTTGTACCGCAGCTGAATTTTTCTGTGAACAAAATTACAGATAAGGCAACCAGTTACCCTGTAAATGCTCAGTTGTTCCACGATGAAACAACTGCTCGTGGTAATTTTGTTCAAGTGACGGATGTAAGAGACTCAGCTTATGGCTGGACACTCCAATTACGTCAAGAGACACAATTTCAAAATTTGGAAGCAGCAAACAGCGAGTTGATTGGTTCAGTTCTCTCATTTGATAAATCGTGGGCAAATTCTACAATAGATAAAGATCTAGCTCCTTTGGTTTCAAAGGAAGTTATTCAATTAAATAATATTGGTGAGACATATAATTTAGCAACAGCTGAATCAGGAAAAGGACATGGGGTATGGTCGATCTCGTTTGGTGCTTCTGCAGAAAATCCAATAGGCATGACCAATACTTTAACACCAAAGATTGATCGCACAGGTCAGCCAATGTTAGATCCTACGTTTGGAAACAAACAAGTAAATGAAAACAGTGCATTACAGTTGTCTATCCCGAAAGCAACGAAAATAAGTTCGGGTACTTACACTACGGTGTTAACTTGGGTATTAGCTGAGTTACCATAAATTAGATACACACAAATTAGGAGGAAATACAAATGAAATTAACACACAAATTATGCGGAGCAGCTTTATTAGCAACAGTAGGAGTTGCAGTTGCGATTCCAAACACAACGAAAGCGGTAGAACATTCATTAGAAGGAAAAGGTCATATCGGTTTTACAAAAGATACTGGCACTAAAACACTAACAGATCCAGGTAGTACTAGTTCAGGAGTTGTAATCACAAGTAATTCTACATTACCTATGACAGATCCAGGTGAATTTGGGATTATTGCAGTAACTCCATTAGAATTCAGAACTCACTCAGTACTAACAGCCGATGAATCATTTAATGCCTCTTTGTATGAAGCAAATGGTTCAGCTTACAACCCAGCAGCGCCAGCTACAACAAAAGATATCCAAAACTTTGTAGCTTTCTATGATGGACGTGAGAATGCACGTACGTACAACTTATCAGCAAAATCAACAAAATTCACGGAAGGAACTACTAAAGAGCTAGCTGGAACTCAAATCACTTATAGCAACATGTGGATGAATACTCATGCAGGTGGTGAGTCACCAGACGTATTAGCAGCAAGCCAAGTTTTGAAAACAGATGGAACAAGTACAAAATTCATCTCTAATGATGTTGTAGCTACTGGAACAAAAGGTTTCGGACAACATGAAATCAACTTTGGTGAAGTAAGTAAAAACGGTGCTGCTGGTGGAGCAGACCAAGCGGTAACATTGGCAGTTCCTAAAGCTGATAACCCAGTAATCGTATCTGGTGATTATACAGCAACAATCACATGGACATTAGCTGACGTTAGATAAAAGAAAAATTACTTTTTACGTTCACTGACTGAAAAGGTCAGTGAACGTATGTTATGAAAATAGGAAATGAGGCAACGATCGATGAAAAATTGGAAAAAGCTATTTTTAATTACATTTTTATACATAATCGGACTAACAGGGTTTAGCTCTAATGCGTATGCAATCGGATTTACATATGAAACAAAGAAGCCTGAAAACCAAATCAATCAAGAAGTTGGCTACTTTGATTTACGAATGGCGCCAGGCCAAAAACAGAAAGTTACGATTGATTTGACAAATGAAAATGATAACGAAGTTGAGGCAGTTGTTTCACTAAACAGCGCTAAGACGAATGGCAATGGTGTTATCGAGTATGGTCCAGTAGAAATCGATATAGATAAGTCGATGAAATACAACTTTGCGGATATCGTAAAGGCGCCAGAGTCAATTAAAATCCCAGCTAAAAGTACAGTGCCCTTAGAGCTAGAGATCACGATGCCTGATTCTTCTTACGATGGTGTGATTTCAGGTGGTATTGAGTTAAAAGATAAAGTTGATGAAAAGGAACGTGCTAAGCAAAAAGGTGTGATCAATGAATATGCATACGCCATTGGAATGTTATTAACAGAAACTGATAAAGTGGTTGAACCTAATTTAGAGCTAAATAAAGTTTATGCAGGTTTAAACAACTATAGGAACAGTGTCTTTGTGAACTTTTCTAATGTAGAAGCTGCCTATTTAGAAGATTTGACGATGGATGTTCAAATTTCTCAAAAAGGTTCTGAAACAGTACTGTATGATACAAGAAAAGCTGGAATGCGTGTAGCACCTAATAGCATGGTGGATTTTCCAGTATCAATGAATGGTGAAAAAATGTTGCCTGGAGACTATTCAGCGCATGTTGTTGCCAGTACGAAAGATAAAAAATGGGAATGGGATCAAGAGTTTACCATTACTGATGAGGAAGCAGATAAATACAATGATCAAGATGTTGAGCTAACACAGGAACAAGGAATCAATTGGAAATTGATTGCGATGATCGTAGGCGGAGCTATTGCGGTTATTATAGTGATCTTTGTCATTGTACGTTTGATTTTAAATAAAAATAAGAAGAAAAAGAAAAGCAAAAAAAACGCGAAGAAGAAAAGAAACTAATTTTAGAGAAGGAGGAGGATTAGAGAAATGAGTGTTTTAGATTGGTCATTCGTTTCACTGATATCGGGAGCCCTTCTCTTTATGTTTTTCAGTTTAGTATTGTTATTTAATTCTATAAGAAATACTAAAAAACTGAAGTTCTATAAGAAAAGACGACCGCCAAAAAACAAGAAGAAACGGAAACGATTTATTCGTGCGAAGCGCAGTCTTGAGCAGAGCATAAGGAAACAATTGACTTGGGGAATCATACTGTTTCTTTTTGCAGGTATCGCTGTAGGTGGAGCATCTTATTCTCGCTATTACCAACAAAATCATTTGCAGGGAAAAGATTCAGAAGCCATTGTCCAAGGGTACTATGCGTTGCAAGAGACAGCTAAGCAACTAGAAAATATAAAGCAAAATGATAACCCTCAAAAATCACTAAAGAATCTTCGACAAATGGCAGCTAAGATGACAACTTATGGTTACACGAAAGCCTCTAGCGCATTAAAAGAAGATGGACAAGTACTACTTAATAGACATTTTACAAGATTAAAAGAATTAGGAACGAATTTGTATTCACAAAAAATAGAAAATCTTCAAGATGAAGACGCATATGCAAATTACATGGAAGATATAAAGAAATCTCAGGAAACGCAAGCAGAAGTATTTAAACGATTTAACATTAATGAGGACGCATTAAAGAAAAAACAATAGCTTGAAGATTGGGGTGAGCTATGTGAGCGAGGAAAAAAGAAGAACTAGGAAAAAAAATCAACCAAATAAAAAAGTTTCTCTATCCTCAAAAAAGAATAGTAATCAAAAAAAGAAACGAAATGGGAAAAAAAACACGCAGAAAAA
Source organism: Enterococcus sp. AZ020 (assembly GCF_050499205.1). Taxonomy (NCBI): domain Bacteria; kingdom Bacillati; phylum Bacillota; class Bacilli; order Lactobacillales; family Enterococcaceae; genus Enterococcus; species Enterococcus sp. AZ020. The sequence goes on along the minus strand of NZ_JBIPAT010000001.1, from coordinate 1,232,991 downwards.
TAGAAATAGTCAAAAAAAAAATACCTCAAAAAATGCAAAGTTCGTAGCTTCTAAAAGAGAATATCCACCTAAAAAGAAGAGTAGCAAACGCAAAAAAAGAAAAAAGTTAAAACGATTTATAACGGAAATAATTGTAACCATGAGTGTCTCGCTCCTTTTATTTTTTATCGTGAGTGTAGCCACTTTTTCTTTACCTAAAGCGCAAGGGTATTCCATGACTCCTACCATAAATGACACTGACCGTTTGTTTGTAAATAAATGGAGTGCAATAAAACGTTTTAATTTAGTCTATTTCAAAAATCCTCAAAATGGAGAAAAGAGTATTCGTCGAATTATTGCACTGCCGAATGAAAGAGTAGAATACAAAAATGGCGAATTATATATTGATGATACCTTGAAAGCAGAACGATTTATTTCTACGAGATTTGATGAAGTTACAAGAGAGCCGATTACGTCAGATTTCACCTTAGATCAACTTTTAGAGGTTGGGAGTGTACCGAAGGATAAGTATTTTGTTTTAGGAGATAATCGAGCCTTTTCAACAGATAGCCGTGACTATGGATTTATCGATAGAAAAGATATTATCGGCGTTGTAAAGGCCAGAGTGTTTCCGTTTTACGATATGAGACAGTTTTAGAAGGAAAAAGCGAATGAAAAAAAATAGAGCACTACCTAAAAAAAGCACGGCTATTACTAGTAAAAATCATAGAAACGTAGTACCGCATAAGAAGACAGCAAGCAGAAAAAGACATAAAAATCAAAGTCAATTCAAACCTAGAAAAAGAGTAAAAAATGACAAGTCATTAGCAGAAAAAATGAGGGAATCTATTTTTTCAAAGGAAACAATCTGGTTACTGATTGCGGTATGTATATGTGTGGCACTATTTTCAACAACTACAGTACATCGTGTAGATGGAGAATCTATGGAGCCGACGTTCCAAAATAAAGATCGAATCTTGATCCGAAAAACCAATGACTATTCCCGTTACGATATCGTGACTTTTGCACCAAAAGAAAATAAAAAAGAATCGTATGTCAAACGAATTATCGGGATGCCGGGAGATTACATATGGGTGAGAGGAAGTAATCTATTTTTACTCCCTAAAGAAGGTGCCTATGGTTTGACCCCTGAATTTCCAGACCAAGCAAAGGAACTTCCTGATAATACTTTAAAAATCAATCTCGAGCCAACTGTTGCAAAGGAGCTCTCTCAACTTCGAGAAATTCCAGCTAAGACCTATTTTGTACAAGGAGATAATCGAAATCATTCTACAGATAGCCGTTCATTTGGACTGGTGGACACAGCTCAAATAGAGGGGGTTGTCCGTTTTCGATATTATCCATTTAATACAATGGGGATCGTTCAGTAGAAATCAAAGAAAGTAGGATTTTATTTAATGAAGAAAGTAGCGATAAAAGAGTTTATAAAGAAGAACTCCGTAGCGATACTATTGAGTGTTTGTTTACCAATACTGATAATGACAGTTGTCTATTATCTGAGAGGAATTTATCCGGGAAGTAGCCTATCTATTATGGCTTCTGACTCTTATTCACAGTATTCGGTATTTCATGCTAGTTTTAAAAATGTATTAGAAGGTAAACAAAGTATTTTTTATACTTGGTCGGGCTCATTAGGATTAAATTATTGGGCACTTGCTGCCTATTACTTAAATGGTATTTTTACACCATTAGTGGGGCTATTCAGCTCTGGCAATATTCCAGACGCATTATACTTTTTAACGTTGATCAAGTTTGGTGCCATGGGACTTTCATTTTGGGTTTTTGCACACAATACATATAAATTGAATCGATGGTTAACAGTCAGCTTAAGTGTTGCTTATGCTTTGATGTCTTATGCTGTAGGCTATTCAGAGGTAATTATGTGGTTAGACACATTTGTTTATCTTCCGCTGATCATCTTGGGTGTCCACCGTTTAATGGATAAACAAAAGCCGGTGCTTCTTTTCATCAGCTATTTGGCGTTGTTCTTGTCAAATTTCTATATGGCCTTCATGGTCGGTGTGTTTTCATTTTTATATTTTATAGCACGATTGTTTACCGATCCTAAAAGGTATAAAAACAGTGTTATTCCATATTTGATTACATCATTTCTTGCTGGTGGGGCATCAATGGTGACTATTCTGCCAACTATCATCGACTTAGCAACAAATGGAGAAGGTTTAAACACATTTGACAAATGGCTTACAGTGGACACAGGAGCATGGGACTTTGTAGCTAAAAGTTTAGTGGGAGTCTATGATACTAGTCAATATCAGAGTATGCCTTTTATCTATATTGGCTTGATCCCATTGATCTTTTGTATTTACTATTTTGTCTCAAAGCAGATCCCTTTAAAAAATAAAGTACTTTATGGAATATTATTACTTTTTTTGATGGCAAGCGTTTATATTTATCCGCTAAATCTACTTTGGCATGGCATGCATGCTCCTTACATGTTTTTATTTAGATTCAGCTTTTTGATTTCATTCTTAATGATTTTATTAGCTGGCTATGGGTTAGAAGTAGTATCAAAAGAAGAAATCAATCGATTTACGAACATAGTTTTAACGGTGGTAGCTGTATTCATCCTATTTTTATTAGTGTCAAACAAAAAACGTTACGGCATTATCAGTACAGAATCATTGATCATAACTATCGCTTTACTTGTGATATATTTGGCAATTTGGCTAGTGTACTATCATAAGCCGAAAATGCAAAAAGCTGTAATGCTGATGTTATTTGTGTTCATGCTAGGCGAAACAGCATTCAATTCGTATATGATGATCCTTGGAATAAATAGTGATTGGGGCTATGTTAGCCGTGATTACTATACAGATGGGCAAAAGGATATTGAAAAGCTAGTCGCTCAAACAGAAAGTGAGAATGATACATTCTATCGCATGGAGAACTTAAATACAACGACGATAAATGAAAGTTTTAAGTATGGGTACCATGGGGTCAAAATGTTTTCTTCTATTCGAAATCGCCACTCATCTCAGTATCTAAACTCGCTTGGTTTTCGTTCGTTGGGAACGAACCTGATTATTGATTACTCCAATAATACATTGTTGGCAGATACATTATTAGGAATGAAATATAACATCAGCAGTGATAAAGGCTTCAATAAATTTGGCTACAAAAAAGTTGGAAAAAGTGGAGATTTCACCCTTTACGAAAATCAGTATGCATTGCCTTTAGGCGTGATGACAGACAAAGGGATTTATAAAAAAGATGCAGTCAAAAATCAAACTGAACTGTTTAATCATTTAACTGAAACGAGTGAAACGTATTTTTCATTTGGAGATGCACCGATTATTGAATCCGATAATGTAGAAATAACAGAAAATAGAGATACGATTGATCTGGGAGAGGCGGAAGCAGGCTATAAACGAAGCTTAAAGTTTTTGGTTACAGTTCCAGCTAAAAGTCAGGGGTATTTAAGTTTGGTTCCGTTAGATTTAGCTACTTACGGAAAAGTAAATGTTCATTTCTCCATTGATGGAAATAAACGAGCAAGCGGACTCACAGACACAGGTCAGTATTATGATTTAGGCTACTATGAAGAGACGACATCAGTAGAAGTCTCCGTTGATTTTATCAATGGACCGCAAAATATAACGATTTATCGACCAGAGGCAGTGTTCTTAAATACTGAAAAATTTGCTGAAGAAACGAAAAAAATGCAAGAAAAAGCGATTGATTTTACTGTTGATGGCCGTCAAGCAAATGCGGAAGTCTCTTTAGATGAAGATCAAGTATTACTGACAACGATTCCTTACGACAAAGGCTGGAAGGCATATATAGATGGCGAAAAAGTAGAAATCACTACTTTTAAAGATGCGTTCTTATCTTTAAAAATACCTAAAGGACAACATGAGATTCAGTTTGTTTACCTTCCGCAAGGATTTGCTATTGGTGCTAGTCTTTTTGTAGGTTGTATCCTACTATTCATTCTTTTTGTTTATATTATTCAAAGAAAAAAACAGAAAAACGGACTAACTATCCAACAAGGAGAGAGTAGGAAATGAAGAACAAAAAGGTATTAGGATTACTGTTAGTACTTGTACTTTTAACAGGATGCCAAAGCTTTTCACTTCAAAAAAAAACGGATGACTTTTCGTTTAACGGAAGTGAGTATTCCATCCGTTTACCCAAAAACTGGGAAGTGGAAGAAAAACCTGAAGATCAGCTGAACAAAACAGCCATTTTTGGTGCAGTAGATAGAAAAAGTAACTCTACGTTATTTGTCCGTGCAGACAAAAAGAATCTAAGCAATCAAGTCGAGTTGGAAAAAGAAGCAGTAAGCTATCTGAAAAAGTTTTATGAAGTGAAAAAAAGTGATAAAGAGTTGATCGAGGTACAGGGAAAGCCAGCTGTTCGATATACCTTTGTGGTTGATTACCAAGAAAAAGATTCTTGGCTAGATATCTATTTTGTTGCAACGGAACGTGGCGTTCTTCAATTAAATTGCTATAGTCAGATGGACAATTCTAGTGATAAGAGAAGAAGTAGTTTAAAAGAATCTATAGAAACATTGACTGAAAAGGTTGATGAAATTCAAGAGACACAGGAGAGTACTACTGAAAATAAGTTGGCCAACAAAGTAGAAAATGAACAGTTAGCAATTACTGTGAGTAAGTACAATATTGAGAAAATTGAAAATCAAAATTATATGGTATTGAGATATGTGTACAAAAACAAAAGTGCGAAAGAGTTAATCCCTTCAGAACATTGGAAGAAATACATGGTTGTTTCTCAAGGGGATCAACAACTGAGAAACATAGATGAAATACCTATGTCAGATGAGTCCTTAGAGTATTTAGTTGGTGCTGGAAACAGAAATTTAGCTAAAGGTTCCTCTGTTGAAGGCGCGCTAATATATCCACTATCGGATACAGAAAAAACGATTCAGATTGTATTTGATTCAACGGAATTTCCTAATAAAGAACCACTATCCATCCAATTAACAGAATAGGAGAGTTAGCATGAAAAAAAAGATGATGATCATCGTTGGTTTGGCACTGTTGCTAACCTTAAGTGCTTGTAGTAACCAACCAAAATCAACAGCAGATACCCCTTTGAAAAAAGATCAGAAGGCATTTGTCTGGTGGGGAGATAGAGAGAAACAGCTTGGAGAATACGATTACCCAATTACTGAGGCAGAGGTAAGTGAAACGATCAATAAAAAGTTTAACTTGAAGTTGCTACCATCTTTTGATGAGTCAATCAAGGTGACTAAGGATATTTTAAGTGAAAAAGAAGGCGTGAAGTTTGATGAAGGATTTAATGTTCTTGCAGATGGTAAACAACTTCAATTTATAAATAAACTAAGATTTACTGATAAAGAAGGCGTAAACGTAGCAAATTCACAAATTAGAACAACATACTTATATATGGATGAATTGAAAAAGGTAAAAATCGCTAGCCAAGATATTACTATTTTGACTGCTTCCGGAGAATCAAGCGTGCTTACTGAGGAAACACTTGAAAATCTAATTCAACGATTAGGAGAAATTTTTGAAATCAAAGATTTATCTAAAGAGATGGAAGCCTTTAAAAAAGAAACAGCAGATCCAAGTAAACTATCAAAAAAATCTGTAGTCATTTATTCAGATATTAAAACTGCAAAAGAAGAAAGAACTTTTGGAAAGTATCTACAAGTACTGTATAACGCTGAGGGAAAACCAGAAAAAATCTTTGCAGGTACGGAAGATTATCGACGCTAGTCACAAAAATGAAAACTTAAATAAGAGGGAGAACATATGCTCAAGGAAAAAGCCATTATTATTGGTGCAGGACCAGCAGGTTTAACTGCTGCCTGGCAACTGTTAAAAGAAACGGATATTGAGCCGATAATTTTAGAAGAAAGTGGAGAAATAGGCGGGATCGCACGGACAGTCAGACATAATGGAAACCGTATGGATATTGGTGGGCATCGATTTTTCTCAAAAAATGAACAAATCATGCAGATGTGGAATGACATTATGCCACTGCAAGGCGCTCCAGCTTCAGATGATCGTATACTCGAAAGAGTCAAAACGTATCCAACAGAAGGACCAGATCCAGAACTAGAAGAACGAGTGATGCTGATGCGGGATCGTGTGTCCAGAATTTTTTATCTTCGTAAATTCTTTGATTATCCAATTTCAGGAAGTCCTGAAACATTTATCAATATGGGATTCAAAAATACTGTTCGAGCAGGAACAGGTTATCTGAAGTCGATGGTAGTTAAACGGGAGGAAAAATCACTAGAAGATTTCATGGTGAACCGTTTTGGTCAGCCATTGTATGAAATGTTCTTTGAAGATTATACAGAAAAAGTTTGGGGAAAAAATCCTAAAGAATTATCTGCAGATTGGGGAGCACAAAGAATCAAAGGCTTATCTCTTTCAGAAGTATGGAAGGATATGTGGCGTAGAGCATTTAAAAAGGAACAGTCTGATCAAGAAGTGGAAACGTCACTGATCAATCGTTTTTATTATCCCAAAAAAGGACCAGGTCAACTGTGGGAAAGCTTAGCTGAGGATGTACAGCAACTAGGAGCTACGCTGAAAATGAATACGAAAGTAAAGCGCATTTTAACTAATGAAGATAGTGTTGAAGGTGTTGTTGTAGAAGATGAAAATGGTGAATATACCATAGATGCAGAGCATTTCTTTTCAACTATGCCCGTAAAAGACTTAGTTGACGGCATGAACGATGTGCCAGTAGAAGTAAAAAAAATTGCGCATGAATTACCCTATCGTGATTTCATTACCGTGGGACTTTTGGTAGATAAACTGGAGATAGAAAATAAAACGGATATTAAAACAGTCAATAACATCGTACCTGATTGTTGGATCTATATTCAAGAACGTGATGTGAAAATTGGACGCTTACAAATTTTTAATAATTGGTCTCCTTATATGGTCAATGATCCAGAGAATACTATCTGGATAGGGTTAGAGTATTTTTGCAATGAGGGTGACGAATTATGGAGTCGTTCAAGTGAAGAATTTATTGCATTTGCTACAGAAGAGTTAGTGAAAATAGGGATTATTAAAAGAGATGCTATTCAGGATGCTACTCATGTCCGTGTGAAAAAAGCATATCCTTCTTATCATGGAAGTTATGAGTCTTTTGATCAAGTGAGAGAATATTTGGATACATTCACTAATTTATATTGCATTGGAAGAAATGGGCAGCATCGCTACAATAATATGGACCACTCAATGTTGACAGCGATCAAAGCAGTAGAGTGCTTAAAGGTTGGGAATAATGATAAAAGTTCTATCTGGCAGGTAAACACGGAAGAAAACTATCATGAGAAAAAAGGATAGAAACGGGGCAAAATGATGACAACAAAAAAGAGCTTACTGATGTATCCCTTGATTTTAATGATCACGATCATTTCATACATTAGTCTTCATGGTTTTTTGGTGGGAGAGCAATTTCAGCAGATCTATAATATTATGTTGATCTTACTGGCAGTAGTTGCAGCACTTGTCATTTTCCTGCAAGAAAAATTAAAGCTGACACATATGATTTTTGCTGTGATGATTGGAGGAATGATCCTTCGCTTGGGCTATATGTCTTATACTTGGTTTTTTGTTCGTGCACACGATGTGTATTTTTTTGGAGATTATGGGCATTTAGAATACGTGAAATCGTTAATGACAGGACATTTTCCAAAAGACAATAGTGGGCAATTCTATCAACCACCACTGCATCATATGTTATCAGCGGTAGTTGCGACGATTACTAAGAGTGTGAGTTCAGTTTGGGAAGAGAGCTCTTATGATGTTATTAAAATAGTCCCCGCATTTTTTTCTTGTGCATTACTAGTTGTTTTTTATCGAATATGCAGTGAACTACGTTTAACGAAAAAAACTACCTTATGGGTCATGATTTTATTATCATTTCATCCTACGTTTATTGTATTGGCTGGAAGCGTTAATAATGATATGAGCATGATTTTCTTTTTCTGCTTGTCGATTTTGGCAACGATTCGTTGGTATAATCACCCAAGCTATGGAAAGATTACTTTGATAGCTATTTGGATAGGGTGCAGTATGATGACGAAGGTTTCGGGAGGAATGGTTGCGTTATTTACAGGACCTGTATTTTTAGCAGTATTGATCAAACAGATCCAAGCACGAGACAAAAATCAGCTTACCCACTTAGTGAAACAATTTGTTTTATTTGGACTTATCTGTTTTCCTTTGGGATTGTGGTATCCCATTCGTAACTGGATATTATACAAGCAATCATTCAATTACGTTGTGTTGCTAGATAGAAACGTTGTACCATTTTTATATAATGGAGATGTTGGCTGGACGGAACGCTTTTTACCATTTTCTTTTGGAGAATGGGTGAGAACTCCTTACGCAGTAGTTAATCAGGATAATAATTTGTGGTCGTTTTTGGTTAAAACATCTATATTTGGTGAAAGCGCAGTAGAGCAGCGTTCTCATGCGGTTGCTATTATTTTGTTAATAAGCGCAGTCTTATTAGCTCTACTTTCATTAGGATCGATGGTTTATGTCTTAAAAAATGGACGAGCTGTTCATCCGTTGGCGCGCTTTGGTTTCTTTGGTATTTGGCTTGTACAGATTCTTTCCTTTATTGGTTTTAATGTTGCGTACCCATTTCGATGTACGATGGATGCTCGGTATGTTGTTCCAGCCATTATTGTAAGTATTTTCTATTTAGGAATCGGAATGAATGAATTATATGTACGACAAAATCAGTCAGTAGCTGTGAAAATAATCTATAGAATGATTTGCGGAATCATTTTGATTTTTTGTTGTGCAGCAGCTCTTTTTTATGCTTAAGTCATTAGATTGGAGGGTGAATAATGGGTCCAGCGCAACGAATCATTAAACTTGTTTTTACTAAAGAGACTTGCTTGTACTTGTTTTTTGGTGTAGTAACCACTGGAATTAATTTAGCTGCATTCTATCTTTTTAATGAGCAGTTTGCCTTTACATGGGCAAGTTCAACGGTTATTGCTTGGATAACGGGAGTTTTTTTCGCTTTTGTTACGAATAAAATTTTTGTTTTTCATAGCTATCAGAAAGAGATCACCTTTTTAGTACGTGAATTTATTTCGTTTCTTTTTGCACGACTATTTTCTTTAGGGGTCGAAATAGTAGGTATGTGGCTGATGATTGATTTAGGCAAGGTCTATCCATTTACAGCAAAAGTGATTTTGGGAATTGTCGTTGTCGTGGTAAACTATCTGCTAAGTAAAATAGTCGTTTTTGGAAAAGAAAAAGAGTGCTAACTAATCTTTCAATAAAAACTATCGGAGTAAAAGCTTGAGCTATGTAGCAAGCCTTTACTCCGATACTTTTTATTATGATAGAGACTAAAAGTGGTCAATAAAGGTGGAAGGGATTCTTTTTACTTGTACACCTTTTTCAAACAACAGCCCAAACGCCTTCTCCCCACAAAGATCCAAATGATGATCCACAGTCGGAAATTTCAACAACTGACTAGACAAAAGATTTTCTGCGCCAATCACATTCACTTTATCCAACGATAGCTTCTGCAAGATCCCCGCAGCAACATCATCGCCATTTGTAACGATCACTTCAAGATCTTCAACTTTTGAAAAGTACTCACCAGCTTTGATCCCATCTTCATAAGTCCGACAATCTCTAAAAATCAATGAAGAGTCTGCTGATCCAATTATTTTTCGATAGGCTTCCAATACGATCGCTGTACTAGCACTGTCTTTTTCTGGACGGCCAACAGTCAATCCTATTTTTTTATACCCTTGTTTTATCAACAGTGTAAACAAATCATGGTAAGACTTTCCCCGATCGATCGAAACACAAGAAATCGGATAGTCTCCTGTATCTTCACAACAAACGATCGGTGCATATTTTAAATACTTAGAAATGATATCAAATGAACTTTTTTTTGAAGTAATGATCATCCCATCCCAGGCTTTGGCAGCCAACTCATCTAAATAACGCGTTTCAATCGTTAAATCATAATTTGTCGGCAATAACGTGACCTTATATCCAGATTTGAAGGCAGCTTTTAAAATGCCGCTGACGATTTTATCTGTATAAGGATGATCAGAAAATGGAATCATTACGGCAATATGCTTTGAATGCCCCCTACTTAAATTTCTGGCCTTTATATTCGGAATATAGTCTAGCTCTTCCATGATGCTTAAAATTTTTTTACGCTTTTCTTCTGTCACGTAAGGATGGTTATTCAATACTCTGGAAACGGTAGAAACAGAATAGCCGGATAATTTAGCGATATCACGAATAGTCGTCATGAGCGGCTCCTTTCAAGGCTATAGATGAAGTGAAGTAGAGAACAAAAGGCTCTTAAAGAATGCTAGAACCCGATTCCCATAGTCGACAAAATGGTAATGCTCATCATCAAAATCAAAGCAAATGTATCCCAATCCATCAGATTCTTCTATAGATAGCCCTTCTATTTCCGTTAATTCTACTGTTTTACTGATCGGTTTGCAATAATTATTCAAACTGCGAACGAAAAGCTTCCCTTCTTTAAATTCGAGAGAAACAAAGTAATAATCCATCCCTAACTGATCCGTTAATTCAAGCATTGCATTGATCATAAATAAACGCCTCCTGTCTTTTTTTAAACTATAAAGTATGAAACGCGTATCAGGTCAAGGCAAATCGTCGAAAAAATAAATGGATAGCATTTTCATAGGAAAAGTGTTTCTTTTTGTCTTAATAAATACGAGAGAGTATACTCAAAGTAAGAGAGGAATTTCCTCAAAAATACTTAAAGGAGCTGCTACTATGATCAAAATCAGCCAGGCAAAAATGGATGCTCTGAACCGTCTGTCAAATGAAAAAGGTTTAATTGAAGCGTTGGCGATCGATCAGCGGGGATCGCTAAAAAAAATGATTTCAGACGCTGCTACAACAGCAACAGGAGAAGAAATCATTGATTTCAAAAAAGTTGCTTCAGAAGAATTGACTCCTTATTCATCTGCGATACTGTTAGACCCGGATTATGGATTGCCAGCAACAAAGGTACGTGATAAATCTTGCGGATTACTTTTAGCGTATGAAAAAACTGGTTATGATGCGTCCACTCCAGGAAGGATGCCGGATCTATTGGAAGATTGGTCCGTTTCACGTTTGAAAGAAGCTAGCGCAGATGCGATCAAGTTTTTACTCTATTATGATCCTGATGAACCTAGAGCGATCAATCATTTAAAGCATGTCTTTGTGGAACGACTTGGTAGTGAATGCTTGGGAGAAGATATTCCGTTTTTTGTGGAGATCGTTACGTATGATACAGAAGTCTTAGATGCCGGATCAGCAGCTTTTGCCCGAATAAAACCACATAAAGTATTGGAGTCGATGGTCGAATTTTCTAAACCGCAATATCATATTGATGTACTAAAAATGGAAGTGCCTGTAAATATGAAATATGTTGAAGGATTCACTGAAAATGAAGTTGTCTATAGCCGTAAAGAAGCACTGGCTTATTTTAAAAAACAAAGTGAATTGACAGAGTTGCCGTTTATCTTTTTGAGTGCTGGGGTTTCGACAGAATTATTCCAGGAAACATTAAAATTTGCAAAGGAAGCTGGCTCAAAATTTAGTGGTGTCTTATGCGGCAGAGCTACTTGGCGTGAAGGGGTGAAACCATTTGCGTCAAAAGGAGAAGACGCAGGTCGAGATTGGTTTGCCACTCAAGGTAAAGCTAATATCGAGACGCTCAATGAAATCGTAGATGATTGCGGAACCTCATGGCGTTCTAAAGTGGAAGTGGGCTGATGATCGATAAAAAATGGCAAAGAGCTTATCTAGCTTTTTGTCACTTTTTTTATTAGCGATCAGATGAAAGTTTAAAGAGAAAATAAATCTTTTTTTCTACGTATTGCAGATAAACTTTCATTAAATTATAATCATTAAGTGGACTAAAAAGTAATAGGAAGAACAAGAGAGGAGCTTGAGTGATGAATATTGGGATACCGAAAGAAATAAAAAATGGTGAGAATCGGGTGGCATTGCCGGCAGCCGGCGTTTTAGACCTGATCAAACATGGGCATACTGTTTATGTTGAAACCAACGCTGGACTTGGAGCGTCGATTCATGATGAAGAGTATGCAGCAGTAGGAGCGACCATTGTTAAGACAGCAGAAGAAGCTTGGGCTCAAGAATTAGTGTTGAAAGTAAAAGAACCATTAGAAGAAGAATATCCATATTTAAGAGAAGATCTAACATTATTTACGTACCTTCATTTAGCAGCGAATAAACCATTAGCTGAGGAATTAATGAAGCGTAAAGTGAAAACGATTGCCTATGAAAGTGTTCAGTTGGCGAACGGAGAATTGCCATTATTGGCTCCAATGAGTGAAATCGCTGGACGCTTAGCGACACAAATCGGTGCTCAATTTTTAGAAAAGGTGCCAGAAGGAAAAGGGATTTTACTTGGCGGCGTACCGGGCGTAAAAAAAGGGAAGGTAACGATCATCGGTGGCGGTATTTCAGGCTGTAACGCAGCAAAGATCGCATTAGGCTTAGGTGCAGATGTCACGATTCTTGATGTAAATATCAAGAGACTTCAGGAAATCGATAATCAGTTTGCTGGTGCCGTGAAGACACTTGTATCAAACCACTTCAATATTCAAGAAGAAGTAAAACAAGCAGATCTTGTGATCGGTGCCGTATTGCTTCCAGGACATAAAGCGCCTGTATTAGTCACAGAAGAAATGGTGGCATCAATGCCGGAACATTCTGTGATCATCGATATTGCGATCGATCAAGGCGGAATTTTCGAAACGATCGATGCAGTCACAACACATGAACATCCAACATATACAAAACACGGCGTGATCCATTATGCCGTAGCAAATATGCCGGGAGCTGTTCCGCAAACAGCGACATTTGCTTTAGCGAACGCTACTCTGCAATATGTTTTAGAGTTAGCGAATAAAGGATTTGCACAAGCAATCGAGCAAAATCCAGCACTTTTAGTTGGTGTCAATACATTGAATGGTGCATTGACAAATCCCGCGGTTGCCGCAGATTTAGATTTAACGTATACATCAGTGGAATCTGTTTTATAATAAATCGAAGAAGTTGAGAGGAGAATCGTGTAAGTGACAAAGCAAGAATCGTTAGATTTAATAGAAAAATTATCCAATGCTTCAGGTGTGTCAGGCTTTGAAGATGATGTTGTAGCGATTGCTAAAGAATTTTCAGCGCCTTTTGCACAAGTAGAAGAAGATCATATTCGTAATGTGTATATGAAGGTCGGCGAACAAAAAGCGGATCGACCAACTATTTTGTTTGATGCTCATAGTGATGAAGTCGGCTTTATCGTGCAAGCGATCAAACCGAATGGCACGCTGCGCTTTTTACCGCTAGGCGGTTGGGTACCAAACACGATCCCTGCACATCGAGTACGGATCAAGACAGCAGATGGCAGCGAGGTTCCAGGGATCATTGCTAGTAAACCACCGCATTTTATGACCGATGCAGAGCGTAAAGAGACACAAACGATCGATGATATGGTGATCGATGTCGGCTGTATCAGCGCGGAAGAAGTAACAGAAAAATTAAATATCGCGATCGGCGATCCTGTGATCCCGGACGTTACTTTTGAGTATTTAGAGAGCACCGATGTAATGATCGGAAAGGCATTTGATTGCCGTATCGGCTGTGCCTGTTTGTTGGAAACATTGCAGGAGCTTTCTAAAAAGGAGTCACCTTTCAACCTGATCGGAACAATGACTGCTCAAGAAGAAGTCGGCGAACGTGGAGCAACGGTTGCGATGAATAATGTTCAGCCGGATTTAGCGATCGTTTTTGAAGGCTGTCCGGCAGATGATACTTTTTCAGAAGAATATATGATTCAATCTGGGCTGAAGCGCGGTCCAATGCTTAGAAATTTTGATGTATCGATGATAACGAATCCACGCTTCCAACGCTTTGCCAAAGAAACTGCTGAAAAATATGGACTGCCGATGCAAAGTTCTGTTCGAAAAGGCGGCGGTACAAACGGTGCGATCATCAATCTGACAAATAAAGGCGTGCCGGCAATCGTGATCGGCGTACCTGTCCGTTATGCACATACACATTACGGATATGTGGCCTATCAGGATTACCAAGCAGCTTATCAATTAGCAGTCGCGATCGTCAATGATCTAGATCAAGCCATGATCGACAGCTTTTGATTATAAATAGAAAATAGGGGGAAAACAATGATGAACATGAAAAAGTGGGCACTGACAACAGTAGCTGCCAGCGCATTGGTTTTGGCATTAGCAGCTTGCGGTTCAGGAAGTAAAAAAGAAGATGCAGCAGATGATAAAAAACAAGTCTTAAAAGTGTTGGAAAGCGCTGAGTTACCAACAATGGACATCTCTCAAGCAACAGATGTGGTCAGTTTTTCTGCTATCAGCCAAGTGATGGAAGGCTTATATGAGTTTGCAGACGATAGTACTTCAGCTCCTGCAATCGCTGAAGAAGTGGTAGAACCAACAAATGACGGAAAAACATATACGATCAAGTTACGCGAAGATGCAAAATGGAGTAACGGTGAGCCTGTAACAGCGAATGATTTTGTTTACTCATGGAAACGTACAGTCGATCCAAAAACAGGTTCAGAGTATGCGTATCTGTTTGACGGATTTGAAAACTACACAGCAATTTCTAAAGGAGAAAAACCAGCGTCTGATTTAGGTGTAAAAGCCCTAGATGATTATACACTGGAAATCAACTTAGAATATCCGATTCCATATTTATCTTCTCTTTTAGCCAAACCAACATTCTATCCACTGAATGAAAAGTTTGTTGAAGAAAAAGGAAAAGATTATGGAACCAATAGTGACAATATGATCTATAATGGCCCATTCACATTAGCAGATTGGGATGGCACTAGCATCACATGGAACTATATTAAAAATGATAAATACCGTGAAGCAGACAAAGTCAAATTAGATGAAGTCAACGTTCAAGTAAGTAAAGAAATCGGTACAAACGTGAACTTATTCAAAGCAGGCGAAACAGATATTGCACCGATCAAAGGTGAATATGTAGATCAAGAAAAAGACAATCCAGAATTAGTCACTCGTATTTACCCATCGACTTCATACTTACAGTACAACACTGAAAATAAAGTATTTGCGAATAAGAATGCTAGAAATGCTATTACAAAATTGATCGATTCCGACCAAATCGCGAAAAATATCCTAAAAGATGGCTCAATGGCGATCGAAGCATTTGTTCCTAAAGGAATTGCAAACCAAGAAACAGGGAAAGACTTTGCTGAAGAAGCGGGTACCTTGATGAAGACAGATGTCGAAGGTGGTAAAAAACTTTGGGAAGATGCCAAGAAAGAGTTAGGCATTGATTCTGCCTCTATTACATTATTGACATCGGATACGGATTCAGCGAAAAAATTATCTGAATATATCCAAGGATTGTTGACTGAAAACTTAAGTGGTTTGAAAGTAACGATCTCAAGTGTACCGTTCAAAAACCGTTTAGACCAAATGAGCAGCGGTGATTTTGATGTTGTATTAGCAGGATGGGCAGCAACTTATGCGGACCCGTATGACTTCTTACAATTATTCAGAACTGGCGGCGAGCAAAACTACGGTAAATTCAGCAACGAAGAATTTGACAAATTACTGCAAGAATCAGCAACAACTTACGCCACAGAGAACGAAAAACGCTGGGATACGTTATTAGATGCGCAAAAAGTATTGATGGAAAATTCACCAGTAACGCCATTATACCAAGCATCAGAAGCTTTCTTAGTGAATGATCGAGTAGAAGGTTTAGTCTATCGTGCAATTGGTGCACCGTACTA
Source organism: Enterococcus sp. AZ020 (assembly GCF_050499205.1). Taxonomy (NCBI): domain Bacteria; kingdom Bacillati; phylum Bacillota; class Bacilli; order Lactobacillales; family Enterococcaceae; genus Enterococcus; species Enterococcus sp. AZ020. The sequence goes on along the minus strand of NZ_JBIPAT010000001.1, from coordinate 1,217,181 downwards.
CAAAAATGTTTCAGTGAAATAAGGATCTACGAAAAGAAAACAGACCGAAAAACGTGACAGCTGGCGTTTTTTGGTCTGTTTTTATAGAAGAAATGATTTTTCAATCGATCGTCAGAAAGAATAACAGCTTTTAAGGAAGAGGAGTACAATATGAAATTAGAAAAAATGAGTCAAGCTATATTTAAGGAATATCTAAACGTAGCAATTTCAGAATACGCAAAAGATAAAATCAAGGCGGGGACTTGGGCTGAATCAGAAGCAATCAGTTTAGCAGAAAAAAGCTTTACGGACTTACTTCCAGACGGACCAGATACAAAAGACAATTATCTCTTCTCAATATTCATTCCTGAATCAACAGAAGATATCGGTGTTATTTGGATAAATGTCACTGAACAAAAAGGATTTATTTATGATTTTCTGATCAATGCTGAGTATCGAGGGAAAGGATATGGCAAGCAAACGCTGCTTTTGATCGAAGAATGGGGACAAAGACATGGGTTAGAAGAAATTGGCTTACATGTTTTTGCGCATAATCAGTCGGCGTATCAACTTTATAAAAAGTTGGGGTATTTGGAAACAGATATTACGATGGTTAGAAAGCTAAAGTAACACCAGTGACTGACAAACAAGTATTGAGAGACAACGACAAAATAATCATGTAATGAAAGAAAATAAAAACAGCTTGACCCCATGACAACTGTCACTATTCGAGCTGTTTTTTGATTTCAGCAAGAAATATTACGAAAAAAAAGATTCTAGAATGTATAATTTAAGTTTGACACTATAAATTGAAGGTGGAAAAGCCTGTTATAATGGTGTTGATGAATTATATCGACTAGGAGGTATTCAGCTATGACTTCGTACTCACGCCTTACGATACGTGAGCGGGAAATGATTTTTTTTGTATCATAGTTTTGGTTTTACTATCCGTAGAATTGGACGGTTGATCAAAAGAAGTCCTTCAGCTGTTATGAGGGAACTTAAAAGGAATACTACAAAATTTAGAGCCAATTCGCCTTCTCTAGCACAAAAATCGTATCATAAGAACAAGCAGAAATGCGGAAGAAAGAGAATCTTGGATCAATCCCCTTCTAACTTGTTTTAGTCTATTAGCTGTTGGGATTGGATTTGAGTCAATACCTCGGACACAATTTGGGAGAATTTTTTTCGAGATTCCGGCGGGTAAGCATCTCATCGTTTCGACCAGCCATCAAACCAAAATCGTTTGACCGCTGATCGAAGCGATGAAGGAATACCCCTGTGGAATTCTCGTCAAAAAATGTAGGTGGCTGACATTACCTATGCTTGTAGGGCCAACTCCTCCATCTGATTTGGTGTTAAATAATCAATACTGCTGTGGAGTCGCTTGCGATTGTAAAATCCTTCAATATACTGAAATAGAGCTAAATGAGCGACTTCAAAATTTTCATATGCTTTTGACGGATACACATCTTCCTTCTTAATTGATGCGTGAAACGATTCAATACCAGCGTTATCGTATGGGCAACCTTTTCGGCTGAAGGAATGCTGGATGTTTAATTCTTTCAGTTTTGCTTCATAGGCTTCGCTGGTGTACTGAGAACCTAAATCTGAGTGGAGAATTAAGTTCTCTGAAGGTCGGTGATTTAAACACGCATGGTCAAGGGTTTCAATCACCAATTTTTTGGTCATCTTCTTGCCAAATTTCCACCCGATAATTTTCTTTGTATGAAGATCTTGGATGGTGGAAAGGTAGGTCCATCCGTCTTTTAGTGTCTGAATGTAAGTGATATCCGTTACCCATTTTTGGTTGATTGACGTAGTGGTAAAATCTTGGTTTAACAAATTTTTTCGCCCTTCAGATCGAACGTTTGCTTGTTTGCCTGGTTTGTATTTCTTCATGGTGATTGAGCGTAGACCTAGCTTCCGCATTAACTTTTGGACCCGTTTTAGAGAGAGCGTCTCCCCCCGACCAACAAGAACTTTATGGATTTTGGGTGCACCATAGATCCCCTTGTTTTCAAAGTAGATTCCTGAAATCAAGCGGCTTAGGCGTTCATTTTCTGATTGATGCTTGAAAGGCTTCTTTTTCACCCAGTCATAATAACTGGATTTGGGCGCTTCCAAAACTGCACACATCTGTTTTACATCATGATCGTTGGTATTTGATTGAATAAATTCGAAGATATCGCTAGTTTTTACTTTTGAGCGAATATGGTTAAAGCCTTTTTTAGGATGGTATTTTCCTCCTGCATGCGAGCCATTTCCTTTTTCATTGCCAGAACTTCTGCTTCGGTCATGCCGGTCTCTTCGTTCTTTGTATAAAGTTTCTTCCATCGATAGATTGTTTGGGAAGCTACACCATATTGCTCGGCTAATTTTTCGACTGACTGGCCAGACTGGTATAAATCTAGGATCATCTTCTTAAAATCTTCATCCAATTTTTTCTTGTTCTTTGTCATCTAGGACACGTCCTTTTTTTAGTAGTTAATTCTACCAAATCGTGTCCATGAATTCATCCTAACATCAGATCATTTATGATGTTATAAAGGAAGCGGTCGACTATCACAAACAATAGTGTTTAATAAAGGATAGTAAATTTCATACTCGCGTATTGCGATATAGTCACTTGAAGCAACAAAGCTATTCTTTTTCAAAAATAAAAAGACCGGCATTTTCGGTGGGCCGCTAAGAAAAGTTAAACAAGCTTGTCTTCTTTTGCTTGTAGACCAACTGTAAATCATATAGAATGAAGATAGCGGAACTTTCCGCCACATCATTAATCTGTCTTATTTTACGTGAAAGATAATCATATCTGAGTAGGACATTTGAGTATAAGTAAAATGCAGTATATACTAGGATTAAGACGAATGTCTGACTTTAAAAGCATGAAGAGACACTGTGATTTTTTCTATCACAGTGTCTCTTCATATTTATTTAATGCCATAAGAAAACCACACGTTCTACGTGTGCGGAAACGGAAGCTTCAGCGTTAAAAATCTCCTTTCGCTATACTAATAATTGGCTACCAACCAAATTCTAAGCGAAAGGAGGTTTTTTATGTCTAATGACGATAAAAGTTTATCATATACACGTTGGAATTGTAAGTATCACATAGTATTTACCCCAAAATACAGAAGAAAAGCAATTTATGGACAGTTGAGAAAAGATATTGGAGCGATTTTGAGGAAATTATGTGAGATAAAGGAAGTAGAGATACTGGAAGCTCATGCAATGCCAGATCATATTCACATGTTAGTAAAAGTACCACCGAAAATAAGTATTTCAAGTTTTATGGGCTATTTAAAAGGTCGGAGTGCTGTACTCATTCATGAAAGGCATGCAAACTTGAAATACAATTATGGGAATCGAACATTTTGGGCAAAGGGCTATTATGTTAGCACTGTTGGATTGAATCAAAAGACGATTGAGAAATATATTCGAGAACAAGAAGCCGATGATCGAGTACGAGATAGTTTGACTAAAGTTGAGTACAAAGACCCTTTTAAGAAATAAAGTAAAATAAAAAGAAGACTTGGAAGCGGTTGGTGGTCTTTTTAATGGGCCCCTATAAGGGGCTTTTGCGTGTAGTGACCCCTTATAGGGGTGTTAAAAAGCCACCCGTTCACACGGGTGGATATTTACTTACATAGAAAAGTAGCCAAAAGAGGAATTTTCTTTCAGAAATAATCACAGTCAATCAATAATTTGAGAAAAATAGTCAGCTTTTTGTGTTAAAATGATAAAGAAACGTATTCAATCAAAATCAAAAGGAGAGATGAATAAAATGGCAGGAGACCGTATTAAATTATCGCCACAAGAACTACGCACGTCCGCAACAAAATATACGGATGGATCAAATCAGGTAAATGATATTCTACAAAAGCTTCAATCAGAACAAGACACGATTCAAGGGAATTGGGAAGGTTCAGGGTTTGACAGCTTTAATGATCAATTCGCTGCGTTAAAGCCAAAAGTGAGTGAATTTGCGGAACTGTTGGAACAGATCAACAAGCAGTTAAACGAAGTGGCCCAAATCATGGAAGAGACAGATCAAAATATTTCTTCTGCGATCGGTCGCGGACTATAAAAAAATTGGGGAGACCTGGGGCGTTCGTCTCCGGTCTTTTTTGTTAGGGAGGAAAGTACATGTCTATTTCAAGCAATACTAGTATTGCCGGTGCTGTGTCTGCTTCGTTTAGCCAATCTGCCAGTGCATTAAATAGTATTAGTGTTTCAGCTACGTCGTCAAGTACCAATGTGGCCGGTAATACACCAGCGATGCAGTCAATCAATGATTTTCAGCAAGGACTTAAAGGTTTATCGAACAGTATCGTATCTGCCGGTAATAATATTCATTCGATTGCTAAAGAATTTGACAAGGTTGATCAAAACATTGCACAGCTAACAAAATTTAACCTTCCGGGAGGTTTGCGATGAACGAGATCCAAAAGCAACAGGCACTAGAACAACAAACCTATCAGTTCAGGGTACAGCTGGAGCAACTTCAAGAGGATCAGTTGGCCATAAAAAAAGGAGCAGCGTTATGTAGAAGAACAACAAGAAGCATTTTTTCAGCTGCAACAGAAAGAGCAGGCAGCATATAATTTCGTCTTAAATAACTGTGAATCAGGTGAACGATCGTTTCTTCAGGAAAGAGGAGACGATAGTTTATACTTAGCGAAGAAAGCCCAACAAGAGTTTGAGGAGCAACTTCTTCAGCTGGAAAAAGAGAAGCATAGTTTAAATGATCAAGAAGATCAACTAAACAATGAACAACGAGCTTTTTGGAAACAACAGGAGGAGGGGACAAATGGGGCTTAAATTCTATGTGAGCGAAGCACAAGCACGTTCCTCACAAGCAGCACAATTAAACGGACAAGCAGGTCAGGCTATCGCTTCTTTACAAAGTAGTATTCAATTGTTCTTATCCGCACCGCTGTCCAGTAAAGCGTATGATTCAGCAAAGAACTATTTTATGGTTGCATACACGCCTTTGTGTCAATCTGCTATAATGACAGGAGAAGCGCTAGAAAGCGCACATAAGAAGTTTCTTAGCGATTATCAAGGATCAGTCAGTGGAATCGATACAGATGAAGATTTGATTTTAGAAGAGATCAACCGATTCGAGGACTTGAAACGGGATCTTGATCAACAAATGAGTACAGCCAAAACACCACGCCCAGATTTAGAACGTCGGTATATGAATGCGTGCGATGTGATCACACAGCGTAGAGAGAAACTAGCAAAATTTCATGCGTACAATGGCCGATCAGCTAGTATTTTTTCAGAGTATCAGGCATGTCAACGGGAATTTAATGCTGGTCTTGCTCAAGTAAAAGAGTGTAAAGCATGGAACTCAGCTTCAGGGACTTTTGATTTGGGGAGATTAAATATGTCTTGGGCGAAACCAATCACCACACGCTGGGAACAACGGGAAAAAATGAGACAAGAAAAGCTGAAAAATGGATCTACTGGTAAAGCCAATATGTTGGCTGATCATGGACTAACAGAAGCGGATCTTGTACAAGTTTCAGATCCACCGGAACTGGTCTATCAGAAGTATATAAAATTCGCAGCATTAGGATTGAATCCACACACAGGCAAACCACTAACTGATAAAGAAAAATGGCAGTTTCAGTATGCAGGACATGCAGGAACAATGTCAGACTTAATTGGTTTAGTTGGTGGAGCTTATGCTGGTCAAAAAGCTTCAGATATGGGTTATTACAATAACATAAAAAAAGTTGAACCGGTTACTAGAAATCCAAATACTACTACGGTAGGTCGTTGGATGTCAGACATTGAATATAACAAGATGAAAGAAAGTGGAAAAGTGCAGATGTCTCCAAACGGGAATCGGACTTATGTTGCTACTCCACCAAGTAAAGAAGCATTTCCAGCTGCACCAAAAGGATCATTATATACAGAATTTGATGTAAATTCTAAATCAATATATCCAGCTGGAAACAAAAATTGGGGGCAAATACCTGGTCCAGGGTCGTTAATTGATAGATTGAATCAGAAGAAAGGTCTACCACCAATTACAGAAATGCCTGATGCACTTAATATTAAAAAGTTAGGGGAGAAATAACCGTATGGATGATAAACAAAAATTGTATCAAAGCGTAAAACTGTTTATTGCTAAATGGATTGATGAAAATAAAGAGAATATAGAACAGAAAAACATTAGTATATCTGTTATACGTGATGAGGAGACTGGGTTAGTAGTAAGCTTTGAAAACGATGAAGTCATGGCTGAACTAGTAGTAGAACAACCTGATTTTGCACCGTATAGATTTGTTTCCTTTGAAGTGGCAGCTATTGAAGATGGTAGGGCAAAAATTGTATATAGCTGGTATGATAATGACACTACTACCAAGCAAGAAATTGATAATGCGTTAATAAATGGAATAGATTTCATTAGTAATAGTTAAAATTAATCATTTTAGGTTACAGTAGATAGAGGACTATTGTCCGACTTTAAAAGCACGAAAAGTATCATGATGAAAATCATGATACTTTTTCGTTAGAGGGAAAGTTCAATAGAGTTGCCCAAAAAGAGAATTAGAAAATCTATAGCTTATCTAACTCTCTTTTTACAACGTCAATGCTAAAAGAGTATTCCGGAGTCATACTACGGTAAGGAGTTTTAGCAAGAAATTCCATTACAGAAGTTTGCAGTCGAGAATCTAAATCAATATCTTCAGGGGAACATTTCAACATTTGAATCATGTTGTTGTTAATCCCACTAATTGAACGGTTATAGGCATAAGAAATTTCCATTCTACCGGCCTTTAAAAAATATTTTTTGATCAGATAAGGTTTGTCTGTACTATAGCTAAAAACATGTTCAATTCCTTCCTTTATATAAATGGATAGTTGTTTTTTATTTTTAGCATTAATATCAGCTAAAACGATTGGAGAAAAAGACAGGTCATTAACTAAGACTAAAATTTTCTTCCTGTCTAAAGTAAAATAATTAGCATGCCAAGAAAAAAAGGAACGTTCCGTTGAACTTGATATATTAGTAGAAATTGGAAATTCGCTGAAAAGTGGTAATGATTTTTTTGTGGGGACAATGATCATAAGTAAACTCCTTTAACGTTTATCATGAGTACAGTATAACATACACTGAGGAAATGGTTTAAAGTACAAATTGAACGTATACCAAAAACATTCGTTTTTGGAATTTAAATTAAGCACAGAACAAAGTGTTTTTATGTATAATACATTATTGAAAACAACAAAATTTTCAATTCAAAATGAGTAGTAATTTTTAAACTTATTTTTTCTTTTATAGATGCCTTTCTCTCCATATATTTCCCTATTTTTCTTAAATTTAACGCCATGAGTGCCAAGCCAATGTCAATTTTCGCTCCTTCTTTCCCTCGCAAGTGGAAACGATGGAACGCCAAATGAGCCTTCAGATGACCAAACACTGGTTCGACATCGATTTTTCGTTTCCGGTAAATCGAACCTGTTTTTTCCTCTAAAAGCTTCTTTTTACATTCTGCTTTGAAAGAGCGATTGATTTAAAAGGTGTAGGTAAAGGTCTAGGGCAAGGAAGAATAACCTACGAAAGAGATAGCAATGGAAATATCAAAATTACTGATGTAACAACAAAACATAATTATAAAAAATAAGGGTGAACTATACAATGAAAATGGAACATATTATGATAGAACTTTTTTTAGAAGACGACGTAGATTTGAATCAAGATTTGGAACAAGGTGCGAAGTTTAAGAATCTTATTGACTCGAGCAAAGGAGTTACAATTGTAGAGCATGAAGTAGCCTATGTTGGAAAAAATGGCTTTGTACATGGAGTGGAAGATTCAATCGGATTTGGTGGAGAAATGGATATCGATTCAGCCATAGAAAATTCAGTAGAAAAAAGAGAATACTTAACTTCTCTATGGGAAAAAGTATGCAGAGAAAAAATAGATGAAGCATATGAAGAATATATGAAACTGAAACACGAGTATTTGAGTAGAAATTGAGATTCCAAAAGATGTAGAGCGTAAAATTAAAAAGCTTTCTCCTGAACAGAAAAAAAGCATTGGATAATGCATCCTGACTATCAAAACTTAAAACAATAAATATTTTAGGAAGCGAAATTAAGTTGGATTTTGGTAAATCAGTAAGCTTCGGTGAAAAGGACATCGCTAGTGGAGATCCTGGAGGAAGCTTTTGGCTGACAGAAGGAGAACCTAGACTGTTTCATATTGCCTTTAGCGCAGTTTCACAGGAAGAAGTCAATGAATTTTATGAGACAGCTTTAAAAGCGGGAGGAACAGATAACGGTAAACCGGGGGACAGACCAGACTATGGTGTTAGTTACTATGCAGCCTTTATTTTTGATCCAGATGGGTACAATATCGAGGCTGTTTATCATGGGTAGTGTTAGGTGAGTATCAAGTATTAAAAAATCCAGCTAAAATCCTAAACAAATTAATGCATTCTCCAAAAGAAACCTTTATACTAAAGAGACGAAGAAACAGTTTCTGGAGGGACAGCATGAATAATAATGATATACTGATTCGACTGCGCTATGCATTAGATATCAAAGATACAGATATGATCAAGATTTTTAAATTAGGCGGTCTTGATGTTACAAAAGAGGAGCTACGTGTGCTGCTAACGAAGCAAGAGGAAGCGGATGATCTGCCGCGGGATGCTGTTTGTGATGATCGTACACTAGAAATTTTCTTGAATGGATTGATCACATTCAAAAGAGGAACACCGCCTGTTAAAAATGGCGTTGCACCTAAACCGTCATTTTTGATTTCGAGTCAGCGTAATGTGAATAATGTGATGCTGAAAAAAGTCAAAATCGCTTTGGCATTGACCAGTGATGATATGCTGGATGTTTTGCGTTTGGCTGGAGTTTACGCTTCTGATAGTGAATTGAGTGCGATCCTCAGAAAAGAAGGGCACCGAAACTATAAAGAATGTAAAGACCGTTATGCTAGAAATTTCCTAAAAGGTTTGGCGATCAAGTATCGTGATTTATAATAAAGTATTAAGGATAGAACTGGTCATCAACAGCTGGTTTTATCTTTTTTTCTACAATAGTTAATGTGAGGAGGACACGATGAAAAAGATCGAACGAATCTTAGCGATCATCGTATTGCTGTTAGAAAATGAACGTATTTCAACGGCTCAACTGGCAGAGCGTTTTAGCGTAACAAAGCGAACGATTTTCAGAGATATTGAAACGATCGAGCTAGCTGGTTTTCCTATTATTTCTCATTCGGGTCGCAACGGCGGTTTTTCATTGATGGAGTCATTTAAGCTGCGGACATATACCTACAGCGGTGAAGAAAAGCAAGCGATCTTAGAAGCCTTGGATGTCAAAGAAGGTCTATTTGGGATTTTTGATCAGCAAACGACGATCAAAGAAAAAATCGAACTGGTTCAAAAAACAGCGAATACGGATAAAATAATACCGCATTTTTCCTTTGAATCTCCAACTATGCACCGTCCAGAAATCGAGCTTGAGACGAAACAAAAAATCAATCAAATCAATTTGGCTCTGAAAAACAAACAGAAATTATTGGTCGATTATATAGACAATAAAGGAGAACACACGAAGCGGCTCATTCATCCTTATGAAGTGATATTGAATAATGGTAGTTGGTATGTCTATTCTTTTTGTGAAAAACGAGAGGCATTCAGGTATTTTAAAATCACTCGAATTCGGCAGTTGGTTCTTCAAAAAGAGCTGTTTACTTTAGTTGCTTCTTCAAGAGAAAAGCAAAAAGAACATCCAGGCAGTGCTATTCGATTACAGTTTCCAAAAGAAGATCTAGGGAAGTTATATGATTATTATACAGAAGCTGAAATCCAAATAGTAGATACACATATAGAAGTGAGTATATATGCCAATCAACAAAAAACGATTCTGCCATTTTTATTGATGTTTGGTCATGGGGTGAAGGTGATTGCACCCAAAGAATTACGATTACTACATCAACAGGAAATCGCTAAGTTGGCGCAAACCTACGATGATTGAGTTAGGAGGAAGTGATACCAATGGAGATCGATAATCTATTACCAGTGACAACGAGACAAGAGTTAAGGGTGTGGCTGCAAGAAAATAGCACCACTCAAAAATATTGCTGGGTGATCGTAAGTGTCAAACCTGAACCCAATAAAATCCAGTATTTAGATGCGGTAGAGGAAGCATCATGCTTCGGCTGGATCGACGGGATCAAAAAGAAAGCATCTGAGACTCAAACAGCTCAGCGTTTGTCACCTAGAGGGCCTAAAAGTTCGTGGACCGAATTAAATAAAGAAAGGGTCCGCCGTCTGGAACGTTTGGGCCAGATGACGGAACAAGGACGAAAAGTTTTGCCGGACATGGCTCCTGCTTCGTTTAAAATCGATGAAGAAGTTGAAATGCGTTTAAAAGAAGAGGCGATCGTCTATCAGAATTTTTTGGCTTTCCCGGAATTGTATCGCCGTATTCGGATCGACACGCTTCAAGGGTACAAAGAAGTACAGCCGGAAATATTTGAGAAGCGTTTAACAAAGTTGATCGAAAATACTCGAGCGAACAAGATGTATGGTGCCTGGCATGATGATGGCCGTTTGTTGGAATAAAGTGTTTGAATTAAACTGCCATTCAACAGTTATGCAAAAGAGCGTCTAATTGTCGAATAGAAGAACTGCTTTTTCTACGGACATGTTACTCCGATAGATGAAGCAGTTCATAAACTGTCCTGCTATCTGTGAAGTCTTCTGGAGCCTGTGCAAAGAAATAAAATTCAACATACCTCCATTTATCTGGGTTATACACCAGAACTTTTCCTAAGCAATCCGTAGCTTTGAGAGAAAAGTCTGGCGTTGTCATGTGTTCTGCTGGTTGAATCGGATGCTCAATTTCAACTACATATGCGGCTTGAGCAAACATTGCTGATCGTTCGATTTTAAGTGGAACAGCGACAGCGATGTGCTGCCAGCCAAATGAAGCTAAAATATTATCGTAGAATCCCTCAAAAATAAACTGATTCATTCCCTTAGCGTCATTCCAAATATAAAAAGGAGCGTATTCCTTTTTGGTTGGTGTATCGATGATCAGGTAGGCTTTAAATAATAAGCCAGGAAAGTGATCTGTTTTGTGACCATTGTCGGTGATTCTTTGCCTGATGATCTTCATATCGTAATCGTTTGGTAAGGTGATTTTATATTGCATAGCATTCATAGATCTGCACGTCCTTTCTGTGTGAGTTCATTATACAAAGGGAAACCCTAAGTGTATAATGGTAAAATAGCATCATGGTTATTCCATATTGGAATAGACATATGGATGGGGGATATCATGGAGACAAATGACCTTAAAATCTTTAACGAAGTTGCGCAATTAAAATCAACGATCAAAGCAGCAGAAAAGCTGAATTATGTGCAATCAACAGTGAGCAAAAGAATGGTTCGCTTGGAGAATCAGCTGGGAAGAAAATTGTTTCATAGGACAAACCGCGGGATGGCGTTGACTGAAGATGGTGAACGATTTTTGGACTATACGACACGAATTTTAGCAACGATTTCAGAAATGGAAGAAGCCTTTTGCTTGGACAAAAGACAAGTACGAGTCGGCGGCACACAAGTGATCACTCAGAATTATTTACAGTGCTATATTTTTGATGAGAGCCTCTCGATTTTTACGAAACCAACGGCTGATTTGGTTCAAAAATTAAAAGCAGGTGTGATCGATTTCATACTATTAAATAAAAAGATAAACAATCAGAAACTAAAGGAAGTTCAGAGAATCAAAGAAAAGTTAGTATGGACGCAAGCGAAGAGGAATAATACGGAACTGTTTGAAAATAAAATTCTTATTAGCAGAGAAAAAGATTGCCCATATAGAAACGCGACCTTGGAGATCCTGAAAAAACAGAACCAAATAGAAGCCTCTGTTATTGAAATCGATACCTTGGATATTATGGTAACGATGCTTGAAACGAATAAAGCAGCTGCGATTTTACCGAAAAAACTAGTGGATTCGAATGAAAAGCTCCAAGTATTACCGAACCAAGTGCAGAAACAAGGCATGATTTACGTGTATACTACGCAAGAAATGCCGTTAAATAAAGGGTTTAAACTTTTATAGACAGAAAAAAAGGTTGAGACAGAAGTGTTTAATCCCGAAAAATAAGAAAGAATTCACGAAAATTGTTTTGCAAATTTTTGTGAATTCTTTCTTATTTCCGACCTTCAAAGCTTAGGGCTTTAGCCCTTAGCATTTGATGAGATCGGAGTGCAACGTAGTGGGATTGCTTCTGCGCTCACCGTTTATCCGGAGTACGTGTGTCCGGGATTTGACTCGCAAAGTTTTGTCCCAGTCACTTTCCTACGATTATTTTTTATTGCGATATAAAATATCTTCAGTATCTGAACTTGACCAGATTTTTCCGTTTGGCGCATCGAAGTCTTCAGCGGTTAGATCAATACAGCGAATACGTTGGTTATTGTATGTTTTATAGTAATATTTCAATGAACTATTCATCATGATCGATGTATATTGGGTATAATCATAAGAATCTGTTGTTTGTACGAGCCCTTTTGGAACACTCACGTTGGAAAGAACATGGAATGCAGCAGTTACTGCGTCTACTTCTGATTCGACCTCTTGTAAACAAGATTTCAGAAAGGCTGCCCGAATAAACCGTGAGGGTGATGTAAAATCACCTGGAAGGCCGAAAGAACCAGCGCCTTCACCGAAAGGTCTCATGATGATATTTTGCAATTGAAATTCTGTTTTTTGAGTCGTTGAAAGACCGATATAGTTTCTAAGATTTGTCACATGCCATAGATAGTCCGGGCTGTTGGTCATCACACCGACTGTATTATCATGGATTTGCAGGATTTCATCAATATATTCGATCACGATGCTTTGACCTGAGGCATCAGTAACGACCCAATGAAGAGGTAAAACAGTCTCAAGAAAGTCTAATGGAATGTTTTCAATTTGGGCATTTTCCATCACTTCTGCAGCTTCTCGAACTGTTGCGCAAGAAGAGAGTAAAAATGGAACAACATCATGTGGGGCTAAGGGATATGTTTTATCATGTGCTTGATCGTTATAGTCGGCATAACCTGAAAAATAAAGAGTTGCACAAGACAAGCCTTTTTCATTTAAACCATCCGCGAAGATGAAGGCGTCATTTTCTTGTCGCGCCATTCCTACGAAGGCATAGTCATTTTTATGATTATCACTGTCATCATTATTAAAAACAAACTTTTTTCTAGGAATAAATGTTGGCTCTGCTTCTAAAACTACACCAAAATCCATTGTTCGAGCCAATAAAACATCTTGCTCATCAGTCGTCATCGTGATACTTGTACACATGGAAATCTCTCCCTCTTTTATAAATGTTCTCTTTTTAAAATTTTAACGTACTTTTATGACAGAGACAAACAAAAGACCATAGTATTAAGCATTTATTAAACTAAAAACTGTAAAATCTATTAGAAAGGCTAAATGATTTTACAGTTTTTTTTAGTTATTCAATTTTTTCGTTAATTAGAAAGGTTTTCGCCGTTTGATTCAATTACTTGTTTGTACCAATAGAAAGAGTTTTTACGACTTCTCGTTAAAGTGCCGTTTCCTTCATCGTCACGATCAACGTAAATAAATCCATAACGCTTGCTCATTTCTCCAGTTCCCGCACTGATCAAATCGATACAGCCCCACGGCGTATAGCCGATCAAGTCTACACCATCTTCGATCGCCTTATCCATTTCGATGATATGCTGTTTGAAATAATCGATTCGATAATCATCATTGATCGAACCATCTGCTTCTACTTCATCGAAAGCGCCAAGACCATTTTCCACTACCATCAAAGGAATCTCATAGCGAGAATAAATTTGATTTAGTGTATAGCGTAATCCGATGGGATCGATCTGCCAACCCCAGTCGCTGCTTGGTAAATATTCGTTTGAGACACCTCCGAAAAGATTCCCGCCGGATTTGTCATCACGCTGATCTAAGTCGTCAGCGATACAAGTTGTCATGTAATAACTAAATGTATAGTAATCGACAGTTCCAGCTTGAAGGATCTGCTGATCTTCTTCAGTGATCTCTACTTGGATATTGTTTTTTTCAAAGTAGCGTTTCATAAAGTAAGGATATTTTCCTTTTACTTGCACATCACCACAGAAATAATTGAATTTGTCATTGATTTGTTGTGTTTTCAGTACATCTTCAGGGCGGCAGGTTTTGGGATACATAGTGATGTAAGCCAGCATACAGCCGATTTTAAAGTCTGGATTGATTTTATGTCCAGCGCTTACTGCTTTAGCAGATGCTAGAAAGACATTATGCAGCGCTTGATACTGTTCTGTTTCTGTATATTCCCGATTGAATAGACCGCTGATCCGTAACCCATGTTCCATTGTACCAAAATTGATTTCATTGAAGGTCAGCCAGTATTTCACTTTATCTTTATAGCGATTGAACAAAGTCGTTGCATAGCGTTCATAAAAACCGATCGTGCGTTTATCTAAAAAGCCATCATATTCTTTACCTAAATGAAACGGTAGTTCAAAGTGGGAAATCGTTACCAGCGGCTCAATGCCATATTTTGCAAGTTCATCGAAAACATCATCATAAAATTGTAATCCAGCTTCATTGGGTGTTTCCTCATCGCCATTTGGGAAAATCCGTGTCCAGGCAATCGATAAACGGTATACTTTGAAGCCCATTTCAGCGAATAAAGCAATGTCTTCTTTATAATGGTGATAAAAATCGATTCCAGTATGACTCGGATAATAATATTTTTCTGTATCGATCGTCAGATCAAATGTTCTGCGGGTTCCTGCGGTTCTGCTTCCAGCCCGATTGTGATCGTTGATGGAGTCACCTTTTCCATCTACATTCCAGGCTCCTTCACATTGATTAGCAGCTGTTGCGCCGCCCCATAGAAAATTTTTTGGAAATGTCATGAATGTCTGCTCCTTCGTTGGTTAAATGTATTTTAGTTGAAAAGAAAAATTGTGGGAGGATGAGTTTATTCATTTCCCACAATTTCATTTAAAGCACTGCTAGTTCGAAATGACTGCTGTAA
Organism: Enterococcus sp. AZ020; assembly: GCF_050499205.1. Lineage (NCBI taxonomy): Bacteria > Bacillati > Bacillota > Bacilli > Lactobacillales > Enterococcaceae > Enterococcus > Enterococcus sp. AZ020. The sequence continues at coordinate 1,202,129 of NZ_JBIPAT010000001.1, read as the reverse complement.
TGAGAATATCTCCTTGTTTCACAGCTGTTTCGGAAGTCGGGATCACATCTGCGTAATCAGGTGTGTTGGTTATGATAATCGGCACCTGTGTGCTGTAACCAGCAGCTTCGATTGCTTCAATATCAAATGTGACTAATTTGTCTCCTTTTTTAACAGTTGCATTTTGTTCTACGAAAGATTCAAAGCCTTCGCCTTCAAGCTGAACCGTGTCGATCCCAATATGGATCAAGACTTCAGTTCCGTTATCTGATATCAAACCAATGGCATGTTTTGTCGGGAATAGAGTCATGATCGTTCCATCAAATGGGGCAACGATTTCACCGCGGGCAGGTTCGATAACTACCCCTTTGCCCATGATACCTTCAGAAAAGGCAGCATCTCTTGCTTCGCTTAATGGCAATACTTTTCCTTCAAGTGGTGAAAATACTTCATCTTTACCTAATTTCTTTTTTTGACCAGTTGCAGCTAATTTTGCTTCTTCTTTTGATAATTGAACAGTTGGTTCGTCGTCTTTGAATCCTAAAGCCCAAGCTATTGCAAAACCAGCTGCTAGAGCACACGCATCTAAAATCATTGCGTAAATCGCAAACTTAACATCGCCATCTGGCGAGATAGAGCTTGGATAGCGGAATATTCCTAAGCCGCCCATTTGATAGCCTTGCATACCTAATCCCATAGCGATGGCACCGGTAACCCCTCCAACAATACAAGATGCCCAAAAAGGTTTTTTTCTAGGTAAAGTGATACCGTAAATAGCCGGTTCAGTTACACCGAAGATACCTGAAATAAAAGCAGGGATTGATAATTCTTTTAATTTCGCATTTTTAGTTTTCAACATGACCGCTAATACTGCACCAGTTTGAGCAAAACTCACACTACCTGATGGTGTTAATAATGATGTTGGATCACCTTGAGATAACGCAATAATGGCAAATGGAATAAGTGCCCAATGTAGACCGAACATAACAAGAATTTGCCAAGAGAAACCAAGAATTGCACCAAATAAAATTGGGCTGAAACTTTGAATAGAAAGTAAGCCATTTCCTAAAGCATCAGAAACAGTATTCATGACTGGTCCGATAACTAAGAATGTTAATGGAATCGTTACAAGCGCTGTTAAAAATGGAACAATAAACAACTTAATAACGTCAGGAATAACTTTTCTTAATTGCTTTTCTAAAAAGGCAGCAAAAGCCGCCGCCGCAATAATCGGCATAACCGTAGAACCATAACCAGCAGGCGGAATAGAGAATGGAATACCAAAGAAATTAAGCCCACCCGCTTCTGCAAATTGAGCAGTAGCTGCACCTTCTAAAAATCCAGGATAGACTAGACTTGATGCGATTAACATCCCAAGGAAGGGTGAGCCGCCAAATTTTTTCATTGCTGTGTAACCAATAAAGATTGGTAAGAATGTGAATAATCCGTCACCCATTGCATTAAAAATAGCTGATGTTGACGACTCCGCAAAGCCAGTTCCTAACGCGAAAATTAAAATGGCATTAACCCCTTTTAACATACCGGCTGCAGACAGTGGCGCTAAAATTGGTTGGAAAATAGCGGAAATCATATCGACGAATCGATCAAATAAATTGCCTTTAGGTCCATCATCTGCAACAGGTTCTAAAACACCTAGGACTGCGTCAACATCTTTGCGTACATCTGGGACGTGGTTTCCGATCACGACTTGATATTGTCCGCCAGCCTGCATAACTGTTACAACGCCGTCCATGTTTTTCAATACTTCCGTATTTGCTTTACTTTCGTCTTTTAATTTGAAACGTAGACGAGTGATACAATTTGTCAGTGAGTTGACATTTTCTTTTCCGCCAACTTCTTTTACAATATTTTTTGCTAATTCTTCATATTTGCCCATTTTCTTTCCTCCAAATGTTTTTTTGTTTAATTTAGAGGTCTCGCCAACTGAATGTCACGATCCATGTCCTTTCCAAAGACGGGGATTTCCGATGCTCCTTTTCTTTAAATTATTTATCTTAAGAGAAATGTCTCTTAATCTCTGGTTTTTTCAATAATTCGCGCAAGGTGAATCGTAATGTAAACTTGTTCATCTTTTGAAATGGTATAATTGCGTCTTGTTTTAAGAAGTTCTGCGACTTTTTTTGTTACCTCAAAAGCTTCAGGATATTGGTTAGTCACGAGTAGAAATAGCTCATTTTCGACTTGATTTTCTTCTTTTTCCAATGCATTATTTTTTAAGACCCGCTCTGAGAAAAATTTGAGATGGGTGATAAATCGTTGGAAGTAAATATCATTTTCAACAAAGTTGATTTTTAATGTGTATTTGATCACCGTTAAAATTTCTTCGATCAACTGTGTTAAACTGACTGCATCTTCATGACTGTTGTCGATGCCGGCATTGGTGATATGAAGTGCTAAAAAGCCAGCTTCATCATCAGTCAAGTTGACTGCTAGTTTTTGATTGACGATCTGGATCGCTTTTCGAGCGATTTTTAGCTCGTTCGGGAAAAAGCGTTTAATGTCCCATAACAAGAAATTTTTTACCTGAATATTATTTTTTTCACGCTGGATTGCGGAATGGAGATGATCGGCAATAGCGATAAAAGCGATCTCATTTAGTTTTTTATCTAATGTTCGAGTCGCATAGGAAACAATTTCGTAGGAGATACTGATGATTTCTTCTGGAATTTCAGAGAAAACTTTTTCGATCTGCTCTGGTTCCACTTGATTTTCTAATTTGAATACTTTTTCAACTTTTTCTTCATTTACTTGTGCACCGGCCTTCATCTGAAAACCCAGTCCATTACCCATCAAAATAACTTCTTCATATTCTTCGTTTGTGACGATGACAACATTATTATTCAGAATTTTTAGAATTTCCAAAGCAGTATCCCCCTTACTCCTATGAAATAGAAAAAACCTAAACAAGCCCTTTTCAAGCATTGTTTAGGTTTAGCTTAACTTAATAATCACTATCCTACTTACAATGCAAATATACAGCATAGAGAAAGCGCTGTCAATGGTTTGTTTAAGGAAATGATTAGAAGAAAATAAGTTTCATACATTCTGAACATGAACTGCTTTATTTTGTCTAAAAAGCTGGAGGAATCTCAGGCAACGATACGTTGCTTTTCAAAAATTGCTTTTAGCAACGAAAAAGTGACAAGAAAATAAGGGTTCTTCTTTTCTTATGGATCAAAAAACGCTATGGTTAGAACAGGAGGGGACGAGATGATAACTATTGGGGCCAACATTCAAGCCTATCGAAAAATAAAGCATATGACTCAAGCAGAGTTAGCGGAGAAATTACACGTATCAAGACAAACGATTTCTAAATGGGAGTTGGATAAAAGTATGCCAAGTATCGAGTACCTCGTTCAGCTTAGTCAAAAACTTGACATTACACTGGATCAATTAATTAAAAATACGGGAAGTAAAAAGGAAATGGGGGGGGACAGCAATGAAAAAAGCATTGTTACTAGTACAAAACTACAAACCATCTGAAGATACGACTTGGGGGATGGAGGCACAAGACTATGGAACGAGAGACTTTCTTGCGAATTTAGCACAAAAATATCCTCAGTATGACTGGCGTGCTGTGACCTTTAAGGAATTAGAAAGTCTACTTTCAAACGTTCAAGTAGAGTTTATTCTTGTGACTCCGGCGGCCGAAAGATTCTTAGACCGATTAAAGAAACTATATCATGGTGAAATCCGTGTTCTCAAATCCAATGAATATGCACAGATAACACTGAACCATATATTAAAAAAATAATACTTGAGAAGATCTGTTAGAGAAAGAAAACTATGCTGCTAGCTTAACACGTTTTGCAGCATAGTTTTTTGAGAGCATAGTTGAGATGATAAAGGCAAATGCATATCTTTTCTACACAAAGAAAAATAAATTTAGGAATCCCTTATTGAAATGTTAGCGCTATTATTGTAGACTAAAATGAGTGATATGATTTTTATCAATTTGTCATGATTTTATAAAAGCAGGAAAATGAAAGTGATCAAGCTCTGATTTATTGTTAATGCTTATTTTGAAAGCGTTAACAAAAATGTTTGGAGACAGACTATTTTCGTTTAAATGTATCTAAAAGAAAAGAGGAATGAAACAATGAGCAATGAAAATGCAGTACTAGCAAGAAATACAGAGAATGCACCGCAAAATGCCCTTGCAGCACAGTCGGTTGCTTTTTCTCACTACAACAATCTATCTGCGCAGTTACCAATCGATCCCGAATCCGGTAAGCTAGTATCTGGCGGAATCAGCAAACAAGCTGAGCAGTGTTTTAAAAATATCCAGTCGATCGTTGAGAGTATCGATCATAGAATGAGTGATATCGTCAGGGTCACTATTTTTGTCAAAAACATACAAGACTGTGATGCAGTAGATGAAGTCTATGCATCTTTTTTTAAAAGCTATCATCCGTCAAAAACAGTCGTTGCAGTTGCCGACTTACCACAAAACGCATTGGTACAAATCGAAGCACTTGTTTCAAATGGAGAAGGAACGATCCCGAATGCACCGCAAGCTGGTGATTTAATTAAGCTTACAAATGAGACAGCCAATGCACCGGTCGATCCGTTAGCAAGTCAAAGAGTTGCATTTTCTCATTATAATAATCTATCCGCTCAACTGCCGATCGATCCAAAAACTGGGAGAGTCGTTGCTGGTTGTGTGAAAAAACAAACAGGTCAATGCTTGAAAAATATCAAAGCTATCCTGGAAAGCATCGATGTTCCATTTGATGATATCGTTAAAATCAATATTTACTTGAAAGACTTATCGAAAATGGAAGCCGTAAATAAAGTTTATGCTACCTTTTTCCCTGATTCGGCTATTGCGCGCTCCGTAGCCTATCTTCCTGCACGAACAGTGATTGCAGCTGCTGATTTACCAATGGGGGCTGAGGTTCAAATCGAAGCTGTAGTTTCACATGGTGATGGAACGCCGCCTCAAGCAATCGAGGATCGACATGGGCTTATTATAGAAGCAAATAATACTGACAAAGCACCGAAGTGCCCCTTCTCAACACAAACGGTCGCCTTTTCACATTACAATCATTTGTCCGCACAATTACCGATCGATCCAAAAACCAATACTCTTGTAACAGGTGGAATAAAAGAGCAAACGAAACAATGCTTAGAGAACATCAAAGCGATTATTGAAAGTGTGGATCATACACTGGAGGACATGGTCAAAGTGAATATTTTCGTTAAAGATTTAGAAGATATGAATGCCGTAGATGAAGTGTATAAAACTTTCTTCTCAAAAGGTACTCCAGCAAGAAAAGTGATCGGTGTAACTGAGTTGCCAACAGGTGCGTTGATTCAGATCGATGCTATTGCTGGAAATGCGGAAGGAACACCGCCGATCGTTTGAACCTTAGAGTAAGATGCTTACTATAATAACAATGATTTATATAGATAAACCCGTGAAGACTTTTATACAGTAAGCTCACGGGTTTATACTATTGTACGGAATAAATCTCATGTTGAATCAGAGGATAGTTGAAGAGAAAATATAATATACTTACTAAAAAGTAAGTAATATACAAAGTACTGATTATCCTCTACAATGAAAAAATAGTAAATCAAAAGGAGTCGTGTGAATATGAAGATCAGTAGTAAAGGACTTAAAGATGGTTACTTTTTAGATATTTTTGGAGGAAATAGTCCAAGTGTGGAGCAGGGGGATATGCCAACTTACTCGATTCCCTTTAAAATTGAAGATGCACCGGAAGATACAGTTTCTTTTGCGGCGATTTTATACGATGTAGATGCCTTTGCTGTGACAAATGGTTTTCCTTGGATTCACTGGACGATCGCAAATCTGACAAAAAAGGAAGTCAAAGAAAACGAGAGTATTGATGCAGTAGATTTTGTCCAAGGTGTCAATAGTTGGCATAGTCAATTTGTAGGTGGAAAAGAGAAAAAGCTGACATCAATGTATGGCGGAATGACTCCACCTGATCAAGATCATGTCTATACCTTGACTGTCTTTGCATTAGACGCTCTTTTAGATATCGAAAATGGCTTTATGCTGAATGAATGGAATCACAAAATCAAAGAGCATATTTTAGCAAGTGCCACACTTGAAGGAAAATATAGAAAACTTGACTAGCTCTGTTTTAGTGGAGGGAGCAGATAAAGATGAAAATACGTGAAGACTATATTTGTCCGATCGAAGTCGTTACAGATATGCTGCGAGGAAAATGGAAAACGATCATTCTCTGGCGTTTACGTTTAGGGCCGACAAGTTTGTCACAGCTGCATAGAGATATTGAAAATGTCAGTGAAAAAATGCTACTGCAACAATTAGCTGAATTGATCGAATGCGGCTTTGTTGCTAAAACTGAATTTCAAGGTTATCCGCTAAAAGTAGAATATTGTTTGAGTGATGAACTCGGTTTGGAATTACTGAAAGCATTGACGATACTGCAAAACATTGGATTGTCGTTTACAGGGAAAGATAGTTGTGAAAAATAAGCAAAAAGAGTTGGCGATTTAAGCCAGCTCTTTTTATGTGTTTTTAGAAGAAAGATCCAACAAACGATCCTACAGCATAGCCAATATTGTACCAAATACCCGGTGCTGCAACTTCTTCATATTTTTCAATACGAGATAAAGTCATGATTATATTCTCCTTTCTAAAGATCTCTTGAAATAATTGCAAAGATGACTAGAAGAAAGATCCAACAAACGATCCTACAGCGTAGCCAATATTGTACCAAATGCCTGGAGCTGCAACTTCTTCATATTTTTCAATTTGTTTTAATGTCATGTGAGTTCCTCCTTTTTAATGAATCAAAATAAGTGATTAACGTCTAAATCCATCGATGAAACCATGGCAAAAATCTGCCACGTTTGCCCAAAATCCTGGAGCCGCTACTGTTTCGAATTTTTCAACTTGAGTTAGCATCATTGTTTTGTCCTCCTTTTTAGAATAATGAACGAGACGGATTAGCCTCTGAAACCATCGATAAAACCATGACAGAAATCAACAACGTTTGCCCAGAACCCTGGAGCTGCTACTGTTTCATATTTTTCAATTTGAACTAAAGTCATAATACATTTCCCTCCTTTTTTCTAAATGTGTTTGGATCGTCCTAACATAATCGATACACTCTTTGATTTCTCGTTTACAAGTATACGTAGAGTTTGCAGAGTCAATAAAAGCTAATGCTCTTATTTTATACTTGTAACTTAAAGTCATGAGCTCATGTGTTATTTCCGAACAGATAACAATAAAGTGTAAGGGAGGCTGTCTATCACTAGTCAAAAACTCTTTATTGAAACGTAAGAACGTTTCAACATCCGGAATATAAATGAAATAGATACTTAAAGAATCTTTCGCCGCTAATTGAGTGAATGAACGCTTTTCTTTCATACATAAACGAGCCGTATCTGTTTCTTCTTTTGTTATCTCTTCCAGAGCTTCTGTCATGATTTTTGACTCTTTGACATAGGTAATCAAGTATAAGCAGATGTATTCATTGATCTCCATATGAATGCTCTTCCTTTCAATTCTAGGTTTATCTTTTCGAGTTAGAACTTGTTATCCTTGCTACACCAATAACTATACGTGAATTCATTCTGGAAATACGTTTTATTCTTTGAACAGTGAGCTTTCTATCGTGAACTGCTTAAAATGAACCATTCACGGCGGAAAGATTACCGTTTATGAAACACGGATTTATTCGCTCACTAGATTCGATAAAGTAAGAGTATCAAAAACATAGGAGGACGAAAAAATGGAAATGACAGATTTACAAATAACAGAAAAAGAAGATCATTATGTTGTACTAAAAGAAGATCAGTATTTTCGCTTAGGCCTTTCCGAGGGGAAGGTTTTAACAGAACTACAGGCGGGTCACTCTTTGGAAGAAATCTCAGAACGATATGACGTTTCAGAAGCTGAAATAGAACGTTTCATTGAATCTTTAGAGAAGTTGGGTGTATTAGGGGAGAAAAAAGAAGAGAAAAAGAATCTGCTCTATTATAGGATCAAATTATTCGATCCGGATAAATACTTTCAATGGGTTGTTGACCATGTACTAAAAAGTAATACCATCAATCGAATGCTCATTACAGTAGTTAGTGTGATTTGTCTAGCGGGTGTTGCTTTGCTTGCCTTACACTCCACTATCATTTTCACTAACATGGCTTTTGAAATAACAGCGAAAAACCTCTTTTTACTATATGTAGGAACGATTTTGACAGTCTTTTGCCACGAATTAGGCCATGGATTAGTTTGCAAATATCACGGTGGAAAAGTGAAAGAAATTGGCTTTCTGTTCATCTGCGGGTCACCAGCATTATTTTGTGATGTTAGTGGTATTAGGGAATTCAATGAAAAAAGAAAAACGCTGGCAACTTTACTAGCTGGTGTTTTTGTTCAGTTGATCATTACAGCTGTAGCCGTCATTGTATCCGTTAATATCAATGGAGCAAACACTTTACTAAATACATTTATCGGATGGAATTTGCTGATGATGCTATCGAATCTTTTGCCCATCACAAAGCTAGATGGTTATTGGATTTTTTCAACACTATTGAACATTCCCAACCTATATGACAAATCGATCAAATTAGCCCTAGGCAAGAAAAATAATGTTTTATTCAATAAATATGAAGAAAGTAAAGCGGGACTGATCAAGTTTTACGGCATTATGAATCTTTCGATCATGTCTGTGATGATCATTAGCATGATCCTTGGGATTTCTCGAATCAAGCTTGAAAGTGGGAATGCCCTATCCACAGGATTAAGCATTTTCCAAGGCATTCTCGGATTTGCAATGATTTTTTATTTATTCAAAATGATCGTAAAAGTACGTAGAGAAAATTAAACAGTAGAAAGAAGTGAATGTATCAATGATTAAGTTTAGATCCGTCTTTAAAAATTATAAATTAAATAAAAAAACTGTACCTGTGCTAAAAGATATCCATTTAAGCTTAAATAAGCCGGGTCTCGTTTATCTGATCGGAGAGTCAGGTAGTGGTAAATCGACTTTGCTAAATATTATTGGCGGTCTAGATAAAATCGATCAAGGAGAGTATTTTCTATTTGGAGAAGATACAGCGATGCTTAGCGAAAAAAAATGGGCGGCTGTTCGACAAAGTAGATTAGGAATCGTTTTTCAACAATACAATCTGATCGATCATTTAACTATTTTAGAAAATGTCAAACTAAGTTTGATGCTTGGAAAATATTCTGAAAAAGAGCAAATAGCTAAAGCCGAAGAATTATTGGAAAAAGTAGATATGTGGGATAAAAGAAACTATTTTCCCAACCAATTAAGCGGTGGGCAAAAACAACGGGTCGCAATTGCTCGTTCCTTAGCAAATGACCCGGAAGTACTTTTAGCAGATGAGCCGACAGGAGCATTAGATTCAGAAAATGCAGATAAAGTAATGCATCTTTTTAAAGAAATCTCAGAGCAGGGAAAGCTGGTCATCATTGTTACCCATTCACAAGACTACATGGAACTTGCAGATCAAGTTATTGAACTAGCAGATGGAGAAATCATACAAGGGTCAAAGGCTGATTCTGAGCCACCTATGCAACTAACGAAAAAGAAATTGCTGCAAAAACGATTAAGTCTAGCGGCAGTTGTCAAAATGGCCTTCCGCAATATCAATAGCAAAAAGAGTAGAACATTTCTGACAGCTATGGGTGCTTCAGTAGGGATTATGTCTGTATTATTGATTGCTTTTTTTAGTCTGGGAATGAATAACTATATCGAAAATGAATTCAGCATCTATCAAACCAATAAATTATTGATGGTCAATAAGACAGGCTATAAATTACTTTCGGAGGAAAACAAAGAAAAGTTGTCAAAACAACCAGGAGTCAAAGAAGCAATAACAGATTATGTTTTTTCGGCAAGTTTGAAAAGTGGGGAAAATGTTAAAAGCATGAGTTTGTATACAGCATTAGATAAAAAGAATAGCTCTCTTTATAATGAGACGATTTTAAAATCTGGACAAATGCCTACGAAAAACGCAGAGATAGTGATCCCAGAAGAGACTGCAGATCAATTTTTTGGCAGCGCAGAAAAGGCTTTAGGAAAAGAAATCGAGTTAGTTACGCAGTTGGTTTCAAAAAGTGAAATGATGCCGACTTCTCAAAGAAAGGTAACGATCTCAGGTGTGACTCGAAAGAAAATTGTCGACTTATTGAATTTGGCATACGTATCTCATCCATTAGCTGAATCGTTGGTGAACGATTCTCCTTTAACAAAAAATCAAGCAACAGGTATGATTTTACTTTTTGATACAACGGCAGATAGCGAAAAGGCTAATAAAACACTAAAAAAAGAAGGCTATATTTCAGTCACACCAGATGAAGATACAGAGATGGGAAAACAATATATCACGATTCTTTTTGTCTTCTTAGGCTTAGTAGCCGGTATTTCATTAGTTGTAGCAGCTATCATGATTGCTATTGTCATCTATGTCAGTGTTATTGAACGTAGAAAAGAAATTGGTATATTGAAATCGATCGGTGCAGCTAGAAGTGATATCCGACGTCTCTTTGTAACTGAAGGAGCGATGATTAGCTTATTAGGTGGATGTGCAGGAGTGGTCTTGAGTTTAGTGATCGGCGTAGGTGCAAATCATGTATTAAAAAGCAAACTGAACTTTACGACAGCACTACTTGATTTTAACGGCGGAACGATTATTAGTATGTTGATTTTCAGTGTTATTTTAGGCATGATTGTTTCTTTTGTTCCTGCAAGAAAAGCTGCTAAAGCATCGATTGTTTCAGTTTTAAATAATCCGTAGAGGTGAGAAAATGATCTATATAAAAAATATAACTAAAAGCTATCAACTGAAGGATGAAAATGTAACAGTTTTAAAAGATATATCTTTTGATATCACTACTGGGTTAACTTATATTATAGGAAAATCAGGTAGCGGCAAGTCGACCTTGCTGAATATTATTGGTGGAATCGACCAAGCGAGCGGCGGCCAAATCTATTATGATGAAGTAGATGTTTCCAGATATTCAGAGAAAGAATGGGCAGAGTTCCGAAAAAAGAATGTAGGATTTATTTTTCAATCCTTCAATCTCTTGGATCACCTGACTGCATTAGAAAATGTCGAAATCAGTTTGATGTTAGCCGGAGTAGAAAAGAAAAAAAGACGAGAAAAAGCCCGAGCTCTTTTAGAAAAGGTTCACATGGAAGAGTATAGCCGACACAGACCTGGAGAATTAAGCGGTGGGCAAAAACAGCGTATCGCAATTGCACGGGCGTTAGCTAATGACCCGGAAGTAATATTAGCAGATGAGCCGACAGGTGCTTTAGATAGCAAAAATTCAGATGAAGTAATGACTGTTCTAAAAGAGATCAGTGAAGAGCTGGGGAAAACAGTTGTCGTTATTACTCATTCAGAAAAATATCGCTCTCTTGCTGATCAAATGATCCATTTAAAAGATGGAAGAATTGAAGAAATCAAACAGTCAAAAGTGACAACTGTTCATAATCAAAAAACAAACAATTCTTCTATTCGTGATTTTTCGCTTCTTTCTACACTTAAGCTGGCATGCAGCAATATGAAAAAGCGAAAAGCTCGAACCTTTATTACGGCATTAGGTGCGTCTGTTGGGATCTTTGGCATTTTGATGATTACGTTTTTAGTAGCTGGATTAACCAAGCAAATGAATTCTATTGCTTCAGATAGAGTGGGGGAAAATACATTAGTTGTTTCAAGTGAAGATAAGCAATTATCTCCTGTTTCTGACCGACAGAAATTAGCAAGACTTGACGATGTAGCTCTTGTTTATGAGACAAATCGTTTCCGTGCTCAATTAGACTATGATGGAAAGCAATTTCAAGCAGAGGCAATCAATATTGCACCTAAAGAAGAGGGGATTGCTGAAAACTATGTCGATTGGGGGAAAGCGCCATTGAATGCAGATGAGATTGCCCTTTCAAAATCCGTAGCAAAACAACTTTTTACGCAACCGACAGATGCGCTAAATAAAAAATTGATAGTGAAGACACAATTAATCACAGCTGACACAACAGCAGTTTATCCTGTGAAAAGTACTGAATTTACAGTCACGGGAATTTTTAAGAATGAAGATCAGCATCAGGCTAATGTAGAAATGTCCTATGTTAGTGCCGAACAATTAATGCAAGGGGAAGAAGCAACCAAGAATTTGACGAATTATTTTACAATTGTTCCTCAAAACCTAAATAACGTAGATACATTAATAAAGCAAGTAAATGAAATGAACTATTCTTCCGACGATAACACATTGGCTTCGATGAAAAATTATTTAAACATTGCCAGAAGTATATTGATTGTACTCTCCTCCATTTCATTGATCGTTTCCACATTATTGATTTGTGTTGTTTTGTATATCAGTGTTGCAGAACGAACCAAAGAAATCGGCATTATGAAAGCATTAGGGGCAACCCCGATTAATGTTCAACGATTGTTTCTTGTTGAAGGTGGATTGATTGGATTGGCAGGTGGAACGCTAGGTTTAATTTCTGCATTGGGCATTTCTCAAGCCTTAAATACAGTGATTGAACATGCAGTTGAAGGAATCAAGTTCCATTTCTTTAGTTTTGATTTAGCGATTATCTTTATTTTGTTAGTCTTTAGTATTGCTATTGGCGTGTTGGCAGCCTATTTCCCAGCAAGATCTGCAAGTAAAAAAGTTCCTTTAGAGGCATTGCGTTTTGAGTAATAGAGAAAGGAGGATCATCAATGGTTCAAGGTGTATTAGTTGATAACCAGAAAGAAACGATTTGGGTTCCGTTTAATGAGCTTCTTTATATCCAAACAACAGAAAATTCGCATAAGTTAAAAGTGGTGGCTTTGAAAAACAGTTACTATATATACAGCTCATTGGATAAATTAGAAGTAGAATACCCTACATTAATTAGATGCCACCGGACAACGCTAGTCAATCCTAAAGCAATCAAGGGGATCGATAAAAAGAAAAGAGAAGTCCAATTTTTTGAAAATCCCAAAGAAACATGTAATATTTCTAGACGAGTTTATCAAAATATGCGGCTTTTTTGGTTGGAATATTCATAAAAGAGAGTAGTAACAGATGAATCGAGAACAACTGAATAACAGTGATTCATCTGTTATATGGAGAAATCTACAGAGTGATGTCCTAAGTTTTTCGTAACCAAATAAACAGAGGGAACAGAAGCAATTACTTCGGAAGTAGTCACTTCTGTTCTAGCCATAAATAAAAAAATAGTAATGTTTTTCGGGACTTTTGTTATAAAAAAAGCTTTTTAAGGTGGAAATCGAACCGTTTAGGGTATATAATTACTAAAAGATTTCCTTTCTTTTGTATAATTTAATTATCAAAAGGAGGGAGAAGCATGCATCATACACTATCATTATTTCTTCTCGAAAAGAAATTGAAAAGTCATCAATTTTTGTCGCCTGAGGAATTGGCCTATGCAGTGTATAATTTAGAGGTTTTGTTGATCAATTTGGAGAAGGTAATGACGATTTATTTTTTTGCATTGATTTTTCAGAATATTTCCACAACAGTCATCGTTCATCTTTCTTATTTTTTTATCCGCATGTTTGCTGGTGGTTGGCATGCACAGTCATCTATTGGGTGTACGGTTATTTCAGTCGTGGGTTTTGTTTTTCTTCCAAAAATTGTACAGTCATTACCACTCAATATCGAAAGTCCAGTGTTTATGCTGTTTGTGATTGCTTTATTAGCAATTATTTGGAAATATGCTCCGGCAGGCACTGAGAAAAAAACGATCACTGACAGGTTTCAGCTCAGAAAGTTAAGATGGCAAGCTATGGCGGTAACCACTGTCTTATTGATTGTTGCCTATTTAAGTACATCCGCAGATTTACAGATTTTGATTCTATTAGGCTTAAGCATTGAAGCGATAACGATTCACCCATACTTTTATCAACTAATGAAAAGAGGTCAAAAGAATGATTAAAAATAAGCGTATCCAAAAATTGATAAAGAAATATTTGTTGAATACAACCTATGTCTGTCCCTTTTTTTTCTATGAACCGACTTATCCAGTTATAGAAACCAAAGAGAAAGCAAAATGATCACCTCACTAACACATTTGCTGTTACTAGTCGTTCAGCTATCGTCACTTACGCTAATTTATCAACAAGTCAGTAAAATCAAGCTATCGTACAAAGAAATTATTCTCCTTGTTGTATTGACTATCATGGTTTTATCGTTCATGAGCTATTTTTTCTATGTAGTGATCATTTTGTATTTTTATTTTTTAGGCATGCACCATCGTTTAAAGCAGAAAAAGAATCTAGCAGCTTTTTATAGTATTTATAGTGTGACAACTTTAACTGTAATTGGAAGTCTTACTCAGTTGTTGATCGATCGACTTTTTTCAACAAATCTCACAATTACTCTATTGCTGCAATTGACTCCTTTTTTTATCAATAGGCTGATGCTACGCGTTTTTGAAACCAATTTTGATTTTTTAGTAGAAAATTACGAGCGGGTCAATAAAAAAATTCTGCTCAATGTGAATGTCCTGCTTTTTTTATTGTGTACATTTCAGTTTAGCGGTTACTTTTTTGAATTAAGAATGCAGGAGATCGAATTACTAAATATCCTAAAGACAATTGCTTTTTTTGTTATTATTCTTGTTCTGTTGTTTTACTTAAATATGAAAACACAATTACTCCAAAAAGAGCAACTTGAAGAACTAAAGGAAACGCAGCTAAATGATTTAACACAATATACGACACAAATCGAAGAACTTTATGGAGAGATTCGTAATATCCGTCATGACTATGTCAATATTATTGCCAGCTTAAAAATTGGGATCGAAGAAAATGATATGGAGCAGATAAAAGAAATCTATACAGAGGTTTTAAGTGAGGTAAATCGATCACTGCAAAATAATAAATACGATCTGATACAGCTAAGTAAAATCAAAATTCCAGCAGTGAAGGGGATCATTTCGGCTAAGTTGTTGACTGCACTTCAAGAAGGCTTGACAGTGAATGTGGAGATTCTAAATGAGATAGAAGAAGTTTACATAAATACATTAGATTTTATCCGTATTCTTTCAATTTTTCTAGACAATGCAATTGAGGCTGCTGGTGATACAGAAACGAAGCAATTAACGATTGGATTGATTCAAGAACAAACGAAGCAGATCATCATTATCAATAATTCCACACAAGAAGGAGCAATTGATAAGCGGAAAATCTTTTCTAAAGGATACTCAACAAAAGGTTCAAAACGAGGACTAGGCTTGGCAATCGTCAAAGATATCTTAGCGAACTATCCAAATGCTTCATTGGAAACAGAATTTCAAGCCAATCATTTTACTCAAACATTATCTATTCAGAAGGAAGGGATAACAGGATGAATATTTTTATACTGGAGGATGACTTATTTCAGCAGCAGTACTTAAAAAGAATGATTGAGCGCTTGGCTAAGCAGAATCTTTGGTCTTACGTAAAGCTTATCGCTACCTCTAAGCCGAAAGAACTACTGACAGAAATCGAGAACAGCCAGGTTAGTGCCAATATTTATTTTTTAGATATTGAAATAAAAGGAGAACAGCAAGCAGGATTGAAATTAGCGAAGCAAATCAGACAACTGGACCCTTTTGGTCAGTTGATTTTTGTCTCTACTCACTCTGAATTTTTACCGATCACCTTCAAATATAAATTAACAGCCTTAGATTTTATTGATAAAGGATTTAACGAAGAAGAATTTTCTAAACGAATAGAGGAATGTTTACAAATTGCCTTTACTAATAAAAATGAGTTGGTTGCTTCCGATGCGTTCGTTTTTAAAAATCAACATTCTGATTTTCAAGTTCCTTTTGCAGATATTCTATTTTTTGAAACAACAGAGATCACGCATAAAATACGACTGATCACTAAAAAAAAACATACTGAATTTTATGCTAATCTGCAGGAAATTGAAGCAATGGATCAGCGCTTTTACCGTTGCCATCGTTCTTATGTCCTTAATGTAGCAAATGTTCAGTCAGTGGATAGAGCAAACAAAATGGTGTCTTTTGATGCAGAAGAGCAGTGTATGGTTGCTAGAAACAAGGTAAAGGTATTGGTGCATAAATTAGAAGAAGTTCGAGTGATACAGCGAAAAGAATGACAATATTGAGGGATTATGCGTCCTATTTTTTGTTTGATATTGGAGATAACTGTGAAAAAATAGCGTTACTGTTAGGGACGTCCAAAGTTGGAATGGATCAAACAGCAACGTTTTATTTGTTTGATTATAGACTACTTTTGTATCTGTTCATCCATTCGCAGCAAAAAAAATTATGTGAGTGATATAAAATAGTATATTGAACAAGAAAAAACAAGGGAACTTGCTTGATTACCAAAAAATAGATAAATACGAATCATGATCGATCTAAAAAAATAATGTTTTATATCGTAATCATTCATAAATAAGTTTATAATAGATGGCAGTATAAAAATATCGGAGGGTTCTTACGTGAAGAAATTGGGGTTTGATCCACAAAAGTATATTGAAGAGCAGTCAAAGTATATTCTTGAAAGAGTCGATCACTATGACAAGTTATACTTGGAATTCGGTGGTAAGCTGATTGGTGATATGCATGCGAAACGTGTGTTACCAGGATTTGATGCGGATGCGAAAATCAAGCTGCTGCAAAAATTAAAAGATCAGGCGGAGATTTTGATTTGTGTTTATGCAGGTGATATCGAGCGGAATAAGATTCGTGGGGATTATGGGATCACATACGATATGGATATTTTACGCCAAATCGATGAATTGAAAGAATATGGCTTAGCTGTCAATAGTGTTGTGATCACACGCTACAGTGGACAACCTTCCACAAAAATGTTTATCAACAAGCTGGAAAGAAGAGACATCAAGGTCTATAAACATTCAGCAATTGAAGATTATCCATCAAATCTTGAAAAAATCGTCAGCGAAGAAGGATTTGGGAAAAATGAGTACATTCCGACAACTAAACCCATCGTGGTCGTCACAGCCCCAGGACCTGGCAGTGGAAAATTAGCCACTTGTCTGAATCAACTGTACCATGAAAGCCGTAATGGCAAAACGGCTGGTTACTCAAAATTTGAAACCTTCCCTGTATGGAATGTCCCGTTGAAGCATCCGTTAAACATTGCTTATGAAGCTGCGACCGTCGATTTAAAAGATGTCAATATGATCGATTCTTTCCACTTCGATAAATACCAGCAAGTGGCAGTCAACTATAATCGCGATATCGAAACGTTCCCTGTGATCAAACGAATCATTGAGAAAATCACTGGGGAAGAATCGATCTATCAATCGCCAACAGATATGGGCGTGAATCGTGTCGGCTTTGGTATCATTGATGATGAAGTCGTGAAAGAAGCCTCTAAACAAGAGATCATTCGTCGTTGCTTTGCCACAGAATGTGATTTTAAAAAAGGCTTGATCGATGAAG
This sequence comes from Enterococcus sp. AZ020, assembly GCF_050499205.1. NCBI lineage: Bacteria > Bacillati > Bacillota > Bacilli > Lactobacillales > Enterococcaceae > Enterococcus > Enterococcus sp. AZ020. Next base: position 1,184,709 of record NZ_JBIPAT010000001.1, on the reverse strand, counting down.
AAACAGTCAATCGCATCAAATTGATCATGGAAGAAGTCGAGTTGAAAAAAGAGGACCGCAAGGCAGTCCTTCCTGCTAGAGAGTACTCAGAACAATTAAGAGAACAAACCCAAAGTAATGATACACCGGCAGTCATTGCCTTTGAACTTGCGGATGGTCGTATCGTTACCGGAAGAACAAGCAATTTGATGGATTCCTGTTCATCAGCTATTTTAAATTCAATCAAGATGCTAGCGAATATTTCGGATGAAATTTTATTACTATCGCCTGTCATTCTGGAAACGATCCAAACAATGAAACGCAAAGACTTGCATAGCAAGATTACTGCTTTAAAAGCGAATGAAATTTTGATTGCCTTAGCAATCAGTGCCGTGACTAACCCAACAGCACAATTAGCTTATGATAAATTATCAGAGTTGAACGGCGTACAGGCTCATTCAACAGTGATGTTGAGCAAAAATGATGAGCAAACCCTGCGAGAGTTAGGTTTGGATATCACGAGCGATGCGGTTTATCCGTCAGAGAATTTGTATTATATTTAGAGTGAAATAGCTTAAGGAAGAAAATTAAAAAATGTAATAATCGATTTTAACTATAATAGCGAGCTAGCCATTTTTACTATAGGTGGTTAGTTTGTTTTCTTTCCTTCTTTTTAGAGTTAGAATATTTTGTTTAAATGCCTAAGTTATACTATAGTCAGCTACAAATTAGCCGCAGCAAAGTATAGTGTATCTGATTAGCTTCATGGAAACTGCTTTTTTCTATAGCAGGCTCCTTTTTAGACAGTATTGTGCCCAGTATAAATGAGTTGTATACTAAGGTCATATCAAGGAGGTAAGATCAATGAATGATTATATAAAAAAAATGACGACACATGTTTCTGTCAGAGATTTCAAAGATATTCCGTTGTCACCAGAAACCAGAAAAGCTTTATTGACTGCGGCGCGCAGTGCTTCTTCTTCTCATTTTGTCCAAGCATTTTCAATTATAGAAATTACCGATAAAACGCTGAGGGAAGAACTAGCTGACATTACTGGAAGTGCTCCGTATGTAAAAAATACAGGAACTTTTTATGTATTTGTCGCTGATTTATATAGACAATCAAGGCTACTCATTGAAAATAATAAAAAATTAGACGGATTGACCAATATGGAGTCTTTGATTGTAAGCATTGTCGATACATCGATTGCAGCACAAAATATGGCTTTGGCTGCAGAGTCAATAAATTTAGGTATTTGTTACATCGGAGGAATTCGTAATGATGTCCGAAAAGTGTCCGAATTGTTGAAGTTGCCTAAGTATACTTTTCCATTATTTGGACTAACAGTCGGCGTTCCTGCTAGTAAAAATAAAGTTAAACCAAGATTATTAGAAAAAAATCAAATTAGCGAAAATTACTATCCTCACGAACAATTCGCTGATTTAAAAGAATATGAAAAAGTATCGAAGGAATATTATAGTTCTAGAGAAAGTAATCAAAAACAAACCTCTTGGTCAGAAAGCAATGTTGCCTTTTTTGAAGAAATTAGACGACCAGAAATTGCGGCCTTTTTGAAAGAACAGGGTTTTCAACTAAACTGATTATAAGAAAAAAGCCAAAATCAATTATTCAGCTTATAAACTAAAAACAGCAACCTTGATTTATCGAGGGTGCTGTTTTTGGCATTTTTTTGGTTCATATCTAAAGATTGCTAGGAAAACTTATCTAAGTTTTCACTTTGTTTTTTGAAGGTCTCTTTTACTTTTTTACCGAATTCTCCTTTGACAGAATTTCCCATACTTTCAGAGACACTCGCCATATTTGTTTTCAGCGAAGCCAGCTTGGTTTCTCCATCTTGTTTTGCTTTTTGTTGGTTCGTTTGTTTTTTCTGGGTCATGGATTGACCAACTGCTGAAGCGATCGCGGCTTTCTGTGCCTTCTTTTTAAGATCTTTTTTTACATCATCTAACATCAAGAATCACTCTCTTTCTTTGCTAATTCCTGATCAGATAATATACGAATCTCACGATAATAGGTCTCATCTAAGTCTTCTATCTCTCGTTCGATTTGTTTTCGGTCATATTGTGCGGCTTCATAAACCTCATCTTTTAGCCTGTCTAACTTATGTACAGCTTGTATAATAAATGCTTGATCTGGAACGTAGTCTTTTAAATAATAGTGTGTCATGTCTGCAACTTCTTCTAAATCACGTATTCCTTGGTCTCTTTGAAAAAGAATATCATCTTCTTTTTCTTCAAATTGACGTTTTTTCTTTAGATACTCTGTTTTTAATCGCTCTTGCTGATCCAACTGAATACTCCTTTCTAGAAAAGTTGACTAGATAACTCTTTGTCACTTTGAACAAGTTTATCGATCCCCGCCTTGATTTCAGAAACAAGGCTATCAAAACTTTCACCTAACTGTTTAGCTTTCGCTATCTGTTCTTTATAGAAAGTCGTAGGTTCAGTTACGATACTGGACTCAGTTGCCCCAACCGAAGCCAGTGCTTCTGTGATTTCTGATTCATTCAATTCTGTTCCGATCGAACGTGCATGTTGAAGTCCTTCAGACCAAACCTGTTTAGCCTCGATCATAGCCTCTTGATAGATCGTTATGACTTCAAACAAGCCATCCTTCATGGTTTGTGAAGCAGTTGTTACAGCGAATAAAGCTTCACTGTTATCTAAATAAATTTCTTCATTTTTCGATAAACCGCCGCCGCTTTTCTTTAATTTTTTTCTTAGGTTTTTTAAGTCCTCAAGATCAGCGATTCGATAAGTACCATATAACTTTAAGTACTCTTTTACACGGGCTTTCGCTTCGGCATCATCACCTGTCCAAAATTTTCCATCACCATTTTTCTTTGCCCAGTTTTTAGCGGCTAGTTCTACTTGTGCTTTGGTCATGCCAGGTGCAAAAATACCATCTTTCGCTAAACGATCTAGATTCAATGTATCTCCATCAAAGTATTTAGCTAGGGTGTTATGTTCACCAATTCCTGAAATAGATGAAACATTTCCATAATTGTGATCACGGCCTGACCAATCAGCCCAGGAATCATTTTGGTAACGCGTCAACAGGTCAGGATTATTTTTCAGCCATTTCAGTTGATCATCTGTGAGCGTTCCGAACTGATCACGTCCCCAATCATCAAAACTTGTTGTCTGAAAGCCCATTTCTTTCCCATGTTCGCCAGCCATTTTCATCATGTAGCCACCAGATTGGCTAAAGCCAGCAACATCGGTAATCGTTCCGTTGTGTTTGGCTACTTTGTCGTAGGTTTCTTTTAAGAACGCTTGTGCATCGTTGTATTCTCCAGAAAGCCCGCCTGTCAATGCACCTCCAGCAGTGGTAAACCCCCATTTTCCTGTATCTTCCCATGTATTAGTGCCGGCATAAACGACAGCTACGTTATTGTAATCAGGTTTCCCATTGACGATTGGTGCGATAGCCATTGCGTTTAGCTGGTTGTCTTTGTCGCTGGCGGCTTTGTTTAGGATTTGGTAATATTTCTTTTCCTTTCCTAATTCTAATTTTATATTATCACCGATATTCTTTTTTTGAACAGTTTCTTTTGTGATATCAATTGATTTAGCTAGAATCTCTGTTGTAGTTTCATTACTCATAGACATCCTCCTCTATTAATATGTCAGCTCATGAACTTCCAAGTTGTAAATAACTTGAGCATTTGGACTCCCAGATTTTTTTTTCTTTATCTTTTTAAAAAGTACCTTATCAGCTACTTTCATTTTTCTAGTAGTATTTTCTATCTCCATTTTGATATCGGAATCTATATTACTAGAGTTCAAATAATCGTCTAATACATATTTTTGTAAGTCATTATTGTATTCAGTTTCATCATTTAATCGATATTCTATCGTGAAGTACGTTTTATCAGAAACAAATACTTTTACATAACTATTCACATAATTTCCTAAAATAGAGGCACCTAAAGTAGGAGAACTACGCCATTCGACGCCAACCCCTTGCCACTCAATTTTTTCAATGCCTTCATAATTTTTGACTAAATAATCTGTTACATAATTTTGTATCAGTTCGATACCGTCTTGATAACTCTTCTCTACCGCTTTTTTATCCATATATTTTTTTCCTCCGATACATAAAATAATGAGTACGATCATTCCTAGTATTGTTGCTAAAATCCATTTCTTTTTCACTACTTCACCACCTAAATTAATGCTCTATTCTTATGTAAGAATAACAATATGAACAACATATAGCAATTTTTTTCGTACGTTTTCTTTTTCACTGTCTATGTAACTTATTTTCTTCTGTCCTAATTATGTACACTGGTTTCAACATAAACGACTGTATTTAGTTGAGTGTTTTTGTCGCTGACCCTGGTAGTTCTGTTGTCCATCTCCAATTTCTAACTAGATTTCATCATCATTATTATTAGATTGAACAGTCTTTTGGGTTGCGTCAATGGCTCTTGCTAAAACTTCTATTGTAATTTCATTGTTCATAAAATTTTCACCTCTTTTAATAACTCAATTCATGAATTGCTGTATTGTAAGTAATTTGAACGTGTGGACTTCCAGAATTAGACTTTTTAATATTTTGGAAAATAAGTTTTTCTTCTGCTGTCAACCGTCTGGTGGTATTACGTATTTCCATCGCTAGTGTAGAATCTATATTATTGGCACTTAGGGACGCTTTTAAGAAATATTTTTTTGAATTATCTTTATACTCTGCTTTATCATTTAGACGAAATGTCATAAGAAAATAATCATTTTTAGAGATGAATACTTTGGCATCACTGTCCACATAGTTTCCCAAAATAGATGCACCTAAAGTAGGAGAACTACGCCATTCAACACCAACGCCTTGCCACTCAATTTTTTCAATACCTTCATAATTTTTTACTAAATAATCTGTTACATAATTTTGTACCAGTTCAACCCCATCTTGATAGCTTTTCTCTACCGCTTTCTTATCCATATATTTTTTTCCTACTACAAAAAAAGCGATAAGTAAAATGATTCCTAAAATAAATCCCAGTTTCTTTTTCAATTCTTCACCACCGAACTTAAGGATATTTTTTGATTAGGATTTGCCATATTTATCCACTACTATACAGGCACTGACAACGGTTTATTAGAAAAAGACCAGAAGACAAACGCTCCTGATCTCTCAAAATTGTTTATAGTCCACGACCGATCGCAGAAGAAATATTTTGATCCGTTTCTTCCATGATTTGGGCTACTTCATTTAATTGCTTGTTGATTTGTTCTAATAGTTCCGCAAACTCACTCACTTTTGGTTTTAAGGCTGTGAATTGATCATTAAAGCTATCAAATCCTGACCCTTCCCAGTTTCCTTGAATCGTGTCTTGCTCCGTTTGCAATTTTTGTAAAATGTCATTTACTTGGTTAGAACCGTCTGTATATTTTGTAGCAGACGTACGTAGTTCTTGTGGTGATAATTTAATGCGATCTCCCGCCATGTGTGTTCTCTCCTTTACTTTTTGTTTATGGTTATTTCTCTATTAGTTTATCACAATAAGAAAATTATTTTTATCAAAAAATTAGGTGGATAGTGATATTTATGATAAAACAAGTCTTTTTGTTCGTTTTGTTTATCATTATATGACAAGGAATATTTCTACACGTTGTTAATTAGTATTCATTACAATTACTATTGGTCAGCTTTCTGAGATTTTGTTATACTGAATTTTTTTCTTAAAGTTATAAATATTTTTTAAGTGGTGTATAAAATATTTTTATTGTGATATAATTTTTTATGAAAAGAAAGGAATACCGATGAAAAAATTTTGTTTGATAGGGGTACTATTGATATCGATGGTCGGTTGTTCAAAAGCTAGCAGTGTAGATAAAAATATTGAAAATGAAAAGGCATTCATTACGTTGGAATTCAAGGAGATGAAACTATTGATCAAAAATAATACTGATGGTAATATAACGGTTTTTGACTCTGAAACTGAATTTTCAATAAAGAAAAACAAAAAATGGGTATTAGTTGATGAGACTCATGGTCTTACGGCCTTTACAACAAATATTTTGAGTGGTGAAGGGAATGAATTGGACTTAACGAATCGACTCTCACAGATAAGGAAAAAGAAATAAAGGTAACGATTCATTATGAATATAAAAATAAGAAATATGGGACAAGTACAATATACTCATGGATGAAGGAATAGTGACCTAGATAATTATATAAAAGGAAGGAAGAAAAGTATGATTTACGAAGAAGTGTTTAGAAATAATATTATTGAAAATAGCAGTGTACCATTTGTCGCTGCAGAGGATGGTTTTTGGATCAACTCTGAGGGGAAACATATTTCTATTAGTGACATGCCAACAAGATATCTAAAAAATTGTTTAAGAACATTGAATAATTCTAATTCATGGAATGAAGTGACGAGTCTAAAAAACTTTATGGACGGAAAGATTACTGCTGATAATAAGTCGGTTTTTGTTGAATATCTAGATACGCTTATAGAAAGTAAAACGAAAGAGGTTGAAAATGAATTAGAACGTAGATAGCTTTTATTTTGATAGGATCGTTTATTGATCAGTAATGAATAAAAGTGTAAATCTGATCGAGTAATTGTTCACTATGGATCACCTTTAATTTTTAAAACAGACCCTAATAACTAAAGGGATCTGTTTTTTTATTTTTAGTGGATATATTTCCGATCACGTGGAGGAAGAGCTATTGAACTTCAGCTTCAATAATCTTTATATTCCCATCAAAATCTACTTTGTCGATGCCTTTACTTAGATTATCTTCATTGACCCAATTCACAATGTAACAATCTTCCAAAACTTCAGTCTAATTTATCAAAAAATGATGCTCAGATGAAATAAATTGAAAAGATCCCCGTCTTCCATTGTGTTATCCTTAAATTACATTATGTTTTTGATGGTTGGTTATTTAACTGAAAAATAAGTGTCTACATATGGAGTTTAATTGGGGTAAAACAATGGAATTGTACTAGTATCATCAAATTTAGTAAAGGAGATGTTCATATGTCAGGTAAAATCAGTACCGATGCAGCTACGGTAAATACTCTAACAAATAAATTTACAAGCAGTCTCTCATCATTGTCATTCAAACCAAAACAAGCAAGCAACATGAGCTTTTCTGAAAGTAGTGCCGTTAGCGGAATGAAAAGTAGTGTTTCTTCTCTAAGTTCTATCGTATCAATGTTTAAAAGCAACGCGTCTAAAGACATTGGAAACTTAGAAAAAATACATCAAGCCATCAAACAGGCTGAAAAAAATGCAGTAAAGTAGGTGCTTTATGGAAGAAAAACAACTACAAGTAAAAATCGAAGACTATGAAAAACGAAAAATAGAGTTAAAGAAAAAAGATGCCGAAAGTGATTTTCTACTCAATGATCTACAACGTATTTACCAACAACAAGCAGCGATATTAGAAGAATTTCTCTATTACAGTAAAGGAACAGAAGCAGAACGTTCAGCTAGGATAGATCTAGAAATGCTGGAAGATGAACGAACAGCAGCATTCCGAACCTTTGATGCGGGCAAAGAAGAGTTAACTGAATTAGTCAGTGAAACAGAACGTAAAAAAATCCAAGCAGAAGACGACCTCCTATGGCTACAAAAAAAACAAGCACAAAAGGAGGAGGAAGATGCCCAAATTTAGATATACGGAATGGCAAAACATTGCCAGTGAAGTTCAAACGCTACGCTTAACAGTATTAAATCAACTAAATTCCTTTAAAGAGGCGCAACAAGCGTTTCAAAGTGCAGGGAAATTATCTGGTACAGGGTGGGATTCTACTAAAAGTTATTTTGATGCCTATTCAGAAGTATCAACGACGGTAGGCAATGCCTTAAATACTCTTGATGATGCGATCACCTCTTATTTGAGCGCTTTTACCTCAGAAGTTGGACCAGCAGAAAATGATTTAGATACCGCCAAAATGGAAGGCCTAAAAGCTGAGTTACGTCGGTTACAAGCAGAAAATGATGTGATCATGGAAGCTTTGGCAAAAGCCTTTGAAGACGTACCGTTTGTTAATCAATTTTTTAATAAACAAAGTATGTTAGGAACCGCTAAGAAAATTGAAATTCTCGAAAAATATAGCGCCTTTGAAGCAGCGCATGGGAGTGATTTCTCAGACGTACAAACAGTTATTGCTTCGATTGCCGAAGGATTAGCCTTCCTAGGAAGTGCCGGGAATTTTTCAGGTGGGAAAGATGGCTATAAAACCATTGATTTTAAAAATCAAAAATGGTATAAAGCACTAAAGGACTTTAACAAAGCCCAACCCAAAGACCGAATTGATGTGGTCATCAAAGAATTATCGAATGGCGTCGAATACCAGATTTATCGCAATGGGAAATTAGATGTTCAAAGAACAAAAGAGTTACATGAACTGTTTCGTGTTCATAATATTGAATTATTTAAAGAATATGGACCAGAGATTTTTAAAATCCTTACCAATATTGATGATATTGAGATCCTGCTTGCGAAAGATTCAACGACGATGCAGCGCTCATCTTCTGGTGTTTTCTTGTTGCTTGCAGTGCTACCGATTGATCGAGTGAAGGATATTTTGAAGTCAGCAAAGTTGCTTAGAAATGGTGATTATACGCTGGATGCGATCAAGTTGACTGCTAAAGAGTGGGAAACGTTGAAAGAGTTTGAGAAGTCAGCAGGAGTTGTTAAGACTGTTGATAGAGGGAAGGATGTAGGGAAGGTTGGAATTAATTTTGGAAGTTCTGAGAAATTAGAGATTCATTTTTCAAAACATAGTTCTGAAATGAAGCAGGCTTTAAACAAAAAAAATTACACTATAGCTGATTATTTAAGTGATGCAAATCATGTAATTAATGAAGGGCAATTTGTTCCCGAAATGAACGGATATATCAAACTTATTAGTGGTGAAGGCAGTGCCAAATATGCTTTTGTAGGATTAGATAGGACAACTGGTAATATAACAACGTTACATTTGAAATCTGTAAAAGAGCTTGCTAAAAAAGCACCTAGCTTGGGTTTAAAACCATAGGAGGATATATATAATGATTATTGTAAAAAAAGTAAATTGGATAGATATAGATTCAAAAGAGGCAGATATTTTACTTTCAGATGGTACGTATTCCATTGAATGTTTTTGTAGTGATTGTACTCTTTCAGAAGGTGACGCATTTTCAGATATTCTTTATGGATTTAATGTTAGAAATATCGTGAAAAACTTCAATGAGGAATACGTAATAGATGAAAAAAATGGTAGCTACTCTATTCAAGGGAAACTTGTAGATAAGGACAGTGAGATTTTACAAATAGGAGAGCTTAAAATAGATATATCTGATGGCGATATACCTAAGGACATTGACAAAAATGATTATGTGGAAGTTGATATTTCAAGAATTGACATTTATTAAGATAGTAGTTTTTTCCCTTCCCTAAAATATTATTCAACTCAAAAAAGTCTAAAAGTATTTTTGTTAGACTTTTTTGAGTTAAAAGTTAATTTAAATACATAAAAGTTGGTATAAAAGACTTTAACAAAGTACAACTGAAATAATCATTTAAAGGATGTTATTAATGATTATTCCAATATTTTAAAAACAGAAACAAGAAGCTATGTGGCTAAAGAGTTACCAGGTCTGCCAACTGTAAATTATATAACTACTGTAAGAGAAAGTTTTTTAAAAGGTCTAAGTGGGGGCGTAAAAATAGAATCTGTTTGGGATGGAGACAGATTACTAACAATAATTGTTAAAGGTGGGAAATAAATGGATTCTTGGAAAATAGAGTATTATGAGTCAGCAATTGAATTAGAAAAAAACTTGAGTAAGGGTTCTTTCTTATTTAGTGAAGAAGTATCTGAAAGTAACAAGTTTATAAAATTTAGTAACAATTTATCTGAGGTAGGATTTATTTATTATGATATTGGTTTGGAACCACAAATAAAATTACTAACTCAGTCAAATAAGATATTTTTAGGGATAAATAGTATTTTTGCGTGTATAGACTATACTACTAAATCTGTGCGGTTTGAAGAAAAACTATCTTCATTATTATATGATATATTAATAGATTCTGATTCAAACTATATTATATACGTTTGCGAGTTTGATATATTTGTTTATAAAAACGATGGTTCTTTTTTATGGAAAATAGGATTTAGAGATACAATTGAAGATTATTATTTAGAGGGAAATGATTCTATCAGTATTGAATGTAGTGATGGAGATAATACAACGTTTTCTTTAGATTCAGGGAAAGTAAGATAAAAAAGTATTCTGTCAGTAGAGAGAGTAAAACTATAGATACTAATAGATGTCGTAAAAAGATTTTAACTAACCATGATCCAATGGAGAAAATATGAGCAATATTAAAATAGAAAAAAATTGGGAAGATTCTAATTTATTAGAAATAAAAGTTACTGCTAAATCGAAATATATTTCAGCTTATCAACTATGCTACATTGAGAATACAGACTTAGAAATTATTGGAAACAGAATTAAGGAATTTTCTTTTAATTTTAAGGATAGTTGTTATGTAGAGTTTGGGAAAAAAGAAGGAGATTTCACACCAGCCTTTTCGCTAAATTTTTCTCCAGCAGATGCAACTGGAAAAATAGAAATAGAAGTAGACATGGAAATAGACGATAACGATGAACGAAAACATAGATGTTGTTTTTATCTATACAGTGAAATTGGTCTTATAGAGCAATTTGCTAATGGATTGATTCAGATGTCTACGCAAAATAATGTAGACGAAATAAATTTAAATAGTTAGATGAGATAAAACGGGGTTATTGAAAAAATAAAATATTATTGGTAAAACGGTATGAGCGAATAAAAGCTAATACCGTTTTGTTGTAACAATATCTATTTGATAGTCAATTAACTCAAAAAATACGTTATATGATTGGTAGAGAGGACTATGAAATAACCAGAGGAAAATAAGCATTGTCAAAAACGATGGGATTTTAGATACAGTATTTGGAAGTCAGAAGCTAACGGTAAATGATTTTAGAAAGTAAAGGTGAGCTACAATGATCGAAATCAAATTTAAAATCTTTACTTCTTTTATTGAAGAAGATGATAACTTAAAAGGGGAATATGGATATTTTCTGGTTAAAATAAACAATGAATGTTACGGAGAGTATAGAGAAGATATTGATTTGGATATTTTATCAATGAATATCTATGATTGGTTCAGTAATTTTATTCAAGCTATCCTATTAATTAAAAGTAATGATAAGGTTTATATTAGTGATGTAGAAACTCCAGAAGTATGGATAAAATTAGTGAAAAGTGAAGAGAACCTTCAAATTAGTGAAGTACGTGCTGATAAGCCAGAAGGAAGTCTTTCAGTAGAAGCTGACATAGAATTGAATGAAAAAAGTACCGTTTGGGAAAGTTTGATCAATCTTCAAGATTTCCAAAAAGAATTAATTCTTAAAGTAGAACAATATGTAGCAGAACTAAAGAATTTAAATACTGAAAACAATGAATTAATGAAAGAATTAGAGATACTATTAGAAAAAATAAAACGATAGGCTTCTATTTTAACCTGAGTGTTTAGAGGAATGGGATAGAATACTAAAGAAGTATAGAAAAGTGTAGTCTAAAGAAGCGAATGGGTAGGAAAAGATAAACTTGGTAAGGCTTAGATATGAGTTTTTAAAGACGAAAAGAATTGGTACCTTTTCCTCGTATTAATAAAGGAGGGGAGAATCAATAATGAGTATAATAGAAAAATTCTTGCAAGCCGAAATAAACGAGCAAGAGCTATACGAAGCAATAATTGAATTTATTAGTTCTTATGAAATTAGAAGTGGCGAGTTTGAAGGAAACGAGTATATTATAAAGAAACTGGATCGATTGAATTTCTTGGTTTTTCCAGAATATGAAATAAATAATCAGCGTGAAATTCCATTTGTAGAATGCATATACAAAGATGAACTAATTACAAAAATAAATGAATATGCACGAGAAAAAAATTTGAATGTAGTGGATATTTGAAATAGAAAAGCAAGACTCAAATTATTCAGAAATGAATCAATAGGTTGTAAGCAAGGTACTATTTATTTTAGGAGTACAGCAATGAAAAAAATAAAACTATATCTAGATTATAAATGTTTTCCTACGTGGATATATGAAGATGAGCAGCTTCTATATAATGATATACCTAAAGAGTTAGTGGAAGACAAAGGATTAGATGAAAAATTAGTTTCTTTGCAGGAAAAATATAATAATCTATTTATTGATACAGATACTAGTTTCAAGTACATTGGGTTTAACTCGGATATAGAAAAAGAATTATTTCTTTATGAGTTTAATCAAATAACAAAGTATCTACAAGAAGCACTTAAAGAAGAATATGCAATAGAGAATGAGATAAAAATCTAATTCATTTAGTAGTGGTTAGGTCTAGGGGATTTCCTCTAGGCTTTTTTGCGTTGAACTGGTTATTAGAGAAAAAAGAATAATCGGTTTAATTATTATGAATACTCTCATTCTACTGCTGACGTGTAAACAAAAAAACAAGTAGCCAGTTATCCAACTACTTGCTTTAATCTATCGTTCATCAATATTAGTTTGGCTAATACTGATGAACTTTAAAATCCTATTTGCTGCTAGGAGTTTAAAGCAAAATGTTTTTCAGTTTTTCTTTGGTTTTAAGTTTTTGTGTTTCTTGAGTTAATGTCTTTAGTATTCGCTCATGCTCATAAAAGAGGTTATCGGGAATAAACTGGTTTTGGGTGTTGTTTTTTAGTGAACTGATTGTTTCGTGCCAGTTCTTTAATAGTTGGATTGAATGATTTAGTTTATGTAGATCTTGATAGGTGATCATTTTTACTGGGTGAGCCATGTTGAACCTCCTAATTTGTATTTTTTTCTCATTCGCTAACAGTATCAATATTTTTACTTTTGCCTATATCAGCAAAGGTCTTGTGCTTATTATATATTATCATGCCTATATAAGCAATAGAAGGAGAGTTTTTTATGAAAGAAAAAATATTGGAAATAAAAATTCACGATTTGATAAGTAAGCATAATATTTCTTTAAGCGAACTTTCTAGGCTATCTGATATTGAAGTAGCAAGATTGAGTGAACTAGCTAATGGTAAAAGACAAAGAATACAAATCAATCATTTAATTAGAATTGCAGAAGCTTTAGATATTGATGATGTTGGTGAGATTATTCAACTAAAGAATATTGAATAAATTTATCTGGATTATAGGCTTTTATAATGTATGATGGTGATGAAGAGTAGATGTAATGATGTTCTTTCAATAATGAGGAAAAATGAAATGCTGATGCATTAATGTCGAGGGTAATAAATACTATATTTAATAACTTTATCGTCTTAGAACGAATGTTTAAAAGTAATTTATGAAACAGCGAATACGGGACTACTGAATTATTCTTGCGAGGCGATATACAAGGAAGAAAAAGTATAAACGAGCATAGGTAATGAGTAGGGAATTTTGCTAATTATTTATCATTTGTTTATGTCGTTAATGGTAGATAAAATATAAATAGTGAACATAGATTAAAAAGACTTATCATTTTTTACTGATAAGTCTTTTTAATCTATGCGTGTTGATAACATTAATTATGAAAAAAACACCATGAATTTAATGATAAATTCCATTGAGGAAGGTATCTTTATCTTATTGTAGTTGGTATAATAAAATTGATTTGATAGATTGCTTGTTAAATAAATGATGATTTAACGATTTGGATGAATAATTTAGTGAAGTTTGGAGGATAATAACAGTGGAAGTAAGATTAATTAATGGAACTGACTTGGAATGGATTTTAAATACACATGGAATTAACTACATGGAAATAAAAAAATTTCCAAAAAGTGGTCAAAAAGCTGTATTTGGAATTGTTTGTGAGTCTGAAACAATGATATTAAAAATTTATAACGTTACGCCCTATGAAACTATCAATCAAATTGAATACTCTAGTGTTGCTGATATGGAAGAATTAATGTTACAAAAGAATGAAGAGATAAGATTCTTAAATACATATATTTTTCGAGAAGTGAGCGCAGCTAAAAAATGCCCAATTTTCCCAAAACTAATTATTTGTGATGAGATACAGGAGTACAAAGTTGGAAAGCATATTTACAAATATTACTTTGAAGAAGCAGTAAAAGGTGTACCAATGAATGATTCAAGATACTATTCTACAACTAACTCTTTATCTGAAATTGCTTTTTTTTTAAAAGAATCATTAGAGCTAGTCAAACTTATGTGGAACACTACTTATGTGCATAGAGATATAAAACCAAATAATATTATTATTGAAGGTAATAAAGTGAATTTTATTGATCCAGGGCTAGCAAAATCAGCAGAAGATGAAACTTTAACGAGAACAGGTATGGCGATGGGAACTCCTAGATACTGGGCTCCTGAACAAAAGGAAATACAATCTAATTATACTTGGACATTCAAATTCGAATCAATGGATAGATATGTTAAATTAATAGATATGTTACCAGATGTTTCTGAGAAAATAGAAATGATATTAGAACTGCTAGAAACGGCTAAAAAAAATGTAACTGAATTCAATAATTTACCAAACAATACATTCAATATTAATTCAGATCACATTGCTCAATACAAAGAAGCTATAAATTCAGTGAAAAAAAATAATTTCTTGTAATGGTTATATTTTTTTCACTGATAAAAGAGCAAAAGAAGAAACAGTTAGTAAACTGTAATTCTTTTGCTCTTTTAAATAATAAGTTTTTGTTTTTCAGCAAGTAGCATAAATTTTGCTATACTAGAAATTAAAGTAGCATTCTTTTTTAAAGGTATTACTTTTTTCTTCACATTAATATAAGTTTTGTATCCCTCTTTTGTTACCCCTATTAAGCCAATGTTATTGTATTTAAAATAGTCATTTTTGTTTGTTGCAAGTTTTTTTGCAGTTTCATCTGGAAAAACTACATATGAATATGTGGAGAAATTTTTATTATTATTTGCTTGTATGATAGCTTTCTTCCAGTCATGTAATTTCGCTTCATAAGAAGTGAATTCTAAAAATGGAAATGAAAAGTTATCATGAATTAAATATCTCCCATTATTTATTTCGTATACAATATCAAAAAAAACAAGTTTTTTTAAAATATATTTCACGGTATTGTAATCATAACCACTTGTTTTTACTATATAATCAATGGTTCTAATAGCTTTGTTGTGTAGGAGAGAAACTATTCTAGCATATCTAAATTCAGCTAATATGTTTGCTTGGTCATTGTTGAAAGTGTAATCACTATTATTTGTAACTTTCACTATGTCAACATTCCCAAATCGAGCATTAAACTCATCAATAATACTCTCATTTGTGGTGATTCTTTTTTGTAAATGATTGTGGAATGAATTTTGTAATTCTAATTCAGTCGAGAACATATTAACTCTCTCCTTTCAAACAGTAATTTTATCACAGAATGACAATATGATAAATTGAAAAGTTATTTTTAAATTCTAGTTCATTAGTTGAAAAGACTTAGGATAGCTACATACTAAAAGAAGAATCTTAACTATAAATTAAATCCTTTTTAAAGGGACAGTTCGGGGACACTTAACCCGAACTAACCCATTTTTAAGCTGTTTTATACCTCTACAAACGCCTTGCAAACCCTTGATTCTATTGAACCTTTTGATTTCAGGCTATTCCCACTCAACAGTAGCAGGCGGCTTACTCGTAATATCATAAACAATGCGATTTACATGAGCCACTTCATTCACGATCCGCACAGAAATCTTCTGCAACACATCCCAAGGAATTCTCGCAAAATCAGCCGTCATCCCATCAATTGAAGTCACGGCGCGAATCCCAACCGTATAATCATACGTACGGCCGTCACCCATCACACCCACACTACGGATGCCAGGTAACACAGTAAAGTACTGCCAAATATCACGATCTAAACCAGCATTGGCGATCTCTTCACGTAAAATCGCATCAGAATCACGCACGATTTCTAATTTTTCTTCCGTAATTTCACCAAGCACACGAATCCCTAAACCAGGGCCAGGGAATGGTTGGCGCCAAACTAGCGCTTCCGGCATGCCTAATTCGATTCCTAATGCACGAACTTCATCTTTAAACAACGTATTCAACGGTTCGATCAATTCAAATTGCATATCTTCCGGCAATCCGCCCACGTTATGGTGAGATTTGATCGTTTGCGCTGTTTCAGTGCCGCTTTCTACGATATCTGTATAAAGGGTACCTTGTGCTAAGAAGTCGATACCGTCAAGTTTTGTTGCTTCATCATCGAAGACATAAACAAATTCATTTCCAATGATTTTACGTTTTTCTTCTGGATCAGATACGCCAGTTAATTTATCTAAGAAACGTTTTTTCGCATCTACTTTAATAATGTTCAAGCCAAATTTACCAGCTAAACTATCCATTACTTGTTCTGCTTCGCCTTTACGTAATAAACCATGATCCACAAAGATACATGTCAATTGATCACCGATTGCTTTTTGTAAAAGTACCCCAACAACGCTTGAATCCACGCCGCCTGAAAGGCCAAGAAGGACTTTTTTATCGCCGACTTGTTCACGGATGTTGTTGATTTGCATATCGATGAAGTTGTCCATTGTCCAGTCGCCTTCACAATGACAAATATCAAAGGTAAAGTGACGCAATAAATCGTTCCCATATTCAGAATGACGAACTTCTGGGTGGAACTGCACACCGTAAAGATTACGAGCTGTATCTTGTACTGCAGCAAAAGGACAATCTGAACTAGTCCCAACCGTTTCAAAGCTATCAGGAATAGCGGCAACTAAGTCGCCATGACTCATCCAAGCGATTTGTTTTTCAGGCGTTCCTTTGAAGATCGGTGAATCAGGAATCAAAAGAGAAAGCTCTGATTTACCATATTCACGGTTGCCGGCAGGTTCAACTTTTCCGCCTAGATTATGCATCATCAATTGCATACCGTAGCAAATCCCTAAAATTGGAATCCCCAGCTCATAAATTTCAGGATCGATCTGGAAGGCATTTTCGTCATACACACTATTAGGTCCACCAGAGAAAATAATTCCCTTAGGAGCCATTTCGCGAATTTCATCCGCTGTGATTCGGTGGCTCAAAAGTTCTGAGAACACGCCAAACTCACGAATACGTCGAGTAATCAATTGGTTATACTGACTACCAAAGTCTAAAACAATAATTTTTTCGACAGTTGTCAAATCGGCAACATTGGTCACATTTATTACCCCTATCCATTTAGATTTATCTAAAAAGAGGTTGTAAAAAAGCGTTTAGGTTCGATCCAAGAAGGAACAACACGCAAATGCTGCGTCTTGTACTTTTCAACATCAAATCGCTAGGCTCTTTGTGTTTCAAAGCAAGAAACCTGCTTTTTTTACACCGTTTATGGAGAATTTTCCGTTAGGAAAATTCTGACCCCTTTAGAATCAAGTTAAGTATTGCTTTGTGATCTAGCTCCATGAAGCAATCCGCAAGGAAAATAGATAATCTTCAACTGGAACAAAAAGCATTCCACTTTCAGATTCATAATTGCCTTGACACACAATGAATGAAATGAGTTGATGTAGAAAGGTACCTACTCGGTTTCATGTGGATTAAACGCTTCATTCCACTTTTCTTAGTACTTCCGCATAAAGATCTTATCAATGATATGATTTTCAGTCTTATGAAGTATAATATCCGCTCTGCCTCGTGTTGGCAAGATATATTCCTCCAGGTTTTTCAAATTGACATTTTTCCAGACTTCCTTCGCCATCGCAAAGGCTTCGTCACGGTCGCCGATCGCATATTGATAATAGTAGTTATCCGGTTCAAGAAAGGCTGTATCTAGTAAAGCGCCGAAGCGTTCTAAGTACCACTTTTCGATCAGTTTCGGATCAGCATCGATAAAGACTGAAAAGTCAAAGAAGTCGCTGACATAAATCTGTTGATTGGCTGGCAGTTGAAGCGTGTTGATTCCTTCAACGATCAAAATATCCGGCTGCTGGATCACTTCATACTCGCCTTCGATAATATCATAGACACTATGAGAGTAGAGCGGTGCTTTGATTTCGTCCTGTCCGTTTTTGACTTGGTTCAAAAAATCGATCAGCTTTTCCATATCATAGCTTTCAGGAAAACCTTTACGGTCCATGATGCCTTTTTCCTCAAGGACTTTATTCGGATACAAAAAGCCATCCGTTGTGATCAGCTGGACATTGCGGCGTTTGAAGGTTCTAGCTAAAATCGTCTGTAAGAGACGTGCCGTGGTACTTTTCCCGACAGCTACGCTACCTGCAATGCCGATGATAAATGGCGGAACAGGGACATACTCATGCAAAAACAACCCTTTGCTGACAGTCAAAGACTCGAATTCCTTCATATATAAATGAATCAAATGCGTCAATGGGACATAAATATCTTGCACGTCCTGCAGTGAGATCTGGTCATTGAAGCCTTTGATGTTTTCTAGTTCTTCTTCTGTCAACGGTGCTTTACCATTATGATAGAAGCCTTGCCATTCCTCTCTGGAAATGGGGTAGTAATTCATTTTATCGTCCATAATTCCTCCACCAAAGCCAACATTTCGTTCCTTGCTCATTATAGCATCTTTCATAAAACAACAAAACCCTACTAAGTATTTAAAGTAGAGTTTTATTGTGTATTCTTATTTATTCATAATCAAAGCACTTGTATCCTCAAAGTCATAGGCTGATAAGTCTAATTTGATAGGTGTATTTGTTTTAGGATCATATTTGGTGAGTTGATCATCGAACATAAAATAGTAATAACCACTATCCTGAGTGAAAAATGGAGGGTTTATATGTTTTTCTTGTTCCAATTTTTCATATTCAGGAAAATGAATGAACGATTCTGTTTGGTCTTTCAAGTTAAAAACTGTCCATGTATAGCTTTTTACATATAGCTCATAGTGACGTATGATTAGGTTTTCGTTTGGCTCATCTACATATATTTCCATCGGATAAGGATAAGTCAAAGTGAGATACTCTTTATTTTTTGTTGTTAGATCATACACAAGCACTCGATTTGCTTCTCCCGGTTCTCCATTTGCCCCCACGCTGGCATTGGCTTCTGTAATATAAAGTTTATTTTGAAAGTGAACCATTCTTAGATATGCACTTGCTTCATCACCTAAATCTGTTTCTTCAACCACTTCAAATTCCTTCGACATTTTTACTAACATATTTTTACTCGATCCATCGTCAGGATTAGTATAACCACATAAAACATAGAGGTAATCTTCTAAAGGGATCAATTGATTAGTTAGGACACTTTCTTTTTTACGGAGTTCTTTTTTTTGTTTAAGTTTCAAGTTCTTGTCATACTTATAAAATTCTGTTCGATCGCTAAAACAGGCGCTAGTATAGAAAAATTCCCCGTCCACATTTGAAGTGTAAGCATCATTTCCTTCGGCTTTGACAAGGTCAATAGATAAATCACTACCAATTTTTGCTAAAGAAACTTCAAGTTTGGGATTTTCAGAGGTTTTTGTATAGTAATAATCATCCATTTTCCAAAAATTATTGCGCCAAAAATTTAGATTACCATCTGTTCGTTTAAGTTGTTCCACTTT
Source organism: Enterococcus sp. AZ020 (assembly GCF_050499205.1). NCBI lineage: Bacteria > Bacillati > Bacillota > Bacilli > Lactobacillales > Enterococcaceae > Enterococcus > Enterococcus sp. AZ020. Next base: position 1,165,153 of record NZ_JBIPAT010000001.1, on the reverse strand, counting down.
TTCTAGTTTACTGTCTTTTTCAAGAAAAGTTGTGATATTTCTTGAGTCAATAATAGCTAGATCGTACTCTTTTGTTTTTAGAGCAGTATTCTTTTGGCATCCGCCAAGCATAAGTAAGAAAAATAGGAAGGTTAGCCCCATTTTTCTTAAAACATTTTTATTCATATTTATTTCTTCCTATAAATCAAAGTTGTTTTATCTGTTTGGTGAAGTTCAAATGGATGTACAGCAGATGCATAGCGCCATGTGTCTAAGTCGACGTTAGCTGTGTCTTTATATGCTGCCCAAACTAGCTGAGAGCAATAGAAAGTACTTCTGGTACCCCTATTCAAAAAATTGTTATTGTATTTTTTTCCCACCTGTTTTTCTGCCCATAAGGCAGCTTTTTTATCTTGTGCAACTGACGTACTTTTCACTCCTACTTGCCATACTTGACCACCAAAACGAGAAGGCCAGTCACCGCTTTTAAATTGTACGCCGTCATTAGGGTTAGCTTCAACTGTTGTATACCAGCGACTAGCACCCATGATTCCCGCATGACCGTTATTAAAAAGAGGACTAGAAGTATATGAATCTGTTATACAAATGACACCATCGCGCCATGACCATGAACCTGCTCTAGCACGTCCAACAGCCTTTGGATCTATTTCAACTGGAGCGGTATTTGCTTCATTTTTCATCTCTTCTTCCCATTGTTCATTTTCTGGAAAAATCGAATTTAAATCATTTAAATTATTTACTTCTAAAGTTGTACTGATTTCCGACTCTTCAACAGCAAGGACCTGTGTAGCAGAAAAATGTGTGTAGAAAGCATAACAGTACCAACAAATAACCAATTTCTTTTTTTCATATCTTAACCACCTAGTATATTTTTTACTAATCACGAATTAGTTGAAGTTGATTATATAACAATGCTTTTATTATTTCAACTCATTTAGTTATTTTTAATATTTATTTTGTTATAAATAAAATTCTTTGTGCTTTCTTTTTAATTGGGACTACGCTGGAATAATTCTTTGACTCGGCAAAATAGCTTGTTCAATGATATGATAAATAGAGAAAAAAGTCTTGGAAGGAGACTGAGAAATGAAAAAACTAGTTCTATTTGGTGATAGTATCACAGCAGGCTACGGAGAAGAGGCGATCACGCCAATTTTACAAAATCTGATCACGGAGGATCTAGCCGCGCAGCAGTTAGAAGATATTCAGATCGTCAACGCAGGATTTCCAGGAAATACAACTGAGGATGCGATGAAACGTTTAGAAAAAGACGTACTGGCTGAGCAGCCTGATATGGTCACTATTTTCTTTGGCGCTAATGATACGAATAGTGATAATTTGGTACCGTTAGAAAAGTATGCGGAAAATATTGAAACGATGATCCAAAAAGTCGGTGCAGAAAAAGTAATTTTATTAACGCCGCCTTATGTCGATTGCGGCCGCAAACCAACAAGAGATGATGACCGGATTCGGACATATGTGGAACGAGTAAAAGTCATTGGAGAAAAATATCAGCTTCCTGTGATCGACATGTATCAAGCAATGGTCGTTTACCCCGGTACAGATGAGTTTTTACAAGCAGATGGGCTGCATTTTTCTAGAACAGGCTACGACTTTTTAGCTGCCTTGATTGTTCGGGAAATAAAAGGTAGACTGATGACAAAAGAAAATAGTTAGGAAGAAGAAAATGGCGAATCATTATTATACAGAAAACCCGGATCTTGCTCATGATTTAGAGCAGTGGTCTTTTGAATTAAGAGGAAAGAAATTTCAGTTTTTGACAGACAGTGGCGTTTTTTCTCGCAATACCGTTGACTTTGGTTCTCGGGTGTTGATCGATGCGTTTGATTGGGAAGAATTGCCAGAAGGTCGTTTGCTGGATGTTGGCTGCGGCTATGGTCCGATTGGGTTGCCCCTTGCTTCATTGAGCGGAAGAATGGTCGAAATGATCGATGTCAATCAACGAGCGATTGCATTGGCACAAGAGAATGCTAAGAAAAATCAGGTGGAAAATGTAGATATTCATCCATCGAACATTTATGCGGATCTGCACGAAAAACAGTATGCTGCGATCATTAGCAATCCACCGATCCGAGCAGGAAAAAAAGTCGTTCATGAGATTTTGAGCGAAGCGCATCCGCTTCTTGTCACAGGCGGTACGCTGACTGTCGTGATCCAGAAAAAACAAGGTGCACCCAGTGCTGAAAAGAAAATGCTGGATGTATTCGGGAATGTAGAAATCGTGACAAAGGATAAAGGGTATTATATTTTGAAAAGTGTCAAAGAATAATCTAATCGACATGTAAAGGCAGACGATCAATGGTCTGTCTTTTTTTTGCAGTCAAAAAAGACGTCTGCTGCGACTATCTTTTTATGCCCCATTCCTCTAAAATAAACCTATAAGATCAAAAGACAGGAGTGCGTTTCAATGGTGACGATCAAAGATGTAGCAAAAAGAGCTGGCGTATCTGTCGCGAGCGTTTCCAGATATATCAATAAAAATGGCTATGTAAGAAGTGAAACAGGAGAAAAAATCGCTGAAGCGATCGAAGAATTGAATTATGTCCCAAATGAAGTAGCTCGCTCCTTATTTCAGAAAAAATCAAAAATCATCGGCGTACTTTTACCGGATATTGCCAATCCTTATTTTCCGCTTTTAGCCAAAGGAATCGAGGAGACATTGATCAAAAATGGCTATATGATGCTCTTGGCAAATACCTCAGATTCAGAAGAACAGCTGCAGCAGTATATTACGACCTTCATTCAAAATAATGTGAGTGGAATCATTACCGCATTGCCGATCGATCCAATCGAAGGGATCTCTGTAGTTGGGATCGACCGTGTCTATGAAGGAAATTTTACAAAAGTGCTGCCGGATGATTACTTGGGCGGACAAATTATTGGGACAGAGATTTTAAAGACAGTATTCAAAAAGCTATTGATCATTACTGGTAGCTTATCTTTTGAAAGTGCTAGAAAACGATTAAAGGGCTTGACGGATACATTGGAAGCAGAAAAATTTTCCTATGAAGTGTTTGAAACGAGTTCGTTCAATGTAGATGAGGTCGATAAAATTTCAGAGACGTTTTTTGAAAAGTATCAAGGCGTTGATACGGTGATCGCTTCAAATGATTATCTTGCACTGAAGATCATGCAAAAAGCACAGCAAAGAGGATTGAACATCCCAGAAGATCTACAAATCATGGGGTATGACGGGATTCCTTTTGCTGATATGACCTACCCAAAATTAACGACGATCAAGCAGCCGGTTTATGATATTGGAGAGACGGCAGCGATGTTGATGGTCGATCTTTTAACGGGTGAAGAGCAGCGAAAGAGTGAAACAATTTTACCAGTCTCGCTACAAAAAGGAGAAAGTTTACGCTGAAAGGGTTTACATTTTCATCGAAAGATGTTAATGTATGGTCATAGGTAACCGGTTACACATTCTGGATGGAGATGAGAAAATGAAGAAAGTAGCAGTAATAGGTAGTATATCAATGGATTTTGTCGTAACAACCAATATAATCCCGAACCAAGGCGAAACAGTTGTTGGTGAGGCATTTCAGACATTTTTTGGCGGTAAAGGAGCGAATCAGGCGATCGCATTAAGTCGATCAGAACTAGATGTATTTATGCTGGGAGCTGTTGGCAACGATTCTTTTGGACGGTCGCTGATCGATAATTTGAAAAACAACAGTATCAACACAGAGATGATCCAAACCTATGATAATGTTGAGAGCGGCTCAGCGCATATTCAAATCAAGGATGGTGATAATCGAATCATTATTGTACCAGGTGCAAATGATTTGATTTCAGTCGAGGTCGTTCAGTCTTATCGTGAAAAACTAGAACAAATGGATATGATCGTCTTGCAAAATGAAATGCCAATGGAAACGATCGAATATTTGATCGAATTTTGCTCTGAGCGTCAGATCGCTGTGTTATACAATCCGGCACCGGCAAAAGAAATTCCTAAAAGGTACTTGGATAAAGTCACGTATTTAACGCCGAATGAACATGAGGCATTGTTATTATTTCCAGATCAAAGTCAAGAAGAAATGCTCCGCAATTATCCGAACAAGCTGGTCATCACCCTTGGGGATCAAGGTGCTGTCTTCTTTGATGGAGAAAAACAAATCACTGTCCCAGCTAAAAAGGTAGACACTGTTGTGGACACGACCGGAGCTGGAGATACATTTAATGGCTATTTCGTTAAAGGAATTTTAGAAGGCTTATCGATTGAAAAAAGTTTGGCACTTGGAAATGCCGCATCAGCGATCGCGATTCAAACAAAAGGCGCGCAAAGCGGGATTCCAGCATATGAGAAGGTGGCGGCAACTGTATGAAAAAACGTGGGATTTTAAATTCAGAGATCGCAAAAGTAGTTGATGATCTAAGACATACAGACCGGATCATCATTGGTGATTGCGGCTTGCCTGTACCGGAACATATCAAAGAAATCGATATTTCCTTGAAACAAGGCATCCCTTCTTTTTACTCCGTTTTAGAGCTGATTCTAGCAGAAGTTGCGGTAGAAAAGGCAATAGTAGCGAGTGAAATCAAGGAAAATAATACTGAACTTCATGAAAAAATAAAAGGCGTTCTTCCTTCTATTGCGTATGTTTCTCATGAAGAGTTTAAACAATTGAGCAATGATGTGAAGGTGATCATTCGTACGGGAGAAGATACACCATATGCAAATGTGATTTTACAGTCCGCTGTAATCTTTTAGAAAGTGAGAGGAGCAGTCTCATGGAAGTGAAAATGGTAGCGATCAGCAAAAGTTTTGGAACAAATAAGGTGCTGGAAGGGGTGGATTTTGAACTGAAATCAGGTGAAATCCATGCCTTGATGGGCGAAAATGGTGCAGGAAAATCCACGTTGATGAATATTCTGACGGGATTGCATAAGCGTGATGCGGGGAAAATTTATATCGATGGTACGGAACGATACTTTAAAAACGCAAAAGAAGCAGAGGAATTTGGGATCACATTTATTCACCAAGAAATGAATACGTTTTCTAACATGACAGTTTTGGAAAATATGTATCTGAATAGAGAGTTAAAGACGAAATTTGGTTTGTTGGATACGAAAAAAATGGCGGCAGAAGCGCTGAAAATATTTGATGAACTGCATATTTCTTTATCACTGGATGCTCAGGTCGATACGCTGTCTGTTGGTCAGCAACAAATGCTGGAAATCGCCAAATCATTGATGACAAATGGAAAAGTTCTGATCATGGATGAACCGACCGCGGCACTTTCAGAAACGGAGATCGATAACTTATTCAAAATCATTCGCGGGTTGAAAGACAAAGGTGTTGCAATTGTTTACATTTCACATCGAATGGAAGAAATTTTTGCTTTGTGCGATCGGATCACTGTGATGCGTGATGGAATATCTGTAAGCTTATATCAAATTTCAGAAGTCGACGTGAATCAAATCGTCCATGATATGGTTGGTCGTGATATCGGTGATTTTTATCCTGAAAAAAATAATCCGATCGGCGAAGTCAAATTTGAAGTTAGAAATTTAAGCTCAAAAGGAGTGTTTCAAAATATATCTTTTTCTGTGAAAGAAGGAGAGATTCTTGGCTTTTCAGGGCTGATGGGCTCCGGCAGAACAGAGATCATGCGGGGAATTTTCGGGATCGATACGTATGACTCAGGAGAAATTCTGCTAAATGGGGAGAAAATCACTATCCATAAGCCTTCAGAGGCGATAAAAAAGGGAATTGGGTTCCTCACTGAAAACCGAAAAGATGAAGGGCTGATCCTTGAATTTAGTTTAGAAGACAATATTTTATTGCCATCGGTGGATGAATTTAGTAAACGCGGGTTACTGGAGCAAAAAACGATCGACGATTTTGTAGAGCTATTATTGAAACGGTTAACAGTCAAGGCTGAAAATAAGGAGGTCCCAGCCAGCAGTTTATCTGGTGGAAATCAACAGAAAGTTGTTCTAGCGAAGTGGATCGGTATTGGTCCGCAAGTCTTGATTTTGGATGAACCAACGAGAGGTGTAGATGTGGGCGCCAAAAGGGAAATTTATCTTTTGATGAATGAGCTGGCAGAGCGCGGTGTTGCGATCATCATGATCTCAAGTGATTTACCGGAAGTGATGAGTGTAAGTGATCGAATCGTTGTAGTCAGAGAAGGACAGATTGCAGGCGAAGTAGTGAAAGCTGATGCCTCACAAGAAAAAATTATGAACTTAGCTACAGGAGGAAACTGATCATGGAAAATACGAAAAAGAAAAAATTTGCTCTCGGTTCTTTAGGTCCGTTGTTAGCTTTGATTGCTTTAGTGATCGTTGTGACCGTATTGAATCCAAGCTTTATTACACCGAATAATCTGCTGAATCTACTGCGTCAGGTGTCCATCAATGCTTTGATTGCCTTTGGAATGAGCTTTGTTATTTTGACTGGCGGTATTGATCTGTCTGTTGGCTCAACACTTGCTTTATCTGGGGCACTGACAGCCGGGCTGATCGCAAATGGCATTTCTCCTATATTGGCGATGCTGGTAGGAATGGTTTTAGGCGCATTTTTGGGACTGATCAATGGTCTTTTGATCACAAAGGGAAAAATGGCCCCTTTTATTGCAACCTTGGCAACGATGACGATTTATCGTGGAGCAACACTTGTTTATACAGATGGTAACCCAATTACAGGGATCGGCGACAGCTTCATTTTTCAGTTTATGGGAAAAGGCTATCTATTCGGCGTTCCATTTCCAATTTTCGTTATGCTGATTTTCTTTCTATTATTATATGTTCTTCTGCACAAAACCGCATTTGGTAAAAAGACGTATGCTGTCGGAGGGAATTTGAAAGCGGCAGAAATCGCAGGAGTTAAAACGGATCGTGTCCAAATGATCATCTATACGATCTCTGGTTTGATGGCCTCTATTTCAGGGATCATTTTAACGTCCCGCTTAAATTCAGCTCAGCCAACGGCAGGACAGGCGTATGAGATGGATGCAATTGCAGCAGTTGTATTAGGCGGAACGAGTTTGTCTGGCGGAAAAGGACGTTTGTTTGGCACATTGATTGGTGCGCTGATCATCGGAACGATCAATAATGGATTGAATTTATTAGGTGTTTCGAGTTTTTATCAACAAATCGTCAAAGGATTAGTCATTATTATTGCAGTGTTACTGGATAGAAAACAAAATAAATAATCAAATAAGGGAGAGAAACAACATGAAAAAACTGTTTATTTCGATGATGGCCGCGGTGTTACTTTTATCAGGGTGTGGAGCAGCAACTTTAGGAGACAATGAGTCAAAAGGAGATACGAAAACAGAGGAGAAAAAAGCGGCAGATCTAAAAGTCGGTGTAAGTATTTCCACATTGAATAATCCGTTTTTTGTTTCAGTCAAAGATGGGATCACCACATTGGCAGATGAAAACAAAACGAAAACGATCATCTCAGATGCACAAAATGATGCCTCTAAACAAAGTAATGATATCGATGACCTGATCCAGCAAAAGGTAGATGTGATTTTAGTCAATCCAGTAGATTCTTCTGCGATTCAACCAGCTGTTGAAGCAGCAAATGAGGCGAATATTCCAGTGATCGCATTAGACAGAAGTTCTGATGGCGGAGAAATTTTGACATTAGTTGCTTCTGATAATGTGAAAGGCGGGGAAATGGCCGCTGATTTCATCATCGAAAAAGTTGGTAAAGGCGCAAAAGTAGTTCAACTTGAAGGAACTCCCGGTGCTTCTGCGACACGTGAGCGTGGAAAAGGATTTGAGAATATCGCAAAGAATGATCTGGATGTCGTACAAAGTCAGTCAGCAGACTTTGACCGTGCGAAAGGCTTGAGTGTGATGGAGAACATTCTACAATCTAATTCGGATATCAAAGCTGTTTTTGCACAAAATGATGAAATGGCTCTTGGGGCAGTCGAAGCGCTCAAGGCAGCAGGGAAAAAAGATGTCTTAGTTGTAGGATTTGATGGAAATGAGGATGGAATCAAAGCAGTCGAAGCTGGAACGATGGGGGCAACAGTTGCACAACAACCAGTCGAAATGGGTAAATTGGCCTTACAGGCAGCGTATGATCATTTTGAAGGGAAAGAAGTTGAAAGTAAAATTGACTCACCATTAGAATTGATGAAAGCAAAATAAACAAAACTGAAACAAAGGTTGAGATGAAGTGTTCAACTTTGGGGACTAAGTGCATCGATTTTTAGCATCTTTGATACTAAAAATTGATGTGATCTAGTAGTTGCTTTCGTTTCTAGTATCTAGTCATTTTTAAAGGGATTGGGGCGTAACTCGCAGAGTTACGCCCCAATCTTTTTTGTGAAATAATTAGAAGGCTGCAATTCCATCGATTTCGACTTTAAAAGCTGGATCGATCAGGCCGGCAACAATGACGAGCGTCGCTGTTGGTTTTGAACTGCCGACAAAAGCAGCAAGTTTTTCTCTAGCTCCTGATAGATAATCAACATGAGTAAGGTAAATCGTGATTTTTACTAATTCTTCTACAGTCAATCCATTTTCTTCCAATGCAGCATGGATCTTTTCTAAAACTATGTCTATTTGTTCTGAGATCGTTTCAGGAGTGAAGCCGTCTTTACTTGGCGTTTGACCAGAAATATACAAGCTTTTGCTTCCTGCTATTTTTGTGTTTTGATAGATAGCCATCAGTGAATCCCTCTTTTCAAGTTTTTTTGAGTATAACACAATCGGAAAGGATTTTTGCGGAAAAGAGGTATCTATATTTTTTATAGGAATAACTATATTTTGTTTATTCTTATTTTTAGTTGAAAGCGCTATAATTTCGTTGTGAATAAGTTGAAGAAAGGAGTTGAGCAGATGAAAAGAAAGTCAAAGCGTGCGCTTTTCTTTTCAAATATTTGGCGGTATAAGGCATTGATCCTAATGGCTGTTCCGGCGATGGTCTGGATGATCTTCTTTTTTTATATTCCAGTTTTGACCAATGTCGTAGCCTTTAAGGATTTTCATATTTCCCCAGATGGTTTTATTGCAAGTTTGAAAGAAAGTCCATGGGTTGGCTGGGAGAACTTCAAGTTTTTATTTTCTTCCAATGATGCCTTTTTGATTACGAAAAATACAGTGTTGTACAACGTGACCTTTATTACTTTGAACCTTGTCATTTCTGTATTTTTTGCAATCGTGATGAGCGAGCTTCGGAATAAGCGCTTGGTGAAAGTGTATCAAACGATGTCACTGTTGCCGTATTTCTTATCGTGGGTCATTATCGGGTATTTTGTTTATGCCTTTTTGAGCCCAGATAAAGGGATTTTCAATCAGTGGATTTCAAGCCAGGGAGGAACACCGATCAACTGGTATAGCGAAGCAAAATACTGGCCGTTTATTTTAGTCTTTATTGGTACATGGAAAGGGATCGGCTATAACAGTATTATTTATTTTGCTTCTGTTATGGGCATCGATCCAACCTATTATGAAGCTGCGATGGTCGATGGAGCCAGCAAATGGCAGCAGATCAAAAATGTAACGATTCCCCAATTATTACCGCTGATGACGATCATGACGATTTTAGCTGTAGGGAATATTTTTAGAGCCGATTTTGGGTTGTTCTATAATGTTCCTAGAAATTCAGGTGCTTTATATGAAGTAACTTCTGTTTTAGATACGTATATCTTCAATGGATTGACTGCCACGGGTGATATCGGGATGACAGCAGCTGCTGGTTTATATCAATCCACAGTTGGATTTGCTTTATTGATGATCACCAACGGAATCGTTCGTCGTTTTGACAACGAATCGGCATTATTCTAAGAAGGAGTGAAAACATTGAAGAAAAAGCCCGTGTCAAAAGTAGAAATTCGTTCATTTAATAAGCCGGTCAATCTATTCTTTAATCTATTGATCGCTGTTTTTGCTCTCTCGTGTATCTTGCCGTTTTTGTTTGTGGTGGCGATCTCATTCAGTAGTGAAACAGCCTTGGCAGCCAATGGGTATAGTTTTTGGCCACAAGATTTCAGCGTGTTTGGCTATACGTATTTGTTTGGTCAAATGAATGATAAAATCATTCAAGCATTGATGGTAACATTGTTAGTCACTGTTTTAGGAACACTGATCAATAGTACAGCAACGTCATTATATGCGTATGTGATCTCTAGATCGAACTTTCCCTTCCGTCGTTTTTTTACCGTATTTTGTTTGATTACGATGTTGTTTTCTCCGGGGATGGTAGCTAATTACTTGGTTATGACGAATTTATTGCAGTTGAAAGATACGATTTGGGCATTGATCTTGCCAATGGCCGTTAGTCCGTTTAACATTATCGTGATGCGCACATTTTTCAAACGGTCTGTGTCAGATTCGATCATTGAATCAGCGCGGATCGATGGCGCATCTGAGTTGCGGATTTTTGTGCAGATCGTTCTACCATTAGCCGTTCCTGGCATTGCGACGATTAGTTTGTTTGCAGCTTTAGGGTATTGGAATGATTGGTTCAATGCACTATTGTATATTCAAAAAGATAGTTTAGTTCCACTGCAGTATTTATTGATGAAGATTCAAAATAACATTCAGTATCTGACTCAAAATGCTGGCGCTAGCAGCCAATTATCTGGCGGGATGGCGGCGATCCCAGGTGAATCTGCTCGAATGGCGATCGTCGTGATTTCTACACTGCCGATCGCGATAAGTTATCCATTTTTCCAAAAGTATTTTGTAAAAGGATTGACGATCGGTGGAGTGAAAGAGTAATCCAATAAGTCTACTGAAGGAAAAAGAGATTCAGTAGACTTATAAATGGTGTAAATATAGACTGTTTTTGAGTTGAATCAGTAGAGAGAGAAAAAGAGCTTCACGCAGATAGTGAAACGTCTCTGTTTTTAATAAGTGTCGATCATAAATTTAGGAGGAATAGAAATGAAGAACTGGAAAAAAGTCGCAAGTGCAGGAATAGCAGTGGTTCTTTTAGGAACTTTGACAGCATGTGGTGGCGGAAGTAAAGAAAAAACAGCTGGCAGCAGTAATAAGTCAGATGAAAATACGCTTTTGATGTATCAGATCGGTGACAAGCCTGATAATTACGATGAATTGATGGAAGTGGCGAATAAGCGCTTAGAAGAAAAGACAGGCGTGAAGCTAAATATTCAGTATATCGGCTGGGGTGACTACAAAAAGAAAATGAGCGTAATTGTATCATCAGGCGAAAATTATGATATTGCTTTTGCTGATAACTATGTGCCGAATGCACAAAAAGGAGCATTTGCAGATTTAACTGAACTTGCACCTAAATTTGCGAAAGACGCGTATGATCAACTGGATGAAGCTTATATCCAAGGGAATTTAGTTGATGGCAAATTGTATGCGTTTCCGGTAAATGGAAATGTCTATTCTCAGCAAGTACTAACGTTCAATAAGCAGTATTTAGATAAATACGATCTGTCGATCGACGATATCAAAACCTATCAGGATACGGAGGATGTCTTGAAAGCTTTCCATGAAAAAGAGCCGAATGTTGCAGCTTTTGCGATTGGTCAAGGGTTCAAAGTACAAGGTGACTTCGACTTTCCGATCGGAAACGAATATCCGTTTGCTGTAGACCTAAATGGCGATTCTGATAAAATCATCAACCAATATGACAATAAAGAGTTTGTAGAGTCATTGAAAACGATGCATAAATGGTACCAAGCTGGCTACATCCCATCAGATGCAGCTACAAGTAACACAGAGTTTCCATTAGAAGGCAATACTTGGTTTGTTCGTCAAGAAACGCAAGGCCCTTATGATTATGGTGATACGATTTTGACGAATGCTGCAGGCCAAGAGTTAGTTTCTAAAGCTTTCACGACACCATTGAAATCTACGGCTCAAGCACAAATGGCTAATTTCGTTGTTTCAAATACATCTAAAAATAAAGAAAAAGCAGTTGAAGTCTTGGGACAACTGAATAGCGATCCGGAATTATTAAATGGATTGGTCTGGGGGATCGAAGGCGAAGCTTGGGAGAAAATCTCAGGGAAAGAAGACAAAATCAAATTGCTGGATGGATACAAACCAAATACGCATCTAGCTGCTTGGAATACAGGAAACAATAAGATCCTTTATACGCAAGATACGATCACAGATGACATGATCAAAGAACGTGATGAATCGATCGCAAAAGCAGAAACTTCCCCAATTTTAGGCTTTAATTTTGTAACGTCAAGTGTAAAAACAGAATTAAGTAATATCGCTAATGTCATGAGTCAATATCTGGATGGCTTAAACACAGGAACCGTTGATCCAGAAGTGACGATCCCTAAATTGAAAGAAGCTTTGGACAATGCAGGATATGAAAAAGTACAAACAGAAATGCAAAAACAATATGATGAGTTCTTGAAAAAATAGAGCGAGCTGGAGAGCCAAGTGATTTCGATGATTTGTCGTTTTTACTTGGTTCTTTTAAAAATGAATAGGATAAATAATGCGTATCTTATTTATGAAGTAGTGTTTTAGTTGGCATATCTGCATGAGTTATTTATTATAAGAGAAGAGAACTAGAAAGGACGGAGGAAATGGTCGGTAAAGCATTAGAAACGTTATTCATCAAAATTTGGGTGATTGTGAAATTGAATCTGTTTTTTTGGTTATTCAGCTGCTGCGGATTACTGATTGCAGGAGTAGGCCCAGCACTTAAGACGGTGAATGAACTATTCATCCGTCATGAATTTAATTATAAAGACATTACGCTGAAAGAAGGCTGGCAAAGCTTTAAAGAAAATATGATTAGAGGGAATCTACTTTTTTATGGGGTAGGCATACTCTTGCTTATTTTGGGATACAATCTATTTTTATCGGTACAAATTCAAGGACTCCTTTTCTTGGTGATCGATTTTATTTTGGTTTTCGGAATGATCTATAGCTTGGTTGCATTTCAATATACGTTATTATTAGATAGCTATTACGAAATCGATTTGATCAATTTGATAAAGCTGGCTGTTATTTCAACGCTCTCTAGCTTTATGAATCTTTTAAAGATAGCTATTGGTGTCGGCTTGATTTTTTTGATCACATGGAAGTATAAAGGGTTATTTCTCTTTGCTACATTTTCCATGATTCAAATTTGGAGTTTTACAGCGACTAGATCATGGCGTCAAACGATCGATCAGCGTTTGGAGGGCTATGCGTAAAAGATTTCCTCTGTCCATCTATAAAAAGACGTTATTGAACCGGCTGCTAAAAAACTATGCATTGATTCTTGCCTCGTTGATTTTAGTCGGTATGGTCAGTATAGGGATGAATACCTATTGGCAGGCGATGGGAAGAGGAAAAGCAACGACACAAGAGGCAGTCGATCTGCTCAGTCGGTCGATCAATGACAAAAATTTACAAGGCAAGACTATGCTGAATGGATTGACAGATAATCAAGACAAGATCAATAGTTTGAACCGCTACATGGGGTCTGATATTCCTGAGTATTTAAATTACACCTATGATGAACAGCTAAAAACAGGGAACTATTTATTTTTGCCTAGTCAGGTCAAAAATTTTTATACGACATATGAAAATATTGAATCGATCATCATGGTTTTGAATAACTATGAAGGGTACTATTTGTCTACTAATGACAACAAAGGTGGGATGAAAGAAGAAGGGACGCCTGATCTTGAAGACAAATTCTACTTGTCGTATCCAATGATCCATCCTGTGACATTAGAGGTGTTTGGAAGCTTTTATGTGGAATTTTCCAAACAAGATATGTTAAGTAGTTTGATGCATTTAACAACCTATGATGGACTATCCGCCTATATTTTTTCAGAAACAGGGTACCAGTTATTGACTTATACTGAAGTGACTAAACAAATGGATCAAGAACTGATCCAAAAGCGTATGAAAGAAACTTCAGAGCTCCCGATTCAATCGTTAATGGAAAAAAATCTACTAGAGCACTTAGAAACGGTCGGAGGATTTAATATCCTAGTGACTATTTCCAAGGAGAAGATCGTGAAAGCTGTGCTGAGCGATTTGCGTATTTTAATGGTTGGCGGCGGCGTCCTGATTCTGATTTTATTATATTTACTTTATCGAACCTTTACGAAGTATTCTCAACAAGTAGATATAATCATGGATTCGATGGCACTAGTCACACAAGGGGATTTAAATACACGGATCGACGAGAAAATGACGCAGTTTGAATTAAAAGAACTCTCTAATGGAATCAATACGATGCTGGATAATATCGAGCAATATATTGCAGATATATATAAATTAGAGATCAAGCAGCAGGATGCTCATATGAGAGCGTTACAATCTCAAATTAGTCCTCATTTTTTATATAACACACTGGAGTATATCCGAATGTACGCGTTAAGTGAAGGTAGTGAAGAGTTAGCAGATGTTGTTTACGCGTTTTCAACATTATTAAGAAATAATACAGACCAAGCCAAAACAACAACGTTAGAAAAGGAGCTAAGCTTCTGCGAAAAATATGTTTATCTTTATCAAATGAGATATCCTGACCGTATCGCCTATCACTTTGAAATCGATGATGCGCTTAGAGGATTAGTGTTACCTAAGTTTTCAATTCAGCCTCTGATTGAGAATTATTTTGTCCACGGCATTGATTTTTCTCGCAATGATAATGCAATCAGTGTGAAAGCAAGAGTAGTTGGAAAACGTGTAGAGATCATGATTCGTGATAACGGCAAGGGGATTTCTGATCAGAAGCTGTCTGTGATCCAAGAAAAACTAAAGCAGCAAACGATTGAGCTGCATGATTCGATCGGTCTGCAAAATGTCAATGAGCGGCTTCGTGCCTATTTTAGTCCGACATTCCTAATGCAAGTGGTATCAAATGAACCCAGCGGACTGACTATTATATTATCGTTCGAAAAGGAGCAAAAAGATGAGCTATAATGTTTTATTGGTCGATGATGAATATATGATCGTCAATGGCTTAAAAAAGATCATCTCTTGGGAAGAAGAAGGATTCGCGATCAGAGCGACCGCAAGAAATGCAAAAGAAGCATTGACTTTGATGGAATCTGAGGAGATCGATCTAGTGATCACGGACATCACTATGCCGGAGATGACTGGGTTAGAGTTCATTGATGCGGCCCAAAAAGAAGCGCGACAATTTGAATTCATGATTTTGTCTGGTTATCAGAAGTTTGACTTTCTAAAAGGCGGGTTACAGTTGGGGGCTATCAATTATCTGATGAAACCTGTAGATAAATCTGAGTTGTTAAAAAGTGTTAGAAAGGCAAAAGATCGTTTGGATACCCGTAATAGACAAGAAACAAGAGAAGGAATGTACAGTGAAGTTTTGTTGTCTCAATGGGTCAATGATGAATTAGAAACAGGAAATTATGAGGCATTCAGCCAGCTTGTTGATCTATCGGATAAATCAGACTGGACTGTTCTGATTTTTGAAGTTTCTAGAGAAAAAAAGAACGTACTGAGTGAATGGCTGAAACAACAACAGCAAACGCTGTTTTTCTCACGGAACTTGGGCGATAAAAGCTTAGTGATACATATTTTCAAAGGAAATAAATACCTGTTGAATCAACTCCTTTTAACGAATCCATTGCAGGAACAAGATGAGAAGGATTGGGTATTAAGTGTGGGTGAGACGGTTTCCGATTGGGAAGATGTTCCAGATAGTTTTGAAAAGGCAAATCAAACCTTGCAGCGTTATAAGTTCTATGAAAGAAGCGGGAGCAATATTTTATATGCTGTGTTTTCAGATGATTTTGATTTGTCAGCAGATATCATCAATTTTAACAAAACATTGATGGTTGGAGACTTTCCGACGATCGAGGAGACGATCACAGACATCTTTGCAAAAACACAAAAGATAGGTGCTCGGCCTGAAGATGTTAGACATATTACTTTTATGCTGTTTATGGATATCTATCGGCGGTTCAATCACCTAGATGAAGAAGAATACCGACAAATACTAGATGATATCAACCGATCCTCGAATGTAGATAAACTATGTGGCATTTTGACATCTACGATCAAGGAAATCACAAAAGAAAAAACTGCTTATGATTATTCTGAAAATGTCCAAAACGTGATCGATAAAATTCGGATGGATTACGCCAGTGATTTAAGCTTGAAATCAGTTGCTCAATCTCTTCACCTGAACGTTATGTATCTAGGGCAATTGTTCAAAAAAGAAACGAAAAAAAGTTTCTCCCAATATTTGAACCAGTACCGAATGAAAAAAGCTCAAAATCTATTATTATATACAGATGACAATGTCAATGAAATCGCAGATCAAATCGGTTTTAATAATAGTACGTATTTCTCTCAAATGTTTAAAAAGATGAACGATTTGACACCTAAAGAATTTAGAGAAAAATACAAGCACCATTATCATTCTGTCGGTGATGAATAAAAACAGGAACAACCTTATCGTACATCGACAGGTTGTTCCTGTTTTTATTTTATATGCTAAATGGCAGTTGTTCAGCTGTATAAGATTTAGGTCTAGGAACAGTTCCAAGTGAAAAATCGATCTTTGCTCCACTTAATAGATCTTCGTGTTTGAAGAATAGAGCATCATATGGTGTGTCGTTGAAATGGATATGATCGACAAATTGATGCTGCTCTTGATTTGGGTCTGCAGTGATCGTGACGGATTTGCCATTAGATAAATGAAGAGTCGCTTTATCAAATAGAGGCATTCCGATCACATATTCCCCAGAGCCGGGACATACGGGATACATTCCTAAAGAACTGAAAATGTACCAGCTAGCCATGCTACCGTTATCTTCGTCACCTGGATATCCTGTGAAACTGTCGTTAAAAGTTTGGGTCATCAGTTGTTTTATCAGTGGCTGAGCAAACTCAGGTTTACCTAGGTAACTGAATAAATAAGAGAAATGGAAACTTGGCTGATTTGAGATAGCCAGCTGCCCAAAATCAATGGCAGCCATCTCGCTCATTTCATGGATCTCAAAGCCGTAACCAGAGACATCAAAAGTAGGCTTTTGATTGCAAAGGTCGATCAACTTTTGTTGGAACTTTTCTGGCCCGCCGAAAGCCTCGATCAGCCCTTTGAAGTCATGGTAAACAGCGAAGCTGCTTTGCCATGAACTACCTTCAGCATAATCTTCTCCCCAGCTATAACAATTAAATGGTTCTTTAAACTGTCCATCTGTTTGCTTGGCTCTCATGAATCCCGTTTTTGGATCAAAGATAGTCAAGAAATTCTTTGCTTGTTTTTGATAATGTTCAGCAGTAGCCGTGTCGTTCAGCTGTTTCGCTACTTGAGAAATACAGAAGTCGCTGTAACAGTAATCAAGCGTATGATTGACTGATTCATGATAATTTGCCGGCACATAACCATACTTTAAATAATCATCGGTTCCTTGCCGACCGTAGTTCGAATGTTTACTTTGAGTGGTTGCTCCTTTGAGCATGGCTTCTAAAAATTCGGGCATTAAATCAGGGCGAATATTTTTTACAGCTGCATCAGCAATCACTGCATCGATCAATGTACCAGGCATCAACCCTCTTTCGTCGGGTGATAACCATTTAGGCAAATAACCACTCTCGCGATAGCTTGTTAAAAATCCTTCCAGCATTTCTTCATATTTGTCCTGTGCAATCAGTGAGTACAGTGGATAAACAGTTTTATACGTATCCCAAAAACCATTGTTGGTATAGAGAACACCTTGTTTCACTTGTTTTGCTAACGTATCGTAGTGAATAGCTTGATCATTTTCATCTTTTTCGTAGAAGGTTTGGGGAAAAAGAAATGCTCGATACAAGTTATGATAAAACGTTGAATACCGTTCAGCATTTCGATCTTGAATCTCGATTCTACTAAGGTAATCTTTCCATTGAGCGTTAGAATGAGCGAGATAATCTTCAGGCTGCCAATGTGCTTCTCTAGATAAATTCAGTTTAGCTTGTGAACCGCTGATAAAAGAGGTTCCGAATTGTACGATCTGTTCCTCAATATCACCAAAAGAAAAGGGAACGACATTGTTGTCACCTGACTTTTCTAACCAAGTTTCCTTTAACAAGGGTTCTTTAAAGTGTAGCGTAAAGTAAAAGGTAAAATCAGCATCTTCACAACCAGCATAATTGATGATCGAGCCTGAAACAGTGTGAGCGTCTTCGATTCGAAGGTGGTACTTACCAGGTAGTGAGAGAAGTAATTTTGCTTCTGGTTGCGTGTAGCGAGCAGTTAAAACACCGCCGTACATACTAGGAATCAACCGTGTCGTCAGTTGATAACGCTGTTCAGTGATTTCTAGGTAACTAGGTTTAAAAGCGCTTTCATCCGGTCGGTAAGAAGACTGCGCATGAAAAAGCGTTTCTTCCTTCAACGAACCGTTATATGGCAAAAGAACAAAGTAGCTAAAATCGCCCATCCAAGGGCTTGGCTGGTGCGTCAAGCGAAAGCCTTGAAAGATTTGGTCTCGCGGATTAAACCACCAACTACCGTTGTCGCCGTTGGTTTGAGGAGCAAAATAATTCATCCCAAAAGGAATGCCTGTATAAGGCAGACAGTTGCCATTTGAAAATGAATGTTGATTATCGGTACCATGTCTTGTATCGATCGAGTGTGGGTTCATGTATTAAATCTCCTTTGTCGAATGTCTGATGATTTGTTTTACAGGAATCTGTTGGTCTGTTGGTATTACTTGTTGCTCGATCCATTCTATCAGCAACGTTCCCGCCAATTGTCCCATGCCTTTGAAATCTTGAGCAATCGTCGTCAGTGAAGGATCGACCAAAGCGGCTGCTTGGATATTATCGAAGCCAACGACAGAAAGTTGGGCAGGGATGCTGATATTTGCTCGTTTCGCCTGATTCATTAATGAAATCGCGACTAAATCATTTTCGCAAACAACACCTGTGATCTCGTTTTCTATTACATACTCTAAAGTTCTTTCACTTGAAATCGCTGCTTTATCCGATAGTGCTGTATGAAATGATAAATGATGTTCTTTTGTTGCATGGATATAACCTAAATACCGCTGGCGCACAGATTGAGGCAATGTTGATTCACCGAAAATATACGCAATTCGCTGATGGCCATGTGTTGCTAAATAATTTGTTGCCATTTCCCCACCAGAAAAGTTGTCTGACTGAATCGTTGGATAAGGCAAATCATGGATTTTTTTGTCTAAAATAATGACAGGGAACTGCTGGATCGATAACTCAAATAAAGTATCTAAGAAATCTTCTGTATTATGGGCATAATAAATCATACCGTCAAAATCAGCCATAATATCTTCCGCTTGTTTGTTGATCAAAAATTCTGCGGATGACATGATCACTTCGTATTGATGCTCACTCGTAACTGGCGCTAGTCCTTCATTGAAATTTCCTAAAGATAAGTCATTTAAGAAAGGGATCAAAAATAAAATACGCGCGACCTTCTTTTTCTTTGGTCGTTGTGTTTGAACATAGCTGCCTTTTCCTTGAATACGGTATATCAACCCTTGGTTTTCTAATTCAGTCAATGCCCGCTTGGATGTGATCCGGCTAACTTGGTACGTTTGAGAAAGCTCTTTTTCTGTCGGAAGCTGTGCATGTTCGGGCAATTTTCCAGAAGCGATTGCCTGTAACAGATCATCGATGATTTTTTTATATAAAGGTTTAGTCATAATAGCTCTCCTAATGTGGAATGATATATCATTAAGAGTAGTTTATCATAGTGGGAAAAGAACGTCAATTCAAAGAAAAATAAAAAAAGAGTAGACAAAAGACTATCGATGTCATATACTTTCGTTGTGAAATGATATATCAAATATTGGAGGTTATTGATAGTGGATAAAAAAATTCCCGAGTCCGTACGGACATTTATGGAAACGATTACTAAATTATGCGGTGAAGAGCACGCCGATTGGGCGGAGAATTTTAATGCTGCATTTGCGAATACGTTGACGACAACTGTCAAAAAGCAAGAGGATGGAACAACTTTTCTATTGACTGGTGATATTCCAGCAATGTGGCTGCGTGACTCAACGGCGCAAGTTCGTCCGTATTTAGTGATCGCGAAAGAAGATCCAGAACTTGCCGACATGATTTGTGGACTTGTTCAGCGACAATTTAGATATATCAACATCGATCCATATGCAAATGCTTTTAACGAAACGGCAAATAGTGCAGGGCATCAAACGGACAAAACAACGATGAACCCTTGGATTTGGGAACGTAAATATGAAATCGATTCTCTGTGTTATCCTGTTCAGCTGGCCTATTTATTATATAAAAATACAGGTTATACAAAGCAGTTTGATCGATCATTTATCGACGGCGTGAAAAAGATTTTGACTGTGTTTAAAACAGAACAAGATCATCAAGATTCATCCTATACCTTTGAAAGAGACACGACACGATCGGAGGATACATTGCCGAACGCTGGTCGTGGATCAGATGTTGGTCCAACTGGGATGACGTGGTCTGGGTTTCGACCAAGTGATGATGCTTGTCGTTACGGTTATTTAGTACCGTCGAATATGTTTGCAGTTGTGATTTTAGGCTATATAGAAGAGATTTTTTCTACGGTGTTATCGGATCAGGAAATAGTTGATCAAGCGGCAAAATTAAAAAAAGAAATCGATACAGGGATCAAAGCCTACGGGCTAACCAAGAATCAGCAAGGAAAGCAAGTTTTTGCCTATGAGGTTGACGGTTTGGGCAATAATACGATCATGGATGATAGTAATATTCCTAACTTACTGGCAGCACCATATTTAGGGTATGTAGATGAAACAGATTTGATATATCAAGAGACAAGAGCTACTCTTTTAAGCCAAGAGAATCCCTATTTTTATGAGGGCAAATACGCGAAAGGAATCGGCAGCTCTCATACACCGGAAAATTATGTGTGGCCGATTGCTTTAGCGATGGAAGGAATGACAACAAGCGATAAAGCTGAGAAAAAACGAATTCTTGATTCGCTAGTTGCAAATGATGCAGGAACTCATTTGATGCATGAAGGCTTTGATGTAGACGATCCCGAAAACTATACGCGGGAATGGTTCTCCTGGGCGAACATGATGTTCTGTGAATTAGTGATGGATTATTTTGAGATTCGTGTGGCACGTTAAAAAATGGACGAGAGAAGGAGCAATAACATGAAGAAAAAAGTTTACATCGTTTCCCATTCTCATTGGGATCGTGAATGGTACATGCCGTATGAGCAGCATCATATGCGCTTAGTCGAATTGATGGATGATGTCTTAGAGCTAATTGAAACAGATCCAGCATTCAATAGTTTTCATCTTGATGGACAGACCATTATATTGGACGATTATTTACAAGTTCGTCCAGAACGCAAAAAGGATGTTCAACGAGCGATTACTGCTGGAAAACTAAAAATAGGACCATTTTACATTTTACAAGATGATTTCTTGATCAGCTCTGAATCAAATGTCCGGAATATGCTGATCGGTAAAAAGGAAAGTGAAAAATGGGGCGCTCCAGTGAATCTAGGCTATTTCCCTGACACATTCGGTAATATGGGACAGACCCCGCAAATGATGAAACAGGCTGGGTTAGAAACAGCGGCTTTTGGTCGAGGTGTCAAACCAGTGGGCTTCAATAATGAGGTGCTGGATGATGAAAATTACACCTCTCAGTATTCTGAAATGTGGTGGCAAGGACCAGACGGGACAAATATTTTAGGACTCCTGTTTGCAAACTGGTACAGCAACGGCAATGAAATTCCAGCGACTAAAGAAGAAGCGGTAACTTTTTGGACACAAAAATTAGCGGAAGCTGAAAAATTTGCTTCAACAAACCATTTATTGATGATGAATGGTGTGGATCATCAACCTGTTCAAAAAGATGTGACTAAAGCGATTGCGTTGGCGAATGAATTATTCCCGGAATATGAATTTGTTCATTCTAATTTTGATGAATATTTACAAGCAGTTCGTCAGGATCTTCCAGAACATGTTGGAACCGTTCATGGGGAATTGACAAGTCAAGAAACTGACGGCTGGTTTACCTTAGCTAATACCGCATCTGCCAGAGTATATTTGAAACAATGGAATACAAAAGTAGAGCGACAGCTAGAGAATGTTACCGAGCCATTGGCGGCTATGGCGTATGATCTAACAGGCAGCTATCCACATGATCAGCTAGATTATGCCTGGAAATTATTATTGCAAAATCATCCTCACGATAGTATTTGCGGGTGTTCAGCAGATGAGGTTCACCGAGAAATGATCACGAGATTTGAAAAAGCGGATGAAGTCGGCAACTACTTGGCGAATGAATCGCTAGAACAGCTTGTAAGTGAGGTGCAGACAGACAGGTTTCCGGAAAACAGTTATCCTTTTGTTGTTTTTAATACATCTGGTTATGTAAAATCAGATATCGTCAATGTAAGAATCGAGCTTGAAAGAAAACCATTTAAAGAAGGCGTTCCTCATGAACTATGGCAGGAATTAAATGAAAGCGAGACACCAAATTTTGAGGTGATCGATGGACAAGGTAAAAAAATCCCCGCAAGCATTTCTGCGCCAGAAGTTTGCTTTGGATATGACTTGCCGAAAGATCGTTTTAGAGTTCCATACATGGCAAAATATGTTGAAGTAAAAATGCTGCTCTCTGATTTGCCAGCATTTTCATGGGAAACATTTGCGTTGCAAGAAATACAGGAACAGCTGCAACCAGCTACTTCGATGGTCAAAAGTGAGACACCTGTAGTTTTGGAAAATGATCTTTTAGAGGTGAAATTCAATGAGAATGGTACGATAAACGTTCAGGATCGAGCGACTGGAAAAACCTATCATGATTTGCTTACTTTTGAAGATACTGGAGATATCGGGAATGAGTATATCTTCAAACAGCCGGAAGGAACAACGCCGATTCTATCGAATGAGTTCTCAGCAGAAATTGCAGTCGTGAAAGATGAGTCATTTATCGCACAAGTGAAAATCGTTCAGCAGATGATGATTCCAGAAGCGGCAGAAGAGTGGCTTTTACAAGAGCAAAGAGCAGTAGTCGATTTCCGTTATCGAAAAGCGAAGCGCTCAACGAAGCTGAAATCACTCACGATCACAACGCTTGTAACGATGACGAAAGATTCTTCTCGTTTATCCTTTGAAACAACGATCGATAATCAAATGGATGATCATCGTTTACGTGTACTATTTCCAACAGAGATCGAAGCTGAGACGCATGAAGCCGATAGTATTTATGAGGTGGTTACAAGACCGAACCAAGTAAGTAAGAGCTGGGAAAATCCGACCAATCCACAGCATCAACATGCTTTTGTCAATATTCATGATGAAATGCGGGGAATGACTGTTTCAAATTATGGATTAAATGAATATGAAGTCTTGCCGGAAAAAAATACGATCGCATTGACGTTAGTAAGAGCTGTCGGCGAAATGGGGGATTGGGGCTATTTCCCAACACCAGAGGCGCAATGTCACGGAGAGTTTGCGTTCCAATATGGATTGGATTTTCATGGTGCAGCCTCTGAGCGCTACGAAACCTATCAGCGGGCGTATAGTGCACAAATTCCGTTTAGTTTGAAGCAGACGACTCGTCATTCAGGTCAATTAAAGGCTGAAGATCAGTATGTAACGGTAGCAGGCTCGACATTTGCTGTTACAGCGGTCAAAAATAGTGAAGACGATCAGTATTTAGTGGTTCGCGGCTTCAATATGAGTGATCAAGCGGCAGAAGTGCAAGTAAAAAAACAGCCGAATACAGTAGAGAAGCTGAATTTACTTGAAGAAAAGCAATCAGAATCGTTAGGTGAAGAGTTAAGTCCATATGAAATTCGAACGATCGGGTTTCGTAGATGAGAAAAGGAGAGGAAAACATGAGCTATTATGGATCGATCGAAGCTGGTGGAACAAAATTTGTTTGCGCTGTAGCGGATGAGGAGTTATCGATTATTGAACGGATCAGTATACCAACAACGTTACCGGAAGAAACGTTGGCTCAAGTCTTTGATTTTTTTGATCGATATGAACTTAAGGGATTAGGTGTTGGCTCATTCGGTCCGATCGATGTCAATGAACAATCTGAAACCTATGGGTATATCACGTCAACGCCTAAAAATGGCTGGAGAAACATCGATCTTTTAGGTTTATTGAAGGCGCGATATGCTCTGCCGATTGCTTGGACGACAGATGTCAATGCCGCGGCTTATGGAGAAATGCATTTAGGGGCTGGGCGAAATACTCAAAACTGTCTTTATTTGACTGTGGGAACCGGTGTTGGCGGCGGTGCTGTAGTTCAAGGATCTATTTTACATGGGTTCAGTCATCCTGAGATGGGACATATCTCAGTAACACGGCATCCAGAGGATTCTTTTGAAAGTATTTGTCCTTATCATGACCATTGCCTTGAAGGATTGGCAGCAGGTCCAGCGATCGAAAAAAGAACAGGAGTCAAAGGACAGTTAGTAGCAGCGGATCACGCGGTTTGGGAACTTGAAGCTTTTTATCTTGCTCAGGCATTGATGAATTATACATTGATCTTATCGCCAGAAAAAATTATTTTAGGCGGCGGGGTCATGAAGCAAACGCATCTTTTAGAGAAAATCCGCCAATCATTGGAAGAGCAGCTAGGTGGTTATGTCTCATTGCCTGATGATTATATTGTCGGCTGTGGATTAGGAGATAATAGCGGAACGATCGGTTGTCTACTTTTAGCTAAAGAAGGTGCGTAAAGATGGACTCAGAGTTGTCTATTTTTCTGGATGCAGCATTTTGTCTATCGAGAAAACAAATAAGTGAGCTGTATGAGCGATTGTTGGGGAAAAAGGTTCGGTTTGTTTCTGATAGCGAAGAGGCTAAGGTTGTAATGAAACGTTCTTCTGGATCGTCAGCGTTGTTTTCAATTGAGTCTGTTGCACCGCTATTGCTTAGTGCTGATAATGAGAACGGAGCATTTCAAGGTCTGATGTATGTAGCAAGATCGCTTAGATTGGGAAAAGAATGTGAATGCGGGTCAAAAATACCAAAGATATCCGAGCGTATCATCATGCTGGATATCGGCAGGAAGTACTTTACCCCGAACTTTTTAAGGCGGCTGTTGGAAGAAATGGCATTGTTTGGCTTTAATTATCTGCAGCTGCATTTTTCCGAGGATACAGGTTTGGGGATCGAATCAAAAAAATATCCTGAACTCAATTCCAAAAAGACTTTGTCGCAAAAAGAAGTGCACAAGTTGATAGAGGATGCCGCTGAATTATCGATCGAAATTATTCCAGACTTAGATACACCGGGACATATGACACATATACTCAAAGAGCATCCAGAATGGCAATTAAAAGAGCTGACGTCACGGGGGATATCTTCTGTTTCGTCGGCGATGGATGTGACGAATGAGGCAGCCGTAGCTTTTACCTTTTCGCTTTATCAGGAATATATGGCGCTTTTTACTGGCTGTCGCTACTTTCATATTGGGGCAGATGAATTTGCTGATTTTGATCATTTCGAATGTTATCCAGCTTTGGCTGATCGGGGACAAGAGAAATTCGAAGGGTATGTCAATTCGGTTGCAGCGCTTGTCAGACAAGCTGGTTTTATTCCGAGAGTTTGGAATGATGCTTTCTTTAGAAAAAATAGGACAAGTACATTAAGCGAAGAGCTGGAAATTACGTATTGGACAAGATGGCAAAAGGAAATGGCACCCGTTCAGACGTTTCTAGATAAAGACTACTCCGTCATCAATTTTAATGATAATTATCTCTATTATGTGCTAGGAGAAAATGCTGGTTATTCTTATCCAACAGCACAAAAAATCAAAGAGAAATGGCAGCCGGATCTATTTGCATCTGAACAAAAAGTCAAGACGGAACATCAAGAACAGATCAAAGGAGCTGCGTTAGCGATCTGGTGTGATAAACCGGAAGCGAAAGAAGAAGAAACGATTTTTTTAGAGGTAGTCCAATTGATGGCTGCCTTTTCAGAACATTTTTATCAATAAGGGAAGTATGATAGGAGAGCGGAACAAAACTGGTTTTAGTTTTGTCCCGCTCTTTAAAACGCGAATAAACGACGAGAGGAAAGCAGATCCATCTTACCTCTCGGATCAGAATGCTCATTAGCGAAAGTATGACCTATAGTTTTTAAACGAAAACCTATAATTTTTCTATTTATAAACCGGATGGAAAGCGCTAACATTTTGTGGAAGAATGAATGATGCTGCATTTAGGCGAATAATGAAGGAGGTTCATTCAGTGAAAAGAAAAAAATGGAAACAGTTGTTTTATTGCTCGATACTTACATTGGGGGCAGCAGTCGGGTCTATCGGACTCGACTTGCCGGCTCATGCAGAGTCAGTTGGAAATAGTGGGATACCAATCAACGAGCATTCTCCCCAAGCAACAGCCTTATTTCCGGAAACATTACTAAATTGGAGTGCCAAAACAGACCCCGATGCGCCTTTCAATGTATCGAAAGTTCCTTTAGCATCTCGCGTAAAAGGAAAGAAAATGAATGAGGATCAAAGTACAGACGCGAAAGTTTTATCGATTGCGATCGTCAATCGACACACAAAAGGAACGCCGGCGCAAGGGGATGCGGATAAAGCTGTTTATAACTTTACGAACTGGCAATATGTAGATACTTTGGTTGCTTGGGCTGGTTCTTCTGGTGAAGGGATCATTGTACCGCCAAGTGGTGATGTGACAGATTCAGCTCATCGAAATGGCGTGCCGGTGATCGGGACAGTTTTTTTCCCGCCGGAAGCTTACGGTGGAAAAAGTGAATGGGTAGAGCAATTCGTGCAAAAAGATTCTAAAGGTCGCTTTCCAATGGCAGATAAGCTTTTAGAAATGTCAGCAGCGTACGGCTTTGATGGTTGGTTTATCAATCAGGAAACAAATGTCGATGCACAAACGGCTAGTCAGATGAAAGAATGTTTAAGCTATTTACAGGCTAAAAAAACTAAAAATCAACAGATTATTTGGTACGATTCGATGATTCCAAGCGGCAATGTCGTGTGGCAAGGCGCGTTGAATGAAACGAATCAAGGCTATTTCCAAGAAGGGAAAAAACGTGTTTCTGATAATATGTTTATTGATTTTCGTTGGCGTGAACTAGCTTCTTCTAAGGAAAAAGCACTTCAGCTGAAACGTGATCCCTACGATTTGTTTGCTGGAATCGATGTGCAGGCAAATGGCGTAAATACAGGTAGAAAGCCAAGCAGTATTTTAGATGCCGATGGAAAACCAACTGTTTCTTTAGGACTTTACTGTCCTGACTGGACACTGAGAGATGGTGGACAATACGATATCGAACGTTACTGGAAAAACGAACAGCTGCTTTGGATCAATCCCCAAGGTGATCCTAGAGCCGTTACTAGTGGTAAAAATGAATGGCAAGGAGTTTCTCGGTATTATGTCGAGAAATCGCCAGTTACACAATTTCCATTCTTGACGAATTTTAATGTAGGAAATGGGGATGCATTTTATTTAAACGGTACAAAGGTCAAAGAAGGAACCTTTAATAACCGCAGTATTCAAGATGTCATGCCGACCTACCGCTGGGTCATCGATAATGAAGCAGGGAATCACTTGAGTGCGGATATTAGTTATGAAGATGCCTATAATGGCGGTTCTTCAATCAAATTATCCGGTCAAATGACTGAGAATCAAGCAACTCGTATCAATTTATACGCAGCACAAGTCAAACCTTCAGCTTCTGATACGGTGAGTGTTGTGACGAAAGGTGCAGACGAAACAGGACTCGTATTGGAAATGAAAGGAAAAGAAACTCCAACTGTACTGAATGGTGAGCAGAAAAATCTAGAAAACGGCTGGATTCAAACGAGCTATTCGCTAAAATCAGTTGCAGGTAAGACGATCACATCGATCGGTTTGGACTTGAAAAATACCAATACGGCATCAGCAGAAATTTATTTAGGTCAACTCAGATTAGGAAAAGAAAAAACAACACCAGTCAGCAAAATAGACAAGGTAGCTTTCCCAGGAAAAAGTATTGTTGATGACCTAACTGAAAACGTCAATATCAGCTGGCAAACGAAAGGAAAGAATACTGCGTCCTATCGAATATATCGTGAAGTCGAAGGCCAACTACAATTTGAAGGAGAGACAGCGAATACGTCTTATACGCTGTTAAATCAGGAACGCATATCAGAAACATCTGTTTATCAGGTCGTTCCAGTTGATTTTTATGGTCGGGAAGACCGTAAGAGATCAGCCTCAGCGGTCTACACATTTGAAGCACTGAAAAAACCTGAAATCGCGATCAACGCAAGTAAAACGTTAGTTGCTGTCGGTGAACCAGTAACATTATCAGCTGCAGTCTCTAAATCAACAGAAACAGTAAATTGGGAAATATCTGGCAGTGATCCTGAGATGATCTCTGGGCAAGAAGCAACGGTAACATTTGCGAAAGCAGGAAGCTATACAGTCAAAGCGACAGCATTCAATTCAGCAGGTGAGACGGAAGTCGTTATTGAAGATTATATTTATGTCTATGATCAAGGAAGCGGCATCACAAGTGAAAATCTTTCGATCTTGCCGACGACAAGTGCGACAGAAGGATCTGGTTACACCAATGAACGTGAAAGTTACCGCTATGCTTTAGATGGCGACCTAAGCACAAAATGGTGTGATAATAGCAGTGACAAACCATGGATGATCGCTGATTTAGGCGCAGTCAAAACAATTGCCGGATTTGAGTTGTCTCATGCGGGAGCTGGTGGAGAAAGTTCGGAATGGAATACAAAAGACTATGATATCCTGATCAGTAATGATAAACAAACATGGACACCAGTTGTTCAAATGCGTGGAAACCGAGCTGACGTAAGTAAAGATGCGATTCGTCTAGTCGAGGCCCGCTATGTCAAACTGAGTCTTGAAAAAGCTGAACAAAATGGTAAAACTGCCAGAATCTATGATTGGCAAATCATCGGAGTGAATCAAACAGGGGTCGTACAAACGAATTAAATCAACTAAAAAACACGGCGGAATCCTTGACTCCACCGTGTTTTTCAGTTGATCAGTTCAAAGTAGTCAATTGATAATCGGTCATGAAGCAGTTGTTTTTCTGCTTCTGGAAGAAAAGCACCAGTGACAGCGTTATGGTTCAGCTGTTCCATATCATTGTAAGTAATGCCATACCATTCATGCAGTTTCATAAATTCGTCAGTTAATGTGGTGGCAGAAACGGTGCGATTATCGGTATTGATGCAAACATTGATACCAGCATCTAAAAACTGCTGAAATGGATAATCGTCTAAAGAAGTCACTGTTTTCGTTTGAAAATTACTCGTTGGGCACATTTCGATCAATGTTCCTTGTTCTTGAAGCAGTCCAAAGTATTCGGGTGTATCTTTTACTGCGATGCCATGACCAATTCGTTTGGCACCCAGATAGACAGCATCTGCTACATTTTTTCCGCAGCCGCATTCACCTGCGTGTAGAGTCAGAGGGATGTTTGATCGTTCAACAAGTCTTAGCGTTTCTTCAAAAACATAGGGGGGAAAATCGATTTCATTGCCGGCAAGGTCGAAACCTGCAACACCAGAACGTTTATACTCTTCTGCTAAAAGAACGATCTGTTCGATTTCATCCAGCTCTTCATGCCGCATGCCGCACAACAACGCATTGCTTTTCACGCCGAATAGTTCTTGTCCTTGATTCAAACCTGCTAACACAGCGGTTACGATTTGGGCTAAAGAAAGGCCTTTTTCTGTATGCAAAGAGGGGGCGAAACGCACTTCGATATACTGAATATTCTCCTCAGACGCTTGGCTGATTAAATCAAAAGCTGCTTGCTGTAAGGCATTTTCTGTCTGAAGACAACTTAATACAAGGTCAAAGCGCTGCAAGTACTCATTTAAATCTTGGCAATCTTCTGGTGCAACTAGAAGTTCTTTGAGCTCGTTTTCAGATGCTGGTAGTGAAATTCCTTGCTGTGCTGCAATTTTTTGTAAGGTAGCTGGTCTGATCGAACCGTCTAAATGGCAATGCAATTCTATTTTAGGTAAATTTTTGACAAGTGCGCGCTTCACATGATCATCCTTTCATAACTATTGCTCCAATAAGTATTTTGAAGACTTTAACATGCTCAATGAGCTATGTCAAGATAAGAAAAAAAGATTTTTACTAAGAAATAAAAGAGAACTTATATCTACATAGAAAATAAAAGAAATCCGCACATACAGCCGTTTGAAATACCATGATTTGAATAAAAGAAAAGAAGAGGAGCGATGAGCGCAAGAGTTCTTTTTATTGTTTAAACTATTCTATTGCTGAAATTTCTGATACACTGAACTCATTCAGTAAGTTTTTTTGAAAACGTTGACATGGTTGGTAGGCATGTGACTAAAGGGAGAATGAATAATGAAGTTGACCATTAAGGAAATTGCGGATATGGCAGGCGTTTCAGTGACCACTGTTTCTCAGATCATCAATAATAAAGGCAGCCGATTCAGTGAACAAACGAGAAAAAAAGTATTAGAAGTTGTGGAAGAGTATGATTATAAGCCGGATTATTTTGCTTCGAATATCATTACTCGCCACTCAAAGACGATCGGTATGGTAGTGCCGGATGTCACTGATTTTTTCTTTGCAAAAGTGATCGAAGGTGTGGAGACCTATCTTAATTCTCTGGGATACATGATTTTATTATGCAATTCCAAACATGATGAAGATAAGGCAACGCAATACGTGACAGAACTTGTCCACCGTTCTGTTGATGGCATCATTTTTGCAACACCTAATTTACTGCCGGCAAACCATATTTTACGAAACAAAAGCAAACGCAAGGTTCCCGTAATATTAGTCGACCGCGGAATCAATCCTAGAGAAAGCGGACGTTTGATCGTGAAAGAATATGAGGGCGCTTACCAGGCGGTTTCTTCTTTGATCAAGCAAGGTCATAGACATATCGGGATGTTGAAGGAAAATGACGGGTATTATCAGTTGACAGAGAGGATCACGGCGTATCAGCATGCACTAAAAGACCATGGAATTCCGCTGAGAGATGAATACATGGCGAATGGAGACCTGAATTTAGGTGGAGGTTATGAAGCGGCAAAAAAAGTGTTGAAAAATGAAAAAATCACAGCGATTTTTTGTGGGAATGACGAGATGGCGATGGGCGCATATCAAGCGATTGAAGAATGCGGAAAAAAAATACCGGAAGATATTTCAGTAATTGGTTTTGATGGCTTGGAAATTTCTGAATATTTAGTTCCTGGATTGACGACGGTTTATCAACCAAGCTTTGATATTGGTTTTTATGCCGCTCAGTTTTTGGTGGAGTCGATCGACCATCCCGAGAAAAAAATTCCGAACAAAACTTTTGAAACAACATTTATTTTAAGAAATAGTACGAAATCGATTGACAAGTCGGTTGATTTGATTTAATGTTCGTGTTATAAGCGTTTTCAAAAAATGGAAGCGTTAGTAAACTGTTTTACTAAAAGGTTTTAACCTGAATAAATTTAGTGTATAATACATCCTTGGGGATTAGTTCGGAGGAAAAAAAGCATGAGAATGGTCGATTTGATCGAAAAAAAACGTGATGGACAGGTACTGACAGAAGAAGAAATCCAATTTATTGTTTCTGGATATACAAGTGGTGATATTCCGGATTATCAAATGAGTGCACTTTTGATGGCTATTTTTTACAAAGATATGACGGATGAAGAGATCACGACTTTGACACTTGCGATGGCAAATTCAGGTGAAATGATTGATTTATCATCTATCCAAGGAATCAAAGTGGACAAGCACTCTACTGGCGGCGTAGGCGATACGACAACGTTGATCTTAGCACCTTTGGTAGCAAGTGTAGGTGTCAGTGTAGCAAAAATGTCTGGACGAGGACTTGGTTATACTGGAGGAACGATCGATAAATTAGAAGCAATTCCAGGTTTTCATGTGGAGTTACCAGATGAAGATTTTATTCGCTTAGTCAATGAAAGCCATGTAGCAGTCATAGGACAATCAGGAGATCTGGCACCCGCAGATAAAAAATTATATGCGTTGCGTGATGTGACAGCGACTGTTGATTCGATCCCATTGATCGCGAGCTCGATCATGAGTAAGAAAATCGCAGCGGGAGCAGATGCGATCGTTTTAGATGTAACAACTGGTGAAGGTGCCTTCATGAAAAATATCGATCAAGCCCGCCGTTTAGCGAAAACAATGGTACGTATCGGTCATCTTGCGAATCGTCAAACGATGGCGGTCATCTCAGATATGTCTCAGCCTCTAGGTGAAGCCATCGGCAATAGCCTTGAAGTGGTCGAAGCAATCGAAACATTGCAAGGAAATGGCCCAGAAGACTTGCTGGAAATGTGCTACATCTTAGGAAGTCAAATGGTTGTGCTGGCGAAAAAAGCAGAGACTTTGGACGAAGCGCGCGCAATGCTGAAAGAAGCATTGGAATCAGGAAAGGCACTGGCTAAATTCCGTGAAATGATCAAAAATCAAGGCGGCGATGATAGTGTGATCGATCATCCTGAAAGTCTGTTGACTGCTCAGTATGAAATCGAACTGCCGGCAAAAGTAAGCGGAACAGTTCAAAAAATCGTAGCTAATGAAATTGGAATTGCAGCAATGCTCTTAGGTGCAGGTCGAGCAACAAAAGAAGATTCGATCGATCATGCAGTAGGGATCAAACTCCATAAAAAAGTTGGGATGCCTGTTACAGAAGGCGAAGCGCTGCTTACGATTTACGCCAATACTGAATCGATCGATCATGTGAAAGAACTTTTATATAAAAATATCGAAATTGGCAGTTCTGGTACTGAACCTGAGCTGATCCATGATATAATAACAGCATAAAGGATGTGTATAAAAATAATGGAATTAAATCAAATGATTGACCACACTATTTTAAAAGCAGATGCGACAGAAGAGGCAGTGCTGCAAATCATTGAAGAAGCGAAAAAGTATGAATTTTTCTCTGTATGTATCAACCCAAGCTGGGTCGCTTTTGCTAAGGAACGTTTAGCTGGAACCTCTGTAGATGTTTGTACAGTGATCGGCTTTCCTTTAGGAGCGAACACTTCAGAAGTAAAAGCGTATGAAGCGGCAGATGCCATCAATAACGGCGCAACAGAAGTCGACATGGTGATCAATATCGGTGCTTTGAAATCAAAACAATACAAAAAAGTATTGAAAGATATCCAAGCAGTCGTAGATGCAGCCAAAGATAAGGCTTTAGTGAAAGTGATCATCGAGACAGCATTACTAACAGATGAAGAAAAAGTCAAAGCATGTGAATTAGCAAAAGAAGCGGGCGCTGATTTCGTCAAAACATCGACAGGCTTTTCAACAGGCGGAGCGACTGTAGCGGATGTTAAATTGATGCGTGAAACAGTTGGACCAGATATGGGGGTCAAAGCTTCCGGCGGTATCCATAATGAAGCAGAAGCTACTGCAATGATCGAAGCTGGTGCAACACGCATTGGGACAAGTGCCGGTGTGGCGATCATGGAAGGTGCAACTGGAGCAGGCTATTAATCTAAAGAAGAAAGTGGCGGACAAATGACAGCAAAAAAAGAATGGTTGGCGATCGCTGATGAGGCGCTGACAAAAGCATATGTACCCTATTCACACTTTCCGGTAGGTGCGTGCTTAGTAACTGAAGCAGGTCAAACCTATCAAGGCGTTAATATCGAAAATGCGTCGTATGGCTTGACTAACTGTGCAGAACGAACAGCAATCTTTAAAGCCGTTTCAGAAGGCGAGCGTGTTTTCCAACATTTAGTGATTGCTGGAAATACTCCGGAACCAATTTCTCCATGCGGAGCGTGCCGTCAAGTCATGGCTGAATTTTGTGCGCCTGATATGCCAGTGACGCTAGTTGGTGAACACGGGGTAACAAAAGAAACAACAGTTTCTGAGCTGTTGCCTTATGCATTTACTGAAAAAGATCTATAAGATCTAGCTACATGAACCAAACCTCTCAACAAATAGATAAAATGCTAGCAAGATAAAACACATCTTTCTATCATTTTCCAAATTTGTTCGAGGTCTAAGCGGATCATTTCGCTTTTCGTGAGATCTAGCTACATGAACCAAACTTCTCAACAAATAGACAAAATGCTAGCAAGATAAAAAACCTCTTTCTAACATTTTCCTAATTTGTTCGAGGTCTAAGCGGTTCATGCAACACAAAGAACGTAGTGATTTGAAGTTGAAAAGTACAAGACGAACAAAGAGAGTTGTTACATTATTATCTTGTTTCATTCAGTCATTCGGCTGTTGAAAATATAAAACTATTATTAGGGGGCTTTACAGAAATGAAAAAAGCGAAATTATTTGGTTTTGGCTTGACTGCACTAGCATTAACAGTGGCATTAGCAGCTTGTGGCGGCGGTAAAAAAGATGGAACAGATTCAACAGGCGGAAATTCTGCAGGCGGCGACGCAGATCACAGCGTAGTGATCGTAACAGATATCGGTGGTGTAGATGACCGTTCATTCAACCAATCAGCTTGGGAAGGATTACAAGCTTGGGGGAAAGAACATGACCTTAAAAAAGGAGCAGACGGTTTTGATTACATCCAGTCAAACGACGCTTCTGAATACGTAACAAACATCGATACAGCAGTTTCTAACGGATTTAAAACAGTCTTTGGGATCGGTTACCTATTAGCTGATTCTATCAGTACAGCAGCAGATGCAAATCCAGATACACAATTCGGTATCATTGATAGTGTCATTGAAGGCAAGGACAATGTCGTTTCTGCAACATTTAAAGACCAAGAAGCTTCTTATTTAGCGGGTGTAGCAGCCGCTCATACAACAAAAACAAACACTGTAGGATTCATCGGTGGTGAAGAAGGCGCGGTTATCGACCGTTTTGAAGCTGGTTTCCACCAAGGTGTGATCGATACAGCGAAAGAATTAAACAAAGATATCAAAGTTGAGATCGAATACGCCGCTTCATTTGGTGATCCTGCTAAAGGAAAAGCATTAGCAGCTTCTATGTACCAAAAAGGCGCTGACATCATCTTCCACGCTTCAGGCGGTACAGGCCAAGGGGTCTTCCAAGAAGCAAAAGATTTAAATGAAACGGGTTCAAAAGATAAAGTTTGGGTTATCGGTGTAGATAGTGACCAAGACAAAGAAGGTAAATACAAAACAAAAGATGGTAAAGAAGATAACTTCACTTTAACATCAACACTTAAAGGTGTAGGTGCGGCTGTTCAAGATATTTCTAACCGTGCGTTAGAAGATAAATTCCCTGGCGGCGAACACTTAGTTTACGGTTTGAAAGACGGCGGTGTTGATTTGACAAAAGGTTACTTATCAGATGAAGCACAAAAAGCGGTCGATAAAGCAAAAGAAGAAATCATCGATGAAAAAATCACTGTTCCAGAAGTACCAAAAGATGTAAAAGAATAGAATTTTTTGCTTAGCGCTGCGTTCGTAGCAGCGCTAAGGTTTTATTAAGCCTTTAAAGAAAGAAAACGAATGATCAGACAACTCATTTTCTTTCTTTAAGAGCCTAAAAGCTACTTTAATTTTGGAAGTACCGTATCAATAGATGATGTAAGTGTAAGTGATTAAATCGTTAGGAAGTGAAAAATGTGGCTCAGGAAAACTATGTAATTGAGATGCGCAATATCACTAAGCAATTCGGAACGTTTAAGGCCAATGATAATATCAACTTAACTGTTCGGCCAGGAGAAATTCACGCATTGCTTGGAGAAAATGGTGCAGGTAAATCGACCTTGATGAATATTTTATCAGGTTTGTTGGAACCAACCTCAGGTGAAATATTTATGAATGGTTCAAAAGTAACGATCAATGGACCGACGGCAGCAAATCGTTTGGGAATCGGAATGGTTCATCAACACTTTATGTTGGTAGATGCTTTTACAGTAACAGAAAATATTGTGCTCGGAAGTGAGCCGACGAATGCGGGGATATTAGACCGTAAAAAAGCAACAGCAGAAATCAAACGTGTTTCGGAACAATATGGTTTGTCCGTAGATCCAGGAGCATATATTCGAGACATCTCTGTTGGTGCGCAGCAGCGTGTAGAAATTTTGAAAACGTTGTATCGTGGAGCAGATGTATTGATTTTTGATGAACCGACCGCTGTTTTAACACCTCAAGAAATC
Source organism: Enterococcus sp. AZ020 (assembly GCF_050499205.1). NCBI lineage: Bacteria > Bacillati > Bacillota > Bacilli > Lactobacillales > Enterococcaceae > Enterococcus > Enterococcus sp. AZ020. The sequence continues at coordinate 1,129,151 of NZ_JBIPAT010000001.1, read as the reverse complement.
GACGAACTGATCGAGATCATGCAGGGATTAGTTCAAGAAGGTAAATCAATTATTTTGATCACGCATAAGTTAGATGAAATCAAAAAAGTAGCGGATCGTTGTACGGTTATTCGCCGTGGACAAAGTATCGATACAGTTAATGTGAAGGATGTTTCTTCTCAACAGCTGGCAGATATGATGGTGGGACGTTCTGTTTCGTTTAAAACAGAAAAAAAACCGGCGGAACCAAAAGAAGTTGTTCTTTCGATCAAAGATTTGGTAGTAAAAGAAAGCCGCGGATTGGATGCTGTTAAAGGTCTTAGCTTAGATGTACGTGCTGGCGAAGTCGTTGGGATTGCGGGGATCGATGGTAATGGTCAAACGGAATTGATCCAAGCGCTGACTGGCTTACGCAAGGCAGAAAGTGGTTCAGTCGAACTTAAAGGTGAAACGATCACGAATAAAAATCCTCGTACGATCACCGAAGCAGGAGTGGGCCATGTGCCGGAAGACCGCCATAAATATGGCTTGATTTTAGATATGACACTGGCTGAAAATATCGCATTGCAAACCTACTATAAAAAACCATTAAGCAACAATGGCGTTTTGAATTATAATCAAATCAATTCCTATGCACGTCGCCTGATAGAAGAATATGATGTACGGACTGTAAATGAATTGGTACCGGCTAAAGCATTATCAGGTGGGAATCAGCAAAAAGCGATCATTGCTCGTGAGATCGATCGTGATCCAGATTTACTGATTGTTTCACAGCCAACTCGTGGTTTGGATGTGGGCGCTATCGAATACATCCACAAACGTTTGATCGAACAACGGGATAAAGATAAAGCAGTATTAGTTGTGAGTTTTGAGCTGGATGAAATTTTAAATGTTTCTGATCGGATCGCTGTTATTCATTCAGGGAAGATCGTTGGGATCGTCGATCCAAAAGAAACAAGTGAAAATGAATTAGGGCTCTTGATGGCAGGTTATTCATTAGAAGAAGCTAGAGCCGAATTGAATCAAAAGGCAGGTGAGGCAGTTGAATAATCGATCAGAAAAAATACGGAATATTTTAGTGCCTATATTATCGGTACTGATGGGCTTTATACTTGGTGCAATTATTATGCTTATTTCTGGTCAAGATCCAATTGCTGGATATCAAGCGATGCTTAAAACTGCTTTCCAAAGTCCGAAAAGTATCGGTGAAATTTTTGTGACAGCAGCACCATTGATTTTTACAGCTTTAGGATTCGCGGTGGCGAATTCTGCTGGCTTCTTTAATATCGGTCTTTCAGGGCAAGCGCTGTGTGGCTGGGTAACAAGTATCTGGGTAGCGTTGGCGATGCCGGATGCACCACGTTTTATGGTATTGCCTGTTGCTGTATTAGCAGGTGCCTTAGCGGGTGCTTTAGCAGCAGCGATTCCTGGTTTATTACGAGCTTTCTTTGGTACAAGTGAAGTAATCGTTACGATCATGTTAAACTATGTTTTCCTTTATACAAGTACACATATCGTGAATAACGTGATGTCAAAAGACTACATGAGCAACAAAGGTGTAACGAAAGTAATTGGAGAAAATGCAAGCTTACGTACAGAGTTTTTGAAAGAGATAAGTAGTGGTTCACGTTTGAATATCGGGATTTTTATGGCACTTATTTTCTTAGTCTTGATTTGGTTTTTAATGAAGAAAACGACTTTGGGGTATGAGATCCGTTCGGTAGGATTGAATCCTTTTGCTTCAGAGTATGCAGGGATGAGCAGCAAACGAACGATCGTGATGTCGATGGTGATCTCAGGGACATTAGCCGGTCTTGGCGGTGTGGTTCTTGGATTAGGAACATTTGGCAACTTCTTTGTTCAAGGGTCTTCATTGAGTATTGGATTTGACGGAATGGCGATCTCTCTATTAGGAGCAGGCAGCTCAGTCGGAATATTCCTGTCCGCGATCCTTTTCAGTGTACTGAAGCTTGGCGGTCAAGGTATGCCGTTACGTGCCGGTGTTCCGATCGAATTAGTCGATGTAGTGATCGCAGCGATCATCTTCTTTGTCGCAATCAGCTACCTTATCCGTTTTGTCTTAGCGAAAGCTTCAGGTAGTAAAAAAGAAGTAGCGATCGTTGAAGAATTAGACGGAAAATCAGACCAAACAAGTCAAGAAGGAGGAAAAATCTAATGAATATTGCATTAATCGCTGTACTAGCGCCGATTATTACACAAACGTTGGTTTATTCCACTCCTCTGGTCTTTACGGCTTTGGGCGGAACGTTCTCTGAGCGAAGTGGTATTGTAAACGTAGGTCTTGAAGGGATCATGGTCATGGGGGCCTTCAGTTCAGTCGTCTTCAACTTGACGTTCGCTGAGACCTTTGGTGCGGCAACGCCTTGGCTAGCTTGTTTAGTCGGTGGAGTAGTTGGGATGTTGTTCTCGTTGCTTCATGCAGTTGCGACGATCAATTTAAGAGCAGATCATATCATCAGCGGAACAGTAGTCAATTTAATGGCGCCTGCTTTAGGGATTTTCTTGATCAAAGTGATTTACGGAAAAGGTCAAACAGATACGATTACAGAGTCATTTGGTTATTTTTCGTTTCCAATTTTGAAAGATATTCCGATTTTAGGTGATTTATTCTTTAAACAAACCACGTTGCCTGCATTTGTGGCCATTTTAGTGGCGATCTTATCTTGGTTCGTGCTGTTCAAAACGCGTTTTGGGTTACGTCTGCGTGCAGTAGGTGAAAATCCTCAAGCGGCAGATACACTTGGGATCAATGTTTACCTGATGCGTTATTCAGGTGTACTGATTTCTGGGTTTTTAGGTGGTATCGGCGGAGCAGTTTTTGCTCAAACGATTGCTGGACGTTTTGCAGTCACAACGATTGCCGGACAAGGATTTATTTCAATGGCAGCGATGATTTTTGGTAAATGGAATCCATTAGGTGCGATGGGTGCAGCCTTATTCTTCGGTTTTGCGCAAAACATCAGTATTGCCGGTTCAAACTTACCAGTGATTTCTTCGATTCCGGCGGTTTATTTACAAGCTGCGCCGTATGTATTGACGATCATCGTACTAGTTGTTTTCTTAGGAAAAGCATCTGGACCAAAAGCAATTGGGAAAAACTACATCAAATCAAAATAAATTAAGTATAAAAGGGCGGGGTTGCGGAGGTTGTAAAAAAGCGTTTAGCTCCGAGAAATAAGAAGAAAATCACGGAAATTGCTTGTTAAATTTTTGTGAGGCTCAGCTTATTTCCGAAGGAGCTGCTTTTTTCACAACGCTTTTTCCCGGCCCTTTTTATAAATAATTATTATGCTCATTTTACAAAATAAGTAGGTAAAGTTTTCAAACCAAATAAAAGAAAGAAGGATGGTTATGTTTAAACGTGTACATTTAATCGTAATGGATTCAGTAGGGATCGGAGAAGCGCCGGATGCTGAGAAATTTGGAGATGTCGGCAGTGATACGTTAGGGCATATTGCAAAAGAAGCAGGCTTGACGATTCCTAATTTAGAAAATCTAGGGTTAGGAACGATTGCCCCTCTTCATAATGTAGAAGCAGTCGCTGATCATAAAGGATACGCAACAAAATTAGAAGAAGTTTCTGTCGGTAAAGATACAATGACAGGACATTGGGAAATCATGGGGTTGAACATTCAAAAGCCTTTCCGCGTTTTCCCGGACGGATTTCCAGAGGAACTGTTAAAACAAATTGAAGAATTTTCAGGACGCAAAATCGTCTGTAACAAACCTTATAGTGGTACAGCTGTTATCGATGATTATGGTAAACATCAAATGGAAACCGGTGATCTGATCGTCTACACTTCAGCGGATCCAGTGCTGCAAATTGCTGCACACGAAGAAATCATCCCATTGGAAGAATTGTATCGTATTTGCGAATATGTCCGTGAAATCACCAAGGACGAACCGTATATGATCGGCCGGATCATCGCTCGTCCATATATTGGCGAGCCTGGCAACTTTACAAGAACAAGTAATCGTCATGATTATGCTTTAGATCCATTTGGTCATACAGTGTTAGACTCATTGAAAGACAACGGTAAAGATGTGATTGCAGTAGGGAAAATCAATGATATCTTCAATGGGCAAGGAATCACTGATTCTGTTCGTACGAAAAGCAATATGGACGGTGTGGATCAATTGTTGAATGTAATGAAAAAGGATTTTGATGGTCTGAGCTTTACAAATTTAGTTGACTTTGATGCGTTGTATGGTCATCGTCGTGATGTTGTAGGGTATGCTCATGCAATCGAAGCATTTGATTTACGTTTGCCTGAAATCATTGATGCAATGACAGATGATGACTTATTGATGATCACCGCTGACCACGGCAATGATCCGACTTTCCCAGGAACCGATCATACAAGAGAATACGTTCCACTATTGGTTTACAGCAAAAAAATGAACGGTCAAGGCAGTCTAACACAAGGACATTATGCCGATATCTCAGCGACGATCGCTGAAAACTTTGGTGTTCCGAAAACTGAAAACGGCGCAAGCTTCTTAGACAAATTAGTATAGGAGAGAGACGATGACGAAACTAAGTGAAATGTTGACAGAAACAACTGTTTTTTTAAAAGAAAAAGGGATCGGCCAAGTAGACTTTGGCTTGATTCTTGGTTCTGGATTAGGTGAGTTAGCAGATGAAATCGAAAACGCAATTGCAATTCCATTTTCAGAAGTCCCTCACTTTGCTGTATCTGCAGTTGTAGGACATGCTGGGAAGCTAGTTTATGGGACTCTTTCTGGTAAAAAGGTTTTGGCATTACAAGGTCGTTTTCATTATTATGAAGGGCATTCAATGCAGACAGTTACTTATCCTGTAAGAATGATGGCGGCAATCGGCGCGCATTCAATAATCGTGACAAACGCTGCTGGCGGTGTAAATGAAAGCTTCACACCTGGCAATTTGATGTTGATCACAGACCATATCAATTTTACTGGTGATAATCCATTGATCGGTGAAAATGATGATGATATGGGACCGCGTTTCCCAGACATGAGTCATGCTTATACGCCGAGCTATGCTGAAACAGTAAGGAAAGTAGCGAAAGAACAAAATGTTCCGCTGCAAGAAGGTGTTTATATGGGCTTTTCGGGTCCAACTTATGAAACGCCTGCTGAAATTCGGATGGCTCGTACAATGGGAGCAGACGCAGTTGGGATGTCTACAGTATCAGAGGTTATCGTAGCAGCTCATAGCGGATTGAACGTGTTAGGAATTTCTTGTATTACAAACTTAGCGGCTGGGATGCAAAGCACATTGAACCATGCAGAGGTTGTAGAGACGACAGAACGTGTTAAAGGGCAGTTCAAAGAGTTGGTCAAAGCGAGCTTAGCAGCTCTATAAAAAAATAGGAGGAGTGAAAAAATGAGTGTTCATATCGAGGCAAAAACAGGTGAGATCGCAGATAAAATTTTATTACCAGGAGATCCGTTGCGTGCAAAATACATTGCGGAAACCTTTTTAGAAAATCCAGTTTGTTATAACCAAGTAAGAGGAATGCTGGGCTATACAGGAATTTACAAAGGAGAACGCGTTTCTGTTCAGGGAACTGGAATGGGGATGCCTTCTGCTACGATTTACGCCCATGAATTGATCAATTCTTACGGTGTGAAAAAATTGATTCGTGTAGGAACATGCGGTTCGATTTCTGAGAAAGTCAAAATTAGAGATTTAGTGATTGCTCAAGCAGCGGCAACACCCTCATCAATGATCCGCAATGATTTTCCTAAATATGATTTTCCGCAAATTGCAAGTTTTGATATGCTGTTAAAATCATATACAGTGGCAAAAGACAAAGGCTTTACAACTCATGTGGGTAATGTATTGTCTGATGACGTATTTTACAAAGAAAGTATGGACGAAGTCTTTAAACTTGGAAAATTAGGAGTTCTTGCTATTGAAATGGAAGCGGCGGCGTTGTATTATTTAGCGGCTAAATTTGATGTGCAGGCTTTAGCGATCATGACTGTTAGTGATAGTTTAGTGACTGGAGAAGAGACAACCGCTGAAGAACGTCAAACGACATTCAATGATATGATTGAAGTAGGATTGGAGACAGCACTTTATAGCTAAAACGGATAAGAGGTTGAAATGAGTTACTTTCAATCTCTTTTTTGCTATTCTATTATAGAGATATAGAAATGAATGGAGGAAGAAAAATGGATAATTTTCGTTTTTATGTACCAACAGATATTCGTTTTGGTCAAGATCGTCTTGAAACTGAACTGACTGGTGTTTTAGATACGTATGGAAAAAATGTGCTATTCGTTTATGGCGGCGGCAGTATCAAGAAAAATGGATTATATGATCAAGTGACGGACTTACTAAATGCAAATGGAAATACAATCGTTGAGTTAAGCGGTGTAGAGCCGAATCCCCGAATCGAAACGGTTCGTAAGGGTGTTGCTTTGTGCCGCGAACATCACGTAGATGTGATTTTGGCTGTGGGCGGCGGTTCGACGATCGATTGCTCCAAAGTGATTGCCGCAGGTTTCTTCAGTGAAGAAGATCCGTGGGAGATCGTTTTAGGTAGAAGAGGCTATCAAGGAGAAGCATTGCCGATCGTGACGATTTTAACACTTGCAGCTACAGGAAGTGAAATGAATGCTGGTGCGGTGATTTCTAACATGGCGACGAATCAAAAACTCGGTGTTGGCGGTCCGGCGATGATGCCGAAAGTTTCCTTCCTTGACCCGGCAAATACGTTTACGGTTCCTGCTTATCAAACGGCAGCGGGTTCTGCAGATATTTTAAGTCATTTGTTTGAAAGTTATTTCAATGTGACAGAAGGAACGGATGTCCAAGATTTTGTTTCGGAAGGCTTGATGCGTTCAGTGATCAAACATTGTCCGATCGCTTTAAAGGAACCGAATAATTATGATTCCCGTGCTAATTTAATGTGGGCGAGCAGTTTAGCTTTGAATGGATTGACACGCGGCGGAAAACACGGCGTTTGGTCTTGCCATGCGATGGAACATGAATTAAGTGCGTTTTACGACATTACGCATGGCATTGGTTTGGCTATTTTGACACCGCGCTGGATGGCCTATGTATTGTCTGAACAAACAGTAGACAAGTTCGCGCAGTTTGCGAAGAATGTCTGGGATATCACGGAAGCAGATAAAATGACAGCGGCCAAGCAAGGGATTCAAGCGACATATGACTATTTTAAAGCCTGTGGTATTCCGATGACCTTGCCGGAAGTAGGGATCGAATCTGAGAAGTTTTCTGAAATGGCCAAACAGGCAGTGGAGCATAGTACGATCAAAACAGACGCCTTTGTTCCTTTGGCTGAAAAGGATGTTGAAGTGATTTATCAAGCGTGCTTAACAGAGTCTACTTTTATCTAATGTTTACGATATAGGAGGAGAGAGTGTGAAACAACTATTTGATGAAACCTATTCGGAAAACCGCACATTGTGGTATGGTTATTTTTCAACACTTGAGCAAGCAGAATTGATTGATAAACTCACCAAAATTATTCATCTGGATTTGGAATCTTCTCAAAAAGTTCACGCAACCAGTTGGATATTTTATAGTGAAGTGAAGCAAACCGATGCGTTAGAAGAGGATGTTAGATCATCTATTATGGTGCGTTATGTTGAAGGGCAATATTATGTGCATTACAACATGTCTGACTTTGAATTTGTTACCCAGAGGGAACAAATAGAAGAGTGGTTGACAAAGTTGAAGAATCAATTGAGCTGAATGAGACAATAAAAACATACTAAGATTAGAGGGTAAAGTCACCGACGGATGACTTTACCCTCTATTTCCTTTTTTAGGTCTATAGTAAAGAGTGAAAGGAAGATCGACCATGCTCTCTTGGACTTCGAGTCCCTACAAAAAAACGGTCTCCTTCACTGTCATTTTAAAATCTGTTTTAAGTATGTTGGGGCTTCGAGCTCGTGTTAAGGAAATTAGACATGAAATGAAACAGTGAAGTACCTTTCAAAAAAAAAGAAAGAAGATGAACGTATGACATATGTACTTGCATTAGATGTTTCGATGGGGAAAAGTTATCACGTGCTTTACGAAGATGAGCGTTGTCTCTCCGAAGGAGAGATTACTCATACCAAATTTGGCTTTGATTATTTGCTTCAAGAAATTCAACAGTTACCCGAACTGCCTAGTATCGTATTTGAATCGACCGGTATTTACTCAAGAGTGATTGAAACCTTTTGTCAAAATAATCACTTACTTTATTGTCTATTGAATCCTTTGGAAGCAAAAAAACAGCTGGATAGCGGTCTTCGTGTGCTTAAAACGGATAAACAAGACGCACATCGACTAGCACAAACTCACTGCCAGTATGAGCGGAAAATTAAGAAACTCCAACCTGATATTTATGAAGAATCCCATGATTTAGCTCGCTTTTATCAAGAGATAGAAGCAGAAATCAAGCGACTAAGAATGTACTTACACACGGCTCTTCAACTTAGTTTTCCGGAATTGGAACGCCTTTTTTCGAATCGATTGTCAAAATTATCATTGAATCTTATCGAGCTGTTCCCTCATCCAGAATGCTTAGCGGGATTTAGTCAAACTCAAATAAAAAATATTTTGAAAAAGAGCACAGACAAACGTCTTTCGGATAAAAAAGCCTTAGAAAAAGCGCAACAGCTCCTTTCATTGGCTTCTACTTCCTATCCAGCGACGACGAAAACGAGCATTCAAGTACAGAAAGTTCGTTATTACGCCCGCCAATTAAAAGAACTTCTTCACTCAAAAGAAACGGTGTCTAAGCAACTGATCGAACAAACAAGACCCTTACCAGAATTTGATCTTTACCGAAGTGTTCCGGGGATTGGTGAAGTATCTGCCGCATTAATTATTGGTGAAATTGGCGATATTCGCCGATTTGAGAATCATAAGAAAGTGAATGCGTTTGTTGGGATAGATACCCGTAGGTATCAATCTGGTAAATACCTAGCCCAAGACCATATCAATAAACGTGGCAACCCCAAGGCTCGAAAGCTCCTTTATTTTACCGTGAAAAATATGATTCGCCAGCAAGCTGCCGCGCCTAATCATATCGTGGATTACTATTATAAATTAAAAACGCAACCTTTATCCAAAAAGGATAAGGTTGCGACCGTAGCCTGCATGAACAAACTACTAAAGTGTCTCTATTCCATGATCAAGAATGAGACAAGGTACGACTATGCGCACACGGTCTCTATGGACCAATAAGACCAAGTCTTATATATTAATTATAGCACCCTGCTGGAAAAAAAACATACTCATCAGGGTTATTTATCGTGAACTTTTTTCTAAAATATTCCCTTCGTCTACAAACGATTAAAATATCTTTGATTATTTCTTTATTTTTCTCTTGACTAATCGTAGGAAAGAGAGCGGGACAAAACTAAAAATCAGTTTTGTTTCGCTCTCTACACGTGATTAAACGGCAGGAAAAAACAGCTCCTCCGAAAATAAGAAGGAGCTGCTTTTGTCTCAGCCTCTACTTTTTACAAGTAGTATTTTTTAGCGACTGTTAGGTCATCGTTTAATTCATAAACAAGTGGTTGACCTGTTGGGATTTCAAGATCCATGATATCTTCGTCTGAAATACCTTCGATATGTTTAGCTAAGGCACGTAGTGAGTTACCGTGTGCTGCAACTAAAACAGTTTTGTTATCTAATAAAGCAGGAGCAATTTCATCTTGCCAGAAAGGTAACGCGCGTTCCAAGGTTACTTTTAAGTTTTCTCCGCCTGGTACATCGCGTTTGTCTAACGTAGCATAACGACGATCGTTTGCTGCAGAACCTGGATCTGTTGTTTCCAATAGTGGAGGAAGAGTGTCGTAAGAACGACGCCAAATGTGTACTTGGTCATCTCCATATTTTTCAGCAGTTTCTTTTTTATTCAAACCTTGTAATTTACCATAATGACGTTCGTTTAAGCGCCAAGATTTTACTTGTGGTACCCATAATTGATCTGAGTTTTCCAAGATCAAGTTACATGTTTTGATTGCGCGAGTTAAAACTGAAGTGAAAGCAATATCGAATTCGATTCCAGCTTCTTTGATTTTGCGTCCGCCTTCTTTGGCTTCTTCGATTCCTTCAGGTGCTAAGTCCACATCTACCCAACCTGTAAATTGGTTCAATGCATTCCATTCACTAAGTCCATGACGAGAAAAAACTAATTTTGGCATGTATAGCTCTCCTTTGAGTTGTAGTTTCTGAAACTTTCATTTCCTTTTCTATTGTACACCGTTTTAAAATAGATTTCCATTGTAAATTGGCAAAAGTGAATGGAAATGAGCAGGATCGGTTATCTATTACTGGATATAAAGAAAAAACTAGACGGAGATAAGAAAAAACTTCCTATTTCCGTCTAATTTGTTTATTGAGAGAGCTTTGCTGCTTCATTCTCCGATAAATTAATGTATTTATAGCAAGTGCCGATCGAAACATTGCATTTTGAGGCAATGAATTGAATCGTTTCGCGCTTTTCATGATACAAATGCCGAATACGTTTAACTGTTCGGCCATCTATTTTAGGGCGACCGCCGATCTTGCCTTTTTTACGCGCGTTGTTTAGGCCAACAAGTGTCCGTTCTTTGATCAGGTTGCATTCCATGTGTGCCAAGCTGTTCATCATTTTGAAATAGATTTCACCCATAGGTTCACGTGTATCGATTTCGTCATCCAAGCTGACTAAGTGGATACCAGAACCTTTGAATTCTTGTGTAAGTTCAGTTAATTGACGAGTAGAGCGACCTAAACGGTTTAAAGAGCAAATGACAAGAGTGTCGTCTGGCTGTAGTTTACTCAAGACCGTTTCTAATTCAGAGGTCAATTGCTTTTCATCAATAACGTCAAAAGATTCATGATGGATCTCGTCACAACCGAACTTAGTCAAGGTGTTGATCTGGGCATCTAAATCATTGTCAATAATCGTTGTTCGTGCATAACCAATTAATTTCATCGTTCGTCCTTTCTCATTTAAATAGTAAATATAATCTATTAAAAATGTAGCATATAAACGAATGAAATGATAGTTGTTTTTTTATCTTTTTTTAATCTTTTTGTGTTGTTTTCAAATCGGTTTCAAAGAATTTTTAGCGTGATACCTCAATTGTTTTTGGACCGTTTTCGCCGCCAATAATGACTGTTGTCACAACATCAAGGAACAATCCGTGTTCAACAACTCCAACAAGCTGATCCAAGTAAGTACCTAGAGCAATCGGATCTTCGATTTTCTGTAGATGAAGATCGATGATGTAATGCCCGCCATCTGTGATAACGGTGCTATCATCAGCTGCTGTACGTAAAACAGGTGAATAGCCTTTCTTCTCAAATAAGTGAAGCAATTGTTGACTGCCATAGGGAACAACTTCTACTGGTAATGGGAACTTTCCTAATTTCTCCACCATTTTTGATTCGTCAACGATCCAAATGCATTTTTTTGAATAGGTTGCAACGATCTTTTCAAATAAAAGTGCAGCTCCGCCGCCTTTAGTTCCTTGGAAATCAGCACTGATCTCATCTGCTCCGTCGATGGTCAAATCGACATAAGGGACATCATCGATACTCTTTAAAGGGATCCCTAAACTCTGCGCTTGACGTTCTGTTTCTTTAGAAGTCGTTACGCCTGTGATCGACAACCCTTCTTCTTTGATTCGCCGTCCGACTTCGTCAACCATAAACTTTGCAGTAGATCCCGTACCTAATCCTACGATCATACCGTCTTCTACATATTTTGCTGCTTCGATTCCTGCCATTTGCTTAAGATTCATCAGCTATTTCGCCCCTTTCGGATAATCAAAAACATTGTACCGTTAAACCCCGAAAAAAGATAGAAAGATTAGTAAAAATCTTTCTTTTCTTCTATTATAAAAGTGAAGAAAAGAAAACGTGATTACTTTAACGAAAAAAGTAATACAAAAGGTTGACAGAGCAAGTATATCGTGATATCCTAGCGAAGGTGCTTTATCTACAGGTCTCTCAACAGAGACGTGCTGACTGTCTATCAAAGCATATTTGATAAAGAGTGCATAGATTGCATTATTTTTTATCGCTAAAAAAGAACCACCTGGATGTGTGGGACTAGATGCGAAATGAGGAAGGAGGAAACAAGGAATGCCTACAATTAATCAATTAGTACGTAAACCTCGTAAATCAAAGGTGGAAAAATCTAATTCACCAGCGTTGAACAAAGGATATAATAGCTTCAAGAAATCTCAAACGAACGTAAACTCACCACAAAAGCGTGGGGTTTGTACTCGTGTGGGAACGATGACACCTAAAAAACCGAACTCAGCTTTACGTAAATATGCCCGTGTTCGTTTGTCTAACTTAATCGAAGTAACAGCTTATATCCCAGGGATCGGTCACAACTTACAAGAACATAGCGTGGTTTTACTACGTGGTGGACGTGTAAAAGACTTACCAGGGGTACGTTATCATATCGTACGTGGTGCGCTTGATACAGCCGGCGTTACTGATCGTAAACAAAGCCGCTCTAAATATGGTACTAAAATGCCTAAAGCAGCTAAATAATTCGACAATCACTAAAGGTATTATATAAAATAAAGAATTTTCGGAAGGAGGAGTTACGGATGCCTCGTAAAGGTCCTGTTGCAAAACGTGATGTTTTACCAGATCCAATTTATAACTCAAAATTAGTAACTCGCTTGATCAACCGTGTAATGGTTGACGGTAAACGCGGGATTGCTGCTAATATCATCTATAATTCATTTGATATCATCAAAGAATCTACAGGTAACGATCCATTGGAAGTTTTCGAACAAGCAATGAAAAACGTTATGCCTGTCCTAGAAGTTAAAGCTCGCCGTGTCGGTGGTTCTAACTATCAAGTGCCGGTTGAAGTTCGTCCAGAACGTCGTACAACTTTAGGTCTTCGTTGGGTTGTTAACTACGCTCGTTTGCGTGGAGAGCACACAATGGAACAACGTCTAGCGAAAGAAATCATGGATGCAGCCAATAACACTGGTGCTTCTGTTAAAAAACGTGAAGACACACATAAAATGGCTGATGCTAACCGTGCGTTCGCACACTATCGTTGGTAAGATCCTCTGTGCCTGCGGCTTAGGACCGCAGCATGAAGTTATGTATAATTGATTTAAATAAAGAGAGGAGAACACCCTAGAATGGCAAGAGAATTTTCGTTAGAAAAAACTCGTAATATCGGAATCATGGCCCACGTTGATGCTGGTAAAACAACAACAACTGAGCGTATCCTTTATTACACTGGTAAAATCCATAAAATCGGTGAAACACACGAAGGTGCTTCACAGATGGACTGGATGGAACAAGAACAAGAACGTGGTATCACGATCACATCTGCTGCAACGACTGCAGAGTGGAAAGGATACCGAGTAAACATCATCGACACACCAGGACACGTGGATTTCACTATTGAAGTACAACGTTCACTACGTGTATTAGATGGTGCGGTAACCGTTCTTGATTCACAATCAGGTGTGGAACCTCAAACTGAAACAGTTTGGCGTCAAGCAACTGAATATAGAGTTCCGCGTGTTGTTTTCTGTAACAAAATGGATAAAATCGGTGCGGATTTCTTATACTCTGTAAACTCATTACATGATCGTTTACAAGCAAATGCACATCCGATCCAATTACCAATCGGTTCAGAAGACAGCTTCACTGGGATCATTGATTTGATCACGATGAAAGCTGAAATTTATACAAATGACTTAGGTACTGACATTCAAGAAACTGAAATTCCAGAAGAATATATGGATCAAGCAGTTGAATGGCGTGAAAAATTAGTTGAAGCAGTTGCTGAAACTGACGAAGACCTAATGATGAAATATCTTGAAGGTGAAGAAATCACGATCGATGAACTTAAAGCGGGTATCCGTAAAGCAACGATCAACGTTGAATTTTTCCCAGTTATGGCTGGATCTGCATTTAAGAACAAAGGTGTTCAATTAATGCTTGATGCAGTTCTTGACTACTTACCTTCACCACTTGATATCGAAGCAATCAAAGGTATCGATGTGAAAACAGACGAAGAAACAACTCGTCCTGCTGATGACGAAGCTCCATTTGCATCATTAGCATTTAAAGTTATGACTGACCCATTCGTAGGTCGTCTAACATTCTTCCGTGTATATTCTGGTGTCCTTGAAAGTGGTTCATACGTATTGAACGCTTCTAAAGACAAAAAAGAACGTATCGGACGTATTTTACAAATGCACGCGAATACACGTAAAGAAATCGATACAGTGTATTCAGGAGATATCGCTGCTGCTGTTGGATTGAAAGATACAACAACTGGTGATACTTTATGTGCGATAGATTCACCAGTTATCCTTGAATCGATCGAGTTCCCAGAACCGGTTATCCAAGTAGCTGTTGAACCTAAATCAAAAGCCGACCAAGATAAAATGGGTGTTGCTTTGCAAAAACTTGCAGAAGAAGATCCATCATTCCGCGTTGAAACAAACGTTGAAACTGGTGAAACAGTTATCTCTGGTATGGGTGAGTTGCACTTAGACGTATTAGTTGACCGTATGAGACGTGAGTTCAAGGTTGAAGCTAACGTTGGTGCACCGCAAGTATCTTATCGTGAAACTTTCCGTGCTCCGTTAACTCAAGCAGAAGGTAAGTTTGTACGTCAGTCTGGTGGTAAAGGACAATACGGTCACGTATGGGTTGAATTTACTCCAAACGAAGAAGGTAAAGGCTTTGAATTTGAAAACGCGATTGTTGGTGGTGTGGTTCCTCGTGAATACATCCCAGCAGTTGAAAAAGGCTTGTCAGAAGCGATGAACAACGGGGTTCTTGCTGGCTATCCATTAGTGGATATCAAAGCGAAACTTTATGATGGTTCTTACCATGATGTCGATTCGAATGAAACTGCCTTTCGTGTAGCAGCATCTATGGCTCTACGTGCGGCAGCTAAAAAAGCGAACCCAGTTATCTTAGAACCGATGATGAAAGTAACGATCACTGTACCAGAAGATTACTTAGGTGATATCATGGGACACGTTACAAGCCGTCGCGGACGTGTTGAAGGAATGGAAGCACACGGTAACTCACAAATCGTTAACGCAATGGTACCGTTGGCTGAAATGTTTGGTTATGCCACAACATTACGTTCAGCAACTCAAGGTCGTGGAACATTCATGATGGTCTTTGACCACTATGAAGATGTACCAAAATCTGTACAAGAAGAAATCATCAAGAAAAATGGCGGCAACGCTTAATAGTTAAGAAATAGGTCGTAGATTTATTTATGACTAGGATTTTCTGAAGATTTCGGGTAAAATAAGTAAAGATGATCAGGTAGTTGAACTATCTATCAAATAAAATAAAATTCATATATTTTAGGAGGAACATTTAAAATGGCTAAAGAAAAATTTGACCGTTCTAAACCCCATGTAAACATTGGTACTATTGGACACGTTGACCATGGTAAAACTACATTAACTGCTGCAATTGCAACTGTGTTAGCTAAACACGGTGGCGGTGAAGCTCAAAACTATGCTGATATCGATAACGCTCCTGAAGAAAAAGAACGTGGTATCACAATCAACACTTCTCACATCGAGTATGAAACTGATGCTCGTCACTATGCTCACGTGGACTGCCCAGGACACGCGGACTACGTTAAAAACATGATCACTGGTGCTGCACAAATGGACGGAGCTATCTTAGTAGTATCTGCTGCTGATGGTCCTATGCCTCAAACTCGTGAGCACATCTTGTTATCACGTAACGTTGGTGTACCATACATCGTTGTTTTCTTAAACAAAATGGATATGGTCGATGACGAAGAATTATTAGAATTAGTAGAAATGGAAGTTCGTGATCTATTATCTGAATATGACTTCCCAGGTGATGACACTCCAGTTATCGCAGGTTCTGCTTTGAAAGCTTTAGAAGGCGACGCTTCATACGAAGAAAAAATCATGGAATTAATGGCTGCAGTTGATGAGTATATCCCAACTCCAACTCGTGATACTGACAAACCATTCATGATGCCAGTTGAGGATGTATTCTCAATCACTGGTCGTGGTACTGTTGCAACTGGTCGTGTTGAACGTGGAGAAGTTCGCGTTGGTGACGAAGTTGAAATCGTAGGTATCAAAGAAGAAACATCTAAAACAACTGTTACAGGTGTTGAAATGTTCCGTAAATTATTAGACTACGCTGAAGCTGGCGATAACATCGGTGCTTTATTACGTGGTGTTGCACGTGAAGATATCGAACGTGGACAAGTATTGGCAAAACCTGCTTCAATCACTCCACATACAAAATTTAAAGCTGAAGTTTATGTTTTATCAAAAGAAGAAGGCGGACGTCACACTCCATTCTTCACTAACTACCGTCCTCAGTTCTACTTCCGTACAACTGACGTAACTGGTGTAGTTGAATTACCAGAAGGTACTGAAATGGTAATGCCTGGTGATAACGTTGCAATGGACGTTGAATTAATCCACCCAATCGCTATCGAAGACGGAACTCGTTTCTCTATTCGTGAAGGCGGACGTACTGTTGGTTCAGGCGTTGTTTCTGAAATCGTTAAATAATTAAGACTTAAATATAGTAATAACCAGTGTGAGAAGCTGGGGTACTCGGACGTAAGCCGAAGGGATTTCCCTTCGGCTTTTTTGTGTATAAAAAATGCTTGACATATATCGAGCTTCGATATAATATTGTGTTACGATATAACGAGGTGCGATATAAGGAGAAATTTTAAGATGGATGAGAAGCTGAGAAGGATATACATACCGATGACTGAAACAGGGTTTTATATTTTGTTTTCACTCAGAGAAGAAAGACATGGTTATAGCATCATTCAGCATGTAAAACAATTGACGGAACAAGAAATCATCATCAGTGCAGGAACGATGTATGGTAGTTTGAGTAAAATGGAAAAAGATGGATTGATAAAAGTAACTAAGGAAGAGGAACGGCGGAAAAGCTATTTGATCACAGCGCTCGGTGAAGAAGTTTTACAGCATGAAATCAAGCGGATCGAACGATTATATAAAAATAGTATTGAGGAGAAATTAGATGGAAACTAAAAAAGTAAGAAGACGTTTTGAGTTGGCAGATTATTTAGAAGAAGAACGATTTTTAGAAGAACAGCATAGAAACGGTTGGAAGATGGTTGAGCTAAAATTACCTTTATCTACCTATATATTTGAACGATGTGAATCAGAAGACTATGTTTATCAGTTGGATTTTAATTCAGAGAAAAGTGGAACAGAATCCTATGTACAGCTATTCGAAGATTGCGGCTGGGAATACTTTTACAAATTTGGGAATTGGTATTACTTTAGAAAATCGAGATCCGAGGTGGAAAGTGAAAATGTCATATTTAATGACGGACCTTCACGTGCGGAAATGGCAAAGAAAGTCGCTAAATTCCAAGCTGGCTTATCACTGTTTTTGATCTTTCCTTTGATCTATCTTCTAACAGTAGTTTCGACTAAAGCGATAGACAGTTCTCTTGTTTTGACGATCATGGTAGCTTTAATAGCTATTGTCATGGTTATAAGCGCAGGGATTCAATTAAAAAATATGTGGAAACTTAATAAGATCATTGAAAAAGAAGAACAACTATAAGAGAATCTATGATATTTTGGCAGGGAACAAAAAAGCTTGTTGACTGTTAAAGTATCATAGATTTTTTCTGTTATGAAAACCAAGAAAATAATATGAAAATAATGAAAAAAAGCCTTGCTATTGCTGCGTTTCTGTAATATAATTACAAAGGTGCTGTTTACAGAAGTGTGAAAAGCACTGGTAAATCAAGGTTTTGATCTACCGGCTAAGAAACGAGAGGTTGCGACACGCCCGGACGCTTTGCCACGAACGAGCGTGACGGAAAAATTTTCGTGGAGCTATGTCTACTTTCAAAATAGGCGAAGGAGGGAACAAGATGGCAAAACAAAAGATTCGTATCCGTTTAAAAGCGTATGAACACCGTATTTTAGATCAATCAGCGGATAAAATTGTGGAAACAGCAAAAAGAACTGGAGCTGACGTATCAGGTCCGATTCCATTACCAACAGAACGCTCACTTTACACAGTTATTCGTGCGACTCATAAATACAAAGATTCTCGCGAACAATTCGAAATGCGTACTCACAAACGTCTAATCGACATTGTGAACCCAACACCAAAAACAGTTGATGCTTTAATGAAGCTTGACTTACCATCTGGTGTAAATATTGAAATCAAACTATAAAATTAAGATGATGGAGGTGTACTCATGACCAAAGGAATCTTAGGGAAAAAAGTGGGAATGACACAAATCTTTACTGAGTCTGGTGAATTAATTCCAGTAACAGTAGTAGAAGCTACGCCAAACGTAGTTTTACAAGTAAAAACTGTTGAGACTGACGGATACGAAGCTATCCAAGTTGGTTACCAAGACAAACGTGAAGTTTTATCAAACAAACCTGCGAAAGGTCATGTTGCAAAAGCAAACACGGCTCCTAAGCGCTTCATTAAGGAATTCAAAAATGTTGAGCTGGGAGAATACGAAGTAGGAACAGAAATTAAGGTAGATGTTTTCCAAGCAGGAGACATTATTGATGTTACAGGAACAACAAAAGGTAAAGGATTCCAAGGCGTTATCAAACGTCACGGACAAAGCCGCGGACCTATGAGTCACGGATCTCGTTACCACCGTCGTCCTGGGTCAATGGGTCCAGTAGCACCTAACCGTGTATTTAAAAATAAAAAACTTGCCGGCCGTATGGGTGGTAACCGCGTAACAATTCAAAATCTTGAAATTGTTAAAGTGGACGCTGAAAGAAATGTAATCTTGATCAAAGGAAACATTCCTGGAGCGAAAAAATCATTAATCACAATCAAATCAGCTGTGAAAGCTAAATAAGCGTAGGGAAAGGAGGAACTAAGGAATGCCGAATGTAGCATTATTCAAACAAGATGGAACTCAAAATGGTGAAATCACTTTAAACGAAGAAATTTTCGGAATCGAACCTAATGAATCAGTTGTCTACGATGCGATCATCATGCAACGTGCTTCATTAAGACAAGGAACACACTCAGTTAAACACCGCGGAGAAGTTCGTGGCGGCGGCCGTAAACCATGGCGTCAAAAAGGAACTGGTCGTGCTCGTCAAGGTTCAATCCGTTCACCACAATGGCGTGGAGGTGGCGTAGTTTTCGGACCAACACCACGTTCTTACAGCTACAAACTTCCTAAAAAAGTTCGTCGTTTAGCAATGAAATCTGTATTGTCAGATAAAGTTGCTGAAAACAACTTGGTTGCTGTTGATGCATTAAGCTTTGACGCACCGAAAACAAAAGAATTCAAACAAGTTCTTACAAACTTATCTATCGATGCGAAAGTATTAGTTGTTCTAGAAGCAGGAAACGATTTTGCAGCATTATCTGCTCGTAATCTTCCAAACGTTTCTGTAGTAACTTCTGATAACGTAAGTGTTTTAGATATCGTTTCTAATACTAAAGTATTGGCAACACAAACTGCTCTTACTCAAATTGAGGAGGTGCTTGCATAATGAACTTACTAGACGTAATCAAACGCCCAGTGATCACTGAAAAATCCATGCTTGCTATGGACGAAAAGAAATACACTTTCGAAGTGGACACTCGCGCAAACAAAACATTAGTAAAACAAGCTGTAGAAGCAGCTTTTGACGGTGTTAAAGTGAAAAACGTAAATATCATCAACGTGCGTCCTAAATTCAAACGCATGGGTAAATATGCAGGATATACGAAAAAACGTCGCAAAGCAGTTGTGACATTAACAGACGATTCAAAAGAAATTCAAATTTTCGATGCTGCTGAATAAGCAGTCCATGTTTAATTATTAAATGGGAGGGAAAAAGACGTGGCGATTAAAAAGTACAAACCTACCACAAATGGCCGTCGTAATATGACAACGTCTGATTTCGCTGAAATCACGACTTCAACACCAGAGAAATCTTTGTTGGCGCCATTAAAAAACCATGCCGGCCGTAACAACAATGGTCGTATCACGGTTCGTCACCAAGGTGGCGGTCACAAACGTCAATACCGTTTGATCGATTTCAAACGTAATAAAGACAACGTCGTAGCGGTTGTTAAAACAATCGAGTATGATCCAAACCGTTCTGCTAACATCGCGTTAGTACATTACGAAGATGGAGTAAAAGCATACATCTTAGCACCAAAAGGATTAGAAGTAGGCATGCGCCTAGTTTCAGGTCCAGAAGCAGATATTAAAGTAGGGAACGCATTGCCATTGGAAAACATTCCAGTAGGTACTGTTGTCCACAACATTGAAATGAAACCTGGTAAAGGCGGTCAATTGATCCGTTCTGCTGGAACAAGTGCTCAAGTACTTGGTAAAGAAGGCAAATACGTATTGATCCGTTTGAACTCTGGTGAAGTTCGTATGATCTTAGCTACATGCCGTGCAACTGTCGGTTCTGTAGGTAACGAACAACACGAATTAATCAACATTGGTAAAGCCGGCCGTTCTCGTTGGATGCGTAAACGCCCAACAGTTCGTGGTAGCGTAATGAACCCGAACGATCACCCACACGGTGGTGGTGAAGGTAAACAACCGATCGGACGTAAAGCTCCAGTATCACCTTGGGGTCAACCAGCTATCGGCTTGAAAACTCGTAACAAAAAAGCTAAATCAGACAAACTTATCGTTCGTCGTCGTACTAAATAATTTTTTTGACCATGTGTCGTACATTTTGAGAGGAGGTTCACCATGGGTCGTAGTTTGAAAAAAGGGCCTTTCGCTGATGATCATCTAATGAAGAAAGTCGAAGCTCAACAAGGCGCTGAAAAGAAAAAAGTAATCAAAACTTGGTCTCGCCGCTCTACAATTTTTCCACAATTTGTTGGATTTACAATTGCTGTATATGATGGACGTAAACACGTTCCAGTATACATCCAAGAAGATATGGTAGGACATAAATTAGGTGAATTTGCACCGACTAGAACTTATCGTGGCCACGGAGCCGACGATAAAAAAACAAGACGCTAATTTGAGGGGAGGATATCCAAATGGCAGAACAAATCACATCAGCTAAAGCGACTGCTAAAACAGTTCGCGTTTCTCCTCGTAAATCACGTTTAGTAATTGATCTTGTTAGAGGGAAAAGCGTTGCAGACGCAATTTCAATTTTGAAGTTCACACCGAACAAAGCGGCTGGAGTTATTGAAAAAGTTTTAATGTCAGCAGTTGCTAACGCTGAAAACAACTTTGACTTAGATGTTGAGAACTTAGTAGTATCTGAAGCTTTCGTTAACGAAGGACCAACAATGAAACGTTTCCGTCCACGTGCTAAAGGTTCAGCATCACCAATCAACAAACGTACAAGTCATATCACTGTAGTTGTATCAGAAAAATAATCTGTTTCAAAAAAACAGATATTACTAGATAAGAGGAGGAGCCTAAAGTGAAGTGACTTTCTAGGAGCAACGTTCCTTACAGTCACCTTGTACTGTGCCACATCAGTTCTGCGAAGCAGTCACTGTGTGTTGCAGCAATGGCTACCGAACCTCAAAAAGAAACTTGTTTGAAAGAAGCAAGTGTCACCAATTAAGAGGAGGGACAATCAGTGGGTCAAAAAGTACATCCAATTGGAATGCGTGTAGGCATCATCCGCGACTGGGATGCAAAATGGTATGCTGAAAAAGAGTATGCTGAATTCTTACACGAAGATTTAAGAATCCGTAAATTTATCGCATCAAAACTTGCTGATGCTGCTGTGTCTACAATTGAGATCGAGCGTGCTGCAAATCGCGTAAACATTTCAATCCACACAGCTAAGCCAGGTATGGTTATCGGTAAAGGCGGATCTGAAGTCGAAAACCTAAGAAAAGAATTGAACAAATTAACTGGTAAACGAGTTCACATCAACATCGTTGAAATCAAAAAACCAGATTTAGATGCAAAATTAGTCGGCGAGGGAATTGCACGTCAATTAGAAAACCGTGTAGCATTCCGTCGTGCACAAAAACAAGCGATCCAACGTACAATGCGTTCAGGCGCTCAAGGGATCAAAACACAAGTATCAGGTCGTTTAAACGGTGCTGATATCGCTCGTTCAGAAGGTTACTCTGAAGGTACAGTTCCACTTCATACTTTGCGTGCAGATATTGATTACGCATGGGAAGAAGCAGACACAACTTACGGAAAATTAGGAGTTAAAGTGTGGATTTACCGTGGAGAAATTCTTCCAACGAAAAAAAACACTGAGAAAGGAGGGAAATAATCATGTTAGTACCTAAACGTGTAAAACACCGTCGTGAATTTAGAGGTAAAATGCGCGGTGAAGCCAAAGGCGGAAAAGAAGTAGCATTTGGAGAATGGGGTTTACAAGCAACTGAATCTCACTGGATTACTAACCGTCAAATCGAAGCTGCCCGTATCGCTATGACTCGTTATATGAAACGTGGCGGGAAAGTATGGATTAAAATTTTCCCTCACAAATCATACACAAGTAAAGCTATCGGTGTTCGTATGGGTAAAGGTAAAGGGGCTCCTGAAGGCTGGGTTTCTCCAGTAAAACGTGGCAAGATCATGTTTGAAATCGCAGGCGTACCTGAAGAAGTAGCTCGTGAAGCACTTCGTCTTGCATCCCACAAATTACCGGTCAAAACTAAGATTGTAAAACGTGAGGAAATGGGTGGTGAATCGAATGAAGGTTAAAGAAATCAGAGAATTAACCACTGCCGAAATGCTTGAAAAAGAAAAGCAATTCAAAGAAGAATTGTTTAATCTTAGATTCCAACTAGCAACAGGTCAATTAGAAAACACTGCACGTATTAAAGAAGTACGTCAATCGATTGCACGCATCAAAACAGTATTGCGTGAACAAGCTAACTAATAGTGGAAGGAGGCCAAACGCGTATGACTGAAGAAAGAAATCAACGCAAAGTTTACCAAGGTCGTGTTGTTTCAGACAAAATGGATAAAACTATCACTGTTGTCGTAGAAACGAAGAAAAACCACCCTATTTACGGTAAACGCATGAAATATTCTAAAAAATACAAAGCTCATGATGAAAACAACACTGCAAAAGTTGGAGACATCGTAAGAATCATGGAAACTCGTCCATTATCAGCTACAAAACGTTTCCGTTTACTAGAGGTAGTCGAAGAAGCAGTTATTATCTAATAAAACGAGATTTTCCTATATAGATTGAAACATAAAATCTGAAAGGGGGATACACATCGTGATCCAACAAGAAAGCCGATTAAAAGTTGCAGACAACTCAGGTGCTCGTGAAATCTTAACGATTAAAGTACTAGGTGGTTCTGGACGTAAAACTGCTAATATTGGTGACGTGATTGTTGCTACGGTCAAACAAGCAACGCCAGGTGGAGTTGTTAAAAAAGGTGAAGTAGTAAAAGCCGTTATCGTTCGTACAAAATCAGGAGCTCGTCGTACAGACGGTTCTTACATTAAATTTGATGAAAATGCTGCGGTGATTATCCGTGACGATAAGAGCCCGCGTGGAACTCGTATCTTCGGTCCTGTTGCACGTGAATTACGTGAAAACAACTTCATGAAGATCGTTTCTCTAGCACCAGAAGTATTATAATCAGGACGCGTATCAAAGGAGGTGCGAAACTATAATGTTTGTTAAAAAAGGCGATAAAGTAAAAGTTATCACTGGTAAAGACAAAAATAAAGAAGGCGTTGTATTAGCAGCGTTTCCTAAAAAAGACAAAGTCATCGTTGAAGGTGTCAACATCATGAAAAAACACCAAAAACCTAACCAAGCAGCACCGCAAGGCGGCATCTTGGAAGTCGAAGCGCCGATTCATGTATCTAACGTGATGGTAATTGACGGTACAGGAGTAGCTGGTCGTGTAGGTTATAAAGAAGTCGATGGTAAAAAAGTCCGTGTTTCTAAAAAAACCGGTGAAGTCTTAGATAAATAGATTAAAAGGAAGGAGGGGCTTACTAAATGAACCGCCTGAAAGAAAAATATATTAAAGAAATTACTCCAGCATTAGTGGAAAAATTTAATTATAGTTCAGTTATGCAAACACCAAAAGTTGATAAAATCGTTATCAACATGGGTGTGGGCGATGCTGTATCAAACGCAAAAAACTTAGATAAAGCTGTTGAAGAATTAGCGTTGATCACAGGTCAAAAACCATTGATCACAAAAGCTAAGAAATCAATCGCTGGTTTCCGTCTTCGTGAAGGTATGCCGATCGGTGCGAAAGTTACTTTACGTGGTGAAAGAATGTACGAATTTTTAGATAAATTAGTATCTGTTTCTCTACCTCGTGTACGTGACTTCCACGGTGTAAGCAAAAAAGCCTTTGATGGACGTGGTAACTACACTTTAGGTATTAAAGAACAATTGATCTTCCCAGAAGTTGATTATGATTTAGTAGATAAAGTACGCGGCATGGACATCGTTATTGTAACAACAGCAAACACAGATGAAGAATCTCGTGAGTTGTTAGCACAATTAGGTATGCCATTCCAAAAATAAAATAAGGAGGCGAACTACGTGGCTAAAAAATCAATGATTGCTAAAAACAAACGCCCGGCTAAACATTCAACACAAGCTTATACTCGTTGTGAACGTTGCGGACGTCCACATTCAGTTTATCGTAAATTTCATCTTTGCCGTATTTGCTTCCGCGAACTTGCCTATAAAGGTCAAATTCCCGGCGTGAAGAAAGCTAGCTGGTAAACAAGTAAACTCGCATAAAGGAGGTAAATAGTTCAATGGTCATGACAGATCCAATTGCAGATTTTCTAACTCGCATTCGTAACGCTAACATGGTTAAACATGAAAGCTTAGAAGTGCCTGCATCAAAAATCAAACGTGATATCGCTGAGATCCTGAAACGTGAAGGTTTCGTACGCGATGTAGAATATATCGAAGATGACAAACAAGGCGTGATCCGTGTTTTCCTTAAATATGGTAAAAACGAAGAGCGTGTTATCACTAACTTAAAACGTATTTCTAAACCAGGTTTACGTGCTTATGTCAAATCTGACGAAGTGCCTAAAGTATTAAACGGTCTAGGAATCGCGATCATCTCAACTTCTGAAGGTGTTATCACTGATAAAGAAGCGAGAGCTAAAAACATCGGCGGCGAAGTAATCGCCTACGTATGGTAATTTAAAAAAACACACAAGGAGGTGTCTCTAAGTGAGCCGTATTGGTAATAAAATCGTTGAACTTCCTGCTGGCGTAGAAGTCAAACAAGAAGGAAACAACATTACTGTAAAAGGACCTAAAGGTGAATTGACTCGTGAATTTTCTGCTGATATCACAATGAATATCGATGGAAACGTAGTAACTTTCACTCGTCCAAACGATAGCAAAGAAATGAAAACAATCCACGGAACAACTCGTGCCAACTTCAATAACATGGTCGTTGGTGTAAGTACAGGTTTTGAAAAAGGACTTGAACTTATCGGGGTTGGGTACCGTGCTCAAATGCAAGGGACTAAATTAGTTCTTAACGTTGGGTACTCTCATCCAGTAGAAATCACACCACCAGCTGGTGTAACTGTAGAAGTACCTTCGAACACACAAGTAGTTGTTAAAGGCGCTAACAAAGAACACGTTGGTGAATTAGCAGCGAACATCCGTGGCGTTCGTCCTCCAGAACCTTATAAAGGCAAAGGAATCCGCTATGTTGGTGAATTCGTACGCCGTAAAGAAGGTAAAACTGGTAAATAATAAGAGATGTATAGGGAAATCGCTTAGAAGCGAGCAACAAGAAAAAGCTGTTTTGATGAAGCTTGCCTTCATTAAAAGAGATTTTACTTGTGTCACAGCTTCTATTTTCCGCAACTCGTTGATTGCCTGAAATGGTGGTCCAATAAAATTAAAGAGGTGACAATTGTGATTACAAAACCAGATAAAAACAAAACACGTCAAAAGAGACATCGCCGTGTACGTAACAAAATCTCTGGTACTGCTGAGTGCCCACGCTTGAACGTTTTTCGTTCTAACAAAAACATCTACGCGCAAATCATTGATGACGTAGCGGGTGTAACGCTAGCAAGTGCCTCTGCCTTAGATAAAGAAATTTCAGGTGGAAACAAAACAGAAACAGCTGCAGCTGTTGGTAAATTAATTGCTGAACGTGCCGCTGCAAAAGACATCAAAGTAGTAGTCTTTGACCGTGGTGGATACCTTTACCATGGCCGTGTGCAAGCTTTAGCTGAAGCAGCACGTGAAAATGGACTAGAATTTTAGGAGAAGGAGGAACACCATTCATGGTTTATATTGATCCAAAACACTTGGAATTAGAAGACCGCGTAGTTGCGATCAACCGTGTAACAAAAGTTGTTAAAGGTGGACGTCGTCTACGTTTTGCTGCTTTAGTTGTTGTGGGAGATAAAAACGGACACGTTGGTTTTGGTACTGGTAAAGCACAAGAAGTACCAGAAGCGATCCGTAAAGCAATTGAAGACGCGAAGAAAAACTTAGTTGAAGTGCCTATGGTTGGTTCGACTATCCCTCACGAAGTGATTGGGGTATTTGGTGGTGGCCGTATCCTTATGAAACCTGCAGTAGAAGGTTCTGGGGTAGCCGCTGGTGGACCAGTTCGTGCCGTATTGGAATTAGCTGGTGTAGCAGATATTACATCAAAATCATTAGGTTCAAACACACCGATCAACGTTGTTCGCGCAACAGTTGAAGGGTTGAAACAATTAAAACGTGCCGAAGAAGTGGCAGCACTTCGCGGTAAATCTGTAGAAGAAATTTTAGGATAAGGAGGACATAAGAATGGCTGAATTAAAAGTTACATTAAAACGCAGCGTGATCGGACGTCCTCAAAACCAAAAAGATACAGTTAAAGCATTAGGTTTAGGAAAAGTAAACAGCTCTGTTGTGAAACCTGCGAATGAAGCAATCAAAGGTATGATCAACACTGTTTCACACTTAGTGGACGTTGAAGAAGTTTAATTTACAATAGTACATTGTTTAAGGAGGTGCCAAACCAATGAAACTTCATGAATTGAAACCTGCTGAAGGTTCACGCCAAGTACGTAACCGTGTTGGACGTGGTACTTCATCTGGTAATGGTAAAACAGCCGGTCGCGGACAAAAAGGGCAAAAAGCTCGTTCAGGCGGCGGTGTACGTTTAGGATTTGAAGGGGGTCAAACTCCATTATTCCGTCGTTTACCAAAACGCGGCTTCACGAACATCAACCGTAAAGATTACGCAGTCATCAACTTAGATGTCTTAAATCGTTTCGAAGATGGAACTGAAGTTACACCTGCAGGACTGATCGAAGCTGGAATCGTTAAAAACGAAAAAGCTGGGATCAAAGTTCTTGCTAACGGTGAATTAACTAAAAAATTAACTGTGAAAGCAGCTAAATTCTCTAAAGCAGCAGAGGAAGCAATTGTTGCAGCTGGTGGATCAATCGAGGTGATCTAATGTTTAAACTGTTAAAAGATGCTTTTAAAGTCAAAGACATTAGATCAAAAATTTTGTTTACTGTATTCATTCTTTTTGTATTTCGTTTAGGTGCTCATATTACAGTACCTGGCGTAAATGCAAAAGGATTGCAAGACTTAAGCAATTTACCATTTTTAAACATGCTGAATATGGTCAGCGGTAGTGCGATGCAAAACTTCTCGATCTTTTCGATGGGGGTTTCACCGTACATTACAGCATCTATCATTATTCAACTCTTACAAATGGATATCATACCGAAATTTGTAGAATGGTCAAAACAAGGTGAAGTTGGACGTAAGAAGTTGAATCAGGCAACAAGATATTTAACGATCGTCTTGGGGATCGCTCAGTCAATGGGGATCACTGCTGGTTTCAACCAATTAAGTTCAGTTGGGATCGTAAAAAATCCTAGCATCGGAACTTTTGTAACGATCGCTGTGATTTTAACTGGTGGTACGATGTTTGTTACTTGGTTAGGAGAACAAATTACTGAAAAAGGAATCGGCAATGGCGTTTCGATGATCATTTTTGCAGGGATCATTTCAAGAGTCCCAGCAGGGATCAAAGAAATCATTGAAGATTACTTTATCAATATCGAATCTTCTAGAATTTGGCAGTCTGTGATTTTTATTGTGATTTTAATTATTGCGATTTTAATCGTGGTTACATTAGTGACCTTCTTCCAACAAGCAGAACGCAAAATTCCGATCCAATATACAAAACGTGTCTCTGGTGCACCAACAAGTAGTTATTTACCGTTAAAAGTAAATGCTGCTGGTGTTATTCCAGTTATCTTTGCAAGTTCATTGATTGCGACACCAAACGCTGTTTTACAGGCGTTTTCTAAAAATTATTCTGGCGAAGGCTGGTATGATATTATGACACAAATTTTTAGTTACAATACCGTTCCAGGTGCGATTATTTATACTGTACTGATCGTTGCTTTCACTTTCTTCTATGCCTTTGTTCAAGTAAACCCTGAGAAATTAGCGGAGAACTTACAAAAGCAAGGAAGTTATATTCCAAGCGTACGACCAGGTAAAGGGACAGAAGAATATATCTCTGGAATGTTAATGAGACTAAGTGTTGTCGGTTCTATTTTCCTAGGATTAGTTGCATTATTACCGATCATTGCTCAAATGGTCTGGCAATTACCGCAATCTATCGGTCTTGGGGGAACTAGCTTACTGATTGTGATAGGTGTTGCATTAGAGACAGCGAAACAATTAGAAGGTTTAATGTTGAAACGTCAATATGTTGGCTTTATCAATAAGTAAGAATCATGTACTGAGACAAGACGCAAGTTTTTCTCTCTACCTTAAGTGGCGTGACAGAAGTAGCTTTCTTGGAAGTAACGTTGTTTCTTGAAATGAAGCACTTCCGTCTCGACCTTGATTCTCACCATAGGCTAGCTTCATAAGCCAGCCTTTAAAATTAGGAGGAAAAGAAATGAACCTCATTTTAATGGGATTGCCTGGAGCAGGCAAAGGAACTCAAGCAGAGAAAATCGTTGATACTTACGGTATTCCGCATATTTCTACTGGAGATATGTTCCGTGCCGCAATGAAAAACGAAACTGCTCTTGGCTTAGAAGCGAAATCTTATATCGATAAAGGTGCTTTGGTTCCAGACGATGTTACAAACGGTATCGTCAAAGAACGTTTGGCTGAACCAGATACTGATAAAGGCTTTTTATTAGATGGTTTTCCACGGACGCTGGATCAGGCAGAAGCATTAGATAAAATGTTACAAGAATTAAATAAAAAAATCGATGCAGTCATCGACATCCATGTAGAAGAAGATGTGTTGGTTGATCGCTTGGCCGGCCGTTTTATCTGCCGTACATGCGGAGCAACTTATCATAAAATTTTCAATCCTCCAGCAGTGGAAGGAACATGTGATCGTTGCGGCGGACATGATTTTTATCAAAGAGAAGATGATAAGCCTGAAACGGTCAAAAACCGTCTGGCTGTCAACATCAAAAGCAGTGCACCGATTTTAGATTTTTATAAAGCTAAAAACGTACTGCACACAATAGATGGGAATCGCGAGATCGATACTGTTTTTTCTGAAGTGAAAGAAATCATTGAAAAAAGATAGTACTTGAATTGCCACAAGCTTACCATTTGTGTATGATTCAGATTCTCTTGCCAAATAGAATAAATTATGATAGAATGTATCAGTCCGACTTCTACCTTTTTGTGGAAGTTTAATTGAAAATTCTAGGTGGGAGCTGAAGTTTCCGCCATTTTATCGTGTGAAAATGCGAAACAAGTACAAGGAGGTACTGTGCGTGGCTAAAGAAGATATGATTGAAGTCGAAGGTACAGTCGTCGAAACTTTGCCGAATGCAATGTTTAAAGTTGAACTAGAAAATGGACACCAAGTTCTTGCTACTGTTTCCGGTAAAATCCGTATGCACTATATTCGAATTTTGCCTGGAGATAAAGTGACTGTAGAGTTATCTCCTTATGATTTAACTCGTGGTCGAATCACTTATCGCTTTAAATAATTGTACTCCGTAAAATTCAGGGAGGTATTATCATGAAAGTAAGACCATCAGTAAAACCAATGTGTGAACATTGTAAAGTAATTCGCCGTAAAGGACGTGTTATGGTCATTTGCCCAGCAAATCCAAAACATAAACAACGTCAAGGATAATAGGAGGTGTAACGTAGAATGGCTCGTATTGCAGGAGTAGACATCCCTCGTGATAAACGTGTAGTAATTTCTCTTACTTATATTTATGGTATTGGAAACACTACAGCTAAACAAGTATTAGCAAACGTTGGTGTATCTGAAGATATTCGCGTTCGTGACTTAACAAACGAACAAACAGATGCGATCCGTGCGGAAATTGATAAGTTAAAAGTTGAAGGGGATCTTCGTCGTGAAGTGAACTTGAACATCAAACGTTTGATGGAAATCGGTTCTTACCGTGGAATTCGTCATCGTCGTGGATTACCAACTCGTGGACAAAACACGAAAAATAATGCACGTACTCGTAAAGGCCCAGCTCGTACTGTAGCAGGCAAGAAAAAATAATTCCTAAGTGAAGGAGGTTAGATCTTCATGGCAGCAAAAAAAGTTAGTCGTAAACGCCGTGTGAAAAAGAATATAGAATCTGGGATTGCACATATCCACTCTACATTCAATAATACAATTGTAATGATTACTGATACTCATGGAAATGCGTTAGCATGGTCATCAGCAGGATCATTAGGTTTTAAAGGAAGCAAAAAATCAACACCGTTTGCAGCTCAAATGGCCGCAGAAGCTGCAACTAAAGCAGCACAAGAACACGGACTTAAAACTGTTGATGTAACAGTTAAAGGACCAGGTTCTGGACGTGAAGCAGCGATTCGTTCATTGCAAGCAACAGGTTTAGAAGTGACTGCAATTCGTGACGTGACTCCAGTTCCTCATAATGGATGCCGCCCTCCAAAACGCCGTCGTGTTTAATGAGTGCCACTCATTCTGAGTTTGAATCAAGAACGTCATTGAACAAGACACTTTTCGTTTTGAAAGGGGTATAGATAAGAATGATTGAATTTGAAAAACCAAGAATCGAAAAAATTGATGAAAATAGAGATTATGGCAAGTTCGTCGTTGAACCGCTGGAAAGAGGTTACGGGACTACTTTAGGTAATTCTCTACGTCGTATTTTATTATCTTCTTTACCAGGAGCTGCTATTACCAATATTCAAATCGATGGAGTGCTGCATGAATTTTCTACAATTAAAGGTGTTAGAGAAGACGTAACGCAAATCATTTTGAATATCAAAGGTCTAGCTTTGAAGCTTTATGCAGAAGAAGAGAAAACCCTTGAGATCGATATTACAGGACCTGCTACAGTAACTGCTGGCGATATTATCGTTGACAGCGATGTTGAGATCTTGAATAAAGATTTAGTTATCTGTAGTGTCTCTGAAGGAGCTACTTTCCACGCTCGCTTAACAGTGAAACCTGGTCGTGGCTATGTTCAAGCAGACGAAAACAAAAAGGAAGATATGCCGATCGGTGTGCTCCCTGTTGATTCCATCTATACGCCAGTTCGCCGTGTGAACTACCAAGTAGAAAACACTCGTGTTGGTCGTCGTGATGACTTCGACAAATTAACAATGGAAATATGGACTGATGGTTCAATCATTCCTCAAGAAGCTCTTAGCTTAGCTGCTAAGATCATGACTGAGCATTTAGACATCTTTGTAAACCTTACTGACGAAGCAAAAAATGCTGAAATCATGGTTGAAAAAGAAGAAACACAAAAAGAAAAAATGTTGGAAATGACCATCGAAGAACTAGACTTGTCTGTTCGTTCATACAACTGTCTAAAACGTGCAGGTATCAACACTGTACAAGAACTTACAAATAAATCTGAACCAGAAATGATCAAAGTACGTAATTTAGGTCGTAAATCTCTTGAAGAGGTTAAACTGAAATTGCATGATTTAGGTTTAGGCTTACGTAAAGACGATTAATACTTTTTACGAAGGAGGAAAACCAACGTGGGTTATCGTAAATTAGGACGCACATCAAGCCAACGTAAGGCAATGTTGCGTGACTTAACTACTGATTTAATTATCAACGAACGTATCGTTACAACTGAAGCTCGTGCGAAAGAAATTCGTTCAACTACAGAAAAAATGATTACATTAGGCAAACGTGGAGATCTTCATGCTCGTCGTCAAGCAGCGACATTTGTACGCAATGAAGTTGCCAGCGTACGTGAAGAAAACGAAGCTATTGTTGTTGAATCAGCTTTACAAAAACTATTCAATGATTTAGCACCTCGTTATGCTGAACGTCAAGGTGGTTACACTCGTATCTTGAAGACAGAACCAAGACGCGGAGATGCAGCGCCAATGGTAATTATTGAATTTGTTAAATAATCAAACTATACCGTCACTTTATAGATGATTCTTTTAGAGTGTTATGATGTTGGAGGCGACTCCTAGTCTAGCTCAACGCTTTCTCTGCTGAATGCATATTCAGCAGAGAAGCACTCATCATAGTATAAGGTGTATTTTTTTGCCCTAGGAACTTTCTTGGGGTTTTTTTGTGTTTATAAAACTAAATAGTATTTTTTGTCATCTTATTGCGCATAAGTGTTATTTTTAGTATACTTTGTTTAATCAGAATTTTCTGAAAAATAATGTGAGAAAGGGGAATAATATGGCGCAAATGACGGCTTTTACATTAGTAATGGGTATTTTATATATTGGTGATATCATTTCAAGTAAAACAAAAGCTTGGGTTTCATCAGTTTTCGTGTGTGCTGTGCTATTTGTTGTAGGGTATTGGACATTTTTTCCAAAAAATATTGTTGAAATTGCGGGGATCCCACCTGTAGTAGCAACATTATTGATGTATTTATTGATTACGAATATGGGCACACTATTATCGATCAAGGAACTGGGCAATCAATGGAAAACGATCGTGATCACCTTATCAGGAATCACGGGAATCGTTGTCTTGTTATTGACTGTCGGTTCTTTTATATTTGATTTAGAAACAGTTTTAGTAGCAGTTCCGCCATTAGTAGGAGGAGTAGTTTCATCTTTGATTATGTCTGAGGCAGCGCAGACCGCTGGATTGACCTCATTATCAGTATTAGCTATTCTGATTTATGTGATGCAGGGCTTCGCTGGCTATCCTTTAACCTCCATCATGTTAAAGAAGGAAGGAAAGCGAATGCTCGAAAAATATCGTAATGGACAATGGCAGCCGCTAAATGAGCAAAAGAAAAGTTCTTTAAAAGACACTATTATAGAGGATGAAACGATTCCTAAATTATTCAAAAAAGTCCCTAAAAAATATCATACAGATTTTTCACGTATTTTTCGCTTGGCTTGTGTGGCTTTGGCTGCATACTATGTATCTGTTTGGTGCAGTTCCTTTGTTTCGATCAGCCCTTTTGTTCTCTGTCTATTTTTTGGTGTTATCGCTTCTACTTTAGGCTTTTTAGAAAAGCAGCCTTTGAAACAAGCAAATAGCTTTGGTTTTGCTATTTTAGGATTGATGCTCTTTATTTTTGATGGCTTAAAAAAGGCAACACCTGAAATGTTGGAAGAGCTGCTTTTACCGATGGTAGGAATCATTATTATTGGTGTAGCGGGTATGTATCTTTTTTCTGCAATTGTGGGTAAGATATTAGGTGTTAGTAAAGAAATGGCCTTTGCAGTGTCTTTAACAGCACTTTACGGATTTCCGGCAGACTATATTATTACTAACGAAGTCATCCAGTCGCTAACAGAAGATGAAAAGGAAATAGAAGCGTTGACGCGTCATATGATGCCGCCGATGTTAGTAGCAGGTTTCATCACAGTGACGATTGTTTCTGTGATTTTAGCAGGAATTTTTTCAAGTATTTTATTAAGCTTATAGGAGTGAATGATAGTATGGAACAGTTAAAAGCGTTGATTGGAAAATATACACCTACAATGATTGAGTTTAGAAGAGATCTCCATCAACATCCAGAATTGCAATTTGAAGAATTTAGAACGACTGATAAGGTTGCTGAAGTACTCGATCAACTTGGTATTCCTTATCGTAAAACCGAACCAACAGGGATCATTGCAGAGCTTGTTGGTGGGAAAGCTGGTAAAACGGTTGCCTTAAGAGCTGATATGGATGCATTACCAGTTCAGGAGCTGAATGATGAATTGCCATATAAATCATTAGAAGAAGGAAAAATGCATGCCTGTGGACATGATGCGCATACTGCAATGCTCTTAACAGCAGCAAAAGCATTGAAAGAGGTTCAGTCAGAGATAAAGGGGACTGTTCGCTTTATTTTTCAACCATCAGAGGAAAATGCTCAAGGAGCGAAAGCAATGGTTGAACAAGGGGCTGTTGATAATGTAGATAATGTATTCGGCATCCATATCTGGTCACAGATGCTTTCAGGAATAGCCTCTTGTGTGGTGGGCTCGTCGTTTGCTTCGGCTGATATTTTTTCCGTCGATTTTAAAGGTCGGGGTGGTCATGGTGCTATGCCGGATGCATGTGTAGATGCAGCGTTGATTGCTTCTTCCTTTGTGATGAATGTGCAGTCAGTTGTTTCAAGAGAGACAAATCCGCTAGATCCTGTTGTTGTGACGGTAGGAAAAATGGATGTCGGAACTCGTTTTAATGTGATTGCTGAAAATGCACGCTTAGAAGGGACTGTACGCTGTTTTAGCATTGAGACTCGTGATCGTGTAGAGAATGCGTTAAGACGCTTTGCAGAGCAGACAGCAGCGATGTATGGCGGTACTGCCGACCTTGTTTATGATCATGGCACACTACCGGTGATCAATGATGAAAAAGACGCTCTCTTTGCTCAAGCCGTGATCAAAGAAAACTTTGGCGAGCAAGCATTGATCCAAGAGCCGCCAACTACTGGTGGTGAAGACTTTAGTTATTTCACGGAGCGTACTCCTGGTTGTTTTGCTCTGGTAGGCTGTGGAAATCCCGAAAAGGATACGCAATGGGCACATCATCATGGGCGTTTCAATGTAGATGAGAATGCAATGGCGATCGGTGCGGAGCTTTATGCACAGTATGCATTTGAATACTTGCAGCAGAATTCTTGAGAATATAATGAATCAGAAAGATTGAAACCATTTTGCTAGATGTTTCAATCTTTTTTGCTTACGAGACAAAAAAATACATAAATATTCCTGTCTTGACAGATTAGAATTCCCATATTGCAGCTTCTTTTGTTATAATAGAAAATAGCGTAAATAAAAGAAGATTTGATTGAAAAAGCACTGATTTTTTGTTAGTGTTAGTAAGACTAAATAATTGAGGGAGTACGCGATGCAACCGATAATTGAATTAAAAAATATTGAATTTAGCTATCAACCAGAAGAGGCTTCTCCCGCTTTGAATGATGTATCTTTTTCCATCCAACAAGGTGAGTGGATAGCAATTATTGGGCATAATGGTTCAGGAAAATCTACGTTGGCCAAAACGATCAATGGACTGTTATTGCCGGAAGCGGGCAGTATTTCAGTTGGTGGTAAAGAATTGAACGAGGACAATGTATGGGAAATCAGACGAATGGTGGGGATGGTTTTCCAAAATCCTGACAACCAGTTTGTTGGCTCGACAGTAGAAGATGATGTAGCCTTTGGTTTGGAAAATCAAGGGATTCCGCGTGAGGAAATGGTGATCAGAGTGAAGGATGCTCTTGAGAAGGTGCGGATGGATTCCTTCGCCACTCGTGAACCAGCTCGTTTATCTGGCGGTCAAAAACAACGTGTAGCAATTGCGGGCGTTGTTGCTTTGCGTCCAGATATTATTATCTTGGATGAGGCAACTAGTATGCTTGATCCGGAAGGTCGGGAAGAAGTGATCTCGACGATCAAAAAAATCAAAGAAGCAAGCAATCTAACCGTTATTTCGATTACTCATGATATTGATGAAGCCGCTAATGCGAATAGAATCTTGGTCATGAAGCAAGGGAAGCTAGTCAAAGAAGGAACTCCTGCTGATATTTTTTCTGCAGGAACGGAGTTAGTCCAAATGGGTCTTGATTTACCATTTCCGGAAAAATTGAAAATTGCTTTAAAAGATCGTGGCGTTGCTGTACCTGATGAATATTTGACTGAAGAAAGGATGGTGGACTGGCTATGGACATCCGTTTTGAACAAGTAGATTTTACGTACCAGCCAAATACACCATTTGAACAACGTGCTTTATTTGATTTGAATCTTACGATAAAAGAAGGCTCATACACAGCGATCGTTGGGCATACAGGTAGTGGGAAATCGACGTTGCTTCAGCATTTAAATGCACTTGTTAAGCCAACAAAAGGGAAAGTGATGATCGGTGATCGGACGATATTACCTGAAACGAATAATAAAAATTTAAAACCTATCCGTAAAAAAGTCGGCATTGTTTTTCAATTTCCAGAAGCACAATTGTTTGAAGAAACTGTTGAAAGGGACATCGCTTTTGGCCCTAAAAATTTTGGTGTGAGCGACGAAGAAGGAAAACGATTAGCAAAAGAAATGCTGACGCTTGTTGGTCTGGATGAAAGCTATTTAGAGCGTTCACCATTTGAACTTTCTGGCGGTCAAATGCGTCGTGTCGCAATTGCCGGGGTTTTAGCGATGGAGCCTGAAATTCTGGTTTTAGATGAACCCACAGCTGGTTTAGATCCTCAAGGGCGTAAAGAAATGATGGGAATGTTCCAAAAGCTACATGAAGAACGTGGGATGACGATCGTTTTAGTCACTCATTTAATGGATGATGTAGCTAATTATGCAGACCATGTGCTCGTTCTTGAAAAGGGGAAAATCGTTAAAGATGGGACTCCGCAAAGTGTATTTGAAGATATCGACTGGCTGAAGGAAAAACAATTAGGTGTACCTACAGCTGCTAGTTTCGCAGAAAAGCTGATAGCTAAAGGAATGTCATTTGACACGTTACCTTTAACAGCAGAGGCATTAGCAGATGATTTGTTAGAAGAGTTGAAGGCAGGTGTTGACCTGTGATGAATAAATTGATTTTTGGACGCTACATTCCGGGGGATTCATTTATACACACAATGGACCCAAGGGCGAAACTGATTGCCAGCTTTTATTTTATTGGGATCATCTTCTTGGCGAATAATTGGCAGACGTACACAGTATTAGCTGTATTTACGCTGTTTGCGATCTTTTTATCGAAAGTCAATATTCGCTTCTTTATTCGTGGTATCAAACCACTGATTTGGCTGATTCTCTTTACTGTGGCATTGCAGATGTTGTTTACCCAAGGAGGAGAAGTTTACTTCAAATGGGGAATTTTCACCGTCACTGAGTTTGGTGTGATCAATGGCTTATTCATTTTTTGCCGCTTTGTGCTGATCATTTTCATGTCGACCTTATTGACATTGACGACACCGCCGCTTGATTTATCAGACGCGATCGAATATCTACTGCGTCCGTTAAAAGTAGTTCGTTTTCCTGTTCATGAAGTATCATTGATGTTGTCGATTGCTTTGCGATTTGTACCGACATTGATGGATGAAACAGAAAAAATCATGAACGCCCAACGTGCCAGAGGAGTCGACTTCGGTGAAGGAAGCTTGATTCAAAAGATGAAGGCAATCGTACCTTTATTGATTCCATTATTTGTCAGCAGCTTTAATCGAGCAGAAGATTTAGCTACGGCAATGGAAGCAAGAGGCTATCAAGGTGGAGAAGGACGGACAAAATATCGGATTTTACATTGGCATTTGAATGATACCATTGTAATGCTGGCTTTTGGGGTCTTAACAGCAGTCTTGATTTTTATCAGAAGTTAGAAGTAAAGGTGGAAAAGAAATGCCGCGTTACAAAGCAGTGATTGCTTATGATGGAACAAATTTTAATGGATTTCAGATTCAACCAGATAAACGAACCGTCCAAGGAGAATTTGAAAACACATTGCGAAGAATAAACAATGGCAAAACGATCACGATTTTTGGTTCAGGTCGGACAGATGCTGGAGTCCATGCCGAAGGTCAAGTCATTCATTTTGATTATGATCAAACACGTGATTTAGAAAAAATGCGTTATGCATTGGATACACAAACACCGAAAGATATTGCGGTGAAAAGCATAGAAATCGTGCCGGAGGATTTTCATGCACGTTATCATGTCGTAGAAAAAACCTATTGCTTCCGTGTAGATATTGGCAAACCAAGAAGTCCGTTTAAGCGATTTTATGCAACTCATTTTATGTATCCGGTCGATGTAAATAAAATACGTCGAGCGTTACCTGATTTATTAGGAACGCATGATTTTACCTCATTTTGTGCCTCAGGTACGGAAATCGAAGATAAAGTTCGAACGATTTATGAGGCGAAGCTTGAAGTAAATGAAGCAGAAAATGAATTGATTTTTACATTTCGCGGAGATGGTTTCTTATATAAAATGATCCGTATTTTAGTTGGTACATTGCTTAAGATGGGATCAGGACGCATTGATGAAACAACGATCCCGCAAATATTGGCTGCAAAGGATCGAAATTTTGCTGGACCAACAGCAAATCCGGAAGGCTTATATTTAATGGAAGTAAAATATGAATAATAAAAGTCCTGAACAAAACAGTTTTCTAGTTTTGTTCGGGACTTTTATTGTTATAAAGGATGGTCAAAAGTCAGGCTCTTTTCTTCAGAATAAAAGAAAGATCAATCTTCTACAATATTTTTTTGCTCAAACAACTGCTGTAAAACACGATACAAATCAGCTAACTCTTCTTCCTTATACGAAAGATCCCAGAAATAAAGAGGTAAATCAGGTGTCTTTTTTCTAGGTAATAGAGAAGAGCTGATAACGAGGTCATACTCGTCGTTCAATTCTTCTTTGTAAGGGGCTGCATCAACAAAACCTAGATCATTCAGGAACTGATAGATCTTACTGACCAAAAGAAAATTATGCTCAAATGCCACACCCACTTTTAAATGTTCAGCGTGTTTTGGTTTATCATAGATCGGCAGTAAAATGTTTTTAAAGGCATTAACAAGCGGTTTTTTGATCGTGTAAATGAATTTGCTCCCTTTTTCCTGAGACTTTTCTTCAAAAAATAAGTGAATTTTTGTTTCCAGGAATTGATCCGCTTTACTGCGTGTTTTAGGAGCTTCAACAAGTTTTTCCAGATTAGGGAAAGGTTGACGTAGGGTATAAAAGGCAAACATCACAT
This sequence comes from Enterococcus sp. AZ020, assembly GCF_050499205.1. NCBI lineage: Bacteria > Bacillati > Bacillota > Bacilli > Lactobacillales > Enterococcaceae > Enterococcus > Enterococcus sp. AZ020. The sequence continues at coordinate 1,090,090 of NZ_JBIPAT010000001.1, read as the reverse complement.
TCAATAAATTACCAATGATGATGGAATTATCCAGTGCTTCAGGTTCATTTTTAAAGATGTTGTGTTTCGCGTAGTCTAGAAATTCAGAGACGATATCGTACACGAGATTCGGTCGAGTTGAAAAATCATGGAGTGTTTGAAATAATGAAGGATCATCATCCAGCGTATAAAAAGGAGCATAGTGGGCCAGAAAGAAAATGAAACTGCTCTCCCCTTTACTTTGTTCAAATGAAAGAGTTTGCTCTGCACCAAGTTCTTTATTTAAACGCTCAAAATCATAATAAGGATTGTCCATCATCAAAAAGTCATAGCGACTATCATAAGGAACAAAAAACTTTTTCCGTGTCCGGCACAGAAAAATTGCGGCAAAATAGGTCAGTTCTTTGGCACCGAGATATGTTCTAGACAAAGGAAAGTATTCAGCATAAGCGCCAGCTAAACGCTCAGCGTCTTCAAAAGCCACACTCTCAAAGGGCCATGCTGTACCTCTCGTTCCTAACCAAAGCGCATTAAAAAGAGCTACTCGAACAGCACGTTCATCGCCAATCAAATTTGCTTCAGTATAACCAAAGCGTAAGTTGAATTGTTTTACATGCTTCTTTAACGGCAGCATCTTTCTGGAAACGGTAGAACGGCTGACGAAATAACGTTGACAAAAGTCATCTATACTAGGTTCTTCATGATTTAAAAAATACAGGATGAATTGAAATGGTACGGACTTTTTTAATAAAAAGTAGCGATATTCGTCAATCGTGACGAGTAATTTTGTACTATCGATTTTACCAGCTTTTTTTAAAATAGAAGGGTGTGTTTTCGTTATTTTCAATAAATCATTATTGATTTCATTTAAGATGATAAAAGTTTGTTGATAATTCAATGATTTTTCTTCCGATAATTGAGTAATTGAGATATCAGGCTGATTGATTTGTGTGATTCGTTTGAAAAGCTCAAACTTTGTCAATACACCTGAATCCATCATCAATTCTTCATAAAGCATGTTTATCACTTCCTTGCCCTTATTCTACTGTATTTAGGGTAGACTTGTCAGCTAAGACGATGGAGCTGAAACACTTAGTGATGCATCCTTAACAAAAAGCTGAGCTTTCGCGGAAATATGAACAAAAGATAAAAACAAATGAACGATATTTCTGGAAAATAAAGCATTAAGAAGTCAAAAAGATAAGTTATCAAAAAATGGAAAGAGGGTTCTTTTGTTGTAGAGCGATTTCAGTATTTTACCAATCTTAAAAATAGTTTTAACTGATCCAAGTAGATATTGTCGCTCTTTAAATAAGGAATGAGAGTACAAGTATGGTTTTGTCCTATTTTTATCCAAAATGAAAAAGTCTAAAATATAACTCAAAGAGCTATACTTTAGACTTATGTTTTTATTCAGCTAACGGTGTTTTCTTGATCATCGTCCAGAAAATACCGATAATAAACCCAAGGATTGCGGGAACTACCCAGCCCATTCCGATCGTAAATAATGGAAGATAAGCATTTGCTGCATCTAAAATCGCAGTCACAAAACCAAGATTTTTAAAGGAATCAGGAGCACTATTTAAAGCATCTAATAAAGCAGCCAACAAAGTAACGTAAGTCGTTGTCTGATACACCTCTTGGCGATGACGGAACAAAGGGCTGAGAATAACCAAAAGCATCAAGGTCATAGCTAAAGGATAGATAAACATCAGGACAGGAATTGAAAACTGAATGATATTTGTTAAGCCGACATTTGCGAATAAGCAAGGTAAAATACTAGCAGCTGCAATATAGAATGCATACGATCTTTTTGGAAAAAGCTCAGCAAACGTTTCAGAGAAGGCAGTGATCAGACCGATCGCTGTCTTTAAGCAAGCTAGTATAACGATAAAGGCAAGTAGAATACTCCCTAAATTCCCCAAATAATGGTTGGCGATTTGAGCTAATGCGATGCCGCCATTTTCACTAAGTGGAAATCCACCTAAGCTCATCGTTCCCATGTAAGATAATAGGGTATAGATAATTCCCATCAAAATAATACTGACCGCACCAGATTTGATCGTGTCTTTTGCTATGTCATTCGGCTTTTCAACACCCATTCCTTTGATCGTTGAAACAATAATGATCCCAAAGGCTAAAGAAGCGAGTGCATCCAGTGTATTGTAGCCCTCAGTGAAGCCTTTAAAAAAAGGATTTTCTGTATAGGCACTGCCGATTTCAGCAGATGAAATACTACCTAAAGGATTCAAAAAGGCAAATAAAAGTAAAATAGCTAATAAAAATAGAAATAAGGGATTTAAAAATTTGCCTACATAATCTAATAGTTTTGATGGTTTACGCGAGAAAGCCCAAGCAATCAAAAAGAAAATCGCTGAAAAAATCGCTAAAAATATTTTTTGTTGGTTGGTAGAAACAAAAGGAGCCAGTCCAATTTCAAATGAAGTTGTTGCTAAACGAGGTAAAGCAAAAAAAGGTCCGATCGTCAGATAGAGCAGTACAGTAAATCCAACGGCATATCGTCTATTTACTCGAGTGGCCAAATCAAAAACACCATTGCTTTTAGAAATACCTATTGCAATGACACCTAGAAAAGGCAAACCGATACCTGTGATCAAAAAGCCAAGATTGGCAAGAAAAATATTTGCCCCTGCTTCTTGCCCCATATGAACAGGGAAAATCAGATTTCCTGCTCCGAAAAACAACCCAAATAGCATAGACCCTACATAAAGGTATTCACGCCACGATAATTTCTTTGTCACACTTTCACACTCCTAATATTTTGTCCTTAATAAAAATAACAGAATACCTGAAGTACAGCAAGCGAATATAAAGAAAACCGCTAAGATAGCGGTTTTAAAATTAGGGAATAATGAGATTAGTCGATAAAAAAGGCAAATTGATAGTCATCACAAAATTGACCATCAATGAAAAATTCATCTTTGAATAGACCTTCCTGAATAAACCCGTTTTTTCGATAGAATTGGATCGCTCTAGAATTGGCACCCATGACGCGCAGCGAAAGTTTATGGATGTGCTCTTTTTTACCAGCTTTTTTTACATGATCTAATAATTTTTTGCCGATGCCTAAAGATTGACTTTGAGGATGAACGCCGATTCCCAGCATCCACTGTTTTTTATGTGCAAGTAATGGCGTAGGATGATGAACATCAATGAAGCCATGAACCTTCTGAGCATCAGCTGCAACAAAAATCCTACGATCAGAGACCTTTTCTTTGTATTCTTCTACAGATGCATAATAGTGAAGTACGGGCGAATTTTCATTTGTCCAAATTCTATTTTCTATTTCAAGCAGCAGAGGAAAGTCAGCTTCTTCAACTGGGCGAACAATGATTTCTTCTGACATAAGCGACCTTCTTTCATTGATTGATAGTATTGAAACGAGCCTCTAATTTTTTTCTGTGTGACGTTAAAATGTTTTCTAAGCGAATATCATATTTATCCGCTAAAATAAAAATGTTATCAAGCACATCCCCTAATTCTTCAGTCAATTCTTGAATACATTCTTCCGTTGCTTTATCTGGTTCGTCAGGACGATCACGTCCGATCTCTAATGCGCGGACAGCGCGAGCAACTTCTCCTGTTTCCTCTGCTAAAAAGCCGACGCGAATAAATGGCTCAAGATCATACCAGCCGCGTTGCTTGTAAAAATCACTGATCCATTGTTGATACTCTTTAAGTTCCATTTTCAACCTCCGTTCTTTTTTACCATAGTAGCATATCATACATAAAAAATAAAAAGAGGCTAGGCCATAATTCTACGAATTACAACCAAGTCTCTTTAAAAACGAATAAACGGAGAGAACAGAAGTAATTCCTGCGGAAATAAGCTGAATGCTCCTGTCCCGACCTCGTTCTCTTTTATTCTGATCTTAATGCTTCTACAGGATCTTTTTTCGCTGCCATTCTAGCAGGGATAGCTCCACCGATCAAGGTCAAGATGATACTGATTGCGACTAATAATAAGGCATGGATCGGATTTAATTGTGCCACATTAGTTAGGCTGGTCATATTTTCAATAACTTGATTTACAGGGAATGTCAACGCATAAGCAATGATGATACCTAATAAACCAGAGCATGCACCGATGATCAAGGTTTCAGCGTTGAAGACACGAGTGATGTCTTTCTTTCTAGCACCTAAAGCTCTTAATACCCCAATTTCTTTTGTACGTTCTAGAACCGAAATGTAAGTGATGATCCCTACCATAATCAACGAAACGATCAGTGAGATAGAAGCAAAAGCAACTAAGACAAGAGTGATTCCATTCATGATCCCGCCGGTCATTTCAGTTACCGTGCTGGCTAAGTCGGTATAAACAACTTTATCTTTATTGTCTTTGCCATCATTGTATTTATCCAAGTAATCAACTATTTGGTCTTTTGTATCAAAGTCTTTTGGATAAATATAAACCATCATTGGTGAAGCATCTCCGCCAAGATAGGCAATGAAGTTTTGCTTGCCATCTGAATCAAATTTTTCCATCGTCATGACATTCATATCTGTCTCTTTTTGTGCTTTGACGATGTCAGAATCTTTTTCTCTATTGATGATCTCTTCAACAAGTGTGTCACTGTAGGCGATTCCTTGACCTAACATTGCTACTTGCACATCTTCTTTTTGACGGACGACTGCTGAAATTTTCAGTGTCATTCCAGCGTTATCATACATTTCTGCATAATTATTTTTAGGAACGAAATTTCCTAAGTTGGTTTTTTCATAGTATTGATCATTATCGATTAGTTTTAGTTCAGTTCCTACAATATCATCGAATTTGATCGAGTCGATATTTTCTATATCAAAGCCAAGATTTTTCATTGAGTTTTCATCGATTCGGTTTTTATTATCGACAACAAGAACCATTTCAGTATCTGATTTAGGATAAGCACCTGCTAAAACATCATAGTTTTTTTCAAGATAGGACTCTTCTCCTTTTTTGAATGGTGCTGGATAAGATGAAAGCCCAACGCCATTCATACTGGTCATTCCTGCACCAGTACTGCTGCTACTTTGACTTCCGCTAGTTCCTGATGAGCTAGTCGAAAAAGAAACAGGTGAGACAGTATCATCGACTTTTCGAAGCAAGTTCATCCCTACGACCCGAGTATAGCCGATACTACGGACTGAATCAGCATCGATTTTATTCAAATAATCCAAGTATTCTTGATTGATATTATTTTTATGTGTCACACTATTCTCTTCTGGGTTATACAGATAAACTTCATTCGATTTGACAAAATCTTTTTTAGTCAGAGGACCTTCTGCCCGCATCTCGCTTAAAGATTCTTCATCCATATTGACAGCTTGCTGAGAAACAATGATTGGAAATTCAGCTAAAGCATCACTTTGAAAAGCATCGATTTGCTTTTGAAAACCGTTGGACAGGCTTAAGATCAAGGCAATACCAATGATTCCGATACTTGCTGCAAAAGCGGTCAATCCTGTTCGCCATTTTTTAGTAGCGATATTTTTTCCTGAAAGCTTTAAGGCAGTCAAAAAGCTCATGCTTGTTTTTTTCAATTCATAATGACTACTGTCTTCTGCTTCCAAATAAGGATTTGAGTCATGCAATACATGTCCATCTCTGAAATTGACGATCCTATCTGCATATTGTTCAGCTAACTCAGGATTATGGGTAACCATGATCACCAATTTGTCATCTGCGATCTCTTTGATCAAATCCATGATCTGTTCGCTGGTCGTTGTATCTAAGGCTCCTGTAGGCTCATCTGCTAAGATGATATCCGGATCGTTGGCTAACGCACGAGCGATCGCCACACGCTGCATTTGACCGCCGGATAATTGATTGGGCTTTTTATGCAGGTGGTCTTTCAATCCAACACGTTCTAACACTTCTACAGCACGTTTCTTTTTCTCATCTGCTGACACACCGCTAAGAGTCATCCCCATCTCGACATTATCTAAAATACTTAGATGAGTGATTAGATTATAACTTTGAAAAACAAAGCCAACGCTATTATTACGGTAGGCATCCCAATCTCCGTCTTTAAAATTTTTAGTAGACTTGCCATTGATGATCAAATCACCGCTGTCGTATTGATCCAACCCGCCAATGATATTCAATAGCGTGGTTTTTCCTGATCCGCTTTGTCCAAGGATTGCGACAAATTCATTTTCTCTAAAATTGATGTCTACCCCATTTAAAGCGACTTGGGTAAATTCGCCGGTCGTATAGCTTTTTTTCACATTTTTTACTTGTAACATCGTGTCTGCTCCTTCCTATTCTTATTCAGTTTATCAAAGAATTATGTACTCAGTATGAACAAATGAAAAATTTCCAATACCTTTCCAATCTATGCTATAGTTAGTGACAAAAGAGATGAAGGAAGCTAAAGTATGATTACGATTTTAGTTGTAGAAGATGATAAGAATATTCGTAAATTATTGGTGACGATCTTAAACCAAAGTGGTTATCAGACACTTCAAGCTCAAAATGGGGTTGAAGCATTAGCGCTTTTAAAGAAACAGCCAATCGATTTATTAGTTTTAGATATAATGATGCCTCAGCTCGATGGATATCAAACGGCGGAAAAAATTAGAACAATAGATACGCAATTGCCGATCATGATGGTCACTGCTAAAGGGCTGCCGATCGATCGTCGTCAAGGGTTTATTTCTGGCACAGATGATTATTTGGTAAAGCCGATCGATGAAGAGGAATTTTTGCTGCGGATCAAAGCTTTGTTGAGAAGGAGTAATGGCGAAGTAGAAGCAAAAATTCATTTAGGTAATACGACGATCGATAAAAATAGCTTATCGATCCGATCAGATCAGCATTATCAAGAATTACCGAAAAAAGAATTTCAGTTGCTGTATAAGTTATTGTCTTATCCAAACAAAATTTTTACACGACAACAATTATTAGACGATATTTGGGGAATCGATAGCATGGCTGATGAGAGAACGATCGATGTTCATATCAAGCGGTTACGGGAAAAAACAGCTGATAATCCTGATTTTACTCTTGTGACTATTCGAGGATTAGGCTATAAGGCGGTGAAACATGAGGAGACGTAAATCGCTAAATATTCAGTTTGTTTGGACGATCTTTCTGATTTTGGTTTCGACAAGCTTGATCTCTGGGTTGATTTTTTTACTATTCATGAAAATCGGCATAATCAAGTCGTTTTCGGGCTATCCAATGCTGCGTTTAGGGATCACTTTGTTTTCCTGTGTCATTATCGGGACGATTATTTCGATGATCGTTAGTAAACGCATTTTAAAGCCGATCAATGATTTAGTAAAAGGGACAGAGGAAATTGCTAAGGGAAATTTTGATATCTATGTGGAAAATACAACGGTAAATAATGAGTTGAGTGCCTTGATCGATAGTTTTAATTCGATGGCTTCAGAATTGAAAAATGTTGATACGGTTCATAATGATTTCATCACTAATTTTTCTCATGAGTTCAAGACACCAATGGTTTCGATCCGCGGATTTGCTAAGCAGCTGAATAATCCTGATTTATCAGAGATAGAAAGACAAGAAAGTGTCGCTGTTATTTTAGAAGAAACTGAACGTTTAAGTAATCTATCGATGAACATCTTATTGCTGTCAAAAATAGAAAATCAGCAACAGTTGACACTGAAAAAAACAGCGTTTTATCTGGATGAGCAGCTGCGCATGTGTATATTACTCTTGCAAGAGCTTTGGGAAGAAAAAAATATCGACTGGTCTTTAGAATTGACTCATATGTCTATTGTTGCTGATGAGGAACTACTGACACAACTTTGGCTGAACTTGATCAAAAATGCGATCAAGTATTCCGAACAAAATGGAGTGATCTCTATTAGCTGTTATGCTTTTGGCAGTGATATCAAGGTAATCGTAAAGGATAACGGAGTGGGGATGAGTGATTATGAGCGCAGGCATGTATTTGATAAGTTTTATCAAGGTGATGCCTCCCATCATACGATGGGAAATGGCTTAGGTCTAACCATCGCAGCTCGAATCGTTCAATTGCATAGCGGGAAAATCAATGTAAAATCTAAAGAATATGAAGGTGCTACATTTATAACGATTTTACCAACTAAGTAGAATAATCATTTATAAACATAAGCGCACTAGCTACTTTTTGTAGTATGATAAATGAGCAGTGAAAAATAAATGGAGGGAAGAATAATGACAACCTTTTATTTTGTCAGACATGGAAAAACAGAACTTAATTTGAGTTTACGGTTTCAAGGTGGAGAAATCGATTCACCATTATTACCGATCGGCATCGAGCAGGCAATTCAAGCAGGACGTTATTTGAGTGATGTTCGTTTTGATTTGGCAGCAGTCAGTACACAAAAACGAGCGATGGATACGGCAAATTATATCTTAAAGGAAAATAAGTATTTGGATGGTTTGACCCTCCGCTATCATGATAAATTGAGAGAAATCAAATTTGGCAAACGTGAAGGAGCAGAGATCGATCATACAGATGAGCAGACGTCATATTTACGTCAACGTCCTGATCTATATGATCCATCAAACTTTGGCGGTGAAACGATCGACTCATTAGTGTCACGATCGACTGAGACGATTGAAAAATTAAGTGAAGAATTTCCTGATGGAACGATTTTGATCGTGGCTCATGGCGTTTTACTGATCACATTGATCAATTCATTGATTGGCAAGCCAAAAGCGAATTGGCGCGAAGGCGGTCCGTTAGCAAACACAAGCATTACAATTATTGAAAAAACAGATCAATACCGTTTCAGGACATTCAATGATATTTCCTATCAAACGAAAATCGAAGAAGCATAGATGGAATGCGTGTAAAAAAGATGAAATAAAAAGTCAATTGGAGCAGGTGAAGATTTTATGAAAAAGATGGCTGTGTATTGTGGAGCTAGTGTAGGGAACAAATCGATTTATGAAGAACGAACAAAAGAATTGGGTCAATGGATGGGCCTGCAAGGGTATGGTCTTGTGTACGGAGGCGGAAATGTCGGTTTGATGGGAATATTGGCAGATGAGGTACTTTCTGTTGGTGGAGAAGCCGTGGGTGTTATGCCAACATTTTTATTGGATCGTGAGCTGGCTCATCAACAGCTTAGTGAAATGCATATTGTGCAAGATATGCATGAGAGAAAACGACAGATGATCGATTTAGCTGATTGCTATCTAGCATTGCCAGGAGGACCAGGGACATTAGAAGAAATATCTGAAGTTGTTTCATGGGGAAGAGTTGGGGAACATCAGAATCCCTGCATTTTTTTCAATGTAAATGGCTATTATGATCTACTGGCCGCTTTCTTTGATAAGATGGTCGAGGAAGATTTTTTAACAAAAGCAGATCGAGAAAAAATCTTCTTTTCAGATGATCTAGCGGAGATTGGGCAGTTTATTGAGAATTATACGCCGCCCGTTGTTCGCTCATACAAGTAATCAAAAGGCTTCTCATTCCAAATACTGTCCGTATTGGTGTGAGAAGCCTTTTAATTATTATGGTTGGCTACGTTTATTTTTATAATATAGGATGCCCGTAATGCTGATAAGAATAACTCCAATAATCAACAGCCAAGACTGTACGCGTTCACCGGCTTTAGGAATTTGTCCAGCTGATGTTGGTTTATTTTCAGTTGTTGGTTTATTCTCACTTGAACTCGTCGTCGTATCGGTTATCTTTTTATTGACCACTTTATAGGTCCAATTCTCAGGACTTGTCACAATAAGTTCACCATGTGAATTTGGCTCAATGGTCAACTGGATAGGTTCGATTGGCTGATATCCTGCTAACGGTTCGATTTCCACTAATTGATAGTTACCTTCTCTTAGTTGAGTAAATGACACTTGACCATTTTCATCAGATGTTTGAATATCACCGATTTGTTGCCCTTTATTATCTAGAAGTTTGAATCGGACGCCTTTTAATGGCTGATCTTGCTCATCGACCTTTTTAAAAGTGAGATTCATAGTGTTGTTTAGCGTATTGGTCAAGACGATTTTACCGTCTTTTATTTCAGATGTTCCTGTATAGTTTGGATCGACAGCGACTTCAGTTGCAGAATAGTTGAAGTCTTCACCACGATTATTGAATGCAGCTAAAGCGACAGCGCTCGTCTCGTTTTTAGGTATGATCGAGTCAAGCTCAGTTTGCCATTGATCAGCATTTTGTTTAGAAGGGCTCAATAGAATAGGCTGACTTTCCTGCCAGGCGTTACCTGTTACGGTCGTTCGTTTTAAAACAAATGAAATAACATTTGGCCGTAGCCCTAAAGAATCATTATTGTCTAGCCAATTTTTTTCGATCAGCACTTTTGTTCCAGGTGCTTTAACAGAAGGGACCGGGAAGTCCAATAAGTTATTTGTACTGATCGGATCTAATGTAGTTCGCCCATTCGCTAAATACCAATGTTCTGGAATAAAGGCAGAGGATTCTGTATCGATCCTGATTTGATAAGTGAACGTCAAGCGTTCATCTGTACCCAGATAGAGCCCTGAAAGCGTCAGCTGACCATCGTTTTCACTGACAGCGACCTTATCCAATAAATTTGGTGCATCCACCCAAACGCCAGTACTAACTTTTCTATTGCTCTTCAATGAATAATCAGCAGAGGAAAATTCAGGTCCACTCTTTTGTAGAATGATTTGCTCACCCATCGGGTCCTGGATCGTTCCGTTCATGATGGTTCGATCTACTTTGGTAGCAACCGTTCCTAAGGCATCACCTAACTCAGCTAGATCTTCATCTATGGGAACATATTTGGCTTCACTGCTGGCAATATTTTTATCGACATATTCTCCACGGTCACTAGGTGCTACACCAATGGAGTAAAGATCATAATTATTTAGTTTCAAATCGACAGCGGTACCTAACGTTAAATTAGCAATTTCTTTTGCTGAGGTTAAAGTGGCATTATCGGGATCACCTTCAACAGTTGAAGTATTGCTTGTATAATACAAAGGTGAATCAGTTGCGAAATCACGGTAATAAGTTGCAGCTTTAAATCCATTGTAAGGAGTGATCTGTCCATCATTTGTATACTCAGTCGCATTTTCAGCGGGGAAATACGCTCGATTTGCACTACCGTCACCGATATGGACAATAATTTTTTTCTGTACATTAGGTGTTGTTGAGTTATCCAGTAGATCTTTAGCGGCAATCAGCCCTTTTTGTATAAATGTACCAGAATGGCTTTTGCTTGTATCTTCTAAAAAATCGATCAGTTCTTCTGTATTATTTGTTAAAGGCTGGACATAAGCATCTCTGTTGTAAGCAACGATGCCCACGTGAACTTTATCGGCTACTAATGCATGATCGATTTGCTCTAAAAATTCTTCTACCCCGTCGATCGTGTTTTCTAATTTCTGTCCATTCATGGTTGAAGAATAGTCGATCACTAAGACTAAATCGATCGGGTTTGGATATTCATTTCCTTTGACATCCAATGTGACATCAAATAATCCTTGTTTTCCAGCTACCTCTTTCACTGTTTTTTTCACGTAGGCTTCATTATTGTAATTTACATAGTTTTCGTCATCAAAATCAGCTTCACTGGTCTGGCCATAAGCATAATTTAATGTATTAATGCCACTTTGTCCCTGATCGTTATTGGTTAGATAGTTGCCGGAAGCGTCTGTATTATAACTGAAATCAATCGTTTCTGGCTGCGGAAAGAGTGCGTAGGGAAGTGGCAGATCAGCTTGCGGTTCTACTTGCAATTGTTCATTTTCAAGTGCGGTCGTTGTCGGTAAGAGCACTTTTTTTGAAAAATCAGGACTACTTATAGATAGATACGTATCTGGTAAAATATTTTCAGCAGGAGCATTTACTGTAAGCTGAAATTCTCCTTGATAGGTAGAGGAAATAGTAAATTGAAGCGTATTGTTTTTAAGAACGGCAGAGCCTATCGTTTGGTTCTGTTTGTCTGTTAGCGGGATCGCCTCATTATCTGGAAATACTAAATCGTTCGAAAATGAAATGACTTGATCGGAGACATCCCCAACTTGTTTCGCTAAATAGAGATGTGCAGATACTTGATTTGTTTCGTTATCTGGATCGATCTGGACATCATTTAGCTCGATCTTTGTTTCTTGATTGTCGATTTCTTGAGCAATTCCTTGGATTGGAAGGATTAGCTGCATGATCATAAGTAAAAACATACTAAAAATAGTTGCGGATCTTAACTGTGTCTTTTTCATAATAGACGCCTCATTTCACTGATCTGTAGATTGTTTCATCTCACATCCATTGTATAGGCAATTACAAAAGTTGTAAAAAAATAAGGGTCGCAAATCTAATTTTATTAGACAAAAATGCATAGTTATCTAAAAAATAAAAAAACATTGCCTCAGCTATCGTTCTTCAGCTGAGGCAATGTCTTGATCAATCACGAATAGTAGATCATTGATTTTGTGATAAAATACGGTGTAAAAATTCTTTTGTTCGTTCCTCTTTTGGGTGGACAAAAATATCTTCAGCAGTTCCTTCTTCTGCGATGACACCTTTATCCATAAAAATAACACGGTCAGAAACTTCTTTGGCAAAGGCCATTTCGTGCGTCACGATGATCATTGTCAAACCAGTATGAGCAAGATCCTTCATTGTTTTTAAAACTTCTCCGACCATTTCAGGATCCAATGCAGAGGTCGGCTCATCGAATAGCATCACATCAGGATTCATCGATAAGGCACGGGCAATTGCTACACGCTGCTTTTGACCACCGGAAAGCTGTGATGGTTTGGCATCGATGAAACGACCCATACCAACTTTTTCAAGGTTTTCCATCGCAATTTTACGAGCCTCTTCTTTCTCCCGTTTTAAGACAGTGGTCTGCCCAGATGTACAGTTTTCTAATACATTCATGTTGTTGAATAAATTGAATGATTGAAAAACCATGCCTAAATGTGTTCGATATTTTGGTAAATTATACCCGCGTTCAAGCACGTTTTCATTGTTATAAATGATTTTTCCGCCAGTAGGCTTTTCTAATAGATTGATGCAACGCAATAAGGTTGATTTTCCCGAACCAGAAGACCCGATGATCGTTACGACTTCTCCTTTGTTGACTGTTACATTGATATCTTTTAACACTTCATTTTCGCCGAAGCTTTTTCGTAAATGCTCAACTTCAATAATTGTACTCATGATATTCCTCCTTAAAATAAGAGCGGAACAAGCCGTTTAGCCTTGCCAGAAAGTAGGAAAAATGGGTTGAGGCACTTTTGCCTCACACTATTTTTAGCTTTTTTCCGAAAAGCTGACTTGAGCAGCTCTCTAGCTTTCTTTTACATTTTCTACATCTTCAAGTTTGACATAAGCAGACGGTCCATCCATTTTTTTCTCAACAAAGCGTAGTACACGCGTGATCGCATAAGTCATGATCAAATACATGATCCCGACGATCGTAAATGTTTGGAAAAATTGGAAGTTTGCGCCTGAAGCCGAATTTCCTTGGAAGAATAAGTCAGCTACTCCAATGACACTTAATACGGCTGTATCTTTGATGTTGATCACAAACTCATTCCCTGTAGCAGGTAAGATATTTCGTAATACTTGAGGAACAACTACTTTACGCATAGTTTGCCCATGTGTCATGCCGATAGCTTGAGCAGCTTCGAACTGTCCTTGATCGACAGCGAAAATACCGCCACGAACGATTTCTGACATATAAGCACCTGTGTTGATCGAAACGATGAACAAGGCTGCGATTGTTCGATCTAAAGAAATACCAAAGGCTAAAGCTAAACCATAGAAAATGACCATTGCTTGTACCATCATAGGCGTACCACGGAATACTTCAATATAGATCGAAAGCAGTGCGTTGCCGATCTTTTGGAAAAGGCGGGCAACTTTATTTTCTGATTCTGGAATCGTCCGCACAACACCGATCAATAAACCTAAAGCTGTACCGATGACTGTACCGATCAAAGCGATAAACAACGTCAAGCCGGCTCCACGTAAAAACATTCCGCCATATTGGCTCCAAATCGTTTTGAAATCTGTTAAAATGCCTGCTTTTTCACTATCACTTGATGCCGCAGCAGGTTGATCCTTAACAGCTTGATCCATGATTTTTGTCCGTTCGTCTGATGAAATATCTGATAAAATTTGATTGACTTTTGCGATTTCAGGATCTTGTTTACGCATACCAACAGCGATTTGAACATCCTCAGGGTTTGTTTGGAAGCCGTTCTCTTTTGAGAATTCCAGCATTTTCAAGTCTTTGTTGACACTTGTAGCAGTCACACCTTCAGGACGTTCGCTGACATAACCGTCGATCATGCCGGAAGCTAGTGCCGTTCTCATAGCAGAGAAGTTATCCATCGCCTGCTGTTTATTTACACCAGGAATTTGATCGATGACACTATAGTGGAAAGTGTTCAATTGAGCAGTGATCTTAGCACCCGTTAAATCCTTTAAGTTTTTGGCATCAGCGTAATTGCCTTTTTTCTGAACAACGACAACTAATTGAGATTCATAATAGGGATCCGTAAAGTCGATTTCTTTTCGACGTTCAGCAGTCGGGCTCATTCCGGCAACGATCGCATCGATTTTTCCAGATTGCAGAGCAGGAGCTAAGCCGTCCCATTTTGTTTGAACAATGACTAATTTTTTGCCAAGTCCATCAGCGATTTTTCTGGCGATCTGGACATCATAACCGCCAGCATAAGAAGAATTTCCTTGAATCGGAACGGCGCCATTGGCATCTGTTTTTTGCGACCAATTAAAAGGTGCATAGCCTGCTTCCATACCAACGCGGAATTCGCCGTTAGCTTCTCCTTGTGCTTGAGTAATTACTGGTGCAAAGAAAAAACTTAAGATAAGTGCGAATAACAGCCCCAGTGAAAATGATTTTTTGTTCATGTGTGTCTTCCTTTCTTGTATCTCGTTGTATTTCTTTTGTCTTCATTTTAAGTTGAAAAGTGACAGAAGAACGGTAATTCCACTTTGGTCAAGTAAAAAATGCTCCTGCTCAAAACAAAAAAGACAGCCGCGCAAATGCACGGCTGCCTAGTATCGTCAGGTACTCTCAACAAAAACATAGCGCAACTTAGCATCACTACTAAGACAGTCCGCAAGTTATTGACTTACGTCCCAACATATAACAGGGAGGCTGTTATACATTTCGGCGATTTTTCCTAGACTTCCTTCAACGTGTCCTCTCACTCAGAAAGCTTAATAAAAACCGCAACCTCTACCTCAAACTGAGGTACTATTTAATTATTAGATTCGAGTATATAGTGTATGTTATTTACTCGAAAAAGTCAATGTTTAACCGAAAGGATTAATAAAGTAGTCCATATCATAAGCGAATGATGAAAGAATCAGAAGATTCCCGCACTTTGGATTCTATAGAAAGCGAGAACAAAAAGGAGACACTCAAATGAAAACAACAAAAAAAGATGCTAGAATCGAAAACATTCCCACATCTTTTTGTTATTCCATGAATAAAATTAAGCTTTTACTGCTTCTTTCGGTTCGCGGCCTAAAATAGCTTGTAGGACTGTTAAGACACCATATGAAGCTAAAATTGTGTAAATCAAGCTTGAATAAGTTGTAATATCGAAATCCCACGTTTTGTAAATGACTAAAACAATAGCTAAAACAATACCAGCAAGAACATTAAAGAATGCGAAAGCCCATAGGTTTCCATTTTCTTTACGAGAAAGATAGAAGATAGAGAACCATAAACTTAAAACGCCCCAGGCGATGCAAACTAAAATAGCTGCCCAATAAATAATAAATGCTACCACGAAGTTTCACCTCACTTTTATACATAGAGTATTCTATCACGTTCTATTTTGTTTGTCATGAAAAGATGGTGAAAAACCAAACATTTTCATTGCTTATTTTCAAGGTATGAATGAATATGTGGTAGAAAATGAAAAGCAATTGTTTTTTTGATTATTTTCTATTTTCCGGTCGTTTACGTTATAATAAACTCATTAGGAGATGAGGGAATGGAAACGATCGACCAAAAGCAAGCACTGCAATTGATCAAAGAAGGGAAAAAGATTACTTTTTTGACGGGGGCAGGTATTTCTACACCATCAGGGATACCGGATTATCGTTCTTTATCAGGTGTTTATCAAGGGATTGAGCAGCCTGAATATTTATTGAGTGCGACTTGCTTAATAGAGGAACCGCAAAAATTTTATCATTTTATCCAGACCTTGTATCATCCAAATGCACAACCGAACATGATCCATTCAAAAATCGCAGCTTTAGAAAAGACAAAAGAAACTTGGGTCATTTCTCAAAATATTGATGGCTTGCACCGAGCAGCTGGCAGCCAGAATCTTGTTGATTTTCATGGCAATTTATACGACTGCTATTGTCGAGACTGTGGACAAAAAGTCTCGGTAGAAGAGTATTTAACCTCTGATCGGCATCTAACGTGCGGTGGGCAGCTTCGTCCGGGGATCGTTTTATATGAAGAAGGCTTGGATCAACAAGCAATTGCAACAGCTATTAAAGCTGTTGAACAGTCAGATCTAATCGTGATTGTTGGAACAAGTTTTCAAGTGCATCCCTTTTGCGATTTGATTCATTATGCATCAGAAGAAGCAGTTGTTTTAGTTATCAATCAAACGACGATTCAGCTGAAAAGACATGCTTATTTTTTAAATGAAGAAGCAGAAAGTATTTTTGAAAATATATAAAATAAAGGAGTTTTACAATGGAAGAAATCAAAACAGAACGTCAAAAAATGATCGATGGTGAGCTTTATTTTTCTGCAGATCCGGAATTGATCACGGCTAGAAATTTCGCTAGAGAACAAATGAAACTGATCAACAATGAAGAAGACCGCTTGATCCGCCGGCAATTAGTGGAGGAAACATTTGGTTCTACGGGTACAGGCAGTTACATTGAGCCTACGATCAATTTTGATTATGGTTTCAATATTCACGTAGGGAAAAATTTCTATGCCAATTTCAATAGCATTTTCCTAGATGTTTGCCCGATCACGATTGGTGATAACTGCATGTTTGGACCGAACGCTCAATTATACACTGCGACTCATCCACTGCATCCTGTAAAAAGAAATAGCGGGTTAGAGTTTGGAAAACCGATCACTTTAGGTAATAACGTCTGGTTGGGCGGAGGTGTTGTGATTACACCGGGAGTAACTTTAGGTGATAATGTGGTTGTTGCCGCAGGTTCGGTCGTGACCAAATCATTCCCAGCAAATTGCGTGATTGGCGGCAATCCAGCAAAAGTCCTCAAAGAAATTGATATAGAAGAAAAGAACACATCATTAGCCGATCAACGAAATAAAATCGATGCACTTGATAAAAAGATCGTTGCGCTGTTAGAAGAACGGATGGATGCAGTGACATCGATTGCAGAAATCAAAAAAACTGCGGGCAAAGAAATTCTTGATCCTTCTAGAGAAAAAGAAGTACTAGAAAAAATTGCTGGTTACGTGACAAACGACACCTATAAAGAAGTAATGACAGAAACCTATCAAGGAATCATGGATGCGTCAAAGCATTTTCAGCAACAACAGTTGGACTAAGGTAGCAGGAGGGAAATAAATGGACGGGATCAAAAGGCGGGAACTGATTTTACAGACCTTAATGACAGCAGAAAAACCAGTGAGCGCCAGCCGTTTTGCAAAAGATTTAAATGTCAGTCGCCAAATTATTGTTGGCGATGTCGCCCTCTTGAGAGCGGCAGGGCAAGAAATCATTGCGACTGCGCGCGGGTATTTGCTTGAAACAACCCAAGATAGAAAAGGAATTTGGCGCAAAATCGCTTGCCAGCATGCTCCAGAAAAAACGGCAGAAGAATTATCGATCATTGTCGCATGTGGTGGAGAAATCGTTGATGTGGTGGTTGAGCATCCTATTTACGGTGAGCTGACAGGCGGTTTGCATATTCGTACAGAAAAAGAAGTTCAGTCATTCATAGAAATGTATGAGAACAGTAATGCGTCATTGTTATCAGAGTTGACAGAAGGTGTTCATTTGCACACGATTCATTGTGCGGACGAAGAAATGCTGGTGCGAATCAAAGAAGCATTGTCCGAAAAAGGAATCTTATATGAAAATTAGCGAGTAAAAAAAGATGGTCTAAGTTGAGACTGTCTTTTTTTTAGGTAGACCGATTATTTTTTAGATAAAGTCGAAAAAAATTTATAAATGCTATTTACTTTTAAAATTTTAGATATATAATGTTGTGTAAGCGCTATCTAAAATAAGGAGTGATTTTAAATTGAGTAGACCAATTGATGTTCGTAACACGGTAGATGAAGCGTATCAGCTGTATATTGACGGTAAATGGACGAAAGGCTCAGGTAGTCAAACAATCTCTAGTTATAATCCAAGTAATGGTGAAAAGCTAGCTGATTTTGTTGACGCCACTCATGCAGATGTTGATCAGGCAGTCGCAGCGGCGCAAGAAGCATTCAAAACATGGAAAGATGTCGATGTCGCGACTCGCAGTCACTTGTTGTTGGAAATTGCTGATTTAATCGATGAAAATAAAGAGCACTTAGCATTAGTTGAAACGTTAGATAATGGGAAACCCCTTCGCGAAACAATGACGATCGATGTTCCGGCGACAGCGGATCATTTTCGCTATTTTGCTGGGGTGATCCGTGGTGAAGAAGGTACTGTGAAAGATTTTGATGCAGATACATTATCACTGGTCATTAAAGAGCCAATCGGTGTAGTAGGGCAGATCATTCCTTGGAATTTCCCGTTGTTGATGGGCGCTTGGAAACTAGCACCAGCACTTGCAGCAGGAAATACAGTCGTTATCCATCCTTCTTCCACAACTTCCTTAAGTTTGTTGGAATTATTTAAACTGCTCGATAAAGTATTGCCGAAAGGGGTGGTCAATTTAATCACAGGTCGTGGGTCGGATTCTGGAAACTACATGCTCGAGCATGAAGGCTTTGATAAGTTGGCGTTTACAGGCTCGACAGAGGTTGGCTATACTGTAGCAAAAGCGGCGGCTGAAAAGTTGATTCCGGCAACGCTTGAGCTGGGTGGTAAATCAGCCAATATCATCTTTGATGATGCGAATTGGGAGCGGGCCTTAGAAGGTGTTCAATTAGGGATCTTGTTCAATCAGGGTCAGGTATGCTGCGCTGGTTCTCGTGTCTTTGTCCAAGAAGGAATTTACGATCGATTTGTAGCTGCGCTAAAAGAAAAATTTGAAACGATCAAAGTCGGTTTGCCATGGGAAGACGGCGTTCAAATGGGTGCTCAAATCAATGAAAAACAATTAAAAGGGATTTTAGAGTATGTAGAAATCGGGACTAAAGAAGGCGCGAAGTTGGTTACAGGCGGCTATAAGATTACTGAGAATGGATTAGATAAAGGTGCGTTTTTAGCACCAACTTTATTAGCAGATGCAGATAATACTATGTGTATTGCGCAAGAGGAAATTTTTGGTCCTGTTGCTACAGTGATGAAATTCAAAACAGAAGAGGAAGTCATCGCATTGGCCAATCAATCAGATTATGGTCTTGGTGGTGCTGTATTCTCTCAAAATATCAATACAGCGATTCGTGTTGCCCGCAAAGTGAGAACAGGTCGGATGTGGGTCAATACGTATAATCAATTACCAGCAGGTGCCCCATTTGGCGGCTATAAGAAATCTGGGATCGGTCGTGAAACACACAAATCGATGCTGGATGCGTATACCCAAATGAAAAATATTTACATTGTGACAAAAGAAGAGCCGGATGGGTTATATAATTAAACAAAAAAACATCGCAGTTTTACTCACTGCGATGTTTTTTGAATTAATTATTTTCAGCTTCGAATTTTTCAAATGCAGATTTGATCACGTCTTTTAATGCATTTGCGGAAGCGTTCATCCGATCCATTTCAGAATCTGTCAATGGGATTTCAATGACTTGTTTGATTCCTTGGCGGTTGATGACTGCTGGTGCACCGATATAAATATCGTTTTGTCCATATTCACCATCTAAGTAAACAGAAAGTGGGAAAACAGAATCTTCATCATCTAAGATCGCTTTTGTGATACGAGCTAAAGCAGCAGCGATCCCGTAGAATGTTGCACCTTTTTTCTCGATGATCGAATAAGCAGCGTCCCGTACATTGAAGAATAAGTTGACCATAGCTTCTTCATCCGTATCAGGATTATTTTTGACCCATTCATAAATTTGTAGACCAGCGACATTCGCATGAGACCAAACTGGAAATTCAGTATCCCCGTGTTCTCCTAAAATGTAAGCATGGACATTACGGGCATCAACATCGACTAATTCAGCGATTGCTTGACGGAAACGTGCAGAGTCTAAAGAGGTCCCAGAACCAATAACGCGTTCTTTTGGAAATCCTGAGAATTTCCATGTAGAATAAGTTAAAATATCAACTGGGTTTGCGGCAACTAAGAAAATTCCGCTAAAACCAGAATCAACGATCGATGTCACGATTTGTTTATTGATTTTTAAGTTTTTGTGGACTAGATCGATTCTTGTTTCGCCAGGTTTTTGAGCAGCACCTGCAGTTAATACAACAAGGTCAGCGTCATGACAATCGTCATAAGTAGCGGCATAAATTTTCTTAGGAGAAGTAAATGCCAAGGCGTGAGATAAATCAGCAGCATCTCCTTCAGTTTTCTTTGTATCTATATCTATAATTCCAACTTCTTGTGCAATGTTTTGTGTGACTAAGGCAAATGCGTAACTAGATCCGACAGCGCCATCTCCAACTAAAATTACTTTTTGATGATCTTTATTTCCTGCTGCTGCAGTCATGTGTACCATTCCTTTCTGTTAATTGTTTTAACACGTTGATAATACCACCGTTTGTGATGTTTGTCACGTTTTTTGTTTGTATTTATTAATACAGTTTTTAAGGGTGTTTCATAAGAAAACTCTTTCATGTGCGGTATTTCACTATTTATGTTTTTAAAAGTTTTTTTCATGTAAAAAGAAAGAGCGCTCTCTTACGAATTTTTTAAACATTTAAAAAGGTAGGCTGTAGGCTGTTTTATGGTATAATTGTAAAAAAACTGGGCAGAAGATTTTCCTGCCTGGGTATTTTGTGTTGAACAATATAAAAATGAGGAAAGAGAAATTTGTGAAGAACGTTCTCTTTTAGTCCTTTTAAAATGAAGGAGAAATAGATAATGAAAATGATCGTTGGGTTAGGTAATCCAGGAAGTAAGTATCAAGAAACAAAACATAATATTGGCTTTATAACGATAGATGAAATTGCACATCGTTACAATGCAACTTTTAATAAAAGCCAGTTTGAAGCAGATATTGCGCAGTTTTTTATCGGCACGGAGAAAATCATGCTGGTCAAACCTCTGACCTTCATGAATGAATCAGGTCGTTCAGTAGGTCCGTTGATGACTTATTACGGCGTGGCTGATGAAGAGCTGATCGTTATTTATGATGATTTAGATTTAGCAGTCGGCAAAATTCGATTGCGCGAAAAAGGCGGGGCCGGTGGGCATAATGGAATAAAAAGTTTGATTGCTCATCTAGGGACAAATGTGTTTCCAAGAATCAAGGTAGGGATCGGTCGCCCGCTTGGAAATACTCCGGTCGTACATCATGTGTTGAGCGGCTTTCCTAAAGAGCAGCACGAAGAGATTTTATTAGCTGTGAAAACTGCAGCGGATGCAGCGATCTATGCCAGCGAAGGGCATACATTTGTTGATACAATGAATCATTTTAACGGCAAATAAATTATAGAAGAAGGAGGTCGCCTGACGTGAATATCATCGAACGAATCGGTTCAAGTCCACTGGTTCAGGAATGGCAGCAACAATTAGCAGGAAGCAACCGTCAACTAATCACAGGGTTAGCGGGTTCTGCTAAAACACTGATCATGACTAGCGCATTTAAACAAAAAAAGAAAAAAATCGTCGTTGCGGTTCCTAATCTTTATTACGGCAACCAGTTGGTGGAAGATTTTCGTAATGTATTATCGGATGAAGAAGTCTATTTGTTTCCAGTAGATGAAGTGTTATCCGCTGAGATGGCTTTTTCATCGCCAGAAGCGAGAGCAGAACGAGTGGCTGCTCTTAATTTCTTATTGACAGAAAAAGCTGGGATCATTGTGGTTCCGGTGGCAGGATTAAGGAAATACTTGCCTAGCAAACAGACCTGGGAACAAGCTCAGCTGCATTGGGAAATCGGCGGCGAGATCGAGCTGGACACATTAGCGCAGCAGTTAGTCCTGATGGGGTATGAGCGGCAGTCTTTAGTTGGAAAGCCGGGAGATTTTAGTATTCGCGGCAGTATCGTAGATGTCTATCCATTGAATGCAGAATATCCTGTTCGAGCGGAATTATTTGATATTGAAATCGATTCGCTTCGTCAGTTTGAAGCTGACACTCAGCGCTCAGTTGGAGCGATCGAATCTGTTACATTGTCCCCAATGACAGATATGATTTTCTCTCAAAAAGACTTAGCTTATGGAGAAAAGCAGTTGAGTAAGGCTTTAGAAAAAAGAGTTGCGGTTGCCAAAGAAGCAACAGAAAGAGGTTTTTTAACCGATTATTTTGGTCAGTTGGCAACTTCTTGGAGTCAAGGGATCCCTACAGAGACTGCTCATTATTATACAGATTTCTTATATGAAGAAAAAACTACATTATTGGATTATTTGTCTGAAGACAGTTTGATTTTTGTTGATGATTATGCACGTATTTTAGAAGCAGAACGTGAAATCATTCGAGAAGAAAATGAATGGCACGTTCTTAAATTGGAAGAAATGCGTGTTTTTCCAGAACAAACTTTTGGTGTAGATTTCCACGAACAAATTCGCAAAATGTCCTTTTCAGCAACTTTCTTTTCGCTGTTTCAAAAAGGAATGGGGAATCTTCGCTTCCAAGCGATCCATAATTTTCAGTATCGTTCGATGCAGCAGTTTTTCGGACAAATGCCTTTATTGAAAACTGAAATGGATCGTTGGCAAAAACAAGATCAGACGGTCATTGTTTTTGTGCCTACGAAAGAACGCAGTCAAAAAGTGGAAGAGCTGTTTCGGGATTTTGATATCTCGAGTGTCACAGCTTCACCGAATAAATTGCTTGAAGGAAAAATTCAAATCGTTGAAGGCGCATTGCAAACTGGGTTTGAATTACCTGTTGAAAAAATCGTCGCAATCACAGAAAAAGAAATCTTCCATACAACTACGAAAAAAAGAGCGCGCCGCCAAACGGTTTCTAATGCGGAACGCTTAAAAAGCTATAGTGATTTAAAAAACGGTGACTATGTCGTTCATGCAAATCATGGGATCGGTAAGTACATCGGTATGCAGACATTAGAAGTCGACGGTGTCCATCAAGACTACATTACGATTCTATACCAAAATGATGACAAGCTTTTTATACCAGTCACGCAACTGAATTTGATTCAAAAATTCGTTGCTTCAGAAGCAAAGTCACCTAAAGTAAATAAACTAGGCGGCAGCGAATGGGGTAAAACCAAGCGCAAGGTTTCTTCAAAAATCGAAGATATCGCGGATGATCTGATTCAGCTTTATGCATCCAGAGAATCTGAAAAAGGCTATGCTTTTCCACCAGATGATGCTTACCAGAAAGAATTTGAAGATGCTTTTCCATATAGTGAAACAGATGATCAGCTTCGTAGTACGGCAGAAATCAAACATGATATGGAACGGTCACGCCCGATGGATCGCTTATTAGTGGGAGATGTTGGTTATGGAAAAACAGAGGTGGCTTTAAGAGCGGCATTCAAAGCAATCAATAATAATAAACAAGTCGCCTTTTTAGTGCCGACGACTATTTTAGCACAACAGCATTATGAAACAATGCTGGATCGTTTTGAAGGATTCCCAGTTGAAGTTGGGCTGCTCAGCCGCTTCAGAACGAAGAAGCAGCAAAATGAAACCATTGAAAAAATCAAGCATGGGCAAGTGGATATCGTTGTTGGAACGCATCGATTGCTTTCACAGGATGTGAATTTTAGTGATCTGGGATTATTAGTGATCGATGAAGAGCAGCGGTTTGGGGTCAAACACAAAGAGCGGCTAAAACAATTACGGGCGCAGGTCGATGTATTGACCCTAACAGCTACACCGATCCCTCGTACTTTGCATATGTCTATGTTGGGCGTTCGGGACCTTTCTGTCATCGAAACACCACCTGAAAACCGCTATCCGATCCAGACTTATGTGATGGAAAGCAATCCAGGGGCGATCAGAGAAGCCATTGAGCGGGAAATGGCAAGAGACGGTCAAGTATTTTATCTATATAACCGCGTAGATACGATCGAACAAAAAGTCGAGGAAATCCAAGCGCTGGTTCCAGAAGCAAGAATTGCTTATGCCCATGGCCAGATGACCGAAGTTCAGCTGGAGAATACTTTGTTCGATTTTATCGAGCGGCAATATGATGTTCTGGTCACAACAACGATCATTGAAACCGGGGTAGATATCCCTAATGCCAATACATTATTCGTTGAAAATGCAGATTATATGGGCTTGTCGACGTTGTATCAATTACGTGGCCGAGTTGGCCGTAGTAATCGTGTGGCGTATGCTTATTTTATGTATGAACAGCAAAAAATTCTAAATGAAGTCAGTGAAAAGCGCTTAGAAGCGATCAAAGACTTTACGGAGTTAGGTTCAGGATTTAAAATCGCAATGCGCGATTTGTCGATTCGAGGGGCTGGGAACTTACTTGGCGCACAACAACATGGCTTTATCGACTCGGTCGGTTTTGACATGTACTCACAAATGCTGTCAGAAGCTGTTGCCCGTAAGCAAGGAAAAAATATTCAGGATCAAAAGACAACAGTGGAAATCGATCTGGGTATCGATGCCTATTTACCGACATCCTATATCTCAGACGAACGTCAAAAAATCGAAATTTACAAACGAATCCGCCAGTTGGAAAATATGGATATGTACGATGAATTGGAAGCAGATCTTCTTGACCGATTTGGTGAATATCCTGATGAGGTGGCGCATTTATTGACGACTGGACAAATAAAAATGGATGGCGATCGTGCATTGCTTGAAACGATTCGCAAGCGTAAACAAGAGATTGTATTCACTTTAAGTAAAGTCGGAACAAAGACCTATAGTGTAGAACAGATTTTTGAAGCGTTATCTGAAACACAGCTAAAAGCAGATTTAGCTGTAGACAATGAAAAGATGACGATCAGGCTGAAAGTGCCGAGAGATATGAAAGAAGCAGCATGGCTGCAAGAAGTAGCATCGTTTACAACTGCTTTAAGACAAGAAAAATACAAAACAAGTGCAGTGGAGGCTGAGTGAAAATAGCTGAGAACGATGGAACGGGTTCGGCTTTTAGACTTATCCAGCTCCACAAGCTGATCTCTCGGAAAAAAGATAAAAATTCATGGCGATAAAAAGTATCGCCAAGTCATTTTTCCTATTTTTCAGTCAAGATCAATCGAGCTTGTTCAGCTTTTAGGCGTATCCAGCTTCTCAGACCAGCTCTAGAAACAAATAGATAAATTTTGACAAAGATAAAGAACATCTTCGTCAAAATTTCCTAATTTGTTCGAGAGCTAATCGGTCTGTTCAGCTTTTAGATTGGAGGTAAAGTTATGGCACATAAGGAGATGCGGTCGATGATGCAGGGGGCCGTTGTTTTGACAGCGGCATCGTTTATTGCTAAGGTACTGAGCGCCGTTTATCGTGTGCCTTTTCAAAATTTAGTTGGTGATGAAGGGTTTTATGTTTACCAGCAGGTTTATCCGATTTATGGAATCGCGATGACGTTAGCGCTGTCTGGGTTGCCACAGTTTATTTCGAAAGTAGTAGCAGAGCAGCCGCAGATCAGTGGTCAAAAGAAGGTGTTACAGCAGCTGTTTCCTTTTGTTTTTGTGATCGCAGTGTCCTGCTGGGGCTTTTTCTTTTTAGGTAGTGACGAAATTGCCTATATGATGGGAGATCCTAAGCTGGCTTCCTTGATTCGGGTCGTTTCTTTTACTTTTTTACTAGTGCCGATACTATCCTTTTACCGCGGCAACTTTCAAGGACATCTATTAATGATTCCGAGTGCTGTTTCTCAAGTAGCGGAGCAAATTGTTCGAGTAGGCGTGATTTTGATCGCTGCTTATTCATTTAGCAGTTTCGGTTGGTCGATTTATCAAACCGGTACGATCGCAATGGCGGGTGCACTTTTTGGCGGGATCGTTGCCGCTGTGATTCTTTGGTATTATGACCAGAAAATACGGGTAGGCAGCTCAGCTTATCTGACGCAATGGTCTTTCTCAAAAGAGTCAAGAAAATTATTTGGACGGCTGTTGTTAGAAGGCGGTATCGTGTCATTGTACAGTGCTTTTTTGATTTTGTTTCAATTGATTGATTCATTTGTCGTAAAAAATGCGCTGGTTGTCTCAGGGCTAAGTGATTCAGCAGCAAAAATCGATAAGGGCGTCTATGATCGGGGACAGCCTTTAGTACAATTAGGCTTGGTCGTTGCTTTAGCCTTGAGTTCTAGTTTTCTACCGGCACTGACGAAGTATTTTATCAATGAAGAACAAGGGCGCTTTTTACAGGCTGCGAAGATTTTTTTGCGATTGACTACAGCCATTGCAGCGGCAGCTTCAGTCGGGTTAGCATTATTGCTTCCTTATATGAATTATGCACTGTTTAAGGATTATCAGGGAAATGGAGTTTTGGGCATCTATGTTTATTCGATTGCATTCATGGCAGTGATCCAAGCCTATCAAAGTATTTTTCAAAGTAAAAATCAGTTCAAAACAGCGCTGTTAGCTGCTTTTGCAGGTTTGTTAGTGAAGGCATTTTCTTCACATCCCTTGATTTATCTATGGGGAACTGCTGGAGCGAGTCTATCGACTATTGTGGGGCTGATGACTACATTGTTATTGTTGGTTCTTTTTTCAGAAAAGGAAATTAACCAATTTGCGGGCGAAGGACGTTTTCTTAAAAAGCTGTTGATTAGTTTAGGTGGAATGACGATCATCTTGCTATGCTATCAGGCTGTAGTTGCGATTCTTCTAGGAATGATCGGACATCGTGGTCAAGCGTTAGTTGTCACGATTTTAGGTGTTTTGATCGGCGGAGGCTCGTTTATTTTCATTATCATCAAAATAAAATTATTCACGATCCGTGAATGGCTGACATTGCCGTTTGGATCGAAAATATTAAGAATGAAGAGGGAATAGTTATGCGTTTAGATAAATTTTTAAAAGTTTCACGTATCATCAAAAGAAGACCCGTGGCAAAAGAAGTTGCGGATAAAGGTCGGATTCAAATCAATGGTGTTCTTGCAAAATCGTCCAGTAATGTGAAAATCGGTGATCAAATCAAGATCCAATTTGGAAATAAAATACTAGAAGTTGAGGTTCTTGAGCTTCGTGATTCAACAAAAAAAGAAGATGCTGAGAAGATGTACCAAATTATTTCCGAAAAAAGAGTAGAAAATAGTGATAATTTAGATTAGACAAGCATCTTAGATGTTGGTATAATATAGCAGACAAACCAAAAAACGAGTGGAGCGGAAAACATGGGAAAAAAGAAAAAAGACACGGAGAAAGTTGCTGCATTAGATAATGAGTATACAAAAGAGCAGTATGCCGAGTTTCAAAAACAGCATAAACAGTTGATTTTCAGACGCCGACGTTTAGCGGTTGTTTTTCTCGTAGCATTTGTGATTTTTCTCGTTTCAGGGTTTCAGCTGATGAAAGATTACCAACAGCTCAATACCTTTAAGAAACAACATGTTGAAGCTGTAGCTGAATCGAAAGAAGCAGACAAGAAGCTTAAACGTTTAGAACAAGATGTCGCGCTGTTAAGAGATGAAGATTACGTAGCGAAGCTAGCACGCAGTCGTTTTTACGTTTCAAAAGAAGGCGAACAAATCTACAATATCCCAGAGTTAGGCGGAACAACTAGCTCGAATGCAGAACAAAAATCATCAGCAGAAGAAAGTCAATCACAGTCTCATTCCTCTGAGAAACAATCAGGAGAATAACTGCAGATATAATAGGGTAAATAATAGGAGGAACATTTTTTTTATGTCAATTGAAGTAGGAGCTAAGTTGCCAGGGAAAGTGTCAGGTATCACAAATTTTGGTGCCTTTATCGATTTAGGTGAAGGGAAAACAGGGTTGGTCCACATTAGTGAAGTATCAAATGGGTTCGTTAAAGACATCCATGATGTCTTAACGGTAGGAGATGAAGTGACAGTCAAAGTTACTTCGGTTGGTGATGACGGCAAAGTCGGCTTGTCCATTCGTAAAGCACAAGAACAACGAGTAGAACAAAAGCGTGAATTTCAACGTCGTGATAACCATGAACATCAAGGAAATCGTGACCGTGGACAACGTCCAGCGCCTAAAAAACAATTTACAAGAGCACAGCCAACAAATTCAAAACAAGATTTTGATTCATTGATGAGTTCATTTTTAAAAGATAGTGATGACCGTTTGTCTTCATTGAAACGTAATACAGAAGGTAAACGTGGCGGACGTGGCGGTCGCCGTAACTAATAGACAATCGAAGCTGAGCGAGAGCTCGGCTTTTCTGTTTTAGCTAACTTTAGTGAGAGAAACTGGGAGTGAGTGAATGTTTCAGGAATTTTACCGCTATTGCAAAAAGAATCGATATTGGCGACCGGGGGAACGAATTCTTCTAGCTGTCTCTGGAGGAGTTGATTCCATGGTACTAATGCATTTGATGCAGCGATCAGCTGAAAAAGATGGCTTTCATCTAGCAATAGCGCATGTGAATCATCAGTTACGATCGGAATCAGCTAAAGAGTCAGACTATCTGCAGCAATATTGCCAAACGCAAGGACTGCCTTACTATAGTAAGAAGTGGGAAGCTGTTGATAAATCCCGAAATACGGAAGCACGAGCTCGACAATTCCGTTATGCCTTTTTTACAGAGCTTATGAAAAAAAACGATTATTCAAAACTATTTACAGCGCACCACAAAGACGATCAGGCTGAAACGATCGTGATGAAGCTGACCCGAGGTAGTGCGTTGGCAAATTTAGTAGGCATTCGTTTTCAGCAAACGTTTGGAGAAGGGCAATTGATCCGTCCGTTGCTACTATTTTCGAAAGAACAAATAGAGCGATTTGCTGAACAGAAAAAAATTACCTATTTTGAAGATAGCACGAATCTGAGTGATGAGTATGTGCGTAATCGGATGAGACACAGTGTTATCCCACTATTGAAAAAAGAAAACCAACAGTTTTTACAACGTATGAGTGACTTTAGTACACAAATCAGCTATGCGGATGAATTGATCCAATCAGTGATTTTGCCTAAGTATCAAAGCTGGGTGTCAGAAACACAAGAAGGCTGGCAAATTCAATTGCAAGAGCTAAAACAGGAAGAAAAAAGCGTTCAATTTTTTTTCATCCAACAATTCCTTCAGCAAACTTTGGTATCCCAAAAAATCAAAGTCAGCCAGAAACAAGTGCAACAGCTTTTAGCACTGGTAAATGATTCAAAGCCTCAGATGACGGCCGACTTAGAGCAGGATTGGCAAATGATCAAGGAGTATGATATTGCTTATTTGAGAAAAAAAACATTGCCTTTAGAAAAAGAAGTATTTTCTTTAAACATAGGCGAGCAATTGTTTCTTTCTGAGAATGAATGGATATGCTTAGAACAAATTGGAGCCGATGCTGAACAACCTGAAAAAATTAGAAACTGGCAGGAACTTTCCTTGACGATCAGCAGTGAGGTCCTCTTACCGCTATCTATTCGGCACAGGAAAGAAGGGGATCGAATCGCATTGACACCCAAATTAACGAAACGAGTCAAACGGCTATTTATCGATCAAAAAATCCCTAATTCTATTAGGGAAAAAACGTGGCTGATTCTCTCGAGTACAGGAGAGATCATCTGGATGCCTAAATTTGCAAATTCGCATTTGAGTATTCCTAAAGAAACTGATAAAATACTCTACAGACTCCTTTATAAAACAAAGGAGTAAAAATCAATAAATACGAACGATGAAATAAGGGATAATAACCTACAAGGAAAAGGAGAGCACTATGCTAGAGAAAGATATTAAGCAAGTTTTGATTTCACAAGAACAAATCCTTGAAAAATCAGCTGAACTTGGAAAACAGCTGACAGAAGATTACAAAGGCAAGAATCCTTTAGTGATCGGTATTTTAAAAGGTGCCATTCCTTTTATGGCTGATATTACACGCTGCATCGATACACATTTGGAAATGGATTTTATGGACGTGTCAAGCTACGGTAATGCAACGGTATCATCCGGTGAAGTGAAAATCGTCAAAGATCTGGACACAAATGTTGAAGGTCGGGATATCCTGATCGTTGAAGATATCATCGATAGTGGCCGAACATTAGCTTATTTAGTAGATCTATTTAAATATAGAAAAGCAGCTTCTGTAAAAATCGTTACATTATTAGATAAACCAGAAGGCCGTGTTGTAGATATCGTAGCAGATTACGTTGGCTTTGATGTACCGAATGAATTCGTTGTCGGTTATGGTTTAGACTATGCAGAAGCTTATCGGAACCTACCTTATGTAGGGGTCTTGAAACCAGAAATCTACGAATCAAATTAATATCTCTCTTGGAAATAGTTATGTTACAATGTAATGGTCAGAATTGATAAAAAATAAACCGTAAACACAAGAATTACGAGCAGTTGTTCAAAGGAGGACAGGCATGAATAAAAAAAATAGCGGCATGAAAAATGGCCTATACTATGTATTGCTTATTTTAGCGATGGTCATGGTTGTATATTTCATCTTTGGAAATAGCAATCAACAGTCGCCGGATATTGAATACTCAACCTTTAATACCCAATTAGAAAAAGGGAAAATCAAGGAAATGACGATCCAGCCAACAAATGGCGTGTACAAGATCGTTGGTCAGTATAAAGACAAACAAGAAATCAAAAATACTGGTGGTCTTTCGTTATGGGGATCGACAGAGGTTTCAACAAAATCATTTACAACGATTGTCCTGCCAAGTGACATCACCTTATCAGGGATTCAAGAAATGGCGAAAGACAATAATGTAAAATTAACAGTAAAAGAACAGTCAACAAGCGGTGCTTGGTTGTCGATCCTATTTAGCTTCTTACCGATCGTGTTATTCATCTTCTTATTCTATATGATGATGGGTCAACAAGGCGGCGGTGGCGGTGGCGGCGGCCGTGTCATGAACTTTGGTAAATCAAAAGCCAAAGAAGCAGACAAAAAAGCGAACCGTGTGCGTTTCTCTGACGTAGCCGGAGCCGAAGAAGAAAAACAAGAATTAGTTGAAGTAGTCGAGTTCTTAAAAGATCCAAGACGCTTCGTTGAATTAGGAGCACGTATCCCAGCGGGTGTTCTTTTAGAGGGACCTCCAGGAACAGGTAAAACATTACTTGCTAAAGCCGTAGCAGGTGAAGCTGGCGTACCATTTTACTCAATCTCTGGTTCAGACTTCGTCGAAATGTTTGTCGGTGTCGGTGCGAGCCGTGTTCGTGACTTGTTTGAAACAGCGAAGAAAAATGCGCCAGCGATCATCTTTATCGATGAGATCGATGCCGTTGGTCGTCAACGTGGTGCTGGTATGGGCGGCGGACACGATGAACGTGAACAAACCTTGAATCAGTTGCTAGTTGAAATGGATGGTTTTGATGGGAATGAAGGCGTGATCGTCATTGCTGCAACGAACCGTTCAGATGTCTTAGACCCGGCGTTATTACGTCCAGGTCGTTTTGACCGTCAAATTTTAGTTGGTCGTCCAGATGTGAAAGGCCGTGAAGCGATCCTTAAAGTTCATGCTCGTAACAAACCGTTGGCTGATGATGTTGACTTAAAAGTTGTTGCACAACAAACACCAGGCTTTGCTGGTGCTGATCTAGAAAATGTCTTAAACGAAGCCGCTTTGGTTGCAGCTCGTCGTAATAAAAAGAAAATCGATGCGTCCGATGTGGATGAAGCAGAAGACCGCGTGATTGCCGGACCAGCGAAGAAAGATCGCGTGATCAACAAGAAAGAACGTGAAATGGTTGCATATCATGAAGCGGGACATACGATCGTTGGTTTAGTTCTAAGCCGTGCCCGTATCGTTCACAAAGTAACGATCATCCCGCGCGGACGTGCTGGCGGATATATGATCGCTTTACCAAAAGAAGATCAATTCTTGATGACTAAAGAAGATATGTTTGAACAAATCGTTGGCTTACTTGGCGGACGTACAGCAGAAGAAATCATCTTCGGTGTTCAATCAACTGGTGCATCAAATGACTTTGAACAAGCAACAGGAATTGCGCGCAGTATGGTCACTGAATATGGGATGAGCGACAAATTAGGTCCTGTTCAATATGAAGGAAACCATCAAGTCTTTGTTGGCCGTGATTATGGTCAAACTAAAGCTTACTCTGAACAAGTAGCATTTGAAATCGATCAAGAAGTACGCCGTATCTTGATGGAAGCTCATGATAAAGCGCATGAAATCATCGAAGCACATCGTGCTCAACACAAACTGATCGCAGAAAAATTACTTGAATTTGAAACATTAGATGCGCGCAGCATCAAGTCATTGTTTGAAGACGGTGTTATGCCTCAAGATGTTATCGATAGCCAATTCCCAAGTGAAAAGGCCCAAACATTTGAAGAAGCAAAACGTGCGTTAGAAGAAAAAGACGCACAAAAACAAGCTGAAGAAAAACAAGACTTTGAAGATGCGAAAAAAGAATTGCACGACGAAGCAGAAGAAGTAAAAACGAACAGTGAAAAAACAGAAGAAACTGTCCAGTCTGAAACAAAAGATGAAGACAAAAAAGATGATTCTGAATATGATCGCAATAACTTTGAAGATCGTTACAAATAAACAATAAAAAGCGGTGTAGTACGAATACTACACCGCTCAGACTGTAGACAAATACGTTTAGGTTTCTAGAAATAGAAATTCTGAACGTATTTTTTATTTATTTCTGAAAAAAGAGCAAAAAAAGAAAGGTTCTCGCCCTTTTCTTTAGCCCCATAGGGCTAACTTTTTCAAATTCATGGCAGCAAAAATCAGCCGCGTATGGACAGCGACTTTTTCTAAGGTTCGATACTTTGTCCAGCGCATTCCGTGTTTTTCTTTGGCATCCGCAAAAACTCGCTCAATTGTTTCTTTTCGTTTGCCATAAGTTTCTCGATTAAACGCGGTATGTCGAAGATGTTCCGCTTCTTCTAAGCCCTTTTTCCAAACATGACGTGTGATGACCTTTTGGTGGCTTTCACTCCGTGTGCATTGCGTTAATTGAGGACAGTTTTGGCAAATATAACTTTTGGATTTATACTCACGATATCCTTCTCGAGTAATGGTGGAAAAAGACAATACTCTATTTTCTGGGCATAAGTAACAGTCGTAGTATTCATCATAAACAAATTGTTTTTTAGGGAGTAGCGTTCGATCGCCACGAGGTCTTGTATAAGGGAGAACAGGGCGAAGATTTCTCCGTCGGAGAAATTCTACAAAAGTAGCTGTTTTATACCCAGCATCTGCCGCAACAGCACGTACTTTGGGAAATTTGTGACAAACGGTTTTCACTAAATTCGGAGCCACTTGACTGTCATGAAGGTTTCCGGGGGTAACAATAACATCTAGAATAAAGCCGTGTTCATCACAAGCTGTATGAGCAGAATAAGCAAATTGTTTCTCTCGTTCCCCTTTTACATAATAACCACTTTCAGGATCAACTTTACTTATTTTCCGTTCTTTCAACTCACTTTCTGTTGGGAAAATAAAAGGACGCTTTCCTGCCTTGATGCGTTCCTCGTTAATTTCTTTCTCTAATTCTGATTGATAGGCCTTAGCTTCAATATGGGTCATTTCTCTAGTAAAATGGTGCTTGTTTGCATTGGCTTTGATATGAGTAGAATCCATATAGAGAACATCTTCCGTAACCATCCGAGCTTTGACAGCTTGTTCCAGTATGTAGGCAAAGATATCTTCAAAGAGTGTGGTCTCTCGAAAGCGGCGAACATAGTTTTTTCCAAAGGTAGAGAAATGTGGAATGGTTTCATTGAAATCGTAGCCTAAAAACCAACGATAAGCGACATTCGTGTCTATTTCTTTTATGGTTTGACGCATGGAACGGATACCAAAGAGATATTGAATGAAGACGATTTTGACTAAAACCACAGGATCAATACTTGGTCGACCTAAGGTCGAATAAGTTGATTCAACAATTGGATAAATGAAGGTAAAATCGATTGCTTTATCTACTTTTCGAATCAAGTGATCTGTTGGGACAAGTTCTTCCAAGGAAATCATCATGTACTGATCTCTGCCATTCATTGGGTGTTTTGTCATCATTTTTCCCACTCTCCTTTAAAACGTTTTCATACGTTAAGTATAAAAGAAAAAACTGTAGACGTCATCCCTTTTTTAGGACTTTGTCTACAGTCTGAGCGGTGTAGTACGAATACTACACCGCTTTTTATTGTTTATTTGTAACGATCAAGTCTATATTTTGGATTTTGGGGTCAAAATAGCATTAGCGATCAAACCGAATCCAGTTCCGATCAAGACACCAGCTAAGATGCCAATCAATGTGTAGATCCAGCCTGTATGCATAAATTCCGTTACGCCTCCGCTAGCTAAGAAGCCGACCAATGCTCCGATCGTTAAACCCAATACAGCAAAGCCTCCATAAAATAACCCAATTATTTCATGATCGGCAGGATCGATCGCTGCGTAATATTGAGCAAAACGTTCCTGAAGTTCATCGGATTGATCTGTTTGACTTGAAAAACGAAGAGCATCACTGGCTTTTTCAAATGCTTCCTCTTCGCTCATTCCATTAGCGATCAAATCGCTGATATAGTCATTCATATATAGGATCATATCATCTTGCATTTCACGGCTTTTATCAGAGGTATTTTTGAATCTAGATATTTTTGTACCAATTTTTTCACGGCCTTTGCCAGCTTTGCGACGTAATTTTTCCATATAAGTCATTTCAGCATCGTCCAAATAAAGTGTTGATTGCTCTTTAGCAAATTGTTTGATTTTTTGTTGTGTCTCATGATTGATGGTCATGTTGGTTGCTCCTTCCGTTTTTCAAGGTTGTCACTCGATCTGATAAAAATTGCCATCGTTCCCAAAAATCAGCGAGTTCTTGTTTTCCATTATCATTTAGCGTATAAAATTTTCTAGGAGGTCCCAGCTCAGATGGCTTTTTTGTTACAGTAACCATTTTATTGCGTTCGAGTCTCAAAAGTATTGTATAGACCGTTCCTTCTGTCATTCCGGCAAATCCCATGGCTGTCAATCTTCGAACGATTTCGTATCCATAGACTTCATTTTCGCTCATGATTTGAAGCATCATGCCCTCTAAAATACCTTTTAGCATCTCACTTAACTTATCCATTTGATCACTTCCGTTCATGCATACTCTTCTAGGTACAATGTATTACTAAGTACAGGTACATAATAACGCAAGGTACCTGAAACTGTCAATCATTAAGCAGCCTGTCAAAATTCTTTAGTTGAAAAAATAGTGAAATCCTAGTATTATCTGATAATGAGTCAGATAAAGTCTCAAGTGAGAAGAGGTAAATAAAATGGAAGATTACTTAGTAAAAGCATTATGTTATGAAGGATCGATTCGCGCTTATGCTGTTTGCGCAACAAATACAATTTCAGAAGCACAAGAACGTCATGATACATGGAGCTCATCCACTGCGGCATTAGGCAGAACGATGGTTGGGGCACTCTTATTAGGTGCAACGTTAAAAGGTGACGATAAGTTGACGGTCAAAGTTCAAGGGAATGGTCCGGCAGGAAGCATTGTTGTTGATAGTGACGGCAGTGGAAATACCAAAGGCTATATCAAGAACCCGCATGTCAGCTTAACACTTAATGAAAGCGGAAAAATCGATGTTCGCGGAGCAGTGGGGACAGAAGGTGTCTTTACTGTGATCAAAGATTTAGGCTTGAAAGAAACTTTCTCAGGTCAAACACCGATCGTTTCTGGCGAAATCGGCGAAGACTTTACTTATTTTATGGCTGTTTCAGAACAAATTCCCTCAGCCATCGGTCTAAGTGTTTTAGTTGATACGGATGAACACGTTAGAGCTGCTGGTGGCTTTATGATTCAGGTGATGCCGGGAGCAGATGAAAAAACAATCGATTTTATTGAACAACGTCTGCAGGAAGTGCCGATGATTTCTCGTTTGATCGATGAAGGTGAATCTCCAGAAGGGATTTTAGAACGTCTATTAGGGAAAGACGAGATCGAAATTTTAGAAAAAATGCCCGTTCAATTCAAATGTAACTGCTCAAAAGAAAAGTTTGGAACAGCAATTATTGCTGTAGGGCTTGATGAAATCAATGCTATGATCGAAGAAGATCATGGAGCAGAAGCAGTTTGTCAGTTCTGCGGGAATAAGTACCATTATAGTGAAGAAGACTTGATTGCGTTGAGGGATGAAGCAATCAAAAATACTCGAAATAAATAGGGGGAAAGCTTGATGTGGAAAATAGGCGATATTGAGATACCCAATCGAGTTGTTGTTGCACCAATGGCAGGCATCAGCAATGCAGCTTTTCGTGTAACTGTGAAAGAATTTGGTGCTGGATTAGTTGTTTGTGAAATGATCAGTGATAAAGGAATCCAGCACAGAAATAAAAAGACATTAGAGATGCTTTATATCGATGAGCGAGAATACCCATTGAGTGTTCAGATTTTCGGCGGCAATAAAGAAAATCTTGTTGAAGCAGCAAAATTTGTTGAGGAAAATACGAAAGCTGCGATCATCGATATCAATATGGGCTGTCCAGTCAACAAAGTCATCAAAGCTGAAGCAGGTGCAAAATGGCTGTTAGATCCAAATAAAGTTTATGAAATGGTTGAAGCCGTTTCTTCAGCAGTTTCTGTGCCTGTAACAGTTAAAATGCGGACCGGCTGGGATGATGAGCACTTATTTGCTGTAGAGAATGCACTAGCTGCTGAAAAAGCAGGGGCTTCTGCTATCGCAATGCATGGACGAACTCGCGTACAAATGTACGAAGGGAAAGCCAACTGGGAAGTGCTGAAAGAAGTGAAACGTCATCTAACGATTCCTTTTATGGGCAATGGTGATGTTAAAACCCCGGAAGATGCAAAACGAATGATCGAATATGTGGGTGCTGATGGTGTGATGATCGGCAGAGCAGCTTTAGGCAATCCTTGGATGATCCAACGTACGAAAGAATATCTTGAAACAGGTGTATTGATACCTGAGCCAAGTCCCTTTGAAAAAATCGAAACAGCGAAACTTCATTTAACACGTTTGGTAGACCTAAAAGGGGAAAGTATTGCCACAAGAGAATTTCGTCAGCACGCTGCCTACTATTTAAAAGGAATCCCTCGTGCAGCGAAAGTAAAAGCTGCGATCAATCAAGCGGAGACACAGCAGGATATGATCGATTTGTTAGATGCATTTGTAGAAAAAGCAGAAAAATATGCAGAAAAAGAGACAATGGAAACAATCTAATAAAAAAAGCAGGCAGAATCCAAAGTTCAGCTTGCTTTTTTTTGTTTTAGTGTGGCATTATAATGGTATGTGATTTCAGAATGGAGGAAATAAAGTGGCAGATGAACAACAAGCGCACTTAGACGATCTAAATGATCAAATGCTTGTGCGTCGTGAAAAAATGGAAAACTTACGTGAAGAAGGGATCGATCCCTTTGGTAAACGTTTTGACCGTACACATAATTCAAGTGAGTTACATGAACAATATGACCAAAACTCAAAAGAAGAATTAAATGAACTGGACTTATCAGCAAGTGTTGCTGGTCGTATGATGACAAAGCGTGGAAAAGGTAAGGCTGGATTTGCTCACTTACAAGACCGCGAAGGCCAAATCCAAATCTACGTGCGTAAAGACCAAGTAGGGGATGAAGCGTATGAGCTATTCAAGCACGCTGACCTTGGAGATTTCTTTGGTGTCACTGGACAAATCATGAAAACTGATACGGGAGAAGTGACTGTTAAGGCGAAAACGATCGTCCTACTAACTAAAGCATTACGCCCATTACCTGATAAATATCATGGCTTGACGAATATCGAACAACGTTACCGTCAACGTTACCTTGATTTGATCAGTAACAAAGATAGTTTTGATCGTTTCATGAAGCGTAGTCAAATCATTAGTGAAATTCGTCGCTACTTAGACAGCAATGGCTATGTAGAAGTGGAAACGCCTGTTTTACACAATGATGCCGGTGGAGCAACTGCAAGACCGTTTATCACTCATCATAATGCTTTGGATATGGATCTATATTTACGAATTGCTCTGGAATTACATTTAAAACGTCTGATCGTAGGTGGTATGGAAAAAGTCTATGAAATCGGCCGTGTTTTCCGTAATGAAGGAATCGATACAACGCATAATCCTGAGTTTACAATGTTAGAGGCTTATACAGCATATACAGATTATAAAGATGTAATGGATCTAACAGAAGGGATCATTCGTAATGCCGCTGAAAAAGTATTAGGTACATCGACTATTACCTATGATGGGAAACAAGTAGATTTAGGTTCTGAATTCAAACGTGTTCATATGGTTGATGCCATTAAGGAACAGACAGGTGTAGACTTCTGGCAAGAAATGTCAGTTGAACAAGCACGTGATTTGGCTAAAAAGCATAACGTAGAAATCAATGATAATATGGCAGTAGGGCACATTTTAAATGAATTCTTCGAAACATTTGTGGAAGAAACGCTGCAACAGCCAACATTTGTTTATGGACATCCAGTTGAAGTTTCTCCATTAGCGAAGAAAAATCCAGAAGATGGACGATTCACTGACCGCTTTGAATTATTTATAGTAGGAAAAGAATTCGCAAATGCGTTCACTGAGTTGAATGATCCGATCGATCAGCGTGAACGTTTCGAAGGACAAGAGAAAGAACGTGAGCAAGGAAACGATGAAGCTCATGGTGTAGACGAAGACTTTATTGAAGCGTTAGAGTATGGATTACCGCCGACCGGTGGTTTAGGCATTGGAATCGATCGTTTAGTAATGCTTTTAACAGATGCGCAATCGATTCGTGATGTATTACTATTCCCAACAATGAGATAAATACAGTTTAACTGTCTATCATAGTCGATAGACAGTTTTATTATTTGTAAAGAAACAGGCTGGAAAACAGTCAAAATCCATTTTCAAGAGGTTAGAAAACGAACGATAAAGAACAAAAGGAATAAAACAATCGGTAACGAAAAAAACTTCAAAAAAAATGCAATTTTTGATTGACCTGCGCGCCGAAACTTGGTATATTATTACATGTCGCAAGGCGAGCAACAAAATCGCTGAAACGACTGAAATAGAATAACAAATCAAGTTTTGAAAAAACTTGAAAAATCAGGAAGAAAGTTGTTGACAAATAACAAACAACCTGATAAACTAATGAAGTTGTCGCTGGAACAAACGACAACGCCAAGCAGAAAAAACTTTGAAACTTTTTTTTAAAAGTGTTGACATCAAATCGAAGATTTGTTATGATATAAAAGTTGCTGCGAGGTAACAACGTAGACCTTTGAAAACTGAACAAAGTAAGACAAACCAAATGTGTAGGTTGTTTTCACAACGGTGAAAACAAACAACAATTTTTAACAAGCGAAGCAATATGCTAGCAAACAAATGAGCTTAACGATCGTAAGATCGTGTTCAACTTTTATTATGAGAGTTTGATCCTGGCTCAGGACGAACGCTGGCGGCGTGCCTAATACATGCAAGTCGAACGCTTCTTTTCTACCGAGTGCTTGCACTCACTTGAAAAGAGGAGTGGCGGACGGGTGAGTAACACGTGGGTAACCTGCCCATCAGAGGGGGATAACACTTGGAAACAGGTGCTAATACCGCATAACAGTCGACACCGCATGGTGTTGATTTGAAAGACGCTTTCGGGTGTCACTGATGGATGGACCCGCGGTGCATTAGCTAGTTGGTGAGGTAACGGCTCACCAAGGCCATGATGCATAGCCGACCTGAGAGGGTGATCGGCCACACTGGGACTGAGACACGGCCCAGACTCCTACGGGAGGCAGCAGTAGGGAATCTTCGGCAATGGACGAAAGTCTGACCGAGCAACGCCGCGTGAGTGAAGAAGGTTTTCGGATCGTAAAACTCTGTTGTTAGAGAAGAACAAGTAGGAGAGTAACTGCTCTTACCTTGACGGTATCTAACCAGAAAGCCACGGCTAACTACGTGCCAGCAGCCGCGGTAATACGTAGGTGGCAAGCGTTGTCCGGATTTATTGGGCGTAAAGCGAGCGCAGGCGGTTTCTTAAGTCTGATGTGAAAGCCCCCGGCTCAACCGGGGAGGGTCATTGGAAACTGGGAGACTTGAGTGCAGAAGAGGAGAGTGGAATTCCATGTGTAGCGGTGAAATGCGTAGATATATGGAGGAACACCAGTGGCGAAGGCGACTCTCTGGTCTGTAACTGACGCTGAGGCTCGAAAGCGTGGGGAGCAAACAGGATTAGATACCCTGGTAGTCCACGCCGTAAACGATGAGTGCTAAGTGTTGGAGGGTTTCCGCCCTTCAGTGCTGCAGCAAACGCATTAAGCACTCCGCCTGGGGAGTACGACCGCAAGGTTGAAACTCAAAGGAATTGACGGGGGCCCGCACAAGCGGTGGAGCATGTGGTTTAATTCGAAGCAACGCGAAGAACCTTACCAGGTCTTGACATCCTTTGACCACTCTAGAGATAGAGCTTTCCCTTCGGGGACAAAGTGACAGGTGGTGCATGGTTGTCGTCAGCTCGTGTCGTGAGATGTTGGGTTAAGTCCCGCAACGAGCGCAACCCTTATTGTTAGTTGCCATCATTCAGTTGGGCACTCTAGCGAGACTGCCGGTGACAAACCGGAGGAAGGTGGGGATGACGTCAAATCATCATGCCCCTTATGACCTGGGCTACACACGTGCTACAATGGGAAGTACAACGAGTCGCTAGGCCGCGAGGTCATGCAAATCTCTTAAAGCTTCTCTCAGTTCGGATTGTAGGCTGCAACTCGCCTACATGAAGCCGGAATCGCTAGTAATCGCGGATCAGCACGCCGCGGTGAATACGTTCCCGGGCCTTGTACACACCGCCCGTCACACCACGAAAGTTTGTAACACCCGAAGTCGGTGAGGTAACCTTTTGGAGCCAGCCGCCTAAGGTGGGATAGATGATTGGGGTGAAGTCGTAACAAGGTAGCCGTATCGGAAGGTGCGGCTGGATCACCTCCTTTCTAAGGAATATTACGGAACTACACGGTTCGTCAACATTTTGTTCAGTTTTGAGAGGTCTACTCTCAATTGTATAGCTTTAATGGGGCCTTAGCTCAGCTGGGAGAGCGCCTGCTTTGCACGCAGGAGGTCAGCGGTTCGATCCCGCTAGGCTCCATTAGTAACCAATGGTTACTAGATTGTTCATTGAAAACTGGATATTGAAGTAAAAAAAGTAATCAAAACAAACCGAGAACACCGCGTTGAAGAGTTAATTAATTAATTGTTCGAAGCTTATTTTATTGACCAACCTTCTATCGCTAGAAGAAGTAGTCAAGACCCAACCGCAAGGTTGACAAGGTTAAGTGAATAAGGGCGCACGGTGGATGCCTTGGCATTAGGAGCCGATGAAGGACGGGACTAACACCGATATGCTTTGGGGAGCTGTAAGTGAGCTATGATCCAGAGATTTCCGAATGGGGGAACCCAGCATCTTTTATAGGATGTTACTTTCCAGTGAATACATAGCTGGTTAGAGGTAGACGCAGAGAACTGAAACATCTAAGTACCTGCAGGAAGAGAAAGAAAATTCGATTCCCTGAGTAGCGGCGAGCGAAACGGGAAGAGCCCAAACCAACAAGCTTGCTTGTTGGGGTTGTAGGACTCCGATATGGTAGTCTGTCAGGATAGTCGAAGGACTTGGAAAGGTCCGCCAAAGTGGGTAATAGCCCCGTAGACGAAATTGTGACAGCACCTAGGAGGATCCTGAGTACGGCGGAACACGAGAAATTCCGTCGGAATCCGCGGGGACCATCCCGTAAGGCTAAATACTCCCTAATGACCGATAGTGAACCAGTACCGTGAGGGAAAGGTGAAAAGCACCCCGGAAGGGGAGTGAAATAGATCCTGAAACCGTGTGCCTACAACAAGTTCGAGCCCGTTAATGGGTGAGAGCGTGCCTTTTGTAGAATGAACCGGCGAGTTACGATTGCATGCGAGGTTAAGGTGAAGAGCCGGAGCCGCAGCGAAAGCGAGTCTGAATAGGGCGAATGAGTATGTAGTCGTAGACCCGAAACCATGTGATCTACCCATGGCCAGGTTGAAGGTGTGGTAAAACGCACTGGAGGACCGAACCCACGTACGTTGAAAAGTGCGGGGATGAGCTGTGGGTAGCGGAGAAATTCCAAACGAACTTGGAGATAGCTGGTTCTCTCCGAAATAGCTTTAGGGCTAGCGTCGAAGTTGAGAATGATGGAGGTAGAGCACTGTTTGGACTAGGGGCCCATCTCGGGTTACCGAATTCAGATAAACTCCGAATGCCATTCATTCATATTCGGCAGTCAGACTGCGAGTGATAAGATCCGTAGTCGAAAGGGAAACAGCCCAGACCACCAGCTAAGGTCCCAAAATAACTATTAAGTGGAAAAGGATGTGGGGTTGCACAGACAACTAGGATGTTGGCTTAGAAGCAGCCACCATTTAAAGAGTGCGTAATAGCTCACTAGTCGAGTGACCCTGCGCCGAAAATGTACCGGGGCTAAATAGTTTACCGAAGCTGTGGATCACACCTCTGGTGTGATGGTAGGAGAGCGTTCTAAGGGCGTTGAAGGTCGATCGTGAGGACGGCTGGAGCGTTTAGAAGTGAGAATGCCGGTATGAGTAGCGAAAGACGGGTGAGAATCCCGTCCACCGTATGACTAAGGTTTCCTGGGGAAGGCTCGTCCGCCCAGGGTTAGTCGGGACCTAAGCCGAGGCCGATAGGCGTAGGCGATGGACAACAGGTTGATATTCCTGTACCAGTTGTTTTTGTTTGAACAATGGAGGGACGCAGGAGGCTAAGGAATGCATGCGACTGGAAGTGCATGTCCAAGCAGTAAGTCTTGAGTAGAGTCAAATGCTTTACTCTATACGGACAAGCTGTGATGGGGAGGGAAATAATAGTACCGAAGTTCCTGATGTCACACTGTCAAGAAAAGCTTCTAGTGAGAAAACAACTGCCCGTACCGTAAACCGACACAGGTAGTCGAGGAGAGTATCCTAAGGTGAGCGAGCGAACTCTCGTTAAGGAACTCGGCAAAATGACCCCGTAACTTCGGGAGAAGGGGTGCTGACTTCGGTCAGCCGCAGTGAATAGGCCCAAGCGACTGTTTATCAAAAACACAGGTCTCTGCAAAATCGAAAGATGAAGTATAGGGGCTGACGCCTGCCCGGTGCTGGAAGGTTAAGAGGATGGGTTAGCTTCGGCGAAGCTCAGAATTGAAGCCCCAGTAAACGGCGGCCGTAACTATAACGGTCCTAAGGTAGCGAAATTCCTTGTCGGGTAAGTTCCGACCCGCACGAAAGGCGTAACGATTTGGGCACTGTCTCAACGAGAGACTCGGTGAAATTTTAGTACCTGTGAAGATGCAGGTTACCCGCGACAGGACGGAAAGACCCCATGGAGCTTTACTGTAGCTTGATATTGAGTGTTTGTACCACATGTACAGGATAGGTAGGAGCCGATGAAACCGGAACGCTAGTTTCGGTGGAGGCGCTGGTGGGATACTACCCTTGTGTTATGAACCCTCTAACCCGCAGCCCTAATCGGGCTGGGAGACAGTGTCAGGTGGGCAGTTTGACTGGGGCGGTCGCCTCCTAAAAGGTAACGGAGGCGCCCAAAGGTTCCCTCAGAATGGTTGGAAATCATTCGCAGAGTGTAAAGGCAGAAGGGAGCTTGACTGCGAGACTTACAAGTCGAGCAGGGACGAAAGTCGGGCTTAGTGATCCGGTGGTTCCGCATGGAAGGGCCATCGCTCAACGGATAAAAGCTACCCTGGGGATAACAGGCTTATCTCCCCCAAGAGTCCACATCGACGGGGAGGTTTGGCACCTCGATGTCGGCTCGTCGCATCCTGGGGCTGTAGTCGGTCCCAAGGGTTGGGCTGTTCGCC
This sequence comes from Enterococcus sp. AZ020, assembly GCF_050499205.1. NCBI lineage: Bacteria > Bacillati > Bacillota > Bacilli > Lactobacillales > Enterococcaceae > Enterococcus > Enterococcus sp. AZ020. The sequence goes on along the minus strand of NZ_JBIPAT010000001.1, from coordinate 1,046,063 downwards.
CATTAAAGCGGCACGCGAGCTGGGTTCAGAACGTCGTGAGACAGTTCGGTCCCTATCCGTCGCGGGCGTTGGAAATTTGAGAGGAGCTGTCCTTAGTACGAGAGGACCGGGATGGACTTACCGCTGGTGTACCAGTTGTTCTGCCAAGGGCATTGCTGGGTAGCTATGTAGGGAAGGGATAAACGCTGAAAGCATCTAAGTGTGAAGCCCACCTCAAGATGAGATTTCCCATTTCTTTAAGAAAGTAAGACCCCTCAGAGATGATGAGGTAGATAGGTTGGAAGTGGAAGTGCAGTGATGTACGGAGCGGACCAATACTAATCGGTCGAGGACTTAACCAAAAGAAATAAAATGAATGATCTTGGTAAGCATTGATTACAAGCTTCAATCCAGTTTTGAGTGAATCATCACTCAATTGAATACAACAACACCCAGTGTGGTGGCGATAGCGAGAAGGATACACCTGTTCCCATGCCGAACACAGAAGTTAAGCTTCTTAGCGCCGATTGTAGTGAAGGGTTTCCCTTTGTGAGAGTAGGACGTCGCCGCGCTAAACGTGTTGTATTGGAGGTTTAGCTCAGCTGGGAGAGCACCTGCCTTACAAGCAGGGGGTCAGCGGTTCGATCCCGTTAACCTCCATTTTTTGAGCCGTTAGCTCAGTTGGTAGAGCATCTGACTTTTAATCAGAGGGTCGCAGGTTCGAACCCTGCACGGCTCATAGAAATATTTTGCGGGTGTGGCGGAATTGGCAGACGCACTAGATTTAGGATCTAGCGCCTTACGGCGTGGGGGTTCAAGTCCCTTCACCCGCATATTTTAAGTCTCGTTGATAAACTTGGCGAAATACGCCGGCTTAGCTCAGTTGGTAGAGCATCTGATTTGTAATCAGAGGGTCGAGGGTTCAAGTCCTTTAGCCGGCATCAAACTGCGGAAATAGCTCAGTGGTAGAGCACCACCTTGCCAAGGTGGGGGTCGCGGGTTCGAACCCCGTTTTCCGCTTAGCTTGTTCATTCGCCGGGGTGGCGGAACTGGCAGACGCACAGGACTTAAAATCCTGCGGTGAGTGATCACCGTACCGGTTCGATTCCGGTCCTCGGCATTCATCACAACTTTGCTTGAGATGACATTAGCACCCATAGCTCAACTGGATAGAGTGTTTGACTACGAATCAAAAGGTTAGGGGTTCGACTCCCTTTGGGTGCATTTGAAATACGGGAAGTAGCTCAGCTTGGTAGAGCACTTGGTTTGGGACCAAGGGGTCGCAGGTTCGAATCCTGTCTTCCCGATTTTGTTTTTGTGGGGCCTTAGCTCAGCTGGGAGAGCGCCTGCTTTGCACGCAGGAGGTCAGCGGTTCGATCCCGCTAGGCTCCATAGTAACATTTATTATCATCGCGGTGTAGCTCAGCTGGCTAGAGCGTCCGGTTCATACCCGGGAGGTCGGGGGTTCGATCCCCTCCGCCGCGATACCTTATTAGAGCCAAGGACCTTTAGCTCAGTTGGTTAGAGCAGACGGCTCATAACCGTCCGGTCGTAGGTTCGAGTCCTACAAGGTCCATTGTAGTGACTTAATTAATATTTCGGAGGATTACCCAAGTCCGGCTGAAGGGAACGGTCTTGAAAACCGTCAGGCGGGTAAAACCGTGCAAGGGTTCGAATCCCTTATCCTCCTTTATTGATGACCATAGTGAGTGAAATATTCTTACTAGTGATCACCAAGAGAAACACCTTTTTATAGTCTATATCGGCTATATATTATCGCGGGGTGGAGCAGTCAGGTAGCTCGTCGGGCTCATAACCCGAAGGTCGTAGGTTCAAATCCTGCCCCCGCAATTGCTTGAAAAAGCAAAAAGTTATTAGTGACGTAACACAATAACGGATGGTTTGGTAGTTCAGCTGGTTAGAATGCCTGCCTGTCACGCAGGAGGTCGCGGGTTCGAGTCCCGTCCAGACCGTTATCTTTTTTTGCGGGTGTAGTTTAGTGGTAAAACCACAGCCTTCCAAGCTGTTGTCGCGAGTTCGATTCTCGTCACCCGCTTTATGGGCCTATAGCTCAGCTGGTTAGAGCGCACGCCTGATAAGCGTGAGGTCGATGGTTCGAGTCCATTTAGGCCCATTAATAAATATTTTACTTGGGGAAGTACTCAAGTGGCTGAAGAGGCGCCCCTGCTAAGGGTGTAGGTCGGGAAACCGGCGCGAGGGTTCAAATCCCTCCTTCTCCGTTCCAAGTAGGCCCGTTGGTCAAGCGGTTAAGACACCGCCCTTTCACGGCGGTAACACGGGTTCGATTCCCGTACGGGTCATGTATATATTAATATTTCGGAGGATTACCCAAGTCCGGCTGAAGGGAACGGTCTTGAAAACCGTCAGGCGGGTAAAACCGTGCAAGGGTTCGAATCCCTTATCCTCCTTTATTGATGACCATAGTGAGTGAAATATTCTTACTAGTGATCACCAAGAGAAACACCTTTTTATAGTCTATATCGGCTATATATTATCGCGGGGTGGAGCAGTCAGGTAGCTCGTCGGGCTCATAACCCGAAGGTCGTAGGTTCAAATCCTGCCCCCGCAATTGCTTGAAAAAGCAAAAAGTTATTAGTGACGTAACACAATAACGGATGGTTTGGTAGTTCAGCTGGTTAGAATGCCTGCCTGTCACGCAGGAGGTCGCGGGTTCGAGTCCCGTCCAGACCGTTATCTTTTTTATAGCTTTTGGCGCAGTAGCTCAGTTGGTAGAGCAACGGATTGAAGCTCCGTGTGTCGGCAGTTCGATTCTGTCTTGCGCCATTTTTAAGAAGAAACATGCGGGTGTAGTTTAGTGGTAAAACCACAGCCTTCCAAGCTGTTGTCGCGAGTTCGATTCTCGTCACCCGCTTTTTTTCTTTAAGGGCCTATAGCTCAGCTGGTTAGAGCGCACGCCTGATAAGCGTGAGGTCGATGGTTCGAGTCCATTTAGGCCCATAAAATTTTTATCTGGCCCGTTGGTCAAGCGGTTAAGACACCGCCCTTTCACGGCGGTAACACGGGTTCGATTCCCGTACGGGTCATAGTGAAAGCATTTAGTATTTTGCTAAATGCTTTTTTATTTTATCTTTTAAATATTTTTATGAAAACGTTGACATTTTATTCTGTATAGGGTATCCTAGGTTTGTACTAGAAAGCTAAATAAATGGATAGTGATTGTTTAAATACAAGCTAAACCTGATTTTTCTAAAGTAGAAGTGTATCTTCTTTTTTGGAAAGGTTGGGTTTTTCTTTTTTACTATTAAAGGAGTGGGGTACTGTGTGAGAAGGGAGCGAAAAAATGATTATTCAAAAAATTTTGAATAATAATGTTGTAATCACGTTGGATGCAAATGACCAGGAACAAATTGTTATGGGGCGAGGAATAGCTTTTAAAAGAAAAATTGGAGACACTATATCAGAAGAACAAGTAGATCAAGTTTTTCGTTTAGCTAACCAAGATACGTCGTTAAAGTTTCAAGAGTTATTAGGAGAATTGCCGCTAGAAGTCATGCAATTGTCGGATGAAGTCATCAAGTATGCAAAGACTAAGCTTGGTCGAAAATTGAATGATACAATCTTTATTTCGTTGACTGACCATCTTCATACAGCGTTAGAACGTGTGAAACAGGGAATCGAAGTGAAAAACTTTTTACTTTGGGATATCAAACGGTTTTTCCCAGATGAGTTTTTTATTGGAAACAAGGCCTTAGAGATGGTAAAGGAAAAGTTTGATGTGCAGCTGCCAGAAGATGAAGCGGGTTTTATCGCATTACACCTTGTCAATGCTGGGATGGATGAAGAAGTTGGAAATGTGTATGAGTTGACCAAAATTATGCAGGAAATCACAAATATTGTTAAGTATCATTTTAAAGTTACGTTTAATGAAGATTCAGTTTATTTTTATCGTTTTAGCACTCATTTAAAATTTTTTTCATATCGATTATTGAATCATAAAGAGTTTCATGATGAAGAAGATGATGAATTATATGAAGTAATAAAAAAGAAGTACCGAAATGCATACAACTGCGTAAATAAGATTGCTGATTTCTTAAAGGCCAATTATCATTATACAATTTCAAAAGAAGAAAAAATGTATCTAATTATTCATATCGCACGCGTAGTCCAAACAAATAGTGAATAAGATTATCAAATCTTTTAATAAAGAAAAATTGAAAGGTGGGTAGAAACGAGCAACATCCCTTGGGTAGTGACATTAAGTTGGCTAAACCTTCAAAAGTATTGAATACAAACTAAACTTTGGAGGAACAAAAAATGGGAAAATATTATGATTTAGCACAGAAAATAGTAGACAATGTAGGTGGAAAAGAAAATATCAATAGTTTGACGCACTGTATCACTCGTCTGCGCTTTAAATTGAAAGACGAAGGAAAAGCAAATGACGATATTTTGAAAAATATGGATGGCGTCGTAACAGTCATGAAAAGCGGCGGACAGTATCAGGTAGTTATTGGGAACCATGTACCAGCTGTTTACGAAGACGTTTTAAGTATTGCCGGTATTTCTTCAGATTCTGAACAAGAATCTTCAGGAGGAAATCTTTTCAATCGTTTGATCGATATTTTAAGCGGCTGTTTCCAACCCTTCCTTGGTGCATTAGCTGCTGCTGGGATGGTTAAAGGTTTAAACGCTTTACTTGTTTTCTTGAAATTATACTCAAATACATCTGGAACTTACACCATGTTAAATGGGATTGGCGATGCGATCTTTTTCTTCATGCCAGTTATTCTAGGTTATACTGCGGGAAGAAAATTCAATTTGAACCCGATGGTCGGAATCGTGATCGGAGCAGCTCTTTGCTACCCATCCGTTCAAGGTAGTGCATTGCAAACTGCGTTTGAAACAACGGCAGGTGCAGGTGCTGCAGCACCATACAGCCTTTTAGGATTACCGGCTTATACTACATTTTTAGGTATTCCTTGGGTTGGTGCTGGTTACACAAGTAGTGTTGTACCAATCATATTTATTGTTGCTTTTGCTGCTCAAATTCAAAAACTCTTTAAGAAAATCATTCCTGAAGTTGTCCAAACATTCTTGGTACCGTTTTTCGTATTATTGATCGCGTTACCAATTGGCTTTTTAGTAATTGGACCAATCATCAGCATGCTGACAGATCTTTTAAGCACTGGTTTCAGCTCATTGATGGAATTCTCACCTGCTTTGTATGGGTTGATTTTAGGTTTCTTCTGGCAAGTCTTAGTTATCTTTGGTTTACACTGGAGTGTTGTGCCACTTGCAATCATGCAAATTACGCAAGAAGGATTCAGTCAAGTATTAGTTGGTTCGTTTGCGGCAAGTTTTGCACAAACAGCTGTAGTTATGGCAATGTTCTTCAAATTGAATGATAAAAAAATCAAAGCGTTATGTCCACCAGCAATTATTTCAGGAATTTTCGGTGTAACTGAACCGGCGATTTACGGGATCACATTACCTAAAAAGACACCATTCATCTTTTCAATGATCGGGGCTGCAGCAGGTGGTCTTTACTTAATGATCAATGGTGTAACATCTTATACAATGGGCGGCTTAGGAATCTTTGGTGTTTTAAACTTCATTAATGGTGATGATGCTAGTGGAGTACTTCATTCATTCATCGCAATTGGAATTGCTGTTGCAATTGGTTTCTTACTAACATTCTTCTTCTGGAAAGATGAAGCAGTTGTAGAAGAGACAAAAGAAAATTCTCCAGCTCAAAAAGCAATGAAAGAAGCAGTATTAAGTCCTGTGAAAGGACGCGTTTTACCATTGAGTAAAGCAAGTGATCAAGCATTTGCACAAGGCGCTTTAGGAAAAGGTGTACTGATCGAACCGACTGAAGGAATTGTCCGTGCACCATTTGATGGAACGATCATGACATTATTCCCAACAAAACATGCAATTGGCTTGATTTCAGACCAAGGAATGGAATTATTGATCCATATTGGTATGGATACTGTTCAGTTAGAGGGACAAGGATTTGAAGCTAAAGTTGCTCAAGGAGATAAAGTTAAGAAAGGCCAAGTATTAGTAACATTTGATATGGAGGCAATCAAAGCAGCTGGTTATAGTGTTGAGACGCCAATAATCGTTACGAATACCGGAGATTATTTAGATATCGTCGAAACACAAGATCAAGAAGTAACATCTAATGATACCTTGATCACAGGTTTAGCATAAAGAGTAAAATGGAATGAAGCTTACGACAAAATGATTTCATCTTGTCGTAAGTTTTAAAAGAAGAAAGGAATTTTGATATGTCATTTAGAAAAGATTTTTTATGGGGCGGCGCTACAGCGGCCAATCAATGTGAAGGCGGCTATAATGAAGGCGGACGAGGCTTAGCCAATGTGGATCTAGCCCCTGTCGGACCCGACCGTTTTCCAGTGATCACTGGTGAAAAGAAAATGTTTGAGTTTGATGATGAGCATTTTTATCCTGCACAAAACGCGATCGATATGTACCACCGCTACAAAGAAGATATTGCTTTGTTTGCAGAAATGGGCTTTAAAACCTATCGTTTATCGATTGCCTGGAGTCGGATTTTCCCTTTAGGTGATGAGACTGAACCGAATGAAGAAGGCTTGAAATATTATGAAGATCTCTTCAAAGAATGCCGTAAATACAACATCGAACCATTGGTAACCATCACCCATTTTGATTGTCCAATGCACTTAGTCGAAAAATATGGAGCATGGCGCAGCCGTGAAATGGTTGGTTTTTACGAAAACTTATGCCGTGTGATCTTCAATCGCTACAAAGGTTTAGTGAAATACTGGTTGACCTTCAATGAAATCAACATGATCCTTCATGCACCATTTATGGGCGCAGGCTTGTATTTTGAAGAAGGAGAAAATAAGGAACAAGTCAAATACCAGGCTGCTCACCATGAGTTGGTAGCTAGTGCTGTGGCGACCAAAATCGCCCATGAAGTCGATCCAGAAAACCAGGTCGGCTGTATGTTAGCGGCTGGAACCAACTATGCGTATACATGTAAACCAGAAGATGTTTGGGCAGCACGTAAAGCAGACCGTGAAAACTTCTTCTTCATCGATGTCCAATCTCGTGGCGAATATCCAGCATATGCGCTGAAAGAATTAGAACGTGAAGGCATTGAATTACCGATCGAAGAGGGCGATTTGGAATTATTGAAAGAGCATACAGTTGATTTCATTTCCTTCTCTTATTATTCTTCACGTGTTCAATCAACAGATCCAGCGGTCAATGAACAAACAGCTGGCAATATCTTTGCTTCAGTAAAAAATCCTTACTTGGAAGCAAGTGAATGGGGCTGGCAGATCGATCCGCTTGGCTTACGTGTAACAATGAATGACTTGTATGACCGCTATCAAAAACCATTATTCATCGTGGAAAACGGCTTAGGTGCTGTGGATACACCAGATGAAAACGGCTATGTGGCTGACGATTACCGCATCGAATATTTAGCGGCACATATTCAAGCAATGAAAGATGCCGTGGAGTTAGATGGTGTCGATCTACTTGGTTATACAACGTGGGGCTGTATCGACCTTGTGTCAGCTGGAACAGGAGAAATGAAAAAACGGTACGGATTCATCTATGTCGATCGCGACAATGACGGAAATGGTACATTGAAACGCTCGAAGAAAAAGTCATTCGACTGGTATAAAAAAGTCATTGCGACAAATGGGGAAGATTTGACGAACGCATAAAAAAAGGAGGAGTTAAAATGAAAAAAATTGTTAAACTATTAGGTGTGTTGATGTTAGGAGTATTGGTTGTTGCAGGTTGTGGTAATGGCGGAGCAAAAGAAGACGCCTCGGATGCTAAAAAAACGCCAGAAGAGTTAACTTTGTATATCGTTCGCCACGGAAAAACAATGTTGAATACAACAGATCGTGTTCAAGGATGGTCAGATGCAGTCTTGACAAAAGCTGGTGAAGAAGTTGTAACAGCAGCTGGAGTTGGGTTGAAAGATATTGAATTCCAAAATGCTTATAGTAGTGATAGTGGTCGTGCCATTCAAACTGCTAATCTAATCATTAAGGAAAATGAAAAATCGTCTGATTTAAAAGTAATTACAGATGAGCGTTTAAGAGAGTTTAACTTTGGTACGTACGAAGGCGATTTAAATCATACAATGTGGCAAGATATTGCTGACGACCAAGGTGTAACCTTAGAAGAGTTCATGAAAAACATGACACCAGAATCATTTGCAAACAGTGTCGCAAAACTTGACGCTAAAAATGTAGAAGAAGCAAAAATCAACTGGCCGGCAGAAGATTATGAAACGATTACGACAAGACTTAAAGCAGGTGTTGAAGATATCGTAGAAAAAGAAATGAAGAACCCAGGTAGTGGGAATGTTTTGATCACCTCTCATGGTTTGAGTATCTCTGCTTTATTAGATACATTGTTTGATGACTTCAAAATCCCAGAAGGTGGATTGAAAAATGCCAGTGTATGTACAGTGAAATATAAAGACGGAAAATATACATTAGATAAAGTCAATGACCTAAGCTACGTTGAAGCTGGAGAAAAATAATTTGGATAAGGTTGAAACAATTTATTTCGATTGTTTCAACCTTATTTTCTATAAAATGCTGGGAAAAAGGTAATCCAGATAAATTTTTGTGTATAATGAAAGTAAGAAAAAAGGGAAAAGGTGGGTAATTATGGTAACTATTACAAATTTTAGAGACATTGGTGGAATTAAAAATAAAGAAGGAAAGAAACTTAAAACAGATGTATTTCTAAGATCAGGCGAATTATCCAGTCTGACGAAAGAAGACGAACAGCGTTTAGAGAAAAATTATCATTTAGGTAAAATCATCGATTTAAGAAGTGAGTTGGAAGTAGAAGAACGACCAGATATGTCTGTTCCGAAGTCTGAGTACATTCATATAGATATTTTAGAAGATATTCAAGATGAGGGCGCATCAATAGGAGACTTTGTTAAAATCGGTTCTCCAGAGAAATCTGCTTCTTATATGGCAAAACTCTATGGAGATATTGCTTTGAATACGACTTCTCAAAAAGGCTATAATAAATTTTTTGAAGAAATTTTAGCATTACAGGAACAAGAAAGTATTTTATTCCATTGTTTTGCAGGAAAAGACCGTACAGGAATCGCCGCAGCACTTGTTCTAGAAACACTAAACGTCTCTAGAAAAGAGATTTACACAGATTATTTAAAGACAAATGAGTTAAGAAAGAAAGAAAATGCAATGATTTTAGAACAAGCCAGAAAAACAAATTTGGAGGAAGCAAATTTGGAAGCATTGCATGTCGCCTTGAATGTAGATAGCAGTTATTTAGATAATTTTTATCAAACTGTAGAAGCTCAGTACGGTGATATTTCTACCTATTTGAAACAAGCGATCGGTTTAGATAAAGGAACAATAGAAATCTTGAATCACCGCTTTCTGTTAGCATAAAAATTAGATAGGAGAGTATCTATGACTAAAAAGCAACACATTGAGCTGTTGAATCGCTGTATCGAAATTTCGCAAGCAGCTAGAGAACATGGGAACACGCCATTTGGTGCGTTACTAGCAGACAAAGAAGGAAACATTCTTTTGGAGCAGGAGAATATCGAGATCACAGAAAAAATCTGTACCGGACATGCTGAAACAACGTTAGCGGCGAGGGCATCCCAGCACTACAGCAAAGAGTTTTTATGGGAATGCACGTTGTATACAACCGCAGAGCCCTGTGCAATGTGTACCGGAGCGATCTATTGGGGAAATATTGGCACGATCGTTTATGCAATGACAGAAAAACGCTTATTAGAGCTAACGGGAGATAATGAGCAAAATCCAACATTTGATTTACCATCAGAAGAAATCATCAAACATGGACAAAAAGATATTCAAATCATTGGGCCTTTTCCAGAAATCGAGACAGCAGCAGCTGCTGTCCACCAAGGCTATTGGGATTGAATTTTATAGAGGTGGAAGCAGCATTGTTCAGCTCTTGGTGCTTTAGTATTTATAATTTTGGTAGATGATCTGATCGAAGCTTAGCATAGAAGTAGTGTTTATTCGATGCTGAAAGAACCGGGGTATAGCTCATAGAATGATGTCCCAGTTCTTTTTTTTACGATCATTATCTAAAAAATCAGAATTTTCTAAAATATCATTGACTTATCTAAACGTTAAGGTAATAATAAAAAAATAACCAAAAAAGGAGCTGGAAAAGAAATGATCATTAAACCGACATTGCCCCAAGAAATGACGATTTTTTTCGATACAGAAAATCAGCCGAATGACAAAGTCCAAATGGGCTTGATCGTTTTACAACCAGGAGAAAAACGACCTCTAGAAGGATTTGCTAGACATGAGCAGGATGAATATTCTTATGTGGTATCAGGGAAAGCACATACGATCTTAGAAGATGGGCAAGATCTAGTAGGAAAACCAGGCGATGCACAATTGATCGAAGCTGGAGAGGGACATATCAATTATAATGACGGAGATGAGCCTGCTGTCGTTGTTTGGATGTTAGTTGAACGCACATAAAAAAGTAATGAAGGAGAAATGTATGAAAAAAATAATTCAATCAATTATTGGAATGACTGTGATGGTGACGATTATTTCAGGATGTTCTGGAACAAAACAAGAAGATGCAGCAAAACCGACACCGCTTCGGTTGATGTCGGCTTCTGAGCTGACAACCTTAGATACTTCTGTAATGTTGGATTTTCCTGATGCTATTGTGCAAACAGCAGCATTTGAAGGTCTTTATGCTTTGGATGATAAGGATCAATTGATTCCAGCAGCTGCTAAAGAGATGCCTGAAATATCTGAAGATGGTAAAACATATACGATCGAGTTAAGAGAAGATGCTAAATGGAGCAATGATGATCCTGTAACAGCGAAAGATTTTGAATATGCCTGGAAAAAGATGATCGATCCAAAAAATGGTTATGTTTATAGTTTTTTAGTTAAAGATACGATCCTGAATGCAGAGGATATTTCTGATGGGAAAAAACCTGTTGAAGAACTTGGAGTCAAAGCAATCGATGATCAGACTTTAGAGGTCAAATTGAAAGAAGCAAAACCATACTTTACCTCAGTTTTAGCTTTTCCAACTTTCTTCCCGCAAAATCAAAAGGTTGTAGAGGAATTAGGGACAGATTACGGCACAACTAGTGAGAACGTTGTGTATAATGGTCCGTTTATTGTTGAAAACTGGAAACAGACAGATTTAAGCTGGGATCTAAAGAAAAATGAAAACTACTGGGATCATGAAAATGTAAAATCGGATAGTATTCATTATGAAGTAATCAAAGAAGCATCGACTGCTTTAAATTTATTTGAAGATGGTCAGCTGGATGTTGCAACGATCACAGGCGAATTAGCCAAACAAAATCAAAGCAATCCAGATTATCACTCTTATCCAACAGCAACAATGAATTATATTCGTTTGAATCAAAAACGAAAAGGGAAAGATACCCCATTAAAAAATGAAAATCTAAGAAAAGCTCTGTCACTTGGTATCGATAAAGAAAATCTGGTCAATAATATTATTGCGGATGGATCAAAACCTTTGTATGGCGCAGTGACAGAAGGTTTTGTCAGCAATCCTGAAACAGGTGTCGATTTTAGAGAAGAAGCCGGAGATTTGATGACTTATGATGAAAAAGCAGCACTTAGTTATTGGGAGCAAGCTAAAAAAGAACTAGGGGATAACATCACGATCGACTTGATGGTAACGGATGATGGTTCGTATAAAAAAATGGGAGAAAGCTTACAAGGAAGCTTAGAAAAACTATTTTCTGGGTTAACGATCAATGTTACAGCTTTACCAACAGAAACAGCTTTAAATTTGAGTAGAGAAAGTGATTATGACATGTTTCTGATTTATTGGACACCAGACTACCAAGATCCGATTTCTACACTAAATATGTTACGAAGCGGAAATGACCGTAATTACTCAAATCCAACGTATGATGCATTGCTGGATGACGCTTCACAAAAATATGCCACAGAATTACAAAAACGCTGGGAAACATTGATTGCCGCCGAAAAGGAAGCAATCGAAGAAACTGCTGGAATGATCATAATCAGTCAAAATCAGCAATCTGTTTTACAAAATCCACAGGTCAAAGGTCTGAGCTATCATACTTTTGCTGCACCATTGACACTAAAAAATGTCTATAAAGAAACAAAATAAAAATCTAAGGATAGAGTGTTTGAGACATAACTCTGTAAGTCATATCCTAGACATTTGAAATCCAGATAAACGGTGGGAGCAGAAGCAATCCCTTCGGAAATAAGCCAGAATTCTCAAAAATTTGAAGAACAATTTTTGAGAATTCTTTCTTATTTCTTGGGATTAAACACTTCTGTCCCATTCTCTTTCCTACGATTAGTCAAGAGAAAAATAAAGAAATAATCAAAGATATTTTAATCGTTTGTAGACGAAGGGAATATTTTAGAAAAAAGTTCACGATAAATAACCCTGATGAGTATGTTTTTTTTCCAGCAGGGTGCTATAATTAATATATAAGACTTGGTCTTATTGGTCCATAGAGACCGTGTGCGCATAGTCGTACCTTGTCTCATTCTTGATCATGGAATAGAGACACTTTAGTAGTTTGTTCATGCAGGCTACGGTCGCAACCTTATCCTTTTTGGATAAAGGTTGCGTTTTTAATTTATAATAGTAATCCACGATATGATTAGGCGCGGCAGCTTGCTGGCGAATCATATTTTTCACGGTAAAATAAAGGAGCTTTCGAGCCTTGGGGTTGCCACGTTTATTGATATGGTCTTGGGCTAGGTATTTACCAGATTGATACCTACGGGTATCTATCCCAACAAACGCATTCACTTTCTTATGATTTTCAAATCGGCGAATATCGCCAATTTCACCAATAATTAATGCGGCAGATACTTCACCAATCCCCGGAACACTTCGGTAAAGATCAAATTCTGGTAAGGGTCTTGTTTGTTCGATCAGTTGCTTAGACACCGTTTCTTTTGAGTGAAGAAGTTCTTTTAATTGGCGGGCGTAATAACGAACTTTCTGTACTTGAATGCTCGTTTTCGTCGTCGCTGGATAGGAAGTAGAAGCCAATGAAAGGAGCTGTTGCGCTTTTTCTAAGGCTTTTTTATCCGAAAGACGTTTGTCTGTGCTCTTTTTCAAAATATTTTTTATTTGAGTTTGACTAAATCCCGCTAAGCATTCTGGATGAGGGAACAGCTCGATAAGATTCAATGATAATTTTGACAATCGATTCGAAAAAAGGCGTTCCAATTCCGGAAAACTAAGTTGAAGAGCCGTGTGTAAGTACATTCTTAGTCGCTTGATTTCTGCTTCTATCTCTTGATAAAAGCGAGCTAAATCATGGGATTCTTCATAAATATCAGGTTGGAGTTTCTTAATTTTCCGCTCATACTGGCAGTGAGTTTGTGCTAGTCGATGTGCGTCTTGTTTATCCGTTTTAAGCACACGAAGACCGCTATCCAGCTGTTTTTTTGCTTCCAAAGGATTCAATAGACAATAAAGTAAGTGATTATTTTGACAAAAGGTTTCAATCACTCTTGAGTAAATACCGGTCGATTCAAATACGATACTAGGCAGTTCGGGTAACTGTTGAATTTCTTGAAGCAAATAATCAAAGCCAAATTTGGTATGAGTAATCTCTCCCTCGGAGAGACAACGCTCATCTTCGTAAAGCACGTGATAACTTTTCCCCATCGAAACATCTAATGCAAGTACATATGTCATACGTTCATCTTCTTTCTTTTTTTTTGAAAGGTACTTCACTGTTTCATTTCATGTCTAATTTCCTTAACACGAGCTCGAAGCCCCAACATACTTAAAACAGATTTTAAAATGACAGTGAAGGAGACCGTTTTTTTGTAGGGACTCGAAGTCCAAGAGAGCATGGTCGATCTTCCTTTCACTCTTTACTATAGACCTAAAAAAGGAAATAGAGGGTAAAGTCATCCGTCGGTGACTTTACCCTCTAATCTTAGTATGTTTTTAGTGCAGAATAATATCTGAATCTTCATTCTCGTTGTATGATAGAGCTATAGAATATCAGGAGTGTGAGGATATGATGCGACATACCCATGAAAAGCAGACCGAAGTGAATGAAATGCAGCTAAAAAACGTCGAAGAAGAAATTCGACAATTTATTTTGAAACAACGACCAGATTTAACAGAAGATTCCTATATACTTTTTCACGAATTATTGAATTACCGTTTGGATTATATGAAAATAATGATAAAAAGTGATTCTATGATAATGGAAAAACTAAATGAAAGCATTGTTCAAACAATTAAAAATAATGAAACGATATCCAATAATCTGAATACGACTGTAGAAAAAAATTTAACTATTGGACAAAAAACAGCAGATGCTATTGCCAAATTTGGCGGCAGCTGGCCATTTATTTTCATTTTTATCATCGTTTTAGTCGTTTGGATCATCCTTAATTCAACGCAACTATTGGGGAAACCTTTTGATAGATATCCGTTTATTTTATTGAATCTTGCATTGTCTTGTTTAGCTGCGATTCAAGCGCCAGTGATTATGATGAGCCAAAATCGTCAAGAAGCAAGAGATCGTGAGCAGGCCAATAATGACTATAAAGTAAATCTAAAAGCTGAAATCGAAGTCAATCTGCTGCATGAGAAAATGGATTATCTAATCAATAGCCAATGGCAGCACTTGGTTCAAATGCAGCATATTCAAATTGAATTACTAAGTGAATTGCAAGAGCAAGTAAGTGAAATGAATAAAAAGAAGGAATGAACTAATGTAATTCAAACGATTACATTTATATTTTTGGAAAATAATATAAATAACTTTGTTTAATATTGGAAAAAATAGAGAAAAGCTCGAAAACCGCTATATATGTGGCTAAATGGGCTTTTTTTGTTGCTGTAGTTTAAAAAAAATAGGTGTAAGAATGAAAAAAATGACAAAAAAATCCATTTTAATAGCATATTACTTGATATAAAAGATTAAGGGAGACTATAATAAATACAAGTCAGTGTTTTTTACTGCTTAGTAATGGGAGGAGAGAGCATTATGTTTAGTTATACAGATATGATTTTGTCAGTAATGCAAAGAGTTGAAGTCTACAATGAGATTTTTAATGCCATCGCTAAGGAAGTTCAAGAGAACAGCTGCAGTCAAGCGATCAACAGAAAAGGAAAAGATACTTATTTATTTTGTCGCAACAATGTGAACCGTTTCTTTATAGAAGAAGGAAGCTTTAGAAAAAATTTAGTCTTCTATGGAGAAAAGGAAGCGACAAAAATCTTGTTGGAAGGCTTAGATATTTATAAAGAGGGGATTTACTTTTGGTTGGAAGCATTGAATGATAAGTGTGAAGTGATCGATGAAGTCAAATATAAACGTGGATTACATCGTGCAAAAAGTGCATTTATGTTGATCAACCAAGCGTGCAAGGAAGCTTGTGGAGGAATTGAAAGTGCACATAGCGTTCATAAAATGTAATCACTTAATGTCTTAGCACTGTATTTATTATTAAATTTTATTGATTTGAACTAGCTATATGAAAATGAAGTTCAATTTGTTTGGAATTATTTTCATTTAGTATTTATATTAAATTATTAAAAAATACCAAGATTAATTAGAAAATCTTGGTATTTTTATTTTTTATATTAAGAAATTTTCCGATTAATTTGTCAAGCTCTTGATCGATCTCTTGTTTATTTGATTCTTCTCGCGTCAAAAACAATGGTGGAGTGACGTACATATCTATCATTTTAATAGCTAGAGCACTTGATTCTGTTAAGGTGACTGTGATTTGCGGATGCACGAGAGTATCCCCGCAAGGTCCTGCAACTAAGAAAGCTAGTTCAATCGTCTCTTTATCAAGTATTCTAATACGGTAATAGCCATCATGAATAAACGTTTTATCCTCACTGAAATAACTCACCAACTCTTGTAAATCCTTGATTCTCTTCATTTTGTCCACCTCATTCTATTGATTATACCATAGTTAGTAAAACTTAATGTTTCTCTATATCCCTCGTGTTATTATTGAGTTTTTTTCTTTTAAAATATATTTAAATTTTATACTGATTGCCAGGCTTTACAGCGATTTTACTTCACATAATTCTCAATTTTTTGTGTTTTTAATTAAAAAAATGATAAAAAAAAGACCGAAAAAACATAGACTTAACAAATGAAATAGATTAAACTAATTTTAGTTTAGGAATTATATCAATATTATATCTAGAATATCACGTTTTTTTAATAGAGAATACATATAAATTAGAAAAATGGATGTGTGGCAGAATACTTTAAAGGGGAGCAGCATGATGTATGACATAGGATTTGTTTCATTTAATGAGCTCGATAAAGAGAAGTACATAGAAGCATTGAGAAATACCCAATTACATGTAAATTTGATTTCGAAAGATGAAGCAGCTGAAAATGCGAATAAGTATGATGGCATTATTATCGAAGAAAATCATTCGCAAAATATTGGTATGATCTGCGAGTTGATCATCTTGATAAAAAAAGAAAGTAATCCATTTGTTTGGGTCATTTCTAATAGAAAGAACAATATGAATCATATTGTATATCTTCAACTCGGAGCAGATGGGATATTGGATGAAGAGCTTGATTTTGAAGTTAGCAAGCTTTTCTTGACGAATACATTGAATCGTTGCAAGAACAAAGATGGAGCATCTATAGATAGGAAAGAGCAATCTACGAAATCAGCAAGCGGTTCTGATTTTCATTTGAGACCATGCAACTATAGTGTTGTATTGAATGGAACAGAAATCAATCTGACAAAGCTGGAATTCAAGGCGATTGAATTTTTGCAGACACAGCAGGGAGTCGCTGTATCTTATGAAGAAATCTATAAAAATGTTTGGGAAAATGAAGGGAACGATAAACAATATCGTGTGTCGAATCTGATTTTTCATTTAAGGCAGAAAATCGAAACAGATGCTGCTCGCCCTGTATATATTAAAACAGTTCGTTCAAAAGGCTACAAATTAGCCCTATAACATAGCTTCAAAACATGAGGACACAATAATGTCATGGCGGTTGTTCTAAAGAGAACGATGACGGTGATAAAAAAACGAATTTAATTGGTTTCTTTTTTTCTAGCCAGATGTAAACACATAAACAAAGAGAGAAAATCAGTGCTCCTTTGATGACATCCGAATTGAGAACAGCCATTCTCAATCGGAAACAAGTCATAAATTCAGCGCCAATTTTCCCTGCAATGTGAATGTATCAAAAAATGAAACACTTGGCAAGAAAAATCGAAATAGATTGTGTGTTCAATTAAGACAGACACACAAAAAATGTTTTGGGGAGGAGTTGAAAGATATGAAAATCGGAAAAAAGTCTTACCTTACTATTGCATTAGTCTTATTGGTTAGTATTTTCTCTACTCTTTTATTAAAAAATAGTACTCCGATGAAGGCATCAGAAGAAAAGTATTCTATTGAAACAGAAACGGTAAATGCTGCTGGTCAAATACCAGTTAAAATAACTATTGCTGAACCAATAGATGATGAGTTGATGCTTTCGCTTGAAGGTTTTGACAATTTGGATGCTGCTGATTTAAACAATGGTGTTCTGGAGGAAGATAAAAAGAATATAGTAATAGAAGATACAGATGATATTAAAATCAAAAGAATTACTACAAAAGTGAGTGAAAAGCCTGTACAAATAACTTTCTTTGCTAATAAAGATGGTCAGAGTGAATCTGGAAAGATCACATTACTAAATGTAGCTCAAGAAGTGTTGAGTTCTACTAAGGTTGAATTTGCAGCCGATGAGTCAACATTAGTTGATAAGATTGTTGCAAAAAGCTTGGATTTAACGCCAACAGCTGATGCAACAACAGAGCAGAATGTGGGACCTGTTCCTGCAACAGCCGAAGAAAAGGCTGCGGCAAATGATGCTGCTAATACAAGATTTGGATTCAATCCATTGCAAAATGAAGCAACCGTTGGAACTTGGGCAGATTTCAAGTTAGCTTATCAAGACAATTCAGTTACTAAAATCACGATGACACAAAATATTTCAAATAGAGCAGTCAGTGGAACCGCTGGTAACTTAGGTGAAAGATCTAAGTCTATTGAAATTGATGGTGGTGGTTTTTTACTTGATTTAAATGATCAGACACTTCGCTTAGCTAATACACCAACTGATGGAATCGGCTTTGTCCATGTGCATAATATGTCTATCAAGCAAAGTGTAACAGATGCTGGGTATAACGGAGGAACTTACAGTTGGGCATTTATTATGGGAAACAATGGAACGACCTATGCAAGAAATTGGTATTTTAGAGTTGGGGATATTCGCAGCTTTGAAGAAGTTAATGGCGAAAAGGTAGCTCGTTTGATTCGTGGAACAAGAAGTGAAATCACTGTCTATGGGAAAATGACGTTATACACAACCTCTGAAAACTTTTACGCTGGTAGTGTCATTATTGAAGATGGAACTGAATGGTATGGTGTGAATACTACATCTCCTTGGTCTTTGGTCTGGTATGAACAAAACTCATCGGGGACTGATACTGGAGCCGCTCAAAAATATATTGTGGGAAAACGCAGTTATGTTTACTTACAAAATAGAGGAAATAATCCGACATACCCATCTGTATTCAGCTACTATAAAGAATTAGAAGTTGGGGAAAACTCAATTTACAATGCAAATATGGCTGGAAACTCTGTACGATTTGATAATCCTGGGGTTATGACGGTAAAAGCAAATGCTGTAGTTAACTTACTGAGTCGTGGAACAGGAGAAGTTCTTCAATATTCTTCAAATGATGCGTCAGTCGTTGTTGAACCAACAGGGAGCTTATATATTGTTGGAAACACAACTGGTGGTGTCGTTGGACTGAATGGAGGAAGTAATCGTTCTCTAACACTGAACTCACCTAAAGGCTATGATATACGAAACCGGAATAATAGCGGGAGAGCTATTGCAGTGACAGCTGTGGCAACGCAAACATTTAACATAACCGATTCTGATATCGATCTATGGAATGTCGGTAAGGATATGGCTGGACCATCACAAGAAACGTATGCTTTAGTTACTAACTTTAGCTCTACTGGTACGAATGTGATTACAACTTCTGAGCCTGGACTACAACCATTCAGATTTACAAATTATCGAAGAATCACTGGAATGAATGCTAAACCTACAATGGAATGGACGCCTGTAACAGATGCGGACAAAACTTATCAAGCAAAAGTTAAGATAGGAATGACACCATCTGATGAATTTGATGAAAATGGAAATGTCAAATTAATTCCAGTTTATGCTTCTAAAGATCAAGCATCTGTAACCTATACAGATACTTACAATGAAACACATACTGCATCAACTTTAGATGGAGGACTTGCACCTTTTACTGATACAAAATTCAATATTGCTGGTAAACAGATCAGTGCACATGCTGTCAGAGGACCTTGGATTTCAGAGCCAGATGAAGCAACGACGGTTATCGATGTCACACCGCCGGAACCGGCAGTTGTAACGGGTGGTAAAGTTACTAACGGAATGAAGCAATTGACTGGTGAAGGTGCGGAACCAAAAGCAAAAATTTATCTTGACATTAATGGTGTTCGTCAATCGATGGTTGGGCTTGTAAATGATGATGGCACATGGACGTACAATCTACCCCATTATTTAGAAAAAGGCGATGTCATACAAATCTTCTTAGAAGATAACGCTGCAAAAATTACTGAAACACTTACTCCTGCAGCTCCTTCTACGAATACTGATACTGGTAATATCAATCCAGCAGCAGATATGACTTATCGTGATGCGACATTTAAAGCTGCAACGAAATACACAGTGGAAGATGTCATACCAGATAAACCATTGATGGATAAAAAAGTAGTGTCTACTGGTGGCTCTACCACACAGGTTGGAGATACTCTGACATATACTTTAACAGCCACTAATGGGAAAGAAGCTGGATCTGGCGCAGTTTGGAATAATGTTTCTATTACTGATACTATTCCTGCAGGTTTAACGTTCGACCCTCTTACAGCCGATGTCACGATCAATGGTACAGAAGCTGTAAAAGATACGGATTACACTTATGATGTTGATTCACGTTTGTTAACTGTAAAAGCTGGGAATTTAAAAGCTGGAGAATCAGCGATCGTAACGTTTAAGACGGAAGTTGAACAATCTGCTGTCGGTAAAACAGTGAATAATATTGGTACAGCGACTGGATTTTCTCCAAGAGAATCTGGAGCCTTCGTTGAAGGTGCAGATGATCCTGAGCGGGCGCATGATATTTTCACAAAAGATGCAAACGTAGATAATCCAGGTGGAAGTATCTTTGGTATTTTAGAACTCGTTTCGGCTCCAAAAACAATCAATTTTGGAGAAACTGAATTTAGTACTAGCGGAACTAAAATCAACAATCCTTCTTATGAAGGAGACGATTTAGTTGTAAAAGACGGACGTGCTGTTCAGGAAACTTGGACATTGAATGCGCGTTTAGAAAAAGAATTAGCCAAAGTTGATGATCCGAGTGTATATATTCCAAGAGCGATCCGTTATGTGCATCAAAATAAAGAGATCACATTAATGGGTGCTTCACAGGCCATTGCTTCACGTAAAAATGAAAATAACGATCCATATAACATTAGTGGAACTTGGTCGCCAGAAGGAGATGGATTCAAATTGAAAGTTGAATCTGGTCAATCTGTAGAAGCTGGGGAATATGAAGCGACGATTGTTTGGGAATTAGTTGCAGGTCCACCCCCAGTAAATCCATAATAATAGGAGAGAAAAGTATGAGAAAAAAAATAGTATCTATCTTGTTATCTTCTATTATAGGGTTTTCACTTGTCGGAATCAGTGTATCTGATACGTATGCAGCGGAAAACCAAAATGGGGGGCAAGTAGTTACAGATGGTATTATCACGTTTTACGAAGACTCAACAGAACCAACAACAGAGCCTTCAAAACCAACACCGTCTACTCCTTCCGAACCTAAAGTTGAAAAACCAGTTGGAAGATATCCTTCTACAGGAGAATTAATCAAAGGCTCGATAGGACTTAGCGGCGTCGCGTTGATCGTCATAGCAGTTTTCTTTTTCTTAAAGAAACGTAAAAAAGAAACGGAGGCAGACAGATGAAAAAACAAATCTGGATTTTAACTGTCAGTTTACTGTTTTTAACGATCCAAGGCACTGCGCTTTCTGTATCGGCTGAAGAAGGTACAATTACTGGTAAAGGAACGATTGAATATACTGGGGAAGTACCTAAAACTCCTGTAGATCCGGAAAATCCGGAAAAACCAGTTGATCCGGGACCAGGCCCTTCAACAGATGGATTACTTCGATTTGATTTTGCACCCACATTGAATTTTGGTAGTAATAAAATTACTGAAACAAACCGTAATTTTTATGTAAATGCACAATTATTTCATGATGGACCATCTGCAAGAGGAAACTTCCTGCAGATCACAGATTCAAGAGCAGAGAGTTTAGGCTGGACACTTCAAGTTCGCCAAGAGTATCAATTCAAAAATGATGTGATTCAAGAAGATGGTGAAAAAGAACTGAAAGGGGCTGTCCTGTCGTTTGATAAAACGTGGGCAAATACTGCTTATACGCAAGAAAAATCGCCCCAAATCAGTAAAGATATCATTCAATTGAATGCACAAGGAACTACATTTCCAGTAGCTTCTGCTGAAACAGGACAAGGAAGAGGAACTTGGATCATTTCGTTTGGTGCCTCAAAAGAGAACAACCACGATCAACCAAATACTCTATTTCCTAAGCTTGATGAAAAAAATCAGCCGATCCTAGATCAGAATTTTGAGAATCAGGAAGTCTACGGAAATCAAGCAATCTTTTTATCCGTACCAGATGGTGTTAAGATCCATCCTGTACAATATCAAACAGAGTTAACTTGGATATTAGCCGAGTTACCATAAAACACACACACATACAAACTAGGAGGAAACACACATGAAATTCAAAACATTAAGTTCAGTAGCACTATTAGCAACAATGACAGCAGGCGCTTTGGTAGGACCAGCAGCATTCGCTGAAACAGAATCAAAAACACTTACTGGTAAAGGTACAATCATCTATAAAGAAGACAACTCAACAAATGAAATAACTGACCCAGAAAAACCAGGTGAAACAATCGATCCAGGTGAAGTAATCACTGTAAACCCAAATGGCGGACCAATCACAATCGATGCTGTTTCTAACTTAGACTTCGGTGAGCAAACAATTGGTGTATCACCAACAGCTCAAACTTACAAAGCTGCAGCTGTAGTAACTAAAGATGCTTCTGCTAACGATATTACACGTGGACACTTCGTACAATGGACAGACAAACGTGCAGGAAACGACCACACATATGAAATCAGAGCAAACTTAACACAACAATTTAAAAATGGTTCAAACTTATTAAATGGTGCAACTATTGCTTACTCTAACGGAATGTTAAACTCAGATATGCCTGTTGCTAACTGGCCAACTGCAACACCAAAAAACCTTGTTTTAACTGAAGATGGCGGTTCACAACAAGTATTTGATAACACAGCTTCAACTGGAGCAATTGGTTTAGGAACATACACTGCTGAATTTGGACAATCTGCAGCAGATGTTACAAACGTTCGTAACGATGTATCTACTGGTTTAGCAGGTGATTCAGTTGTTCTTACTGTACCAGCAGGATTAAGCATTTCAGCAGGAACTTACCAAGCTGATGTTACTTGGTCAATCGAATACACTCCAGCTCCAGTAGCACCTTAATTAACACATATTAGTAAAACGTTTTGAATAATAGACACTGATCCCTATTTAAGGGGTCAGTGATCTTATGTTTAAAGGGAAAGAAGGAATTTCTATGAAAAAAACATTACAATACATAGCACTGATCATTTTTATTTCATTTAATAGTTTCATCGGTTTTTCTCAAATAACTTATGCTGAAGGGGATAAGAATGCAGGAGGAGCTACAGGATTCATTTATGAAATCAAAAAACCAGAAAATCAAAAACAAGATATCGGTTATTTTGATTTACGCATGAATCCGGATCAAAAACAAACGGTTCAAATCGTATTAAAAAATCCGACAGACCAAGAGATCACTGTAGAAGTAAGTTTAAATGGTGCCAAAACCAATATGAACGGTGTGATCGAATATGGACCAACGAATCTAAAAAAAGATGCTTCTTTGAAGTATGACTTCACGGATATCGTAAAAGCACCAGAAAAAGTAACGATTCCTGCTCAATCAGAAAAAAATCTCGATATAGCAATTGCTATGCCTCAAGCCTCTGTTGATGGTAAAATCGTAGGTGGGATCCAACTGAAAAAAGCAGATACCAAAGAAGATAAGGAAAAGCAAAAAGGGGCGAATGTGGTTAATAAATACGCCTACGTTATTGCAATGGTATTGACTGAAAATGATACAGAAGTCCAACCAAATTTAGAATTGAACAAAGTTTATGCAGGACAAGCCAACTATCGTAACGTTGTTTACACAGATTTATCTAATGTGGAAGCAAATTTCTTAGATAATTTATCGATCGAAACACAAATCATGTCAGAAAAAAACGATGAAGTTATTTACGAAACGAAAAAAGCTTCTATGCGTATGGCGCCTAATTCTAATATGACATTTCCAACAAGTATGGATGGCGAAAAAATGGTAGCAGGCAAATACCGTGCACATATTTTAGCTACTTCTGGGGATCGTAAATGGGAATGGACAGAAGATTTTGAAATCACCAATGAAGAAGCAGACAAATTCAACCGTTCTGATCTTGGCTTAGTTCAAGAAAAAGGAATCAATTGGGTGTTGATCGTAGGAATTGCCGTAGGTATCTTTGCTCTTATCTTGATCGTCTTTTTCATTATTCGAGCAATCAGAAAAAATAGTGAAAAAACGAGAAAAAATGAACAACGTAAAAATAGACAAGTGAACAAAAAATAGACAAGTGAACAAAAAATAGAGAAGAGAACAGGAGGAGAGGACGATGACTACATTAGATTGGATTTTTGCAAGTATGTCAGTATTAGCGATCCTCACAGGTTTGTTCTTTGTGCTTTTTCTGTTTTTAACCTTAGGGACTAGAAGAAAATTGAAATCTATTAGTACAAAACGACCGAAAAATAAGAAAAAGAGAAAAAAAATCTATTTTATGCGGAAAAGGTTGCTAGCTAAGAAAAAAAATCAGAGGAATACGATGTTCTTGTTTCTACTATGTTCTGTTTTATTTGCAGGAGCTGGTGCGTATGCTGTTTACTATCAATCAACAAACTTAACAACAGAAGATTCTGATTCGATCGTACAAGGATACTATTTGCTGCAGGATTTTGATAGCGAATTAGAAAAAGCCGGCAAGGGTTCTGAAAGTCAAACAAAAACAGATGGAAATCTACGTTATCTTTCAAATGCAATGGGTAGCTTTGGGTCAAAAAAAGCCAGTACAGTCAACACTGAAGAAGGTCAACTGACTCTAAACCGCTACTACAATTCCATGAAAGAACTTGGAACCAATGCGACAAACAATTACACACGTTTTTACAATAATCCTACTTTGGTTGAGGAGTACCGCAAAGATATCAAAAAAGTACAAGAATACGAAAAAAAGGTTATTGAACTATATAAAGTCAATGAGTCTGCCTTACAAAATAAAAAGTAGTCAATTGAGGTGATTTAGGATGGAATCACAAAAAAATAGAAAATTAAAAAGAGGACGTCCTAAGCCATCAAATAAATTAGAAAAGCGAACTAAACCTGAGCTTCGGGAAAAGGCAACGAACAAAAAGAAACGTAAAAAACCAGTACCTAAAGAAGTTGTTCAAGCCCAAAAAAGAAAAAGACCGGGCAAAAATACGAAAAAACGTAGAAATTTAAAAAAACGTAAGAAGAAGCAAAAGAAAATAACTGTATTTTTTATGGAACTTTTTGGTGCGTTAGCTGTGACTGGAGTAATTTTGTTCGTCCTCTCATTTTTCTTCTTTACATTTGTAAAGGTAGAAGGATATTCGATGATTCCCACTTTGCGTGATGGTGAAACTGTTTATGTTAGCAAGAGAGCGAAAATCAAAACTTTTGATCTTGTCGCGATTCAAAGAGGGCGTACGAAGCAAACGGATATCCGCAGAGTGATTGGGTTACCTGGTCAAACGGTTGTTTATAAAAATGATCAATTAACGATTGATGGAATGGCGAAAGAAGAAACATTCATTCAGAATGAACAACAACAAGCACAAGAAAATGGACGACTCTTTACAGAGGACTTTTCAATTCTTTCATTAACAGGTGAAACAAAAATTCCAGAAGGTAAGTATTTAGTATTAGGTGACAATCGTCCTTATGCAACGGATAGTCGTTATTATCAGTTATTGGATGAAAAAGAGATCATTGGAAAAGTTGAAATGAGAGTATTACCGCTTCATAAATTTCAGCGCGTAAAATAAAATAGCCAAAATTGCCTGAGGTTCGCATGAATTTCAGGTTTTTTATTACACATTACTTGCAAAAGAAGGAATAGCTTTTAGTAAGAATAAAAAAATAAAGTCAGTTAAAAAGCAAGTTTTTTCTTTTGATATCTGTTATACTGGGAATGTTACAAGTTCCCGAAAGGATTTATTTGGCGCTGGTTGAGAGCATATGTGATGCTTCGATCACCTAAATAAAGATGCCTTGTAACCGAATATAACTAGGGGGAATACATTATGACAGAGAGACATTTATTTACATCAGAGTCCGTTTCAGAAGGACATCCGGACAAAGTGGCCGATCAAGTAAGTGACGCGATATTGGATGCGATTTTAGAGCAGGACCCACAGGCACGTGTCGCGTGCGAAACAAGTGTAACAACAGGTTTGGTTTTAGTTTTTGGAGAAATATCGACAACAGCTTATGTTGATATTCAAAAAATCGTTCGACAAACATTAAAAGATATTGGCTATACTCGAGCAAAATACGGTTTTGATGGAGATACAGTAGCAGTTCTTGTTGCCATTGATGAACAATCACCGGATATCGCTCAAGGTGTGGATGATGCGCTCGAAACTCGTGGAGACAAAGATACAAAAGATGACATTGGTGCTGGAGATCAAGGGCTGATGTTTGGCTTTGCAGTCAACGAAACACCAGAGTTGATGCCTTTACCTATTTCATTGAGTCATCAGTTAGTTCGCCGTCTATCAGAGTTACGTAAAGAAGAAACATTACCTTACCTACGACCTGACGCGAAATCACAAGTAACAGTAGAATATGATGAAGAGGGAAAACCTCAGCGTGTGGACACTGTAGTGATCAGCACACAGCATGATGAAGATACAACGCTGGAGCAAATTCAAGATGATGTGAAATCACTCGTGATCGAACATGTGATTCCAGCTGAATTATTAGATGAAGAAACAAAATATTTTATCAATCCGACAGGCCGCTTTGTTATTGGCGGACCTCAAGGAGATGCCGGCTTGACTGGACGGAAAATCATCGTTGATACTTACGGCGGTTATTCGCGTCACGGCGGCGGTGCTTTTTCTGGAAAAGATGCAACAAAAGTCGATCGCTCAGCAAGCTATGCAGCTCGCTACATTGCTAAAAATATTGTTGCTGCTGGTTTAGCAGAAAAAGCAGAAGTTCAACTAGCATACGCAATCGGCGTAGCACAACCGGTGTCAATTTCAATCAATACCTTTGGTACCAGCAGTGTACCAGAAAGTAAATTGATCAAAGCAGTAAGAGAAAACTTTGATCTACGTCCGGCAGGAATCATTGAAATGCTTGATTTACGCCGTCCAATTTACAAACAAACAGCAGCATATGGTCATTTTGGTCGTACAGATATCGAACTACCTTGGGAGCAGACAGACAAAGTCGAAGCAATCAAAGCAAGTTTAGGTGAGTAACAGAGGCGGCGCTACTAATGAAAATTAGTGGCGCTGTTTTGCTGCGAACCACCGCGACTGGCTTTGCCAAAGCGGATGCTGAGCAGTACTTGGCGACCAACGGGAGCGAAGTCACCTTACTAGTGAACCACGAACAAGAATCATGGAACAAACCTAATAAACCTGAACTTTCAAGCGGTTAACCCAACTAAAGCAGCCAGAGTAGAAACCGAGCAGTGCTTGGCGACCAAGGGAGCGAAGTCACCTTACTAGTGAATCACGAACAAGAATCATGGAACAAACCTAATAAACCTAAACTTTCAAGCAGTTAACCCAACTAAAGCAGCCAGAACTAGTGAATCACAAACAAGGCTCATGAACAAAACTAATAAACTCAAGGGTTCAAACAGTAATTTAACTAAAACAGCCAGAGTGATGCTGGGCAGTACTTGGAAACAATGAGAGCGAAGGGATCCTTAGGATGACCGTAGCTTAAACAAAAGCAAAGAACACAAAAACCACATCGAACCTATATTTATTCACAAGTTATTAGTTTAGCTATATAAGCAACATCGCAAGAATAGCTAATCTAACAAACAGTGGAAAAACATTGTTTTATAAAGCTACATAAGCAGTAGTAAAATTAACTGTCACATAATAGGGGAATGAACATTATTTAGATAAAAGGATGGAGATATATGAAAAGAGAAACAAACGTCAAACTTGTAACGATCAGTGTGTTCGTTGCAACCTTTATGACTGCGATCGAAGGCACGATCGTTTCAACAGCGATGCCGACGATCGTAGGATCATTACATGGTATGGAAATCATGAATTGGGTTTTTTCTATTTATTTGTTAACTAATGCTATGTTAACACCGATTTATGGGAAATTAGCAGATAAAATTGGTCGAAAACCGATTTTTATGATAGGAATTATTATTTTTATTATTGGTTCGTCACTTTGTGGTTTGGCTCAAAACATGCTGACATTGATCATTGCTAGAGCAATTCAGGGGATTGGTGCAGGAGCGATCATGCCCGTTGCTTTGACGATTCTTGCAGACATTTATTCTATTGATAAACGAGCGAAAATGTTGGGATTGAATAGTGCTGCCTGGGGAATCGCCAGTATTTTTGGTCCGCTTGCTGGTGGTTTTATCGTTGATACCGTCGGCTGGCATTGGATTTTCTTCATCAATGTTCCGATCGGCCTTATCTTGTTAGGTTTGATCGCTTACTTCTTAGTGGAGCCAAAAAGAGAGCAAAACAAAGTACCAATGGACATACTTGGTAGTGTTCAGCTGATGCTGGTCTTATTGACCTTACTATTGGGCTTTCAATTGATCGGTGATAATGGTTTTGGTTTGAACGTCTTTCTTTGTTTAGGTGCGTCTATTTTATTCTTTATTAGCTTCATTTTTGTTGAAAAAAGAGCCAAAGATCCAGTGATCGATCTAAAATTATTTAAAAATTCTACGTTTGTTATTGTAAATATCGTAGCTGCTTTGATCAGTGGATTTTTGATGGGAGTAGAAGTGTATATTCCGATGTGGATGCAGGGCGTTTTAGGTAAAAGTGCAGGTCTTGGTGGGCTTGTTTTAGCCCCGATGTCGATTTTATGGATGGTTGGTTCGTTTATTGCAAGTTCATTGATGGAAAAACACACGACTAAAAAAGTATTGACGATCGGATTAACGATCACATTACTAGGTGGTATTTTCTTAGTATTGGTTCCTGTATCGATTTCATTTATCTGGTTCTTTGCTATTTCTTCGGTATTAGGGATCGGTTTTGGGATTACGATCACTACAACGACAGTCAATGCTCAAAGTAGCGTGGATCCTTCTGAGGTAGGTGTAGCAACTTCATTCAATACTCTTGTTAGAACAATTGGGCAAACATTGATGGTGTCTATTTTTGGTGTGATCATCAATGCAGTAACGACATCAGAGCTTGCTAAAAGTTCGCTAGATGTTGATCCTGATGTGATGAATAAGTTAGTGAATCCTCATACAGCGAATACGATTTCAGCAGAATTATTGGAACCATTACGTGGCATGTTGTATGCTGGTCTTCATAATGTTTATATTGTAGGAATTGGCTTGATCATAGCCGCGATGGTCTTGAATGCACTTGTGAAGAAAAAGTAGTTTAAGTAAAAGTAAGAATAAGAGTTTAGGAAAAAACTGTTTTTTTAGTTTTGTTCTGGACTCTTATTTTTTACTTTATAAAGTAGCAAATTTTTTGTTATACTGTCCAAAAGGAGTGATACATTTATGGGAATTATTAATTTTGGTGCCTTCATCATCTCAGCTATTTTATTAAATTTGATTCCAGGTTCTGATACGATTTACATTTTGAGTAGATCAACGCTTGGCAGTAAGCGGCAAGGAATCATTTCTGTTTTTGGTATTTCATCGGGGATTTTTGTACATACTATTTTAGCTGCTATAGGATTGTCAGCTATTTTGATGACTTCGGCGATTGCTTTTAATAGTATGAAGTGGCTTGGTGCTGGCTATTTGATCTATTTAGGCATTTCCTCGATCTTAAAAAAAGAATCGTTAGTAGACACAAAAGAAGAGCAAACGACAACCGATTGGCAGGTGTACAAACAAGGGTTGCTAACAAATGTATTGAATCCTAAAGTAGCATTATTTTTTCTCTCTTTATTGCCTCAATATGTGGATGCGAATGCTCAGTCAGGTTCTTTACCATTTTTGATTTTAGGAATCACTTTCGTATGTACAAGCACGATTTGGAGTTTAGCAGTTGCTTACGGTGCTTCTTTTTTTGTAGGACTGCTTAATAAAAATGATCATATGAAAAAAGTGGCAAATAAAATTGCTGGATGTATTTATATTGGCTTAGGCTTGAATTTACTAAGAGTTACGTCCACTAATAATTGATTCTTTATAAAAAACTCTTGAAGAAAGCAAACATTGAACAAAGAAAAGTCATAATTGATTTGTATGATAGATGTATACCAACACAAAACAACTTATAACAAACATTTTTTCATTGTTAACTCCTCCCCTCGGACCTAGTCAAAGAGATTTGGCTAGGTCCTTATTTTTTGTTGCTGCTTCTCATTTAATCAAAAATAGTGCTACAATAGAAGAAAATGAAAATGAGGGATGCTGGATGGCTTTTTTGCAAGCAAATGTTTATTCCAATATATTGGAAATGGAAGTATCATTAAACATCGTTTTACCACAGAAAACAGAGAAAAAAATAGGAACAGCAACAAAAGGCAGTTTATCTGACGTTCCAGTTTTGTATTTACTACATGGAATGGGTGGAAATCATAGCGTTTGGGAACGACGTACATCGATCGAGCGCTACGTAGCTGATCTAGGCTTGGCAGTGATCATGCCGTCCACAGATTTAGGCTGGTACACAGATACGACATATGATATGAACTATTGGACGTTTATTTCTGAGGAATTACCGAAAATTTGTCATGAACTATTTCCTCAGTTAACAAAGAAAAGAGAGAAGACCTTCGCGGCAGGTTTGTCGATGGGCGGGTATGGTGCGTTGAAATTAGGGCTGGCAAAACCCGAAAATTTTGCCGCTGTCGCGTCCTTATCTGGAGCAGTCAATCTTGCGGATCGACCAGAAGATCTATTAGCACTCAAAGGAAAAAAATATTGGGAAGGTATTTTTGGTCCGTTAGAAGAAATGCAAGGATCTATCAATGACCCAATGTTTTTATTGAAACAATTAGTTGCAAATAAGAAAGAAGCACCAAAAATTTTTCTTTGCTGTGGAGAAGATGATCCACTTTTATATGGAAATAAAATGATGGCTAAGGCATTGAGTGAGCATGATCTTGAGCACACATTTGAAACTGGACCTGGAAACCATGACTGGATTTTCTGGGATCAATGGATCCAACGAGTATTGGCTTGGTTGCCAATTGAATCTGAAAAAAAAGCTTAGACTTTTGTCTAAGCTCAGACTGTAGACAAAGTCCTAAAAAAGGGATGACGTCTACAGTTTTTTCTTTTATACTTAACGTATGAAAACGTTTTAAAGGAGAGTGGGAAAAATGATGACAAAACACCCAATGAATGGCAGAGATCAGTACATGATGATTTCCTTGGAAGAACTTGTCCCAACAGATCACTTGATTCGAAAAGTAGATAAAGCAATCGATTTTACCTTCATTTATCCAATTGTTGAATCAACTTATTCGACCTTAGGTCGACCAAGTATTGATCCTGTGGTTTTAGTCAAAATCGTCTTCATTCAATATCTCTTTGGTATCCGTTCCATGCGTCAAACCATAAAAGAAATAGACACGAATGTCGCTTATCGTTGGTTTTTAGGCTACGATTTCAATGAAACCATTCCACATTTCTCTACCTTTGGAAAAAACTATGTTCGCCGCTTTCGAGAGACCACACTCTTTGAAGATATCTTTGCCTACATACTGGAACAAGCTGTCAAAGCTCGGATGGTTACGGAAGATGTTCTCTATATGGATTCTACTCATATCAAAGCCAATGCAAACAAGCACCATTTTACTAGAGAAATGACCCATATTGAAGCTAAGGCCTATCAATCAGAATTAGAGAAAGAAATTAACGAGGAACGCATCAAGGCAGGAAAGCGTCCTTTTATTTTCCTGCCAGAAAGTGAGCTGAAAGAACGAAAAATAAGTAAAGTAGACCCAGAGAGCGGATATTATGTAAAAGGAGAACGAGAGAAACAATTTGCTTATTCTGCTCATACTGGTTGTGATGAACATGGATTCATTTTTGATGTCATTGTGACTCCTGGTAACCGTCATGATAGTCAAATTGCTCCTGATTTAGTTGCCTCTATCTGTACTAAATTTCCAGCGATATACGCTGTGGCTGCTGATGCTGGGTATAAAACTGCCACTTTTATAGAATTTCTCCGTCGGAGAAATCTTCACCCTGTTCTTCCTTATACACGACCTAGAGGTGATCGAACGTTACTAGCCAAAAATCAATTTGTCTATGACGAATACTACGATTGTTACCTGTGCCCTGAAAATCACCCCTTACATTTTTCTACACTTACTCGAGAGGGATACCGTGAATATAAGTCAAAATCTTACATTTGTCAGAACTGTCCGCAATTGAAGCAGTGCACAAGAAGTCAAAATCATCAAAAAGTAGTGACTCGTCATATTTGGCAAGCTGGGTTGGAAAATGCAGAACATCTTCGTCATACGTCCTTTAATCGAGAGACATACCGCAAACGAAAAGAAACTATTGAAAGAGTGTTTGCCGATGCAAAAGAGAAGCACGGGATGCGCTGGACAAAATACCGAACCTTGGAAAAAGTCGCAGTGCATACGAGGCTGATTTTTGCTGCAATGAACTTAAAGAAATTAGCCTTGTGGGGCTAGAAAAAGGCGAATGCCTTTATTTTTTTACTTTGATTTTGATACTAAGATAAAAAATACGCTCAACACTCTATTTTCTGAATGTTGAACGTATTTGTCTACAGTCTGAGCTTAGACTTTTGTCTAAGCTTTTTTTAAATCAACGGATCTAGTCCGTTTAAAAAAACACGCAGCGTTTTCATAAAGAAATCTTTTTGTTTTTCAGTTCGTCGATAATCAATGCTTTCACGGATATTGTTCAATTCTTGCTCTTGAACATACTGCTTCATTAAGATGATCTGACGTTTTAAGTAATCATCACCTGCGATGACTTTATTGTATAATTTTTGTTCTTCAGTTGAATCTAGCAGCATACCAAATAATAGATGCTGCATAGAAGTCACAGTCATATAACTAAGCTCAATAGAAAAACCTGCTTCTTTGAGGATACCCAACATGCTATCTAAATTCTTTAAACGACTGGGATAAGATGGAATCGTCAATATCTCTATTTCTAAAGCACAAGGATATTGTTGATAGAGCTCATAGTAATTTTCCATGTAAGCGTAGATTGCTTCTTTCCAATTTTTTTGAGGTTTAGGAGGAACAAAATGATTTTCGATTTCCTCAGCCATACTTTGTAATAAAGCCTGTTTATTTTCTACATGCCAGTAGATAGCAGGGGCTTGAACACCTAATTTTTTTGCTACTTTGCGCATTGAAAGCTTGTCTATTTCAGGGACTTCCTCCAATAATTCAAAAGCAGCTTCAATGATCTTATCTTTTGATAATTTTGACTCCATTTTTCTCATCCTTCTATTAAAAAATCTAAGCGAACTCCTTGAATTCCACTGCTAAAAATGGTACATTGGTATGCAACCTAATTTTACAGTGTTAAATTAAAGGAATATAGTGATGTGCCCGTGTCTCGCTCATTTACTTATTTCATATCATAACACTAAATGCACACTTAAAGGTAGACTATGTATTGATTAGGTTAGTTTTATAAAGGAAGTTGGGGATTACGTGAGTATTATTATGGAACACGTCAAAAAGTACAAGTTGGAAGTTTCCATAGCTTTGATTACAGTTATTATCATGGTTATGTCGGCGTTGTGGCAGCCCAAACTATTACAGCAAGTGTTAGAAGCAATTATAAAAGATGATAAAGGACAAATTAAGGAACTAGGATTATATCTGATCGGTATTGCAGGGTTAGGGTTGGTTGCAGGTGTTTTCAACACGATTTTTTCAGCTAAAGTTGCTCAAGGTGTGAGTGCGGATATTCGTGAAGCGACCTTTCGTAAAATCCAAACCTTTTCATTTGGAAATATCGAAGAATTTTCAGCTGGAAATTTAGTTGTTCGTTTAACGAATGATGTGACTCAGATTCAAAATGTGATCATGATCGCTTTACAATCATTGTTCAGGATCCCGTTTTTATTTATTGGCAGCTTTATTTTGGCGATGACAACATTACCACAATTGTGGTGGGTCATTATTTTACTAGTTATAGCGGTATTTATTATCACTGCATTGTCATTTTCTCAAATGGGTAAACACTTTATGATCATTCAAACCTTGATCGACAAAGTGAATGGGTTAGCAAAAGAGAACCTTCTAGGCATTCGTGTCGTTAAATCTTTTGTTCAGGAAAAAAATGAATTGGACCGTTTTAGTAAAGTCAGTGATGAACTGACCACACACAATTTGATCGTCGGTACACTATTTTCTGTGATGATCCCGTCATTTATGCTGGCTGCGAATTTAGCAGTTGCTGGATCGATCTTTTTAGTGAGTGATCTTGTGAAAGATGATCCGACCGTTATTGGCGGTATTGCTTCATTTATGAGCTATTTGATGCAGATCATGATGGCGATCATTATCGGCGGGATGATGATGATGATGACGTCACGTGCAGCTGTTTCGATCAAACGGATCAAAGAAGTCATGGACACTGTACCAGCACTTACTTATAAAGAAGTACCAGAACAAGAGTTGGATGGCAGTGTTGTATTTGACCATGTTAGCTTCCGTTATCCTGGAGATGAATCCGATACGTTGAAAGATGTTTCTTTCTCGATCAAACCAGGTGAAATGATTGGAATCGTTGGGGCAACAGGTGCTGGTAAATCGACATTAGCGCAATTGATTCCACGACTATTCGATCCTTCAGAGGGAACCGTTGAAGTTGGCGGTGTGGATTTAAAAGAGGTCAATGAACAAAGTCTTCGTAAGACGGTTTCCTTTGTCTTGCAAAAAGCGATCCTGTTTTCTGGAACGATTTCACAAAACTTACGTCAAGGGAAAAAAGATGCTGATGAGGCAGACATGACCCGTGCAGCTGAAATTGCTCAGGCAAAAGAATTTATTGAAAAGTTGGCATTACAATACGAAGCGCCTGTCGCTGAGCGAAGCAATAATTTTTCCGGCGGGCAAAAGCAACGCTTGTCGATATCTCGAGGTGTCATCGGAGAGCCAAAGATTTTGATTTTGGATGATAGTACCAGTGCACTAGATGCTCGCTCTGAACGTTTGGTCAGAGAAGCATTGGATAATGATTTAAAAGATACGACAACAATTGTAATCGCGCAAAAGATTTCTTCCGTTGTTCATGCTGACCGTATTTTAGTATTAGACAAAGGACAGCTAGTCGGCGAAGGAACGCATGAAGAATTAGCTAAAACAAATGCGATTTATCAAGAAATCTATGAAACACAAAAAGGGGAGGAGGATTAAGAATGACTGATTTAGTAAGAGCAAGTAAATTCTTTTTTCACTATTTAAAACGTTATAAGATCTCCTTCTTCTTTATTTTTGTGACGATCATCATAGCAACTTACTTGCAAGTTAAAGCTCCGCAGTTTGTGGGTGAAGCGATTCAAGAGCTGGCAAATTATGTAGGAGCCTTGATGCAGGGAACGGATGATAAAAGCAAGTTTATCGAAATTATTTGGAAGCTATTGATTTTCTATGTATTGACTAGTGCTACAAATTTTATTTACAGTATTCTGTTTACGCAGGTCGTTGGAAAGTCAACGAACCGCATGCGAATTGGTTTATTCAATAAATTAGAAAAATTGACGATCCGCTTTTTTGATTCCCATCAAGATGGCGAAATCTTAAGTCGTTTTACCAGTGATTTAGATAATATTCAAAATAGCTTGAATCAAGCGTTATTGCAGGTTTTGACGAATGCGGCATTATTTGTCGGGATTTTGATCATGATGTTCCGCCAAAACGTTCAACTTGCTTGGGCGACGATCGCTTCTACACCTGTTGCGATTTTGATTGCGGTAGTTGTTATCAGCAAAGCGCGTAAATATGTCGATATTCAACAAGATGAAGTTGGTAAGTTAAATGGGTATATGGATGAAAAAATCAGCGGTCAACGTGTGATCATCACTAACGGTTTGCAAGAAGAAACCATCGATGGTTTTCTTGAGCACAATGAGACAGTTCGTAAAGCAACCTTTAAAGGGCAAGTTTACTCAGGATTATTATTTCCGATGATGCAGGGAATGTCCCTTGTTAATACAGCCATCGTGATTTTCTTTGGCGGTTGGTTAGCATTGAATGGAGATTTGGAAAAGACAGTTGCTTTAGGTTTAGTAGTTACCTTCGTTCAATACTCTCAGCAATATTATCAACCATTGATGCAAATATCTTCAGGATATAGCATGATCCAGTTAGCGATCACTGGTGCAAGACGCTTAAATGAAATGTTTGACGAGCCGGATGAAATCAATCCTAAAAACGGCAAGGAAATTTCAGGCGTTAGTGATTCTGTTGCTTTGAATCAGGTTGATTTCGGGTACGATCCTGAGATTCCTATTTTAAAAAATGTTTCCATCAATGTAAGCAAAGGTGAAATGGTTGCTTTAGTAGGTCCGACAGGTTCAGGAAAGACAACGATCATGAACTTGTTGAATCGTTTTTATGATGTTGATAGTGGGTCGGTTACTTTTGACGGCACAGATATTCGTGAAATCGATCTAGATAGTTTACGTTCACATGTTGGAATCGTTCTACAAGATTCAGTGTTATTCTCTGGTACGATCCGAGCTAATATCGCGTTCGGAAAACCGGAGGCAACGGATGAAGAGATCGTTGCTGCAGCGAAGCAAGCGAATATCCATGAGTTCATCATGGCTTTGGAAAAAGGCTATGATACTGAAATAACAGAAGAAAATAATGTCTTTAGTACCGGTCAAAAACAATTGATCAGTATCGCTCGTACGATCATCACAGATCCGGCATTATTGATCCTGGATGAAGCAACGAGTAATGTAGATACTGTGACAGAAGCGAAAATCCAAAAAGCGATGGATGAAGCAATCAAAGGGAGAACTAGCTTTGTTATTGCGCACCGATTGAAAACAATTTTAAATGCTGACCGTATTGTAGTGTTGAAAAATGGTGAGGTCATTGAAGAAGGAAATCATCGTGAACTATTAGAACAAGATGGTTTTTATGCAGAGCTTTACCATAATCAATTTGTTTTTGAATAAGATTTTGATCGTGAAATAAATAGATAAAAAGCCTGCCTGATTTTAGCATAATGACTAAAATCAGGCAGGCTTTATTTTTTGAATCATGTGAAGATATCTAGTTAAAGATTTTAGTTGACTATAGTCTTAATCTTCAATATCATCTTGAACTCTAAACATTTTGTTATAGCGTTCTTCATCTTCTTGATTGTCTCTGATTACTTTAGAAAGTGTGAAGGATGAAGAAATCAATCCAACTGACCCCATCAAGTAATAACCTTTTACCATCAATGGTTCTTTTAATGTGTACAACCCAACAAGAATAAGGACCGCAAAGAATAAAAATGATCCCCATGCCAACATCACGAAAGCCGGTGTATTACGGTAAGCTTTCCTTTTCATATTATTATTCAAATAATCACTCCATTTTTTTTGATAGACATTAATTGTACCAAAGAATAGGAGGGAAGGAAAGGCAATCTAGATAAAATGTTAAAAGCAATATCAGATCAGAAAATCATATTGAGATAGATGGTCTACTTTTTCTCAATACAAAATAAAATTGGTGGATTGTTACGTTGATTGATGAATTGATAGGTCAATACACTGTAATGTTCTTGTGGCAAATTTTGGCAATACTCCTGAACTAACTCTAACTCAGCCTCTCCACCATCATGTCCATAATAAACAACTAAGACGATCCTTCCCTTTGGTATCAACCTTGGAAGCAGTGCATCTAGTGCTTGCTTTGTTGTATTTGGTGTTGTAATGATCGTTTTATCACTTTTGGGAAGATAGCCAAGATTGAAAATGGCTGCTGTGATCAATGTTTCTTTAGCAAGTACGGTTTCAATCGTTTCATGACCTTGATGAAACAGTTGGACTTGCTTTGTCAAATTTGCATCAGCTAATTTTTTAGCGGTGGCAGTTAGTGCTTGTTCTTGAACATCGAAAGCATAGACATCTCCTTTTGTTCCGACAAGCTCTGCCAAGAAGGCTGTGTCATTACCATTGCCCATTGTAGCATCGAGCACAGAATCTCCTTCCGTAATGACTTCTTTCAACAACGTATGACTAAAATGCAGTGCTGTTTGCAGCATTAATGATACACCTCTTTTTCTATACGAACGTTGTGACTCCCCTGAAAAGTACCGCGTTGTTTCATTTCATCATCGATAGCATTCAAAACTTCCCATTTTTTCAAGCTCCACATCGGGCCAACTAGAGAGTCAGAAGGCGCATCTCCCGTTAACCGATGGATCACGATTTCTGGTGGGATCATTTCCAATTGGTCGCAGATCACAGAAACATAGTCCTCTCTGCTCATCAATTGAAGCCTGCCTTCATGGTAGTCTCTTAGCATCCGTGTATTTGTCATTAAGTGAAGCAAGTGAAGTTTAATGCCTTGAATGTCTGAGTCAAGAATCGTTCGTCGCACATTTTCTTTCATCATTTCCATCGATTCTCCAGGCAAACCATTGATCAAATGTGTGCAAACACGGATGTTATGTTTCCGTAATTTTGCTACGCCATCTAGATAGGTCTGATAGTCATGAGCACGATTGATCATAGTACTAGTTCCTTCGTAAGTGGTCTGCAGACCCAGCTCTACCCAAACATAATAACGCTGATTTAACTCTGCTAGATAATCTACAACATCATCAGGAAGACAATCAGGACGAGTACCGATCGAAATTCCAACAACACCTTTTTCATTGACCACTTGTTCAAAGCGATGGCGGATCACTTCGACAGGTGCGTGAGTATTCGTGAAATTTTGGAAATAAACAATATATTGTGCCACTTGAGGCCATTTTTTATGCATCATTTGAATTTCTTTTTGAAATTGAATCGGTAAAGGATCTTGTGGAGCCACGATCATGTCACCAGAACCAGAAACGCTGCAAAATGTACAACCGCCTTTAGCAACAGTGCCATCACGATTAGGACAGTCGAAGCCGCCGTCTAAAGGAACCTTAAAGATTTTTCCGCCAAACTGCTGACGCAAGGCATAATTCCAAGTGTGGTAACGTTTATTTGGATCTTCTGTATATAAAAAATCAGACATAACTTTTCTTCTTTCTATTGCTGTTTATTTTTAAAACGCCAAACGAATCGCTTTTCTAGATAAATTGGGTACGTCATCAATAACCAAGCTAAACCAAAACAGAATCCGCCTAACACATCACTCGGGAAATGAACGCCAACATAAATCCGGCTGATCCCAATCAATAAGATACCGATTCCTAACAGAATTTGCAAGATCAAACAAAGCTTCTTGTTCTTGATAAATTGAGGAAGTAGAAAAATAAGTGTTCCGTAAAGAAGTATGCTTCCAGTCGAATGACCGCTGGGGAAGCTATAGCTGTGTTCTGATACTAAATGATCTAAGGTTGGACGCGGGCGCATGAAGACAAGCTTGATCAGCGGATTTAGAATTCCAGCCACTCCTCCTGTGTTGATCAAAAGCCAAAGCGCTTCTGCATAATATTTCCCTCTAGCTAAAATAAATCCGATTGCCAAAGCTAAAATACCAACAGTCAACGGATCAGCAAATTTTGTATACCAAATAAAGAATTGATTCATTGAGGGATATGGAGCGCGTACAATAGCTGTGATCGTTTGGTCGAATCCATTTAGCCATGTCGGATAAAATCGAACAACATAGCCTAAAAACATAAAGACAACTAAAAAGCAGCTGCCGGCAAACTGATAATATAATTTGTTTTTCATAAAAAATCCTTTCTCATATACGTAATGCTCATTATAACATCAAACAATTAAGAACACAGCTTAGAACAAGAAAAATGAAGGCTGCTTTAGAACTTTTTAAGCTCTAAAGCAGCCTTCAGCGAATTATTTGATTATTCATCGTCCTCAGAATCAACAGGTCCTTCAATTGAAATATCACCAGAATTCGATTGAAGATCAAACACTCTTGACCCTTTTCCACGTTTAAATGATGAACGCTCCTTACCAAAGATCGTGCTGTCACCTAACTGTGTTTTTGAATGGATCGCAATATCATAAAGGATTTCGTCTGTGTACAGATTGATATCACCTCGCTGGGTCGTAACATTCAACAGTTTAGGAATGTCTGATCCGTATAGATCAAAGCTGCCATTTGTATTTTTTATAGTGGCTTCGCCTTTCAAATTACTGGCATTGATATCACCATTCATTGTTTCAATAGTCGAAGTTCCTTTCACTGATTCTAGAGATATATCGCCGGATGTAGTGATTGCAGACCAATTCAACGCAGCGAAATCATTGAGGTTGATATCTCCGTTAGTTGTCTTAAATGTAGCTTTATCTGCATGAACGTCTGTGTAGACATTTAAGTAACCATTTGTTGTCTCAAGAGCTAGTTTCTCAGTATTGAGACTGTTTGCATCAACATCAGCATTATCAGTTTTAACAGTGATATTCTTTGCGTTGATTCCTGAAAGGTTGATTCTACCAGAAGCTTTGCCATCAACGATAATTCGTTCAGCATTGTCTGGAATCGTTAAAGAAACAGATGACCCTCTGTCAAAACTAAAAAAATCAAATTTCATGCTGCCCAGCTTCTTTTCATCCCTGTTTCCATTAGCTGAAATGAGAAGCTGTCCATTTTTCTCGTCAACCTTTAGCGCACTTTTTATTGAAATAGGAGCATAGCTGCGTGTATTCATCACAACTTTATTTGTGCTTTCAGTACTGATATAATATTCTGCATTTCCCGCAAGCGACAAATGGATCTCTTTTAGATTTTCATTCTTCTTAACAGTATAACTTTCTTTTTTTGTATCCGTCATGGATTGCTCAGCGCGTCTAAAGTAAACTGCACTGCCGATCCCACCTATAATCATCGTTACTACACCAATCGTTAGAAAAAAAGCAGTAGTCTTTTTCATATCATATATCTCCCCTTAAGACACGTATATTCCATAGCATATACCGTTTTAATACTTTGCCGAAAAATCTTGTTAATGGCGCTAAGATCAGCAGACCGATAATACCTGCACCGCAAAGAAAGACACTAACAAACATTTCGAACAGTGATGCATCATTCAAACCGATAAAAATCGAAATCCCGCCTAGAATTGGAGAAAACAAGAAAAGAATTGCTGCAAACCAACCAGAAAAGAGAAGCATAGCAAAGCTGAATATAAACCAAAACATTAAAAGAAAATTTAATAAAATAACACCAGATATCTGACAAAAACGGACGAATCCATTATGTTTTGGGCGCTCATATGACTGATAGGCTTGATCATATGGATGCTCCGCTGTTTCCTCATAATACTCATAACTTGTTGCAGGTGGAATTTCTTGCCAACCGTCACGCTCCAATCGTTTTTCAGGAACAGTGATATCAAATTCCTCTAAAATCTCTTCAGCGATCGTTCTAGGCTTTCCTAGATCTTTGGCGATTTCTTCTTCCATTTCTCCATTAGCCAGTCGCTCATCAAATATATTATCGTATTTTTCTAAGATAAAGGCTTGCTGTTGTGCCGTCAATGGTTTCAAATAGATCTTTAATTCAATTAAAAAATGCTCTTTATTCATCCTTTTTCCCCTCACTTTATTAACCAATCGGATTACTTCCTCTTCACTATAATTTCTTTTGCAGTCAATAACAAGACTTTGCGAAAAAAATCAGCCTAAGGTAAAGAGGGATATCAGACCTGAGACCTAGATTTTGCAGAGAAAAAAATTAGGGTATAAAATGAGTAAAAGATCTCAAAAAAAGAAAGGAAAAAAGAACATTTAAATGATCGGACGGAGAAGTATATATTAAAAAAATATTCTATTTTCAGCTGAAAAAGGGTATACTATAATTCAAGGTATACTTTTTTAGAAAATTCGGAGGACTTACTATGGAGAAGTACAAACTATCGAGAAAAGAGCGGAGGAAAGCCGAACAAAACAAGCTTGCTGCCGAACAGTTGAAAAAAGGTACGACTGTCTTAAGCTCAGCAATCGTTGTTTCATCGATTGCCGCGCCGATTGCCGCACCTAAAATTGCAGAAGCAACGGAAGAACAAACACCAAATGCTCAGATCAGTTACTCAGAGACACCTACACATACAGGAGACGTTCAATCACAAACGACGACTGACTCTAACGATTCGATGACAGAAGACACTCAGGAAACATCTTCAAGTGAAGAAACGACTGAAACAACAGATTCATCAGAATTAAATACATCAGAAACAACTCAAGGTACTGAGGAAAAAACAACTGAAACAACAGAAGATCTGACTGAAACAACTGATTCTTCTACAGATGAGGCTGATGATCTACCAGAAGTATCTTTACGTTCTTTTGCAGCAACGACAAGAAGTATTAGTCCAAGTGCGTTTATTGCAGAAATTTCCGGACATGCTCGTTCTGTAGCTTCAGCAAATGATTTGTATGCTTCAGTGATGATGGCTCAAGCGATTCTTGAAAGTGATTGGGGCAGAAGCACATTATCTGCTGCACCAAATCATAACCTGTTTGGAATCAAAGGCAGCTATCAAGGACAGTCAGTTACGATGCAAACTTGGGAAGTCTATAACGGACAATGGGTTCAGGTGAATGCTGCATTTAGAAAATATCCTTCCTATTCAGAATCATTCAGCGATAATGCCTATGTGCTGAAAAATACGTCATTTCAATCTGGCGTTTATTATTATTCGGGTGCCTGGAAAAGTAATACCAATTCATACAGAGATGCCACTGCATGGCTGACAGGACGTTATGCAACAGATCCAAGCTATAATACAAAATTGAATAATATTATTACGACATACAATTTGACACAGTATGATACACCAGCAACTGGTGGCAATACGGGCGGAAACAATAATAACGGAAATACTGGCGGCAACACAGGTGGAAGTTCAGGTAATGCCGGCAACACAGGAAATACAAGCAGTCAAAATGTGACTCATACAGTAAAATCTGGAGACAGTCTTTGGGCTTTAGCCGCTCAATATGGCACATCTGTCGCAAATATCAAAAGCTGGAATGGATTATCTAGTGATATGATCTATGTTGGTCAAAAGTTGATCGTCAAAAAAGGTTCTGGAAGTACAAGTGGCGGAAATACTGGCGGTAATAGCGGTTCGACAGGCAATGCTGGTAATTCCGGCAACACGAGCACATCAAATACGTACTATACAGTAAAATCTGGTGATTCACTGTGGGCGATCGCAAATGCGAATGGTACAAGTGTTGCAAATATCCGTCAATGGAATAATTTAAGTGGCGATATGATTTATCCAGGTCAAAAGTTAATTGTCAAAAAAGGTTCTGGAAATACGAACAGTGGGAATAATGGTTCGACAGGAAACACTGGCAACTCAAACAATTCTGGCAACACAGGTACTTCAAATTCCACGTACACAGTAAAATCCGGTGACTCATTATGGGCAATCGCAAATTCAAATGGCGTGAGTATCGCAAACTTACGTCAGTGGAATAATTTAAGTGGCGATATTATTTACCCAGGTCAAAAATTGATCGTGAAAAAAGGTTCTGGGTCTGCCAGCAGCAACAATAACTCATCAAGTAATTCAGGTAACTCAAGTACTAACTCTGGTTCAACAACTGGTTCTTACACAGTAAAATCTGGTGATTCATTATGGGCGATAGCGAGTGCAAACGGTACGAGTGTTGCCAATCTGCGCCAGTGGAATAATTTGAGCGGAGATATGATCTATCCAGGCCAAAAATTAATTGTCAAAAAAGGTGGTAGTTCAACAAGCTCATCTTCTTCATCAAGTAATCAAGGGAATACCCAAAGTGCAGGCGCGCATAAAGTGAAAAGCGGCGATACTTTATGGGGACTTGCTCAAAAATACAATACAAGTGTTCAAAAAATCAAACAGCTGAATGGTTTATCCAGTGACGTGATTTATATTGGTCAGCAATTAAAAGTTAAATAAAACAATTGAATTTCTAGTAGAAGTTTGATAGTATGAGAACACATAATTGATTCATAAACAGTGAAAAGGAATAGTAGAAAGAACCATGTTTTAGAGAGCGTATGGCTGGTGAAAATACGTACAGAAGCTTTTGAACTCGCCTTTGAGTTATTTTACTGAACAAATGAAAGAAGTACAGGAGAACTCTGTCATTTCTTTTCATCCTAATTAAGTAAGATCGGTGACGGCCGTTATAACGTTTGAGGCTTGTATAATACAAGTGAACTTAGGTGGTACCACGTTGCTTATCAAACGTCCTATAGGAAATATTTCCTATGGGACGTTTTTGTTGTGAATCACTGCGACTGGCTTCGCCAGAGTAGATGATGAACAATACTTGGCGACCAAAGGGAGCGAAGTTACCGTACTAGTGAATCACAGCACTTCGATCAGAGGAAAAGTTAAAGACTGCGTACCTGAGGAACAAAAGCCAAAAAATCGACCTTATCAAAGACAATGATGCACAATACTTGGCGACCAAAGGGAGCGAAGTTACCATACTAGTGAATCACAGCACTTCGATCAGAGGAAAATTTCAAGAGCTACATACCTGAGGAACAAAAGCCAAAAAAATTGGCAACATCAGAGCTGATGATAGAGAATAAATTATGTGGGAAGCACAAATCTTTTACAATCTGGCTCTGCAGACTGATCGAATCATATTTTTCAAGGACAAAAGCACGACCACCAGTTAAAAAAGGATAAAAAAGTTATTTATAAATAGGAGGAGAAAACATCGTGAGTTACGATCACAAGAAGATTGAAAAAAAATGGCAAAAATATTGGGCGAAAAACAATAGCTTTATCACCCACGATGATCCAAACAAAAAGAAATTTTATGCACTGGATATGTTTCCATATCCATCAGGTCAAGGACTGCACGTAGGACATCCAGAGGGCTATACAGCTACAGATATTTTATCTCGGATGAAACGAAGCCAAGGATATAGCGTTTTACATCCAATGGG
This sequence comes from Enterococcus sp. AZ020, assembly GCF_050499205.1. Lineage (NCBI taxonomy): Bacteria > Bacillati > Bacillota > Bacilli > Lactobacillales > Enterococcaceae > Enterococcus > Enterococcus sp. AZ020. The sequence goes on along the minus strand of NZ_JBIPAT010000001.1, from coordinate 1,001,443 downwards.
ATGGGATGCTTTTGGTTTACCAGCAGAGCAATATGCGCTAGATACAGGAAATGATCCAGCTGAATTCACAAAGAAAAATATTGAAACCTTTAAACGTCAAATCAACTCATTAGGTTTTAGTTACGACTGGAATCGTGAGATCAATACGACTGATCCGGAATATTATAAATGGACACAGTGGATTTTTACTAAGCTGTATGAACATGGTTTAGCTTATGAAGCAGAAGTTGCAGTAAACTGGGTACCTGAACTTGGAACAGTTATTTCTAACGAAGAAGTTATCGATGGCAAAAGTGAGCGCGGCGGATATGACGTCGTTAGAAAACCAATGCGTCAATGGATGCTGAAAATAACGGCTTATGCAGATCGTTTGTTAGATGATCTAGAACTAGTGGACTGGCCGGAAAGTATCAAGGATATGCAGCGTAATTGGATCGGTCGCTCAGAAGGTGCGAATGTTACCTTTAAAGTAGATGGAACGAATGAAGAATTTACTGTTTTTACAACAAGGCCTGATACATTATTCGGTGCAACCTATACGGTGTTAGCTCCAGAGTTAGCATTAGTAAAACAAATAACTACGCCAGAACAAAAAGAAGCTGTTGAAGCTTATATCGATGCTGCATCGAAAAAATCTGACTTGAATCGAACGGATTTGGCCAAAGAAAAAACTGGCGTCTTTACAGGTGCGTATGCAGTAAATCCAGTTAATGGTGCGAAAATCCCAATTTGGATCGCAGATTATGTACTGGCTTCATATGGAACGGGAGCAATCATGGCTGTTCCGGCACATGATGAACGTGACTATGAATTCGCTAAAACATTTGGTATCGAGATCATTCCAGTATTAGCTGGTGGAAATATTGCAGAAGCAGCATTCACAGGAGATGGTACTCATATCAACTCAGGCTTTTTAGATGGTTTGAATAAAGAAGAAGCCATCGCTAAAATGAATGACTGGCTGGAAGCAAATCAAGTAGGGAAAAAAGAAATCAGTTACCGTCTACGTGACTGGTTGTTCTCACGTCAACGTTATTGGGGTGAGCCAATCCCAGTGATTCATTGGGAAGATGGCACAACAACCACTGTACCTGAAGAAGAATTACCACTAAGATTGCCAAAAACAGACGACATCAAACCAAGTGGTACAGGAGAATCTCCTTTAGCTAACATCACTGAATGGGTCAATGTCGTTGATCCGGAAACAGGTAAAAAAGGTAAACGGGAAACCAATACTATGCCGCAATGGGCCGGCAGTTCATGGTACCATTTGCGTTATGTTGATCCGCACAATAAAAAAGCACTTGCTGATTATAAAAAATTGGAACGTTGGTTGCCTGTAGATATTTATATCGGTGGAGCGGAACATGCTGTATTGCATCTACTATATGCTCGTTTCTGGCATAAATTCTTGTACGATATCGGAGTAGTGCCTACTAAAGAGCCTTATCAAAAATTGTACAACCAAGGAATGATTCTAGGCCAAAGCTTCCGTGATAGCCGTGGCGCTCTTGTTCCTACAAATATGGTCGAAAAACGGGATAATGTTTGGGTGAACATCGAAACAGGAGAAGAGCTGGAAGAAGCACCGGCAAAAATGAGTAAATCATTGAAAAATGTGGTAAATCCTGACGATGTCATTGAAAAATATGGTGCGGATACTCTTAGAATGTATGAAATGTTCATGGGGCCTTTAGATGCATCGATTGCTTGGAGCGAGAATGGATTAGAAGGCAGCCGTAAATTCTTAGATCGTGTATGGCGTTTGATCGTTGATGAGGATGATAAGATGCGTGATCGGATCACAACGGTCAATGATGGTCGCTTAACAAAAGTCTATAACCAAACAGTGAAAAAAGTTACGGAAGATATGGAGAATCTGCATTTCAACACAGCTATTTCTCAATTGATGGTTTTTGTGAATGAAGCGAATAAAGTTGATGTATTGCCTTATGAGTATATCGAAGGTTTTGTTCAACTTTTAGCGCCAATTGCGCCTCATATCGGTGAAGAACTTTGGGCAATCTTAGGAAATGAAGAAAGCTTAACGAATGCACCTTGGCCAACGTATGATGAAGCAGCCTTAGTTGAAGATGAAGTTGAAGTCGTATTCCAAGTTAATGGAAAAGTTCGAGCAAAATTAAATGTTCCTAGAGGAATGAGCAAAGAAGAGCTTGAAGAAAAAGCATTAGCGGCTGAAGAAATACAATCATTTATTGAAGGAAAAACAGTTCGTAAAGTGATTGTCGTTCCTGAGAAGCTAGTGAATATCGTAGCGAATTGAGTAATAGAGTAAAATCAATAAAAAGGTCTTGTTTAACAAGGCTTTTTTTATTACTAAAATAGGAGTGGAGGGATAGAAATGAAGGTAATCAGTCATATGACATTCATTGTCCATGATTTAGAAAAAGCAACACAGTTTTTTGAACAAATTTTTGGTGCGAAAGAAGTCTATTCCAGTGGAGAAGCAACATTTTCAATTGCTAGAGAAAAATTTTTCCTGATCGGAGATCTGTGGATCGCAATTATGGAAGGTGAACCGCTGCCGACAAAAACATACAATCATATCGCTTTTAAGATTGAAGAAGCAGATTATGAGTTGTATTTAGAAAGAATCGATCGATTGGGATTAGAAATAAGAAAAGGTAGAACGCGTGTCGAAGGAGAAGCTAACTCCATTTATTTTTACGATTTCGATAATCATCTGTTTGAGTTGCATACGGGGACATTAGAGGAACGCTTAAAACAGTACCAAAAAAAATAAGTGCGCATTGAAGAACTTCATGATACAATCAATGTATCGATTAAAAAGGTGGTGAATAAGTACGATGGTCAACATGTCAAAAATAACAGCAAGTAATTCATTTATGTTAATGTATCTGGCTTTTTGTCATGTCATTATTTCCAATTTTTTATTCCAAGGCACAAGTGTGTCCAATTTAGGATAATCAATTGAATAAAACAGACCATTCAGACTTATTTACTTAAAGAGTATTCATGATTAAATAACAAGTCGGTGTTAGAAGCATTAGCACCTACAATAGTAGATGACTGTGAAGGTTGAACAATTTTTGTTCAACTTTTTTGCTTACTTTAAAAGTAAATGCTTGGAGAAAAAATGACTATCTAGAGACTTTTTTGATTTTTTGAATACCGTTTAAAAAATAGAAAATTCAAACCTCAAAGCATAAGCAATCATTTTGTTGATCTGTCTGAATGGCAGAAAGAGGGAAAAATGTTAATACAATTACAAAATATAACTAAAAATTACGGTGGTGTTCCATTATTTGAAGCACTGAACCTGCAAATCGACAAAGGAGAGAAAGTTGGATTGATCGGCAGTAATGGTTCGGGTAAGTCAACACTACTAAAAATAATCACGGGTACCGAATCCCAAGATCTAGGAACTGTCAGCCGTAAGAAAAACAGTAAGATCGGCTACCTAAATCAAATTCCAGAAGCAACAGAACAAGAGGTGAAGCATTATTTATTAGAAACGTTTTCTGCTTTACTTGAGATTCAACAGCAATTGAGTTATTTAGAACAGAAAATGACTGAACCAGAATGTCAATTGGAACAAATTTTAGCTCGATACGGACAAAAACAAGAAGAATTCACTCAAGCGGGCGGCTATGAAATGGAGAATCGTTTAACGATGATCGCAAATGGTTTAATGATCGCTCATCTTTTAGAGAAAAAGCTTTCTGATTTGAGTGGTGGAGAATTAACGATCGTAGCATTAGCAAGAGTTCTATTACAGGAGAATGAGCTTGTTTTATTGGATGAACCGACCAATCATCTTGATGCACAAAGGATCTCGTGGTTGGAAGGATATCTAGCCTACGAAAAGACTGCATATCTGATCGTTTCACATGACCGTTTCTTTTTAGATAATGTTGTTCAAAGAGTCATTGAGTTGGAAGATGGACGAATTCTTGAGTATAAAGGTAATTATTCAGCCTATAAAAAACAAAAAGATGAACAGCTCGAGAAGTTGAGAAAGGACTTTAATGAGCAGGAAAAAGAAGTGAAAAAATTAAAACAGTCGATTCGCCGTTTTCGACAATGGGGTCATGAAGGAGATAACGAGAAGTTTTTCAAAAAAGCAAAACAGCTGGAAAAACGGCTGGAAAAAATCCAAACAATCCCTAAACCAAAAGAAGAATCAAACAAAATTGGGAAGAATTTCAAAGAAACAGATCGTTCAGGGAAAGAAGTGCTTTTATTTAAAGGTGTCAGCAAAAGTTATGGTGATCAGTCTTTATTTACTCAGCTTGATTTCTCATTATTCTGGCAAGAACGTGCTGCTGTTATTGGGGAAAATGGTGTTGGTAAAAGTACTTTACTCAAATTGGCCTTGGACATGGAAAAGCCGGATGATGGCGAAATAAGACATGGAACAAATCTTAAAATCGGCTATTTATCTCAAGTTATTGACTACCAAAAGACAAAACAGACCATCCTCCAGCATTTTAGTGAGAGCTGTTCGCTATTGGAACAAGAAAGTCGCCAGATTCTGTCTAAATATTCATTTTATAAAGACGATGTGACGAAACAGGTTCGCTTTTTGAGTGGTGGTGAAAAAATTCGCCTAGAATTGGCTAAGCTGATGTACAACGAAGTAAATTTTCTTGTATTAGATGAGCCAACGAACCATTTAGATATTGAAACTAGAGAAGAAATCGAAGAGATTTTACAATTATTTAAAGGAACGCTGCTTGTCGTTTCTCATGATCGTTTTTTTCTCCAGAAAATGTTTACTACATTTTTTGTGATTGAGGAAAAAGGAATCAAAAAAATAGAAGGAAGTTATATAGAAATCCTAAGTTAATATTTAAAGTGAATTGGCAAGAGATAAAGAGGAGGCAATCCCACTTTATCTCTTCTTTTTAATTTTTTTTTCCACTTTTTGAGCTAAAAGAGAATCGTTATAAAAATAGAAAGAAAAACATAATAAAAAGTTTTGATGATTAAACTTAAAGTTTTATCAAAAACAAATGTAATTATTCAGAAAAAATAAAGAATAACGAAATTAAATTGATATTAATTAGAAATTACAATACAATGATAGTTATAGTAGATTCGTTATAGTTTTGTTTTTTTACAAGAGTAAAGGAGGCAATCGTGAAAAAGAATGTATCGCATGTTTTGATTTATTTTTTGATTCTGCTGATTTTCCCAAGCGATTGGTCCTACGCTTTAGAGGCAGAACCAATACAAGATAAGGAAGAAATAATTACGGAAGAAACTGCTGAATCTTCGGAACAGACAGAACTATCTTCTGAATCAGCTGAACCTGATTTGGATGAGCATTCAGAAGAAAGTAGTGAAAATTTACCTGTAGATAAAGTAGAAAATAAAGAAATAAACGACAAAAATTTAGAAGAATTTCCATCAGATGATGTTGAATTGGATCAGACAAAGATTTCTCGGGCTGCTGTGCAGGCAAAAGATGGTTTTTGGCTAGTAGATTCAGCTACAACGCTAACAGAGTATTTGAAGGATAGTCAAAAATTAAAATTTCGTCTAACGAATGATCTAAATTTGGGAACTTCGGCTTTTCAATTGAAATCAGGAACGATTATTGATGGAGCAGGGTATACGATCACCTATAATAAAGCAGGTACAGCTGCTCAAGGCTTTTATACTAATCAGGCAGATGCTGTAATTGAGATTCGAAATACGCAGTTTGGTAATCCTGATGGCTCAGGAGCGGTTGGTTATTATGGGATCGTTACTGGCTCTGCTACAAATGTCACACTTATCTATGACTCTATTTCCTACTATTCAAATAATGGACAGATGATCTATAACCCTAACGGTTCGGTCATCATGAGAGGGAATAATACGATCGATCAAAAAGGAACGAGTACATACTCCCAAGAATGGGCAGAGATCAATTATGTAGAAATCGAGAATGGACAAACAACTATTGAACATTCATCGAATCAGACAAGTGCGTTTATTTGGTCGACAGGAACTGCTTCAGGAAATCCTCATGCGAATACCTCGCAAATTGTCGTAAGAGAAAATGCCAAGCTGGATATTAAGACAAACAGCAATATGACTTATGGGACGCTTGCTCCAAGCTATATTGTTGAGAAAAATGCTGTTTTTAATCTGGATAAGGTGACTTTGGCAACAGGCGGAACAAGAAATCAATTTTTTTATTCATCACAAACACAGCCAGTCAATTTTTCATTTCAGGAAAATGCCAAGGTCAATTTCATTTTACCGCTGCCGATCAACCTAAATACTTCAAAAGGAGGTATGGCAATCGGCAAAGATGCAGAAGTCTCGATCGATGTAGCCAGCGGGGCTATTTTTACAACAGGTTCATCTAGCTCATTCGCTGTGACAATGGATCACTCAAAGAAAGTTGCTTTTTCCAGCACTAGTGCAGGAACGCTTGGACTAAACGGAGCTAGTGGTGTAAAGAACTTAGGTTTTACTAGTGACTATTTACAAAAGGTTGAGACTTTTACAACAAATACAGCTACTTCACCGACGCACGAGATATTGAAACAAGCCTCTGATTTGAGTGTGCAAGGAGCTAATTTTACGAATCTAGCTAGCTCACCGGACCCTTTTGATACTCAAGAAATTGCGGCGTTAAAAGGCGCACAAAAAATCGTTTTTAGCGCATTTGTCGATGTGGCTGACCAATTAAAGCTTACAACAGCGAATGAAACGGCGACATCCGTTACGCTAAAAGGGACATCATTTAACAATGGGAGCCCAGCGTCTAAGGTCAAATTTTATTTATTTACCTCTATAGAAGATTTAAATCAACCGGATAAAGCGAAGCATATTTTATCATTAGACTCTTTTGATGATCAGCAAAATACGATGCTTGAGTCTGCTTATCAAGTGACAGCGACAATGCTAAATCCGAATACAAATTATTGGGCTCAAATGGTTGTGATCAATCAAGCAGGACAAAGTCAATTTTCAGAGTCAGTGTTAGTTACTACAAAGCCGCAATTGGAAAGCCTTGAAGCAAATGTTACAACCACATCAGCGGTTATAGAAGGAGTGCTGTCAAGTGATACAGGCTACTGGACAGATTACTCTTCAGGAGAAGAATCAGGTGTTGGCGGGCAAGCTGCGTATTATGGCGGAAATTATCAACAAGTACAAGTAGAATATAGTATTGATAAGGAATTTGCAGCAGAGGATACGAACGTTCAACTGGCCGATTTATCTGGAGACAAAAATCAGTTGTTTAGAACTAAACTTAAAGGATTAAAAGCAGAAGTGACCTATTATGTACGAGTACGTGTTATTGGTCTTTCTGGAGAAGAAGTGATCTTGGCGTTGGATCCGTTGACCCAATTTACTACCATAGCAGAGATCATCAATGTGGAAGTGCCGATCGAAATGAATTTTCAAACGAGGAACAAAGATCTTGGGACAGCTCAACAAGGGCAAATCACTTCGCCGAATTATGCAGTTGTCAATAAAGGCAACACACCGACAAAAATCACGTTAACTAATTTGACGAAGGAAAATGCCGACGCTAGTCAGCTTCAGCTTTTAAGTGATTTCTCAGGAACTGAGGGAACTGAAGAATTGGCATTGAAGCTTTTGGTTGAAGCTAATCAGATTTCGACCCATTTTTTAACAAGTCAACTTGCGAGCCAGCCGCAAACGATCGGTGAACTAAATCCTAATGAACACCAAAGCTTAAGGTTAGAAGGAAAATATTTTAATCCTGATAGTGCCGCGTCATTTCCGCAATATAAATTGACATTCAAAGTCGAAAAAAATGAAGAATAAGAGGATATCTATGGAACAACAAAACCAGAAGAATGAAAAGAAAAAGAACAAACGAATCCTGCTATTATTATTGCTGCTGCTTTTAGCGGCAACAGCAGGTGGTCTCTATTACTATTTTTCAAATAAAACCGAACCTGTTCAAGTCGTTTCAGGAGATTATTTGCCTGATAGCAAAGGGGCAAAAAAAATGACCGATGCAGAACTCAAGGCAGCGGAACAAAAAGCTGTGGATGAAAGTAAATTCAACATGGTCATCAAATCAGTCGCAGTCTTTGAAACAGGGGAAAGTGAAGGTAGTCTTTACATTCAAAATCCAGTTGAAAATGGCTATCCGATCAATGTCGTCATCCGTTTAGATGAAACCGGTGAACAAGTTTACTCATCAGGAGCTATTCAGCCTGGCTATGAAATAACCAGTGCAAAGCTTGATAAAACATTAGCTAAAGGGGACCATCCCGCAACTGCGACGTTTGATATCTACGATGCAAAAACCAAGCAAAAGCGCGGACAAGTTCAAGCAGGAATCACACTCCAAATCAACAATTAATCACGAGTTTAACAGAGGATTCTGTTAAAAATAAATTATCACACACATAGAAGGAGAAACCAATATGAAGAAAACCAATTTATTAGTAGCAGCAGCGATGCTAAGTTTAAGTGTAACTGGTCTGACACACACAGCATTAGCACAAATGATCGATGGAGAAAATTCAGCTGATGTGATCATCAACGGAACGATCGGTAAATTAGATAATACAGATCCAGATACAAACATTCCAGAAGGTTCTGATGAATGGATCAACGTCACTGTTGACACAGCAACTGCTTTCCACACAACAACAGCTAGCGCGCATAAAAACATCGAATCAGCGGATTACAGTATTGTAAATAATTCTGGGCGCGGCGTAGCTGTGACTCTGAACACAATTGCAGGAACACCAACGTATGTAGACACACTGACGATCAATGCAAAGAGTACAGGGTTAGTTAATACGCCTACTGCTACTAATTTAGTTGCAAGTAAAGCACTTGTTGATCTATCAAGTTCACCTGTTTGGATGATATTGGCAAACAAAGATGGTCGTCTGAATATCGACACGGATGCTGCTTCTGCATACGCAAATTCAGCAAAATTCTATTACACAGGTACAACGGTAGATAACTTACCAGCGGATGTGGATCAAACGGCTACGGCTGAAAATTACACATTGACATTGAAATTCACATCGATTCAAAAAGATGGGACAACACTTGGTGTGACACCATAAGGAATTAAAGGTCGTGATGAATGATGAAACAATTTAGTCTTTCGATCGTCACATGTATTCTTTTGATAGGCTGCAGCTTTAATTTTCCATTGCCGACACAAGCATCTGAAGCGGATATCCAAATTCGCGGAACGGTTGGCAGTGAGAGGCAAACAGAGATAGAACAGTCATCGAAAGAGCCAGAAGTGCAACAAGAGCTTGCACAACCAAAACAAACACACATAGCGTTAAAAAAATTTCCCAACACAGGTAACAAGGCAAGTAACTTAGCAACAGTAGGTTTTCTCCTATTAACGATTTACCTGTTGCTATCGGTAAGGGAAGCACATAGAAAACATGATTAACTAAATGCATAGAGAAAAACCAGAAGAATCAACTGAAATGTTTCTTCTGGTTTTTCTCTTTTTTGAATGAAGATGGATGAAAGAAGCAAGGATTGACAGCGTTTTCCAGTAATGTTATGATTGATGTAATCAATGGAATGTAACTGAATTTTTCGGGCATAACCACGATATAGCAAAGAAGACACTTACGTTGTCATTTTTTCTATGTTGTGGTTTTTATTTTTTGATGGATGAAAGAAACTGCAGCTAGGCTAAAGAGAGCAAAACAAGAAAAAAAGTAAGGAGAAATGGCGAATGAGTAAATCAGGATTTCCAAAAAATTTTTTATGGGGCGGCGCAACAGCAGCAAATCAATATGAAGGTGGTTACTTATCCGGTGGTAAAGAGCTAAGTACATTGGATGCGATCACAGGGGGCAGTCATACAAAACCAAGAATGATCACTTATAAAACCAAAGAAGGAAAGGTCGAAACTTGTACGAGAGAGCAAGCGTTACCAGAAGGTGCGATCGGTTATGTAGATCCGGAGCAGTATTACCCAAGTCATGTGGCAACTGATTTTTACCATCATTATAAAGAAGATATCGCATTATTTGCTGAAATGGGCTTCAAGTGTTTCCGATTGTCGATCGCTTGGTCAAGAATTTGTCCAAAAGGTACGATGGAAGTTAATGAAGAAGGACTTGCTTTTTATGACAAGGTATTTGATGAACTCTTAAAATATGGGATCGAACCAGTTGTAACGATCAATCATTTCGATATTCCGATGTATTTAGCTGATGAGCTGGATGGCTGGTCAAGTCGTAAAGTGATCGATTATTTCTTGTTCTTCTGTGAAACACTATTTAAGCGCTATAAAAATAAAGTAAAATACTGGATGACATTCAACGAGATCAACTTTTTACGCAGCTGGACACAAATCGGTATCCATAAAAATGATAAACAAGCCAAGTATCAAGCGGCACATCATTTATTTGTAGCAAGCGCTAAAGCAGTGACATTGGGACATGAGATCAATCCAGATTTTCAAATTGGGATGATGGTTGCCTATATTCCGAGCTATCCAATGAGCTGTAATCCAGAAGATGTGATGGAAGCGATCCAATTTAATCGTGAGCAGGAATTCTATATCGATGTTCAAGTCAAAGGCTATTATCCTGCACACAAGTTAAAAGAATACGAACGGGAAAATATCGACATCAAAAAAGAAGCGGGTGACGATGAGATCATCCAAGCGGGGACGGTTGATTATATTGGATTCAGTTATTATATGTCGACTGTTTCAGCTTCTAATCCAGAAGAAGTGAAATACGTAGGCGGCAATCAAATGCCGGCTGTTAAAAATCCTTACTTACAAGAATCTGATTGGGGTTGGGCTGTTGATCCGTTAGGTTTACGCATTTCTTTATGTAAGCTGTACGATCGTTATAACGTACCTTTGTTTGTAGTTGAGAATGGCTTTGGTGCTGTTGATAAAATAGAAGCAGATGGGACTATTCAAGATGATTATCGTATTGATTACTTCAGTAAACATATTGCTGCAATGAAAGATGCGATTGAATTGGACGGTGTTGATTTGATCGGTTACACACCGTGGGGCTGTATTGATTTAGTGAGTGCAGGAACAGGTGAAATGAAAAAACGTTATGGCTTCATCTATGTAGATATGGACGACGAGGGAAATGGTACGTTAGATCGTTCTAGAAAACAGTCGTTTTACTGGTATAAACAATTGATTGCTGCAAATGGTGAGCAATAGGAATAAAACCTTTAAAAGATATGAAGCATAAGTTGCTTAGGGGCAAGGAGTTGCTTTATATTGCCTTAGAACCTGATTTTTGATCATAGGTCATTAATAAGAAGTAGTGTCTAAAACAAAACTTGAAATTAGTTTTGTTTTGGGCACTTTTTTTTAGCATTTCTAATCAAATTCATAGAAAAAATAGGAATAACTTGTTGTGGATAAGAACAATGGTATACTGCTAATGAGGTGAAATTCATGATCATCAGAGAAATTCTAGAAAAAGACGACAAAGCAATCGAACAAATCATAAAAGAAATACTTGAATCTTTTGACCTAGCTATCGAGGGAACGGCATACTTTGATCGCGAACTAAGCCATTTAAGTCACTATTATGCGCGTCAGCCGCATGCTGCTTATTGGATAGCCGAAAAAGATGGAAAAATATTGGGCGGTTGTGGTATCGCTCCTTTTAACATTGATGAGAAGATTTGTGAGCTTCAAAAGCTTTATTTGATACCAGAAGCTCAAGGACAGGGGATCGCGAAAGCATTGATGAAAACAGCATTGAGTTATGCAAAAGAATATTATGATCACTGTTATCTAGAAACCATGATAAAAATGGATAAGGCGAATGGATTATATCGTTCATTTGGATTCCAGAAATTAGACAAACCATTAAGTGGTTCTGCTCATAGTGTTATGGATGTTTGGTATATGAAAAAACTGCAGGAGGAATCTAATGAAGAGAATATCTAATAAAGAATTAAAGGAATTGATCCAACTTACAACAAATCAGCCGATATCAATTATCGATGTCCGTGAGGAAGAAGAATTTACAGAAGATCATATCGCGATCGCCAAAAATTTTCCGCTGTCAACATTACCGGAAACAATGGCTGAAATCAATCGAGAACAACCACATTATGTTATTTGTCAGCATGGTGTCCGTTCAGAGCATGCTTGTTCATTTCTTGAGAATTATGGATATAATGTTATTTCAGTTTCAGAAGGGATGTCTGTTTGGAATGGAGAAACAAGTGTCTAAGAAGCAATGAAGTGTAAAACAAGAACAGATCGAAAAGCGTTTGTATGTTCTTGTATAAGGATTTCTTGAAAATAAGAATCCGGATAAATGGCGAGACAAAAGCTGCTCTGAGAAATAAGAAGGGCTGCTTTTGTCTCGTTCTTTTATTTGGTGACGTCTTCTCCAAACCATTTTGTAGAAATTTTTGCAAGTTCGCCTGATTTTTTTAGCTCTTCAAAGGCGGTATTGATTTTTTTAGCAAGTATCTGATCTGATTTTCTCAAACCAACTGCAAAAGCCTCACTTTCATAATCACCACTGATAATTGAATAATCTGCTAAGTTATCCTCGTGAGAAAGATAATAGTTAGCGTATACTCGGTCGATCAGAAGTCCATCGATCCGTCCGGATTTCAAATCCATAAACGCTTCATTGAAGCCATCATATAAAATTGCCGTTTGATCTTTGACCTTATCTTTTAAGATTTTTGGCTGTTCTTCAAAGCTATGATAACCAGAAGAGCCATTTTGAGCACCTAAGATTTTTCCTTCCATGTCAGCAAAGCTATTGATTTGATTCTTTTTCAATGAAACAACGACTTGTTCATTTTTCATATATTCATCACTGAACAGGACTTTTTCTTCCCGTTCAGCACTTTTAGAATAGCCATTCCAAATCAGATCGATTGTTTGATTCTGTAGTTCGTTTTCCTTCATGGACCAGTCGATCGGTTGGAAATCAACTTCAATGCCGTATTGATCAAATACAGCTCTAGCTAAATCAACATCAAAACCAATGATTTTTCCAGCTTTATTTTGAAATCCCATTGGAACAAAAGAATCATCCAATCCGACGATCACTCGTTTTTCATGATTGATGCGAGACCACTGATCAACATCAGTTTTTTTTCTTCCACAGCCGGAAATCATCAGAATAAAAAGTATAGCAATGGTCATTATAGTAAACAGTCTTTTTTTCTTCATAGTAGTTCTCCTTTCTACTGAACAGGTGTGACTTTCAGTAGATTATCTGCAATATTTTCAGCAAATGTCATATCGTGGGTAACGACGATTTGTGTCATTCCTTGCTCTTTTAGCGTTAAGATGACCTCTTCTACTTGTTGTCGTAACTCAGGATCAAGTGCACTTGTTGGTTCATCGTAGCCTAATATCTTTGGTTTCATTGCTAACGCTCGGGCAAGCGCAACGCGCTGTTTTTGACCGCCCGATAATTGATAAGGGTACAAGTCTTCTTTGCCGCTTAAGCCAAATTTTGTCAATAGCTCCATAGCTTCTGCGCTACTTGCTTCTTTCGTTTGTTTTAATGAAAGTATTGGTGCCAAAGTGATATTCTCTAAGACAGAAAGATGGGGAAATAATTGGAAATCCTGAAAAACGATGCCGACAACTTGATCTGCATTATCCATTGCAACAGGATCAAAAGCTGTACCATCCATGACCAATTCACCAGAATCAATTGATTCCAAGCCGGCTAAACAGCGTAACAACGTTGTTTTCCCGCCGCCGGAAGGACCGACGATCGTTAAAATCTCACCATCTTTGATTTCTAAATTCAATTGATCGATGATCTTACGACCATCAAAACTTTTCGTTAAATTTTTAATAAGTAGCATAGAAATTCCTCCTTGATTTAAAAGCGGAATGAGTCCGCTTAGTCTCGACTAGAAAAAAGGAAAACATGAATGAGGCGCTCTTTGCCTCATTCAGGTTTTATCTTTTTCTCGAGAGACTGACTCATGTAGCTGGATAGCATTAAAAGCGGAACAAATCGCTTAATCCTGTAGAAAATTAGGAAATTGACTTTGAGACGCTTTTTGTCTCACTGGCAATTTATCTATTTTCCCAAGGATTGATTTGTGCAGCTGGATAATACAAATGATCAACACTTTCTTTGAGAGTCTTGTACTGTTCATCATCAGCTCAACTATTTTCGCTGTGATTCTCAGCAAAAGCGGAACAAACCGCTAAGCCTTGATAATAATAAGAACAGCCCACTCTATTTATAATACTGATAATGTTTTTCTAATTTTTTCGAAGCTAATGTTAAAACAGCTGTCAACAAAAGATAGATGATTCCAACTAGAACCAAAGGCAGTAAGCTGACATCGCGGCTCATCGCGATTTTTCCGGCCCGCAGTAGATCACCTAACCCAAGAACGTAGATCAATGAAGTATCCTTGACTAAATTGATGACTTCATTACCAATAGAAGGTAAGACGACTTTAACTACCTGAGGCAAAATGATTTTGGTAACGGTCTGAAATTTAGTTAAACGAAGGACCTTGGCTGCTTCATATTGTCCTTCTGGAATCGACTGGATTCCTCCACGAAATATTTCAGCAAAGTAAGCAGCATAATTCAAAATAAAGGCAAATAAGGCTGCGTCATATCGTTCAAAAACGATTCCGATCAAAGGAAGCCCATAAAAAACGAAAATCAATTGTAACAGCAAAGGAGTTCCCCGCATCAACCAAATATAAATATTGATCAACCATTGCAGTGGCTTAAAGTTCGTTTGTAAGGCAAAAGCAACTAGGATACCTAAAGGGATCGACCCTAGTAAAGTGAAAATGAAAACCTTCAATGTCATTACTGCGCCATCCAATAAGGCTGGCATGATTTCTAAAATATACTCCATAATAACTCCTCCATTTTTTGACTATATAATAAGTAAAACAAAAAAATCCTCTTGGTAAAAAGTACCAAGAGGACGAAAATACGTGGTTCCACCTCAATTTATCAATATCTCACAATATTGACCTCATAGAGTTTTATGCTGTTTAAAAACTCTTTTCTGATAACGGAGAATACCGCAGCTTCTTACTTGATTCAGAAACTGACAAATCAGATGTGTTCGTCAACGGTTTCCAGTTTCTTCTTTCAGCAAATGAAGAAATCTCTGTCAGGAAATGATCGAGGAGTACTTGTTCTGATCCTATGTTTTGATTTTATTCGTTGTGTTCTTGTTTGTTGGCCGTTTACTTAAAAAAATAAAAAGTCCTTTGGCATCGATGCCAAAGGACGTAAAATCGTGGTTCCACCTTTTTTTATTATCGTCTCACAACGATAACCTCAAGAAGTCAATGACTTCAATGCTGTAACGGGCATACCCGAACTTTCCTACTTGTTGTTCAAAAAGTTAACTCCCAGATGTGGTTCGCTTTATCTTCCTGTCTTTTTCCACCAGCCAAAGACTCTCTTGAATGAACTAATAAAGGTACTCTTCTGTTCTTTGTTTTTATAACTTTACCACCAGCCGGCAAGATTGTCAACAACATATTGTTTAGAAAATTCTGAAAATGAGTGAACTAGGCATAAAAATTAACGAAAAGCGTAAAGTGAGGTACACTATAGTAGACACTTTCTATCAAAAAGTAAGTGAATCGTGATAGTTAAAAACTATCGCCCCTGTGTAATTCCTACTATCCTTTCCTATATGTATCTGATACACTTATGTACAATTATTAATGGAAATGATAGAGAGGTGAGGCAGGGTGAAACGAGCGATCATAGGAATTGCGGCAAATGAAATGACTGATGCAGGAGCGACATTGTATCACTTGCCGATCAGCTATACACCTCAGGGATATGTGAAAGCGGTACAAAATGCTGGTGGACTGCCGCTTTTGTTACCAGTTGGTGCTCCTGATCTAGCGAAAGAGTATATTAGTCAAATAGATAAACTGATCCTAGCTGGTGGACAAAATGTATCACCTAAGCTTTATGGAGAGAGTGTTCAGTTCAAAGAGGCGGGGCTTTCTGATGAAAGAGATCAATTTGAACTAGCCTTGATCGAAGAAGCACTTAGACAAAAAAAGCCGATTTTTGCAGTTTGCCGCGGCCTGCAGCTGATGAATGTCGCGTTAGGTGGAAGTTTGTATCAAGATATCAGTCACGTATCAGATAAAAAAATCGCTCACATGCAGGTACCGGTGGCAAGGCAAATACCGACCCATCGCATCCAAACGAAAGAACGCAGTATTTTACGTAAAATCTATGGTGAAGAAACAACAGTCAATTCCTTTCATTTTCAAGCGGTAAAAAAAATAGCTGATCCGTTAAAAGTTACAGCACTTAGTGAAGATGGTATTGTTGAAGGTGTTGAAAGTAAAGATCCGAGCTTTGCTTTTTTGGGTGTTCAGTGGCATCCAGATTTTGCCTATGATCATTTAGAACAAGAAATGGCTGTTTTTCGATATGTAGTAAAAAAATTATAAAAATAGAGGAGGATTTGAATAATGAAGAAAAAGTTAGGCGTCGTTGTGTTGTTGGCTGCCTTGATGCTGACAGCCTGTGGTAGGAATAATGGAGCAACAGACTCATCTGGAAAAAAAGAAGCAGGTAATACAGAACAAGTGATCCAAGTAGCATCCGGTGGCGAACTATCTACTTTGGATAGTGCGCATTATACAGATGTGTATAGTTCTGATATGATCGGACAAGTAGTTGAAGGGCTTTATAGAATGGATAAAAATGATGATCCAGAACTTGCTGTAGCTGCAAGTGAGCCTAAAGTGAGCGATGATGGGTTGGTTTATACATTCAAACTCAAAGAAACAAAATGGAGTAATGGAGATCCAGTTGTTGCTGGAGATTTTGTCTCTGCTTTTAAAAACGTTGTAGATCCAAGCTTTGGTTCAAGCAGCAGTAATCAGATGGATATCTTCAAAAATGGTCGAAAAATCCGTGAAGGTCAGGCATCTGTTGATGAGCTTGGTGTAAAAGCAGTCGATGATCAGACCTTGGAGATGACATTAGAGTACCCGATCCCTTATTTGTCTCAAGTATTGGTTGGAACACCTTTTATGCCTAAAAATGAAAAATTTGTCAAAGAAAAAGGCGATGCTTATGGTACATCAGCAGATAACTTTGTCGGAAATGGTCCGTTCGTAATTTCAGGCTGGGATGGCAACACAGAAACCTGGAAATTAACCAAAAACAAAGATTACTGGGATCAAGAAAATGTCAAACTTGATACGATCAACGTTCAAGTCGTCAAAGAAATCGGTACAGGGACAAATCTGTTTGACGCAGGTGATTTAGACTATACTGTTTTAGCAGACACTTATGCTTTACAATACAAAGACTCACCGCAAGCCAACTTTGTTCCAAAGGCGATGGTCGGCTATTTAAGTCCAAACCATAAACGAGAAGTAACGGGCAATGTCAATGCCCGAAAAGCAATTTTGCAAGCGATCGATAAGGAAACATTTGCTAAGGATATTTTAGGCGATGGATCGACTGCTATCAATGGTTTTGTACCAAAAGATTTTGCGAAAGATCCTGAAACGGGAGAAGATTTCCGTAAAGAAAATGGGGACTTTTTAGCTTATGATGTCAAAGCTGCACAAAAAAGCTGGGAAACTGCTAAAAAAGAACTAGGCAAAGATCAAATCGAATTAGAATTACTTTCCGCAGATTCCGCACTTGCAAAGAAAACGATCGAGTATGTTCAAGGACAACTGCAGCAAAATCTACCAGGACTAAAAATCACATTGAAATCAGTTCCTTTACAAAATCGTTTAGACTTACAAACAGCGAGCAATTTCGATTTAGTTTTTGGTACATGGACACCAGATTATGCAGATCCAATCAACTTTTTAGAATTCTATGATTCGAAGAGTGGACTAAATACAGCTGGTTATGATAATCCAGAGTATGATAAAGGCTTAAATGACGCTAGAATCACTTTAGCGAATGAACCAGAAAAACGTTGGGATAAATTAAAAGAGTTAGAAGAAACCTTGATCGAAAAAGATGCAGCTGTGTTACCGCTATATCAAGGTGCGATTGGTTATCTGAAAGCAGATAAATTGAAAGATCTTCAAGTATTTCCTTTTGGAAGAACTGTTTCTTATCGTTTAGCGTACGTTGAATAAATGAAAAGTTGAGATGAGTCCATGACAAAGCTAGAGAATAGTTTTGTCATGGACTCATTTTCGCTTTTTTATAGCCTGTGAAAAGAGTGCTGAAAAAGGATTTGTGCGTATCTTTTGTAATTGTTGAAAGATGCGTTTACCATAAAACATAAGGAATTAGGAAAAAACTTTTGCAAAAGTAAACACAACGACGGAGGGAAAAGCGATGCGGCTACTGAAAGGAATCATCTCACTATTATTGATAGCAGGTATATTTGGAATCGTTGGTCTATATTCCCAGATTGTCGATCTAGGCGTTGTGAGCACCTTCTTCCAAAATTTATTGCTTCAGTCTGATTGGCTTGTGTATTTTTATCAGGGACTATTATTTGTTCTATTGGTTTTTACAGGACTGATTTTTTTACTGATCGTATTCAAACCAGTAACTAAGAAGGTCATACACATTCCTAAAACGATGGGGCAAATCGATTTACCAGTGCAAACGTTGGAAGCGATCGCCCGTTCTTCAGTAAAAGAGATCGTTAAGACTGATACGGTCCAAGTAAGAGTTAAGTTGTCCAAAGCGGAAATGGCAAATATTGATGTGATTCTATCTGATCTTGAACAGGAAGCATTTTTGAGCAAGAGTAAACAAATTCGAGAAAAACTGATACTGTCTTTTAAGCAAATGGCAAACATCGAAGTCAACAAAACAAAGATCGTCTTTAAAAAGCAAAAGAATGATCCTACACTTGTCGACAATAAAAAAGGTACACGTGTAATCTAAAGGAGAGAAGATCATGAAAAAATTGCTTGCACTAGCACCCTATCGTAATTAATTGTTTTTTACAGGTTTTTTCTTGGTGATCGCTGTTTTATTCATGACGATCGGTTTTTGGAAAACGCTCGTGCTATTCTTTTTTACAGGAATCGGCTTATCGATTGGAACGATGCAAGATGAAAAACGCTCTATCTCCTCAATTTTAGCAACGATCCAAGCTTTTTTTGAGAGGTAAAAATAGATGATAAAGAAAGGTTGAGTACAAAATGGATAACAAAGCAAATGAAAGCACCACAGAAGTAATCAATGAGAATGGCATCAAAACAAAATTGACATTCGACGATCAGGTTGTGAAAAAAATCGCTGGTATTGCTGTTTCAGAAATTCCTGGAATTTTGGGCTTGAGCGGAAATGCCATTTCAAACTTAACTGACAGATTTACAAACGGCAACAACCCGACGAAAGGAATCAATGCTGAGGTTGGAACCAAACAAGTAGCGATCGATTTAGATGTTATTGGTGAATATGGTAAAAATATCGCCGAAGTCTTTGATACTGCAACTAAAAAAGTAGCAGATGAAGTAAAAAACATGACTGGTTTAGATGTGATCGAATTCAATATGAATGTTGATGATGTCATGACGAAAGAACAGTACAAGGAAAAATTTGAAGGCAAGAAAAAAGAACCAGCAGAAGAAAATAATCAAAGTGAAACGAATTCACGTACGTTAGCATAAAGTGAACGGAGGAGGAGAAGCTAAATGTTAAGCTTTATTTGGTCATTGATCGTCGGTGGTGTACTAGGTGCGATCGCCGGAGCGATTTTAGGTAGAGATGTCCCAGGCGGTGTCATTGGAAACATCATCGTAGGTTTTATCGGAAGCTGGGTAGGAACGAAATTATTAGGTAGCTTCGGCCCCGTTATTGGCGGATTCCCAATCATCTCAGCATTGATTGGCGCCGTCATCTGTATTGCGATTTATTCATTTATTGTAAAACGAATGGCGTAAAAAAAGAGACGACCAGGTGAGCAGTAGTTGCTTATCTGGTCATCTTTTTTTAGGTGTTTATTCAAGCATTTCCGCAGGTAGCAGAATCGTTTCTTTATTCCCATCATCAAAAGCAAAGACTTGTGAGGGATATTCATCGGAGTAAGGAAAAGGTAAGTCAATGGCCATTTGGACATCACTGATTTCCTGTGAAAAATGAATCGTCACTTTTCCATCATTATCGATCAAATCAAAGTATAACATGTTGGTTAGCGGTACGAGACCTTTCAAATCGATATCGATGATCAACCAAATACTATCGATCAAAGCACCAGGTAAACGCTCGACCACCCCTAAAGAAGCATAACGTCTGCGTTGTTTATCAAAAGTTTCAACCATCTATTTGACCTCCTTTAACGATCTAATACAAACAGTATACCTTATTTCAGAAAAACAAGCTTCCGGAAAGTTTGCTAAAAAAAGCAACTATCATGCTCGAAATTGACGAAAACAGTTTTGTTTCATCATTTAATTCTTAATAAATGGTACCCGAAGGCCAGATACTTCAGAAATATCGCAAAAAAGGGCGGAACAAAAACTAAAACTCAGTTTTGTCCCGCTCTCTAAACTCAAATAGATGATAGAATCAGATGTTACTCATCAGAATTCAGCAACTCTGTTCTATTGATTATTCTTCTTTTTCACCGATCACAGTAGGTTCTGCTGCTTCTTCTGGAGTTTCTTCTTCAGCTGCTTGAGCTTCTACCACAGCTGCAATTTGTTCTTCTGCTTCCGTGATGATGTCGTAATCATTATTCTTAGGTAGATCAGCAACGGTAATTGCGTCACCGATCGCTAAGTCTGTGATGTCGACTTCAACACGTTCTGGTAATTTATCTGGAGTTGCTGAAACAAGAACGTTATACAGGTTTTGTGCTAAAACACCGCCTGATTTAACGCCGGCAGATTCGCCGACTAAAACTATTTCAGCTTCAACTTCTGTAGCTTCTTTCATATTTACAGCCAAAAATTCAACGTGTTTCATTTGGCCTGTAAAGGTATCTAATTGGGCTTTATACATCAATGTATTGATTTTTTTGCCCCCGACAGTCATTGTGATCACGGCATTGACACCATTATCACGCAAAATTTTGGTCAATTCTTTTTCTTCAACGGAAATAGGAGTACTTTCGATCTCATATCCATAAACGACGGCAGGAACTTGACCAGAGTGACGTAGTTGATTTCTTAGTGAACGTGGACGGACAGCTCTTTCTTTAACTTCTAATGATACTGACATAACCTAAATTCCTCCTTAAATTTAAAAGCTGAACGAGATGGACTCGCAAAGCTAGATAAACCAAGTGAATTCATAGTTGGTTATCTGCAAAACGCAACATGATGGAATATAAATGTCTTGCTGACACAGGTGTAAACATGTAAAGCTTAAAACGTAGCTAAGGTTTTCTGTTCATCTATGAAACGAACAAGCAGCTTCTACAAAACGTACCGCAAAAACAAAAAATCCCGAATAATTGTGCACAATCATCCAGGGAAAATTCCATATGATACCTTATTCTCTCCCAGGTCATTACGCTGTTTTTGAGAAACCTTATTCACTTTCTATATCAACCATAACCCTAATCTAAAGTTAAGTCAAGGGAAGCGAAAAAACATTATCCTTTTCAAACGAGCTTGTGTATACTAAACTATTAAGGGAAATGAGGAAAATAGATGCGTTTAGATAAGCTATTAGAGCAGGAAAAAATAGGCTCCAAAAGAAGAGTCAAAGCCTTGATCAAAAGTAAGCAGGTTTGCGTAGATGGACGAACGATCTTAGATGAGAGTCTGAATGTAGATGCTTCATTGCAGGAAATCGTTGTGGGCAGTCGTAAGATAGAAAATCAGACCCACGTTTATTACATGCTGAATAAACCTCAAGGAATCGTCACAGCCGTAAAGGATGCTAAGCATCAAACCGTGATCGATTTGATCAAGCCAAATGATCAGAGAAGCGGATTATATCCAGTAGGTAGACTGGATCGTGATACAGAAGGGCTGTTGCTTATTACAGATAATGGTCAATTAGGGTATCAGTTGCTGCTGCCTCATAAAAAAGTATTGAAACGCTATGAAGTCATCGTAAATGAACCCTTGACGAAAGCTGATCAGGTTGCCTTTGAAAAAGGAATCGTATTTTCTGACGGAGAAATATGTAAAGCTGCTGAGTTAATAATATTGACTTCCACAATAAATGAAAGTCGAGCCTATCTGGATATCACAGAGGGAAAATTTCATCAGGTCAAGAAGATGTTTTTGTCTGTCGGGAAAAAAGTGACGTATTTAAAACGTATTACAATGGGACCGTTAGTCCTTGATGATACATTAGCATTAGGACAATATCGCCCGTTGAACCAACAGGAGCTTACGAGCCTACTTCCTTATTTCACTATTCATAAAAAAAGAAAAGAGTCTAGAAAATGAAATTTAAAACACTACTATTTGATGTTGATGATACGCTATTAGATTTTAAGTTGACAGAGAAAAAAGCACTACATGCTCTATTTCAAGAAGAAGAAATTCCTTTGACAGAAGAAATCGAAACAACCTATAAAAAAATCAATCATCGACTTTGGCGCGAATTTGAACAAGGTAAAACGGATAAAAAAACAGTGATAGATACTCGTTTTAGTCTATTATTTGAGCAATATGGGAAAAAAGTCGATGGGAAACAGATGGGTGAAAAATATCGCTATCATTTGAGTCAAGGACATGATTTACTAGGAAATAGTAAAGAGATCATTTCTCGCTTAAGACCAGATTATGAATTATATATTGTAACAAATGGTGTTGCTAAAACCCAATATCAACGACTAAAAGATTCACAGATGACCCCTTTTTTCGATGATATTTTTGTGTCAGAAGAAGTAGGGTATCAAAAGCCGATGAAAGAATATTTTGATTATGTATTTGATCGAATTCCAAACTTTGATCGGGAAAAGACAATGATCATTGGAGATTCTCTGGCCTCTGATATTCAAGGAGGAAACAAAGCAGATATCCAAACGCTTTGGCTCAATCCAGAGAACCAAGCAACAGATGGCGTGATCCAGCCAACATATGAGATCCGTAAGCTGGATGATATCTTCACGATTTTAGCGGATTAAAATGAATGTAACCATAACATATCAGTAAACAAAAGTGTAGAACAAAACCTAAATTTAGGTCTTGTTCTACACTTTTCGTATTGTTCCGATCTAAGCAACTGCTATCGCATTTCTTTGTTTAAACATCGATGCTCAAACGTACCATGTCTTTTAAAACTAGTTTATTTTCTAAAATTTCCTCCTCATAATGCCGTATAAAAAAATCTCGGTCGATACCAGTCATGCGAAAGCCGCATTTTTGATAAAGATACAATTGACCAAAACTTGTACTGCCAGTACCAATCTCAACTGTTTTATACGAATGCTCTTTTGCTTGAGTAAGGGCAAAGGAAATCAACTGTTCACCGATCCCTTGCCCTTGAAATTGTTCTAAAACAGCAATGTTTACGATCTCCAATGTTTCTGGTCTTGTGGGAAGCAAAACGACAATGCCAGTGACGTGACCATCATCTAATGATTCAAAACAAAAGCTGCGTTTGATGTATTCTTCGACTAATTCTTTATTTGGATCAGCAGATAGAAGTAATTCTAAGTGAGTAGGGGTAAATGTTTCCACTTTTCTTATAAGCATGGTTTCCTCCTTTTTAGAAGCTGATTTGTTTTCAATTAAAATGATTTTATCAAAAAATGTACATAAAATTGTGGTAATCTCTCTTGTTTCTATTATAATAGATAAAGGTTATTATGACTATTATGTTAAGAGAGAGGTTTCGCTGAATGAAAAATAATCAACCAATCGTGATTGGTGTAACTGGTGGATCTGGTAGTGGAAAAACCAGCGTGAGCCGAGCAATTTTTAATCATTTCCCGAATCATTCGATTATGATGTTGGAGCAGGATTCTTATTATAAAGATCAGAGCCATTTAAGTTTTGAAGAAAGACTGACGACCAATTATGATCATCCTTTTGCGTTTGATACAGATTTACTGATTGAACATTTAAAACAATTGATCGCTTATCAAACCATTGAAAAACCTGTGTATGATTATGTTGCGCATACAAGAAGCTCGGATGTTTTGATTCAGGAACCAAAAGAAGTGATTATTTTAGAAGGGATTCTGATTTTGGAAGACCAACGTTTGAGAGACCTAATGGATATCAAATTGTACGTGGATACAGACGATGATATTCGAATCATTCGCAGGATCAAGCGCGATATGGAAGAACGGGGCAGAACACTGGACTCCGTTATTGAACAATACTTGACCGTCGTCAAACCAATGTATCATCAATTTATTGAACCGACGAAACGCTATGCAGATGTTATTGTGCCGGAAGGCGGAGAAAATCATGTAGCGATCGATTTGATCACTACGAAAGTTGCAAGTATTTTAAACGAAATCTAGAATAGAGTTGATAAAAAACACAAGTAAAAACGCTTGAGAAAATCGAGTGCTTCTACTTGTGTTTTTGTTATTTTACAAAAACTTCAAAAAAGGAACATAGACAAAGCGTTCCAGCTTATAGTATCGTATGAGGTATCTATCAACATGTAAAAGAAAAGTTGGAAAGGGTGATTGAATGCGTGTCTTGGTTATTGAGGATAATCGTGAGTTAGCTTTCTCTGTACAAAAAGGATTAGAGCGAGAAAAATTTTTAGTAGATCTGGCTTTTACTGGTCTAGAAGGAGAAGAAAAAGCTTATGTAAATACATACGATGCTATTTTGTTAGATTTAAATTTACCAGATAAAGATGGATTGGCAATCTTACATTTTTTGAGAGAAAAGGCCGTCGATAGTCCAATCATTATTATTACTGCAAGAGATGAAATAGAGGAACGAGCGAAAGGTCTTGATTTTGGCGCAGATGACTATTTAGTAAAACCCTTTGAGTTGCTTGAATTGACTGCGCGGATTCGGGCAGTTGTACGAAGATTCCATGGACGGGCAACACCGCAAATCAAGATCAATGAATTGATGATAGATCCTGTTAAACGCTGTGCGAGTTATGGGATGCACGAAATTGCTTTAAAACCGAAAGAATTCGATATTCTTTTATGCATTGCACAAAAGCATCCGGCTGTTGTTTCAACAGAGGAGATTGCTGAACACGTTTATGATGAAAATTTTAACCCTTTTTCTTCTGTCTTGAGGGTCCATATGGCTAGACTAAAAAAGCAGCTTGCCCAAGCTTCAGGGAAAGACTTGCTTAAAACAATTCGTGCGAAAGGATATCAATTATGCGAGTAACATTCAAAATCGGTTTAACGATCATTACCTTTGCTTTTTTTATTATTTTAATTATCAGCGGCGGCTTTTTTGCGCTTAAAACAAATTGGCAGTCACTTAACATTGGGGAGTCGATCGGTTCGGCAGTTTATGTTGTAAAAACAAATCAACTGACAGATTTTCAACCAGCTGAGAGCATCGAATTTGCAGCTGAAGAGATGGTAAGTACAGAAACATTGGATGAAATATACATGAATTCGTTTTTGAAGTATTTACCATTGATTATTTTACTCGTTTCATGTGCATTACTGCTTTTAACGATAACCTTATGGGTGGTTTTACGGCGGATATATACAAAACAAATGGTCCGGATCATTCATGATCTACAGTTTTTAGAAAAATTTAATGAAAAAAATGTTGAAGATAAAGCTGTTGCTCACGCTTTTAAACAATTGAAAGACAAACTTGATGGGAATCTGGATGATTACAAACGGCTGAGCAGCTATTTAACGCATGAACAAAAAAATGCGATCGCGATTTTAAGAGCGAATTTGGAGTTGGAGGCAAATGAATCTGGAAATCTGTCTATTTTAGATCGTCTGACGGACAGTATCGACGATGTGTTGACCTTGTCCAACAATGTGGAAGAGCATTCTAGTGAACAGGTAGATGTATCGCTGATTTGTGCAGAGGTTTGTGATGCTTATCAAAAAAGTTATCCTGCACTATCATTTACGTTTGAAGAAACCGAATCAACATTTATCTTAGGAAAAAACCGTTGGATCTACAGAGCTGTTTCAAATTTAGTGGATAATGCTATCAAATATGGAGAAGGCAAACCAATCGATGTTGTCGTTAGTTGTAAAAAGGGCAGTGTCATAGTCAAAATCAAAGATCGCGGTAAAGGAATCGAACTTGAGCGACAACATACGATTTTTACTCATCGTTTTCGAATCAATGCATTAAAACAGGATGGCTATGGAATCGGCTTATCAGTTGTTTCGCATGTATGTAAGTTATGTCAGGGATTTGTTTATGTGGATAGTAAAAAAGATGAGGGCTCAACTTTTTATCTGTCATTTCCGCAAATTTCTCAAAGTTAACATTCAGTTAACAATCGATTTGTTATAGTAGGTTCAAGAAAGGAGTGGAGCAGGAAGATGCTCGTCTTAAAACATGCGCTTTTAAATGTAAAAAGACATTGCTGGCAGCACATGTTGATTGGAAGTTTATTGCTGTTTTTAATTTTTATAGCTTTATCAGCGGGACTCATTTTTACTTCAACCAAGAAATTTGCAGAAGGATACGCACAGCATTTTACACCAATCGTAACGATTTTGCCGACAGATTTAAATGCAGCGCATGAAGAAAAACTAACAAAAGAGGAATATCTTAAATTAGGTCAATCAGATTCTATCGATCAAACAAAGGTAGTCGGGAATATACAAGTCTCATTCGAACACTTAAAACCCCTTGATGAAAAAGGGCAACTC
The DNA here is from genome assembly GCF_050499205.1 of Enterococcus sp. AZ020. Taxonomy (NCBI): domain Bacteria; kingdom Bacillati; phylum Bacillota; class Bacilli; order Lactobacillales; family Enterococcaceae; genus Enterococcus; species Enterococcus sp. AZ020. The sequence goes on along the minus strand of NZ_JBIPAT010000001.1, from coordinate 974,807 downwards.
CAAATGGAAACCTTTGATAGTGCTGCAAATCAAATGACACAGGAAGTCATGGGGATCATGCAGGGCTTGGATAAAGAAGGACTTGTACAGGAACTTTTTCAGCGTAATCAGGAAGTCTTCACTGGAACAGTGAATCTTGGCTTGAATGAATGCTTGATCAGTCATGACTTGGCTGAATTAAATGATCTACAGGTTGGTGATACGATTCAGATATCGACGACAGTTGATGGTCAGAAAGAAAAGAAGCGGTTGACTATCGCAGGGACTTACCGGTCAAAAAAGAGAGCTGGGACAACAACGACTTCTGGATGGGGGATATTTCAAGAAAATGATATTTTTACCAACTGGGATACCGTTGAAGGGATGAAAAACTTCCAACAATTAGGCTATATCACAGCTTCTTATAAGTTTAAAGATGTAAAAAGCAGTCAAACATTCTTGAAAAAAATGAAAAGTATGGATAGCCTGAAAAATTACTATCTCATGACCAACGATACGAATAAAAAGTTGTTGCTAAGTCCAGTAAACAGCATGAAGATTTTGTCGGGGAGTCTATTTTTAGGTAGTTTGATTTTTGGAGTAGTAGGACTTGCGTTATTTTCAGCTAGGCGGTTCAAACAGTCACAAACAGAAATCTATTTATTAAAAAATGCTGGTATTGCAAATAGAGAATTGATAGTGAGTAGGTTTGTTGAATTGCTTTTCGTGGCAGCGGTGAGTATTGCGGTAAGTTTTGGATCAGTTGTCTTTGCGGTTCAAACGATTGCAGATTGGCAGTTGAATAGTCAAAAAAATATGATTGGAGATTTTGAACAGATTTCAAATGCGATGATCAATGAATCTTTGACATCTATCAACTCAGTTCCAATTGAGATCAATGGGAGCGCTCTCCTACTGCTCTTAGTGATCACCAGTCTATTCATCATAAGCATTATTTTGATCGACAGCTATAAGATCGTTAAATTTGACCCAATAGAGTTTTTGTTAGAAAGGAATTTAGACGAGTGACGATTCTCTCTCTTAAAAATATAGTTTATACACATAAAAAAAGTAAAGTGACAATGTTAAAAGGGATCACAGTGGATTTTTCAGCAGGAAAAGTGTATGGGATTTTAGGGGAAAATAATGCTGAAAAGACAGCTCTACTGGCTCTTTTAGCAGGATTCGGCAAAATTTCTAACGGTGATGTTCTGTTTAAGAATCAGAATTTTCAAAAAATAGACCGAGATCGTTATCGTAGAAAAGAAGTCGGCACAGTTTTTCAGCAATATAATCTACTTTCTGATGCGAGTGCACTAACGATGTTCAAGCTACTGTCCTGGAGGCAAGGAAATGATACAGAACAGTTTCTTAAACGGCTAAAAGAAGTGGGAATAAATGAGAAACAAGCAAGTAGAAAAATCAAAAAACTGTCTGCCGCAGATCAGCAAAAGGTATCCTTAGCAAAAGCTACGTTGAATGATCCCGAAATCATTCTATTAGATGCTCCGGAAAAGACGCTAAGTGAGCTTTCTCTAGAGGCGATCATGGCTTATTTATGTGTATATGCAAAAAATGAAAACAAGTGCATCATCATTGGTTCGCAATCGCAAAAAATTGCAGCTTATGTAGATGAATTATGGGGGCTGAATGGTGGGAAGCTATCATTTATCAAGGACAATACGGAAATTGACGGGATGTAAAAGGACCCCTTTCTTCCCAGATCAATAAAGAGATTGTACGATGGGAAGGAAAAATGTATGAATTATTGGAATCGGGCATTATGTAGTGTAACAAGAAGAAAAGGGAAATCGATTATTCTATTTGCTGTTATTTTCATTTTAGGAAATGTCATTGCGGGATCTATTGCGATCCAGCAATCTTCGGCAAATGTAGAAAAGAAAATCAAAAATGATCTAGGTGCGATGGTCACAGTCGAATTGGACTTTGACAAAATGATGGAAGAAGGACAGTCGTTTTCTCCAGGTACATTAAAAGAAGAAACCATTAAACAATTAGGAAAATCAACATACGTCAAGGATTTTGATTACAATGTGAAAACGACGTTGTTCGTAAAAAAAATCAAAACCTATGAACAGGAAAATTCTGGTGTAGTCAGTAATATGTCGAATATGCTGAATCTTAAAGGGACGAATTTATTAGAGCCATTGGATTTTAAAGATAAGAATGTGAACTTGGTTGAAGGTAGAACCTTTAAGCAAGATGAAATCAACAATGGAAAAGACGTTGCAATTATTTCAAAGAAAGTCGCAGAAGAAAATGGATTTAATGTCGGTGATAAAGTAGTTTTAGATAGCTCTATAATTGATCATAAGGCTGACGGGTCAATGGAAGAGGTCGGAAGTCAAGATCATCCAGTTGAGATCATTGGTATTTTTGAACCTGCCAGTGTGGAAAAGAAAAAGTCAGATGACAAAGAAAAGCAAGGAATAAATGAGCAATTTTTAGAAACAGAACAATTCAATACAGTATATATGCCAAATGATGCAGTAAAAGCAATCAGTAAAGTTGAATTTGACAAAGGGAAAGAGTTATTGCCGGATCGTTATAAAAATACAGATGGCTCAGAGGCGACATTTGAAGATACTGTTCAAATCACGCCTACGTATAACTTAAAATCTCCGGAAGATGTAGAAGCCTTTAAAGAAGAAGCTAAAGCGAGTATTCCTGAGGGCTACAAATTGAATGCCTCAACAGATCAATATGATCAAGTTGGCGGTACAGTCAAAAAGATGTCGCAAATTTCCGGCTACGTGGTTGTTTTAGCGATCGGTGCGACGTTATTGATCATTTCTTTAGTGGTCATTCTATTTTTACGTGATCGTAAACATGAGCTTGGTATTTATCTTTCTTTAGGAGAAAGTAGAATGAAGGTGATGCAGCAGATTTTGATCGAATTATTGCTGATCAGTCTCGTTGCAATGTGTTTGTCCTTAGTAACAGGGAATTTTCTTGGAAAAATGGTTTCAGAATCCTTAGTTGCCAGCGATGCTTTTTCACAAACTGAAAGCGCGAGTACGAATGGTATGATGATGATGGGCGGAACGACTAATCTGCCGAGTTTAACAAGTGAAGAAGTGACAGGAGCTTATGAAGTGAGATTTTCTTTTAGCTACATCATAACATTTTTGATTGCCGGATTAAGTACAGTTTTATTCTCTGCTGTTTTACCTTTGACGTATGTTTTAAGGCTGAATCCAAAGAAAATCATGATGTAGGAGGAAATCAGAATGACAATTTTACAAGCAAAAAACGTGAGCTATTTTTATCAGGACGGGGACAAACGTCGGATGATTTTACAGGATACATCGATCAATTTTGAGCAGGGGCAATTTTACACCATCTTAGGGCAATCAGGGTCGGGAAAGACGACCTTTCTTTCTTTGATCAGTGCATTAGATGAACCTAAATCGGGTGAAGTGCTGTATAAAGGGCAAAATATCAAGGAAATCGGTTTGGAAAAATACCGCAGAGATGACATTAGTATCATCTTTCAAAGCTACAATTTAGTGCCGTATCTGACTGCTTTAGAAAATGTCTTAGTTGCTATGTCGATCACAGATAATGATATGCCGAAGGATGATCGTGAGGTTGCGTATAATTTATTGGATTATATCGGGATCAATAAAAGTAAAGCGGATCGTTTAGTAGGGCAGCTGTCAGGTGGAGAGCAGCAACGTGTGGCGATTGCCAGAGCTTTAGCAACAAATGTCGATATTATTCTTGCAGATGAACCTACCGGGAATTTGGATGAGGGAATGGAGCAGGAAATTGTCGATATTTTCAAAGATCTAGCTGAAACACATAATAAATGTGTGATCGTTGTTACCCACTCGAATGAAATTGCGAATCAATCAGATAAAACTTATTTTCTAAAGCAAGGTGAGTTGATGTTGAATGAGTGATTTTTTATCAAATTTCAATAAAGACAGCTATAAGGAAACTAAAGAGAAGAAGCAACAGACAAAACAAGAAGAACGACTGCAAAAGCAAGAACCGCTGCCGCGTAACGTGGTAGATAAGCCCGCAGAAACATTTGTGGAGCCAGCCAATGATTTTCAAGCGGCCGATGAGATCATTCCAACTATGAGCAGAAGCCAGGTGGATTCTGAAACGCAGATCGATCCAACGTATCATCAAAAACGCAAAAAAAAGTTTATACTGATTGGAATCGGTGCAATCATTTTGTTAGGCGTTGTCTATTTCACTTATTATCAAATGACGCATGTTAAAGTACCAGATTTTTCTGGGAAAGACTTAGCTGAAGCACGAACATGGGCAACTGAAAATAAAGTAAAGATCGATGTCGAACAGAAATACGATAAGAATGTCGAGACGAATAAAGTGATTACACAAAAATCAAAAAAAGGCAGCAAAATCAAAAAAGGCTCTGAGCTAAAAGTCACAGCTAGTTTAGGTGCAGATCCGGAAGAAAAATTGACATTACCTGATTTTATGACGATGAAAAAATCAGAAGCAGAGCAATGGATCAAAAAGAATCATGCAGATAATATTTCTCTGATCGACGAATACAATGAGACGTTGGAAAAAGGCAAATCGATTCGTTTTGAAATCGTCAATAAAGAAGTCAAGAAGGAAAACTATAAACGTAAAGATAAAGCGAATATGTATTATTCAAAAGGCAAAGAAACGTTTGAAAAGAATATTTCTGTTCCTGATTTCACCAAGAAGCCGAAAGCAGAAGTTGAGAGCTGGGCGAAGACCAATGAAATCAAGGTGACATACGAGGAGGCTAGTTCAGCAGAAATACCGGCGGAAAGTATTATCTCACAAAGTATTGCCAAAGATCAGAAGATAGCTAAAAAAGACAGCATGACTGTCACAGTTTCTTTAGGTAAAGGGTATGTGGTACCGAATTTTGCTGAATATACACAGGAAGAAGCTGGTTCTGCTGTAGAAGGCTTGACTGTCAAGGCGAAAACGATTTTTACCGCGAATGTTCCTTATGGTCAACTGATTTCCCAAAGTGTTGAAGCTGGAACAACGTTGACTAGTAAAGATGATTTAAAGGTAGATGTGTATTACTCATCGGGGCAGCCTTACTTGAAAGATTTGAGGAACAATACGGTCGAAGGAGATCTACAAAAATATTTCTATGAAGAATTTCAATCTAAAGGAGCGAATATTCGATATACTGTGAGATATGTAGATTCTGCTGAACCTAAAGGAACAGTTGTAGGGATGAGCGCATATAATCAGTATGTTCCTTTGGAATATACTGTTGGACTTGATATTAGTTTAGGTAATTTGGCTGGAGCAGCTACTCCTAAAGCGAATAACTCATCTGGAGCAGATTCTGAACCTGATGAAGAAAAGGAAGAACGCTGAGTGGTGAATAAAAGCGATTGAAAAAAATTAGGATAGAAGATCGAATGATCAAGTTTCTAGGAGGTTGGAACAGAAGTGTTCAATTTCGGGAATCAAGAAATAAGAAAGCCCTCCATCTGTTTCCATCGTTTATCTGTTTTTGAAGTGACTGGGTTATAACTCGTAGAGTTATAACCCAGTCACTCTTTTTTTATTAGAATTTAATGAGGAGTAAATATCATCTTTTTTTATGATTAATAAAAACAAATTATTTTGTATTATTTGCATATGAAAATCATTTATATGAAATCAAAATGAAAACGTAACAGTTGATATCTATAATATTTAAACGTTATTTTTTATTTATGTAAATTCATGTATATAAAAGGAAGTTTCTCTTTTTTAGAGAAAATCATTTTTTTATGAACGGAATGTCTTTTTTATATTCGATTTTATTTATAGTTCGTTAAGTATATTTGAATAAAATATCTTTTTGGAAGAACATCTATCTGAAAGGTTTTTCTCATCAAATTTTCCTTTTATAGAGATTATCAAAGTTTTTAGTAAATAGCATAAAATATTGAAAAATTCCAATGTAAAAGCATGATATAATTTACAAAAATAGTGTTTTGTGAATAAGGGGTGATAAATTACGATGATACGAAGAGGAGAAATATTTTATGCGAATCTCTCACCTGTGATTGGTTCAGAGCAAGGCGGGATAAGACCTGTATTGATTATCCAAAATAATAAGGGAAATCTATTTAGTCCGACATTGATTGTTGCTCCGATCACGAGGAATGTGAATAAGAAAATGCAGCCGACACAGGTGAAAGTAGATATTCCGCATGAAGATCGGATGACGCCGTCTTTGGTATTACTAGAGCAAATCCGAACGCTGGATAAAGAACGAATTTTGCATAAAATTTGTCAGTTACAGGATGATGATATGCTGAAGGTCGATCAGGCGTTGAAAATCAGTATTGGTATTCGATAAGTAAAAGTGATACATAAGTAAGTTGTACATAGGCATTTTTTATTTGCAGATAAGCGATATTGGGAAACTGTTGGGGAAATCTGTATCGATGCTTTAAAATGTTAATAATCGATCGGCTGGGAGACATTCACTATCTGTACTTCCAGTTTTTTTGTAAGTGATAAAATAGAGGTTTTTTGAAATTATAGTGAATAATAGCTATAGTAGAGAAAAGGAGTTGAGATGAATGAGACCGATTCGTTATGGGATTTTAAGTACAGCTCAAATTGTGCCTCGTTTTGTTCAGGGAATCAGAAAAAGCCATCAAGGTGAAGCAACTGCGATTGCTTCAAGATCTTTGGCAAAAGCAAAAAAAATGGCAACAGACTTAGCTATTCCAAAAGCTTATGGAAGTTATGAAGAATTGTATCAGGATCAAGAGATCGATATTATTTATGTAGCAACCTATAATAAAGGCCATTATGAAAATGCGAAACAAGCATTGCTGCATGGTAAGCACGTGCTGGTGGAGAAACCTTTTACGCTTGATAGTAAACAGGCAGCAGAACTTTTTGAGTTAGCAGAAAAGAATGGTTGTTTTTTGATGGAAGCTCAAAAAGCAGTATTTCTACCTGTCACTATGCAAGTCAAAGAGGCAATCGAGCAGCAGAAAATTGGACGTATTCAGCTATTACAGTCTGTAACGACCTATCCGAGTGTCGATCATATTTCATGGTTCCATTCTTTGACAGCAGGTGGTGGAGCGCTACATGGCTCAGGCAGTTATCCGATCCAGTATATGCAGTTTTTGTTGGGACAAGGGATTACAGAGTATTATGGAAACGCAACTGCTGAAAAAGGCCAAACAGATGATCAAGCAAATTTGAGCTTAAAATTTCAAAACCAAGTATTAGGGAATATTTTTATTTCTGTTAAAGTAGATATTCCGAGCAAAATGACGATTTATGGTGAAAAAGGCAGAATCGAAATTCCTGAGTTTTGGAAAGCACGTGAGGCGATGATTTATTACAATAATGACAAACAGGAAAAGTTAACCGCTGATTTTGAAAGTGAATTTGAATTTGAGATCGATCATGTGAATAGCTGTTTGAACCAAGGGATGATTGAAAGTCCGATAATGACGAAGGAAATGACCCTTCAGACAGTTACTTTAGTAGATAATCTGTATACGCAATGGTTAAAAGAAGGTCAGGTTGGCTGAAGAATCTCTGTTGCGTTTAAAGAGTATTTATGTTAAAGTAGCTTCATGCGACGAGTTGACTCAATCAGACAGCTTTGCTGTTCCGTTTTGACGGCTAGTGATTGACCAATCCACAGAGGCACATATGTTTAATCATACCTACCGGATGTAGGCGTGTCGGATAAATATTTTTGTGGAGAAGATTTTATCTATTTATGTTTATAAATACTGTGTAAAAAGAAGACTTCGGTCTTCTTTTTTTTATGATCTAATTTGTGCTAAAAAGAGTATTGCACTTGTTGGTGCAAGCGGTATTTAATAAAAGCTATTATCTGTTGCACTAAATGAAAAAGCTTATGAAACTTGAATTTCTGAGTAGAATACTTTGGGTTACTGAGGTAAAATAACAAATAGAATAAGTTGATTTTTTTTTAATAAATAAGAGTATTAAGAAAGTTGCACTTGTGTAAGTGCAACTTTTTTGTGTTGTTTGGCAATAAAAATCAAGCTATAGTTCAATTGTAAGGGAAAGAAAGTTGGTGAGTAGAGTGTCTCTACACTTATCAAAACGCGAAATAAAAATTTTACTGATGCTTTTAGACTTAGAAGAGAGTGTGACGACAAAAGAATTAGCAGATACCTTTCAAGTCAGTGTACGGTCGATCAAATATGATTTAGACAATGTTCGCGAGTGGTTTAAAGAACAAAAGGTTGAACTACATACACGTCGTAACAAAGGGATTTGGTTGGATATTCCAGATTCAGAACGTTTAACGTTGAAAAATGAAATCATTGAGGTCGAACGTTTTGAGACTTATCCAGACCAAGAATTAAGAATCAATCAATTGATTTTTCGCTTATTATTAGCACCCGCACATCTGACATCTCAACAATTGTCAGAGGAGATTCAGGTGAGTCGAAATACGATCATTAGTGATTTAGATCGTGTAGAAGAATTGGTTCTTTCATACGGGCTTGTACTGAATAGGCAAAGCCGTCAAGGGTTTTCGATTGTCGGAGATGAAAGTAAGATTCGTTTATTGATGGAATACATCACACAAAAAGAGATAACAGAATATGACATTTATCAAATCATGAGCTATTTTGTTCAATCTGGTCAGCAAAAAAAGATGCAGGAAGTTCATGTAGGTGTTCATACGATTTTTCAAAGCATCTACCAAGTCGCTTTGAAAGAAATGACGAATCTGATCGATCCTTCTTTATTCGATCAATTCAATTATGCTGAAATTCTTTCAATTACATTGCGAGTCGCAATCGCAGCATCACGTATGCAGCTGCATCATACAGCGGGCGGTTACAAATTGCTCACGAATCAAAAGGTGTTACAGCAAAAACAAGAGTTGCCGTTTTTACTGATGAAAAAAGTGTTTGATCATTATGAATTACCGTTGTTGGCAGATGAATATTTTTATGTTTACAGTGACGTTTTTGTAGCAAATAATCGGCAAGATATTGTTGGTTTGACTGAGGAATTGATCAAAGATGTGTCAGAAGAAGTCAATTTTCCTTTTTACCGAGATCAGCAGTTGTTCACAAACCTTTTTGCTCATTTGTCCTTACGCTTAACGAAAAAGCACCTCTACATCAATGAGTACAATCCTTTTGTTGATGACATCAAGGCTAAGTACCCGCAGCTGTTTTCAGCGATCCAACTTGCAAGTCAAAGTGATATTGTCGGTTCGGCATTACTGATCAATGACTCGTTTATTGCATACATTGCGCTGCATTTTTTAGTAGCATATGAAAAAAATCAGCATGAAATCAATGTTGTCCGAATTGTCTATGTCTGTTCAACAGGTCTTGGTGTGACAAGCTTGATCGAACAAAAAATATTAGAAGAAGTGGCGAATGTCGAAATCGCTGGGTTTGCTTCTGTTTTGAATGCTGTAGACGTGATCGAGGAAAAAAATCCGGATCTCGTTTTAAGTATTTTCCCAATCGAGATCATGAATCGTCCTTTTATCAAAGTCAATCCATTACCGACAGAGGCGGATATCCATAGCATTCAAGAGGAAGTCAATAAAATATTGACGCAGACTAAATCTGGAAAAGTTCCTCGTTTGATCCCACGTCATCAAGTGAAAGAAAAACAGGGAATAGAGGCGGAAAGCAGAGATATTTTAGTGCGGATATATGTCATTTATGAAGAATTGCTCAAAGCTTTTGCTGAAAAGCTGACTTGTGAATATAGAGAAGCATTTTTACTTCATGTGATGTTGATGGTCCATCGTATTACCTTTGATAGTCAGTACGAGAATGAAGGGAATATAGTGAAAGAAACATTGTTGGCACAGCAGGAATTAGTCGGAAAAATCGAACAAATTTTTGCTAAAAACGATTTAATGGTTAATCAAGCAGAAATCACTGCTTTATTGAATTATATACGAGAGGAGTAGCATGCATGAAGGGAACGGATGATGCAAAAAAAATAATTGAGGAAAGTCCATATAGGGTCGAATTGGACGCTTCACTTGAAAAAATTAGTGAGTTGTTGGAAAAACAAGCGATTGAACCAACTGATTTACAATGGACGATCTTGATCAATCATGTGAATGAAATGATCAAACGCTCTAAAGCAAATGAAAAAATGACGGGTGTCGATCCTGCGATGTTTGAAGAGGTATCAAATGAAGCGTTGGAGATTGCTGATCAAGTTGTTCAGCATATTGGTAATTTACCGCAGGACGAAATGTATGTATTATCCATCCATTTTGAATCTGCTAAGCAAAATGAGGCATAAGAAACCAAGGAAGTAAGCAAGATAAAGACGTTCTTATTTTACAAGGACGATGTTTATTTGTTATTAACATAAAAATTGGAGGAATCAATTATGGTAACAGTAGTAATCGCAGATCGTTTAGGAAAAGGCCAAAATGTTGCAAAAGGAGTGGAAGCAGCTGGCGGCAAAGCAGTTGTTGTACCTGGAATGGGTGCAGACATGCGTTTAGGTGATGTGATGCAGCAGGAAAATGCGGATCTTGGCATTTCATTTTGCGGAAGCGGCGGCGCTGGAGCATTGACTGCAGCGACAAAATATGGATATCCGGAACGCCATGGGATGCGTTCGATCGATGAAGGTGTTACAGCGATCAATGATGGAAAAACAGTTTTAGGCTTTGGTTTCATGGATCAAGAAGAATTGGGCAAACGTATCGTTGAAGCCTATATGAAGAAAAACGCTTAATACAACCTGCTGTTTACAGCAAAAAGTTAGGGGAGGAAGTACCGATGGAACAAGTAACAATAAAAAAGAAGCAGGTCATTCAAGTTGAAGGAACAGGTAAGGAAAAAAATCTAGCTTTTGCCAATGCGCTCAATCAAATCCATAATCGAGTCTTAAAAGAGAAAAATGATGTGATCGTACGTATCGAACCTTTAGATATCACTATCCTAAAAGCAGAGCAAGAAACTTTTACGGAACGCTTTCTATTTTTCTTCTTGCCGAGAACACGTGCAGATTATCGCGTATTGCTTGATGTTACAGTTGAAATTACGTTGATCGAAATGGAGACTGTTCCATTCATCGAAAAAAAAGTTTCGGACCCAAATGGTCTTCCTCTTCCCTTTAGAAAAAATAAGAGAATGCATAAGGAGGCAAATTAAATGGATGTGGTAGTTGTTTTACTCAAATCATTATTGATTGGAGGAATTGTTGGTTTTGCAGCAGGTGCTGGCGCAGCGAGAATGTTTCATGCACCAAGTACACAAGGTTTAGGCGCATTTAGAACCCTAGGTGAAATGAATGCCTGTGAAGGAGATGCGGCCAGTCATTTTTCATTTGGATTAGGCTTCTTCTTCAACGCTTGGGCATCAACTGTGGGTGCGGGAGCTTTTACACAAGATGTGGATCACCGTGTTATTCCCAACTGGGCAGCAGCGGCATTATTGGTCAAAAATAAAAATGTCGCTGAAACAATGCATAACCCTAAGAAAATGGGGATTTCCGGTGCGCTTGTCGGAATGGTTGTTGTTGCATTTTTAAACACGACAGCTTCAGCAATCCCGGAATCATTACAAGTGACAGCGGTGGCTGTCTTGGTGCCTGCCGCAAATCTATTGATCAATACAGTGATGCCAGTGCTATTCTGGCTGGCTGCAATCGATGCCGGCAAACGTTCCGGACTTTGGGCAACGATTTTTGGAGGGCTAGCAACAATGATCATGGGAAATGCAGTTCCTGGTGTTGTTTTAGGGATCTTGATCGGTAAAGGTGTTGATGAAATCGGCTGGAACAAAGTAACGAAAAGCATGATGGCAGCAGTTATTTTATTATTTGTCTTAAGTGGTTTCTTCCGAGGCTTTGATTTACAGATGATCGAAAGCTTCCGTTTACAAATTCCGGGCTGGCTGCAAAACATGCATGATGTATTTAGTGTTGGCAATTAGTAAAAGACAAAGGAGAGGAGATATATAATGGAAGAAACAGTAGGCGTAGGATTAGAAGAGAAAAAGAATTTTTGGTTTGCTGACTGGTCATTTCCGATTTTAGTTGGGTTATTATCAGCGGGTGTTTTTGCTGGAACGCATATGTATTTCGAGCATGGCGTAGGAGCGTTTAATGAAGTAGCGATCGTTGCGATGTTAAAAGCTGGTATGGATGGTGGTTCTTATGGAGCTGCCGCGGCATTTGGTGCTAGCTTCTTATTTGCACGAATTTTAGAAGGTTCACTTGTTGGGATCTTGGATATTGGCGGTGCGATTTTAACAGGAGTTGGGATTGGTGTTCCTGCGATTTTACTAAGTATGAATATTACCGCCCCTGTTGAGAATTTTGCTTTGTCATTACTTACCGGGATGGTTCTTGGATTGATTATCGGTGGTATTATCATCATGATTCGTAAGTTTACGATCAATCAGTCTAATTCAACCTTTGGTGCAGACGTTATGATGGGGGCTGGAAATGCTTCTGGACGTTTCTTAGGGCCTTTGATCATTATCAGTGCATGTGGCGCATCAGCACCAATCGGCATTGGTTCGATTATCGGAGCGGTGATTTTCTACGTATGGAAAAAACCGATTGCCGGTGGAGCAATTTTAGGTGCTATGATCTTTGGTGCAATATTCCCAGTAGATTTACCTAGCTAAAAAGAAATAAAGTTGCACTTTTCTTTTGAAAACCGTTTACATTATAATGTTACTATGTTAGTATGAATTTGAAATAATTTTGATTTATTTTATACTAATTTTTTGAACGGAGGACAAAAGAAATGAATGGTTTTGTGTTATGGATGGAGCAGCATCTGATGCCTGTTGCCAATAAGTTTGGTTCACAGCGGCATATGGTGGCGATCAGAAAAGGGTTGATCGCAACGATGCCATTAACGATTGTGGGGTCTTTCTTTACTGTATTTCAAAATATTCCGATCGAGGCATATACGAAGTTTATCACGCCTTATTTACCAGTATTGGATATTCCGTCAAGATATACGATGGGGATTTTAGCGTTGTATGCAACATTTGGGATCGCTTCGGCATTAGCGAAAAGCTATAAGCTGGACTCATTAAGCTGCGGGCTGCTTGCATTGATGGCGTTTTTGGTCACAGCCGCTCCTCCAACACGTGTGATGGAAGATGTGACAGATGTGATCAGTGCAGGGCGCTACATTAATTTGGCTAACTTAGGCTCCGCTTCATTATTTGGCGCAATCGTTACAGCATTGATCTCTGTCGAAATTTATCGTTTCTTTATCGTAAAAAATATTACGATCAAAATGCCTGAAGGTGTTCCGCCAGAAGTATCAAATTCATTTATTGCATTGATTCCAGGTGCAGTGATTTTAATGTTATTCTGGGTGATCCGTCACATTTTAGGTTTTGATTTGAATGGCTTCTTAAGTACAATCTTGATGCCGCTGAAAGGAATCTTAGCTGGTAATAGCTTATTCGGCGGACTTCTAACTGTTTTCTTGATTTGCTTTTTCTGGGTATTGGGTATTCACGGACCGGCAATCATGGGTCCTGTCATTCGTCCATTTTGGGATATGTCTATCGCAGAAAATGTGGATGCTTTTACTAATGGTGTCAGCGCAAATAATTTACCGAATATTTTCACTGAACAATTTTTACAATGGTTTATCTGGATCGGCGGAGCTGGGACTACACTTGCATTAGTTGTTTTGATGATGTTTTCAAAATCAAAATATTTGAAGAGTTTAGGTCGTTTATCTTTCCTTCCGGGAATTTTCAATATCAATGAACCGATCATTTTCGGAACACCGATCGTGATGAATCCAATTCTAGGGATTCCATTTATCGTAGCACCATTAGTGACTACGACACTTTCTTATTTCTTGACGATCAGTAATGTAGTGCCGATGATGATGGCACGTCTAGGATTTGCTTTTCCAGCCCCGATCGCGGCTTGGATGAGTACCAACTGGAGCATTACTGCAGCACTGCTTGTTTGTGTCAATTTCGTGATTACTTTGGCGATCTACTACCCGTTCTTCAAAGTATATGAAAAACAACAATTAGATAAAGAAGCAGAAGAACTAGCAGCAGAGCAAAAAGCAAAAGAAGCTGTTTAATCTAAAAGAGAGGGAGGGTAGTAAAGGAACTACCCTCTTCGGTGTTTAATTATGATGATTTGGTTTATAGTATTTTTCATTGCAAGTCAAATAATGATCGAAAAAAACTGGCTGCCTAAAAAGATTCTTAAGCTGAGATTACTGCCTTTGTGTGCGGTATCGATCGCAATGATTATACTGGCGATCATAGTAGGGATCATGAGTCACTCCCCGATCTTTGTGGTAGGATCGATGACGATCTTATGCGGCTCGCTTATTTCTTGGCGTTACAGAACTTTTGGCGCTGGGGTATTAGAGAAAAATGAAAAATCGGAAGTAAGAAACTAAACAGGAGCAAGTACTTAGAGCGGAGGAAACAGTAATGAAACGAGCGTTAGGTGTATCAGTTTATCCAGACCATAGCGATATAGAAAAGGACAAAGCTTATTTGAAGAAGGCAAGCGAATGCGGATTTTCACGCATTTTTATGAGTATGCTGGAGGTAACCGAAGGAAAAGAAGTCGTGAAAGAAAAATTCAAATCATTGATTGGTTATGCGAAAGGATTGGGCTATGAAACGATTCTGGATGTAGCACCGAATATTTTTGATGAATTAGAGATTTCTTACGATGACCTGACCTTCTTTGCTGAAACAGGTGCCGATGGGATTCGTTTAGATGCAGGTTTCGATGGAAATAAAGAAGCAAAATTGACGTACAATCCTTTCGATTTAGCGATCGAGCTGAATATGAGTAACGATGTCGCTTACTTAGACAATATTTTGACTTATGAAGCAAACGTGCCGTTTTTATACGGGTGTCATAATTTTTATCCGCAGGAAGGAACGGCATTGCCTTATGATTTCTTTGAGCGTTGTAGTGTTCGTTTCAAAAAACAGGGAATTCGGACGGCTGCTTTCATCAATTCTCAAGCTGGAGTCATTGGTCCCTGGGATGTAAATGATGGGTTACCAACACTGGAAATGCACCGCCATTTACCTGTAGAAGTACAAGCAAAACACTTATTTGCTACTGGATTGATCGATGATGTGATCATCGGCAATGCGTATGCATCTGATGAAGAATTAGAAGCATTAGGTCAGTTGAATCGCTACCAGCTTGCATTGGCAATTGAATTTACCAAAGAAGCTAGTACGGTTGAAAAAGAGATTACATTGACTGAGCAGCACTTTAGACGTGGCGATATCACAGACCAGGTGGTTCGTTCAACGGAGGTACGTAAAAAATACAAAAATGAAGCGAATCCAGCACATGATAATACACAAGCCTTTCAAATCGGTGATGTTGTCATCGGAAATGATGCGTTTGGGAAATACAAAAATGAACTGCAGATTGTTTTACAGCCGCATACCGATGACCGTAAAAATAAAGTAGGGAAAATAACAGAAGATGAATTGTTGTTATTGGATTTTGTAAAACCCTGGACAAAATTTAGATTTATAGAAAAGTAGGGGATAAAATGAGTTACGACTTAATCATAAAAAACGGCTTGACGATCAATGGTGATCCGATAGAAATAGCTATCAGTGACGGGAAAATAGTAAAAGTGTCGGAAAGGATCGAAGCAGACAGTAAAGAACAGATTGCACTGGACGGACAAACATATGTATCCGCAGGCTGGATCGATGATCATGTTCATTGCTTTGAAAAAATGACCTTGTACTATGATTTCCCGGATGAAATCGGTGTGAAAAAAGGCGTAACGACAGTTATTGATGCCGGAACGACGGGCGCTGAAAATATTCATGAGTTTTATGATCTTGCCAAACAAGCGAAAACCAATGTCTATGCCTTGGTCAACATCTCAAAATGGGGCATTGTTGAGCAAGATGAATTAGCTGATTTAAGCAAAGTGAAAGAAGAACTAGTTCATAAGGCACTGACAGAATTACCAGATTTTGTGGTAGGGATCAAAGCAAGAATGAGTAAAACCGTGATTGGTGAAAATGGGATCACACCTTTGGAGATGGCTAAAAAAATTCAAAAAGAGAATAATGGTCTGCCGTTGATGGTGCATATTGGCTCTGCTCCGCCTGAATTAGATGAAATTTTAGCACATATGACTAAAGGGGATGTTTTGACTCACTGCTTTAATGGCAAACCAAACGGCATTTTGGACAAAGAAAGTGATAAGATCAAAGATTTTGCCTGGGCTGCTTATGATAAAGGGGTCGTTTTTGATATTGGTCACGGTACAGACAGCTTTAATTTCCATGTAGCAGAAACTGCGCTAAAAGAGGGGATGAAGGCATCTTCGATCAGTACTGATATTTATATTCGTAACCGTGAAAATGGGCCTGTCTATGATTTAGCCACAACGATGGAAAAATTACGTGTCGTAGGCTATGAGTGGCCGGAGATCATTGAAAAAGTCACAGATGTACCAGCTAAAAATTTTCATTTTGATACAAAAGGTCATCTAAAAGAAGGCTACGATGGTGATATCACGATTTTCACGATTAAAGAAGGACAAAAAATATTGACTGATTCAAATGGTTTCACACGAGAAGCAAAAGAATTGATCACACCAGTAAAAACAATCATTGGAGGCACAGTTTATGACAATTAGCTATGAAAAATTCAATCTAAAAGAAGTCATCAATGCATCCGGAAAAATGACTATTCTGGGTGTGTCAAAAGTTTCCGAAAATGTCATAGCTGCTCAACGCTTCGGTGGAGAACACTTTTTTGAAATGAGTGAGCTGAGTATCCAGACAGGAGCTTATCTAGCTAAGCTATTGAAGGTGGAAGATGCGCAGGTCGTTTCTTCTGCTTCTGCAGGAATCGCACAAAGTGTGGCGGCGCTGATCGGTGAAGGCTCTGTGTATCATGCGTATCATCCTTATACCGATAAAGTGACCAAACGGGAAATCATTTTACCCAAAGGACATAATGTCGATTATGGTACGCCTGTCGAAGTGATGGTGGAACAAGGCGGCGGTCATGTGGTCGAAGCTGGTTATGCCAATATGTGTACACCAGAGCATATTGAAATGATGATCACGGAGCAGACAGCGGCGATTTTATACATTAAAAGTCATCACACTGTCCAAAAAAGTATGTTAAGCGTAAAAGAAGCGGCAACAGTCGCACAAAAACACAAACTGCCGTTGATCGTTGATGCAGCGGCGGAGGAAGACTTGTTCAAGTATATTGAAGCTGGCGCTGATCTAGTGATCTACAGCGGAGCTAAAGCCATTGAAGGACCAAGTGCTGGTCTGGTGATTGGTAAAAAAGACTACATCGACTGGCTGCGGCTGCAAGGCAAAGGCATTGGTCGTGCTATGAAGATCGGTAAGGACAATATCTTAGGTTTCACTCAAGCTGTAGAAGATTACGTGAAAAACGGCAGTGAATCCGGTGAGTCGATGCAGGCCCGACTAACGCCTTTCATTGAAGCCTTGAATCAAATAGATCATATCAAAGCAAGTGTCGTTCAAGACGGTGCAGGACGTGATATTTACAGAGCAAGCATCAAAGTGACAGGTGCTAAATCAGCAAAAGAAGTCATCCAAGCGTTAAAAGCGGAAAGTCCCGCTATTTATACCCGAGAATATCAAGCCAACAATGGGATCATCGAATTCGATATTCGTTCGGTCAACGAAACAGAAATGAAAAAAATCGTGACTCGTTTAACAGAGATCATGAACTAAATCACTTATATAGAGGAGAGAAATTAAACATGTCATTAACCCCAAATTATTTAGAAGACCGTATTTGTTTGAATGTATTAGCCAACTCAGTAGAAAACGCCAAAGCATGCTATGAAGCTGCAGACGGCCACGTGATCTTAGGTGTATTATCTAAAAACTATCCGACAGATGAAGCTGCGATCGAAGATATGAAAAAATATGCAGCTGAAACAAACAACGCTTTATCCGTTGGTCTAGGTGCAGGAGATCCAAATCAAAGCCAAATGGTCAGCCGAATCTCAGCAGAATTACAACCACAGCACGTCAACCAAGTTTTTACAGGAGTAGGCACTTCTCGTGCTTTATTAGGTCAAAATGACACGATCGTCAATGGTTTAGTGTCTCCAACAGGGAAAGTTGGGATCGTGAATATCGCAACAGGCCCGCTAAGCTCACAAGCACCAGCAGGAGAAGTACCGATCGAAACAGCGATCAAATTACTTCAAGATATGGGCGGCAGCTCGATCAAATATTTCCCAATGAAAGGTTTAGCACACATCGAAGAATACAAAGCCGTAGCAGAAGCCTGTGCAAAATATGATTTTTACTTAGAGCCTACAGGCGGGATCGATTTAGAAAACTTTGAAGAAATCGTTCAGATCGCAGTTGATGCAGGTGTTAAGAAAATTATTCCACACGTTTACAGCTCGATCATCGATAAAGAAACAGGCGACACTAAACCAGAAGATGTGAAGATCTTACTAAGCATGATGAAAAATACGTTGAAAAAATAAACGCGCAATGAACTTGTTCGACACTGATCGAAAAATGGAAAGAGAGCGGGTCAAAACTAAAAATCAGTTTTGATTCGCTCTTTAAACCCAAATAAACGGTGAATAAAAACAGCTCCTTCTTATTTCTCGGAGTGAAGCACTTTTATCTTATCTTCGTATGTTGAACATTTAGTTTGGCATACGATGAGATTCAAATTGAGTGCTGTCTTAGTTCATAACGCTGGAAAGTAGGCAAAAACAGAATGAAAATAGCGGCTTTTGGTGAAGTGATGATGCGTTTAACACCGCCCGAATATTTAATGTTGGAACAAACAAAAGAGTTACGTCTCGATTTTACTGGTACAGGTGTCAATATTCTAAGTAACTTAGCTCATTTTGGCTGTCAAACAAGTTTGATCACAAATCTGCCGGATAATCGTTTAGGTGATGCGGCTAAAGCAAGTATTCGTCAACTAGGGATTCAAGATCACTGGATTGGTAGCTTTGGCGATCATATTGGTTCTTATTTTGCAGAGATGGGTTTCGGTATAAGGCCGACACAAGTAACTTATCAGAATCGGCGGAGCAGCTCATTTGGAAAAAGTGATGCGGAGGCTTATGATTTTGCTTCGTTTCTAGAAGAAATTGATTTAGTGCATATTTGTGGGATTGCCTTGAGTTTGACGGATGAAACCCGTAATGCAGCTTTTGATTTAGCTAAAAAGGCTCATGAAAAAGGAGTAAAAGTCTGTTTTGATTTTAACTTCCGTCCTAGCTTGAATGAAGAGCATGGAGTTTTATTTATGCGGGAACAATATGAGAAAATTTTACCTTATTGTGATCTAGTTTTCGGCAGTCAACGTGATTTGACCGATTTGTTAGGAATGGAATTGACGGAGTCTCTAGCACCTTCACAACAGTTTGAAGTGATCGTTCATGAATTTATGGCTAAATACGGCATTGCTCATTTTGCTGGAACTTTCCGCCAAAGGGAAGGAGACAAACATTATCTTTCAGGATTTTTAGCTGACTCTGAAATCGTTGTTCAAGCAAAACCAAGAGAAATCATCAATTTAGATCGAATTGGTGCTGGAGACGGTTATGCAGCTGGTATTTTACTTGGTGTTGTTGAAAATTGGTCTTTAGAGGAAAGTGTGGCGTTTGCGACAGCGAATGGTGTTTTAGCTCATACGATTCAAGGAGATGTGCCATTAACCACACGAAAACAAGTAAAACATATCATGGAGCATCCGACGATCGATCTGATTCGTTAGTGAAGTATTTGAGGATAAGAGGAAGCCTTTCTTGTAAAGGACTGCATTCCTACTTATTAAATTTTTAGAGCACCATTCAAAACGGATATTTCGTTCTGAACGGTGCTCTTTTAATCTAGTCTTTTTTTCATTATAATAAGATAGAAATGATAAGTCTCTAAAGTAATATAGCGAAACCATTTACGGATAACAGATAAATTGTTATGCTTAGGAGGCGAGTGCTGTTGAGACGTGACATGTTCGTATGAAAATAAAACTGGCTACAGGAGGAGATCGATATGACCGATGAAAATATTTGGAAAGCTCTGAACGATGATGTTTTAAAAGATAGTATTCGCAAACGACCAGGTATGTACATTGGCGGAATTGGTCCAACTGGTTTGGAAAGTATGGTATTGCAAGTCTTAG
This sequence comes from Enterococcus sp. AZ020, assembly GCF_050499205.1. Taxonomy (NCBI): domain Bacteria; kingdom Bacillati; phylum Bacillota; class Bacilli; order Lactobacillales; family Enterococcaceae; genus Enterococcus; species Enterococcus sp. AZ020. The sequence goes on along the minus strand of NZ_JBIPAT010000001.1, from coordinate 954,668 downwards.
ATCATCTATTGCAGTTAGCCGTAGATATACAGCAGGCTGAACTATCTATTGAATTATCAGAAAAACAATTTATCTTTTCTTTTTTCAGCAAGAAAGGCTTACTTTTAAATAAACAGCCGGAAGAACAATATACACCGCCTTATCTATTTTTATCCGTAGTGAATGCCTTATCCGAGCAGTTGGGGTTTGGTGTGGAAAAATTAGGGAAGCGTACGATCCAGATCTATCAAAATGGTGAACTGAGCAAAAAAGCATTGATTCCTTCTGAGGATGAGGGACAGCGGATCGAGCTGGCGTTTACCCCTGCGGAAACTTTTTTCGGCGATAAGCAATTATCTTATTTTATTTTATTTAATCGCTGTCAAGAGTTAGCGATGCTAAACAGCGGCTTGACGATTTCTCTGACAGACGGGAAGAAACAGAAAAATTATTTCCACTATAAAAAAGGTCTTGAAGAATATATTTTTCAAAAGGATGACAGTATCACACGAGGCAGTACACCTCTTTCGATCAATACAGTCAGTGAGGGTGTAACGATTCAGGCAGTCATTTCAAAAAATGGGTCAACAAGTATCAAAGATAGCTTTGTCAATGGCCATTTTCCTGCGGACGGCGGGACTCATTTAGATGGATTTATCGATGGAACAGTAGATGCAGTTAATCAGTTTTTGAAGGAAACAAATCGTCTGCAGTATTTGACTGCAGAAAATTTTCCTGAACGTTTTGATATAGTATTATCGATTCGCTTGAAGCGTCCAAGATATACAGGGGCAGTCAAGAAAAAAATCAGAAACCCTGAACTATATAAAATCGTTAAAGAAGCTGTTTTTGCTGAAGTTGCTACTTTCTTAAAACGTCATCCAAGCTGGTATTTGAATTAATGAAAAGAAGGAAAGTCCATGAAGATTTTTATTGATGGTGATGGCTCACCAGTGAAAGATACAGCCATTTCAGTTGCGCAGATGTATGAGATCGAGGTTGTGATTGTGACAAGTATCGATCATTATTCATTAAAAGAATATCCAAAAAATGTTTCTTTTACATACGTTGATAAAGGAGCAGATGCAGCAGATTACAAAATCGTGCAATTGATCAAATCTGGAGATATATTAGTGACACAAGATTATGGTTTGGCTTCATTGGTTTTACCTAAAGGCGTGCGTGTGTTACATCAAAGAGGCACTGAATATACAGCAGAGACGATCGATGGGCTGTTGGAACAGCGTTACTTTAGTGCAAAGGTTCGTAAAAGCGGCGGGCGTACGAAAGGGCCAAAACCATTTACTCAAATAGATCGAGACGCATTTAGACAAAAATTGATCACATTGCTTGAAGAAGTTGTTTAAGGAATGAATAAGGCATTGAGAAAAAATGTCTTATTTTTATTTATTTCGCTATTTGTTTCTATTCGGGTTGCGGGTTTTATGCTAAAATATGAAAGAGCAGTTTTGCCTGTTTTTTTAAATCTATGAATATATGAAGAATTTTAGGAGGAAGAGCATTTGAAGATTACTTTGCTATATGGTGGGAGAAGTGAAGAGCACGATGTTTCGATATTATCTGCCTATTCTGTTTTAAATGCGATTTATTATAATTACTATCAAGTTCAACTGGTTTATATTAGTAAAGCGGGTGAGTGGGTCAAAGGACCATTACTTTCAGAAAAGCCAGAGAGTGAAGAGGTCTTGAAATTAACTTGGTCGGACAGTGGCGAAGTAGACAAATGGGGAGAGTTCACAGGGAAAGTTATCCTGCCTTGCGAAATCAAAGAAGAAGATACGATCGTTTTCCCGGTACTTCATGGACCGAATGGCGAAGACGGAACTATCCAAGGTTTTTTAGAGACGATAGGAATGCCGTATGTCGGCGCTGGTGTTTTGGCTAGTGCTAATGCAATGGATAAGATCATGACCAAATATCTACTGCAAACAGCTGGAATTCCGCAAGTTCCTTTTGTACCAGTATTGAAAAGTAATTGGAAAGAAAATCCTAAAAAAGTTTTTGAGCAATGTGAAGGCTCATTGATTTATCCTGTTTTTGTGAAGCCGGCAAATATGGGATCAAGTGTAGGGATCAGTAAAGCTGAAAATCGTGAAGAACTGCAAAATGCTTTGGAAGAAGCATACCGCTATGACTCTAGAGCGATCGTTGAGCAAGGGATCGAAGCGCGTGAAATCGAAGTAGCGATTTTAGGAAATGAAGATGTGCGGACGACCTTGCCGGGAGAAATCGTGAAAGATGTTGATTTTTATGACTATAATTCAAAATATATCGACAATCAAATCACTATGCAGATTCCAGCTGAAGTCCCAGAAGAAGTTCATCAAAAAGCACAAGAATTTGCTAAAAAGGCCTATACGATCTTAGACGGCAGCGGCTTAAGCCGATGTGATTTCTTTTTGACTAGTAAAAATGAACTCTTTTTGAATGAGTTGAATACAATGCCGGGATTCACAGAATTTAGTATGTACCCGCTATTGTGGGAGAATATGGGCTTGAAATATAGCGATCTGATCGAAGAATTGATCCAGTTAGCTTTGAACCGCTTTAAGCAAAGACAAAGCTTTTACGAAAGATAATAACTTTAAAGGGAGGGGGTAAAACGTTGGACGTCTTATCTCAGCCCTTTTATAGTGAAGAAAGCAATTGCAGGAAGGAAAAAAATCAATGAAACTAACTTTTTGGGAGGCAGCAGAAGCTGTCAAGGCAGAAAATGATTGGAAGCAATGGGCAGATTTTGAATTGACAGGACTTGAATTTGATAGTCGTTTGATTACAGCGGGGAATTTATTTGTTCCTTTAAAAGGAGCGAATGATGGACACTCATTCATCTCAAGTGCCGTAGAAAAAGGAGCAGGGGCTGCTTTTTGGAGTAGAGCAGATGATGTACCTGTTGAATTACCTTTTCTTAAGGTTTCTGATACGCTAAAGGCAATGCAGGATCTGGCTGTTTACTACTTAAAGAAGATGACACCAACAGTAATTGCAGTGACTGGAAGCAATGGAAAGACAACAACAAAAGATATGACAGAAGCTGTTTTATCTCAACAATTCAAGACGTATAAAACACAGGGGAATTATAATAATGACATCGGTCTGCCTTATACTATTTTACATATGCCCGATGAAACAGAAAAACTGATTTTAGAAATGGGTATGGATCATGCACATGAAATTGATTTTCTCTCAACATTAGCTCAGCCAGAAGTTGCTGCGATCACAATGATCGGTGAAGCTCATATCGAGAATCTAGGTTCAAGAGCTGGAATTGCCCAAGCAAAAATGGAAATCACTGCAGGCTTAGATAAATCAGGTTTATTGTTGATACCAGCTGAAGAGCCGTTATTGTTACCTTTGATCAATGGATTGCCTCAGACGATCAAGACCTTTGGTTGGCATGATGCCGACTGTCAGGCTGAAATCGTCACGGAACAAAAAGAACAAAGCACATTTAAAATAAAAGGCTCCGATACATTATTTACGATACCTGTTCCAGGTAAATATAATATTGGGAACGCTCTGATCGCGATTAGTATTGGTCAGTGGTTCGGTCTTGCAGAAGAAAAAATCCAAGCAGGTTTAGCAAACTTCAAGCTAACGAAAAATCGAACAGAATGGTTGAAAAATCAACAATCTGTTGAAATATTGAGTGACGTTTATAACGCGAATCCAACTGCGATGAATTTAGTTTTAGATAGCTTCAGCCAAATGGCGACTTCTGGAAAACGTGTAGCAGTTCTGGGAGATATGCTGGAATTAGGTCCTGATTCCGCTGCGATGCATGCTTCTGTCAGTGAACATTTAAATCCAAATGAAATTGCTGAAGTTTTACTTTATGGGACTGAAATGAAGGCATTGTACAATGCGTTGAAGAAAAACTATCCTGAAAATAAAGTCTATTACTTTTCTAAGGAAGAAAAAGACAGCTTGATCGATACACTGCAATCGATCCTAAAAGCTGAAGATATGGTTGTCTTAAAAGGAAGTAATGGTATGGGCTTAAATGAAGTTGTGGAACAATTGATGAAAAGTTAGCAAGCTTTCATAAAACTTGCTGAAAACGCAAAACTATGCTAAAATAACCTATTGCCGAAAGATCGAAGTAAAGTAATGGAATACGCTTCTATACTAAGAAGGAATTCTATTTATAATAAAGATTAAAAAAGCTGAACGACGTCGTTTGGCTTTTCTAGTGCCATTGGCTTCATAAGGTGGATTTTTCGGTAACACTGATCAGAAAATAAAATAGACCTATGTTGAAGGTCTACAAAGCGGAGGAACATTTTCCCATCAGTGAAAGTCAAATCACCTGTAACAAAGGAAGAAGTATTTCTTCTGAAACAAACATTTATTAGGAGGATCTCATTTGAAATTTAGAGAACTAGGCTTAGCACCAGAATTATTGTCAGCAATCGAGCGTTCAGGATTTGAAGAAGCAACACCCATCCAGGAAGAAACGATCCCATTAGCAATCGAAGGAAAAGACGTTATTGGACAAGCGCAAACAGGAACAGGTAAGACAGCTGCTTTTGGTTTACCGATGCTGCAAAAAATAGATACATCAAACCGTGTATTACAAGGAATCGTAATCGCTCCTACACGTGAGTTAGCAATTCAAACACAGGAAGAACTTTTCCGTTTAGGTCGCGATAAAAAAATTCGTGTTCAGGCAGTATATGGCGGAGCAGATATCGGTCGTCAGATTCGTGGACTGAAAGATAATCCGCATATCGTTGTCGGAACACCAGGACGTTTATTGGATCATATCAATCGTCGTACCTTAAAATTAGAAACAATTGAAACACTTGTTTTAGATGAAGCAGATGAAATGTTAAACATGGGCTTTTTAGAAGACATCGAAAAAATCATTTCTAAAATTCCATCTGAGCGTCAAACACTGCTATTTTCAGCAACAATGCCGCCTGCAATCAAAAATATCGGCGTTAAATTCATGAAACAACCTGAGCACGTAAAAATCAAAGCAAAAGAAATGACTGCTGATTTGATCGATCAATACTATGTACGCTCAAAAGATTTTGAAAAATTTGATATCATGACTCGTTTACTAGATGTACAAACACCAGAATTGACCATTGTTTTTGGTCGTACAAAACGTCGTGTAGATGAATTGGCACGTGGGCTTGAGGCGCGTGGTTATAAAGCAGAAGGTATTCATGGCGATTTGTCTCAACAAAAACGTATGAGCGTATTGCGTTCATTTAAAAATGGTAGTTTAGATATCCTAGTTGCGACAGATGTGGCTGCTCGAGGCCTAGATATTTCTGGTGTGACTCATGTTTACAACTACGATATTCCGCAAGATCCTGAAAGCTATGTTCACCGTATCGGCCGTACAGGTCGTGCTGGTAAAGGCGGTATGTCTGTTACTTTCGTTACACCAAACGAAATGGGCTACTTACATGTCATTGAGGATTTAACAAAAAAACGTATGACACCATTACGTCCGCCAAGTGAAAAAGAAGCTTTCAAAGGGCAACTAGGTGCTGCGATCGAGACTGTTGAAGAAAAACTAGAAGAAAACGGTTTGGAAAATTACTTGCCATCAGCTGCAAATCTTTTAGAAAAATATTCTGCTGAAGACTTGGCAGCATTATTACTAAAAACAATTTCTAAAGACCCATCTGATGCTGTACCAGTAAAAATCACACCAGAACGCCCATTACCTTCAACTAAAAAAGGCTTCAACAAAAATAGCCGTGGTGGCGGTAATAATCGCAACCGTAACAAAAATGGCGGATATCGCGGCGGCAACAAAAACAATAAAGGTACTGGCGGCGGTAACAGTAATCACGGTGGTTACAACAAAAATAAAGATAACCGTTCAGTCAAAAGACATAATGATAAAAAACGCAGCTTTGTTATTAGAGACAATTCAAAATAATAAAACTACGAAAGCTGAAAAATAGAAATAAACCATTTCTATTTAATCATTTAATAAATTTCGTTCAGGTGCAGCAAGGCGTTTAAGCTTTGTTGCATCTTTTTATTAATTTTTCAATTATTGTGTGGAAAAATTGCTAAAATTTGATAGAATAAGAGTGATTTATAAATTATAAAAAGAGGGCTTGAAAGAATGATCAAAGGAATTGGTATAGATATGGTGGAACTTTCAAGAATCGAAAAAATTATTACACGCAAGTCTTCTTTTGTGAACAGAGTTTTAACTGAAAATGAACAAGCTCTTTTTGAAGAACTGCCTCATAAGCGACAAGTTGAATTTTTAGCGGGTCGTTTTGCTTGTAAAGAAGCATTTTCCAAAGCTTGGGGGACTGGCATTGGAGCAGTCGGATTACAAGATATCGAAATCTTGAAAGAAAAAAATGGCGCTCCTAAAGTGACGAAGTCGCCACATGATGGGCAGGTATTTGTATCTATTTCACATACGGAAACTAGCGCAGTGGCGCAGATAATATTAGAATCCAGCTAAATATTTTTAGCATCCACTGAATAAATAGCCTTAACAAAGAAGAAAATAAAAACGTCATTGTTTTATTTTTTGTTCGACTATAAAAGAAAGAAGGATACATATGGTTGTAGGATGGCATCGTCCAACCAAGTTAGTGATTGACACACAAGCAATAAAGCAAAACGTTCGTAATGAAATCAAGCGAATGCCCAGCAGCACAGAATTATTCGCTGTTGTAAAAGCAAATGGATACGGTCATGGTGCGATCCAGACAGCAAAAGCTGCTATTGAAGGTGGCGCGACAGGATTTTGTGTAGCTGTTTTAGACGAAGCAATCGAATTACGTGAAGCTGGTATTACAGAACCGATCCTTATTTTAGGAGTTGTAGATATTTCATACATAGACTTGCTGCTAAAGTATGACCTCTCAGTTACCGCGGCAACCCAAGAATGGTTAGAGCAGGCGAAAGAGCAGTTGATTCATCTGCAAGCAAAGACACCATTGAAAATACATATAAAAGTAGATACGGGAATGGGACGTATAGGCTTTACTTCACCAGAAATGGTTCAAAAAGCAGTAACTGTGGTGAAGTCTGAAAAAAGAATGCTGTGGGAAGGGTTATTTACCCATTTTTCAACAGCTGATGAGAAAGATACTGGCTACTTTCAAAAGCAGGAGCAGCGATTTAAAGAAGTTCTAGCTGTTTTAGATGAATTACCAAGATATGTTCATACTAGCAATAGCGCTACAGCATTTTGGCATCCTGAGCATACAGGGAACATGATTCGTTTTGGGATTGGACTATATGGATTAAATCCTTCTGGTCATGAATTGACAGAGGTTTATCCACTAAAACCAGCATTATCCTTAATATCAGAGCTGATACAGGTCAAGGAACTTCCAGCAGGAGAAGGCATTGGATATGGCAATACGTATACCACGACTGAAAATGAATGGATCGGAACGATCCCCATCGGTTATGCAGATGGCTGGTTGAGGCATTTAACAGGCTTTTCAGTACTGGTAGAAGGAGAAGCGTGTGAAATCGTTGGTAGAATTTGTATGGATCAATGCATGATCAGATTACCAAATCAAGTTGCAGTTGGAACAACAGTGACATTGATCGGGCACGATCATGGGAAAGAGATTACTATGCAGATGGTGGCAGATAAATTAGAAACGATCCATTATGAAGTTGCATGTACTTTTTCTGAGCGCTTGCCAAGGGAGTACAAATAGAATAGGAGGTTTCAAATGGTCAAAAGGGGTGACATATATTTTGCAGACTTATCCCCTGTAGTAGGATCAGAACAAGGGGGAGTACGTCCAGTACTAGTCATACAAAATAATTTAGGTAATCATTTTAGTCCGACCATCATTGTCGCAGCAATCACGGCAAAAATGGCGAAGCCAAAATTACCAACACATATAGGGATCAATTCTGAGGAAACCGGGATTGAAAGAGATTCTGTCATTTTATTAGAACAAATACGTACGATCGATAAAATACGTTTAAAAGAAAAAGTTTGCCATTTAGGCATCGAAGTCATGAACTCTGTTGACCGTGCATTGGGCGTTAGTGTAGGAATTCATGAAGAAGAACTAGAAGAAAATCTTGGTACATATCGCTGAGCATGTCAGACATTCTCAAAGGAAAACATAAAACAAAAGTCACATTTGTTGAAAGTAGATACTTAGATGAGCCACCGGAGAAAGCGTAGGTCAAACTCATTAGAACAAGCTGTTATTTTAAGCTCATCCACAATAGTAAACAAAAATATAAATAAAATGAAAGAAGAAAGAGCATTTGAAGCCAATCAAGTGCTTTTCTTTTGTTAAATTAATAAAAAAACACTAAAATTTTCTAGATAGGTTCTTGTTTTATTGACAATTGTCAGAGTTTATAAAAAAAAGTTGGCAATAACGCGACGTAATGTTACAATAAACTATGTATAATTGGGTAGAAAGTGGGTAACTTTCAAAAAAATAGATAAATATAGTGTTTTTTTATTAAGGAATAGAAGGAGTTTATATTTGATGACGATTTTTATGTTTGTGTTAACAGTACTATTGTTTCTTTTTTTCAGTTATCAGTTGTATGTACGCTTTCAGTTGGAAAGTTTAGATTCTGATAGTCCAAAAATGAAACGCAAGATAAATTTTTATAAGCATCAGGAAAATAATCGGTCACTATTATTTTTAATGATCGCAGCAATTATTTTTTGTTTAATCTTGTTAGGTATCTTGTATAATCAAAATACTTTGAGAAAAGATAATAAGGACTTAGAATTTAAGATAGAAGAAATTTCAGATGCCAGAGGTGGAACTTCTGGCACTGGGATCGAAAACTATAAAGAAAATACGCTGAAATTAGGTGAGTTTTCTTGGAAAAAAGTCATAGAGAGTCGTGATGCAAAAACATTAGACAACTATGAACTTCAATTTATGAGAGAATGGCAACCCTTTTTCGGAGAATCAAATGTAGCGATCATGATTAGCCAAAAAACAGAAACAATGACTATTGCAGTTTTTTCAACAGTACTAACTTATAGTGATTTCCAAACAGCTGAGAAAAATGTTGAAACTTTTATCAAAGAATTACAGCCAATAAAAGAGATCACAATGATTGATTTCACCTTTACATATCGAGACAAATCAAGCAAGCTATCAAAACAATCTATTGTTTATTCAAGAAATACGAAAGAAGATAATTTAGAAAAAGTCGCATTAGACAAGTAAGAGTAAGAGAAATAAAAGACGGGGTGTACACGCATGGCAAAAAGACGTTTAATAAAAAAAATCAATGAGGTTTCTGAAGAAGAGTTAGCACAAGATGTAGACTTTAATTCGGAACCAGAGCAGCAACCAGCAACAGTTAGGACGACAGCAAACAGCAGTCTGATAACTGAGCAAGAGCAAGAAATCACGCGCTTGAGAGAGCTGATCGAAGAATACAGAATGCAGGAAGATGAGTTTGAACAAAGCAAAGAAGAAAACTTCCGCTTGTCTCAACAAAACAAACAACTAGTGCATAAAGTTGAAACTAGTCAAAGTGAGTTAGAAACACTAAGAGAACAAAATGACGAACTGGCAACACAGCTGAATCAAAAAGAAACAGAACTTTTGGAATTAGAAGATGTAAATGAAGCATCTGACGGGGCTGAAGAAATTGCCCGTTTAAACGCACAGATCAGTGAACTGAAAGATGAGAATGCTAAAGGTCAGGAACGTATCGTTCAACTAGAATCAGCATTACTTGAAAAAGAAACAGAATTAGAAACACAAATCATTGAAAAAGAACAAGAAATCAAACAATTACAAACAGAATTAGCTGCCCGAGGAACAATCGGAGAAAAACAAGAAGCATTGGAGACGGTGAAGATGGAATTAGAATCATTGAATGAAAAACTTCAAACTACTGATAAAGAAAATCAAGAATTGACACAAAAACTTGCTGATCTTCAAGAAGAAATGCGTCGTTTACAACAAGAAAATCAAGAGTTGAAAGACAAAGAAGTTTCTTTAGCAGTAACGAATGATTCTTCTGTTGATAACAGCCGTGTTGAAGAGCTGAAAAAAGAATTAGAAACAGTCTTGAAAGATAAAAGTGAATTAGAAGCAACTCTAGGACAAATCCAAGGATTGAACGATAAATATTCTATCCAGAAGAATGTATTTGAATCAGAGTTAGCTACTTTAAGAAGTAACTACAAAGAAAAAGAAGAAGAACTGGATACATTAAATGCAGAACTAGAAGCAATGCGTAGTATGTCTGCAACAGGCGAAGTAAAAGGTGATCAGCTTGCAGAGCTATTACAAGCAAAACAACAAATCAATGATCTATTATTGAAAAACCAATCACTTCAAGAAGAAGCTTTGAAGTCACAACAAGAAATCGGTGAAGTAATGGTTTCTGCGAAGAAAGAAGCTAATAGAATCATCAATGAAGCACAAGTTGAAGCAAAACACATGATCAACTCTGCTGAATTAGAAATGCTGAACATCGGTAACCGTGCGAAGAACATTTCAAATGAAGTAGAAGAGTCTAAGAATGAAGTGATGACGATCTATCGTGAATTAGAAGAACGTCTAAGTAAATTATCACGTTTAGATAAAGCGAATAACTAATCTATATAGATGAAGTGAGGGGAAGAGCAATATGAAAAAACATAACACTAAAAATTATCGACTGCTGTTGGTTTTTTCAGCATTATTGTTTAGTACTGCAATTTACTTCTTATCTAGTTCATTGATTTTAGGCGCCTCACCAGGAGGAAGTACACCAGTTACTGCAGATAGCCAGCCTGTAACGCCTGCTTCTGTTCCAGAGACAGCTTCATCAGAAACGAAAGTAGAAGCGCCGATGCCTACTGCCGTATCGACGGAACCTCCAGCAGAATCTACTGCTGCTAGTGAAGTACAGGATTCGGAAGTATATGTCGTCAAACGTGGACAGACACTGTGGGAAATTGCTCAGGATTCAGGTCTATCAATCCAAACATTAATGAATGAAAATCAACTTAGCAGCAGTGTCCTGATTGAAGGTCAGGAATTAGTATTCGGTAGATAATATGTTATGGATGGGGCAAAGCTTTTTAGCATTTTGTTCCATCCATTTTTTTACCACTTTTGATCATCGAAAATGAATGAAAGAATGTTAGTTGGGTTTATATGGAAAAATAGACAACAGTCTGTTATTCTTAGTAAAGAGTATAATCGGTATCGATTGAGGTGAATCATGAACAAATTGAAAAGACGCATTCGTCGATTGCAAAAACAATTAAAACAAAAAATGAATAAAGAGAAAAGACCGGCTAATAATCGCCGTAAATACAATGACGATAAATCAAGAGAACGATCTAAGCAAAAAAAGAAGCGTCCACAGCCACAGACAAAGTCAAGAATGGAACCAAAAAAAGAAGCTGTAGATACTAAAATAAGACAAAGTGATCCAACTGAAATAGTGGCACCGCCAATCAAAAAAAGAAAAAAACGTAAATTAACAAAAGAAGAAATCGAAAAAAGAAGAAAGAAAAAAAGAAAAGAGAATATAATCGAAATCATTAAATTTATGCTGCCTGTCGTACTTGTGGCAGTGCTTGTATTCTTTTTTATATTGAATACATCTCCGCATATGGTGGACGGTGATTCGATGAAGCCAACCTTGATGGATAAAGATCGTGTGATCGTTCGTCGCACCAAAATCCCAGAAAGATATGAGATCATCACCTTCAAACCACCTGTGAAAAGTGAATTTCAGTATGTCAAACGAGTAATTGGAATGCCAGGAGATCTAGTTTGGACAGAAGGCAATGACTTATTTATCAACCATCAGGCTGAGACGTTACCAAAAGAATCTGAAATGTCTGCTGCCAGTGAATTACCAGATGGAACGATCAAAGTCAATATTTCAGATGAAAGTTTAGAGCAAATGTCTCAATTAAACAAAATTCCGACAGGTCACTATTTTGTTTTAGGTGATAATCGAAACAATTCTAGTGATAGTCGAGCGTTTGGTCTAGTTGATGGAAACGCGATCGAAGGAGTCGTTTCTTTTAGATTTTCACCCTTTAACAATATCGGCTGGATAAAATAAAAAAGAACGATAGACTTGATCTACTAAAGTCTACCGTTCTTTTTTTATTTTTACACTTTTGTAAATTTAAAAAAATGTTATTTAAAACGAAAAGTAATTGGATTTTTTTTTATCGATATCAGATATTCTCATTTAATTTAGTACCCGACAAGAAAACAGAGAACATGAAGACTTCGTTCTCTGTTATAATTTCTATTGAGTAGTGTATAAAGTAAACGATCAGCGCGTATCGATCAGTTTAAGAATTAGCTTTTCGATTTCTGTCATATCATAACTATTGCCGATATCTGAAAAAATATAGACAAGTTCCTGCTTTTCAGCGATTACTTCGGTATATATATTAGAAAGCAGTATGTCATAATGGCTTTCCTCTTTAAATGCTTCTGCTTTGATTGGATATTTGTGGCCTAAGACGTTAGTCAGATGCTGAATAACCAATTCACCTATGGAAGGATTCAATGAGTGGTATACGCCTATTGCTATTTTTTCTTCATTCAATTCAGCGATATGATTTAAAATGATCGTGTAATGAATTTCAGTAAATTTATTTTTGTAACTACCTTTTTCACCATCCTGATCGAACTTCTTTGTAGCAATATCCATCAGTTCAAAGACTTCATTGCCGGAAAACGGATGCCGATGAGCATTGACGATCGATTTGATCGTCCAACTATCGAATGGCAAAATGAAACCATCAAAATAGTAAAGTTGTGAGTGCAGTTGAAACAATAAGTTTTCAATATATAACAAACGTGCAGACGACGCATAGCTGGATAAATAACCTTGTTGCTTTAAATATTTTAAAATCACCTTATTCATGTAGTTCAAGTAAGAACTTTCTCTGCGCTGTTTTTCTGCTAATCGAAAAGCAAAAGAAGAGTTTGGAGAAAAGTTATTCATGGAACAAAAGAAGTCATAGAACATGTATGCTTCATAGATAGTATATGGACGATCGATTTTTTTCATATATGTATGTAAGGAAAGGTTGATTTCTTCAAATAGAGGCCGATCTGGATAATCATAGTTCGGACTAATAACTGGATTGTACTCAGTTGTCAGTCTGCGGAAAGAAATTTTCATCCACAGCTTGATTTGTAGCACTTCAGTTGGATCAAACGTCAAATTAAGGGCTTCTTTCAAAATATCGACAAAGCCTAGATATTGATTTGCTGTTTCTTTTTCTAAACTGGATTTGTCCTCAAAAAGAAACCAAAAGAAGTTAAAGAAGAAATAGCGAATTTGTTTTTCTTCTCCAATCAATTTTCCACGCTTGATTTGCAGTCGGAATTCTTTTAAAAGCTCATTAAGCTCAGTGATTTTCCGATAATACGTAGCGGAACTGATCGCATAATTCAACTGGAAATAGTCACAAGTTAGTTCACCTTTATTGAATAATCGATTGATCATTTGAAATTTAATAGATTTTTCTAAAAAAAGAACAACAACTTTCTTTAATGGAAAAGTAGCTTGTTTTTTTAAAGAAATATTTTCCCCTTGTAAGGTTATTTCCACTTGATCATCTATTTTATTCTCTTCGAGAAAACTTTGCAGGAAAGAAAGATATTCATTTAATGTTGGTAAGCTAATTTGAAATTCATTTACTAGCTCGTTTTTTGTTGCAACACCTTGATTGTTATATAAAAATAATAATATATCATTCATATAATCAAAAGGCTTTTCTAAAAAATCTCGTTTTAGCATAATAGACACCTCACTTTAAGGATACTTGATTCACATGAAAATGGCAATACGCAACTTATAAAAAGAAATTTATCACTTATTATTATTTAAAAAAACTAAAATTTTGTATATAATGAAGCGTGATCTTCTTTTTTTTTGATATTTATGCAATTATTATAGTTACAAGTGATTGAAAGGAGAAGAGCTTTAGTGAAAGTAGTAATTATTGGAGCTTCCCATGGCGGACTTCAGGCAGCATTGGCACTAAAAAGATTAGATCCTAGTACTGAAGTTCTTTTGATAGAAAAAAGAACTGAGATTAGCTTTATTTCAAGTGGGATCATTTTAAAAATGAATGGCATGGTCGATGAACTAGATCAAGTCAGATATCTTACTTCAGAGGAATTAGAAGAAAAAGGAATCAATATTTTTCTTAATACCGCTGTAACAGCGCTAGATCCTGAAAGAAAAACAGTCATTTTTGAAAGCCAAGATGGACAAAAAAGTGAATTGAGCTACGATAAATTGATTCTGGCGACAGGTTCAAATCAATTTTCGACAAACCTGACATTGCCTAGTGAGGACAAGGTCACTATGTATAAAAGTTATCCAAGTTCAGTGAACGCATTAGCAAACTTAGAAAAAGCACAATCTATCTCGATCGTTGGCGGTGGCTACATTGGTGTAGAGTTGTGTGATGCGTTAAAAGATCAAGGGAAAGAGATCCATTTGATCGAGAGTGCAGATTCTGTCCTTTTTCGTTATCTTGGGAAAGAAATTTCATCTATTATTGAAAAAAAGATCATTGATTCAGGTATTAACTTGCATTTAAATGAAAGTGTTCTTGGTTTTTCTGATACAGACAAAGAGTTATTCGTGACACACACAACAAATAAAGAGATACGTAATAATTATGTGATCGTTGCAGTGAATGCCCGACCTGATACCACGTTGGTCAAAGATTTTTTAGATTTAAATACCAACGGCACAGTTCGAGTAAATGAGCAGATGCAGACCAGTGATCCGAATATTTATGCGGTCGGAGATGTCACCTCGTATCCTGTGAGAAACAGTTACCGCAAATCATTTATTCCCTTAGTGAATAATGTTGTAAGAAGTGCGATCGTCGCTGCGATGAATGTGTTAGGACATACGATGAACTACAATATGACACAAAGAACCACAGCAACTAAAATTTTCGGGTGTTACATTGCTAGTACTGGCTTGACTGAAGACGAAGCAGTTTTTGAAGGAATCGAAGCTGAAAGCATTTTTGTGACATTGCCTTGTCAGATGCCTTATCTTGAAATTCAAGAAGAGGTTCATGTGAAGTTGGTCATTGAGAAAAGTACGCACAAATTGATCGGAGGACAATTGATGTCTGAAAAAGATATTACACAGTCGATCAATACCTTATCTTTGGCAATCGACAAAGAAACGACATTGGAAGAATTAGTCACTATGGACTTTTATTTCAATCCAGCGATCAATCAACCTCTAGGATTTATCGGTCAGGCAGCGTATGAATTTTTGATCAAAAAATATGGAGTCTAATTTCTATAGTAAATAAAACAGTCATTTATCGCATAAAACGGCAGGAAATCTTTTTTGTTCCTGTTGTTTTTTTACAATAAAGGCAAATTACTTCTACTTATAGGGATTTAAGCTTATAATAGAATAAAAAATCTAGGAGGCATCGCGAATGAAAGCAGAGGAACAGAAATTTTATGACTTCATAATGGATCGTACCAAAGATGATCACAAAGAAGACATGAAACATTTGCTAGCGGAATTGATGGAAAGAAGAGCGACAGATAAGCTTGATAAAATGTATCTGATGAGTGTGGTTCCTAGAGCATTGTCTTATTTAGATCCAGATTCAGTAAATGAAGTAAAAAAAGTAGTGTCAGAATTTTCAGCAAAATTATAAGCTCGGCAAAAAGAGACAAGCTGATTCAACTGGATGAGTTTGTCTCTTTTTAGCTGTTAAGAGATAAAACATCGTTATTTAAAACAAAGAGATAAAGTGGACGAAAAAAACTCTACGACAATTTTAACTACTTGTCGTAGAAATAGACAAAATCAGCAATTTTCATTTGTTATGGGCAAAAAATTTATGCTAAAGTATATCAGTCATTAAAAAGAATGGGTGAGCAGGATGAAACATATAAAAAATACATTGAAGTTATTTAAATTAGATTGGCAGCGCATTTTTAAAAATCCGATCGCAACATTATTGATTATTGCACTGATGATTATTCCATCCCTTTATGCATGGTTTAATATTAAAGCTTTATGGGATCCATATGCAAATACTGGAGAATTACCGATTGCTGTCTATAGTGATGACCAACCAGCCTCCTTTAAAGATAAAAAAGTCAATATTGGTGAGGAAGTGCTAAAGAATCTTCATGAAAACAAGCAGCTGGGTTGGAAATTCGTCGATTCAAAAAAGGAACTGGATAAAGGAGTAAAATCTGGGAAATATTACGCAGGTATTTATTTGCCTAAGGACTTCTCAGAAGATTTACTGAGTTTTACCACTGGAGAAATCACGAAGCCGAAAATAGAGTATTCCATCAATGAAAAGATCAATGCGATCGCGCCGAAGATCGCAGAAAAGGGAGCCACCTCGCTGCAAGCACAAATCACAGATCAGTTCACTGAAACTGCCAGTAAAACTTTGGTTCGTGTTTTCAACGAAATCGGTTATGATTTAGATTCAAATTTAGTAAGTATTACGAAAGTAAAAGACATGATCCTTTCGACAGATGCGAATATCGCAGAAATCGATAAATATACACAAGAAGTTGTTGCTTTACACGGAAAGATGCCTGAACTAAAAACAAAATTGGCAAAAGCCAATGAATTTGTCGAATATTTACCGGAAGTGGATGCCTTAGGCGCGAAGCTAGTTGATTTGAATGCTAAGATGCCAACAATCAAAGAGCAGGCGAAAGTGATCTTGACTTTACAAGAAAAAATCCCGGAAATCCAAAATGCAGGGAAGCAGTTAGCAATGATCGATGAAGATTTTGCTTCTGTAGAACAAACGATGAATGAAGGGATCGAAGAAGCGAAACAAGGATTGATCATCATTCAAGGTGTGCAACAGGCATTACCAGATATTCAAAAATTAGGTGATCAGGCAGATCAGCTGGCTAGTACTACAAGTGAGGGTGCTTCAAAATTGCAAGAAGCGTTACCAAGCATCACCAGCAGCATCAAGGTAACGTTAGATTCTGTCCAAACGATCAGCTCAAATGTTTCAGCGATCGCTGGACAAATCGAACAATTGTTATCAGATAATGAATTGACGCCGGAAGAACGTGCAGCCTTGAAACAGCTACTTGCTCAGTTTTCGGATAGCTTAGGAAAACAACAAGCCGCGATCGATCAATTGATCGTGATGTTGACGAATATTCAACAGGCAGCTGGAAACCAAGATCTACAACCGATCATCGATAATTTGACGAGTGTAAGTACATTGATCGGAGGGCTAAAAGCTCGTGTTGATAGTATTGATGCAGATGCTATTTCCGCTGAGGAATTAGAAGCCGTTTTAAATGAAATTAGAGCAACTGCAGATAATATTAGTAGTTTGGCTGGCAGTATCGATGTTGATGGCGTGAGTGCTAGCGTCAACGATATTTTAACGAAATTGATTGATACGATCCATACAGCACAAGGACTTTTATCTCAAGCAAAACAAGTTGATTTTGCAGCATTACTGCGTTCAACAGAAGCAACGGTCACTAATGCTATAGGGATTTTAGAAAAATATCAGGCAGAATTACCTGCTATCAAGCAGGAAGTTCATGATGCGAATGTTTTATTGAACGGGCATATGGATACGATCGTCAATGGAATCAATAAAGGTGCAGATCTTTATAATAATGAGTTACCGGTCATTGAAGATAAGCTAGGATTGGCAGCGGCGTTTATCCAAAATGATTATCCAGGAATCAGAGATGATATTACTGGAACACTGAAAACAGTGAATGATAAAATGCCGGATTTAGAAGCTGCTTTGAATAAAGCGAATGATTTAGTTAAAAATGACTGGCCAAGCATCAAAAAAGGCCTTCATAAAGCTGCTGAAGCGATCAGAGAAGGTGAAAAGGATGTTGATCTTGGAGAAGTGATCAAGCTGCTTAAACTGGATGCAAACGCCGAAAGTGACTTTTTCACAAAACCAGTAGAAATCTCTGAAAAACAAATTTATCCAATTGCCAATAATGGTTCTGCCAGTACCCCATTTTATACAGCGCTATGTCTATGGGTTGGAGCGGTACTGTTCTCAAGTATAGCTACAACAGATTTTTATTTAGATGAAAAAGATCGTGGTAAATACTCTAAGCGAGAACAATTTTCTGCAAGAATGCTGACATTTATCGTGATGGGCTTAGCGCAAGCGTTGATCGTAACGTTAGGAAATTACTTCTTACTTGGTGTGGATGTGAGACAGCCATTTTACAGTGTGCTATTTGCATTACTGATCGCTTTTACATTCATGGTGATGGTTTACGCATTAGTCGCCCTGTTTGGGAATGTAGGGAAAGGGATCGCGATCATTATTCTTGTGCTCTCTATATCCGGCGGCGGCGGGAATTATCCGATCCAAGTTTCCGGGAAGTTCTTCCAATTTATCAATCCGTTATTACCATTTACGCATGCGGTCAATCTATTGAGAGAGTCCGCCGGTGGAATCTATTGGCCAAATGCTTGGAAAGCGATCATTATTTTAGTGTGTATCACGATCGTGTTCTGTTTAGCAGGAGTCATTTTATATCCATATATAGAAGAAAAAACCAAGAAATTGGCTAGTATTTCCCATAAGAGTCATATTTTCCATTAAAAAATCAGAAAAAAGATCAAGTAAACTTCTAGGGCAGTTTTCTTGATCTTTTTCTATTGAGTTGAGCATTGTATTTTCAAGGGTTGCCTAATAAAAAAGGCATGTTGCCCAAGCAATCAACTTGGGACGTTCTAAACAATAAAAACTCACTAAAAAAAACCGCATTTTACTATACAAATAGAAGAAATCATTTTATAGTGTCAAGATACGCTAAAAAAAAGGTAGGAATCGTGATGATAAATTTTTTGATTGAACGCTTTGAAAAGAAACAACAGAAAAAATCGGATATCAGAACTGCTTTTGGTATTTTTGCCGGCATCATGGGCCTATTATCGAATCTACTGCTTTTTGTGAGCAAATTATTGATCGGCTTAGTTTCAGGTAGCGTATCGATCATGGCAGACGCTATGAACAACTTATCTGATACAGTTTCCTCTGTACTGACACTCGTTGGTTTTTATATTTCAGGAAAACCAGCAGATAAAGAACACCCCTATGGACATGAGCGCTTTGAATATATCAGTGGTATGCTAGTTTCACTGCTGATCACTTTTGTTGGGTTTCAATTTTTCATGACGTCGATCGACCGAATCAGAGATCCCCAGAGTATCAAAGTCACTCCAGTGATTTTAGCAGTTCTCCTGCTATCGATCCTTATTAAAGTGTGGCAGGGAGTTTTTTATCAGAGAGTCGCCAAAAAAATCGATTCGAATGCATTGGTTGCGACAGCGAAAGATAGTTTGAATGATGTTTTCACAACGATCGCTGTACTAGTATCTGCATCAGTGGAAGGAATCACAGGACTAAAAATCGATGGCTTCGTAGGTTTGTTGATCGCTTGTTATATTATTTTCAGTGGTTTGCAATTGATTCGAGAGTTTATCAATGAGTTGATGGGATTAAGACCAAATCAAGAGGCGATCGACCAAATGAAAGAATATTTGTCTTCTGTAACAGATATCGTAGGGTACCATGATTTGTTGATCCATCAGTACGGGCCAAATAAGACATTTGCTTCTGTGCATATTGAAATCGATGATCGTTGGGATTTACCCCAGGCTCATGAAAAAATCGATGAAATCGAACAAAAGTTCAAGAAGCAGTTAGGTGTTGAGCTGGTTTGCCATATTGATCCTGTGAATTTACATGATCAAAGACAACAGTTTGTTCATCTGGAAATAAAAAAAATCATCAAGTCCATCAATAGTGATTTGAGGGCTCATGATATTCGTTTGATCGATCATGGAGATAGACCACGTATTTTATTTGACCTAGTTGTTCCCAGCGATTTTAAAGCAACAGATCAGGAATTGCAAATTAGAATCCAAGAGCAAGTATATCGTAATATTGGAGATTATCCTGTAGAAGTAACCTTTGACCATATATATTTACTTTAAATATCATTTTTGTAAATATAAATCATATTAATATATCATTTTCTCAAAAAAATATGTATAATAGCCTTTTTCTACTAAAAAAATGAGAAAAGTAAGCCTCCCTAACGTGTTACCATAAGAACGGATTGTTAGGAGGAATTAAAAATGGAGATGAATTTGTTGATTGTCGTGTATTTTCTGATTGTTATGCTCACCGTTCTAGCGTTAGTTATTGTGAAAGACAAGCAAGTACTGCAGAATCTATTTGAGAAGCAAGAGATACAGCAGGAAGAGATCACTGAGCTGAAACTGGAAAAGGTTCGCTTGAAGCATGTGATTCGCATGCAGGATGAAACGATTTCGCATATGCTGGCAGAAGACGCTGATACGCCTAAAAAAGTTGCTGCTTTTCGGTCAAAGGAAATACCAGTTGTTGAAACAGCTGACCAGGAATGGCATTTAGATGAGTACGAAAGTATGAATCAGGAATATTACCAAATATAGCTAAAAAAATAATCTGTAATGAGTGCTTATGAAGGCTCCTTGCAGGTTATTCTTTTTTATTCTGTATGTGATTCATCTTGTTTACAAGAAGGGAACACTTTATACTATGAGTGAAAGAAGGAGGCATGGAAATGGAAATGCAGTTGATAGTGGTAGGGTTTATCGTGCTGGTCATTTTATTGATTGGATTGATCGAGCTCATCAATCGAATAAAACTAAAGAAATTGGTAAAAAATAAGTGGGGAACTTTTTTTACTAGCCGTTTTTTCGATAAGGAAGAAAGCTTAAAGAAAGCTTGGCAGCAATCGAAGAAATATCAGACATTTGATAGCGAGATCGATGATATTACTTGGTATGATTTGGATGGCTATACTATTTTTGAACAAATCAATGCAACATACTCTAGTATTGGTTCAGAAGCCTTGTATCAGCGTTTGAGAAATTTCGATTTTTCAAAAAATCGCCATGATCGTTTAGAAGTCTTGATTTCTTATTATAAAAAGAATCCTGTAATTAGAGAAAAGATACAGTATTTATTTGCTTGTCTTGGAAAAAAAGATAATAATCATGTTGAAAGTTATTTGAGTGAAACAAGAGAGCAAGAGTTGCCTTATACTAAAATTTATCTGTTTTTAGGATTATTACCACTCGTTGGATTGGTAATGCTCATTTTATTGCCTAGTACCTTGTCGATTGTCATTCTTTTGGGTTCAATTCTTTTCAATGTCATTTACTATCAAATAAAAAAGGAAACATTGGAGCGGGAATTAGCTTGTATGGGTTACTTGGTTCAAACGATTGCTTGTGCCAAGAAGATAGCAAAGATTGAAACCCCATTTCAAGAGGATATAAAAAGAACGCTCACGCCATTAGCCTCGATGACAAAGTTTGGAGTTGCTTTTCGAATGAAGTCAAATAGCGAAGCAGAGTTGCTGTTCGACTATTTATCGATGATTTTTATGCTGCCGTTCATTTCTTATAACTTTGTCTTGGAGAAATTAGCAGATCATGAAGAACAGGCAAAAGAATTATGGCGTTTATTAGGAGAATTAGAGGTTGCAGCAGCTGTATTGAATTTTCGAATACTAATGCCTGATACCAGTCAACCTGTTTTTAGTGAAGACGTTTGTGTAAGTGGAACAGAGGTCTATCATCCTTTTTTGAAAACACCTGTACCGAATCAAGTTGAATGGACTAAAAATACGCTTGTGACAGGCTCTAATGCTTCAGGGAAGTCAACGTATGTCAAAAGTGTAGCAATCAGTTGTATCTTATCTTTAACGATTCATACGGCATTAGCAAAGACCTTTCGTTTACCCTTTGGACATGTTTTAACCTCGATGGCAGTAGAAGATGATATTTTTGAAGGAGACAGCTACTTTGTAGCGGAGATCAAATCTGTCAAGCGTGTACTGGATCTGGTTGAAACGAATGTACCCTGTTTTTGTTTTATCGATGAAATACTTAAAGGAACGAATACCATTGAGCGTATCGCAGCATCATCAAGTATGGTGCACTGGTTGAAAGATTATCCTTCTCTAGCCTTCATTGCCACTCATGATATTGAGCTGACCGAAGTTTTGAGAGAATCCTGTGCCAACGTTCATTTTGAAGAACAAGTAACTGGGAAAAATGGAGTAACGTTTGATTATCTATTGAAAGAGGGACCTGCACGTACTAGAAATGCGATTCGATTATTAGAAGTGCTGAATTACCCCGAAACTGTAATAGCTACTGCAAAAAAAGAAGCAAACTATTTTGACCAACATCACGCATGGAAAATACTTGAAAGTTGAAAAGAAGAGCACTCATTTTTTATGTCTGTTCGCGTTCAGAGAGCGAAACAAAACTGATTTTTGGTTTTGTTCCGTTCTTTTTTTATTCTTAATAGAAGGTCGCTAAAAATCAAATTGCTCGAACTTAATCAATTTTTATTTCGATCTTCTTATTTATTTTGCCACAGAAATGTGCATAAGCGGAATATTTTTTTGTCCAGTCAACTCTTGTTAGAATGGATAAAAGAAAGATAAATGAAAACTACTTATTTCTATCATTAATTTTACTAAATAATAATTGACAATTAGGTTTTAAGAGCGTAGCATATGTGATTGTTTGTAGAAAAATATCTCTTTTCTGAAAGGATTCAGAAAAACTATTTGGCTTTTTATTGAAAGCAAAGGAGGAGACAATATGGATTACTTGAAGCGATTATTTATCGGAAAACCGCTAAAATCTACTGAGAATGATGAGCATAAATTAAGTCGGTTTGCAGCTTTAGCATTATTATCATCAGATGCATTATCTTCGATTGCTTATGGTACGGAACAAATCGTTGTCGTACTAGTTACTTTATCGGCAGCCGCTATTTGGTATTCGTTACCGATTGCTGCATTTGTTATTATTTTACTTATTTCATTGACACTATCTTATCGGCAAATCATTCATGCTTATCCCCATGGCGGTGGAGCCTATGTTGTCAGCAGTGAGAATTTAGGGAAAAATGCTGGCTTGATTGCTGGTGGTTCTTTATTAGTGGATTATATGCTGACCGTAGCAGTTTCTGTATCTGCAGGTGCAGAAGCGATCATTTCAGCCGTACCAGCATTGTATGGACATCAGGTGATCATTTCGATCGGGATCGTGTTATTGATCATGCTGATGAATTTACGAGGGTTACGAGAATCGGCCGGATTTTTGATGTTTCCAGTCTATAGTTTTATTGCGGTCATTACATTGCTGATCGTGGCTGGTTTATTCAAAATCATGACTGGTACAGTTCCGCTGCACGCAACAGCGATACCTGGGACAGTTGTACCAGGTATTACGATCGCATTGATTTTACGTGCGTTTTCTTCTGGGTCATCTTCATTGACAGGTGTGGAAGCTATTAGCAATGCGGTTCCTTTTTTTAAAAAGCCTAGAGCAAAAAATGCAGCTGGTACGCTGGCTTTGATGGCAACGATCTTGGGCTTCTTCTTCGTTGGGATCACGTTTATCAACTATTGGTACGGCATTGTTCCTAAAACGGAAATGACCGTACTGGCTCAAATCGGACAAGCTGTTTTTGGTCAAAATATTTTGTATTATATTTTACAGTTTGCAACGGCTTTGATTTTAGCTGTAGCTGCAAATACTGGTTTTTCGGCATTTCCAGTTTTAGCTTACAATTTAGCCAAAGATAAATTTATGCCGCATATGTATATGGATCGTGGCGACCGTTTAGGCTATTCTAATGGGATTTTGACTTTGGCAGCGGGTTCTGTTGTACTCCTGCTGATTTTTCAAGGATCGACAGAACGTTTGATTCCACTGTATTCAATCGGTGTGTTTATTCCGTTTGCCTTATCTCAAACTGGAATGGTACTTAAGTGGCGTAAGGAGACAAAGAAATGGTTGTCTAAGTCTGCTGCTAATATTGTTGGGGCCTTTATTTCTTATGCGATTATTGTGATTTTATTTGTCTATCGTTTGAACGACATCTGGCCATTTTTCATTATTATGCCAGTCTTGATTTTCATTTTTTACAGCATTCATACGCATTATAAAAATGTAGCAGAACAGCTACGTCTGGAAGAAACAGTGGATGAGCAAAAATATTATGGAAATACGGTGATCATTCTAGTTGGAAATGCGACAAAGGCAAACGTTGGAGCAATCAATTATGCCCGTTCAATCGGAGACTATGTTGTAGCGATGCACGTGTCTATCGATGAAGACCCAGCCAAAGAAAAAGAAATCGAAGCTGAATTTAAGAAGTCCTTTCCAGATATTCGTTTTTCGATCGTCCATTCGTCCTACCGTTCGATCACGAATCCTATTTTGCGCTACGTTGATTTAGTTAGTAAGAATTCAGCTAAACGCAACTATACGACGACTGTCTTGATTCCGCAATTTGTGCCAAATAAACGCTGGCAAAATATTCTTCATAACCAAACCAGTCTGCGTTTACGGCTTCGTCTGGCTTTGCGGGACAATCTGATCGTTTCAACGTACAGTTACCGACTGAAAAAATAAAACAAAAAAGCAGCTCTTCTCAAAAATCAGAAGAGCTGCTTTTTTATTGCCTATGAATGTTTACTTGCAGGATCAAGACGTCGCTCGATCATGCCCAGTACCCAGTCAGTAATGATCGCCATCAAAGCTGTTGGCAAGGCGCCGACAAGAATGATCGCTGTACCATCTGTTGCATTGGTTCCGCGGATAATGATGTCGCCTAGACCGCCTGCCCCGACAAAAGCACCGATGGCAGTGATCCCGATCGCAACAACTAATGCATTGCGGATCCCAGCCATGATCACTGAGACTGAAAGCGGCAATTCAACCATGTAAAGCCGCTGCCATTTTGTCATGCCCATTCCTTTCCCAACATCTAAAATATTTCTGTCCACTTGGATCATACCAGTATACGTATTTTTGATGATCGGCAACAGAGAATACAAGAATACGGTGACAATAACGGTGTTCACACCTAAACCAAGTCCGAGCATCAAGATAGACAACATCGCAAGGGAAGGGACTGTTTGGATCAAGTTAGCGATACTAACGACCCAGCCGGCCATTTTTCTTCTGCGGGCAATGAAAATCCCGATGGGAATCCCCACGATTGCTGCAAATAAAACACCATAAATGGAAATCAAAAAATGTCTTACGAACTGACTTAACACATAGCTGCCATTTTGCTCAAAGTAATAGAGAAACTGCTGTAGTAAATTCATATCTTGTAAGTTTTGCATTAATTTCCACCTCCTTCAGATTCAAAGAAGTGATGTTCCTTCAAGAAGTTCTCCGCTACAGTCTCAGGTTCCATCAAATCATTATCTGCTTGGAAATTGAGTTTTTGCATGGTTTCTGTAGAGATTTTTCCGGATAATTTATTTAGAATATTTTCCAGCTCCGGATGTTTCTTCAAGACTTCATCTGTTGCTACTGCAGAGGCATCATAAGGTGGGAAGAAATGCAGATCATCTTCTAAAATAACTAGATCATAGCTGCCGATCCGTCCATCTGTCGAGTAGCCTAAAACAACATCCATTTTATTAGCGGCGACCGCATCATAAACCAGACCGATCTGCATAGGGAAGACCCGTTTAAAGTCAAAGCCATATGTTTCTGTAAAGCCTTTATAGCCGTCACCTTTTCGGTCGATCCAGGAAGTATCCACACCAGCCGTCAATTGATCGCCTACTTTTTTGAGGTCACTGATTGTTTTTAAATTATATTTTTTAGCAGTTTCCTGTGTGACCATGAAAGCGTAAGTATTAGCGAAACCGTAGGATTTAAACCATTTTTGTTGGTATCTTTTCTCAAATTCTGCCTGTACCACATTGAAGGCTTTTTCAGGTTCTTTGATCGGTTCTAAATTTAACGTAGTCGTTAAATCGGTCCCAGTATACCGAGCAGCCGAAATTTGGGCATCTCCATTGATCATCGCTTGGTGATTGATCGTTGTGGTTGCTAGATTATTGATGATCGTTGTCTTTTCATCTGTATAATGTTCGATCATCCCTGCAACTAAACTAGCCAAAATTTGTGCCTCAGATGTGATTCCTCCAGTGATGGAAATTGTATTTTCATCAGAGTTAGAAGCCAATCCTGGTAATGAGCAGCCAGAAAGTAATAACGCACTGCAGCATACGACAAGGAATAATTTTAATTTGTGTTTCATTCGTCTGCCTCCCTTAACGCTTTAGGAGTGATTTTCTTCTCTAATAAGCCCAATAATAAATCAGCAGCTAAAGCTAAAATCGTTACTGGAATCGTACCAGCAAAAATCAAATCAGGCTGATAGTTATTCAAACCACTGAAAATAAAGTCTCCTAGACCGCCTGCACCAATATAAGAAGCAAGGGTTGCCCAAGCGATAACATAAACAGCAGCTAGGCGAATCCCAGCCATGATCGTTGGCATGGCGATCGGCAGTTCTACCATGAAGATCGACTGTGTATTTGTCATGCCCATTCCTTTAGCGGCATCCTTATAATCAGAGCTAACTTCTTTGATTCCAATATAGGTATTTCTCAAAATCGGCAACAATGAATAGATAAATAATGCGATGATCGCTGGAATTTTTCCGACACCGAAAATGGGGATCATCAGTGCCAATAGAGCCAAAGATGGGACCGTTTGTAAGGCACTAGTCAAACCAATGATAATAGCGGCCGTTCTTTTGGTGCGTGTTAGTAAAATCCCAATCGGAACCGCAAGCAAAATCCCTAAACCAAGAGCCATTCCAGAGATGAAAATATGCTCACCGATTTTTGTAACAAGCTCATTTCCTCGTTCTAAAAGAAACTGATTCATTTTTTACACCTCCGCTTGCGGCTGTGTGACATCTGTTGTTTCAGTTTCATCTGTATGTTCTTCTTCGCCCCAGATAACGTCGTATACGATATCTACGAGAGAAGCTCTTGTTAAGATACCAACGACTTTTTGCTGGTCATCAACAACAGGAACATATTTCAATCCGCGTTTTAAAATGCGCTGTAAAGTATCCCGCAATAAAGAAGATTTTTTTACAAAGAAAACTTTTGGATTCATGATGTCACTAACACTGGTTGCTTTATTCCGACGGCGGTCTAAGGTTTCGACATCGATGAAGCCTTTCAGAATACCAGTACCGTCAACTACTAATAGCGTATCCACCCGTTTTTCTCTCATTAGCTTGATTGCTTCAGAAAGTGATTTTTCCGGAGTGATCGTAATGGCATTGTTCAGCATTACTTCACCCACAGTCGTAATATCCGGTTTTGCTTGGATCAATCGGTCTTCACCGATCAACTCTTCAACAAATTCATTGACAGGATGGCGTAAAATATTATCTGGTGTATCAAACTGAATGACTTTACCTTCGCTCATAATGGCGATTCGATTGGCTAATTTCAGTGCTTCATCCATATCATGTGTAACAAAAACAATGGTTTTCCCTAAACGTTCTTGTAGGTCTTTCACTAAATCCTGCAAAGAATCTCTTGTGATCGGATCCAAAGCACCAAAAGGCTCATCCATCAATATAATGTCCTGATTCGCTGCTAACGCTCTAACAACACCGATCCGTTGTTGTTGTCCGCCGGATAATTCGTTAGGATAACGATCAAGCATTTCTCTAGGCAACTCAACCAAATCGATCATTTTCTCTGCAATTTTGTTGCGTTCTTCCAAATCAACTTTCAGCAATTTTGGTACAAGTACAATATTTTCCCGGATCGTCATATGCGGCATTAATCCGATGTTTTGAATAACATACCCAATCTTTCTTCTTAACTCTACCGGATTGATCGTTTGAATGTCTTCACCGTTAATCAAGATTTTGCCTTTTGTTGGATCCGTCATTCGATTGATCATCCGCATCGATGTTGTTTTTCCGCTGCCGCTGGTACCGATAAAGCAAATAAATTCTCCTTTATCAAACGACAGATTGACGTCATCTACAGCGATTTTACCACCTTTGTAGATTTTTGAAACATGTTGAAATTCGATCAACTTTCCCACCCCAAATTCTTTTTTCTTAGTCTTTTTTTCAATCGATCTTTGCTGTTTTGCATTGAGATAACAAATGTTCCTATATTACTAGTATGCTACAAAACATTGATTAGGACAAATCAGATGTTTTTTTGTAAAAACTGTTATGGATAAAAAAACAATTGAAAGAGGTTGATATAGTAAAAAAAGTTCTGACTATTATTCTATTGACAATAGTTAGAAACCTTAGTATATTGTTGTCTAGCGACTATTATTTTATGAATAATAGAATGAATAAGGAGAACAGAATGGAAAAATTTGGGTTAGGTTATTTGGTATTTAGTTTGAGCTATTTATATTTATTTTATTTCATTTCCAAAAAAAATGAACAGTATCGGAAATTTGTATTAGCAGGATTTGTCATCATTCAGATGATTTATTTATCTTGGCGCTTGATTTATACCATTCCAAGCGGCAGCATTTCAGAAATGATAGCTGGAAGTCTATTATATCTAGCAGAATTTATGGGATTTGTTCAGGCTTTTACGCTAGTCTTTTTATTTTGGACGCCATATAAGCGTAAAGAAAAGACACTTGATGCTTTAGAAAAATTGCCGACAGTAGATATTCTAGTAGCAACATATAATGAAAACATCGAAATTTTGGAAAGAACAGTTGTAGGCTGTTTGTCGATCGATTATCCGAAGGAACGATTGAATATTTATTTATGTGATGATGGGAATCGCTCGATCGTGAAAAAGTTAGCTGAAAAACATCATATTGGATTTATCGCCCGTCCTACACATGAGCATGCCAAAGCAGGAAATTTAAATTATGCTTTAACACAAACGAGCGGACAGATCATCGTGACACAAGATGCAGATATGGTGCCGAAAAGAGAATTTTTACAGCGAACATTAGGCTATTTTTCAGACAAAAAAGTTGGCTTTATTCAAACGCCGCAAACATTTTTCAATTCAGATATCTTCCAGCACAATTTGTATTTAGATAGTGAGATCAATAATGAACAAGATTTCTTTATGCGTAGCTTAGAAGAAGGGAAAGATCGCTTCAATGCGGTCCTTTATGTGGGCAGTAATGCATTATTTCAGCGGGAGGCGTTAGAGTCGATTGGTGGTTTTACGACCGGTGTGATCACAGAAGATATGGCTACAGGATTGTTGTTGCAAAATAATGGCTGGCAAGGAGTTTTTGTCAATGAAGCGTTGGCTTCAGGCCTTTCTCCTGAAACGTTGGGTGATTACGTAAAACAGCGTGACCGTTGGGGACGCGGCAATGTTCAAGTAATCAAAAAATATACGTTGCAGAAACTCAAAAATTTATCGTTCATTCAAAAATGGTTCTATTTAGATGGTGTGATGTATTGGTATTCCGGTATGTATAAATTGATTTATTTGATGTCACCATTTTTATATTTAGTTTTTGATATTGCAAGCTTGAAAACTACATTAACACAATTGATCGTGTTTTGGCTGCCTGCCTTTTTATCTGGAAGTTTGATGTATAAAACAGTCGCAAGAAAAAAATATAATTCTTTCATAAGCAACATTTATGAATTAGTCACAGCACCCCAAGTATCCTGGGCTGTTTGGAAGGAAACCTTATTTAGTCCAAAGAAAAATAAGAAATTTCACGTAACGATCAAAGGAGTTCAAGGGTCTAAAGGATACTTTGATTGGCGCAATTGTAAGATGCAGATTTTATTATTGTGTATCAATCTGTTCACATTGTTCTACTATATTTTTCATTTAGATTTTCAACATCTACAATGGCAAAGTATTTTATCGATCAATCTTTACTGGCTGATATACAACATTGTCAGTTTAGTAGTTGCAGTCAGTGTCGCGTATGAACGTCCGCGTCTGCCGATGAGTATCCCAGTGGATCATCAAGGAGAAATGATCAAAGATGAACAGATCATTCCTGTCCAAATCAATTATTTAGGTGAACGAAGTGTCATTATCACTGTTGAACAAAATGATCCTTATTTGAGCCAATTATTAAATCAAGAAGAAGGGCTGCTTTCTTTTGAAAAAATAAAAGAAGTAAAAATGGTTCGTTCGCGTATCTTAAACTTGGACGGAAAAGTGGAGATCACATTCAAAATCCAAAAACTTTCCCGTAAAAATCATTATTTATGGTTAGGACTGATTTATTCAGATGCAGAGCATGTAGGAGACATTCAGTCGATTCGAGTAAAATTTTACACGCTATTCAAATATATCTTTAAAAACAAAAAAGACGCACAAAAAAATCAACAGTTACTGTTATAAAAGGAGCTAATTAGGCGTATGAAAAAACAAAGAATAATTATTATGTTAATTTTGATAGTTGTTGTTTTCACAAGTTGTACTAAGAATGCTGATCCCAAAGA
Organism: Enterococcus sp. AZ020; assembly: GCF_050499205.1. NCBI lineage: Bacteria > Bacillati > Bacillota > Bacilli > Lactobacillales > Enterococcaceae > Enterococcus > Enterococcus sp. AZ020. The sequence continues at coordinate 924,373 of NZ_JBIPAT010000001.1, read as the reverse complement.
CGTGACGACAACTTTCATTAACAATGTCATATATGGTAAGGACAAAGAAAAGGCGGAGAAGTACTTTTATGATTTAGATGCACCCACTCAAAGTGACTTAGTTCAGGATTTTTCCGAACTATTTGATTTATCAGAAACTCAAGCTGAAGAACTAGTAGAAATTTATCAACAAAAACTAGAGAATGAAACGAGCTTCTCTGTCAAGATGAAGGAAGAGTCAGGCAAAAAATCTGAGGCTGAGGTGACTATAACAGGGCTGGATCAAAGTACATTCGATCAAGTTGTTGATAAGAAAACAGATGAAGAATTAGTTAGTTGGCTACAAAACAAAGGATATGATCAAATCAAGACATTAGATGACATCGATAAGCTTACCGATGAAAAGCAGCTGAATAAATTATTGAAAGAATTGAATGGACTAAAAGATGAAGACCTTAATCAAATCCAATTTGAAGCGCTAAAAAAGACATTCAAAGAATTAAAAGCAGCGCCGAAATCTAAAACGATTCATATAGAGCTGGAGCAAGATAAAAAGGAAAAGAAATATTGGAAGGTCAAAGATGAAGAAAAAAGCTTTAATGAATTACTTGATGCATTCCAAGGATAACTATACTAAAGAATATGTTGATTAAGGAGAAGTTAGAATGAAAAAATTTATATTATTTTGCATAGCTCTTTTAATGATCGGTGTAGGTACGACCCAAATCGGCAGTACGACAGCAGAGGCTGCTTTTTCAAAAGATGAAGCTGTTAGAGAACGATTTGCTTTAAAAAGAGAACGGTTAGCTGAAGTTGTTTCTAAAAAAATTGCGCGTGTCGAGAATTCGATCAAGACAAAATTGAAAGAGCAGGAAGCAAAAAAAGCGCAGAAACAAAAAGAAGAAGAGACGAAGAAAGCGGCAGCTAAAAAAGCAGAAGAAGAAAAGAAAGCAGAAAGTGAGGCTCAAGAAGCTGCTAAAGTCGCTGAACAACAGACTGTCGCCGAACAGCCAGTCGAAGCTTATCAGCAAGAAGAAACGGCTCAAGTCCAAGAAGAAGCAGGGGCGGCAACGGATGCTGTTTCCGGAGCCTCAGCAAGCGGACAAGAACGTGGGCAAAAGAATAGAGAATGGGGCAATCAGTTGAGCAATCCTAATTTGACACCGGCAGAGCGTCAAGGTATCATTCAAGAGAAAAAGAATTACAACCGTGGTAACTATTAGTAAGCTGAACAATAGGTTGTCCCATGAATAAAATAGGTAACAGATACCGCTGTGTTAAAACGTATGTGGCGGTTTCAATGTACATTTTGTTTAGAAAGAATAGGTGCAAAAATTGGTCATGATTGTTTACTCGTAGTTTATGTATATTATAGGAAGTATTAGGAACGGTCAGTAATTTGTCAATCAAAACTGTGATAAGGGGATTGAGCGATGAGGGCTTCAAGCCAGTTTAAAAAAGGTGCTTTAGAGATGTGTGTACTTCATTTTATCCAAAAGGAAGATCGTTACGGCTATGAATTAACACAACGAGTAAATCAATTTATACCAATTACTGAAGGGGCACTTTATCCGGTGTTGCGTCGGTTAGTCAAAGAGTCCTACTGCATTATTTATGCCAAAGAATCACCCGATGGACCTTCTAGAAAGTATTATCAGATAACAGATAAGGGACAAGAATATTTGGCACTTTTGGAACATGATTGGGACGAGTTTGTTGATAAAGTAAACGAGTTGAGGAGGGCAGATTAGTGAGTACGATGGAGGAATATTTAGACCAGCTAAAAGCTGCTTTTGCTGAAGAAGATATAGAAGAATTCAATGAGTTGAAAGAAGATCTACTGGAGCAGTTGGCTGTGTGTTTGGAAGATGGACAAACAGAAGCCGAAGTTGTAGCTAGACTTGCTTCACCGCAGGAAATTGCGGCTGATTATTACGCAGATCTAAGTTTAGATGCTGCAATCAATGCGAAAACATCTGTTGTTCCTCGGGAAGAGATTCAAGATGTTTTTATTCAAACACAGAAAAAGAGAATGCAAAAGTTATTAAAGACGGTGATTAAAGTGTTAAAACCATTGATATTACTTTTGTTAGTGGCAGAATTTTCTTTTTTTCTCATCTATATAATCAAAGAACTGCTTGAAGAAAAAAATCTTGCTGGTATTCCGTTGGTTCTTTGTTTTTTAACAGCAGCATTGATCCTTCAAGTAGTAAAGAGCTGGTTCATTGAAAAGAAAAAGTTGATAAATATCTTCTCTACAGCAGCGTTAGTATTAGGTCTAGGGGTATTGTTGGTATTTTCTCTCACAGATCGTTTGATGTATACAGGTAGACAGTATTATAAGGAGATCGAACTTTCTTCTAGTAAAAATGCTTCATTCAGTTTTGATTCAGATGCAGATGTCGAAATCACAACTGTGGAGGTTTCTAGCACGGAAAAGCCAAGTTTGATGGTTAAGGGAAGATTTAAAGAAAGCGATATTCAAAAGATCGAAAAAGGTTCTTATAAGAACAAGGTCGATTTGACACTTGATGAAGAGAATATCTTTGATACATTTACTAAAACAGGGCGTTCAGAAGTGATGTTTTTTATCCCAAAGGGAACGATTCTCGATGATTTTCACTTAGGTCTAAGTCAAGGAGATTTACGCTTACTGGACATTCAGACGAAAAATTTTGATTTGGATTTAACTTCAGGAGATGTCTATGCTAAGAATATTATCGCGGATGAAGGTCATGTGAAAAGTGATTTTGGAGATGTGATCATTGAAGAATCTGCAATGAATCTAGCGGTGAAAAGTGACTCTGGAAAGACTGTTATTACGGGAATGCTGGGTGATTTGACGATCGACGGCAACAGTGGACTGTCTATTTTGAAATTCTTACGCTCAGATAATATCGTATTGAACAACCATTCGGGTCGAATGATTTTGGAAGATACTGAGACAAAGAAACTAAAAGCAACGGCTACAGATGGACAGGTCATTGTTAAGAGAACAAAAGGTGATCTACTGATGAGCAATGAAAAAGGCAAAATCGTTTCAGAGGAGAATAAAGGAGAGCTAGAAATAGAAAATATTTCTGGACCGATCATTTCGATTCAAGATAGTAAAGTAAACGCCAAAGTATCCAGTCATTCCGGCTTTATTAAGTGGCTTCAAGATCCTGCTCAAGCAGTGAAAGTCACAGCGAGCACAGGAACAGGGGAAATAAAAAATGATTTTTCAAAAGTACCTTCTGGCAAATATAGTATTGATGTCCAGTCAAAGACTGGTGATGTCAAGATTTTGAAAAAAGTAGAGTAACTCTAAGAAATATAACTATTTATATACACATAGGGAAAGTGGAGTTAGATTGAGTCTAGTCTAATTCCACTTTCTAATGTATAAAGCAAAAAGACGAGTATCATAAGGAGAGCATATGTTTAATAAAGGAAAAATCAAAAAGTGGTTTAAGTATGGGGAACAAGCTATGGAAGCTAAAGATTATAAGCAAGCAGTCTATTTTTTTAAATTGGTTATTGAAGGAAGTATGAAACATGGCGGTATTCGATTCAATGATTGTTTCAATGCGCTTGTTCATTTAGGCGATATCTATAATGAAGAGCAATGTTTTGAAGAAGCAGACCTGCTTTATCGCATGGCAGCAGGAATGGATTCTTCGGCCAAATATGTGTTGCTGAAGGATGAAATTTTCCATACTGAATTTGGCTATGAGACAAATCGTAAAAAATGGCTGAAAAGAAATATGATCGATTACACAGATATCATTCAGGCGAAGAAAAAGAACCATTGGGGATTTTTGATCGATGAGACAAAGACAGAAAAGCAAAGTGGAACAGAACTTAAAAAAATGAAAAAGCAGAGCAAAACAGATCCATCTGAGGAGTCCATTTGGTCTTATTGTGATTCTCTTGATACATCCACTTTTTAAGTTGGTAAAAATTATAAAGGTAATGAAAAAAATGAAATAAATAGAAATTATTCTGACAGTTTGTTGACTATGAAATTGTTTTTCTTTAAAATGAGTAGTAGATAGAAACGAATAAAATAAAAAAGGCACTTCATAAATCAGTTGGCGCTGATTTATGAAGCCCTGAGAAGTCAGAAAAGGCTGACCAATCAAGTTGCCCGTGTTGATGTATAACATCAACACTCTCCATTTTACTCAATTTTGAGGAAAATATCTAGGATTTTCTTCATATAGAGCTAGGTGGCTGTGTGATGCTTATTTACTGAACATGCAATGGTGTTGGTGTAGTTTGCCAACACCTTTTTTCGTTTGTTTCTATCTGGAAAGTGTAAAATCTGTAGGATGGATGCTTTAGGATTGAAGCCGACAGTCCTAAAGTAATCAGCTGTTCTTGATTTTACACTTTCATGAAGGATCAAGAATATCCTGAATCGGATGATCAACGTTTAGGTGGTAATGTTCGATCCGATTCAACTGATCTTTGATCATTCAATGATATGGACAGGGATAGCCATTTTTAGATGAATAAAAGAGAATTGTCGTAGAATCACTTTTAGCTCATCTGGGGTTATAGCTGTCCATATTTTCATTTGTTTACTGAGCAGAAGTTAGACTTGATCATCTGTACTGAAAAGCTAGTCTTACTGTTTTTGTTATGTGTGCTGCTTTCTTCATAGCCAGATAGAGTAAAAAATGTTAGAATAGCCAAGACAAATCAAGTAGAAAGAGTGACAAATATGCTTAGTACAGAAGATTTTGATTTTGATTTACCAGAAGAACTGATTGCTCAAACACCGCTGAAAGATCGGACAAGCTCACGACTTTTAGTTTTGAACCGTGAAACAAAAGAAATAGAAGATAAACATTTTCATGACATCATTGACGAATTGAATGCCGGTGATGCTTTAGTTATGAATGATACACGCGTGCTGCCTGCACGTTTATATGGAGAAAAACCTGATACAGGCGGACATTTAGAAGTACTTCTTTTAACGAATACAGAAGGAGATACTTGGGAAACATTGATCAAACCCGCCAAAAGAGCTAAAAAAGGCACTGAGATTCATTTTGGTGATGGACGTTTGAAAGCGACCGTTGTTGAAGAGCTGGAGCATGGCGGACGAATCGTTGATTTTACTTATGATGGGATTTTCCTAGAGATTTTGGAATCCTTAGGAGAGATGCCTCTACCGCCGTATATCAAAGAACGCTTAGAAGATCCAGAACGATATCAAACAGTGTATGCAAAAGAGAACGGCTCTGCCGCTGCACCTACGGCTGGTTTACACTTCACACAAGAATTACTTCAGAAGATACAGGCAAAGGGTGTAAAGCTAGTCTATTTGACCTTGCATGTTGGTCTAGGAACATTTCGTCCTGTCAATGTAGAAAATATCGCTGAACATGAAATGCACAGCGAATTTTATCGGTTGACAGAAACGGCTGCAGAACAGTTGAATGAGGTTCGGCAACAGGGTGGAAAAATTATTGCAGTTGGAACGACCTCTATTCGTACGCTAGAAACGATCGGTACAAAATTTGATGGACAGATCAAAGCAGACAGTGGCTGGACAGATATTTTTATCACACCAGGTTATGAGTTTAAGATCGTTCAAGCTTTTTCAACGAACTTCCATTTACCGAAGTCCACATTAGTAATGCTGGTCAGTGCGTTTGCTGGACGTGATTTGACATTAGCTGCTTATCATCATGCTATAAATGAACGCTATCGCTTCTTTAGTTTTGGAGATGCAATGTTCGTGAAATAATATAAAAAACTCATCGACTGCTTGTTCTTTTAAGGAAAGCAGTTGATGAGTTTTTTTGTATTCGAGGTAGTAATAGTTATAAGCCGCTTAGTAGTAATGTTTGAGATAATTCTCTTTTACGAACGGATCTCGGTAGGAAGCAACGAATTTCATCTTCATTGAATCCAATTTGCAGTCTTTTTTCATCGATCATGATTGGACGACGTAAAAGACCTGGATTATCTTTGACTAGCTCTAAAAGTTCGTGTAAAGGTAATTCATTGATATCTATCGCTAATTTTTGGAAGATTTTGGAACGAATCGAAATAATATCTTCAGTTCCTTCTTCTGTAAGAATTAATATATTTTTAAGTTCATCTAAGGTAATAGGTGTAGTGCCAAAGTTTTTTTCTTCAAATGGAATCTCATGGTCGATCAGCCATTTTCTCGCTTTTCTACATGATGTGCAACTATTTGTCGTATAGAGTTTTAACATAAATTTCATATCCTTTCGAAAATATTGGTACATACCTCTTAACAACTATAATATACTAAAAGTACAAAATTCACAAAATAAATGCTTGCGAAATGGCTGATTATTTCTATCAAAAGAGAGAAATAAATAAATATCTTGATTTTAGTGTTATTTTTTATAGGAATCAGTTGCTTTAACAAGTTATCTTGGACTTTTATTCTGTTATCTTTAAAACTGAGGATAGGAGAGGGAAAAACGGGAGAGAATGTTCCATTTGACTCGAAATAAAGTAACAAGCTCTTCGATAAAATAAAATTAGCATAGTATTTTAACTATTTTTTTATTATTATTAAGGTATGATACGATCAAGGAGAGAAAAAAATGATTGAAGAGATAACGTATAGTTATGCGACGACGATTTCGGAAAGAATTCAATGCTGGAAAGATTTGAAGATAGATGGCGAAGAAGAAAAACAGTTCTTAAAGAAATGGCAGGGAAGGAAAAGCTTGTTAACACCAGCTGATTTTAATACAATGCTCAAGCAATATTCCTACGATGAGCATCTGTTTAGTAGAGCTTTTCTCCCCTTTACTGAAGAACGGGCGAAACAATTGCTACCAGAAATCGAAAAGAGTCAGTGGTTCCGATTGCATCAACAGTTATTTACAGATGAAATCCCGCTTAAGGAACTAAATTTAAGTGCTGCGTTACGTTTCCATTTAGCTTTTTACGAAAAACATATTCGTACCTTGACTGAGAAATATTCAGAAATCCATATAACAGAGGAAGTGATCAGTGATTTAGTTGACCAGTTGAGAAAAGAATTCTTTTTTATTTCTCAAAAAACGCTTGCATGGGATGTTCATCAAATGATAGAGGAATATCAACTAAAGGGAGAATCGAAAGAAGCGGAATTTGTCAGCTATATTAAAGAATTTCTTGGGGATAAAGAACGAACTTTTTTGTTTTTTGCAGAATATCCGACCTTGGCTCGACTTCTAGCTGTCAGATTGACATTTGCCTGTGAGGTGATTGAAACTTTTCTTGCTTCTTTGAGCCATTCGGCAGAACAGCTAATTAAACTTTTTCAGGTGGACTCCCCCTTTAAATTGACAGAAGTTTTAGTGGGGCAAGGGGATAGCCATGAACGAGGAAAAACAGTGATCCAGTTTCGATTAGGAGACGTTCCTTTAGTATTTAAGTTCAAAGAATTAAAGATCGGTGAACGGTTTAATGAGCTGTTGACCTATGTGGAAGAAATAGACAAAACAGCGTCATTTTACAAGGTCCAGCGTTTAGTCCAGCCTGATTTTACAATCGAGGAAAAGGTCAGTTATAAAGAATGTACAAAGGAAAATGAGGTTGTTGAGTTTTATCAACAGTACGGCAGATTATTGGCATTGACTTACTGGTTAGGTGCAACGGATCTGCATATGGAAAACGTGATCGCACACGGAAATCAGCCAGTTTTAATCGATGTAGAAACGCTAATTCGTCCGGAGATACTTCATACAAAGAAAAACACTCGGCAATTAAGAATAGAAAAAAACTCAGTGCTTGTAACAGGCTTGATCCCACAAAGAAAGCAGTGGAAGCGGGAAGTAGAACTTGATGCATTATCAGGCACGAAGCAAAAATTACCTCAAAAAGTCAGTCGATTAAAAGAAGAGTATTCAAGTGAAATTGCGTTCCATTTAGAAGAAGCCTACATGCCAGCAGCTAAAAATATTCCAGCTCTAAATGGCATTGAAGTGGATTATCATAAGTACCGGAAGGTTATCCTGTCGGCGTTTAAAGAGATGAACACACTTTTGCTTAAGAATAAAGCCGTTTTCATAAAAAAAGTTAAGGAACTTTTTTCAGGGGTACAAATTCGTCTGATTTACAGAGATACTCAGGATTATGGGAATTTATTGAATTTTACGCTGCATACAGATTGTATGTCCAACTACATCGAACGAGAAAAGGTGATCGAAAATGTCTGGGCTAGTAAGGTCGTGCCGAAAGCACTTATTTCTACTGAGGTCGAGTCATTGTTAGTGCACGATATTCCTTTTTTCACAGCGAATACTTCTTCGACGAGTATTTACGCAAATGGCCAAGAATTTCGACAGATGCTAAAATATTCTCCTTTGGAAGAGACTGTGGCCCATATGGAACAAATCACCAAAACAACCAGCCAGTTTTCCTATCTTTTATTGAAAGAAAGTCTTGAGATGCTGGAATATGATTTACAGAAAATTGAGATTCCAGAGAAGAATCCAGCTGTTCAAGAGCCATTACTAAAAAGAGCCGCAGATATTGGAGATAAAATAATTGAGCAATTTGCCATAGATACAAAAAGGCAAACGATAGACTGGTTATCTATTTTGCCCCCTGATGATCATGACGTAGTCGTTTCCTATCCAGGGAAAGATCTTTATGAGGGGAGCGGCGGCATCTATTTATTTTTTGTTTACCTTAATCACTATGTTCCTAAAAAAATGTATCAATGTGTGATCGATTTGCTGGAAAAAGAGATTTTTGATTCTGAGGATACTGAAGAAGTTTATGAGAGCGCCTTTTTCTCTGAAGGAATGCGTCTTACCGTAGCTTTTTACGCCTATAGATTGCTTGGCGATGAAAAATATCGACAATATTTAGAGGACAGCCTGGAAGTGTTGCTACTTAATTCAAATTCGCAAAATGATCAACAAAGTGAGTGGATATATGGAAGAAGTAGTTTGCTTGCGGTATTGGCAGCGATTTATCAAACACTGAAGCTCCCGTTAGCTAAACAAGTGCTTGCAAAATATATGGACTCAATGACGTGTCAGGAAATGACAGATAATAGTTTTGCTCATGGATATGCTGGAGTTTTGTATGGTGTGTATCAGGCAAGTCGAGTATTACAAGATAAAAAAGCAGAAACTATTCTTTTATGGTATAAAGAAAAATTTACAGAAAAATTAGCGATAGAGGATATAAAAAATGATTCATGGTGTCGTGGTTCATTAGGGATAAGGCATGTTTGTGAGATGCTTCAGATCGATTTTCCTATAGAAAAAATGAAGAGACTACCATTCCAAAATGATTGCTTGTGTCATGGAGCAGCTGGGAATGTCGAAGATTATACAGATAATAATTTGCTATTAAACAAAAAGAGCTTCAACTTGAAGACTGATACTGAAAGTTATCCAATCAGTCTATTTGGTGGCTTAGCTGGAATTGGGTACCAATTATTGCGAATATTTAACGTACATGAAGTTCCGTCAGTATTATTTATCCAATAAACAATCTGAAAAAAGAACTTTACTTATTTAGTGGAACATCTTATAATCAAATTATTAAGATAAGGGGGAGAAAAAATATCATGAGAAAATTATCTATTGAAAAAATGGAAACAGCAAAAGATACGAAAAAAGTGGATGCGGTTGTTGGAGCTTCATTTGAAAGAAGTAAAAATTCTGAAGATACAATTGATCGCTCTGAAACAATTGTTGCAAATACTGTTGGTGGTTGGTCAAGACTAATTTGTTGGCCATAAAATTTAGTAAAGAAAAAAAAGCTAACGTTAGTTAGCTTTTTTAGATTGTCTTTTTCAAGATCATAATGCCAATTGCTTCGGCACTAGATATAATTAGTACTGCAAAGTTTAAAATCCATGAGTAAGCTAGTTCATTGTATGATGCAACTTCGTAAAATAGGTTGCTTAATGAGAAAAGTATTACCAAAGTGACAATGAAAGAAATAAAGCTTGCAGTTGAAATAATTTTCTTTCCACGTTCATCTTTTCCTTCTTTGCTAAAGAAAAAGTAAACTGAGTACACGATGAATACAATAGACAATACAACAACTACTAGGCTAGACCAATGATTTACAGGCAAGTTATCAAAAAAAGATTTAAGTGATTCGATCATAATTTATCCTTTCCTTCCGTTAATCGGTTTCTTCGCTTGTTTGCTCGTCGTCTGTTAATTTTTTGAAAGTGAAGATCTGTTCAATCGGCACTTCAAAAACATCTGCTATGTCATGAGCCAATAAAAGGGAAGGATTGTACCTATTTCTTTCTAGTTGAATGATAGTTTGTCTAGATACTCCTACTTTATCAGCAAGTTCCTGTTGGGTCATGCGTTTCATAGCTCTGTAGACGTGAATGGAACTCTCAAAGGATGAGTTCTTCTTTTTTGGCAATGCAAATCCCTCCAATAGTCTAATTTATGTATCAAATAAAAAGCGCATAGTCACTATACCATATCTTACTTTCACTTACAAATATCTTGCAAAGAAAAAAGCCAAGCTTCTCGACTAGCTTGGCTTTCGTTTCCGGAAGGAATCAGTGTATTGATTTATATTTTTTTTACTTCTAGTTATACATGCAAAGTAATTAGTTGAATTTCTTGTTCATAAACCAAATGTTGTCTTCATTACATTTTCTACATTTCTTAAAAATATTTTTTTAATCAAACTATCTTTCTATGCATTCTTTTCTTTAAATGGGACTGAATCTTCAGTGTTTTTATGCATATTCACTATTTGTAAAGATGTTTTTATGATTTTTTACTTTACACATATAGGTGTTGAAAGGTGAATCGTGCTCTGCTAACAATTTTGTGTTTACTCATTTCACGCTTCGAGAAATTCTTCAATACTACTGATATGTCCTCCTTCCTTCTATAATTATAGTAACATAAAAAGTAAGCGTTTTCAACGAAAAAGCTTCTTTTTTTATAAATTATTTAGTCAAATAGTAGCGGAAGCTAGAAAGAAAAATGAAAAATTACCCATATTTATTGAAGTCTGAAAAAAAAACATGTTATAGTGAATATAGCCACTATATTAATAGAAGGAAAAAATAAGAATGGGGGGATAGGATGGAAGCATATAAACAACCTATCGAAACAATTATTAAAGAGGTAAATACAAATAGAGAGCAAGGTTTAACGGAACAAGAAGTAAAAAAGCGATTAGCTGAACACGGCGCAAATAAGTTTCAGGAAACAAAGAAAGATTCCGTTTTAAAAAAGTTTTTCCACAGTTTATCAGATTTTACAACAATTATCTTGTTAGTTGCAGCAGCTATCTCGTTTTATACAGCGATCGCAACTGAGCATGGTGATTACTTTGAGGGAATCCTGATTATTGCGATCGTGATCATTAATGCAGTACTAGCGATCGTTCAAGAAGGAAATGCAGAAAAATCACTGGCAGCTCTTCAAAACATGAATAAACAAAGTAGTGCGGTTTTACGTGACGGCAAAGTGGAAACGATTGATGCAGAAGCTGTTGTCGTAGGAGATATACTTGTTTTAGAATCAGGAGCGATGATCACTGCAGATGCCCGTTTGATTCAAACGGCTCAACTAAGAGTGGAAGAATCAGCGCTGACAGGTGAAAGTGAGCCGATCGAGAAAGATTCAGAATACATAATAGAAAAGGATGCACCACTTGGAGATCAGTTGAACATGGTCTTCAAAGGATGCACAGTTGCAAATGGTCGAGGCAGAGCAGTGGTTACAGCAACAGGGATGCAAACTGAAATGGGTAAGATCGCGGGTCTGTTGAATGACGATGTGACACAACAAACACCATTGCAAAAGCGTTTAAATCAATTAGGAAAACGAATCAGCCTGATTGCACTAGGAGCCGCGGCGATTGTTTTTATTATTGGACAGTTACAAGGGGAACCATTATTAGAAATGTTTATGACGGCTGTTTCATTGGCAGTCGCAGCTGTACCTGAAACGTTGATGGTCATCGTTACATTGACGCTGGCTTTTGGCGTGCAGAAAATGGCGAAAAAACATGCGATTATTCGCCGTTTACCAGCAGTTGAAACACTCGGGACCGCTAATGTCATTTGTTCGGATAAGACAGGGACGCTTACCCAAAATAAAATGCGTGTCAGACGTGTCTGGTCTCGTGGAGATGAAGTGACGGATACAGAAGACGCAATGACAGATGAAGCGATGGAAGTGTTAAAAATGGCTGCTCTTTGTACGGATGTGATCGTGGACAAAGAGGGTGACGATTTAGTCATTCAAGGAAATCCAACAGAGGCGGCAATTGTGCGTGCAGTCGAAGAAAACTACCATACAAAAGCTGAGTTAGAAGAAAAATACCCAAGAATTGGCGAAATTCCATTTGATTCAGAGCGCAAAATGATGACGACGGTTCATAAAATGGGGAAAAAATATATTTCTGTTACCAAAGGAGCCTTTGATGTCTTATTGACCCGTTTTCGTTTTGGTGATTTGGATCAGGCCGCTGTAGTTAATGATCGTTTCGGAAAAAGGGCTTTACGAGTGATTGCTGTTGGTTACGCGATATATGATGAAGAACCTACTGAAATTACTTCTGAAGCCTTAGAGAAGAATTTAAGGCTATTAGGATTGATCGGGATGATCGATCCGCCGAGACCTGAAAGTAAAGGCGCAATTGCCAGAGCTAAAAAAGCGGGGATCAAAACAGTAATGATCACAGGAGATCACGTGGTGACTGCTGGCGCAATTGCAAAAGAATTAGGTATTTTACAAGACAAAAGTGAAGCGTTGACTGGTTCAGAGTTACAACAAATGTCTGACGAAGAACTGGATCAACGAGTAAAATCACTTTCTGTTTATGCACGGGTAACACCAGAAGACAAGATTAGAATCGTAAAATCATGGCAGCGGACAGGAGCTGTAGTCGCAATGACAGGAGACGGTGTCAATGATGCCCCTGCTTTAAAGGCCAGCGATGTTGGTTGTGCGATGGGGATCACTGGAACGGACGTAGCCCAAGGCGCAGCAGATATGATTTTAACGGATGATAACTTTGCTACGATTGTTGATGCAGTAGCCCAAGGACGTGCAGTTTACAGAAATATCCGCAAAGCAGTAAATTTTCTGCTGAGCTGTAATATTTCAGAGATTTTTATTGTATTGATTGCTATGCTTTTAGGTTGGGGTGCACCGTTCACAGCGGTACAACTACTATTTGTCAACGTAGTTGCAGATGGCTTGCCAGGTTTTGCTTTAGGGAAAGAACCTGCTGAAGCTGGCATCATGGATGAAGCACCAATTCCGAGAAATGAAGGGATTTTTGCGCGCGGTTTATGGCAAAAAATCGGAATCAATGCCTTTGTTTTCACCGTGATCACACTCTTTGGTTTTTATTTAGGGGCAAATGTTGATTCCGTATCATATTTCTTTGATGCAAGCCATGAAGTAGGCCAAACGGTGGCTTTCTTGATCTTAGCTTACTCATCGATTTTACATGTATTCAATGTCAGAAGTACTCAATCGATCTTTAGAGTAAAACTTGCAACGAACAAATCATTATTTGAAATGGCAGTATTAGCTGTGATTATTACCACAGTGATCGCATTGTTGCCATTTACACAAGAGTTATTTGGTTTAGTGCCGATTGGTATGAATCATTGGCTGTTGGTCTTTGGTCTTTCTATCGTGCCGATTTTTGTGAATGAAATGATTAAATTCCATTATTCTTCAGACGAAGAGGAAGAATAAAAAAAAGAGGATAAAATGGCTTGGAATACTGTCTTTAGCAAAGGCAATATTCTAGGTCTTTTTTTGTAGAAAAAACGAATAAAAAATATTTATATAAAAAGACTTGCTAAAATAGTGTGAGAGTATTATAGTTGTTATCAAAATCAGTTATTTTTTTATTGATTTTGTTAATTAAATAAAAAATTAAAACCACTATTTTTATTTGGCTGACCAAATAAAAATCTTAGGGGAGTAGCGACATAGTTTACTATGTTCTTAGATCAACAGCTAGTGTGAATAACACTGGTCTAGGAATGAAATTGCGAGACCTAAGTGTAAGGACCAAGTGTCGTTTCACTTAGGTCTCTTGTTTTGCTTTTTAAGGGAACAAACATCTGAAAAAAAGTGGTTGGAAAGATGTATCGTTGTGATTTACAGGCTATTCCCTCGGAAAAAGATAAAAACTGCCAGTGATAAAAAACATCACTTTCAGATTTTCCTATTTTTCGTTTGGGACAGATCGAGCTTGTACAGCTTTTGCATCATCTAGCTTCAAGAGCTAGTCTCTCGGAAAAAAGATGACTATTGCTCGTGGCAAAAAGCACCACGTTCAATAGTCCCTATTTTTCGGTCGAGACTGAATGAGCTCTTTCAGCTTTTGCATCATCTAGCTTCAAGAGCTAGTCTCTCGGGAAAAAGATGACTATTGCTTGTGGTAAAAAGCACCACGTTCAATAGTCCCTATTTTTCGGTCGAGACTGAATGAGCTCTTTCGGCTTTTGCATCATCTAGCTTCAAGAGCTAGTCTCTCGGAAAAAAGATGACTATTGCTCGTGGCAAAAAGCACCACGTCCAATATTCCCTATTTTTCGATCGAGACTGAATGAGCTCTTTCAGCTTTTGCATCATCTAGCTTCAAGAGCTAGTCTCTCGGAAAAAAGATGACTATTGCTCGTGGTAAAAAGCACCACGTTCAATATTCCCTATTTTTCAGTCGAGACTGAATGAGCTCTTTCAGCTTTTAATTTTAGGAGGAGAATCTTGTGGGAGAGAAGTCTAAGTTTTCGCATCATCAGAAATTGACCGCTGCTGGTCTTTTAGTGGCTATGGGGGTCGTTTATGGCGATATCGGAACTAGTCCGCTTTATGTAATGAAAGCAATCGTTGGAGATAATGGCGGTCTTCAAAATGTGTCAGAGAACTTTATTATTGGAGCGGTGTCATTGATTTTTTGGACACTGACGATTTTAACAACGATCAAATATGTTGTGATTGCTTTGAATGCGGATAACCATGGTGAAGGAGGGATCTTTTCTTTATATACGCTTGTGCGTAAAAAAGGGAAGTATCTGATCATTCCGGCGATGATCGGAGGAGCTGCGCTTTTAGCAGATGGTGTCCTGACTCCAGCTGTGACTGTGACGACTGCAATAGAAGGATTACGTGGTATTCCGATATTTTTCGAGCGTTTCGGAAATGATCAAAATATTATTGTGATCATTACGTTAGTGATCATCCTTGTGCTGTTTTCAGTGCAGCGCTTTGGGACAGATGCTGTTGGTAAAGCATTTGGACCAATCATGTTTGCTTGGTTTACTTTTTTAGGTATCATGGGTCTGATCAATTTTGGACAAGATTGGACGGTATTGCGGGCGTTGAATCCCTATTATGCGATCCATCTTTTAATGAGCCCTGAAAATAAGCTGGGGATTTTTGTTTTAGGGAATGTCTTTCTTGCAACAACTGGTGCAGAAGCATTGTACTCTGATTTAGGTCACGTAGGAAAATATAATATACGTGCAAGCTGGCCGTACATCAAAGTCTGTTTAGTACTAAATTATTTAGGTCAGGCTGCGTGGATTTTAAGTGCTAAAAATGATCCATCGATTTTAGCGATTGAAAACTTGAACCCATTTTTCCAAATGATGCCAAATAGCATGATGCTGTTTGGAGTTGTGTTTGCTACGATCGCAGCAGTCATTGCTTCACAGGCTCTGATTTCAGGTTCGTTTACTTTAGTATCAGAAGCGATCAAATTAAAATTATTACCAAGATTAAAAATCATTTATCCTGGTGCGAATATCGGTCAAATGTATATTCCGGCTGTGAATACACTGTTATGGCTGATTTGTTCATTGATCGTAATAACATTTAGAACATCTACACATATGGAAGCCGCATATGGACTTTCGATCACAGTAACGATGCTGATGACAACTATTTTGCTTATGTTCTACCTTCTTCAAAAAGGTGCACCGCGCGGAATTGCTTATCTTATTACTTTATTCTTCGGCAGTATTGAATCGATTTTCTTTGTGTCGAGTATTGCAAAATTCTTCCATGGTGGTTACGTTGCTGTGGGGATCGCCCTTTTGATCCTTAGTGTGATGACGATTTGGGAATGGGGCAATATCATCAAAGAGAAAACATCAGATACAGTGCCTTTGAAGCAATATGTGGAGCAATTGCGGATGTTGAAAGAGGATACTTCTGTACCAAAATCTCAAACAAATGTGGTCTTCATGACTCCTGATTTGATCGGTGAAGAAATTGGCCGACCAATTATTTATTCGATTTTAGATAAACAGCCGAAACGGGCAAATGTTTATTGGTTTGTCAATGTTGAAGTAACGGACGATCCTTTTACGAAAGAATATTCTGTTGATATGATGGGAACTGATTTTATCGTTCAGGTTCAATTGTATCTAGGCTTCCATGTGGCTCAAGAAGTAAATATCTATATTCGCCAAATCGTTCATGATTTGATGAAAGACGGGCGTTTACCAAAACAGCCACAAAGATATTCCTTGACTCCTGGTCGTGAGGTAGGGGATTTCCAATTTATCATTATTCGGGAAGAGCTTTCAAAAGTTACTGAGTTAAAAAAATGGGATCGTCAAATCATGCAATTGAAGCTGGCAATCAAAAAATGGACGACCACTCCGGAAAACTGGTTTGGTCTGGAATATAGTGAAGTGAAATATGAGTCTGTACCATTGATCATTGGTGATACACGTAAAACACGATTAAGAGAAAGAAAACCTGTGTTATAACGTCAAAAAGCTTTAGTCCGTTGATCGGGCTGAAGTTTTTTTGATTGCTCTTATTCGCACAATTTGGATTAGACAAGTATAATGAGCACAGAGAAGAAAAACGAGGTGTAGGAAATGCTTGCAATTAATTTTTTTATTTTATTTTTAATGATCGCTGTTACTGCTTTTTTTGTAGCAAGTGAATTTGCTCTAGTGAAGATTCGAATGTCTAGATTGGAACAATTAAAAAAAGATGGGGTCAAAAATGCTGAACTGGCGATCCACGTCACACATCATTTAGATGCTTATTTATCGGCAAGTCAGTTAGGGATCACTTTGACTGGATTGATCATTGGTTGGGTCGGTGAAGGCTCTGTAGCTGCTTTACTACATCCTTTGATCGGCAACTTACCGATCAGTGCAGCATTGAGCAGAACGGTTTCTATTATTTTAGGTTTTGCATTGGTTACTTATGTTGATGTTGTAGTAGGTGAGTTATTACCTAAAAGTTATAGCATTGCGCAAACAGAAAAAGTTGTTTTAGCTATAGTTAAACCGCTGCATTATTTTTATAAAATCATGTATCCATTTATTTGGCTGTTAAATCATTCGGCAGCTGGATTAGGAAAATTATTAGGGATCAAACTAGTTTCAGAAGGTGAAGAAACCTTGACTCAAGAGGAATTACTTTTTGTGGCAGTCGATTCTTATAAAAAAGGTGAGCTCACAAAGGAAGAGTATCATTATATGGAGAATGTCTTTGAATTTGATGATACCCTCGCAAAAGAAATTCAAGTCGATCGGACATCGATGGAAGTTTTTGAGGCGGATGAAACGGTCACACAAGCGATACAGCATTCTTTAAAACGAGGACACACAAGATATCCTGTGATCGAAGAGTCAAAAGACCAGGTACTGGGCTATGTTACCTTGCCGACATTGATCAGAGAATCTTTTGTAGATGGAGAAAGAAAAGTCTGTGATCTAGTCGAAGAACCGATCGTAGCTCTAGCGACAACACCTATCAAAACCTTGTTGACAATGATGCGTAAAGAGGGAAAACATATCGCGATTTTAAAAGATGAATATGGCGGAACTACTGGAATGGTCACGATCGAAGATATTTTAGAAGAACTTGTTGGAGATATTCGTGATGAAACGGATTTGGAAACGGCTCTGATCGCAAAAGAGTCAGAGAATACGTATATCATCTCAGGAAAAATCACGCTGGACGATTTTGAGCGTTATTTCAAAGTTAAAATACCAGAATTTGAAACGTCTGAAATGTCGACCTTAGCAGGATTTATTGTTGAACAAAAAAATACTCAAATTACAGTTGGGGATCGATTCGTATTTAATGAATTTACTTTTGAAGTCATGGATTATGAGCATGCACATATTGATTATTTTAAAGTAACAAAATAAAATAAGAGTGAGACAAACTGTTGTTTGACGTTTGTCTCACTCTTTTTGTTAAACTATTAAGCTCTATGATAAGTCAAATCAGAGGGACCGAAGAAAGAGCCTGAAACAGACATTTGGGAGAAATTCTCTAAATCGATGTCATGAACAGTCAATGTGAAGTCATTATCAGGAACGTGATTTCCTTCTGCGTCATACACTTCATTTGTGATGAGTAGGCTTTGATTTTGTTCGTCCCAATTTAAAGCTGCTAATTTAATAGAAAAAGCACCTCCTACACCTGACATTGGTGCTATGCTTGCAGTTTCACCTGAAAATGAAGCGGACCATTGTATCCCGTTAGCGTCATTTTCAGTTGAACGCCATTCGCCCATTAGTGCATTGTAAATCGTTTGCGGATCTTTAGGAGTAGTTTCAGCAGTAGTGCTTGTTTCAGTGTTGGTTTCTTCGTTAACCGATGATGGAGTCACATCTACTGTGTCGGTAGTCTCGATTGTTACTGTAGCATCTGTTTTTGTTGTAGCATCTGTTTTGGCTTTAGTATCCGTTGTCACTACTTGAGTAGATGTTTTTGGTTGTTCAGATTTGCTCTCCTTTTTCCCACCGCACGCGCTTAACGTTATTAATAGTAGAGTTGCCATAAGTAATGTTGATTTTTTCATTGTGTAACCTCCTTTTGATATATCTATTGTAACTTTAAAGAAATGTTTTTGCAATACAATTGTAATAAAAAAGACTGTTATATTTATTGTATCGAGTATAGGTAATTGCATTCATTTTTGCTAAGAGAGTAGATAAATAGGAATAGAAGAAGTAAAATAGAACGTATCGTACAACAAATCTTGGAGGTGATTTAGGTGATAAACGTAACAGAAATAACGGAAAAATTATCTCCAAATCAAAAGATCAATTATGATCGTGTCCTGCAAAAGCTGATTGCAGATTGGGAAAAACGGGCGATTCGCCCAACTATTTTACTTCATAGCTGTTGCGCACCTTGCAGTACGTATACACTTGAGTACTTAACGAAATACGCGGATGTGACGATTTATTTTGCAAATTCCAATATCCATCCTCGGGCAGAATACTTGCGGCGTGAAATCGTTCAAAAACAATTTGTGGAAACGTTCAATGAACGAACGAATAATGATGTTCACTTTTTATCTGCCCCTTATGAACCTAATGATTTCATGCAGATGGTCAAAGTAAATAACTTGTCTGAAGAACCAGAAGGTGGCAAACGCTGTTCTGCTTGTTTTCACATGCGCTTGGATATCGTTGCTGAGAAGGCACAAGAATTAGGCTATGATTATTTTGGCAGTGCGCTGACTTTGTCACCAAAGAAAAATAGTCAATTGATCAATGAAATTGGGATCGATATTCAAAAATTTTATGCAACAAACTATCTACCAAGTGATTTTAAAAAGAATAATGGATATAAGCGTTCGATCGAGCTTTGCAAAGAATACGATGTCTATCGTCAATGTTATTGTGGTTGTCTATTTGCCGCAACTAAGCAAGGTGTTGATCTTAAAATGGTCAATAAAGAGGCAAGAGAATATTTAAAAGGTCAAATGGAATAGCTAATAAGGCAGATGAGAGAATTACGCAGCTCAAAGAAGAGCAGCGTAATTTTTTTGTTTATTTTTTTAATATAGCTAAAAACTATATTAAATGATAGAAAATAAGTGTTATCCTATATTTCTTTCTCGTGGTAAAGTAGTTGAAATACCTTTTGAAGGAGGAAATGTATGAAAACATCGATTATTGGCTTTCCCAGAGTTGGGGAATTACGGGAATTAAAATTTGCGACAGAAAAGTATTTTAGAAAAGAGATCACAGCGGATGAACTGGAGACTACGGGAAAAGAGTTGCGGAAAAAGCATTGGCAGCTTTTGGTCGATCAGGGAATCGATTTCATCCCCAGTGGTGATTTTTCTTTTTTCGATACAACATTGGATACAGCAGTCTTGCTGAATTTAGTACCGAAAAAATATAAAGAGTTAGAGTTGTCACCGCTTGAAACATATTTTGCATTGGCAAGAGGGTATCAAGGTGAAGCTGGTGATGTAACGGCATTAGCAATGAAGAAATGGTTCAATACCAATTATCATTACATGGTTCCGGAAATTGATGATGAAACGGAACTTCAGCTAGTTGGCAGTACGCTAGTCGATACCTTTAAAGAGGCGAAAACCCTAGGAATCAAGACACGTCCAACGATATTGGGTCCTTTTACATTATTAAAATTGGCTACTTATCACGGGCAAAAAGGTGCCGAAGATTTTTATCAAGCAGCTATTTCAGCATACAGTCAATTATTTACAGAGTTATCCAAAGAAGAGTGCGAATGGCTTCAGATCGATGAACCAGCATTAGTCTTAGATTTGACACAAGAAGAAAGCAAGCAGTTTAAGACATTGTATCAAGCATTGCTTGCTGAAAAAGGCGATCTAAATATTTTAGTTCAGACATATTTTGGAGACGTTCGAGATGTGTATCAGGAATTAGTTGATCTTCCTTTTGATGGGATCGGTCTAGATTTTGTTGAAGGAAGAAAAACATTAGAATTAGTGGAAAAATATGGTTTTCCAAAAGATAAATTACTTTTTGCAGGAATTATAAATGGGAAGAATATTTGGGCAAATGACTATCAAAAATCGTTAGCGCTGATCGAAAAGCTTCAATCAGCCGGTGAGATTGTTTTAAATACGTCTTGTTCGTTACTGCACGTTCCTTTTACACTAAAAAATGAAACTTCTTTGGGCGTTGATGTAACGAAACATTTTGCTTTTGCTGTTGAGAAATTGGCTGAAATCAATAATGTGAAGAAAATCAATGAAGACAAGCATCTTAATCAAGCGTTATTAGAAAAAAATATCAGCTTATTTAAACAGGAACGCTATACTAAAAATGAACAATTGGCACAGAAAATCGAACGTTTGACAGAGGATGATTTTGTTCGTCGGCCAGTCTTGGTAGAACGTGCGGCTATTCAAAAAGACAAATTGAATCTGCCGATTTTACCAACGACAACTATTGGTTCATTTCCGCAAACCAAAGAGGTAAAACAAAATCGAGCTAAATTCAAAAAAGGTGAGATCACAGAAGCAGAATATACTGCGTTCAATCAAGAAAAAATTGCTGAATGTGTCGCCTTTCAAGAAGAAATTGGCTTAGATGTTCTTGTTCATGGTGAGTTTGAGCGAAATGACATGGTAGAGTATTTTGGCGAGAGTCTGGATGGTTATTTGTTTACTGAAAAGGCATGGGTACAATCATACGGCACTCGTTGTGTGAAGCCGCCGATCATCTGGGGGGATGTGTCACGTTCGAATCCAATGACAGTTTCATATTCTAAATATGCTCAAAGCTTGACAGATAAGCCTATGAAAGGAATGTTGACAGGACCTGTAACGATTTTGAACTGGTCATTTCCGCGAGAAGATATTAGTTTGAAAGAGTCGACATTGCAGCTAGCTTTAGCTATTCAGGAAGAGGTTTTGGATCTAGAAGCTAATGGGATCGAGATCATTCAGATCGATGAAGCAGCTTTACGGGAAAAATTACCGTTGCGTCAATCCGACTGGCATTCTGAATATTTGGATTGGGCGATTCCGGCGTTTCGTTTAGTGCACAGTAAAGTCCAACCAACGACTCAAATTCATACACATATGTGTTATAGCGAGTTTGCGGATATTATTCGGGATATCGATAATATGGATGCAGATGTGATTTCGTTTGAAGCCTCTCGTTCAAATTTAACGATTTTAGATGCTTTGAAAGCTATTGATTTCCAAACACAAGTGGGACCTGGTGTTTATGATATCCACTCACCACGAGTGCCTTTAGTCGAAGAAATAGAAAAGACGATCCATAATATTTTAAAAAAGTTGCCTGTTGAAAAAGTTTGGGTCAATCCGGACTGTGGATTGAAAACGCGTGGAGTGCCCGAAACACATGCAAGCTTGAAAAATTTAGTTCTCGCAGCTAAACAGGTACGTGGAGGGATTTAAATGAGAACAGATGCCTTGTTTAAAGAAAAAACCGTTTTTTCTTTTGAAATATTTCCGCCAAGAAGAACAGCTCCTGTAGAGACGATTTATCATACGTTAGAACGTTTAAAAGGACAACAGCCTGATTTTATCAGTGTTACATTAGGCGCTGGCGGCACAGGAAATAATTTAAGTACAGCAGATATTGCTCAAAAAATACAAGAAGAACAATTTTTGCCAAGTGTGGCTCACTTACCTGCTGTCAATTTTTCTAAAAATGAGGTCATCGCAATTTTGGATGAATTAAAACAGAAGAAGGTCGAGAATATTTTGGCATTGAGAGGGGATATTTTGCCTGACAAAGAACCTAAGAAAGACTTTGTTTATGCGAATGATCTCATTACATTTATTCATGAACAAGGACAATTCAATATCATCGGTGCCTGCTATCCTGAAACGCATAGTGATGCCGCGAGTTCGGTAGAAGATATTCAAAATTTGAAACGAAAAGTAGATGCGGGGACGAATCAACTGATCACACAATTATTCTTTGATAATCACTACTTTTATACTTTTAAAGAAAAATGTGAGATAGCAGGAATCGATATACCGATTCAAGCAGGGATCATGCCTGTCGTAAATAAGAAGCAAATTGAACGGATGGTAAAAATGTCGAATGTGACTCTGCCAACAAAATTTTTGAAGATGATGGAGCGCTATGAACACAACCCAGAAGCGATCAGAGATGCCGGCATTGCTTATGCAATTAATCAAATTGTAGATTTGGTTGCTCAGGGTGCAGATGGTATTCACTTGTACACGATGAATAATCCTTATGTAGCACAAAAAATCAGAGAAGCGACGCGTAGTCTATTTGAAGCATAAAAAAATACTGAAAAAAATGAACTGTATGGAATAACTGAACAAAGTTATTCCATACAGTTTTTTTCTGTTCATAAAATTAATTTATTTATATATGTAATCGCCTCTTTTTCAATTTTTAAAATAACGTTAAATTACATTTATTTGTTTGTTTTAAAATAACTAAAACTCTGTTTTTTATTTTTATGTATATATAACAAAATAGATTTAGTTGTGTTTAAAAGCATTTTTAATAACTTTCCAAGCATTAATAAAATAGATTTTTAAGGAAAATCAAAAATCCATTGATTTAAAAAATAACATGTAGTATCATTTTTTTAGGTGGTAAAAAATAATTACATTTAGGTAACCTTATTGATATCTAGTTAGAGTTTTTCTTATGTAGTAGTAGAAAAAGTAATGAGTGGGAGGGAAGAATATGTCAAAGAGAACGTCTGCCAAAAATTTAGATAATTTTAGTGAAAGAGTACCTACAAAGCAGCGTCCTAAGCGTCGTTCCCAGAATAGAACAGACTATGATCAGGTACGTCCGAAGGTTGGAAAATATGATGAAGCTGATATAAAACCGAGACGAAAATCAAAACCAAACACGGATAGAAAAAAAGGCACCTCCTTTGAAAGAAGAGATAAAGCTGCTAGGCGTCAGCGAATTCGTAAAGAAGAACCTTTTCAAAATCAGAGGATGAGAAGGCGTCATGACAGACAAGATCCCCAAGTTACTGAAAAAAAACCAGCAATCATGATTTTTTCTTTTTTTAGCAACTTATTTTTTTACGTAGTAACCATCGGAATTATTATGATGGCGGTGATGTTTTCCTTCAGTTCAAAATCTACAGCTTCGATTTTCGGCTATCGTTTCTATACAGTGTTGACGAATTCGATGGTCCCGCAAGAAAATGGTCCAAAGGGTGGTTTTTATGCTGGGGATATCGTGATCGTCAAAATGACAGATGGAACAAAAGTAAAGAAAGATGACATCGTGACGTTTGCTGTTGGCGATGGTTCCCGCTATTTGACACACAGAATGGTCGATCGTAAAGATGAGCTGAATGGTGAAAAAGGTGATTTTTTGATCACTAAGGGGGATGCTAACAAAAGTAATGATCCGCCGATAGCTGCAGATCGTGTATTAGGTAAAGTGATCGTAGCAGTTCCAAAAATCGGTAATCTTTTAGATTTTATTCGGGAAGAATTTTGGGCATGTCTGATCTGTGTTCTTTCTTTATACGGATTTTTCTTAGTATTGAAAGCCTATTTGTTTTCACCCAAAGAAGAATATATCAGAAGAAAAAAGACAACAAAACATCCAGCATATGGACAGTGATATTAGCACGTCGTCTTTTGATGGCGGCGTGAGAATATAAATTATTATCTTTAGGAGGATAAAGAAAAATGAAAAAGAACAAAAAGAAAAAGTTGGTAGCTGCTGCACTTTTAGCATTATTGGCAGCAGGAGCAGGTACTTTTGCGTGGATCAATTCTCAAGATCAACGAATCAACCGTGTGAAGACTGCAGCAATCAAAGACGGTAGTGTCAGCGTTGAAGAGTTGTGGAATCCAAAGCCGATCGTACCAGGAACTGATGCAACGAAAGAAGTAGCAGTGACAAATTCTGGGAATACGCCTGTTTTTGTGCGCGTGTCTTATGAAGAAGTATTAAATTATCTAACAGAAAAAGGTGCAGTGACAAATCGGACTGAAGGTTGGAAAAAGAGTGCTACACCAGCAATGTCAGATGATGTACCTGTAGAATTTGACGGTGAAAAGTATACAGCAGCCGGCAGTGGTTATACAGATGTGACAGGAAAAGTAAAAGACAGTCAAGGAGCGGCTTTACCAACTGGAGTTAAAGTCTATGCAAAAGGGTCTGTCACAAAAGATCCTGTGACTGGCGATGAAAATACTACGTTTAGCTATTCTGCATTTTTCGAGTATAGTTCTGGGAAATTTCAGGCAATGACGACAGACATTTCTGTGAAAAGCGGCAATACGGTCGGCTCATCAGCAGAAGACTGGGAATTTGTCATGAATAAAGCTGAGTATTCTGTTTATAAAGGTGGTTACAGTAATAACGTAGCCAACTGGGCGGCATCTACACTAGAAGGTGCATCAGCTGAAGCAACTGCTGCAAAAGCCTCTCTACTGGGGAGTGCAGGAAAGAAATACGATGTAGATTATGACTATAAAGCAACAACTTTGGGTCTTACGAGCATTCCAGCAGCGGCACCTGCAACAGCAGCTGAACAAATTCCAACAGCTTCATCAGATAAAAAAGGTGTTCAAGCAGATAAAGCAGCTTTGGGCATCAGCGGAATTCATATAGAATATGGGACGGATATGACTGTAACGACAGCTTTAGCAAATAATAAGTGGGCATACAATAAAGAAGATGGCTATTTCTATTTCACAAGCCCGATCAATTCAGGTGCTACAACTCCGCACTTGTTGAAAAAATTAGTATTTACAAATGCAATAGGAACGGAATATACAAATGCAACATATGACTTGATCGTAAAAATGGAGGCTATTCAAGCGACAAAAGAAGCCTTGACAGATACGACTGGTTGGAGTTTACAAGGCGCAGATGGTTCAGAGACAAAAACGATCACTGAATATCTAGCAGGCCAAGCAGCAAGTTAATTTTTTTAGAAGGATAAATTAGGAAGGGGAAAAATCATGCTGCAATTACTGGTACAAAAACGTCTGCCGAGTCTAGTTTTATATAGCTTAGTAAGCATTATGATCACTTTTAATAGCGGAACGCTTTTAGCTGTTGCAAGTCAAACCCTTCCTCCAGGATTGATCATTGGCGATGAGACGGGGATATCTGCTTCTTCGGAAGGAGAATATTATGTCGATTTGCCAAATGTTCTGCCGGGAGAAAGTTATGAAAAAATAATTACGATTCGCGGTTTAGATATCAAAGAACCATTTGAATTGGGAATTTTAGTTACGCCAGACTCATCGAAAGGGCTTATCGATTTTAATCAGCTGATTACTTTGACTTTGACCTTGGATGATAAGGTTTTATATCAGGGACCTTTATTAGGCAATGGAGAATTTGATTGGACAGTTCAGCCATTGATCATCGGAACATGTGAGTATGGAACAGATCAAATTTTAACTGCTCGTTTTGATGTCGATAAAAATTTTACAGCAGCTGATTTTAAAGAAGAAAGCCAATTACTTTATCATTGGACATTTGTCGCCACAAAAAATCAACCCGAAACACTGACTTCCACAAGTAAGGAGCCAGTGTCTAAGGAAAAAGAACAGTCTAAGGGGATGTTTCCTCTGACAGGGGAAGAAATCAGAAATTTGATTTATAAGATTTTAACAGGATTACTATTGGTGTTGATCAGCATTCTGCTATGGAAGAAGCATAAAGAAGAACCAAGTAAAAAAGGATCGTGAAAGGGGGCTGCAAATGAAAAAAGGAAAACGTCTATTAAAAATTATTCACACACATAAATTGTTGTGGGGCTTATTTTCTATTGTTTTAAGCTTATTGCTTGTCGTAGGGACTACATACTCTTGGATTACATATAGTGATGACCGGATCAATCGAAATAAGCCTAATAGTAAACAATTTTCTGTTGTGATCGATGAATCATTTACCCCAAATTTGCAGTGGAGCCCAGGTACAGTAACAGAAAAAAGATTACTTATCAAAAATGACGGACAGCTTCCTGCATTTGTCCGAGTCTCTCTTTATGAATTTCTTGCTCATTTTGAACTAGATATGGTTGATGGTACAGGAAATGGCGGATTAAAAATCAGTGCTGTATCGAGTGGAACAGACATGTCTGGAGATGATGCAGAGACATGGGAAAAAGGCCGTACGTATAAGCTTAAGGCTGGTCAGTATTATACTGTAGCCGAAGTTTACAAAGGGGATAAATCAAAACCAAACACAGCATATATCTACAACGGAAACCGACCAGCCGATGGTCTAAAATATTTGATGATCAATTTCAATAATCCGGATATTTTTGATAAGGACAATCAGCCAAATAATGAGAGAAAACATTATTGGTACTATTCAGAAGGGTATTTCTATTATTCAGAAATGCTAAAACCAAAGGAAAAAACAAAAGAATTGATTCAGAATGTGAGCTTGGACAAGAATTTGCCGAATAAATATAAAGGCTCATTGTATCAGCTGGTCCCTATTATGGACAGCCATGACAGTACGAAATCTTTGTTGGAGGACTGGGAGATTCCTGCTGGTTCGCATGTGGAAGCTATGTACCGTGATAAAGTACATTAGGAGGACTTAAGATGAAAGAGCAAAAACAAACGATTTATTTTGTCTGGTTATTACCGTTTTTTGTTCTGTGTTTAATAATGGGGGGAATCACGGTTTATGCTGCGATGACGATGCAGGAAGAAAAAGTGAATCGTTTTCAGATCGGAAATCAGCAAACAAAAATCGATGAAGTGTTTACTGAACCGACAACGATTTTACCAAATAAAGCAGTGGCAAAGAAAGTCGATATCACCAATACAGGAACACTCGATCAATTTGTACGTGTTTTGCTGCAGCCGGAAATTAGTATAGAAAAAGAAGGTGTGAGAAGACTTTTACCATCAAAAATCGGGGATGAGGTATTGCTGGATGTGAATACTAGCCAGTGGCGATTGGGTGAAGATGGATACTATTATTATATGGATATTTTAAAACCTGGAGTGAGTCATGCGGCGAAGAATTTATTTACGCAAGTAACTTTGAAAAGTAGTCTAGGAGCAGAATACCATGGAGCGAAGGTTAGTTTATTGGTAAAAGTGGAAGCAATCGATTGTAATAAATATTCCTATCGTGATGCTTGGTGGCAAGGAGCGGTACCTGTTCAGAAGGAATTGCTGGACATCGACAAACAGCTGGCTATTAAAGCTGAATAAAAATAGGCACATGGGATGTATATTCCATGATTGCCTTTATACTCAGCACTTATGAAATGAGTGTTTTTAATGGAGAAATCATTGATTTGATAAGTAGTGATCAAAAGGAGAGAATATGAAAAAAAGAGAGCAAAATTTGAACCAGAAAATAAAAGTAAAATGGTTGTTTTTATTGTTGCTTGCTTTGGTTGTTGGAGGTTATTTGTTTGTGAGTCAAGGC
Source organism: Enterococcus sp. AZ020 (assembly GCF_050499205.1). Classification (NCBI taxonomy): domain Bacteria; kingdom Bacillati; phylum Bacillota; class Bacilli; order Lactobacillales; family Enterococcaceae; genus Enterococcus; species Enterococcus sp. AZ020. Next base: position 896,277 of record NZ_JBIPAT010000001.1, on the reverse strand, counting down.
AATTTAAGGGCTTTTACGATCATCAATAAAGGTGAATTTTCTTTAAAAGCTGAAAATCGTTGGGATGGAACTGAGAAAAAAAGTTATTCTTTTTTAGAGTGGGGCGCTGTTAATGGATTAAAACAGTCGGGTTATCAATTGTTTCAATCAGAAGATGGTGTAACTTGGAATGCTCGTTCTATGAATTACGGAAAAACGATCAAAGTTTTAAATATTTATCCAGATACAGTAGATGCACGAAATCTAAAAACCTGGATGGATAGTTTAGGGCTAAAAAATTCAAAAGGAGATAGATTGATACAGGTAAGTTATGTTGCTCAAATGGTTTTTGGGTTGGATCCTGATAGCCATCTAAAAAATGCTAAAGGGGAGTATTTATATGATGTTATTATGTTTGGTTCATGGGATTATAACAATCATGTAGATATTTCAGTCGCGGCAAAAAATGCAACACAAGCATACATCGATAGCGGTAGAGGTGTATTATTCGGACACGATACGATCACTCCGAATGATCGAGGGCATACTAATTTTAATAGTTTTGCCAGTCAATTAGGGTTCAAACTACAAGCATCATCTTTTCAACTTGGTAGTACATCTGTAAAAATCAATAACAATGGCTATTTGATGAAATATCCATTTGAACTACAAAATGATTTAACCTTAACGATACCTTTGACCCATACTTGGGGACAGGGGATTTTACCTGGCTCCAGTACGATCAAATGGCTGGAATTTCAAGAACCATATAACTGGAATAAGCCTGGAGATGGTAGCGCTGATGCCACCTTTTATTTAGCTACAAACAACAATTTAGGAATGATTCAAACAGGACATAGTAATGGTCAATCAACGATGGATGAGCGCAAGATCATTGCGAATACCTTATATAATTTAGCTCAAGTATCTTTAGAAACAACAGCACAAGATTACACAGTAAAGGATGATCGGGCCCCTAAGCTAGCAACTGCTGCTCCGATGCCAAATACTAGTATAGAGAATTTTAGTATAGAAATCGATAGTACTGATGTAGGAAAAGAGTATCAGTGGTATGTAGAAGCGGATACAAGAGATGATGGCTTGAAAAAATCTGATGTAGTGAAAGAAACCATCACTAGTAATATTGCTGGTTATTTTTATAAGATCGATAATTCTGCAGCATCCAATTTAAACACTACTGTAATAGGATACAAAGATGAATTTGGTCGAATCGCTTCTGATCGTTATGATATTTATGTAGCACCTCAAGGAACAACAGATAAAAGTGCAGTAGACTATGATCCCTTAAAAGATGCAAATTTAGTTACATACAATACAAAAGGAATAATTAGCGGTATCAATGGTTTAGCTGATTATAATAAATATCTACATGTGGTTACTGTTGACCGTGCAAATAATGTTAGTGGAGTGAAGACGATCCCGCTCAAAGATCTAATACCATTGGCTAGAGTCACTGAAAGATACCTAGATACAGAAGGAAAAGAGCTTCAACCGGAAACGTATAAAGATATAGTCAAGGGAGACCATTATACTCAACGGATCAAAAATCTGAACGGTTATGCTGTAGATAGCTATCAGATCGACCGTGCAGAAGCTGTACCAAGTACAGATGAGACAACTGTTTCGATTGATAGCGTCACTCAAAATATGACAGTCACTTATTATTACAATAAATTGATTCAATTGAATCTTAGACAAGTTGTACTAGCAAGTCAGGAGGAAATTGTTGTACCAAAAAAAGGATATTTACAGCTAGATAACGGATACATAGATAAAAAAAGTAATTTGTTTAATGTAGCCGTTGATTCCGGAGTAGTGCAGGAACAAGTGTCATACACAAGTGTGGTCATTGCAAAGCAGGCAACCCATCATCAAGTTTCTGTAAAGGTATTTCCTCCTGAATATTATTCATACAGTGGTTATACAGTCACTAAAGACAACAGTATTCATGATAGTGGGATACGGGTAAATGGTGAAATTCGTTTAGATATTACTGAAACTACTGGCTATTGGTTAACTATTTATGTAGAACCTTCTATTGAGAAAGGGCGTTCGCCAGTCCCTTATAATTGGGATTATCAACGAAATAAATTAGGAGAGATCCAAATGAAGTAGGTAGATTTAGTGCAGTATGTTTCGGTGTAGTTTAAAAGAAGATATTGATATCCACACTAGCTAATAATGCTGCTGGAGAAAAAACTTGAACTATCACTTTTAATCTCAATTTTGGGAGGATAGGCATGTATATACTATTGATTGTATCGTCAATCATCATTTTTATTCACAGCTTACTGCTTGTGTATATTATCCAAAAAACTACAGCCTTGACGGATAAGGTCGAGCAGATATCACACAAGTTTGTGTCAAAAAAGAAGGGACGATCTGCGTTACGAAAAAGAAGTGAGCAGAGGAAGTAAAGAAGATGAAATTAGGTTATGTTCATGGGCATAAAGTAGATCAACAATATGATATTTTGGAATCATATGAAGTAGACGAAATTTTTTTGGATATGGATCAAGGCTATGAGTGGATATGGAAAGCTGACAGCGAGCTGCAACGATTATTGGATTACTCAGAATCAGGAGATAGTTTGGTTATATTCTCTTTAGAGGTAATATCGAGAGACTATCAAGTACTACTTAAACTATTCAGCGAATTGGAGAAATTACAGGTGGAGCTAATTGTTTTGAGCTCACCAAAACTGACATTACGTGAGTGGCAGCAAGTACTCAGTTGGGTTGCCGGAAATGATCGCTTATTGCATCCAAGAGTAATTAGTGTCAAAATGAATCGAGAAAATGAAAAAAACAGGGAAAGTTATACTGTATTTAGCAGAAAGTCAGAAGCTAAAAAGCTCTATCGAGAAATTTTTTGGAAACTTGTCAATAAGCGAAAAATAAGAGCAATTGCAAAAGAAAAGGGAATTCCTGTTGAAACTGTTTTTCGAATTCAGCAAGGGCTCAAGCGAATGAAGCTAGCGCTAATTTTCAGTATCTGTTTCCTTTTGGCGATCACCACGATCAAACTCACTGAAAATTTTTCAGATAATCTATTGATCCAGATCGTAGTCTGTATTATTACGACAATGATCATACTTTATAATGCTTTGTCAGATAGTGAATAGAAATAAAAAAGAGTTGTCCTTTTCAGTGTTTTTTGGAAAGGGATAACTCTTTTTAAGTTAAAAGGACATCTTTTCTATTCGGTCAAAGGCCTCTTTTAAAACGCTGATATCCTGAGTAGCAGCCAAACGTACATACTCATCGCCAGTAGTTTCACCAAATGCTTTCCCTGGTATCATCAGGACGTTGGTTTCTTTCAATACTTTTTCAACAAAAGGAACAGAAGTAAGATTTGTTTTAGAAATATTGATGAAGGCGTACATGCTGCCTTTCACTGGATGCAAAGATAGAAAAGGAATTTGAGCGATTCGTTGCTCTAGATACTCTAAACGTTCTTTAAACACAGAGACTACCTTAGGAACCAACTGCTCAGCATGAGTAAGAGCATAAATCCCAGCTTGCTGCGATGGGCTTGGAGCTGAGTACGTGATACTTTCATTTATTAGTTTAGCAGCTTCATTAATATAATCTGGTGCGATCATATAGCCGATTCGCCAACCTGTCATAGCAAAAGCTTTTGAAAAGCTGCTGAAAGTAATCGTATGTTCTGGTGCAAAAGAAGCCATGGGTACAAACTCATCATAAAAACAAAAAGCTTCATAGACTTCATCTGAAAGAATATAAAAATTATGTTCGATCGCAAGTTCTGCGATTGCTTTAAAGGTTTCAGGTGAAAAAACAGCACCCGTTGGATTGTTAGGCGAATTGATAATGATTGCTTTTGTCTTGTCAGTGATCGCTGCTTTTAAGACCTCGATGTTGATTTGAAATCCATCTTCTTCATAAGTAGGAATGAACACTGGTTTTCCACCTGCGAAGATCACTTGATCTTTATAAGGTGAGAAATAAGGTTCGTGAATAATTACTTCATCATCAGGGTCTAACAGAACTTGTAAAGTCAAATACATCCCATGTAAAGCACCAACTGTAGCACGAATTTGTGAAGTATCAAAGGATAACCCGTACTGTTTTTGATAGAAAGCTGAAACAGCTTCGAGAAATTCTTGACTACCGCCTGAAGCAGTATATTTTGTATGGCCCTTTTTCGCATCGTTGAATGCTGCGTTGATGATCGTTTCATCGGTGATCAAATCGGGATCTCCAATTGATAGATCCAGTAAATCTGGTACTTGTTTTGCTAAAGTAGCAATATCCATTAGAATATTTTCTGCTGGCGTTTGGTGACGTTGAGCAATGTTTGAAATGTCCATGTTTTTCCTCCTGTTACGTTATGCTTACTTTATTTATTTTATTCCTAATTTGCTAATTGTTAAAGAGGGCAAAGTAAATGAATGATCATTTACTCAGCCCTCTGCGCTATTATAGTACTTTTCTTAAAAAGTCTTGTGTTCTTGGATTTTTTGGTTGTCCGAATATTTCTTCTGGAGTTCCTTCTTCTTGAACGATCCCAGCATCCATAAAAATCACGCGATCTGCTACTTCCCGGGCAAAGCCCATTTCATGTGTCACAACGACCATAGTCATTCCTTCGACGGCTAAGGCTTTCATTACAGATAAAACTTCGCCAACCATTTCTGGATCAAGTGCAGATGTAGGCTCATCGAACAACATTACATCCGGGTTCATCGCTAAAGCTCGGGCGATCGCTACACGCTGTTGTTGGCCACCAGATAGACTTGATGGATAACTGCTGCTTTTATCTTTTAAGCCGACCTGCTCTAATAGGGCTAGGGCTTTTTCTTTTGCCGCTGTAGGTGATTCTTTTTTGACTTTGATCGGACTGATCGTTAGATTGTCCAATACAGTTTTATGCGGGAAAAGATTGAAGTTTTGAAAAACCATGCCCATTTTTTGACGCAAAGCATCAATATCCGTATCTTTATCCAGTAAGTTTTTTCCTTCAAATTCGATCACACCGGCTGTTGGTTGTTCCAGTAAATTCAAACAGCGAAGAAATGTACTTTTTCCGCTACCAGATGGGCCGATGATCACGACCACTTCTCCAGCTTTGACATCTAAGTCTATGCCCTTTAAGACTTCATTTTTTCCAAAGGTTTTGTGTAAATTTTTAATATTAATCACTAGTACTCATTCTCCTTTCAGCAACACCTAATAGGCGGGAAATAGTAAAGGTCAACACAAAGTAAATCAATGATACAACAAGATATGGCAAGAATGGTTTGAAGCTGGCTCCTTGTACATTTCCGGCTTGGAAGATCAATTCAGAAACACCGATAACTGAAACAACGGAAGATTCTTTGATAACTGTTACAAATTCATTTCCAAGTGCTGGTAAGATATTTTTGATTGCTTGAGGTAATATGATATAACGCATGGCCTGTGGCTGATTCATACCAAGAGAACGAGCGGCTTCTAACTGTCCTTTGTTTACAGCATTGATTCCTGCACGAACGATTTCAGCGACATAGGCACCACTATTTAGGGCCAAGGCTATACAACCAGCTGCGATTTTCGATAAGTCCAGTCCTAATACACCAGTACCAAAGTAAACGATAAAAATTTGTACTAATAAAGGAGTACCACGGACATATTCGATATATGCAATTGCAATACCGCGCAGAATTTTTGATTTAGACAATTTCATTAGTGCTAGCAAGCCACCCAAGATCGCACCGAATAACACACCCATAAAGGCTAGGAAAATCGTGTAGCCAGCGCCGCTAATGTAAAATTTGCCATATTTTCCAAGGAAACTCTCATCATCTGTAAACATCAATTTTCCGGCTTCTTTTTTATAGCCTTCCAATAAGTTATTGTCATTGATTGTTTGGATCGAAGCGTTGACTTTTTGTTCTAAAACTGGTGCATTTTTTGGAATAGCGACAGCTGCGTCTTTTTTTCCTTGTTCGAATGTGACATCTGCAAAAGTTAAATTAGTATCTCGATCCACATAGGCTTCTGCTACAGGGCCTTCTAACACAGCGGCCTCTACTTTTTTATTCTTTAAGTTCATGATGATATCAGGAACCTTTTGCAAAGAAGTCGGCACAGAACCAATTAATTCGGTTTTTGCTAGTTCTTCTTGCGTCGTTTGCTTTTGAACGCCGACTTTCACACCATCAAAATCATTTGTCGATTGAAATCTATCTTTATCATCTTTTCTGACAACCACTTTTTGCTGGACAGTCATGTAAGGATGAGAGAAGTTAACTTCTTTTAGACGTTCGGGTGTTGGCGCCATACCTGAAATGATCAAATCGATTTTTCCAGTTTTCAAGGCACCTAATAAGGCATCAAAACCTAATTCTTCGATTTTTAATTTTACCCCCAGATCATCAGCGATTTTTTGAGCGATAGAAATATCGAACCCTACGATCTGGTCTTTGCCATCAACGTCTGCATGGAATTCATACGGTGCATAGTCAGCAGATAGCCCGACAATCAGTTCGCCTCGTTTCATAATGCTGTCGTAGACAGGATCTTCCTCTTGAGCAAAACTAGTAGTTGCAGGAAGAAAGGTTAAGAGTACCAGTAATACTGGCATAATGAGTGCTAAAACTTTTTTTGGTAGTTTCATTTTTTTGTCTCCTTTATAGTAGATTAGTGGAAGTAAGCAATACTTCGATTGATTTCTGATAAATATACTGAAAAAATCAAATAAATGTATAAAAATTTATTGTTTTCGGATGTGATTTATCATATCATAGATTAAGGGAAAGGAAAAGTGGATTTAACCAAAGAATTTATAAAAATTCACTTTTGCATAAAAAATCAAGAAAAATGGAAGGTCGGAAAGAATGAATCAATCGTTGATAGTAAGAGGAGCACCACAAGAATATGAATGTCGGATCGGTGCGTGGGATGACTTAGAGGCGCATTTAAATAGAAGAAATATTAAACGTGTGATGGTGTTGCATGGCAAGAATTCATGGGAAGCTGCCAAAGTGTATTTTCCAGAACTAATGAATATAGATGCATTTTTTGTATATTATGGTGGTGAATGCACAGATGAAAAAACAAATGACTTAAAAAAACAGTTTGAGCAACATGATTTAGAAGGGATTATTGCTGTCGGGGGCGGGAAAATTGCAGATTTGGCTAAAGCAGTAGCGAACCAATGTGAAGTTCCTGTGTTGATTTTACCAACGCTAGCTGCGACTTGCGCAGCGTATACCCCCTTAAGTGTTATCTATGATAAAGAAGGTTCAATGGTTCGCTATGATGTATTTGCTAAAAGTAATGCGCTGGTTTTGATCGAACCGAAAGTCATTCTGAATTCGCCGGTCGAATTGATGATCGCAGGAATTGGTGATACAGTGGCTAAATGGTATGAAGCAGATGCGATGATCTCGCAGCTATCTGTCCAATCGATAGAGATACAGGTGGCAGCTTTTGCCGCTCAAAAATGTCGGGAAGTGTTGTTGACAGATAGTCAGGCTGCTCTTGAGGCGATGCAAAAGCAAGAAATCAATCAAGCCTTTTTAAACGTTGTGGAAACCAATATTTTATTAGGCGGAATGGTTGGCGGCTTTGGTGATGATTATGGTCGAACGGCAGGTGCACATTCGATTCATGATGCGTTGACGATTTTACCAGAAAGCCACCAACAATTACACGGGAACAAGGTTGCTTATGGCGTGTTTGTTCAGCTAGTGATCGAGGATAAATGGACTGAGATCGAAACGTTGATTCCATTTTACCGTGAGTTACAATTGCCGATTTCATTAAAAGAGATGAATATGGTTTTAACAGAGGAAGAATACCAACGTGTAGCTGAACGTGCTGCTGAGCCGCATGAAACGATTCATTATATGAAGGAAACAATTACTCCGGAGGTAGTGAAAGATGCTATGATCAAGTTGGAAGCAGCAATGAGTACTAAATAGAAATGTATGCTGTTTTTGTCTCCGTCGTTCATTAAAAAAGAGCTTTCGTCATCACAGGTTAAGAGATGACGAAAGCTCTTTTTGATTATCTAAGGATATGCTAAAGAAAGCCTGTAAAACCTTGCAAAGCCATTAAAAAAAAAGTATGATGAAGAAAGTGTGAATCCACAAAAGAAAGTAGGGAAATGAATGACGGAACCAGCCATTCGTTATCGTTTAATAAAAAAAGAAAAACATACAGGTGCTCGTTTAGGCGAATTGATTACGCCGCATGGAACGTTCCCAACACCGATGTTTATGCCAGTAGGAACGTTAGCGACAGTAAAAACAATGTCACCAGAAGATTTAAAAGAAATGGGTGCAGGTGTGATCTTAAGCAACACCTATCATTTATGGCTTCGTCCAGGTGATGACTTGATCGCAGAAGCTGGCGGCTTACATAAATTTATGAATTGGGATCAACCGATTTTGACCGATTCAGGTGGTTTTCAAGTATTCTCGTTGAGTGATATGCGTAAAATCACTGAAGAAGGGGTTCATTTTAGACACCATTTAAATGGTTCAAAATTGTTCCTTTCACCAGAAAAAGCAATCAACATTCAAAACAACTTAGGCTCAGATATCATGATGAGCTTTGATGAATGTCCACCGTTTGATGAAAGCTATGATTATGTGAAAAAATCGATCGAACGGACATCACGCTGGGCAGAACGCGGCTTGAAAGCTCATGCACATCCAGACCGTCAAGGTTTATTTGGGATCATTCAAGGGGCCGGTTTTGAAGATTTACGTCGTCAAAGTGCGAAGGACCTGATCAGTATGGACTTTCCAGGATATTCGATCGGCGGATTATCTGTTGGTGAACCGAAAGCAGAAATGAACCGAGTGCTTGATTTCACCACTCCTTTGATCCCTGATAATAAGCCAAGATATTTGATGGGTGTAGGAACAGCAGATTCATTGATCGATGGCGTGATTCGCGGGATCGATATGTTTGACTGTGTTTTACCGACTCGGATTGCTAGAAATGGTACATGTATGACTTCGAAAGGCCGTTTAGTCGTTAAAAATGCGCAGTATGCCAGAGATTTCCGTCCGTTGGATGAAAAATGCGATTGCTATACATGTAAAAATTATACGCGTGCATATATTCGTCATTTGATCAAAGCAGATGAAACCTTCGGTATTCGTTTGACATCGTATCACAATCTATACTTCTTATTGAATGTGATGAAACAAGTGCGTCAAGCGATCATGGATGATAATTTACTAGAATTTCGTGAAGCCTTTTTTGAGGAATATGGATTCAACAAAGAGAATGCGAAAAGTTTCTAATAATTTGATCAAAAGACTGGTGTTGTAAAGGAAGTTTTGTTACAGTAAACTAGTGATTATATGATAGAGAGGTGAATAAGAATGGGCGGAGGACTTTCGTTTATTTTACCATTAATTCTTTTAGGAGGAATGATGTTTTTCATGACACGTTCCCAGAAGAAACAACAAAATGAGCGTCAAACACTTTTAGATGCAATGAAAGTGGGCGATGAAGTGGTTACGATCGGTGGCTTACACGGTGTGATTTCTGAATTTGACAGTGAAAAAAGAACAGTATTGATCGATTGCGAAGGAATCGTACTAGAATTTGATCGCGCGGCGATCAAAACTGTAAAACCGGGTACGACTGTAGTCAACGATAGTGATGTTACAGCAGTCGAAGCAAAAGAAGAAACAGTTGTTGAAGAACCAACAACAACAGAAACTTCTGACAACGATGACACGAAAGAATAATTCCAGCTTGCTGGAATTTTTTCTTTCTAACTAGAATGACCATCGTGTTGTTCGGTATATTACATAGTTGATTCTTTAGAAAGAAGGGATGCGTCATCGAAAAGTTATCTTGGCGCCAGCGTTTTTTGGTGAAAAAAGAATTGAAAACAACGTGTCAGTCTTTTCGAGAGCTTGGCTATTCTTCCGTTGACGAAAAAGAATTGATGCACTATCTTGTTTCTTATCGTTGGAAAAAGAATGCACCAGCATCGATTCAAGCGTGTCGAGAAGATATTTTACATATTAAGCCAAATGAATTTTTTGATTATCAACAACTGATTGCACAAACAAGCAAAATGACGATCAATGATTGGCAGGATTTAAAAGACTTATTCTAGAAATAGAATAGGTCTCAGACTGTAGACAAATACGTTTAGGTTTCTAGAAATAGAAATTCTGAACGTATTTTTTATTTATTTCTGAAAAAAGAGCAAAAAAAGAAAGGTTCTCGCCCTTTTCTTTAGCCCCATAGGGCTAACTTTTTCAAATTCATGGCAGCAAAAATCAGCCGCGTATGGACAGCGACTTTTTCTAAGGTTCGATACTTTGTCCAGCGCATTCCGTGTTTTTCTTTGGCATCCGCAAAAACTCGCTCAATTGTTTCTTTTCGTTTGCCATAAGTTTCTCGATTAAACGCGGTATGTCGAAGATGTTCCGCTTCTTCTAAGCCCTTTTTCCAAACATGACGTGTGATGACCTTTTGGTGGCTTTCACTCCGTGTGCATTGCGTTAATTGAGGACAGTTTTGGCAAATATAACTTTTGGATTTATACTCACGATATCCTTCTCGAGTAATGGTGGAAAAAGACAATACTCTATTTTCTGGGCATAAGTAACAGTCGTAGTATTCATCATAAACAAATTGTTTTTTAGGGAGTAGCGTTCGATCGCCACGAGGTCTTGTATAAGGGAGAACAGGGCGAAGATTTCTCCGTCGGAGAAATTCTACAAAAGTAGCTGTTTTATACCCAGCATCTGCCGCAACAGCACGTACTTTGGGAAATTTGTGACAAACGGTTTTCACTAAATTCGGAGCCACTTGACTGTCATGAAGGTTTCCGGGGGTAACAATAACATCTAGAATAAAGCCGTGTTCATCACAAGCTGTATGAGCAGAATAAGCAAATTGTTTCTCTCGTTCCCCTTTTACATAATAACCACTTTCAGGATCAACTTTACTTATTTTCCGTTCTTTCAACTCACTTTCTGTTGGGAAAATAAAAGGACGCTTTCCTGCCTTGATGCGTTCCTCGTTAATTTCTTTCTCTAATTCTGATTGATAGGCCTTAGCTTCAATATGGGTCATTTCTCTAGTAAAATGGTGCTTGTTTGCATTGGCTTTGATATGAGTAGAATCCATATAGAGAACATCTTCCGTAACCATCCGAGCTTTGACAGCTTGTTCCAGTATGTAGGCAAAGATATCTTCAAAGAGTGTGGTCTCTCGAAAGCGGCGAACATAGTTTTTTCCAAAGGTAGAGAAATGTGGAATGGTTTCATTGAAATCGTAGCCTAAAAACCAACGATAAGCGACATTCGTGTCTATTTCTTTTATGGTTTGACGCATGGAACGGATACCAAAGAGATATTGAATGAAGACGATTTTGACTAAAACCACAGGATCAATACTTGGTCGACCTAAGGTCGAATAAGTTGATTCAACAATTGGATAAATGAAGGTAAAATCGATTGCTTTATCTACTTTTCGAATCAAGTGATCTGTTGGGACAAGTTCTTCCAAGGAAATCATCATGTACTGATCTCTGCCATTCATTGGGTGTTTTGTCATCATTTTTCCCACTCTCCTTTAAAACGTTTTCATACGTTAAGTATAAAAGAAAAAACTGTAGACGTCATCCCTTTTTTAGGACTTTGTCTACAGTCTGAGACTTATTCTAGAAATAGAATAGGTCTTTTTATTTTCTTTTAAAAGAGAACGCTTACTTGAAATCGAGTGGATAAAAACTTGCACAAATGTGAAAAAAATCACAAAAAACTATTTACAAGAAAAAAATATTGTTGTATGATGTGTATGTGAAATGATTAACAAACAAAAATACATGATTCAATTTTCAGGAGGATTTTAAAATGGCTAAAACAACCAAGAAAGAAGAGACTCAAACAACTGATGTAGCAGCGATGATCGATGAGCTAGCGAAAAAAGCAAATATTGCTTTAAAAGAAATGGAAGATTTTGATCAAGCAAAAGTTGACCATATTGTGCATCAAATGGCAATGGCTGCTTTAGATCAACACATGCCTTTAGCAAAAATGGCTGTTGAAGAAACTGGCCGCGGAATTTATGAAGACAAAGCAATCAAAAACATGTATGCCTCTGAATATATCTGGAACAGCATCAAGCATGATAAAACAGTTGGTGTGATCAATAAAGATGACCAAACTGGTTTGATCGAAATTGCTGAGCCTGTCGGTGTGGTTTGCGGGGTAACACCAACAACAAATCCAACATCAACAACAATTTTTAAAGCCTTGATCGCACTTAAGACACGTAATCCTATCGTTTTTGCATTCCACCCTAGCGCTCAAAAATGTTCTGCTGAAGCAGCACGCATCGTTCGTGATGCGGCAATCAAAGCAGGTGCTCCTGAAAACTGTGTACAATGGATCGAACAACCATCACTAGAAGCAACTTCTGGTTTGATGAACCATCCGGGAATCGCCATCGTTTTAGCCACTGGTGGTGCAGGTATGGTGAAATCAGCTTACTCAACTGGTAAACCAGCATTAGGAGTAGGTCCTGGTAATGTTCCTTCTTATATTGAAAAATCAGCTAAAATCAAACGTGCAGTAAACGATTTGATCGTTTCAAAATCATTCGATAATGGGATGATTTGTGCTTCTGAACAGGCTGTGATCGTAGATAAAGAGATTTATGCAGCTGTTAAAGCTGAATTTGAAGCACATCAAGTGTACTTCGTAAAACCAAATGAATTACAAAAACTTGAAGATGCAGTAATGAACGAAGGAAAATATGCAGTTAATCCTGCAATCGTTGGTTACTCTGCTGAGCATATCGCTGACCTAGCGGGGATCAAAGTACCAAAGGGAACAAAAATCTTAGTTGCAGAAATCGAAGGAGCAGGTGCTGAGTACCCACTTTCTCGTGAAAAATTATCACCAGTTCTTGCAATGATGAAAGCGAAAAATACAGACCATGCCTTTGACTTATGTGAAGCAATGCTTGAATTAGGCGGCCTAGGACATACTGCTGTGATCCATACAGAAGACGAAGACTTACAAGTGAAATTCGGTTTACGCATGAAGGCTTGCCGTATCTTGGTAAACTCTCCATCTGCTGAAGGCGGAATCGGAAATATCTACAACGAAATGATTCCTTCATTGACATTAGGTTGCGGATCATATGGTAAAAATTCTGTCTCTAAAAACGTATCTGCTGTCAACTTGATCAACGTCAAAACTGTAGCGAAACGGAGAAATAATATGCAATGGTTTAAATTACCACCAAAAATTTTCTTTGAAAAAAATTCATTACAATACCTACAAAAAATGGAAAATGTTGAACGTGTTATGATCGTTTGTGATCCAGGTATGGTTCAATTCGGTTATGCTGATACAGTTCGTAAAGAATTACAAAAACGTAAAAATGATGTTCAAATCGAAGTTTTCTCAGCTGTAGAACCAAACCCATCAACAAATACAGTTTACGCTGGAACAAAAGTGATGGTTGATTTTGAGCCTGATACGATTATTGCTTTGGGTGGCGGATCTGCAATGGACGCAGCTAAAGGAATGTGGATGTTCTATGAGCACCCAGATACAGAATTCTTTGGAGCAAAACAAAAATTCTTGGATATCCGTAAACGTACGTACAAAATCGACAAACCAGTTAAAACACAGTTTGTATGTATTCCAACAACATCAGGTACAGGTTCAGAAGTAACACCATTTGCGGTTATCACAGATAGCGAAACACATGTAAAATACCCATTAGCTGATTATGCATTGACACCAGATGTAGCGATCGTCGATCCTCAATTTGTTATGTCAGTTCCAGCTTCTGTTACAGCGGATACTGGTATGGATGTATTGACACATGCGATCGAATCTTATGTTTCTGTTATGGCTTCTGATTATACTCGCGGATTAAGCTTACAAGCGATCAAATTAGTTTTCGATCACTTAGAAAATTCTGTGAAACGCCCAGATGCGGAATCTCGTGAAAAAATGCATAACGCTTCTACAATGGCTGGTATGGCATTTGCCAATGCATTCTTAGGAATTTGTCACTCTGTAGCACATAAAATTGGTGGAGAATATGGTATTCCTCACGGACGTACAAATGCGATTTTATTACCGCATATCATCCGTTACAATGCCAAAGATCCTTCAAAACATGCAATGTTCCCTAAATATGACTACTTCCGCGCAGACACAGACTACGCTGATATCGCGAAGTTCTTAGGTCTTAAAGGTAAAAATACTGCTGAATTAGTTGATGCATTAGCTAAAGCAGTGTACGATTTAGGTATAGCAGTTGGAATCGACATGAACCTTAAAGCACAAGGTGTAACACAAGAAATCCTTGATTCTACTGTCGACCACATGGCTGAATTAGCATACGAAGATCAATGTACGACTGCTAATCCAAAAGAACCATTGATCAGTGAATTAAAACAAATCATCATTGATGCATATAATGGATAATTAAAAAATGGAAGGATGACTTGAAAAAGTTATCCTTCTTTTTTTTATTCAGTTATACTAATAATAAAAAGTGAGGAGGATAAAACGATGACGATCAGAGTAGCAAAAAGAACGGATATACAGGCAATCAATCGATTGAATACACAGACATTACAGCATGAATATCCTTTAAAAGAAGCAAAAGAGCGATTGGCATATATACTTTCATCACCAACCAATCAATTGTTTGTAAAAGAAAGCCATGATCAGGTGGTTGGCTATATTCAACTAAGTGAGTATATCTGCACATATGGACCGGTTTTGATGAATGTTTTAGGGTTAGCCGTCGATGAAGCATTTCAACATCAAGGAATCGGTAAGGAATTATTGAAGCATAGTGAACAGTGGGCAAAAGAGCAAGGAGCACAAGGGCTGCGTTTGAATTCAGGAATAGAACGAACGGAAGCACATCGATTTTACCGACATGTTGGATACAAGGAAATCAAAAAGCAAATCAATTTCAGAAAGTTATTTTGACAAAAAATCAGATTGACAAGTCAAAGGTTAAAATGATACGATTTAAACAATCAAGTGAAGAAAGGAGAGAACATCATGAAAGCATTTGTAAAAACAGCAATCAATCATCGAATGATCAAAAACGACAAGTATCAGTCAAAAAAAGCTGGGCACGCCTTTTGTGGTGTTCTCTTTTAAGTAGATAAAATTTCTGTATAGAAGTTTATAGACGGAGCTGTAGATCGTAGATGATCGTACAGCTTCGTCTTTTTTATTTTTTTGGAGGTGAATCCAATGAGTGGAAAAGGAAAGAGTAATCAAGCAGGCTAAGGAATGCGGCCGCATTTTGCATTCCAATAAATAAAAGAACGAGGAATCAGAATGTTAACAATTAAAGGGAAATATAATGAAGCGCAGGTCTACACAGAAATGTTGGACGATGCTACGATTGGACAGATCATATCTTTATGTAATCAGGAGTTTGCCAAAGAAAGTCAGATCAGAATCATGCCGGATACACATAGTGGTTCAGGCTGTGTGATCGGCACAACAATGACGATCCAAGATAAAGTAGTGCCAAATTTAGTAGGAGTTGATATCGGCTGTGGACTCTATGTTGTAAAACTAAAGAAATCGATCAAAACCAATTTTGACAAATTAGATCGAATCATCCGTACAAGAATTCCAAGCGGGTCGAATTCTCATGATAAAAGCTATTATGAATTTGAATTAGGTGACATCCATGCGCCGATCCATAAAGGTTGGGCGTTAAGAAGCTTGGGAACATTAGGCAGCGGAAACCATTTTATCGAAGTCAATGAGGGAAAAGATGGCTTATACTTAGTCATCCATAGCGGCAGTCGCGTGCTAGGAAAAGAAATCGCTGAATATCATCAGGAAGTTGGCTATCAAAAATTATCACAACAGCGAAAAGAATTGAAAATTAGCGCATCACAGGCAACAAAGCTGGGTGAACTTGAAAAAGCTGACGAATTGATCGCTATGCGTGAAGCAATAAAAATTCCATATGAATTATCTTACGTCACAGGAAATGATTTAACGAACTACTTGAATGATATGGAAATTGCTCAAGCATACGCTGCGCTAAATCGTAAGCTTATGGCTGAAATAATTCTCAAAGGAATGAAGTGGAAAAAATCAGTCATTGAATCGTTTGACTGTCCTCATAATTATATTGATTTAGACACAAAAATGTTAAGAAAAGGGGCAGCTTCAGCAACATTAGGAGAGAAAATGATCGTACCTCTAAATATGAAAGACGGTAGTATTTTAGCTATTGGTAAGGGGAATCCAGAATGGAATCAATCAGGGCCGCATGGTGCCGGCAGACTGCTGAGCCGCTCACAAGCAAAAGCTAAAATCAGCTTAGAAAGTTATCAGCATGCAATGAAAAATGTATGGACGACCTCTGTATCGAAGAAAACTATCGATGAAGCACCAAAAGCATACAAGCCAATGAAACAATTACTTGCAGATGTTACAAGTACGATGGACGTTCAAGAAGTGATCCGACCGTTATATAATTTTAAAGGATAGATATGAAAGCGTAGGTGCGTACTCATGGATGGAAGAATAATCATGGTGAAAAAAATTGGTAGAGAAGCACAAGGTGAAAATAAACAGTTGATTGCAATGGACGATGTCAAAGGTAGAGAACCAGATAAAGGAAAATTGGCCGACCATTTATTAAACGCATTTAAAGGAACGATCGATGATCAAGGTGAAGACTTAAAACAATGGCAAAATGAGGTAAATCAATTTTTTCAAGGAAAATACGGACCGATTTTAAAAGAACATTCTTATTATCATTTGTCTTTGGGAAAAATTACGGGTAGTGTCATTGTTTCATTATTTAGGAAGATTCCTTTGATCATTTATCTAGCAGTCGATCCTGCTAGTAGAGGATCGGGGCTATCGTATGAATTAATGGAGCAAGTGTTGTCATCGTTCACAGATACGACGTATAAACATATTTTTCTTGTGGTAACATCAGGCAACATATCTGCCAAAAGGGTGTATGACCGTCTTGGTTTTGAATACGCAGGAACGGATTGGGATATGATTTTGCAAAAGCAATCCTTTTCCAATTAATGAATGAGACATATATAATCAAGCTAAAGGAATAAAAGCACTGATGATTCATGAAAGGAAGATTGGCTATGTCAAAATTTTCACCGTGTTTATGGTTCGATGGAAAAGTGGAGGAAGCAGCAGATTTTTATGTGGATGCGTTTGAGCAAGGAATGATCAAGCAAACAGATTACTATGTAGACAGCGAACATCAGCCGAAAGGCTCTATTTTAACGATTTCGTTATCTCTTGCAGGACAAGAATTTATTTTGTTGAACGGTGGGCCCGAATTTAAATTTACGCCAGCGATTTCTTTTTATGTAGAATGTGAGACAGAGGAACAAATCGATCAGTTGTGGAAAAAGTTAAGTCAAGAAGGCAACGTATTGATGGAATATGGGGAATATCCTTTCAGTCCTAAATTCGGCTGGGTTGCTGACAGATACGGCGTGTCATGGCAGTTGGTTTTAGCTGGGAGGCCTCAATCGATTGCACCAGCTTTTCTATTTACGAAAGAGCGGTCAGGAAAAGCGGAAGAGGCAATGAATCAATGGATCAGTATCTTTGGAGATGGAAATGTTGAATACGTTCAGAAAAATCCTGATGGTACGATTTCGCAAGCGTTATTTACGATGCATGGACAGCCGTTCCGAGTAATGGATGGTGGAGCAGTCGATCACGATTTTACATTTACTATGGCGACATCTTTTTATGTTTATTGTAAGGACCAAGAAGAAATCGATCGTTTATGGGATGCAGTAACGGCTAAGGGAAAAGAGTGGCCCTGTGGCTGGATGGAAGATGAATATGGTGTCTGTTGGCAGACTGTAACGAGTGATATGGAAAAATTATTTGATAATTCTGATCCGGATCGTGCGTACCGGGTTATGCAGGAATTGTATAAAATGAAAAAAATCGATATAGCTGCGTTACGAGCAGCTTATGAAAAAAAAGACTAGTATTAGTACTCAGGTGTGTTAAAAAAGTGAAACTGCTTCTTTTACTGATGAATGATTTTCAGTAAAAGGAGCAGTTTTAGATTAGTTTGCTGAGATTATTTGTTTCCAATCGATTTCCAGTGTTTTCCCAGTGTGATCTTTAGGAGCGATTTCGTCAACAAAGTGTTTGGCTAATGTTTGTTTGTATTCAGCTTCTGCAGCTAACAAAATTTGTTTTACGACTAGTTCTTTTTCTTTCACTAATGCTTCAGACAGAAACATATTATGGATCGGATTTAGATCCAGTTTATCCAAAAATGTCGTATTTTCATCAACAGCTTCAAATACCTCTAAGAAACTAATTTCACGAATGTCTTTTTTTATCGTGTATCCGCCATTTTTAGAAGCACTTGAATTGATCAAGCCTGCATCTTTTAGCTTTTTAGCAATCTTTAATAGATAAGTTGGAGAGACTTCCATTCGTTTACTGATCTCTTGAGATTTTAAGGCACTCCCTTCAGGTAGTTCTGCCAGCATGACTAAAATAGCGAGGGATTGAATAAATGAATTGTTAAGTTTCACAAAAAAACTCCTTTCAGGTGATTGACAAATAGGCAAATAAAAGATATCTTTAGATTCTGAATATCCGCGGATATTCAGAATCTTTAGAAAAGGTGATTATATGAAAAAAAAATTGACGATTGCAGGAATAGCATTAACTTTGATTTTATTGATTCCTATGCTCTATTCTACTATATTTATCAAATCTATGATGGATCCTTATGGAAATATCGATAAACTTCCAGTTGCTTTAGTAGATAACCAAGAAAATAATGACATTTATACAGCTCTTAAAGAGAGTGAACTCTTTGATTTTACAATAACAGACCATAAAAAGGCTGTTGAAAAGTTAAAAAAAGGAGAGGTATATGCAACGATTGAATTTGAGAAAGAGTTTATGAATAAGATATCAGAATTTCCAGCGAAACAAACTTCTGCTGAAGTCATCCTGACGACAGGAGAAGGACTTAATTATTCTTCTGCGAAGATCATCTCAAGTGCGATCGATAAATTTGTGTTACAAGCAAATAATAAAACATCTAGTTCAATGATTCAAAAATTGAATCAAGAAAAAATACCTGTTCCAGCTCAAATCAGTGAGATCATTCAACTAAACCATAAGGAATATTATCCGGTCAAAAATAATGGAGAAGCCATGGCACCGTATATTTTATCTTTGACGCTTTTTGTTGGAAGTATCTTTTTGAATCAATTCGTTATGCGAATCTTTAAGAAAAAATCAACGAGCTATTTTGGTTACTGGCGTAAGCAATATCTCTATCCATTACTGATCGTATTTGGACAAAGCTTACTCTTAGCGTTTGCTATCTTCAATATTTTAAACCTTCATACGAATTATTGGAAGGAATTTATGTTATTCATTTTCCTTGCGTCAGGAACGTTTTACAGTGTTATCGTGTCATTTAATAAGCTGTTTCCAGGGATCGGGAGTTTACTAGTATTGGTTATTACGATGCTCCAAACTTCCTCATCTGGCGGAAGCTATTCGATTTATTTAGCTTCACCTGTATTTCAAACGATCCATCGCTATATTCCTATGACATATAGTGTCGATGGCTTTAGAAAGTTACTTAGTTTGAATAACACGAATATCGGAACAGAAACATTAGCTTTGATCTTGTTCTTTGGATTGAGTCAAATGATCATCTATTTTTCATATTGGTATCATGAAAAAAGACTAGCTAAAGCAGGAGAAAGCAATAGTTGATCGTATCTGTTTAAGGTCTTTAAAAAGTTTCCCGTGAAATAGGTCTTAGGCAAAAACGGTCAACTTAAGAAACTAGTGATCGAAAAAAATAGCAGATCGAAATTCCTTTGAGGACGTTCGATCTGCTATTTTATTTTTTTAAAAGCTTAAAGTTAAATCTAATCACGACTTCTCTTGGCAAATGTTTGGTAAGGAATACCACGACTTTCACACCAATGACTGATTTCGTTAGAAAAAATGAGATCTGTTGTGGCGAGTTCGGCTGTCGTTGCTTTTCCAAGCAGAGTATAAAGCATACGAAGTTCGCTTTCCCACTGTTTGACTAACTCGATGGTTTTATCTAAACCATGTGTCATCAAGTGGTCCAAGATCGTTCCAGCGACACCAACACTTTTGGCGCCTAAACTGAGTGCCTTGATGATATCTAACGATTGGCGGATACCGCCAGAAGCTAGAACCGTTATCTCTTGCTGGAATGATTGGGATTCTAGTAAAGAAAGCACTGTAGATTGTCCCCAATCCTCTAGAAAGCCTAATTCTCTCTTTTTTCGACGAGCGTTTTCGATCTGAGTAAAGCTGGTTCCGCCTTGACCACTGATATCGACTGCTTGCACGCCGCGTTTTAGTAATTGTTCGATCGTTTCACTGCTCATTCCAAAACCAACTTCTTTTACAATCACCGGTAGTGATAAATGAGCAACGATTTCTTCAATATTATCTAACCAACCGTGAAAATCACGGTCTCCTTCCGGCATAACTAGCTCTTGCGGAAGATTGACATGGATTTGTAAACCATCTGCATGAAAAAGCTCGACTGCTTTTTTGGCTTCTTCTAAAGATAATCCTGCACCGATGTTCGCAAATATGATCCCAGTTGGATTTTCTTTGCGCATGATTTTATACGTATCAGCTAGATCAGGATCTTTTAGAGCAGCATTGACAGAGCCTGTAGCGGTCATCAATCCTGTTTCCTTTGCAATGATCCCGATTTGTTGATTGATTTCTTTTGCACGATCACTTCCGCCCGTCATTGCATTGATATAAAATGGCTGTTTAAAAGAAAAATCAAGAAATGAGGTCGAGATGTCGACCTCATCCAAAGCAATTTCAGAAAAAGAATGGTGGACGAAACGCAGCTGGTCAAAATCATTGCTTTTTTCTTTATGAAAAGCCTTAGCTAAGGACATATGTTCATCTTTTCGATTCATCTTTTCCCTTCTTTCTGTAAAAATAGACATGTAGCGGTAAAGGAGTGATCCCTTCTTTTTCCCAAGAACTCATCAGTGGCAAGATCCCTGTTTTTTGTTTGAAAACGACGATTCCGCAGTCACCACCGCCAGCACCAGAAGATTTAGCTGCACCGCCATAAGCATCAGAGAGATCACATAATTTTTTTAGCGCAGGGGTTTCGATCGTCACTCCCGTGATTGATGTCAACTTTTGTAGTAGGGCACGGTTTTCTCGGATTTGTGTTTGGATCAGTGAAATATCCTCCGATTCAAATCCCGTGATCATCGTTTCTACACAATCCTTACTTTTTACTAAGAAGTCCTTATATGCTGCTTCTTGCATGTCTTTTGATTGATGAACCTGATCTACTAAATCAGAAGTAGAAGCAGGTGAACCTGTCCAGCCAATCAATAAGCGTAGCTTTTTAGGAACAGTCAAAGGCTGAATCCTTAGTTTTGGCCAAGTTGTTTCAAGAAGCTCTGTTATTGTTTTGTGTTGAAGAGCTTCATTGACCCATTGGTGATCAAAAGTAGAAAAAGCGATCCAGCCGCCATAACAGCTTGCAGCAATATCACCGCAGGAGCCATTTCCCTGAACGGCTAAATGAGCAAGAGCAGAAAGCTTGAAGATATCTTCTTCTGACAAAGACAAATCATAAAAAAGTCCTAACGCCTTCACTGTCGCGACCGTGACCGCGCCGCTGGAGCCTAAGCCATATTTCCGTCCGTTAGAATTATCCAGTTCACTTGTAACTTTTAAATGATAAAAGGAAAGCTTCTTTTGTTGTTCTTGTGCATATTTTTCTGTTAAGCGAATAGCAGCCAGGACATAATGAAAGGGATTTTCCCGAATATCTAGAACAAGCTCTTCATTTCTCCTCGTCCAACGTACAGGTAAAGAGCTGTATTGTGCTGACTGAATACTGCCGTTTTTTTCTGCTTTTTGTACTGTAACAGTCACGAATTGATCGACGGCAACAATGATCGACGGATGTCCAGGTTCAACAACCGCGTATTCGCCAGCGATAAATAACTTGCCGGGAGCAGACACTTCTATCATGAGTTTTCAGATCCTTCCGTAGACAGCAGCGTGATTCCAGGACCAGCGTACGCTGAAATCAATTGTTCACTAGAAAAGTGTTCTGCTAAAAAATGTTTTAATGTTGTGAGATGTTTCTTTTCAACTAAAATTTTGACGTTTGGACCTGCATCCATTGTAAAATAGCAAGGCAAACCGTTTTTTCGAATGTCCCTAACTAACTGCATGACTTTAAGACTTTCAGGAGACCAGTAAGTAAACGGAGGAACAGCTCCTAAGGTCGTACCATGCATTCGTAGTCCGTTTGCTTCGGTGACTTCCCCCAGTTTTATAAAATCCTTTTCTGCAATAGCCTGCTTAGCAGTCCTTAAATCCGCCTCGATCGAATCTAACCAACCAGAATAAAAGCTGGAGGTTTCTACGGTACGTCTCATGCCGTCACGGCTGGAAATATCCTTAACCCCATCATCCACTAAGACAAAAAGCATCGCAAGTTCATCTTCCCAGCCGTTTGCATCGATCGATCTTGCAAAGGATGTTTGATCAGATGAGCCTTTTTGCCATTCTGAAAATCCGCCAAAAATACTGCGGCAGGCCGATCCTGAGCCGCGCCGAGCTAGACGTGATAGGTCTGTATCAGTAAGATTTAAATTCAGGGCTTGGGCACATGCGCCTGCTAAAGCAGCTAAACCACTTGCAGAAGAAGCTAATCCAGCAGCGGTGGGGACAAAATTTTGACTGTCGACTTTAGCAAATAACTCTACCTGATATGTCTGACGAATCAAATCTAAAAAAGCTGTGACTTTTTTTGTCTGTTTTGATTCTTGTATCATTCCATCCAGAAAGAACTGATCTTCCGTTAGGTTTTCGTTGAACGCCACCCTGGTTTCTGTATAAAAGGCATCTAAGGTCAGTGATAAACTATTATTCATTGGTAAAATCAATTGCTCATCTTTTTTGCCCCAATACTTGATCAGAGCAATATTAGTATAGGCACGTGCTTTTCCCGTATACATTATTTTTTCACCTCTAATGATTGAATCCATGCTGCACTTGCCCCAGCACTTTTCAGGGCATTTGCAATTTTTTTAGCTTGTTCCTTCGATCCACTTAAAGCAATCAAACAGCCGCCGCGGCCGCCGCCAGTTAATTTTGCACCAAGTGCGTCATTTTTTAATGCTGTATCGACTAGATGATCTAGCTGTTTGTTGCTTACGGTCAATGCTTTTAAGTGTTCATGCGCCTGATTCATACTGGTCCCTAAAAGTGGGACATCGTTCATTAAAATCGCTTGTTTCGCTTGAACAGTCAAACGTCCTAGCTCAGTAATGTGTTTTGCTGTTGTTTGTTTATCTTCTTCAAAAAGATGAGCAACATCACTGACAGCTTCTCTAGTTTGTCCTTTGATACCAGTATCTGCAACGATCAAATAAGCATCAGAAACATTCATCGGAAATAACTCAAGCGGCTGTCCTTTGACGAAAAAGATCGGTTCACTTCCGCTAGTAGCTGCTGCATCGATACCACTAGGATTGCCATGTGCGATTTTTTCTGCTTCATCGACTAGTTTTAGCAGAGTTTCCTTTGAACAGGAGGTTTTAAAATAATCGAATAACCCTCTAACGATCGCTACAGCTACTGCAGCGCTTGAGCCCATTCCTCGTTCAGCAGGAATGGTACTGTTGATGGTTACTTTTAAGGTCGTATCCTCTTGACCTAATTCGGCTAATGTTTGGTAGATGACTTTCTGAACGCTTTTTAAGCGAGCAGGCACTTCTGCTAGATTGCCGTAAAAGTATTGACAATCCAATATCATCGCCTTTTCAGCCTCTACTGTAGTCATAATAGCTGTTTCCTCAAAAGGAAAAGCAATTGCAGGCTCACCGTATACAACAGCGTGTTCACCCATCAAAATGATTTTGCCTGTCGCTTGACCGCGACCTAAATTCTTTCTATTCATTCCAATCAACTATCCTTCTATTTAAAAATTAAATGTGTAGTGATCCAAGGTGCGGCATACAAGATCATGAATTGAACGCCATAATTGACGCCCATCTTATTAAGAGTACCACAAACGATCCCTACCAGTAAAACACCGAAAATATTGATCAAACCAGCATCCATGTAAGCCAGCAATAAAATAAAACCTATAAATAGGCCAAGAATTGCTTCATGAGGGATCTTTTTCAAAACGAATGCGGTCATTTGACGAGCATATCTCATTGCAATAAAGTACGTGATGATCGAAGCTAAAACACCGGCAAATACAATTGCAAAAACAAACTCACCTTTGCTTAGTAAATGATGAATATTATGCTCTAAAGTAAAAACGGGCGGCGCATTGAATAGAGCATTGGCGGGGCCTACAGCGACTGGAGACAATGGAATCCCTAAAGCGATCAAGGGAATGATCACCCCTGATAGATAGGTTGCATGAGACAATGCACTCATAGAAGTGATAGCCATGCTAGCTTTTTTTACGGGGTCTTTTTCCTTATTTGCTACAGCTTCACCAAATAGAATCGTTAATCCGACAGGACTTAAAAAGAATAGAAAATTTGAAAGTAAAGAAACCACAGCACTTGTTCCTGCTTCTTTTTTTGTGATCGTTTGAAGCGGATGGGCTAGTGTTTGCCGCTCATCGACTTTATTCAAACGAATCTCATTTTTATCATGTCTCGGTAATGCTTCTCGGCTCTGTCTGTTTAATAATCCTAATAAAGAAACGAGCAATGGTCCGATCGTGATCCCTAAGAAGAAAGAAACAGTGACATTTTTCTCTTGGGGTACGGCACCAATTCCCCAATAAAGATAACGCAAGCCTTGAAATAAAAGTCCTAAAGGGATGATGCTGATCAAAGCCAATAATTTATTTTTTCCTATCAATGATAGAAAGATCGCACCAAATACAAATAATAAGGGTGCATATTCTTTCACCGAATCTGAAAAAGGCGCCAAAATATTTGCTAAAAGCAGGCTGACTGGAATAGCGATAGCTGTTCCGATGATCGAACCTGTAGCCATCTTTTTAATACTAGTTGCCGCCATCCCGCGTTCTTTCAAATATAAGGCATGCTCGATCATTGGTGTCGACATCACACCGCCAGGCAATCCGACAAGAGCTGTAGGGATCGCATTCATCAAATTCAATGTGATGATCGCAGAAATGAAAAAGGTCAGTACGACTATCGGCTCTACGCCTGCTAAAACAACAGCCAAAGTAACTGGCATCAAAACAGAAGTTTCGTCCGTTCCCGGAACGAACCCAATAAATGTATATAAAACAATTGCTCCTAAAACGGCTAGAAGCATCTGAAAAAGTAATCCTGCATCCATTAATTTTCTTCCTCCTCAATAACGGTTCGCTTCGGTTTGATCAAAACAGTACTGATAACAAACCCTAAAACAGCTCCCCCTAAACCAAAAAATAATTGCTTCGTTGTATCTCCTGCAGGTGCTAAAAAGAAACTCCCCATTGTTGTCACACTGCAAATTACAATTGCCAAAATCAAATCTTTCAAATCGACCAGGTCGCCCCAGAGTTCAATAAGATTCTTTTTCATGATATCTCCTCCTTGATATAAAAGCGGAACAAATCGTCTAATCCTGTAGAAAATTAGGAAATTGACTTTGAGACGCTTTTTGTCTCACTGGCAATTTATCTATTTTCCTAAGGATTGATTTGTGCAGCTAGATAACGATAAAAGCGGAACAGGCTCGCTCAGCCTTGACAGGAAAATAGGAAAAATCGATTGAGGTGCTTTTTGCCTCACACATTATTTATCTTTTTTCCGAAGAGCTAGCCTGTGCAGCTAGATAAAATAAATGATCAACACTTTCTAGCGAAAGTCTTGTACTGTTCATCCTCAACTCAAATCTTTTCGTTGTGATTCTCAGCAAATGACCAACACTTTATTCGGCCCCTAGTATGTTCATCATCAGCTCAAACATTTTCGATATGATTTCCAGCAAAAATTTGTCCGATCAATATGCATCCTTGCTTTTCCATACTTTTAAGTAATTGAGAATTATTCTCAACCTATATTAGTTTACCAAAAAAGCCTATGAAGTAAAATTTTTGAACCCATCTTAAACAAAAAATTAGAAACGACACCATCCCATTTCAATTTAAGGATGGTTTAAGCTTTTAGTTTTACTCTTTTTATTAAGGAACCCATACATATAAGACAGGAGAGTAAAAATGAAGAAACGAATGATCTGTGTCATATCAATAGTCATCGTATTACTAGGAATAGGCTATTTAAAAAGGATAAAAGAACTGAAAAGCTATCCGTCAGCAGTAGAAGACACATCAGTGGAGACTCTGGCGATGTCACTTGAAGAAGGGGAGGAAAGCTTGGAAGAGATAGTGAAAGTAGGCTCAAAAGAGGCAATTTTATACAGCAAAGCTTCAACAAAAAGTACTGAACTTGCTGAGATCAATCGTGGAGAATTGTTAAAACTAGTAGCAACAGAAAATCAATGGTATCAAGTAATTACAAATGCTGGTGATGAAGGTTATGTTTCTAAAAATGCTAGTCAGATAATCACCCGAACAAAACAAGAGATCCCTAGTTCATTAGAAGGAGCGACAATCGTTTTAAACCCGGGACATGGCGGCGATGATACGGGGGCGATCAGTAATAATGGTTTGATCTACGAAAAAGAAGTGACGTTAGAAACGGCAGAGGTGATCAAAACGGCACTGGAAGAAAAAGGCAGTACAGTGATTTTGACTCGAGAGGATGACGTAGCAGAGGATTTGGCTGATATTTGTACTGTCAGTCAACAAAATGAAGCGGATATCTTTATCAGTTTGCATTATGATTCTTCAGAAAACATGAATGAAGCAACTGGGACGACCACGTATTATTATTATGAAGCATATGCTGATTTGGCCGAAGCCGTTAATCAGTCATTATCTGAAACTCTGCCACTACAAAATCGTGGAATCGATTATGGGAATTATCAAGTCTTACGGGAAAATACTCAACCAGCCTTATTACTAGAATTAGGCTATATGAATTCAGATTATGATTTAGAAATATTCAATACGGATGACTATCAAATGCAAGTGGCAAAGGCATTGATCGAAGGGCTGACTGAATATTTTCAAATGGTGCAAAATGCCTGAAAAAATAAGTAGGCTTCTCAATCTTGAGAAGCCTACTTATTTTTTATTCTATGCTCAATCCTAATCCAGCAGCAATGATCACTGCCTGCTCTGTTGTGACCTTTAATCCCTTGATCAACTCTTGAGAAAATGCAATTTTTTCAAATGTACTTTTTCTTAAATCGAGTTCCTTCAATTTTGTATGAAACCAATTGCTGCCAGTCAATGAACATTCCTCAAATAAAAGATTGTTCCACACAACTTCGACAAACTCCGTATCATTCAAGCTGGTTTGATTGAAGTGAACGACTTTTTGATTTGTTGCACTAAATGAGGCGTAGTCCGCTAAGCAATCTTCAAATGTACAATCGCGGAGATAACTCTCTGCGAAGTTAGTCCCAGTCAATTTACAGCGGCGGAAATGAACTTGATGGAAACTTGCCCCGAGCCATTCCGTATTCGAAAAATCACAATGCTCAAAAATAACATTACTACATTCAAAGCGTTCTAGATGATTTCGATTCATTGTCAATTTATCAAAATGACACTCTCTAAAAACCAAATTACGAAGATCCTGATAACTAAGGTCTTGTTCTTTTAGTGCCAAACCTTCGATAATGATTTCATCATCTAAAGAAATAAACTCTGTTTGCGTTAACTGTGGTAAGATCGGAGCTGTTGGTTTTTTTATTTTCATGAGATTAACCTCCGGAAATAGGATTCAGAATCGACTTATTCTGTTTCTTTATCTAAATTTTCATCTAACTGATAAGCGCGGTTATAAAATCGTAAGCAGGTCGTCAAGACGTAAGCGCCTAAAAGCCCAAGTAAACTGCCTAAAACAATTCCGATCAAACGATAATTCAAAAGACTGACCAAATATTGATGCCGAGCCAAGTTAGCTAAAAGTAACGACATCGGTGTTGTAAAAAAGTTTGCGATCGCATAATTTCGTTTAATAAAAAATTCGACAGTCAAAAAGAAAAAGCAGATCAATAAAATCGATTGTAGCGTTGTAAAAGCAATACTCAACAGTAAAGCTGCGATCAACAGACCGACCATCGTGCCGAAAATCCGCTGAACATTTCGATGCATGATTGCGCGTAGATTATCTCCCTGTAAAACAGCTGCACAGGAAACGATCATCCAGTATGCATTGGTCAGCTGTAAGGACTGACTGATATAAGTAGCTAAAAATAAAATTGCAGCATAATGCAAGGCATCTAAAAGCGCAGCAGGATCAGTGTACAACCGTTCTTGTAAAGAAATCTTCTTCTCTACAGGCTCCGCTTCAACAGGACCTTCAACAAAATAAAGGATAACTGCGATTATCAAAGAAGTCATCACGCCCAAGAACACGTAACTCATCATGATCGGTATCCTATCAAGCGGAATTTTTGTTCCGCTGCCCATTGCAGTAACCATGACAATAAAAAAAGCCCCTGGCTTGGCAATAGCATACAATCTAAAAATGATCCTAGCTAAAAAAGCAATCGATGCAATCGTGATTGGAATGACCCATGGAATATGTGTACTGAGCATTCCTAGTAGATTTCCTAAAAGTAAAAAACTACCTACAGAACTTAAACGAATCATTAAATCCTTAAGAGGCAATGTTTGATAATAAAGAAAAGTAAAGATACCTAGAGAACCAAAACTGCCAATCAATAAATTATTTGAGAAATAACCAATAAATAATGGGATCGCCATACAAATTCCAGCCCCAACTAGGCGGAAGGGCGCTTTTTGTGGTTTGTGAATTACTAATAACTCCTTAAAAAAAGATGAACTCTCCATCTAATTCCTCCTATACTCTTCAGATAATCATTTTTCAGACCTCTGAAGTTCTGAAAAAAATATATCCTCTCTATTAATCTAACACACTATTTAAGTAGAAGACAATTGCTTTTTCACTTTATTTCTAAGATTATTCTTCTAATGTAAATATAATTTGATGATGCGAATATGAGGAGAAGATAAGATTTTTCTTGATTTTTTAATTTAAAAATTGTAAACTATACCTCAGATACAATAAATAATTATTAAATTCTGATTTTTCAGAAAATACTTTAGGGTTTCTAGGGAGGAAATAAGAATGAAGTTAAAGAAGTCATTTGCTTTTGGATTCATCACTTTATTTAGTTTATCACTTGCTGCGTGCGGCAATGGTGGAAAAACAGACGACTCAGGCAGTGCTGCATCAACTGGTGGAAAACCAAGTGGAGAGCAAGTATTCCGAGTGAACGTTTTACAAGAAATGCCAAGTGCTGATTTATCACTAGCAACAGATACGATCAGTTTTACAGCATTAAATAATGTGTATGAAGGAATTTATCGCTTGGATTTAGATAATAATCCACAACCAGCTGGTGCGGCTGAAAAAGCTGAAGTCAGTGAAGATGGGATTACTTACAAAATCAAGTTGAACGAAGATGCGAAATGGTCTGACGGTCAACCTGTAAAAGCAGAAGACTATGTTTATGGATGGCAACGTACAGTTGATCCAGCGACGGCTTCAGAATATGCTTACTTGTTCGAGTCTGTTAAAAACGGAGCAGATATCGCAGCAGGTAAAAAAGACAAAGGTGAGCTAGGAATCAAAGCAGTAGGTGACTACGAATTAGAAGTTACTTTAGAAAAAGCAACACCATACTTTGATTATCTATTAGCATTCCCTTCATTCTTCCCGCAAAGAAAAGATATTGTGGAAAAATATGGTAAAGAATACGCTGCAAATAGCGACAATGCTGTTTATAACGGACCATTTGTTTTAGCTGACTTTGACGGACCAGGTACTGATACTGAATGGTCTTACAAGAAAAACAAAGATTACTGGGATGCTGACACTGTGAAGTTAGACGAAGTGAAAACAAATGTTGTAAAAGAAGCACCAACTTCTTATAACTTATTCCAAGACGGTCAAGCAGACGATGTTATCTTGACTGGTGAGCTTGCACAACAAGCAGCTAATGATCCAGCATTAGTTATTCAAAAAGAAGCGACAACACAATATATGGAATTGAATCAAATCGATGAAAATTCACCATATAGAAACGAAAACTTAAGAAAAGCAATTTCTTATTCAATCGACCGTAAATCATTAGTAGATAATATCTTAGGTGATGGCTCAGTTGAACCTAAAGGACTTGTACCTGCTGATATGGCTAAAGATCCAGATGGAAAAGAAGATTTTACAGCCGCCGCTGGTGACAAGTTAGAATATGATAAAGAGAAAGCCAAAGAATATTGGGAAAAAGCGAAGAAAGAATTGAAGATCGATTCATTGGAAATGGACATCTTATCTTCTGATGCTGACTCATCTAAGAAAACAGTTGAATATGTACAAGGTGCGATCGAAGAAGCACTTGATGGCGTGAAAGTCACTGTTAGTCCGGTGCCATTCTCTGTACGTTTGGATCGTTCAAACAAAGGAGACTTTAAAGCTGTTATCGGTGGATGGGGAGCTGACTATGTAGATCCAAGTAGTTTCTTAGATCTATTCCAAACAGGCGTACCATATAACCGTGGACGTTATAGCAACCCTGAATATGATAAATTAGTGAAATCTGCTGCTACAACCAATGCAAACGATCCTGAAAAACGTTGGGATGACATGGTCAATGCAGAGAAAACAATCATGGGCGACATGGGTGTCATTCCGCTTTATCAAAAAGCAGAAGCACATCTACGTGCTGAAAAAGTCAAAGATGTTGGCTTCCACCCAGCTGGTGCGCAATATGATTTCAAATGGACATACATTTCAGAATAAGTCTGAAAACATTTGAGCTGAGTTTATCAAAAAATGGAGGCAGGACTGAATGCCTGCCTCCAATTGTAATAAGAAGAGATTCACGAAAATTGACAAGAAACATTGAGGCTGAAAGTAACAGATGTGATTGCTCGTGCGAATACTCTTTGCGCGAGCATGACTGTTCCTTTAGCAGCTGTTCTTGTAATTTTCGTGAATCTCGGCTTGTTTTTAATGAAATCGAGTTCCTGTTACGATAGAAGCTTGATTTAAAAGCAAGGAGCAAGAATCAATGAAAATTATTTTCCTCACTCTTGCTATCTTTGTCTATAAAAAGTAAAATAATAAAGAAACAATAGAGACGATCAGTAAGATACCGCCTGTTTCAAGCCAGTAAAGCTGATGTGCTTTACCGATTTCTGAAAGTGGGATAAATTCTTTCGGTTCATTTTTCTTTTTAAAACGAAAATGCATTTTCATAAAACGTTGGAAATTATCAAAAAATTCTGAGGACATGACCCAAAGGGCCAATCCGATAATTAAAAAGAATAAAGAAACGATGAAAAAGGTATCTGATATGGAACGGATAGTCAATGACTGTTTTATTAATAGGTAAGTAAAAATACCGATGCTTGAGACCGCTGAAGTTATGAGAGGCCATTTTAGTTTATTCATGTGCTCATCCTTATCTAAATTTTCTATCCTTACTTTATCGAAAAAAGCTGATGAAGTCAAAATAATCTCGGAGGTGTCATTCTTGAACAGTTTTGGAAAATATTTTCTTAAACGGGTCTTTTTTATGATCATCACATTGTGGTTGATCGCGACTATTACATTTTTCTTGATGCAATTATTACCAGGTACTCCTTATACCAACCAAGAAAAACTTAGTCCAGAAACAATTGCTATGTTGAATAAACAATCTGGCTTAGATAAACCAGTCATCGTTCAATATGGAATTTATTTAAAAAATCTGCTAGTCGGTGATTTTGGGATCTCATTCCAATTCAAAAACCAACCAGTAGCAAAACTTTTAGCAGGCCGTATCGGACCATCCGTCCAATTAGGTGGACAAGCGATTATTTTCGGTACATTAGTAGGGATTCTTTTAGGGATCATTGCTGCGATGCGCCAAAATACTTGGGTGGATACATTGGCAACGTTAATGGCTATTTTAGGACGTTCGATTCCTAACTTCGTCTTTGCCGTATTGTTACAGTATGTATTTGCAATGAAATTAAAAGTGTTGCCA
Source organism: Enterococcus sp. AZ020 (assembly GCF_050499205.1). Taxonomy (NCBI): domain Bacteria; kingdom Bacillati; phylum Bacillota; class Bacilli; order Lactobacillales; family Enterococcaceae; genus Enterococcus; species Enterococcus sp. AZ020. The sequence goes on along the minus strand of NZ_JBIPAT010000001.1, from coordinate 864,140 downwards.
ATTGCAATGTGGAATGGCTTTGCTTACACGATTCTTCCAACTATTGCACTAGCTATGAGTCCAATGGCAGATTCCGCCAGGTTTATTCGAACGGAAATGGTCGAGGTATTACATAGTGATTATGTAGAATTAGCACGTGCTAAAGGCTTGAGCCGTTGGCAAGTTGCTGTTAGACATGGACTTAGAAATAGTTTGATTCCATTGATCACATTATTAGGACCTTTAGCTGTCGGTTTGATGACAGGGTCTCTAGTTGTTGAAAATATCTTCGCGATCCCTGGTATCGGGGAACAGTTTGTAAAATCGATCATGACAAATGATTATCCAACGATCATGGCAGTAACGATTTTATATTCTGCTTTACTAGTATTTGTTATTTTAGTCGTAGACTTACTTTATGGATTGATCGATCCAAGAATTCGTGTTTCAGGAGGTGACCGTGGCTAATGCAAACAGTTGATTTAAACAATGTACCAGATAAAATCAAAAATATTCCTGCTGGTGAATTCCAGCCTTTAGATACTTCAACAACAAAAGAGCGGGAACGAATCGCAACACCGTCACTAAGCTTTTTGCAAGATTCTTGGCGTCGTTTGAAAAAGAATAAAGCTGCTGTTGTTTCCTTGATCTTTTTAGGGATCATTATCTTTATCTCAATTATTACGATTTGGGTTTCACCACATGATCCAACTCAACAAAACGTTGCATATATCAATTTACCGCCACGCATTCCATTTTTAGATAGCATCAACGGCTTCAATGGGACAGCTACAGTAGCTGGACAAGTGGTTGATAAGTATGCACAAGCTAATGTTCCAGATAATGTGAACTTCTATTTAGGAACAGATGGATTAGGACGTGATGTGTTAAGCCGTTTGTTTATGGGAACACGTATCTCGTTATTGATCGCTTTTATTGCTGCTTTACTTGATATCACGATCGGTGTTACGTATGGTTTGATTTCAGGATTATTAGGCGGACGTGTCGATACAGTGATGCAGCGTATTCTTGAAGTTCTTTCAGGAATCCCTAACTTAGTTGTAATGATCTTGATGCTGACAGTGTTTGATCCAGGTATCTTATCGATCGTTTTGGCGATGGTTATCACTAACTGGATTTCAATGGCCAGAATTGTTCGGGCACAGACCTTGAAGCTGAAAGACCAAGAATTTGTACTAGCCGCTCAAACATTAGGTGAATCTCGTTTGAAGATTGCCGTAAAACATATTTTGCCGAATATTTCTAGCGTGATCATCGTCCAAATGATGTTCAGTATCCCGTCGGCAATTTTCTTCGAAGCGTTTCTAAGTTTCATCGGTTTAGGATTAAGACCGCCGACCGCTTCTCTTGGAACCTTGTTGAATGAAGGATATAAAACGTTCCGTTTCCTTCCATATTTAATGTGGATTCCTGCCGTAACACTATCGATAGTAATGATTTGTTTCAACTTACTAGCTGATGGTCTACGTGATGCCTTCGATCCTAAGATGAAAGAGTAGAGTGAATGACTATGGAAAAAGTATTAGAAGTAAAAGACCTACAGATTTCTTTTGATACGTTTGCTGGAAAAGTAAATGCTATTCGCGGTGTCAGCTTTGAATTGTTCAAAGGTGAAACACTTGCGATCGTAGGAGAATCTGGTAGTGGTAAATCAGTAACGACTAGAAGTATCATGCGTTTGTTGAGTAGTAATGCAAACATTGATAATGGAGAAATCCTGTTCAAAGGCGAAGATATCGTTAAGAAAACAGAAAAACAAATGCAAGCGATTCGCGGAAAAGAAATCGCAATGATTTTCCAAGATCCGATGACGTCATTGGATCCGACGATGCCGATTGGCAAACAAGTAGCTGAATCGTTGATCAAGCATAATAAAGTATCGAAAAAAGAAGGATTAGAGCAAGCACTGGAACTGTTGAAATTAGTAGGGATTCCAAATGCCGAAAAACGTTTGAAAAACTATCCTCACCAATTTTCAGGCGGACAACGTCAACGGATCGTTATTGCGATCGCTTTGATTTGTTACCCAGAAGTTCTGATTGCCGATGAACCAACAACTGCATTGGATGTAACGATCCAAGCACAAATTTTAGAATTATTAAAAGACTTACAACAAAAAATCAGCACATCAATCATTTTTATCACCCATGATCTAGGGGTCGTTGCCAATGTTGCTGATCGTGTAGCCGTAATGTATGGCGGACGTTTAGTAGAAGTTGGGACATCAGAAGAAATTTTCTATAATCCTCAACATCCTTATACGTGGGGCTTACTTGGCTCAATGCCGACGATGGAAGGAACAGAAGATAAGCTATATGCGATTCCAGGTTCACCTCCTGACTTATTGGATCCGCCAAAAGGAGATGCTTTTTATCCGCGTAATGAGTTCGCAATGAAAATCGATGCAGAAGAAGCGCCGCCTTATTTTGAAGTTTCACCAACTCATAAAGCTGCGACATGGTTATTGGCGCCACAAGCACCAAAAATCACACCTCCAGCAGAAATCGTTAGACGTTGGGCAATTTATGCTGAACGTCATAAGACAGCAACAGGAGGCGTTAAGTAATGAGTGAAAAAAGAAAAGTACTTTTAGATGTTAAAGGCTTGAAACAATACTTTAACGTGGGCCGTCCTGATGAAGTCAGAGCGGTTGACGATATTAGTTTTCATATCTATGAAGGCGAAACATTTGGTTTAGTTGGAGAATCCGGTAGTGGAAAATCAACGACTGGTCGTAGCGTGATTCGCTTATATAACCCAACAGATGGTGAAATCATTTTTGATGGGGAAGATATCAGTAAAATTCATTCAAAATCAGCAATGCAGGAATTCCGTCGCGAGGTTCAAATGATCTTTCAGGATCCTTATGCTTCACTGAATCCAAGAATGAAAGTCAATGACATCATTGCTGAAGGAATCGACATTAATCATTTAGCCAGTACACCTGCTGAGCGTGAAGAGAAGGTCAATGAGCTTTTAAAAGTCGTAGGACTTGATCCAAGTCACGGCACACGTTATCCGCATGAGTTTTCAGGTGGTCAGCGTCAACGGATCGGAATTGCCCGTGCATTAGCTGTGAATCCTCGTTTCATCATTTGTGATGAGCCGATTTCGGCATTGGATGTATCGATTCAGGCACAGGTCGTTAACTTGCTGCAGGATCTGCAAAAAGATGCTGGATTGACGTATCTGTTTATCGCTCATGATCTATCAATGGTAAAACATATCAGTGATAGAATCGGTGTGATGCACAGTGGTAGATTATTGGAAATGGGCTCAAGTGATGATGTATATAACTTTGGCGTTCATCCGTATACAGAAAGTTTATTATCAGCGATCCCATTACCAGATCCAGATTATGAACGCACACGTAAACGTATCGTTTACAAACCACAGCCAGAAGACAATAAAGAACGTAAATTGAGAGAAATCACTCCTGAACATTACGTATATTGCTCGGAAGACGAAGTGGATGTCTATCGTAAAAAAATTGAAGAGAAAAAAGCCAGAGCGAATCTAGGATAAGCATTTGGTAAAGAAAAGACTAGCTAAGAAAAAATACTTTTTTCTTAGCTAGGATTTTTAACAAGTGGTGAGTTGTTCTGAAAAAGATAAAATAAAAATGAGGCAAAAAAGTAGCAGTCATATTTTCTATTTTTCAGTCAGAGCTAATCGGCTTGATCAGCTTTTATTTAATCCAGCTTTTTGAGGTAACTTTTTCGGTAAGTAGATAAATGCCTGAAAAGATAAAGAGCATCTTTTTAGTCATTTCCTAACTTACTCAAAAGCTGAACGCCTCAATCAGCTTTTTATCTAATCCAGCTTCTTGAGCCAGCTCTTCAGAAAAAAGATAAAATAAGAATGAGGCAAAGAGCGCCTCAGTCGTATTTTCCTATTTTCGGTCAGAGCTAACCGGCTCAATCAGCTTTTTATTGGTAGGGTGGTATGTTCATGAGGGTTTTAAAGGCTTATAAGTATCGGCTTTATCCTACCTCAGCTCAAGAGGAGTTTATAAAAAAAACTTTTTCTTGTGTTCGTCTTGTGTATAATCTTTTGCTGCAGGATCGGATCACTCTTTATAAAGCATTGAAAGAAAATCCCGATCTTACTGTCAAACTACCGACACCTGCTCAATATAAAAAAGAGCATCCTTGTTTAAAAGAAGTAGATAGTTTGGCCTTAGCGAATGCACAAGTTTATCTGGATCGAGCGTTTAAAAAATTTCATAGAGAAAAAGGCGTGGGTTTCCCCAAGTTGAAACAAAAGAAAGATTCTGTTTCATCTTATACGACCAACAATCAAAATGGAACGATCAAAATTATCGATGATAAATGTATAAAGGTTCCTAAATTAAAAACGCCGATGAAAGTGAAAATGCATCGTCCGATAAAAGGAAAAATAAAGTCAGCAACGATTTCTTTAACACCTAGTCATAAGTATTTCATTTCGATCCTTTGTGAAGAGGAAGTTCCGGAAGTAGAGAAAACCTATTCTGCTATAGGGATCACATTAGGTACCTCTGAATTTGCGGTGCTATCAAACGGTAGACGTATCGATAATGATAAGTACACCAGAGAATTCGAGCAGCGGCTTGCACGGGAAGAAAGAAAACTAGTCAGGCGTAAAGAAATTGCTAAAATAAAAGGTACAGAACTATCCCAGCAAAAAAACTATCAGAAACAAAAATTGAAGGTAGCTAAAATGCGGGAAAAATTAATGAATCAGCGAACAGATTTTTTGAATAAAATTACAACGGAAATCGTTCGTAAATATGATGTCATATGCATTGAAGATATTCATCAAACAGAAGTTTATAGAAATAGAAAACTTCATCGAGGAATTTCAGATGTATCTTGGGCATTGTTTGTTTCAAAATTAGAATATAAAGCTTCTTGGTATAATAAAAGATTGATCAAGGTTTCTGCTTGCAATGAATGTTCTGAACATTCAGAAAATAAAAAACAAAGTAAGATATTTCTTGAAGATATCGACAAACAAAAAGGAGCTTCTGATCCAGAAACAGCAGCGAGTATCCATGTTTTGAACAAAGGATTAAGCTATTAAAAACATTTATCAAAAACTGTAGGGACTACAGGGTTAGCCTAGGGAATATAAGGTAGATACAGCGATGATTCGATCATTTATCTTTTTCTAGGAAATTTCTATTCAATAGAAATAGTTCACTAATTATTAGTTGATGAAAAATAAAAAGTAGAACTTTGTTAGACCTATTCTTTTAACTTTTGAATAAGTCTGGCGAAGTTTTTTTAATTTGCAGGTAAAAGTGTAGTACAATCATAGTGGAAGGAAATAGTTAGACGGACACAGCATAAATAAATAGAAAGCGCTTGTATTTTGGGGTTCGATGCTACTTGATTTGAGAGGATATCAGGCGATCCAAGAAAGGGAGATAATAAATGACAATTAAAATGATTGCAGTAGATATGGATGGGACATTTTTGAACAGCAAGAAAGAATATGATAGAGAAAAATTTGATTATCTCTATCAAAAAATGAAACAGCAGAATGTCCGTTTTGTAGTCGCAAGTGGAAATCAATATTATCAGCTAAAATCTTTTTTTCCAACGATAGCAGATGAGTTATCCTTTGTTTCAGAAAATGGTGCTTATGTCATTAGCGAAGGAAACGAAATTTTCTGCGGAGAGCTTCATCCGGATAGTGTAAAAGATGTTCTTACTATTTTATCTGAGGTAGAGGGCGCACATACGATTCTTTGTGGGAAAAATAGTGCATATGTCAGTGAGCAGGAGCCGGATGAATTTGTCGCATATGGCAGTAAATATTATCATCGCTTAAAAAGGGTACCGAATTTATTCGATATAAAAGAGGATACGCTGTTTAAATTTGCCTTGAGTTTTCCGTCTGAGAAAGTTAAGGGAGTGTTAAAACAGCTGAATGAAGTATTAGGAGACAAAGTGACGCCTGTTTCCAGTGGGCATGAGGATGTTGATTTGATTATTCCAGGGATCCATAAGGCGCATGGTTTAATGCAGCTGCAGCAATTATGGGATATCAAAAATCATGAAATTGCCGCTTTCGGTGATAGTGGAAATGATTTGGAAATGCTAAAACATGTAGGACATGGTTTTGCAATGAGCAATGCTCAGCCTGAAATTAAGGTTGCAGCTAATGAAATTATTCTATCGAATGACGAAAGTGGTGTTTTAGTTAAGATTGAAGAACTATTAAGTAAGTAGTTGTCTTTAAGGCAGTGTATAAACAGAGAAACATTTGTACACTGCCTTAAAATTTTTTTATAGATGTTTGACAAATACTGTAGGATAGTTTATACTGTTAAAGTTGAGAAATGAAAGCAGAAGCACCCGCTTCTCGCCTTAGTTGACATTGTCACTGGGCTTGATAAGAGGATTCCTTATATCAGAAGATATGAGTCCGAAAAATCGCGGGATCTGTTTACAGAGCCTGTTTTTTATTGTCATTTTTATGACAGGGACGTCAAGGAATAACAACGTTTCAGCGCTGATTTTCTCTTAAAAAACTTGGAGGTGAATGACCATAGCAAAGGATATGATGGTGAACGACGGCATTCGTGCACGCGAGTTACGTTTGATCGGACAAGACGGTGAACAATTAGGTGTTAAAACAAAAGTGGAAGCATTAAAAATCGCTGAAACAGCCAATTTGGATTTAGTTCTAGTAGCACCTACTGCGAAACCTCCTGTTGCGCGAATTATGGATTATGGAAAATTCCGTTTCGAAACGCAAAAGAAAGAGCGTGAAGCTCGTAAGAAACAAAAAGTGATCAACGTAAAAGAAGTTCGTTTAAGTCCGACAATCGATGTCAATGACTTTAATACAAAACTTCGTAATGCACGCAAGTTCTTGGAAAAAGGAGACAAAGTGAAAGCTTCGATCCGTTTCAAAGGCCGTGCCATTACCCATAAAGAGATTGGTCAGAAAGTTCTTGATCGCTTAGCGGAAGAAACTGCAGATATCGCTACAGTTGAACAAAAAGCGAAAATGGACGGACGCAGCATGTTCTTAACGCTGGCACCGAAAAACGACAAGTAAGCTGAAAAGCTGATAACTAGTTAACAAAAGATTTTGAGGATACTCGTTCAATAGTTGAACGGTAGACGAAAATGAAAATGTAGGAGGAAAATTAGTCATGCCAAAACAAAAAACTCACCGCGGATCAGCAAAACGTTTCAAACGTACTGGTAAAGGCGGTTTGAAGAGATTCCGTGCGTTTACAAGTCACCGTTTCCACGGTAAAACAAAGAAACAACGCCGTCAATTGCGTAAAGCAGGAATGGTATCAGCTGGCGATTTCAAACGTATTCGCCAACAATTAGCAAGAATGAAATAAAAAGCTGAAAGAGCTCGATTAGCATGGACTGAAAAAGCTTGCTGAATGTAGGAAAGCTGAAGAAATTCTTGTAACAACTTAGCAATGAAAACACTCATAGAGATAATAGATATTTATTAGGAGGAATTAACCATGGCACGTGTTAAAGGTGGCGTAGTAAGCCGTAAACGTCGTAAAAAGATCCTTAAGTTAGCGAAAGGCTATTACGGATCAAAACATACTTTATTTAGAACAGCAAAAGAACAAGTGATGAAATCTTATAGTTATGCATACAGAGATCGTCGTCAGAAAAAACGTGATTTCCGTAAATTATGGATTGCGCGTATCAACGCAGCAGCTCGTATGAATGGCTTGAGCTATTCTAAATTAATGCACGGTTTAAAATTGGCAGAGATTGATATTAACCGCAAAATGTTAGCTGACTTGGCTGTTAACGATGCATCAGCATTTACAGCATTAGCTGACCAAGCAAAAGACGCTTTAGCTAAATAAGACTATTTTTAAGTTCCCATTTCTTAATTGAAAGGGAACTTTTTTATTATTTTTTTAAATGATGTGCCTTGGTGGCATAATAATATCGAATTATTAAAAAAATAAAGAGAAAGTTGGTTTAAAAGTGAAAATGTATTATTGTATTCATGAACAAGATTACAGCTAGTTAAGCTTGTAAAACGAGTTTCTGCAAAATAATTGGTCTATTTATGTAAAAATCCATGTTAAAGGATAAGATTGTTTTCATTATTGATTTTACTCTGCTCTTATTATTTGATATGATAAAAAGGTATAGTTTTTATTATTCAAAAGGAGAGTGGAAATATGGATGTTGTGAAAAAAATTTTTATGTACACGAAAAAATTCTTTATCGTGATTGGGTTATTTTTATTAAGTCAAATCAGTATGACTGTTTTTGGTGTTGCTAAAGGAGTTTCTCAAGCTTCTGGTGAAGCGAATTTATCATTAGTGGTATCGATCATCTTGATTTTGATGGTAATCGGAAATATTTGGCTATTGGTCTTTTTAGCAAAGAAATTAGGCTTTTTTACAATTAAATTCGATTTTCTCACGGGAAGAAACATAGGCATCATCATTGGCGGTTATGTTTTGGCTCGAATCGTTGCCATTGTTGGTACACTATTGTTAAATGCTCAAGGAACGAATTCTACTGCCAACGATGCGGCGATCCAAACAATGTTTACGGGAGAAAATCCATTGTTGATCATCCTATTGATCGGTATCTCTGCGCCGATCATGGAAGAAATTGTTTTCAGAGGAGGGATCATTGGTTTCTGGCTGAAAGACTACCCAATAGTTGGGATTGCAATAAGCTCTGTTGTTTTTGGGTTGGTACATGGTCCAACTAATTTGGTAAGTTTCTTGATATATGGATTGATCGGGTTGATTTTATCCGTTGTTTATCATAAAACAAAACGCTTGGAGCTTAGTATAGCAATACACTTTTTAAATAATATTTTAGGCGCAATAATGATTGCATTTGGATTAGTTTGATCATTATTGAGACTAAAAAAAACTGGCACCCGATTTCCCAAATTAGGTGCCAGTTTTTTTACAGTATCATTCTTATTAAGACCAAGACGATCATATGAAGAGGATAGAACAAATAAAATCCCCACTTGACCCAATTCGGAGAGTATCCGCGTTGCCCATTATAATTCATCAGTAACGGAATCGTACCAAGAATCCCTAAGGTTGACACAAGCTCATATAACGGAACAGAGTCCGGAGCCATCATTCGAGCAACTAATAGCAATAAAAATAAGAAAAAGGTTGCGTAAACGGGTGGGATGATTTTCTTCAAGCTGTCATTTTTTATACGGTAAAAACCAAAAATGATCAATACGCCAATCAAATTCCAGTCGGACATGACAGTGGCGAATGAAAATACAATGACCAGCAGTACATGCAGGTAAAGATTTTTAGTTTTATCATAGAACATGATCAGTAGTAAACCCATCAAAAGTGTGAAGAAAATATTATTCACGAGTTCAGAAGTATCAAAAGGATGGGTTGGATAAAATAAGAGATGGAATGGATAAATAGATAGAATCCAAAAAGCGGCCAATCGTAGAGCATATTTTTTAAGGTTCCTTGTGTAATGGAATCCCTCTACTAACAAATAAGCCATGATCGGAAATGTGAGTTTTCCAATCAATTCTGTGAAAAAGAAGAGTTCATTTGAATATTGGTACAATTTAAAACCGCTCCCAATATGATTGAGTAGCATAGCAATGATTGCAATCACTTTTAGATGAAATGATGTAAGTCTTTTTTCCATAATAATTACCTCCTATATCTATAATCAACCTTATCATAGATATAAAAAAAAAAACGGGGGCTTAAGTTGCATTTTCTTCTAGGACTAAGTAACTATCGATCAAGGAATGTACTCATTTTTCAGATTTAGATTTTTACATCGTGTAAAAAAAATGATATATTAGTTTTATAATGAAATGTAGTGAAAAATTTTTACGAATGAATCTACTGCATCAATTAAAAGGGGGAAAATATGAAAGAAGATCAAAGGTTTGGAATAATGAAAAAATACGTTAACGTGGTTCTGGATATTGTTTTAGGAATGCTGGCCATTCTTATTTTGATATTTATGATCCGTCAGCTGATCGATATTGGTACATTTATCAATAAACCGATGACACCAAAAAATCTATCGGTCGTCATGCAGGAAGTCGTAGCATTTTTCATGTTATTTGAGTTTATCATGATGGTGATTCGTTATATTCAAGAAGGACATCATATCCCGATCCGTTATTTGATTTTGATTTGTATCACAGCAATTTTGCGCCAGTTGATGGTGATCCACGGAGATGCAGTTCAAACATTACTATTGTCTATTTCGATTTTAGCATTAGTGATCGTTTTGTTTGTCCTTAATCTGAGTGGAAATAAATCGTATTCTGGATTCAAATCAAATAAAATAGACGAAAAAGACTAAAAAAAGGTTGCTCATAACTGATTTGAGCAGCCTTTTTCTTTGATTATGCGATGAATAACCGAATCAGTCCAATAGCTAAAAGAACTTGAATGACACCAACGGAAAGTCCGTAGATCAAGAAACGTTTGCCTTCTTTAAAGAATTTTTGAAAATCTAGACGTAATCCGATCGCGGCTAAAGCAGTGATTTCAAACCAGCCGCTAAAAAAATGAGCTGTTTGGCTTAGTTGTGCAGGGAGTTGGATCAAGCTATTAATAATACAAAATAAGACGAATCCAACGACATACCAAGGCAGACCAGCCTTTTTTTTAGCAACAGCTGTTGTTTCGGCAGCTGTTGCAATTGGCGCTTTCCGTTCTTTAAACTTTCCGAAAAGATAAACAACAACCACTAACAACATGATTCGCATGATCTTAAACAACATAGCAAATTCAACCACTTCTCCGTTGATCATACTTGCACTAGCCACTACTTGTCCAACCGATTGTAGAATTCCTCCGATTAGAGCGCTTTTTGCTAATAGATCAGTACCATATAGAATAGAAGCGATCAAAGGTAAGAGCAGCATCAAGATAGTACCTAGCAAGTTGACTAATGTGATGATTTGTCCTTTTTCTTCTTCTTTTGCATGGATCGAAGGAGCAATCGATGCAATCGCAGAAGATCCGCAGACTGCATTACCCCCAGCCATCAATAAAGACATGTTATCCGAGAACAATAATTTTTTTCCAAGAATATAAGTAGCAAGGATCGTTAGTCCCATTTGTAACACTACAAAGATCCCGCCTTTTATCCCGATATGAGCAATTGTCTGAAAAGTCACTGTTGCACCTAACAGGACAACTGAAAATTCTAATAATTTTCCTTCTGCTATTTTTGTTCCTTTCTCCAGTATAGGATGTTTTAAACACGTATTCCCTAACACTATGCCTAGTAAAATCGCAATCGTCGCTGCACCTAAAGTTGGCAGCCAAATCGCGATTCCTTTACTGATCACAGCAACAATAAAAGCGGTGATCAGTCCAGGCAGGATCGTGAATGCTTGAGTTAAATAAGAGTTAGTAGTTTTCACTAAGGTATTCATCTTCTTTCTTCATTTATCTATGTATTCAGTATAGCGAAATAAGTTGCATTTGAGAAATAAATAGTTAGAATAATATCTATAAGAGAAATGAATGGAAGGGGATTCTATGTTTAAATTACTGAAGACATTCCGCACAGTCTACGAAACAAAAAATTTTTCAAAAGCAGCAGAGACCTTATTTATTTCTCAACCAGCTGTTTCTAATCAAGTAAAGCAGCTAGAAGAAGAGTTGGATGTCGTGTTGTTTATACGAAGTGGACGGCAAGAAATGACTGCGACAAAACAGGCTGACATTTTATACCATCATCTACTGAATCTAACGGATGATTGGGAAGATCTTTTACAAGCCTTAAAAACACGATCGATCCCTAGAGAGACTTGTAAAATCACTGCTTCAAACACATTTGCTGTCTACTATTTACCAGAAGTGATGAAAGAGCTAGTACAGCATTTTCCAGATGTTTCATTTATTTTAGAGATGGATAATTCAGAAGTTGTTTTGGACAAAATTGAAAAACATCAGGCACATTTTGGTTTTATTGAGAAGCCGTTAGTCATGGAAACTGCTATTCGTCAGGAAATTTTGAGTGATGAATTGGTTCATGCTGGCGATCTATCAAGCGACTTATGGTTGATTCGGGAAGAGAGCTCTGGTGTTTATCATTATACAGAGCGTTATTTTTTAGAAAATGATCTGAATCCACAAAAAATGATTGTTAAAAATAATGAAATCATTGTTCGATGTTTAGAAAAAGGAATAGGACAATCCATTTTATCAAAGAAAGCTATAACTAAAACTGTCAATTGGCGTTCCTTAGGCCCTGCATATCAAAGAAAATTTTACTTGATCAAGCGCGATCGCATTGAATCTGTCCAATTACAAAAAATCATTCACTTCATCAGCACTTATTTTGAAGACGAAAGAAATCTAAGTTGATGTAAACTATTTTTTCTAGACAAGCAACATGATAAAATAGAACAGGGAGAGGACGAAATATTTATTTAATGAGCATTAAAAAAATAGGTTGGAAATAAGCGGATCAGGCTTATTTCCAACCCTAATAGTCACCAATAAAGAAAATACACACAATGAGTGTCGTATATAAAAGGAAGTATTGAAAAAGGTTACGAAGTTAATTTTGTTGTATTTTCTTATTGAATACTTGGGAGTAGTACTTGACTATTAGCTTTAAAAGAACGGTACTTACTCAATCAAATCATCCAGGAGAATGGGAAAAAGCCGGTTGGGAACAGCTTTTATTTGTCAATGATTGGTTGACGAATGTATGTGATGATCTCAAAAAGTAAGTCAACGTCCTCTGAGATAGAAACGAATACGTAAAAAAAACGACGTTGGACACAAATCCAACATCGTTGTAAGGTCAATAAATAAGCATAAACATCTTTAAGTCAGAAAAAACTAGTATAAACCTCTAGAAATTTCTGTCAAAATTGAGTAAAATGGAAGATGTCAATGTATAACTATTGGCTTAAGCAACTTGATTGGTCAGGTGTTCACTGACTGTTCAGGGCTTCATGATTTAGTTGGTAGCTAAATTATGAAGTGCTTTTTTTTTATTCTATTCGTTTCTATCTACTTTCCATTTTATAGGAAAACCCTTTTAGGGTCAATAAAGGGTTGGAAAAAAATCAGACATTTGTCGGATTTTTCTGTAATTTATCTCAACCTATTAAAATAAAATAAATACCTTTATGCGTGTTTCATTGATTAAAAGTAGTTTAGAAGTATTTATTTGAAGCTACATTTCTTGACCAATTATAACCTAAAAAGTATTTGCTACTGAAAAATAAGAAAGAATAGCTTCTATTTAACCCTTTTACTTGAATTTATGGTAAGCCTAAAACAAAACTAAAAATTAGTTTTGTTTTGGGCTTTTATTCTGAGTAAATAGCGAAGCAAAAGCAGCTCTTTCAGATATAAACAATTTAGTCTCATCCTTATTTTTTGTTCAGAGAAAAAGTAGATAAAAAACAGATTGGCTTTAGAAGAACTACAGATGGCTTGTCTATAATAAGTTTTATCAAATAGATACAAACTAAATGAATGGATCGAAAGGAAAGATTTAATATGAAAAAAATAACGAAAATAATTTTGGCGATGGTTATTGCATTATCTTTGAGCGCAATGACAGGTTGTAACAAAAAAGAAACGAAAGAAGAGGATGGCTACCAATCAAAACAGGACTTCAAAGATAATGTTCAAAGTAAGAGAAAAGTAACTGTTGATGGTGAAGAGAGAGATGAATACACTATGAAAGATGGGATGAAAGTACAAGGTGTTGGCCTTGAAGACGCTGTCGAAGGAGACGAAGATTCAGAATAAACTGAAATAGAAAAATGAGAAGGTTTCAAGGGGAAAAATCAGCTTCTCTTGAAACCATTTTTAATAAGGAGACAATAAATATGAGAGCAACAGGAAAAACAAATAGAAAAAAGCTTTTGCTGATAGGTTTTGCAATCGTGATAGCGGCATTAATTATTTTTATAGCGATAAATGCATTTAGCTCGTCCGAGGAGAAAAATATAAATGCTTCTAATCCAGAAAACAAAGTGGAAGAGAAGAGCATCAAATCTTTAGTTGAAGAAAGTAAAGCGAGCGATTTGACTTTAGCTGGTAAAGTGACAGCGAATAATACGAATAAAATAAAAATCGACCCTGATAAAGGGACAGTCAAAGAAGTTTTAGTAAAAGAAGGGGATCGCGTAGAAAAAGGTCAAGCACTATTTACCTATCAAACAGATCAGCAAATGAAAACAAAAGAAGCTGAACTGGATACGGAAGCTAAAGCTAGAGCTGTTGAAGTAGCAAGAAGCAGTGCGGGCATCAAATGGGAAACCTATAATAAAAAGGTAGCGCAATTGAACAAAGCGAAGGCGGATTATAATAAAGAGAATACAGAAGAACTAAAAGGTGAAATCAAAACGCTGGAAGGTGAAGTCGATCAAGCATATACAGAAGGCTTAACGGGAGATAATGAAGTGAAAAATGCAGAAAGTGAATTGGAAAAAGCGCAATTTATGCAAACCAACGAACAGGAAAGATTAGGAGCAGATACGATCGTTGCCGATAATGCTGGTACGATCAAATCATTGAATATGGATTTGATCAATCAATCGAAAGAAAAACAACGGGAAGAGAGCTTTATGGAAATCATTGACGACTCGAGTTTGTTTGTCAACGGCGATATCAATGAATTTGATAGAGAAAAAGTGTCACTAAATCAACCAGTAGAATTGATCGATAGAAAAAATAAAGATAAGAAGTGGCAGGGGAAAATCGTTCAAGTTGCTAATTTAAGCTCAGATGAAGCAGGAAAAGACAAGAAACAAGACGAAGATCCCAACTTATCTAAATTTCCTTACAAAGTCCTAATCGACAAAACGGATCAAATGCCGATTATTGGCTCTCATGTCTATGTAAAAGTGTTACCGAAAGAATTTGAAAGCGGCAAAATTATTTTAAATAAACAATATATCCTTTCACAGGATGATAAGCAATACGTGTGGAAAATAGACAACGATAAAATCAAACGCCATGAAATCAAAGGAACACCAGTCGGTGAAAATTTAGTGTCAGTCAATGAAGGGCTTGCGCAAACGGATAAGATCGCAATACCAAAAGCAGGCATGAAAGATGGAATGGAGGTAGGTGAAGATGTTAAGCCTTAAACAAATCAAAAAATCCTACTGGCAAGGGCAAACAGAAATTCCAGTATTGAAAGGAATCGACTTGGAAGTAGATGAAGGAGAATTTGTTGCTATTATGGGACCATCTGGTTCTGGCAAATCAACGTTGATGAACATCATTGGTTGTTTAGACAAAGCAACAAGCGGCGAGTATGAAATCGAAAATGTAGAGGTGAGTACTTTATCTGATAATGAGCTAGCCGATTTAAGAAATCAGAAAATCGGCTTTGTTTTTCAAAATTTTAATTTAATGCCTAAATTGACCGCCTGTCAAAATGTAGAGCTGCCGTTGACTTACAGTAAAGTCAGCAAACAGGAACGGCGCGAACGTGCATTGAAAATGCTTGATTTGGTTGGTCTAAAGGAGAGAAGCGAGTTCAAACCAATGGAACTATCCGGTGGACAGAAACAACGTGTAGCGATAGCCAGAGCATTAGTGACAGATCCAAGTTTTATCTTAGGGGATGAACCTACCGGAGCATTAGATACAAAAACGAGTGTTCAGATTATGGAGCTATTTAAAAAGTTTCACTTGGAAGGAAAAACGATCGTCTTGATCACTCATGAGCCAGAAATCGCCGAGCTATGTGAAAGAACGGTCGTTTTGCGTGATGGCAATATCACAAGTGACACCTCACAACAAAAAGAGGTGATGGTGTAATGGAGGAAATTGGCGTTGCTATCCAATCCATATTGGCACATAAAATGCGTTCGATTTTGACAATGCTTGGTGTGATCATCGGTATTGCAGCGATCATCTCTATTTTTAGTATCATCGAGGGCAATACAGCAAATATGAAAAAGGAAATGATTGGTGGCAGTAACAACACGATGGAAGTAGAATATGATAAAAAAAGCTCATTCGATCCATCTCTTCGTTCGGGAAAGGAAGAACAAAAACCAAGCTATTTACCGGAAATCGGTGAGGAACAGCTAAAAAAAGTGAGACAGGTTCCAGACGTGATCGATGCGGGATTAGCGTATCAAACGGAAGCGAATGTTTACCGTCAGGCAAGCAAGGCTCAAAGCAAAGTATCAGCTGTAACACCAAATATCGATAAATTGAAAAGGTTGAAAATCTTAAAAGGAGAAGGTTTTGATTCAAAGGATTTTAAAGAAAATAAGCAAATTATTTATTTGGATCAAACCTTGTATGAGGAACTATTTAAAGGTCAAGATGGAATCGGGCAATATGTAGAGGTCAAAGGAGTGCCATTTGAAGTCAAAGGTGTTTTTAAAGCTGAAGAAGAGGGTGATAGTCCATATAGCTTTGTTGAAAAAGAAGCATATATCCCATTAAAACAGGCTTATAAGATTTTTTCAGAGATCGATATCGCACCGAAAGTAATCATTCAATCAACAGATACGGATAAACTACAAATTGCAGCGAGCAAAGTTGCGGGAGTCTTAAATAAAGAAATCCCCAAATCCGATTATGTTTATGGTGTGAGGAATATGGAAGAACTTCAGAAAAGCCTTGAACAATTCAATCAATCCAACTTTATTCTTTTAGCAGGGATCGCTAGCATTTCACTTTTGGTTGGCGGAATCGGAGTAATGAATATCATGCTGGTGTCAGTGACGGAGCGAACACGAGAAATCGGTGTAAAAAAAGCTTTAGGAGCAAGAAGGAAAGTCATTCTAAAACAATTTCTTGTAGAAGCAGTGGTCATTACATTACTTGGAGGAATTTTGGGTGTATTGATCGGTTTATTAGGTGGCTTTATAATAACACGTGTGTTGGAATATCCGTATATCGTTTCAATTATTTCAGTCGTTGCCAGTCTTGCGTTTTGTTGTATAATTGGAATTATCTTTGGATTATTACCGGCGATGAAAGCATCGAAGCTGGATCCAATCGAAGCATTACGCTTTGAATAAGGAGTTGTAAACATGGTAAAAATTCTAGTCGTTGAAGATGATGAAATGATCAATCAAGTTGTTACAGAATTTTTGATGGAAAAAAACTATGAGGTTGTCTCTGTAAAAGATGGGGAAGAGGCGTTAGAGGAATTTGAATTGCAGCATTTTGATTTACTTTTGCTGGATATCATGCTGCCTTCGATTAGCGGAGTCGATATTTTAAAAAAAGTTCGTGAGACATCAGACGTTCCAGTCATCATGCTGACAGCGATCGATGATGAATATACTCAGTTAGTCAGTTTCAATCATTTGATCAGTGATTATATCGTGAAGCCTTTTTCACCAGTCATTTTGATGAAACGTGTAGAAAATGTATTAAGAATGAGCAGACCAAGTACACAAATCGAGATCAACGGCTATTTGATTGATCTTGACGATTGTCTAGTGACCTATGAAGAAAAAGAAATTTCCTTGACGAAAAAAGAGTATGAAATTTTAGCTGTTTTAGCAAAAAGAGCAGGTAATCTAGTGACCCGTGAACAATTAGTTTACCAAGTATGGGGCTATGATGATTATTTAGATAGCAGAATATTAGACAACCATATGAAGAATTTGCGAAAGAAATTACCTTTATTGTCCATCCAAACGATCAAAGGGATGGGCTATAAAATCGAGGTCTTGAAATGAAAATCATGTGGAAGAATTTCTTGTTTTCGATTTCTGTGATTTTTACAGTAACGACGGTTTCATTAGTGATTTTGTATTTTGTGATGCCGATTTACTATGAGTACACGAAACTGAATGCAGTAGAGAAAGAATTTAATAAGATCACGGACGAATTGAATCAGAAGTCTTTAGAGGATATAAAAGGAAAGATAGATAAACAATTATTTGAAGGTCAAGAAGCAATCACACTGATTTTATCTGATCTAGATGGAAAGATCGTTCATCCATATTTAGGAGAGGGAAGTAATTCACTTAGTATTGGATTAGGCGATCAAGGAGAAACGAAGATCTTAGATTCCTCAGACGTGATGAATGTGGAATTATCAGAATTGGATAGAGGAAAAGAATTGATAAGTACAATCAAAGATGAACATGGAACGGAATATTTGTTGACAGGACTATTCTCACTGCAGCCGATCTCTGATGCTAGCGCAGTATTGCTGCAGATTTATCCATTTCTTTTAGTGATCGATTTTTTGATTGGCGGAATTGCGGCGTTTTTTTATAGTCGTTTTTCAACGAAGCGAATCAAGCAGATATCTATGGCGACCAATCAAATGTTAAGTTTGGATCATACGATCAAATGTGAGATCAAAGGAAAAGATGAACTGGCTTTACTTGCTCAAGATATTAATCAGCTGGATCAAACACTGCTGACGACGATCGATGCCCTAAAAGCTGAAGTTGCTAAAGTAGAAGGAATCGAACGTTCTAAAGCTGAATTTATGCGCGTGACTTCACATGAATTAAAAACACCGGTCGCCTCATTGATGGGAATCATTGACGGCATGATTTATAATGTTGGAAAATTTAAGGATCGCGAGCATTACCTAGCAGTATGTAAAGAGATTTTGCAGCAGCAAGCAGACATGATCCAAAATGTTTTGACAGTTTCAAAGTTGGATATGTTTTCTTTGGAGGAAACGAATCAGGAAGTTTTTTCCCTAAAAGAGGTCATTGAGGATAAGCTTAAAACTTATCGATTGCTTGCAGAAGTCAATCAGGTGGAGTTAGTTGTGCATTTAGAAGAATGTCTGATCGAAGGAAATAAAGATGAGATCGGTAAGGTGATCAATAATCTTTTGAGTAATGCTTTTCGCTATACGAAAGTGAACGGTCAAATCGATTTATTTTTGGATCAGCATACGTTAGTGATCGAAAATCAGGCAGTGAAAGTTTTGTCTAAAGCTGAATTAAGCCAAATTTTCGAGCCGTTTTATCGTCCTGATTTTAGTCGAAATCGAGAAACTGGAGGATCAGGCTTAGGGTTATTTATTGTGAAGCAGATTTTGGATAAACAAGGATGGAATTTTTCATTCAAAGAATTAGAAGGTACACGAATGTGCTTTTCGATTTATTTTGATACAGAAAGAGTCATCATCTAATAAAAATATTTTTAGGTTTGTTATGAAAGTCCAATGACGATTCAAATGTAGCTTTCATAGATGTAAGGTTATGGGATCTTTTGTAAGTAGTTTACTCACCTTCCGTATGCTAGTATAAATGTACTGAGAGAAAGAAGGGGCAGCAATGAGTCGTGCAAGAGAAGTTATATCTTATCTAGTTATCATCTATCTATCGATCAGTGTTGGGAATCGGGTATTAGCCTTTTTTCAGAAGTTTCCAACTAATATTTGGATCGATCGAATCATTTGTATCATCATTACAGCAATAATCGGTGGTTTGTTGGGCTGTCTTTTATTGCCAAAAAACAAAATCAAACAATAGCATCAAATTTTGAGAGCAAAACAAAACTGATTTTTAGTTTTGTTTCGCTCTTTTTTTGTGTTCAGTTTATCCAAATATCAGGCGATAATATTTTTATACTAATGAAAACAAGGTATAGTGATGAGAAAAATTAAAGAAATTATATTGTAGAAAGTGATCATCTATTTATTGCTGTTGAATCATACATTTGTCTTTTTTTTAGCGATAGGAAGATTTGAAATAATCGATTCGCAAAATAAGAAAGGACGATGATTAAATCAATTCTAATGTTTTTCGTTTTTAAAGGCATCAATTCTTAATTCGTAGTGTTATATTTCATTTCCTATATTTTTGTTTTAGTTATCAAAATAAATAATGATGATTGATAAAAAACGAAAAAATATGATGAAATATTTTTGGTGAAAAAAGAATAGATAAAGCTTTGAAATGAGATTTTATAGGATTTTATACAACCAACTGTTTATACAAAAAAATGAAAAAATACTCTTCCAATTAATGATGTGGTTCTGTATAGTTAATAAAAAAGAGAGAGGAGAAAGAAGATTTTTTAGTTATTAAATAGATGAAATTGATTGCGATAATGAAGTAAAATGAAAAAAGATAGGAGTTAATAGAATGAGTAGGGTATTAAGTAGATTGTTGAGTAGATTGTTTTCACGTACTGATGGAGAAAGTCTAGCAGGCTATGTTGGAGTGATCCTTTTATTATTGGTTGGAATTGTCTTCATTTACTGGCTATATTATAAATTTGTTACGGATAAGAAAATAGCTTCTTTTGTGAAAGCTTATGAGGCTCCAGCTGATAAGCAAAAATATTTAGCTGCAGCATCGATCTATAGTCATGATCCATATCCGACAATGATATGTTTAAAAAGCTTTGATTTGGAAAAACCATTTCTTAAATTGATTCGAAGACAAGTATTTAAAAGAGACTGGTCGATCACTAATCATCAAACAACGATAGATACACTTGACTGGTTGTTTGATTCTGGACATCGAAAGGAAATAGATTTAAGCAGTATTTTGCGTCAATTAGATTCAAGGTATGTGGTCGATAGTCATCTTACTCAGTTGATTACTGCTGCAAATGGTATCCAGGTATATAATGATAGTGGTGAGCTACGAACAATAGATGAAAATGCTATTTATAATTGCAAAGGAATCTTTGCTTGGGACGCCCTTCGCGGTGCTAATGTGGCGCGAGTTTGCTATAATTTGGGTTATTTGTCAGAAGAAGAAACTTGGCACTATTTAGAAAAGTTCTCTCATCAGCTTAAAGAAAATTACGATAATTGGGAAGAGGTTGCTTTTTCTTTTTTATTAGGACGGTATTTGTGGTCTGGAGATTCAACGCAAGAAACATATGTTAGGATAATTACGAACCAATTTACGCATTATCCAATGCCGCAAAAATCTAAAAAAGAAATCAATATGTGGCAAAAATTTCCTGTAAGTTCACTGTAAATTAGAAGAAATGCAAACGGTGTAGCAACTTTATATTGCTATGTTAGACTTAAAGAAAGTTTGTACTCAAAAATAATTGGAGGGAGCAATATTTATATGAAAAGAAAAAGCTATACAGGAAACAACGTATCTGTTTCAGGACCGTATTCGCATGCAATCGATGCTGGTAATTATCTGTTTTTCTCAGGTCAAGTTGCTAAAAATAGTACTAATTATATCGAAGAAACCGGGAGTATAGAAGAACAAACAAAACAGTGTTTTGTCAATTTACAAGAAGTGATGAAAACGGCCAATGTTAGTTTAGACGATGTTGTAAAAGTCAATGTCTATCTAACACAAATGAAAAATTTTGAGGCGATGAATGAGGTTTATAAAACGATGTTTAAAGAACCTTTTCCGGCCAGAACATGTGTAGCTGTTCTGGAATTACCATTAGGTGCGGATATTGAAATAGAGGTCATTGTTTATAAAAATTCTAATGAACGTAATGACTAAAAAGGAGACAGTTTTGAAATACACGCCTAGGCTCTGGATAACTACTCTTTACTTTTTATTGATCATATTTTCTTTATTAATATATACGTCGAAAAATTGGGCGATTTCTTTTTTTAGTGTCCTATCAACTGATTTTTATTCGCATATATCGAATTTTTCTATTAGTCTGATAATCAGTTTGAGTGTAGGGTATATATGGTTATTGATGGGTGTGTATTTTCGATTTATAGCTATATTTTTAGGAATTATTGGTATTTTGAATGTATTATGTGAGACAGTCATGGGGTTCATGAATACTGCAGATTTACAAGATGCCCTGTATGGGATAATTGGTGTTGGAATAGCTTTTGTATTTTTATTGATCATGTCTAAATATGGAGTAGTTGTGTATAAAAAGGAAGAAAATAAGAATTGAACGAATCAGCCAGTTCTAGGTGAAAAGGAGAGATACAGATGTCAGATGAACTGAAAAATAGCTATCATGTAGCGGTGCCTACTGCTTTTTATGAGGATGAAGCGCTGAATGTACGAGCAACGTTGGATCATATCCTTTATCTGCAAACGATTGGTGTGCGGTCATTTTTAGTATGCGGCTCCACAGGAGAACAACATAGCCTAACTCTTGCAGAAAAAATCTCGTTATTAAATGAGATTGAAAATGAGGATAGGATAGAGAGCGATGTTGAAATTATTTTTGGCTTATCTAGTATACGCCAAAAGGAAGCAGTGGCTTTAGCTAAAGCTGTTGATAGCAAAGAAAAAATTTCGAGTATCCTTGTTGGATTTTCTCCGTATATTTTACCAACACAGTCAGAAGCGGTAAAGTATGTAGAAGCGATCTCGTTTGCTTGTGAAAAACCAATGATTCTGTACAATAACCCTAAGCGAACTGGCTTCAATTTGGAAACAGCTTCTTTTTTAAACATAGTGGAAACATGTCGTGTTATAGGCTTGAAGGAAGCAGGAGATGAAAATCGCATCCTTGAGTTAAAATCAGTATTGCCGGAAGACTTTTATTTCTATGCAGGCGGCGAAAATAAACTAAAAGAAAAAGTCGCCTTAGGTTTTAATAGACTTTCTTCTATCTCGGGTAATTTATATCCATTAGAAGTTAAACAATGGTTTGAGTCGCTGTGTAGCGGAAATGATGAAGCTTTCTATTTAGAAAGTGAAATAAATAAAATATTCGAATATAGCCCATTAACTTATTTGAAAGCTCAACTATCAAAAAAAGAACACATACAGATGGGGATGCCAAGAAGTCCACTAGGAAATCAAAGTTTTTAAAAGAAATACGAATATGCTTCTAGAATTGTCTAATTAAGTGCAATATTCGATTTGTAGATTATAACCTGTTGAAGAATTCATTCTTATATCCCACATTTTTTAAGTCTTATTATGATAAAATGCCAGTGGGTGAACGAAAAAATAATAAAAAAATTACTGAATTAGGAGATTTGATTATGAATTGGAAAAATTTTTTTAGGACTATTGTTGTAATGTGGGGAACTTTCTTACTCTATAAAATAGTTACATTAAGTCTCTTGTATACTCTACCAAATTTACAAAGTAAACCCTATTATGAATTAATTTATTTCTTGATCGTAACTGCAATTTCTATCTTTATTGTTAGATTGACTAAAAATTTATTTGGTGTCGAAATAAATTTCTCTCCAGTAATCACAAAGCCTAAGAAGAATATCTTGATTTTCGTGGTTCCTTTCATTCTTTTTGGAATTGATTTTATTGGTGGAATTGCTGATGTTTTTAGACAACCGGTCTATCTTATCATCGTTTCTTTTGCTAGTGCATTAGGGGCTGGTTTATTTGAAGAAATAAGGGATAGGGGATTTGGTACTATTGGGTTTAATAGCTCTTTCCCTAATTCAAAATGGAAACCTTTAATAATTGCCTTGTGTACTTCTTTTCTATTTTGTACGACACACTATTTAAACTTATTGATGCCAATAGCTCCTTCTTTGGAGGCTGTAAATCAACAAGTGGTTTATACATTCTTCATGGGCTTGGTTTTTTCTGTTCTGTCAATGAGAACAGGTACGATATTTTATGCTATTCTATTCTATTCTATTCTATTCCATTCTATGAACAACCTGTCCCCTTGGACACCTACATCAGATTTAGCCTCTGTTAGTTCGTGGTCTAATGTACTTATTATATATGGTCTAGTTCCTCTTCTTTATACGTTATGGTGCTTGCGACCAAGTAAAGAAATTCAAATGACTAATTCGCAGATATAGGAGTTTATATTGGGAAAATTTCAGCAGCCATTTAGTAATCTCACTTTGTTAAAATAATAGCTTGTTATAAAATATCTCATAAGACATTTTATAGCCTAAGTATTTCTAGGATGATTATTCAACTTACGAATCACAGTTTCAACATATTTTTTTGAAATTGGCTTTATCTGTTCGTTTTGGTAAATCGTTCATGACGATCACCTACACTTTTTAGTATTACACTTATGTTATAGATTCTAGTTGTTCTAAAAATCAAAGGTTCCCCATACGTTTAAAGTATGAGGAACCTTTATCTTTGATAAAAAAGTTGAACGCTATAGAAGTTGATCGATATTGCCGATTCAAGGGGTCAATTATTGCTCTTCAATTTTTTTATACCCCATCTCAAGCAACAGTTTTTCCACTTCATCTATCGTAGAAAGATCAGCGAGTGCAGATAAAAAACCTATTTTTTCCCGATCGACCTTAGTGAAATCTATTTTGTAAGATTCGATGGCTCGTTCTTCTTGATACTCTACGGAATAGTTGACCCCCTCAACATTTTCCAGCTCTTTTTGTTTCTGAGAAATCAAGGATTCGGCTTCTGTTTTATCTTTGATACCAAACCCAGCGTAAGGAATAGCTTCGGTCGTTTCTTCGGCAATTATTTTTCCATTTTCATAGGTTACTTTTTTTTCCATTTTATCTTCTTTACTGCCCAGCTCGGCTGTATAAGTGACGGTTCCTGTTTTTCCTTCACTTTTTGTTGAGCTGGGTGACGATTTACCCTTTGATGTACTGCTCGTAGAGTTGATTTTTAATGATGCTTCCGAATTTTTTGTCTTGTCTTTCGTTGATTCTTCATTTGCTGTGCAGGCTGATAATGTGACCGTTGCAGTCACTACTGTCAAAAATAGCACACGAGAATAGTGTAATTTCTTTTTCATATAAAATACTCCTTTCCACTGTATCTGTAAGTCAGGTTATCATAAAAAGCTGGGCTAATAATGTGATGTAGAAAAACGGTACGAAAAAAATAGACAAAAATTACATTAAGGCATTTTATAAAAGAAAAACGAATTTGTTAATTTTATCTTTTTTATCTCGGCTAAAAGTCCTATATAAATGACGGACATTTTCTGATAAGGTACAATAGAAGAAACAAGTGGAGGGAAAATGGATGGCAAAGATCATGATTGTGGAAGATGAAACGACGATTCGCGACTTGATTCGTGAAGAGCTGCAAAAATGGCAGTTTGATACATTCGGAGTGACTAATTTTAATACTGTTTTAGAGGACTTTCAGCAGGAAGATCCGCAGTTGGTTTTACTGGATATCAACTTACCTGTATTTGATGGTTATTATTGGTGTCAAAAGATTCGTGAAATTTCTAAAGTACCTATTATTTTTATTTCGAGTCGTAATACGAATATGGATATGATCATGGCGATGAATATGGGTGCTGATGATTTTGTGACAAAACCATTTCAATTAGATGTTTTGGTTGCTAAGATCAATGCTTTGTTACGGAGATCGTATAATTATTCTGAGGTCGGCAGCGAGATCATGTCTCATAACGGCATCACCTTGAATGTGGATAATGGCAGTATGGAGATCAATGGTGAAATCATTGATCTAAGTAAAAATGAGTATCGTTTGCTTTATATTTTGATGAAGAAGCATGGAAAAATATTGACTAGAGAAAAGCTGCTGCGCGCGTTATGGGAAGATGAACGTTTTGTTGATGACAACACTTTAACAGTCAATATCAATCGCTTACGGAAGAAAATCGAACAGGCTGGATTGGAAGGCTACATCGAAACCAAAGTTGGCCAAGGATACATTGTACCGTAGATAGGAGAAACGCATGACGATTCGTAATTATTTAAAGGATCACTGGCTTTTACTCGTTGGCTGGCTGACGTTTATTGCACTGACCTGTTTTATTCTTTGGTTATCTCCAGATACTGCGGTGAATTTTTCGA
The DNA here is from genome assembly GCF_050499205.1 of Enterococcus sp. AZ020. Classification (NCBI taxonomy): domain Bacteria; kingdom Bacillati; phylum Bacillota; class Bacilli; order Lactobacillales; family Enterococcaceae; genus Enterococcus; species Enterococcus sp. AZ020. The sequence goes on along the minus strand of NZ_JBIPAT010000001.1, from coordinate 838,530 downwards.
TCATTGGTTATTTAGTCTTATTAGAAGGTTTATTTTTACTGCTCTTTTTAACGATCGACTATTCATTAAAAAAACGTTGGTGGCGCTCACTGGATACAACAGAGCATCCGCCTTCTTTACAGCATTATCTAAGTGAGGCATCAAGGGCAGAAGAAAAGCTCGTTCAAGAATACATCAATGGGTTATTGGTCGAGCATCAACAAGTGATGCAGCAGGCGATCAATAACCAGCAGGATCAAAAAGATTATATCGATTCATGGGTACATGAAATCAAAGTACCATTGGCTGCAGTGAACTTGATTTTACAGTCTCTGGAAGATGACATTCCAGAGAAGAAATATTACTTGGTCGAAAATGAGCTGACAAAGATCGATGAATATGTGGAGCAGGTACTTTATTATGCCCGTTTGGATAGTTTTTCCAGAGATTATCTTATTCAGGAATATTCGTTGAAGGAGATCGTTCAATCTGTCATTCGGACACAGGGAAGCTATTTCATTCAAAAGAATCTACATTTTTCAATTGAAGGAACAGATCAACTCGTGTTGACGGATGCAAAATGGGTGGCGTTTATCTTCAAGCAGTTGGTGAGCAATGCAATCAAATATACGCCAGCTGGGGGAGATATCACTGTTACTTTTTCACGTACAAAAGAAGGCGCTTGGTTACAGCTAAAAGATACGGGTGTTGGGATTCCTAAAGAAGACCAGGGACGGATTTTTGACAAAGGCTTTACGGGTGAAAATGGTCGAACGAGTGAGCAGCATTCCACGGGTTTAGGCTTATATTTGGCAAAGAGTTTAGCGGATAAATTAGGTCATCAACTATCGGTGGAATCTGTAGAAGGTGAAGGAACAACGATGAAATTGCTCTTTCCATTTTTGAGTTATTTTAAAGAGAGACGATAAAGAAGAAGCCAACGGATGAATTCGTTCGGCTTCTTTGTTGTGATTTTGGGAAAATGAGAGAAATTCTTTTGAACTTTTTTCTCTATTATGGTTGTATCGGAAACGTTTTTATTGTTAGACTGAGATATCTACTTTATTGAATAGGAGTTTATTATGAATATTTTGATTGCGTTGATTCCAATGTTTGCCTGGGGCAGCATTGGTTTAGTCAGTGGAAAGATCGGCGGCAGTGCGAATCAGCAAACACTTGGAATGACGATCGGTGCATTGATCTTTTCACTAGGTATCTATTTTGTTGTTCAGCCGGCTATTACAGCCCAAATGATCCTCATTGGTATTTTGTCTGGTCTGTTTTGGAGCGTTGGACAAAATCAGCAATTTCATGGAATGAAATATTTAGGTGTATCTGTTGGATTGCCTGTTTCTACTGGAATGCAGCTGATCGTCAATACGATTGCCGGAGCAGTATTTTTTCATGAGTGGCATGGCAGCAGGGATTATCTTTTAGGTTTTCTTGCGTTAGGATTATTAGTGTTAGGTGCGTATTTGACTGCTCGTCAGGACGATGAAAGCACGGTCAAGACTACAAATTCTATGCTTGATTTTAACAAAGGTTTTCGTGCATTGATTGCTTCAACAGTAGGGTATGGTGCCTATACGATCATTATCAATGCGTTTGGGCTCGATCCAATGGGCATCATTTTGCCGCAAAGTATTGGTATGTTGATTGGTGCTAGTTTCTTTGCATTCAAGAAAATCAAGGTGGATCGCTATGTTTGGTTTAATATGAGCTGCGGACTTTTATGGGGGCTAGGGAATATTTGCATGCTTTTGACGATGCGTCAAATCGGGTTAGCTATCAGTTTCTCTCTTTCTCAAATGGGCATTATCATTTCAACATTAGGCGGTATTTTCATTCTTGGTGAAAGCAAAACTAAGAAGGAAATGAGATATGTGATTTTTGGTTGCTTATTGGTGATTGTCGGTGGTATTCTTTTAGGGTATATGAAAGCGTAAATGAATGATTTACGCTTATTTTTATGAAATAAATGCAATTATTTATCAAAGTGAAGCGGTTGCTTGAATTTATTGGAGGAAATGAAATGTCGATATTTAGGAAAAAAGCACTGAAGGATTTATCTACTGAGCCTAGCGGAATGAAAAAAGACTTAAAAACGATGGATCTGATCATGTTAGGAATCGGTGCGATCGTTGGAACTGGAATTTTTGTGGTGACAGGAGTAGCAGCGCAAAGAGATGCTGGGCCGGCGTTATCTTTATCTTTTTTAGTAGCGGCAGGTGCAATTATTTTAGCAGGGTTATGTTATGCTGAATTTGCTTCCCGTATCCCGGTGATTGGCGGGCCGTATGCGTATATGTATGTGGTGTTCGGCGAATTTATTGCCTGGATGACAGGCTGGCTTGTGATCTGTGAATTTTTCTTGGCCGTTTCGTCTGTTGCTTCCGGCTGGTCAGGCTATGTTCATGGATTTTTGAACAGTTTAGGGATTCATCTGCCTAAGGCTTTGAGTGGTGCATACAACCCAGCGAACGGCACTTATGTCGATCTGGTTGCGATGCTTGTTCTTTTAGCAGTGATGTTCTGGGTGTCTTTAGAAGCTAAAACCGCTTTACGCTTAAATAATGTCATGGTTTTTGTGAAATTTGGTATTATTGCTTTATTTTTAGTTGTTGGAATTTTTTATGTAAAACCAGATAATTGGCAGCCGTTCATGCCATTTGGTTTTTCAGGTGTGATAAGCGGCGCCGCAGTCGTTTTCTTTGCTTTCTTAGGCTTTGACGCGGTGAGTATGACTGCAGAAGAGGTTAAAAATCCGCAAAAGGATATCCCTAGAGGAATCATCGGCTCGATTTTGATCACAGCAGTTTTATATGTGATCGTCACATTGATCTTAACTGGGATCGTGCCATTTGATGCCCTTGGTGTGAAAGATCCAGTGGCATTTGCGATGCGTTTTGTACAGCAGGATGGTGTTGCAGGTGTGATTTCGGTTGGTGCGATTTTAACACTTTTGACTGTGACGATTTCGATGATGTACAGTTTGGCTCGAATCATTTATGCGATCAGTAAAGATGGTCTTTTACCGAAATTTATGAGCAAGATCGATGAAAAGAATCGTACGCCGAAAAATGCGACATATGTTGCTGGTGTTTGTACGATGCTATTTGCTGGATTGGTGCCGATGGAATTGTTGGCTGAGCTGACGAATATCGTGACATTGATGTATTTGATCGTGATGGCGATCGGGATCATTCGTTTAAGAAAAACAGACGGTGCTCCTAAACCGGGGGAATTTAAAATTCCTTTTGTACCGTTTTTACCTATTTTATTGGTGATCGTAAGTATTGGTCTGATGTTGCAGCTACAAGCGGCTACTTGGAAAGCATTTGCTATTGCGTTAGTGTTAGGCGTAGCGATTTACTTTACGTATGGCTATACGCATAGTAATGAACATAAAACAGAAAAATAGATAAAGAAATAGGGTAAAGCAAATGACAGTAGTTGGCTTTACTCTATTTTTGTTTCGAAAGGTGGTCAAAGGGCGAACGATAGAAACATTTAGGCATGAAAAGTTACAAATTTCATTGTAAAAAAAGGCTGAACTACAGTATAGTTGTAGTAACTGAATAGATAAAGGAGAGGATCAGGTATCATGAGCTATCGGATCGAAAATGATTCTATGGGAGAAATTCGAGTGCCGGAGAAGGCACTTTGGGGAGCGCAAACGCAACGCAGCCGTCAAAATTTTAGTATCGGGGCTGAAAAAATGCCGCTGTCTCTGATTCAAGCGTTAGCTATAGTTAAAAAGCACGCCGCGAAAGCCAACGAAGCCACCGGTAAGCTTGATACAGCAATCGGTCAGGCCATCCAGCAGGCAGCAGATCATATCATCGATGGAATAGTTGATGAACACTTTCCATTGTCGCTTTGGCAGACAGGAAGCGGAACGCAGACAAACATGAATGTGAACGAAGTGATCGCCCATCTGTGTGAGAAAGAAGGCATCCAAGTTCATCCCAATGATCATGTGAATATGTCTCAAAGTTCAAACGATGTATTTCCGACAGCTATGCACATTACTGCAGTATTATTGATTGAACGAACACTGTTTCCTGTGTTGAATCGATCGATCGATACGCTAAATAAACTTGAGCATGCCAATGAAGAGGTCATTAAGATCGGTCGTACTCATTTACAGGATGCAACGCCAGTCACATTTGCACAGGAGATCAGCGGGTGGCGTTCTGGTTTTGAGCATACTAAACAAATGATCGAGCTAAGTTTGACTGAGTTGAAACAATTAGCGATTGGCGGAACAGCAGTTGGTACTGGGTTGAACGCTTCAAAAGAATATGTCGATTTTTTTATTGCAAGCCTAAATGAAGAGACACAGAGTCAGTTTTCGGCTGACTCAAATAAATTTCATGCGCTTGCAAACAAGGACGCTGTAGTATTTACCTCTGGTGCATTAAAGGCATTAGCGGCAAATGCCATGAAGATGGCAAATGATATCCGCTGGATGGCTAGCGGTCCGAGAAGTGGACTGGGAGAAATCACGATTCCTGCAAATGAGCCTGGAAGTTCGATCATGCCGGGAAAAGTCAATCCAACACAAGCCGAAGCGTTGACTATGATCGCCATTCAGGTAATGGGGAATGATACAACGATCGGTATCGGTGCATCACAGGGAAATTTTGAATTGAATGTATACATGCCGGTATTAGCATATAATTTGATTCAAAGTATTGAGTTGCTAACAGATGGTTTACGTTCGTTCAATGAGCATTGTTTAAACGGGATTCAGGCAAATCAGGAAAAAATGAATCAGTATGTCGAACAGTCACTGATGTTGGTCACTGCTTTGAACCCACATATTGGTTATGATAATGGTGCTAAAATTGCTAAAAAGGCTTTTACAGAAAATATGACATTAAAGCAAGCAGCTTTATCAACAGGTTTATTGACAGAAATGGAATATGATCAATGGGTGAGACCAGAACAAATGTTAGGAAACAATATTTAATTTTTACTTGTATGAATTTGAAAGGAGAAAAAATAAATGACAACGATTTATGAAAAAGCATTGAAAGCACATGAAGAATGGCGTGGAAAAATCGATATTCATTCGAAAGCAAAAGTAAGAACGAAGGAAGACTTATCTCTAGCTTATACACCAGGCGTAGCAGAGCCTTGCAAACAAATTCATGAAACGCCTGACAAAATCTACGACTACACTTGGAAAGGGAATACCGTTGCAGTAGTGACAGATGGAACAGCGGTGCTGGGGTTAGGGGATATTGGTCCAAAAGCTGCGTTGCCTGTTATGGAAGGTAAAGCATTATTGTTCAAAGAGTTTGCAGATATCGATGCGATCCCGATTTGTTTGGACACGAAAGATCCTAAAGAAATCACTCAAATCATTAAAGCGATGGCGCCAACGTTTGGCGGGATCAATCTGGAAGATATTTCTGCTCCACGCTGTGTTGAGATTGAACGAGCTTTAATTGAAGAATTAGATATCCCGGTCTTTCATGATGACCAGCATGGCACGGCGATCGTAACGATTGCGGCTCTAATCAATGCACTGAAAATCGTTCATAAAAAAGTAGATGAGATCAAAGTCGTTATTTCCGGGACAGGTGCTGCCGGCAGTGCGATCATCAAGATGCTTCACCATTTTGGCGTGAAGAACATGATTGCTTTCAATATTGATGGGGCCTTAAGCAAAAACTCAGAACGATCGCTGGACTTCCTGGAAAAAGAGATCGCTGAAATTACAAATACCGAAAATTTTCAAGGAACGATGGCTGAGGCAATGGTAGGGGCAGATGTATTCATCGGTGTATCTGCACCAAAACTGGTATCTAAAGAAATGGTCGCATCAATGAACAAAGGAGCGATCGTGTTTCCAATGGCAAACCCGGAATCAGAGATCGATTACCAGGATGCGATCGAAGCAGGTGCTGCGGTAGTAGGTACGGGGCGTTCTGATCATCCAAACCAAATCAATAATGTTCTGGCTTTTCCAGGATTGTTCAAAGGTGCTTTTATAGCAGAGGCAACTAAGATAACTGAGAATATGAAATTGGCAGCAGCTCAAGCGATTGCAGAAATTATTCCTGAATCGGAGCTGACGAGTGATTATATCATTCCATCACCATTTAATCCGGATTTAGTCGATATCATCATAAAAAAAGTTGCTGAAGCAGCTGTAAAAGACGGTGTGATCCGTTCATAAAAAAATTCTTGTAAAAAGCATCAGGTCATTTTTGTCCAAAGAGAATGATCTGATGCTTTTTATATGGAGAAAACACAAGGATTTCTAGTTCAATAAAGCCAAGTATGGTATACTGTTTAGGAGTAAATTCAAGAGAATGCTAAAGGAGGATGTTTCTGTATGTCAGAAAAAGAAACATTTTATATCACCACCCCGATCTATTATCCAAGCGGACAATTACATATCGGTAATTCATATACAACAATTGCCTGTGATGCGATGGCCCGTTACAAACGCCTGATGGGCTTTGACGTATTTTACTTAACAGGTGTGGATGAGCATGGACAAAAAATTGAAAATAAAGCATCAGAGTTAGGTGTTACCCCGAAAGAATATGTCGATAAAATGGCAGCAGATGTTCAAAAATTATGGAAAACCCTTGATATCAGCTACGATAAATTTATTAGAACCACAGATGATTACCATAAAAAAGCCGTACAGCAAATTTTTGATCGTTTATTAGAACAAGGAGATATTTATCTTGGTGAATACGAAGGCTGGTATTCGGTTTCTGATGAAGAGTATTTTACTGAAACCCAGTTAGCAGAAGTATATCGTGATGAAGAAGGCAAAGTCATTGGCGGTAAAGCGCCAAGTGGTCACGAAGTTGAACTAGTCAAAGAAGAATCTTATTTCTTCCGTATGAGTAAATATGCTGATCGTTTACTTGAGTACTATAATGAGCATCCGGAATTTATTCAGCCGGAATCCCGTAAAAATGAAATGATCAATAACTTTATCAAACCAGGTCTGGAAGACTTGGCTGTCTCACGTACGACATTTTCATGGGGAATACCGCTAACGAAAGATCCTAAGCACGTTGTTTATGTTTGGATCGATGCATTATCAAACTACATTACAGCATTGGGCTATGGTTCAGAAGATGATAGCTTATTCCAAAAATATTGGCCGGCAGATGTTCATATGGTCGGAAAAGAAATCGTTCGTTTCCATACGATTTACTGGCCGATCATGTTGATGGCACTTGATCTACCGTTACCGAAGAAAATTTTTGGTCATGGCTGGTTATTGATGAAAGACGGTAAAATGTCTAAATCAAAAGGCAATGTGGTTTATCCTGAAATGCTTGTGGAGCGCTATGGTTTGGATGCGTTACGTTATTATTTATTACGTGCCATTCCATTTGGCAGTGATGGTGTCTTTACGCCGGAAGACTTTGTTTCTCGTTTGAATTATGATTTAGCCAATGACTTAGGTAATTTGTTAAATCGAACGATTGCGATGATCAATAAATACTGCGAAGGCCAAGTACCGACTTATGCGTCTAAAGTGACACCATTTGACAGCGAATTATCCACAACTGCAGCTAATGTGATTGGAAAATACCATGAAGCGATGGAAAAAATGGAGTTCAACACAGCGATTTCCGAAGTGTGGACATTGATTTCCAGAGCGAACAAATATATCGATGAAACACAACCTTGGGTTTTAGCCAAAGATGAAGAAAAGAAAAATGAACTGGACAGTGTCATGGTACATTTAGCAGAAAGCCTACGCATCGCTGCGATTCTTTTACAGCCTGTGATGACGGAAACGCCAGCGAAAATCTTCGAACAGTTAGGCTTAGATCCTGAGACGATGAATATGGAAAACATCCACTTTGGAGAGTTTCCGACTGGGATCAAGGTTGTGGCTAAAGGAACACCGATCTTCCCTCGTTTGGAGATCGAAACAGAAGTGATCTACATTCAAAAGAAAATGTCTCAAAATGCCCAAACAACGACAGAAGAAATCAAATGGGATCCAGAAGAAACAGAACTGGTTTCTACCAAAGAAAAGCAAATCAAATATGAAGATTTTGATAAAGTCGAACTAAAAGTAGCAGAAGTGATCGACTGTAAAAAAGTCAAGGGTGCAGATAAGCTTTTACAATTCCGCTTAGATGCCGGCGATGAACAAGATCGTCAAATCCTTTCTGGTGTGGCAGAATTTTATCCAGATCCAAGTGCTTTGATCGGTAAAAAGGTTGTGATCGTTGCAAACTTGAAACCAAGAAAAATGCGGGGACAAATCAGTCAAGGAATGATTCTTTCAGCAGAATCGCCAGATGGTAAGCTGCAAATCATCGATGCACCAAAAGATATGCCGAATGGGGCAGGAATCGCATAAATATAGTTATGTAACGAAAATGAATGATTCTCAGAACCCTTATCCAGTCAAATGACTGAATAAGGGGACGCTGAGGTCGTTTTTTTGAATAGTAAAAACAATTAGAACGGTGGGACAGACATGTGTGTATTCTGTAACAAAATAAATTTTATTTTGGAAAATGAACTGGCTGGCGCTTTTTATGATACATCACCGGTAAACAAAGGTCATATGCTGATCATACCTAAAAAACATAAAGTAGATTATTTTGATTTATCCATAGAAGAAAAAATAGCAATGGACGAGCTTCTCCAAGAAGGCAAACAGTTGCTTGACGAAAAATATCAGCCGGACGCTTATAACATCGGGGCCAATTGCGGTGTTGATGCGGGCCAAAGTATATTACATTGTCATATCCATCTGATCCCTCGCTATCATGGAGATATGCTTGAGCCAAAGGGCGGAGTACGAGGAGTGATTCCTTCAAAACAAGCCTATTAGTTAGGAGTAGTTGGTATATGAAATTAAGAGAATTAGGTATAGAAGATCAGTTGAAATATCAGGCTTTTGTTCAGGAATGGTCAGATGCAGGAGAAATAAAGATCACGCCAATGTCAGCTAATCTGAATGGTCTAACGTTTGAACGTTGGTTAGAGAAATTAACGAAAGATAGACAGAAGAAAAATAATTCTTTTGTGCCTGCCGATACGTTATTTTTAGAGGTAGATGATAAGCTCGTTGGAGCGGTTCAATTAAGATATGAATTGACAGAAGGGCTTCAGAAAATAGGTGGGAATATAGGCTATGGCATAGCACCATCTGAAAGAGGAAAAGGATATGCTTCTGTGATCTTGCAGAAAGCTTTACTACGTTTTGATGATAGAGGATTTTCTTCTGTTCTTTTGACTTGCGATAAAACAAACCTTGCTTCACAAAAGACGATACAAAAAAACGGTGGTTGTTTACTAGCGGAGTATTCCGTTGAAAATAAAAAGATTCAAAAATATCAAATCAACATAAATTCTTAAAAATGAATAGACATGAATAAAAATGATTGCTCAAGTTTTTATTCATGTCTATTTTTTATCGACGTATTGTTTTCTTTGCTGTCTTGATCCGTTTAAACCTTGTAGGTAAAAGCATTACTAATAATGCATAGGGAACACTCACGATCGACCATGCGAGAGTGCGGCTCAGACTATTATTTTTGTAAAGCCAGTGTAGCAGAAAATGTAATCCTAAAACACTGATAATAACGAAAAGCATGACAGCATAGTCCGGTTCGTTTTTAAGGATGGTACGACCGATACTACCGATCAATGGAACAAGATAGAAATATGCACTAGTCAACGATATGCGCCAGCTTTTTACAACTGTTCCTAAGTTCAACAGAAAAAACAACACGGATAAAGCAATTCCCAATGGTGGGAAAAAAGCGACCAATAAAGAATAAATAGTCCCCCATAAGATCATCAAAGGTCCTTTAACAATTGCTGCGATCGCCATAAAAAGAGCAATCAAAAAGATTTGCTGTGTCATCGTGCCATATGCTAATAAACCAAACAGAATCAAAAGCAGCCAGTGCCAAACGGTATTCCCTTGTGGTTTTCTTTGGATCGTCACATTTTTTTGAATCGTTGATTTTAAAAAATCAGAACGCTCAAAGAAATTATTCAATCGATTCCCTCCTATCAAAATTGAAAATCAGGTTGATTTACAGTTTACTGCGGAGGGAATAGAGATGCATCGGACTAAAGTCTTGTTTTCAATTTACTAGTAAATATGTTTCGATCAGACCCGATCGATTCGAGCGCTGTAACAACCTCTGGCAGCATAGTGAACATGGATAAATGAGATGTTCTTGTTTGTTAAAATGTGGCAGATGTCTTTTGCTGTCAAAGTTTTTGGCTGATAGAGGTAAGCCTCGAGCATCATGCCTGACGAATCATAACAACGAAGAGATGTGAATCGATTGTAAATGATAGCAGGGATCTCGTTGATCTCCAGGGCAGCCTCATCCGTTCCTGCAATAACAAAAATAGGTCCAGTTGCATCATAAGGCGATTGTTTTTTTAGATGCTGATAATTCAACAAATAAATGGTTTCACCGACAGCACCTTCTCTTAATGTAATTCTACAAGGGAATCCTGGAGAACGATCAACGATTTGTTTTTTGATATGTTGTTCTTCTAACTCTTCTGCTGTCAAAGAATCTAATACCAGAAAATCTTTTCTTTTCAATCCTGATATTAAAAAATTGTTTTCCATATTTATTGCCGTCCTTTCTAGTGAATAGTAGCAGTATATATGAAAAAAATACTTCCTTCTTTCGAAAAATGAACAATAAATTTGCTTATCCTGCTCCACCATAGAAAGAGATAGTCTTATTATGAAATTGGATATAGACTATTCTAGATTTTAGCATTGATTCTAATGATTCTTGTGTTATTTTAGTAAGCTGATTGTTTAATCTGTCAGTAACTCTGCCAATTCTCCAATATAAGGAAGGAATACTTGTTTCATCCCACGAGAAATAGCTGTGTACAAAATCTTCTTCTCTCTATCCGTAGTTCCGTAGTGTTGTGTGGATGGATCATGGATGATCACATGATCGAATTCCAGCCCTTTAGCCATATCGATCGAGAGAATTTGCACTTGTTTTTCTTCTGGGTCCAGCAAAAGTTCGGTTGTTAATTGCTGTGCTTCAGCAGCTGTTTTTGTGATGATCGCTATTGTTTCATCTGTTGTTAAGGTGCTTAACAGTTTAGTCAGTGCTTTTAGATAGTCTTTATGATCCGTGCATTGGATAAAGACAGGTTTTTCACCATCTTTTCTGATAGGTATAATATTCAGTGACTCATGGTTTGTGACCAATCGTTGAAAAAGTCGCGTGATTTCCTTGCTGGAACGATAGCTATTCAGCAGCTGATGTGTTGATACTGATCGAGAGCCGCTTAATAAACGCTCCAAATCTGAAAAACTGATCGAGGTATTGAAAATCGCTTGGTTCTCATCTCCTGCGAAAGTAAAGCTGGCTTGAGGAAATAGCTTTAATAATAAAAGTAGCTGTGCTTCTGTATAATCTTGTACCTCATCAACAAGAATAAAAGCCATCTGACGGTTTGTGATGTCTTCGATGAACGTATCTTTGATCAAGAGTAAAATCACGATTTCATCAGCAGTATAAGCTGTAGTTCCCCGAACATAATCAGTTGTTGTATAGCTTTTATAAAGTGTTTCAAAAAGCTGCCATTGATCGAACCAGGAAAAGTTAGCAATGGCTTTTTGAACAGTGCGGTACTTTTGCTGCAGTCGTTTCAAAGCAAATTCACTCAATTGATGCTCTTCTTGATCAGAAAAGGTGGTATGGAAATAACGTAGTTGTTCTTCTTCAGTCAAATCCTGCATTTGATCGATCATTTGTTTCGATTTTGATTGCTTGATCAAGTAACGGTTCCATTGGCTAGCTAGTTTCTCCTTTGTCGCAGAAATACGATCTCTGATCGTTAAAGTGCCAGGGGTTTGCTGATACAAATCAAAAATCGTTTTAGCGGAAAACAAAGGTTTACTTTTAAACATGATCGGTTTGAATAATGAAGGCTGAATAGCATTTGTATCATGATAGTCCTGAATAAAGGTAACAAATTCCTTTTTTTGAATGATTTGCTGTTGTTTTGATACTTCTCTAGCTGTAATACGCGTGAAATAGTCTATCTCATTTTCGATCGTTTGTTCCTCTTGAAACGTAAATTTGAGAAATTGCAGTAAGGTCAAATTCATTGGATTACGTTCACCTAGATTAGGCAATACTTGTGAAATGTAGTCAATAAAAGTTGAATTTGGCGATAAGAGTAAAATATCATCTGCAGTGATCTCAGAACGATGATTATAAAGCAAATAAGCGATCCGCTGCATAATGGCAGAAGTTTTCCCGCTACCGGCGATACCGTCGACTACCAATAGAGGAGAGCGTTCATCCCGAATGATCTCATTTTGTTCTTGCTGGATCGTTGTTGTGATATCTTTCATATATTGAGAAGAATCTGCCTCTAAAGAATGCAGCAGCACATCATCTTGAATCGCAAGTGTTGTATCAAAAAAGTTGATCAGCTGATCTTTATCGATGATAAATTGCCTTTTCAGATTTAAATGAACTGGGATTTCTGATCCATTAGCAGTATAGCTGCTTTTTCCTAAAATGTTCTTATAAAAAAGTGAAGCAATCGGCGAACGCCAATCATAAATACGAGTTTCGCCCTCTAAATTAGTGAAATCATTCATCCCGATGTAAAAGGTGTCCTGATCATCACTAGCATCTAAAAAAGTAACATCGATTTTCCCAAAATAAGGCACTTTGAGTAAACGTTCGACTTTTTCTAGTTGCTTAGCGGTCGTTTCATTCTTGATATTGAGTTGGTCGATTTCTCTGTTTTTCATTTCCAACATGGAGAAGGTATCAAGGTTATCAAGATAGCTGTCGAAATTTAGCTTCGTATCACCACCAAATTGTTCTAAGATACTTTTCCCATCAGCGTTGACTTCTTGGATGGCTTTTTGATACGTTTTTTCTGCTTGCAGTAATTCAGTATAGATCGACTGAAGCTGCTGGTTTTCTTGTGTTTTTTCGTTGGACATAACGACTCCCCCTGACATCAAATGGTGTAACCGAATAGTATAATCTATTTAGAGAAACAAATCAATAATAAAAATTAGAAAAGAATAAATACTGTCCGTTCAGCTTTTGTAAAAAGTATGATAAAGTATAGAAGACAGAGGAGGAATTTATTTGATATTTGATTCACATACCCATTTAAATGCAGAACAATTTAATGAAGATATTCCTGAAACGATTGCCCGTGCCAAGGAACTTGGAGTTACTGAGATGGCAGTTGTTGGTTTTGATACAGCAACGATCAAGAAATCGCTAGAACTAAGTCAAACATATCCAGAGATTCAAAGTATCATTGGTTGGCATCCGACTGAAGCGGGGAGCTATACGCCGGAAGTTGAAAGACAACTACAAGAACGCTTGACCACACCTAAAGTAGTGGCACTTGGAGAAATCGGCTTAGATTATTATTGGATGGAAGATCCTAAAGAGGTTCAGGATCGAGTATTTAGACGTCAAATTGCGATAGCTAAAGAAATGAATTTGCCGATCAGTATTCATACAAGAGATGCAATGGAAGATACCTATAAAATTTTGAAAGAAGAAGATATCCGCGATATCGGCGGAATCATGCATAGTTTTAGCGGCGATCCTGAATGGATGAAGAAATTTTTAGATATGGGCATGCATATCTCGCTAAGCGGCGTGGTGACGTTCAAAAAAGCCTTAGAGGTTCAAGAAGTAGCAAAAGAGGTTCCACTTGAGCGTTTATTAGTCGAAACTGATGCCCCTTATCTAGCACCTGTACCTTATAGAGGCAAGAGAAATGAACCAGGTTATACGCATTTTGTCGTCGAAAAAATAGCTGAACTGCGTGAGTTGTCTTTTGATGAAATTGCTAAAAATACGACCGATAATGCCCATCGCTTGTTTAGGTTAGTCTAATGACAGAAAAACTCAGGATCGAAGAAATCATAGTGGTCGAAGGAAAAGACGACACAAGACGGATTCAGGAGGTCGTTGATGCAGATACGATCGAAACGATCGGTTCAGCAATCAATGAAGAGATTTTGGAGCAAATCGAGCATGCACAAGAAACCAGAGGTGTGATCATTTTTACAGATCCAGATTATTCAGGAGAAAAAATACGTAAAACGATCATGGATGTTGTACCAGATGCCAAACATGCTTTTTTATCCAGACGCTTGGCGGCACCTAAAAAACGCGGGTCAAGTTTAGGCGTGGAACATGCTAGTGATGAAGCAATAGTAGAAGCTTTAGAAAAGATCGTGACACCTGTTCATGAAGAAGATGATTATCAGGAGATCCCTCGACAAATGTTGATAGAATATGGTTTAATAGCGGGAGCTCATGCAAAAGAACGTAGAGAAAAATTAGGGGATGCTCTACGAATCGGTTATACGAATAGCAAACAGCTAACGAAGCGTCTCAAAATGTTTCGAATCACAGAAAAAGAGCTTACTGATGCCATGAATGCTATCATATAAAGCAGCAAGTAAAAAATCGGAGGAATCAATGTGACAGAATATAAAGAAATCGCCACTCCTTCAAGAACGAAAGAAATCTTGAAGCAGCACGGCTTTTCATTTAAAAAAAGTTTAGGGCAAAATTTTTTAACAGAACCGAATATCTTACGTAAAATCGTTGAAACTGCTGGAATCGATACACAGACAAATGTAATAGAAGTTGGCCCTGGAATTGGCGCTTTAACAGAACAACTGGCAAAAAACGCTGCTCAGGTTTTAGCTTTTGAAATCGATGATCGCCTGATTCCAGTATTAGAAGATACACTTAGTCCTTATAGCAATGTAACTGTTGTTCACAAAGATGTGCTCAAAGCAGATTTGATCACAACGACAAAAGATGTGTTTAAAGAAGAGCTGCCGATCAAAGTCGTAGCGAATCTGCCCTATTACATTACAACACCTATCATGATGCATTTTTTAGAATCTGATTTAGAGGTTAGTGAGATGATCGTCATGATGCAAAAAGAGGTAGCTGATCGAATTTCAGCTAAGCCTAGTACGAAGGCGTATGGCTCTCTATCGATTGCTGTGCAGTATTTTATGGAAGCGAGTATTGCGTTTATTGTACCTAAAACAGTCTTTATCCCACAGCCAAATGTTGATTCAGCGATCATTAAATTAACGAAACGTGACAAACCAGCTGTAGATGTCACGAACGAAAGAGAATTTTTTAAATTGACTAAAGCGTCATTCCAACTACGTCGTAAAACATTATGGAACAATTTGACGCATTCGTACGGCAAAGATGAAACGACAAAAGAATGGCTGACAAAAAGTTTGACCGAAGCGGAAATCGATCCGTCACGTCGCGGTGAAACCCTTTCTTTAGAGGAATTTGCTCGCTTAAGTAATCAGTTAGAAAAAAATCGGGCACTCTAGACGATAACTAAAGAGAATCAAAAATAAAGCGATTCTGTTTTATTTTTGGC
The DNA here is from genome assembly GCF_050499205.1 of Enterococcus sp. AZ020. Classification (NCBI taxonomy): domain Bacteria; kingdom Bacillati; phylum Bacillota; class Bacilli; order Lactobacillales; family Enterococcaceae; genus Enterococcus; species Enterococcus sp. AZ020. Next base: position 823,128 of record NZ_JBIPAT010000001.1, on the reverse strand, counting down.
TCTCTTTTTTGAACAATAAAGGGCGTTATAAAAACCAATTAATTGTGACTTTGTGCAAAATAATTCGCTTTGAGTTATTGACATTTCACAAATAACGAGCATAATATAAGAAAGCGCTTTCTTTGAGTAAGGAGGAATTTTGTGGATAAAAAGGAACCGAGAAATGTTGTTTGGATGCTTACAGCTATTTTTTTAGGCTATAGTTGTATCTATGTGGATAAGATGACGATTGGTATGTCGCTGGTAACGATCGCAACGGATTTAGGCTTTGATCCGCAGCAAAAAGGGTTGATTTTAAGTGCTTTCTTTCTAGGATACACGATTTTTCAAATTCCATTTGGGTATTTATCGAATAAAATCGGTACTAGGAAAATGATGATCACTTCTGTATTTTTAGTAGGTATTTTTCTTTGTTTATTCGGCTTTGGTTTTTCATTATTATATCTAATTATGGTTCGATTTATGACTGGAGCGGTCGCTCATTCTGGGTACCCGTCTTCCGTAAGTACATTTATTTCACAAGAACTACCTTTAGAAAAACGTGGGCCGGCTCAATCGACAATGATTGCTTCATCAGGTTTTGCTTCGATCATTGGGCCGTTGTTGATCGCACCGCTATTGGTAATGGTCGGCTGGCATAAAACCTATTACTTATTAGGTGTAGCAGTGATGCTGATTGCGGTCATGATGTATTTTGTGATTCCAAAAGAATTTGGCGGAGTCAAAGAGCAGCTGCAGAATAAACAATCGATTTCTTTTAAAGAAGTATTGAAGGACCGAAATGTATGGGTCATGATTTTTGCGGCTTTTTTCATCAATGCAGCTGTCTATGGATTAAATGGTTGGATGGCGACTTATTTAGTAGAAGCGCATGGACTTGCTTTGACTCAAACAGCTTACGTGTCAGCAGTTATTGGATTGTTCACAATGGTTGCGGCGATGGCGGGCGGTGTAATGGTCAATAAGTACTTTATGGGAAAAGAAAAATATGTGATTTTAGTTGCTACAATAAGCGGTGGGGTCTTTTCTATTTTTGTTTCGCTTGTTAGCAGCTTTATAGCAAGTATGCTATTTTTGGCTTTGGCAGTAGCAGCAGCCAGCTTGGCATTTGCGACATTGATGAGTATTCCCCTAAAGATTTTCCCGTCGGAAGAAGTATCTGCAAAATATGCAACGATCAATGCAGTAGGCGTCTCAGGAGGATTCGTTGCGCCAACGATCATTGGTGCTCTGATTCAATTGTCTCAAGGCAATTTCTTTAGTTCATTTATTTTTATTGCAGTATCGTTTGTTGTATCAGGAATCATCACATTGATGGTTCAACGAAAAGTGTGAGTTTGAAAAAATAAAAGGATGTGAAGGTATGTGTACAGGAATTTCAGTAGAATCAAAAGAAGGAAATCATTATTGGGGACGTACGCAAGAATTCAATCTTTTGTTGGATTATGAAGGAGCGATCATTCCCAAAGATTATGAAATAAAAGTATCACTTGATCGTTTTAGGACCCGTTATGCTGCAATGGGTGTAGCACTTGCTGAAAATCCGTTGTTGATAGATGGGGTGAACGAAAAAGGATTGATGGGCGGTTCCTTTTATTTTGGCAATTATAATCGTTATATTGAAGAAGAAAAGATTCGCTCAGCTGGCAAGCTTCCTCTAGCCGGCGCGGAATTTGTGACATATGCGTTGACGAATTATGCCTCTGTTCAGGAAATCAAAGAGCGGGTGAATCAAGATACGGCAATCGCGATCGTGGACAATCAGTTGGGTATTCCTCAACATTATGTATTCCAAGATGGAACGGGTGCATCTGTTGTTGTTGAACCTTCCGTCGAAGGTGGTTATGAAGTGTATGATAATCCAGTTGGGGTATTTACAAATAGCCCTAAATTTGACTGGCATTTAATCAATCTTCAAAATTATGTTGGACTTAGTGATCAGATAGCAAGTGATATTCAAATGGGAGATCTGCACATTTTTTCTAACGGTAAAGGTTCCGGCATGCGTGGCTTGCCAGGAGATTATACCCCGCAATCACGTTTTATCCGAGCAGCGTATTTAAAGCATTTTACAGCACCAGTAAGCGATGATCTGGTGATCGAACAAATCTTTCATCTTTTGAACAGCTTTGATATTCCAAAAGGAGTGGTGAAAGTGACTTCGGAGAAAGACGTTCAGTATACACAGTATACAAGCGCTTATGATTGCGAGAAAAAAGTTATGTATATTCATTTGTATGAAAATCGTATGATTCAAACATTATCTTTAGACGAACATTTAGAGAAGGCAACGATTCCGCAATATTTTACTTTGAATATGAAACATGCGTATCAGACAATGGCAAAAAAGTTTTAAGCTAAAAGGAGAATGATTGGGATAAAAAATGGATCTATGGTAAATTTTAAGTATAGGCGTTCGTTTATTTATCTCAACGTTAAAAACATAGAAGTTAAAATAGATTTGATGGAAGAAAATTACGGGAGAGACTGACTGACAGCACCGAAGGAATAAATAATAATTGGGGCACCCTTTATTATGAAGATCTCAGGTAAACGGACCGTAATTGGACATCACTCTGGAAAGCATAGGCACCGAAGGAGCAACTCTTCGATGAGAAGACGAATCTCTCAGGTTTTGTACAGAGGAACAGGCACTTTTTTAAGGTGCCTGTTCCTCTGTTTTTATATACTTATTTCAGCATGGAGGTGTCAATAAAATCAGTGTGAAAAACAGATGGAAAAAATAAAAAGTAAAGGAGTATGAAGATGGATCTAAAAACACCCTTATATGATGTGCATGTAAAAGCTGGCGGAAAGATGGTTTCTTTCGCAGGCTACATGTTACCTGTACAATATGCAAAAACAGGCGTGATCAAAGAGCACTTGGCGGTTCGTAACCAAGTTGGTCTATTTGATGTTTCCCATATGGGAGAAGTCGTGTATGAAGGAAAAGATGCTTTAGCGAATTTGCAATATGTTTTAACCAATGATTTTACTAATTTAGAAATAGGTCGGGTCCGCTATACCTTGATGTGTAACGAAAATGGCGGAGTCATCGATGACCTTTTGGTATATAAATGCAGTGAGGATAAATATCTACTTGTAGTCAATGCAGCGAACAGAGAAAAAGATGTTGCTTGGATGAAGCAGCATTTGTTTGGTGAAGTTGATTTTTCAGATCAGTCGGATTCATTCGTTCAAATCGCTTTACAGGGCCCTAATTCAAAAGAAATCATTGAAAAGCTGACTACTGAAAAGGATATCCCTAAAAAATACTATAGCTTTACTGAACATGCCGATGTTGGCGGAATCACTTGCCTCTTATCCAGAACGGGCTACACAGGAGAATTCGGCTATGAATTATATTGCTCTGCTGAAGATGGAGTTAAATTATGGGATCTATTATTGGAGACAGGCGAAAAATTTGGACTTGTTCCTTGTGGTCTAGGTGCACGTGATACCTTGCGTTTAGAAGCAGGGATGCCGCTTTATGGACATGAAATGAATGATGAAATCACTCCATTTGAAACAGATCTAAGCTTTGCGGTGAAGATGAAAAAAGAAGCGTTCATCGGAAAAAAAGCTTTAGAGGAAAAAGGTGAGCCTAAAATCACTCGAATTGGTTTAATATTGACTGAACGGGGAATCGTGCGTGAAGGAGCACCTGTGTATTTCAATGGACAGGAAATCGGCACAACTACCTCAGGAACGATGTGTCCTTATGTGAATAAAGCCTGTGCCATGGCGCTTGTGGATAAAGGTCTTGTAGAAATCGGTTCATCGATCGAAGTTGAAGTTAGAGGTAAGAAAATTGCTGCAGAAGTTGTAGAGATTCCATTTATAAAAAAATAATTTGACTAGAGGAGACGGTTAGAATGGCAAAAGTAGAAGAATTGAAGTTTTCGAAATCACATGAATGGGTCCTTTTTGAAGGAGACAAAGTAAAAATCGGTTTATCTGATTATGCACAGGATCAATTAGGAGACATCGTCTTTATCGATCTTCCAGATGAAGGAGACGAAGTCACTAAAGAAGAATCTTTTGCTGATATCGAGTCAGTTAAAGCTGTTTCAGAAGCATATTCTCCATTGACAGGTACTGTGTCTGCTGTGAACGAAGAACTTTTAGACAGCCCTGAATTGATCAATTCAGCGCCATTAGATTCTTGGCTGATCGAAGTCGAAGAAATCAAGGAAGTCGAAGATTTATTAACAGCTGAGGAGTATAAGAAATTCTGCGAAGAATCTGAGGAGGCTTAATTCATGGGAAATTATCTTGGATCAACAGAGCAACAGCAAAAAGACATGCTGGAAAAAATCGGGCTCAACTCAATGAACGAACTGTACCAATCGATCCCAAAGGAAATGCTGGTAGAAAAACTTGATATTCCTGTTGGGAAATCAGAATTTGAAGTACGCAGTATCATAGAGAATATGGGACGGAAAAATAAAGTATTCTCTAAAGTCTTTCGTGGAGCAGGCGCTTATAACCATTATATCCCTGCTGTCGTCAAACAAATCGCAGCTAAAGAAGAGTTTGTCACATCTTATACACCCTATCAGCCGGAAATCAGTCAGGGGTTGCTGCAATCCATTTTTGAATACCAAACAATGATTTGTGAAATCACAGGGATGGATGCCACAAACGCTTCAGTTTATGATGGTGCAACGGCGACGGCAGAAGGAATCAATATGTGCTTAGAGAAAAAAAGACTGAAGGTCTTGATCTCCGAGACGACCAATCCGATGACCGTTCAAACAGCGATCACTTATTTTAGCTCTAGAGATATCGAGTTTGTGATGATCCCCGAGAAGGATGGATTAACAGATTTGGCCGCTTTAAAAGAAGCCTTAGATGAAACAACAGCCTGTTTTATCGTTCAACAGCCGAATTATTACGGCGGTATCGAAGCAGTGGAAGAAATCGAAGGGTTAGTTCATGAAGCAAAAGCAAAATTCATCATGAGTGTAAATCCTGTTGCCAGTACAGTTTTAAAATCAGCTGGAGAAGTCAATGCAGATATTGCCGTAGGCGACTCACAGCCGTTTGGCTTGCCGTTAGCTTTTGGCGGACCTTATATCGGATTTATTGCGACGAAAGAAAAAATGATCAGAAAACTTCCTGGTCGAATCGCGGGTGAAACAGTAGATGAAGCTGGAGATCGCGCCTTTGTTTTGACTTTACAAGCGAGAGAACAGCATATCCGCAGAGAAAAAGCAGCTTCTAATATTTGTTCCAACCAAGCCTTGTGTGCATTGACGAATGCAGCCTATATGAGCACGATGGGTGCCAAGGGTATTCAGGAAGTTGCTACACAATGTTACAGTAAAGCGCATTATTTAGCAGATCGATTAAGTAAAATAGCAGGCGTTCAGCTGGCAAATAATGCGCCATTTTTCCATGAGTTTGTCACTACACTACCAGTTTCAGAAGACCTCGTTCTTGCTAAATTAGAAGAACACGATATTTTGGGTGGCTATCCTACTGAAAAAGGGTTGCTATGGTGTGTGACAGAAATGAATACAAAAGAGCAGATGGATGAAGTAGCAGCACTAGTGAAGGAGGTATGCCAGTCATGAAATTGATTTTTGAACGAAGTGTTGAAGGCTATTATAACGAAATGATTTCCTCTTGTGATGTGCCTGTTGTTGAATTGCCAGAAACGATGAAAAGAGAAAAAGAATTACATTTACCATCTTTGCCGCAGCCTGAAATCAGCCGTCACTATACTGAGCTGGCGAATGCGACTTTTGGGATCAACGATGGATTTTATCCGCTAGGTTCTTGTACGATGAAATACAATCCAAAAATCAACGATGAAATGGCGGCATTCCCAGCTTTCGCCAATATCCACCCGCTACAGCCGGAACGAACAGTGCAAGGCTCTTTAGAAGTATTCACTATGACAGAAAGACTGTTGAAAGAAATCACAGGGATGAATGCGATCACTTTCCAACCAGCTGCAGGAGCTCACGGAGAATTTACCAGCTTGTTGATGATCAAAGCTTACCATGAAAAAAATGGTCAGCCCCAACGAAATAAAATCATCGTTCCTGACTCTGCTCATGGTACAAATCCTGCTAGTGTGGCAATGACTGGTATGATCACAGTCAATATTCCGTCAGATGAATATGGATGTGTGGATATAGAGGCATTGAAAGAAGCGGTCGGTGAAGATACGGCTGGATTGATGCTGACGAATCCGAATACTGCTGGTATTTTTGATAAAAATATTTTACAAATCACGGAAATCGTTCATGATGCCGGCGGCTTAAATTACTATGACGGCGCAAATTTAAATGCGATCATGGGCGTTGCCAGACCGGGCGATATGGGCTTTGATATCATTCATTTAAACTTGCATAAAACATTCTCAACACCGCATGGCGGTGGCGGACCAGGCTCTGGTGCGGTAGGCTGTAAAGATATTTTGAAATCATTTTTACCCAATTTTTATCCAGTTCAACAAGGAGAACAAATCGTCTTTACTGAACCGGCAGATTCTATTGGACAAGTCAAAGGCTTTTATGGTCAATTTTCTGTCTTTTTACGTGCGTTGACTTACATTCTATTCTTAGGCTCTGAAGGGATCTCCTCAGCATCTAAAGGAGCAGTTTTAAATGCAAATTACATGCTTCATGAACTGAAAGATATATTTGAAGTACCATATGGCGATACATGTATGCATGAGTTTGTGATCAGTTTAGATCGATTGAAAAAAGAAACGGGTGTTACAGCTTTAGATGTTGCTAAAGGAATATTGGATCATAAAATGTATCCGCCGACCATGTATTTCCCATTGACGGTACCAGAAGCATTGATGGTAGAGCCGCCTGAAACAGAATCAAAAGAACGGATCGATGACGCCATCTCTGTTTACCGCCAATTGTATGAAGCGGCGCATGAAAATCCAGAGGACTTCCATAATTATCCGCTCCATGCTCAAATTCATCGTGTAGATGAAGTGAGAGCGGCGCGGCATCCAATCGTTCGTTATGATTTTTCTAAAGAATAAGGAAGGGAGTGAAAAGGGTGAGGTATGATTTAATTGTTGTTGGAGCAGGACCTGGAGGCTATGTAGCAGCAATCAAGGCTGCTCAGTTGGACATGAAAGTAGCACTTGTTGAAGAGCAAAGAGTTGGCGGGACATGCTTGAATCGAGGCTGTATCCCGACGAAATCTTTGCTGCATTCTGCTGAGACAGTTAGAACGATCAAGCAGTCAGAGGAAATCGGTATTCACATCGACAATATCACTCTTGACATGGATAGTATCTATCAAAAAAAAGAGCAAGTAGTCGATCAATTGGTTCAAGGAGTCGAAGCACTAGTCAAGGCAAACAAAGTGGACTTGATCATGGGACGCGGCGAAATCATTGCAAAAGATAAAGTCAGAGTTTCAGGAGAAACTTATGAAACAGATAAGATCTTGATTGCAACTGGCTCAAAACCAGCGATTCCGCCTATACCTGGAAGTGATTTACCTGGTGTTTTGACGAGTAATGAACTTTTGGCTCAGTCAAATCAATATAAGCAGTTGGTCATTATCGGTGGAGGTGTGATCGGTGTCGAGTTTGCTTCGATTTTTAATGATCTAGGCTGTGATGTGACGATCATTGAGGCTGCTGACACGCTTTTACCAAATTTTGATAGTGAGATTTCCAAGAAATTAGCATTGATCCTGAAAAAGCAAGGAATCAAGATCTTTACTAAATCCAGTGTTGCATCGCTCACTAAAGATGAGCTATTGACCTGTACATTCACTTCAAAAGGCAAAGAAATGAGTGCAGAAGGGGACGCCGTACTGATCGCAACAGGTCGTAAAGCTGCATTTGATGGACTGTTTGCCGAAGGTTTTGCTGTTGAGCTTGATAAACAGGCGATTTGGGTCAATGAAACCTTTGAAACATCTGTTAAAGGCATTTATGCGATCGGTGATGTTGCCAGCCGCGGTATGCAATTAGCACATCTAGCTTCTGCTCAAGGAGTGAATGCTGTGATGGCAATGAATCAAAAGGCAGGTGTCTATGATTTGGACTTAGTTCCATCTTGTGTGTATACAACGCCAGAGATCGCTTCAGTCGGAATAACAGAGGCACAGGCAAAAGAACAGGGAATTTCGATCAAACTCGGTAAATATCCGATGGCCGGCAACGGAAAAACGATCATTGCAGGTTCTTCTTTAGGTTTTATCAAAGTCATCGCAGAAGCCCAAAGTGATAAAATCATCGGTGCTCATCTAATGTGTGAGCGTGCGACAGATATGATCAGTGAGTTTGCGACAGCTATCGCAAATGGCTTGACCATCGATCAAGTGACGACGATCATTCATCCTCATCCAACGTACAATGAAGGCGTTGGTGAAGCCTATGAGCTTTTAACAGGGCACAGTATCCACACCATGCCAAAAAAATAGACTGGAAAAATGACGCAGCGGTTTGGTATGATAGGTTTAACGTTTTATCTGTTGTTTTTGGTTGTTTACGATAAGATCAATGCGTCGCTCGATTGATCTATGTATATCAGTTAAAGTCACATCGGATCAAAAGAAAAGGAGAAAAATAAATGCTAACAGAAAAACAAACATTATTTGCTGATGGATTACAAGAAGAACTGGTCGAAATCAGAAGACATTTGCATCAAAACCCAGAGATTGGGCTGGAATTACCTAAAACCGTTGCGTTCGTGAAAGAAAAACTGACAGAGTATGGATATGATCCCCAATCGTGTGGGGAATCAGGAATTACGGTTGTTGCTGGGAAAAAGCCGGGAAAAACATTTTTACTACGTGGAGATATGGATGCTTTGCCAATTAGGGAACTGACCGATTTGTCTTTTAAATCTGAAAATGGCTATATGCATGCTTGTGGGCATGATATGCACACAACAATGCTCTTAGGTGCCGCAAAAATCCTAAAAGAGTTTGAAGATGAGCTTGAAGGGCAAGTAAAACTATTGTTCCAGCCTGGAGAAGAGATTCTTTCAGGATCAAAAGTTTGTATCGAAAATGGTGTGTTAGAAAACCCTAAAGTGGATGCAGGAATGATGATGCATGTCTTTCCTTTCAGCACGCTAAAAGTCGGACAAATCATGCCGACGCCAGGGGGAACCTTCATGGCAAGTGCTGACTGGTTTGAGATCAATATCAAAGGACGGGGCGGTCATGGTTCTCAACCGGAAACATCGATCGATCCAATCAATGTAGCAGTGCATATCTATACTGCTTTACAGGAGCTTTCTGCAAGAGAGATCGGCTCAGAAGAACGATTTGTATTGACGATCGGTGAATTTACAGGAGGAACACCAGGAGCTTCGAATATCATTCCTGAAACGACTGTGATGAAGGGCACATTAAGAACATTGAAAGAAGATGTACGTGTGCAGGTCAAAGAACGAATGGTAGCGATCGCAGAAAATATTGCCAAAGCATTTCGTGCAGAAGCAGAGGTCGTCTTTACGAATGGATGTACCACCAATGTCAATGATCCTGAACTTTCAGCCTTTACCAAAGACTCACTGACAGAAACATTTGGCGCAGAACGAATCGTAGATATTCCTATCTCAACACCATTGATGGGAAGCGAGGATTTTGGCGAAATCAGTCAATTGATTCCAACAGCAACGGTTCTTTTAGTCGCATCAGAAGAAAATATCAATTTGCATAATCCTGCCATCGTTTTTGATGAGTCGATTTTAAAAGAAGGAGCAAAAGTCTATTTTGATACAGCAGTGAGCTGGTTGAAAAAATAGACGAAATCAAATCAAAAAATGGAGGGGCAAAATGGTCAAAACAGATATCGAAATCGCACAAGAAGCAACGATGCGACCAGTGACAGAAATCGCTGAAAAGATTGGATTAAATGAAAATCAGTTTGAATTATATGGAAAATACAAGGCAAAGATCGATGTTGATCAGATCTCCCAAAATAAAGAAGGAAAAGTCATTTTAGTTACAGCAATCACACCAACACCAGCAGGCGAAGGAAAAACAACGACTGTCGTTGGCTTAGGAGATGGGTTGAATCGAATTGGCAAAGAGACGATCATTGCATTGAGAGAACCTTCTTTAGGTCCTGTTTTTGGGATCAAAGGTGGTGCTGCAGGTGGCGGCTATGCTCAGGTGATCCCGATGGAAGACATCAATCTACATTTTACAGGTGATTTCCATGCGATCGGAGCGGCAAATAACTTACTGGCGGCAATCATCGATAATCATATTTTTCAAGGCAATGAGCTGGGCATAGACAACCGCAGAATCACTTGGAAAAGAGCAGTAGATATGAATGATCGTCAATTGAGACATATTGTTGACGGGCTGGGTGCACGTGTGAATGGGGTTCCTAGAGAAGATGGTTTTGAGATCACGGTTGCTTCAGAAATCATGGCGGTACTATGTTTATCGAATGATATTGAAGATCTAAAAACAAATCTTGCAAATATTATCATTGGTTATACGTATGATAATCAACCAGTCACCGTAAGAGAATTGAATGCACAAGGAGCAATGACCGCTTTACTGAAAGATGCCATCAAACCGAATCTGGTTCAGACGTTAGAAAACAATCCAGCGTTGATCCACGGCGGTCCGTTTGCCAATATTGCTCATGGCTGTAATAGCGTGATCGCAACAAATACAGCTAGAAAATTGGCAGATTATGTTGTGACAGAAGGAGGATTCGGTGCAGATCTAGGTGCGGAAAAGTTCATTGACATCAAGTGCCGTAAATCAGGAATTCGTCCTTCAGCAGTCGTTGTAGTCGCAACAGTTCGCGCATTGAAAATGCATGGTGGCGTGCCAAAAGATCAACTGGGAACAGAAGACATCGATGCGTTGGAAAAAGGTTTGCCGAATTTACTTAAGCATATCGAAAATACAACCACTGTTTTTGGCTTACCAACAGTGGTTGCGATCAATAAGTTTCCGACGGATACAGATGCTGAATTAGCTTTAGTTGAAGCAGAATGTAAAAAACGAGAGGTAAACGTAGTTCTTTCTGATGTTTGGGCTAATGGTGGTGCAGGCGGTGAAGAGCTAGCTCGCGAAGTCGTTCGTTTAGCAGACCAAGAAAATCATTTTTCTTTTACCTATCCAGATGAGTATTCGATCAAAGAGAAAATCAGTGCGATTGTAGAGAAAGTTTACGGTGGTAAAGGTGTGCAGTATGAACCACTTGCCGAACGTGAAATTGCGAAATTAGAAAAACTGGGATTCGGTCATTTACCGATTTGTATGGCAAAAACCCAGTATTCGCTGTCTGATGATCAAACGAAATTAGGACGGCCGACAGACTTTACTGTTACTATCAGTAACATCAAAATATCCGCAGGAGCTGGATTTATCGTTGCCTATACGGGAACTATCATGACTATGCCCGGGTTGCCGAAAAAACCAGCTTATGAGAAAATCGATGTTGATTCTGATGGGAAAATTGTAGGGCTTTTCTAAAATAAGAAAAAATAATCAAGTGCATAAACTTAAAAAAACATTCATGATCGATCTAATGAAATCATGAATGTTTTTTTGTTCAGCATATGTGTCTTGACACTTCGGGCTTTTTCACGTAAAATAAACTCATTCTATGTGTCAAGACACCTTTAAGGAGCTTAGAACAATGAAAAAAAAATCAGTTAGACAGTTAACGATCGCAGCCTTACTAGTAGCAATGGGTATCATTATCCCGATGGTTATGCCAAGAATCACGATTGGTCCCGCTTCATTTACCTTAGCAAGTCATGTCCCGCTTTTCTTAGCAATGTTTTTTTCACCTGGTGTAGCAATCGCAGTTAGTTTGGGGACAGGCTTTGGATTTTTCCTTTCTGCGACGCCGATCATTGCTTTACGGGCACTTTCGCATTTGTTATTTGCAACAGTAGGTGCATTATATCTACAGAAGCATCCAACGATCGTTTTATCAAAGCAAAAGGTTGTTTTCTTTAATGGACGTTTTCAATTATTCAACTTAGTGATCGGCTTAATACATTCTGCAGCGGAATTAGCTGTAGTAAGTGTTTTTTATACGATGGGCAATATGCCGGAAACCTATTATACACAAGGGTACATGTATTCCATCTTTTTATTGATGGGTTTGGGCGGGTTGATCCATAGCTTGATCGATTACAACATTGCTTATTTTGTAGCGAATGCTTTAAGCAAACAATTTGATCTTCCAATTTTTAGTCAGGCTAGAAAAATGGAGAAAGAAAAACAACAAATTCTTCCCCAAGAAGTAGAAGTACAAGTGCGTTGAGGAGACAAAAATAAGAGGATGAGGTAAAACTAGAAAATAGTTTTACCTCATCCTCTTATTTTAACGATCACAAAATCAAGGTAACTTAATGACTTGTTCTGATTCAGGATCGAAGAAATGTGCTTTACTGATATTGAAGGCTAAATCAACCATTTCTTCTGGTTTGTGGAAATCACGCGCATCAACTTTAGAAATAAATTCTGTATCGCCCAGTCTGGTATAAAGCATTGTTTCAGCACCTAGAAGTTCAGAAACCACGACTTCGGAACGAACGACTGCATCAGTCATTGCGTCTAAAGCAACTTGTTCACTGTGGATATCTTCAGGTCGAATGCCGAAAATGACTTCTTTTCCTTCATAGCCTTTTTCAACGAGTAATTTGTTTTTTCCTTCTGGAATCTTTAATTCAAGTCCATGGCCATCTCGGATCACGCCATTGTTCAATGTAACTTTAAAGAAATTCATTGCAGGTGAACCGATGAAGCCAGCAACAAATATGTTGCTAGGTGTATTATAAACTTCTTTTGGCGTTCCGATTTGTTGAATAAAACCATCTTTCATGATAACGATTCGGTCTGCCATCGTCATTGCCTCTGTTTGGTCATGTGTAACATAAATCGTCGTTGTTTCCAGACGGCGGTGTAGTTTAGCGATCTCAGCACGCATGGCAACACGCAGTTTTGCATCCAAGTTGGATAAAGGTTCATCCATCAAGAAGACTTTTGCATCACGTACAATGGCACGACCTAATGCCACACGTTGACGTTGTCCACCAGATAAGGCAGCGGGTTTGCGTTTTAAGTATTCTGTCAGACCTAATATTTCGGCAGCATTTTCTACCCGTGTTTTGATTTCTGCTTTGTCGTATTTACGAAGCTTCAATCCGAAAGCCATATTGTCAAAAACAGTCATATGAGGGTATAGTGCATAGTTTTGGAAAACCATCGCGATGTCACGGTCTTTTGGTGCAACATCATTCACGACTCTATCTCCGATCGAAAGCTCGCCCTCTGTGATATCTTCTAAACCGGCGATCATACGCAAGGTTGTTGATTTTCCACAGCCGGATGGGCCAACAAAAACGATAAATTCACGGTCTGCTATCTCTAAGTTAAAATCTGTTACAGAATAATTCTCTGCATTATCATATTTTTTATAGACATTTTTTAACGCCATTTCCACCATCGTCGTCACTCTTTTCTCTTTTAGTATAAATGTAGTATAAATGAAAGCGCTGTACATACTCAACGGAAGGTTGCACAAGAAAAAAAGCTTTTTTTCGTCATTATGACAAAACGTGTGATCATTCCTCTAACTTTTTAGTAAAAGACTTTGCTATAATAGTAAAAAGAAGAGAATCGGGGGATAAAAATGAAAATAGCATTGATTGCTCATGACCGTAAAAAAGATTTGATGGTCAAATTGACCTTGGCGTATCAGCCTATATTGAAAGAACATGAATTATTTGCTACAGGAACTACGGGTTTGAAAATCTCAGAAGCAACTGGGCTGCCTGTTCATCGATTCAAGTCTGGTCCTCTAGGCGGCGATCAGCAAATCGGTGCAATGATTTCAGAGGACAAGCTCGATATGGTTATTTTTCTTAGAGATCCTTTGGCTGCTCAGCCGCACGAACCAGATGTGACAGCATTGATCAGATTAAGTGATGTGTATGAGATTCCTTTAGCAACAAATATCGGTACGGCAGAGATTTTATTAAGAGGACTTCAAGCCGGTTTTGCTGATTTTAGAAATGTTGTTCATGAAACAGATAATAAACCGCTTTCTTTTTAGTCAAAATTGATTGCAGTAATGTAAGGAATATGCTATATTTCAAGTAGGCTTCGGCCTAATAAAAACAGAGTAGGAAATAAAGCGTCAAGTGCTGAAAGGATGGGATGTTGCCTTTCGGACGAAGTATGAGGTAAAAGAAGCACGAGCTGGCTTTTCTAATCATACGCGGTTTTGTTTTCGCATTCGCTGCATATTTTGTGTAGCAGCTCTTAGAGGAGATGCTAGTATTGAAGAAAAAAAGAATTGATGCACGAACCATTACGTTGATGAGTTTATTGATCGCGTTGATGGTGGTTTTCACACGGTTTATTTCGTTTGAGACCCAATTTTTACGGATCAGTCTGACATTTATTCCAGAATCATTGATGGGAATTTTGTTTGGACCATTTTGGACAGGGATCGGCAGTGCAGTTGCTGACACAGTTGGCATGATGCTGTTTCCAAAGGGACCTTATTTCCCTGGATTTACACTGAATGCGTTTATTTCAGGAGCAATTTACGGTTTCTTCTATTATAAAAAGGAGCTGACTTGGAAACGTGTCTTTACAGCAACATTGCTTGTAACAGTACTCATTCATCTATTTTTAACACCATTGTGGCTGGGACTGATGTATGGGGTGAATCTATCAAATATTGCCTGGTGGATTCCTAGAATTTTGAAGAACATTATTTTCTTCCCGATTCAAGTAGTTGCTACTTACTATTTAGGCAATAAAGTACCATATAAACAACTTTTGAATAAATCATTAGCAAATTTTAAATAAAAAAACCCTTGATCTTTTCTACATCCCAGAAAAGATCAAGGGTTTTTATTCATTACAATTGATTCTTAAATTGAGCTTCGTATAATGCATGATAATAACCATCTTCTTTTTCGATCAGTTCGTCGTGACTACCGATCTCAACAACTGCTCCTTGATCCATGACTAAAATTTTATCTGCATTTTTGATTGTTGATAATCTATGAGCGATAACAAAGCTCGTACGACCAGTCATCATTTGCAAAAATGCGTCCTGGATCTTTTTCTCTGTCAAAGTATCGACTGAACTAGTGGCTTCATCAAGAATCAACATAGGCGGGTTGCTGATCATCGTTCTCGCAATTGTCATCAATTGTCTTTGACCTTCTGAAATCTTGATGCCGCTTGCACCGATCAGTGTATCCAATCCTTGTGGCAAACGTGTGACAAAATCAAAGATGTACGCTTTTTTCATGGCTTCCTCGATTTCTTCATCGGTTGCGCCTGCATTGCCGTAAGTCAGATTATCACGGATCGTACTGTCAAATAGCCATGTATCCTGCAAGACCATACCGAAACTTTTCCGCAAACTATCTCTCGTTATTTGTGTGATTGGATGTCCATCAATTAAAATCGATCCACTATTTACATCATAAAACCGCATCAATAGATTTACCAAGGTGGATTTTCCTGCTCCGGTTTTACCTACGATAGCAATCGTTTCACCTGGGTTAGCGACCAAATTAAAATTTTTGATCAGTGGTTTAGATGGAGTATAGGAGAAATCAACATGATCAAAAACAACTTTTCCTACTGCGCTAGTCAAAATAATAGCATGTTCGCCATCGGGCTTTTCTTCAGGCTGGCTGATAATATCAAATGTTCGATCCAGTCCAGCTAGAGCCGTTTGAATTTGAGTGGTAATACCAGATAATTCAATAAAAGGTTTTGAAAATTGACTAGAATAGATCGTAAAACTTGAAATCACACCCACGGTTACAGTATGGTTGCCATTCAAAAGTAACAATCCACCAACAAGACCGATCGATAAGTAAGTCAAATGATCGACAAAACGTGAAAGCGGGTTTGTTAACGAAGAAGAAAACTGTGCTTTTTGTCCTCGAACATATAAATGTTGATTGAGCTGTTCAAAGCGTTGCTGAGAAACATTTTCTTGTTGAAAGGCTTTGACGATTTTTTGATTTCCAACCATTTCAGAAACAAATCCGGATATTTCTCCGACTATTTTTTGTTGCTCAGCAAAGTTTTTTTGTGAAGAGGTTGCGACTAGCCAATTAACAAGAAAAATGATCGGTGTTGATACAAGGACAACGATCGTGAGTAGGAGACTAAGCTTCAACATGAAAAAGAAGGCAATGATCACAACAGAAATTCCTGAGAATAGCTGGTTAAAAACAGCTGAGCAAGCAACAGAAATATTATCCATGTCATTCGTAAAACGGCTGACGATATTGCCATGTGAATTTTGATCATAGTAGTTGAGCGGCAGGCGATTCAGATGAGCAAAGGCATCTTTTCTAAGCTCAGCTACAGAAAGATAAGCGACGCGATTACCTAAACGCTGGATCAACCATTGACTGATGACTGTCACGATCAAGATGCCGCCAAGCAAGCTAAGTAAATAAAACAATCTGTGAAAATCCACATTGCCTAAACCTATCATAGTGTCGATCGATTTTCCCATATAATAAGTCATCAACACAGTCGTTAGTCCGCTTAAAATACCTAAAATCGTAGCAGCAGTTATTTCTTTTGGATAGTTTAGTAAATAAGGGAGAAAACGATTAAAAGAACGAGTTGAATTTTTTTTAGTCATCATGGCCGTTTTCCTCCTCTTGTGAAGCGACAATTTCTTGATAATCTTTAGAAGAATTCAGGAGCTCTTCGTGTGTCCCTAATCCGACTTGCTTACCGCTATTTAAGACTAGGATTTGATCTGCTTGTTGAATAGAGCTGATTCTTTGAGAAATCAGGATCAGAGTCGTTTCTTGCAGGTCTTTCTTTAACGCAGTTCTTAAATCTAGGTCAGTTTGGTAATCTAAGGCACTCAATGAGTCATCTAGAATCAAAATATCTGGTTTACGAATCAAAGCCCGAGCAATCGTCAGCCGTTGTTTTTGCCCACCAGAAAAATTCTTTCCGCCTTCATAGACTAGGGTGTCTAAACCCTCGCTTAAATTTTCAACAAAATCTTTACATTGAGCCGTAGCAAGAGCTTGCCAACATTCTTCATCGGTTGCCTTTTCCTTGCCCCACTGGAGATTTTCACGGATCGTTCCAGTAAATAAGACTGCCGTTTGAGGTGTAAGAGCAATTTTTTTGCGTAGTTTTTCTATAGACCAGTCGCGCACATTTAGATTATCGACATAGACATTTCCTTCGCTTGTATCATAGAATCGCGGAATCAGTTGAGTAAGTGTACTTTTACCGCCGCCTGTTGGTCCAGTGATCCCCAAAATTGAATTTTTTGGGATCGTCAGATTAATATTCTGTAAAGCTAAGCCGGCATCAGGGTGATAACGGAATGAAACCTGATCGAAGACGATTCCTTGTGAAGAAAGGCCGTCAGTTTCATTGGATACTTTTTCTTGAATGCTGGGAGTGATCGCTAATACTTCATTGACTCTTGAAGCAGAAGCAGAAGCTCGTGTAAAGATAATGACTAAATTTGAGACAACGATCAATGCCAGCAGCATCTGATTCATATAGTTGATCAAAGCCAGTACTTCTCCTTGCTGCAGTCCGCCAACCTCGACCTTTATTCCGCCAAGATAAAGCAATGCTAATATACCAAGATTCATGACAAGAGTGGTCGCAGGCGTCAATAAGGCGGAAATATTTGAAACACGTACATAGATGGAAGCAAGATCATCTGTTACTTTATTGACCTGTTTTTCTTCTGTCTGCTTTCTAGAAAAAGCTCGAATTACACGAACACCGCTTAAGTTTTGGCTGATTTGCCGATTTAATAAATCAAGTTTTTCTTGAACTTTCTTATATAATGGAACAGTTGTTTTGATAATAAAATAAAGAATAATGCAAAAAAGTGGGAGCATCAATAAAAAGATCAACCCCATCTGAACATTGATATAAAAAGCCATGATGACAGAACCGATACTTAAAAAAGGAGCTCGAATAACTAAACGTATCAACATTGCTAATGCTAGCTGCAGTTGATTGATATCGTTAGTCATGCGTGTAATCAAGGTATCAGTACCGAAACTATTCAGTTCGGCGTGAGAGAGCTGATTGATTTTTTTCATAAGCGCATTTCTCAACTCTGTGCCAAAGCCTTGCGAGGCAATCGAAGAATAATATTGACAAATCATGACACAGATCAAACCAATGATAGACATCAAAAGCATCCAGCCGGCCATTTGCAAGACATAACCCTGATCATTATTTCGAATCCCCTGATCGACCAAGCGAGCCATAAACAAAGGCAAGACCAGTTCAAAACAAGCTTCTAAAAATTTGAAAAAAGGCCCAAGGATGACCTGTTTTCGATATTTTTTAGCAAATCTAAGTAAACCTAACATAGAACTCCTCCTTAAGTTATAAGTAACAACATTCCGCTTCGCTACACCTTGTACTGTTTAACATCAGTTCATTCCATTCACTGTGTTTCACAGCAAAAGCGGAACAGGTTCGTTCAGCTCTGAGTAAAAAATGATCAACACTTTCTTACGAAAGTCTTGTACTGTTCAACATCAGTTCACTTTATTCACTGTGTTTCACAGCAAAAGTAGTATTTCTCATACGGATCAGTATATCTCATAATTTTACTGTATTTCTTATCATCTTTCTAAACAAAGATTTTCTCTTCTATTCTATATCAATCTGGAAAGCAAATAAAGTTGCTCGCCTTAATCAGTACTTATTTGTTACAATGATTGTGAAAGTACTAACTATTAGAAGGAGAACATCTATGGATGAATTTATTAAAGTCGTTTTACTATTTTTTATTTACGCATTTATTGGTTGGTTATGGGAAACAGTTTATTGCTCATTAAAAGCAGGAAAATTTGTTTATCGAGGATTTTTGATCGGTCCGTATTGCCCTATTTATGGTTTTGGTATTTTAGGTGTGCTGTATTTTTTAGATCCATTCAAACAAAATATCGTGCTTTTATACATCTTATCAACCATTCTAGTAACCATTTTAGAGTATCTAACGAGTTATGGATTGGAAAAGCTTTTCCATGCGTCTTGGTGGGACTATAAGGATGTACCAATGAACCTAAATGGTCGTGTAGCCTTGCCTGTATCGCTGTTTTGGGGGATCGGCTGTGTTTTGATCGTGCGAGTGATTCACCCGAAAGTACTACTATTTGAAGGCTTTTTGGCTAAACACTTTGGTTTGGTACTGCCGATCATTTTATTGATAATGATCACTAGTGATTTGATCTATACACTTATCAACTTGCAAGCTTTCAAAAAAGTTACTACTCAACTCAGTACAGCAGTGGATGAAAGAAAAGAAGAATTGGCAGCTAAATTAAATGAAAAAAGAACAGAGTTTTCTTCAAATCTTTCTGAGCTGAAAGAATCTATTTCAGAAGAATTGACTGAACGAAAAAAAGCGAAGTCAAATGAACGTATTTCTTTGATCGAAGAGTTGAAAAATACACCGTCAATCAACGAGCTAGTTTCACATATTGGCTTCAATCAAAAGCGTTGGATTAAAAATTACCCTAATTTAACATTGAAAAATATTAAAAATCCATTTGAAGTAAAAGAAATTATCAATAAGAATAGAAAAAATAAGAAATAATGCTAGTTTAAATATAACAGTAGAGAGTTGTGTTTCAATTAATGCTAAAAGCTAGATAGAAGTGGGTTTCAGTCTATATTTTATGGATAGATTAGTACGGATTTACAGTAGTTATATTACAGTGAAAACGACATTTTCGTTAAAATGTAACAAATTGTAACAGTATTGAAATAATAAAGGCGTGATTGATTAGTATAATGAATAGAGTTGGATTTAGTTAGGAAAGGTGTTGGATTCAGTGAAAGTAAAAAAATTGATGCCGTTTTTAGCTGCTATCTTAGTTATGAATGTGGGATTTCCAGTCGGCGCTTTGGCAGAATCATTAGATGATCTGAACGAAAAAGAAGCACAGACTGAACAAGTGGGAGAATCCCTTAGCAAAGATATCAATACAGCTTTAAATGATGTTAATAAAAAATACGCTGAAATTGAAAAACTTAAAGTAGATATTTCAAAAGCTGAAGAAACAATCAAAAATTCTGAAGCAGAAATCACAATAACAGAGCAAAGCATTGAACGCCGGAAAGAAGTCGTTGGAAATCGTATGAAAGATATCCAATTGAGCGGGGAGCATCGGACTTGGCAAGTATTGCTAGATGCCGAAAATATCTCAGATTTCTTCAATAAGGCATTTGCAATGACTACTTTACAAAATGCTGAACAAGATAAGATAGAGAGTTTGTCTAAAGACAAAGAAAAATTGAAAGATCTTCAAGAAACTGTAAAGAGCAAGCAAGAAGAGTTACAAACCAACGAAGCGAAATTACAGGAAGAAGCTTCTTCAATGGATGCGCAAGTCGCTTCTTTAAAAGAGCAATTAGCGGATAATGAATCAGCTTTACAGTTGATCGCCAGTCAAAAGCAAACAGAAGAAAAACGTATTTCTGATGAGAAAAAAGCAGCAGCAGCCCAAAAGCAAGCAGCAGCTCAAGAAGCACAGAGAAAAGCAAATGAAGCAGCGTCGTCAAGTACGAGCAGCGAATCTTCAAGCTCCTCTGATTCAACAAGCAGCAGTTCAAGCTCTAGTAGTGAAGAACAGCCAGTCGTAACACCGCCATCTGAGCCATCGGAAGAACATCCAAACCCTGGAGGCGGCGATACAGGAGGCGGCAATGTACTTTATGTACAGTCAACTGCTTACTCTTGGAGAGAAGCTGGATCTGGTTATATCACGGCTACTGGGATCGACTTACGTTCAAATAGTAATGTAATTGCTGTTGATCCAAGTGTGATTCCATTGGGATCATTTGTTGAGGTGGAAGGTTATGGCTTTGCAGTTGCCGGAGATACTGGTGGTGCAATCAACGGTCATATCATTGATGTCCATTTCCCAACAGTCGATCAATGTATCAACTGGGGACGTAGAAACAATGTAAAGGTTACGATTCAATAAGAACGTAAAGACACTTTTCGAAGTGTCTTTTTTTGTTAAGATGAAACTAAATAAACAAGTAATTATTTAAAAGAAATTAGAAAGCAATAGAATGTAATGCATTAATTTTTCATAAATGGTACACTGCTTTATAGAAAGAGAGGAATAACAATGATTCGTTTTGCAACAAAAGAAGACGGAAAAGCTATTGCTCCGTTGATCTTAGTTATTTTGAAAGACATGGAATTGCCATTATTGGACATTGTTCCTGAGGAAACCATTTTATCTGTTTTAGCTGAAGCTTCAGCTGATCCAACGTATCGGTATGGGTATCAACGAGGCTTAGTGTATGAGCATGAGGGACAAGTCGCGGGAATCGCCTTTGGTTATCCGAATGAAGATGAACCAGTGATCGATGAACCTTTGAAGAAGGTTTTGCGTAAACATAATTTAGATGAAGAAATTAGGATTTTTGTTGATCCTGAAACATTACCGAATGAATGGTACCTTGATTCAATTTCAGTAAATGAAAAATATCGTGGATTAGGTATCGGCTCGAAATTATTAGATGCATTGCCGCAGATCGCTAAACGAGATGGAAAAGAAATCATTGGATTGAGTGTAGATAAAGCAAATCCTAATGCGAAAAAATTATATAGCCGTAAAGGATTTAAAGATGTGGCAGAAATGATGATCAGCGGACATGTATATGATCATATGCAAAAAAAAATCAGCGAGTAAAAATCGCTGATTTTTTTAGTTGTGTCAAACTACTGACAGGTACCCAGACCCATAATTGGTTTACGCCCATTATTCTTTTTTTTATTATATAGCCAGTAATCGAGAACAGCAGCAATACAAATACAAAGAGGGGCATCGTCATCATCAACTACGTTCAAGCTGAAGTAATCTCCAGTAAAAAGAGTTGCTTTACTCATTTCCATGATTTTATGATTCATTTGATAGATGGAGTAATGATGATTTTTTATATCACCTGAGACAGTCCAATGTAAGTGCTGGATGTAGTAGAAGTCAGCGTTTAAGTTTAGGATTTTTCGTAAAACACCGACTTTTTTAAAGCCTTTATACAGTTCAAAGCGTGAACCGAACATAAAAGAGGTTTGTTTGATACTTGCGACAAGCTCCCCGCTCATTGCATATAATGAAAGGGCATCGCCTCGAGTTCCCCAGCGTCCGACAAGTAGGTAAAGAGATTTACCATCTTCATCTTTGACAAGTGTTCTCGTGATATTGCTTAGTTGTTGTTCTTGTATAAAAAACTCAGACACCATCTCTCACCTCTTTTCATTGTTGTCTGACTGAGAGAAACGTTATAAGTCTTCTCTGATTGCTCTTAAAATAGCTTCGCCAACGCCATTTTCCAAGTTGGTCGATGTGACATATTTGGCGTGATCTTTCACTTCAAGTTCTGCATTTCCCATGGCAAAACTAACATCGGCCCATTGAAGCATACTGACATCGTTAAAATTATCACCGATCGTCATAACTTCCTTTTCAGAGATACCGCGGTCTTTTGCTACATGAGCAACAGCAATGCCCTTTTGTGCGTTTTTATGATTGACCTCGATATTGTTTTGGGCAGAAGAGGTAACAACCAGATCAGGTAACTGTCTAATTTGAGTACTTGTTGGTCCTAAAACGGTTGGTCCTTCCATACTGAAACCGATGATTTTTAAAATCTCTATATCCTCTTGCTCCAGCAGAGAACGAATGTCTTCGATATAATTGACATCTAGTAAAGATAGATGAGCTGCTGCCATCGCAATAGCCACTTTATAGGTCAAATGAGGCATGGTCGTTGCAATATGGGCGGCAAAATTTTCGATTCTTTTTTCTTGATGTGCTGAAAAAATACCTTTATTGGTGGAAACTTCAAAATATACATTATTTGCATCTAGGATATCCATGATTTCAGCTGTCGTTCCCTTTTCGATTCCTGCTGTAAAAAGTGAGTTTCCAGCTTTATCAAAGACTTTTGCACCATTCAAAGTGATCATCGCACATTCGATCCCAGCTTCGTCCAGTGCTGGTTTGGCTTCTGTATAGGCTCGGCCTGTAGCGACCATAAATTCGATCCCAAGACGTTCTGCCTCACGTATCGCTGAAGCATTGTCCTTTGAAATGCCCATTTTTGAGTCTAGTAATGTTCCGTCCATGTCTGAAGCAATCAATTTAATCATAAATTTTTCTACACCTCGTTTATTTAACTTACCTATAGTTTACCATGTTTTTATGATTTCAGTGCAGAAAAAATTTTCTTGTCACATCCCATAAAATCCGCTATGCTAATCATGTAAAAGAAAGTTGGCAGAATAGACGTTTTACTTAGTGAATAATCACAGCAAAAAAAGAATTATATTAAAGGAGAAGTATTAATGAAAGAAATCATTCATAATAGCTGGCAAGATGTTTTAAAGGATGAATTCAGTAAAGACTATTATCTAAAGCTGCGTGAATTTTTGAAACAAGAATACAGTCACCAAACCATTTATCCTGATATGTACCATATTTATTCAGCCCTTGAGCTCACGCCGTATGAAGAGGTCAAAGTTGTGATATTAGGACAGGATCCGTATCATGGACCAAATCAAGCACATGGACTAAGTTTTTCAGTACAGCCTGGAGTAAGAACACCGCCATCATTGATGAATATTTACAAAGAACTTCAAGATGATCTGGGCTATCCGCCAGTCTCACATGGTTTTTTGGAAAGCTGGGCAAAGCAAGGAGTTCTACTATTAAACACTGTATTGACTGTTCGAAATGGACAAGCTTATTCTCATCGTGGACAAGGGTGGGAAAACTTGACGGATGCAATCATCCAGAAGCTGAATGAGCGGGAAAAACCAATTGTCTTTATTTTATGGGGCAAACCGGCACAGGAAAAAATCAAGATGATCGACACCAATAAACATATTATTATCAAATCGCCTCATCCAAGTCCCTTAGCAGCTCATCGTGGCTTCTTTGGTTCAAAGCCATTTTCAAAAACAAATCAAGCATTAGAACAGTTAGGAGAAACGCCAATCAACTGGCAGTTGCCTGATACAGTGTCATAAAACAGGGCTCATCTGTTATAGTGCAGATGGCTTAGTTTGTGAAAAGGATATCAGAATCAGTGTTTTTTCCACTAATACAGCAAGAAATAACTGTTATTTTCTTTAAGAATGGTGTATGATAAGTTTGTATAAATAATCATTGGAGGGTATATCGTGGAATTATTCGATAGCTTAAAATTTAAAGTCATTCGCCGCAATATCAAAATTGTTTTCCCAGAGGCAACAGATCCTCGTATTTTGGGAGCTGCCGCACGTTTGAAAGCAGAAGAATTAATGGAACCGATCTTGATCGGAAAGCAAGAAGACATTGTTGAAGCAGCACATGCTCGTGGAATCAAAACATCAAACTTCACTATTATCGATCCTGATAATTATGAAGGCTGGGAAGAAATGGTTGCATCGTTTGTTGAACGTCGTAACGGTAAAGTAACAGAAGAAGATGCACGTAAGATTCTTAAAGACGTGAATTATTTCGGCACAATGCTGACTTACATGGGTCTTGCAGATGGTATGGTCAGTGGAGCGGTCCACTCAACAGGTGATACTGTTCGCCCTGCATTACAAATCATCAAAACAAAACCAGGTATCAGCCGTACAAGTGGTGCAATGATCATGGTTCGCGGACGCGATCAAGAGAAATATATCTTTGCAGATTGTGCGATCAATGTAAATCCAACAGCTCAAGAACTTGCTGAGATCGCTGTTGATAGTGCAAAAACTGCTGAATTATTCGATATCGATCCAAAAGTTGCAATGATGAGCTTCTCTACAAAAGGTTCTGCAAAAGCACCTGAGGTTGATAAAGTTGTTGAAGCGACTAAAATCGCCAAAAGCTTAGCACCAGAATTGGAAATCGATGGAGAATTACAATTTGATGCTTCTTATGTTGCTTCTGTAGCACAACTTAAAGCGCCAAATTCACCAGTTGCTGGTCAAGCTACAGTCTTTGTTTTCCCAGAATTACAATCAGGAAACATCGGCTACAAAATTGCACAGCGCTTAGGTAACTTTGAAGCGATCGGACCAATCTTACAAGGATTGAACAAACCTGTTTCAGATTTATCTCGTGGTGCAAATGAAGAAGATATCTACAAGCTATCGATCATCACTGCAGCACAATCATTGATGAATTAATTATATGACTAGAGAGCTAAACAAAACGAGGGATGTTTTTGTTTAGCTCTCTAGTTTTTTTTAGGATAATTCGGTATACTACACTACATAGAAAGATAGAACAACGAGTTAGAAAAGCAGGTGAAAAAAGTGGAGATTTTAATCAATGATCCTAAAGAAACAGAAGAGATCGCTAAGCTCATTGGTTTGAGTGCAAGAGCAGGAGACACGATCATTCTTTCTGGAGATCTCGGTGCAGGGAAAACAACGATGACCAAAGGGATCGCTTTAGGGCT
This sequence comes from Enterococcus sp. AZ020, assembly GCF_050499205.1. Lineage (NCBI taxonomy): Bacteria > Bacillati > Bacillota > Bacilli > Lactobacillales > Enterococcaceae > Enterococcus > Enterococcus sp. AZ020. The sequence continues at coordinate 797,691 of NZ_JBIPAT010000001.1, read as the reverse complement.
AGGGATAGAGCAGATGATCAAAAGTCCTACCTATACGATCATTCGTGAATATCGTGAAGGACGATTGCCGTTATATCATATGGATGTTTACCGTATTGAGGATGGCGCGGATGATTTAGGGTTGGAGGAGTATTTTGAAGGAGATGGTTTATCTGTTGTTGAATGGGGAAAACTCTTAGGTGAATTTATGCCTGACGATTATCTGGATATCACAATTGAAAAAGATTCAGAAAATCTGGAAAAAAGAAAACTTGTGATTCAAGCGTTCGGACGACGGTCTGAACTATTTTTAGTACGAATACAGCAAAAAATGGAGGAAAAAGAATGACAGAGGTTGAATTTACGATTCGAGAAGCAATTCCAACTGATGCTGCAGAGATTTTACGAGCTCTCAAAATTATTGGCAGCCAAACGCCTTTTTTAGTGATGGATGAAAAAGGACTGGAGATGACGATAGAAGAAATGAGTGAAAATCTAGGGAATCTCTATGATTCTCAGAATAATGTTTTGATGGTCGCATTAGCTGATAACAAAGTAATCGGAACAGCTTCAGTGAAAGCATCAGCAAAAAAACGCATGGAACACATCGGAGAAATCGGTATCAGTATCTTAAAAGATTACTGGGGCTTTGGTTTAGGCAGTTTGATGATGGAAGAGTTGATCGATTGGGCAAAGGAAAGTGATGTGATCCGAAGGCTGGAATTAACCGTACAGCATCGGAATCAACGCGCTGTTCATGTTTATGAAAAAATTGGTTTTGTTACCGAAGCCATCATGCCGCGGGGAGCTAAAACAGATGAGGGCGAATTTTTGGATGTTCATTTGATGAGTATGATGATCGATTAAAAAAGAAGAAAAAGTATTGGACAGGAGTGATCCAGCTGTTCGATGCTTTTTTTGTTACGCAGCGTAACTACAATGTCACAAGTTACCTATTTGTATTCCTGTAACGAATTCTTGTATTTCTATATACGGTCTTTCATGGAAACGCTATACTGAAAGCAGATAAATTACTAAGGAGCTGAAGGTCATGTCAAAAGGAATCAAAATTGTAACGATCGGTGGAGGTTCAAGTTATACACCAGAATTAGTTGAAGGATTTATTAAACGTTACGACGAATTACCAGTCCGTGAATTATGGCTTGTAGATATCGAAGCAGGAAAAGAAAAATTAGAAATCGTCGGAGAAATGGCTAAACGAATGGTCAAAGCAGCCGGTGTCGACTGCGAAGTTCATTTAACGTTAGATCGTCGTGAAGCATTGAAAGATGCTGATTTTGTTACAACACAATTACGCGTAGGACTATTGGATGCACGTATTTTAGATGAACGAATTCCTTTAAGTCATGGCATGATCGGTCAAGAAACGAATGGTGCAGGCGGGATTTTTAAAGCGTTGAGAACCGTCCCTGTGATTTTAGATATCGTTGAAGATATGAAAGAATTATGCCCGAATGCTTGGTTGATCAACTTTACAAATCCAGCGGGAATGGTCACAGAAGCTGTTTTACGTTATGGTAATTGGGATAAAGTCGTTGGTTTATGTAATATTCCAGTCAATGCCGTTTTTGAAGAAGCAGCATTGTTAGGAGAAGAAAACCGTGATCTATTCTTCCAATTTGCTGGAATCAATCATTTGCATTGGCATACGATCACAGATAAAAATGGAAAAGACCGCACAGATGAGCTGATCAAAATCATGTATGGTCAAGACGATGCAAAATCGATCGTAGCAAATATTAAAGACAATAATTTGATTTGGGAACAAGTAGAAAATCTACACATGGTTCCTTGTCCGTACCACAACTATTACTACTATACAGATAAAATGTTAGCAGAAGAATTAGAAGACTTTAAAAACAATGGAACGCGTGCCGAAAAAGTCAAAGAAATCGAGCATGAATTGTTTGAATTATACAAAGATCCAAACTTAGACTACAAACCAAAACAACTTGCAGAGCGCGGTGGTGCCCGCTATAGTGATGCAGCTTGTGAAATCATCAATTCGATCCACAATGATAAACGTACAACAATGACTGTCAGCACAAGAAATAACGGAACGATCACGGATTTACCAGCTGAAAGCGCAGTTGAAGTAACATGTACGATCACAGGAAAAGGTCCTGTTCCATATAACTTTGGCAGCTTTGAACCAAAGCAACGAGGATTGCTGCAAGTCATGAAATCTATGGAAGAATTAACGATCGAAGCGGCAGTAACGGGAGATTATGGAACGTTATTACAAGCATTCACGATGAATCCCTTGATCACAAGCGGAGACGTTGCCAAAGAAGTAATGGATGAATTATTAGAAGCACATAAAGCCTATTTACCAAATTTCTTTAAATAAAAAAATAAACAAGCAGCAGCCTCTTAGGTGCTCGCTTGTTTATTTTTTTGCACTTCTTTAGCCAAGTATTCTACAGTATAAAGTGCAGGGACTTGGGAGGTGATATCACTGTCACCGATTCTTTCTGTCGAAATATAGTATGGGATATTGACATCAGATAAAGAGGCAATCGTTGATTTTTCACTATTTGTGATCGAAATGATCGCACAATCATTAGAAAGAAAATGATTTAAGTAATTGATGATTGCTTCATTTTCACCACTGACAGAAAGAGCAATAACACAGACGTTTTTTGCAATGCTTTTGTTGAAAAAATTTACTGGGTGATTGATAGGGTCTTCAATATGAAAAGCCATACTAAAAATAGAAGAAAAGTACAATGCACCATATTCAGCAATGATTTTTGAAGAACCCGTTCCAATAAATAGAACCAGATCTTTTTCAGCAAGTAATTTTACAGCAGCCTGCATTCGTTCTTGATAAAACGTTTCAGTTGATCGCTGTATAAAATTAGTGAACGAGGTTTCATCAACAGCATGTGTTGTTATGGGTTCGGCTAAGGTTTTTCGATAAAGATTCAATTTGATTTTAAATTCAGAAAATCCATCACAGCCAAATTTTCGACAAAAACGAAGAATACTGGCTGTACTGCTGTGGGTCTCTTTCGCTAGTTCCCGAATCCTCATATAGACGACCTCATCGATATGAGCAGCAACATATTTGTAAATTTCTAAATCGATTGGGCTTAAATCAGGCGTGTGATCTAAAAAAAGCACAGAATTCACCACTTTCTTTTTACAGTTTACTTCACTAAATCAATGCTATAAACATAATGTTTCACTGGCAGACCAGAATAATCTTTATAAAACTCCTGAACAATGGTCATACCATTGTTTTCAGCCACCTTTTGAGAAGCACTATTTGTATCTCGAATGATCGAACAAATTTTTTGTGCCTGCAGGATATTTTTTGCATAGTTTAAACATAAGGCGCTAGCTTCACTGGCATATCCTTTGTGCCAATATCGTTTGTTTAACAAATAACCAATTTCTAGTAAGTTTTTTCCTTCCACTTCTGAATAAACAATGCCGCATTGACCAACAAAGTTCTCTTCATTTTTATCAACGATCGCCCATAAACCAAATTGATTTTTTTGATAACTGGCTAAGTTCCAGTTGAGCCAATCGCTCACTTTTTCATCAGTAAATGGGGCTTCATACGCATACATCGTTTCTTCATCTTGTAAAATGGCACATAAATCTTCAAGGTCATCTTCTGAAAGTTCTCTTAAATACAACCGCTCATTTTCTATTATTTTTTTCATCGTTGATTCAGCCTCCTTTTAAAGCAATCCCAAGGTCATTACATATTGCGGACCTGCTATCCCTTCGACAATCTTATCCATAGGTAAAAAACCAGATTTTTTATAAAGAGCTTGCGCTGCACTATTTTCTTTATTTACAGCAAGAACGATCTCATCAGCTGCTGGAAAGAGTTCTTGAGTAAATTTTGGTAATTGCTGCAAGACTTTTTTTGCATAGCCTTGCCCTTGATAGCGGGAGTCTGTCGAAAAAGTTCGTAGTAAAATCGCATGCTCATTTTCAGTATATAAAGAGACATCCTTCTTTTCGTCTAATACAAAAAAATTAGTTAAGCGTCCATTTTCGATTCCTACGATCGGATGAATGAAAGGATTTGTCAAAGCGATCTTTAAGGGCATTTCAGGTGTGCCTGTAAAACGAAGTTGTTCCTCAGTTAATTGGTATTGGTGGATCAATGCTGAAAATTCTTCATTATACTCGCTCAATAACATGTTCATTCTTCCCTTCCTCTTTTATTGTTAATTTCTTTTCTATTTTAACATACTCAACCCACTTTTTAACGTAAATGATCAGGGAAGGATTCAACTGTTGAAAGAAAAGTGACAGAGAATTGGGACTGTTTTAAAAGAAAATCGGAAGTTTAGACTGGTGATTTCTTTATATACTAGGTTCATCAAGTAACACAAGTCGCCCGAGACGTTAAATGAGAGGAGATGCAGGATGAAACTAGATGTTTCTTTGATGCAGCAGGATAAGGCGATAAAAAAACAATTGAAAGTTATCAAGAAGCTGCAAAAAAGGGTAAACGCAGAACAGCGTAAAAAGAATCAGCTTGCATCTCAATTAAAGCGATCGCAACACCGTATAAAAGAGCTGGAAAACCAGCAATAGTTGAAGGAGGAAATGAATAAATGACAGCATTAAGTGGAGTAGATGTAGTATGGCGTTTTCGTTTAGCCGAAGACGAAGGAAATGAACAAGCGTGGGGCTTAGCTTATAGCACAGAAAATGGCTATTCAAAATCAAAAGAAAGTGAATCAACTGTAACGAAAGACGGTAGCGTAGTCACACCAGGAGCGACCGAAACAACGGTTTCAGCAACAACACTTTATAAAATCGGTTCAACACAAATCGACAAATTAGAAAGCGCAATGGATGAAAACAAACGTGTTCAAATTTGGCGCATCAATACAAAAGAAATCGGTACAGGTGCAAATGAAGGCAAATACAAAGCTAAATATTTTGAAGGCTTTTTCACCTCATTTGAAGAAACAGATTCTGCTGAAAACAAAGTGGAATATTCATTAGAATGGGCCATCGAAGGCGCTGGTAAAAACGGATTCGCTTCATTAGTCGTTGATACGACTGAAGGCGGCGATTATGAATTTAAAGATACAGTCAAAGTAGAAGCGGCTGAGTAACAATAGATAAGAGGATGAGACAAAAGTCGTTTAGGTTTGAACAATTGGAGTAAAAAAGGACAATACGCTTTTTGTATTGCTCGTTTTTTGTGAAATTGCTGAAGAACCTGACTTTTGGCTACCGTTTATTAAGAAGTAGAGTCCAGAACAAAACTGTTTTCTCGTTTTGTCCCGGACTCTTAAAAACAGGAGGACAATCATGGAGCTTACAATTAACGATAAATTAGTAAATTTTAAATTTGGATATGGTTTTTTAAAAGAAGTCAATCAACGTTATTCTGTTGAACGCGGCGGAATGAAATTGAAATTAGGTGTAGGGGCGATCATCTCGAATTTATTATTATCAGATGTCGACACACTTTTTGAAACGTTATTGATCGCCAATTTAACAGAAAAACCAAGAGTCCAGATCAAGGATTTAGAAGCATATGTGGAAGAACATGGTACGCAAACTTTATTTGAAGCGGTCATTGAAGAACTAAAAAAGTCCGAATATACAGCGATGATGGTGAACAAAATGCTGGAGGAAGCCGAACTGTAAACTCGGAAGAAAATGATTTTGATGCAAGCTACGCTCAAGTGCAGCTCAACTGTTTGCGTTATTTGAATATCGAAGACCTCAATGAGATCGATCGATTGACGATTCCTGAATACGAGTTGCGGATCAAGGCCTATCAATTAAAAAGCTTAGATCAGCAATACAATATTCATTTACAAGCCTGGGCAACAGTCATGGCTGGACAAACAAAAAAAGGAAGACCTGTCTATCGAACCTTTGAGAAATTCTTCAATTATCAAAAAGCCGAGGAACGAATCCTCGGAAAAGACCCTAGCTTGCCGAAAAATCAAGAAAAAGAAAAACTCCAGAATTGGATCGCAAACTTTAATTCGTAGAAAGGAGGAAAAAATGGCAAAAGAAATACTACCTACAACGAATAAAAAATTTATACAGTCGATTAAAAAATCGACGAAAGTGACTAAAAGTTTAGATAAACAATTAAGTAAAACAACAAAACGTCTTAATAATTTTATTAAACCACTTTCTAAAAGTAACAAGCTATCGAAACCTTTTGCTGATATGAAAAAACAGATAACTGCACTAAATCAAGCAATTGTGGCAAATGATCTAGCTAGCTTCGAAAGTGGATTAGCAGCTATTAGTACGACCTTTTCAGAACTATCTGTACAGAGTCAACAAATGATTCGATCATTAGGTTTGATAAGTAAAAATTATGGATTATTAAGTCAAGCATTTCAAGGAAGTTTAACAATTGATGATACCAGTTTAGTTTCTTTAGACGTTCAAACCAAAAGTTTAATACAAAGTTTTAGTTCCGTTCAAGCGACTATTTCTAATTTAAAAAGTGAATTGATTATTGATACTACTAGTATTGCTACATTGATCGATTCTGGAAAAAATTTGACGACAGAATTTTCACTGATGAATCAGAATATGGCTGCATTCACTGGAACTTTTACAAGTAGTCAGTCTGTGATTGCTTCATTTGGTGGTACGATAAATAGCACATTGAGTTCAATTGATTCATCTATTAATAATCTAGTTTCCATAAGTGAGAATTTAGGGAATGTATTGACCAACGCGATAAAAGAGCCAGCGATAGAAGTGGAAAAATCAAAAAGTGTTTTCCAAAGTTTAAAAGATCGTGTAACAGAGTTATTTACTTCTTTTGATTTGGAGAGCATAAAAAGCGTATATAAAGGATTTGGCAAGATGAATGAACAAATTAGTAAAGGAACAGGATTCTTTTCTAATTTCTCTCAAAGTGTTGCTGGGAATTCAAAAGGTATTGTTGAAAACATTTCAAATTTTGGTTCATCAATGCTAGCTGTTGGCAAGCACTCTACTACCTCAGCTAAAGTAATTGGCGGTACATTAGGTGGTATTGGTAATGGAATCAAAAATTCGGCGACTGTTGGAATAACGGCAATGAATTCAATGGTTCAAGGTCTAACATCTGTTATGGGCTTAGCATTGAAATCTATTGCGCCAACAGCGCTTTTAGGAGTCTTTCTTGCAGGTTTTGCACTGATGGACGAACAAATGAATGGACAAATTTCCAGCATGATTCAAACTGCTATAACTAAAGGTCCAGAAATTATCACAGGTTTTGTTCAAGGAATCATTGATAAGCTTCCTGATCTAATTACTTCTGGAACACAACTAGTTGCTGGTTTAGCTGAAGCAATTTCGGTAAATTTACCAGTGATTATTGAAAGTGGGATGTCGCTCTTACAAACATTGATTGACGGTGTAATTGCTAATTTACCTTCATTAATTAATTCAGCACTTTTGATTATAGAAACGTTAGCGACAAGTTTGTTAACTGCTGCACCTCAATTACTTCTGATGGGCTTAGAGCTGCTATCGGCACTGGTCGATGGTCTATTTCAAGATCCCGCTAAACTAATTGATACAATTACATCGATTATTGATACGTTGACTGGTGAGATTACGACTAGTCTTCCGAAAATCATCGATAAGGGAATTGAAATTCTTGTGAAATTGGCAGAAGGGATTGCCTCAGTTTTACCTCAGTTGATTCCAGTTGCTTTAGAGGCAATGACTACCCTAGTACGAACTCTCTCAGAAAATTTACCGAAATTATTAGATGCAGCAGTTGAAATTGTTGGAAAGCTTTGTGAAGGACTACTTGCAAATCTACCTCAAATTCTATCAGCAGCTGTTGGTCTAATATTAGCACTTGTGCAAGGAATTGGTAAAAGCATTCCGAAAATCATTACTGCAGGGGCTCAAATCATGCTGAAGCTTCTTGAAACATTTGTAAAAGCTATACCAGATTTAAGAGACGCAGGTGGAAATTTAATTCAAGGTTTAATTGATGGGATTGGTGGTATGGCCAAAGCAGCATTGGAGGCAGTTAAAAAAATTGGTAAAAGTATAGGTGATACATTTAAATCTATTTTCAACATCCACTCACCTTCCCGTTGGATGCGTGATGAAATCGGAGCCATGCTCCCAGCTGGTCTTGCTATCGGAATCGAACGAAATGCTCATGTGATCGATCAGCCGATGGATGACTTAGCCTCTAAAGTGATATTACCAAGTTTAGACAGCTTAGATCAACAAGTCGACACGGTTCAACAATTATCTGTTCATTCCAGCAGCACACAAACACAGCAAAAAGAAAAGCAACCTGCAACATTCAATATCAACTTTGGCAACCAGCAGTTTAAAGCTTTTGTCTCAGATATTTCTGAAGCAATGGGACAAGATGCTGCAATCAATTTAGCATTTTAGAAGGAGGAAAGAGATGTATTATTTTGAAGACACACTAGAAAAAGGTCATAAAGATGAGTTGATCCTTCCTTCTTCTGCAATGATGTATGACGGTGTTTATATCGAAAAAATGATCGAAGGATATCGAACCTTAGCTGTTACCGGCCGAGAAATGCTATCACTGGACATCGAAACACAGAACACACAAGTTGGAAGTATCAAATTAAATCAAAAATTACCTGCTAGAACGATCAAAGTCACCTATCAGTTGATGGGCAAAAATGCTCAGGATGTGCAAAAAAAATACCATCGTTTGATGCAGCTGCTTTATCGGGAAAAGGATGTCGAGCTGCGCTTTAAAGATGAGCTTGATTACCACTATTACGGTCAATATGTCACAACAGATGAGGTACGTGGCGATACGAATAATATCATCGCAAGCTTTGAACTACTTTGTAATGATCCCAAAAAGTATTCGCTTTTGCTATCAACTGACAGCCAAATCACAACTTATTTACCATATCCAGTGACACCTGAAAAAATCACTGTGACGATTGCCAAATTTGGCACACTGTTGATTCAAAATGAAGATAAGACAATAAAAATTACCAGCTATAACTTAAGTGCTGATGATCAGGTCGTATTTGATTTCTTAAAAGGCAAAGTATTTGTGAACGGAATCGACCAAACCTTTTTATTGGACTTAGAAAGTGATTTTGAAAATTTCACTATTCAGGAAGGGCAAACGATCACATGTAGTAATGGTCAAATGACGATCGCTTATCGGGAGGTGCAATTATGACAAGTGTCTATTTTTTTGATGAACAGCAACACCTTCTTCGGATCGTAAATGAAAAGGAATTAGTAGAGGTTGTTCAGGAAAAAGAGATCACAAGCAATAAAGAAGAATTGCTCCATGATACCTTGAATGTTTCCACAATTTATGATGAGGAACTAAAAGGGGCCTCTTATATGGCTGTAAAGGAAAGTAAAGACTTTTACAGCTTGTACCGCATTGTTGTCGATAGTGAAGCTGAAAATATTCTTTCATTTGTAGGTATCGCTTTTGCACCGGATGAGTTGGATTCATATGTCATAAAAAATATTTCGGTAAAAAATGTTTCTATTAAATCAACGCTTCAAAAGTTATTACAAGAGACAGAATGGCAGATCGGTCACGTAGATAGTGGACTCCCTTCAGTAACTGTAGACTTTAGCTATTTATCGATTCGTGATTCTTTGAAAGAGCTACAGACTAAAGGCTGTGAGATCCTGTTTAAATATAAGATCGACGGTATTGGGATCACTGAAAAATGGGTAGAAGTCTATCGTGAAATCGGTATACAGAGCAATCAGCGTTTTACGTATGGTGATAAAGCACTAAGTATTGTTAAAGAGCAAGATCGCAACGAAGTATATACGAGCTTGATCGGCCGTGGACGCGGAGAAGATGTCGGTGATGGGAAAGGGAAACGTGCTGAATTTACAACGATCGAATGGAAAAAATCAAATGGCGATCCGTTAGACAAACCAAAAGGCCAAAACTGGCTAGAATTTCCTGAGATGACGAAGCAATACGGCATTCCTTTAAAAAATGGCGGAATGCGAAAACGAGAAAAGGTCATCACTTTTGATGAAGTTGAAGAGCCAAAAGAATTACTAAAACAAACCTATGAGGCACTTGTGAACTATTCTCGCCCGCTCACACAGTTTAAAACAGAAGTCTTAGGCGGCGATGCGATCGGAAACACAGTGACGATCCATCATCATGAACGCAACTACCATTATCAAACACGGATTTTTAAAGTCAAAATCGATCGTTTGACAGGAAAAGTGGAAGCTGGATTAGGAGATAATATCACAAAAAGTATGTCAAAAGCCGCATCAGATTTAAAAGGAAATGTTGCTTCCTTAGAAGAAAAAAAGATGACATTTTATGATTCAGAAGAAATCTCTAAATGGCAAGATGATATTATTCGCGGAGCAAAAGGCGGATCGATCAAATTGATGAACGGGATCGAAACAGGAAAGTCTGATAGTCGAGAACCGTATCAGATGGTTTGGATGAATAAAGATTCCCTTGAAGCAAGTGATCATTTTTTAGTAGCTAATAGTGAAGGTATCGGTTTTATCGATGGCAAATTCAATTTAGATAATTTCAAAACAGCGTGGACGATCGATGGTAAATTCAATGCAGATTTTATTCAAGCAGGAACAATCAGGGGACGTTTGATAGAAGGTTGTGAATTTCGAACATTAGACGATGCTTTCCAAATAAAAATTCTTAATGGAACGATTATTTTTAGTGATAAAAAAGCGAATAAGCGGCTTGGATCTATAAATGCAACCTTGAGTGAAGGCGTTGTAAATGGCTTTGCTGTCACTCAACAACCAGGATTTATTTTTTCTTTAAACTCTGGAAGTAAGGATAAGGATGGAATATCAAATTATGTCATCCAAATTCCAAAAGAAAGTACAATGGAAGATCCTAAGTTGAATTCTAGAGCAGAATGGAAGCATAAAGGCGATTTACACGTTACAGGTAAACTGACTTTAGAAGGTGATTTACACATAAAAGGAAAACTCTTCTTGAATGGGAAAGAAATCACTGGAAACGGTAATGGTAGCGGTGGTAATAATGGCGGGACACCTCCAGAACTTACAACAGAACAAGAAAAAAATGCATGGACAATTTGGCAATTCTTTAAATCAAAAGGCTGGACAGAACAATCTATTGCAGGGATGTTAGGCAATATTCAAAGTGAATCTGGAATTGTGCCGGATATTGATGAATTAAGCGGTGGAGGCGGCTATGGACTTACACAGTGGACGCCTAAATCTAAACTAGTTGACTGGTGTGCAGAACGAGGACTTGACCATCGAACAATGGATGCACAATGTCAAAGAATCCAATGGGAGATGGAGAATAATATCCAATGGTTTTATAACCCTCAACGTCCAGATATTGGTTATATTTCTTTTAAAGAATTTACTCAACTGACAAATGTTACATTAGCGGCAGACTATTTTATCGCACTATATGAACATCCAGCAGATCCATATCAGCCGATTCGAGGCCAACAGGCTCAATACTGGTATGATAAATTAAAAAATTTGAAACCCGGTGCATCTACAGGTGAAGCAGGTTTAGCGCATTTAGAATCTCTATCTATGCAGCGTTTAGGTAATGGACAGTGTTACGCTGTTTCCGCCGAATATTCAGGCTTTTTAGGAGGTTGCGGCTTAGGTGCTGGTACACAATATGGTTTAAGCCATGTGATTGGTAATACAGAAGCAGCAGCAGATATCGGTAGAGCATATAATTGGGCTGCTGTAGGCTGGAATGTGATTGAAAATCCAGAATATAAAGACTTAGTTGTAGGAGCAATAATCAACTGGAAACGTGGTGGGAACATTGGCGGCTTCAATGTTGATTATAGTTATGGACATACTGGCGTGATTAGAGGAATCAGTAATGGTGGTTTTCAAACTTATGAACAAAATATCGGCTTAGGACAAGTCGTAGGGAAATACGAACGTACATGGGTAGGATCGAGTGAGATCAGCTCAATCGTGATCCCGCCCAAATAATCGATTTTTAGAAAGGAGTGAGTGAATGTCTATCGTTTATCCAATTTTTTTATCCATCACACAACCGAATGACAACATTCCAACGATGGTCATTCGTCAGTTCGACGAGGGCACTCAAGTGTTGGATGTTACGATCACAGAACACGGCAAACCAAAAGACATTTCAAATTTAATTCCCTTTTTCTGCGTGAAACAAGGACATCATGCCGGCTTAGGACTATCTGAACAGAAAGTGACTAAGATCATTGATGCAAAAAAAGGGAAAATTCAATATACATTAACCAATTATGATATGCAGTCAGTGGGAGAAAATACAGCCTACTTCAGCTTTAGAGAACTCCAAAAGGATCTAAGCTGGCGTCAGCAATTTTCAACGAGAGATTTTGCTTATCAAGTAAAAGAGAGTATTTACGAAGATGGAATCAAAGACAGTAATTATATTTGGACCTTTGAAGAAATCTTACGCTATTTTACAGAATGGGTGAAAACCTGCCAGGAAATTTATGATGACTGGTATCTCGTTGCACAAGCAGAATTACAGCGGATCATCAAGGAATTTCAAGGATGGATCACGTCAAATCAGGAGCGTTTCGATCAGTGGACTGCTGTTCAAAGAGCAGCCTTCGATGAGTGGTTTGCTTCTATTAAAACCATTCTAGATGAGAACGCAGCGGGGAATCTGCTGAATTTGATCGAAGAGCTAAAACAATCTCATTTCACGTTGAAAAGCGGAGAAACAGGTATTTTACGAACGATTCGTGATGATAAATTCAGCTTGAACCATGGTATGACAAAAGTAGGGACAGTGCCGCATAAAAAAGAAGCTTCAGCGTTGGTCATTGCTGAAATCGACAGTCAAAAACAAGATACATTCTTTTTACGAAAGGTGGGCTCCGTTTAATGGCAAATGAAGTGGAAATCAAAAAAGTTATGGAAACAGATACAGCAGGTGTGAAACGCCAAGTGTTTCCGGAAACGCATGTAAGTGCGATTCTAGGATTTGAAAGTATCGAAAATGTAGGAACAGGTGTGACCTCTATCAATGGTAAAACAGGAGATATCACACTGACAGCAAAAGATTTAGGCGTTGAAGGAACAGGAATCACAATAGATAAGGTGGGATCAGTATGACAGATATCGTTGAATTAAAAAGCGATGGCGTCGTTGTCTATCCAAAAACGCATGTAAGTGCAGTTGAAGGGATCACAACGATCAAAGGGGAAAAAGGAGACACGGGTCCAGCAGGCCCGCAAGGACTAACAGGAGCACAAGGTCCTCAAGGCGAAAAAGGAGCACAAGGAGCAACTGGCCCTCAAGGACCAGCTGGAACAAATGCAACAACGACTGCTGCTGCAACTCAAACAGTAAACGGGTTGATGAGTGCGGCAGATAAGAAAAAATTAGATACATTACCAACAATAACATTTAATAAGGTGGGATCAGTATAATGGCAGATATCGTACAATTAGAAGAAAAAGGGAATTTACTTTATCCGAAGACACATACAAGCGCGATTGATGGACTAGATGAAACATTGGTGAAAAAAACGGGTGATGAAGATATTGCTGGGGTGAAGAATTTTACGAGTGTTCCTCAAATCAACAATGTTCCTGTTGCGGTTGATCAGGGTACGGTTTACGAGGAAATTACTTTAGACCCAACTGTTAATGCCAATATTAAAAGTGGGTATATACGACTTTGGCGTATGGGAAACATGGTTATAGTCGGATCCTATTTAACAGTAACAGGACCTGTAAGGTGGGTGGATATTGCTAAAGTACCTACGGGGTTTGAACCTCACAGTGCAGGGAGTTTTGGTATGTCCTTTGCGTCTACAGGTGGTGAACAGCTTCCTGCTAGCCTGTATATTGCCGGAGGGAATTTTAGATTATTAACAACTGGCTCTATTCCGACGACTGGGTATCCTTTTCAAGGGTGTGGCATTTATTATACAGAAAAAGCATTTCCTAGCTAATTAGTTTTTTATATAAAAAAAGCATAAAAGGAACGATCAAACGTTCATTTTATGCTTTTACTATATACGCCAAGAGAGATTCGAACTCCCGACCGCTCGCTTAGAAGGCGAGTGCTCTATCCAGCTGAGCTATTGGCGCATGAATAACACGACAAAATTTATTATAATGAACATGTAAAACAAAGTCAATCATTAATTAGAAATAACGCTAAAGTTTTTTTAGAAGCAGAGAAAGTAACGGAAAACTCAAGTTTTCATTGACTCTCTTACCTTATTTTGATATAGTATTACTGTTGTAATTGTGGTCTCCACAGCTACAACCGCACAGAACAAGTCTTAAGCATGAGATCCTCATCACTTGGGATGGCGAGTCTAAGTCTAGAAGAAGGAGGTGCTGTATAGCATGTACGCAATTATCAAAACTGGTGGTAAACAAGTAAAAGTTGAGGTAGGTCAAGCAATTTACGTTGAAAAATTAGACGTAGAAGCTGGTGAAAAAGTTGTTTTTGACGAAGTTATCTTAGTAGGTGGCGAATCTACGAAAGTAGGAGCTCCAACTGTTGCAGGTGCAACTGTCGAAGGAACTGTTGAAAAACACGGCAAACAAAAGAAAGTCGTTACTTTCAAATACAAACCTAAAAAACACACTCACCGTAAACAAGGTCACCGTCAACCATATACAAAAGTCGTGATCGAAGCAATCAACGCATAATTCTTTTAAGTTGCATAGGAAAGAAGGCCTATCAATGATTAAAAGTTCTTTTAAACGAAATGATGCAGGTCAGATCATTTCTTTTGAAGTAACCGGGCATGCTGAATCAGGACCCTATGGTAGTGACATCGTTTGTGCAGCAGTTTCTGCATTAACGATCAGTACGGTCAATGGTATCGATGCTTTAGCTGGTTTTGAACCGATCGTTGAAACCAATGAAGCTGAAGGTGGCTACCTTTATGTTGAAATGATTTCAAAAGCGAATCAGGAACAAACCAATATTGCCCAAATTCTCTTGGAAAACCTTTTGTTAGGTTTACAAGCAGTCGAGCAAGAAAACCTTGAATTTATTCAAGTCAAAACCATAAACAAAAAATAGGAGGTGCAGACGATGTTACTAAATATGAATTTACAATTATTCGCCCATAAAAAAGGTGGAGGTTCTACTTCCAACGGACGTGATTCAGAATCTAAACGCTTAGGCGCTAAGAGTGCTGATGGCCAAACTGTTACTGGTGGATCAATTTTATACCGTCAACGCGGAACTAAAATTTATCCAGGAGCTAACGTAGGTATTGGTGGCGATGACACTTTATTTGCTAAAGTTGATGGCGTAGTACGTTTCGAACGTAAAGGCCGTGACAAAAAACAAGTGTCTGTTTATCCAGTGGCTCAATAATTTTTGAACTAATCGGCTCTATCCCTTGTGTAGTAAGGGGTAGGGCTTTTTTTGTTTGGATAAACAAACACTTGAATGCCATTTTGAATGCTATCTACTAAAAATTAGCAAATTGAGACAGCTTTTCAGCAGCAGCATTATTTTGTTTTTCGCTTAATTGAGTTAGTCATTTCTAGGCTTGCGTGTCCTAGCCGTTCTTGTGCTTCTTTCATTATAGCGATAGGATACTTACTATTCTCAACGGTATCATTTATACGAAAACAAGTTCTAGGAGTAGTTTATGATGTGAGATATCATTTTTTGTTGAATTTTGATAAAGAAGATAATGATATTTAGAACCATGTAATACATGCACCACATACCAATGAGAGTTTAGTGAAATATAACGAAAAAATAGAAATTGAGTAAAAATAAAAAGTAAGCTTATAATTATTTGGTGTCATAAGCTTATTTTTTTGTGTTTATAAGTATGATATATTTAATTATAGAGCTGCAAAAATAGACGATTTGTATGTTCAAAAAAAGTATCTAAAGGAGGATTTCAATGTCAATTAACAGTAATTCCAGCATAGCTGGGAGTGTTTCAGCATCTTTTAGTCAATCTGCAAGTATCTTAAATAGTATTAGTGTTTCTGCATCCTCTTCAAATACCAATGTTGCAGGTAATGCTTCCGCGGTAAAAACAATGAATGAGTTTCAGCGAGGGCTAAAAGACCTTTCTACCAGTGTAGTTTCTGCTGGAGATAGTATTCATTCTGTTGCAAAAGAGTTTGATCGAATTGATCAGCACATTGTTCAACTAACAAAATTCAATCTTCCAGGAGGATTTTCTTAATGGAACAAGAAAAGCAGCTAACCTTTGAACAGAAAAATCAGCAATTTCGGATAAGATTGAACAGTTACAAGACGATCAACTCGCAAGTAAAAAGGAGCAACGGCGCGTAGAGGAACAGCAAGAAGCCTTTTTTGAGCTCCAGCAACTAGAACAAGCGATATACCATTTTGTTTTGTCCAATTGTGAACCAGAGGAACGAGCCTTTATCGAAGAACGTGGGGAGGATAGCTTACGGCTTGCGAAAAATGCGCAACTAGAATTGGACGAAGAACTCCTTCAATTAAAGAAAGAAGAACGCCTATTATTGGATCAAGAAGAAGCCATTCTACAAGAGCAACAGTCCTTCTTAAAAGAAAGTAAGGAGGACGAACATGGGACTTAAATTTTATGTACATGAAGCACAAACACGCTCTTCACAAGCTTCTCAACTAAATAGCCAAGCAGGTCAAGCAATCGCTTCCTTACAACAAAGCATTCATTCTTTTTTATCTGCGCCGTTATCTAGTAAAGCCTATGACAGTGCCAAAAGCTATTTTCTGACGGTATACACGCCATTATGTCAATCTGCTATAATGACAGGAGAAGCAATGGAAGCTGCTCATAAACGTTTTCTTAGTGAGTATCAAGGATCAGTCAGTGGAATCGATACGGATGAAGACCTGATACTAGAAGAGATCAATCAACTTGAACGATTAAAACAAAGCTTAGATCAACAAATGAGTACAGCGAAAACACCTCGACCGGATTTAGAACGACGTTATATGAATGCGTGCGATGTGATCGAAAAACGACGAGAGAAATTAGAAAAGTTTCATGCATATAATGCTCTTTCTGCTAGTATTTTTTCAGAGTGTGAAGCATGTCAGCAAGAATTTGATAATGGACTAGCACAAATGAAAGACTGTAAGGCATGGAATCCAGCAACGGGTACCTTTGATATTAGCCGTTTAAACATGACTTGGGCAAAAACGATCAATGATCGCTGGAAGGCGAGAGAAATTAAACGTAAGAAACAAAAAGAAGAAGCGTTTAACAATAATCTAAAACAATTAAAAGGCTACACTATTTATGCAATGCCTTATGAAGACCCAATCACTAAAGAAGTAACAATCAGTTGGTTTATTGATAAAGACGGAAAGAGACTAGATAATAGTGAATTACAACGTTTTTTAGAAGAGCATGGTGCGGAGTTAGACCCAAGCTATTATCGTATTGTAGATTGGCGAACTATTCAGGATCTAGAAAATGCTGCATTACGTCGAGGTGAAACGTATATCACTGGACAAAAATACACAGGGATGTCTAAAGGAATGATGCAGTTAAATGGTTATATTTCTTCTGGCTATGTCTTTGCGCAAAAATCAGGATTGTATGATTTAGCGATGATGGCCGGACTTTCTCAAGTCAATAAAGTTCATACTGCACCAAAAAAAATTAACAGTAATGATTCATTAAATTTATATAGAAAAAATCAAAATATGGGAGCTTTTAAAGGTCTTGGCGAAGTGATGGATTTAAAAAATGTTAAAAAGGTAGCGAAAGAGTCAGGAATTGGTTTACAAGGGGTTAAGATACGTATAGAACGTGATCCAGATTTAATAGGTCGTGGGATATGTGGTTATGCCTCACCAGACGGCAAGACAATCACATTGTATCCGGATGCTTTCACTAATAAAGAATCACTAATTAAAACAATTGGACATGAAAGAACACATGTCTATCAGGTAAAAACTTTTGGTACAGCGAATGATGCAGAAACATTGAGATTGTTTGAAAATGGTGCGTGGGGATCTGAAAAAGATTGGTGGAATTATTACAAATCCGTAAATGGAGGGAAATAAATGTTTAAAGAATGGATAAAATTAGCTGCTAGTATTCAAGACAATACAGATAAAATTAATGAATTAAAATGTCCAACTTGTGGACATTGTGAAATAGACTATATCTATGTTGGTGATTTGAGCGACAGAATAGGATATGAACAAGTTTGGTGTAATCATTGCCTCAGAGGGATCCATGTAAGCAGGGTGATGATACCTGAAAATGTAAAAGTGATGAGTTTTGAAGAGACGAAGAAAATCAATACAATCGTTCCTAACTTTAAACCTATAACGCCGGATGAATAAAATCGTATAATTTTTCTATTCATTTAGAGAAAACAAGGTAAGGAGGATTGAGACGTATTGCGACAATGGAAAATATGGAGCATAGACAGTATTAAAGTAATCGTAAAATATGTAATACCAATGACAGCTATTGGAATTTCTCTTGCTACTTTTGAAAGTAGCAAGAGGAATTCAGCTTATTCAATAAAAGTAGCCGAGAAATCTTTAAAATCTGAAGAAAATTACAATAAGCAAGCTGAACAATTACTGTTAACGACTACGAATTATTCATTAGCTATAAACGAGGTATTGATCAATCAGCTTATGCATTACAATGATCCGATTAAAACTTTAGAACAGTATTCTATTGAGCATGATACTGCAAGTGCAAATTTTTCAGCTATAAAAAACATTGATTTGTCGCTGTTAGATTCTGTCAATTTGAATAATACTCAAGGTTTTATTTATTACTATACAAAATATCTATCGGCTGTAGATGAAAGCCTAGATAGGCTGAAAAACCGAAGTGATATTCTAAAACAAGATATCGCTTTAGGAAAAGAGGATCGAATAAGCAGTGCTGAACTTGAGAAGCTAACAGAAAATGTAACGAAAGAAGAAATATTGAACAGTGAATATAAAGTTGATTGGCTTATTATTGAAGACGGTAGTCTTATTTTACAAAATTTTGTTCAATATTTAATAGATTCTAGAGGTATTTTATTACAAATAAAAGAAGGCATAGAGGACAACAAAAAAGCTCCTGGATCAGACATTGAGAAAACTTATTCTGAATATCTAGAAAAAAATGAAAAAATTATTCCGTATTCTTCTAACGGAATTAATAAATAAAATTTTCTAAAAGACAATATATTCCTTGTTTAGCAAAACATATTGCTAGACTACAAGACGAATAGAATTTTTAAGGTGTGTAATAAATAGCGGAGTTTATTTAATGAAGTGTGGTTTACAGAGAAAACTATCTATCGATAAGCTAAAAGGAGAGATAAGAAAGAATGTCTACAGCTCTAGAGGTAGCCTATCTTGTCTTTGTGACATTTCTTAGTTTTGGGGAAAATGAACATATGAAAGATATTCAGAGAGGACAAGATGAAAAGACAGAATAAAAGTAGTTATTAAGAGATCGATTGCACAAAAAAATGTTTAAAATAAGGTGTTTTAAATTAGAATTACATTTCCCCTGATTTGTTGCGATCCTATACATTGAGGTGAATTTAGTGAGCGAAAACAAAATGGCCGTAAAAATAAAATGGCAGATTGAGAAGAAACGAGGAATTAGAAATTTTTTATTAAGAAATAAAGAACTTATAGCTATTGGTACGTCAGTTAGTTCATTATTGGTTAATATAATGGTTGCAACAGTAATTTCTTCACAACAGTTGGAACTTTCTAAAGCACAAAAACAAATTAGTGATACTCAGTTAGAAATTTCTAAATCTAATAAAATCTTAACTGAAAATAATCAAAATTTGGTTTACAATACACAGATAGAGATAGGTGATTTATCTAAATCTAGTAGCATTAAAGTTAAAGAAAACACAACAGAAATAAAGTTTGATTTTAAAGTAAAACCAACAAAAAGTCAGGGTAACATAAAATCTGTTTATGCTTATATTTATAATAACGAGTTAGAAACTTTAACGCATTTAAATGTGTCTAGTGTAAATGAAGTTAAAGCTAATTATTCAATAAAAGGAAATGCTAGAGAATTTAAAAATAGCGTCCTTGATATGTTTATTCTATATATAGATTATAAGAATAATATCTATTATGATTATGTATTTTTTATTCCGAAATATACAGAGCATCATGCATCGCAATATATTAAAGATATTGAAGGTAATGAGATAAATAATAGTGCTACAGGGTTACAACTAGTCAAATTGGAACCTAATACAATAAATCAATATGAATTAGTTAGTAAAAAAGATTACGCAACAATAGTGGATAGTTATGCTAGCTTTGATTTTATGCCACATGATGACTTATTAAAAAATGTTAATCAAGTAAAAACATATATCAAACAGAATTTAATGTGACGTTCAATCATTCAATTTTTGAATCTGATTTAATGCATTTCTATGTATAGCATCCCACGCTAATGAGAATTTTAGTGAATGCCAAAATGAATACCATTAGTAAAATGTTTAATGATACTTAGTGATTTAATTAAGTGAAAGAACACTTAATAAATATTGTAATTACATTGTTTAATATGCTTTGAAATATTAGAAATTCTATATCCAGTCGCTCAATAATTTTTGAACTAATTCGCTCTACTCTTTGTCAAACAAAGAGTAGAGCTTTTTTTTGTTTCTAGGTGGGCTAGCTATGACAAAAAACAGTAGTAACAAATGTGATTTTTTTCACTTTTATAAAAGACGTGTTAAATATTAACAAAATGATTGATAAAAATACTTGCTCGTAAAAGTCCTTATCTTCTAAGAAAAGGGATTGATCGTAAGATTTACAATGTTGAAATGAGATATATTTATGATTTTTTGTATTTAAGGAGTGAAAATCGTGTTAATATTTTCAATTTGAGATAGAAATTAAATAAAAAAATGCGATTTCCTATTGTTTTTTCTTCTCTTTTATAGTACTATTTTCACAAACAGACAGGCTGCCTGTTTTTGGTTAGGGAAGCATTTTTCTATTTAAAATAGGCTTTTAAATCATCGAAAGGATGTGATTTATTGACCGTAAAAAGAATAATTCGTTATGCGATATATTTTGTTATATATTTATCTTTTTTTCAATGCACAATATTTGCAGTTGAAAATGAAGAATATGGCTCTTTTGATGTAGAGGCAATTTTGCCGGAAAACCAAATTGATGATCAAGCCAATTACTTTCAATTATTGGTCGAGCCGAAAAAAAGACAGGTAATAAAAGTTAAAGTAAGTAATCATACTGATACTAAGCAGACTTTTTTAATAATGATCAATCAAGCTACAACGAACAAAAATGGTCTTCTTGTTTATGATGAAAAAAAACAAGAAGTTGATCAGAATGGAGATATTCAGTTTTCTCATATTGCAAAGATTAAAAAAAATGAAATTACCGTTGCTGGAAATTCAGAAAAGTATGCAGAAATTGAGTTATCTATCCCTGAAAAATCATTTAAAGGGATTCTTTTGGGAGGAATAACGATCTCAAAGAAAAATAATGCAGAGAAAACTAGCGGGGGGGTTGCAATCAAAAATGCTTTGAGCTACACTATTGCGTTACTTTTGACTGAAGATGAAAAGGTAGATTTCTATGGAGAAACAGATATTATTTTAAGACAAATTCGAATCGTATCTTCTGAAAATAAAAGAGCTTTACAAATAGAAATTCAAAACCCTTATCCGGAAATTGTTAGAGATTTGAGTATAGAGGGGAATTTATATACCGAAGGGCATAAAAAATTGATTTCTGAAAGAAAACTGGATCAAGTAAAATTTGCGCCAAATAGCACCCTTTTATTTGAAATGGAGCTTGAAGAAAAAGACATTAAAAATGGTACATATTTGTTTGAAGGAACTATTTTTGGAAGTGATAAAACTTGGGATTTGTCTGAAAAATTAACAATTACAGAAAATGGAACAATGGCTGATAAAAAGGAGGATTCTCCTTTTAAGTGGTGGTATTTGATCATGCCGATCATTGGTGTAGGATTGTTGGCTATAAAAATCTATAGAATAAGAAATACTGATTAGGATATTTGTAGAAAGTGGGAGAAAGATGAAAAGAACAAAGGAAATAATCGGATTGTTGTTTTTACTGTTAAGTTTATTTTGTTTACCAATGAAAAGCCAGGCTTATACGCTTCCCTATGAGGATAAAGATTTGCCAGCAGTCAAAGATACGTACGTTCGATTTTTAGATCATAAAGGGGAAACATTCCCCGTGCAGTTGGCTTTAGAAGGAAGAGAAATTCGCGTCAGCTATATTCCGGAAGGACCGAATAACTCAAGGAAGTTGCTAGATGATGAGCCGATTTCTTTCAGGACAGAGGGACAATCAAATATATTCTACTTTGACCGCAGTGGTAATGAGTATAGGACAATGCGTCAAATAGGGTACCAAAAGGGAGTGGCAGATTGGAAAATAACAACGCCTGTTCCTTATGTCAAATATTTTTCAACAGAAGTTCCTCCAGGAGTAACTCCCGTTCCTGATTTACACGGATTTTTTTCCAATAGCACCGTTCAAGACATGTCTAGTGCTTGGCGATCGACCAGTGATGATTTTTCTGTCTGGAGGCGGTCAAATTATATGTTAATAGACTCTTTGTGGGAAGAGCAGGCAGATGGAACTTTTATTCAGACAAAGGGAACAGCTATTGACCCAAATAATAGAATAGTTTCCTATTTAGGATATTCTCGTATATCAGTGAATGAAAATGCAGCAGGCGTAAAAGCATCTGGCGATTATTATGGGACTGATGGGGAAGGAATGACGTTATACGCGTATAACAAAGGGATCAAAGAAATGTTTGAAGATGAAACTGGTGCATCGATTACCGCACCTACTGGTTATACTAATGGTAAAAGAACTGAATTAACGTCTAGTCCGTTCATTTATACAATGGAAAATGGAGACAAGCTTCCTGAAACATATACAATCGATAAGCAAGTTTATAAGTACCAAGGGTGGTATAAAGGAGCAAATAATAAGGCTAAAATAGATACGACTTATCCACCAAAAATCACCTTCAGTGCAGAATTTGAAGAGCAAAAAGATGAAGTGCATATCGTTTATAAGAAAATCAATGCTGTTGATTTGACTGAAAAATATGTAGATGAAAAAGGTGCCACGATCGACAGCAGTTGGAATCAGACGATATCTGTAGAAAAAGATGCTGAATACCTTTTTACGCCTGAAAGTCCTAAAAAAGATTCTAATGGTGTGTCTTGGATTTATGAAGGCTGGAGATTGAGTTCTGATGCAACAAATACGAAAAGAACAACACCTGTTTCATTGCCGATGAAGGGTGCTACTGAAGTTCACTATATCTATAAAAAAGCAGAACATAAAATAACCGAACGATGGGTGAATGATGAAGATCATTCGGAACTACTTGATATAACGTCCAACCCTAGTACAACAAATAAAGTAGTTTCTGGTGAAGAATATAATTTTGTACCTCAAGATAAGGTCTTGGATAATAATGGTAATACATGGCACTATGTCGGCTGGGAAAATTATTCAAATGCTCCTGGAACAATAAAACTTCCAAATGAATCTGTTTCGGTTGCAAATGTGACAAGAGATATAGAACTTGTATATTACTATAAAAGAGGACTTTCTTCAGCAGATCTTAGTTTAGTGGCGACTCCTAAAATCGTTGACAATGATGGCCAAGTTCAATGGAACAGTCGTTTGACAAATACGGGAGAAAATGTACTGACGGATTTAAAACTAAAGGTTAATCAGTGGTCTAACGGTTTATCAGTGCCGGATCAACTAGTTGTGAAGTTGGTTGATGGTTCTACCAAATCATTGATAGTTACACCTGAACAGTGGCAAAATGGGATCCAGTTAGACGGAGTAACACTTGCATCAGGTGATAACAAATTTATAGAAATTCAGTTTAAAACAACCGCTAGAGGAGTTGCTAATCAAGTTTTACAGGCTAAAATTGAAATGACGGGAAATATGGATCAAACACTAAAAGCAGAAGAGTTTGTTCGAATCGATGATCCTGATGAACCTAATCTCAATCAAAGTGGAGATGATACCTTAATCAACATTCCGGATTTCTTATTTGGTACGGTGACAGTTTCGCCTTATCCGCAAATGAAAACATTAGATGCGGAATCTTATACTCGGACGGATTATAAGCCTTATATCCGTTATAAATTAGATTCTAGTGTACAAGGAAACTGGACGATAGGTTTGAATTTGAGTCAATTTACATCTGGTTTAAACGCTTTGTCAACAAATACCAGTATTTCGTTGAAAAATGGCATAGTAAAAAAAGTGACCGATTTTAATCAAGAGAATGAATCCTTGGCAGTAATAGGTAAGATTGATGATCAAACTATTTTTTCTAACGATACCAGTGTTTCTCTTGGTACATTTAAAGAAGCTGGTGTCTATCAAATTGATTATGATTTTTCTGATATCGAGTTGAACCTTCCAGAGACAATGAATGCTGAGCTTAATTCAGTATACCAAGCAAAACTAAATTGGTCTTTAACAGCCGGACCATAATAATTCATTAAATGCATAGGTTAAAAAATCATTTGGATGGAGAATGTAAAAGAAAAGCCGCCTATAATAGGTGGCTTTTTAAACAAAAGTGATCTAGTTACAAAGTGAGTTACGAAGTATGTAAGAAAAATCGATATTCTATGAAAAGGAGATAGACTATATCTATTAAAAAAACTTGTTTATCTCACTATAAAATAGGTATAGATATTTTATTTACGAAAAACATCAGCTTTCAATTTCAGATAATGTCAGCCAGAGCGACTTACATAGTTCACGAATTTCTTCATCAAAAAGTGATAATCCCAAAAAGTTTGTAGTATTTTCCAAAAAGGTGATACGTCCATCAATTTCCTCTTCAGTACCAACTGTTTTTAGAAATAAAGGGTTAAACCAGATATTTAAAAGGATGGCCAAAAATTCAGCTGTGTACTCTGGTTCTGTGATACTCATGGAGCCATCTTCATTTCCCATACGGATCAACTGTTCATATAAAGGAACGATACTACTTTTCAAATTATCAAAGAGGAAGTTTAAAGATTCCGAACCGGATAATAGTTTTAAAAACATCACTCCTTTTGAAGTACTCATGACGCCTTTGTAGTTTTCCTTCAGTAAAAGGCGGATTTTTTCCATAGCAGTTAAATCTGTGTTTTCCATTAAATTATCGAGACTAGCTTTGTAGGGTAGTAGATATTCTGGCAATGCATTTAAGATATCTTCTTTTCTTGGAAAATAATGATATAAACCGCCACGAGATAAGTTATTAGCTCGTATACGTATATCATTGGTTGATGTTTCATGATAGCCTTTTTCTATAAACAGTTCCAATGCACTGTTAAGAATCAACTCTCTGGTTTTATCGATACTTGACATATGAACCTCCACTTTGCGTATATTTATTTTATTATACAACAAAGTGACCTTAAGGAAATAAATATTTTCTTGTTTAGTCACTTTGTCTCAATTGAAGTGAAAAAAGTAGTGCTGTTAATACAGTGTTGCTTGTTAGACCATTTTTTTTTATGTTTTTAGAAGACAAGATAAAATATGACTATATCAACAAAATCGAAGACACAAGCTCCGACGAACGTATAAAATTTTTCCAAAAGGAATTACTCCATGAGCTAAAAAATACAATAAGATAGCGTATAGAGTAAAACATCTTCTGATCAACAATGAGATCTTGGTGTAAATTTTAGATGATTCTCTATCTATACAAAAATAGGATTTTTTTATAGTTACTAAAAAATACGATAATCGACTGAGATGCCATGCATTTTCTCATCAGCTCGTGAGAAGAGAGCTTGCCGATTAAGGGTACAAAAGTAATCAAATAAATTAACGATTAACAATGAATATAAAGGCATTCACCAAATCGATTACACCAATTGTAAAAATAGTGATACCAATGATTAATAAACTTCCAATTACACGGCGAATGAATAAATTTTCTGTATATCGATTAAAGGATCTCCAAACTATTGATAGGTATACTATTACACTTCCTGTTACTAAAAAACTGCCAGTACGAGGGCTAAAATTTCCGTAAGTTTTATGACCATTTCGATCATAAACAGTTTGAAAGTAAAGCATCCCTTTATAACCGATTGCATTTAGATAAGCACTTAATAGTGTAGCAAGTACGACCAAAAATAAGAATATCATTACTCTTTTTTTATTAAAATATTTTTTCATTATTTCCAACCCTTTCTCCTGTGTACCATTATAACACTAAGGGAGGAACTAGAACTATCTGTAAAAATGAGGAACATTCTTATGCAGTTATATTTCAGTGTTTGAAAAATGAAATATTCATAAAAAAACTTACGAGAAAAATTTTTTTATGGTAGCATAATCTCTGTTATGAAAAAAAGAGGAGTGTATGTATGCCGAAAACAAAAAAAGAAAGTTTATTTTTTACAACGATTGTCTGTTTTTCCATGGTCTTTTCAATGAGTCTTTATAATTTGCTGTTGCACGATCAATTGTCATGGAGCCATCTATTGGGTGGGTTAATTCCCGGTTTTCTAGTGGCTTTTTTAGTTGATGTGTTCGTTGTAGCAAATACTGCAAAGAAAATCGCTTTTTCATTGCCAATCAATAGAGAAAAGCAGCTTCATATGGTTGTTGCTGTTTCTAGCTGTATGGTGCTCGGAATGGTCTTTTTCATGTCCATTTACGGTGTCGTGATTCAAACTGGTTTTACAGAAGAATTTTTTAGGAACTATATAGGAGCTTTCAGTCAAAATTTAGTGATGGCTTTACCTTTGCAACTACTGATCGTTGGACCTATATGCCGCTTGATTTTGAAGAAAAGTCGACAAGCTAATTGGTTACGACAAGAAGCAGTCAAGTAATCAGCACGAAAAAAACAGTCGATCAATCTCTCAACCGCATTTCAAAAGGGTTTAGCTTTTCAAAAATAGCAGATAGTTGCTATAATTGAGTGAATAGCGATAAAAAAGGAGGCCTTTAGAAATGGAGATACATGAGCGAATTGTGAGATTACTAAATTCCAGTAAGGTATTTTTACTTGCAACCATCGATAAAAGGGAATTTCCAACAGTGATTACCGTATCCGCACCCTTATGGAGAGAGGGACTGTTGAAATTACAATTTTATTTGGATGGGGAAGGGGAAACGGTCAAAAATATTCGTTGTAACCCCAATGGGTCTGTTTGTTGCTATGAAGAAATTGCTCATGAAAGTTTGCTGCTAAAAGGGAAATTTTCTGTTGAAGAAGTGGGTTCTAAAGATGAGATCACATCTAGGTTGTCTGATTATCAAAAAGAATTAAATCATCAAGCACCTGTCTTGGTAACATTTGAAACTTGGACAGCAAGAATCCATATGGATAAAAAAACAAAAGATATCATTGTTTAACAAATCAATGAAAAGGAATAAGCCTAGGCATTTTTTGCTTAAGGCTTTTTTCTTTTTTCTTAATAACTCTTCATAAAATATTCGAACCAATTTATGCTTTCGTTAAGGTTTCTCAGCTATAGTTATTCTATGATCAAAAAAGCAACACAGAGGAGGGAAGGCAATGTACGCTGTAAAAGTATTACATGGATATATCAGTAAAGACGGACAACGTACAAGAGATAAAAATCAAGCACGAGTCTTTGTTGATAAACGCTTCGCAGAAAAATTTGCTGATAAAATTGGTGGACGAGTCAAAGAATTTTCTAGATAAATAAACAGGAAAAAGATAGGACGAAATTCTTAGAATTTCGTCCTATCTTTTTTTAAATATACAGATCAAATACAGCGATTTCTGGTGGCACTCTAAACCGAGCGGGAATTTTTGTTGTCCCTAATCCTGTATTGACATAAAGTGTTGTGTCATTTGTTAAATTGTAGAATCCGCTAAAATATTTTTCTGCCATGATATTTTTGATGGTTATGAATGGAAGGTTGATTTGTCCACCATGACTGTGACCGGATAGGATCAGCTGTATATTTTGGTTCACTAGTTGATCAGCTACATCTGGTTCATGACTAAGTAGAATCGTGTATTCACTTTGACGCTCGCTCAAAGCTTCTTCGATCGACGAGTTACCTAATAAAGAATCATCTAAACCACTGATAAAAACACTCTTTCCATCTGCAAGAGCAATATTCATCCCTGAATTTTCCAGTAATTGAAAACCAGCTCCAGCTAATATCTCTGGATAAACACGAGCAGCGCCGCCACCATAATCATGATTGCCCCAAACGGCGAATTTTCCTAAAGGTGCAGTTAATCGACTTAAGGCAGCTGTGACATCCTCTGCAGGTCCGTACTTTGCATAGTTATCAAATAGATCACCAGTAAATAAGATAATATCCGGCTTTTCCTGATTCACCTTTGTAACAATTTTTTCAAGCTGGGCTACTGGATAGTTTTCTTGAATATGGATGTCTGAAAGTTGAACAACTTTCAGTGGTTTTTGTCCTTGATTATCGCCAAGAGTATAGTTGTGAGTGACGATTCGTTTGGGTTCTATAAAAAAAGCATAGAGGACCATGCTGATGATCGAAAAAAAGAATAATATGAAAAAAATTGCTTGCTTCTTCATCCGTAACCTCACTTTCTAACACAATTCTATCAAAAATAGCTTAAAAAAGAGTAAAGCTAGCTGCTAGATTAAAAACTTTAGAATAAATTAGAATTTTAATTTTTTTATAACCGAAAAATCATAATGGGTAAAAAAATATGATATAATAAGATTTATTTCGTGTTTTTTTCTTTTAGTTTTATTTATGAGATCGACTCGAGTTAGGGGTTGTTGTTGGTTGAGACAAAAAAATGTTTCGTTTGAATGTATGAGAATCGTTGCTTTTCTAATGGTTGTTTTTAATCACGTATTTCATTATTTATTCTACGGATTAGATCTTTCGTATGAGTGGAATGTGACAGCTGTATTAATGGTGATCGTTAAACCGGCGGTACCACTTTTTATGATGATGTCAGGTGCTTTATTGTTAAGAAGAGAGTATTCTTCAAAAGAACTTCGTAATAAGATTATCAGTGTTGTGGTGACGTTGCTGTTGTTTTCTCTAGTGTATTTTTATTTTGATCCTGAATTGAAAGGAACAGATCAAACCTTCATTCTTTTATTTTTAAATGGACGGGTCAGTAATGCACTCTGGTACATGTATGTATATTTGGGCTTCTTACTATTTCTACCATTTATAAAAAAAATGGTGGATTCCTTTAATGAAAAAGATTATAGAAGCTTTTTTCTAGTACTGTTTCTTTTGTCCATGTTTTTTCCTTATCTACTGAGATTTTTAGGAGCTGATATTTCAGAAACAGATTTTTTCAAATTTGTGTTTAGTCCATATCTATTGTACTTTGTTTTTGGTCATTATTTTATCAATGTCAAAAAAGGAACCCTTGATCTACTTAAAAATCGCAGTTACCTTCTTCCGTTGATATATGTGGGATCAGTTGTTCTTTCCGCTCTGATGATCATTACGTCAAGATATAACATGATGGACTTTGAATTGTGGAACAATAAAGCAGACTCTTTTCAATATGGTGTGATGTCAGTAGCCTTATTTATTATGTTGGCTCGAATGAGGGTGTCTTCTAAATTAATTGAAAAAAGCAGTCTATTTTTAGGCTCAAAAATCTATTTTGCTTATTTGATTTCAGATTTTGTTATTCATAATCTGTATGTTCCATTATTACAAAAATTCAATTCATTGAGTAATGTTTTAGTGCGGTTTACTGTTATTTCAATTTGTATAGCAGTTGTCTGTCTAGTATTTTCTCTAATAGCAAATGCACTAGTAGATGGATGCAAACAATTGATTAAAAGTATTAAAGATAAAGAGCAAATCGCTTAGTAAAAAATAAAATAAACGGGAACGATTTCGTAAATAAAACTAAAAGAAAAAAGTTCTTCATGATTTAATCCGAATAGGTAACAAATAACAGGAAAATTTGCTACAATTAAAGAGAACGTTATGAAGAAAGAAGGAAATGCAATGATGATCAGAGTAAATAAATTAAGAGCATTGATGAAGGGAAACAATCTAGACGCATTTTTAATCACCAGCTCGTATAATCTACGGTATTTAACAAACTTCACAGGAACTACAGGATTAGCAGTGATCACATTAGACAAAGCGTTTTTTGTCACGGATTTTCGTTATACAGAGCAAGCGGCAGCACAAGCACAAGGCTATGAAATCGTTCAAAATGCAGGACCGATCTTTGATGAGGTTGTTGCGATTGCCGAAAAAGAACAATTGAAAAATATCGCTTTTGAAGAGTTATTTGTCAGCTTTGCTGAATACAGTGTGCTGGAAGAAATCATACCGTGTGAATTAGTTCCAGTAGCTGGTTTGATCGAAGAACTGCGTGAAGTGAAGGATGAAGAAGAGATTGCGATCATTGAGAAAGCATGTAGCATTGCTGATCTTGGCTTTAAACATATTTTGACAGTCATCAAACCAGGGATGACAGAAATTGAGATCGCCAATCAATTGGATTTTTATATGCGTTCATTGGGTGCGACGGGTGTTTCGTTTGAAACGATCGTTGCCAGTGGTGTACGTTCGGCTATGCCACATGGTGTTGCCAGTGAAAAAATCATTGAAAAAGGTGATTTGATCACGTTAGATTTTGGCTGCTATTACCAAGGCTATGTTTCTGATATGACACGGACTTTTGCGATTGGGGAACCTGATAGCAAGCTGAAAGAGATTTATCAAATCGTTTTAGAAGCACAATTGAAAGTTCTAGAAGAAGCTAAACCGGGCTTGACTGGTATTCAGCTAGATGCGATCGCTCGTGACCATATCGCTTCTTATGGTTATGGAGAAGCTTTTGGTCATAGTACAGGACATGGAATTGGTTTAGAGATCCACGAAGGACCCAATGTTTCCTTTAGAGCAGAGAAACAATTCGTGGCAGGCAATGTGATCACAGATGAGCCTGGGATTTATTTACCAGGACTTGGCGGTGTCAGAATCGAAGATGATCTACTGATCACGAAAGATGGCAATCGTGTATTGACACATTCACCGAAAGAATTGATTATTTTATAATTTGTAGAACACGTTTTCCTGCCTCTTTTTTTGGTAGCGAAAACGATCATTTAATGATAAACTAGATGTGAATGTAAACTTAGATAGGTATATGGACGAAAGCTTGAAAACGTAGAGAAAGTTTCTCGAACATGACTATTGAGGAGGATAAAAATGACTGACGAAAAAAATCTAGTGATTAATACAAAAGATGCTTTAGGTGAAATCGTGATCGCACCAGAAGTGATCGAAGTCATTATTGGTATTGCAGCTTCTAAAGTTGATGGCGTATATGGCATGCGCGGAACATTTGCTAATAATGTAACAGAATTCCTTGGTCGTGCTGCTCACGGCAAAGGTGTTTATTTAAGAGCCGAAGAAGAAGGCTTGAAAGTCGATATTTATTGCTACTTGAATTACGGGATCTCTGTACCGAAAGTTGCTTTAGATATGCAGGATCGTGTGAAACAGCAAGTATTGTTTATGACTGATATCGATTTAGTTGAAGTAAATATCCATGTGGTGGCAGTCGTTCCTGAAAAGCTTCCTGAGCCGGATTTTGATGAATTATTCCCAGAGGAAGAGGGAGAAAATGAGTAAGCCGAGCTTTACTCGTCATGAGATTCGTGAAAAAGCACTGCAAGCTTTATTTCCTTTGGATTTTAATATCGATTTGACGAAACAAGATGCGATTTATTATGCTTTAGAATTAGATAACCGTGATATCATCAGCGAAGATGGGGAAGAATTTGTTCCGACCTATCTAGATCTATTAGTTGGTGGTGTCTGTGACCGTAAATCAGAATTAGATGAGGTCATCAAGAAACATTTAGGCACGAATTGGACGATCAATAGGATCGCCAAAATGGATTTGATCATTTTGCGCATGGCTATTTTTGAGATGATCTATGCCGGAGATGTACCTAATACAGTGGCGTTGAATGAAGCAATTGAGTTGACCAAAAAATTCAGTGATGACCGCTCAAGAAAATTTGTCAATGGTGTACTGTCAAATGTGATGAAGGATCTTGAAGAGTAAGGGTAGTTTCCTTCTATTCATATGTTCTAAAGCTAAAAAAGTAATTAAATAATATATAAATGGATTTTTGGACTAAGATTGAAATAATCTTAGTCTTTTTTTATTAAAAACATGAAATGATTTTTTAGTTATTTTATAAGTGCTCCAACGATCTGGATTGATTTGTTCATTATATAATTTGATGTTATTATAAGAACTAAATGCATTCTCTTTTGTTTGTTTTTAATTACAAAAGATGTGTTTTAATCAATTCAGTAGTGGAGGAGAATAAATGGAAAAAAGAGGATTTAAGGTTATTCTATTGTTAGTGGTAATGGTTGTGATAACTGGACAGCTTTCATCGGTTGTTCAGGCGGTCGAGGTTATCAATGAACAGCTAAAATTACAGACAGTAATGATTTCTAAGGGAGAAACGAGTGTAGGGAAACCGTCAAAGGAATGGCTATTATCAGAGCTTCAAGATGAAACCTTGATAGAAAAAGAATTGATGATTGCAGAGCCAGTGACATTATTCGTTCAAGGAGAAGAATCAAGGGAAGATGTTTTGTTTCCAGTTCTTTTTCGTAATCAAGTATTTCAGCTTGTTCGTTGGAATTCAGTTTCTAAAGAATATTCATTAGAGACAAGCAATACTGCGCAAGGGCTAAATTCTTTTATGAATATAGCCACAACAGAGGCTCCATTAGTATTATTTGAAAAAGCTGGAATTGTTTTTGTCCGTCACCGAACGAATGTCTATAGTTTATCAGATCCATATATAAAATTAGAGCAGCTTGAAGCGGTAAAAAATGAATATTTGAGTTTCCAATTTCCAACAACTGAAACAATCAATATTTTCCAATCTGATGAGGCAAATATGATGGGAAAAACAACTGAAACTGAATTTACAACAGAAGATCTGCAAGAATCAATGAGTGAAGCCGCTGAGCTTGAGATTAGCACTGAAAGTTCTACTAGTAGCCAGATTCTCGAGTCGAGTACTACGGAAAGTGGTAAAAAAGATGAGGTCATAGTAGAGTCAAAAGCAATAGAAAACCAAGAGCCGCAAAGTGGAAAAACTGATAGTTCAGAAAAAGAAACACTCCCTTCACGCAGCCAAAGAGCAATCATTAAAGATTATGAAGGGGACACGATCGAAGACGCGAAATTATTTGATATGGAATACTCAGGATCTATTGATTTTGCTGATGATACAGATTGGTTGAAAGTTGAAGTTCCAGAAACTGGAAAATATGAAATCAATATAAGCAGCACGATTGAGATAAACTTTAGTTTTTACGGCAGCTCGGGTGATACTACTATTGCTTGGGACACCAGTATAAAAAATCAAAAGATTGTAAAGGATCTAACTAAAGGTACCTATTACTTTAAACTAAAAGCTCCAAATTTCAAATTTATGGGAATCTACAATGTGAAACTAGTTCAATTAGAAAGCCAAGAAGGAGATAAAGAGGGGAACACTTATAGTGAAGCGACTCTGGTTGATTTAAACTATACTGGAGCGATTGACTATGACAGTGACAGGGATTGGTTGAAATTTGTCATCACTTCTTCAGGTACTTATGAACTTAAGGTAAATAGTGAGAGTCCTTTATATTATAATCTGTACGGGAGTTCAGGGGAACTTTCTTTGATCAATAAACAAGCTACAAAGGAATTTACGCAAAAATTAATATTAACTAAAGGGACCTATTATCATAGTCTTGGTCGATACTATCTAAATAATAAAGGAAAATATGAGATAAAAGTCACTCAGTTAGATAGTCATGAAGATGATAAAGAAGGTGATAAACTAGAAAAGGCAACATCTATAGGATTAACCTATGCTGGCGGCATTGATTATGAGCAAGATAAAGACTGGGTGAAATTTAATATTACATCATCAGGTACCTATGAAGTGAAGGTAATAAGTGAAATCCCGTTGTATTACAGACTATATGGAAGCTCGGGAACGAACGAAATAATATATCAGAATGGCACAAAAGAAGTTATCAAGAAAATGACTTTGAACAAAGGAACCTATTATCATTATTTGGGAGGCTATAATTCAAAAGATAAAGGAAAATATGAAATAAGTGTTACCCAATTAGATAAACACGATGATGACAAAGAGGCGAACTTTTTGGAACGAGCAACACTTGTAGATTTAAACTACACTGGTGCTATCGATTATGAGCAAGATAAGGATTGGTTGAAAGTTACTATCGTATCATCCGGTACCTACGAAGTGAAGGTAATAAGTGAAATTCCGCTTTATTATAGGCTGTATGGAAGTTCAGGAACGAACGAAATAATATATCAGAATGGCACAAAAGAAGTCATTAAGAAAATGACTTTGAACAAAGGGACCTATTATCATTATTTTGGAGGCTATAATTCAAAAGATAAAGGAAAATATGAAATAAGTGTCACCCAATTAGATAAACACGATGATGACAAAGAGGCGAACTTTTTGGAACGAGCAACACTTGTAGATTTAAACTACACTGGTGCTATCGATTATGAGCAAGATAAGGATTGGTTGAAAGTTACTATCGTATCATCCGGTACCTACGAAGTGAAGGTAACAAGTGAAATCCCGTTGTATTATAGGCTGTATGGAAGTTCAGGAACGAACGAAATAGTATATCAGAATGGCACAAAAGAAGTCATTAAGAAAATGACTTTGAACAAAGGGACCTATTATCATTATTTGCAAGGCTATAATTCAAAAGATAAGGGAAAATATGAAATAAATATTACCCAATTAGATAGACAAGATGATGACAAAGAAGCAAATCTCATAGAACGAGCAACACTTGTAGATTTAAACTACACAGGTGCCATCGATTATGAGCAAGATAAAGACTGGTTGAAATTTACTGTTGCATCATCAGGTACCTATGAAGTGAAGATTACAGGCGAAATACCTTTGTACTATAGTCTGTATGGAAGTTCAGGAACGAACGAAATAGTATATCAGAACGGTACAAAAGAAATCATCAAAAAAACGACCTTGAACAAAGGGACGTATTATCATTATTTGCGAGGATATAATTCAAAAGATAAGGGAAAATATGAAATAAATATTACCCAATTAGATAGACAAGATGATGACAAAGAAGCAAATCTCATAGAACGAGCAACACCTATAGGATTAAACTACACAGGTGCCATCGATTATGAGCAAGATAAGGATTGGCTGAAATTTACCATTGCATCATCAGGTACCTATGAAGTGAAGATAATAGGTGAAATACCTTTGTATTATAGTCTGTATGGAAGTTCAGGAACGAACGAAATAGTATATCAGAACGGTACAAAAGAAGTCATCAAAAAAACGACCTTGAACAAAGGGACGTATTACCATTATTTGCGAGGATATAATTCAGCAGATAAAGGAAACTATGCAGTGTCTATTAAACAAATAGATTCACAAGAAGACGATTTGTTTCAATTGAAATTAAATGCTGCTACTCAAATTGAACCAAATCAAACGAAATCGATAATAGGTGAACAAGACACACCACTTTATTGGAAGATACTAATAAAGAATGCTGGAGAATATACATTTACTGGTTCTCAAGGGGCGTATTTGACGATTTATGATGATTCAGGAAAACGAGTTTTATCGAGTAGTAGTCTTGGCGTGGGGAAACTAAAATGTATGCCAGGGACGTATTTTGTTTCCACACATTATGTTAGATATCTAGAAGCACCACCAATTTATTCATTAAGCGTAGAAACGCTGATAGACTACACTAAAGATGATGTAGGGAATACACCAGATACAGCGAAACAAATCGAGATAAAAACACCATTTAAAGGAAAAATCAATTACACAGATGATATCGAT
The DNA here is from genome assembly GCF_050499205.1 of Enterococcus sp. AZ020. Taxonomy (NCBI): domain Bacteria; kingdom Bacillati; phylum Bacillota; class Bacilli; order Lactobacillales; family Enterococcaceae; genus Enterococcus; species Enterococcus sp. AZ020. The sequence goes on along the minus strand of NZ_JBIPAT010000001.1, from coordinate 761,824 downwards.
TATTTAAAATTCACGATCACAAATTTAGGCGAATACGAGATCAGTACGGAAAGCCGGACAACGAAAATGTACAGCTATCTGTATGATGACTCGGGTGTCAGAAATCTAGTAAATGGCACTTATGATAAAATCAAGCGCAAGCTCTATCCAGGCACCTATTATTTAGCAGTGAAAAACACCGATTCTAGCACAAAAGAAGCGGATTATACGATTGCAGTAACAACAATCAAAGACTACACTAAGGATGATGTAGGGAATACGCCGGATACAGCGAAACAAATCGAGATAAAAACGCCATTTAAAGGAAAGATCGATTACACAGATGATATCGATTATGTCAAATTCACGGTCACAAATTTAGGCGAATACGAGATCAGTACGGAAAGCCGGACAACGAAAATGTACAGCTATCTGTATGATGACTCTGGTGTCAGAAATCTAGTAAATGGCACTTATGATAAAATCAAGCGCAAGCTCTATCCAGGCGCCTATTATTTAGCAGTGAAAAACACCGATTCTGGCACAAAGGAAGCGGATTATACGATTGAAATAAAAACGCTCAAAGATTATACCAAAGATGATGTAGGGAATACACCAGATACAGCGAAACAAATCGAGATAAAAACACCATTTAAAGGAAAAATCAATTACACAGATGATATCGATTATTTAAAATTCACGATCACAAATTTAGGCGAATACGAGATCAGTACGGAAAGCCGGACAACGAAAATGTACAGCTATCTGTATGATGACTCGGGTGTCAGAAATCTAGTAAATGGCACTTATGATAAAATCAAGCGCAAGCTCTATCCAGGCACCTACTATTTAGCAGTGAAAAACACCGATTCTGGCACAAAAGAAGCGGATTATACGGTTGAAATAAAAACGCTCAAAGATTATACCAAAGATGATATAGGAAATACGCCAGATACAGCGAAACAAATCGAGATAAAAACGCCATTTAAAGGAAAAATCAATTACACAGATGATATCGATTATCTCAAATTCACGGTTACGAATTTAGGCGAATACGAGATCAGTACGGAAAGCCGGACAACGAAAATGTACAGCTATCTGTATGATGACTCGGGTGTCAGAAATCTAGTAAATGGCACTTATGGTAAAATCAAATGCAAACTCTATCCAGGCACCTATTATTTAGCAGTGAAAAACACCGATTCTGCCATAAAAGAAGCGGATTATGAAATTCAAATAAAAATACTCAATGATTATACAAAAGATGATGCCGGTAATGGACCAAAAGAAGCTAGACTGATAAAAATAAATACGCCGTTTAAAGGAAAGATAGATTATGAAAATGACATCGATTATTTAAAATTCACGATCACTAATTTAGGTGAATACGAAATCAGTGTTAAAAGTGAAACGACAAGTATGTATAACTATCTTTATGATGACTCAGGTGTCCGCAGTATAGTGAGTGGAACTTCAAATAAAATCAAGCGGAAATTTTATCCAGGCACCTACTATTTAGCGGTAAAAAACACCGATTCTGCTGTAAAACAAGCAGAGTACACAGTTGATATAACTACTACTATAGACTATACAAAAGATGAGGCTGGAGATACGCCAAAAACGGCCGCTGCTCTTGTTTTGAATAAGGATTTTTCAGGACAGTTTGACTATATTGGTGATATTGATTTTTATAAATTGACTATTTCTAAAGCTGGAACGTATTATCTATCTGGTGATAGTAAAATTACCAGTTTACAAGCGACCTTGTATGATGATTCTGGTATTCGCAAGATCAGTGATCAATCGAATAGTCATTTTGTATTTAAACGCAAACTAATTCCAGGCACCTATTATCTTAAATTAAGAACACTGGCAGACGAGAAAGGAAAATATATACTTAGATCAGGTGTTGACGATGTAGGTGATAATTTTGATACAGCCAAAAGTATAAAATTGAATCAATTATACAATCAAAGACTTGACCATCCTGGAGATGTTGATTTTTATAAACTAGATTTGAAAAAAGATGAGTTAGCCACCTATTGTGAGATGAATTTTTCAAGTGAAACCAATATAAAGTACACACTTTATGATGGAAATAAGAAAGAATATGTTAGTAGTGATGGAGCGGAGAAGTTATCAAAATTACTTGTTCCAGATATCTATTATCTGAAAATCGAAGGGAAAACGATTCAGGACTTTGGAAACTATGCCTATCAAACACGAATCGGTGATTTGTCAAGCGATGATATTGACATTGTTCCGTATAGATTGACTGGAGCATATACGATGTATTATGTGTATGTAAAAGACGAATTAGATCAAAAACTGACGAATATCTATACAACGCTTATTCAAAGAAAAAATTGGGAAGATATAAAGTCAAACTTATCAAAAACAATTGATGGACTAGGCAATTTATTAAATCAAGTCGTTCAACTAGCAGGACCTACGATTGGAACGGGAACAGCAGCGGTCGGAGTCATGACGATCCAAGGGAGTTATAGTGGTCTAGTACTAGCAGAGGTAGGCGTTGTAGCAGGAGCAACAGCTGTAAGTGGTGGAACGGTCTTATTAGTGATTGGAGCGACTGGTTTAGTTGGACTGATGATCGCTAATTCTTCAGGTGAAATTGAAAAGCCGCAAATTAGACAAGACTATAGTAATTGGCAGGATAAAGGAATCAAACCGTCGAAAGAAAAAGGAGGAAAGCCTAGAGGGGAATATGAAGAAGGTTCAGGAGAAGGAATAAAGAGGCAGAATGACACTGCAAATCATCTGGCTGATGAAGGATATGATCTTGAAATGCTAGAATATAATCCAGAAGGAAATGGACATGGAATAAAACCAGAAAGCAGTCCAGACTTTAAAATTGAAGGGAAAGTGTTTGACTGTTACGCACCGACGACGAATAATACAAAAAATTTAGTCAATGAGATTGTGGGGAAAACCAAAGGACAAGCAGATAAAATTGTCTTGAATTTAGACGGCTATTCGACAAACAAAGTCAATGAGATTTTAGGAATGATTCAGCGAAAAGCCAACCCAAATGGAGATTTAAAACGCTTAACTGAGATATTAGTGACAAAGGATAAAAAAATAATTTGGAAATGGACGTGGTGAGATGAATTGTAGACTATATTTATATACAACAATACAATCCAGAGAAACTTGGTTGAAAGTGTACGAAATATTGTGTACAGTGTACAACGAAAATAACTTAACAAGGCCATCCATGGGTGAAAAATCATTGAATATTGGAGCTTTTTATTTTAACTTTTTTTTCATGGGTCCGAACGAACTAGTGGATGAAGAATACTATCAGTTTTTGGAAGAAGAAGAAAAAGTAAAAACCAATTATAATATTTATATTACCTTTTTTAATCGTAAGATTGAAAAAGGGATGCCAATTTTCTTTCAAGTCATCGGAGAATTATTAAAAGAATTTGAAGGAGATATGATTTTATTGGAAAATGGTGAATTCCCCGTTTTTGAACGGTTAAATGGTGAAGTATTTATCAGTGGTCATTACAAAGAATACCAAAAAGAGTTGTATTCAGCAGAAACATTAAGCTATTTAGGTGTTTCGTACACAGAAAAAGAAGAGTTGGATTTGCTTTAAAGAAGGCATAAAGTAGTAAAACTTAAGGTTCATCAGCTTAACTCTATCTGAGTTGATGAACCGAATACATAAAGATGAAATTCTAGGGATGATTCAGCGAAAAGCAAATCCAAATGGAGACTTAAAACGATTAACTGAGATATTGGTGACAAAAGATAAACAAATAATCTGGAAATGGACGTGGTGAAATGGAATATAGTTTCTATCTATATACAACTATGCAACCTAGGATAACTTGGTTAAAAATTTATGAAGTACTATATTTAGTATATAAAAGGAATAAATTGAAAGAACCGAATATGGATGAAGAATCATTAAATATAGGAACCTATTATTTTTCGTTACTTTGTCAAGATCCAAATGAAAAAGTAGATGAAGAATATTATCAGTTTTTGGAAGAAGAGGAAGATATAAAAGTCAATTATAATGTCTATGTTCAATTCATAAATAGAAAAATAGAACATGGAATGCCAATTTTCTTCGAAGTAATTGGAGAACTGTTAAAGGAATTTGAAGGAGATATGATTTTATTAGAAAATTTTGAATTTCCAGTTTTTGAACGGTTAAATGGTGAAATATTTATCAGTGGTCATTATAAAGAATACCAAAAAGAACTCTATTCAGCAGAAACATTAAGCTATTTGGGCGTTCCCTATACAGAAAAAGAAGACTTAGATTTACTTTAACATACTAAAACAAAAGGTTTATCAGCTTAGATAAAGCCAAGCTGATGAACCAAGTACATATAAGTGAAATTTTAAAAATAATTCAACGAAAAGTGAATTCAAATGGAGATTTAGAACGTTTAACTGAAATACTAGTGATAAAGGATAAACAAATAATATGGAAATGGACGTGGTAAGTATGGAATCAAACTTATATCTATATACAACATTATTACCTAAAAAAACATGGCAAAAAATCTATAATGTTCTATGTTTTATTTTTGAAAAGAATAAATTGGGACTACCGAGTATGAATGAAGAAACATTGGAAATTTGTACGGAATACTTCATATTTTTTTGCATGTATCCAAACGAACGATTTAACGAAGAATATTATCAATTTTTAAAAGAAGAGGAAGGCGTGAAAATTAATTACAATAGCTATATTCAATATATGGGTGGAGCTAAAGCGGGAATGCCGATCTTCTTCCAAGTAATCGGAGAATTATTAAAAGAATTCGAAGGTGATATGATCTTACTGGAGAATGGTGAGTTTCCAGTCTTTGAACGATTAAAAGGTGAAGCATTTATAAGCCCGCACTATGATAAATATCAAAAAAAATTATACAAAAAAGAAGTATTGGATCAAATGGGCGTGCCCTATACGGAAAAAGAAGAATTGGATTTACTTTAAAATAATATAGAGTGCTAAAACAGAAGGAGAGTGGGACAAAACTAAAAAACAGTTTTGTTTCGCTCTCTAAATTCGAATAAACGGTGAGAAAAAAGCAACACCTTCTTATTTCTCAGAGCTAGACATTTTTGTCTCAGCCTCAAAATACATAGAAAATAAAGTATCATCCTATCAAAGGGTCCTACCCAATATTAGAACAACTATACAGTGTAAAGAGTCTCCAATCTGTGCTAAAATGAAACAATACAGACAAAAAAAGAGGAGTGATCTCATGGGAGAGTTAATCAACGGTCGTGAATTAGCGGACAAGATGCAGGCGCAAATCAAAGAAGAAGTGACAGAACTTGAAAAAAAAGGGATTAAACCAGGTTTAGTCGTGTTGTTGGTCGGTGAAAATCCAGCGAGTCAAACGTATGTGAAGAACAAAGATTTAGCAGCAGCGAAAATCGGGATTCGTTCAAAGATCGAACGTTTGCCAGAGACGATTTCAGAAACTGAGTTACTTGATGTGATCGAACGCTACAATCAAGATCCCGAATTTCATGGTATTTTAGTTCAGTTACCGCTACCGAAACATATCGATGAAGAAAAAGTCTTACTTGCTGTTGATCCAAACAAAGATGTTGATGGCTTTCATCCTATGAACATGGGACACTTATTTATCGGTGAGCCGACAATGATTCCATGTACGCCATACGGCATCATGAAAATGTTTGAAGCCTATAACATCGATCTTGAAGGTAAGCGAGCTGTGGTGATCGGACGGAGTAATATCGTTGGTAAACCGATGGCCCAATTGATGATGATGAAAAATGCGACAGTGACGATCGCTCATTCTAGAACAGTAGATTTACCAGCTGTTGCTAGAGAAGCGGATATTCTTGTTGTTGCGATCGGCCGCGGCCATTTCGTGACAAAAGAGTTCGTGAAGCCTGGTGCAGTCGTCATTGATGTGGGTATGAACCGCGATGAAAACGGGAAGCTGATCGGTGATGTGAAATTTGATGAAGTCTCAGAGATCGCCAGCTATATCACGCCTGTACCAAAAGGTGTTGGCCCAATGACGATCACGATGCTGATGTATCAAACAGTCGAGGCCGCTAAAAAACAAAAGTAAGGTGAGAAGATGGAACAGCAATATTTAACAGTCACAGCTTTAACCAAATATTTAAAACGCAAATTCGATGCTGATCCATACTTGGAACGTGTATATTTAACAGGAGAAATTTCTAACTTTCGCTTACGGCCAAATGCCCATCAATATTTTAGCTTAAAAGATGATGGTGCAAAAATTTCTGCAATTATGTTTAAATCAGCCTTTCAGAAACTGAAGTTTCAGCCTAAAGAAGGAATGAAAGTCCTAGTTGTTGGCCGTATATCTTTATATGAAAATGGCGGCTCTTATCAAATTTATGTTGAACATATGGAGCCGGATGGCGTTGGTGCGCTGTATCAGGCACTTGCTGAATTACGTGAAAAACTAGGAAAAGAAGGCTTGTTTGAAGGGCCTAAAAAAATGCTGCCTCGCTATCCTAAACGAATTGCTGTGATCACTAGTCCTAGCGGAGCAGTCATTCGAGACATTATTACAACGGTGAAAAGAAGATATCCGATTGCTCAGCTGGTTCTGTTTCCAACCTTAGTTCAAGGGGATCAAGCAGCAGACGATATTGTTCGTAACATTCAAAAAGTGGAAGAATCGGGCACTTTTGATACAATGATCATTGGTCGTGGTGGTGGTTCGATTGAGGATCTATGGCCGTTTAATGAAGAACGTGTGGCTAGAGCAATTTATGAGGCAAAAACACCGATCATTTCTTCCGTCGGGCATGAAACAGATGTAACGATCGCTGATATGGTTGCGGATGTTCGTGCTGCTACACCGACTGCTGCAGCAGAATTAGCGGTTCCCGTTTTAAATGAAGAATTGTTGAAAATCAAAGACCGCCAAACACGTTTGGAACAAAGCTTCTTATATCAATTGAAACAAAAAACAGACCGATATCAACGCTTGAAAAATTCTTACGTATTTAAACAACCTGACCGGTTATATGAAGGACAAACGATCAAGCTGGATCGAGTTACGCAGCGATTGATCCAATCGATGGAAACTGTGTATCATCAAAAACAACGGACAGCACAAGAAATCATTGGGCAATTCAGACAGCAAAGCCCTCAAAGCCAGATCAGAGAAGGTCAGCAGCGGTTAAAATTTTTAGACGAATCCCTGCATAATCGTATGGAACAATACATGAAAGATAAACAAAAGCAGTTCAGCTCTGCAATTCAACAGCTAGACCTGCTTAGTCCATTAAAAATCATGGGACGCGGCTATAGTTATACAACAAAAGAGCAGCAAGTGGTCAAATCAGTCACTGAACTAAAACCAAAAGAAAAAATCCAGATCCATTATGTCGATGGTATCGTAGAGACCATGATAGAAAAAGTTTTACCAGCGGAAGAGGAGTAGTAGTATGGCAAAAGAAAAAGCAATCGAAAAAACATTTGAAGAATCATTGACTGAACTAGAAGAGATCGTTCAGCGTTTAGAACGCGGTGATGTTCCTTTAGAAGAAGCTTTAGCGGCTTTTCAAGAAGGGATGGCATTGAGCAAACAGTGTCAGGATACCTTGCAAAAGGCTGAAAAGACCTTAACAAAAGTGATGACAGAAAATAATGAAGAAGTTCCATTCGAAGAAAGCGGGGAAGCTTGATGGAAGATTTCACCAGTTTCCGCAAGCAAAGTTTACCGCTTATCGAAAAGGAAATGGAAGATTTTATCAATCAGTACACAGCAAACGAACAATTGAAAGAAGCGATGCTATATTCGATTCGTGCTGGAGGGAAACGGTTTCGTCCACTTTTAGTTTTAGCTGTACTTCATTCATTCGATCGTCACCCACAAACACACGATTATCAAATTGCTGCGGCCTTGGAAATGATCCATACGTATTCGTTGATTCATGATGATTTGCCTGCAATGGATGATGATGATCTACGTCGTGGAAAGCCGACGAATCATAAAGTATTTGGCGAAGCTCATGCTATTTTGGCTGGGGATGGCTTATTGACAGCCGCATTTCAACTGGCGGCACTTAGTCGAATTCAGTCAGATCAAAAGGTACTTTTGATCCAGCTTTTGAGTAAGGCTGCCGGAACACAAGGAATGGTTGCTGGTCAGGCTGGGGATCTTCAAGGAGAAAAACGTTCTTTGACTTTGGCTGAACTAGCGAATGTTCACGAAAAGAAAACAGGAGCGTTGATCGAATTTGCTCTTTTAGCCGGCGGGATTCTAGCTGAACAACCAGAAGAAGTCGTTGACTTATTAGGCATTTTTGCAAAGCATTTAGGGTTAGCGTTTCAGATCAAAGATGATCTACTTGATGCGACAAGCTCAGAAGCTGAGTTAGGCAAGCAAGTTGGACGTGATGAAGCCTTAAATAAAAGCACTTACCCAAGTCTGCTTGGGTTGGAAGGCGCAAAAGCTGCACTAGCAGAACAGCTAACATTAGGAACGAAAACTTTAGGATCTGTCAAAGAAATCAGCAGTGAATTTCAACCAGCATTCTTACAAGAATTTTTAAATCAACTGCATTTATCATAGAAAGAAGGCACTTATGAAAAAAGAGCGCGTAGATAGTTTAGCGTTTAATCAAGGATTATTTGAAACAAGAGAAAAAGCCAAACGTGCGGTGATGGCTGGTTTAGTTTATAACGATAAAAATGAACGACTGGATAAACCTGGCGAAAAAATTTCAGCGGAAACTCCGCTTCAAGTCAAAGGCCAAACGTTACCTTATGTTTCACGTGGTGGGCTAAAATTAGAAAAAGCATTGAACGTTTTCGGTATAGATGTAAAGGAGCAGACTATGCTGGATATCGGTGCATCGACAGGCGGCTTTACCGATGTTGCTTTACAAAATGGTGCTCGCTTAAGTTATGCTTTAGATGTAGGATATAATCAGCTTGCTTGGAAGATTCGACAGGATGAAAGAGTCGTTGTAATGGAACGGACAAATTTTCGTTACAGTACACCAGAAGATTTTCATGAAGGGGTACCAGATATCGCGACGATCGATGTTTCATTTATTTCTCTTAAACTGATTCTACCGCCGCTACATGCGATCCTAAAGTCTGGCGGTCAAGTAGTTGCGTTGATCAAACCACAGTTTGAGGCAGGGAAAGAGCTTGTTGGTAAAAAAGGAATCGTACGGGAACCAGAGACGCACAAACTTGTTCTCAATGATATTCTGACCTTCGCTCAAAAACATGGGTATACGATCAGCGGATTAGATTATTCACCAATTACAGGCGGTGAGGGTAATATTGAATTTTTAGCCTATTTGACTTCTGTTGAAGGAGAAGGTATCGTTGATAGCTCAGTCGATATAGGTGAAACAGTTGCTGCAGCTCATCATGAATTAAAAAAATAATGGGAAATATCGTTTTATGATCGATTACGGTTTAACTTAAATAGTTAAGCCGTAATTTTTATTATACGAGCTAGTTTATTTTTCCGAATAGTATGAAGAGTGTATAAAACAGTTGTCTTTCCTAATAGGAAGGTAGCTTTTAGACTTTCAAAATGCCTGAAAATACGCTATGATAAAATGGAAATGGATTTATAAAGGAGCCAATTATTATGAGGAAAAAAGATCGGCATCGTCTGATTACTCGTTTATTAGCAGATAAAAATATTCAAAAGCAAGAAGACTTTGTAGCCTATCTACAAGAAAAAGGGGTCGAAGTCACTCAGGCAACGATTTCTCGTGATATTAAAGAAATGAAGCTGATCAAAGTACCTTCCACAGAAGGTGGATATCGTTACAGTGTTCCTGTTCAAACGCACGAAGATACTGCTGTAAAATTAGAAAAACTATTGAAAGATGCGTTTATTTCTGTCGATCAGATGGATAAGCAAGTTATTTTGCGTACTATACCAGGGAATGCTGCGGCAGTGTCAAATTTGATTGAAAAGCAGTACAAAGAAATCGTTTTTGCTGCCATCAATGATGATGATAGCATTTTGATCATTGCGCGGACTGAAAAAAATGCCGAGTATTTAAAAGCTGAATTTTTCCAATACATTTAAACGTGAGGTGAACGAACATGCTACAGGAGCTTTCTGTACAGAATTTTGCGATCATTTCTTCTTTACAACTGGAATTTCAAATGGGGATGACCGTTTTAACAGGTGAAACAGGTGCCGGTAAGTCGATTATTATTGATGCAATGGGCTTATTGACTGGTGGTCGCGGATCAAGTGACTACATTCGGCAAGGGGCATCGAAATGTGTGCTGGAAGGTCTCTTTACAATGCCGAAAAACCAAGAGCTTATCAATTTACTAGAAGAATTAGGCATTGAAACAGATGAAGATTCGCTGGTGATCCAACGTGATATTTCGACTTCTGGAAAAAATGTCTGTCGTGTCAATGGACGTATCGTCAATATAGCTAATTTACGCAAAGTGGGTGAGTTTTTAGTAGATATCCATGGGCAAAATGAGCATCAGGAATTGATGCAAAGTGAGAAGCATTTAGGGATGCTGGATGATTTCGGTGATAAAGAATTATTGAAAATGAAAGAGCAGTATGAGGAAATTTATTCTGAGTATCGTATGATCGAAAAGAAAGTACGAAGCCGTCAGAAAAATGAAAAAGAATTTGCTCAACGCATGGATATGCTGCAGTTTCAAAGTGATGAGATCGAAGCCGCTCAATTTGTAGCAGGCGAAGAAGAGCAACTGATGGAAGAACGAAACAAGCTTGGGAATTTTCAAAAAATTGCAGATGCTTTAGCAGCTAGTCATGAAGCAATCAATGGTGAAGGGGACAGCAGTCTAGATAAAATTGGGTATGCGATGAATGAACTTTCTTCTATTGAGAACCTTGATTCTGAATACAAAGCACTCTCAGAAACAGTTCAAAATAGTTATTACCTATTGCAGGAAGCTAGTGGTGATTTGGCACGACATATTGATAGCTTAGAGCTAGATGAAAATCGGTTGAATGAAGTAGAGACTCGCCTTGAATTGATTCGTCAAATGAAAAGGAAATATGGAGAATCGATTGAATCGATCCTTGACTATTACCATGAGATCACTCGCGAGCTGGCAGATGCAGATTTTCTTGAAGGACGGACAGGTGAATTAGAAAGTCTGTTAGTTGAAAAAAAGGCTCAAGTGATCGAAAATGGCTTGAAGCTTCGTGAGATAAGAAAAAAAGTTGCGAAGAAACTAGAAAAAAATATCTTAAAAGAATTAAAAGAATTATATATGGAGCGGACAGAATTTGATATTCGTTTTTCCGAGGTCCCAGATGAGCAGTTTACAGAAGAAGGACTGGATCAAGTTGAATTTTATATTACGACAAATCCAGGTGAACCGCTAAAACCATTGGTCAGAGTTGCTTCTGGAGGTGAGCTATCTCGTGTGATGCTTGCTTTAAAAACGATTTTTTCAAAATCACAAGGAATCACAAGCATTGTTTTTGATGAAGTCGATACGGGAGTTAGTGGACGTGTAGCTCAAGCGATCGCAGATAAAATCCATCAAATCTCTGAAGATTCTCAAGTTTTGTGTATCACGCATTTACCTCAGGTTGCCGCAGTTGCTGATTATCAATACTTTATCGAAAAAGAAATCATTGGCGAGCGTACAGAGACGAAGGTTCGTCGTTTAGAGCCAAAAGAGCGTGTGAACGAAATAGCGCGCATGCTTTCAGGTAGTGAAATCACGAAGCTTACTATGGAACATGCGAAAGAACTACTGAACATGGCTGAAAAAGAACGGAACAATTAGAACTGAGAAAGTAAAAACGCTTTGCTTGTCTTTTTTTCATAGACAAGCAAAGCGTTTTTTTATCAAAATCAAAAAAGGGAGACAAGCACGAATGGTTCTAGTCACTTGTCTCCGTAATTGTTTATATTGTCGATTATCCTAAGCTCATGATAGCCGTCAAAATAGTTGATCCGGCAATGGCAATCAGCATCAACCAAACAACGATTTTAGTGACTTTAGAAAAGGTACTGGTTTTTTTATTGTTCACTGATTATACACATCCTTATACTTTGCTTTCTATAGTGTACAACCTTTTTATAAAATCAGCAACAAGAAATTTTACAAAAGGTTCCGTTTCTTTAGCCTGTAAATGACAAAAATACAAGTAGCGGTAGTTGCAACAGTAATCCAGAAAAAAGCATCCTCCCGATTGGCGAAGGGCAATTTAACGTTCATCCCAAATACACCGCCAATGATCGTCGGGATCGTCAAGACGATCGTAAGAGAAGTAAGTATTTTCATCACATTATTCAGGTTGTTTGAAACGATCGCTGAAAATGTATCGCTGATTTTATCAACAAGTTTCAACTGGATTTTCGTCGTTGTAGCTGCTTGTTTTGTTTCTACAAGAATATCATGAAGATGAGGCAGATGTGCTCTGGGATCACTGAAAATTCTAGCTGTATAGAGTTTATTCAGTACTTCCAAATTAGAATCGATCGCAGATTCAAAATAAACTAGGCTTTTTTGTATATCCATGATTTGATAAAGCTGGCTATTCTCAGTAGAAACCTTCAATTCTCCTTCTAATTTGTTTGTCTCTTGGATCAAATCTTTTAAACAACGATTATAATAGGTTGAAATATGCCAGGATAAATACAAAATCAGTGATTCTTGAATCGGCAATGTACTATCAGGTAGAGCTGTAGATAGTGCTTTTTGAAGAAAATCAGCTGATTTATTGATAACAGTGATCACTTTTCCGCTCGTTGTCAAAATCACAGCAAAAGGAAATGTGTCCAGCTGTGTATAGCCGCTGGGACTGATCGTTGCATGTGGATATTGGAGCAGCATAAGCGCAGGTTCTTCTAATTTGTTTTGATGAAGACCTTCAAAACGAGAATTTTCATCATCATCCAGCACTCCTGTGATATAATCTTTAGGAAGCTCGTAGGTCGTTGTTAAATAATTGACTTCCTCTTCGGTCGGTTGTTCAACGGCTAACCAAATGGTGTCTTCCGTGTCCGTATGTGATGGGGTAAAATGTCCATCTTTCAAAGTTAAATAGTTGATCAAAAGCTCACCTCATTCTTTCAAGAGTTCGTTAGCTCCATTATAATCGAGTTCGCCTATTTTTGGGGAATAAAACCCTTGTAATTTAGTATTATTTAGGCATGAATTTTTAAACGAAATGAAACATCAATGTAAAGAAGATGAAGTATAGTTAACTAAGTGTGTTACGAAAGGAATTGTGTAGGAAATGGTGTCGTTTTCAGTCATTATGCTTTTTTGGTATGTATTTCCAGTAATTGTTTTATTTGCGTGTAATTTTATTATCTCAACGTTCTCATTGACGGAGCGTTATAAAGTAAAAGCACCAGATATTTCAATTCCATTTTTATTCATAGGATTAAATGAGCTGTCAAAAGATAGTTATGGGCAATCCATCGTTCCGTATATGATCATTTCAGTTCTACTTTTGGGGATTTGTGTCGCTGTTTTCCAAGCGTACTATTATGGAGAGATTTTATACGGCAGATATTTCAAAATGTTTTGGCGTTTAGTTTTTCTTTTAAGCTTGATTTTGTATGCATTATTGATTCTGTTGAATATTGTTCATTATCTTGCTTAAATCTTTTTTGATGAAAATGAACAGTATGACTTTGCGTGGGGGAAATGAACATTTCCCTCCACTTTCCACCACTAACATTTTTTGTAATAATTTTATGAGAATGAAGAGTGGCTGAAATGTATGGTTTGATCTTTTAAATACTGTTTTATAGACAATGAGAGCGTTTTTTGAAAAACTTCCCTTCATTTTGTAATATTACAAAACTTTTAAATAACAATTAAAAGGAAGAAGATTCTACGTTTTTGGTGGTAGAAAGTGGTAGGATGTGGTAGACTGTTTCTATCAAGTGGAAAAGTGGGGAATATTGGCTATGTTTATGGGTGAATTTCAACATAATATAGATGCCAAAGGCCGACTCATCGTACCTGCTAAATTTCGCGACCAACTCGGCGAGAAATTTGTAGTCACAAGAGGGATGGATGGCTGTTTATTTGGTTATCCAATGTCCGAATGGGAACAACTAGAGGAAAAGTTGAAAGAAATGCCTTTAGCTAAGAAGGATGCCCGTACATTTGTCCGCTTTTTTTATTCGGCTGCAACAGAATGTGAGATCGATAAGCAAGGTAGGATCAATATCCCTGCTGCGCTCAGAACACATGGTAGTTTAGAAAAAGCTTGTGTCATCATCGGTGTTTCAAATCGAATCGAGATTTGGGATGAAGCCCGCTGGCAAGAGTTTTCTACAGAAGCTGAAGAGAATTTTGATGAAATTGCAGAAACAATGATTGATTTTGGTTTTTAGGAAGAGGAGCATTATGACGAAGGACTTTCAGCATTATACTGTTTTATTAAAAGAGACGGTAGACGGGTTACAAGTGAAAGAAGACGGCATCTATGTCGATTGTACATTAGGTGGCGCAGGTCATAGCGAATATTTACTTTCTAAATTGAGTGAGCAAGGTCACTTGTACGCATTCGATCAAGACCAAAATGCGTTGGATTTTGCAGCACAACGATTAAAACAATATGTTGATAAAGGCATGGTGACTTTTATCAAGTCGAATTTTCGACATCTTAAAGAAAAATTGGCTGAACAAGGAATCGATCAGGTTGATGGTATTTTATACGACTTAGGTGTTTCTTCACCACAGTTGGATGAAGCCGAACGAGGATTCAGCTATCACCAAGATGCACCTCTCGATATGAGGATGGATCAAGAAGCGGAATTATCTGCATATAATGTAGTTAATGAATATAGTTATAATGAATTAGTGAAAATTTTCTTCCGTTACGGTGAAGAAAAATTTTCAAAACAAGTAGCCAGAGAAATTGAGCGTGTTCGTGCAAAAGAACCGATCAAGACAACTGGTGAGTTGGTAGAAATCATCAAGACAGCCATTCCGGCACCAGCCAGAAGAAAAGGCGGTCATCCTGCAAAACGGATTTTTCAAGCGATCCGAATCGCTGTGAATGATGAATTAAGTGTTGTAGAAGAGTCATTGGAGCAAGCAATTGCTTTATTAAATAAAAATGGTCGAATCAGTGTGATCACGTTTCACTCTTTAGAAGACCGAATCGTTAAAACAATGTTTAAAGAATACAGCACGATACAAGATCTACCTCCGGGAATCCCAGTCGTGCCGGAAGAGTTTCAACCAGAACTAAAAGTAATCACAAGAAAGCCAATTTTACCAGGTGAGACTGAATTGGCGGAAAATAATCGCTCAAGAAGTGCAAAACTAAGAATTGCCGAAAAGGCAAAATCAATCAATTAGAGGAAGGGGTACCGAGATGGCTGAGTTAAAAAGACTGGATGATTTTCAATACGATGTTCCAGTAATGGATGAGCCAATCGTAGAGGTTGAACATGAACCAAAAATTCAAAAAAATCCAAACCTACCCCAATCTCCGAAAAGGAAGCTGAGAAATATCTCACTCTTAGAAAAGACCATCGGCTTTTTGTTGTTAGTAGCGATTATTGGTATAGCGGTTCTCACCATTCAAGTACGTACATCTATTACACAAATGACGAATGAAATCACTGAAACGCAAGCGACGATCCAAGAAAAAGAAGAGTCTGCTTTGAAATTAGAACAACAAAAAAATGAATTATCAAAAGCAGATCGAATCAAGGATGTTGCAAAGAGCAAAGGACTTTCAGATAACCTTGATAACATAAGGAACGTGAAATAATGAGTATGAAAAATAAAATAAAGAATTTTGTCAAAAAGAAGAACTTAAATCCAATGAACAATCGTAAAAAAGTAGGCATTATTTTATTTGCTACGAGTATTGGATTGTTCTTTTTATTTGCCTTTAGATTGACGTATATCGTCGCTGTAGGAAAAGTAGCGGGTGTTTCGCTACCTGAGAAAACAGCTGCTCTTTACCAAGGCAGTCGTGTAGTGAAAGCGAAAAGAGGAGCTATTTTAGATCGTAATGGCGAAGTGATCGCAGAAGATGCAACATCCTATTCTGTTTACGCGATTTTGTCTGAAACTTATTTAGGTGAAGAAAACAAGAAACTTTATGCACAAAAGAAAGATTTTGATGCGTTAGCTGAGATTTTAGATAGAAACACAGAGCTTAGCAAAGAGGAAGCATTAAAATATTTGAATGCGGGAGTGAACGAAGACGGTACGGTGAAATTCCAAGTCGAATTCGGTTCTAAAGGAAAAAATATCACGTTAGAGACACGTCAAAAAATTGAAGATGAATTAAAAGAGAAAAAATTGGCTGGTCTTTATTTTGAAGGACATCCAGCTCGGATTTATCCTAATGGCGTATTTGCCTCTCATTTTATTGGATACACAGATGCAGCAGATGCAGACGACGATGCTAAAGGTCTAGTTGGGAAAATGGGCTTGGAAGAATCTTACAATGATATTTTAAGCGGAACAGACGGGAAAATCGATTATAAAAAAGATGTCTATGGTAATCCGCTCCCTGGAACGATCGCTAGTGAGAAAAAGGCAGTTGACGGAAAAGATATCTACACAACATTAGATATGCGGATCCAAAGTCAATTGGAAACACTCATGGATCCTGTTTTAGAAGAATATAAACCAGAAGAAATGACTGCGATGCTGATGAAAGCTAAAACTGGTGAGATCATCGCTATGTCACAACGGCCGTCATTCAATCCTGAAACTAAAGAAGGGTTAGGCAAAGATGCTATTTGGCGTAATCTTTTAGTTGAGGATAAATTTGAACCTGGTTCTACGATGAAACTATTTACTGCAGCAGCAGCGATTCAAGATGGAAAATTTAATCCAAATGCAACGTTTGCTTATCCGGCTGGCGGCTATAAGCTGGATGACCGTACGGTAAACGATCATGATTTTGGTGCGATCGGTACGTTGACTTTCCGTCAGGCCATCTCTTGGTCAAGTAATGTTGGGATGCTGACGTTAGAACAAAGTATGGGCGGCGAAAAGTGGAAATCCTACTTAGAAAAATTTGGGTTTGGTAAATCAACAAATTCAGGTTTAGCGGGTGAATCTGCTGGAAGCCTTCCAGGAGATAACTGGGTCGATCAGGCGATGTCTTCATTTGGACAAGCAATCGATGTGACCAATTTTCAAATGATGCAGGCCTTTACTGCTATTGCTAACGATGGCTCGATGCTGAAGCCTCAATATATCAGTAAAATCGTAGATAAAAATACAGGTGATGAGAAGGTCACTCAGCCGCAACAAGTTGGACAGCAAGTTGTTACACCTCAAGCGGCAAGTGATATTCGGACATATATGATAGATACAGTGGAAGATCCAACGTATGGAATTGCCTATGATGTGTATACTGTACCGGGCTATCATGTTGCTGCTAAAACAGGAACGGCTCAAATCACTGGTGATAATGGCTATATGGCTGGTTTGACAGATTACACCTATTCTGTTGTCGAAATGGTTCCAGCAGACAATCCGGAATACATTTTATATCTAACGATGAAAAAACCTCAAACATACACAAGAGAAGCACTTGCAAAAATTGCCAATCCATTGATGAAAGTTGTGATGGATTCTGCAGATAGTCAGTCAACGGGAACAGTTGAAACTGCAAAATAATTAGTTAAAAATGCTGGGTAACATAAAAAGAGTGGAATAATTAGGAGAGATATCATGGAGTGGACGCAAATTTTTATCCCGATCGCCTTTAGCTTTGCTATTACAGTAGCAGTGATGCCGGTGTTTATCGGATATTTTCAAATGAAAAAACAAGGTCAGACAACACGAGAAGATGGACCGACTTGGCATAATGTGAAAACAGGCACGCCGACTATGGGCGGTTTGGTTTTCTTAGTTGCTAGCTTTATCACATCGCTATTAGTGGGATTGTGGAAACAAGAGTTCACTCCTTCTTTACTTATTATTTTGTTTATTTTAGTTCTTTATGGATTATTAGGTTTTCTTGATGATTTCATCAAAGTGTTCAAAAAAAGAAATATGGGCTTGAACTCACGTCAAAAATTAGTTGGACAAATTATCGGTGGAGTTGTTTTTTATGCAGTTTATCGTTCAGAAGGCTTGCCGGATTCATTAGATCTTTTTGGAATCACTACGTTGCCGTTAGGCATTTTTTATGGTGTATTTGTGATTTTTTGGCTGGTTGGTTTTTCGAATGCAGTGAATCTAACTGATGGAATCGATGGGTTAGTTGCTGGATTAGGAACGATTTCATTTGGAACTTACGCTATCATTGCTTGGAAACAACAACAGTTTGATGTAGTGATCATCTGTTTAAGTGTGATCGGTGGTTTGCTTGGTTTCTTCCCTTATAATAAGAAGCCGGCTAAAATATTTATGGGTGATGTTGGTTCACTGGCACTGGGCGGTTTACTTGCTGCAATTTCAATTATTTTACGACAAGAATGGACATTGTTATTGATTGGTTTAGTCTATGTCTGTGAGACGGCAAGCGTGATTTTACAAGTAACTTCATTTAAATTATTTGGCAAAAGAATTTTTAAAATGTCACCGATCCACCATCACTTTGAAATGTGCGGTTGGTCGGAATGGAAGATCGATATTGTCTTTTGGCTTACAGCGTTAGTTTGTTCAGGAGTTACTCTGTGGATCATTTTCTAACGATTATTCATTGATGTATCTAGAAGCAACTTTTAAGAAAATAGACGATCTTTGACTGGAACGAAGAGTGTTCCGATCAAAGATTGCTAATTTTCTACAGAGTTACCCACTTTTTTCAGCTTTTAAATGTCTAGCTTCAAGAAGCAACTCTTAGGAAAATAGATAATCTTCGACTGGAACGAAGAGCGTTCCAATCTCAGATTGCTAATTTTCTACAGAGTTACTCGCTTCTTTCAGCTTTTCTAAGATAAGGAGAATAGATTATGAAAAAAATTACTGATTATGAAAACAAAAAAGTCCTTGTTCTTGGGCTGGCAAAAAGCGGTGTTAGTGCAGCGAAATTGCTTCATGAGCTAGGTGCATTTGTAACAGTGAATGATTTTAAACAATTTGATCAAAACCCGGAAGCCCAAGATTTATTAACCTTGGGTATTCGTGTTGTTACGGGTGGACATCCAATTGAATTATTAGATGAAGATTTTTCTTTGATCGTCAAAAATCCAGGGATTCCGTACACGAACCCATTGGTAGAAAAAGCGTTGGAAATGAAGTTGCCGATCATTACAGAAGTTGAACTGGCTTATCAAATTGCTGAATGTCCAATCATTGGTATTACCGGAACGAACGGTAAAACGACAACGACAACGATGATCGGATTACTCTTAAATGCTGAACGCACTAATGGTACAGCTAGATTAGCTGGAAATATCGGGTATCCTGCAAGCGAAGTAGCTGAGGAGGCAAAAGAAGTAGATGATATCGTCATGGAATTATCAAGCTTTCAATTGATGGGGATTCAAACATTTCGTCCGCACATTGCGGTCATAACGAACATTTATGAAGCGCACATCGATTATCACGGATCAAGAGAAGAATATGTCAAAGCGAAATGGGCACTACAGGAAAATATGCAAGAAACAGATTTTCTTGTGTTAAATTGGAATCAGGAAGAATTACAAGAATTGAGTAAAACAACAAAAGCAACGATCATTCCATTTTCAACAAAAGAAAAAGTTGCTGGTGCCTATCTTTCAGAAGAGAAAATTTACTACAAAGATGAATATATCATGGATGCTGCAGAATTAGGCGTTCCCGGTAGTCATAATATTGAGAATGCCCTTGCTGCAGTTACAGTTGCAAAATTAAAAAATGTTTCGACAGCTGCGATTAAGCAGACCCTGATGGTATTTACTGGAGTTCCGCATCGTACGCAATATGTCGGAGAAATAGCCAGTCGCAAGTTCTACAATGATTCAAAAGCTACCAATATTTTAGCGACAGAAATGGCTTTAAGTGGATTCGATCACTCTACACTTATTTTGTTAGCAGGCGGATTGGATCGAGGAAATGAGTTTGATGAGCTGATTCCTTCATTAAAAGGTGTCAAAGCGATTTATTTATTCGGAGAAACAAAAGGAAAATTGGAACAAGCTGCTCTTGCAGCTGGTGTGAAAGAGATTCACTTGACTGAAAATGTCCAGACAGCTGTACAAGATGCCTATGATTTTTCCGAAAAAAATGATACTATTCTATTATCGCCTGCATGTGCTAGCTGGGATCAATATCCTAACTTTGAATTACGCGGAGAAGCGTTTATTCAAGCGATGCAGCAGCTAAAAGACAAAGAAAAGTGAGAGAATTATGAAGATATTGATAACCGGAGGCGGAACAGGCGGACATATTTATCCAGCATTGGCTTTTGTTGATCACGTTAGAGCATTAGAACCTAATACAGAGTTTATGTATGTAGGAACAGAAAATGGATTAGAAAGTCAAATCGTTCCGAACTATGATATTCCATTTAAAACAATTGAGATACAAGGATTTCGACGCTCATTGAGTCCGCAAAATTTTAAAACGATTTATCTTTTCCTCAATAGTATTGGAAAAGCTAAAAAAATCATTAAAGAGTTTCAGCCGGATGTCGTAATCGGAACTGGGGGGTATGTTTCAGGCTCTGTCGTTTATGCAGCGAAACAATTGAAAATCCCTACGATTATTCATGAGCAAAACAGCATACCGGGGATAACAAATAAATTTTTAAGTAGATATGCGACAAAAGTGGCTATCTGTTTCCCAGATGTGGCTGAATATTTTCCTAAAGAAAAAATTGTTTTAACCGGAAATCCTCGTGCGCAAGAAGTTGTGATGACTGAAAAAACAGATGTTTTAAAAGAGTTTGGACTGCGTCCTGATAAAAGAACAGTGGTCATTTTTGGCGGCAGTCGTGGTGCTTTGAAAATCAATCAAGCATTTATTGAGGCGTTTCCTTTATTCGAAGAAAAGGAATATCAGGTTTTGTATGCTTCCGGAGAGCGATATTACAAAGAATTAAAAGAAACATTAAAGCTTTCAGAAAAGAAATTGACGAACATAAGCATTCAGCCGTATATTAATAAAATGACTCAAGTGCTGGCAGCGGTCGATCTAATGGTCGGTAGAGCTGGAGCAACGTCCATAGCTGAATTTACGGCTCTAGGTTTACCTGCGATCTTGGTACCAAGTCCATATGTAACAAATGATCATCAAACAAAAAATGCACAAAGTTTGGTTAAATCAGGAGCAGTTGAAATGATCACTGATCAAGAGCTGACTGGTGAAAAATTAGTTGCAGAGATCGATGCCATTTTGTTGAATGATGAACGCCATCAAGCAATGGCTCAGGCTTCTAAAAAAGAAGGTATCCCGGATGCTAGTGATCGTTTATACGCAGTGGTGAAAGAAATAACTTGATGGGGGGTGTAAAAGATTAGTAAGAAGAAAGAAGATCCAGGGGGAACAAAAGACTCATCGGAAGAAACAGTCGAGTCGATCGATGAACAATCGTTGACCCCATGGCAAAAAGAAAACTTGGAATATTTAAAAACACAAGGAGATCAACCAAGCTGGAGTCCTTCTGTAGTTTCTGATGATACGGAAGAGAGCGAGGATGAAAAAGAAGCAGAATCAATAGAGGAGATACCATCAGAAGATTCTGAACCTGAGGAAAAACAGCAAAAAACTTACGAATCTTTTGCAGACCGCTTACCAAATATAAAAAAAGTACGTAATACGAGATTGTATCGTCGATTGACATTGATCGTGTCTGTTTTTCTGATTGCAATTCTGATTGTACTTTATTTTGTTTCACCGTTGAGTAAATTGGGCAATATCGGTGTCACTGGAAATAAGTCTGTAGATAGTCAAAGCGTGATCACACAGTCCAAGCTTGAAAAAGGCACAAGTCTTTGGGAACAGTTTGGTGATAGAAAAATTTACGAAGAAAAAATCAAACGCCAACTGCCGCGCGTGAAAAAAGCAACGATCTCATTGAGTGGTATCAACTCTTTTAACATCAAAATTGAAGAATATAAAGTAGTTGCGTTGGAGTCAGTTGGTGGGATATATCATCCTATTTTGGAAAATGGAAAGATTTTACCAGAAGAAATGAAGGCGCCAGCCAGCGGAATGCCGGTTTTTCAGAATTTTAAAGATCAGGAAATCATCCGAAACTTAATAAATTCTTATAATAAGCTGCCAGAAGAGACTAAGCAAAATATCTCTGAAATTCGTTACGCACCTTCTAATGCAAATAAGGAATTGATCAATCTTCATATGAAAGATGCGAATGAAGTGATCGTAAATATTTCTCAATTAGAGCAGAAAATGGCGTATTACGGGAAGGTAGCCAGCCAAATGGAGGACCCTGGGATTATCGATATGGAGGTCGGGATTTTCTCATATCCTTTTAATAATGGGGAGACCGAAGACAGTACGGAAGAAACATCTGAGGTGCTGGAATAAAATTAAGAAAATAAAAAGAAAAAATAGTAGAATCTGCTTTCTAAAAAGCCCTTGTTTATGGTAAAATTGAAAGAAGTGAGTATTCATAAAAAATATATATGTCAGCAGGACTTTTTAATCCTGTTGCATATT
Source organism: Enterococcus sp. AZ020 (assembly GCF_050499205.1). Taxonomy (NCBI): domain Bacteria; kingdom Bacillati; phylum Bacillota; class Bacilli; order Lactobacillales; family Enterococcaceae; genus Enterococcus; species Enterococcus sp. AZ020. The sequence continues at coordinate 739,290 of NZ_JBIPAT010000001.1, read as the reverse complement.
GGAATTAATAGGAGGAGGAACCCCATTCATGGCAAAGACAGGAATGTATGTAGGCCTTGATATTGGTACAACATCAGTAAAAGTTGTAGTGGCTGAATTTATTGAAGGTCAAATGAATATTATTGGCGTAGGTAATGCAAAATCTGATGGATTAAATCGAGGCATCATTGTCGATATTGATAAAACAGTAAATGCAATTCAAAGAGCAGTAAGACAAGCAGAAGAAAAAGCGGGAATTCAAATTAAAAGTGTGAATGTGGGGTTACCAGCAAACTTACTTGAAGTGGAAAATTGCCAAGGAATGATCGCTGTAAGTAGTGAGTCAAAAGAAATCACTGATGAAGATGTACGGAATGTAGCATCGGCAGCTCTGGTTCGTTCAACTCCTCCTGAACGTCAAATCGTTGCAATCTTGCCTCAAGAATTCACAGTAGATGGATTTGAAGGGATCAAAGATCCTAGAGGAATGATCGGCGTTCGTTTAGAAATGTTTGGCGTGGTCTTTACTGGACCAAAAACAATTATCCACAATACAAGAAAATGTGTCGAAAAAGCTGGCTTAACAGTAAATGAACTAGTAATCATGCCGTTAGCATTGACTGAAACAGTTCTCTCAGATGGAGAAAAAGATTTCGGTACGATCGTTATCGATATGGGCGGAGGTCAAACAACGACTTCTGTAATGCATGATAAACAACTGAAATTCACACATGTCAATCAAGAAGGCGGCGAATTCGTCACAAAAGATGTTTCGATCGTGTTGAACACATCATTCAACAATGCAGAAGCATTGAAGATCAACTATGGTGATGCTTATCCTGAAAGAACGTCTGTCAGTGAAGAATTTCCTGTTGATGTGATCGGTAAGTCAGAACCTATCAAGGTTGATGAACGTTACCTTTCAGAAGTCATCGAAGCTCGGGTAGAACAAATCTTCAAGAAATCAAAAGAAGTATTAGATGAGATCGATGCACTTGAATTACCAGGCGGTGTCATTTTGACTGGCGGCGGCGCAAGTCTTCCAGGCGTGGTTGATCTAGCACAAGAAATTTTCGATGCCAGTGTGAAATTGTATGTCCCTAATCATATGGGCTTACGTAACCCAGTGTTTACAAATGTGATCAGTATTGTAGAATATTCAGCTCAGCTTAGCGATATTTACCATATTGCTAAAGGCGCGATCCCTGGTGAAAAAGTAAAATCTTCACCATCAGTCTCCGTTCAGCAAGAGGTTCAATATGATACATACGCTGATAGTGTACAGGAAGATTACGATGATTCAGAAATCCATGAATCTGGTGAAAAAGTTACTGGTAAAATCAAAGACTTCTTCTCAAACATTTTTGACTAACAACTAAAACAGGAGGAAACGATACTATGGAATTTTCTTTAGATAATAACATTAACAATGGCGCTGTCATCAAAGTTATCGGTGTGGGCGGCGGCGGCGGCAATGCTGTTAACCGCATGATTGAAGAAAACGTCAAAGGCGTAGAATTCATCGCTGCTAATACAGATGTACAAGCTCTTAAAAACTCAAAAGCCGAGACAGTGATTCAACTTGGACCTAAATATACACGCGGTTTAGGTGCAGGTTCTCAACCGGAAGTTGGCCAAAAAGCTGCAGAAGAAAGTGAACAAGTGATCTCAGATGCTCTACAAGGAGCAGACATGATTTTTATCACTGCTGGTATGGGTGGCGGAACAGGAACAGGCGCTGCTCCTGTTGTTGCTAAGATCGCCAAAGAATTAGGAGCTTTAACAGTCGGTGTTGTCACACGACCATTTAGCTTTGAAGGACCAAAACGTGGACGTTTTGCAGCAGAAGGGATCGCTCTTCTAAAAGAAAACGTCGATACCTTATTGATCATCTCAAACAACCGTCTATTAGAAGTTGTTGATAAAAAGACACCGATGCTTGAAGCATTCCGTGAAGCAGATAACGTATTACGCCAAGGTGTTCAAGGGATCTCTGATTTGATCACAGCCCCAGGCTATGTCAACTTGGACTTTGCTGACGTGAAAACAGTGATGGAAAATCAAGGAACAGCCTTGATGGGAATCGGTGTTGCCAACGGTGAAGACCGTGTCATTGAAGCAACTAAAAAAGCTATCTCATCACCGTTATTAGAAACATCTATTGATGGTGCTGAGCAAGTGCTATTAAATATTACAGGTGGCCTTGATATGACTTTATTCGAAGCACAAGATGCTTCTGACATCGTTACAAGTGCAGCAACTGGGGATGTCAATATCATTCTTGGTACATCGATTAATGAAGATCTAGGTGATGAAATCCGTGTAACAGTTATTGCAACTGGAATCGATCCTTCAAAAAAAGATCGTAAATCACCACGTCAAAATAGACCAACACAAATCCAAACCGTTCAACAAGCACCTGTGCTTGATATGGAACAGTCAAAACCATCACAACCTCAACCGCAAGAAGAGACAAGTGCATTTGGTGACTGGGATATCCGTCGTGAACAAAACGTAAGACCTAAAGTTGATGATTCAGCTTTTGATAATGCTGAAAAGAAAGACTTTGAAACATTTCATCGCGATGAACCAACTCAAAATAACGACGATGAATTAAACACACCACCATTTTTCCGCAGAAAGAGATAGGAGCGATTTTTGATCATGCTGGCTGAAAACTTAGAACAAATAAATCAAAAAATTCAGCTGGCATGCCAAAAGTCATCACGAGCAGTCGATGATGTAACCATGATCGCTGTGACTAAATCAGTGGAAAGTGATCGTGCCAAGGAACTTGCTGAACTTGGTATTGAGAATATGGCTGAGAACCGAGTAGATAAATTACTCGAAAAAAAAATGGCACTTAGCGATTTTTCAACAATTAAGTGGCATTTGATTGGTAATTTACAGCGTAGGAAGGTAAAATTAATAATCAACGAGATAGATTATTTTCATGCGTTAGACAGCTTAAAATTAGCAGAAGAAATACAAAAACGAGCGGAGAAGCCAATTGCTTGTTTTGTTGAAGTGAATATTACTGGTGAAGAAAGTAAACACGGTTTTCGATCAGATGAAGTACTTGATTTTATTCATCAACTAGCTTCATTTGATAAGATAAAGGTTATAGGGCTAATGACTATGGCGCCGTTGGATGCTTCTGAACAAGAGCTTCATGATGTTTTTTCTAAGTTAAAAAGAGTGCAGTCAACAATAAATAATCAGCATCTGTCACATGCACCATGTACAGAGCTCAGTATGGGAATGAGTAACGACTTCCCAATTGCTATCGAAGAAGGTGCAACTTTTGTACGAATCGGAACAGCAATATTTAGAGGTGCGTAAAGGAGGGGAATCTATGTCAATTTTTAGTAAAAATGCGTTATCGAGCTTTTTTGGATTATCTGGTGAAGATGATTATGATAATTATGATGAATACGAAGAGCAAAAGGTTGTCAATGAAAGACCTAGACAGACGGTTCGACAAACATCAGCACAGGTACAAAGACCAGCTGGACCAACTGAGCCTTTAACTGAGAAGCCATCTGCTCGTTATCGTTCAACAGAGACACATCAAGATAAAAAGGAAAGCCGTCAGGAAACAGCATTTAATGAGAAAAAGGTTGTCTCCATGCGTAGTTCAAATAATTCAAATACTAAACGTTCGCAAGAGGCACATAGCTCAAGCAGAGCCGGCAAAATTACAATTATTGAGCCGCGTGTTTATTCTGAAGCAATGAATATTGCTAAACATATTATTGCTAGTGACGCTGTGTTGATTAATTTTCATTTAGTAGAAGAGCATCAGGCTAGACGGATCGTTGATTTTTTAACTGGAACTGTCTATGCATTGGATGGAGACATTCAACGTGTCGGTGATGAAATTTTTCTATGTACACCATCAAACATTGAAATCGATAGTGCAACAGCACAGTCTTTAGCTAAGAAACAAATGTTTGATTTTTAGTTAGGAGGTCATTAGTATCGTTCTATTTATATACTTACTATATAAAGCTGTTCAAATTTATTCAGGACTTTTAATCATTTATGCATTATTATCTTGGTTTCCGGGCGCATATGAATCTACATTTGGTCGCCTGATCGCAAGGATCTGTGAGCCGTATTTAAGTTTATTCGATCGTTTAAATTTAAGAATCGGTATGATCGGTTTTAATGTAATGATAGCAATTATTGTACTGAATTTAGCTGCAGGCGGATTAGGCAAGATTTTACAATCATTGTTGTATTAATATAAGAAAGGATGATCTATCTATGAACGCAAATGTATACCAACATTTCCGCAAAGATGAGCATCCTTTTATTGATTCTGTGGGTGATTGGTTAGAACAAGTCGAAAGCCAGTATGCTCCTTATCTAACGGATTTTTTGGATCCTAGACAAGCGTATATTCTAGAAACACTGATTAGACAAGATAGTGAACTTGAATTTCAGTTTTATGGAGGCTATGAACAAGCAGAACGAACAAGATGTTTGATCTATCCTGATTATTATCAGCCGAAACAAGAAGATTTTGAAATCGAATTAGTTGAAATCGTTTATCCAGTAAAATTTTCAACGCTTTCTCATGGTAAAGTATTGGGTACACTTGTAAACACCGGGATCAAGCGTGAATATTTTGGGGATATCATTTCTGATGGAGAGCGTTGGCAAGTCTTTCTTGCTAAGGAAATCGCCAATTTTGTGTCTGTTCAGGTAGAAAAAATCGGAAAAATATCTGTCCGTGTAGAGCCGCGTAAATACACTGAATTGATTCTTCCAAAAGATGATTGGACTCATGAACGAACAACTATCAGCTCATTACGTCTGGATAATTTGATCTCCAGCGTATATAATATATCTAGACAGAGATCGAAACAGTTGATCGAGTCTGGTAAAGTAAAAGTGAATTGGACGGAAAATACTAGACCGGATTTTTTAGTAGACTTATTGGATATCGTCTCTATTAGAGGGTTTGGTCGGATTCAAATTCAAGAACTAGAAGGTAAGACGAAAAAGGACAAGTTTCGTTTGTTATTGGGAGTTTTACGAAAATAATCCAAAGAGGTGAAGGAATATGGCATTAACTCCATTAGATATTCAAAACAAAAACTTCTCTACAAAAATGAGAGGATACAATCAAGACGACGTCGATGATTTTTTAGATCAAGTAACGAAAGACTATGAGGATGCGCTTCAAAAGAACCGTGAACTTGAAAAATCTTTGAAACATGCAGAAGAAAAATTGCAATACTTCAATGAATTGAAAGATGCATTGAATCAATCGATTATTGTAGCGCAAGATACTGCAGATAAAGTGAAAACTAGTGCAAACAAAGAATCAGAAGTTATTGTTACTTCTGCCGAAAACACAGCGAATGAAATGATTTCATCTGCAGAAAAACGTTCAACAAATCTCGTCGCTTCAGCAGAAGAAAAAGCCAAAGAAATTTTAACAGATGCAACTGACCGTGCGCGTCAATTAGCTGCTGAGACAGATGACTTGAAGAAAAAAACACGTGTATTCCATCAACGTTTAAGCTTGATGCTTGAAACACAGTTAGAACAAGTGAAGAGTGAAGAATGGAATGAATTATTGAAACCATTCTCAAGCTATGTTAGTGACTCTCACACAGTGATCAAGGAAGTACTTGCTGAAGAGCTAGATAAAGAGGATGAGGCTTCAGCATCAGGAACTGTTACAGAACCTGTAGTAGATGAACAGCCTACATTGGAGCAAGCAGCGATCGATCCAAAAGCAATGCTTGACCTTTTAAACAAAGAACCTAAATAATTTTAGTAAAGAAATAGAACAGAAAAGTCAACAGCCATTCTTTTAGCGAGTCAATGATAGTGAAAGATTGACAGACCCTGGTGTTGAAAAGATCCTCTATTTTACTCAAGTTTGAATATAGTAAAACTTGACGAGTGATTTCGTTACCAATCACAGAGGAGATAATCATGACTATTGATTATTTTGAATTTGGGTGGTAACACGAGTACTTTCGTCCCTAGGGATGAAGGTACTTTTTTGCTTTTCAACACTGCGACTGGCTATGACAGAGCAGATGTTGAAAAGTACTTGGCGAGCAGAGTGAGCGAAGTGTCCTTCGTACTGAATCACCAAACTGCCCAGGTGAAAAGCCAAAAATCCAAAAAAGGTTGTTCAAGCACAAATACAACTGACAAAAAGAGCTGAAAGCGTAAACTTGCATCTCTTTAATCTATATACCAAACTGCAACAAAAGAAAGTGAGGAATAAAAATGAAAATGAAAGAAACATTGCAATTGGGAAAAACAGCTTTTCCAATGCGAGGAAATTTACCAAATCGGGAAGTCGAATGGCAAAAAGATTGGGAAGAACAAAAAATTTATGAAAAGCGTCAAAAATTAAATGAAGGCAAACCGACATTTATTCTTCATGATGGACCTCCATATGCGAATGGGAATATCCATTTAGGTCATTCTTTAAATAAAATCAGTAAAGATATCATCGTACGTTCGAAATCAATGTCAGGCTTCCGTTCACCATATGTTCCAGGCTGGGATACTCATGGGTTACCGATCGAGCAGGTATTGACAAATAAAGGCATCAAAAGAAAAGAAATGTCATTGGCCGAATATCGTGAAAAATGTGAAGAGTATGCTCGTTCGCAAGTCGATACACAACGTAATGATTTCAAGCGTTTAGGTGTAGCTGGTGATTGGGATCATCCTTATATCACTTTAGATCCATCTTATGAAGCTGCTGAAATTCGTGTTTTTGGTAAAATGGCCGAAAAAGGGTATATTTATAAAGGGCTAAAACCGATTTACTGGTCACCTTCAAGTGAATCATCATTAGCAGAAGCAGAAATCGAATATAAAGATGTCAAATCACCATCGATCTATGTTGCGTTTAAAGTCGTTGATGGTAAAGGATTGCTGGATACAGATACATCATTTGTTATTTGGACAACGACTCCATGGACCCTTCCAGCGAATCTTGGAATCTCCGTGAATCCAGCATATAAATACGTGGTAGTAAAAGCTTACGGGAAAAAATATGTAGTAGCAAAAGATCTTTTAGAGACAGTCAAAGAAGCAATTGGTTGGGAAGATGTCGAAATCCTTGATACTATTTCAGGACAAGACATGGAATATATGACTGCTCAACATCCTTTCTATGACCGTACATCGTTAGTTATGTTAGGGGATCACGTTACCTTAGATGCAGGTACAGGTTTAGTTCATACTGCACCTGGTCATGGTGAAGACGATTATATCGTCAGCAAAAAATACAACTTAGATATTCTTTCACCAGTAGATAATCGTGGGGTGTTTACTGATGAAGCGCCTGGATTTGAAGGGATTTTCTACGATAAAGCAAATCCAATGATCACAGCACTATTAGATGAAAAAGATGCGTTATTAAAGTTAGATTTCTTTACACACAGTTATCCACATGACTGGCGTACGAAAAAACCAGTTATCTATCGTGCAACGCCGCAGTGGTTTGCGTCGATCGATAAGTTCCGTGAAAACATTTTAGATGAAGTTGAAAAAGTCGACTGGATCTTACCATGGGGCAAAACTCGTTTATACAATATGATCCGTGACCGTGGGGACTGGGTGATTTCTCGTCAACGCGCATGGGGCGTTCCGTTACCGATTTTTTATGCAGAAAATGGCGAAGCGATCATCACACCAGAAACGATCGATCATGTGGCAAACTTATTTGCAGAGCATGGATCAAATATTTGGTTCAAGCGTGAAGCAAAAGAATTATTGCCGGAAGGCTTTACGCATCCAGGTTCACCAAATGGTACGTTTACTAAAGAAAATGATATCATGGATGTTTGGTTTGATTCTGGCTCTTCTCATGAAGCTGTTTTACGTCAACGTCCAGAATTGTCATTCCCAGCAGATATGTATTTAGAAGGTTCTGATCAATACCGTGGCTGGTTTAACTCAAGTATCACGACAAGTGTTGCTATCAACGGTGTGGCACCATATAAAGCTGTTTTATCACAAGGCTTCACTCTAGATGGTGAAGGACGTAAAATGAGTAAATCATTAGGGAATACGATCTTACCAGATAAAGTTATCAAGCAAATGGGTGCAGATATTCTACGTCTGTGGGTAAGTAGTGTGGATTACGAAGCAGATGTTCGTGTATCGATGGATATCTTGAATCAAGTATCAGAGGTTTATCGTAAGATTCGTAACACGATGCGCTTCTTATTGGCAAATACGAGTGATTTCCAACCTAATGAACATACCGTTCCTTATGAAGAATTACGTTCTGTGGATAAATATATGGTTGTTCGTTTAAACCAAGTAATTGAAGAAATTCGTGAAAAAGGATATGAGAAGTATAACTTCATGCAAATCTATCGTTCTGTGATGAATTTCTTAACAGTGGATCTATCTGCCTTCTATTTAGATTTTGCGAAGGATGTCGTTTATATCGAAGCAGAAAATGATTACCAACGTCGCTGTATGCAGACGGTATTCTATCAAACTGCTGTGGCATTGACTAAGTTGTTAACACCGATCATTCCGCATACGTCAGAAGAAATTTGGAGCTTCCTGAAAGAAGAAGAGGACTATGTTCAGTTGGCTGAGTTCCCTGGTTATGAAACATTTGCAAATCAGCAAGAGCTCTTGGATCTATGGGCAGCATTTATGGACTTTAGAGATAACATCTTAAAAGCGTTAGAAGAAGCACGGAATTCTAAATTGATCGGTAAGTCATTAGAGGCTAAGGTAACCGTTTATCCTAATGAACAAATCCGCGAGTTATTAACAGCTGTAGATGCTGATATTGCTCAATTATTGATCGTATCAGATTTTGAGGTAGCTGATAAGGCTGCAACGGTGCCGGATGGTGTCGAGAAATTTGAAGACATGTCGATCCTTGTGGAAAAAGCAGAAGGTGAAACTTGTGATCGTTGTCGTGCAGTTCGTACGGATGTAGGAGTAGATGAAAAATTACCTCATTTATGCGGCCGTTGTGCAACCATTGTGGAAGAAAACTATCCTGAAGCAGTAGCAGAAGGATTTGAAGAGTAAGAAAAGAATTAAATCACCTATTGAAAATAGCCAGCTATTTTCAATAGGTGATCCTTAAAAAAGGAACTAAAACGACGACATTTCGTTTTAGTTCCTTTTTTAGGCTCTTTGTCAACTAATGTTGGTAAAGAAAATCCAAAGAATGAAATCGATGAATATGAAACCTAGAGGAAATTTCCTCTAGGTTTTTTTGTTTTCTTGAAAAAGAATGGTGCCAAAACACAAAGAAATTCTCAATTTGAAATTGTAAAAGTTACGGAACCCGTAAGCATTTCTCTTCAACACTTTAATATGGTTATTTAAACCTTCTAATGGTCCATTAGAATAAGACAATTCTAGCGCATGTTTAATTTCATTTTGGTACTTCTTAAACGTACCAATAGTCTTTTGATAGTAGGGAGGAAGACGGCGGAAATCTTCGTCTAATAGTGCATGAAACCGATCAAAGTCTCTTGTCTGTATAGCATAAAGAAAGTCCTGATAACAGGTGTGGCCACTTTTCAACTCGTCATCATACGCAAGTAATCGATCAACGATCTCTGTTTCAGTTAAATAGGTGCGGAAAGAAGGACGCCAAAGGCGTTTTTCAAAATCAAGCTTCGATTGATTTTTTTGAAGAAGCTTCCAGTAGTTCTTCAAGTGTCGATATTTTTTCGCTTCTGTATTTCCCTGATGAAGAAAGGTGTTCATTCTCTGAATGCGGTGCTTTAAAAAGGTTCGACCGATGAGTTGGACAATATGAAAGCGATCAAGAATAATCTGAGCCATCGGGAATAACTTTTTGACGAGAGAAAAATAAGGAGCATACATATCGCAAACAATATACTTAACCGTTTTACGAACAGTCAAAGGAAATCGTGAAAAATAACGCTCTAGAAAAGGGAGCTGACGATTTTCAACAACATCAATTAACTGCTTGGTTTGCCCATCCATCATGATGAAACTCATCGAAGCCGTGACTTGTTTCACTGATTTGAATTCATCAAAACAAAGAACTTCCGGTAAGGTGAGTCGATTGATTTTTTTTGGCTCATAAAATCGTTTCAAGACACGGTAAACAGAGGAAACAGAGACCTTCTTTTGACGTGCAATTTGACTCATAGAAGTGACGTTTCGGAGGCGGTCAGCAATGGACAGCTTCACCTTCGATGAAATCGAACACCCTTTTTCAACAAGACTCGTTTCTGCAACAAATGTTCTGTCACAAGAATGACAGAAGAAACGACGTTTCTTCAAGCGTAAATACGTTTGATACTCCGAAACATCGTTGAGTAAAATCAAACAGCTTGTAAAGCCCCAACGGATAATTGCTTCCTTTTCTTCTTGATCACAGTGAGGACAAATATGCGCAGTATAATCGAGCGTACCAGAAAAGACCTGACAGATTCTTCCTTTGACCCGTTCTTTTTTTAAGCAGTTTTCGTTAAAAGTGATATTTAAGTCTAGAATATCTAAGGTATTTTTGATAAGATTTGTATAGGACATCTTGATTTCCTCCTTTTTGAATGGTTTTAGACGACTTCATTCTAAAGGATATCAGGGTGTCTTTTCTATTATTTTGCATTAAAAAAGATGCCAGTGATTTCTCACCAACATCAGAAAGTATAGAGCCCTTTTTTAGTTTATTTAGTAACGATCGTTGCATTTGTATTTAAATAGCCAATCCATTTTCCGCTGGTATTATCATAAAGAGAATAATAAGAAGCACCAGAGAAGTGATGGTAGATTCCTTTGGCATGATAAGTTTCACCGTATATCTCGGTAGTATTTCCTTTTTTAGCAGAAAATGTATCAATTTCAGACCAAATCGTATAGTCTTTCTTATTGATTTTTACTTGTTCGTCATTCTTGATCCAAATGCCCTGTGAACCAGGTGCAACAGTTGCTGCACTTGAATTTAGATAACCGATCCACTTTCCATCATTATCATAAAGAGAGTAGTAGGTAACGTTAGCGATATGATTGTATTTTCCTTTAGCGTGGAAAGTTTGCTGGTAGATATCAGTTGTGTTTCCCTTTTTACTAGAGAAATTATTGATATCCCCCCAAAGAGTCGTATTTTTCTTTGTGATCGTTACATAGTCATTATTGCTTAGCCAAGTCCCTTGAGGTCCAGGAGCGACAGTAGGTCCATTGGCATTGATATAACCGACCCATTTGTTGTTATTATCATATAAGGAGTAGTAAACGGCACCTGCAATATGATTGTATTTTCCAGTGACTTTGTATGTTTTTTGATAAAGATCCGTTGTGTTCCCTTTTTTACTGGAGAAGGTGTTGATGTCGCCCCAGATTGTTTGGCCCTTTTTAGTAAACGTTACATATTTATTTTCACTTAACCAAGTTCCTTGAGGTCCTGATGCAGAACTTGCAAAATCTGAGTTGATATAACCGATCCATTTTCCATTATTATCATAGAGAGAGTAGTAAACGGCCCCATTAGCATGGTTGTACTTCCCAGAAACTTTAAAGGTTTTCTGATAGTGATCGCTTGTACTACCTTTTTTACTAGAGAAAGTGTTGATATCGCCCCAAATCGTTTGTGACTTTTTCGTAAGTGTTACGTATTTGTTTTCGCTTAACCACAGACCTTGAGCACCATTCGCTTTTGTCGTTGCTTCAGCATTGACATAGCCTTTCCAGTTTCCATTGTTATCATAAAGAGAGTAATAGGTGCTACCATTCATATGCTGGTATTTTCCAGTAACCTTATAGGTTTTATTGAAAACATTCGTTGTGTTTGTCAAAGCTGAATTAAAGTTGAAGTTTGACCAAATAGAGTAATTCTTTTTAGTGATCGTCACGTATTGATTAGCACTCAACCACTTTCCTTGAGCACCATTCTCCAGATACCCAGTATAATCCATTGAAATATCAAAAGGATGGGCAATACCAGGAATATAATATTGAGAAGACCACTGCCATGAAGAAAATTCATTATTCCAGTTCATTCCAGCAGTAGGCGTATAAGGATATTGCGCAACCCACATATTTTTTGCACCAAAGGTACTTACAGAAAAATGTCCGCTCGTTGCATAAGTTCGGTTCATGTAATACATGATATTTGAAAAACCATTGGCTTTTAAAACATTTACAAAACTAGTTGTATTTGGCGTTAGAGAGCCATTTAGCATTTTTCCTTCCTCGATGTCGATGACCATGACAGTCGACTTAGGTAATTTAAAGGTATTCGCTAACGAAGCAAAGTAATTTGCTTCACTAGAAGCAATCGCGCTGGATGTATAATGGGCGTAATGATAGGCAGAAACTTTCAGACCAGCCGCTGTTGCGTTATTGATCTGCTCTTGCGCATAGGGATTGACATAGCTTGTACTTTCAGTAAGCTTAACGACGACGCCCTTGATTCCATAGTTTTTCATCTTTTGAAAGTTAGCTACAGAGATCGAACCGTTATGAGAAGAAATATCGATAAAGTGTGAACTTGGTCGATTGGCCTCTCCTGCATTGACGACATCCATCGAAAGAGCTGGAGTGATACTGCGACTTTGGATCGTCGGATTTAAATCTGATCGATTCGATGGTAAAAAATAGTCATCGAAGTAAAGAGAGCTATTTACTGCTTGTGTTTCAGTACTTTCTTCGGTTGCTTCAGACGTAGTAGTACTTGACTGTGTTTCCTCTTCAGTTGTATTCATTGTGCTTTCACCCGTTGAATTTTGAGTTGGTGAAAGGACGCTGCTTGTTGTTGTTTCAATATCTGAGCTGCTGACAGTTGTGCTTTCTTCAGCATAGGAAAGAGTATTCAATCCGAGCGTCAGAAGGGCAGCAGTACAAAAAAGCGGGATTTTGATCGTTAGTTTATTCATTTATTCCTCCATAAATATTAAAGTTTGCCACGTTCGCGGTACCAGTTGTCCGGTTGCCATTCCCAAGAAAAATTGTCACGAGCAAGTAAGTCAAAGGCAGCATCAGGCCCCATTGAACCTGCTGCGTAATTAGGGAAATCAACCGATGTTTTATCCCAAGCTTGACGTATGATATCAACGATCCGCCAAGATTGAGCTACTTCATCCCAATGAGAGAAGTTTGTGCCGTCACCATTTAAACTATCCAATAATAGTTTTTCGTAAGCTTCAGGACTATTTCCTGTTGTTTCTGCGCTATGACGGTAGTCTAACTTGACAGGAGTCGTAGAGAATCCTTGACCGATTTCTTTTCCGTTCAAGGTTAGGGAGAACCCTTCTGTCGGTTGAATATAAATCGTTAAAACATTTGGCGGTAGATCTGTTTTCTCTCCGCAATGATCGACGTCATCTTTAAAGACATTGATCGGAACTTGTTTAAAGACGATATTGATGCGTGTCCCTTTTTCAGTTAGACGTTTTCCTGTGCGGATATAAAATGGAACGCCTGACCAACGGAAGTTGTCGATCAAAAATTTACCTGCAACAAATGTTTCTGTTTGAGAATTTTCGTCGACGTTTGGTTCCTCACGGTAGCTAACAAAGTGTTGATCTTCCAATTTGCCGGCACCATATTGACCGCGAACAAAGTTTTCCAAAGCTTCTTTTTCAGAATACAGACGAATCGCTTGCAGCGCTTTAACTTTTTCTGATCTGATTTCAGCTTCTGAAAAGGCAACAGGCGGTTCCATCGCTAACAAAGCAACGACTTGTAAAATATGGTTTTGCACCATGTCTTTCAGTGCGCCGCTATGATCGTAATAGCCGCCGCGATCTTCAACACCAAGCCCTTCAGCAAAAGTGATCTGAACATTATCGATGTAGCGATTATTCCATTGAGATTCAAAAATATTATTGGCAAAACGAATCGCAGAAATGTTTTGGATCATTTCTTTTCCTAAATAGTGATCGATTCTAAAAATATCTTTCTCAGGGAAAACAGCACGGATTTCTTCGTTTAGCTGATAAGCAGACTCATAATCAGAGCCAAAAGGTTTTTCAATGATCAAACGATCAAAGCCTGTTTCCGTTAAAATCTCTTGGGATTTCAGGTGCTGAACGATCGTACCGAAGAATTGAGGAGCCATTGCTAAGTAGTAGATATGGTTTCCGCCTAGCTCGTATTTCTCATTTAGCTTGTCTGACAATTTCTTTAATGTGTCATAATGTTCTGAGTCGTTCACATTGTGAGATTGGTAGTAAAAGTGGCTTGAAAAGGCTTCTGCTTCTTCTGCAGTCGGATTTAGATCTTTGATTGTTTCACGTACGATCTCACGATAGTGATCATCTGTCCATTCTCTTCTTGCCGTACCGATAACAGCAAAGTGCTCAGCTAGATTTCCTTTACGGTATAGTCTGAATAACGAAGGATATAGTTTTCGTTTCGCTAAATCTCCAGTACCGCCAAAAATTGTGAATAATGCTATTTTTTCAGTCATTTCAATTCCCCGCTTTCATTTATTGGATCAACAAAAATCGTACTTGCAGCTTTGTAGCTGACCGCCAATTGTTTTTGCTTATTACTGATGCTGATAGGTCCTTCATATGCAGCAATCTCATCTATCTGATATTCCTCGTGGATATTCAGATCAATAGAGACTAGGTAGTCTAATAGGTCTTTTTCATCCAATACACGAGCGATTCGGATCGTCGTCCCAACAGGATAGTCGATCAAGGTTTGACGCTTTTCTTCATGGACCGGCTGATCATCTTCCGGGATCACTCCGCCATGGGGACAAAATTTTGGCTGGTTTAAATACTCTGATAAGCGATTAGCCAAAGTTTGAGAAGTAACGTGCTCCAGTACTTCCGCATCATCGTGAACTTCATTCCAGGAATAATTTAAGTGTTCAACTAAAAACACTTCCCACAATCGATGCTTGCGAATCAGTGTACTAGCTTTTTTCAGTCCTGATTCTGTGAGCTGAACACCTTGATAAGGTGAATGTTCGACCAGCTGTTCTTTTACTAATTTTGAAATCATCTCGCTGACAGATGCTGCGGAAACATCCAGACCTGAAACAATTTGTTTGTTGTTGATCTTCGTTTCATCGCCGCCTAATTCAAAAATTAGTTTTAGGTAGTCTTCACGATTCGGGGTCATATATTTCATCCTTTCAAAAAAGCCATCACGATAAGTTTATCAGAAAAAACTTTTTTTGACCATTTAATAATATGTTAATCTTTAAAAAAACGACTGTTTCGTTTATAAAATAGAGATGAGTAGAAAAAACATAGAAATGGTAACGTTTTCTATGTTTTTTACTACATGATCTCTTCTTACTCAAAAATGAAAGAAGTCCATGCAGTAGAGAAATATTAAAATTTGATTAAGATAAATGCAATAGAGAAATTTAAGCTTCATCAGATTGATGTTATAATGATAGAAACAAACGATAGTGAGAAGGGATCACGAGTGTTTTGATCAAAGGAGGACAGTTGTATGACAGAATATGTTCCTAAAGTTTGGCAGGAGTTGACAAACCATTATCAAGAGATTCAACCTGATCTGCGTTTGCGTACATATATTCAATCCTACTGGTACAGCTACACTCGAGCAAATCAGGAACCGGCTCGCATTATTCCAGATTTATGTTCAGACTTGATCATTCAACTGAGTCCGGCATTAGAGATTTTATCCATTGAACTTTGCGGTCCGAGTACTGCTTTTTTTTATTCCTATGCTGAAAAAGAACTCCTTCATTTGGGTATTCGTTTTCATTTAGGAGGGATGTATCCGTTTATAAATCATTCATTCAAAGAAATGAAAAATCAGCTTAGACCATTGGCAGAAGTGGAAAAAGCTTTAGCTAAGGAACTGGCAGTTCAGCTTTCAGGAAAGACAACTGTTGCTGAGCTGATCTTGGGATTGAATCAGCATTTCCTAAAGTTGCTAAATCGTGTGGATAGACAGATTTCTGCACCGATCCCACTCTTCATTCATGATTATTCTGCTTATAGATCCTATGACATGCTTCTTGCTAATACACTGATTTCAGAACGGAGCTTACAACGTTTGTTCAAAGAAAAAATTGGGTTGACTCCGTATGAAGTATTTGATGTATTGCGTTTTCAGAAGGTTTATCAAGAGATCTTAATGAATCCTCAGATAAAACAGCTGGACTTGGTAGAAAAATATGCTTTTTTCGATCAGTCTCATTATAGTAAGAAAATGAAAAAAATGACCGGTTTAACACCACAGAAGATCAACAAGCATGTCGGAATAATACAAGACAAAAGTATGACACTTGATTATACTAAAGAAAAAACAAGAGAAGGTGAAGTCAAATGAAACTTGATATGGTAGGAATCATCGTAGAATCGATGGAGGATGCGATTCTATTTTACGAACGACTAGGTTTCCAAGCGGTGGGAGATAAACAGGCGGACTATGTTGAATTAGATCATGCAGGAATCAGAATTTCATTGAATACAAAAAAGATGATCGCAGGAATTTACGGTTATCCGCCAAAAGACGTGGGAGATAAAATCGAGTTGGCATTTCTATGTGAATCTACTAAAGAGGTAGATCAAGTCTGTGATAAGATGAAAGGATTTGGCTACGAATTATTTAAAGAACCCTGGCACGCTTTTTGGGGACAATATTATGCGATCATCAAAGATGTGGACGGCAACCTGTTGAGTCTTTTTTGTAATGAGTAGGAGGAAGTTAGGATGGATGAAAGAATCGATTATTTAAAAGAAGCTGCTAAGAAATGGCCAGGAGCTTCCGTTTATTATCGTGAAGATTGGGATTGTGACTATTTTGAAATCGAGAAGAAAGGATTTTGCATGCTTGGTCAAAATAATCAGGGTGAGCTAGTTATGACAGTTAAAGGCTTACCTGAAGAAAATGAGCTTTTGCGGGAACAATATTCAGATGTCGTTCCAGGTTATTATGCGAATAAAACTCATTGGAATTCGTTTAAGTTGGAAAATTCCTCCTTTACAGAGGAGCAACTGGTATCCTTTTTAAAACAATCTTATGCGTTAGTTTTAAGCAAATTACCAAAAAAAGTTCAGGAAAAATATAAGTAAAAAGCAACACTGCTTTCGACCGATTGAGCCGACCCCCAAAAGTTAGACCTAGAAATCTAACTTTTGGAGGTTTTTTTGTATGGCAAAATACAGTTTTGAATTTAAACTTAAACTTGTTCATGACTACTTATCCGGTCAAGGAGGTATACGGGTTCTCGCAAAGAAGTATGGGTTTAAAAATAGTTCTCAAATAAGCAAATGGATTAATGCCTATAAAGAACTTGGTGAAGAAGGACTACTTCGTAGTCGGAAAAGTAAGAATTACTCTGTTCAATTTAAGCTAGATGCGTTAGAGTTGTATTTAACGACAGAGTTGTCCTATCAAGAAGTAGCCAATCTTCTAAAAATGAACAATCCATCATTGATTGCGAATTGGCTTAACACGTATCGGAAGCTTGGTATAGATGGACTCTCTAAACAGAAAGGACGTCCACCTACCATGTCTAAGAAGAAACGAAATGAACCCCAACCATTATCAAGTGAACAATCTCAAGTAGAGAAACTAGAAAAAGAAAATAGAATGTTAAAAATTGAGAACGCCTATTTAAAAGAATTGAGGAGACTGCGTTTAGAGGACGAACAAAAAATGAACGAATCGCGCGAATCATTCACAGCCTCCGAGGATACTTTCGATTAAAAGACATTCTGGAAACCCTAAGGTTTCCAAAAGCCACTTATATGTACTGGCAAAAACGCCTCGACAGAACAACATCAACACAAACAATCGAAGAAGAAATTCAAGCGATTCGTAAGGAACATCAACATTATGGCTATAGAAGAATGACACAGGAATTGAAACGACGTGGCTATCAAGTAAATAAAAAGAAAGTGCAGCGATTGATTCAAAAGTTAAAGTTACAAGTCAAAGCATTTACCAAGAAATCTAGGAAGTACAATTCTTATAAAGGAACCGTTGGGAAAGTAGCTAAAAATTTGATTCATCGCCGATTCAACACCTCTGTCCCTCATCAAAAAATCACGACGGATACAACTGAATTTAAATACTATGAAACAGATGGCTCGGGCATTCTTCGACAGAAAAAACTATATTTAGATCCGTTCATGGATATGTATAACAGTGAAATTCTAAGCTACAGCCTTTCTAATCAACCAAATGGTAAAACCGTTATAGCAGGGCTAGAAGAAGCAATTTCTCAAACAAATGATTGTCCCTATCGTCGCACCTTCCACTCTGATCAAGGATGGGCTTATCAAATGAATGCCTATATACAAACATTAAAGGACAACAACATCTTTCAAAGTATGTCTCGAAAAGGAACCTGTTTAGATAATTCTCCTATGGAGAATTTCTTCAGCATCCTAAAACAAGAAGTGTACTATGGAAAAATCTATCAAAGTCAAAATGAATTAAGAGAAGCAATTGAGAACTACATTTATTATTATAACCATCACCGAATCAAAGAAAAACTTAACTGGAAAAGCCCAGTAGAATTTCGACACTACAATCAAAAAACTGCATAAAAATAGAGTGGAAAAATCCACTCTATAAAAAGTCTAACTTTTTGGGGTCACTACAGATCAGTCGTCAGTAGTGTTGCTTTTTTAACGGTGAACTGTTGTAGCAATCAAGGCAATCAGCCATAAATGGGCTGGATAAAAAACATAAAAAAGATATTTAAAGAATGGACTATTGCTGCCTTTTTGTCCATTATACAAATGAATGAACGGAATTACAGTGATAAATAGAAATTCCGGATTTGTTTCTAAAGTCATTTTGATTGTTTCTAGCGAGTAGTCAGGTAAACCAACGATCACCATGAGCAATAGACAGACAGAAAAAATCAAATACCCCAAATCTCTTTTCTTTGAACGAGTTCTGAAAAAATAACTGATCAGCATAAACGGAATAATAACAAATCCGCCTTCAACCATTCCAGTTATAGAAATAGCGAGTAAGATGAATGCCAGTATACTTGCAGAGATTCTAAAAAACGGTTCTTTGATGCGGATAGCAAAATCGATCGCCCATAAAAGGCTGACACCGACCGCTAAGGTCAGAAAAATATTGTTATGGAGCTGCCAAATCGATTGTTTCAAAACCGTCATGTTCAGTAGCGTGTTACCTGCGAACATGATAAAGGACCAGCTGTATAAGCGGAGCAGATAGTTTTTTCGATTGCGAGTGTAATGGAAGCCTTCAACAGCCATAAATCCGAAAAATACACCGACACAGCGCGTCAATATATTGAAGGGGACAACAAACTGTGGAGGTAGTAATGGAGCTAGATGATCCAGTACCATCAAGCCCATCATAAATAGTTTTAATTGGTTTGCGTTCATTTTTATTCTCCTAAATCAATTATTCATTACGTTTACCAGTATAAAAAAAATAATCCATTTTAGCGTGGGATTTAACGAACAGTTATCTTACAAAAATGTGCGTAGACGAGCAAGTAAATGCAATGTAAGTAGCTATGTCAGCCATTCAATGATGTTTATTTTCATTGCAGGGTATGATAAGCTTGATATAGGTTGGTTGATTGGATTAAAGGAGAATATACAATGAAAAAGACGATCGTCGTTTGTGGGTTGATGCTGTTATTTATCAGCGGCTGCGGACCCAAAAAAGAAATAGAAACAGAGAATACAACAAAAGAAGTAACGATTTCAAGCAGTACGGTTGGAAGCACGACCAAAGAAACAAAGTACAGTACGAAAGAAAAAGAATCTTCAAGTACAAAGGAAAGCAGCAAAGAGAATACAAAAGGCAATGAAGCGCTAAATGACTCGCTATTTGTTCCGAATCCGGAAGATGATGATGAAGAGGTAAGTTATGAATCGTCAGGTGATGGAAATATTTCCGCGTTTGTGCCGGATTATTCACAATATACGAAAGCTGAAGTTATCAGTAAACTAGGTGAGCCAAGTCAAATCATTACAGATACAGCGGTGATCAGTGAGCGACTTGAGGGCGGAGAGTGGGAGTTGATCAAAGCTCAATTTGACGAAGGCAAGCTAACTGAAAATCAAGCTAAAGCGTTTATGTTTCAAACGAAAGACTTATCTTTGGCCGCATCGTTCAGTATGGAACTTGAATTACTTGTATATGAAGATCAAAATAAGCCAAATGTTTACCTGTCGGAAGACAGTGTTCAATTTATCACACCAATGACAGACTATATCCACTTTAATGGAAAGATCGAGACACTTTAAAAATATAAGAATAATCCAACACTACCTGTTCTGAAAAATTGCACTGAATTGCCTGCAGTTTTTTAGAACTTTTTTAGAATAAATAAAAATCAAGAGGAAAGAAGGAAGCAAGATGAGACCCGAAATCCAGTGTACGTATCAAACAATAGGAGCAGCTGCAGCAGAAAGAAAAAGTCAAACAACCCTTAAAATCATGCAATTATTTATCGAAAACGGTCAAATCAATATCGGTGAAAAGAGCTATCCGATCGTCTATGGAGATCTTTATTTTATCGCTGAAAAACAGAGCTACTCAATCACTGAGACCAATGAAGAGCTTATTCAAAGTACGATAGAAATTTCAGCTGAACATTTAAAAAAAGTAGCGAAATTGCTTGATTTTGAATCAGAATATAAGCAGATTTTCGAAGAACGAGGCAGCTTTCAAGTTGCTTCTCCCAGATATAAAGCGATCGATCACCGATTCAAAGAGGCTGCTAGTGTATTCAAAAAGGACCAACCTTTTGCTGAAGCATTGTTTTTTTCACGTGTGCTTGAATTATTGAATTATGCTGTAGTGACGATCAAAAAGACAACGTAAAAAAGTTTACGATTTACAGTTGACCTTCCCCTTACTGGAAGCTATATGCTAAGAATGTCTCGAGGCAAAAATAAAAAATCAGGAGGTAACCATGCTATCGATTGGTGATTTTTCAAAGGTTTCCCAAGTGTCAAAAAAAGCATTGCGTTATTACGATGAAATCAATCTATTAAAACCAAGTTATACAGACGTAGCCAGTGGCTATCGTTATTATGATGTCGATCAGCTGGAGACGATTCTGCTGATCAAACGGCTAAAGGAATATACGTTTTCTTTAGAAGAAATCAAACAAGTATTGAATAGCGGACAAGATCAAGTGTTGCTGCAGCAAACGATCAATCAAAAGAAACTAGAAATCACCCGTAAGATGCAGGATTACTCCTTGTTGCTTGATCGTTTAGATAATGATCTGCACACACTAGAAAAGGGGAAAAAAATAATGACTTATTTACAGAAAATCGAAGTGAAATTAACTGAGGTACCAGAGAGAAATATTCGTTCGATCAGAAAGACTATGAATGTGAATGGATATGGTCAATGCTTAGCTGAGTTATTTGAGAAAATAACGATAGAAAAACTAACACCCACAGCTCCGCCAATGACGATCTATCATAGCCCGGACTTTGATCCGGAAAATGCTGATATGGAACTGGCAGTTCCGGTTGCTGAACAGACAAAAGAGACTCAAATCCTTTCTTCTTCTTTATGCGCATTTTCTACGTATGTCGGTCCGTATGCTGAATTAGATTCAGTTTACAGTAAGTTAGTAAAATGGATTGAAGAAAAAGGCTATAAAATGGGTGGAGCCCCTTTTGAGATTTATCAAACAGATCCGAATACGACAGAGGCAGATAAAAATGTTGTGGATGTTTATTTTCCGGTGATGCTTTAACAAAAATAATGAATAAGCAAAGAAGATAAGAAAAAGTGGTTATTTCGAAAGGGCGCCTTTTTTCTGACTATCTATTCGGCTTTGAAGACCGAAACAAAACTGATGCTTCGTTTTGTCTCGGTCTCCTTGTTTGTTTAGTGACTGATTTCTTTAAAAATTGATTGTATCAGCTTTTGCTGATGGATGATAAATGTCAGCATGTTCCGATTAGCTGCTGCCAAGCGTTTAAACGTCTCATCTTTGTTTTCTTGATCTTCAAAATAGGCGACACAAATCAATAGTAAACAGAGTAACCGCTCTTTTTTGCTAGTTCTTCTGCTGTCAGATGTTCCTCGATCTCGTTCAGTAAGTGATTCAACATATCTGGTGTCATAAAAAAACTCCTTTATTACGAATAAGTTTAGTATACCTGATATGTTTGCTAAAAAGATTTCCTGTAGTGCGAAGTTGTATTTTCCCAAAATAACTATTGACTAAATTCGAAATTCGTGATAAATTGTTTAGAAATATATGAGAATCAAATGAAAAAACGGTGATCAGAATAGTAAATGAATCGATTCGTTTCAGAGAGTTTCCGGATGCTGCAAGGAAATAGCGATTCCTCATTGAACACGCCTGTCAGTTGTTTTTCTGAAAAATCATTCGGATATTTATTATGAATCAGTAGGAAAAATCGGAGAGCCCGTTATCGCTTTTTAGTTATTGAACTAACAGAGGTTTTTGTCGTGAGATAAAGACGAATCTGAGGTGGGACCACGTGAAAATTTCTCGTCCTCTTGGCTTATTTGCCAAGGGGACGATTTTTTTATTTAACAAACAGCTTTTGAGGAGGGAAAAAAATGAAATGGAACCGCAGTTTACCATCAGGAACGAGAGATAAATTATTTCGAGAAGCTAATGGTGCTTATCAATTAGAAAAAAAAGTCAATGATGTTGTGACACATAGAGGTTATCAACGGGTAGATACACCGATCATCGAGTTTGAGGAAGTTTTTTTGAATAAAGACAGCAATCTGCAGGACTGCTACCGCTTTTTTGATAAAAATGGACGATTGTTAGTTTTACGTCCTGACATGACTAAGCCGATCGGTCGGGTAATTGCTACAGCCGGGATCCAGCCGCCATTGAAATTATCGTACAGCGGGAAAATTTTTAGAGCGAATGATGAAATGTTAGGAGAACAAAATGAGCTGACACAAGCAGGCATCGAATTGATCGGTTATTCTTCGTTGAAAGCAGAAGTGGAGTGTTTGGTTTGTGCAGTAGACATCTTAAATACATTGGCTATTCCCAACTTTCACATCGAGTTAGGGCATGCCAAAATTTTTCGTTTGATCGTTTCGTCATTAAATTTAAACGCAAAAGAAAAAAGTGACTTACAAAGCTGTTTTGAAAATAAAAATTTGACTGATCTATCACGATTCACGGCAAAACATCCAAGTAAACTAGATGCGTTTATCTGTGCTATCCCAGAATTGTTCGGTGAAGCAACAGAAGTTATAGAGAAAGCAAGAACGATATTGCCAAAGCAATCAGAGATCATGCAGGTGATCGGGGAATTGGAAGAATTGACAACAGTGATGAACAGACAATATCCAGACTTGTCATTGACGCTTGATTTAGGTCATGTGGCATTGATGGATTATTATACAGGTGTTTTATTCAGTGGCTATGCAGACCTTGCAGCAGATATCTTTTTGCGGGGCGGTCGTTATGATCATTTAGCTGAACAATTTGGCTCGAAGATGATTCCGGCTGTTGGTTTGGGCATCAATTTAGATACTTTAGTAGCGATCCAGTATCAATGCGGAGAACTGGCTGCTTTGAATCAACCAACAACATTAGTTCATAGTTCACTAGCTTCCTTGCCGTGGGCAGAGGCTTTAGTCAAAGAAAATACGGGGTATCAATTATCTCTATTTGACTCGTTGGAAGAAGCACTGAACTACGGGAAAAAATGGCACTATAAGCAAATCATTGAAATCGATGAACAGGGAATCCAGACGAAAAAGGCGGTGAATGAATATGACTAAACTAACGATTGCCTTGACCAAAGGACGATTAGAGAAGCAAACGCTGGCACTTTTTGAAAAAGCGGGGATCGATATTTCATTTATGATGGACAAACAACGGAAATTGATTTTCGACAGTCCTGATCGACGCTTTACTTTTTTATTAGTGAAGGCAGCGGACGTGACGACCTATGTTCGTCATGGTGTGGCAGATATTGGGATCGTCGGGAAAGACGTTTTGCTGGAAAATCCCTTTGGTTATTATGAAATGCTGGATCTTGGGATCGGAAAGTGCAAATTTTCAGTCGCTTCGATACCAGACTATCAGCCGAATGATTATAAAAGAAAACGGATCGCTACAAAATATCCCACTGTTGCTTCTGAACATTTTCGAGCGAAGGGCGAAGATGTAGAAATCATCAAGATCGAAGGCTCTGTCGAAATCGCGCCTGTTTTAGGATTAGCAGATGCAATCGTTGATATCGTTGAAACAGGGACAACACTAAAGGAAAATGGGTTGGAAATTTTTGAAGATATTTGCCCTGTTTCTGCACGTGTAATCGTCAATAAAGCAAAGTTAAAACGAAAACGTCAAGCAATTTTTCAATTATTTACAGAGCTGGAAGCGGTTATTGAAAGAGAGGAGCGATGAGGATGAAAAGATTAAAAGGAGAAGCATCTGAAATTTTAACAGCATTGCAACGTGAACATACGCAAGTACAAAATGATACACTGGAAGTAGAAGCACAAGTTGAAACAATCATTAAAGAAGTTGCACAATATGGGGATCAGGCACTTAGACGCTATTCCAACCAATTCGACCACGTCGAACTAACAGAGCTGGAGGTTAGTAAGGATACGATCGAACAAGGCTATATTCGTGTAGAAAAAGAAGTGATCGACAGCTTAAAAAAGGCTAAAGAAAATATCATCAGTTACCATGAAAAGCAAAAGCAGTCTAATTTTATGGACAGTGAAAAGTCAGGTGTGATACGCGGACAATTGGTTTTACCTTTAGAACGGGTAGGGGTGTATGTGCCTGGCGGGACAGCAGCATATCCTTCTTCTGTATTGATGAATGTCTTGCCGGCAAAGATCGCAGGAGTAAAGGAAATCATCATGGTCACGCCGCCGACAAGCTCGGGTATTCCAGATGTGATCTTAGCAGCAGCAAAAATTGCAGGAGTTGACCGAGTGTTTCAAGTGGGCGGCGCACAAGCCGTAGCTGCACTAGCTTATGGCACGGAAAGTATTTCTAAAGTGGATAAAATCGTTGGACCTGGAAATATTTACGTAGCCACTGCTAAAAAGCAAGTATTTGGCTTAGTCGGTATCGATATGATCGCGGGGCCTTCAGAAATCGGAATTTTGGCAGATGAAACAGCGAATCCAGTGTATATAGCAGCAGATCTACTTTCTCAAGCAGAACACGATGTCTTAGCGAGAGCGATCTTGGTGACGACTTCTGAACGACTGGCAGATCAGGTAGAAAAAGAAGTTTATAAACAATTACAAACACTACCACGTAGAAAAATTGCCGAGCAATCTATTGAAAATAAGGGTCAAATTATTATCGTTCCTACAATCGAAGCAATGTTTACCGTCATGAACGAGATCGCTCCAGAGCATTTGGAAGTTCAGCTTCCTGATCCGATGAGCTTCTTACATGAAATAAAAAATGCCGGCTCCATCTTTTTAGGTGCCTATGCCTGTGAACCTGTGGGCGACTATTTTTCTGGTACAAATCATGTGTTGCCAACAAGCGGTACAGCAAAATTTTATTCGCCTTTAGGGGTCTACGATTTCGTAAAATATAGTCAGGTGACATACTATACAAAAGAGGCATTAGCAAATGCGAAAGATGCGGTGACTATTTTAGCTAGAAAAGAAGGCCTGGAAGCTCATGCTCGCGCCGTTGATTATCGTTTTGAATAAAGGTAAGGAGGAAAGAATATGAGAACAGCAGCATTAAACAGAAGCACTGCAGAAACGAAGATCGAATTAAGGTTGAATTTAGATCAGCAAGAACCTGTAACTATTCAAACTGGTGTTGGCTTTTTCGATCATATGCTGACATTGTTTGCTCGTCACAGTAGGATCTCTTTAGAAGTTAACGTGAATGGCGATTTGGAGGTGGACAGCCATCATACGGTAGAAGATGTAGGAATTGTTTTGGGTCAGTGTATAAAGGATGCGTTAGGAGATAAAAAAGGAATAAATCGTTATGGAACAAGCTTTGTACCGATGGACGAAACATTGGGAATGGCTTCACTGGATTTGAGCGGCCGTTCATTCTTAGTATTTGATGCAGACTTTGATAATCCTAAATTAGGCGCATTCGATACAGAATTGACTGAAGAATTTTTCCAAGCGCTGGCTTTCAATACACAAATGAATCTACATTTAAAAATTCTACATGGAAAAAATACACACCATAAGATCGAAGCATTGTTCAAAGCAACGGGTCGCGCATTACGAGAAGCGATAACAGAAAATCCGGAGATTCAGGGAGTCAACTCCACGAAAGGAATTTTGTAGATGATCATTATCATTGATTACGATACAGGAAATACACGAAATGTTCAAAAAGCCTTAAATCACGTAGGACTTGAAAATAAAATTTCTGCAGATCCACAAGAAATTTTAGCTGCAGAAGGACTGATTTTACCTGGTGTGGGTGCTTTTTCTTTAGCGATGAAAGAATTAAAACAACGCGGATTAGTAGAAGTGATCAAAGAAGCAGCTCAGCGAGGAACACCAATATTAGGCGTATGCTTAGGGATGCAGCTATTATTGGAGGGCAGTATGGAAAATGGGTTTACAGAAGGCTTGGGATTGATCGAAGGCATCTGTGAGCGACTGCCGGAAGATCCTGCAATGCCAGTTCCGCATATGGGATGGAATGAATTGGTCGTGACAAATGACACACCACTCACAAAAGAAGTACATGGAAAATATGTTTATTTTGTTCACTCTTATTATGCTGATTGTGAACCGGATGTCATCGATGCGTTTGTACAATACTCGATCAAAGTACCTGCGATGATTTCAAAAGGAAATATTTTTGGCACACAGTTTCATCCAGAAAAAAGTAGTGATGAAGGATTGACCATTTTACAAGGGTTTAAGGAGGTTATTATTGATGCACGTATTACCAGCGATTGATATTCGTGAAGGAAAAGCAGTTCGGTTAGTCCAGGGAGATTTTTCAAAGAAAACGATCGTAAATGAAGACCCATTAGCTCAAGTCAATGAATTTCACAAGGCTGGTATCCAGATGATCCACGTCGTGGATTTGGACGGGGCATTATTGGGACAGGCAGCAAATGCTTCATTGATTCAGCAGATGAAAGAAAGCACAGGGATCAAAATTGAAGTTGGCGGAGGTATTCGGACATTAAAGCAAATCGATGAGTATGCAGCACTAGGGATCGATCGAATGATCATCGGATCTGCTGCATTGACTGATCCAGACTTAGTTAAATCAGCGGTTGAAAAGTATGGCGATAAAATTGCAGTAGGGATCGATGCGAAAGAAGGGCGAGTTGCAGTCAGCGGCTGGCTGGATGTCAGTGAAACAGACTACTTACAATTAGCGAAAGAAATGGCTGCAATCGGTGTCCAGACGATCATTTACACCGACATCGCAAAAGATGGCACCTTGACAGGACCAACGATCGAACACTACCAAGAACTAAAAAAAGTAGTGCCGCAAATGAAGCTTATTGCTTCCGGCGGTGTTAGTTGTAAAAAAGATTTGACTGATTTAGCAGAGTTGGACCTTTATGGGGCGATCGTAGGGAAGGCTTTCTATAATGGGGCGATCACATTAGCAGATATGCTGGAGGTGGAAAATAGTGCTGACTAAACGAATCATACCTTGCTTGGATGTGACTGAAGGGCGTGTCGTAAAAGGGATCAATTTTGTAGATCTTAAGGATGTGGGCGATCCCGTTGATATTGCGAGAGCATACAACGAACAAGGGGCAGATGAACTTGTTTTTTTGGATATTACAGCGACCAGTGATGAACGAAAAACAATGGTCGAGGTTGTTGAAAGAACAGCAGCGGAAGTATTTATTCCTTTGACAGTAGGTGGAGGTATTCGCTCTGTTTCAGAGATGAAACAGCTGCTACAAGCAGGTGCAGATAAAATATCTCTTAATTCGGCAGCTATCAGTCGACCTGCTTTGATTCAAGAAGGTGCTGAAAAATTCGGTTCCCAATGTATCGTAGTGGCGATCGATGCGAAAAAAACAGGTGATTCCTGGCATGTTTTTGTAAAGGGCGGCCGTGAAGATACTGGGCTGGATGCAGTAGAATGGGCTAAAAAGGCAGTTGCTTTAGGTGCAGGGGAAATTTTATTGACAAGTATGGACGCCGATGGTACTAAAAAAGGATATGATCTTGCTTTAAATCAAGCGATTTGTGCAGCGGTCAATGTTCCTGTCATCGCTTCTGGCGGCTGTGGAAATGCTGAAGATATTGTAGAAGTCTTTAAAGAGACGACGGTTTCAGCAGCGTTAGCTGCAAGTATTTTTCATTATGGAGAGGTCAAAATACCAACCTTGAAAGAAACACTAAGAGACAACGGAGTGGAGGTGCGCCGATGAAGCCAGATTTTTCTAAAGGATTAGTACCAGCGATCATTGTAGAAGAAAGCAGCAAAGATGTGTTGATGCTGGCATATATGAATGAAGAGAGCTATCAAAAAACGCTGGAGACAAAAAAGACTTGGTTTTATTCTCGTTCACGGCAAAAGCTCTGGAACAAAGGCGAAACAAGCGGAAATCAGCAAAAGGTCAAAGAAATTGTACTGGATTGCGATCAAGATACATTACTGATCACTGTAGAACAGACGGGACCTGCTTGTCATACAGGTGCTCATAGCTGTTTTTATAATGTAATTATTTGAAAGGAGCATAATGATGATCGAACAATTATATGAAGAAATTCTATTACGGAAAAAAGAACCAAAAACCGGCTCATATACAAATTATTTATTTGATCAAGGTCTAGATAAGATTCTTAAAAAAGTTGGAGAAGAAGCAACTGAGGTAGTCATTGCAGCAAAAAATGATCAAGCAGAATTAGTTGCAGAAACCTCAGACTTGATTTATCACATGTTAGTCTTACTGGCGGAGAAGGAAATTTCTCTAGATGCTATTGAAGCAGAATTGAGGCAAAGAGAAGGCAAATTAAGCAAAACAACGGAACGTAAAGTAATTGAGGATCTTTAATACATTTAGTTTTTTTGAAAACATACATCAATTCAAAATAAATAAAGTTAAACCTGTTACTTTATTAAAAAAGAATTAAGAACATGACAAAATCGTTGTTTTTGATTTCGATAATATTTCTTTTGTGTTACATTTTCGTTACGGATGGTGTAACACAAAAGGAGTTTTTTTATGAAAAAAATAATTATAGTAGTTGTACTGTTGTTTGCGATTATGATACCAACTTTAGGTTATGCAGAAACAATTTCTTTTTCTGCGTTTGATCCATCGGTTGAACTAACTAGCCATTATGCCTTAAAGCAATTATTAAACGGGCAAACAACGCGTAGTAAAAAGAACAAAGGCGAGATTTATTTAGAATATCCTTATGAAAAAGAACCTTATATGTATTTTTCAAAGTTTGTAGTAGACGGTCCTACAAATCAGTATGGCGGTTTTATGGAAACGATTTATTATCGTGATTCTATTAAAATAAGGGACATGTATTATGAAAAAAATCCAGTTCATACAAATAAAACAGGAATATACTTTGCTGACCTGTGTTTTACCTCCGAAGAAGGGATCATTTATCATTATAAAAATGTTCCGTACTTAGTTGAAAGTGATGTACCAACCATTTTTTTTAAAGAAGTAAATCATGATAAAGAGAATAATAAACTGTTTGGAAAAGTTGAAATGCCTAAGCTTGAGAATATTTGTCGAATTGAATTATTCTATACGGATCAGGAAGATTACCATTATCAGGAAACAGTAGTTGATAGTGAAGGGAACTTTAGCATTGACTTAAAACGAGAAGGTGAGCTTGGAAAGATGTATCTAAGAGCTAGTGACGGCTTAGGAAATTATGCGAATGCATGTGATATTTTAAAGACAGGGAAAGTGGAGTTTGACATTGTTTCCAAAGTCTCAAATGAAAAAAATACTAATAAAGCAGCACAAAAAAAGAAATCTTTTTCTATTGCACCTTGGCTCTTGATAGGTGTGTTTTTTATAATGATTGGTATTTTTTTGAAAGTACAAAAAATGATAAGAAAAGAGATTTGAGTACAGGCTTCTTTTATGTTCTAGTTAATAATTTAGAGGTAAATAGCGATCTTTAACAAAAAAATTCTGAATAAGATCAGAATTTTTTTGTTATTCTTGATTTAAAGTAGTGATTTTCTCTAAAACGTACGTCGCATCATCCGCTTCATCATACAAAGATACAGGTTCATCATTGATACATTGGACGATCAAATGATACCCATATTCATCTTGCACAACTAAGCGCTTACTTGTTAATTCGATCAAGCTATGATCGAGATTTTTCCCATCGATGCTGATTTGTAAGTCCTCTTCGATACTTAACGTATGCTGTGTTGCTTTTTGTTTATTGACGAACCACCATTTACCGATATAACTTTTATATAAATTAGGAATACTAGTACCTGTTTGTTGTTTTTCTTGTTGCTTTTTCAAAAACAACGAGCCAGCGATTCCAGTAATAAGTGATGCGCCTAAAAATAATGACCAGTGTTTTTTCATACTATCAATCCCCTCTAGCTCAATCATAGCATGAAACACAAGAACCGACTATTGGAAAATCTTTTCCTATAAAAAAACTTAATGAACGCATGGCACATAAAATTGAATGAAAAGTTTGACAATGATTTTTCAGTCGAAATATGGTATTGTTTTGATGAGAGGGTGTTACAATGATCACATATCCAAACGTGCATTTAGCACATTTTATAGATAGACCAAATCGTTTCATTGCCACCTGCAGGATTCAGGCAACTGGTGAAATCGTGACCGTTCATGTGAAAAACACTGGTCGATGTAAGGAATTGTTCTATCCAGAGGTGGAAGTTGCCTTATCTTATCAACCGTCGCCAAAAAGAAAAACAGCGTACGATCTGATCGCAGTAAAAAAACAGGATGCTTGGTTCAATATCGATAGTCAGGTTCCTAATGCTTTAGCAAGTCAAGCAATTTTAGACGGTACGATTGTTTTGCCTGAACTTAAAGGAAAGATCACTTCTGTCAAGAGAGAAAAACGCTTCGCTCATTCACAGTTTGATATACTAGTAGAGACAGATACAGGCAATCAAGCGTTTGTTGAGGTCAAAGGAATGACGCTAGAAAATCAAAAAATCGGTGCATTTCCTGATGCACCGACGCTCCGTGGCCTAAAGCATGTGACAGAGCTGATCGAAGCACTTAAAGAAGGGTATCAAAGTTATGTTTTGTTTGTTGTTCAGTTTCAAAATATTCAGGAAGCAACGATCCATACAATGATGCAGCCAGCATTAGCGGAAATGATTTTATCAGGACAAAAACAAGGGTTAAGCGTCATTGCTTACAATTGTCTTGTTACACCTGATACAATAGCAGTAGCACATCAAGTCCCATTTGATGTAATGAAGAAGTTTGAAGATCCAAATTCAGAAAGGTGAGGGTAAAGATGATTCACTTAGGTATTATTGGAACAAACTGGATAAGCCATCAATTTGTCAAAGCAGCATTAGAAACAAATCGTTATGATTTAACAGCGGTTTATTCACGCAAATTAGAAACGGCACAAAAATTTGGTGCAGAATATGGCGATGTAGAGTATGCAACTGATTTAAAAACGTTCTTTGGCATTGCACACATGGATACTGTATATATTGCTTCACCTAATTCCCTACATTTTGAACAAGCGAAACAAGGGATTTTGGCAGGGAAAAATGTCATCGTTGAAAAACCAGCTTTTTCTACACCAGAAGAAATGGCTGAAATCATTGAATTAGCGAATCAACAAAAGGTATTTTTCTTTGAAGCTGCTCGAAATGTTCATGAAAAAAGCTTTAAGAAAATCGCAGACTTATTACCACTTAAAAACCAAATCATGGGTGCAAACTTTACCTATATGAAATATTCTTCCCGCTACGACCAAGTGTTAGCTGGACAAGAACCAAATATTTTTTCTCCACATTTTTCTGGCGGAGCAATCGCTGATTTAGGTGTTTACCTAGTGTATGCAGCAGTCGGTTGGTTCGGTATGCCAAATGAAAGTCATTATTTTGCCCGTAAGCTGCCGACAGGCGTCGATGGTATGGGCACGGCAATATTACGCTATGACCTATTTGATGTAACACTGCAAACGGGTAAAAATGCAGATGCCTTTTTAGATTCTGAAATTTATTTTGAAGGCGGCACGTTGATTTTAGATAGTGTAAATGCAATCAGTAAAGCAGAATTTCATGACCGCAATCACCAAGAACGTGACATCATTTCGATTACGACAGAAGAAAATCCAATGATCGAAGAAGCACACGATTTTGCGGATGTTCTCGAAAATCCTAATGATCCAGTTCAGGGTGCCCGTTACGAAGAATGGGTGGAGTTATCACGCAATGTCAATAAAGTATTAACAACCTTAAGAAAAAGTGCCGGCATTGTTTTTGATGCGGATAAAGAATAAATCGTTTTAAATAAGAAAGGATTACTATGACATTTATCAAGAATACACCAGAAGCTTGGCAAGAACATTGGCAAGCTTCTGGTTTTAGCGAGCCGTCGATCATCCAGGCAAAAAGCTTTCAGCCGCTTAAAGAAAAGCAAAACGTTTTAGGGATTTCACCCACAGGCTCAGGAAAGACCTTAGCCTATGTACTGCCTCTTCTTCTAAATGTAGAAAAAGCACAAGGGAGTCAGTTACTGATTCTAGCACCATCACAAGAGCTGGCTATGCAAATCAGTCAGGTTGTTCGTGACTGGGCATCACTACTTGAGCTAAAAACACAATTGTTGATCGGCGGTGCTAACGTTAGCCGCCAAGTAGAAAAGCTAAAAAAGAAACCAGAAATTTTAGTAGGGACACCGGGACGTGTGCTGGAGTTGATCAAAGCTAAAAAAATCAAAAGCCACCTACTGAAAACGATCGTGATGGATGAAGTCGATCAATTGTTCCATGAAAAAGAAATGAATTTGACGAAACAGATTTTGACTAGCGCTCCGACCGACTTTCAGCTTGTCTTTTATTCTGCGACAGCGGATCGAGTAAATGAAGAAGCACAGAAACTAGCAGAGCAGCTGACGATCATCGATGTGACGGATGAAGATCATTCTGCTGGAACGGTCAATCATTATTATATGAACCTATCTCCGCGAAAGAAAAGCGCATATTTAAGAAGCTTGTCTTATACATCAGATTTTCGCGGCATGGTTTTCTTTAATCAAGTAGCTGATCTAGGTGCTGTAGAAGAAAAATTAGTTTACGAAGGACTTTCAGTCGTCAGTTTAGCTTCAGATCAAAATAAAGCATTGCGCAAATTGGCGATCGACCAGTTTAGCAGTAAAAAAGCGGTCATGCTTTTAACGACGGATATTGCTGCTAGAGGATTAGATTTTGAAGCAGTGCCTTATGTGATCAATACAGAGGTTCCATTATCTGAGGAAAGCTATATTCACAGAGCTGGCCGAGTAGGTAGAATGGGGGCTTCTGGAACTGTGATCACATTTGTCAATGACGCGACGAAAAGAGACTACCAACGTATATTGAAGAAGATAGGCTTGACCACTCAAGAAATTTTTCTTTATGAAGGTGCGCTGCATTTGACAAGAAAAGAAAAAAGTTTAACTGAAGAACGAGCTGTTTCAAGTGAAAAAATAAAAAAGGTCCCAACTGAACAACGAAAAGAGAAAGTAAAAAAGAGACCTAAAAATTCTAAAAATAAAGGGGCTAGACGAAAAACGTCCCAAGGCCAAAAAGAGTAACGATGTAAAGGTCCTGATTTAAGGAGGATATCCATGAAATCTAGAAAAGATGAGATTCTTTCAGTATTAGAGTCGAAAAAACAAGGGATGACAGCAGCGGATGTTGCTGAAGAATTGATGATCGACCGTAGTAATGCTAGTCGTTATTTAAGTGAGTTGTACAAAGAACGCAAGATCATCAAAAGTGACGGGCGTCCGGTTGTCTATTCCATTGCCGCAGAAGAAGAAAAAGTTCATGTTGATAGTTCCAGTGAAGTGACCTTTGACAATTTAGTTGGAGCCAACGACTCATTGAAAGTCAGTATCCAGCAAGCCAAAGCCGCTATTTTATATCCGCCTCGCGGGTTGCACACCATTATTTTTGGAGAAACAGGGACAGGGAAATCCCTATTTGCTGAATGTATGTATCATTTTGCAGTCGATTCTAAAACCTTAGCACCGGATGCACCATTTGTGTCCTTTAACTGTGCAGATTATGCACAGAATCCTCAATTGCTTTTCGGACATATTTTTGGAGTGAAAAAAGGTGCGTATACAGGCGCCAATGAAGATAGTCCCGGCTTGATGTCTGAAGCGGATGGCGGTATTTTGTTTCTTGATGAAATTCATCGTTTGCCGCCTGAAGGTCAGGAAATGCTATTTACTTTTATCGATAAAGGAATTTACCGTCCTTTAGGTGAAAGCGGGCAGACTTATGAAGCGTCGGTACAAATCATTGGTGCGACAACAGAATCTTCCGAAAGCTTCCTAACAACGTTCAATCGGCGAATTCCAATGGCGATCACATTGCCTTCATTGGATGCTCGTTCACTTGATGAGCGGTATGAAATCATTTCCTTGTTTATCAAGCAGGAGGCTAACCGTTTAAATCAACGAATCGATATCAAACGTGATGCGATCCTTGCATTCATGCTGTATGATGCAGAAGGCAATATCGGTCAGGTAAAACGTGATTTGAAATTAGTTTGTGCCAAATC
Organism: Enterococcus sp. AZ020; assembly: GCF_050499205.1. Lineage (NCBI taxonomy): Bacteria > Bacillati > Bacillota > Bacilli > Lactobacillales > Enterococcaceae > Enterococcus > Enterococcus sp. AZ020. The sequence continues at coordinate 704,687 of NZ_JBIPAT010000001.1, read as the reverse complement.
CTTTCTCCATTATCGAACACATAATGAAGAAAGTTTAGTAATTAGAAAAAGTGACTTGCCGCTGCAAGTGCAAAAAGGACTATTGAAAATCAAAGAAGTTTCTGATCGCTTGGATCGATTTGTAGACAGTAAAAGTAATTATCTTTCATTTGAGCCTGGTACAAACGAAGTTGTATGGTCTCAAGATCCGGCACGTGATATGCAGGTTTATAATGAAATCGAAGAAAAAGTTGCAAAGCTGTCAGCCAATGAACTAGAAAACGTTGACTTAGAGCAATTGATATCCAGTGATATGGATGCCTATTTCCAAACCTATGTGGATGAATTGACCCAAAATCCTGTGCACAAAGAATTATTGCCGGAGCATATTTGGAAATTGACAGACCGCTTGTATGATATTGCTGAAAAAAGATTAGAGCGTACATATAACGAAAAAGCACGTTTTGCCTTTGCACTGCATTTACAAAGCACGATCGAGCGTGTGCGGGAAGGACATGTGATTGTACATCCCAATTTAAATAATGTACGCAAAAACATGAAAAAGGAATTCCAAGTCGCAATGGATCTTTCTGCAATTATTGAAGAAGATAACAATATTGAGATTCCCTTTGACGAAATCGGTTTTATCAGTATGTTTTTATCGATCAATTTAGGCAACAAAGAAAAAGTCCATGTCAATAATGTGGGTGTAGTCGTATTGATGCATGGAGATTCAACAGCTTCCAGTATGCTGAAAACAGCGCAGGAACTTTTGGGTACGGAAACGGGCGTAGCGATGAACATGCCATTGACGATGGAAGTTCAGACGATGTATGAACAGCTCAAAAGCTTTGTTTTATCGCATCGAGAAGAATTAGCGAATGGCATGCTGCTTTTGACAGACATGGGTTCACTGAATTCATTTGGAAATCTGATTTTCGAAGAAACGGGGATTCGTACAAAAGCCATTACGATGACGAGTACGATGATCGTTTTAGAAGCGATCCGAATGGCAAGTGTAGGTAGAAGCTTGGAAGATATTTATCAAAATATCCAAATGTCCTTTGAAAGTATCATTAGAGAACAATTCCGAACAAGCCCGCAGAATCAAAAGGAAATCAAAAAAGCGGTGGTTGTCACGTGCTTCACTGGGGAGGGCGTTGCAGCCAAATTATATCAACGGATCTTACCTGTGATCGATGAAAATAAAGTTGAGATCATTCAAATGCAGTTTTTGGAACGCGAAGCTTTTAAAAAACATATTGACGGTTTGATGGAAGAATATGAGATCAAAGCAATTGCTGGAACGGTGGATGTTGAATATCAAAATATTCCCTTTTTCTCAGCCTTCGATATTTTCGACGATGAGAAGCTGAACGTGCTAAAACGTATTGCCGGTGATGAGGTTCCAACAGAAAAAATCGTGAAATCATTGAGTGGAACAATTACAGCCGTCGACTCACTACAAAAGCTGATCGTCATGCTGCAAAAAACGGTCCATCAAATCCAAACGGATATGCATATTATTGTAGAACCGGGCGTTGACGCGGGAATCGTGATCCACTTAGCATTTCTAGTGGATGCTAGTTTAAAAGGAGAACCGACCAAAGAATTTGATGGCTTAGCGGCATTCTTGAAGAAGAACCGTTTGGAAGCAGACGTTACCAGAACAAATTTAATGGTGATCGAAAAGGCCTATCGGGTTTCTTTCACGGAATCGGATGTCGCTCATGTAACGAGAATGTTTTTAGAAAATAAAATAAAAACAACAACAGAATACACACACAATTAAGCAGTGTGTATGATGAAAAATAACAGTGTGTACACAAAAATAAGCAGTCAAATCCCTTTGTAGTAATGGGTTTTGATTGCTTATTTATTTTGGCACGCTTCTTGCTTATATAAAAGTATCACCAAACAAAAAAATGAAGGAGTGTCAGGAAATGGCCAAAAAAACAATCATGTTAGTATGTTCAGCAGGAATGAGCACGAGCTTACTAGTAACAAAAATGCAAAAAGCAGCAGAAGAGCGTGGAATGGAAGCAGATATCTTCGCTGTATCAGCATCAGATGCAGACAATAACTTAGAAGCAAAAGATGTAAACGTCTTATTATTAGGTCCACAAGTTCGTTTCATGAAATCACAATTTGAACAAAAATTAGAACCAAAAGGAATTCCATTAGATGTGATCAATATGTCAGACTACGGTATGATGAACGGCGAAAAAGTATTGGATCAAGCAATCTCTTTAATGGATAAATAAACAGTCAATCAAAAAATAAAAAGTGGATAGGAGTTTTACAAATGGAACAACAAAATTTAGAAGCAGTAATGGGTTTGATCATGTTCGGTGGAAATGCTAAAAGCGATGCAATGGAAGCGATCGCAGCAGCCAAAGCTGGGGACTTCGAATTAGCAGATCAAAAAGTGAAGGACGCAGAAGAATCTCTAGTACAAGCACATCACGCGCAAACAGGCATGCTAACACAAGAAGCACAAGGAAACCACATGGAAGTTACATTATTAACAGTTCACAGCCAAGATCACTTGATGACATCGATTGCCTTCACTGACTTGGCAAAAGAAATCATCGACTTATATCGTCGTATGGATAACAAATAAGAAAAACAACGTTTTTGAACGGGACGTTGTCAACACGATTTGAAAAGCATTTTGCTTTTTAGATAAATATTGTTTAGGGGGAAACACAAAATGAACAAATTTGTTCAATGGATGGAAAAATACTTCATGCCAAAAGCATCTGTGATTGCGGCACAACGCCATCTAGTGGCTATTCGTGACGCATTTGTCGTAACGATGCCGTTAATGATTTTAGGAGCACTTGCAGTGCTGATCAATAACCTACCGATTCCAGGATTTTCAGACTTAATGGATAAGCTATTTCCAATGCTTGTCAATGATGCACCGATCTGGAAGAGCTTCGGTGGAAATATCTGGAATGGTACCTTTGCTATTTTCTCAGTTTTGATTGCCTTTTTAGTTGCTTATAATTTAGTAAAATCTTATGGTAAAGACGGCATCGCAGCCGGAACTGTATCTGTTGCTTCGTTCTTCGCAGTTGGCGGACTTAGCGGTATGGATGCAACAGGATTATTTATTGCTTTAGTTATTGCACTTATTTCAGGAGAAATCTTCCAAAGATTAGTTGGAAACGAAAAATTAGTGATCAAAATGCCGGATGGTGTACCACCAGCAGTGGCTAAATCATTTGCTGCATTACTGCCAGCGATGATCACGATCAGTTTATTCAGCTTGATCACATCTATTTTCTTCGGATTCGGCGTTGAAAATATCGTTGTATCATTCTACGAAGCAGTTCAAAAACCATTTATGGGCTTAGCAAATAGCTATCCTTCAGCATTATTGTTGGCATTTATTACACCATTCTTATGGTTCTTCGGTTTACATGGTGCAAACATGGTCGATCCACTGATGCAAACGATCAATGTACCAGCGATCGATGCAAACATCAAAGCACTTGAAGCGGGCGAAAAAATTCCGTATATCGTTAACAAACCTTTCTTCGATTCATTTGTAAACTTAGGAGGAACAGGCGCAACATTAGGTCTGTTGATCGCAATCTTTATCGTAGGGCGCAAAAACAAACCGTACAAAGTCATCACAAACTTAAGTTTAGCGCCAGGACTTTTCAATATCAATGAGCCAGTGATGTTCGGACTTCCGATCGTATTAAATCCGATCATGTTTATTCCATTTATCATCACACCAATGGTTCTTGTAACAACAGCTTATGTTGCTACAGCTAGCGGGCTAGTGCCAGGTGCGACATTTATGCCACCTTGGGTAACACCACCGATCATCGGCGGGTTCTTGGCAACGAAGAGTATTGCCGGCGGTGTTTTAGCCGCAGTCAACTTATTGATCTCAGTCTTGATCTACATCCCATTTGTTAAAGTGGCAACAGATCAATTCTTGAAACAAGAACAAGAAGAAGCAGCGAAGCAATAAGTAAAAAACGCTCGATCATTGAGAAATGATCGAGCGTTTTTTGTATGATGTAAAAGCTATTCGATAGGATGTATGTTGATTTCATAAAAAAATGAACTTTGAAAATGAAAATCGATGTGTGGTTAGATTATTGAATGCTGCTGTATCGTTATATACAGTGGCTTTGTAGACACATTGGGTGTATATTTTATTTATGTTGAATAATGGACTAGTAAATATAGGATAAAACTATTATTTGAAAAAAACATGACTAAAATGTTATGAGTATAAGGAGAAATCAGTTTTTTAAGCAGATGTGGAAGGATCGTTTTCTTTAAGTGAGGACTAAGTGTAAAAATGTCTATGCCAAAAACATTGGTTTTTGACATTGAATAAGAGTTGTCTAAAAGTTATTTCTTTTTCATTTAGTCCATGTGTAATGATTTCATACTTTTTTCTTCATATTAAGACGCGTACTTTTTTCCTTTACAAAAATTTTATAGCACAACTTGGGAGAGTATTAACAGAGAATGGATAGTCTTAACATAAAAAAATTTACTATACTAACGCTGTAAGATCTTACAAAAACAAATGTTAGGAGGTAGTAAAATATGGCGAAAACACTTGGAGAGGTACGAAGTTTTCTCGATAGTCTTATTGGGAAAGTAACTGTTGATAAGTCCAATTCTGCATTAAATGGTCAATGTGTAAGTTTGATTAAAAACGTACTTGAATTTGTTGGAGCACCGAATCCCTATGCGGCGCGAGGTAATGCTAAAGACATTCCTAGCACGTATACTACTCAAGGAATTGCAAAAGTGGGTTCTGGTACGCTAAACATAGCAGTCAATAGAAATGGTGGCGGAGGCTATGGACATGTTTGGGTAAAAATTGGTTCTGATAGTTGGCAAGCGAACTGGGCAGGTTTTCCTGTTAAAAAAAATGTGGGGGAAGATCCTATCACAGACATTTTAAATTTAGACCAATGGATTTCAAATGGCAATATTTCAACATCAGGAGAACTTTTCGATATGCCATGCTTTTTTGAAGTAGAAGGAGATCCAACTCTTTATTATTTTGATGGCAAAGGAATTACAGGGATTGCTCACCCAGATGAAAAAGGAATTCTCAATACAATTTATAAAGCAAATTACGGGAAAGATATGCCTACAGTGCGAAGAGCTGTAGGTTGGTTCTCAAGATTGCGTAGCGTTTCTACACGTCCAATTGTAAAATGAGAGGTTAGTTTGGTTGAGTAATTAAATAGAAGAAATGTGGGAGTTTTTCGAAAGGTTTTGACAGTAATTTACAAGTAGAATAGGTTTATAGAAATGACAGCGCTGATATTTCTATTATAGAATTGATTAAAAATAGGAGGAAAATGATTATGAAATGTTTTTTTGAAGTAGAAGGAGATCCAACTCTTTATTATTTTGACGGTAAAGGAATTACAGGAATTGCTCATCCAGATGAAAAAGGAATTTTGAATACAATCTATAAGGCGAATTATGGAAAAGATATGCCAACAGTACGTCGAGCTGTCGGTTGGTTCTCAAGATTGCGTAGCGTGTCAACGCGCCCTCTTGTAAAATAATCGTATTCGGGAGGTGAAATGATGGCAAATGAGAATATGAAGATTTCTCAAGATGGTAGAAATTTAATCAAGAAATGGGAAGGTCTCCAGTTAACAGCCTATCAAGATTCTATAGGAGTCTGGACTATTGGATATGGTCACACTAAAGGGGTTTATGCTGGAATGACGATTACTGAAAATCAGGCGAATACTTTCTTGGATGAGGATATCAAGTCACATGCGGCTGGAATCTTTAATTATGTGACAGTCCAATTAACTCAAGGACAATTTGATGCACTAGTAAGCTTTCACTTTAATCTGGGACCTGCGATTCTTGTGGGGTCACAATTGCTAGTTTATCTGAACAGTAGACAGTGGCAAGCGGCAGCAAATGAAATGAAAAAATATGTTTATGCAGGTGGACAAATCTTACAAGGGTTGGTCAATCGTAGGAACGATGAAGTTGCTTTATTTTTGAAAGAAGGCGGAGTTGTTGAACCAAGCAAAGATGTGCTTTTCGATACGCCATGCTTTTTTGAAGTAGAAGGAGATCCAACCGTTTACTATTTTGATGGTAAAGGAATTACAGGTATTGCTCACCCAGACGAAAAGGGAATCCTTAATACGATCTATAAGGCAAATTATGGAAAAGATATGCCCACAGTACGTCGAGCAGTGGGGTGGTTTTCAAGATTACGAAGTGTGTCGACTAGACCTTTAGTAAAATAAGTAATTAATCATTAATATAAAGACCTTATCATTCATAAATATGGTAAGGTCTTTATATTGATGTACAATTTTGCTCAAAACTCAAAAGGATCGTTCAAAATTGGTCAAATTATTATGGCAATCAAAAATTACGATCATAAGAAAGAAGTAATTTTTAAAAATTTGACCCACAATAAATCTGACGAAACTGATTGTGTCAGATTTACAAAAATCAACAAAACTAGACAGCTCTAAGGCTCAACTCACGTTCGAGAGAAGCCTTTCATTTATAACTTCTTTATATCTGACTTAAGTAATGCTATAGTGATGTTAAGTCAGATTTAGAAAAAGAGGGATTTTTTTGAAAATTGTTGAACCATTCCGAGACAAAAAACAGATCGATGCCATGAAAGCTATTTTATCCTCCGGAAAAATGGGCCAACGAAACGTGCTGCTATTTTCGATTGGAATAAATACTGCTTATCGAATTTCAGATCTGCGCCGATTAAAATTATCGGACGTTTTAACAATAAAAGGATAAAAAAGAATGATGAAACAATCTGCTTTGAGAGACAGGGCTGTTAAAAGTTTAATTTGTATCAAAAAGGGTTACTAAAGGAGAGAAAAGAAAATGACTAAAATGTATGTTATGAATCTAAGTTATCAAAAAGCAATAACTGAGGTAGAAAAGTATTTAGAAGCTCATAATGAGTATTTGGAAAAATTTTATTCTGCTGGAAATTTTATTTGTTCAGGTAGAAAAAATCCTAGAACGGGCGGAATGATAATTGGTACGTTTAAAAGTATTGAGGAAGCTAATAAGGCAATTGAAGAAGATCCATTTTATCAAAACAAGATTGCAAAATATGATATTACAGAATTCATACCTACAAAAATGAACACTAATTATTTAACCCTAAAAAATTAAAAATTGTCAAAAACGATAGTAAGGATGACAACTAATGAAAAATAATATAAATGATGCTCTACAGCTAAGGGAAGAAGGTAAACTAGAAAAATCTAACCAGTTGTTGTTGGAACTATTAAAAAATGAAAATGATGATCCTTATTTAAACTATCAGGTTGCTTGGAGTTTTGATATCTTAGAAAGAGAGTCTGAGGCAGTATATTATTACGAAAAATCGATCAAGGACGGTTTAGATGGTGTCGATTTAGAAGGGGCATTTCTTGGTCTAGGCAGTACATATAGAACGTTGGGCAAGTATGATCTAGCTGCAAAAACATTAAAGAGCGGGATAGAAAAGTTTCCAAATAATAATGCGCTCAAAGTTTTCTATTCAATGGTGTTATACAACTTGAATCAGTTTTCAGAAGGTATGGAAATTTTGTTACGCTTAATTGCCACAACCTCTGAAGATAAAGAGATTAGAGTTTATCAAAAAGCAATAATGTATTATTCAGATAAATTGGATAAAATTTGGTGAGAAGAGTTCTATTGAGATATGTATAGAGAAGTTAGTGCTTTAACAAAAAGGATTAGTATTGAAATGACTGGATTTCTTAAAGAAATAAATGGTAACTTATGTAGAAAGATCACTAAGAATCTTAAAAAGAATCGGTAGCAACATGAATGAGATCCAAAAACTATCATTAGGAAGAAAACAAATAGAAGAGAATGATAAATATTATGAAATTATTGGTTATTGCAGTGCAATGGCGCAGCTGCTTTCGTCATAACCTTTGAATTAAAGGATAAAGATTTTAGAAAGTATTTGTATATGGAAGACTTTTCTGTAATTGTGATCGATTTTGAAAATTAGACTGAAGCAGCGCAGAATATGTGGGCATCTAAAAAAGCATCAGTAACAAGTGCCTGCCTGAGGAACTTGTTACTCGCATTATCGCCCTGAGCCGCAAAGGCGAATGATGCTTATCATGTAAGGAGAGAAAAACTTTTACCATCCCATTTAATAGAAATAATATCGACATTTTTGATTTTAGGTTTTTTTCGCAACATTTCTTTTGAAAACAAATATAACAATGTTTTAATAGTAAAAGCATGAGTAACGATCAGGATGCTCGGATTATTCAAGTGAATAAAATGATCACCTGTATCTTTGAGAAAACTTTCCAATCTATCCGTAATCATATGAAACGGTTCAACCATACCTGTTGTGTCGGATTTATAAATAATCTCATGAACTTCCGGCAGACGGAAATTAAGTTCTGCAAAATCATTTTGTATCTGTAATTCATTCATCATACTGGAAATAAACTTATCATTATGTTCTGCTTCCCAGCAGCCCAAACACCACTCACGGAGCCTTTTATCAGTAATAACTTGCAGTTCATTTTGCCCCTGCGCAGTTAATATGGTTTTTCCAGTATTTAAAGCTCTGGATGCATCACTGGAAAATGCAGCCGAAAATTTGACATTTTTCAGTTGCTGTCCTAATTGTGAAGCTGTTTGGATCCCTTTTTCAGTCAATGGGGAATCTACCCAGCCTTGTGCTTTATGTAAATGGTTAAGTAATGTTTCACCATGTCGAGTAATATAGAAAGTAACTGTTGAATTCATGTTTTATCCTCCAAAATAATCCTATGTAATCGCTTCACCTTATCGGCAATAGTCGAACCAAGAAATTACTAACATTGTATCAAACCCACCCGCCCAAAACAATGCTAAAGTAAAAGCGTAACGGCGAGATGCAGATAGTTAGAAAGAGAATATAGACCTTTTGTTTTTCGATTTGGCAATGAGACTGGATGGAAAAATTTCTTTTGCTAGAACCAATTGCAGCACAGTTCATGAAGAGAAATTTTGTAGCATACCTATTCTAAAAATCGAAGACTTAATAATAGAATAATTATCAAATGTTCCTGAAGAAAAAGTACTTTTATTTACAAATCTTAACACTGTAAGTATGACAGTAAATTAAAAAAATTGATCATCACTTTAAAAATTATGATATAAAAACAATACTGGATAGTTTTGACTTAATAATGAAAAATGCGAAGGCTTTGTATAGAGATTCAATGTTGAATTATCTTATAATAAGCAAACGAAAAAATTACATAATGCAGTATCTATGTCGATTATTAAAGAGGACAATGTGTTTAAGTAAATAAAAATAAACAATGTTTATAGGGAAGCAAAAAGAAAATAGCTGAAGATCGTTTTAGATCTTCTCTAAAATGATGAGAAGGAGTAATTTACGTGGAAAGTTTAGTTGAAGCAATTGTAAATTTTTATGATTCTCTCATTTTAGCATTTCTTAGCAAAAAGAAAAAAGTAAATTTTATAAAAAAGAAGCGTTAGGAAAGGTGTTTTGCAGTCCCTATATAATAGAGATAGATGATATCAGCTGGGTTCCTGCAGCAGAAGAACAAATAAAAAGGTAAATAAAGAGTATAAATAATTGCTAAGAATGAGAAATATAGAAATCGCTTTAAACACTATAGAATCAACAAAGAAAACGCACACATTTTATACAGTGTAATCAAGAAATATTAGTGTGTACACAAAACGTATAGACCAAAACCTTGCTAATACTGGTTTTGGTCTATACAATTTTTGGCACGCTTTTTGCTTTATATAAAAGTGTAAGTACAACAAACAACTTAGAAGGAGTGTCAGAAAATGGCTAAAAAAACAATCATGTTAGTATGTTCAGCAGGAATGAGCACAAGCTTATTAGTAACAAAAATGCAAAAAGCGGCAGAAGATCGCGGGATGGAAGCAGATATCTTCGCTGTATCAGCATCAGATGCAGACAATAACTTAGAAGCAAAGGATGTAAACGTATTACTTTTAGGCCCGCAAGTACGCTTCATGAAATCACAATTTGAACAAAAATTAGAACCAAAAGGAATTCCATTAGATGTGATCAATATGTCAGACTACGGTATGATGAACGGTGAAAAAGTATTGGATCAAGCAATCGCTTTGATGGATAAATAAGCAAGAAAAAATAATCGATGAACGGAGTTAACAAAAAGTGGAAGATCAACAAAATTTAGAAGCAGTAATGGGCTTGATCATGTATGGCGGTAATGCTAAGAGCGATGCAATGGAAGCGATTGCCGCAGCGAAAGCTGGAAATTTTGAGTTGGCAGATCAAAAAATTGCGGATGCAGAGGAATCATTGGTGCAAGCCCATCATTCTCAAACAGGAATGCTGACGCAGGAAGCCCAAGGAAATCATATTCAAGTCACATTATTAACGGTTCATAGTCAAGATCACTTGATGACATCGATTGCGTTTACAGATTTAGCGAAAGAGATCATCGATTTGTATCGTCGTATGGACAACGAATAAACTGTTTTATTTTCTTTTTTGAACGGGAGAAAGTAGACAACGAAGTTTTTTGAACGGGACTTCAGTCAAACGGGTTTGAAGAGTAGCTTACTCTTTAAATAAATATTATTTATAGGAGGAACAAAAAATGGATGGATTAACAGCCTGGATGGAGAAGTACATTCTGCCGGTAGCTGGTAAAATCGGTGCACAAAAACACTTAGTTGCGTTACGTGATGCTTTTATCGGTACAATGCCAGCAACAATGGCCGGCTCGATCGCCGTAATGATCAACGCGATCATTCGTGACCTGCCGCAGCAATTCTTCTCAGACTATGCAGCGAATCTTGCTGCAGATAAAGGATTCTTCGCAGTTATTAACGTCATTATTGGGATCAATGGATTTGTTTGGAATGGGACTTTGGCGATTGCTGGTTTGATTTTTGCCTTTTCTTGGGGCTATAATTTAGCTAGAGCATACAAAGTAAATGACTTAGCTGGAGGTATCGTTGGTTTAGCTACATTGATTCAAGGGATTGCCTTTGCTTATTCTAATACATTAGAAACAGCGGTTCCTAAAGAATTGATGAACACGATCAATGCTGGAACAGCCGATACAGGTTGGTCAGCAACAGCAGAAGGCTTAACAGCAGGCGGCTGGGGTTGGTTGAAACTTGATCACTTAAATGGAAATGCATACTTCACAGTAATGATCATGGGTGCAATCTCTGTTATCATTTTCTGTAAACTAATGTTGGCGAATATCACGATCAAAATGCCTGATTCAGTACCGCCGGCAGTATCAAAAGCGTTTGCTGCGATTTTACCAGCAACGATCGCATTATATGTTATCGCAATTATTAACTTTGTCGTAGGTAAATTAACAGATGGACAATTGATCATCGATCTAGTTCAAAAATATATTGCAGAACCGTTCTTGGGCTTATCTCAAGGGATCGGTGCAGTATTGATCGTTACGATCTTTGTACAAATTTTCTGGTTCTTCGGTATCCATGGGCCAAACGTATTGGCACCAGTATTAGAAGGTATCTGGGGACAAGCACAATTGATCAATATCGATATTTTCCAAAAGGGCTACAAAGGCTTAACTGGTACACCAGCGGTCTTGAAAGCCATTGATGATGGAAAAGCATATATGTGGGTACGTGGTTCATTTGACGCATTTGCATGGTTTGGAGGTTCAGGTGGTACGATCGTTCTGATCATTGCGATCTTGTTATTCTCTAAACGTGCGGACTACTTAACTGTAGGTAAATTGTCATTAGGACCTGGTATCTTCAATATCAACGAACCGATTATGTTTGGTTTACCGATCGTATTGAATGCGATCATGTTTGTACCATTCTTGGTTGCACCAGTAGTAGCCACTACAATCGGCTGGTTAGCAACATACTTTGGTTTAGTAGCACCAGTATCACAACAAGTAACATGGGTTGTACCGCCGCTATTGCTTTCATTCTTAGCAACAGGAGCAGACTGGCGTGCACCAGTAGTTACCCTTGTGTGTATGGTCGTAACATTCTTGATCTGGACACCATTCGTTATTGCAGCGAATAAGATGGAACCAACAGATCTGTAAGAAGAAAAATTAAATAGCATGTTGCTTTCACTTAATAAAAGTGAAAGCAGCTGCTTCATTGTTTAAAAGGGAGAGGTTAAAATGATTACAATCGCAAGTGCAATGCAGCAAGAAGAAATCAAAGCATTATTAGAAAGCTATGACGGTGGTGATTTCACCTATAAATTTAGTCAAAAGCAAGGGATCAAGCTAGTATTTGAAGTAACTGGAGATAAAGAAGAAGCAGCCAAGAAAGCAAAAGAATTGATCAAAGCTCAGCCTTGGGGCAGTGTCTTATACTTCCAAGCAGCAGCAGTTTAAAAAAGATTGGATGGATGTAAAATGGTAAGAAATGGCTTATTTGTATGCAGTATTGGATCATTGATCATCTTATATGCGCTAAATCCTGCATCAATGAAGTATGATTTGTTAAGTATGACGACAGGAATTTTCTTAGTCGCAGTCGGAGGATATTTTTTCTTTAAAGGAAAAAAGAAAGAAGAGCAAAATAAGAAAGAGAACAACGAGGTGAAACGATAATGGAAATCGTAAAAACATTAAATATTCCAGCATCTGTTTTTTATGGCCAAGTCATGGATTCTGTTTTGTTTGACGTACGCAAACATACTGGTAAAAGCCTAACAAGAAAACAACTAAACAATTTTGAATATGTCAAACAATTCTCAAAGAATAGCCGGGCACGTATCAAAGTCGAAAAAGTAGTTGAAAATACAGCTTACCATTTTAGAACGTCTACAACCAAAAATGACTTTTTAGTTCAATATGATATCAAGCCGCTGGATGACAAATCTTGTGAGATTCATTATGTTGAGAAAATGGAATCCTACGGGTTTTTACAAAAAATCAATGATGTAGCAGTTGGAACGATCATGATGTTCTTTAAAAAGCGTCAGTTTAATAAAATGTTAAAAATGATGGAACAATCATATTGAGTAAGAGTGTCATAGAGACGCTCTTTTTTTTTGCTCATTTTTTACACACAAAATACACTGTGCGTTTATATTTACACAGTGTGTAAAGAAAGCGCTTTATTATAAACCGCGGCAACAACGACTTTTTGGTCTAGATCACTTTGGCATACTACTTGCTTGTTATAAGAATGTAAAGTTATAATGATGCAATCTTTTTTTAGCTGTATGTGTCACTGTTTGGGGAGTTGCTTTAAAAAGTGTAAACTTTTTAAATAAATAATGTTTAGGAGGAAGAAAAGAATGAATGGATTAACAGCTTGGATGGAAAGGTACATCTTGCCGGTAGCTGCGAAGATTGGTTCGCAGAAGCATTTAGTTGCGCTAAGAGATGCCTTTATTGGGATGATGCCTGTAACGATGGCAGGGGCAATTGCAGTGTTGCTAAATGCGTTTATGCGGGATTTTCCTAATACGTATTTGGGCGAAGGAAATGGAATTACAACATTCTTTACGCCGGTGATTGCAGTCAACGGATTAGTTTGGACAGGCACGTTAGCGATTATGGCAGTTGTTTTTGCGGCTTCATTGGGATGTAATGTTGCAAGAGCATACGATGTCGATGTGTTATCAGGAATGTTAGTTTCGCTAGCAGCATTTTTCATCGGGTTACCGCAAAGTGCGACAACGACCGTTACTTTAGCTGAGAAATTACCAAAAAATATCACTCAGCTTTTTACGGATGCTGGCGCGACAGTCAATACGGTTGACGGTGTATCAGCTATTGAAGCTGGTGCTTGGGGTTATTTCCCTTTTGGTAAATATATGGGTGGAACAGGCTTATTTACAGCAATGATTTTTGGGTTCATTTCAGTTATTATTTTTGCGAAGTTAATGAAGAAAAATATTATTATCAAAATGCCTGATTCAGTGCCGCCGGCAGTATCAAAAGCATTTGCAGCAATCATTCCAGGAGTCGTTGCTTTGTATGTATCAGCGATGATCTATCATATCTTTGAGAAAATCACTGGAAAATTGTTGATCGACTGGATCTCTGAATCGATTCAGACGCCATTGATCGGACTTTCTCAAGGCTATGGAGCAGTTTTCTTGATCGTATTGCTTGTCCATGTGCTATGGTTCTTTGGTTTACATGGAACAAATATCATGTCTCCTGTTTTACAATCGATTTATGGGGTAGCGATGGTTGACAATACTAATGCGTATCAGCAAGGACAAGAAATTCCTTATAAATGGGTTGCTGGTTCATTTGAAGCGTTTGTTTGGCCGGGTGGAGCTGGCGTTACGCTGGTCTTGATTATTTCGATTTTACTTCTATCTAAACGTGCAGACTACAAAACGGTCGGAAAACTTGGTGTGGGTCCAGGCTTGTTCAACATCAATGAGCCGGTGATGTTTGGGATGCCGGTCGTGTTGAATCCGATCATGCTGATTCCATTTATCTTAGCTCCATTGGCAACGGCTACGATCGCTTACTTTGCTACGATGGCCGGCTTGGTCAATCCTGTTGTTGTGAATGTGATCTGGGTGATGCCAACGATCATCAGCGGTTTCTTGGCAACTGCAGGAGACTGGCGCGCAATTGTTCTAACAGTGGTCAATTTAGCTGTGGCATTTGTCATTTGGGCGCCGTTTGTTATTGCAGCAAATAAAATGGACCCAAGTTTAGGCGAACCAGAGGAATAACAAGAATTAAACTAGTGGATGTGAGGCAAAACGGATGATCCGTGTTGTTTCACATCTATTTTCTTTTTTTCTGGTGCCTAGTTTTAACTTGGAGTACAATGAAAATGAAGTTTACTTTAATTGGGGTGAAATGATGTGGAAAAAGAAATTCGTCAAATCGGTATAAAAGAATTAAATGAAATGTTTGACTTAGCAGCTTATGCATTCAATGCAGAGACAACAGAAAAACGGAAAGAACATTTTAAACAAATCGTTGCACATTCACAAAATTATGGTTGTTTTTCAGAAGAAAAATTGATGAGTCAGGTGATTTCGACACCATTCACTGTGGATTTTCATGGAACAGTTCATAAAATGGCTGGTATCGGCTGTGTTTCGTCTTATCCTGAATATCGTGGCCAGGGCAGTATTTCAGCGATCATGTCAAAACTATTGGAGGATTTGGCAGAGCAGGAGGTTTCTTTGGCTTACCTAGCACCATTTTCTTATCCTTTTTATCGTAAATATGGTTTTGAACAGCTATTTGAGCAAATTAGCTATACTTTCAAGGCGGCAGATTGGCCGCATGTAAAAGTCGGTTTAGGAAAGATGAAGCGTGTAAATTTTGAAGAAATCAAGCCGATTTGTCAAACGATTTATGCTGGTTTAGAGAAAAATCAGCGGGGTGGAATGATTCGGGAAAATTGGTGGCTGGATTATAGCTTGGGTTCCGATGAAAAGAATTCATTTGCCATTTACGAAGACGAAGAGGGGAATGTAACGGGCTATTTAATTTATCGATCCAGTGCAGCGCGTTTCACTATCAAGGAATGGGGCTATTTGTCTAACCAAGCATTTCAGGCGCTTGTGGGCTTTATCGGTTCGCACAATGGCTCTTC
The DNA here is from genome assembly GCF_050499205.1 of Enterococcus sp. AZ020. Classification (NCBI taxonomy): domain Bacteria; kingdom Bacillati; phylum Bacillota; class Bacilli; order Lactobacillales; family Enterococcaceae; genus Enterococcus; species Enterococcus sp. AZ020. The sequence goes on along the minus strand of NZ_JBIPAT010000001.1, from coordinate 689,105 downwards.
ACAAGAATTCTATTTTGAAACAGGACATACGGGTCATGATTTAAGTCATTTGATGCCGGCTCCTCTCGTTGATATGAAGCTGACAGCTTTTATGATGGGGAGAATCGTCTCGATCGAAGCTTTCTTGCATCGATATCCTTTTGCACCTGGAAAAAAAGAGACGTATTATTTTGAAGTAGTGGATTTTTACGCTCCTTGGAATGAAGGAACGTGGAGGCTGAGCATCAATGAAGCTGGACAGGGAACAGTAGAGAAATGCTCTGAAAGAATAGACTCTTCAAAGGTGATCAATGGAACGATCCAAGCGTGGACGCAATTGTTTATGGGGTATTGCACAAGTAGTGAATTGCTCTTTTATGAAAGAATACATGGAGAAAGCAAGCTGCTAGAGGAATTGGGCGACCGACTGGTAAAAGGAAAACCTGTTTTAGAAGAGTATTTTTAAAAAAACATACTCAAAAAGATAGAGCATTATTCCTGTTGACATCAATTGAAAAGACTTTTAAAATAAAAACAGATGTTTTCATTGAAAGATGAAAACATCTCCTGAGTTCCCGTAGCTCAGTTGGATAGAGCAATTGCCTCCTAAGCAATAGGTCGCACGTTCAAATCGTGTCGGGGACGTTCAATGATCATGGATAATGGTTAAAATCAATAGCTTGGCGAAGGCTGCTAGTATGACAGATGAAGAAATAAGTGTGTAAAAGATGGATTTGCATATTGTTTACATGCTTATTTTTTTCAGGTTAGTTATCATTATGCATAAAAATAATGCAGAAAATTGATGTATTTCTTTCGAATGACTATTGTAATCTAATGAGTAACTATTATATAATTATGATGTTACAAAGAAAGGAATGTGAGAAAATGAAAAAGGTTCGTTTATTGTTGTTAGGTTTAGTTGGAGCTGCTATTTTTGGTACAACTGCTGCTCATGCCGAAGAAGAAGTCACTATTACACCCTATGGTAATTTTGAAAGTGAGAGCGTTTTAGAGGACTCTGTAGCACCTGATGCGGCACCAGCTATTTCACGTGCTGCTGCAGCGCCGGAAGTTACTTATCGCACTCATGTACAAGATATTGGCTGGCAAGGTTGGAAGAAGAATGCACAGGTTTCTGGAACGTCAGGACAGAAAAAACGTTTAGAAGCCATTCAATTGAAAGTCAATTCTGGTTATACAGGTGATATTCAATACCGTACTCATGTACAAGATATTGGCTGGCAAGCTTGGAAAAAGAATGGTCAAACATCAGGGACATCTGGTCAAAAGAAACGTTTAGAAGCGATTCAAATCAAATTGACAGGTCAATTAGCACAAGTATATGATGTATTTTACCGTGTGCATGCACAAGAATTTGGCTGGATGGGCTGGGAAAAAGGTGGACTTCCTGCTGGAACATCAAGATATTCTTATCGCCTAGAAGCGATCGAAGTCAAACTAGTACCTAAGAAAAATTATGTAACGATCAATACATCAGCGAAAACGTCTTATAGAGAAAATAAAAAATATGCTGGTGAGTTGGATCCTAAAAAATTAGGTGTACCAAATTCATATTTGAAAAATGGATTGAAACTATTTAAAGATACTAAATCAGTTGAAGCATTTGCATTATCAGTATTGAATGATAAAAATCGTAAAGCTGTTTCTTGTGATATTTATCAAATTAGACAAGGCCTGAAAACAATTGGTTACACAGTAGACTTTTACTTCCCGTATTAATATAAAGAAAACCTGTAAAGCGTACATTCGCTTCACAGGTTTTTTAGTATCTATTTGTTCGTAGAAATCATTTCTTTATTAAGAGTTAAATGAATTCTTATGCCCAATCTCCATTACGGAAAATAGGAACTCTTGTACCATCTGTGCGAATACCATCAATGTTCATTTGATCCGAACCGATCATAAAATCAACGTGCGTTTGACTGCGATTTAGTCCTACCTTTTCTAATTCTTCTTCAGTCATTTCAGTACCCCCTTTAACGCTAAAAGCATAGGCAGAACCAAAAGCTAAATGGTTTGAAGCATTTTCGTCAAACAAAGTATTATAAAAAGTAATACCAGATTGAGAAATAGGAGACGGATCAGGAACTAAAGCGACTTCGCCTAACTGACGAGCACCTTCATCTGTGTCGAGCAATGTTTCTAAAACCTCTTGGCCTTGTTCAGCAGAAAAATCAGTGACCTTACCAGCTTTGAACGTAAATGTCATTCCAGAAATAGTCGTTCCGGCATAACTTAATGGTTTGGTACTAGAAACAACGCCATCCACACGGCGACAATCAGGAGCAGTAAAGACTTCTTCTGTCGGCATATTTGCCATGAATTTTTCTCCACGGATATTGTCACTGCCTGCGCCTTCCCATAAATGGTTTTTAGGAAGTCCAATCACTAAATCTGTGCCAGGGGCTGTATAATGCAGTGCATCAAATTGTTCTTCATTCAATTCGGCCGCTTTTGTTGCTAACTTCACGTCATGTGCGTGCCAAGCTGCTACTGGATCTTCTTCATATACGCGAGTTGTTTTGAATATTTCATTCCAAAGAGCATCGACTTGTTGTTCACTATCTGTTAAATCCGGGAAAACCTTCGCTGCCCATTCTTTACCAGCAGCTGCGACAACACTCCAACTGACTTTATTTGCTTGTGTTGCTTTTCTTAAATTCATCAAAGCTTTACCTGAGGCTGCTTGGAAAGAAGCGACACGATCAGTATCCACACCGGATAAAGCATCAGGATCAGCGGAAACAACACTGATTCTGCTAGCGCCTTTGTTGACCCAGTCATCGGTTTGGTCGATTTTATATTGTGGGATATTTTCTAAATATTTTTCATCAGCATGCAGTAAAAATTGACGTTGAACCTGATCGTCCGTCCATTGAACGATCACTTCTCCTGCACCTAATTTGTATGCTTCTTCAATGATCAGTCTAGCTAAGGGTGCTTGATCCACACTGATTTGTAGAACAATGCTTTGTCCTTTTTGAACGTTTACACCTGTTTCAACAATTAAACGAGCATATTTTTTTAACGTTTCCTCAAAATTCGGTAATGTCATAGTGTAACCTCCTAATTTTCATTCATTTGACTGTGAATATCATAACATGGAGAACGTGCGAACTCAAACGATCGAGCATTGATTTTTGTTTATTTAATTATATAAAAAAGGGCTATAAAGGTAGGTACAATCGAATAAATAAAATAATATAAAATAAAGGACTAGTATTTTGCAGAAAACTTAAATCGTGTTACAATAACTATAGTATTTATATGGAAGCGTTGTAAAGGATAGGTAGAGGGGATTGAAGGATTATGGCAAGAAAAAAAACAATTACTAAAGATCAGATTTTAAATGCTGCATACGAAGTAGTGGCCAACGAAGGCTTTTCAAAATTCACCGCACGTAACATTGCAACCCAAATGAAATGCTCAACACAACCTATTTATTTAGAATTTAAAAATATGGATGATTTAAAAGAAGAACTCTTCGAAAAAATCCATCAATATTTAGCAAACGAAGTATTCCCTGTCGCTCACACAGGAAATACGATTGTCGATCTAGCGTTGAATTATATCCACTTTGCTAAAAATGAAAGTAAATTGTATCGCGCGTTATATTTGGAAGAATATGGCGGCGGGAAGAGAATGCAGGAGTTTTCTTATAATTACTTTTCAACGGCAGTCAAACAAGATCCAGATTACGAAAAACTGAATGATACTGAAATCAATTCTTTGCATATGGGCACATGGATCGTTGCAACAGGGATCGCTGCTTTGATGACATCCGGTATTATCCACCCAAGTGACGAACAAATCGAACGCTTGATGCTAGAAGCTATTGAGCAGATTCTTGAACGAGATACACCGATCGATATTGATAATTAAAAAATAGACTGGAAAAAGCATATACAATGCTTTTCCCAGTCTATTTTCTTGATTATTTAACGGCTTCTGCTAATTTTTTAGCAAAGGCTTCTAAGTTTTGGATGTCTTCTTCTTCTGCAGCTAAATCAACTTTTACGTTATCTGCGCCTTTAGTTGCACCGATTTTTGTGAATACTGCGTCAAAATCATCTACAGATTTACAAAAATCATCATAGAAAGTATCTCCAGAACCACAAACACCGTATGTTTTTCCAGAAAGATCGATTTCTTGAAGCTCTTCATAGAAGTCAACGATCTCGTCAGGCAACTCGCCGTCTCCATAAGTGTATGTAGCAACAACACAAATATCTGCATCTTCAAAATCTTCAGGGTCTACCTGAGTACATTCGTTGATTTCAACTTCAATATCTAAGTTTTCGAAAGCTTCTGCGACGATATCAGCGATCTCTTCTGTATTTCCAGTCATACTTGCATAAACAATTTTAGCTAAGGTCATTAGAATTTCCTCCTTCAAGTAATACAATCATGATTATAGCAGAAGAAGGAAGGTCGTGTAAATTACAAAATGAGGCATTTCTAAGAAGTAGCTCATTGAATGAATAAACCTTTGATATCAAGTGATTGTTTATGTTTGTTTAGTATAAATATCGTTTGTGCAGGATTTCAAAACGACTTTTCAGTGAAATTTTCACAAATTATGATAAAATACTCTTAGTATAAAGATTATCTAGCTTGGCTAGCCGGTCTCCAGAAATAGGAAGAGACTAAAATATATCGCTGAACAAAAGCGTTACCTGGCTATTTTTTTATCAGAATTGAGTAAGCCTGATACGCTTTTAAATTTTAGGAGGAAGAGATTGAATGATTACACTAAAATCACCAAGAGAAATTGAAATGATGGATGAATCTGGAGAACTATTGGCAGATGTCCATCGTCATCTACGCACATTTATCAAACCAGGGATCACAAGCTGGGATATCGAAGTTTTTGTTCGTGACTTTATTGAAAGTCACGGCGGGGTTGCTGCCCAAATCGGCTTTGAAGATTATAAATATGCTACCTGCTGTAGTATCAATGATGAAATCTGCCATGGCTTTCCTCGGAAAAAGCCACTGAAAGATGGAGATTTGATCAAAGTGGATATGTGTATCGACCTTAAAGGGGCTGTTTCTGATTCTTGCTGGGCGTATGTCGTAGGTAATTCGACGCCGGAGCTAGATCATTTAATGGAAGTGACAAGAAAAGCATTGTATTTGGGAATCGAGCAGGCAAAAGTAGGGAACCGCATTGGTGATATCGGTCATGCGATCCAAACATATGTTGAAAGTGAAAACTTATCCGTTGTTAGAGATTTTGTAGGTCACGGTGTTGGACCAACGATTCATGAAAGTCCTGTGATCCCTCATTATGGAGAAGCTGGTAAAGGCTTACGTTTGAAAGAAGGTATGGTCATTACGATCGAGCCAATGGTCAATACTGGAACTTGGCGCATGAAAATGGATCCAAACGGCTGGACAGCTTATACGCTGGATGGCGGTCTTAGCTGTCAATTTGAACATACATTAGCAATTACCAAGGAAGGTCCTAAAATTTTGACTTCTCAAGGTGAAGAATTAACATATTAATGAAAAAGAGTAGAGGAGAGTACGCATGAAATTAGTGGACAAAGTAAAAAACAATGAAAACTTAATGCGTTTCATTGAAACGACCCAACGCCGTATGGTTGATTCTGAGATTGGGAATACTTCGGTAGTAGTGGCTTATTATTTACTTTTGTCTCTCTTTCCTCTATTGATAGCGGTAGGAAATATTCTGCCGTATTTACATATTGATCCAAACGATGTGCTTCCTTACATTGCAGAAGCTATACCAGAAACGATTTTCAATGATCTGCAATCTGCGATCAAATCTCTTTTGACTCAAAGATCGGGTAGTTTATTATCTATCTCAGCGTTAACTGCTTTATGGAGTGCGAGTCAAAGTATCAATGCACTACAAATCGCGATGAATAAGGCTTTTGGTGTGGAGCAACGGAAAAACTTCATTATTGTCCGTTTGATGTCCCTATTTGTGATCGTTTTATTGTTGACAGCGGTAGTCGGAGTGGTCGGTGTATTAGGTCTTGGAAAAACGATTTTAGATTTTTTACAGCCGATCTTTCATTTTTCAACAGACTTTATTGATACGTTCCAGACGTTGAAATGGCCGATAACAACACTTGTTTTGATGGTCATCATGTGTTTGATTTATCGCGTAGTGCCAAATGCCCGCTTGAATTTTCGGTCGATCATCCCTGGTGCAGTCTTTTCAACGATTGGCTGGATGCTTTTATCGCAGGTATTTGGATTGTATATTAAATATTTTAGTTCAAAAATTGCCAGTTATCAGATCATCGGAAGCTTTATTATTTTGATGCTGTGGCTGAATTTTGCTGCGACGATCATTATTTTGGGTGGAATCATCAATGCTGTGGTCAAAGAATATACATCTAACGAGCAGATCGAGCATCGTTATGGTGTGATCAATCGATTAATGGATAAAATAAAAGAAAAAATCAAGAAATAGTTTAAATGCATTTGGGTGAGTGACCTTTAACCAGAGAGTCTTCTCTGCCTTGACCGAAACACTTGTTCCAACTTGTAAATGTGAAATGATTCGGTATAATATACGATGTACATTAAGAAAGTAGGTTCCTTCATGTCAATGTTTATTTACGAAATTTTTATCCGTCTTTTTTTGACGTTTATTTTATCCTTGATTGTTACGCCGATCGTTAAGTTATTGGCTTTTAGAATAGGGGCATATGATGCACCAGGGGAAAGAAGAGTAAATACGAAAAATATGCCAACAGCAGGTGGGTTGGGCATTTATTTTGTTTTTTCGTTTTCTTGTCTAGTCTTGTTTCAATCGATCATTCCAACAAATTATATTTGGCCCATCATATTAGGCGCAGGAATTGTTGTAGCTACAGGGCTGATCGACGATATTTATGAATTATCACCAAAGAAAAAAACAGTGGGTGTTCTTTTAGGTGCTTTGGTGGTTTATTTCTTTGTTAAAGATATTCGTATTGAGATGGTTACCTTACCTTTTTTAGGACAAATTGATTTACGCTGGCTGAGTTTACCATTGACTTTATTTTGGATCTTGGCAATTACGAATGCTATCAACTTGATCGATGGATTAGATGGTCTAGCTTCAGGTGTTTCGATCATAAGCTTGACAACGATTGGGGTTATTGGCTATTTTTTCCTTCATGCGAAAACAGTGTATATTCCAATTGTGATCTTTGTTTTAGTTGCAAGTATTGCAGGGTTTTTCCCATATAATTTTTATCCAGCAAAGATCTTTTTAGGAGATACAGGTGCGCTGTTTTTAGGATTTATGATTGCCGTCATGTCTTTGCAGGGATTGAAAAATGCGACATTTATTACAGTGATTACGCCAATGATCATTTTAGGTGTACCAATCACAGACACGGTTTATGCAATTATTCGACGTTTGATGAACAAGCGGCCGATTTCATCTGCAGATAAAATGCACTTGCATCATCGCTTACTTTCTTTAGGATTTACACATAAAGGGGCAGTTATGACTATTTACGGTTTAGCGTTGGTCTTTTCTTTTGTGGCGCTGTTGTTTAGTTATGCTAGTAATTTAGCTTCGATTTTGTTGATCGTGTTCAGTGCGATCGGGTTAGAGCTGTTTATTGAGATGATTGGATTGGTCGGTGAGAATCATCAACCATTGATGTTTATTTTACGTATGTTTGGAAATCGAGAATTTCGCCATCAACAACTTGAAAAGCGGCTAGGCAAACATTCTAAAAAAAAGTAAAAGTGTTTAGAAGAATCTTTGCTGGCATTTTGGGCTATGTTATAATTTAGTCATTAAGTAAAGTAAGAGAGCGGGACAAAACAAATCAAGTTTTGCTCCGCTCTCATAAAATTCAACTAATGTATCAAGAAAATGAGTATCAATGAAAGAATCATCGATTCATTGATACTATCAAACAAAACGTGAAGATCCACTAGACGTTTACTTTTAACGAGGGGCAAAAATATGAATGATAGAATAACGATCTCCATTGTTACTCACAACAGCCGTCATATTTTTGACGTGCTTGATAATTTAAAGAATGAGCTAGGAATAGAGTCGAAATACGATATACATATATTCGATAATGCATCAGAGCAAAACTACATAGAACGTTTAAAAAGCTACGGTTCGTTTATTTCACTTCATTTATCGGAGGAAAATAGTGGATTTGGTCATGGGCATAATCAGGTATTGAAGCAGGTCGACACTAAGTTTGGCGTGATTTTTAATCCGGATGTTTTGATTACAAAAGCTGTTTTGGATAAGCTGGTTCAGCGACTGGAAACGGAAGAAGAGCTTGCAGCCGTTTGTCCCAAAGTATTGAATACAGATGGGACAACACAATATTTGGTTCGCCAAAAGTTAGACGTTTTTGATTATATGCTTCGTTTTGTTCCATTTCAATTTGTCAAAAAAATGTTTGATAAACGTTTGAGTTATTATGAATGCCGTGATTTGCCTGAAGATAAAACGACCTATATCAAGATGGGTTCAGGCTGTCTGATGCTAGTCGATGTAGATAAGTTTAAAGAAATAGGCGGCTTTGATGAACGATTCTTCATGTATTTTGAAGACAATGATTTGTGTATGAGCTTTGGTAAAGCGGGCTATAAAATTTTATATACCCCTTTTGAAACGGTGGTTCATTTATATGAAAAAGGGGCACATAAAAACAAAAAGCTCTTTAAAATCTTTTTACAATCGATGGTTAAATTTTTCAATAAATGGGGTTGGAGGTTTTTCTGATGTCAAATAGTCTGGTCATTGCGATCGTTTTATACCAAACTGAATTTGCACAGACCCCAAGTTATGTCTTGTTAAAAGATGCCCTGCTGACAAAAAAATCAATCCATTTATTTGTTTATGATAATAGTGCTAAAGCACAAGAAGATGTGTTGTTTCATGAACAGAACGTCCATTACTTCCATGATGAAACCAATCCAGGATTAGCTGTTGCTTACAATGCTGCGAAAGATTATTGTACAGAAATTCAAGGAGACTTGTTATTATTATTGGATCAAGACACAACGATCAAGGCTTCTTATATCGAAACACTTCTTGGGCTAAATATTGCCACTGATATCGGTGCATACGTCCCAATCGTTCAATCACATGGCAGACAAATCTCACCTGTGTTGTCAGAACGATATATCGGTCGAGCCTCTACTTTTCCTGAGGCAGGAATGTATACAGAGAAAATCATGAGTATCAATTCCGGTACGGCTCTTCCTATGGAAACATTGCAGCTTTTAAATACATTCAACCTAGAATTTCCGCTGGATTTTTTAGATCATTGGTTATTTTGGCAGCTGCATCGATTGCAGAAAAAGATTTGTGTGCTAGATGAACATGTAGACCACGAGTTGTCTGTATTAGATTATTCAGCTGTAAGTCTTAAACGCTATGAATCGATCATTCAGGCGGAATCACTCTTTTACCAAAAATACGATCATGATAAATTTACTAAACATAAAAAGCATTTATTGCTTAGATCCATCAAACAGTTTCTACGGGTAAAAAATCGAGCGATTTGGCGCCGTACATTTTCAGAATATCGTAAATTGTCGAAAGGAAAATAAATGATCTCAGTTTGTATTGCTACGTATAATGGCGAAAAATATTTGCAGGAACAATTAAATAGTATTTTGGTCCAGCTGTCAGAGGAAGACGAAGTGGTCATTTCTGATGATGGATCGAAAGATGAAACGTGCACTATACTAAAAGAATATGCAGCAAGCGATTCGCGGATCAAATTGTTCAAAGGCCCTGGAAAAGGTGTGATCGCTAATTTTGAATTTGCTATTGAGCAAAGCTGTGGAGAGTACATTTTTTTAGCAGATCAGGATGATGTTTGGCTTCCGGAAAAAGTTCAAACAACGTTGGCATTTTTCGAGAACCAGCCCAAAATCGATTTGGTCATTAGTGATTTGGTCATTGTTGATGAGCGATTGCATACGATCGAGCCCTCTTATTTTACGTACCGCAAGGTCAGACTGGGCTTTTTTCATAATATAGTGAAAAACAAATATATTGGTGCCGGCATGGCTTTTAGAAGCAGATTGAAAGCGAAGGTATTACCGATCCCGGCAGAAGTTCCGATGCATGACATGTGGATCGGTTTGATTGCGGCATATAAGAAAAAAAGTGCTTTGATCACGCAGCCGCTGACTTTATATAGAAGACATGATACGAATGCTAGTGAGATCAATACGAAAGCGAGCTTTTATCAACAGCTGAAATGGCGATCAGCTATCAGTTATGCCTTATTGAAACGCCTTCTGTTCAATATCTAATAAGTCACTATTTTACAGTTTTGTAAAATATCGTTAAAATGAATGACAATTAAAGGTAATAATGCAATAATAACTAGTGATGCGAATGAAAAAGAAATAAAATAAAATAGTAGTAAGGAGTTTTTTCATGAAAGGGATCATCTTAGCTGGAGGAAGTGGAACCAGACTATATCCATTAACGAAAGCCACATCAAAACAACTAATGCCTATCTATGACAAACCAATGATCTATTATCCAATGTCAACACTGATGCTGGCAGGGATCAAAGAAATTTTGATTATTTCAACACCGGATGATACACCGAGATTTGAGAGTCTTTTTGGAGATGGAAAAGATCTAGGGATCCATATCGAGTATGCTGTACAAGAAAGCCCGGATGGACTAGCTCAAGCCTTTATCATCGGAGAAGAATTTATTGGTGATGATAGTGTCTGCTTGGTATTAGGAGATAATATTTATTATGGTGGAGGATTATCCAATATGCTTCAGCGTGCAGCCTCAAAAGAGAGTGGTGCGACTGTCTTTGGTTACCATGTAAATGATCCGGAACGATTTGGTGTTGTGGAATTTGATGGGGATATGCAGGCTCTTTCAATTGAAGAAAAACCAGAAAAACCTAAATCAAGTTATGCTGTTACTGGGCTGTATTTCTATGATAACGATGTGATCGAAATCGCTAAAAATATCAAGCCTTCTGATCGTGGTGAATTAGAAATCACAGATGTGAATAAGGTGTATTTAGAAAAGAATAAATTATCAGTTGAGGTTATGGGGAGAGGTTATGCTTGGCTAGATACCGGTACTCATGAGTCACTGTTAGAAGCATCCACATTCATCGAAACGATCGAAAAACGTCAAAACTTGAAAGTTGCTTGTTTAGAAGAAATTGCTTATAGAATGGGCTACATTTCAAAAGAAGAACTGATCGAATTGGCACAGCCGTTGAAGAAAAATGGTTACGGACAATACTTATTACGTTTAGCAGAAGCAGAGTAGGGGCGAAAGATAAATGAAAGTTATTGATACTAAATTACAAGACGTAAAGATCATTGAAATGGATGTTTTTGGTGATCATCGTGGATTTTTTACTGAGAGCTACTCAAAGGAAAAATTTTTAGCGCAGGGGTTAGACTTTGATTTCGTTCAGGACAATCATTCTCTTTCAACTGAAGCAGGCGTATTGCGTGGACTTCATTTCCAAAAAGGAGACGCTGCTCAAACGAAATTGATCCGTGTGGTAACAGGTGCAGTATTGGACGTTATTGTAGATATTCGTAAAGAAAGCCCGACATACGGTCAATGGGAAGGCTATATTTTATCCGAGCATAACCATCGTCAGTTGTTAGTACCAAAGGGCTATGCCCATGGTTTTGTAACGTTGACGCCGAATGTCAATTTCCTATACAAATGCGATAATTACTATAATGCAGCAGCAGACGGCGGGATCGCTTTCGATGATCCTGATTTGGCGATCGATTGGCCGATCGATATTCAAAAAGCGATTACGTCTGAAAAGGATAAAAATCACCCGACATTAAAAGAATTTGAAGCTGAAAATCCATTTGTCTATGGTGAAATCTAAAAAAGTTTAGGAGAGATCTTAAAAATGAAAAAGATCATTGTTACTGGTGGAGCAGGCTTTATCGGATCAAACTTTGTTCATTATGTAGTGAACAATCATCCGGAAGTGCATGTCACTGTCTTAGATAAATTAACTTATGCAGGAAACGAAAAGAACTTAGAAGGTTTACCAAAGGATCGTGTTGAACTAGTTGTAGGCGATATCGCTGATGCTGAATTAGTCGATCGATTAGTCAAAGAAACAGATGCAGTCGTTCACTATGCAGCAGAATCGCATAATGATAATTCATTGAACGATCCATTTCCGTTCGTCCAAACGAATATCATTGGAACGTACACATTGATTGAAGCGTGTCGTAAACATGATGTTCGTTATCATCATGTTTCAACTGATGAAGTCTATGGTGATCTGCCGTTACGTGAAGATTTACCGGGACATGGAGAAGGAGCGGGAGAGAAATTTACTGCAGAAACACCTTATAATCCATCAAGCCCATATTCATCAACAAAAGCTGGATCTGATCTGTTAGTGAAGGCTTGGGGTCGTTCGTTTGGCTTAAAAGCAACGATTTCGAACTGTTCAAATAATTATGGGCCGTATCAACACATCGAAAAATTCATTCCGCGTCAGATCACAAATATTCTAAGCGGGATCACACCGAAATTATACGGGGCAGGAAAAAATGTTCGAGATTGGATTCATACGAATGATCACTCGTCTGCTGTCTGGGCTATCTTGACTAAAGGCCGTATCGGAGAAACTTATTTGATCGGTGCTGATGGTGAAGAGGACAATAAAACAGTGATCGAAATGATCTTAGAATTGATGGGACAGCCTAAAGATGCTTATGAGCATGTGAATGATCGTGCTGGACACGACTTACGCTACGCGATCGATTCAACAAAACTACGTGAAGAATTAGGCTGGTCACCAGAATTTACGAATTTCCGTGACGGTTTAGCAGACACGATTAAGTGGTATACAGAGAATGAAGACTGGTGGAAAGCAGATAAAGATGCTGTAGAAGCCAACTATGCGAAAAGCGGTCAATAAATCGATATCAATTTTATAGATGTCATGCACCTGATTTTAACCAAGTAAGATTAAAATAGTGACTTATTGAGCGTGGGACAAAACTAAGCATTGGTTTTGCTCCACGCTCTAAATACGAAATGACAAAGGCTGTAAAAGAGAGTACTTTTAAGCAGATCGTTTTTGAAGGAGGAAATTACGAATGATACTTTTAACTGGTGGAAATGGCCAATTGGGAACAGAATTACGCCATCTATTAGATGAACAGGGACTAGAATATGTATCTACAGATTCTAAAGAAATGGATATCACGGATGCAGAACAAACGATGACGTTCATTACTGATCTAAAACCTGAAGTGATCTATCATTGTGCTGCTTATACAGCAGTAGACAAAGCAGAAGATGAAGGCAAGGAACTGGATGAAAAGATCAATGTCGATGGGACTCGCAATGTAGCGCTTGCTGCAAAAAAAGTCGGTGCAACCTTGGTATATGTAAGTACAGATTATGTCTTTGATGGTACTAAAAAAGAAGATACCTATAAGACTGACGATCCAACTAATCCTCAAAACGAGTATGGACGTACAAAACTATTAGGAGAACAAATCGTTCAAGAAATTTTGGAAAGCTACTATATTATCCGGACCTCTTGGGTTTTTGGACAGTATGGACATAACTTTGTTTTTACCATGCAGCGTTTAGCCGAAACGAACAAACAATTGACTGTAGTGGATGATCAATTTGGCCGCCCTACGTGGACAAGAACATTAGCAGAATTTATGACATTTGTTATTAAAGAAAAAGTGCCGTATGGTGTGTATCATTTATCAAATGACAACAGCTGCAGCTGGTATGAATTTGCTAAGGAAATTTTAAAAGACAAAGATGTTGACGTTTTACCTGTAGATTCAAGCAAGTTTCCACAAAAAGCGATTCGTCCTAAATATTCTGTGATGGATCTAAGTAAAACAAAAAATCTAGGTTTTACTATTCCGACTTGGCAAGAAGCCTTAGCGTCAATGTTAGAACAAGTAAAAAAATAGACTGCACACAGGCGATCAAGTAATAGAAGTGAGTATCTGTTTCTATTACTTCTTCTCTTGTTGTAAAATATAGTGTATTCAATAAAGGTGTAAAAAGAAAGTGTATATTACTGGATGGAGGGTTTATCTTGCGGATTCTTTTGATTATTCCTGCGTATAATGAAGAAGAAACGATTTTGAATACGATCTACTCGGTCGAACGATTCAAAGAAGACCACAAAGATAATTATTCTTATACGATCGATTACGTTGTGATCAATGATGGATCGGCGGACAATACGCAAATGATCTTAAATGAACATCAGATCAATTCCGTTCATTTAGTCATGAATCTTGGAATCGGCGGTGCAGTGCAAACCGGTTACCGTTATGCTGAGGAGAATAAGTATGACATTGCTGTTCAATTTGACGGAGATGGACAGCACGACATTCGCAGTTTAGATGCAGTAGTACAGCCGATCATTAAAAAGCAAGCAGACTTTGTGATTGGTTCTCGGTTTTTGCCAAATGAAAAAACGGCTTTTCAAACGACCTTTATGCGTCGTGTAGGAATCAGGATCCTTTCATTTTTGATTTATCTTTCTTCAGGAAAAAAAATCTACGATGTCACATCAGGGTATCGAGCTGGTAATCAAGAAATCATTGCTTATTTTTCGAAGAAATATCCTACGAGCTATCCTGAACCGGAATCGACGGTTCATTTGTTGAAAAAGAAATTTACGATCAAAGAAGTTGCGGCGGATATGAGAGAACGTTCCGGCGGACAATCTTCGATTCGTGCTTTTACATCAGTCCGTTACATGTTTGAAGTTAGTTTGGCGATTCTTGTATCAAGCTTTATGAGGGAGGGAGATTAATGAGTGGCATTTTACGTGTTGAGATGGTTTTGTTCTCATTGATTTTCTTTATTTATATTATTCGTTCCATCAATAAAAATGTTTTTTTATTAAAAAATGCGATCCGCTGGCTGATCATTTCTGTTGGTTTGGTCGTAGTTGCGATATTTCCTGAATTACCAGAGTGGTTCAGCAAGAAGCTGGGATTTGAAACGACATCGAATTTTTTGTTGATCATGGCGATCTTCGTGTTGCTTTTTATTGAAATCAAGAACTCTGCATTGTTGTCCAAGCAGCAAAACCAAATTAAATTATTGACTCAGGAACTATCGATTTTAAAGGATAAAAAGGAGAAAAAATAATGCTACTATTTTTATTATATGTTGTTTTATCCACTTCAGGTCTGATTTTGGTGAAATTAGGATCGCAAGCAACAGCGATCCACTTTACGAATGCTGTTTTTTCCTTCTCAATGTCGTTGACAACGATCATTGGCTTTTTATGTTACATGTTCAGCTTTGTGCTTTGGATGGTCATTGTGAGTAAATCGGAAGTTTCTTACATCGTCCCATTAGGTGTTGCATGTACGAATATTGCTGTTTTATTAGGTTCAAAGCTAATTTTACATGAGCAAGTGACCTTGGGCACCGTAATCGGGACAGCGGTGATCATTGTGGGGATCGTCATCATTCAATTAGCGAAATAGCTGTGCTCAAAAAAAGTACAGGCTGCTTAAATCTTAAGAAAATACTTACATAACTTGAAAAAAGAGTACATATTCTTTAAACTAGTAATGTTATGCAGCTTATTTTTAACGAAGAATATCAAGCAACGGAAATAAGAAAGGAAAAGAGTCAATGATACGAGCGACACTATCGATTTTTAAAAATATCTTTGAGAATAGAAAACTGCTGGTTCAGTTTTCATTTAACGATTTTAAATCAAAATATGCAGGTTCTGCACTGGGGATTGTGTGGGCGTTCATTACACCTCTTGTGACCGTGTTGACATACTGGTTTGTATTTTCACAAATTCGTGCGCGGGGAGCGGACGAATCGTATCCGTTTATCGTTTACTTAGTAACGGGACTGATCCCGTGGTTCTTTTTCTCTGATTCATTATTGTCGGCGACCAATGTGTTTAGAGAGTATAGCTATTTGGTAAAAAAAGTCGTTTTTAATGTACAAATTCTACCAACATCAAAAATTCTATCTAGTTTGTATACCCATCTATTTTTTATCTTGATCGGTTTCGGGATCACTTCATTGAGTGGTATTTTCCCAACATTGAAAGCTTTGCAGTTAATCTATTATTTGTTCTGTCTGATCATTTTTTTAACAGGCGTGACGTGGTTAACGGCTTCAACACAGCCTTTTTTACCAGATATCATGCAGTTTATCAATGTGGCGATGCAAACGATCATGTGGACCTTGCCGATTCTTTGGTCACCAAGCGGTTGGATTGAAAAGCTTTTAAAAATCAATCCTCTGTACTATGTCGTTCAGGGCTATCGAGATTCCTTTACAAACGGTCCCTGGTTCTGGGAACATTGGCAATACGGCTTGTATTTCTGGGGCTTTACGATCATTCTTTTATTAGCAGGTTCAGTTGTATTTAGACGCCTAAAACCGCATTTTTCAGACGTATTATAATCATTACTGAGACGGAAGATTCGGACAGGTAAGTACAAGGAGAGTAAATCATGGCAGAGTATGCAATCGATATACAAAATATTACAAAAACATATAATATGTACAAAAAGCCGTCAGATCGGTTTAAAGAAGCACTTAATCCGCTTAAAAAGAGCTATCACGACCTTTTTTATGCATTGAAAGATGTAACGATGCAAATCGAAAAAGGAGAAATGATCGGATTTGTTGGTGAAAATGGTTCAGGTAAATCAACGATTCTGAAAATTATCACAGGCGTGTTGACACCGACTTCTGGAACAATGAAAATCGATGGAAAAATTTCAGCATTGCTAGAATTAGGTTCAGGCTTTAATCCTGAATATTCCGGATATGAAAATATCTTTTTAAACGGGATGGTCCTTGGATTCTCGCGAGAAGAAATGGAAGAACGAGTAGATGATGTGATCCAATTCGCAGATATCGGTGATCATCTGTATCAGCCAGTCAAAACATACTCAAGCGGGATGTTTGTCCGTTTAGCGTTCGCGGTAGCGATCAATGTCGATCCAGATATTTTGATCGTAGATGAGGCGCTTGCTGTTGGTGACTTGGAGTTTCAGCTGAAATGTATGGAGAAGTTCACTGAAATCAAAAATTCTGGTAAAACGATTTTATTCGTGTCTCATGATGTCAATTCGATCCGCCGTTTTTGTGACCGGACTTTTTGGCTGAAGAATGGTGAGATAGTTGAGTCTGGTGATACGATGGATGTCACGACGAATTACGAAAACTTCTTAAAGAAAAAATCGATCAAAACGGTCGATCGGGAAAAAACGATCCAAAATGAAGAAACGGTTCCAGATATCATCGAGATCGAGAAAGCAACTTTATTGAATAGCGCGTTAGAGCCTTTAGATATCGTTACTCAAGATGAAAAAGTGATATTGAAGATCGAATATACCGTCAAAAACGATACGATCAAGTCACCTGTCTGCGGTGTTGCGATTCGAACTGTAGATAACAACTATGTTTGCGGACTAAATACCTTACTGGATGAAATCAAGATCCCTTGGAAGAAAGGTAAAAATGTTTTTTATTTAGAATATGGCAAAATGTCACTTTTAACGGGAGAATATTATTTTGATATTGCTTTCTTTGAAGAACACGCTACAGTACCTTTGGTTTATAAAACGAAATACCTGAACATGTTTATTAGCGGTCGCTATGCAGGCGAAGGCATTGTCATTTTAGATCATGAATGGAAGGATACTATTAAAGATGAAGTATGATTTTGAGATGGAAGTGGATGAGAGTACCAGTGTTGGTAAAATCGTCGCCCAAATAAAAGAAAATAGTAATGTTTTAGAGTTTGGACCAGGAAATGGCCGAATGACGAAATATTTAATGGAAGAAAAGCATTGTTCAGTTTCGATCGTTGAGCTGGACAAAGAGCTTTTCGACCATGTAAGTGAATTTGCGACTGACGGATTTTACGGCAACATCGACGAAGAGGCTTGGATAAACTATTTTGAAGGACAAACCTTTGATTATATTATCTTTGCGGACGTTCTTGAACATTTGATGGACCCAAAAAGTGCGTTGAAGAAAGTGAAACCTTTCTTGAGCGAGGAAGGTCAAATTCTGATTACCTTCCCTAACTTGGCGCATAATTCTGTCCTGATCGACCTATTCAATAATAAATTAGATTGGCGTGAAACAGGTCTATTGGACGCCACCCACAAGTCTTTCTTTGTTCAAAGCGGCTTTGAAAAAGTCTTTGAAGAGGTAGGCTTATTTATCGTTAAAGAAGACTTTACGATCAATCAAGTCGGTTATAATGAACTTGATTCGACCTATGAAGACTTACCGGTGGAGGCACGAGCGGCTTTTAAAGCTCGTCCATTCGGCGAAGTATATCAGTATTTCTATGCACTTAGTGCAAAAGCGGTAGATAATCCCATTCGAATCATTCCGGAAAACTCAAGCTATAGTAAAAATATCCATTTTTTATATGATTGTGGTGAAGAAGAACAAACAGAGTTTGACATTCAAATAAACAATGTCACAGGTGAAAATAAAACATTCACGATCGATATTCCTAAAAATATTAAACTGTTGAAAATTTTTCCAAGCATGACAGGAGCTGTTGTCGATATTTCAATGACTTCGTCTGATGTGGAAATCAAACCAAGTGCAACGAATGCCGTTTATGTGAAAGAAAATCGCTACTTCTTTTCAGATGATCAAGTACCAGTAATGGAGATCGACGATAAAACAATCTCAGGTAAGCCAATGATGCTTAGTTTTGATTACCGATATGAAGGTGAATTTTCTGAGATCGTTCATGAGCTGATCGATTACGCAATTGAAAAAAGAGATGAACAAAATGAATTAAAAAATAAGAAGTCGATGGTGCGTGGAAAACAAATGAGTAAATATAAAAAAGTGTCGATCAGCAAATTTGATTCGTTCGTTTCATTGAACATCGATGATATCGTTCGGCACGTTGAAGAAAAAAAGACGGTCATTCGTGGCTGGGCTTATTCTAGAGAAGATAAACTGCCTGTTACTTTTGAAGTGACGGCTGAATCAGCGATTGAATATGCTGTGACGACAGAATATCGTCGTGATGTGATCGATATGTTTGAATTAAAAGGAGATCAGGATTACGGTTTTGAGATCGAGGTCAAAGATCCGGAAGATCAGCCAACATATATTTTAAATGTTGCTGCCAATAATGGCCGAAAATTACAGTATCGTTTAGAAAAACCGAACATGGTACAACCGGGCGGAAAAGTTCAACGTGCATTACGTTCGATCCAAACAAGAGGATTAGTTGGATCAATGAAATGGTACTTCAAACGTCAAGAACAATTAGAAACACCTGTCGATGCAACGGCTATTTTAGAAGAAATCAAAACATTTACTTATCAGCCAAAAATCTCAGTAGCTGTGCCAGTTTATAATGTAGAAGAAAAATGGTTGGATGCCTGTGTTTCTTCTCTTCAAAACCAATATTATGAGAATTGGGAACTTTGTTTAGCTGATGATGCGTCCCCAAGTGCTTATATCAAACCATTACTAAAAAAATATGCGGATGCAGATGATCGAATCAAAGTGATCTACCGTGAAGAAAATGGCCATATCTCTGAAGCAACCAATTCAGCATTGACGATCGCAACGGGTGAATATATCGGCTTTATGGATAATGATGATGAACTTGCGCCGCAAGCATTATATGAAGTAGTCAAAGCGCTGAATGAAGATCAAACGATCGATTTCATTTATACTGATGAAGACAAAGTTACTGAAAGCGGCAAACGTTTCAATGCTTTTTACAAATCTAAATGGAACCCTGAATTGATTTTGAATCATAATTACATTACTCATTTTGTGGTAGTCAAACGTTCAGTTTTAGAAAAAACTGGCGGACTAAATACAGAATTTAATGGTGCACAAGATTATGATTTCGTGTTACGTGCAACAGAAAATGCAGAGAATATCGCACATATTCCAGGGATGATGTACCATTGGCGTGCGATCGAATCGTCAACGGCCTTGAATCCTGAAAGTAAAGGGTATGCCTATGTTGCTGGTCAAAAAGCTCTGCAAGCGGCGATGGACCGCCGTGGGATCAAAGCCAACGTTGAGATCGCCGAGTTTTATGGCTCATATAAGGTCAATTATACGTATGAAACTGTACCAAAAGTTTCAGTGATCATTACAAATGACACAGCAGATATCAATGATTATCTGAAAAAAATTCTTGAAAAAACAATTTACGAGAATTACGAAATCATCTTACCGGAAGCCTTAAAGTCAAGCGTTCAGTCAACAAGCAATAAACTTGTTTATCATGAAGGGCAAACAAGAGATGCTTTGATCAAAGCAAGCTCAGGTGAATACATTGTTCTTTTAGATGCAGGTCTTGTCCCAACTAAAAGTAACTGGCTGCTTGAAATGATGAATATGGCACAGCAACCGTCTTCAGGTATCGTCATGGGTCGAATCGTCGATTATCGCTATCGAATCGAAAATGTAGGGATGTCGATCGATTTAGAGAAAAAACGTCTACAGTATCCAGAAGAAGGAACGCCAGGTAAGAGCTTAGGTTATTACTACCGAATCGCATTACCTAGAAATATCCAGGCAGCATCAGAAAGATGTATGGTGTTTAGAAAGTCAGATTACCTTGCTGTTTCAGGAATCGATGAAGGATTAGGTAAAGATCTGATGGGAACAGACTTATCCTTGCAATTTGCCAATAAACTAGATAAAACGATCATTTACTGTTCATATGCTATTTTTAAGGCAGATGAAAAAATCAAGAGTCTTGATAAAAAAGGCAACTTCAAAGAGTTAGCAAGCAAATGGTCTGAAGCAGAAATGATGGACAAATATAGAAATCCTAAGCGATTATAGAATCGTATTTCAAGTATAAAGATAACGACAGCTATTATTTATTTTAAGGGCAGCAGCCCAAAAGATAATAGCTGTCAAACCTTTAAATTATAAGGAGAACAAATCATGAGCGATGAGATCAAAGTCATTATTGATAGTATCTATCGAGAGAAACAAACCAATAATTTAACGATCACCGGTTGGGCTTTGGATACGAAAACAAATACCAGTCCGGAAATTTCGGTTATCAATCAAGAGCAGGTCACTTCTTACGATATCAAGCGCGTACTGAGAGAAGATGTAAACCAGATTTATGAAACGGATCCGTCTGTTTTAGCTGGATTTGAGATCAAACTAGAAGGCTTATTAAAGAAAGATAAGCTGGAAATTTGTTTTACATCAAATGAAGATAAAACAAAGTATTCTCAATGGATCGATTTAGGAAAGAAACATCCATTGATTCCTGGAACAGAAGACAAGATGGCTCGATTGATGATCAATGTACATAAAGGAATCAGTTATCTAAAAAGAAATGGTCTAAAAGGCACGATCCAGCGTGTGAAGATCGAAAAAATCCGCAGACAGTCCTCATATCCTAGCTGGTTGGAGCGAAACGAGCAGTTTGATTTTGATCAAATCAAGGAGGAAATCGCAGCTTTTGATTATCAGCCGAAAATTTCGATTGCGATGCCCGTTTACAATGTTGAGGAAAAGTGGCTGCGTCGTTGTATTGATTCGATTTTGATTCAAGATTATACGAATTGGGAATTGTGTATGGCAGATGACGCTTCTACTGAACCTAAAGTCAAAGAGCTTTTGACAGAATATCAGGAATCAGATGAACGGATCAAAGTCTTTTTTAGACAAAAAAATGGACATATTTCAGAAGCAACGAATTCTGCACTTGAGCTTGCAACAGGTGAGTTTGTCGCTCTTTTAGATAATGATGATGAGTTACCTAGAATTGCTTTTTATGAAGTGGTCAAAGCACTGAACGAAAATCCGGAGCTTGATTTGCTCTATAGTGATGAAGACAAGATCGATATGGAAGGCAATCGCTCAGATCCGTCATTTAAACCGGACTGGTCACCGGATCTACTGTTAGGAACAAATTATATTTCTCATTTAGGTGTATACCGCAGAACGATACTCGAAGAAATTGGCGGCTTCAGAAAAGGCTATGAAGGATCTCAGGATTATGATTTAGTCCTTCGTTTTACCGAAAAAACATCAGCTGACCGAATCAAACATATTCCAAAGGTTCTTTACCATTGGCGGATGCTGCCGACATCAACTGCGGTCGATCAGTCCACAAAAGGGTATGCTTTTGAAGCTGGCTTGAAAGCCGTCCTGGATGCCTTGACGCGTCGCGGTATCAAGGGACATGCAAAGCATGGTCGTGCCAATGGCTTGTATGATGTTTATTATGACATTGAAACTCAAGAGCTAGTTTCGATCATTATTCCTACTAAAAATGGGTATAATGACGTCAAACGTTGTGTCACTTCGATCATCGAAAAAACGACCTATAAAAATTATGAGATCATTATTGCAGATAATGGCAGCACAGATGAGAAGATGAAGGAACTTTACGCGTCATTTGAAGAAACGCTTCAAGAACGTTTTCGAGTGACGACAATCGACATTCCGTTCAATTTCTCTAAGATCAACAATATTGCTGCTAAAGATGCTAAAGGGAAATATCTATTATTCCTAAATAACGATACAGAAGTGATCAATGCAGACTGGCTGACTTTGATGGTTTCATTTGGACAGTTGGAACGTGTCGGCTGTGTTGGTGCAAAACTGCTATATCCAAACAATACGATCCAGCATGCTGGAGTTATTTTAGGACTTGGCGGAATCGCAGGGCATGGACATTATGGATATCCTCACGGAGATTTAGGTTACTTTGGAAAATTAGCGTTGAATGTTGACTATTTAGCAGTGACGGCAGCTTGCTTATTAATGAAAAAAAGCGATTTTGATGCTGTTTCAGGTTTTGACGAAGATTTTACTGTTGCATTCAACGATGTAGACTTATGTTTAAAAGTCAAAGAGCTTGGCCGTGATAATGTTTGGCTTCATGAAGCGGAACTCTATCATTTTGAATCTCAAACTAGAGGCTATGACGATAAAGGGAAAAAGAAAAAACGATTTGAACAGGAAAAAGCAATGATGGAGCAAAAATGGGCGGGGTTGATCGACAATGATCCGTTTTATAATCCAAACTTGACTAGAGAGATCCCAAATTTTTCTTATCGAAATTAGTGCAATAAAAAGTGAGTTATGACTAGGAAATGGAGTTAGAAAATGGAGATACATCAAGCAAAACATAAGCAAAATAGTACGATCAAACAAGGGGTCCAAACTGCACTTGATCAAATCATCAGAGCACGATTCATCATTGCATTGCTCGTATTCATTTTGATGCTGGTTTTCAAAATCCATGGCAGTTCGTTGGCGATGTGGGACCAATATGTTTCAGATTACGCTAAAGATGGCAACAGTGAAAGTGTGATATTAGGAGAACCAAGGCCCATTCGATCAGATGAATGGATGGTGCAAACCCCTTACAGCTTATCACAAACACAAACAGGATTAAAAAATCACAATGAAGTGATCACAGTAGATGGGCAAGATATGGTCATCGGTTATAATTCACCTGCATTGAATTTAGCTACATTGGCAAAACCGTTTACTTGGGGCTATGTTCTTTTAGGGAAAGAGCGGGGATTGTCTTGGTATTGGGGATTAAAACTGATCGGATTGATGCTGCTGTCTTTTGAAATGGGCTTGATTTTGACTAAGCGTAATAAGTATCTGGCTTTATTGACCAGTGTCTGGCTTCCATTTTCAGCAGCAATTCAATGGTGGTTTGTTTCCCCAGTCGGAGATTTGGTTTTCTTTACTTTTGGATTTTTAGTAGGTATGTATAATTATTTCTATGCGCATGAAAAAAAATGGGCGCGTTTATTGTGTGCTATACTAGCTGCATTATGTGCCTCCGGATTTATTTTAGTCTTGTATCCGGCTCTTCAAGTGCCTTTCGGTTATTTGATCTTATTATTTTTACTTGGCTTTTTCTTCGAATTTCGTAAGAAAGTAAAATTAGATAAATTTGACGGTCTGTTTATTAGTTTAGCTGTAGTGATGACAGGAATTATCGTTGGTGTCTCACTTGTTACATCATGGGATTCGTTGATGCGGGTGATGCATACGATCTATCCGGGGAACCGAGTGAGTCTTGGTGGTGACTTTGCTAAAAAGGATCTATTTAACTTTCTAGTCAATTGGAAAATGTCATTTAAAGATGTCGTTTATGAAAACAACTCTGAATTAAGTAGTTTTTATCACTTCTTCTTCGTTATTTTATTCGTCTCACCTTGGGTATTTTACAAAAAAATCAAAGAAAACTTATACGGCTTTTTGCTATTTGTTTTCTGTTTATTCAATATAGTTTGGATGAGCCTACGTTTTCCAACAATTCTTGCTAAAATCACGATGTATTCTTATGTTCCAGAAGAAAGAGCAAATCTAGCGTTTGGCTTTGCAGCGATTTTATTGAGTATTTGGTTTATTCAATACGTATGGGAACAGAAAAAACTAGCATTTAAATGGCAAGTACCGATCATTGTAATTAATCTAGGTTTGTATTTCTTTTCACTCTACAAGGGAAATCTAGGATTGTATTTAAGCCGGATGGATATTATTTGGACGCTTCTAGTTGCAGGTCTATTGATCGTTTTATTATTGAATCAGCGAAAATACCTTTTTTCTTTAGTATTGCTTGCTGCAGTATTAGTTGGAGGGACGACAGTCAATCCAGTCAGCAAAGGGGTTAGTCCTGTTTACGATAAACAAATTGCTCAGAAAGTGATGGCGATCGAAAAAGAAGATCCAGGGCAATTGTGGGCTGGAGAGCGGATGATGCATGCTTTCTTACCTATGCTAGGAGTTCATAATTTTAATGGAACAGCTTTTACCCCCAATTTGGATTCATGGAAACCACTTGATCCTAATGGAAAATATGAAAAGGTTTATAATCGTTACTCTCACATTTACGTTGAAATCAGCACAGAAAAACCTCAATTTGAATTACTTCATGCAGATGCATTCAAAGTACGATTGAGCTTGGAAGATTTGATGAAATACAACATTCGTTATCTAGTCACCTACGAAACGATCGATGAATTAGCTACAGAAAAAATCCAAGTGAAACAATTATACGGACCAGATACAAATAATGCGTATATTTATAAAGTGAGTTATTGACCACATACGCTTATTGAAAGGATGTCAAGATGGATAAAATCTTAAATAGAATAAGTAACCTAATTCTATTGGTTACGATTGCTGGTTCTTACTTAATGTGGGTCGTTGGGATCAGCACACCTACAACTGGCTGGATTTATACTAATAGTGTCTATCTATTATCAGCAGCCATTGCATTGGTTCTTTTACTGAGAATAAAATCACTAACGAAAGCAGATTGGATATTGATAATATTAGCTGTAGTGATTTTTGTATTTTATACATTGACGTCTTCTATGAGGCATAGTAATCGGTTTATCAATGCATCGATCCCTTTGATTATTTTACTACTACTTTGCTTTAAAAAAACGAAGTTCACTAAGATCGATTTAGGTCTGTTGGCTGGTATTTCCGGGACGGCGCTGTTTGTGACGATTTATAGAATGTATGTCGAGCTGCCTAAATTGATCGATCCTGCATTGATTTGGAAAAATGACAATAAGCTAGAAGCGATTTGGATCAATACAAATACGATCGGTATGACGATTTTCTTGTCAGTGATGATGTTGACGGTCATTATCAAGTCATTTAACATCGGCTATTTTAAATTATTGGTCATTCCAGTATACGCTGCCGGACTTTTAGGTGTTTGGGTATGTCAGTCGAAAGCTTCTCTAGGTGCGTTGATTTTCTTTATTTTAGTCGACAATATCGTTCCTAAGAAACTATTAAAAAATAACTATCTGCTGCTTGCTGGTTTTGCACTATTTTTTGTAGCAGGTCCATTCATTTTTTATCAGTTTGCTGAGTCGGATGCGATGAATTTATTCACTGGTAGAGAAAATATTTGGGCTGAATTTTTTGAAAAATGGTTTTCCAACACTCAAAATATGCTCATAGGGATGGAACCTTTTACGGCTTCATGGAAATCGCTGGGAACTCATAATAGCTTTATCTATACCTTAAGCAATTATGGCATTATCGGCTATGCATTGATTTTTAGCGTGCTGCTTTACTTATTAGCGACTAATGTATTCGCTAAAACAAAACTTTCTGCACTTCAAGTGAGTTTGTTTTTAGCCTTTTTAGCGATTTGTATCCAAGCAACGATGGAAGATACCTTGCTTGCAAACTACTGGTTGCCGATCGTGTACTCCTTTGTTGGGCTTGCACTGCAGAAAAGTGAAGAAAAAACAGTAAAGTAACGGAATCGATTCGATAAATCCTCCCTAGAACGTGGGAGAGGTTATTGTTTTTTTTAGCCCCATTGTGGTAACATGAAACGGAAAGTTTTTATCAGTAAAAAATAGGTTAAATGTTTATTCAGGAAGGAAGGTAAAAATGACAACTAAAAGTGAATGGAATAATGCAAAGCGAATTGCGATTATTATTATTGACGTGCTTGTCTTTAATTTTTCGGTATTGGTTGGATTTTGGATTAAATTTGGATCTAACATTCCTTCATATAATTTTGTATCCTATGAGAAATCTGCTATCTATATTTCGCTGTTTTTTATCTTTTTAAATATGCTATTAGGTGCGTATGTGTTCTATAATCGAACGATCAATGATATTGTTTTTGTCACCGTGATCGGTCAGTTCTTGACGATTTTGTTTATCATGACGATCACATTTGCAGGTCGTTGGTTCACATTTCCAAGATCGGTCCTTGTGTATACTTTTATCGTCGGTATTATATTGTTGAGCCTGTGGCGGATTCTAGTTTATTTCTTATATTTAAAAGTCAGCTCGATCAAAAAAGTCGTGATTATAGGAACCGAGGAAAGTGTTGTTTCTGCAGCACAGAACTTTATCAGTCATAAAAATAAAAAGCATCAGGTGACCAAAGTGATCGTTGATCATTATTATGAAAATTTGGTCAAACAGCTTGATGAAATCGATATCGTTTATATTTCTAGCCATATCGATGAGAACGAAAAATTTAAAATCTATAAACTCGTAACAAAAGCGGAAAAGAAGCTATTTTTAAATACCAGCTTTGAAAATCTAATTATGTTAAAACCGAACATGATGAATTTTGAAGATGAAAGTATCATTGAGGTGTCTGATTTTAGAATCAAAGGAGAAGACAACTTCATGAAGCGTCTATTTGATATCATTCTTTCATTTGTGTTGTTAGTTATTGCTTCTCCTTTGATGCTGATTGCAGCGATCTTAGTGAAAGCAACATCTCCTGGTCCTGTGATCTACAAGCAAACAAGAATCACATTGGATCAAAAAGAATTTCCGATTTTAAAATTTAGAACAATGTCTGCAACAGCAGAAGCTAAATCTGGTCCAGTTTTATCAACCAGTAATGATGCTCGTGTAACAGCTGTTGGTAAATACTTACGAGCGTTAAGGATCGACGAGCTGCCTCAATTGATCAATGTGATCAGAGGAGATATGGCGATTGTCGGCCCAAGACCAGAAAGACCCTTTTTTGTGGATCAATTCAATAGTGAGAATCCTCAGTATTACTTAAGACACAATGTCAGAGCCGGAATCACTGGATATGCACAGGTGTATGGAAAATATGCATCAGATTATAATAGTAAATTAAATTTTGATCTATTGTATATCAAAAACTATTCATTACTGCTGGATCTGAAAATCTTGTTGCAAACGATCAAGATTCTATTTGATAAAGTTTCTTCTCAAGGTGTAGAAGAGGTTGAACGCAGTACAAAAGATCTGTCATTCTTAAGTGAAAATAAAATTGAGCTATTTAAATAAAGTGAGTGAATAAAATGCAAACTATACCTGTTAGCGTGTTGATGTCTGTCTACAAGAAAGAAAAACCGGAATATTTTACCCAAACGATGGAAAGTACGCTTGCTCAATCCATTCAGCCGGATGAGATTCTTTTGGTCGAAGATGGACCTTTGACAGATGAATTATATGAGCAGATCCAGCATTACCGTGATCGCTTAGCTGGTCAATTGACTGTCATTTCGCTAGAGAAAAATCAAGGTTTGGGCACAGCATTAGCGATTGGTGTGAAGAACTGCCGCAATGACTTGATTGCTCGAATGGATACGGATGATATCATGGCCAATACTCGATTAGAAATACAATATAATACTTTTTTGAAAAACAGCGAATTAGCTATCATAGGTTCAAATATCATTGAATTTGAAGATACGATCGAAAATGAGCTGGCAAGAAAGAACATGCCTCTAACGAACGAAGAGATTCGCCAGTTTTCCAAAAAAAGAAATCCCTTTAATCATATGACTGTTATGTATAAAAAAGAAGCGGTCATCGCTGTCGGGAATTATCTTCCTTTACAAGGATTTGAAGATTATTACTTGTGGGTCAGATTATTAAAAGCTGGTTATGAAGGTCAGAATTTACCAGAGTTTTTAGTTTACGCACGTACAGGAAATGATATGTATAATCGTCGTGGCGGCCTAAAATACTTGATGCCTGGTCTAAAAGCAAGAAAGAGGATCTACCAAGAAGGACTAGGCAGCTTTACTGATTTCGTTTCAGTATCAGCTATCCATGTCGTTATTTGTTTAATGCCTGTTAGTTTGAGAGGTAAAATCTATTCAAAAGCATTACGTAGTTAGCTAGAATTAATAGAAATGATCTGTTTAAGGAGGAATTAGTTTGATAGAAATTGATAAAAAAATTAGAAACAAACATCTGTTTAACCTATTGTTGATTTTTATGTTCCTCTTTTTCAGTATAATTTATATGTATATCATGAAAAACAACACATTGTATACGAGGACCTATATGGATTTTCGATTTCATTTGTCAAGAATTGTGGGATTGGAAAATGTCTTGAGTAGTCCTGTAAATTTTACTAATTTTGGTAAAAACGGAACAATGATGAATAATTTTTACCCTTGGTTAACCATATATCCCGCATACTTATTAAGTAAAATGTGTAATAGTTTATTGATTGGTTACTACGTATACTGTGTATTTTTAACATTTTTAACTTTCTTAAGTAGCTATTATATGATGATTTGTATCAAAAAAAATCAATTTACAGCTGTTATATTTTCAATTATTTATACTTTTTCTGGTTACAGAACGATGGATGTCTTTTTTAGAGGGGCATTAGGAGAAACAGTTGCACTCGCTTTTTATCCGTTAATTTTTTTAGGTATGTACTATATCTTGCTTGGCAATTACAAAAAGTGGTATTGGCTTACTATTGGTATGACATTGACTGTATATACTCATGCGTTGTCTGTTGCTTTAGCTGTTGGATATATTGCGATCGTAATTATGATTGCTTTGCCATTTATTGATAAGACTATGCAAAGGTTAGTTGTTCTTTTTATGGCTACAGTAATGACTATTTTACTGTCATTGGCCTATTTTATTCCGTTTGTAGAGCAAAAACTTTTTGTGAATGTAAGGATTCCTCAGCCACAGCTATTATTTGAGAAAGCAGTAGCTCCAGGAGAACTCTTCATAAGCTCTTTGAATAACGATATCCAAAGTTATAATTTAGGAATTATCATCCTTCTTTTACTGATTTTGACATTCATCAAAATAGACTTGTTGAACAACTTTGAAAAAGTAATAGTGGGTTTGGGTGTATTTAGTATAATAGTAGCAACAAAACTATTTCCATGGTTTTTACTTCAATCAACTGTACTTGCTGTGATTCAGTTTCCATGGCGCTTTTTAACAGGGGCAACTATTTTTATTGCTTTCTCTGGTGCTGTTTTATTGAATCAAATATATAAAAACAGATATACGAAGAGTTTGTTTTTAGCTGTATTCTTGTTGTTTATAACTGTTAGCCATGTTTCAGCTGTTAGTACAACAGCACAATATAAAAATAACTTGAAGTACACTCAAGCAGAAACTGAGGATGTAGCTCGTGTTTATAGGCATTGGGATTATGCTCCAAAAGTTGCTTTAGATCACAATGACTTTTTTCAATATTCTCAAGTTTCTATTGATGGAAAAATATATAATGATATAGAACAAAAACGTACAAGCAGCTCTTACCAAATTACATTTAACAATCAGGTGAGAGAAGGAGTGGAAGCAATAGTACCAATTTATCGATATAAAGGGCAAATTGTTACAATGAATGATAAAATTGTGCCCGTAAAAGAAGCAACTAATGGTGGTACACTGCTATCGTTACCTGCTGGAAAGGTAGATGTAAAAATCACTTATAAATACACTTTTCTAGCAAGAGCCTCCCAAATTTTTAGCCTGCTGATCATGCTATTTTTTGGACTATATCTTTACAGAAAAAAACAGAGAACACTTCGATGAGGTAACATACTGTATATTGTTTAGCAAAAAAGCATATTCCTCAGAGTGTGCTTTTTTGTTTTTTTAAGGTATAAAGTTTATCCCAAATAATTGTACAAAAGATGGTTCTTTCTAATGAGAACTGAGATCATAATTTACAGTTGTATTAAGAACACTGGTAAGTTGTTGAAAGTTTTTATCAGATGTGAGAAAATAGACCAGATGTATTCTGAAAACAGGTACTTTGAGGAGTTTAGTATTGAACGATGAATAAGATAGAAGACACAGAGCAAATCAAAAGAATCCAAAGGGTCAATTTAGAAATGGCAAACTACTTTGTCAACTTCTGCAATGAACACGATTTGTTGTGTTATTTTTGTGGTGGCGGCTGTATCGGAACAGTCAGAAATCAAGGCTTTATACCATGGGATGACGATTTGGATTTTTTTATGCCGCGTAAGGATTATGAGAAATTATCTGACTTATGGCAAGTACATGCGGATGTAGAAAAATATCCATTGATGAAACCATCTAAAACCTTTATTGACCATAATTCCTTTACAACGATCCGAGCAGCGGAAACAACCTTTATCAAACCTTATCAGCAGAATTTAGATATGCCTCACGGTTTGCCGATCGATATTTTTCCACTAGACGGCGCACCAGAAGGAGCGGTCAAGAGAAAGATTCAAAAGCTATGGGCATTGATCTATGCGTTGTTTTGTTCACAAGTGGTTCCGGAAAAACATGGTGGAGTCATGGCGTTTGGCAGTAAAGTCCTCCTAAAACTAGTTCCTACTAAAAAAGGTCGCTATAGAATCTGGTCATTTGCCAGCAAACAGATGTCAAAATATGATTTTTCTACGTCTGAATATGTGACTGAGCTTTGTGTAGGTCCGCGTTATATGGGGAATTTGTATAAGAGAACAGACTTTGAAAAGGCAGTGTACTTGCCTTTTGAAGATACAACGATGCCGGTACCAATCGGGTATGATCATTATTTGACTCAAGTATTCGGTAATTATATGGAGTTGCCGGATGAAAAAGATCGTATTTCTCATCATGATGCAGTGTATATTGATACAGAGAACACTTATAAAAAATATAAAGGAATCTACTATTGTGTGGATCACTCGAAGGAGGAATAATTGATGATTACAGCTTTGATTATTGCCGGTGGTGTCGGTAAAAGAATGGGGCAGGATATTCCAAAACAATTCATTATGGTTGAGGATAAACCGATTATTATTTATACTTTGGAATCTTTCCAAAAGCATCCGATGATCGACCGAATCTTGGTCGTTTGTAAGAAAGGCTGGGAGGATACCCTATCAGCATATGCAAAAGAGTATCATATCGATAAACTGGAGTGGATCATTGAAGGCGGCAACAGCGGTCAGGAATCCATTAGAAATGGTGTAGATTTCTTAAAAGCACACTCTGAAAAAGAGGATACGATTGTGATCCACGACGGGATTCGTCCATTAGTCGATGAGATCGTATTATCTGATGTTATCGTAAAATGTAAAGAATTCGGTAATGCAGTGACTTCACTGCCTTATAACGAACAAATTTTTGTGAAAGAGACAGAAGAAACAACGAAACAATATATTAATAGAGAAACATTGAGAAGAGTGTCTACACCTCAAGCATACCAATTCGATAAGCTTGCTTGGGCTTATGAAAAAGCCTTCAAAGAAGGCATTGGTATCTCAGAATCATCATATGCTAATACAATGATGGTCGATTTAGGAGAAACTCTTTATTTTGCTGTGGGTTCTGATAAGAATATCAAACTAACGACACAAGATGACCTGCAATTATTCAAAGGCTATCTTCGAATGAAAGAAGAATAGGAGAACACTATGTTTTCAAATAATCTTGATTATCAAAAAGATATCGAAAAAGTTGTTCAGGAACAATTGGCATGGAACAAATTAAAAAATAAATCGATCTTGATTATCGGGGCTTCAGGTATGATCGGAACGTTTTTGATCGACTGCTTAATGGCCTTGAATAAGAAACAAGCTCTCAACATCTCAGTTTATGCGATGGGAAGAAATTTAGGAAAGCTGGAGTCGAGGTTTGTCAAATATCTGGGTGATCGCCACTTTCATCTAGTGGCAGGAGATGTTTTAGAACCGTTAGTCTCTGATATTACGTATGATTTCATTATTCATGGTGCAAGTAATACACATCCAAAAGCCTACGTAGAAGATCCGATCAATACGATCATGACGAATATCAAAGGAACAGAACAGGTGCTGAACTATGCAGCGAAGCATTCTGTTGAACGGGTATTGTTTCTTTCCACTGTTGAAATATACGGAGAAAATAGGGGCGACGTAGAGAAATTTGATGAGCAATATTGTGGCTATATAGACAGTAATACGTTAAGGGCTGGTTATCCGGAAGGGAAACGAGCAAGTGAAGCACTGTGCCAAGCGTATATTCAGCAGTATGATGTCGATGTAGTGATTCCTAGATTATGCCGTATTTTTGGTCCAACGATGCTGAAAGAAGATTCCAAAGCTTCTTCTCAGTTTATTCGAAACGCTGTGAACGACGAAGATATCGTTTTAAAGAGTGCAGGAACACAGTATTATTCTTATTGTTATGTTGCTGATGCAGCATACGCATTATTGTATTTACTTCTAGAAGGTAAATCTGGCGAAGCGTACAATATTGCCAATAGCCAATTTGACTTAACACTAAAAGAGTTGGCAGAAAAGCTGGCTGCGATCGTTGGTAGAAAAGTGATCTTTGAAATTCCAGATCAAACAGAAGCTGCGGGTTATTCTAAAGCAACGCAGGCGATTCTAGCTACTGATAAGATAGAACGATTGGGGTGGCAGCCAATTTATTCCTTAGAAGAAGGCTTAGAGCAAGTCATAAGAATTATGAAAACCGAGGAGTGAAAAAGTAGTGCCTGAGATAAGTATTATTGTTCCGGTATATAAAGTAGAGCAATATCTAGATAAGTGTGTAAAATCCATTTTAGCTCAAACATTCCAAGATTTTGAACTGATTTTGGTCGATGACGGTTCGCCGGACAGAAGCGGTGAGATGTGTGATGAATATGCGAAAGCCGATCAACGGATCACTGTTATCCATCAAGAAAATGGCGGCTTAAGCGCAGCAAGAAATACTGGGATCGAAGTAGCTAAAGGTCGTTATATTGGATTTGTTGATAGCGATGACTATATTGCTGAAGATATGTATGAGTTGCTGTACACTAATTTAAAAAGAGAAGATGCTGATTTATCAATCTGTGGTATTTTTGATTTGTATGCTGGAAAGACTCCAGTAAAAAAGGAAGCAAAATATATCGTTACAGATAGATTTGATGCAACTAAAATAATTTTTGAAGGCAAGTTAGTATCTGTAAATGCTTATAATAAACTATATAAAAAAGAAATATTTACAGAAGTCCGCTATCCAATAGGAAGAATAACTGAAGATGCTGCAGTGATTTTAGATGTACTTGAATGCACAACAAAAGTAGTGATTGATACTCAGCAGAAATATTACTACTTTCATCGAGAAAATAGTATTACTAGTGATAGTTTTTCTAAAAAAGATTTCGATACAATAGAAGCTTGGGAAAATAATGAAAAACGTATATTGAAAAATTATCCGGATTTAGAATATGTTGCTCACACTCGTGTTTGCTGGGCATATTTTACAGTATTGGACAAAATGATGAATAGTCATTTAGATGCTGAGAATAAAATAAAGCAAAAAGAAATAGTACGATTTCTTCGGAAAAACACGATGTTTGTGCTTAGAAATCATTATTTTACTAGTCAAAGAAGACTTGCAGCTATTTTACTTAGAATAAATGTTTCATTATATAGTAAGCTCGCAGTGCTTGAAGAAAAATATCGGAAAACAAAAAATGAATAAGTAGGAGCAGTAAATATGGGGTTAAATAATTTTTTAAATAAAACAAAGCTACCTTTTTTAGTATCTTTTGAGGTGATGTTGCTCATAAGGACAATAGGGATATATAGTTTAATTCCAAGTAAATTTGATAGTTTGGTTTTCAGTTTGTTGTCTCTTTGGGGTTTGATTTATATATTAAATCAGTTGTATACTAGTATAAAGAATAAAAAGTTTGATCAATTCAATCCATTTTTACTGATTTTTTTGGCCATGATTCTGTTATCTACTCTTGTTCATTATCAAGTTTACCTAGTAGCTAATATGAAACTTATATTTTGGCAGGCAATATATCTTTTGGTGATTTATCAAATTGGAAAAGAATATGATCGCAAAACATTACGTCTATTAGAAAGAATTCTATTAGTCTTTTGGGCAGTATTAGTTGTGATAGCTTTGGGAATGTTCTTTACTCAATATTCACATACGGAACCATTAGATAAAATATATAACGGTTTACGTGTTGGTTTCTATGAAAATAGACTCTATGGATTATTCGCAGATCCTAATTTTGCAGCAACTATTTCTGTTGTCTCGATGATTTTGTCTGTAAAATTATTGGTGCAAAAACTTGCCAAAAAATGGATTATTCTTGTCAGTATAAATATCGCGTTACAATGGATATATATTGTTTTATCAGGTTCAAGAACAGCTTATGTTGAATTACTTGTAGTGATTTTTGTAGGTATCTTTTTTAGTGCTTATAGGAAATTCGCTCATAAGTCGCTTATCATACAAATTATTTATGCACTTATTTCAGGTCTAGTTAGTGTGCTCTTAGCCTATGTCATCACAAAATTGATTGAAAAAGGAATGCTTTCAATATTAGAGTTTCTAAGAGAAATCAGAGTAAAGGATGTTCCTAATGTGTCACTTGAGCGTCCTGATGTCGAAAATAAATCAGATATTTCTAATAATCGCTTTGGTCTATGGCAAAGTTCGATTGATATATTTAAAACAAGTATTTGGTTTGGAACCTCTCCTAGAAACTTAGTTTCTTACGCTCAAGAAATCTTGCCAAATACGTTAATTGCTATTAAAGAACAAACCTCACACAATTTCTTTTTCTATGTATTGGCGACAACAGGATTAGCAGGAATAATTCCTCTAATGGCATTTTTAGTCAGCCAAGTATTTAGTACTTTGAAAGCTTTGTTTTCTAACAAAAAAATGGTGTCTGATAATTACTTATTATATGATACGCTAATTGTCTTAACAATTTTTGTATCGGCGTTATTCTTAACGGAATTGATTTTAGTTAATAAGATTGGAACCTTCTTATTTTGGCTATATTTAGGTGTCATTTACGGTCAGACAAAGAAAAATATTCAGAACTAATATTATATAGTCGGAGAGAAAAAATGAAACAATTAACAATTAAAGAAGTACAACAAGTAAGTACTAAAATTCTAGTTTATATCGATCAACTTTGTCGAAAACATAATATTGAATATTCAGTTTTTTATGGTAGTTTGATTGGCGCCGAAAGACATCAAGGGTATATTCCGTGGGATGATGATTTAGATATAGTTTTAACGCGACCAAATTATGATCGCTTGATTCAGATATTATCGAAAGAATCAACTTATTTGCTACTCAGCTTAGAAACTAGGGACAATTATCGTTACACTTATGCGAAATTAGTGGATAAAAGAACGTGTGTTGAAACAACACAATTTTATCACAGTGAAGACCCTGAGTTAGGAGTATTTGTAGATATATTCCCAATAGATGGATTTCCGGTAGAAGATTCAATCAGAAAAGAATTCGGAGATAAGTGTGAATTATACCGTTATAATATGTTGGCTTCCTTAAATGCTTCCTACGCAATTTCAAGAACAAAATGGAAAGCATATGGCAAGAGAGTTTTACTTTATCCAAGGTATCGTAAACTAGTGAAGCAGGGTGGCTATGATCACTGGAAAAAACTGTTTATGAATGAGGTAATCAAATACCCTATTTCAGGGACATCTCTATGTGGATATATCGAGTTTTTCGATGAGCATTGGGGCATTTTCCCTACTGAATGGTTTGAACATTACGAAGATATTATATTTGAGGGAGAAACAGTTCGAGCAATTAAAGATAGGGAGAAATTTTTAGTATTGCGTTATGGTAATTACATGGAAATGCCGCCAGAAAAAGAAAGAGTAACGCATCATCCCTATACCTTCTATTGGAAATAGGTGAGATGGAGGAATTATTGATGGATTATGAACGAATGATGATTATTACTTTAGATGATAAATCAGTTCTTTTTTCGAAAGATGCACAAAGTTTGGGAATTCATGTAGAAAAATATTTTGATAAGCGGCCGCTATGGGTTAAATTGAGTAATTATATTGATAAAAAATTGAATCTACAGTTTGGAACTTTTTTTTATGGTAGTTGGAAGAAAAAACTATCAGACATTGATTTTATCTTATTAAATTCTCATTTTTTTTCTCGACCGCTAATTAAGTATTTGAATCGGAATTTTCCCAAAATACGTGTAGTTGTTTGGTACAGTAACCCTGTATCTAAAGATACACCTCTTTCCTTTTATTCAGACTTGAATTGTGAGTTGTGGTCGTTCGATAAAAATGATTGTGAAAAATATGGAATGCATCAAAACAATCAATTTATTGACCGAACGAGACTAGAAGTCACAAAAAGAGAGGCTAAGTATCGTTCTGATATTTGTTTTATTGGCGTGGATAAGAATCGACTACCCTTATTATTAGATTTAGAGCAGTACTTTATCAGTAAGCAGTTGAAACCGTTGATTTATATTGTGGATTCGTCTAAAAATTCTCGACGAGATTATGACTATAAACCAGCATTACCTTACAGTGAATTAATTAATTACGAAGGAAATACTAAAGCTATTTTAGATATTGTTCAAATTGGGCAGCAAGGTATTTCTCTCAGACCTTTAGAAGCTTTATTCTTGAATAAAAAACTCATCACGAATAATACTAGCGTGCAGGAACATGACTTTTATCGACAAGAAAATGTGTTCATTTTATCTGACAATAATAAAGAAGACCTTGTAGCATTTTTACAAACTCCTATGGTGCCACTTCCTGAAGCTATCATACACAACTATCAATTTAGTGGTTGGTTTGCTAATTTTTTTAAGAAATAGATAAAAAAATTTATGTTTAATAAAATCTGGGAACAATAGTTATTTGTAGTCATCGATTAGACTAGATAAGGAAATAAGAGGAATATATTATGAATGAAAAGGCTAGATCAGTTATAAAAAATTTATACTATACAGTTGCAGCTAACTTTGCCACATTAGGAATCTCAATTCTGCTAAATTTATTTGTTCCAAAATTACTTGGTGTCAGGGAATATAGCTATTGGCAGCTGTATGTTTTCTACTCATCTTATGTTGGTTTTTTCCATTTAGGCTGGATCGATGGGATTTATTTGAAGATTGGGGGGGAAGAATACGAAGATCTAGATAAGAGAAATTTAGGCTCTCAATTTTGGTATTTAGCTATATTTGAGGTCATTCTTTCATCCTTAGTGATCGTATGGGCCTTTTTCTTTTTACCACCAAGCAATAAATCACTTATTTTGATATTAACTGCGGTCGTCTCTTTGATCACTATCTCGAAAACATTTATCCTCTTTATTTTTCAATCAACGAACCGTATCAAAGAATATGCGCAATTATCTAGAACTGATCGTTATTTGTATGTTATGTTCATCGGTGTTTACCTGCTTATGGGGGGACGAAACTTTTTCTGGTTGATTACGATGGATATTCTGTCTAAATTGATCATGACGATCTGGGGAATGTATCGTATTAGAGATATGCTCAGCTTGAAAATGATTCGCTTAAGAAAAGTCTTACCTGAAATCATCGATAATATCAACATTGGTAGTAAATTGATGATCAGCAGTATTGCAAGTATGTTGATCATCGGAACGATTCGCTTTTTTGTTGAAAAAAAATGGACGATCGAAACATTTGGGAAATTGTCTTTCACATTGAGTATTTCTAATATGTTTTTGACCTTCGTCAATGCAGTTGGCGTTGTTATGTTTCCATTGCTCAGAAGAACGAACCAAGAAAAATTACCGAACCTCTTTGTTACGCTAAGAAATTTATTTGTTCCGATTACGTACGGGATTTTACTATTCTATGTTCCTGCAAAATATATTTTGGCTGCATGGCTGCCTGAATATGCTGAGAGTTTGAAGTTTATGGGGATCTTGTTCCCGATCATTATTTACGAAGGACGAATGTCTCTACTGATCAATACATACCTAAAAGCTTTGAGAAAAGAAAAGACGATTTTGTTCGTTAACCTAACGACATTATCGTTATCGCTTATTTTGTCGGTCATCATTATTTTTGGCTTCGGCAACCTGACTTGGGCGGTAGGCCTTATCTTGATCAGCTTAGCCTTTAGATGTAACTTTGCAGAGTTGTTTTTGTGCAAATCAATGAACATTCCCATAATCAAAGCTCTAATTATAGAGACATCAATGACTGTTTTGTTTATCTTAAGTAACCTGTTTTTCGGCGGTAGTTTTATTAGTACAGCTGTGTATGGAGTATGTTATTTACTTTATCTATTAGTGAATCATAAAAAGATGCTTCAAAGCTTTAATGAGTTCCGTGGATTATTGAAGGGGACGTAAAAACGTTATTTATTCTTTTTCAAATGGCAGAGAGCTGATTTAAAAAATCAGTTCTCTGCCATTTTTTTATTGCAAATAAAGAGTGTAAAACAGGATTTTTAGATTATATAAAATAACTTAAAGTAACAATTATTTTGATGGACAAAAAGAGTTAACTTTGTTACAATTATTTTATTGAAAGATGAGGGGTGGAAAAGTTGAAAAAGAAACTAGGGTATTTATTTGTCGGTATGATAGCTTCTGTTATTTTTATGCCGTCTATGGTCTTTTCGC
This sequence comes from Enterococcus sp. AZ020, assembly GCF_050499205.1. Taxonomy (NCBI): domain Bacteria; kingdom Bacillati; phylum Bacillota; class Bacilli; order Lactobacillales; family Enterococcaceae; genus Enterococcus; species Enterococcus sp. AZ020. The sequence goes on along the minus strand of NZ_JBIPAT010000001.1, from coordinate 649,954 downwards.
AGGAACAGACGAGTTCAATGAATACGGTGGAAGAATCACAAGCTGTATCAACTAGTGATACAGAGCGAATTATGGAGTCTACAGATACAAGTACAACTCAAATGAGTAGTGTCGAAGAAAATGGAAGTACTGAAACTCAGGACTCAGTAGAGGGAAGCAGCCAAGTAGAAAAAAGCACGGCTCCTCTTACAGTCAGCTATTCGATCTATAATGAAAAATCAGGCTGGCAGCCAGAACAAACAAATGGCACACAAGCCATTTTTTCAGCTGGTCGAATCGAAGCGTTAAAGGTAGCACTTACTGGAGGAGAGCCGGAACAAGGCAGCATCCAATATCGTGCACATGTAGCAGAGGTCGGTTGGCAAAACTTTACTGACGCCAATAGTATCAGCGGTGTTTCCGGAAAAAGAATGGAAGCGATTCAAATTCAGCTGACTGGGATGCTTAAAGAAACTTATGATGTTTATTACAGAGTGCAGGCCCAAAATTTTGGTTGGCTGGATTGGTCTGTGAATGGTCAAAATTCTGGAACGACTGGTTTTTCTTATGAGATCAAAGGCATTCAGATTCAACTGGTAGAGAAGGGTCAAGCTGCACCTGGAAAAACAACACGTCCTTTTGTTCAGTATAAAAAACCAAATATAAAATACCAAAGCCATATCCAGGACATCGGTTGGCAAGGTGTGAAATCTAATGGACAATTGAGTGGAACTACAGGTCAATCTAAACGGATGGAAGCAATGAAACTTACAGTCGACAATCTTCCTGTGTCAGGTGGTATTGAATATCGCAGTCATGTTCAGGATATTGGCTGGCAGGATTATGTTGCGAACAATGCGGTGATTGGAACTGTGAAACAATCTAAGCGGATGGAAGCATTAAGCATTCGTTTGACTGGTGAGTTAGCTCAGCACTTTGATGTTTACTACCGTGTACATGCTAGAAACTTTGGCTGGCTGGATTGGGCAAGTAATGGTCAAAACTCTGGTACAGCGGGATTTAGTTATCAGTTAGAATCGGTTGAAGTTCAATTGGTGAAAAAAGGAGTGGCCGCACCTGGTTCAGTGACACGCTATTTTGTGCAATATAAACAGCCAAATATTATTTACCAAAGCCATGTGCAAGACAAAGGCTGGCAAACACCAAGCAAAAATGGGCAAACAAATGGCTCGATGGGTCAAAGCAAACGAGTAGAAGCGATCAAAGTAAAAATTGAAAATGCCCCTGTGTCAGGCGGCGTTGAATATAGAACACATGTACAGGACAAAGGTTGGCAAAATTATATGTCGAATAACCAATTAAGCGGAACGACAGGGGAATCTAAACGAGTAGAAGCTTATGATATTCGCTTGACTGGTGAGTTAGCAAAACATTTCGATGTGTATTATCGGACACATGCTGAGTATTTTGGCTGGTTAGGCTGGAATAAAAATGGAGGAATTAGCGGTACATCTGGTTACCGTTTTCGAATGGAAGCTTTTGATATCGTTCTAGTCAGAAAGATGTCGAATGGTCCGGCAGTTTCAAACAACTACAAGAAGGCGCCAGCCGGTATGGGCAACTATTACATGGATGCGCCTAAACGAATCGAGTTAAGAACGAAACATTACTATACAGACCGTTCATTAAATAGAGGAAATGATATTTCTGCTGGTACAGTCATCGATGTGAAAAAACGAGTGCTTGATAAAAATGGTTACCCGATTTTAGAGACACCTTATGGCTATATGACAGCACATAAAAACATTGTTGCTGCAACAAGTAAAAACCAAAAGACATTTATGGATGTTCCTTATTATAATCAAATGGCAATGGGCTATCCAAATGGGTGTGAAGAATTTTCGCTTTATATGGCATTAGCTTATCTGGGAGCGACCCGTGGCCAAAATATTCATCAGGTCACAGAAGCAGTACCGAAAGTTCCTTCTTGGGGCAATCCGCATGAAGGCTTCAACGGACATCCAACAGATAAATACGGCTTCCATACGATATACCCAAGAGCATTTACACCTTATGCAAAAAGATATGCACCAAATTCAAGAGATATCAGTGGTGTTGGTACAGCTCAATTCAAAGAAGAGTTGATGAAAGGGAATCCTTTAGTTGTTTGGGGAACCTACCCATATTTAGCAGCACCGATCATTGATGGAACCTATTATGGTTCTTTAAAAGTTGCCAATTTACACGTTTGGTTGATCACTGGATTTGATGGAAATAGTTTCCATGTTACGGATCCGATCTACGGAACAATGTGGGTCAGTGAAGGAACGGTAGCTCTTTCATACAGTCCAAACAAAATGGCTGTTGCGATTGATAAATAGAATAGAGGGGCATTTATGAAAAATAGAAAAGCTTTCTTTTTAATTTCTGCGCTCATCCTATTAGTAGGTGTCATTGTTTTTATACAATTGAATAATCAAAAAGAAGCTGAGACCAAAGCTTCTACAACGAAATCAACTCAAACAGCTGATGTGTATAGTAAATCAAGCGTGATCGATCATTCCGATGAAACAGATGTTTCATATAGCTATGAACAAATTACGATGAGCATGGAAGAATTGGAAAAATATCGCTCAGAAATTGAACAGGCAGGATTTGACAGTACGCAGTTTACAGATCAGGAAGTACAAACTATGGTAGAGAAAATCAAAAAAAGCGGACAGTCTCTTAAGGACTATCTAAAAGAACTAGATATTGAAACAATTGATGATGATGAGATCGAAGCTGCTCGGGAATCACTTAGAGCTGCAGGGATCGATCCAGATAAAATGCATAATAATGAGATCGTTGAATTGCTCAAACAAGCGAAAAAAGAAAAGAAATCAGTCGTAGAGATAGCAAAAGAAAAACAATAAGCTTTTTAATGAATAAGTTCTTAGAGTAGCTATGCATTTCAAGACTAGTGGATGGATCAGTGATCATCCACTAGTCTTTTTTAATTAAAGTAGACCATACTCAAAAAGAATGATAAACTAAGAACGTTAAGAACATCGAATAATTATATTCTATATAAAAGCTAGGAGTTACGGATAAATGAACAATATATTGATTACAGGTGGTGCTGGATTCATCGGCTCGACCTTAGCAAATTTTTATTCTAAAAATCATCAGGTGATCGTTGTAGACGATTTATCGATGGGAAATAAAAATAATTTAGATCACTCTGATAATATTCGTTTTATTGAAGGTTCTGTTACAGATTTTTCATTGATGGAGGAGCTGTTGAAAACAAACCAATTCGATTACATTTTTCATTTAGCAGCAGTTGCTAGTGTCGCTGATTCTGTCGAACGACCAGTTGAAACACATCAGGTAAATTTTGACAGTGTATTTCAATTATTAGAATTGATCAGAGCCCATCAAGTTGATTTGAAGCGTTTGGTCTTTACCTCCTCAGCAGCAGTTTATGGAGATGAGCCTACTTTACCTAAAGCAGAAGAATCAGTGATCCGTCCATTGACACCCTATGCAATCGATAAGTTTGCAGCGGAAAAATATGTGGTAGATTATTATCATTTATATCAAATCCCAACAAGCGCAGTTCGTTTCTTTAATGTCTATGGCCCAAAACAGAATCCTGAATCACCTTATTCTGGAGTGATATCGATTATTATGGATCGGTACAAAAAGCTTCTAAATAAAGAAGAGACATCATTTACTATGTTTGGTGACGGATCACAATCGAGAGATTTTGTTTTTATCGAGGATGTTGTTCAGGCGTTAGATTTAGTCGCTACATCAAATGCTTCTTTAGGTGAAGTCTATAATGTTGGTACAGGGACAGCAATCAACCTTAATGATTTAGTTGCAACGTTAGATGAGCTTTTAGCTAGCGAGTTGCCTGTTCAAAATCAACCGGAACGTTCTGGAGATATAAAGTACTCTTTAGCAGACATTTCAAAAATAAAAGCGATTGGTTATGAGCCGAAGCATACGACCAAAGCTGGGCTTGAAAAATATGTTTCTTATGAACTAGCTCAAGAAAAAAGCGATTTATAGGAAGAAATCAAGAATAGTAAGTGAATGAAGACAGGTGGCAAAAATGCTCGTCTGTCTTTTTTTATTGTTTGATACTCATTAGTAGGAATGATACAATGAGTGCGACTGGAGGGATCGTTGTGACCAAGATAATCGCTCACCGAGGGAGCAAAGGAACACATCCGGAAAATACATTAATCGCATTCAAAGAAGCGGTTCGTGTGGGAGCAGATGGTATAGAGCTCGATGTTCATTTATCAAAGGACAAACAGCTAGTCGTGATTCATGATGAAACGGTTGATCGTACAACGAATGGTTCTGGTTTCGTAGCCGATCTAACTCTTGCGGAGCTAAAACAGCTGGATGCTGGTCTATGGTTTAAGCCGTTTCCAGTTGAACAGAAGATTCCAACGCTAGAAGAAGTCTTACAGTTGCTTGAAGAAGAGAAATTTTACGGTTTATTGAATATCGAAATAAAAACGGATCAAATCCAGTACGAAGGAATCGAATCGCAGCTTGTTCAGCTGATGCAAAGCCGAACGAGGATGTTTGATTATATGTATTCAAGTTTTCATTATCCTAGTCTGGAGAAGGTTTGGACGCTTGAAAAGAACCGATCGATCGCGCTGATATTCAAAGCCTCTGAGTGTAAAAAAAATCAAGCAGTGAAATCATCATTTATCGAGGGGATCCATCCAAATATTGAATGGGTACTTGAGCATATAGAAGAGTTGAGCGATTTTCCTAAAGCGATTCGACCCTGGACTGTGAATGATAAAGAGAAAATGAAGCGATGTATCGAGTCTCGATTGTCAGGAATCCATACAGATTTTCCAGAAATCGCACTGCAGGTGCGTAAAGAAGTACAAGCTAAAGGATGAAGAAATTGAAAAAAGTATTAGTTATAGCAGGCCCAACAGCAGTTGGTAAAACAGCTCTAAGTATTCAATTGGCAAAACAATTGGATGGTGAAATTATCAGTGGAGATTCAATGCAAGTGTATAAAGGCTTGGATATTGGAACGGCTAAGGCAACAAAGGAAGAGCGGGCTGGAGTACCTCATTACTTGATCGATTGCCGTGAGTGGTCAGAAACATATTCGGTTGCTGATTTTCAAAAAGAAGGACGTCGAATGATCGATGAGATCATCAAAAAAGGCAAGTTACCGATCGTTGTGGGAGGAACAGGATTGTATATCCAAGCGTTGCTGTATGATTTTGAATTAGGTGCTAAAGATGAGTCAACTGAAATTCGAGAAAGCTATGAACGATTCGCTAAAGAAAATGGAAACGAAAAATTATGGGCATTGCTTCAGAAAAAAGACCCTAAAGCAGCTGAGAGCATCCATTACAATAATCAAAAAAAAATCATTCGAGCACTCGAAGTATTTGATAAAACAGGATACAGTATCTTGACACCAAGAGAAACACCTAAACCTTTATATGACTATTTTTTAGTGGGCTTAGAAACGGATCGTACATTGTTATACGAGCGTATCAATCAGCGAGTAGAGCTCATGCTTGATTCTGGTCTTTTAAAAGAAGCAGCTCAACTTTATGAGGAACAACCACAGCAATCGATCCAAGGAATTGGTTACAAAGAATTTTTCCCTTATTTTGAGGGAAAGGAAGACTTAGAAGACGCAGTTTCCCAAGTGAAACAAAACTCAAGAAGATATGCGAAAAGGCAGTTGACATGGTTTAAAAATCGTATGAATGCTAACTGGTGGGATTTAGTTCAGCATCCAGAAACACAGCTGGAGCTGGAACAAGCGATAGTTGACTGGCTAGGCTCTTCGGAAGGATAAGAAATGGAAAAAAACATAGAAAAAGTTATATTAGTTGGTGTAGAAACCGAAGAAAATTATACTCGTTTTGAAGGTTCAATGAAAGAATTGAAAAACTTAACAAAAACAGCAGAAGGTGAAGTTGTCTTTTCTTTGATCCAAAAACGTCCCAAAATCGACCAAAAGACGGTCATTGGAAAGGGAAAAATAGAAGAGTTACTTCAGCTGGTTGATGCTTATGAAGCTGATTTGGTTATTTTCAACCATGAATTAACACCGAGACAGAATCAACTAATCGTTGAAGCGCTTGGGGTAAAAGTGATCGATCGTGTACAGCTGATTCTTGATATCTTCGCGATGCGGGCCCGTTCAAAAGAAGGAAAGCTGCAGGTTGAGCTTGCTCAACTAAACTACTTACTGCCAAGATTGATCGGGCAAGGAAAACAGTTATCTCGTTTAGGCGGAGGAATCGGAACAAGAGGACCAGGGGAAACAAAGCTAGAATCAGACCGACGACATATCCGTAACAAGATAACAGCAATCAAGCGTGAGCTGAAAGAAGTGACCGCTCATCGTGAAAGAAGTAGACAAAAGCGTCAATCTTCAGATTTGTTTCAAATTGGTTTGATCGGCTATACGAATGCCGGCAAGTCGACGATTTTGAACTTATTAACGACAGCTGGTACTTACTCGGAAGATCAGTTGTTTGCAACGCTTGATCCATTAACTAAAAAATGGCAACTTCCACAAGGAATGATCGTGACGATTACTGATACGGTAGGATTCATTCAAGATTTGCCGACGCAGTTGATCGAAGCGTTTCAATCAACGCTAGAAGAAAGCCGTAGTATGGATCTCTTGCTGCATGTTGTTGACGCGAGTGCGGAAGATCGTCTACAGCATGAACAAACAGTCGTTGAGCTGTTAAATGACCTTGATCTAGAGCAGATCCCAGTTTTAACGGTTTATAATAAGGGGGACCAAATCGATCCGAACGATTTTACGCCGACTTTATTTCCTAACGTACTGATTTCTGCTAAAAGTACACGCGGCAAAGAAGATTTAACTCGCGTTGTCAGAGAAAAAATGATGGAGTTACTGCTTCCCTATGAGTTTGATATACACTCTGACCAAGGACAACAATTAAGTGAAGTGACTCGTCATACATTGTTGCTATCAGAGAATTTTGATGAAGAAAAAAATGTCTATCATGTCAAAGGCTTTGCTAAAAAAGCTTCCAAGTGGCTAAGGGCTGAAGAAGAGTAAAGAGGAAAAAGTTACATACAAAACGATTTCTGTTTTGTATGTATTTTTTTTGAACTGGTATAGTTATTTTGGAAGTGAAATGATATACTGATTAAAAGTTTGGGTTAAGGTGGTATAGTATGTTGGTTGATTTTATCAAGAAAAATAAAAAGAATTTATTTTTTTATGGCGGCTTGTTCCTTTTGGTTTTTTTATACCTCACAAATTTTAAGATCGATGTAAAAACAGATGATGGGTGGTTTATGACGGCTCCTAGAGAATATGATTTGTTCAGCTACCTTCAGTGGCGATATGAAGAATGGTCGGCACGATTATTCCCAGAAACAACACTGTATTTTATTTTCTTAGTCCCTCTGTTTGTGCATCATTTCATTAGTGCTTGTGCCTGGTTTTTATATAGTTATTCATTAGTTCGACTATTCAGTGAAAAGGTCACTCGGGTGAACTTTTTAGTAGCGTTCTTTTCTTTAGGATTTATGAACGTTTTTGTGATGAAGGATGCATTATTTTGGATCACTGGAGCGACCAATTATCTATGGCCGCTGTCTTTAGGTTTGTTTGCATTGATTCCTTATGCAGATAACTTTTTTAGAAGAAAACAAACGAATGTGTGGCCTTATTTGTTACCAGCATTTCTGTTTTCTTTATCAAATGAACAATTGATTGCTTGTGTTATTGGGGTTGTCTTGATTTATCATGTAGCAATTTTTCTACGGAAACAACAAGAGAATTACCTTCTTTTCCTTCCGACTTCATTTTTCATTGGCGGTGCTATTTTCATGCTTTCTGCCCCTGGAAATGACTTACGCTTGCAGCAAGAAGTGAAAATGTGGATGCCGGATTATCATGATTTGTCTATTTTTACAAAGGTTCTCAGAGGGAGCTCATGGTTGTTTGAGGGCTGGCAAACGAAGTTATTATTGCTATTTATTGTTCTGTTTATTGTTTCTGCGCTCATCGATGCTAAGAAGATGTTAATTAAAGTTACAGGAGTATATACAGCGTTCTTATTATTGTTAGTTCATACATTTCCTGATCGATTTACGAATTTTCAAGCGATTACCAAAATCAATTTACTTTTAGAAATCAAGCAAGGAAACTTGTTTCATGGTAGTGTACTAGGAGCTGTGGCACCATTTGTATTATGGGGATTGTTTTTCCTGTTGGTCATTGTCTGTTCCATTACTGTATCTGAGCAAAAAATTTTTCTAGGGTTAAGTTATTGCGCCGCAATCTTTTCCTCAATGATCATGTGGTTTTCGCCTACGATGTATGCATCAGGGGCTAGAGTTTTTATGTGTGCATCTGTTTTCTTGATTATTAATTTATATTTGCTATATCAACAACTTTTGAAAATGAAAGGTAAAGAAGCTGAATGGAAGATATCGGTTTATGCTTGCTTTTTACCAGCTATCAATCTTCTGTTTGTTCTTTTTTTACCATAGTTTTAATAAAGATCGATTTTACTTTGATGCAAGAAAGGTATCCTCAAGGAGCCTTTTTTTATTTTATGTTAGAAAACCTTACATAAATCATTGACAAGAGAAAAAAGTATTGATATTCTATACCTATCTAAGAGAGGGGGGTGGATATGAGAGAGAAGGAACTGAGAAGATCGATGTCGGTTTTTCCAATTGGTACAGTTATGAAGCTGACCGATTTATCAGCACGTCAAATCCGTTATTATGAAGAGCAAGATTTGATTCATCCGGAAAGAAGCGAAGGAAATCGCCGTATGTATTCACTGAATGATATTGATGTTTTGCTTGAAATCAAAGATTACTTGTCTGACGGTCTAAATATGGCAGGGATCAAACGTGTCTATGAAATGAAGCTGGAAGAACAAATACATGCCCAAGAGTCGAACAGACCGTTGACAGATGAGGATGTTCGGAAGATTTTATATGATGAACTTATTTCTCAAGGGGGACTTACTCAACAAAATCCATTCCAATCCAGAGGACCAAAGTTATAATCGCTGTATTCTACAAAAAAATGAAGGACGTGAAGGAAGACAATGACGAAGAAACAAAACACAGTAGAAGATATCAAACGTATCGCCGATGAAGAAAATGTTCGATTTTTACGATTAATGTTCACAGACATTATGGGAACGATCAAAAATGTGGAAGTTCCAGTGAGTCAATTAGACAAAGTGTTAAGCAACAAAATGATGTTTGATGGCTCTTCTATTGAAGGTTTTGTACGGATCGAAGAAAGTGATATGTATTTATATCCAGACTTATCTACATGGATGATTTTTCCGTGGGAGAGCGATCACGGGAAGGTTGCTCGTTTGATCTGTGATATTTATAATCCGAGTGGAGAACCTTTTGCTGGGGATCCTCGTGGAAACTTAAAACGTGCACTTGAAGATATGAAAGAGCTTGGATTTACGTCTTTCAATTTAGGTCCTGAGCCAGAATTTTTCTTATTTAAATTGGATGAAGATGGAAAGATCACGACAGATCTAAATGACCGCGGAGGTTATTTTGATTTTGCTCCCACCGATTTAGGTGAAAATTGCCGTAGAGACATTGTGCTTGAGCTTGAAAGCTTAGGTTTTGAAGTGGAAGCCTCTCATCATGAAGTAGCGCCGGGCCAGCATGAAATCGACTTTAAATATGCAGATGTGATCGAAGCGTGTGACAACATCCAAACATTCAAATTAGTTGTAAAAACAATTGCTCGTAAGCATGGACTGCATGCGACATTTATGCCAAAACCGCTTTATGGAATCAGTGGTTCGGGAATGCATTGTAATATGTCGTTGTTTAAAGGCGAGGAAAATGTCTTTTATGATGAAAATGGACCAATGCAGCTCAGTCAAACCGCTTATCACTTTCTTGGTGGACTGCTGAAACATGCACGTGCGTACACAGCGGTCTGCAATCCGACTGTGAATTCATATAAACGTTTAGTGCCTGGTTATGAAGCGCCTGTGTACGTAGCTTGGAGTGGTCGAAACCGTTCGCCGCTTGTCCGTGTACCAGAATCGCGCGGTTTATCTACTCGTTTAGAATTACGTTCAGTTGACCCTTCTGCAAATCCTTACTTATCGATGGCAGTTCTTTTACAAGCTGGGTTGAACGGAATCAAAAATGAAATCACGCCACCTGATGCGGTGGATCGTAACATCTATGTGATGAATGAAGAAGAGCGTAATGAAGCGCAAATTCATGATCTACCATCAACGTTGCATAATGCCATCAAAGAATTACGTAAAGATGAAGTGATGATCGATGCTTTAGGTAACCACATTTATGCGAATTTTGTTGAAGCTAAGCGAATGGAATGGGCTGCGTTTCGTCAAACAGTCTCTGAATGGGAAAGAGAACAATATTTAGAGTTGTACTAAAAATTATTGATACTGTTTAACAGTTAAAAGGCTGAAATAAAAGCTAGTGATTAGCTTTTATTTCAGCCTTATTTTTGTTTATTTTCGAATGAATCTGATCTGAGTATTCTGTAACTTTGTTATTTAATATTAATTTTAAGTTTTTTAAAAATTCTATTTTTTGATAATTATATAAAATTTCTAGTTCTTTCAGAAAAATAAAAAGCTTTTTATGATGAAAGGTTTGAATAAAAGTCTATTATTTTGATTAAAATGAAGGTATTTTTTTGTTCAAAAAAGTCTGTTGTGTCATTTGTGGTTATTTATATTTATATGGGACCTTTTTTCATTTCGGATATATCGTTATTTTATATTGAAACGGTGTTATTTTTGTAGTATAGTAACTTCGAACATTTAATAATTTGGATGTAATGGAAATAATTTCGCGAGATATCGTTAATAAAGGGGGAGTTGTTGATGCTGGAAAATGAAGAGGGACTGACTCTTGCAGAAGTTTTGGTCTCAGTTGTCATCTTGGGAACAACTTTTATGCTATTGGCATCAATGCTCATCAGAAATCAGCAATTGATAGAATTGAACGAAAAAAAGAAAGAAGCTCAGTATGTTCGAGATGAGTTAAAAGAATGGATGGGGTATCGTGGTCAAACGCAGGATCTAGCTGGCTTGAATCCTTATGTTTTTAGTATAAGAGATGAACGTCATTTGACGGATCAACAAAAATCAAGAAGAGTATATTTGATTCTTGATAACTCGGGTATTCAAATGAAAGATGCTGGTAGCAAGCAGATTCCCTTATATGGTGAAGAAAAGATCGATTATACAGGGAGAGTAGAAGCAGGAAAAGAGAATATAGAAAGAAAAGTAGACTATCACTATTCAGAAAAGGAAGCAGAGCTGCCTGACCGTTGGAAAAATTCTGATGGATCGATCAAAGAAGAAGCACATTATTTGGGTAAGTACATAGGAGATCAGACAAATCATTTTTTTGTTGTCCTTTGCAAAGTGAATTACAAGGAGGGAACAAAGGATCTTCGTAAAGATGGGATCGAGCTGAATCTAGAGATTTATGATGGAAAGACGGGGGCGTTTATGACAGATACTGTTTTTAATTGGGTAGTCGATTATTGAGGGGAGATGATACGTGCATGAAAAAGCTTCTCAAAGATGAAAAAGGGCTGAGCTTAGTAGAAATGATTGCGACATTAGCGATTTTTTCAATTGTGATTCTTTTTTTTGGTATGATCATCAACAGTCTTGGCAAAGCCTTTACGATTCAAGGGCAGCAAGTTGAATTCCAACAAATAGCTAATGATATGATCGTACAAATGAATGGAATCATGAATAAAAAAGGTCTTTACGAAAAAGCTGGTTATCTTGGCAAGTTCACTACAAATGGTACGACAGGGAAGAGCTCTTGGCTGGACCAGCAAGTCATTACTGTATTCGATCCTGAACGAGCGGATTTAAAATCGATCGACTGGATAGATGCTGGGAAAAACAAAATAGGGATCACTGATGTTTTAGATGCTGAAAAAAGTGTAGGCAAAACGTATCAATTGAAAAATAAGGACTACAAAATCAAAGTGTTTCAGAAAAAAAATAAGAATGAATCACTAAAAACACAATTTGAAACACCAAATTACCGTGATACCTTTACGATTCAAACGAGTGTGACGATTCTTTTTTATAAAGACCAGATCGATTTTAGCGATTATCTTGAAGCGGGTGGAGAGGATATCAATCTTTCAGGAGCACAAGGAATCGAGGAAAAAGAGGCTGCTAAGATTTTATATGTAAGAAAAGCAGAGTTGACCTATCGAGATGAGATGAAAGCGAGAGGAGAGATTCCCGGTGAAGGACGCTGGTAAACAGATAAAACATGATGAAACAGGATATGCGTTGCTTTATACATTAGGAGCGATCATTTTGGTCAGCCTCGTGATGATGGGGATTTTCATCCATGCAAGGAATAACTTTTTGCAAATCAGTGCAGTCGATCAAATCACAAAAATGAAGGATATCAAAGAATATGCATTGCAGGAAGCTTCGTTTAAAGTAAACCAGTTGATCCAAACCAAAGTTTCCGAAAATACAGAACTTGGAAAAGGTCGGAATAAACAAGAAGATGCGGCAAATTTAAAAAAAACGATGCTGGAAGTTGCAGATGAATTGGAAAATCAGATAAAACAAGAAAACATTGGTAAAAACCAAGATTTTTCTTATGAAGTGCTAATAGATAAAACACCAACTGTTACCGCGACAGATGAAGTATATAAATTTATCTCAGATGATGATACTGGTGAAAATGGCTGGTTGAAAGCTCAAGCTTCTAGCGATACAAAGGGAATCACGAATATTAAAACTACTTTTTCTTTAGAGGTAAAAGTGAAACAGACAGGGAAAAATGGTCAGGAAAAACGAACGGCGGCAAAGGCGGATTATGTTTATGAGTTTCAGTGGGAGAAAAAGCTTCAAATTGATGAAGAACAGCAACTGGACTCATGGCGGTATGTTTATTATGAAGCTCCGTTGACAAGTGGCGATAAATACCTTTCAGCAGATACTTGGATTCGTAAGATGGATCGGATCTATCGTTACCAAAAACAACCGTTGGATTTTCCCTATGATGATTTTGATCATAGAACAGCTTCGACTTTTGGTCGTTCAAACAATTTTCTGGTGGATTATAAGGATCAGCAGCTGCTGGATTTTTTAAATGCAAAACCGATCTCTAACGAAGTTACTTTCGATGGCTCATTCTTCTTGAATCAAGGAGTGCTCTTACGTGGCAAATCGAATGCTCAACTTAGCACAAACAACTTACTGTATCTAGGAAGTGAAACGGATCCCTCTACTGGGAAAAATCTGATCAAAGAGCTCAATGTTACCGCTGATACAGGCATTTACATTCATATGCCAGTGGAAAGTAATGATGCAGGTCTATACATAGACAATGATCTCCAGGAAATCAAAACACCTAATCTCTTGATCAACCATACAGGTAAAAATGAAAAAACGAATGGATTCTTTTTAGCAAGAGGAACGATTTTATTAGATAAAAGCACAACAAATAGTAATTTTACCGAATACGCTGGAGACTCTAAAAAGAACAATCCACAAGATAAATACTGGTCAGAATTCATGAACGGAGGGCTAGTGATTGCTGGTTCACAGGTACATTTAACGCCTACTGATAACACGATAAAAATAGATGGTGTGTCTGTAAACTCCGGATCAAATGATACAAGAAAAATCCAAGTGAAAAATGGTCATTTTATGCTGACCAGTGCTGCGATGAAAGACGGAGGGGAATCTGATTTTGCTTACGCTGATCAGGGAGATTACACATCTAAGCCACGTCAGCCTGCGTTATTGGAATTGTCTGGAAGCAAAACAGCGCTAACGGTTGAAAATGGAGTGAGTTTCATTGATGCACCTAAGATGAGACGAAGGTCAGACGGACAAAAAAAAGGCTCCTATTATAACGATAAAAAGTGGTGGAATACGATTCGTTTAAGCGATAAAAGCAAGCTGGATCTTGGAACAGTCGGTGTAGAACCGTTCAATTTAGAAATGGAGGAAGATACGGTGGTGGCTATGGAACTGTTGCCGAATTTAACCCTTTTTGATCCGACCTTTATTGAAAAAGGATTTAATAAAACAAAGCCTACGATCAAAGGAAAACTAATTTTAAAAACAGCCACAGCGGATGACACCGTTGAGCTAAAAAACATGTTGGAAGGGCTTGGAGATATTCCACTGAACGTAAAATCAGATGAACAAGATGCAGTCAATGGAGAAGTCACCATTGTTTCACCAACTGTGCCTAAGAATCCCAATGCAGATTGGGTCGCACAGCGTGTTTTTGACTATAGTGAACTAAAATAAATGAACTGATCAAGAGGAGGCTAGGGAAATGGAAGAACGAAGAAAACGTAAAAGAAAAGTTCGAACAACAGAACAAGTTGATCGTCATTCTGCTACATCAGCAAGCGGTCTTGATAAAGCTGAGCTTTTAGTCCTAGCAGTCCAATATAAAATGCTGACAAAAAAGCAAGCCAATGAAGTCTCAGCACAACTATCTCCCAAAATGACAGTAGAACGTCTTTTGATCGAGGGACATTATTTGAGCGAAGAGCAGTTGATGTCATTGAAAAGTCGACAAACAGGTATTCGTATCATGGACTTGTTTAATGTGGAACGAGATTCTGCTGTGCTTGATTTAGTATCGAAAAAATTTGCTCAAAAAAATCAGTTATTTCCAGTTAAGAAGAAAAAAGGACGCTTAGTAGTGGCCATGGTCAATCCAATGGATTATGACGTGATCAATGAGCTGCGTTTACTGACGGGCTTATCTATTTTACCTTATTTTTCTTTAAGTTCAGATATCGAGCAGATGATCACCGATCATTATCCAGAAGATATGATGCTAGAAGAGTGGCTGCAGGATGCTTCAGATGATTTGCCGGGAGAAGTAGCCCAAGTAAATTCGGTTCTAGAGGATGACTCCCCCATTATAAAGCTAGTCAATTCTTTGCTGCAGACGGCTGTTGATAAAAAGGCCAGTGATATCCATTTTGATCCTCAGAAAAAGAGCTTGAATGTTCGGATTCGCGTAGATGGAGAATTGTTGGATCTAAATCAATTACCGAAGAATGTTCAGTCAGCAGTGACTTCTAGAATAAAGATCATGTCTTCTTTAGATATCACTGAAACAAGGTTGCCTCAAGATGGCCGAGCACGTATTCCAAATGGCAGACGGATGGTCGATTTGCGGGTATCCGTTTTACCAACGATCTATGGTGAAAAAATTGTTATTCGGATCATCGATATGTCTTCGGGGCTAAGAGGACTGGATGAGTTTAATTTCGATCCAGACGTTTTAAAAGGCATCAAGCATTTACTGAAACAGCCTCACGGGATTTTCTTAGTGACAGGTCCAACTGGATCAGGGAAATCTTCTACACTATACGCAGCATTGAATGAGCTGAATACGCCGAATGTCAATATTATTACTGTGGAAGATCCAGTGGAGTATCAGCTGGACGGTGTGAATCAAGTTTTAGTCAATAGCGATATCGGCTTAGATTTTGCGGCGGGCTTACGTTCGATTTTACGTCAAGATCCAAATGTCGTCATGGTTGGAGAAATTCGGGATGGTGAAACAGCAGAAATCGCCATTCGGGCATCGATGACAGGGCACCTAGTTTTAAGTACATTGCATACGAATGATTCGATCGCTACAGTTAGTCGTCTGATCGATATGGGTGTGGACTCTTTTCTAGTAGCGAATGCATTGACAGGTGTTTTGTCTCAGCGGCTTGTGCGGACGCTCTGCTCAAGCTGTAAAGTAGCTGAACCAGCCAGTTTAGAGGAAATCGAATTTTTAGAGAAGCATCATCTGTACACAGATACACTGTACAGCAGTACAGGATGTAAAAAGTGCAACATGACAGGATTTAAAGGCCGTATGGCTATTCAGGAATTATTTATTGTAACGCCGGATGCTCGATTGGTGATTTCTAGAAATGGAGAAGCTAATGAGTTAGAAAAAGTAGCAAAGAAAAACGGTATGAAAAAGCTTTTAGACGATGGTCTGGATAAAGTCGTTAGAGGGTATACAACAATTGCAGAAGTCTTGAAAGCAACATCTAGTGAATAAATGAGTAGCATAAGGAGGAAATGATGAGTCAGGAAGTGGAAATAGAGTTGCCGCTGCATTCAGCGATGAAAAAAGAAAAAGGCGGACGGGGAATAAATCCTAAGTTGAGACCATTTAAAGAGCAGTTCGATGAGTTGTTACGTGAATCTGTTCGTCAGAAAGTATCTGATATTCATTTAACGGTTGGGCTGCCTCCGATTTTTAGATTGAATGGTGAATTGAATGAAGTAGCTTCGGAAGAAGTTTTAACGAATAAAACAATCTCTATGTACGGACGTGTGATGTGTAATTCAGATCAATGGACCGAATTTAAAGAAAATGGCGAAGTCGATTTAGCTTATGAAGTGAAAAATGCCAGTCGTTTTCGTGTCAATATCTTCAAGCAAAAAGGGAATGTTTCGATTGCTTTACGGATCATTGCTACCAAGATCCCAGAATTAAGTTCTTTAGGTGTTCCTTCCGTTTTAAAAAGCATGATCCAAAAAAAACAAGGATTATTCTTAGTGACGGGGCCGACTGGTTCGGGAAAATCAACGACTCTTGCTTCAATGATCGACTATCTGAATCGAACGAAGAAAACCCATATCATCACGTTAGAA
Organism: Enterococcus sp. AZ020; assembly: GCF_050499205.1. Taxonomy (NCBI): domain Bacteria; kingdom Bacillati; phylum Bacillota; class Bacilli; order Lactobacillales; family Enterococcaceae; genus Enterococcus; species Enterococcus sp. AZ020. The sequence goes on along the minus strand of NZ_JBIPAT010000001.1, from coordinate 633,305 downwards.
GATCCGATCGAGTATGTTCACAATCATAATATGAGTGTTATCGATCAACGTGAAGTCGGTGTAGATACAGAGTCCTTTTCAAACGGGTTGAGAGCATCCTTACGGCAAGATCCAGATATTATTCTCGTTGGTGAGTTGCGTGATTTTGATACGATTTCGATCGCATTGACAGCTGCTGAAACAGGACACTTGGTTTTAGGCACTCTTCATACGACTAGTGCTGCAGCAACCATTGAACGGATCGTTGACGTATTTTCACCTGAACAGCAGTCACAAATTCGGACACAGCTAGCCGGAGCTTTAGTTGGGATCTTGGCTCAACGACTATTGCCCACACGAGCTAACGATGGTCGGGTAGCGGCAACGGAAATGCTTGTAAATAATAAATCGATCGCTAATTTGATCCGTGGAAATAAAACACACCAAATCGGCAATATGCTGCAGATCGGTAAAAGTGACGGCATGTATACGATGGAAAGTTGTATCAACCGTTTGGTTTCTGCCGGCAAAGTCGATGTTGATGCGGCTGAAGCGTTACTAGGCGAGGAGGAATAGGCAATGGCGATTTTTTCCTACGAAGCACAAACAATGTATGGCGGTATCAAAAAAGGACGCTTAAGAGCGGAAAGTTCCTATGAAGCGAGTCAGGCATTAAAGAAAAAAGGTCTGCGCTCTACGATTTTAGTGGAGCAGGAAGAAACCTTTGCGACAAAAGAAATTGAGCTATTTAATCGAGTCAGCGTAAAGCTGCTGGCGGAATATTTGCAAAAATTTGCGACGCTGATCGATTGTGGTATTTCGATCACAGCTGCTTGTGAAATGTTAGCTGAGCAAGAACAAAATAAAAACCTAAAAAAGATTTTGCTGCAGATTTGTGAAGACATTCGTGGCGGAGATTCTCTTTCTAATTGTTATAGCAAGCATCCAAATGCCTTTCCTTCTATGCTGATCAGTATTGTACGAGCAGCTGAAATGTCGGGAACTTTAGATGCAACACTCGTTCGGATGAGTACTTATTATGAGAAGAAAGCGAAAGCAAGAGGTGGAGTGATCACGGCGATGATCTATCCAATTATCATGCTGGTCCTTTCCTTATGTGTGGGGATTTTTCTGATCGTAAGTATCGTGCCGATGTTTGTGACTGTTTTTGAAAGTTTGGATGCAGAACTACCGGCAATCACCAAAGTAACGATTGGCTTAAGTAATTTTTTAACAAGTAAAGGCTGGCTGCTACTAGTCATGATCGTATCAGGTTTTATCGGCTTTAAGCTAGCGATGAGAAATAATGAAATAAAGTTCAAATGGCATAGCTTTCTTTTACGGATGCCGATTTTTGGTGAGCTTGTTCAAAAGAGTAATTTGAATGTGATGTTAAGTACATTATCGACCTTATTAGAAAGTTCCGTTTCTATTTCTAAAGCATTAGAAATGTCAGCGGATGCGGTGGATAACTTATATATCAAACAGTTGATTTTCAGATGTCAGGCAGAGGTTGAACGAGGCGGCTCGATGAGTGGTGTATTCAGCCAAGATAAAATCATTCCGCCGTTAGTTACGCAAATGACGATTGTCGGAGAATCAACAGGTTCTTTAGAAAGCATGCTGAAAAAGCTGAGTAATATGTTTGAAGAAGAAGTAGAAATGCTGGGAGAACGGATCAAGCTGATCATGGAGCCGATCACGATCATCATTATTTGTGTGATCGTTGGATTGATCGTTGCAGCCATCATGCTACCGATGTTCTCGATGTATGACGCCGTTCAAGGCTAATCAAAGGATTACACATAGATAATACCGGTAATCTATGTTGATCATATAAAAAAACAACCGTACATATGGAATGTACACAGAAAGGAGAAACAAAAATGTTAAAAAATGTAATGAAGGATGAGCGAGGACTTTCGTTAGTAGAGTTACTTGCAGTTGTGGTAATCATGGCGATTATTGCGGGGATTGGTGCAGTAGCGATTTCCAATGTTATTCAAAAAAATAGAGAGGATGCAGGAATTTCAAATGTGCAGTCATTAATGAGTTCTGCTAATTTATATCAAATGTCTGAAACAGGAGCTGATGCCATTGGTAAAAAGACCCCTGCAGTAACAGCGGCTGATCTTGAAACTAAGAACTATATTACTCAGATTGGTTTTTTGAAGGCAGGAACTGCCGTAACATTCCATACAACTAGCAAAGGTAATATATTGATCACTGTAGCAGCGGATACGCTAACTGCGGGTTCAAAAGGGAGTAAACTACTTGATCATGTGAATGAAAAAGAAGTTGCTGAGCTGACAAGGGATCAACTTTGGAAAGATGGTCTTACAGGAACAGAAACAGCAGCACCATAATTCAATAGTAATATATATCAAGCAAAGCTTTGGCTTTGCTTGATAAATAAAGGAGAATATTATGAACATTACACCATCCACATACGAATACCTATTCTTTTACATATTCATCTTCATCCTAGGGTCTTGTTTGGGATCTTTTTTTCTACTGATCGGTCAACGGCTTCCGCGAGGAGAAGATATCATCAAAAAACGTTCACACTGTGAGAATTGCGATCATTCGTTGACTTTTTTAGAATTGATCCCCATCTTTTCTTATGTCTTTTTACGAGGAAAATGCCGCCATTGCCACCAGAAAATCGGTGCTGTCTATCTTGGGTTTGAGTTGCTTTCAGGAACCCTATTTTCTCTATCTGCCTTTTTACTGCGGACGACGAATGAGACATTAGTTGCGTGGACCTTACTATCGTTATTGCTGATCATTACTGTTACAGATATCACAGCTCAGAAAATACCAAACAAAGTGTTATTACCTTTTTTTATTCTTGCCATTATTGAACGAGTATTTCTGCAGCAGTTGAATCCTTGGTGGTTTCCGATTGCTGGCTTTGTTGCTGGTTTTGGCTGCTTATATCTGCTTGCTCTTTTAAGTAAAGGCGGGATGGCTGGCGGAGACATTAAATTGTTCGCTGTTTTAGGGATATTCATTGGTCCGATCTATGTCATGATCACTTTGGTTTTAGCGAGTGTATTCGCGTTGATCTATGCAATCGGTGAGATGATCGTTCGAAAAAAATTAAGAAGACATATCCCGTTTGGTCCGTTTATCGCTTTAGGAACGTGGGTTGTCTACTCCTATGCAACGGGACAGCTTCAATATCTCTGGTCAATACTTTTTGGTTAGATTTTAGGAGTATGATAAATAGCTTGAAATGGAGGGAAAAATCATTTTAAAAAAAGGGTTAAAAACGATTGTCGGCTTAGATATTAAAAAAAATGTGATCCGTTTTGTAATATTAAAAAGTACAAATCCAGTTGTGATCCATAAAAAAGGAGAGTTGGTATTAAAAGCCAGTATCTTCAAAAATGGAAAATTTGCGAATAAGCACTTGTTATATGAAGGGTTGAAGCAACTATTTAAAGAGCATCATATCAAAAATCCTCATGTGATATTTTCAGCGTTCAATCATGAGCTGTTGATTCGCAGCATTCCCGATAATGGGATGCGTAATGAAAAAGAGGTCAAACAATTTTTGTTCCTGGAACTAGGTGAATCAATCTCTGTCCCCTTTGAACAGCCGATCTTTGATCTATTGATATTTGAAAAGCAAAATGCTAGACAAAAGAAGCAAGTGAAAAAGAAGGCTGCTAAAAAGAACACTAAGACGGTAAAACGTGATCGAATGGTCGTTGATGGTGAAATTTATTTTGTTGCAACATCAGAGAAAACATTGACTGAGGTCGGTGACGAGATCCAGCGTGCCGGTGGTATTCCAAGTGCTGTAGATCTAAATTCCGTTGCTTATACTAGAGCAATCAATCGAAATATCAAGTGGACAGATGTTTTACTTTTGATAGAGGTAGATTGTGGTGTGGCAACATTTACTATTTTTGAAAACCATATCCCGATTTATAGTCAATACGAAGAGTACAATAGTGCAAACTGGAAGTACATTGCAAATGACGATGACACTTACCAAGCTGAGTTTAATAAGCCGAAGGAAATTGAGGAACTTGGGGAGTTGGCAGACATCACAAAAAATATTTTGTACTACTACACAAGTACCCTATCCAACGGTAAAAAATTAGACAAAATTTACCTAGTAGGAGAAAATCCGCTTTTATTTAAAAATGTACTTTCTTCTATCGAAAAGAGAGTGGAAATTCCTGTGATCGCAGTCAACACAGAAAAAAGATTTAGCATTCCTTCACCTTATTTATTGGCTGCCGGACTTGCGATGAAAGGAGTTTAAGAAGCGATGAATATTAATCTATTGCCTGATAAATTTTATAAAAATCAAGCAACATTACTGATACTCTTTGTTTTTCTTTTATTGCTCTTAGTTGCTGGAGGTGGGTTGACGACGGTGTATCTCGTTTCTCAACAGCAAGTAAAGACGCTGCAGCAGGCCGCTCAAAGTAAACAGGTAGAAAAAGCGAAGCTGACGGGGATGATCTCTAAGCAAAAGAAGGAACAATCAGAAGAGGTACAGACGTATTTGACAGAACTAAAAGGAGCACAGGTTCAATTTGCTGAAATGGCCAAACGCTTGGATGAAACTGTTATCAAGCATCAACAAGTGATCGAAAACTATCAAATCATTGTTCCGCTCAATGAAGGCATGGAAGAAGAGGAAACAACTCAAGCAAATGCCTTGAAAACAGATGATGGACAAGAAGTGATTCAAATTGATTTATCGATCAAAGGTCAAAAATTAGCGAATATTGGTGCATTGACAGAAGCATTAAATAAAATCGATTGGGTACATCAAGCGATTTTTATTTCTTCATCTGCTGAGGAAGAGGCATCTCAAGAATATAAATCAGTGATTCAGATTCAAGCCTTGAAGGAAAAGTTACCGGCAATCAAACGTGGAGGAGAGCAGGAATGAAAACAATCATTTTTACTAAAAAGCATATTGTAATCACTATTGTTTTGTTTTTTCTTCTAGCGCTCATGATCATAACTGTTTGGTTTACTGGTATTTCAGCCAAACAAGCTGAAGTAGGTAAGATTCAAAAAGATATTCAGGGGTTGGAAAGTGAAGTTGCCGCACTTAGACAAACTAGTCAAACATTATCCGGCAAGAAAAATCTACTTGATTCAGCTATCGTTAATGAGCTTCCGCGTTTTTCTAAAGGCATCCAAATTCAAGAATACTTAAGCGGACTCGAACAAAAGGTGGCAAAGAATAAGATTCAGCTGAAACAAATCACCGCAGAAGATACCCTATTGTTTTCTTCACCAAGTGATCCAACGAAAAAAGTTTATTCCAGTAAAATCGTTTTGGATTATAGTGCAGCAGGGAAAAATGAGCTCTTTCAATTTATCCAAGCATTAGAAAATGATCAACGATTCATCAAAGTAACAGATTATAGTTACACGTTTGGTTCAGGAGAAGGGGAGCAAAGCACTTTTGAATCGACGTTATTGTTTAATTTATATTATCTGAATGTCGAAGAAGAAAAGGAATGATCTAGAACGTTCAAGGAGGACTCGATCTATGAAAAAAGGAGTAAGAAAAAAGAAACGAATATACGGTATTGGAAGTATCATTTTTCTGATGCTTATTTCTTTTTTAGTGTATCAGGGCTATTGGTTTATTCGAGATTTTGGGAAAAATAATTATCATTTAACGGTTGAAAAATATATCCAGCCGGAACTAAAAGAGCAAATCGGAGTGCTGCTGGAAGTAGAGATAAAAGAGCCAAAGAAAGAAACGATAGTGCTCAAATCAAAACAGGATCAAGTGATTTCACCAGAATCACTGGAAGGGCTGGATATCGAGGGGCTAAAGATACTCTCAGGAGAAAACGCCGCATCTGATGGTGTAAAGATTGAGATTGAGAAGTCTGATAAAACAAGAACCTTTAAACTGCCGATCCCAATTGCTCAAGATAGCCAAGATACCATTGAAATTTATCGAGAAGGTCGCAAAATAAAATCGACGAAAATCAACTATTCTTTGCCAAAAGAAAAGCAAAAAAAGAGCCGAAATACAGCGTTAGCATCTAGAGATACCCTTTATGCAACAACCGGCGCTGTTGCAAAAACGAATACCAACTATGATATGTTTCACTTGCCGTTAATGACACAGCTTCAAAATTTCAATCCAAGTAAAAAAAAGATCGTCTATAATTATCAAGAGTTGATCGATGCGCTAAAGGACTCTTCGATCGATGATATTGAATTTGGCGCAAATATATCCGGTACTGCTGAACTGCCTAAAATCAATCGGTCATTACGAATCGATGGTAAAAACTTTACGTTTTCTTCTACAGCAACTTCCAATGCTAACAGAACCTTCCGATTGGAACGAACAAAAACACCGCAAACATTTGCTTTCGTGAATATGAAAGTTGACATTCGAAATTCAAGTGGACTGATACGAAGTGATAGTTTACTTTCAAATGATAATGAATGGATAGTGTTGATTGAAAATGTCTCAAATACTTATCGAGGAGAAATCGGTTCTTTTATCAACATTCCGAGAGCGTCTTTGGTCATGAAAGGTACAGTAAATTGGGTATCAGGAACAAGAACGGATGATGTGATCAATGCAACGGAAATCCTGATCACAGATGGTGCAAAGGTCGATCTTACAGGTGAACGAACAACGATTCGCCTCTATCCTCAAAATAATAGTATCAACACAACATTTGTCGCTGAAAAAGGGTCAGTTTTAAATATCCATAGCAGAAAGCGTCAGGCGATTTATGTCAATGTAGAAGGTAGTCGTAATCGAGTCTATTTTGAAGCGCGAGATCAAGGAACTGTCGTCAACGCAACCTCTAATGGAAATGAAACGGGTGCAATCGGTGCAACGATTTCCTTGTGTGGTGCCTCTAATAATAGCTCTGCTACTACAAAATCACTTACTCAAGTAACCGCTGGTGCCAAGATCAATGTTCATAGTTTAGGGCTGACTAACAACAAACAAAAAGCTCAGCCGGCAATGATCAATCAAGTCACAGATAGTAATTTTCATGTAGATGGAGAAAGCTCGGAATTAAATTTGATCTCAGAAGGAGAAGGGAACAACATTGGTGCTGTTCTACGTTTTCGTCTGGTCGGCGGCCAAACGTTTCTAATCAAGAATAAAGGAAAAGTAACAATCAATAAAAGGTATGGTGAAGCTTCAGGTGTTCGACTATATGGACAGAATAATCAATTTTTAGTGCAATCTGGAGGGAATTTATCGATCAATAATCAAGCGGATAAATCTAGTGGCGGACGTCCGACAAATGGCGGTGACCTATCAGGGAAACAAGGCGTACAATTTCCTGTAGACGGAAGTAGAAAAACCTCAGTTTTTGCGATGGAAGGAAAGGGCAGTGAGGTATATATCAAAGCAGATTTAGGTCCAGCACTATGGACACAATATGGAAATTTACGTTTTTTGATTGGCAAGGACACGATTTTTAGAGCAGAAGGCACTACGAATAGTCAAACGAGCGGAATCGTTCAATCAGCAGGTACAGCGAGCTTTGAGATCGATCAGCCACGCTTTTATGATTTAAGAAACAACCGGCCAAATGGAGGACAAGTATTTTCCAGCGGCTCAAATTCAGGAACTTTTGAAGCAAATAAATCTTATCTTTCAGTGTGGGAAATCAAAAATAACGTTGATTTAGATAAAGACCCAGATGCCTACTGGGCGCCGATCTCCTATAAATTGACCGGCTCACATTTTGAAAGAATCGTGAGTACGGATTATCCTAATGAGTTTAATACATCGACTTATAAAGGAGCGAATCGCTATAGTCGGATGAGTGGGAACGGCTCAGCTCCAACAGTGGATGAACTTAGAGTTCCGACAAATGCAGATAAAACAATCTATGGTCATGTGAGTGTCAAAGTAGGCTATGGGGATGAGATGCGTGATGCTTGGGAAGATGAAGTTTGGGTCACAGTGCAGGTGAAAAGGGACGGAAAGATCCTCTCAGAAGAAGTTTTGTCTACGAAAGGAATCAACAACGATTTGCCAGGTGTCAAGCAATGGGACGAAGACGAAGCTAGAGGCGGTATTTTTGTGATGGACCGCGACGAATTTTTACGTACAGGAGATACCGTTGAAGTGGTCGGTGCCCATCGTGGGAGAAAAAATCAGGTTGGTGAAGCCAGTGAAGAAAAAGAGACGATTTTGGTTAAACCGGTCACAACAGTCGATGTAACTCCACCTCAAAAATTAACAGTTACAAAGGATCCATTAGCAGAAAGTTCGAGCAAAATCACGAATGCAACGAAACAAATCAAAGGCACGATCGATCTGTATGACGAGCGGGAAGAAAAAATAATGGATGAAATTTATCTTTTTCCAAAAATCAATGATCAGTTCGCAAAAGAAAGTATCACAAAAATCACCAGTGAAGGGAAACCAAAAGGTGATTCGATCGTTGACTGGACGATAAATTTACCGAGCTATTTACCAGCTGGAAGCCAAATTGAAATCTATGCAAAAGACCGCAGTGACATTGGTGAGCTGCAAGACAAAGAAAAACTTTTGACTCATACTAAAGAGCCAAATGATTTGTGGGGGAATGTGATGCCGACAGCACGTGGATATGAAAGCTACAAAGGGTATCATGATGCAGTGAAAACCAGTAAGAAGGACGAGCGCTTTAAGCCGGCGACACTTTTGACTGTGGAAGATATTATTCCGGAAGGTTTGGTTATTTTTCCTGATTCTGTAAAATCAAGCACGAAAGTGAAAGATTCTGTAACCAATCAAGAGATCGATATTACTAGAGTTGGCAGTCGTTTGACTTATACAGGGAAAATTAGAAGTGAAGACAATCTGTCAAATTCTAGAAAGGTTGTTCAGAATGTTTTTGCCCAAATAGTGATACCAGAAGATCTAGCTGAGGAGGAACTAAATTTTACCTTCAAGAAAAAGAAAATCTCAGATTCAGAAGATAAAGCAGTAGAAGTCAGCGCAACATATGATCCGGTAACTAGAATGCTCACGACGGAGACGGATAAAGTCAATCTATCGATAGAAGACGAAATTCTTTTTTCATTTAGCAGCATCGTGACGAGGATTCCAGAAGGTTCTCCGTCCTTTAGCTTATCGGTCAAAGCACAAGGCCGCTCTCCAGAGGAAATTCCTTTTGTGCCGGGAGACTTTATTCCTGAAAATCAGCGTGTATTAGCTGCAGAAGTGGTAATGGTCAGCCCGATGCCGGAAAACACGAAGCCGACAGATCCTGATCCTATTATCGAAGACGGTAATGCCTATGTTCGACTTTCAGTAGTGAACAAACGACTGACAGCTTATTACCGCAATGTCAATAAGATCATCATCAAAATAGATGGGGACAAGTATAAAACATATACCCCACAACTCGCGACTGCAGAAAAATCTATTTTATTGGATATTCCGATCGATCAGCACCGAAGAAATATCACAGCAGAATATTATTACCCTGATCCAAATAATGCAGGGAATGTTGTTAAAAAAATTGCCAGCTGGAATAAAGATAAGTGGAATGATGCAGTAAATGATGCGTTGGATAAGAAAACGGACCAATAAATAAGAGAGAAATAAAAAACAACCTTATCGATCGTTGCCTAAAGGGGAGCTATGATAAGGTTGTTTTATGAATCGGAAACTATAAGACCGTCATTTTGATCAGACGAATGGTATACTAATCAGAAAGAAGGGAGATAGGTGAAGGTGAAAAAGGAATTATTAACAACTATCCCTGATGATCACATCCCTAAAACTCTTTCACTGACTGAAAGAACTGTCTATACTCTTACGCTCAAAATCCAATGTAATAAACAAGTCGATCATGGTTGGGATAGGGACGCACTAAATTGCTATGCAGAATATCTAAAAAAAAGAATAGATGAAAAACCGATAGTATTTGAACACTTACTTGAAGAGAGTGAGAAGCAACTTTTTCTTATTGGGTCCCCTTTATACGAACAATTATTTATTCATAGTAACTTATCTAATAAAGAAAAAGTTCATTTGGTTATAAAACAATTGGGTGGTTTTCTGAATGATAACAATGATTTGGCATTTTCTCTGACAGAGTATTCAGTTGATCCAGATCTAGCACCAGGTTCTTCTTTTTTAGATATTTTTGCAAAAACTGTTCAAAGAGCGTATCCGAATGGATTGGAAATCAAAGACTCAGATAAAAAGATAGCCCGATCAACTATCAAAAAAAACTATCCTGATGAGACCATGCTGCATCAATTTCGCCATCGATTAGACAAACACAACGTGTTATATGTAAAAGAATATCGTCAGAAGCATCATCTACCCACCGATGAAGCAGCAATCAAAATGATTCTAAAGGATGGATGGTTTTACGCAGATCCGCAGTATCATAATCGGGCACTTTTAGGTATAGATGTGGCAGCAGATGATATTCGTAGCGGGCAACGAGTCTTAACAAAAAGAGGATTACTCAAAAAAATCAGAAAGCGCGGCTTCTATCGGAAAATTTTATCTGCTGATTATCATAGTGAATTTATCATTGATGAAGCAGGAGAGCTGATCAGCCAGTGGACGACGAAAACACAAGAAACAGCTTACCAGCAAATGCCGATCGCCAACGGTGAATCTTTCAATTACGGTGAACGCCCTCGGTATGATCCGACCCAGAGTCATAATCGATTAGATGGTATGCCGCCTCATTATTTTGATCCAACTCAACGGATGCAGATCAAAAAGAATTGGATTTCGCCAAAAGATGACTGGTTTTATCAAGTGATTCGCCGCTTAGCTGAAAAAGGTTGTCGATTTAAGAAAAAAGTAAAGTAATCATTTTAAAGGATATTCCCAAATTTTACTTACGCCAAAAGTAGAGTTTGTGAAGTCCTTTTTCTATTTTTAACTAAAAATAGTCAAATCTTTCCATGTGAAAAGTAAGAAATGTGTAAAAGTTTGTGAAAAAGTTCGACAAACCGTTTCAAAATCATTTCGTTTCCGTTATAATAAACAAGAATATGCGTGCAACTATTCTACTTATATAATAGAAGGATGATGACGATCATAATGCGAAAAATGAAGACGATGGATGGAAATACAGCAGCTGCTTACATATCGTATGCTTTTACAGAACTAGCAGCCATTTATCCGATCACACCTAGCTCAACAATGGCTGAATTAGTTGATCAATGGTCAGCAGAAGGCAAAGAAAATATCTTTGGTCAACCGGTCAAAATTGTTGAAATGCAGTCAGAAGCTGGAGCAGCAGGAGTCGTACACGGCTCATTGAAGACAGGTGCTTTGACAACGACATATACAGCTTCACAAGGCTTATTATTGATGATCCCGAATATGTACAAAATCGCTGGAGAATTACTGCCTTCAGTATTTCACGTTGCCAGTCGAGCTGTAACAACGAATGCATTGAATATTTTTGGCGATCATGGGGATGTGATGGCTGCCCGGCAAACTGGATTTGCCATGTTGTGTGAGAGTAGTGTGCAGGAAGTGATGGATTTATCGGCCGTTGCTCATTTGGCTTCAGTCGAATCAAGCGTACCGTTTATTAATTTTTTCGATGGTTTCAGAACAAGTCATGAAATTCAAAAAATCGAAGTGCTGGAATATGATGAGCTGGCGCCTTTATTAAATCAGGAAAAAGTCAAAGAATTCCGCAGTAGAAGCATGAACCCAAATCATCCTTCTGTCAGCGGAACAAATCAAAATCCAGATATCCATTTCCAACAACGTGAAACGATCAACCGTTACTATGAAGAAATTCCAACGATCGTGAAGCGCTATATGGATGAAATCAATACTTTAAGAGGAACAGACTATGATTTAGTCACTTATTATGGCGCAGAAGACGCTGAAGAAGTCATTGTATCGATGGGTTCTGCTGCTCAAGCAATTGAACAGACGATCGACTACTTAGCCAAGCAAGGACGAAAAGTCGGCTTTTTAAATATTCATTTATATCGTCCGTTTCCAGTTGAGAACTTTTTAGAAAAAATACCCAAAACCGTTAAAGCTATTGCAGTGATGGACCGTACGAAAGAACCAGGTGCTGGCGGAGAACCATTATTGTTAGATGTTCAAAGTGCAATGTATGAATCAGAGTTACGTCCAATGATCATCGGGGGACGTTACGGGTTAGGATCAAAAGATGTCTTGCCCAACCAAATCGTCGCGATTTATGATGAGCTTAAAAAAGAAAAGAAAGCAGCAAAATCACGCTTTACGATCGGGATCGTTGATGATGTAACGTATACTTCTTTGGATTGTGGTGAAGCACTTGATTTAACGAACCCGAAAACATATCAAGCAAAATTCTGGGGCTTTGGTTCAGACGGTACTGTTGGAGCTAATAAATCTGCAATCAAGATCATCGGTGATCATACTGATAAATATGCGCAAGGCTTCTTTTACTACGATTCTAAAAAATCCGGCGGGCTGACCGTCTCACATTTACGTTTTGGTGAAACGCCGATCCGTTCGACTTACTTGATCGAACATGCTGATTTTGTGGCTTGTCATACAGCGGCTTATTTGCATACGTACGATCTAGTCAAAGGATTGAAAAAAGGCGGTACGTTTTTACTGAATACCGTTTGGAATGATGAACAATTAGAACGCTTTTTACCTAACAAGCTAAAAAAATATCTCGCTGAAAATGAAATCAATTTCTACACGATCAATGCGGTTAAATTAGCGAGCGAAGTAGGTTTAGGCGGCCGTATCAATACGGCGATGGAGACAGCTTTTTTCAAACTTGCTGACATTATGCCGTTTGACGAAGTGCTGCCGATTTTAAAAGAAGAAGCCCACAAAAGTTATGCTAGAAAATCAATGGCTGTCGTTGAAAAAAATGTGCAGGCGATCGAACGTACAGTAGAACTATTGCATAAAGTTGAAGTACCGGAGGCATGGAAAACAGTAGAAGTGAAACCGAAAGTCCGTAAAGCGAATGTGACGGATTATGTTCATGAAATTGTTGAGCCGATCAATCGTCAAGAAGGAAATGAGCTACCAGTTGGAGCGTTTATCAAAAACGATATGACTGATGGCCGGATGCCGCTTGGAACAACGGCTGTTGAAAAACGCGGCATTGCGGTTGAAGTTCCTGAATGGATCAGTGATCGTTGCACGATGTGTAATGAATGTGCATTCGTGTGTCCACATGCAGCGATTCGTCCATTTTTGGCAGATGATGAAGAGATGGACGAAGCGCCAGAAGGATATATCGTAAGAGAAATGCGCGGTAAAGACGGCTTGAAGTACCGAATCCAAGTTTCAGTAGAGGACTGTACTGGTTGTGGTTTGTGTGTAGATGCTTGTCCTGCTAAAGGAAAAGCTTTGGTTATGAAACCATACGAAGAGCAAAAAGAACAAGCGATGAACTGGGCGTTTTCGATGACCTTGAAACAAAAAGAAAATCCTGCTAAACCAAATACAGTGTTAGGGACTCAATTCAATAAACCATTATTAGAATTTTCAGGTGCTTGTTCAGGCTGTGGTGAAACGCCATACGTAAAATTATTAACACAAATGTTTGGCGACCGGATGATGATCGCAAATGCAACAGGCTGCTCTTCCATTTGGGGCGGTGCAGCTCCTGTGTCACCTTATACGACAAATGATGAAGGACAAGGGCCTGCTTGGTCTAACTCTTTGTTGGAAGATAATGCGGAATTTGGCTATGGAATGCTATTGGCGAATCAAACACGCCGTGAACATTTAGCCTTGAAGATGACAGAAGCGATGCCTTTTGCTTCTCCTGAATTAAAACTGTTGATGGAAGACTGGATCGAACATATGCATACTGGTGAAGGAACTCAGCAGCGTGCAGCGAAACTGAAAGCAGCATTGCTGGATGAAAAAACGAACCAGCCTGCTTTAGAAGCAGTGTACGTGGATCAGGATCTATTTGTGAAAAATAGTCAGTGGATGATCGGCGGCGACGGCTGGGCCTACGACATTGGTTACGGCGGGATCGATCATGTATTAGCTAGTGGAGCAGATGTAAATATGCTGGTTTTAGATAATGAGGTATATTCCAATACTGGTGGACAAACCTCAAAAGCCACACCGGCATCTGCGATTGCTAAGTTTTCAGCCAGCGGGAAATACGTTTCTAAAAAAGATTTAGGGATGATGGCGATGACCTACGGCAATGTCTATGTGGCGCAGATCGCATCAGGAGCAAACCAAATGCAGACGATCAAAGCGTTTGAAGAAGCTGAACGCTTCCCTGGACCTTCGATCATCATTGCCTACACGCCTTGTATCACTCATGGCTTAGCGGGCGGTATGAGCAAGACCTTACAAGAAGCGAAAGAAGCAGTCAACTCCGGCTATTGGTCACTTTATCGTTATAATCCTGAACTTAGAGAAGCTGGAAAAAATCCAATGACGCTAGATTATAAAAAGCCGAATTTTGCTGAAATGAAAGACTTTATGCGTAAACAAGTTCGTTTCTCTTCTTTAGAATCCACTCAGCCGGAATTTGCTGGTAAGCTATTCGATAAGACAGTAGATGATGCGAAGAATCGGTTTTATAATTATGCGCGAATGGCTGGGCAAGAAGAAAAAATCAGGGCAAAACTAGAAAAGACAGATATAGACGTAGTTGCTGAAAAGGCTTCGCGGGTCAAAAAAGAACGTGTTGTTGATCCAGAAGCGGAAGCCAGACGTGCTGCTAGACGAGCAGAACGGGCAGCAAAGCGAACTAAATCAGAAGAATAATCAATGGAGCGAGTGCGGAGCAAAACTAAAAATCAGTTTTGTTTCGCACTCTATACATAATCGACTGCTGCTATTGGTCAAAAGAAGAAGTGAATAGATGAAATCCTTTCAAGTGATGAACGCGGTGTTTGCTTTCTTTCTTGAAGTGTTTTCAGTTTTTGTTTTGGGATACTGGGGATTTACATTTCAAGCAGGAGAAATGGTGCAAGTTTTGTTAGGACTAGCAGCTCCTGTTTTGGTTTGTTTGATTTGGAGCAGGTGGTGTGCACCAAGTTCTGACAAATGTTTAGAAGGCGCAGCACTATTTTTGCTGAAAAGTTCTATTTTTATTTTAGTTACGTTTTCTTTAGCTAATGTGACTAATCTTTTAGCTGCCAGTATTTTTGCAGGTTTATCAACGAGTCATTTAGTTGTCAGTGCCTATGTAAAAAATCTGAGTTAACGAAGGACATAGATATTTATTAACGTGTTATTTTACATTTCATTTCATAATTTTTTTCTATCTTTTATTCTCCATTCTGTAACCGAATAAAAGAGTGTGGTATACTAATAAAGAAATCTTCAGAGAGAAGTGAGGTTTATGATGTCTTTTCAACTTAGTCGATTAGTCGATTTAAATTATTGGCAGCAATTGATATCATCTGATTTCTTATCCCGTGATTATATCATCAATATTATTGATATCTTAGTTGTATGGTATCTTGTCTATAAGCTGATTATGCTCGTTCGCGGAACCAAAGCTGTTCAGCTGCTTAAAGGAGTCGCTGTCTTTATAGTCATTCGGATACTAAGTGAGATCATTGGACTACATACATTATCATGGTTGATGAATCAAGTAATCATGTATGGTGTGATTGCTGCTGTCGTTATTTTTCAACCAGAAGTCCGGCGTGGGCTGGAGCATTTAGGTCGGAGTTCTTTTTTTAGAGCAACAAAATCTGAGCAGCAAGAAGACGAGAAAATGATCTTGGCTTTTGACAAAGCGATCCAGTATATGTCAAAACGGAAAATCGGTGCGCTGATCACCGTCGAGCGAAATACAGGATTAGACGAATATATCGAAACAGGGATCGATCTAGATGCAGATATCTCAGGAGAATTGCTGATCAACATTTTTATTCCTAATACACCGTTACATGATGGTGCGGTGATTGTAAAGCAGGGCAAAATTGCTGTTGCAAGTGCCTACTTGCCGTTGTCAGAAAGTAACTTGATCCCTAAGGAATTTGGGACACGTCACAGAGCGGCCGTCGGAATCAGCGAAGTCAGCGATGCGGTAACGATCATCGTGTCAGAAGAAACAGGCGATGTTAGCTTGACGTTGAACAATGATCTGATTCCGCGTTTGACTCAGGAAGAATATCTTAAAATTCTTCGAGCAGAATTAGTACCAGAAGAAGGAAACAAAGATAAAAAGAATCTTTTGCAGCACTTTATCGATGGTGTAACGAAAGGGGCGAAAAAGAAATGAAACGACCCTCTCAAAGCAATTGGTTTTCTGCATTACTCGCATTATTATTTGCATTACTACTATTTTTCAATGCAAATGCGTCAAACAATTCCTCTGTTTTAGTCAATACGAATCAAGTATATGATGAAATGCTCTACAATATTCCCGTTCAGCTGGAATATGATCAAGACAAGTACTTTGTTTCGGGGTATGAAGAAACAGTCAATGTTCATTTAAGCAGTGCCAATAGAATCCAGTTAAACCGTGAATCAAATGAAGATACTCGGAATTTTCAAGTAGTTGCTGATTTGACCAAGACCTCACTCGGAACTTCTGAGATCCAGTTGAGAGTCAAAGGATTGAGCACAGCCGTCACTGCTGAGATCGAGCCTAAAACAATCACTGTGACTGTGGAGAAAAAAGTGACTCAATCATTTGATGTACAGGTACAGTTGCCTGAGTCCATCGAAGCAGAAGGGTATACTGTAGAAAAAACGACGATCAGTCCTAAAAAAGTCGATATTACGACAGGTGAAGAAACGGCAAAAGCAATCGAACGAGTGGTTGCTCCATTATCGAATGTGAAGCAATCTGTTGATACGATCAAACAAACGGTGAATGTTCAGGCTCTCGACAATAAAGGACAAGTATTGAGTATTGAAAATCCAGCGCCGCAGGTCAGAGTAGTAGTTGAATTGTCCTTGCCTTCAAAAGAGGTAGGCTTGTCAGTGGCTCCAACGGGATCACCGCCGTCAGGAGTAGCGAATTATACGTTTAGTCTTTCAAAGTTGAAAGCGGAGATCAGAGGATCTAATTCTGTTTTAGATTCGATCGATGCAATTGAAGTTCCTGTAGATATCAGCAATATAAGATCTTCTACTAAGAAGAAAGTTAAGATACCTACAAGTTCAGAGTATATTGTTTCACCGGAGGAAGTAGAAGTAACGATCAATCCGATTTTTACAGACAGCAGTGTCAGCTATTCGGAAACGAATGGCAGTCAAGGGTCAGCGGGAGGATATCAAAGTCAGCAAGTACCTGACTCTACGCCTTCAAGCGGATCTGTCAGTTCGTCTAGTTCTTCATCGTCATCCAGTGAGCCAGTCACAGAAACGACAACGAATGATGCACCAAAAGAAAATGATACTACTGAATCAACATGATAAAAGGATTTGTTTGGGCTTGTATCAAAAGAATAAACAGACCTTTATAGAGTAGAAGGAGAGTTAAGATGGGTAAATATTTTGGAACAGATGGTGTTCGAGGAATTGCAAATAAAGAATTGACACCAGAATTAGCGTTTAAATTGGGCCGCTTTGGCGGATATGTACTTAGTCAGCATGAAGATTCTACACGTCGTCCAAGAGTATTGGTTGGTCGCGATACACGTATTTCCGGACAATTATTGGAACAAGCGCTGATTGCTGGATTGTTGTCAGTAGGAATTGAAGTATTCCAATTAGGCGTCATCTCAACACCAGGTGTTGCTTATCTAACAAGACTGCAAAAAGCATCTGCTGGAGTCATGATTTCTGCTTCTCATAATCCTGCTGAGGATAATGGAATCAAGTTCTTTGGTTCAGATGGCTTTAAGTTAGTCGATGATCAAGAGTTGGAAATCGAAGCATTACTTGATGCACAAGAAGATACATTGCCTCGACCTTCTGCAGAAGGTCTGGGTTCGTTAGATGAATTTCCAGAAGGCTTATTGAAATATTCACAATTTCTAGTTCAAACGATTCCGGGCGATTTATCAGGAATCACTGTTTGTATCGATGCTGCCAATGGAGCGACTGTAACTTCAGTTAACCGTTTATTTGCAGATTTAGAAACAGAGTTCTTTACTATGGGGACTAGTCCAAATGGCTTGAATATCAATGATGGTGTTGGTTCAACACATCCCGAAAAACTAGCGGAAATGGTTGTTGAAAAAAATGCGGATGTAGGTTTAGCATTTGATGGTGATGGTGACCGCATTATTGCAGTGGATGAGCTTGGGAACATCATTGATGGAGACAAGATCATGTTTATCTGTGCAAAATATTTGGCAGAAAAAAATCGTTTGAAAAAAGATACGATCGTAACCACTGTGATGAGTAATTTAGGTTTCCGTAAAGCCGTTGAGGCTGCCGGAATGAAAGATGTCATCACACAAGTTGGTGACCGCTATGTTGTAGAAGAAATGCGTAAAAACGACTATAATTTTGGCGGCGAACAATCAGGACATATGATCTTCTTAGATTACAATACAACAGGAGATGGAATGCTTTCTGGGATTCAATTATTGAACGTCATGAAACAAACAGGGAAAAAATTATCTGAACTAGCAGCAGAAGTGACTGTTTATCCACAAAAATTAGTAAATATCCGTGTGACAGATAAACATGGCGCGATGGATGTACCTGCAATCAAAGCAATCGTTGAACAGATGGAACAAGAAATGAATGGTGACGGACGTATTTTAGTTCGGCCATCTGGAACTGAACCACTACTACGTGTGATGGCTGAAGCACCAACACAAGAAAAAGTAGATTATTATGTGGATCAGATCGCTGACGTTGTGAAAGCTGAAATCGGTGTAGAATAGTTAGATAGAAACAATAAAAAAGAGGCAAAGTGATAACAACTCAAGTTATTATTTTGTCTTTTTTATGACTTAAAAAACGAATGATTATTTAGATTTCAGGCAGATCGTTCGATAATTTCGTTGACAGATTTGGGATAAAAAGGTAGTATTATTTGAGAATTGATAGACTGATTAGATCTATTTTTTCAATGCAACAGTTATTTGTGATTTTAGACATGAAAGGGGTAATGAGATGGGGAAATATTTAGTTTTACAAACAGATTTTGGTCTTGGTGATGGTGCAGTTAGTGCGATGTATGGTGTGGCACATATGGTCAGCGATGAAATCACCATTGAAGATTTGACCCACGAGATTCCCCCATATGATATTTGGGCAGCTTCTTATCGGTTGTATCAAACAGTCAAATACTGGCCGAAAGGAACTGTTTTTGTTTCGGTGGTCGATCCAGGTGTCGGCAGCGCCCGCAGAAGTATCGTTGCGAAAACAAGTTCAGGACATTACATCATCACACCGGATAATGGCTCGTTAACACACATTTTACACTATCAAGGAATCGAAGAAATTCGTGCAATCGATGAAGTAACTAGTCGCTTACCACACTCAGAAGAAAGTCATACATTTCATGGTAGAGATATCTATGCGTATAATGGTGCGCGTCTCGCTAGTAGTGAGATCTCTTTTGAAGAATTAGGCAGTGTTGTTGATACAGCTTCGATCACCACGTTGCCATTGATCGAAGCAACACAAAATGAGCATATATTAGAAGGCAGTATCGATGTACTGGACATTCGTTTTGGATCGCTGTGGACGAATATTCCTTTAGCATTTCTAAAGGAAGCAACAATCAGTCATGGAGATCAGCTGCAAGTGACGATCTATCATAAAAAGAAAAAAGTGTATCAAAATATTATGAAATTTGCAAAATCATTTGCAGATGTCAATATCGGGGAGCCTTTGGTGTATGTCAACTCATTGGTCAATATCGGAGTAGCTGTTAACCAAGATTCATTTTCGAAGTTATATCATATTGGAACTGGGACAGACTGGACGATCCAATTGAGAAAAGCACCAAAGATTATTTTTGAATAGGAGTGAACAAAATGAAAAAAGATTTTTCAGTAAAAACGATCGTAGCAATTGGTATCGGTTCAGCTGTTTTTGTTATTTTGGGACGTTTTGTAGTGATTCCAACAGGTTTTCCAAATACGAACCTTGAGACTGCCTATCCGTTTTTAGCATTGATTTCAGCTATTTTTGGACCAGTAGCAGGTGGGCTGATCGGATTGATCGGACACACATTGAAGGATTTCACAACTTACGGCAGTGCTTGGTGGAGCTGGATCGTTTGCTCAGGGATCATTGGTGTTATCTATGGTTTTGCAGGAAGAAAGATCGATCTACAGCATGGCGAATTCACGAAAAGAGACATTATTCATTTTAATATATATCAAGTAGTTGGAAATGCTGTAGTTTGGGGATTAATCGCTCCGACATTAGATGTTTTGATCTACAGTGAGCCTGCTAGTAAAGTTTATACACAAGGTGTTATTGCAGTAGTCCTAAATATCATTGCTGTTGGAATTATCGGTACATTGTTGATGGCAGCTTATGCTGCAACTCGAACAAAAAAAGGGAGTTTAACAAAAGATTAGTTATGTAGTAAAATAGAAATGAAGGACAAGAAAAAACGGCTATTTAGCTAATCGTCTTTTCTTGTCTTTTTTACATAGAAAAAAGGAGCGGCATCCATGAAAAAACCACTGATCACGTTTGATAACTTCAGCTTCCAGTATCATAGCCAAGCTGAACCTACATTACATACTATCGATTTAACAATTTATGAGGGAGAAAAAGTCTTGATCTTAGGGCCCAGCGGTAGCGGGAAATCGACATTTGCCCAGTGTATCAATGGCTTGATTCCATACAGCTATGAAGGAGAAATTACTGGAAGTGTGAAGATCAATGAGAAAGAATTGACTCAAACAAGTTTATTTGAGTTATCATTTGATGTCGGAACTGTCCTTCAGGATACAGATGGTCAATTTATCGGGTTGACTGTGGGCGAAGATGTGGCTTTTGCACTAGAAAATGATGCAGTCTCGCAAGAAACGATGAAACAAGAAGTCAAGAAATGGACAGAAGTGGTTGAAATCAGTGATTTTTTACATCATCGACCACAGGATTTATCCGGCGGACAAAAGCAGCGGGTATCGATGGCAGGGGTTTTGATCAATGAAGCGCCGATCTTATTATTTGATGAGCCTTTGGCAAATCTTGATCCCAAAGCTGGAAAAGAGACGATTGCATTGATCGATGATCTTCATAAAAAAGTCAAGACCACGGTCGTTATCATTGAGCATCGATTAGAAGATGTCCTATATCGTTCAGTAGATCGTGTGATCGTTTTTGATGATGGACGGATCGTCGCTGATTTGCCGGCAGATGAACTTCTGAAAACAAATATCCTTATAGAAAAAGGAATTCGTGAGCCGCTGTATGTAACAGCAATGAAATATGCTGGTGTAGATCTGACCACTGTCGAACATTTATCAGATAATGAGAAGGTTCAAGCCCCTCAATTAAAAGAACAAATGGAAAATTGGATGAAAGAGCAATCACAGGAATCTGAACAAAAGAAAACAGAACCGCTGTTGACGTTAGAAAATATAACGTATCAATATCAAAAAAATGGCCGTTTAGTGCTAGACGATGTTTCGGTGACGATCAATAAAGGGGAAATGTTTAGTATCGTTGGGAAAAATGGTGCTGGGAAATCCACATTGAGTAAAGCTATTTGCGGTTTTATTACACCTCAAACTGGAAAGATGCATTGGCAGAATGAAGACTTTATGCAATTTTCGATCAAAGAACGGGCAGATAAAATTGGTTTTGTCATGCAAAATCCAAATCAGATGATTTCTAAAAAGATGGTTTTTGAAGAAGTTGCGTTAGGATTAGTATTAAAAGGGTTGCCAGAAGCTGAAATCAATCAGCAGGTTGAAAAAGTTTTAAAAATCTGTGGACTATATTCATTTCGAAAATGGCCGATATCAGCACTTAGCTTTGGTCAGAAAAAACGAGTGACGATCGCATCGATTTTAGTTTTAGAACCAGAAATGATCATTTTAGATGAACCAACAGCAGGGCAAGATTTTAAGCATTATACAGAAATGATGAGCTTCTTGAAAAAGCTGAACCACATGGGCATGACTATCGCGATGATTACGCATGATATGCATCTGATGTTAGAATATACCGAACGTACATTGGTGTTGTCTGATGGGAAGATACTTGCAGATACGACCCCTATCAACGTATTGACAAATGTTCAATTAGTAGAGCAGGCCTCGTTGAAAGAGACGAGTTTGTTTACCTTTGCTAAGCATCTAAAGTTAGCTGATCCATTTTTATTTACCAAAAATTTTATGACATATGATCAGGAGGTCCGTTTTACATGAATGAACATCAAATGCTAGGGTATATTCCTGATGATACAGTGGTTCATAAAATAAACGGTACGGCAAAATTGATTTTCTTGATTTTGTTGTCCGTAGCGTGCATGACAACCTATGATACGCGTTTTTTACTTGGGATGACGGTATTTTCACTCATTTTATTCAAATTTTCGCATATCAAATGGCATCAAATTTCCTTTGTCGTTAAGTTTATTTTTGTTTTTTCATTACTCAATATTATTGCGGTGTATCTATTTTCTCCAGAATATGGTGTTGAGCTTTATGGCTCTAAAACATTGATTTGGAAAGGATTTGGACGCTTTACGATCACGCAGGAGCAATTATTTTATGAGTTCAATTTAGTCTTAAAATATTTTTGTACGATTCCGCTTGTTCTGATTTTTCTTTTGACGACAAATCCGAGTGAATTTGCCTCTAGTTTAAATCGAATCGGAGTTAGTTATAAAATCAGTTACGCAGTTGCCTTAGCGATTCGCTACATTCCAGATATCCAGGAAGATTTTATCAATATTTCATTAGCGCAGCAGGCGCGTGGTTTTGAGATGTCTAAAAAAGGCAAATTGAGCCAACGGTTGAAAGGGACAGCACAAATCGTTTTCCCTTTGATCTTATCCAGTTTAGATCGAATTGAAACCATTAGTACAGCGATGGAATTACGCCGCTTTGGTGAAAAGAAAAAAAGAACTTGGTATGCGCAACAACCGTTTCATTTCGCTGATATTGTTGTAATCGGGTTGGCGCTGATCCTGACAGCTTTAAGTTTTGCTTTATTTAAGGTTAATGGGGGAAGATTTTATAACCCTTTTTAATAAAATTGCTAATGGGAGAAAGGACGTATTTTTTTGTCTAATAAGTTCAAAATGAAAGATTGGTTGTTCATTTATTTTTTTGTTGGGAGCTTTGTTTTTTTAAGTAGTGTTTGTTTAAGCCGTCCAGTGTGGGCACAGGAGAGTAGTTTAGAATTTGTTCAAGAAGAGAGTTTAGATGCTACAGACAGTGCTATTTTTGGCGAGGATGCATTGAGTGCGGATACTCCAGTAGATCAATCTGAAAAATTGAACAAGTGTTTAGAAGTGGCGACTGCAAAGAATCGCTGGCTGTACTTGCCTGAAGGTGAGTATATCATCAATAAAACGATTCCTTTGTACAGCGATGTCAGAATTAGTGGTGACCCTGCTGGTACAACAATCCTCAAAAATGAAACGAATACAGAAGTTGGATTTGAATGTCCGAAAAATCAGTACCCGAATCGACAAAATATAGCTATTACAAATTTATTTTTAGATGATATTTCTATTTATACTCAATTAGTAGACCAACTACGTATCGAAAATAATGTTTTTTATCATCCTTCAAGCAAATTTATGGTAAGTGTCAACAAAACTAATGGTGCTAAAATCAACAACAATATTTTTTTGAGAGATCAAAACCATATTGGAACCGCAAGAGATTGGGGTCGAACAATCTATATAGGCGGTTATGCGACAGCTAGTCGCTATCAATGGACGGAAAATGTCGAGATCAATAATAATCTATTTGGAGTAAAGTTGAATGAGCTGGATGCAGTAAAAGAATTCAGTCCAAAATCAACGAATCAAACGATTCAACGATTACAAAGTGCCATTCTTAAAAAAGAAGTTGTTTTGGCTAATGAACAATATTTTATCGTTACCGGAATCAATTCATTTAATAATTTGAAGAAGACGGCGATTGAGAATAATTTATTTTACTCATGCCACGATGACTATGGCTTAGATGTCATAGGACAAGACCACGCCATTTATTTAAGAGGAGCACAAGATATTTACTTTGCAAATAACCATTTGAGAGGCTGGCATAATGGTCCCGCTGGAGGAATCAAATTTAAGTCTGGTCGAAACATTACGATCGTCAATAATTATTTAAGAAATACAGGAATGATTTTTTACGCAACAGCAGAATATGGGTTAGGAGAAACTCTTTCTGATGGAAAAATCTCTGAGCTTTCTCATATTTTTGTAGCAAATAATATTTTTGATTGGAAAAAATGGGACGGTTATTACTCATATGGTGTAGAGTATCATAGTGAAAATGTTGCAGATCCGCTTATGCATGATTTGGTTTTCATCGATAATGCTTATATTCACTTTAATAATATCCCAGCTAATCGTCGAATCGGCTTCACAAAAGTTATGGGTGATGGTTTTCCAGCGGAAAGTACCTATATTCGAAACACACGAGATGACACTGAGGATCAAGTGTTAGGTGTTCAATACTGGACACCAGAAGATTATGAAAAGATGCCAACGGATTGGCGGGAAATGACGACAGCTGAGGCCTATGATTATTATTTAAGAAAACAATCTGTTCCGATACCGATCCAAGATATTTTGACCGTTGGGACCAGTGAATAAATCATAATTTTGTATATGATTGGTATACATAGATTCCTTTTTCGTAAAGGTTTTTGTGTATACCAATTTTCTTTTTATAATTAAAAGTTGACAGGGACATTCGTTTAGATATATTATTAATGCAGTTTCTATTGGAATATATTTAAGGAGGATAGTTAGACCAATATAGGAATAGCGCCAGGCCTGTTGTTTCAGGTGACGAGGAGAGAGCTTATCGAAACATTCGGCGGATAGCTCTAGGGGCTGCACTCTACAAGCTGGAAATAAAAAATAATTGCAAAATTATAACAAAGATTCAGCTAAGCAGAATAGAAACATATAATGATCGATCAAAAATAGTCTAATCATCACAGAAAATGAGACAAACAGGAACTCATTGATGTCCTATCGACTGTTTTTTGATCATGACCTAAGACAAATGAGAAAGTAGGAAATAGACATTATGTGTGGAATTGTGGGAATTGTCGGAAAAGAAAATGCAACGGATATTTTAGTTCAAGGACTAGAGAAGTTAGAATATAGAGGATATGATTCAGCTGGGATTTTTGTCACAGGAGTAAATGAGCAGGATCACCTAGTGAAATCACTTGGTCGAATCGCTGATCTTCGTGCTCGAATCGGCCAGGAAGTTCAAGGCACCGTTGGAATCGGTCATACGCGCTGGGCGACTCATGGTAAGCCAAGTGAGCGGAATGCTCATCCTCATACAGCTGGGGATCATCAATTTATTTTGGTGCATAATGGTGTGATCGAAAATTTTGAAGAAATCAAACAGGAATTTCTTCAAGGAGAACAACTGGCTGGTGAAACAGACACAGAAATCGTTGTCCATTTAATCGCTCATTTTTCAAAAGAAACACCAAATACAAAAGAAGCGTTTAAAAAGGCATTGGCTGTTATTAAAGGCTCTTATGCTTTTGCGTTGATCAACAAAAATGACCCAGAGACGATTTATGTCGCAAAGAATAAAAGCCCGCTATTGATCGGTTTAGGAGAAGACTTCAACGTAATCTGCAGTGATGCTATGGCGATGCTTAGCCAAACCAATCGCTTTGTAGAAATTGCTGATGGCGAGTTAGTCACGGTCAAAGCAGATAAAATCGAGATCGAAGATGAAACAGGAACGATCGTTTGTCGTGATTCTTATGAAGCTCAATTGGATTTAAGTGATATTGAAAAAGGAACCTATCCTTATTACATGTTAAAAGAAATTGATGATCAACCGGCTGTTATGCGCAGGATCATTCTGGAGTATACTGATCAAGTCGGCAGAACAACGATCGATCAAACGATCATTGAAAAAATCACGGAAAGCGACCGTGTCTATATCGTTGCTTGCGGGACTAGTTATCATGCTGGTTGGATCGGGAAAACGATCATTGAAAAGGTTGCGGGCATCCCAGTAGAAGTTCATTTGTCGAGCGAATTTAGTTACAATATGCCATTGCTTTCAGACAAGCCGTTCTTTATCTTTTTAAGTCAAAGTGGGGAAACAGCTGATAGTCGGCAAGTATTGGTTCAAATCAATGATTTAGGTTTTCCATCCTTAACACTCACAAATGTTCCAGGGTCTACGCTGTCTAGAGAGGCTATGTATACCTTACTGCTACATGCAGGTCCTGAGATCGCTGTTGCATCTACTAAAGCTTATACAGCTCAAATCGCAGTTTTAGCGGTACTTGCTAAAGCGATCGGCGATAAGAAAGCAAGTCCCGTTTCAAAAGCTTTTGATGTCGCGCATGAGCTAAGTGTGATTGCGTCCGTGATGGAAACGATCATCGATGATAAAATTACGATCAGCCAGTTAGTAGAAGACTATTTAGCTGTTACAAGAAATGCTTTTTATATTGGTCGCGGTACGGACTATTATGTTTCAATGGAAGCGGCACTAAAATTAAAAGAAATTTCTTATATTCAGGCAGAAGGCTTTGCTGCGGGTGAATTAAAGCATGGGACGATCGCATTGATTGAAGAAGGAACCCCTGTTTTTGGTGTGATTACAGACGAGAAAACAGCTGCTCATACGAGAGGGAATTTGAAAGAAGTCGAAAGCCGCGGAGCACATAATTTTGTGATCTCTTTAGCTTCGTTAGCTAAGGAGACAGATCAAGTGATTTTACCGGATGTCCATCCATTACTGACTTCTTTAGTCAGCATTGTTCCGACGCAATTGATTGCCTATTTTGCTACGTTACAAAGAGGATATGATGTTGATAAACCGCGTAATTTAGCAAAGAGCGTAACTGTGGAATAAGTGGTCTGAGACAGAAGTGTTTAATCCCGAGAAATAAGAAAGAATTCACGAAAATTGTTTTCCAAATTTTTGTGAATTCTTTCTTATTTCCGACCTTCAAAGCTTAGGGCTTTAGCCCTTAGCATTTGATGAGATCGGAGTGCAACGTAGTGGGATTGCTTCTGTTCTCACCGTTTATCCGGATTACAGGTGTCTGGGATTTGACTCGCAGAGTTTTGCCCCAGCTACTTTATTTTAATGGAATCTTTAAATAAAATGTTGTTCCTGCTTCTGTTGTGCTGTGAACACTTAGTTTAAATTGGTGACGGTCCGCGATTTCTTTGGCGATAGCTAAACCTAACCCAGTTCCATCAAACTGCTGTTTCGATTGCGAACGATGAAAACGGGTGAAAATCTGTTCCTGTTCTTTTTGAGAAATCACTGGGCCAAAATTATGGATACTGAGCATCAATGAATCTTTTTTGCGTTCGGTGTCGACGGTGATCGTTGTTTGAGCAGGTGCAAACTTAAGAGCGTTTTCAATTAAAATGATCAAGAGCTGGCGAATACGGCCATAGTCTCCTTGAATGATCACGGGTTGATCTAAGATTGTTTTAAGTGTCAGAGTTTGTTCTTTCTCAGCCGCTTTCATTCGTAGGCTGCGTAAGCTGTCTGATAATACATCATTGATCGGTACAGCTTCCATCGTGATCGAGAATTCAGGATTTTCTAAACGGGACAACTCGAGTAGATCGTTGATCAATCGCTCTAAGACAATGGCTTCGTTCAATAATTGCTGATGATACTCGTTTACTTTTTCTGGCTGTGTGACAAGACCATCGGCTAATGATTCAAGTGAGCCGCGAATAACGGTTACAGGTGTGCGTAATTCATGTGAAACAGTAGATAAAAAATCTTTTTGAGCCTGCTCCCTGTTTTCCCGCTGATTTTTAGCAGTTAAGAGGCGTTCTCGTAAGATGTTCAATTTTTCTCCAAGCTGACCGATTTCATCTTTTTCTGAGATTATCAATGGCTTTTGATATGTTTCGATCACTAACTCATCTGTAAAAGCACTCATCTTGTTGATCGGTGCGATGAATTTTTTTGAAAGGATGACAGAAAGCGAGAGACCGATGATCCATGCGATCAAGATACTGGCTAAAAGCAGCATATAGCCTTTTCTTTCTTCTTTATGCACGCTTGATACAGCAGAATGGAGTAGGACGACGGCCAGCACATTACCGTTTGTATCTTTGATTGGTTCGCCCACTGTTACAGTTGGTTCTCCAATAAAATTACTAAAAGCATTACTAGTTGCCGTTTTTCCTGCATAGACCTGCTGAATGACTTTTTGTGCGTCTTCAGGCAGCGCACTGTATTCTTTTTGATGCATCCCATGTCCCACTGTGATCGTTTGGGCATGTTCATCTACGATCCAAAGATCATCCATGGCCAATTGATCCATGAATTTGATAAAAGAAGCGTAATGCATATCCATTTTCATGGAAGAACCAGATCCCATCATCCCGTGCATAGATGAATTATTGTCATTCTCTGCATAGACTTGCTCAGAAAAATAGTCACTTAAATTGTCTGCGATCACCGCAGCACGGCGAGTCATTTCTTCTGTATGGATCGTAATGGTCTGCTTTGAGAACAAGAAACGAAAGGCAAAACCGATCACAAGAGAAAACAGTAGTAGTGTCAACGAGAAATATAGAACAAGCTTTTTTGTTAGTTTATTTTTCATTTTTTCCCTCGAATTTATAGCCTTGGCCCCAAACTGTTGCAATTTCCCACTGTGGATGGGGCACTTCATCCAGTTTTGCTCTCAAACGTTTGATATGTGTATCGACTGTTCTAGCGTCACCATAATAATCGATGCCCCAAAGGCTATCCAACAAATTATCCCGTGAGAAAACTTTTTCCCGGTGAGATAAAAGCAGCCAGAGCAGTTCTAATTCTCTTTTGGTCAACAGAATTTCCTTTTGCTCAATAGTGACTTTCTTTTCATCTAGATAAAGAGCGAGGTTATCATAGGTCAAATAGGCCATCGATTGTTGGTTTTCTTCTGTTCGTTCGATACGACGTAAAATTGCTCGTATCCTAGCCATGACTTCACTTGGAGAAAATGGTTTGACGATGTAATCATCCGCACCGATATCCAACCCCATGATACGGTGATAGTCCTCTCCTTTGGCAGTGATCATGATGATCGGGACATTAGACGTTTCACGGATTTTTTTACAGACCTCAAATCCATCGAGAACTGGAAGCATCACGTCCAGTAAAATCAACTCGATCGTATGTTCATAAAAGGCATTTAGTGCTTCTTGTCCATTAGAAACTACCACTGGCGTGAACCCCTCTTTTAAAACATATGCTTTTAACACTTCAGTGATTTGCTGATGATCATCTACGATCAAAATTTTTTTCATAATGTTTCCTCCTGCTTCTTCTTTCTATTATAGTCAATAATCAAGGAATTGGGGGAATTTTTTTCGACACATATTCGACACAATTACTAGTTAGACTGAATAAAAATAGGAGGGATCAAACAATGAAAAAAAGCAGTCTATTATTATTGGGTATGGTGATTTTGGGGACGTTTAGTTTTGCAACGACAGTTGAAGCGATTGGGCGTTTTGATGAGGACGCTATGTATTCAAATGAGATGAGAGAAAGACATATGTGGAATCAAGAAAATAAAGAGCAAGGAAAGCAGCGAAATACTGAAGGCTCCCATTGGGAAAGGAGTGAGCGAAGAAATCAAATGAGGCAAAAAGCGCATCGATATTCAACTCACCCTTGCTGGTCAGCTGAATAAAAAAAAGATTCCCCCAACGAGATCGATGGAGGGAACACAAATCAAATTACACACAACCATAAAATAGCATACTTTCTCATAATTCTCAAGAATTTAGCATTTCGTATAAAAAAATGAGAGGAAAAGCTGGACGATTGTGTCTTTTATTATTTAAATTAGAATTTTTTGGAAAAACATATAAAAAAGTGCTTAGTATGAATTTGAGCCCCAAAAATTAGATTTCTCAGATCTAATTTTTGGGGCTCACTTCAATGATCGAGTAGCTAATTATAATACTCGAACAGCAAAATCTGGTGAATAAGAAGCAACGGTCGCGATCTGAACCACATCACCGGGAACCGGTGCATGAATATAGGAACCGTCTCCTGTTGAAATACCAACATGATAAGTTTCGCCATGACTGCCCCAAAAAACTAAGTCTCCTGCTTGGGCTTCAGAAACAGCGATCGTAGTACCTGCTGTTTCTTGGTCAACAGTTGTTCGGCCTAAAGTGTGACCGATTGAAGCAAAGGCAACTTGGACTAGACCAGAGCAATCAAATGCATCAGGGCCAGCAGCACCATAAACATATGGTTTACCTAAATGTGTTTTAGCTGCTGCTATGACTGCTGATCGTGTATCGGTTTGCTTATTTTGTTCGGCTTGTTGTTGTTTTGCTTGATCGATTTTTTTAGAGAGCTGTTTTTCCTGATCAGCTAGATCTGATTGTTCTTCAGTAAGCTCTCTGATCTCTGTTTGCAATTTTTTTTGTTGCTGGTTTAATTCAGCTAGACGTTCTTTTTTTTCATCTAATGGATCATTAGTCTCTTCTTTTGGAGCTGTCACAGAAGCAAAATCCAATGTCAAAGCATCAGTGGTTTTGGCTTTTGCAGGTTCAGTAACTGATCCAATTGTTTGGATATCTTGCAATTGTTTAATAGCTGTTTGTGTTTTTTGGATTTTCATTCCTATGTACGATAATTGATCCGCCGCTTCAGTTTTTTGTTCTACAGATTTTAGCTTTACTGCTTTTAATTGTGTCAATTTTTGTGAGGATTCACTAATAAGCTTTTCAGCGGCAGCTTTGTTTTGGTCAGTGGTTTCTGCCTGTGCTTGATCACTAAGAAATAAGCTAGTAGATAGCGCTATGCCTGCAATCAATAATTTGGTCAAGGTAGTGGTTTTTTTCAAAAAAATTCTCCTTTAGCATGATGTTTTCGTATGTAGTTGATGACTCGCCTAATCAAAGGCCACTAGTATTTAAACACACTCTAGAAAAATAGTCTGTAAAAGGGAGGTTAAATGTTTGTTGCTTTTTTTACAAAAAATGCACTTTTATTGCACTTTTTTTCTTTTATGTAATGTAACCGCTCTAAGATGTCAAAAACAAATCTACTTAAATCATTTGATGGTAGGCTGTCACAAAAAAACAAAGATGGCTGCTTGGTAGTCCGTTTTAGTGGTTCGTTTTTCCTTACTATCTTTTTTCTTTAAATTGATTTAAAATAGTTTAGAAAGAAAAAAGGGTCAAAGCAGGATGAAATGGAGGGATGAGGATGAAAAAAGAAACAGTATTTGATGTTACACATCAGTCGATCCTAGAAACGGCAAAAGAGCTTTTTTTAACGAACGGATACAAAAATACATCCACTCGTGATATTGCTAAAGCTGCGAATATCACACAACCTGCTCTTTACTACCACTTCTCAACGAAGGAACTTTTGTTTGTTGAGATCAACAAGCAGATCGGCAGCCAGCTAAAAACAGCGATCGAACAAATCATTCAAAAGAATGATTCACTTGAAAATCAATTGATCGATTGCACTAACGCATTATTGAATGTATACCATCGAGATATTTTTTCTTTTATCCATCAAAGTGCTGCAGAGATGGAGCCGGAGAACAAACAGCAATTGTTTCATATTTTGAATGAGTATTACTTAGAACCACTTCAAAAAGTTTTTGAAACGAGTAAAGAAACGTTGAATAGTCATGTTTCTGCTCAAAAGGCAGCCCAATTTTATCTGATGAGCTTATCGTTATTATTTTCAACAGTCCATCAACTGAGAACAGAGAATGAACGCTCAGAGCAAATCGCTGAATTGATGCAGATGGTCTTGCATGGAGTTGTTGCGTAAGGAATAGTATTTTTTTATCATATGATAAAAAAGTTGTGCTATTCCTTTTTTTATGATAATATTTTTATCAACCGATAAAAAATTGGTTTGTTTTTTTAATTGATTTTTTATCAAGTGATAAAAAAGAGGTGGATCGGATGTTTTTAGGATTAGAAGAAATGAAGTATTTCAAATTACGTTACACATTGGTTGTCGGAGTCATTGTGCTGGTAGCCTATGTCGCTTTTATGCTATCTGGATTAGCGAATGGATTGGCTCAAGGCGTTAGAAAAGGTGTAGATAATTGGGGAGCTACAAGTATCATTTTATCGGACGATGCAAATAAGAGTTTAAATGCATCCAGTTTAGTAATCGCTGATCTTGACCAGGTAGATGCAAAAATCAAAGAGCCTTTAGGGCAATATGCTGGAGCGTTGAATAAGACAGGGCAAAATAAAGAAGCAGACAAAATCAATATTTCTCTTTTTGGCGTGACTGAGAAAAGTGCGATCAAGCCAGAATTGACTGAAGGCCGCTATTTTGATAAGGCTGGGGAAATCATCGTTCCACAAAATTTAGTAGATAAAGGTATCCACTTAGGCGATACCGTAAAAATAGGAAAACTGGACAAACCATTAAAAGTTGTAGGAATAACAAAACAAAATACCTTTAGTATTGTTCCATTGATCTATACATCGATCGATCAATGGCAAGAAATCAAATTTGGCAGAATCATCGAGGGAGATCAGACACCGATCAATGGAATTGTCGTAAAATCAACGCCTACGAGTAAAATCGAGTTACACGCAAGTGATGATCATTTGGCAAAATATAAAATGGAAGATTTTATTGAAAAATTACCTGGTTATAGTGAACAGAATTTGACTTTGAACGCAATGATCTATTTTCTGTTTGTCATTACTGCAGCCATTATTGGTATTTTTATTTATGTGATGACTCTTCAAAAAACGAGTTTGTTCGGTGTGATGAAAGCACAAGGGATTTCTAATGGTTATATTATTCAATCGATCATTGCTCAAACGTTTATTTTGGGTGTTATCGGCGTAGCAATTGGGGTGATCTTGACGCTATTGACCAATTTGATATTACCTGCAGCAATGCCATTTGAATTAGATACGATGAACTTGCTCATATACAGTGTAGTATTAGTAATTGTTGCTGTGTTTGGCGGCGTCTTTTCGATTCGAACCGTTACGAAAGTTGACCCGATGAAGGCGATAGGAGGATAAAAAAATGGCTGATATTTTAGTGATGAATGATATTAGAAAAACCTTTGGAAAAGGTCATGCTGCAGTAGAAGCATTAAAAGGAGTCAATCTGAATGTTGAGGCAGGGGAATTTGTTAGCATTATTGGACCTTCAGGTTCTGGTAAAAGCACCTTTTTAACGATTGCCGGCGGCTTGCAAACACCAAGTACCGGAACCATTCAAATCAATGGCAAAGATTTTACCCATCTAAATGAAAAGAAACGTTCTAGATTGCGCTTTGAAGAGATCGGTTTTATTTTACAAGCATCCAATTTGATTCCATTTTTGACTGTGGAAAAGCAATTTACGCTGGTAGATAAAATTGAAAAGAAAAAGCCTGAAAAAGCTCGTGTCGAAGAGTTATTGGCCTCACTGGACATTGCAGATCTGATGAAAAAATTTCCTAGAGATTTATCCGGCGGGGAACGGCAACGTGTTGCGATCGCCAGAGCACTGTTCAATGAGCCTAGTTTGATTTTAGCTGATGAACCAACTGCAAGTTTGGATACAGAACATGCATATGAAGTTGTTAAACTTCTAGCGAAAGAAGCACATGAGAAAAAGAAAGCCACGATCATGGTGACTCATGATCCAAGGATGATCGAATGGAGCGACAATGTTTACCGAATTGAAGATGGTGAACTGACAAAAGAATAAGGATTGTTTAAAAGAAGGAAGTAAACGAAATGTTTATTTTCCTTCTTTTTAATTTTAAGTATAATAAAACTTGTTTTTAGGTTATGATGGGGGAGAGAAGTAAAACAGGAGTTGTTTGGAAAAATAGTCAATCAAAAGTTGAAAGCGAGGTAAAATAATGGATAATAGAGTTGAAGTAATGACATTTTCACAGTTGAAAAAACTGGTGGAAGAGCTAGAATCAAATAAAACGGTCACTGATGATACGAAGGTATTTATCGATACGGGCTGGGATAGTGTACAAGAGGTTGAGCCGAATGCACTTCATGTGGAAGAGGTCGTAGAATTCAAAGTTCAGGATGAATTGACAAAGGAATTTTATGTGGGCTATTCTTTGCTTGAAAAAGCTGAACGAATGAATGCTGAAGGAACGGCAGAAACAGCGATCATCATCCGAAATCTATATTAAAATCACCGTTTTTTTCATGTATAAATGTCTTAGAGTACGATATTTGGTTTTAAATGTACATGGTATTTATTTTTTGATATTATTTAGGCATAAAGAAATAGCTACATGAAGAATGAGCACTAGGAAGGTGGTGTTATTTTTGTCGAATAAAATTCCATTTCCAAAAAATTATGAACGATATATTGAGATGGGGCAAGAAGCACTCCAACTCGGAAATAAAGAAGCTGCACTCTCTTATTTTGAAAAAGCATATGCAATTAAACAGGATTTCCCTTTGAATCTGGTTTTGGTAAATACGTATTTGGACACAGAGAACTATGAGAAAGCCTTGTATGTGGTTTCGGAAATGCGTGAGTCCTATTTTGAATATCTGGACTATCTAGAGATCTATATTCATGTGCTGACGAAGAATCAGCTATTCCTTCAAGCGCATAGTATCATCAACGAGCGGATTTTGATGGAACAAAGCGGTGAGATGAGAAAACTTATTTCTCTGAAAAAGAAGGTCAAGCATGTTGAGTTGAAGTATCAGCAATTTGAATCCGTAAAGATCTCGGAAGTAAAAAAAGAACTAAATCAGCTGAATTTATATGATTATTATGAGCAGTTGTCTGTAATCAAAAAATCACTGAATTTACCTCAGGATGATTTTATTAGGCTTGGGAAAAACTTATTACTTGATGGACGGGTACATATTTTAGTTCGGTCATGGATTTTAGAGGAACTTGTCAAACTGCATGTCAAAGAAGAAGTAAAATTTTTGTGGAGAGATGATCAAACTTATACAGTTATTCCTGCAACGGTAGGAACGCCACTGGATTGTGCAGCATATCAGAGAATCTTGCTCTTTTTAGAAAAAGAATTGATCAATGTTGCTCCAATTTTATTAGTAGATATCACTGAAGAAATTCGTTTGCACTTTACATTATTATACCCGCTGGCAGATCAAATCATCAAAAATCCCAGATTGTGGGCGATAAGCTATATCATCTCTTACAATCAATCGATCGGTCAAAAATATCACATAGAAGAAAAAGAAGAAATCAAAAAGATTCAAAAAATACAACATGAAATTCGTTTAGATCTAGAAACGATGGTTCAGTGATAAAATATCGAGGTCGGACACTTCTGCTTCCACCTTTTATTCATTTTTTAAAGGACTGAGTCGTAACTCGTAGAGTTATGTCCCAGCCCTTTTTTGGTAAAAAGCACCTATTTTTTTTGAAGTTAATTTTAAGTAGATCAGTAATAAAAATGAAAGAAGAAAGTGGAAAAAAATTCCTCCTTGAATAAAGGTAATCACTAAATACACTGATTCTGTATCAAAAATGGTGCTTTGAGTAAAATAACGTTGAATAATAAATTCTGTGAACACTAAAAAAAGAGAAAGAACGAATAACCGTGTGTGAAGCCTCCCCAATATAACCCCTACCCTAACAAATATATTTTGAAGATTTATCATAACATAAAAATAAACGGACGTTTTATCAAATTTTGGCTATATTCATCAGAAATATGAGAAAAAAATGGGAAAAATAGTGTAGAATTATTTGTAGGGGATAAAAAAAGCATCATCTTCATGATGATGCTTAGGTGCAGTCATATTCTAAAAGATGAAAAGAAGAGACGTCATCTAAGAATAAACTGTGCTATAATGCTATTTGTAGCAGAAAATCTTGGTTGAGCAGACGCGCCCTGAGGGAATCGAACCCCCGTCTCAAGAACCGGAATCTTACGTGATATCCACTACACTAAGGGCGCAAGCACGAGTATTAGTTTAGCTGATATTTTAATAAATTACAAGGGGGATGACGAAATTAATGAAATTTGAACAGCATTTGTCCCAACAGCAAAAGCAAGTCCAAAAACTTGCTATGACCCAACAATTGCAGCAGTCGATCCAAATCCTACAGTATAACTCAGAAGAACTCAACGCTTATATAGAAACCAAGTCTCTGGAAAATCCATTGATCGATTTACAAGCGAATACTAGCCATAGTGATTTTACGAACTCTGGCAGTCGAACTTATACAAATGAAGAGCATAATTACTTAAATCAAATTCCTGACGATCAAACCTCTCTTTTTGAATTCCTGATCGATCAGATTCATTTGAATTATCGAGATACTTATTTGAGAACGTTAGTATTGTTTTTAGTGGAATTTATTGACTTAAATGGTTATTTGACCATTGATTTAGAGGAAGCAGCACGACAAACGGGAGCTACTGCTATTGAGATGTTGGATGCCTTGACCTTGATCCAGCAATTAGACCCAGCAGGCGTTGGTGCACGAAATTTGCAAGAATGTTTGATGCTGCAAATTGAACGGGATGATGCAGCGCCATCTTTAGCATACATTGTGATCGAAGAGGAGTTCGATCAACTAGCCAATCGTAAATGGCCGTCGATCGCTAAAAAATTTAAGGTCGATTTGTCTGATATTCAGAAAATTTTCGATTATATCCAAACCTTGACACCATCACCCGGTAGTATTTTTGAATCAACCTCCGGAATTTATATTCGACCTGACTTAACGATTAGAACCAAGGACAGACAGATAACGGTACTTTCTAATAAAAAGGGAGCCCCTAAGCTGCAGTTTCAACAAGCATATTTTGAACGCATGCAGGCAGTTGAAGATAAAGAAGTCCAGGCATACATTCAAGAAAAGAAAAATGAATTTGAATGGCTTGAAAAAACAATTATTCAACGGGGAGATACGATTTTAAGAGTAGGAAAAGAAATTGTCGAACGTCAGCAGGCTTTCTTTTTCAATGAAGATCGCCCGTTGGTGCCAATGACGCTCAGAGAAATCGCAGAAACTCTTGATATTCATGAATCAACGGTCAGCCGTGCAGTAAATGGAAAATATCTGGAAACATCTTTTGGTGTTTTTGAATTACGTTCCTTTTTTTCTCATGGTCTAGCCAATGAAAGCACTGGAGAAGAGACGTCAACGAGCAGTGTAAAAAGGCAATTACAGCGTCTTGTAGATAATGAAAATAAAGCAAAACCGCTGTCAGATCAAAAGATCGTCGACTTGTTAAAAGAGCAGGACATTGACATATCGCGAAGAACAGTGACTAAATACCGCGAAGCACTGGGTATTCCTGCCTCCTCTAAGAGAAAAAGGTATGATAAATAGAAGAGGCTTAGACAAAAGCATTTAAATGAGAAAAACAAGTCCTTCAATCCTTAGTATCTTTGATACTTAGAGATTTGCTAGCTGATTAGATCGGAACAAAATGAAGTAGGTACTGTGCAATACTGT
This sequence comes from Enterococcus sp. AZ020, assembly GCF_050499205.1. Lineage (NCBI taxonomy): Bacteria > Bacillati > Bacillota > Bacilli > Lactobacillales > Enterococcaceae > Enterococcus > Enterococcus sp. AZ020. Next base: position 595,901 of record NZ_JBIPAT010000001.1, on the reverse strand, counting down.
TTATCTGCGACGTGTTTTTGACGAGAAAGCATCAGCACATTCGTCGTTGTGTTTTACAGCAATAAGAAGGAGCTGCTTTTGTATCGCCATTTATTAAAAATTAAAGGGACTGGAACATAACTCTGCGAGTTACGATCCAGTCCCTTTTTAAAACGAATAAACGGTGGAAGCAGAGGTAACGCCCTCTTATTTCTCGGATATGAATTCTTACATTGTATCCTTTTTTTTATTTAGGAATCATGGTTTCCAAATCAAATGTTCTGAAGGGAGTCCTTCTTCAATTCCCAGCCAAACAGAGTCAAAATGATGTTTTTGGAGCAGGTGTTTTGATGCACCATTATTTGGATCGATAATAGCATAAACCGTAGCTTTAGAAAGTCTGTCTGAATGCGTGATTTTGGTAAGCAAATCGGTAATGATCTGGTGCGCATAGCCCATTCCCCAATACTCAGGCAGAAGCATATAGCCGATTTCGATTTTCTTTTCTTTATCCCAAGATAATTTAGCAAAACCGATATAAGTGGATCGATCATAGACTTTATAATAGCCAGTGTGATCACTGTGCAAAGCGTTGTAAGCAAGTATTTTTTGAAAATTTTCTGCGGCTTCATTATCTGTCTCGGCTTTTTCTGTGATATAACGCATCACACGAATATCTTGACAAAGCTGTTTATATAATTGTAGATCACTCGTTTCATAAAAACTGAGCGTGAGATCCTTTTCCATAGATTACAGCCTCCCATAATATAGAAATAAATAAAAAAAGTAATCACTCTAAAAAAAGAGTACTACTAAATAAAAAAGCCACCTGCCGGGCTTGAACCGGCGACCCCCACCTTACCATGGTGGTGCTCTACCAGCTGAGCTAAGGCGGCAATATTACTGGAATACAGATAACAGATTACCGTAGATTAGAATGTTTGTCAACGGTTTTTCAATAGAGTAAAATTTAGTCGCAGATAAGTTATTTAGGGAAAGAGCAAAAAGATCAGAAAGAAGTACGATACAAAAGATGTTTAGATATTTTTACTTTTTGATATCGTACCTCAAAATTGTACGGGTTGTAACATCTAATTAGTGTATATAGGTTGTTATCCAGCGAAGCACTGTGGCACTTAACGACTGCGCATTGAAATCCATTGGTGCTGTAGTTGGAAAAAATAAGGTCAGCCGGATAATATACACAAGAAAAAACAATCCTATAACACTAAAAATAACGTTATGATTAAGACAAATTCGATTAAATAAGGGAACTTTTTTTCTAAAAACGATGATCACAAAAATTATTGGTATTAGCCAAAACAATGGATGATAATAAAAAGCCCCTTTTAAATCTAGCTGAAAAAAATGAATGAATGCTCTTGTCATACCACAACCAGGACAAGGAACACCAAACAAATGTTTGAAAATACACAGTTCTATATTATTCGTCCATTCCAGTACTGTAGCCATCACGATCACCAGTTTCAAGTTTTTCCCAGAAACGGTTTAGGTCAGCTTGCAAAATGCCCATAGAAATAATTGAAAAGCCAAAGATTGAAAGAACAAGTAAGACGATTTTGTTATCAACAATTGGTCGAACATTTTCTCTAGCTTGACTTTCTACAAACATACTACCGATCTTATACCACCAGTAAAGAGTGTAAATACCGCAAGTAATGATGGAAAGTAATACAACTAATCCTGGATTTGTTGTTTGATCTTCATTGACTTCACAAAGCTGACGCGTTACATCATACATCCAAAATAGTGAATAAATGCCACATGTGATAAAAGATAATAAAATAATTAATGGGACTGATTTTTTGTTCGCTTGATACGAATAATTCATTTAATAACCTCCATATTTGTAGTTTTTTTCTTTATTTGGTCGAGTATCAAAAAATAACTGCACGTTAAATGACCATACCTCAACCTGTTGCCTCCCTTTGAGAAAAGTATAACAAAGTAAGAGTAGTATGACTAGGGATTTTTGAAAGTGATTCATTATTTTTTACTCTATTTTCTAATAGCCTTCACTATGAAGAAAAAAAGTATTTGACAGCTCAAATTTTTTCAAGTAGAATACGATGTAACAAAAAGAAAATAGACAGTCCGTTGAAGAGAAGAGTAAATTTGGGCGCATTTCATAGAGAGTCTCGGTTGGTGAAAAGAGATAGATGCAGAAGGATTGAAGATGGCCTCTGAGGATAAGTTGTTGATAAGTAAGCAGCTTCGGGCAGCACCCGTTATCCTAGCAGCAAGTTGATTGACTTGATTAAAGAAAAGTAATGAAGATTACTTTAAAACAAAGGTGGTACCGCGATTATTCGCCCTTTACTAGCACAGGCTGGTAAAGGGCTTTTTTTGTTCTTTGGCGGAGAAGGCAGAATCAGTAAGACAATTTTATAGACAACGCAATGAGATGGAAAGTACAGCTGGAATTTTATCTAACAGAGAGCTTGGGTAGCTGAAAACAAGCGATAAATGAAATCTGGAAAATGGCCATTGAGCAGCGCTTCGAGTGAATAGTTCATAAGACAGCGACGGGAGCACCCGTTATAGTGCTAAAGTATACTCAAAAATTTTGACGTACTTGATGAGGGTATCTATGTGAATGGATACTAAATAGAGGTGGTAACACGCAAAAGCGTCCTCAAATGTATAATTTTATGCATTTGAGGACGCTTTTTCTATTTTTAGCTAAAAAGTAAAAGGAGGAACGTTAAATGAAAAAAAGGATGTTGATGACACTATTGATTCTAATAGGTGTAGCCACTGTTTCCGCTTGTAGTAGCAATCGTAGCTCTACTGAAACGAAAGATAAAATCATTAGAGTGGGTACCTCACCTGGTCCATATAGTGAATTATTTTTAGAAGCTGTGAAACCAATATTAGAAAAACAAGGGTATCAAATAAAGCAAAATGAGTTTACAGAATTGATTCAGGCAGACATCGCGTTGGCGGAAGGGACGATCGATTTGAATGTAGATCAGCATACCGCTTATCTCAATAACTTCAATGAAAACAAGGATGCTCATCTGATCGGCATCACACCGATTCCAACAGTAGCAGCAGGTCTATTTCCAGGTCGAAAAAGTCAGTTAGAGGATGTTCAGAAGAAAGATAAGGTTGGAATCCCAGATGATCCATCTAACACAGCTCGAGCGTTCAATCTTCTGCAAAAGGCAGGTTGGATCGAATTGAAAGAAGGTATAGATTCCGTCAAAGCAACAAAAAATGACATTGTAAGCAATCCGAAAGAACTAGAATTTGTAGAAATGACTTCTGCACAAATTCCGAGAAGTTTAGAAGATCTAGATTTTGCGGTTATTCCAGGAAGTATCGTCTACAGTGCAAAACTTGATCCAAAAGAAAGCCTACTTTCAGAAGATGTGTTAAAAGAATATGAACTAGTCGCAACGATCGATGAAAAAAATAAAGAGAGCGATTGGGCAAAAGCAGTTGTTGATGCCTATCACTCCAAAGAATTTAAAACCTATTTAAATGAACATAACCAAGAAAATTATTGGTTTGTTCCAAAAGAATTGCAGGAGGATTAAAGATGATCGAATTAAAACATATTGATGTAACGTTTTATCAAAAGAAAAAAGCGATAGAGGCAGTAAAAGATGTCACATTAACTATTGAAAAAGAGGATGTTTTTGGAATCGTAGGTTATTCAGGCGCAGGAAAAAGTACATTGGTCCGAGTAATCAATCTATTGCAGCGGCCAACGGCTGGGGAAGTGATCATCAATGAAAAAAATATACTTTCCTTTTCACCGAAGGAATTACGAGCACAACGCAAGAAAATTGGGATGATCTTCCAACATTTTAACTTAATGAAGGAACGAACGATTTTTGGGAACATTGATTTTTCATTGAAATATTCTGGTCTAAATAAAATGCAGCGAAAAGAAAAAATTGAAAAATTACTGGATCTGGTTGGGTTGGCAGACAAGAAAGATGCCTATCCGAGTCAACTCTCTGGTGGCCAAAAACAGCGGGTAGCGATTGCCAGAGCATTAGCCAATGATCCTGAGATTTTACTTTGTGATGAAGCAACTAGTGCGCTCGATCCTAAGACGACGATTCAAATTCTTGATCTACTAAAAAAATTGAATAAAGAACTAGGATTGACGATCGTTTTGATCACACATGAAATGCAAGTTGTTAAAGAAATTTGTAATAAAGTTGCTGTGATGGAGGCTGGGCAAGTCATTGAACAAAACGACATTGTTTCAGTATTCAGCCAGCCAAAAGAAGCCTTGACGAAGGATTTCATTCGAACAGCAACTCATATCGATCAAGCATTAGAGACGATCGTTCAGCATCCTAGCTTGACAAATTTAGGTGGAAATGAAGTATTGGTAGAATTTTCGTATGTGGGAGAGCAAACAAGTGAGCCGTTGATTGCACAACTGTACAGTCAATACCATGTGGTTACAAATATTCTTTACGGGAATGTCGAGATTTTACAAAATGTTCCGATCGGCAATTTGATCGTGATTCTTTCGGGAGAAGAAACACAAAGAGAGAAGGCTCTGAACTTCTTACAGGAACAAGAAGTAAAAGTCAAAATTTTAAAAGAAGCAGGTTCAACAAATAACGTCATACCATTACCAGCGGTATCGCAATAATGAAGGAGCGAAAGTTATGCAGAAGTTTTTCCAACAGTATTTTCCAAATGTTATCGAACTAAAGCAAGAATTTATTAGCAGTACAATAGAAACATTATATATGGTTTTTTGGACGGCAATAATTGCAGGAGTTTTAGGGACTCTACTTGGGGTCATTTTAGTAGCAACTGGTCCAAAAGGTATTTTAAAAAGTCCAGTTCTTTACAGTATTTTAGAAAAATTTATCAATGTATGTAGATCCATCCCTTTTATCATTATGCTGGCGCTGATCCAGCCGATCACTCGTTTTTTAACAGGAACAACGATTGGTACAACGGCTGCTTTAGTGCCGCTGGTGATAGGAGTGATTCCATTTTTTGCCAGACAAATCGAAAATGCTTTGCTTGAGGTCGACCCTGGGGTTATCGAAGCGGCTGAATCAATGGGGACAAGTCCTTTAGGGATCATTTTTAGAGTGTATCTCATTGAAGGCTTGCCAAGTATTATTCGTGTTTCTTCTGTAACGATTATCAATTTGATCGGTTTGACTGCGATGGCAGGTGCAATCGGAGCTGGAGGCTTGGGCAATCTAGCTATTACTAGAGGATACAATCGATTTCAAACGGATGTGACGATCGTAGCAACATTGATTATTTTGGTTTTAGTATTTGCCAGTCAATTTATCAGTAATACGTTGATTCGAAAAACATCTCATTGATCATTTATTTAATAAAACCGCAAATAAAAAACTACTTGAAAAGAGGAAATAGCATGAAAAAATTTGTAAAAATCATTGGTTTAGCATTAACAGTTGGGGTTGTCATAGCAGGATGTTCTTCCGGTACTGCCAAAAGTGAAAAAACTGAAGTCGTAAAATTAGGCGTGGTAGGCGCCAACAATGAAGTCTTAGAATCAGTTAAAGAGCGACTAAAAAAAGATGGGATCGACCTTCAATTGATCGAGTTTTCTGATTATACACAACCTAATGCAGCCTTAGCTGAAAAAGAAATCGACCTGAACTCATTCCAACACCAAATTTTTCTGGATAACTATAACGAAGAACATAAAACAAATTTAGTGTCGATCGGAAATACGGTCAGCGCACCGTTGGGGATCTATTCATCAAAAATCAAAGACGTGAAAGAATTGAAAGATGGGGCAGAAATCGCTATTCCAAATGATGCAACGAATGGCGGACGTGCCTTACTGCTTTTACAAAGCGCTGGCTTGATCAAAGTAGATCCGGCGAAAAAACAAACACCTACGGTCAATGACATCACTGAAAACAAATTGAATTTAAAAATCACTGAACTAGATGCCTCTCAGACGGCTAGAGCACTTCAAGACATCGATGCTTCTGTCATCAATAGTGGAATGGCTGTCGATGCTGGTTTTGTACCAGCAAAAGATGCAATTTTCCTAGAACCAGTAGATGAAACATCAAAACCATATGTAAATATCATCGTTGCCCGTAAGGAAGATGAAGACAACGAAACATACAATAAAGTAGTGGACACTTACCAACAAGAAGAAACTAAAAAAGTGATCGAAGAAACATCAAAAGGCTCAAGTATCCCAGCTTGGGAAACATTCGGAAGAAAATAAGAGGAGGAAATCACTATGACAGTCACAACAAAACAAACGATCCAAGAAGAAATAAAGCAAAATGCAGAGGAAGTCATTGCCTTAAGACGCCATTTCCATCAATATCCTGAAGCAAGTTTAAAAGAATATGAAACGATCAAACGAATCAAAGAAGAGCTGACCAAGTTAGGAATTCCTTTTGAAGCAGTGGGTGAAACAGGTGCATTAGGAACGATCGAAGGAAAAAAAGGCCAAGGGAAGACGATTATCCTGCGTGCAGATATCGATGCTTTGGAATTGGAAGACGCCACTGGAAAACCTTATCAGTCTAAGAATCCTGGCTTAAATCATGCCTGCGGTCACGACGGCCATGCAGCAGCATTATTAGGCGCCGCAAAAATTTTAAAGAATCGTGAAGAAGACTTTGCCGGAACGATCAAGCTTGCGTTCCAGCCAGCAGAAGAAATCGGAGCAGGTGCTTGTCAGTTTGTAGAAGGAGGATTTGTTGAGAATGTCGATCAGGTTTTTGGTATCCATTTAGATTCGAGTGTTCCTGTCGGTAAATTAGTCGCAACGAAAGGAGCAACAAATGCTTCTTGTGATATTTTTAAAATCGAAGTAGAGGGCTTGAGCAGCCATGTGGCACAACCAAACGTTGGTCGTGATGCTGTTTTATCTGCAGCAAGCATCGTCGTAGAATTACAAAAAATCGCAGCTAGAGAAGTTAGCCCTTTAGATCCAGTCGTTATCGGAATCGGTGTATTGGATGCAGGGACAAGATATAACATTGTTGCAAATCACGCAACGATCGAAGGAACGGTGAGAGCCTTTAGTCATGAAACGCGTGCATTTGTCTTGAAACGTGTGGAAGAAATCGCAAATCAAATCGCAGAAGCACATCGCACGAAAATTTCTTCTTTTCAGATTCATGACGCGGCAGGTCCGTTGATCAATGATGATACAGCAACGGAGTTGGCTCAAAAGGTAGCTGCTGGAATCGTGGGCATCGAAAATGTCGTGACAGATCATACAAAGAGCTTGGGTGCAGATGATTTTGCGGACTTCTTGCTCAAAGCTCCCGGTGTTTATGGACGTGTAGGTACACGCAATTTAGAAAATACGGATACTCAATATGGGCACCATCATGAAAAATTTGATATCGATGAAGCGGGCTTAGCTTTAGCGACTGAATTTCATGTGAGCTATGCTTTATCATACTTAGGTGCCGCTGAATAAAATGAAAAACGGCTGGCAGAAGCATTTATTTCTACGAGGATTGCTTCTGCTCCAGTTGTTTATTCGGTTAGGTGTCAAGCTCGTTTTTTACTAAAAAGAATAAACAAATGATTATTTTGCTTTTTAAAATGAATATGCTAAAATATGTTCTGTAAAGAAAGGTGATCAAGAATGTTTGTTCTTTCAGATAAATTTGTCAAAAGAAGCAGCTCCCAACAAATGAATGTGATGAAGCATTGTTGCGGAGCTTAATAGAAGAAATCTTCATCGTTAGAATACTAGCAAATTTAGACTAAGCTTTAGTCTTATTTCGTGTTGTATTTTAAACGATGACCATGACTTTTAATAAAAGCGAATGAGAGGCTAAGACAAAAGCGTTAAGCTCCGAGAAATAAGAAGGAATTTATGAAAATTGTTCTTCAAATTTTTGAAAATTTCGGCTTATTTCCGAAGGAGCTGCTTTTTTCTTGCCGTTTATTCGGACTTAGAGAGTGGCGCAAAACGGATGTTTCGTTTGGCTCACTCTCTTTGTTGATTATAAACAAGGGATGAGATAAGGGAGACTTATTTTTGATCGCTTGTTTTTTGTTTACCTAAGATCTTACGTGCGGAGCATTGGTGTTCGATAGCAGAAACTGAACGAATGGACGTGTCACGTGATTTACAAAATAAAATGGAAAAGGAATGAACTACATGAGTTTATTAACGATCGAACATCTGACCCAGCGTTTCGGGGAAAAAATACTTTATGAATATGCCTCTTTACGTGTGAATAAAGGAGACCATCTGGGACTTACTGGTCAAAATGGTGTAGGAAAATCAACGCTGATAAAAATATTAACAGGAGAAATACTTGCAGACGAGGGAGCAATTACTTGGCAAAACAATATCAAAATCGGTTACTTGGATCAGTATATGGAGGTGATCGGTGAAAGTACGATCAGTGAATTTTTACATCAAGCGTACCAACCGCTATATGAGATCGAGTCCAAAATCAATGAACTGTATTCGATCTATGGTGAGACTGGCGAAGATAAATTATTAGAGCGGGCAGGCAGCCTGCAAACGCAACTGGATGAAAGTGATTTTTATCAAATAGATCCAATCATCAATGATTTTGCGAACGGATTAGGAATCGAAGCGATCGGGTTGGATCGTTCGATGAAGGAGCTGAGCGGCGGACAGCGTTCCAAAGTGATTTTGGCGAAGCTGTTACTGGAAGAGCCTGATGTACTACTTTTAGATGAACCGACGAACTATTTGGATGATACTCATATTCAGTGGCTGATCAGCTATTTAACTAATTTTGACGGTACGTTTATTCTGGTGTCGCATGATTATCATTTTTTGAATGCTGTAACAAACTGTATTTGTGATATTGAATTCGGCAAGCTGACAAAATATACCGGAAATGTCGAAAAATCCTTTGCCCAAAAAGAGCTGAATAAAGAAAGCTACTTGAAACAATATCACGCCCAGCAGGCAAAAATAGAAAAAGCAGAAGCATATATTCGTAAATACAAAGCAGGAAATCGTGCAACCATGGCAAAAAGCCGCCAAAAGCAATTAGATCGTCTAGAAAGACTGACACCACCTGGAAGTCTAATGACACCACATATCGTTTTCCCTTATCTGTCGATCGTTGCCAGTTTAGCGTTGATCACAGATCAATTAGTGATTGGGTATGAAAAGTCATTGCTAGCCCCAATCGATTTATCTGTTCATAGCGGTGAAAAGGTTGCGATCAAAGGATTCAATGGAATCGGAAAATCAACGTTGATCAAGACACTGACAGGAAAAATCAAATCACTTAGCGGCGAATTTCAATACCCAGCCAATACCAAAATAGCCTATTTTTCTCAAGACTTAACATGGGAAAATGATTATTTGACTCCATTAGCTTATTTAAGCGATCGTTTTCCTAAAAAGACGGTCAAAGAAATTCGGACATTTTTAGCTAAATGCGGATTGCCGGATAAATTGGTAAATCAACAGCTGCGCTTATTGAGCGGAGGGGAGCAAACAAAAGTAAAATTATGTGAATTGACGATGGAAACGAGCAATCTGATTTTTCTAGATGAGCCAACGAATCACATCGATGCAGCTGCAAAGGAAAGTCTGCGTGAAGCAATTCAAGACTATCAAGGAACGATCATCATCGTTTCACATGAAGAAGAATTTTATGCTGATATCACTGATCGAATCATCAATATTGAGGAGATGATCAGATAAAAAATAGCCGTACCTTCGTTCATCAAAGGTGCGGCTACTTTCTATCTTTTATTGCGTCAAGCCTTCATGGATCTTATCCAGATTCCATTTCATCATTGTGTAGTAACTATCTCCATCTTCTCCCTTTTTGGCAAGAGAATCTGTGAAAATGGTACTGTAGATTGGTAATTTAGTCTCTTTTGATACGCGTTCCATACTACGTTTATCAACACTTGTTTCGACGAAAAGCACGGGCACCTTGGTTTGCCGGATTTGATCGATGATCTGCTTCATTTGATCAGGTGTGCCTTGGCTTTCGGTGTTGATCTCCCAAATATAGGCAGCCGTCAACCCATAGGCTTTAGAAAAATATTTAAACGCCCCTTCACTAGTTACCAATAGTTTTTGATCTTTTGGTATATCAGCGAATTTCTCTTTTGCTTCTTGATCCAAAGTCTCAAGCTTTTTGATATAGTCGTCTGCCTTTTTATTGTAACTTGCTTCATTTTCTGGGTCCTTATCGATCAACGTATTTCGAATCGTTTCTACATATGAAATACTGTTTTGGATGTCTAACCAAGCATGAGGATCTTGCTCATTTTCTTGGCCAGCACTTGTTAAATACATGGGAGTGACATTCTGACTGACAGAGAAATAATCTTCATTTTCTTTTTTATGAGCTGTTTCCATCAATTTACTGAACCAGCCGTTTCCGCCAGTTTCTAAGTTTAATCCATTGAAAAATAGAATATCAGCTTCTGATGCTTTAGCAATGTCCTCAGGTAGCGGTTCGTATTCATGTGGATCAGTTCCAACGGGGACAATGCTGTGGATATTCACTAAATCGCCGCCAACATTTTCTACCATGTCAGCAAGAATCGAGTTAGTTGCTACGATATTTAGTTTCTTTTCATCTAATGATGTCTCTGGTTTCGATTGACAGGCAGCTAATAAAAATAAACTTGCACATGCAGCGATAGTTATGACTATTTTTTTCATAGTGAGAGGTCCTCCTTCGGTTTGTTTGCAAAAAATAATCCCTTTTTTGGTGAAAATAGAAAAGCTAGAATAAAGAATCCGGCAGCAGTTAAAACGATGGTTGCTCCTGATGCTAGGTTATAAGAATAACTAAAGAACAAGCCGATAATTGAACTTAAAATGCCGAACAAAGAAGCAAGCCCGATCATTGTCGGTAAATGATTCGTCAAAAGATAGGCTGTAGCTGCGGGTGTGATCAGCATCGCGATCACTAAAATCGTTCCAACAGTTTGTAATGAAGAAACGGCCACTAATGTTAATAGAAACATCAACGCATAGTGGAAAAATTGAACATTTAATCCATATGCTTGCGCCATTGTAGGATCAAATGATGTAATTTGCAGCTCTTTATAAAACACGCCTACAAATAACAATACGAGAATACCTACGACTGCAGTGATCAAAATATCTGAATCACGAACAGCCAACACATTTCCAAAAAGAATATGGTAAAGGTCAGTGGAGCTTTTTGCAAAAGAAATCATGATGATCCCTAGTGCGAAAAAGGAGCTGAAGACTACACCGATCGCAGTATCATTTTTCAATTGGCTTTTTTGTGTGATAAAGCCAATCAATAACGCTGCTAAAATACCAAAGATAGATGCACCGAAAATATAATTTGCACCAAACATATAAGAAGCTGCGACACCTGGTAACACCGCATGAGAAATGGCATCTCCCATCAATGACATGCCTCTTAAAACGATAAATGAACCGATGATTCCTGAGATAAGCCCGACAATGATCGAGGTTATCAGTGCGTTTTGTAAAAACTGGTAACGGATCAAACCGTCAATAAAATTTGTGATCATGCATCAGCCACTCCTTTGATGATAATATCGCCCATAGATTCGCCATAAGCGAGTTGAATATTTCTGTTGGTAAAAGTCGTTGCTACAGGTCCGAAAGCAATCAATTTTTTCTTTAAAATGACCACTTCATCGAAATAATGAGCAACTTTATGCAGATCATGATGGACAATAATGATCGTCTTGCCAACGTCTTTCAATGCTTTGAGGATATCCATAATGACCTTTTCACTAGTCATATCGATCCCGACGAAAGGTTCATCTAAAACGATGATATCTGCATCTTGAGCCAGTACCCGGGCAATAAAGACACGTTGCAGCTGACCGCCGGACAACTCGCCGATTTGTCGTTTGGCAAAAGCTTCCAGTTGAACAGTTTTTAAAGCAGCTAAGGCTTTTTCTTTTTCCAGCTTACCAGGACGGTGGAATAAGCCTAATTTAGGGTAGGTTCCTAAAAGGACAACTTCTAGAACATTGATCGGGAATGATAAATCTAATGCACTGCGTTGCTCTACATAAGCGATTCGCTTCTTCTGAGTGTCGATCGGTGTGTCACCGATCAAAACGTTTCGGGACTCCGTTTTGATCAGACCGAGCAATCCTTTCAAAAAAGTCGATTTACCAGCGCCATTTGGCCCAATGATACCGGTAATACTCCCAGAAGAGAGCTGTAATGAAATATCTTGTAATGCTTTTTGACCTTGATAGCTGACAGTCAAATGCTGGACTGTAATATTATTGTTAGTTATAGACATAAAAAAACCTCCTTTTTAGGTTTGCCTTAAAATTAGTATAAGACAAAGCTAAAATGAAATCAAGTTTTTTTAGGCGAACCTAAAAAACGAGACAAAAGTATCTAGCTCAGAAAAATAGAAGGAGCTGCTTTTGTCTCGCCATATATTTAGGATGAAAGGGTCTGGGACAAAACTCTGTGAGTCAAATCCCAGACACCTGGAATCCGGATAAACGGTGAGAACAGAAGCAATCCCACTACGTTGCACTCCGATCTCATCAAATGCTAAGGGCTAAAGCCCTAAGCTTTGAAGGTCGGAAATAAGAAAGAATTCACAAAAATTTGGAAAACAATTTTCGTGAATTCTTTCTTATTTCTCGGGATTAGACACTTCTGTCTCAACCTCTCTTTAAATGCGTCACAGTTTCTCAAAGGAAGTAAAATAGTTAAGCTTTGTAAGGACCAAGTAAATTGAACATCGCATTAGCTAAATCTGAATTTGTTTTATCTTTTGGATGCTGATTCGATAGAAGGATCACCGCATCTTGTTGATCTTTAGAAAATAATGCATTCGATTCAAAGCCAGCCTCTGAGCCGTGTCCTTTGATATAGGTAGGAAAATTATATAGACCGCCCATATACTTTGTTTCAGTTTCGGGTGTCCACACGTTATCGCTGAGTGTTTGGTCAATCAAATGACCTTCGAATAAGTTTGCATAAAAGCGATAAAGATCACCGACAGTCATTGCTACATTGCCTGTACCAACTTCTTGATCAAAGGTTAGCTGATTGTCCGTGATTTCATTTCCCAAATCGTTGCCGTCGATTTTTTCATACGCATAAGTACGATTGAAAGAATTTAGGAAATCATCATAAAAAGAAGTGTGGGTCAGTTGTATTTTTTGAACGAAGGCTTGCTCAAACAATTCACGATAGGTTTGATTGGTCACACGCTCTAAAACACCTGCTAAGATTCGATAATTGACGCCGTCATATTTATATTTGTCGTAATCCCCCATTCGTGCATGGTTGATCGAAAAACGGAGAAAGTCATCTTCAGACATCATCTCTGTAGGGTATTCATTTTGGTACAAACCAGAACGCATAGCTAATAGCTGTCGAATCGTTATTTTATGACTTCCAGGCACAGTAGGATAAAACTGATCTAAGGTTTGCTCTAAGGATAAATGACCAGATTGGACTTGCTGTAAAATCAACACACAAGTCATTGCTTTTTGGATAGAACCAATTTGAAAGGTTGACTGATAGGTATTCGGAGTATTTTCAGATACGTTTGCATAACCAAATCCTTTTTGCAAAATGATCTGCCCCTTATGGACAACAAGAGCCGTACCAACAAAACGTTTATCGATCAATTGTTGATTTAATCGATCAGCAAGTTCTGAAGTCGGTTCGACCGTCTGATCGAAGTTTTCTTTTCTTTTTGCATCTGTGGTTAGAGAAGCAGAGGATCGTGTAGACGGAAGTGTTGTTTCGCTTGTAGCACTTTTGGAAATAGAATGAGATTGATGCTGAAAAAATAGCAAATATATTTCCAAGCCTACAACTACAAAAAGTAGTAAAATAACGAGCATAGGCAGCCATGAGTTTGATCCTTTGTGATGTTTTGAATGCCGCATAAGCGAATCACCTCCAATATAGTTCTTATTTTACTGATGAGGAAAAGAAACGCAATTTGATTCTGTGTGAATCAACGAACAATTTTGTAAGTATACTGTAATAAAAAAAGAGACAATATAAAAACACTTATTTTCTAGTAAGAAAGAAAAAGATTCATGATTTTTTATCGAATCAATGGTAGAATGGGAAATGAAGCTTTGAGTAAAAATACAGAGTAAAAATATCGAAAGTGCGGAGGAAATCATGACCCAAAAATACAAGGATAAAACATTACGGATCTTTAGTTTGAATGCCAATCGTCCTTTAGCTGAGAAAATAGCTGAGGTTGTCGGGACTGAATTAGGAAAGAGTACGGTTCGTCAATTTAGTGATGGAGAGATTCAAATCAATATTGAAGAGAGTATTCGTGGGGATCATGTCTTTCTGATTCAATCAACTAATTTACCGGTAAATGATCATTTGATGGAGTTATTGATCATGATCGATGCATTAAAACGTGCTAGTGCGAAAACAATCAATGTTGTTTTACCTTATTATGGCTATGCTAGACAGGACCGCACAGCAAAACCAAGAGAACCGATCACTGCAAAATTAGTAGCGAATTTGTTAGAAGAAGCAGGAGCAACACGAGTGCTGACGCTTGATTTACATACAGTTCAGGTGCAGGGATTCTTTGATATTCCTGTAGATAATCTTTTCACGATGCCGTTATTTGCGCATAACTATCGAAAACAAGGGAAGACCGGTGAAGATATTGTCGTAGTTTCTCCTAAAAACAGCGGCGTTCAGCGAGCAAGAAGCTTATCTGAATATCTTGATGCAACATTAGCGATCATCGATCAGGATGAAGTCGATGGCGTGCGTTCAGGTTATGTCATCGGTGAAGTCAAAGGAAAAACCTGTATTCTCGTTGATGATATCTTAAATACAGGAGAAACGTTGACAACGGCAGCTGAGATATTAAAGGAAAACGGAGCAAAATGTATTTATGCCTGTGCTTCTCACGGATTACTTTCAAAAGGTGCAAAACAGACATTAGATAACTCACCGATCGAACAGATCTGTGTGACAGATTCTGTCTTTATCTCAGAGGATCGTCGTCCTGAAGGTTTAAATATTGTATCTTGTGCGGAATTGATGGGAGAAGCAGTGAAGCGTATCCATGAAAATACACCGATGAGTCCGCTGTTTCGTTTAGAAGAAAAATAATCATTATCTGTTTTTACGAAAGAAGTTCAGCTGTGTGTTTATACTGAGCTTCTTTTTATTGAATAAGAAAGGGAGTTGTTTGATTGAAAGAACAAAGAAAAGGTGTTTTATTGGGATTTATTGCTTATATATTTTGGGGCGTTATTCCAATTTATTGGAAGTTGATGCCGATGGTCGATCCACTTGATATCTTATGCTATCGAATTGTCTGGTCGTTTTTATTTATGCTGATCTATATTTTTGTGACAAAAAAATGGACACTATTTTTAGCTGAAGTCAAAAGTGTTTTAAAAGACAAGAAAAAATTATTTGCTATTATTTGTGCGGCTATTTTGATTTCATTAAACTGGTTTACATTTATTTATACGGTGAGTCAAGGACATGTTACACAGGCTAGCTTGGGGTATTATATGAACCCTTTAGTCAACGTGCTGCTGGCAACCTTGATTTTAAAAGAAAAACTCAGCCGTTCGGGCTTGAGCGCTTGTGGATTGGCTTTGACTGGAGTTGTGTTATTAACGATCCAAACAGGTCAACTGCCGCTGGCTCCGTTGATCATGGCGGTAACATTCAGTTTTTATGGGCTGATCAAAAAGGGAGTTTCTGTCAGTTCGTATACAGGCTTGACGATCGAGACCTTCGTTATTTTGCCGCTTGCGTTGGTCTATCTGATCTTTTTCTCGAAGCAAGGCTTCATGAATTATGAACTATCAACAAATCTGCTATTGGTCGGTGCAGGTGTGGTCACAGCGATCCCGCTACTTCTTTTTGCGGAAGCTGCAAAAAAGATTTCCTATATCATACTTGGCTTCATCCAATATGTAGGACCGACCTTGATGCTTTTATCAGCATTGTTCATATACCACGAGCCGTATTCGTTAGAGCAATTTATGGCTTTTGGCTTTATTTGGCTAGGCATTGCAGTATTCACTTATGGAAATATTTATACGTACCGCAAAGAAAAACGATTTGTAAAATAAACGATATGACAGTAAATTTTGAGGAATGGGAACACTTATGTTAAACTAATGCCAATAAAAAGTGGTTCAGAAAGGAAGAGTTCAATGACTTCGATCTATTTAGACCATGCGGCAACAACTCCGATGCATCCTAGTGTCATTGAAGTAATGGCAGCTGAAATGGCAAACACATTCGGCAATCCATCCAGTATCCATACATTCGGCCGTCAAGCACACCGCAAGATTGAAAATGTACGTCAAGTGGTTGCAGAAAGCCTTCACGTCAAACCGCATGAAATTATTTTTAACAGCGGCGGCACTGAAGGCGATAATACAGCAATCATTGAAACAGCTTTATCTAAAAAAGAGCAGGGAATGCATCTGATCACAACAGCAATTGAACATCCAGCAGTATTAGAAACAATGAAATATCTAGAAACGCTAGGATTTGAAGTGACATATCTTCCTGTCGATGAAACGGGGCAATTATCTGTAGAAAAGCTCAAGCAAGAATTGCGAGAAGACACAACGCTTGTTTCTGTGATGTACGGCAACAATGAAATCGGCAATCTCTTACCAATCAAAGAAATAGGTCTTCTATTGAAAGAGCATCCAGCTGTTTTTCATACAGATGCGGTTCAAGCATATGGATCAGAACAAATAGCTCCTCATGAACTTGGGATCGATCTACTTAGTATTTCAGCACATAAAATCAATGGACCTAAAGGGGTAGGATTTCTGTATAAAAATGATGCTCTTTCCCTTCCTTCTTTTTTACATGGTGGAGAACAAGAAGAAAAACGTAGAGCAGGGACAGAAAATGTTGCGGGGATCGTTGGTTTGGGTAAAGCTGTAGAGCTTTTGACTGATGACGAGAAAAAACGGCGTCATGAAGCGTATGTTGACTATCAAAAATTGATTTTAACGAAACTAGATCAGGCAGCTGTAGCTTATCAAATCAATGGTGCACCTGAAAATAAATTAGCGCACATTTTGAATGTACGCTTTCCTGAAGTGTCAAGTGACTTATTATTGATGCATTTAGACCTTCAAGGAGTGGCGATTTCTACTGGATCGGCCTGTACTGCAGGGACGGTCGAACCTTCTCATGTATTGGAAGCAATGTATGGGAAAGACCATCCAGCTATCAAAGAATCAGTAAGGATCAGTTTTGGTTTAGGTACGAATACAGAACAAATCGAAGAATTTACAGATATTTTGATTCAAACGATCCAAAGACTTAAAGCGAGCTGAAAGAAAAGCTGATTAGTGGTAGAAAAAAATGACTATAACAATTATAATAGAAGAAACAATGAATAAATGAGGTGGAAAAATGGCATTTGCTGATAAAGCAACAGTAGAAGGCTGTGAAGTCTATTACAAAGTTAATGAACAAGCAAAAAAATATACATTAAAAGATAATGGATTTGTTGAAACAAATTCTGGTAATTTTCAATTGGTTCGTCCATTGGATGCAACACCCCAAAGTAAAGAAGGTTTCAAATTAAAAATTACGATCGCTAGCGACTTAAAAACATTGAAAATGTCTGTTACAACAGCTAACGGCTTAAAATCAATGAACATTTTCAAAGGTGATGCTCATGCGATGAGTCAAGAGAAATTCTATTTCTTGATGGATGGCATGATCAGCCGTGGAGTATTTGAAAAAGCGTAGATTATAGTAGAGGATGAGTCAAAAGTCGCTTAGCTTCTGTTGGTGGTTGCGAAATTACTGGAGAATCTGACTATTGGTCACCGTGTATTAAAAAACAGAGTTTTGGACAAAACTAGAAAACAGTTTTGTTCAGGGCTCTGTTTTTTTGCTATCCGATGATTTCTTAATTAAATGAGAAGAATCGCTCAATACCTTTACATCTTTCAAAATCCTAGTATAATAAGTATCACTGAAAAGTTACGACCTTCAAATCGTGGATGATTTCAGAATCTAAATTGAAATGATGGTGATCAAATGACAGATAACAGCAAAACTCGTGTTGTTGTAGGCATGAGCGGCGGTGTAGATTCATCTGTTACAGCGTTGCTTTTAAAAGAGCAGGGCTATGATGTCGTGGGCATCTTTATGAAAAATTGGGATGACACAGACGAAAATGGTGTATGTACAGCAACAGAAGACTACAAAGATGTAGCAAAAGTTGCCGATCAAATTGGTATTCCTTATTATTCAGTCAACTTTGAAAAGGAATATTGGGATCGAGTGTTTGAATACTTTTTAGCGGAATATCGCCGCGGCCGCACACCGAATCCGGATGTGATGTGCAATAAAGAAATCAAATTCAAAGCATTTTTGGATTATGCAATGCAATTAGGAGCAGATTATGTGGCAACAGGTCACTATGCTCAAGTCGAACGTAAAGAAGACGGCACGGTACGTATGCTTCGTGGTGTCGATAATAATAAAGATCAAACCTATTTCTTGAGTCAACTGTCTCAAGCACAACTTTCTAAAACAATGTTTCCGTTAGGCGGCATGGAAAAATCAGAAGTCCGTGCGATCGCTGAAAGAGCTGATCTTGCTACAGCCAAGAAAAAAGATTCAACCGGTGTATGCTTTATCGGAGAAAAAAACTTCAAACAATTTTTAAGTAACTATCTGCCAGCTAAAAAAGGAAACATGGTTACATTAGATGGTGAGATCAAAGGCCAACACGATGGTTTGATGTATTATACGATCGGTCAACGCCAAGGGCTAGGAATCGGTGGGGGTAAAGGCTCACAAGAACCATGGTTTGTGATCGGTAAAGATCTTGAAACGAATACATTGTATGTTGGTCAAGGCTTCCATCATGAACGCTTGTACGCGACTCATTTAGATGCAAGTGAAATTCATTTTACCGTTGATACGGATATGCCGAAAGAATTTGAATGTACAGCGAAATTCCGTTATCGTCAACAAGATGTACCAGTCAAAGTTGTTTTAACTGGTGATGGGACCACAGCGAAAGTCATTTTTTCAGAGCCAGTTCGTGCAATCACACCTGGACAAGCCGTTGTCTTTTATGATGGTATGGAATGCCTTGGCGGCGGTCTGATCGACCAAGCGTATCAAGAAGAAAAAGTTCTACAATATATATAGTAGGTTGAGACAAAAGTCGTTAAGGTTTGAGCAATTGAAGCAAAAGAAAAATAATACGTTTTTTGTAATGATTGCCTTTTGAAAAATTGTCGAAGAACCAGACTTTTGACCACTTTTATCAAGTTTTAGAGCGAAACTGGGTCGTAACTCGTAGAGTTACGACCCAGTTCTTTTTAAAACGAATAAACGGTGGAAGCAGAAATAATTTCCGCTTATTTCTTGGAGTTTGTCCCATCCTGACTGTTGCTATTACGAAAATAGGCTCTAGATTCCGGGGATACGATCAAATAAACAATTGAACCGAATTCAGCTACACGAAAAGCTAACATAACCATTTTTGGGAAAATCCGCACCATGATCGGCGGATAAAAATAAATCAAAAAGATAAAAGGAATAAATAAGCAAGCCAAGATATACCCTTTTTTTCCGCCAGTCAAAAGACCAGCGATCACGATGATATAAACGATGAACACTAAAATTTGATACCAAACATCTGCTCCAAAGGTTCCATCCCCTTCAACAACAGCTTTCAACGCCATGATCAGACTAATAATGATCAAAATATTATTGTAAAGAAGTAGATAGAGGCCAATTGAATTCCAAAATACAGGTTTTTTCATGATAAACGATCCTTTCCATAGTATTCCTATTTTAGCAAAAGCCTTTTCCGTCTGCAATTAGATAAAAAGGAAAAATTTGACGTTATTCTCCTTTGACTTATGGTAAAATGAAAAATGAGCGTTTAAACAAAAAACATTTCACAAGCACTTAAGTTGAAAGATTTCTTTTAAGTGACTAGAATAGCACTTGTAGAAAGAATTGGAGT
Source organism: Enterococcus sp. AZ020 (assembly GCF_050499205.1). Lineage (NCBI taxonomy): Bacteria > Bacillati > Bacillota > Bacilli > Lactobacillales > Enterococcaceae > Enterococcus > Enterococcus sp. AZ020. Next base: position 575,961 of record NZ_JBIPAT010000001.1, on the reverse strand, counting down.
GATTAACGGATGTACCAAGTAATTACCATGTACGGTGATAATGAACCGTGGTGGTTTTTTGAAGACTGGCAGGAAGATATTGAAGAAGAGAAAAGCTTTGACTGTCTTGAAGACGCAGAACGTTACTACATAAAAAAATGGCAAGAACTTTCATCAACTCATGAATACATAAATACTAAAGTAAATTATTTGGCGGCGTTTTGGAATGACGGTGATGAGCGTTGGTGTGAAGAGTGTGATGAAGATTTACAGCAGTACAGAGGATTAGCTTTGTTAAAAGATCATCAGGCTGTTACGTTTGAAAGCGGCGATGATTTTCATGAACGTCATAATGATTGTGCAAAACCAAAGTGCTGTAAAACAAGTTTAGTCTAAAAGTGAAGCTGAGATAAAAAGCGTTTAATTCTAGGAAATAAGTCGCTTTCTCTCGTCTTTTATTCAGAAGTAGAGCCCAAAACAAAACTAAAAACTAGTTTTGTTTTGGGCTCTTTTTTTGATCAATCGCAGACCCATTTACCATCTTCCATATTACAAGAAGCACCAGCGGACTGGTCAGTGTCTACGAGCTCAATGATAGGACTTTCTTTTTCTTTGATCGTTTGGATCGCCTGAATGATCTGCTCAAGCGGCTGAGCACCATTTATCAGATACTTTCCATTAACGATCAATGCCGGAACACCCGATAGTTGATACTGATCGGCTAATTGAAAATCAGCGTCAACTAAAGCGAGTGTGGCAGGATCATCAAATGCTTTTTGCCATTGTTCAAAATCTAAAGAGCTTGCTTGAACGAGAGCAGAAATGACGGACAGATCTTCAATATTTTGATTTTCAACAAATAGCGCATGTTGTAACGCATCGAAAAGTTCCCAGTAGCCTTCCTGACCTGCAATCACGCCCGCAGCTTTAGCAGCGATCAACCCGTTTTTTGAAGTTGGGAAAAGAAAGTCTTTTTGCTCCATTCCTTTAATATTAAAGCGGTGCAGCTCGTCATTTTGATTAGCATGGGTCCAATGTGAGAGGATTTCCTGCTTCGCTTGCTCTCTAGAACCAAACATTTGAGCAAGATGTTCAGGCTCCCAAGCGAGGGCAAAGGAACGGTGAATGATTTTTATATCGGGAAGGCTCTTTTGAACTTGTCTCATTCGATAAGACATGGGAAAACAAAAACTGCAAATAACGTCGTGAAAAAATTCAATTGTGATCATAGTTTCTCCTTTTTTATACTTACTAATAGTAAGTATAGAGCTTTATTCGTAACATTTCAATAAAAAGATTTCCGAAGATCGCAATGGTGGAAAAGAATATGTTAAAATGAAGGCATCGAAATTTAAAATTAAACGGACATCTATATAAAAGTCAAAGAAAAGTGAGTGAAAAAAATGGCGAATAAACAACTGATCATTGCTGAAAAACCTAGTGTTGCCAAAGATTTGAGTAAAGTTCTAGGAGCAAATCAAAAAAATAAAAGCTATTATGAAGGACCGACTGTCATCGTGACTTGGGCGTTAGGTCATTTATTAGGATTAAAAATGCCGGAAGATATCAATAAAGAATGGCAAAGCTGGCAAATGGAAACTTTGCCGATGGTGCCAAAAAATCTAGGGATCAAGCCTTTGCCTAAAACAGGCCATCAATTAAAAGCGATCAAACAATTAGCGAATCGCAAAGATGTATCTGAAGCCGTGATCGCAACGGATGCTGGACGTGAAGGAGAACTTGTTGCACGCTGGATCTTGGAGTATGTTCATTTCAATAAACCAGTCAAAAGACTATGGATCTCTTCTCAAACAGACAAAGCGATCAAAGACGGTTTCAAGAAATTGCGGCCTGCTAAAGAGTATGACAATTTATATTACTCTGCACTAGCTCGTGCCAAAGCAGACTGGTTAGTCGGTTTAAATGTGACAAGAGCATTGACTGTTAAATATCAGGACAGTTTGTCAGCAGGACGTGTTCAAACACCAACATTATCGTTAGTACGGCAACAAGAAAAGAAAATCGAAAGTTTCCGTCCGCAAGCTTATTTTTCTGTAGACCTACATGTGCAAAAAGAAAAAGCAAAATTAGTACAAAGTAATCCTTACAGTTTCAAAGAGCGAAATGACGTAGAAGCATTTGTTAAAAAGCTTAGTGAAACCAAAGGGAAAGTAACAGATATCCAAGAAAAAAGTAAGATAGAACAAGCGCCATTGCCTTATGATTTAACAGAAATCCAACGAGAAGCGAACCAACGTTATCAATTTTCAGCCAAAAAAACATTGTCCCTTGTTCAAAGCCTATATGAATTTCATAAAATCGTCACTTATCCAAGAACAGACAGTAAATACTTGACCACAGATATGAAAGCGACGATGAAAGAACGACTGCAGGCAGTCAGCGATTTTGCACCAGAAGTGAAAACATATATCAAAAATGGCGCTCAGGTCAAATTGACGAAAGTCTTTCAAAATGAGAAAGTTACAGATCACCATGCTTTGATCCCGACAGAGCAACGGCCGCGCTATGAGAAGTTGAGTGGCGATGAACAAAAAATCTACAACATGATCGTTACACGCTTTCTAGGAATGTTCGCAGAACCGCACCGAACAAAACAAACAAAAATAACCGTGAGTTTTGGCAAAGAACAATTTATTTTCCGTCAAAACAAAGTAGAAGAAGCAGGCTGGAAGCAAGAAAAAGAAGAAACTGTACCATCTGTTGATTGGAAGCTGGATATGGTCATTCCGCCGAATTTTACGATCAATAAAGAATTAACGAGTCCGCCAAAACCGTTGACAGAAGGAACCTTACTAGGATTGATGGAAAAACATAGCTTGGGAACACCAGCGACTCGCGCTGAAATCATTGAAAAGCTGATCAAATCTGAATTGATGGAGCGTACAACAAGCGGCTTGATGGTTTCTTCAAAAGGAAAACAACTACTTGAGCTAGTCAATCCATCGTTGGTAACGCCTGAGCTAACAGAAAAATGGGAAAAAGAACTTGAAGCGATCGCTAAAGGCAAGCAAAGCAGTACCGCTTTCTTAAAAGAAATCGAGCAAGATACGAAAAAGCTTGTCAGTGAAATCAAACAAAGTGAAAGCAAATATCAGGACTTTTCGATCACACAAAAGAAATGTCCAGACTGTGGTTCAAATTTACGCGAGAAAAACACCAAAGATGGAAAAATTTATGTGTGTACCAATCAAGAGTGTAACTACCGCAGAAGAAAAGATCCTAAGGTATCGAATCATCGTTGCTCTCAATGTCATCGTAAAATGGAGATCATCGAAGGAAAAAATGGTGCCTATTTCAAATGCAAATATTGCTCGATCACTGAAAAAATGCAAGACAAAAAAGAACGCAGTAAAAAATTGAGCAAACATGAAGAACGAAAACTAATGAAAAAATATGCTCAAAAAGAAGAACCAGAAGAAAGTGCATTAGCTCAAGCGCTAAAAGCTGCGATGCAAAATAATGATTAACCAATAAAAATAGACCTAGAGAAAAGTTCTAAGAACGATCTCTAGGCCTATTTTTTTAAAAGCTTATTTATACAAACTTTGTTGATGAAAAGCAAAATACTGGATAAACAATGCTTTCACTTTGCTGGTAGCAGTTTTTGCAAAAGGTAAAATCACAGTAAAGCTAAGCGCTGCAAGGATCGCTCCTAAAACGATGCGCCAAAGCGTGAATTCCTGTAACTGCAGGAAATGTGCACCAATGACTAAAAACGGTGAAGCGATAAAAGAGTAGACGACGACCCACAAAGAGAAAATAAGTGCAATCAACGCAATACCAAATCCAACTAAAATCAAATCTAAAAATAATAACCCAACAAGTGCAGCCCCATTTATTTTCATTATATACCTCCTGAATTTCATTTGATATCTTAAGTATGACAGAAAGAGCAAGGAAAAGCCCCCGGCCTGAGACTGATTTTTTATTAATAGGAAATAATGCTAAAATAGGGAATAGAAATGGATAGAAGAATTATGGAGGATAGGTATGAATCAGAAAATATTCATTGTTGAAGATGATCCAGTGATCACAAAAGTGCTGGAAGAGCATTTGACTCAATGGGGCTTTAGTTGTTGCAGTGTAGTGGATTTTCAGCATGTCGATCAAGAGATTCAAGCGTTTGAAGCAGATCTTGTTTTGCTTGATATTTCATTGCCGTTTTATAATGGTTTTTATTGGTGTCAGGAAATTCGTAAAGATTCAGAGGTCCCAATTGTTTTTCTTTCATCTGCTAATGATAATATGAATATGGTCATGGCAATGAATCTTGGTGGAGATGATTTTATTCCTAAGCCATTTGATCTTTCTGTTTTAGTGGCGAAAATCCAGGCTTTACTCCGTCGTAGCTATCAGTTTGGTCAACATCAACAGGAGTATCACTATACAGAATATGAACTAAATCCGCAGGAAAATGTTGTCAAACGGCGCAATGAGTCCGTTTTACTCACACCAAACGAAAGTAAAATATTATTATTGTTATTTCAGCATGTCGGTAAAATCGTTCCTCGTGAAGACATCATGGAAAAGCTCTGGGAGGGCGATGAGTTTGTCGATAGCAATACATTAGCTGTCAATATGACTCGCTTAAGAAAGAAATTATCAGCTATCGGCTTGGATAAAGCGATCCAAACGGTAAAAAACAAAGGCTATTTATTGGAGGATACCGATGAGTAAATTTTTCGACGAACTTCAGTTGTTTCGATCTTTTCTAAAAGAGCGTATTTTACTTTATGGCGGGTATCTACTCTTATGTCTGATTTTTTTATGCACGTTTTATCTTTGGGAAATTCCTTTAGAACCATTTTTTGACGGAGCGGCGTTTACCTTTGTTTGTTTAGTTCTTGTTTCCATCGGCCGTTTTTTTCATTATCGTCGTGTGCATAGAGAATTATTACGTATGAAAAAAAATCCAAACTTCCATTCCAGTCAACTTTCTTTATTGCCTAAAGGCAGTCGGTCCTTACTTGAAGCCGATTATCGTGACCTTTTTTTGACCGCTGTTGCACAAAAGGAAAAAGTGGAAGTAACTAGTGAAGAATTAAACAACCAATTGATCGATTATTATAGTATGTGGAGCCATCAAATCAAAACACCGCTTGCCGCATTGGATCTTCTTGTTCAGGCTCAACCTGAGCCTTCTTCAACAATGAAGGCTGAACTGTTTAAGATCGAAGAATATTTGAATATGATGTTGCAGTATTTAAGAATGAATCATGTAAATAATGATTTAGTTATAAAAACACTTGATCTAGATCACTTGATCCATTTGACTGTAAAGAAATATGCCAGCTTTTTTATTCAAAAAAACTTAACGATCACGATAGCTTCAAACCTAAAAAAGGTGATCAGTGATGAAAAGTGGTTTACCTTTATCCTTGAGCAAATTTTGTTCAACGCGATCAAGTATACTCCAAATCAAGGAGAAATCAGAATTTATTTTGAAGGTGAGTCTTTAGTGATTGAAGACACTGGTATTGGCATCTTAGCAGAAGATCTACCCCGTGTTTTTGAACAAGGATATACAGGATTTAATGGACGGGAACATCAAAAAGCGACAGGGCTAGGACTTTATATGAGTGAACAGATCGCTCAAAAAATTGGATTAGTCTTAACGATCGAATCTGAGATCGGTAATGGAACGAAAGTTTTTATCCGTTTTCCACAGGAGCAGTTTCAAGTTGAATAATAAAACCAAACTTACCATATCGTAAGTTTGGTTTTTTATCTGTAAGTAGTATCTTTTTTTGCCCTGCATTATGATAGATATAAGTAATGAACAGGAGGAAATGGCGAATGAAGTTATTGGATGTCAAAAATATAAAAAAGACCTACCAGACAAGGTTTGGCGGTAATCAGGTGGAAGCGTTGAAGCAGATCAATTTTTCTGTTGAGAAAGGAGAATACGTAGCGATCATGGGCGAATCTGGCTCTGGGAAAAGTACGCTTTTAAATCTCCTAGCCACCTTAGACAAACCGACCTCTGGAGAAATATTATTGAATGGAAGTAGTCTTTCAGCTATTAAAGAGAAGGATTCAGCGGCCTTTCGTAGAGATCACCTAGGTTTTGTCTTTCAAGATTTCAATTTGCTGGATACTTTTATAGCACGGGACAATATCTTTTTACCTTTAGTTTTGGCAAAGGTCTCGGTTGCTGAGATGGAAAAGCGGATAGCGCCTTTAGCAGCTAAGCTAGGCCTGGTTGGTTTACTGGATAAATATCCTTATGAACTGTCAGGCGGGCAAAAACAGCGAGTTGCAGCGGCTAGAGCGATCATTACCAGTCCAGATATTATTTTAGCGGATGAACCGACCGGCGCACTAGATTCGAAAACTTCCGCTCAATTATTAGCGATGTTTCAGCAGCTGAATGATGATGGGCAAACCATTTTGATGGTTACTCATAGTTCTGTCGCAGCAAGTCATGCCAATCGAATTTTGTTTATTAAAGATGGTCAGGTATTCAACCAGCTGCACCGTGGGCATCAAACGAATGATCAATTTTTAACGATGATCTCGGAAACGATGACGGCATTATTAACGAAGGAGGTCTGAGGATGTTCTATGTTGATCTAGCGTTGACCAATTTGAAAAAAAATCGAAAAATCTATCTCCCTTTTTTACTCTCAATGGTTTTTTTAGTTGTAATTAATGTGATTTTACAGGTTTTAGTAAAAAACAAAGGGATGAATACTTTACCATCAACTGAATCAGCGAAACAGCTTTTTGGCTTTGGGCAGTATGTGATTTTGATTTTTACGATCATTTTTTCTCTATACACGAATAGTTTCTTGCTGAAGCAACGGAAAAAAGAACTCGGACTGTATAATATTTTAGGTATGGGCAAAAAAGAGTTACGACATATGCTATTTTGTGAAACGGTTTTATCTTATTTTATTACTATTGTCTGTGGTACGATCATTGGGTCTATATTTGCTAAATTCTGTTTTTTGGCATTAAAAAAAATGACCCAACTCGGCGAGCAGTTTATCTATGATTTTTCGTTCCAAAGTATCCTCTATGTCATTGGGTTGTTTTTTATCATTTATATTCTGCTTTTCTCGTGGAATGTCATACAGCTGCGTTTAGCTAATCCAATTGAACTGCTTCAAGGCTCAAAATCTGGGGAAAAAGAACCTAAAACGAAAGTGTTAACAGCTATCATCGGACTCCTATGTGTAGGAAGTGGTTACTATATATCTGTAACGATCCAATCTCCGATCAGTGCGATCTATCTCTTTTTTATTGCAGTGGTTCTTGTCATTATTGGAACTTATGCATTATTTACGGCAAGCAGTATTGCAATTTTGAAAAGCTTGAAAAAAAACAAACGCTACTATTATCGACCGAATCATTTCATTTCCGTCTCAAGTATGATTTACCGAATGAAACAAAATGCGGCTGGTCTAGCAAGTATTTGTATTCTTTGTACGATGGTGCTGGTGACGATAGCGACGACAGCAAGCTTATATTTTGGTATGGAAAATGTATTGCAAAATCGTAATCCATTTGATATGACGATAGGGGCAAGTGGTCAACAATTCACTAAAGAACAGATGGAAAGTATCAATAATGAACTTGTCCATCTAGCAGAGGAACAGGATGTTAAATTGCATGACAATAAATTATTGCAGGTAGATAATAGTGTACTATTGTCTAAGAAAGCAACAGGCATCTATGAAGGATTTGTTGGTGAAATGGGGGAGACAGCATTCGTTGATTCGGCCATGTTCACCTTCATCACTGAGGAAGAATATAATCGATTAACGGGGGAACAAATAGCTTTATCAGATAATGAAATTGCTGTCTATATGTTGACAGGAACCTATAAAAAAGCATCGATCTCTATTGCAGATCACACATATAAGATCAAGAAACAGATCGATAAGATCGATTTTTTACAGCAAAGTGATTATGGGTTGGTCGATACGTTTTTTATGATTTTCAAAGACAAAGAACAGATCGCAGCATTGATCAGTTCGTTACCTGAAAAAAGTGCAAAAGGTGTAAGCTATTCTCTTTATGCAAATCTTGAAGGAAGTAAAGAAAATCGTTTAGCATTCGGAACTGCTGCACGAGAATTATTAAATCAGCAATCAACAGAGCTTGATTTTTCTTCAATCGACTTAGACAGAGAAGATTCTCTTTCGTTCGTTGGCGGCTTTCTTTTTATGGGGATCATTTTTGGTCTAACCTTTACATTGGCAGCAGGAGTCATCATCTACTATAAGCAAGTGTCAGAAGGAACAGAGGATCAAGGTCGTTACGATATCATGCAGCGTGTGGGGATGAGTCATCAAGAGGTGCAGCAGACGATTCGTAGTCAGATATTGATGGTTTTCTTTTTCCCGATTGGTTTAGCGGCGCTGCACTTAGCTTTTGCTTTCCCGCTGATGCGAAAATTATTAGTTCTATTTGGATTGACTGACTGGAAGTTCTTCATGCTGGTTTGCTTCCTCACAGTATTTAGCTTTTTCTTTCTTTATTTGCTGATGTATTGGCAAACGTCTAAAGTGTATTATCAAATCGTTGAGCGAAAAGTAACAGGGTAGGCAACTGCTGCATTTGTTTTGTAGAATAAAAAAAGAAGAGCCCAACACAAAACTACAAATTAGTTTTGTGTTGGGCTCTGATCCTGAATATACAGCGAGAAGAAAATAGCTCTTTCGGAAACAAATTGAAAATGCCATAAAATATGACGAGGAATGAGTTGATGCTTTTTCATCAGAGACTCATCTCAGATAAACAATGTTGCACATGCGTACTTCACTTGGTTCTCAGAGCTAAATACTTTTGCCTTAGTTTCTTCTTATAGTTGCTGATTTTACATCGCTGAGAGTTATTTCATGATGTCATAAATGTCTTTTGAGAGAATCGAGATCGTTTCATAAGAGACATAGTTTTTTGTCATTACACTAAGAATATACGGTTTCTTTGCATAGACGATCGCAACATCGTGGCGATAGTCATCTACATCACCAATTTTATGTCCGACTTTCACAGGTAAATATTTAGGGATTCTTTGATCATCATAGACAGTATCTTGTAAATATTGGTTGGCAACCCCGCCGAGTTTGTAAATGGCTTGGATCAGTTGCGCGTTTTGTTTAGCGCTAGCCCTTAATGTCCAGCTAGTCCAGTTTCTACCGGTAAGGGCGTTTATTTCGTTCAGGAAAGGTTTATCATATTGATTCGCTGAATAATAACCTAAGAAATTAGCACCAACATTATCGGAATATTTTATTGTATTTCTAAGTACTGTTTGAACAGTATAGAATTGGTAGTCAGCATATTTAGGCATGATACCGGCTCCGGCAGGAGAATAAGCACCGCTGAATGAATTCACTTGTGGGGTGTAAAGTAGCGGCTGTGATAATTTCATTGCACCAGAATTCAATTTTTTCTGTGTATAGTAAATGCCTGGGAGTTTTCCTGTGCTTGCTGCAACAAACTCAGTGTTGGGATTGATGGAAGCAGAACCTGTTCCGTTAGCCGGCATAACATAAATACCTAAGCTGCTGCTGTTGTATTTTGTATTCAATAAATGCTGTACTTTTTTTAGTTTATCTGCATAATCATTTTGCTGGTAGCTTTTTGAAAGTGGAGGAGTGTATTTTCCCTTTTGGATAAGTTTCACTTCAAGTGCTTCCATGCGATAACCGTAAGCAGAAGTGCCGGCTTTTTCACCATTTTTCGTCCAGCCTAGCCAACCAAACGATTGCACATGGGCTCGGTAATAAATATCATAATATTTTTTTAAGTCACCAGTTAGACGAAGTTGAACAGCCTCGACCTGAAGGTTTCTACCTGTAGTTCCAGAAAGAGCACCATTAGCAACGAATCCTTGCCAGCCAATATTTTTAATATGACTGTTATATTGGATCGATCCGCTTAAATCGGAGTTTGGGATACTAAACTTAAGAGCTTCCAATTGGCGTTTTTTCCCTGTTGTACCAACAATTTTTCCGCTGGTATCAGCAGGCTGCCAACCAATGCCTCCTACATGAGCTTGGGTCATTAATTTAGGCGTTTTGATTACAGGTTTCTTCACTGCTCCAGGCGCTGCCTGACCTTTGACAACAAGTTTGATTCGAATGGCTTGGATACCAAATGAAAAGCCTGTAGTGCCAGCAATTTGATTATTTTTTGCCCAATCCAGCCATCCAAAATTTGCTGCATGAACTTGATAATAGATATCAAATTTTTCAGCATACTCACCAGTCAGTTTCAATTGAACGGCTTCCACTTGTAATTTTTTTCCCGTTGTCCCTGCAGTCAGTCCATTATTCACATAGCTTTGCCAGCCGATGTCTTTCACGTGCGCTCTATAAGAAACTCCGCCGCTTAACGCAGGTTGCTCAAGTTTGACTCTCAATGCTTCGATTGATAAATTCTGACCTGTTGTCCCTGAAGTAGTGCCATTTTTTACATAGTTTTGCCAACCAATTTTTTGGACATGTGTTTGATAATTGAGCTTGGGTGCAACCATAACTGGATGATCCGTGGCCCCAGGAGCTGTTCCATCTTTAGGAACAAGTTTGATTCGAATGGCCTGCATATCAAATGAAAAGCCTGTAGTTCCAGCGATTTGATCATTTTTTGCCCAGTCCAGCCAACCGAATTGAGCTGAATGAGCTTGATAGTACACATCGAATTTTTCAGCATATTCACCAGTTAACTTCATTTGGATAGCCTCTATTTGCAGTTTTTTTCCTGTTGTTCCCGCCATAACTCCATCTGTCACATAATTTTGCCAGCCGATGTCTTTTACATGTGTTCTATAAGAAATTCCACCAGAAAGTTCTGAGGGTTCAAGAGTGATTTTTATCCCTTCTAGTCGTAGTTTTTTTCCTGTTGTACCAGAAATGGCGCCATCTTTTACAGGTGCTTGCCAGCCGAGATCTTTGATATGGCTTTCATAGAAGATGGAAGGAACTCTTTCTGGTTCGACCGGTGTTTCTTCTGTTTCTGAAGTGGACGTCTGGGTTTGGTTCTCTTGTTTTTTTTCTAAAAGAGCATCGATCGTTTTTATATGCGTTGCTTGGTCGCTTTTTTCAGCCAGCTGACCGTCGTTTTTCCATTCTGACCATTGTTCTTCATCAGAATAAACACGATACTTGATCGTATAATTCTCTGCTAGTTCATTGGAAAGAGTGAAGGAGATATTTTTAAGTGTATGTTCTTTGAAATGCAGTGTCTCTCCATTAGCTGCTTTCAGTTGTTTTCCATCAGTCGTTTCGAGTGCATAAGTGATTCCGTTTGGTATCGTTTGCAAATGTTGATCGGAAAGGCTTGCTTTTATTCCTAAAAGCGGCTGTTGTTCATCAATTGAGGTCGTCCAGCTTTCCCCAAAAAGCATTGAAAAATGCAACTGGATAGCCTCTTTTTCTGTAGTAGCAGTTGTATCTGATTCTTGCGTCGTACTTTCTATTGTAGTTGACTGCTCAGCAGTAAAGCTTGGTTCACTGGAAGATTCACTTGATTCCACTGTCGTGGCTTCTACTTTAGGACTTCCAGCAAGAAAGATGAAGCATGTTAAAAGAAGACAAACAAACTTTTTCATTTTTTAATAACCATCCTTTTTTTTTATATCATAATTATAATTTATTTTGCTTTTTTTAACTAGGGTAAGTTAGAAGTAAAATACAAAAATCAGTTTGTTACGGTAATAGCTATAAATTAGAGAAAACGAATATTACGTGGAGAAAAATTTAATGATATAATGGATTATTAAAAGGATTTAAAATGTTGAGAAAGAATGTCATAAATGAAAAGGGGTTTTTTTATGAATAGGAAAAGAGTATTGTTTTCTTTTTTGTTGATAGCGATACCGGTGTTGATTGGTTTTGTTATTAGTTTTTTTATAAAGGTTCACGCATTATATATCATAGGTGGTGTATATGCAGTCATGCTCTTGTTCATGCTGCCATCGGATGTTTTTTCTAGAAGTAGCTTAGATTACAATATCAAAAGTGTTAACCCAACCTATAAACATGAATCACCAGATTATGTCGGTGGAAAAAAACAACAATTAGTGAATTTTTTATTAGTTGCGCTAATGCTTGCTGGGTGTCTATTTTTGATTTTTTTGCTAGGTGATTATTAAACAGCTAGACTCAAAAGAGTAGATTGGAGTAGAAAAATGAAACAAGCGATTGTACATATTGCATTAGTTGTCGAGGATTATGATGCAGCGATCGATTTTTATACAAAGCATCTAGATTTTATTTTAATCGAAGATACCTATCAGTCCGAACAAGACAAAAGATGGGTCGTTGTGTCACCAAAAGGCTCAAGAGGGACGACTATTTTATTAGCAAAAGCCTCAAAGCCAATTCAAAAGGAGTTTATCGGAAATCAGTCAGGTGGTAGAGTTTTTCTATTTTTAGGCACGGATGATTTTTTAAGAGATTATCAAAAGATGCTTGAAAAAGGAATCGAATTTGTTCGAGAACCTAAGCAAGCAGATTATGGAACTGTGGCAGTATTCAAGGATTTATATGGCAATTTATGGGACTTAGTTCAATTTAATGAAGATCATCCAATGAATGGAAGGATCGATTGATTCTAAAAAGAATGGAGAATAGAGAATGAAAATCATTGGTTTATTAGGTGGAATGAGCTGGGAGAGTACGGTCAGCTATTATGAAGCAATCAATCAAATCATCTCAAAAAAATTAGGTGGACTGCATTCAGCAAAGTGTCTGATATCTAGTGTAGATTTTGCGGAGATCGAGCATCTTCAGGCAATAGGAGATTGGCAGACAAGTGGAAATCTTTTGGCTCGTGAAGCTAAAAGGCTGGAAAATGCCGGAGCAGATTGTATCGTCATTTGTACGAATACAATGCATAAAGTTGCTCCAATGATCGAACAAGTCATTTCGATCCCACTTTTACATATTGCAGAGGAAACAAGAAAAGTGATCGAAAAGGATAAAATCAGCAAGATTGCTTTATTGGGAACTAAATATACGATGACACAGGATTTCTATAAGGAAAAATTGATCGAACATGGGATAGAAGTCATGGTTCCTACTAAGGATGATGTTGAATTTGTTAATCAAGTGATTTATGAAGAATTATGCTTAGGAAAAATCAGAAAAGAGTCTAAAGAACGTTATGTGACGATCATCGATCAGTTAGCAGAGCAAGGAGCCCAAGGAGTTATTTTAGGCTGCACAGAGATAGGCTTGCTGATCAAGCAGGAAGATACCAAGGTCAAGCTATTCGATACTACAAAGATCCATGCTGAAAGTGCGGCTCTTTATTCCTTAGCTGATTAAATGGTAGGTAATAGAATAGACAACAGACATTCAAAAATGGATGTTTGTTGTCTTTTTTTCTTAAGTAGGTAGATAAAAAAATAAATCAAAAAATAACTGTTGTTATTTATATAGGTGATCATACGCTATATAAACTGCTAATGAGTATACTTGATCTAAAAGTTAAAAATAATTTCGTTATTTAAATTTTTATGCTTGAATTTTTTTGAAACTGGGGGTATACTCAGTATATAAAATAAACTTACTTTTAGTAAGTATTTGGAGGAATAGACTTATGACAAAATATGGTGTAATTGTAGGATCAACTAGAAAGAATTCATACTCAGAAGCAGTGGCTAAAGCGATTGTGAAAGGACTTCCCGCAGATGCAGAAGTAACATTTTTGAACATCAAAGATTTACCATTATACAACCAAGATTATGATGAAAATTCTCCAGAAGCATATACAACATTTAGAAATGCTGTAGCGGCTCAAGATGCATTTATCTTTGTAACGCCAGAACACAATAGAAGTATTACAGCAGCATTGAAAAATGCGCTGGATGTTGCTTCAAGACCTTGGGGTCAAAGCGTTTGGGGTGGTAAACCAGCGTTAGTAGCATCACAATCGATTTCAGGAATTTCTGGAGTGTTAGCTAACCACGTTTTACGTCAATCATTGGTCTTCTTAGATATGCCGACAATGCAGCAACCAGAAGTGTACATCGGTCAATCAGATAAATTATTTGATGAAAATCTTGAACCTAATAATGAAGGAACAAAAGATTTCTTGGCAAGTGTGGGTAAACAATTCAGTGAATTTGCTGCTAAGTTTGCTTAGGGAATGATTCTCTGCATCCCAGAAATTGCAGTAATCAGTTTGAAGAGGTTGGGACAGAAGCCTTAAATTCTTGACACTTTGGTACTTAGAATTTTACTAGCTTCACTTTGTTCCTTGAACAGCAGTGAAACTGTAAGTGTTAGCTGAGGTGATCGAAGCACAATGTAGTGGTTGCCTCTGCTTCCAGTGTTTATTGATTTTAAAGTGTGAAACAAAGCGGATTTTTCGTTTTGTTTCACACTTTTTTTGTTAGACATGTTATACTTTGGTTGGGTAGAAAAAGTTACGTTTGGAGTCGTTTAGGTCGGATGGTATATCGTTTCTCTCATGATGAGTTGGCGACGATAGCAGGTTTTAATATCATGATCGGTAGTGAAGAACTTTTTTTAAAGAGCCCAAATCGTCCACAAGTGGTGAGTGGTGTGTTCAAAGAAGAAGCTGTACAGATGTATCAAGACTATTTTCGAAACAAGACTTAAGAAAGAGGTGAGTAAATGAAAAAAAATGAGTACTTAGCTTTAGTTGCAATGGAAGAATGTGCCGAAGTTCAACAAGCGTTATCAAAAGCAATTCGTTTTGGTTTTAAAGACCACCATCCTTCTAGAGTGGATGAATCGAACGAAGAGCAAATGTTGACTGAATTTTACCAGCTGACTGCAATGATCGAAGAGCTGGAAAAGCAAGGAGCGATCAAGTGTTTCTCGGAAGAAAAAATCACTAAAATAAAGCAAGATAAAATAAAAAAAGTATATAAGTACATGGATTATCCAAAGCAGGAATGAGAAGGAATCTTAAGATAGACGAGAATAATTTTGACAATCAGCTCAGCTGAATTCGTTTTTTTATCGGTCGAAATCGTCATTTTTAGCACGATATTTTTTCCGATTATGAGAAGTTTCATTCGTTTTCTGATTTTTTCAAGAAAAGTATACATCTTTTGATGAGAAATGAACGGAAACATTTGAATTTTCTAAATAAAAGAGTATACTCTAAATTGAAATCATTCTAAATTTAATAAAAACAGTTTTCACATTTAGTAATAAGTAAGTTTATTTTATTCGCGGTCTGAATCTCATTTTGCAGCACCAACCAACTGTACAAATGACTCTTCGTTCGAGTAGAATCGGCTTCTTTCTTTGTGTGTAGACAGTAAAAACAAGGGGGATTATTGATGTTTGATATTGTATCATTAGCAAGGTTCCAATTTGCGATGACCACAGTCTTTCACTTTTTCTTCGTGCCGTTTTCGATAGGATTAGCACTTGTTGTTGCAGTGATGGAAACGATGTATGTAGTGAAAAAAGATGAGCGTTATCGTAAAATGGCGAAGTTTTGGGGCAACATTTTTCTATTGAGTTTTGCAGTAGGTGTGGTCACAGGTATTATTCAAGAGTTCCAGTTTGGTATGAACTGGTCTGATTATTCACGATTTGTAGGAGATATTTTTGGCGCTCCTTTAGCGATCGAAGCACTGCTTGCATTCTTTTTAGAATCAACATTCTTAGGATTGTGGATCTTTACTTGGGATAAAGTAAATCCAAAACTACATTTGACATTTATTTGGTTGGTTGTATTTGGGTCAATGATGTCAGCATTCTGGATCTTAGCGGCAAATAGTTTCATGCAGCATCCAGTGGGATATACGCTGAACAATGGCCGGGCAGAATTGATCGATTTTGGTGCGGTGATCGCCAATCCAAAAGTTTGGTATGAATTTAGCCACGTATTGGCTGGTGCTGTCGTAATGGGCGGAATGATCGTTGCCGGTTTAGCAGCATTCCAAATCTTGAAAAAACGTGATGTCAGCTTCCACAAAGTATCTATGCGTATCGGTATGTGGATCGCATTGTTTGGGTCTTTAGGCGTATTATTAGCTGGGGATTTACAAATGAAAGCTTTGATCGAAGGACAGCCAATGAAATTTGCAGCAATGGAAGGTGCATATGAAGATTCTGGAGATCCTGCGGCCTGGACGTTGATTGCTTGGGCTGACGAAGCAGAGCATAAACAAGTATTCGGAATCCAAATTCCATATGTATTAAGTATTTTATCTTATAATAGTCTGTCTGGTTCTGTTGATGGAATGGAAACAGCGAACAAAGATTTAATTGAAAAATATGGCGATAGAGATTACTTCCCGCCAGTCAATACACTATTTTGGAGCTTTAGAGTAATGGCCGGTTTCGGTGTATTGATGCTTTTGGTTTCAGCATTAGGGCTTTTCTTTACCCGCAAGAAAAAACCATCGCTTTATGAAAAACGCTGGATGGTTTGGATCGTTGCTTTATGTACATTTGCACCATTCTTAGCAAATACGACAGGTTGGTTGATCACAGAGTTGGGTCGTTATCCTTGGACTGTTTATGGATTGTTTACGATCGAAGACAGTGTTTCACCAAATGTTTCTGTCGCTTCGTTATTAACTTCAAATATTATTTACTTTATTCTTTTTGCAGGCCTTGGTTCTGTGATGGTTTACTTGATCACTGTTGAACTGAAAAAAGGGCCTGATTATGAAGAAAAGAAATTAGCACAAGCGAATGCGACTGAAGTAGATCCATTCGATAAGGAGGTCTTTGAAGGATGAGTACGTTGCAGTTACTATGGTTTGTATTGATCGGTATTCTATTTTCAGGCTTCTTCTTCCTTGAAGGGTTTGACTTTGGTGTCGGAATGTCCGTTCAAACATTAGCACATGATGAAGAAGAAAAAGAACAAATCATCCAAACGATCGGACCTGTTTGGGATGGTAATGAAGTTTGGTTATTAACAGCAGGTGGTGCGATGTTTGCCTCATTTCCATACTGGTATGCATCACTATTTAGCGGTTTTTACTTGATTTTATTCATTATTTTAGTTGGTTTGATCATTCGTGGCGTGTCATTTGAATTCCGTCATCGGATGCCTGATGGGAAACGACGTAGAATGTGGAACTGGACACTTTCGATTGGAAGCTTCATAGTACCGTTTTTCTTTGGGATTTTATTTATCAGTTTAGTCCAAGGAATGCCTTTAGATGTCGATGGCAATATGTCTGCAACTTTTACTGACTATATCAATGTCTTTTCTGTAGTCGGTGGTGTTGCGTTGACACTATTATGCTACTTGCATGGATTAAACTATATTACCTTGAAAACAGAAGGACCGGTTAGAGAACGTGCACGTAATTATGCCTCATTCTTTTACTGGGTACTATATGTTGGACTAGTTGTATTTGCAGCATTGTTGTACTTCAAAACAGATTTCTTTGACAATCATTTTGCTGTGACGCTAGTACTTGTTCTAGCAATCGTTATTTTGACAGTAGTTGCGAATGTAAGTGTCTTTAAGAAAAAAGAAATGGCAGCATTTATTGCCAGCGGATTAACACTTGTTGTGTTGGTTGCTTTATTGTTTAGCGGTTTATTCCCACGTGTGATGATCGGCAGTGAAGGTTATTACGATATCTTGATCAAAGACGCATCAAGCAGCCCGTATACGTTAAAAACAATGACTTGGTTGTCATTGACGATTTTACCATTCGTATTGGCTTATACCGCTTGGTCATACTATATCTTTAGAAAACGAATCAAACATCCGGCAATCGCTGCTTTGGGGTATGAAGGATGATCGATAAAGCCATCTTAAAGATGCCTAAAATTAAACAGACGATGATTTTGCTTGCAGGTTTTTCTTTCCTGCAAGCAGTCTTTATAATCGGGCAGGCATTTTACTTAGCTAAAGCAGCTGTTGGACTTTGGGAAGGCGGCAAGCTTCATGATCAGCTGACCGCGATCCTTCTTTTCTTTTTATTTTATACGGGCAGACATGTTATAACCTATGTACGAGAAAAAATGCTGGATCATTTCAGCTATGATCGTTCACGTGAATTGAGAGAACAGTTGCTGCAAAAAATCTTTCGTTTAGGACCAACAGTCGTTCAAAAAAATGGGACTGGTAATATGGTCACTATGGCACTTGAAGGAATCAGTCAGGCAGAAAATTATCTTCATTTGATTTTGATGAAGATCATGAATATGATGATCATTCCCTGGTTGATCTTGATTTTTATTTTTACTCTGGATATTCGTTCTGGAGTGGTTTTGCTGGTCGTTTTTCCAATGATCATCATTTTTATGATCATTTTAGGGTATGCGGCAAAAAGCAAAGCTGATAAACAGTATAAAGCCTTTCAATTATTGTCGAATCATTTTATCGACTCATTGAGAGGGATTGATACTTTAAAATTATTCGGGTTGAGTGAAAAATACGCCGGCAGCATTTACAATACGAGTGAGCGTTTTAGACGTGCGACGATGAGTACACTTAAAATTGCCATTTTATCTACCTTTGCTTTGGACTTTTTCACTACATTGTCCGTTGCAGTTGTTGCGGTTTTTTTAGGTTTAAGTTTGTTGGAAGGCGGTATTCTACTTTTTCCTGCCTTGACGACCTTGATTTTAGCACCGGAATTCTTTTTACCTGTCCGTGACTTTGCCAGTGATTATCATGCAACATTAGATGGAAAAAATTCTTTCCAAGCAATCCAGGCAGTGTTGGACTTAAAAGAAGTCGAAGAAACAGATACTTTGTCCTTAGAGGACTGGACGGCGTTAAGCGAACTATCGGTTGAACAATTGACTTATAGCTATGAAGAAGCGCCTCAAGCAGCCTTAAAAGCCCTGAATTTTAGTGCAAAAGGGTATCAAAAAATTGGGATCATTGGTGCTAGTGGTTCGGGCAAATCAACATTGATCAATGTTTTAAGTGGTTTTTTAGAGCCTGACATGGCGACAACGGAAATTCAGATCGATGGACAGAAACTCCCTCATTTTCAGCAAAAAGAATGGCAAAAACAAGTGGTTTATATTCCTCAAACACCGTATATTTTTCAGGATACGCTGGCAAACAATGTCCGCTTTTATACTCCGGATGCTTCGGATGAGCAAGTTGCAGCCGCAATTGAATTAGTTGGACTGCAAGCACTAGTTTCGAGCTTGGCTCAGGGGATTCATACAACGATCGGTGAAAGCGGCAGAGTTTTAAGTGGCGGTCAAGCACAAAGAATCGCCTTAGCGAGAGCCTTTTTAGATCAGGAACGCCGTGTTTTGCTGTTTGACGAGCCGACAGCTCATTTAGATATTGAAACAGAAGTTGAATTAAAAGAAAGAATGTTACCGTTGATGGAAGATCATTTGGTATTCTTTGCTACTCACCGTCTACATTGGATGGCTGAAATGGATTATATTTTGGTCATGGATAAAGGGCAGCTTGTAGAAGCAGGAACATTGACTGAATTAACAGAAAAAAATGGCTATTATGTACGATTAATGAATCAAATGAGGGGGACAGAATAATGGAAAATACCCCAACGAATAAAGAATTATATAGGAAAGATCAATGGGTCAAACCGTTTTTGAAAAAGTACAAAGGACTGTTGTATCTTGCTTTATTCCTAGGCTTTTTAACATTTTTCAGTGCGGGTGCCTTGATGTTCAATTCAGGTTATTTGATCAGTCGGGCGGCTTCGCTTCCTGAAAATATTTTGATGATCTATATTCCGATCGTTTTGACGCGGGCTTTCGGGATCAGTCGTCCAGTATTTCGATACATTGAACGTCTGGTCAGTCATAACTGGGTCTTAAAGATGACGTCTGATTTACGTTTGAAGCTGTATTTGGTTTTAGAGAAAGATGCGATTTTCTTTAAATCAAAATATCAAACGGGAGATATTCTTGGCTTGCTTTCAGAAGATATCAATCATTTGCAAAATTTATACTTGCGGACGATTTTTCCCACAGTGATCGCCTGGGTGTTATACATTTTTATTATTATCGGTTTAGGTCTTTTTTCCTGGTGGTTCGGGCTATGCATGTTGTTGATGCTTGGCGTAGTTGTGTTCTTGCTGCCTTTGGTTTCTGTGTTGGTAAATGGCGCGAAACAGGAAAAGCAAAAAGTATCTAAAAATGAATTGTATAAGAAATTGACGGATAATATCTTGGGTGTCTCAGATTGGGTATTTAGTCAAAGAGGACATGAATTCGTTCATTCATATGAAAAAGATGAAGCAAAGCTGCGTGAATTAGATGAACAGATCAAACGATTTAATCGGTTCCGTGATTTTGTTCTTCAAGTAATCTTTGGGGGCATCACGATCGCTGTTTTAGCATGGGCGAGCATGCGTTTTCCAGGAAATCATGGCGGAGCGGCAAATTGGATCGCAGCGTTTGTATTGACGGTCTTTCCATTGATCGATGCCTTTGCGCCGTTGCCAGATGCTGCACAAGAGACCAATATTTACAAAGATTCGATCAAACGTCTGAATGATCTGCCTGAAATTACTGAAACAGTAAAGGTCACAGACCTAGAAGTTAAAAGTACGGAAATAGTCATCGACGATATCTCTTTTTCGTATAATCAAGCAGAACATACTGTTTTAGAACATCTAACGTTGAAGATCGAGCCAAAAGAAAAATTAGCTATTTTAGGACGAAGCGGTTCTGGAAAAAGCACATTGGCTAGCTTGATTCGCGGAGATTTGCGTCCAAGTAAAGGAACGATCACTTTGGGAGATGTTCCAACGACCGATTTTGGCGATCAAATCACGCAATCGATCGGTGTGATTCATCAAGCACCATATCTATTTAGAACATCTATTTTAAACAATATTCGCCTTGGTCGAGAAGAAGCTTCTGAAGAAGAGGTTTGGCAGGTTCTGGATAGTGTGGGACTGAAAGAAATGATTCAAGAATTGCCGGAAGGCTTACAAACGATGGTTGACGAAGCTGGATTGCGTTTTTCAGGTGGAGAGCGTCATCGATTAGCTTTGGCAAGGATTTTATTACAAGATACACCGATCGTTTTGTTGGATGAACCAACGACAGGTCTAGATCCAATCACTGAACAGCAATTGCTGAATACCTTTTTTGAAACTCTGAAAGATAAAACGATCATTTGGATTACGCATCACTTACAAGGGGTACACATGATGGATCGAGTGATATTTATTGAGGACGGACGTTTGGAAATGAGTGGGACACCGGAAGAATTATTGGCAACGAATCAACATTATCAACAACTGTATGCCATCGATCGAGGGATGACCACCGATTGATTTTTTACAAAAAGATGAGGCAAAACTCTCTGAGCTTTGCCTCGAACTTTTCTTTTTTTGTAGTTGCTTAAAACGAACGTTGAAGCAGCAGTTGTGTTAGCAGTTCTAGTTGGTTTTTACCTAAACAATCAGGTAATTTTTGAATATCGATCAGCGCCTTTTCAGTCACTTTTTTTGCAAAATTTTTGGCATCTGTCACGCCATCATATTTGTGGACCAGTTGACCTAATTCGATAGCTTCTTCTATTGAAATGTCTGACTTTTTCTCTAAATAAGGATAGAAATGTTCAGGTGCTTTTTGTATAGCAAAAATCAAAGGCAAAGTATAGACACCTTGGGCTAGATCTTCTAAAACAGGTTTTTTCAATGTTTTGCTATCAGCCGAGTAGTCTAAAATATCATCATAAACTTGAAAAGCGATGCCGATATTTCGGCCGATACGTGCAGCTAAACGCTGGATTTCTTTATTGGCATAGCCGAAATGAGCCCCCTCTAAGCAGCTTAGAGAAAATAGCTCAGCAGTTTTGCCGTTGACACTACGTAGATAATCAAAGACAGTGATATTTTTTTTATAGCGTGTGTGCATTTGATCCAATTCGCCAAGCAATAGTCGTTTCATTGCAGCAGCATTTGTATGTAAGAAATCAGAACCATTCATTGTATCTGCTAGTAATTCAAAAAATTCAGTGAATAGTAAATCACCTGTATAAACGGCGATATCTTTACCATAACGAGATTGAATCGTTGCAGCACCGCGTCTTAGTGGTGAATCGTCAATGATGTCGTCATGGACAAGAGTGGCCATATGCAAAATTTCGATCGATGCGGCGATCTTGAGTAGTTGTTGATGATCTTGTTTTTGTTTATCACCAATTTGGGCAAACAAGAAAAAGAAAGCGGGGCGTAATAATTTACCGCCGGAACAAGTCAGGTCGATCAATGCTTGTTCGATATCTTTGTTGCGTACTTTCACTTGGTGTTTGATCAAGTCACAGGTTTCATTCAATTGTTGTTGGATCACAGGGAAATCTTTCCAAAACTCATTCATAGCATAATAATCCTTTCGGTCGTTCAATTGTTCAATACTATTGATTGTATACGAAGTTGGCTAAGAAATACAGTAAATTATTTCATGAGCATAAAACTAAATATTAAAAGAGGAGAGTAGTATAATTTGAATAAAGAAGTATTTTTTGAGCTTGTTGAACTTAAAGCAAAAACAGCTAGTGTGTTACCTTTTCTTTTAGGCATTTGTTTTAGTTGGTATCATTATCAGAATTTGCATTTATTTTATGTATTGATCTATTTTATTGCGATGTTCATTTTCAATATGGCTGTTGATATTTTAGATAATTATAACGACTATCATCATGCAAAAGAAGGACACGACTATAAGGAAAAAACCAATATCATCGGACGGGAAAACTTATCATTATCGATGATTCGCAGTTGGATCATTTGGATGATCGTCATTTCTGCATTGATGGGCATTGGTTTATCTGTGATCGTGGGCTGGCCTTTGTTGTGGCTGGGCTTATACTGTTACTTGATCGGAATTTTTTATTCTTCGGGACCTAAGCCACTGTCTAGTTTACCTTTGGGTGAAGTATTTTCCGGTTTTACGATGGGCTTTATGATCATGTTGATTTGTGTCTACATCAATACCTTTGACTCGTTTCAATGGACACTGACGAATCTAGGGAGTATCTTCTTAGTGGCATTGCCAAATACATGCTTGATCGCTAATCTGATGCTAGCCAATAATATTTGTGATCTGGAAGAAGATGAGATGAATCACCGTTTTACTCTGGTTCATTATTTAGGGAAAAAGGTTTCGCTTCGTTTATTCGTTGGCCTGATCATTGTAGCTTTCAGTTCGATCATTTTAAGTGTATTTTTAGGTTTGACACCGATCACGATGCTATTGATGATCGTCACGGTCCCGTTTACCTGGAAGCAAACGAAACTGTTTTTAAAAGAACAAATCAAAACGAAGACATTTATCTGCGCAGTCAAAATTTTAGCTGTCGGCGCTTTTTCACAAGTTGTTTTTTTTGCCATAGGATTGTGGTTTAAATAATAAAATCAAACAGGTCAAAAGGAGAGTTTTAACATGAGCAAACACGTTGTTATTTTAGGCGCTGGCTATGCTGGCTTAAGAGCGCTGCATGAATTACAAAAAGGGAATGATGACATCAAGATCACATTAGTGGATCAAAATGATTACCACTTTGAGGCAACAGATATTCACGAAGTTGCAGCTGGGATCCAAACTTCTGAGCGGATCACTTATCCAATTAAGGATGTAGTTAAATCAGCTTGCACCACTTTTGTACAAGGAACAGTAGAAAAGATCGATAGTGAAAATCAAGAGGTTCACCTAAAAGATCAAGCACCACTTTCTTATGATTATTTAGTCGTAGCATTGGGCTACGAATCAGAGTCTTTTGGAATTCCTGGTGTGGAAGAATTTTCATTAAAAATGGTAGATATTCCTACTTCAGAAAAAGTTTACCAACATTTAACAGAGCAAATGAAGGCTTATAAAGAAACAAAAGATGAGAATTGCTTGAAGATTGTTGTCTGCGGTGCTGGTTTTACTGGGATCGAGCTACTAGGTTCTCTAGTTGAAGGGAAAAAGAAACTTGCGGCAATGGCTGGAGTTGAACCTGACAAAATTCAATTATACTGTGTCGAGGCAGTTACACGTCTGTTACCGATGTTTAGTGAAAAACTAGGCGGATACGGGATCGACCATCTAAAAAAATGGGGCGTCAATTTCTTAGTTGGCAAACCAATCAAAGAAATCAAACAAGATACAGTAGTTTATTTAGATGATCAGGAAACCAATGAATTAAAAGAGTTAGCAGCAAAAACGATCATTTGGACAACTGGTGTCAGCGGCAGTCATGTGGTCGGTGATTCTGGCTTTGCGGCAAAACGCGGTCGTGTGATGGTTCAACCAGATTTGACAGATGCTGAGCATAGTAATGTATACATTATTGGTGACTGTTCTGCTGTTATGGACAAAGAATCAAATCGTCCGTATCCAACAACTGCACAAATTTCTCTTAAAATGGGAGAACACGCAGGAAAAAACATCAAAGCGCAATTAAAAGGTGAACCAACAAAAGAATTTACGTTCAAATCATTAGGATCTGTGGCTTCTATCGGCAATAGCCATGCGTTCGGTGAAGTCGGTAAAATGGAAGTCAAAGGTTATCCGGCTTCTGTGATCAAAAAAGCGATCATGGACCGTTCACTATTTGAAACAGGCGGCATCAAAGAAATGCTGGCTAAAGGACGTTTTGACTTTTATCGTTAAACAATAGAATGATTACCAGTTAAAGCGGTTGAGACAAAAAGCGTTTAGCTCCGAAAAATAAGAAGGAGTTGCTTTTTTTCTCGCCGTTTATGCAGATTTAGGACCTGAAGGGATTGGGACATAACTCTACGAGTTACGACTCAGTCCTTTTTAAAACGAATAAACGGTGGAAGGAGAAGTAACTACTACTCTACACTTCGTTTCGATCTCATTAACTTCTACGCATGAAACATGCTAGAGTTAAAGGCCTTCGCTTCGATCACATCAGCTAACGCATACAGTTTCACTATTGTTCAAAGAACAAAGTGAAGCTAGCAAAATTCTAAGTGCTAAAGCACTAAGATTTGAAGGCTTCGGAAATAAGCTGAACTTGCTGTAAAACACAACGAAGAATGAGTTGATGTTGCACAGTACCTACTTGGTTCTCAGAGTTGAACACTTCTGTCCCATCCTGCTCTGACTCTAAACGTTTTGCGATCAAAAAATTAAAATTGTAAGAGAAACAATGGGGGTACTTTTGTTCGGCTCACTTTTTAGGTATAATGGATACTGAGTGAAAAGAGGGATGTTACATGGCACAAAAAAGAAAACGTGCAAAAAAGAAAAAAACGAAAAAACAGCAACAGCAGCAAGAGCATCTGAATTTCATTTTTCTTGGAATCTTTTTTATTTTCTTTGGCTTATTCGGCCTATTAAAACTGGGCTTTTTAGGAACCTTGATTGCAAATGGCTTGCGTGTTGCGATTGGTAATACATTTCCTGCCGCAGCTTGCTTATTGATGCTTTATGGGCTATCTTTGGTGATCTTTGGTCGTGAGTTTCCCATCAAAAAAACACGTCCGATCATTGGCGGCGTTGTGATCTATTTAGGGGTATTGCTGTTTTTCCATGCGTATATGTTTCGCAATGTTGGAACGCAGACACCTGATATCTTAGGTACGACATGGGATTTTCTAAAAATCGATCTTAAAGGAAATGTCGTTGCTCAAAATGTCGGTGGTGGAATGATAGGTGCTGCGCTTTACAGTATGACCTATTTCCTGATTGCACAGTTTGGCAGTTATTTGGTTGCTACATTATTGATTCTGCTAGGAATTTTTCTTGTAAGTATGCTTGAAGTACAACAAGTAATGGGCGGTCTGCAGATCATTCGCGAAAAAATCGGGCATTTCTTTGCTAAAAGCGAAGCAAAACAGTCAGAGAGAGAAGCGAAGCGCGCAGAAAAACGTGCAGCTAAACAAGCTGAAATCGAAAGACTAGCGCAGGAACGTTTAAAAAATGATGTGCGTGAGCTGACTCCTGGTGAGAAATTGGCACAAGAATCTTGGGAACAAGAAGAAAAAGAAGTACAAGAACCAGAACAGCTGACGTTAGTACCGATCGATAGTTTTCAAAGTCAAGCTGAAATGCAGCCTGTACATTCAGAACAACCAATTGCTGAGCCGGAGATCGATGAAGGCGGCGATCTGGATTTTGAAATTTCAGAAGAAGCAGAGGACCGCGATTACGAACTACCGCCATCCACATTATTAGACTCGATTCCTTCTGCTGATCAAAGCGGTGAATACCAAAAAATCGAAAAAAACATTGGTGTATTGGAGCAGACCTTCAAAAGCTTTGGAGTCGATGCTAAAGTAGTGAAAGCTAGCCTGGGTCCTGCGGTGACAAAATTCGAAATTCAACCTGCTGTAGGGGTTAAAGTGAGCAAAGTTGTCAGTTTGACAGATGACATTGCTTTAGCATTAGCGGCGAAAGATGTGCGGATGGAAGCACCGATTCCAGGGAAATCACTGATAGGGATCGAGGTTCCTAATAGTACGGTCAGCACAGTTTCCTTTAGAGATATCATCGAAGCACAGCCAAGTCATCCAGACAAGCTGCTGGAGGTTCCTTTAGGCAGAGATATTTCAGGGATGGTCCAGTCAGCAGATTTAACCAAAATGCCCCATTTACTGATCGCAGGATCGACAGGGAGCGGGAAGTCTGTTGCGATCAACGGTATCATTTCAAGTATCTTGATGCGGGCAAAACCTCATGAAGTGAAATTGATGATGATCGACCCAAAAATGGTCGAGTTAAATGTTTATAATGGAATTCCACATCTCTTGACACCAGTTGTGACAAATCCTAGAAAAGCAGCGCAAGCACTTCAAAAAGTTGTTCAGGAAATGGAATTTCGTTATGAAAAATTTGCGGCGACGGGTGTTCGAAATATCTCCGGGTACAATGATTTGGTCATTCAAAAGAATTTAGAGGATGGTGAAAACCGGCCGATTTTACCATTTATTGTTGTGATCGTAGATGAGTTAGCTGACTTGATGATGGTTGCCAGTAATGAAGTCGAAGATGCAATCATCCGTTTAGCACAAATGGCTCGTGCAGCTGGAATCCATATGATCTTAGCAACACAACGTCCAAGTGTGGATGTCATTACAGGAATCATCAAAGCCAACGTGCCGTCAAGAATGGCATTTGCTGTTTCCAGCGGAACAGATTCTCGCACGATCATCGATAGTAATGGTGCAGAAAAATTATTGGGACGAGGCGACATGCTGTTCTTACCAATGGGCGAAAATAAACCGATCCGGGTACAGGGTGCTTTCATATCTGATCAGGAAGTTGAACGAGTTGTCGCTTTTGTGACTGAACAGCAAGAGGCAGAGTATCAAGAAAGTATGATGCCGACAGAAGAAGATACGACTAGCACAAGCAGTGAAGCTTCACAAGATGAATTATATGAAGACGCGAAAGCTTTAGTCGTAGAAATGCAGACAGCAAGTATATCGTTGCTTCAAAGACGCTTTAGAATCGGTTATAATCGTGCAGCTCGTTTAGTAGATGAGCTGGAAGAACATGGGGTGATCGGGCCGTCAGAAGGCAGCAAACCAAGAAAAGTATTTATTGAACCTATGCCGGAAGAAGGACTTGCCGATCATGAATTAGAGTAGTCAAAAAGAGTGGACCACTTTGGCCACTCTTTTTTTACTGCAGCTGTATTTCATCTAAATGAGTTTCATATAGTAATAATGTTTGGTACAATGTAAGAAATAATGACAATGGAATTGAAGGAAAGTTGAATTAATTTATATTTGCGATTAAAATGAGGATAATCGTATATTATGACTAAATAAATCATGAGGATAAACCCAATAAACGAATAAGGATGGATGAAATGAGAAGAAAAAGTGTACTATACTTAGACGTCGCAGAAGAAATAAAAGCCAATATTATGAACGGTACATATCCAGTGGGTTCTCTTTTACCAACTGAAACAGAGCTTGAACAACTATTTGATGTCAGCAAAATCACTGTACGCCGAGCAATCGAGCTTCTTTCATCAGAAGAATTGGTGGAGAAAAAAAGCGGCAAAGGGACTACGGTCTTAAGCAATCGACCGTATAACAAATTATCGAAAGCGGGTACATTTACGGAGTATTTGAATGATTCAGGACAAAAAGTGGCAAAGAAAATATTAAGTTTGGACCAAGTAAAATTGTCAGAGGATTCACCAGTCTATGAAAATATGGGAGCAAATGTAGTAAAATTTTCCCGTTTATATACGCTGGATGGAAAGCCATATATCTACTTTAATTATTATTTACCTATCACATTAGTTGATGTTCCAATGGAAGATTTTGAAAATGAGTCACTGTATCGCTTGATGGATCAA
This sequence comes from Enterococcus sp. AZ020, assembly GCF_050499205.1. Classification (NCBI taxonomy): domain Bacteria; kingdom Bacillati; phylum Bacillota; class Bacilli; order Lactobacillales; family Enterococcaceae; genus Enterococcus; species Enterococcus sp. AZ020. Next base: position 547,770 of record NZ_JBIPAT010000001.1, on the reverse strand, counting down.
CATGGCATCGAGATTTTAACATTTGAAGATAGTTTTCAAACGGTTGAATTGACGGAAGAGCAGCAGCGTATTTTAGAAACAAAAGAAAAAAATGGGCTAAAAAGAATTCGAAAGTCTATGAATCCTTCCGGAAAAGTCGTTGAATTTTCAGAGGCTATCTACAATACCGCTCTTTATCCATATGTGATCGAATATGAAGCATAAACAAATAACAGATCGCTTACAAAAGTGTAAGTGATCTGTTATTTTTTTCTATGGTGTGTTCGTCATAATTGGATTAGACTAGCAAAGTAGAGAAGTAAGAGCTGGTTCATTTGTGAGATGAACAGCCACACATAGAGGAGCGATAAGAATGTTACAAGTAGAAAATCTATCTAAAACATATGGAGAAGAAATCAAATATGAAGCTTTAAAAGGTCTGAACTTAACTGTAAATGATAGTGAGTTTATCGGAATCATGGGACCGTCCGGAAGTGGGAAAAGTACCTTTTTGAACCTTTTGGCAACGATCGACCAACCGACATCTGGACAGATTTTACTAAACGGTAAAAATCCAAATCAGTTGAATCAAGAACAAATTGCTAAATTTCGACGTAGAGAATTAGGATTCATTTTCCAAAGTTTCAACTTGATGCCAACACTGACGGTCGAAGAAAATATCGTATTGCCTTTGACTTTAGATGGGGAAAAAATCTCTGTGATGAAAAGACAATTGAATCTTTTAGCTGATCGTTTAGGAATAGCTGGCTTGCTGAAGAAAAGAATCGCAGAAATATCCGGTGGACAAGCACAACGTGTCGCAGTTGCCAGAGCAATGATCCATCAGCCGCAATTACTGTTAGCAGATGAGCCCACAGGGAACCTTGATACGAAATCGTCGAAAGATGTTATGCAGCTATTACAGCAGTTGAATGAAAATGAACAGGCAACGATTTTGATGGTTACCCATGATCCACTGGCAGCTAGTTATTGTAAACGAATTGTTTTCATCAAAGACGGTCAATTGGTCGATGAAATTCATCATCTAGGAAATCAAAAAATGTTTTATGATGAAATCATGATGAAATTAGCTGAGATTGAAGGTGTCGATAGTGAATTTTAGTCAATTTGTTATTCGAAATACGGTAAGAAATAAACATTTATACATGGCCTATTTCTTAAGTACTCTCTTTTCAGTGATGGTCTTTTTCACATTTACAGTTTTTGCTTTTCATCCATCATTATCTGATGGCTTGAATAAGCAAGCAAAAATTGGCATGTTATCTGCAGCTATCATTATTTACGGATTTGCTTTCTTTTTCGTATTGTACTCGATGGATGTGTTTATTCAATCCAGAAAAAAAGAATTTGGTCTTCTGATGATTCAAGGGATGAGTCCCAAACAATTGAAGAAAATGATCTTTATTGAAAATCTCGTTATCGGTTTTTTTGCAACGATCATTGGTAGTCTTGCTGGTATTGGTTTTTCTCAACTGATTTTGTGGTTGAGCAATAAAATGATGCATTTGAATTTTGGTTTTTACTTTCCGATACAGGCGCTTGGGTTGACGATCATTTCATTTAGTATTTTGTTTTTAGCGATTTCATTTTTCATTCAGTTCCGTTTACCAAAATTAAGCTTACAAGAATTATTGAAAGCAGGAGATCTAGGTAAGGGGACGATCAAAAACTCTCGTATAAAAGCATTGCTGGCTGTTTTATTGATCGGTACAGGTTATGCCGTGGCTCTTTTAGTCAAAGGAATGCTGGTGCCAGTTGTGATGATTCCAGTGATTTTCTTAGTGGTTGCTGGTACACGTTTTTTATTCAATCAACTGAGTGTGTCAGTCATTGAACGATTGAAAAAGAAACAATCTATTTTTTGGAAGAAAACAAATATGGTGGTTTTTTCCGATCTAGCATTTCGAATGAAGGACAATGCACGTTCCTTTTTCTTGGTTTCGATCATTTCGACGGTTGCGTTTGCAGCAATCGGGACATTATATGGTTTTCAAAACATGATTTTAGATGCGATGAATCAGGAGCCTTTTGAGTTTCAAATTGTTGGTTCTGATGAAGAGACTGCTCACATCAAACAAGACTTTTCTAAACTTCTATCAGAGAAGGGAATCAGCGTTGATGAGGGAGAATTAACAGAATATGTGAATGCCGACAATGTTAGTTTTGTCAAAGAATCAAATTATAATCAATTAGCAAAAATAGTCAAGAAACCAGCTATTGAAACAAATGGACAAGCTGTTCAATTATTACCACAGAACGCTGTGGGGATGGAAAACGCTGCTGTGCATGAAGCAAACTTACCAGACGGCTCAACAATAGCTGTTGAAAGACAAGAAAAAACAGCGGTGGTTTCTGCTTATGGAACAAAAATCGTTGTCCCTGACAATACAGACTTGGAAGCTCTTGAACAGCAGACAATGACTGTTTGGCAGCCCAAAAACACCAGTTATGAAGAATTAGTTTCAATTGGAAAATTCCAAAATAAGAACATGCCGTTTATGGCTAAAAGCTATTCTAAACAAATGATCACTGACCAATATGCGCCATTTCTATTTGTTGGTATCTTTATCGGAATCGTCTTTTTCGTTTCAGCTGGAAGTTTCTTATATTTTAGATTGTATAGTGATATGGATGTAGATGTAGAAAAATTCAAAATGATCTACAAGATGGGATTAGCGAAAAAAGAATTGAAGAAGATGATTTACCAGCAAGTTGGTATTCTCTTTTTCACACCGATCATTATTTCAGTGATCCATGGAGCTGTTGCACTGACAGCAATGTATCATATATTTGATCAAGGGATGCAGATGGCGGGCTGGAAAGTTTTAGGAGTCTTCATTTTGATTCAGATCGTATATTACTTGATTGCACGAATTTTTTATTTCAAAAAAGTTTATCATTTGGTTCAAGCGTCATAAAACTAAGAAGGTTGAAACAGAAGTGCTTAACCCCGTGAAATATGAAAGAATTCACGAAAATTATTTTCCAAATTTTTGTGAATTCTAGCTTATTTCCGAAGCGATTGCTTCTGTTCTCACCGTTTATCTGAATGACAGGTGTCTAGGATTTGACTCGCAGAGTTTTGTCCCAGACACTTGTTTTTATTTGCTTCTAATTGTTTTAAGCGCTTATAGACAAAACGAGGACAATAAGTTATAGTATGAAGCGAATGTTTAGAAGAAATGAGGCAGAAAATCAATGGAAAAAGCATCCATTTATGGTTTAACGAAAGAGGAATTGATCGCGTGGTTCATCGATCATGGCGAGAAAAAATTCCGAGCGACTCAAGTATGGGAATGGCTGTATATCAAGCGCGTGACAGCTTTCAAAGAAATGACGAATCTATCAAAAGAATTGATCGGTCTTTTAGAAGAAAATTTTATCATCAATCCATTGCGTCAAGTGATCATCCAAGAAGCAAAAGACGGTACGGTGAAATACCTATTTGAATTGCCGGATAAAAATATGATCGAAACGGTTTTGATGCGCCAAGAATATGGATTATCTGTTTGTGTAACGACTCAAGTTGGCTGCAATATTGGCTGTACATTTTGTGCAAGTGGGTTATTAAAGAAACAGCGGGATTTAACAGCAGGAGAAATCGTTGCGCAAATCATGCTGGTTCAGCACTATTTTGACCAACGTGGACAAGGTGAGCGAGTAAGTCATGTTGTGGTTATGGGAATCGGTGAGCCATTTGATAATTACGATAATTTGATGAACTTTTTACATACGATCAATGATGCGAAAGGATTAGCGATAGGTGCACGCCATATCACTGTTTCAACAAGTGGTCTAGTACCGAAGATCAAGGAATTTGCAGATAATGGATTACAAGTCAATCTGGCGATTTCTTTACATGCACCAAATAATGATGTTCGGACATCGATCATGCGAATCAACCGCAGCTTCCCAATCGAAAAATTGATGGAGGCAGTTGACGAATATATCGAGAAGACAAATCGGCGAATCACGTTTGAATATATTATGTTAAGTCATGTCAATGATCGACCAGAGCATGCCCAACAATTAGCTGACTTACTGAAAAACAAAAAGAAACTAACATATGTGAATCTGATTCCATATAATCCAGTTAGTGAACATGATCAATATAGTAGAAGTGACAAAGCAGATGTGCTGAAGTTTTACGATGTCCTTAAGAAAAATGGTATCAACTGTGTGATCAGAAAAGAACATGGGACAGATATTGATGCTGCCTGTGGACAATTAAGAAGCAAGCAAATAAAAAAAGCCGAAAAAAAAGCTGAGAAAAGCGTTTAGCTCTGCAGAAAGTTAGGAATTCCAACATGAAATGCAACTTGTTTCATGTTTGGAATTGTCTACTTTACTAAGAGCTGCTTTTAAAAGCTAGCCTAAAAAGGCTGAGAAAAGCGTCTAAATGCATGAAAGAAATAGAAAAGCTCAAAAAAATCAACTTGATTTTTTTGAGCTTTTCTATTTTTATTCAATAATCGTAAAACCATAATCGATGATATGCTCTTTCAAATAGCGTAGATACTCTTCAGCCATCGGGGACAAAGGTTTTTGGATCGGATGTATCCATCCTAGTTCCATTGTTTCATTTACTTCTAAAGGTAATGCCACAATGTTCTCATCATTCAATTCTCGACTTAGAACACCAGAGCTGATCGTATAGCCATCAAGTCCGATCAAAAAATTGAATAAGGTTGCTCGATCACTGACTCGTATACTTTTTTTATGGTACAACGTACTTAATATCTCTTCAGAAAAATGGAATGAATTGACACGGCCTTGTTCAAAAGACAAGTAAGGAAAATCTTCTAAATCAGCTAAAGTCACTGATTTTTTTCCTACCAAGGGATTCTTCTTACTAACGAAAACATGAGGTGCTGCAATAAATAATGGATGAAAAACCAATTGCTTTTCTTTTAAAAGTTTGCGGATCACTTTTTCATTGAATGCATTGAGATACAAAATGCCCAGTTCGCTATGGAATGTACTGACATCTTCAATAATGTTATTCGTCTGTGTCTCTCTAAACGTAAATTCATATTCGTTTTCTTCATAGGAGCGGATCAACTGAACGAATGCATGAACTGCAAAAGCATAATGCTGGGCAGAAACAGAAAATAATCGTCGCCGTTTGTCTGTTCCTTTGTATTTTTCTTCGAGAAGGTCTACCTGTTCTAGAATTTGTCTAGCGTAAGCTAGAAACTCTGTACCTTCTGTTGTAAGCACCATGCCTTTTTGTGTTCGCTGAAAAATTTGGATGCCCATTTCCTGTTCTAATTCCTTGACGGCATTTGATAGGCTGGGTTGCGTAATGAAGAGATGTTTTGCTGCTTCATTGACTGAGCCTAACTCAACGATTTTGACGATGTAATCTAATTGTTTGATCCGCATGAGCATCCCTCCTAAGTAAGAATAAAGAAACAACGACAGTCATTTATTTCTAACTAGATTATAGCATGGATGGATGTCGATGTTTAGGAAAAAGTAAATAGTCTCAGACTTCGACCTGAATGACTTGTACCCCTTGCTTTTCGATTTCACGAATGACTGCTGGGGAGGCAAAGGTATCTGTGATCAAATAATTGATATCTTTGATGTGTCCACTGGTAAAGTTTGAGGAAACACCGATTTTTCGATAATCTGCAACAACGATGACTAAACCATTCGTGCGTTCGATGATCAAAGAATTGATTTTAGCTTCATGTAAGACAGGAGTAGTGATACCATTTTCGATGCTTAAACCAGAACAGCCAATGATCGAAATATCAGAGGACATTTTTGAAAACGACTCGATCGCGATGTCTCCGACTAAAGCTTCTTTAGGAAATCGGATTTCACCACCGGATAAAATCACAGTTGAATTTGGATTGTGATCAAGGTTTGCTACCTTGACATTATTACTAACGATCGTCACCCGTTTATCTTCCAAATGTTTTAAAGCGGATAAAGCAGTGGAACCAGTGTTTATGAACAATGTATTGCCTTCAGCTACAAATTCAGCTGCCTTTTTAGCGATCGCATTTTTTAAAATTTCGATCTCTTCATTATGATCCTCTGTTCCGATTTTGTTAACAATTTCAGCTTTTCCATGCGCTCGTTTTACAAGGCCCATTTTTTCTAGGGCGGTAAGATCACGGCGGACAGTGATTTCTGATACGTCAAGGGACTGACTGATTTCTTTTACTTGTAAGCTAGTATGTTTATGTAGTAGATCGAGTAATGCATCGCGACGCTCTTTGATCATTGTATGTGAACTTTTCATTCAAATTCCTCCATTCTATATCACTTGAACAATCGCTAACGTATTTCCGATTGTTCTTGCCTTTTTTAATAAACGATTGCCTTCATTTGGTTTATTTAATTTTAGAAGACAGTGACCTTGAAGATACAAAAGATAGCTTAGTTCACGATTATTTAAACGTGCAGTATCGATCAGTGCTAGTTCTTGCAAACACTTTTGATTTCTTTGCTGATGAAAATACTGAAGACCCGAAATTTCATGCCATGAAAATAATCCGCGCATTTTCTTTTTTTGTTTGTCTTTCAATTGAAAAAGCTTTTCAAAAGCGATCGTCAAATTTTTTTCATCTTTTAAAAAAGAATAGCAGTACATTTGCGTATGATAATAAATGAAGAGGTAATCTAACGTTCCATGAAAAAAATTTTGATGTTTATTCAAATGCGCCAAGCAATCTGTATATTTTCCCGCATCTAATAAGAGTAGGCTGTCAAAAATAATAATAGACTGTTTGAAACCATTAAACAAATCTTTTCTCTTTAATTGTTCTTTTAAGCGGGCTGCTTCTTCCAGATCACAGTGAACATTCAATGCATAAATCATTTTTTCATATACGATCTTTAGATGTTCGAAGAGTCCAACGATACACAATACGACAAAACCGATACTACCGAAGAAAAGTTGAGCTCCGAGTGTTTCAGAAGAATAGACCAAAGAATAAATATAGAATGCAAATAGCAGATAAATAGACCAAATAAACATCTTTTTTCCATAATAAAAACTTTTCCAAACGAAATATTTCATCTCCATCACCTCTACGTCACTATATCATATAAAAGAATATATGAACATAAAAAAAGAAGTAATTTCTTATTTTTATGTATAAACGATCTTAAAAATCAAAAACGGTCTTAAAAATAGATTGAAAACGGTTTAAAATATTGTAGAATGAAAAGTGTAATCGAGATTGAGATAAGGTGGAGGGATTTTATGGCAACAATTCATGATGTAACAAAAGAAAGCTGGATTTTGAGTACGTTCCCAGAATGGGGCACATATTTGAATGAGGAGATCGAGCAAGAACAAGTTGCGCCCGGTAGTGTTTCTATGTGGTGGTTGGGCTGTACGGGAATTTGGTTAAAGTCTCATGAAGGAACAAATATTTTATGTGATTTATGGTGTGGAACAGGCAAACGATCACATGGAAACGGAAAAATGAAGAAAGGACATCAAATGATGCGCATGAGCGGCTGTGAAAATATGCAGCCTAACTTAAGAACACAACCATTTGTGATTGATCCATTTGCAGTTAAAGACGTAGATGCATTAGTCGTGACACATATCCATTCAGATCATTTAGATATCAATACCGCTGCGGCTGTTCATCAAAACTGTCCTGAAGCGCGTTTTATTGGACCGCAGGAAGTTGTGAATACTTGGTTGAAATGGGGCATTCCAGAAGAGAAGACAACGATCGTAAAGCCGGGCGACCGAGTAACAGTCAATGAAATAGAAATTGTTGCGTTGGAGGCATTTGACCGTACAGCGTTAGTGACATGTGAAGATCCAGAAGAGATATTGAAGGGAAAAATGCCGCAGGATATGGACTTGATCGCTGTTAACTACTTATTTGAAACTAGCGGTGGAAATATCTATCATGCCGGTGACTCTCATTATTCTAATTTATTTGCCAAACATGGCAATGAACATAAAATCGATGTTTGTTTAGGCGCGTATGGAGAAAATCCCCGCGGTATTACAGATAAAGTAACTTCTGTGGATATGCTGCGAATGGCTGAGTCATTGAATGCAAAGGTTGTGATTCCGGTACATTATGATATCTGGGCAAACTTTATGGCTGATCCAAAGGAAATCACTGAGATATGGAAGTTCAAGAAAGATCGCTTGAATTATCAGTTTAAGCCATTTATTTGGCAGGTTGGAGGAAAGTTTACTTATCCAAATGATAAAGACAAACTAGAATTTAATTTCTATCGTGGCTTTGATGATGTATTTACGACAGAGAATGATACTCCGTTTCCATCATTTTTATAAAAATAAGAAAGGAGAATCTAAATGTTAAAGTATTTTTATGATAATGACCTCATTCGTTTTTGCGAAGAAAGCCCTTCAAATTGGGAGGAAGCGGTCGTCCTTAGCTGTCAGACACTGCTAGAAAAAAAAATGATCACTCAGCAATATGTAGATGAAATCGTGGATTGCGTGAAAAAATATGGTCCATATATTGTCATTGTTCCAGGAGTGGCGATGCCTCATTCTTCAGAAGATAGTCAAGGTGTTTTGGGAACAGCAATATCATTTACAAAAATGAAAGATGAAGTTGTGTTCGAAGAGGGAAATCCAGAAAAAAATGCGTCTCTATTTTTTACATTAGCTGCCAAAAATAGTGATGAGCATGTAGAAAATATCTCTAATCTTTCTGAGATGTTGATGACGGATGGATTGATTGAAGCACTGATGGAGATTGAGACGATTGCAGATTATGAGAAGGTAATGATGACGTTCGATATGTAGAAAGAAGGGAAATGAATGAAACAGGTGTTGGATTTTCTATTAGGGATTTGGGACTATTTTGCAGCGAATATTTTGACTCAGCCAGCCTTTTTGATTGGATTTATTGTTCTTTTAGGCTATATCTTATTGAAAAAACCGATCTATGAAAGTATTGCAGGGTTTTTAAAAGCCACCGTAGGATACCTGATTCTAACTGTCGGTTCTGGAGGGCTCGTTAATAACTTCCGCCCGATCCTTGTAGGTTTAAAGGAACGTTTTGATCTAGATGCCATGGTCATCGATCCATACTTTGGACAAAACGCAGTGACTGCAGGGATTGAAGAAACATTCGGGCGAACCTTTAGTGACACGATGATTTTGCTGCTGATTGCTTTTGTCATGAATATTTTATTAGTCCGCTTTAAGAAATATACCAAATTACGTGCCGTTTTTACGACTGGAAATGTTCAGATTCAACAAGCAGCTACCGCATTTTGGATTTTATTATTCTGTTTTCCGAGTTTAGGACAACTGCCGATTCTATTGATCATGGGTCTTATATTAGGCTGTTATTGGGCAGTCGGTTCTAATTTGACAGTAGATATCACACAAGATCTAACAGAAGGAGCAGGTTTTGCGATCGCGCATCAACAGATGTTTGGTGTTTATATTTTTGCTCGACTTGCTGAAAAAATGAAGAAGGATAAAAATAATCGTAAGTTGGAAGATGTCCAATTGCCGGGCTTCCTGTCTATTTTCAATGAAAACATGGTTGCAACATCTATTTTGATGCTATTTTTCTTCGGAGTTATTTTGATTGTATTGGGACCTGCCTATTTGATAGAAGCTGGTTTTATGGTTGAAGGACAAAGTTTTCTTTTCTATATTTTACAAACTGCACTGTACTTTGCTGTTTATTTAGCTATCTTGCAACTAGGTGTGCGGACGTTTGTTTCGGAACTGACAGAATCTTTCCAAGGCATTTCCAACACGTTACTTCCGGGCGCGGTTCCAGGGATCGATGTTGCAGCAACATTTGGATTTGGTTCGCCGAATGCAGTAACGATTGGCTTTTTATTTGGCGCCTTAGGTCAGTTTATCACGATCGGTCTATTGATTTTATTCAAGTCACCGACTGTTGTTATTGCTGGTTTTATTCCACTGTTCTTTGATAATGCAGTAATTGCAGTTTATGCAAATAATCGCGGTGGGTTTAAAGCAGCTTGCCTGTTTCCGTTTATCTCAGGTGTGATCCAAGTTCTGGGATCTGCACTGATCGCTACATTTATTGGACTTTCCCAATATGGCGGATATATTGGCATGTTTGACTGGGCAACAGTTTGGCCGATCATGACGGTCGTAATGAAGTATCTCGGCTATTTTGGTATTGCTTTAGTCGTTGTTGCACTGCTAGCTATCCCGCAGCTTCAATATCGGGCAAATCCCAAAGGCTATTTCTTGATTGCGGAAGATTATGACGAATATGTAAAAGAAATGGGTACAAAAAATGCGTAACAACATGAGGAGGAAATAATAATGAGAGTATTAGTATCGTGTGCAAATGGATCTGGAACAAGTTTGATGATGAAAAAAAGCGTGGAAAAAGCATTAAAAGAGCTAGGATTTACGATCACAAACATTCATCACTGTGCAATCTCAGAAGGGAAAAGTACTGCTGGTCAATATGATGTCGTGTTTTGTCCAATGAATTTTTTAAATATGTTTGAAGATGCTAAGAAAAAAGGAATCACTGTTGTAGGAGTAAAAAATGTAATGTCAGCAAAAGAAATCAGTGAACGTGTTCAGGAAACAGATTTAGCAGCTAAATTCAAATAACTGATTAAGATAAAAAATTTTGACATAAGAAGTTGGAGCAACTGAAAATGGAACATGAATATTTGATGTTGCTCCAACTATTACGAAGTAAGGAGAAACGATATGACGAGACCAAATTTGCAAATTGCTTTGGATCATTCTGATTTACCAAATGCATTAAAAGATGTAAAAGAAGTAGGAGATATTGTAGATATCTTAGAGGTAGGAACGATTCTATGTTTACAGGTAGGAGAAGAAGCCATTCGTTGTATTCGTGCATTATATCCGGATAAAAAAGTTGTGGCGGATACCAAATGTGCCGATGCTGGTGGAACCGTTGCTGCTAACTGTCGCACTGCTGGTGCAGACTGGATGACGGTGATTTGTTGTGCTACAGTGCCTACCATGTCAGCTGCTGCAAAAGAGATAGAGGAAGTTCAGGTTGAGCTGTATGGTGATTGGACATATGAACAAGCACAAAAATGGCTTGACGCGGGCATTTCACAAGCAATTTATCACCAAAGTCGAGACGCTCTTTTAGCGGGCGAAACTTGGGGTGAAAAAGACTTAGTAAAAGTCAAACGATTAATTGAAATGGGATTTCGTGTTTCCGTCACAGGAGGCTTAACTGTTGAAACACTGCAATTATTTGAAGGGCTTGATGTATATACTTTTATTACAGGACGGGGAATTACAGGAGCTGAAAAACCGAAGCAGGCGGCTCAAGAATTTCAAGCTGAAATCGAACGTATTTGGGGGTGAACGAATGACGACGCTAGGTATTTATGAAAAAGCACTTCCCAAAAATATCAGCTGGTTAGAACGATTACAGCTCGCTAAAAAATTAGGTTTTGATTTTGTTGAAATGTCGATCGATGAGACGGATGAACGCCTGAAACGATTGGACTGGACGAAAGAGGAGCGACAAGAAATCAGAGTAGCTATTGAAGAAACTGGTATTCAGATTCTTTCGATTTGCTTAAGCGGTCATCGACGTTTTCCTTTTGGTTCTCAGGATAAGGAAAAACGTTCACAGGCACTTATTTTGATGGAAAAAGCAGTTGATTTGGCATCTGACTTAGGGATCCGTACGATTCAATTAGCGGGCTACGATGTTTACTATGAAGAAAAAACAGTAACTTCAAGAGCTTTTTTTATTGAAAATTTGAAAAAAGCAGTAGCGATCGCCGCTGCAAAAGAAGTTGTCTTATCTATTGAGATCATGGATGATCCGTTTATCAATTCAATTACTAAGTTTCTAAAGATCAAGGAGCAAATTCGCTCACCGTATCTGCAAGTGTATCCAGATTTAGGTAATTTGTCAGCTTGGCCGGAAAATGATGTTGGGTATGAATTGGCGCTTGGTATCGACCAAATTACTTGTATCCATTTAAAGGACACACTTGCTGTGACAGAAACATTTTCAGGTAAATTTAAAGAAGTTCCTTTTGGCAGCGGATGTGTGGATTTCTTAGGCTGTTTAAAAACACTGAAGCAATTAGATTATAATGGTCCATTTTTGATCGAAATGTGGAGTGAAACAAGCGAAACGCCTGAAAAAGAGATTGAGCAGGCGAAAAAATTTCTTATTCCTTATTTGAAGGAGGCGGGGTATTAAGATGAACAAACAATTGATCAAGGAAATGAAGGAACGAGTATTTGTAGCAAATTTGGCTTTACCCGATGCAGGATTAGTTAAGCTGACTTGGGGCAATGTCAGTGAGATCGATCGAGAAACAGGTATCGTTGTCATCAAACCTAGTGGTGTACCGTATGGACAAATGGAAGCTGATGATATGGTAGTCACAGATTTAGAAGGACATGTATTAGCAGGTGCGTTGAAGCCGTCTTCAGATTTAGAGACGCATCTTGAATTATATAAGGCCTTTAAAGAGATCAATTCAGTTGTACATACGCATTCAAAAAATGCGGTTATGTGGGCGCAGGCAGGGCGAGGAATACCAGCCTATGGAACGACACACGCAGATACATTTTATGGTGTTGTTCCCTGCACGCGGCAATTGACTTCAAAAGAAGTAGAATCCGCATATGAACTCGAGACAGGTAAAGTGATCATTGAAACATTCACAAAAGAAAGAATCGATCCAATGGCAGTACCTGGTGTTTTAGTTTATGGACACGGACCGTTTACTTGGGGAAAAACACCTCAAAAAGCTGTCGAAAATAGTATTGTTTTAGATGAAATAGCAGAAATGGCGGAAGTCACAGAAATCGTAAATAAAAACATTCTTCCGATTCCGCAATATTTACTGGATAAACACTACTTTAGAAAACATGGTGTGAACGCATATTATGGTCAAGGATAAATACTCTATCTTTTGTTGAGACTGAGATAAAAGCGTTTATCTCTGGACGGCTGCTTTTTTCTCATCGATTATTTGGGACTAGAGAGCGAAATAAAACTGATTTTTAGTTTTGTTTCACTCTCTTTTTTGTTTTTTAAAATACTTGAAATTAAATGAAGAAAAGCTATACTAAAGGATAATATACAAGATGGAAAGAGGATGGTTATGGAAGAAAATCAATTAAAGCGGGAAATTTCATTATTTGGCGCTTTTTCAACGGTTATGGGAACAGTTATTGGTGCGGGTGTTTTTTTTAAAACAGCTAGCGTGGTAAGCTTTGCCCAATCGTCAAGCTTGACGATTTTTGCTTGGATATTAGGAGGCTTCTTGACACTTTGTGCTGGATTGACTAGTGCAGAACTAGCAACAGCTATTCCTAAAACCGGTGGAGCAGTTAAATATATTGAATATACATATGGAAAATTACCAGGTTTTTTATTGGGCTGGGCACAAAGTGTGATTTATTTTCCTGCCAATATAGCAGCACTCTCGATTATTTTTAGTACACAATTTCTTCACTTATTTCATTTATCCGATAATCTACTATTACCAATAGCGATTGGTACAGGATTAAGCGTGACGATCGTCAATTTGTTAGGAACTAGAATAGCATCAAACTTGCAATCATTCACATTAATAATCAAGATGGTTCCCATCGCATTGATCGTACTCGTTGGATTATTTATGCCGGCAGTCACTGAAGTGTCGCTATTTCCTATTCGTTCGGGTGGCAATACTGGGTTTATTCAAGCTTTAAGCGGCGCTTTATTAGCCACAATGTTTGCCTACGATGGATGGTTAGGTGTTGGTGCAGTTGCAGGAGAAATGAAAAGACCAGAAAAAGATTTACCTAAAGCAATCTTTTTAGGGTTGACCTTTATTACGATTGTTTATGTCCTGATCAATTTTGTTTTCCTAAAAACACTGCCAATTCAACAAATTTCAGGTAATTTGAACGCGGCGTCTGATGTAGCGAATCAAATTTTTGGTTCTGTTGGCGGAAAAATAGTTACGATCGGTATTTTGATTTCAGTATATGGAGCATTGAATGGGTATACAATGACAGGGATCCGTGTTCCTTACGCTTTAGCGTTGGAAGGGCTGATTCCTTTCAGTAAACACTTTAAAAAGTTATCTAAACAGTTTGTGGTTCCTTATGTCGCAGGTCTATTTCAATTTAGTATTGCTGCTGTTATGATGTTTTTGGGAAGCTTCGATCTACTGACAGACATTCTGGTTTTTGTTATGTGGCTATTTAGTATTTTGATTTTTGCTGCTGTTTTGATCTTAAGAAAAAGAGAACCAGAGCTGTTGAGACCCTACAAAGTACCGTTGTATCCAATCGTTCCAATGATTGCGATCCTCGGTGGGTTATTCATTTTGATTACAACTTTATTCACCCAAACGATTTTAGCAAGTATTGGGATCGGTATTACATTGTTAGGCATTCCCGTTTACTATTTTAATAAGAAAATATCTAGAAAAATGGATTAAAACACTAGTTTTGTCAAAAATTTAGTTCTTTATATCAAAAATTCGAGAGAAATATCAAAGATTATCAGGTATAATAGATATGATCTAAGTCTTTATTTTAAATGATAAAGCATGGCTCCTGCTTATCCCTTTTAAGCAGGAGCTTATTTTTCTCAAAAATTTTAATAAAATTCATAATTTCTGAAAGTTATTCGACCATTTTTTTTAGTATAATGAGTATATCAAAACGATAAACTATTTTGGGGAAGATAGTGCATCAGAACTCTTGATAAGCTGTAAATGTTGATTTTCGACATTTGCAGTTTTTTTTGCTTTTTAATGACTAGTGATTATAGAGATATGAAGATGAGGGGAGAAAGGGATAGAAGTGTCAAGCTCTGAGACCCAAATCCTTCAATTCTTTTAGGGATTAGTATGATCGGAACAAAGTGGAGTAATTGCTTCATTTTTCAGCGTTTATTATGTTTTAGAGTGCGAACAAAACTGATTTTTAGTTTTGTTCGCACTCGTTTTTTTTCGATACTATTTATCTTTTTTGCGTATATTACTGTAAGGAGGGGAAAAATGGATATTAAGGAGCTTTCTCTAAAATTAATTGAATGGGGCGTATCAGAACATTTACAGGATATTTATATTTTACCAGTTGAGCAGAAGATACAAGTATTTGCCAGAAAAGGCTACAACAAACTGGTGTTTCAAGAGCTTGATGAACAAGAAGGGGAAAAATTGATTTTTCACTTTAAATTTATTGGAAGTATGGATGTTGGTGAGAAACGTAAAGCTCAGGTCGGAGCTGTTACATACAGGATCAGTAATGATAAAGTTGTGCGTTTACGTTTATCGACTGTGGGAGATTTTTGTCAAAGAGAAAGTTTGGTCATTCGTTTTTTGCATCAATTTGGTAATAGTCAGGAGAATTATTTTTTACCTAGGCAATTATCGGATATTCGTAAACAGGTCCACAGACGCGGACTGCATCTTTTTTGTGGTCCAGTTGGTTCAGGTAAAACTACGTTGATGTACAAATTAGCAAAAGAAACGGATCGCTTTCAGCAAGTCATCACAATCGAAGATCCGGTAGAACTGGAGGAGCAAACATTTCTTCAATTGCAGACGAACGATAAGATCGATCTAACCTATGATGCGCTGATCAAAGCTTGTTTGCGCCATCGGCCGGATATTTTGATCATTGGCGAAATCAGGGATCGTTCTACGGCTCAAGCAGCGATCAGAGCTGCGTTGACGGGACATACTGTTTTTGCGACGATCCATGCAAGAAGTACTACGGGTGTTTATGAACGGTTAAAAGAGCTTGGTGTAAAGGAAAAAGAAGCAGCAGAATGTATCACAGGAATCATCTATCAACGCTTGTTGTTTGTTCAAGGAATGAAACAACAAGATATCAGCGGACTATTGTTAGATTATGATTTTTCTAAAAAAAATGTTTCTAATTGGGAAAAACAACTTAGAAAGGTTTGGGCGTATGGCTTTATTGATGATCGAACATTTGAAGAAGAAAAAGAGCAATAAGTTGTCGAAAAGACGGCAAAATTTTTTTATTCAGCTTTTAGCAGATTTATTAAGAAATGGATTTACTATACAAGAGAGTTTACTTTTTATGAAGAAGTCACGTTCTATTCCAGAAGAAGCACTCAATTATTTGACTGCTACGATGGAACGAGGAGATCAATTTTACTCAGGCTTAGCTTATCTAGGATTCAAAACGACGATCATAACTCAAATAGAATTTGCTCAAGCTCATGGAGATCTATCAGGAACATTAGATAAAATCAAAGATCATACTCTTGTTGCAGATAAACAGCAGCAACATTTATTTAAGGTATTGAGTTATCCTGTTCTGCTTTTAGTTTTTTTATCTGTAGTCTTGATCAGTATCAGACAAATTTTACTGCCGCAACTATTAGTCAACGGGACGGTTCAAGCTAAAAATCCAGGTATTCAATTCATTCAGCAAAGCCCCTATTATGTCATTGGATTGCTGTTATGTAGCTTTTTTGTCATAGGCACATATTATCTTCACTTTAGAAAGAAAACATTTTTGGAAAAGGCGCTATTTTTTTCCAGACTGCCTTTTATAGGAAGCTTGTATAAAAAATACTGTTCAGCTTTCTTTGCACTTGAGTGGGGAAAATTATTCGCACAAGGTTTAGAGATCAAGAATGTTCTTCGATTGATGAAAACGACAAGCCAGCGATCTCTGATGTATGAGCTTGCAGAAGAAATTGAGACAAAAGCTTTGGCTGGTACTACTTTTTACGATCAGTTAAGAGCATTTCCGTTTTTTTCATCTGAATTAGCTTTGATTATCCAGCAAGGAGAGGTAAAAGGAAATTTAGGTAAAGAATTGATCGTATACAGTGAGTTATGTTGGCAGCAATTTTTTAGACGAGTTGAAAAAATGATCCAATTGATCCAACCTGTGATTTTTTTACTTGTTGCTTTGATGGTAGTGGGTATCTATGCTGCAATGTTATTACCGATTTACGGTGGAATGGAGGAATATTTATGACCAAAAAAAAGAAACGAATCAACTACAGTGGTTTTACTTTATTAGAGATGCTGGTTGTTCTGTTGATTATTTCTATTTTAATTTTGCTATTTGTTCCAAATCTTTCAAAACATAAAGAAGGTGTGGATAAAAAAGGCAATGAAGCAATCGTCAAAATCGTTGAAACACAGATAGATCTTTATATGATGGAGAAGAATCAGACGCCGACTGTCGAGCAACTATTGAAAGAGGAATATATTACTCAAGAACAGTATGAAAAATACCAAACAAGTGAAAAATGAAGAAGAAAATGTTAAAGGGATTTACATTGATCGAATCACTTGTAGTAGTATTTGTGTGCACATTTTTTATGTTGCTGCCAACACTTTCAATTGAGCGCTGGCAGCATATGATAGAAATAGAACAATTTCTATCGACCTTTGAAAAACAGTTACTGTTTACACAGCAAATGGCAATTATTAAGATGACGGACACACAGATCGTCTTTGAAGAAGAACAACAACAGCTATACTTTATCATTTCAGAAAATGAACCAATTCATTTATCTGTTCCAACAGATTTAAACGCTTCTGGACCAAATAAAATCGTCTTTAAAGCGATATCTGGAAACAATGGGAAATTGGCAAAATTCACTTATGATTGGCCGGACAAAAAACAATCGATCGAGTTTCAATTTCAGTTAGGAAGTGGTCGCTATGTCAAAAAAATCAATCGATTATAAAGGATACATCTTATTGGAAGGCCTAGTTTCGTTTGGGATCATGGGAATTATTGTCGGGATTTTTATGTCATCAAGTACCTTTTTATTATCTAAGAAAGCAAAAGCAACCGATGAGCTAACGTTACATCGAATACTCTATGAAGAAATGAAGGGCTATGAAAATCATGGCGGAGCTATGCAAAAAAAAGTTCAACTTAATGGTCGAACATACTCGTTTTATATATATAAGACGAAGAACAAAATAGACAAAGTGGTGATTACAGATGCTAAAGAACAGTTTTCCCTTGAACAGAAATAAAGAATACGCGGGCTTCACCTTAATTGAATGTTTGTTAGCGTTGTTTTTATTATCTATTATCTGCTTGCTTTTTTCTGCTGCAATAAAACATGCGAAAGTTGTATCTGAAATCTTAAAAAGTGAGAAAGAAAAAGAATGGCATATTTTTGTCATTCAGTTGGAAAATGAGCTAGCCGGCTGTGCGTTCAAAGTAATTCAAGGGAATAAGATGATTTATGAAAATCCCAAAAAAGAAAGAGACATTTGGATCGAATATAAATTAGGAAAAATCGTCAAAGTTGATAATGGTGGTTATCAGCCATTGTTGATCGATGTTCATGAGGCTGATTTCAAAGAGGAGGATGATTTTGTGGTTATTCGTGCAGTATTTAAAAATGGACAGCAATATAGTGCAAGATGGTCAATGATCAAGACAAATGAAAAAGGGCTATAAAGGTGGGATATTACTGACGTCATTGCTTTTGGTTTTTTTGTCCAGTTTTCTATTTTTACTAGTACTAGAAGAATTTAAACTGGCACAGCAATTTTCGCAAAAAACTAAAGACTATTATATTGCTAAAACAATGGTCAGTATGTTTCTCGCCGAAGTAAAACAAAAAAGCGACCACCATGACCCGAAAGGAACTCAGGAATTTTCAGCTGGTCATTTAACATACAGTTACGCTCAGCAAACACTTACTATCGTTGTTAAGATGAATCATACGACTTACACGTTTAATGAAGTATATCAACCTCAAGTGTCGAAGGAAAAAACAGATATCAGTGAATGAATGTTTTTTGTGAAATGTGTATCAAACTATGTGTAAATCGACTGATACAGAAAGGTTCTTTAGTTTCAATTTTAAAAAGCCAATCAAGAGCGACAGAAAAAGAACAGTTATAAAACAAGCTTTTACAAATATTGTTGGGAAATTGATTGATTATTAGATCTTTTTTCGTTAAAATAGAACAGGTATGAAAATTGTTATACTATAGATGGAAATAGAGGTGTTATTTTTGTTCTCTGAGAAAATAGAAAAGGCTTTCGAATTAATGGAACAATCGATTCAATTACTTCAACGATCCTTAGACACTTCTTTTTTAGATGCGTATATTGAAAATGGTGAGAATATCATCGATGATTACCAAGTGCGTATTCTCGATGGAGTACCGGATGAGCAGACAGTCCAACAACTAAAAACCATTTATCAACAATTAAAAGCGATCGATTTAACTCCAGAAGAAATCAGACGATTATCCCAGTTGATTTTACTAAAAGGGAATAAAACAGAGTCCTTACAAGCAAATCATCAATTGACACCAGATGGTATTGGCTTTTTATTCGTCTACTTGATCGAACAACTGTACGATCAGGATCAATCATTGAAGGCTCTGGACATCGCCGCAGGTATGGGGAATCTTTTATTGACAGTTGTCCTTAATTTGTCATTGGCTAAGTATGATGTCACCGGCTTTGGTGTAGATATCGATGATACATTGTTGGCAGTTTCTGCAACAAATAACGAGTGGACACAAGCTGCGATCCAGTTATTTCACCAAGATGGACTGCAGGATTTATTGATCGATCCAGTTGATGTTGCTTTGAGTGATCTCCCCGTGGGCTTTTACCCGAATGATGAAAAAGCAGCTGGTTTTGATTCCGCAGCAGAAGAAGGACATAGCTATGCACATCATCTATTGATGGAGCAGGCGATGAAATATGTCAAGCCGGATGGATACGGATTATTTTTGATTCCTACGAATATTTTAGAAACGGAACAAAGTGTGTTCTTTAAGAACTGGATTCAAAAGAATGTCTATCTGCAGGGAATGATTCAATTACCAGATGAATTATTCAAATCTGCTCAGTCTAGAAAAAGTATCTTAGTTGTCCAAAATAAAGGTGAGCATAGTGAACAGGCAAAAGAAGTTCTGATAGCAAAATTAGGCTCATTGAAAGATCCAGCAAAAGTGACACAATTTTTTCAACAATTTGAGGCTTGGAAGTCTTCAAATTTAAAATAAAACAACCGATAAAAGAGGAGAGTATTATGTCTAAAACAATTGCAATCAATGCAGGAAGCTCAAGTTTAAAATGGCAATTATACCAAATGCCAACGGAAGAAGTCGTTGCTAAAGGGATCGTTGAACGAATTGGTTTGAATGATTCGATCTTTACAATCAAATATGGAAACGATGAAAAATATGAAGAAATCGTGGATATCAATGATCATGATGTTGCCGTAAAAATGTTATTGGACAAATTGATTGAATTGAACATTCTATCTTCTTATGATGAAATCACTGGTGTTGGACACCGTGTGGTTGCTGGTGGAGAAGACTTCAAAGATTCAGTTGTGATCGATGATGATGTTTTAGCAAAAATCGAAAAATTAGCTGATCTTGCTCCATTACACAATCCTGCAAATGCTATGGGAATCAAAGCATTCAAAAAAATCTTACCTGATATCATCAGTGTAGCGGTTTTTGATACAGCTTTCCATACAACGATGCCTAAACATAATTTCTTATACAGTATTCCAACTGAATACTATGAAAAATTCTCAGCACGTAAATATGGTGCGCATGGAACAAGCCACAAATATGTTGCTCACCGTGCTGCCGAAATGCTTGGTCGTCCGATTGAAGAACTAAAAATCATCACTTGCCATTTAGGAAATGGTGCTTCGATCACAGCGGTCGATGGCGGAAAATCTGTTGATACATCAATGGGCTTTACACCACTTGCAGGAGTAACGATGGGTACTCGTTCTGGAGATATCGATCCTTCATTACTAGCTTACTTGATGGAAAAACTAGAATTGACTGATATCAAAGATATGATCAATATTTTAAATAAACAATCAGGACTTTTAGGATTGACAGGTATCTCTAGTGACATGCGTGATCTAGAAGCAAATATGGATAAAGAAGCAGTTCAAGTAGCTTATGATATCTTTACTGACCGCATCCGTAAGTATATCGGAAGCTATGTCACAGTATTAAATGGTGTTGATGCGATTGTCTTTACTGCTGGTATTGGTGAAAATGACGCACATGTCCGTAGTGAAGTCATCAAAGGCATGACTTGGTTCGGTTGTGAGTTAGATGCTGATAAGAACAACGTTCGTGGAAAAGAATCAGTGATCTCAACAGACGATTCTAAAGTGAAAGTACTATTGATTCCAACGGATGAAGAATTGATGATCGCACGTGATGTTGAACGTTTAAGATAATAAAATAAGTAAAAATAAAAAACCACCACTCGCTTGCCGAATGGTGGTTTTCTTTTAGGAAGAAACTATTTGTCATCCTGATCCACAGGAACTTTATTTTCTAAATCTGTTCTTACGACTAAGACATCGCATGCTGCGTGACGTATAACGTATTCTGAAACAGAACCTATAAATAATCGTTCCACAGCATTAAGTCCAGTAGCACCCAGCATGATTAAATCTACGCCTTGGTCTTCAGGAATTTGTTTTGCGATCCAAGGTTTTGGTGAGCCATATTCGATAATACTAGAAACTTTTTCGCAGCCATGCTCTTTCGCTTGTTTTTTATATCCTTCGAGTGTTTGTTTTGCCATTTCAGTTGCCTGCTCAGCTAAAACACCATCAAAAGATGAAACAGATTGAAAAGCACGTGTATCGATCACATGAGCAAGTAGCAATTCTGCATCATTTCTCATTGCGACGTTCATAGCCTTTTGAAAAGCTAGTTCTGCTTCTGTCGATCCATCTACGGCGACCATGATTTTACGATAATTTTGTAACATTTTGACCACTCCTTTCGCTCCTGCACTTAATTACTGCAGATAAGCGGTGCTGTAAAAAAACAGCGAATATTTTTATGAGCAAGCAACAAGCACGCTGTATACTTCTCATAGTAGACAGTAGTAGTGAAACTAAAAAATGTATTTATCGGTCTCTATAGTTTAATTGTAAAGCAAAATCGTTAAAAAAGAAAACAAAAAAAGAAGAATCATCAAAGAATCTTCTTGGCAAGCATCACACTGAATACAGTTGAAATAACAAGTAATCCGAATATGTAAAATAAAGAAAAAAATGTCAAATTGACGATCCCTACTAAAAGACCAATGGCGGCCAGTATCAAATAGAATACGCCGAATTGGTGTAGAAACTGTCTATTTTCGTCAGGATCATCGTTTGGCATCAAGGGCAAAAATACAGAGGATTTCTTTAATAAGAAAACACTGATGACTACGAGTAAAACAACAGATGCAAAGATAAGTAGGCGAATCACTATATAACCTCCATCAAAGAAAAAACAATTTGCACTAGAGCAAATTGTTCAACTAGCTAATAAAAAAGGAAAATCCGTCGATGCCGTTATTCGTCCTATAGTATTGAACCCGCAAACAAAGCAGGTGGGTTCCACGACTGACAGCTTCGAACTACCAAATGATAAGGCATGTTACCAGCTTAGGTACCAGAAGGATCCCAAGATATCAATAAAATGTTCGGTCAACACACAAAAAAGACAACGCGCACATCACAGATTTACCATCTTTATAATAGCACAACATGATTTAAACAGCAACGAGAGAGCTTGAATTTCAGCCTGTTTTATTTTGTTTTTTTATCGGCTTTTTTCCAGTCCAAGATCCGTTGGTACTGCTGGTGTAAAGCCTGTTCGTACTTTCCTGTATCTATTGGTTCATAATAATGAGCATTTTTTATTTTGTCAGGCAAATATTGCTGATCGACCCAAGCATGTTCAAAATTGTGTGGGTACTTGTAGCCAAGCCCGCGTTGTAAATCTTTTGCACCAGAATAGTGACTATCCCGCAGATGGTTAGGAACTTCTCCTGCTTTTCCATCTCGTATATCTGCCAGTGCGGCATCGATCGCATTGATCCCTGAATTTGATTTAGGAGATAAACAAAGATCGATAACGACACTTGCCAAAGGGATCCGTGCTTCCGGAAAGCCTAGCTTTTCAGCTGCTTGAACTGCAGTGACTGTTCGTGCCGCCGCGGCCGGGTTACCAAGACCGATGTCTTCATAAGCGATGACCATTAAACGCCTGCAGATGATCGGTAAGTCACCAGCCTCAACTAAGCGGGCCAAATAATGGAGAGCAGCATCGACATCACTGCCGCGAATCGATTTTTGAAAAGCGGAAATAACATCATAATGTGCGTCACCATCTTTATCATGAGTCAAAGCTTTTCTTTGAACACATTCTTCTATGATCGAAAGAGTGATATCGATTTTTTTTTCCTTTGTTTCAGGTGTCGATTTTACAGCAAGCTCTAAGCCGTTTAAAGCACTGCGCAGGTCGCCGTTAGTAGCACGAGATAGATGCTGAAGGGCTTTGTCTTCTAATAATACAGGATAATCTCCTAAACCGCGCTCTTTATCAGCTAAAGCATCGTTGATTGCCTTTTGAATATCTGTTTCGTTTAAAGGCTTGACTTCAAAAATTTGTGTTCTGCTTCTGATCGCCGGATTGATCGTAATATAAGGATTTTCAGTTGTTGCGCCGATCATGATGATACGGCCGTTTTCTAAATGGGGCAACAAGAAATCTTGTTTTGTTTTATCTAAGCGATGTACCTCATCTAAAAGTAAAATCACAGTGCCGCTCATTTTTGCTTCTTCTGCGACGATCTGCAAGTCTTTTTTTGTATCTGTTGCGGCATTCAACATGCGAAATGCATAGTTTGTAGAGCCGGCGATAGCACTAGCGATACTTGTTTTTCCGGTTCCAGGAGGACCATACAAAATCATTGATGATAGCATTTTTGCTTCAACCATTCTACGAATGATTTTTCCAGGACCGACAAGATGTTCTTGTCCTACAACTTCATCTAAGTTGCGCGGACGCATACGATAAGCTAAAGGCTGCTGCATCGTTGAACCTCCTTTTTCGTTCTATGCTTACTATTATACCATAAAGAACGTATGTTTGTTATCGGCTGGAATTCAGATGATTTATAGAGAGAAATTATTGATTTATCACACGAATTGTTCGTTGTTCAATGGATAATGACAGCTATTTCGTGTATGATAGAAAGTGGTGAAAAATAATGAATGAAACGATCCATTTTTTTAATACAAAAACAACAGAAGAGATCGCTCAGTTTTTATTGGGCATGTATTTAGAGCATAAAACAGAAGCAGGTACACTAGCCGGCTATATTGTGGATACAGAGGCTTATTTGGGGCCTGATGACGAAGCAGCCCACAGCTTTGGGCTACGAAAAACACCTAGATTAAGGGCGATGTATGAGAAACCAGGAACAATCTATTTATATACGATGCACACCCATTTGATCTTGAATATGGTCACAAAAGATAAAGGCATACCGCAAGGAGTCATGATCCGGGCGATCGAACCTGTCGAAGGGCTTGAACTAATGGAAGCGAATCGTAATGGTAGAAAAGGTGCGGAGCTATCAAACGGTCCAGGAAAATTAGTCAGTGCCTTAGGTATTACCAAAGATTCATATGGACAATCGATCTTTGACAGTACACTTCGGATCGTTCCTGAAAAAAGAAAACAGCCGAAAAAAATTATGGCCCTTCCTAGAATCGGCATTCCCAATAAAGGAATTTGGACAGAATTACCTTTGAGATATGTAGTTTCTGGAAATCCTTATATCTCTAAACAAAAAAGAAGTGATATCGATCAAAAAACGTTTGGCTGGAAGGAAGAAATAGAATGAAAAAACCAACAATATTGACTTATTTGGATCAACAATTAACAAAGAAAATCACAGAATACGATGTAGCTCTTGACTGGAATACTAAAAATCATTCAATCGAAGTCGTTTTCCGTTTATTTGCTGAAAATAGTGCACATGAACAAATCGATGATGCTTCAGGAACCCTGTCAGAAGAGGAGATCATTGAATTTGAAGATGGTATTTTATTATTCAATCCTGAAAAGAGCGTAGTGGATGAAGAAGATTATCTAGCTGTGATTCCATATGAAGGAAAAAAAGGAATCAAGCAATCTATTTTAGATGGTCTTGTTGATTACTTAAATGAAGTCTTAAACGAAGGTCAAAGTGACTTATTAGATTTTTTGACAGATGAAGAACAAGAGATTTTTGAATTGAAATGGTCTGATACAGCATTTAATGAAGCAGTACAAAACTATCAAACAGCTGATGGCGATACATATATCGCTTATCCAAGCTATTAAAGAGGTGTGTTTATGAAATGGACGGAAGTAAAAGTAGAAACAGCTAGTGAAGCAGTAGAGGCAATCTCAAATATCATGATGGAAGCTGGTGCAAGCGGCGTAGCGATCGAAGATGCATTGGATGTTGAAAATTTTCAAAGCGATTTGTATGGTGAACTTTTAGATAAAGAACAGTTTACGCATATCAAAGAGGGTGCTTTAGTAATGGCTTACTTTCCTGAAACAACTTTTTTACCAGAAATTTTGCCCTTTATCAAAGAAAGTATCGCACGCTTACCGGAATTTGGCTTGAGTATCGGCAAGAATGAAATGCTGATCAGCGAGGTAGCAGAAAGCGACTGGGCTACAGCGTGGAAAAAATATTATCATCCTGTACGTGTGACTCGTTTTCTAACGATCGTCCCAAGTTGGGAAAAATACGAGACAACAGATACTGCAGAAAAGATCATCACGTTAGATCCTGGAATGGCTTTTGGAACAGGGACCCATCCAACCACTCGTTTGACTTTGCAAGCATTGGAAACAGTTTTGCGTGGTGGAGAGACAGTGCTTGATGTAGGTACAGGCTCTGGAGTATTAAGTATTGCTAGTAAGTATTTAGGCGCAAAAGAAGTCCATGCATTTGACTTAGATGATGTTGCAGTGACTGCAGCTAAAGAAAATATGGCGCTTAATCCAGTTGCTGATGATGTTTACGTCTCAGCGAATGATTTACTCAATAATGTAACGATCGAAGCAGACGTGATCGTTGCAAATATTTTAGCGGATATTATTGTTTTAATGGTGGAAGATGCTTTTCGTTTATTGAAAAATGACGGAACATTGATTGTTTCAGGAATCATTCAAGATAAAAAAGCGATGGTGATCGAACGAATGACAGCTGTCGGTTTTCTAGTGGATCAGATATTCCAACAAGGTGACTGGTATGCGATTATTTTAAAGAAAACAGAGGAAGAATAAGATGCAGCGTTATTTCATGACAGAGCCTTATGAAGTAAGAGAACACTATGAAATCACTGGGGAAAATTATCATCATATGATCCGAGTGATGCGTATGGAGCCGACACAGCAAGTTTATCTTGTGTTCAGTGATCGAATTGCACTTATTGCAGAAATTACAGAGGTGACGGAAGATGCTGTTCGTTTAAAAGAAGTCAGCAAAGAACAGGGCGGAAAAGAATTACCTGTCAATGTGACGATTGCTTGTGGTTTTCCTAAAGGAGATAAATTAGATCTGGTTGTCCAAAAGACGACAGAATTGGGTGTTCATAAATTCGTAGCGTTTCCCGCAAAAACCTCTGTTGTCAAATGGGATCATAAAAAATTAGTCAAAAAAGCTGAACGATTTAAAAAGATCGCAACAGAAGCTGCCGAGCAATCTCATCGCCAGTTTGCGCCGGATATTGTATTATTAGAAAATAAGCTAGAATTGATCGACTCTTTTTCTGCCTATGATAAGATCTTGATCGCCTATGAAGAATCCGCAAAAACAGGGGAAAAAAATCGTTTCGCTCAAGCATTGGCTGAAACGAAAATCGGGGATTCGATTTTGCTTGTTTTCGGGCCGGAAGGCGGTTTTGCTCCGGAAGAAATCGAAGCGTTTGAAAAAAATGGCGGAATCTTATGCGGATTAGGTCCGCGGATTTTACGTGCAGAAACAGCACCTTTATATGCTTTGAGTGCAATCAGTTATCAATTCGAATTAGTGTAAGGTTTGAGGGGGTATTTATGGAGTTAGAACTGGAAAAACTATCAATTATGTTGCTTGACCCTACACTTACGGATCAGCAATTAACAGATGAACTTCTTTTTCTAAAAGATTTTTCGATTCATTCAATCTTTGTTTTACCGTGCAATGTTGCTCGTGCAAAGCAGTTATTGACAGGAACAAGGATTCGGATCGGCAGTTTTACTGATTTTCCTTTGGGTGGAGGAACATTAGCTAAGAAGGCCTTTGAAACTGGAAAACTTTATCGAGAAGGTGCATCCGAAGTTTTTGTGGCGATGACACCTGATCAACTGACTTTTGGCGGACATCAAAGCTACCAAACATTGGCACCTTTAGCATTTGGACATGATGGTTTAGGCTTTTTTATCGATAGCAGTCAGTTGAATGAGTACCAGAAACAACAATTGACGATAGATCTTGCTAAAATGGAGGATGTAAAATTTATGTCTATTGGGCTGGATTTATCTATGAAAGAAGCCTTATACGATATGAGTATTTTCAGATCAGGAGTCAAAAGTCAAAGAGTGTTTCAAGTCAATGTAAAGGCACCAACATTGCTGGAGATGGAGTTATTGTTCCAAGCAGGAGCTTCTCGAATAGGTCTTAGTAATGGTCGAGAGATTTTACCGCTGATCTCTAAGTGGGATTAGAATATGAGGAATTGAAAATTTAGAGAATTTTAGTATAATAATAAGTGTTGGAAGTGCTACTGTTTCAAGTGGTACTTTTCTTTTTTTAATCGCTAGTCATTTACATAAATAAAGTACTGGAATAGACGGCTGTAAGAGCCCAAGGAGTGAGAATCATGCCAAAAGAAGAAATTATGACAGGACCAGGAGTCATCAAACTTGTATCAAAATATATGGCGCCAAAGCATGTCGCGTTTGTGCAAAAAGCACATGACTATGCAGAAAAAGCGCACGAAGGTCAAGTAAGGCAATCTGGTGAACCTTACTTTATCCATCCAATTCAGGTTGCAGGTATTTTAGCTGAACTTAGAATGGATCCACATACAGTTGCTACTGGTTTTTTACATGATGTTGTGGAAGATACAGACGTAACACTAGAAGATTTACAAGATGAATTCGGTGCAGATGTAGCGATGTTAGTCGACGGCGTGACGAAACTTGGGAAAATAAAATACAAATCTCACGAAGAACAATTAGCTGAAAACCATCGAAAGATGCTTTTGGCGATGGCTCAGGATCTACGCGTGATCATGGTGAAATTAGCTGACCGCCTGCATAATATGCGGACACTTAAACATTTAAGAGAAGATAAGCAGCGCCGGATCGCTCAGGAAACGATTGAAATCTATGCACCACTTGCTCACCGCTTAGGGATCAGCAGGATCAAATGGGAATTAGAAGATACTGCGTTACGTTATATCAACCCAAATCAATATTATCGAATCGTCAATTTGATGCAAAGCAAGCGGGAAGAACGGGAAGCTTATGTTGAAGAGGCAGTTGAAGATATTCGTCTTGCCACTGAGGATCTAGATATTTACGCAGAAATTTATGGACGTCCAAAACACATTTATTCCATCTATCGCAAAATGAAAGACCAAAAGAAACAATTTAATGAGATTTATGATCTACTGGCGATTCGTGTGATCGTGGATTCGATCAAGGATTGTTATGCTGTTTTAGGAGCGATCCATACCAAATGGACACCGATGCCGGGACGTTTTAAAGATTATATTGCTATGCCGAAAGCGAATATGTATCAATCGATCCATACAACAGTGATCGGACCTAAAGGTAATCCAGTCGAGGTGCAGATCAGAACACACGAAATGCATCAAATCGCTGAATTCGGGGTTGCTGCTCACTGGGCTTATAAAGAAGGAAAAACTGAAAAAGTTGATGAAGATTCTGATTCAAAACAATTGAGCTGGTTCCGTGAAATCTTGGAGCTTCAAGATGAAAGCTATGATGCATCTGAGTTTATGGAAAGTGTCAAAGGAGATATTTTCAGTGATAAGGTCTATGTATTTACACCGACCGGAGAAGTGACAGAGCTGCCAAAAGGCTCAGGACCGCTTGATTTTGCGTACAGCGTGCATACCGAAATCGGAAATAAAACGACAGGTGCTAAGGTCAATGGCAAAATGGTTCAGCTGGACTATACCTTGAAAAATGGTGACATCATTGAAGTTTTGACCTCGCCAAATTCATTTGGACCAAGCCGTGACTGGCTCAAAATGGTAGCGACAAGTAAGGCGCGAAATAAAATCAAACGATTTTTCAAAGTCCAAGATAGAGAAGTCAATATCATCAAAGGACATGATGCGATTAGTAAATATTTGACAGAACATGGCTTTGCTCCAAAAGAATTTTTGAGTAAGACGAAGCTGGCTGAAGCCTTGGAGCGTTTTAACTTTCAAACAGAAGATGATTTATATGCTGCTGTCGGCTATGGAGAAATCAGTGCTCAAGTCGTTTTCAACCGACTAACAGAAAAAGAACGTAAAGAGCAGGAAATGGAGCGCCAAAAGCAAGAAGCAGAAGAATTGATGACCCAGCCTGTCAAAAAAGAATCTGATAAAATGAAAGTCCGTCATGAAGGCGGCATCGTGATCCAAGGGGTAGAAAATCTGTTGATCAGGATCAGCCGCTGCTGCAATCCCGTTCCAGGAGATGAGATCGTTGGCTATATTACCAAAGGTCGTGGGGTTTCTATCCATCGTGCAGACTGTCCAAACGTACAGCATCAAGAAGAATTGGCACAACGTTTGATTGAAGTAGAATGGGAAGATACTGAAAATCTAAATAAAGAATATGATGCCGATTTAGAAATATACGGGTACAACCGCAGCGGGTTACTGAATGATGTGTTACAGGTAATCAGTTCGATGACTAAAAATCTTGTTAGCGTTGAGGCAAAACCAACCAAAAATAAAATGGCGATGATCCATGTGACAGTTAAAATCCAAAACTTGTCTCATTTAAAAACGATCGTTGATAAAATCAAAAATATACCGGATGTGTACAACGTCCGTCGAACCAATGGCTAGGAGGCGAGCAGATGAAAGCAGTCATTCAGCGAGTAACAGAGGCGCAGGTGCAAATAGAAGGCAAGGTTGTTGGTAAAATCGATCAAGGGTTTATGATTTTACTAGGGATTCATGCAAAGGATACGAAAGAAGATGTAGACTATCTTGTTCGGAAAATCAGCAAATTACGTGTATTTGAAGACGATCAAGGTAAGATGAATCTTAGTTTGCAGGAGATTGGTGGCAGTATTTTAAGTATTTCACAATTTACATTGTATGCAGATACAAAAAAAGGCAACCGTCCAAGTTTCATCGAAGCGGCTCGACCTGAAACAGCGATTCCTTTATATGAGATGTTCAATAAACAGCTGAAAGAAATCGGCATTCCGACTGAAACAGGAGAGTTTGGTGCAGATATGAAAGTAACACTGACCAATGACGGACCTGTGACTATTATTATTGATACAAACGACAAATAGACTTTGTGAAATGAGCGGGCTATTTTTTACTGAATCCCCTTGACTTTAGTAGAGAATTTTAGTAGTTTATATGTAATATCAAAATTCGATGAAAGAACGAGTAAATTTCATTCTGACTGTATAAGAGAAAGTTGCCTAGGCTGAAAGCAGCTTCATCAGCGAAATTGAAAGACATTCTAGAGAAGAACGGAAGAAAAGCCGTTCCGTCGCGAGCGTTAATCGTTAGAGGAAAGAGCAATCTTTCGAACTTAGGTGGTACCGCGTGTGTCTATTCACTCGCCCTTGTATATATACAAGGGCGAGTTTTTGTTGTGAATCACTACGACTGGCTCCGCCAGAGTAGATGATGAACAATACTTGGCGAACAAAGTGAGCGAAGTGTCCATACTAGGAATCACGCTTAAGCATACTAGCTTTGATCAAGCACAAAGGACTAAAGTACTAAGAATTGAAGGCCCACAATCGTCTCCGCCAGAGTAGATGATGAACAATACTTGGCGAACAAAGTGAGCGAAGTGTCCATACTAGGAATCACGCTTAAGCATACTAGCTTTGATCAAGCACAAAGGACTAAAGTACTAAGAATTGAAGGCCCACAATCGTCTCCGCCAGAGTAGATGATGAACAATACTTGGCGAACAAAGTGAGCGAAGTGTCCATACTAGGAATCACACTTAAGCATACTAGCTTTGATCAAGCACAAAGGACTAAAGTACTAAGAATTGAAGGCCCACAATCGTCTCCGCCAGAGTAGATGATGAACAATACTTGGCGAACAAAGTGAGCGAAGTGTCCATACTAGGAATCACGCTTAAGCATACTAGCTTTGATAAAGTACAAAGGACTAAAGTACTAAGAATTGAAGGTTTACGATTGGCTCTGCCAGAACAGTTGATAAACAATAAATAGTTAAAGCGTTAAGAATTGAAAGTGTGCAACTGGTTCCAACCAAACTGACGACGAATAACGATAAGACAAGCATGTTAAGCTCATTAGGTAATACCTAAATAGAACGATCAAGATTTTCTAAAATGTAAAAACAATAAAGTATCACTGAGTATTCTAGTAAAGATTCAAAAGAGATCGTTAGCGTAAACTTTTTTACAGCAGCACACATTTACCATTAGAGGTAAAAGATGAATAATAAATTGGAGATGAAAGAATGAGTTATCAAAAACCAAAAGGAACGAATGATCTATTACCAGGAACTTCCGAGAAGTGGCTGTTCGTTGAAGAAACAGCACGCTTGATTTTTCGTGATTATCAATATGAAGAAATCCGCACGCCGATCTTTGAACATTATGAAGTGATTTCTCGTAGTGTGGGAGATACGACAGATATCGTTTCCAAGGAAATGTATGATTTTTACGATAAAGGGGAACGTCACATTACATTGCGTCCAGAAGGAACTGCACCGATCGTTCGGTCGTTCGTGGAAAATAAACTATTTGGTCCTGAGTTTTCTAAGCCTTATAAGACCTATTATATGGGACCGATGTTTCGCTATGAGCGTCCGCAGGCAGGTCGCTTAAGACAATTTCACCAAATCGGGGCTGAAGCATTTGGCAGTGAGAACCCAGCTGTAGATGTAGAAAGTATGGCGATGGCATTAGACTTTTTCAAGCAATTAGGGATTCAACAAATCAAATTAGTGATCAATTCATTAGGCGATAAGGAAACCAGAGCAGCGTACCGTCAGGCGTTGATCGATTATTTAGAACCTAAGTCTGCTGAACTAAGTGAAGATTCAAAACGCCGCCTACATGAAAATCCGCTGCGTGTCCTTGATAGTAAAGATAAGAAAGATAAAGTGATCGTTGCAGAGGCGCCGTCGATTTTAGATTATCTGAGTGAATCGTCTAAACAACATTTTGAAACAGTTAAAACGATGTTAACGGAATTGAATATTCCTTTTGAAGTTGATAGTAATATGGTTCGAGGACTTGATTATTACACCAACACGATTTTTGAAATCATGAGTGAAGCACCAGGAATGGGCGCCCAATCGACAATTTGTGCGGGTGGACGTTATGACGGATTAGTAGAGGATTTAGGCGGACCTGCAACACCAGGTTTTGGTTTTGCTTTAGGGATCGAACGTGTATTGATCACAATGGAAGCAGAGCAGGTAGTTGTTCCTGTGATCAACGAAATCGACGCTTATGTTGTCGGCATCGGAGAACAAACGAATGTTGAAACACTAAAATTAGTTCAAGCGATCCGCAATTTTGGTTTTTCAGCAGATCGTGATTTTATGGATCGTAAAGCAAAAGCACAATTTAAAACAGCAGCTAAGCTAAATGCCAAATTAGCATTGACATTGGGTGAAACAGAATTAGCCGAAGGTGTTGTCAATGTTAAATCAATGGAAAGCCGGAAAGAAAAAGCATTTCCTTTATCAGATATTTATGAAAAATTTGATGAAGTCTATGATGAAATGATGACAAAAATGTTTGATGAATAACGTGTAAAAAATGAAGAGGAGCAAAAACGAATGACAAAAAGAACAGTATATTGCGGAGAAGTTTCCGCAGATTTAGTAGGACAGATCATCACATTAAAAGGCTGGGTGCAAAAACGCCGCGATTTAGGTGGAGTTATCTTTATCGACCTACGTGACCGCGAAGGCATTGCACAAGTTGTTTTCAATCCAGCACATTCAAAAGAAGCGTGGGAAAAGGCTGACAAATGCCGTAGCGAATATGTGATTGAAATTACTGGAGAATTAACTTATCGAGATAAAGAAGCGATCAACCCAAAAATGAAAACAGGCGAATTTGAAATCATGGCAACAGATATCACGATTTTAAATACAGCTAAAACACCACCATTTTTGATCGAAGATGAAAATAACGTTGGGGATGAATTACGCTTGAAATACCGTTATTTAGACTTGCGCCGTCCACAAATGACAGCAAACCTAAAATTACGTCATCAAGTGACTAAAACGATTCGCCATTATTTAGATGATACTGATTTTATGGATATCGAAACACCTTATTTAGGGAAATCTACACCAGAGGGCGCTCGTGATTACTTAGTTCCTTCACGTGTTCACGCTGGACATTTTTACGCTTTACCACAATCACCGCAAATTTTTAAACAATTATTGATGAATGCTGGTTTTGACCGCTATTATCAAATCGTTCGTTGCTTCCGTGACGAAGATTTACGTGGTGATCGTCAGCCTGAATTTACACAAGTGGATATTGAAACGACGTTCTTGACTCCAGAAGAGATCCAGACGATGACGGAAGAAATGCTGGCAAAAGTAATGCGTGAAACAAAAGGAATCGAAGTTACTTTACCATTCCCACGTATCAGCTATGATGAAGCAATGGCACGTTACGGCAGCGATAAACCAGATACCCGTTTTGACATGGAGTTGATCGACATTGCAAATGTTGTGAAAGATGTTGATTTTAAAGTGTTCCAAATGGCTTTAGAAAACGGCGGACAAGTCAAAGCGCTAAACGCCAAAGGTGCCGCAGATAAATACTCAAGAAAAGATATGGATAACTTAGGTACGTATGTGAGTCAATTTGGAGCAAAAGGCTTGGCTTGGCTAAAAGTAGAAGAAGATGGACTTAAAGGACCGATTGCTAAATTCTTGACAGACGTTTCTGATGACTTGATCAAAGCGACAAATGCTGAGGTTGGCGACATATTAATGTTTGGTGCAGATAAGCCAGAAGTTGTCGCTGCTGCTCTTGGAGCGATTCGTTCTCGTTTAGGCAAAGAGTTGGGCTTGATCGACGAGTCTAAATTCAACTTTTTGTGGGTCGTTGACTGGCCATTATTTGAATATGATGAAGAAGCTGGTCGCTATGTATCTGCTCACCATCCGTTTACCCAGCCAAAAGAATCTGATGTAGAGCTGCTTGCAACAGATCCTGCGAAAGTCTATGCAGAAGCTTATGATATCGTGTTGAATGGCTATGAATTAGGTGGCGGTTCTCTACGTATCCATAAACGTGAATTACAAGAAAAAATGTTCGAAACGCTTGGTTTCACGAAAGAATCAGCACAAGAACAATTTGGTTTCTTGCTGGATGCACTAGACTATGGTTTCCCTCCACACGGCGGGATCGCTCTAGGGTTAGATCGTTTAGTCATGCTTTTAGCTGGTGAAAACAATATTCGTGAAGTGATCGCTTTCCCTAAAAACGGAAAAGCTGCTGATCCAATGACAAGTGCGCCAAGTGTTGTATCACCTTTACAACTATTTGAATTGAATATCGATGTTACAGCAATCGACGAATAAAAAATAAATGAGTTGAACATGGTTCAGGCGAAAACTAGCCGAGATCGTGTTCAGCTCTTTTTCTTTTTAAACTAGATCGACTCCGTTTATAATTTGTTTATATTTATCCTTTATACTGAATTTACAATGATTTGGCAGGAGGAAAAAATCATGGAAAGAACAAGAGTAGCTTTATTGATATCAACCAGTTTAGGACTGCTTATTTTTTCTGGTTGCCAGCAAAAAGTAAGTACTCAACAAAAAATAGAAGAGGAGTCGACGATCATGTCAAAAAAAGAAATAACAGAACCTTCAAATAATGAAGCTGCTGAATCAAGTAAACAAACATTTCCACAAGGAACATTGCTTCAAGCAGTGAGCGATAATGATATGAAAACAGTTCAAGAGGTCCTTGCAACGGATTATAGGATCAACGAAGTAAATGAAAAAGGAGAAAGCCCGCTTTTAATTGCGACACATCAAAATTTTATTGAGATCGCCAAACAACTGATCGATGCTGGTGCTGATATCAATCAACAAGATCAAATTTCTGATAGTCCTTATCTCTATGCAGGCGCTCAGGGGAAAACTGAAATCTTGGCTTACATGCTGGAAAAAGCAACTCCTGATCAACAAAAAGTCAATCGTTTTGGCGGAAACGCGTTGATTCCAGCGGCAGAAAAAGGACATTTGGAAAATGTTAAGCTACTATTGAAAGATGGTCGTTCAAACATCGATCATCAAAATAATTATGGCTATACTGCTCTAATTGAAGCTGTTGCATTAAGAGATGGTTCCGAAATTTATCAACAAATCGTTCAAGTTTTAGTGGAGGCAGGAGCAGATAAAACGTTGAGAGACAATACTGGGCGTACGGCAGAGGATTACGCGAAAAGCTTAGGCTACTCAGAAATGTTGTCTATCTTAAATGTAAATTAAAATGGAAACAGAAATTTCTTTTCTTTCATTTGAATAATTATGCTTTTTTTCTGATTGCAAAGCACGTATAATGAGAGCTAACAATCAGAAAAAGAGAGGCCCTTTTCATGAAAAAATTTTTTGACAGCTTGCCGATCCATGATTATACAACAAAACTGTCCGTATCGATCGTTTATGCGATTTTAGCATCTGTGGCGATGAACTTCTTTTATCAGCCGGGCAATATTTATTCTAGTGGTATCACCGGTTTAGCCCAAATTTTGACTACACTATCAACGCGTGTCGTAGGATTTAATGTTCCTGTTTCAATCACGCTGTATGCATTGAATATCCCATTATTTTTTGTAGCATGGCTCAAAATAGGAAAGAAATTTACGATTTTTACAGTATTGACGGTTACTTTGACCTCCATATTTATGCAAATCGTCCCGCAGACGATCCTTTCTAATGATCCGATCATCTGTGCGATCTTTGGTGGAGCTGTGATGGGTTCAGGTATTGGTTTTGCACTGAAAAATGGCTTGTCTTCCGGTGGATTAGACATCTTTAGTATTACGATCCGCAAAAAAACTGGGCGTTCAGTTGGCTCGATTTCCATGTATTTCAATGGATTGATCATTTTTGTCGCTGGCTATTTGTTTGGCTGGCAGTATATGTTTTACAGTGCCTTATCGATTTTTGTCAGTGGTAAAGTGACGGATGCTGTCTATACGAAGCAAAAGAAAATGCAAGTCATGATCATCACTAAAAATCCTGATGCAGTGATCGAAGGGATCCAGCAAAAAATGAGAAGAGGTATCACGATCATCCATGAAGCAGAAGGGGCGTATCGTCATGATAAACAAACCTTACTGTTAACAGTTGTGACACGATTTGAACTGCCGGCGCTGGAAGCGGCAATGAAAGACTCGGATCCCTCTGCTTTTGTAAGTATTTCAGATAATGTCAAAATCCTTGGACGATTTTATGAAGAGGACCTATAGAAAACGAAACGAAGAACCTAAATTTCTTTTTAAAAGAAATGGGGTTCTTTTTTTTGTTCATTCTTTTTCGTTGGAATTACTTCCTATAGAAAAAGAAGTTTGTGAACATTTCAAAAAAATAATCGCTTTTTCTTGAAAAGCCAAATGAAAACTGTTAAACTATGTATGTAAGATTGAGGGACGCTTTTAAGACTGTTAGATAGAATTTAACAATGAGAAAGAAGAACATCAATCCTATTTTTTTAAAGTTCATAGGTCGTTTTAAGTCTCACTTGGACGTTTTAAGACCAACGAAGGAGCGCATCATGCTGGATGAATTGAAAATGATTGAAGCTGTTGCTCCAGATTTGCTCGATGTAATGCAGGAAAGGTTTCATATTCTTCGTAATATATACTGGATGCAGCCTATTGGACGTCGAAGTCTATCGGATAGTATGGGGATCACAGAACGAGTCTTGAGAACTGAGACAGATTTTTTAAAGAACCTGCAGCTGATCGAGACTTCAAAAAGTGGAATGACATTGACTGGAAAAGGATTAGATGTTTATCAAGGGTTAGAGACAGTGATGAATCAGCTTCTTGGCATGCATCAAATCGAAAAAGAGATCAGTCAGTATTTTGGCATCAAGCGCTGTATAGTCGTTGCTGGCAATAGTGACAATCAAGAAAAAGTCTTGTATGAATTCGGTGATATTTTAACTGACGCACTTGATTTACTTTTACCTGACGGCAATAACACGATTGCAGTGATGGGCGGAACAACGATGGCTCTAACGGCTGAACATATGGGCTCTTTGGAAACAGAGAAACGTCACAATTTGTTTGTTCCAGCTAGAGGCGGAATTGGTGAAGCAATGAGTGTTCAAGCGAATTCGGTCAGTGCAGTTATGGCTAACAAAACTGGTGGTCATCATCGGGCATTATATGTCCCGGAACAATTAAGTCCTGAAACATACAAATCTTTATTACAAGAACCATCGATCCAAGAAGTATTGACATTGATCGAACAGAGCAACTGTGTCGTGCATAGTATTGGTCGTGCACTTCATATGGCAGCCAGACGTAAAATGTCAGATGATGAAATGGTCATGTTAAAGCAAAATAATGCAGTAGCAGAATCATTTGGTTACTTCTTCGATGAAGAAGGGGAAGTCGTTTATAAAATTCCCCGTATCGGACTTCAATTGAAAGATCTTCAAAGAATTCAACATGTCGTGGCGATCGCAGGCGGAAAGACAAAAGCCAAAGCAATCCGCGCTTATATGAAAAATGCACCAAAACAAACGTGGCTCATTACAGATGAAGCTGCTGCAAATGAGATTTTAAAAGGGGCAACCCTTTAAAATAAAAAAATTTTTGATTTTCATAAGGAGGAAATCTTTAATGACAGTTAAAGTAGGTATTAATGGATTTGGACGTATCGGACGCTTAGCATTCCGTCGTATCCAAGATGTAGCAGGAATCGAAGTAGTAGCAATCAACGACTTAACAGATGCTAAAATGTTGGCTCACTTGTTAAAATATGACACAACTCAAGGACGTTTCAACGGAACTGTTGAAGTTCACGAAGGTTCTTTCAACGTAAACGGTAAAGAAGTTAAAGTTCTTGCTAACCGTAACCCAGAAGAATTACCATGGGGCGAATTAGGCGTAGATATCGTTCTTGAATGTACAGGATTCTTCACTTCAAAAGAAAAAGCTGAATTACACTTAAAAGCTGGTGCTAAACGTGTTGTTATCTCTGCTCCTGGTGGAAATGACGTACCAACAATCGTTTATAACACTAACCACGATATCTTAACAGGTAAAGAAACAGTTATCTCAGGTGCTTCATGTACAACTAACTGTTTAGCTCCTATGGCGAAAGCATTACAAGACAACTTTGGTGTTGTTGAAGGTCTTATGACTACAATCCACGCTTACACAGGTGACCAAATGACTCTTGATGGACCTCACCCAGGTGGAGACTTCCGTCGTGCACGTGCTGCAGCAGAAAACATCGTTCCTAACACAACTGGTGCTGCTAAAGCAATCGGTCTAGTTATCCCTGAATTAAACGGTAAATTAGACGGAGCTGCTCAACGTGTTCCTGTAGCTACTGGTTCATTAACTGAATTAGTAACAGTTCTTGACAAAAACGTAACTGTTGAAGAAGTAAACGAAGTAATGGCTAAAGCAGCTAACGAATCTTACGGATACAACGAAGATCAAATCGTATCTTCTGATATCGTAGGTATGACTTTCGGTTCATTATTCGATGCTACACAAACTAAAGTAATGACAGTTGGCGACAAACAATTAGTGAAAACTGTTGCTTGGTATGACAACGAAATGTCTTATACTGCACAATTAGTTCGTACTTTAGAGTACTTCGCTAACTTATAAGATCTATACTTATTATTAGTGAAATTTAAAGAACTGTGAAATAATAAGCGGGGAAGCAACGCGCTTCTCCGCTTATATTGTTTCGTTTAAAAATTTTATAGACAGGAGTACTCCATAATGGCTAAAAAAACAATCAAAGATGTTGATTTAAAAGACAAAAAAGTCCTTGTCCGTGTTGACTTCAATGTACCGTTGAAAGATGGCGTGATCACTAACGACAACCGTATAGTTGCAGCTTTGCCAACAATTCAATATGTTATCGACAATGGCGGAAAAGCGATTCTTTTCTCTCACTTAGGTCGTGTAAAAACAGAAGAAGATAAAGCAGGTAAATCTTTAAAACCAGTTGCAGAACGTTTAGGTGAGCTATTAGGCAAACCAGTAACATTCGTTCCTGAAACACGCGGGACTGAATTAGAAACGGCTGTCAACAATATGAAAGATGGCGACGTTTTAGTCTTTGAAAACACTCGTTTTGAAGATATCGACGGCAAAAAAGAAAGCGGCAATGATGCTGAATTAGGCAAATATTGGGCTTCTTTAGGCGATGTATTTGTAAATGATGCATTTGGTACGGCTCACCGTGCGCACGCTTCTAACGTTGGTATTGCATCAACTGGTATTCCAACAGTTGCCGGCTTCTTAATGGAAAAAGAAATCAAATTCGTTGGTGAAGCTGTTACTGCACCAAAACGTCCATTTGTTGCGATTTTAGGCGGAGCAAAAGTTTCTGACAAGATCGGTGTTATCGAAAACTTGATCGAAAAAGCAGATAAGATCTTGATCGGCGGCGGAATGACTTATACATTCTACAAAGCTAAAGGGATGAATATCGGTAAATCTTTAGTAGAAGAAGATAAAGTAGCTTTAGCGAAAGAATTAATCGAAAAAGCAGGTGACAAATTGATCTTGCCGATCGATTCGATCACAGCAGCTGAATTCTCAAATGATGTACCAACAGAAGAACATACTGGTGATGTTCCTGAAGGTCAAATGGGTCTTGACGTTGGTCCTGAAACAATTGCTTTATTCGCGCAAGCTTTAGATGGTGCGAAAACAGTTGTTTGGAACGGTCCTATGGGCGTATTCGAAATGAGCAACTTTGCTAAAGGAACGATCGGTGTTTGTGAAGCAATCGCTAATTTAGCTGATGCAACAACGATTATTGGTGGAGGAGACTCTGCTGCTGCAGCAATTCAATTAGGCTTTGCTGATAAATTCACGCACATCTCAACAGGTGGCGGCGCAAGCTTAGAATTATTAGAAGGTAAAGAATTACCTGGATTAGCAGCGATCAACGATAAATAAAGAGGTTATAAAAAGGCGTTTAAGCTTGAGTAGTTGGACTGAACCTGCTGAACTTCAAGTATTGGAGTTTAGTAGGTGAAGGAAATTACTGAACGTTTGCCTTTTGAACACCGTTTAAACAATCTACACCATAAAATTAAAGGAAGTGTTTTTTCATGCGTAAACCAATTATCGCTGGTAACTGGAAAATGAATAAAACTTTAGCAGAAGCACAAAGCTTTGCTGAAGCAGTAAAAAATGCTGTTCCATCAAGTGATGTTGTCGATTCAGTAATCGGATCTCCTGCATTGTTCTTAGCGCCATTAGCATGGAATCTTAAAGATTCACAAGTGCAATTATCTGCGCAAAACTGCTATTGGGAAAATGCTGGTGCGTTCACTGGTGAAAATTCTCCAGCTGCAATCGCAGATCTAGGTGTTCAATATGTGATCATCGGTCACTCAGAACGTCGTGAGTATTTCCACGAAACAGATGAAGACATCAACAAAAAAGCCAAAGCAATCTTTGCAAACAATATGACACCGATCTTCTGTTGTGGTGAATCTTTAGAAACCTATGAAGCTGGAAAAACAGCTGAATGGATCGAAGGACAAATCACTAACGGTTTAGTGGGCTTAACAAACGATCAAGTATCATCTATGGTCATTGCGTATGAACCAATCTGGGCAATCGGTACTGGTAAATCTGCAGATGCCAACATTGCGGATGAAATCTGTGGTGTTGTTCGTTCAACTGTAGAAAAATTATACGGTAAAGAAGTATCAGAAGCAGTTCGTATCCAATACGGCGGCTCTGTAAAACCAGAAAACATTGCTGAATATATGGCAAAAGAAAACGTTGACGGTGCTTTAGTCGGCGGAGCTAGCTTGGAAGCTGACTCATTCTTAGCTTTGTTGGATGCAGTTAAATAGGCACTGCTTATAACAATATACGCAATAAATCGAAGATTCATCGAATAATTTATGAAATACGCAAAAAATGTTTGCATAGCTTAGGATTATTCACTACAATCATAATTAAGGGAGCTCGAATCCCCTTAGTATAAAACAAACTCAAAGGAGAGACAAAACATGTCAATTATTACTGATGTTTACGCACGCGAAGTCTTAGACTCACGCGGTAACCCAACAATCGAAGTAGAAGTATACACTGAAAGCGGAGCTTTTGGCCGTGGAATGGTTCCATCTGGAGCTTCAACTGGTGAATACGAAGCGGTTGAATTACGTGATGGCGACAAATCTCGTTACCTAGGTAAAGGGGTTGTTAAAGCAGTTGACAACGTTAATAACATCATCGCTGAAGCAATCATTGGCTACGATGTTCGTGACCAAATGGCAATTGATAAAGCAATGATCGAATTAGATGGAACTCCTAACAAAGGTAAATTAGGTGCTAACGCTATTCTTGGTGTTTCTATCGCTGTAGCTCGTGCTGCTGCTGATTACCTAGAAGTGCCTTTATACCACTACTTAGGCGGATTCAATACAAAAGTATTGCCAACTCCAATGATGAACATCATCAACGGCGGATCTCATGCTGATAACAGTATCGACTTCCAAGAGTTCATGATCATGCCTGTAGGCGCTCCTACATTTAAAGAAGCGTTACGTTATGGTGCTGAAGTATTCCATGCATTAGCAGGAATCTTAAAAGCTCGCGGTTTAGCTACTTCTGTAGGTGACGAAGGTGGTTTCGCTCCTAACCTTGGTTCAAATGAAGAAGGTTTCGAAGTAATCATCGAAGCGATCGAAAAAGCTGGCTATGTACCTGGTAAAGATATCGTTCTTGCTATGGATGCTGCTTCTTCTGAATTCTACGACAAAGAAAAAGGTGTTTACGTTTTAGCTGATTCAGGCGAAGGCGAAAAAACAACTGAAGAAATGATCGCATTCTACGAAGAATTATGTGCGAAATACCCAATCATCTCAATCGAAGATGGTTTAGATGAAAATGACTGGGATGGTTTCAAAAAATTAACTGTTGCTTTAGGTGACAAAGTTCAATTAGTTGGTGACGATCTATTCGTAACAAACACAACTAAATTAGCTGAAGGTATCGAAAAAGGTATCGCTAACTCAATCCTGATCAAAGTAAACCAAATCGGTACTTTAACTGAAACATTTGAAGCAATCGAAATGGCGAAAGAAGCTGGCTACACTGCAGTTGTTTCTCACCGTTCTGGTGAAACAGAAGATTCAACAATCTCTGATATCGCTGTAGCAACAAACGCTGGACAAATCAAAACTGGTTCTCTATCACGTACTGACCGTATTGCGAAATACAACCAATTATTACGTATCGAAGACCAATTAGGCGAAGTTGCTGAATACAAAGGTTTGAAATCTTTCTACAACTTAAAAAACAAATAAGACATCTTTACTAAAGAGTCTTAATAGTTATGATAAGTAAGAACACTCTTTTCTCTGTCTAAATGGAGAAAGGAGTGTTTTTTTATGAAAATGATCATCTTCAAAAGGCGTATATTTTTTGTAAAATCTAAATATTTGTTATACTAATTGTACTAATGTAAGAAAGGAGTGAAGTTTTATGAAAACAAGAGCTGAATTAAAAACAGAAGCAAAAGCAGTTCTTCGTGGACGCTGGAAGGATAGTGTGTTGATGTCATTGGTCCCTACCTTGATTTCAATTGCAATCGGTCTTATTTTGTTTATTTTACTGGTTTTACCAGTGATTTTATTCGTTCAGAACAACCCGGATATCGTAAGCGGTACAGCAAGCTATGATGGAAATTCCGGTGGAGGCGGCGGAGGAGGACTCGTAGGTGGTCTATTGGCAGCATTATTTAGTGCTGGGATTTCATGGACGTATCTTGATTTGTTACGTGGAAAAAGACAAGAAATCCGACCATTTTCTGATGCCTTCCGTGGTTTTTCCGGTCCAGTGATTTTAGGTGTGATCTGTGTTTATCTATTAATGACGATCTTCATTTTCTTATGGTCGTTATTATTTATCATCCCAGGGATCATTAAAGGCTATGCTTATTCACAAGCTTATTTTGTCTATTATGATACGTATGAAGAGACAGGAGAACGTTCTGGCTTTTTAGAGTGTATCACACGCAGCCGTAAGCTGATGAAAGGGTATAAAGGGCAATTGTTCCTATTAGATTTAAGTTTCCTAGGCTGGCATATTTTGGCAATTCTTACAGCTGGAATTGGTTATTTATGGTTGACGCCTTATATAACAGCTACCAAAGCAGCTTTTTATGAAAACTTACCTAAATAAACCGAATAGAAGCATTTAACTTCGAATGATTTGTTTTTTCTTCAATATTTATTTGAACTGTAAGTGACTGAAATGTAGCTCGATGAGTTATGTCTCAGTCGCTTTTTTTGTAGGACCCAAATGTTCTTTGCGTTTTATTTAAACTTTGATACACTAACAAGTAAGAA
This sequence comes from Enterococcus sp. AZ020, assembly GCF_050499205.1. NCBI lineage: Bacteria > Bacillati > Bacillota > Bacilli > Lactobacillales > Enterococcaceae > Enterococcus > Enterococcus sp. AZ020. The sequence continues at coordinate 504,168 of NZ_JBIPAT010000001.1, read as the reverse complement.
CAACTGAATTCATTAAATCAATAAAAGGAGTATAAAAATGAAACGAGTTTATTTAGCTAGTCCATTTTTTAATGAGGAAGAAATTGCGTATGTAGAGCAGGTAGAAAAAATTTTAGCTCAAAAAAACTTATCCGTCTTTTCACCGATGCGTCATCCTCTAGATAATGGAGCCGAAGTGGGTTCACGACAATGGTCGATCGAAACCTTTACAGATGACATCAAACATATAAAATGGGCAGAAATCGTCGTTGCGATCTATCATGGAAATTATTCTGATAGTGGAACAGCATGGGAATTAGGTTATGCTTATGCCACAGATAAACCAGTGATTTTGGTTCATATCGATCCGAATGGCTTGAGTAATTTGATGGTGCATGAAGGAGCCCATGCTTCGATCACTCTCGATGAGCTGGCAACGTATGATTTTGATTTATTACCAGCGTCATTTTACTCAGGAAAGATGCTTTAAACCCTTAAAAAGCCAGTCTAAAACGAATGATCGTTTAGACTGGTTTTTTTATATCTGTGATTGTTTATAATTTGTTTATTTTTTCGATAGAGCTAGTTTAGAATCGCCCGCTAGAATAAGAGTAGGAAATAAAAATATCTTATTTTTGGAAGGAGCAAGAATCATGAATAAAAATAGCAAAAAAATAATCGCTGGGGTATCAAGTTTGGCTATATTGTTAGCAGGTTGCAGTGTGGGGACACAAGAATCTTTAGGTGTCAAAAGCAGTGATCAGCCCAAAGTTGAAAAATTGAATCAAACAAAGGATAAAACCAAAGGCGATAAACTGACAAAAATTTTAGGACAAACGAACTGGCAGGGAACTAAAGTATATGATAAAGACCATAACGATTTAACAAAAGAAAATGCGAATTTTATTGGTCTAGCAAAATATGATCGCAAAACAGGTCAATATGAATTTTTTGATGCAAACACAGGAGAAAGTCGGGGAGACCGCGGTACTTTCTTTATCACTAATGATGGAACGAAAAGAATCTTGATCTCAGAATCGATGAACTATCAAGCAGTTGTTGGTATTACAGAACTAACGAATAAAAAATTTACGTATACACGAAAAGGCAAAGATCAGGCTGGAAATGAAGTAGATGTATTTGTAGAACATATCCCGTATAATAAAGGAAAGCTGACATTTACAGAACCAGCTAAAATACTCAACACAACGACTGGCACGATCGAGACGAAACGAAACGGTGCGGCAATTTTAGGCGAACAACTATGGAATGGCACTAAAGTTCTTGATGAAGCAGGAAATGATATTACAGCCTACAATAAAAATTTCATTAGTTTGGCAAAATTTGATGCTGATACGAATAAGTATGAATTTTTCAATTTAGAAACTGGGATCAGTCGCGGTGATTTTGGTTACTTTGATGTATTGAACAACAATAAAATCCGTGCACATGTCTCAATCGGACAAAATAAATATGGGGCAGCATTGGAATTAACGGAATTGAACAATAAAAAATTCACCTATAAACGGACTGGAAAAGATCAAAACGGCAGTGATATCACTGTTTTTGTAGAGCATGAACCTTATACTGGAGACTATGCTCCTGAATTTAGTTTCTGATCCTTGAGTAAAGCTTAGTAAAGGTCCGGTTTATAGCGAAAAGGGAGAAAAAAATGACGATCAAAAGGCGTTTTCTCATTTCATATATTGGCGGAATAACGATTGCTTGTTTATCTTTGGTATCTATTATTTGCATCGTTTTGTACGTTACGACTGGGCGTATTCCTAGCCCAGGAACGTTATACCGAACCTTTACGCAGCAACGTTCATTAAGCCCGGAGGAAGAACTAGCGTATGTCAAACTTCGGGGGATCGCAAAAACAGAACCGGAACAATTACTGTATCCGGAAGAGGATGTAAAAAAGATGATCCAGCAGTTTGAAGGAGAATCTCTAGGCGTCGTTGTACGTCAAAATGAAGAAATCAATTACTATTCACAAGAACTGGTAGAAAAATCATTGATCGTTCATTTTCCTAAATTTGATGCCAATAATATTGAAACCAGAGGAACGATCGACAATGCTGGACGTTTGTATCGATATATGAAATTTGATTTCTACTTTAAAAATCAGGTTCCAGGAACACTATTAGTATTAAAAAAAGAAAATAACATCCTTGATTTTATGACTAAGTGGGGGATTTGGATCATTGTTTTTATCTTATTATTGTCTATTGGCGGAGTGCTGTTTTTAAACCAACTATTAAAGAAAACGATCATTCAACCTTTGGAAAACTTAGGCAGTGGTATGTCAGAGATAGGAACAGGACATTTACAAGCGCCAATGACCAAACAGCCGGAAAAGACTGCTTTGGAAGTCAAGCAATTGACAGATGATTTTGAAAAAATGCGGACGGCTTTGATCAGCTCTACGAACGAACAAGAAAAGCTTGAGATCAATCGGAAAGAGCTGGTTGCCAGTATCTCTCATGATTTGAAAACACCGATCACATCGATCATCGGTTATGTGGAAGGCTTACTTGATGGTGTAGCAGATTCACCTGAAAAACAAGACAAGTATTTGCGGACGATCCATACGAAAGCTATTGCTTTGAACGAGTTGATCGAAGAATTATTTCTTTATTCAAAATTAGATGCTGATGCCATAGCCTTTCATTTTGAAGCAATCAATATCAGTGAGTTCCTAAAACATTTGATCGAAGAATTTCAGTTACGGAAGCAGCAGGTTTCACTGGAGCTTATTGATCAAAGAGCTTCTTCAAGTAAGGTATACGGTGATCGCATGCAGTTAAATCGAGTCTTTACGAATTTAATTGAAAATAGTCTGAAATTCAAGCAAAATGAACGTCCTCTTACGGTGGACATCAACATTTCTGATCAAGATCAGTTCGTAGAAATTCGTGTGACAGATAATGGGCAAGGAATCGCTAAAGAGCAACTGCCTTTCGTTTTTGATCATTTTTATCGAGGTGAAAAAGCTAGACCGACACAGACAGGCGGTAGCGGGCTAGGACTTGCGATCGTTAAACAAATCGTCGATATGCATGAAGGAAAGGTAATGATCGAAAGTGAACTGGACAAAGGGACAACAGTCAGTATTTTATTGAAGAAAGTTGATGGAGGATCGTCGAATGTCTGATAAAAAATCAAGGATATTACTAATTGAAGATGATGCAAGCATTGCAGAATTACAAAAAGATTATCTTGAAATCAATCAAATGGAAGCTGAAATCTCTAGTGATGGAAAAGTTGGCTTGACCAGAGCACTGAATGAGCCTTTTGACTTGATCGTCGTAGATATCATGCTGCCATCGATGGATGGATTTGAAATTTGCAGAAGGATCAGAGAAAAAAAGAATATTCCCTTGATGATCGTTTCTGCTAAAAAAGAGGATATCGACAAAATCAGAGGGTTAGGTCTAGGTGCGGACGATTACCTTACCAAACCATTTAGTCCAAGTGAATTAGTAGCCAGAGTACAGGCGCATATCAAACGTTACCAACTACTAACAGGTTCAGATTCAGCGAATGAAACGATTGAAAGCAACCAAATCGTAATTGATAAAAGTGCCCGTAGAGTCCATGTTTTAGGGAAAGAGGTCATTTTTACAACGAAAGAATTTGATTTATTACTTTTCTTTATGACACATCCGAATCGGGTTTGGATGAAAGAACAGCTTTTTCGTCAGGTTTGGGCTATGGATGAGCTGGACAGCGATATATATACTGTGGTAGTACATGTTGGACGTATCAGAGAAAAATTGAAGAAAGCGAATTTATCAGAAATACCGATAGAAACTATTTGGGGCAGTGGTTATCGCTTCAATACATGACCGATAGAAAGGAAGTTTAAATGAGAAAAAATTACGTACTGGCTGGTTTGGTTGTATGCGTTCTGACCGTTCTTGTCGGTTGTAAGCCGGATCAAAGGAAAGAGACAAAAAGATCAACTACGATAGAAAAGAAAGCCATATTCAATTCGACTGAAAAAGAACCAGCATCATCCAGTCAGACGGAAACAAATGAGCAGATTGTCAATAAGCTGAGCTTTGAAGACACGTCTTATAATTATGATGTCGTGACGGGAGCAACACAAACAACATTCGGCTCAAATCCTAAACCTATCTATACTTATGAAGAGAAGCTGAAAAAAATGTTTTGGTCAAATCAGCCGCCGTTGGGATTATTGGAAGGAAATTACTTCACGAATGAAGGTTACTTTGATGTCGGAAATAAAGGCATTGTTGAAATCGTTACAGATGATGCAAATACGATCGTAAATGTAGAATTCAATGAATATGGGGCTGAGAACTATTATGAATCAAAATACGCGGGAGCAAACAAACGATTGTCCGATTATGCATTTTTTCAGGCACAAAATCCAAGAACAGACGAGACGTTAGTTACAGTAGTGAATGGTATTACGTTTGTTGAAAAGCAAATGCGTGAAGAAAATCGAGTCGATGGTCATTTTAATACAGTCAAAGGCTCATCTACAAGTGCTAGAGAAGGGTTAATGGTGATCGCTGCTGAGTTGGCGGACCAAATTCGTCAGCCGTCGGACACAAAATATATTGGTTATGCAGAAGATTTTGGTGATGGGCTGATCGGCAGACTTCAATTGACTGTAACAGAAGGGAAAATCGATTCAGCGCGTTATGATGAATATTTTGCAGATCAGCCGCAAGCAATCAAATCTGAGCAATTGAAAAAGTACTATCGTCAATCAAAGTATTATTCATTGACTTATAATGAAGACACAGCGAATGATTTTACCGAGTTTTCTGATCGCCTCACAAAAGCGATCGTCGATCAGCAGTCATTGGTGATCACTGAAGGGGAAATCACAAAGCATCCATCCTTTGCTTCTTATGAAAAATTGATCCAGCATATTTCTCTTTGAGAAGCTGAGATGAGAAATGATTTCGACACACTTTTGCCATATTTTGTCTTTATACTAAGTAAAAACAAGATAGGAGATGTCGAAATGGGCTATTGTTCAACTTACTTTAATGGCAGCCGCGGGATGATGCGGGGAAATATATTAGGAATGGGCTTTATTTGGTGGTTAGTGATCGCTGTGCTGATTGTTGCGGTGATTTACTTTTTGAAGAATCAAAGGAATCAATCTCATGAGTCTATGATCAAAAATACTTCAAATTCAGCCCCTGCTAGTGCTCATTCATCTGCTCTTGATCTATTAGATGAAGAGTTTGTAAAAGGAACGATCTCAGAAGAAGAATACCTGCACAAAAAAGAGTTACTAAAACAATAACAATAAATCAACGTGTTATATAAAAAGTTTGAAAGTCAAATCCCCATTTTGGGGGATATCTTGACTTTCGAACTTTTTTTATGGTAGCTTAAATTGTTACTTGATTTTAAATCAGAATAAATGGTGTATATACTTAGCTTAAAATAATGTTTCGTTCACTTTTTTTTAATAATAATGCCATGTTATTCTTTTTTTTCGTTAAGTAATAGATTATACTATAAGAATGAGCAATTATTGTGGGGAAGAAAAACATTTGTCGATCAAGTTCATCAAAAACGACATTTATTTTTTCATTTAGAGAATAAGCTCACAGTTTTTATCGTTTGAGGAGGTCTTTATGGAGAAAAAAGAATCAAAAAGGACAGGGTTGTTATTAATTGCACTATTTTTAGGGTATACGATGGTCTATATCGATAAAATGTCAGTAGGGTATTCTTTGATCCCGATTTCAGAAGAATTTGGACTTGAGCCTGCGGCGAAAGGAATGATCATGAGCGCCTTTTTCCTGGGCTATGCGTTGATGCAAATCCCAATGGGACTAGTGATCAATAAGGCTGGTTCAAGAATTGTTTTGATCGGTTCTGTATTTGGGATGGGCTTGTTTTCTTTACTATTTGGTTTTGGGACATCATTGATCATGTTTATGTCTCTTCGCTTTTTAACAGGATTTCTTGCGCATTCCGGTTACGCCTCTTCGGCAAGTAAGGAAGTTACGGTGAATTTTGCACCCGAAAAGCGAACCTTTGCACAAGGGATACTGCTGTCTTCTGCTGGAGTCGCCGGGTTCATTGGTCCGTTAGTTTTATCACCGATCATTACCAAAGCTGGTTGGAAAAACGCTTACCTGATTTTGACTGTGGTCGCTGTTTTGATTGCGATATTCCTTATTTTGGTGATCCCAAGAAAAGAGAAAATAGAAGAACAGGAAATCGCTGTCGCTACTAAGACAGATAAGCTATCGATTTGGCAAATCTGGTCGGATATCCGTGTTTGGATCATATTCTTCAGTGCGTTTTTCCTTAATTGTATTTTATATGGATTGTCAAATTGGTTGCCGAGCTTTTTAACGGGAGAGCGTGGATTGGATCTAAATGGCGCAGCGATCGTTAGCAGCGTGGGTGGTCTATTTATGTTGATCGGCTCTATTGGCGGCAGCTATATCGTCGGTCGTTTCTTTCAGAATATGGAAAAAACGGTCGTAGCAGTTACAGCTGTTTTAGGAACCTTAGCCACCTTTTCATCATACTTCATCGGAAATCTTGTGTTATTGTCATTAGTTATGGGATTAGCTAATTTCTTTTTGATCATTTCCTTTGTTTCGATGATGAGTATTCCTTTAAAAATATTTGAAGGAGCAAAATTTGCCCCGAGTTATAGTACACTTGCTACAGGAGGAATTCTTGGCGGGTTTGTTGCGCCGACATTGATCGGTCAATTAGTAGAATTATCTGGAGGGCAATATATTTCGACTTTTTATTTCTTTTTAGTAGCAGGATTATTGACTGCAGTTACGATTTTATTTGTGAAGCAAAAATAAATACTATGATAGATACACCCTGAAGGAGGAACCAGAATGACAAATATCCAAGAGAAAATGCCGCAGGCAGAAATGGTGAAATGGAGAAGACATTTACATCGTCACCCCGAGTTATCCTTTCACGAAGTTGAGACAGCTAAATACATTCAATCGATCTTAGCTGAGTTTCCTAATTTGGAAGTCAGCTCGTTGACAGAAAATAGTGTGATCGCAATTTTAAAAGGTAGCAAGCCAGGCAAGACGATCGCATTAAGAGCGGATATCGATGCATTACCTATTGTTGAGGAGGCAGATGTTGAATTTCCATCTGAAAATCCAGGTGTGATGCATGCTTGTGGGCACGATACACATACAGCGATGCTTTTAGGCGCGGTGAAAACACTGACAGAGATGCAGGATAAAATTGCTGGTACTGTGAAATTCATTTTTCAACCGGCAGAAGAAGAACCACCAGGCGGCGCGAAGCTATTAGTTGAAGCAGGAGTAATGGATGATGTGGATCTAGTGTTTGGTCTGCATATTGCCCCAAACATTCCTGTAGGTATGATCGGTACAAGAAAAGGTGCTGCTAGTGCCGCTTCTGATGTCTTTACATTGAAGATTCAAGGAAAAGGATCACATGGTTCGACACCAGAACTTTCAGTTGATCCGATCATGATCGGTGTTGAAATCATCAATAATTTGAACAATATTGTTTCACGTAACATCAGTCCATTTTCAAATGCAGTGATTTCGATCGGTGAATTCAATGCGGGTAAAACAGCAAATGTCATTCCGGATACTGCACAGATTCAAGGAACGGTTCGTACGAATGACAAAGAAATTCGCCAATATGTCAAACAACGGATCGAAGCGATCATCGATCATGTTTGTAAGATGTACGATGCAACGTATGATCTGGATTATCTTTTAGGGTACAGTGAGGTCAACAATGATAGTGCTGCAACAGATTTAGTGCTGGCAGCGGCAGAAAAAGTTGTTGGAAAGGCGCAAATGTTTGAAGCGCCTAAAATGATGGGCGGTGAAGATTTTTCTGCTTATACAGATGTCAAGCCAGGATCTTTCTTTATTTTAGGTGGAGGAACAGCAGCTGAAGGCTGCGGCTATATGAATCACCATCCAAAATTTAAAATCATGGAAGACTGCTTCAAAACAGGTGCAGCAATGCATACTCAAATCATCTTAGATATTTTAGGTCAATAATAAATCGAGAGGATCAGGATAACATTCGGTTTATTTTAAACACTAAATCGAAAAAAAGCGAGAAGCAAGTAGTTTTGTCTTAAATCATAGAGCAGACTTCTTTTTCTCGCTCTTTTTTTAGAACTTTTTCAAAAAAACGACAAAATTGAAAGAGTCGGCTATTAGTGATAAAAAAGGATAGGTAGTGAAAAATCATGGGGTTGTGGCTCATTCTATTTTTGATTTTTGTCTTGCTGTTAATTATAATAAGCAAGAGTAAAGAGAAAGAACATAAACATTCTATCAATACAAGTATTCAAAAAAAGACTCAAAAAATATCTTTGGATGAAAAACTTGAGCTGGAGAAAAAAGATTATCTAAGTCGTATTGCAGGGTGTTTGAAGCAAGTTGAACAAAGAAAAACTCAAGAACTATTATCAGTGATAAATCAACTCCGTCAAGAAAAGGACAAAGACGATTTTGAAGACTGAATACTAAAGTGAAAATCTGATCAATGAAAGGTTGGAGAAGAGATGACTGAAAAGAAACCGAGGATTTTTGGGATGTCCTTTGCGAGCGTTTACCCGCTTTATGTGCAAAAAGCAGAGAAAAAAGGACGGACGAAAGCAGAAGTTGATGAAATTATTTTTTGGCTGACAGGCTATGATGAAAAAGAGCTGCAAGGTCAAATAGATTCAATGAATGATTTTGAAACATTTTTCGAAGAAGCGCCGCAGCTTAATCCAAATGTATCTCTGATCAAAGGGGTTATTTGTGGGTATCGAGTGGAAGACATTGAAGATGAACTGATGCAAAAAATCCGTTATCTGGATAAATTAGTAGACGAATTAGCAAAAGGAAAAGCAATGGAAAAGATTTTGCGGAAATAGACATAGCTAGTAAAATAAACATCCATGTAACGCGGTTTGATGCGTTACATGGATGTTTATTTTTTTATTCCTCGTAGCCATTTGGATGATTTAAATGCCAAGACCAAGCGCTCTCAATAATTGAATCTAAGTCAGTATGAAGAGGAGTCCAGCCTAAGACATCTTTGATTTTTTCACTGGAAGCAATCAATGAATGTGGATCACCTTCTCGGCGTTCGCTATACTTGATTGGAATCGTCTTTTCTGTCTGCTCTTCAATTTTATGAATGATTTCCAGTGTAGAAAAACCAACAGAACTACCCACATTAAAAATCGTACTTTCATTTCCCTCAAGTAAATAAGCCATTGCTGATAAGTGTGCATCTGCTAAATCGACCACATGGACATAATCTCTGACTGTTGTTCCATCGTTCGTGTCATAATCGTTTCCGAAAATCGTGATGGCCTCTCTTTTGCCCATCGGGACTCCTAAGACAATAGGGATCAAATGTGTTTCTGGACGATGGTCTTCCCCAATCAGCCCGGTTAGGTCCGCTCCAGCAACATTGAAATATCTTAAGACGACATAGTTTATACCATATGCTGTATGACACCATTGAATTATTTTTTCCATCATATATTTACTTTCCCCATAAGGATTTTTTGGTGTGATCTCAGAACTTTCCGTAATCACAGATTCAGAAGTATCACCATAAACAGCTGCTGTTGAAGAGAAGATGATCATTTTCACTGCGAATTCATTCATAACTTCTAAAAGGGTAATAAGACCAGACACATTGTTGTTGAAATAAAGTAAAGGATCCTTCATTGATTCTTCAACAGAAGAATTTGCTGCAAAATGAAACACAACATCAAATGAATATTCAGCAAACAATTTTCTAAGTAAGGACTTGTCTCTTACATCACCATGAATAAATATCGCTGGCTTTGTGACTGCTTTTTCGTGACCTGTTTGAAGATTATCTAAAACTACGATTTGATTCTCTGTATCCGCTAACTGCTTAACCACGTGGGAACCAATATAACCGGCACCACCGACGACTAAAATATTCATTCTTTTCCTCCTTGATAAAACATAGATTGATTACAAGTGTTATCTCAAGTATAGGGAAACTATTTCTGCAGGTCATGTACAATGTCTTGGATTATAAAAATATTAAGAATTCTAATATGGTAAAATGAAACTATCTTCAATAAAGAAAATAAATGAATCATGAGGAAATCAAATGAGTCAGTTGTTGGTATTACAAGCAGAACATGAGGAAATAAAGAATACAGCAGATGCAATCAAGTATTGCTATCAAAAAATTATTATTAATCAAGAGTGTCGAGAACGATATTTAGAGGATTTGAGTCGTCTATTCGAGGAAGAAACACCGAAACGTTTTTTGAATACATTTAAACAATTACGCGCTTTTTCATATGGTCGGAGCAATTGGTGCTGGCTGGAGATCAGTGAAGACGATCTTCAGCAGTTATCATTTAAACATGCCGCATTCTTTTGGGGTGGATTGACCTGCCATCCCAATGGGTATATCAGAGAATTTGCTTTGTCAAAATTGATTGAAGAGAGCGAAGAAGTACCGCTTCGTTTTTTATTAGTGATGTTGAATGACCATCTTAAGATTTTGCGGGAACGAGCGTCCAAAGAGATCACTGAAAAGAATCGATTCATTTCAGAACAAGAATTGATTTTTTGTTTACCGTTGATCGATCAGCTGAAGCAACTGACATATGAAGAAAATAGGATCATCTATAATCAACTGCAGAAATCAGTTTTAGAACGCCCACAGCTATTATTGAACGGGCAACGAAATTTTGATAATGATTGCGCCAGAACAGCTTTTAAATGGAGTTTTTTACTAGAGGAGAACGATCGAAAACAAACGATGAGAAATGGGTTAGTCAGTAAAGATCGAGTTATTTTAGTCTGGACATTTCGGGAAATTCAAAAAGAAAGGATATGGGAGGAACAATACCTAGACGAACTATTGAACCATCACAGTATGATCATTCGTAAGTTAGCTTGTGAATGGTGTTATAATAATCGCTTGAAGGATCGACGCATGATAGCGAGACTTTTAGATCGAACAACCGCAATCAAAGAATTGGCATTAGCATACGTGAGGAAGCATTTCCCAGAAATCGACTGCAGAGCTTATTATCTTACGAAAATGGACACCCAGTTAAACAGTGCGGTCCATGGCTTAGCACTTTTACAAGATTGCAGAGATCAAGAGCAGATGTTGTCTTTACGCCATGCTAAGCAAAAGAAAATTAGATTGTCAGTGTTGAACTGGTCCAACTGTTTACCATTAGAAGAACAGTTGTCTTTAGCTGTCGACTATGTCTCTGATTCTTCTAGAGAAGTGCGTAAAAAAGCAATAGAGCGACTGATCCAAAATTATTCGCTGGCAATCAAAGAGCAACTACTGCCGATGTTTCAAGAAAGAAAAGAGCTATCTACGCAATTGTCGATCATTAAAATCTTAGCAGCTGAAAATAGAAGGGATTATTTCTTCGATCTAATACTACTTTACAAAGAGGCTGCTGATCAGCAAGTAAAAAATCAAATCGAAAAACAACTGAAAGACTGGTGTTCAGGCTGGAACCAACGTTTCTTTTTTCGATTCAGTTTAAAAGACAAAGTTGAACTGGCTTATTTGCTAAATAAGAATCATATGCACTATTCAGAAAATCTAGTGACGCTCGTTTTAACTGTTATTAAGTCTAAGTAAATGAAAAAGGAGAATGAAAATGACTATTTTTAACTTATTTAAAAAAAAGCAAAAGGTTACGCCGTCAAACGCATTTAATTATCCTAGAAATGAAGAAGGAATAAAGCAGGTGATCGCTTGGCTCAAAACAGCTTCAAATGTGATCCTTGATATAAATGAGGATGGACATATCAGTGTTGGTAGTATGCCGGACGGGAAAACATTTTTATATGCGTACACAGATGTCAGTCAACATGTTCCGGCCTATAAAAAAAATGATCGCTTTATTGCTTTGGATTTCGACGGTATCGTTAAGCTTTTTGAGGAGAATCTAGGAATTGATTTTTTATGGCTTAATCCGAACACAGATAGCGTACAGTTGAATCGATCTGTTTTTTCTTCTCATCATGTCATTAAACAAGATACTAAGATTCATATTGGTTTACCTGCTGAACGACCTGAGGCAATCATTGATTTTTTAGTTGCTTATGCCAAAAATGACCCTTCGATCAGTGCTATTTATTTTGGATTGATGAATAGACAAGATGAATTTAGCTACGCTGTTTTTATTGATAGTGAAAGAGCAAAAGAGATTGTACCTGAAATCGGTCCGAAAATTGGAGAAATTTGTTTGTCTAGCAAAGCCCTTTATCCAGTAGATTTTATCTATGATAACTTTTTAAATGAAGAACAGTACCAAATCTATGAAAAAGGAACCGCTAATCAATGAAAGTACACAATCATAACTTGAATATTCACTATACATTGCCTGATATCTACTGGACACGTCTTCAACTCCTTTATGCAGAAATGCCGCAGTGGAAAGGATACTATGAGGGGATTCCAACTTGGTTTGCCAATGATGAAAATGAAGAGATCATTGAGGTGTCTGTAGAACCAAGCGGGCTGCAATTTTATGCTAGATTATCCGATGATGACTGGAATGCTTGGTTTACGCTGTTTAAAAAACAAGCAACAGCTATACTAGGGTTTGAAGTTGGAGAACCAGAAGATGGATTTGATTTTTTTATGATTTGACGAGATAAAGTGCAAACGAGGCTAAATAAAAAGGAGCTAATGCTAAGTAATAAGTAGAGGAATCATTTATTTTTTCGATAAAAAAGTGATGTTCAATTGCTGGCTTATGTCTTAAAAGGAGTCTTTTTTATGTTAGCCTCGTTATTTGCTGATCAATATAGTGTATTGAAACGAAGTTTTTAGGAGAGAAGATGACAGCTATTAAAGACTATTCTTTTTCTTTTTTTGATCATTAAGAAATTTTATTTCTTTTTTTATAAAAAAATATTGAAAAAAAAGTTCTTTAGCTGTATGATAGGTTTGTCGATGAGAGGAATAAGCATTGATTGACAGAACATGAATGTATATCGAAAACTGGAAAACGAAAGTAATGAAGGGAGAAAACAGAGAATTAGAGAGAGGCACTTGTTCATGTTTTACAGAAAAGGTTATATTTCTTCGTACGACAGGAAATGATTAGTGGTTGTGCAATTATGTTTTTTTATGATTTTTTGTAAGGGCTTTATGTAAGGGTTTTATAAATAAAATGAGTGTAAATTAGGAGATGAGTTTAGTGAAAAAGTTTACTGAGTTTATTGAAGTTCATTTAGCTGGACCGATGGCTAAGCTGGCAAATCAACGTCATTTACGTGCGATAAGAGATGGAATCATTGCCACATTACCTTTGATCATTATCGGATCGTTCTTCTTGATTATTGCCTTTCCGCCGCTACCGGCCAGTTGGGGTGTAACACAGTTTTTAACTGCTAATGCCGCAACGATTCTGTTACCGTATCGAATGACGATGTATATCATGACGTTGTATGCTACCTTTGGTATTGGTGCAAGTTTATCTAAGACTTATAATTTGGATGTGATATCCGGCGGGATCTTATCTACGATTGCATTTTTATTAACATTTGTTCCAGTTAATATTCCAGCTGAGGCGCTGGATGCGGCAGGAACTGCTGGTTTTGTATTGCCAATGGCTAATTTAGGCGGTGGCGGTATGTTTGTCGGGATCATTACATCGATCTTAGCTGTAGAAATTTATCGTTTAACAGATAAATCAAAATTTAAAATCACGATGCCGGAACAAGTACCTCCAGCAGTTGCCAGATCATTTGAAACATTGACACCGACCTTGATCGTAATTTTAGGAATTTCTACATTGACTTACTTTATCGGCTTTGACTGGCATTCAACGATTTCAAAGATTGTAAGCCCTTTAGTGAGTGCTGCTGACAGCTTACCTAGTGTGTTACTTTTGATTTTCTTGATCACTTTTTTCTGGTCTTTTGGGATTCATGGCGTATCGATCGTTGGTTCCTTGGCTCGACCATTGTGGCTACAATTATTAGATGGCAATACTGCTGCGATGGCTGCTGGAAAAGAGCTGCCAAGTATTGCAGCTGAACCTTTTTACCAATGGTTCATTTGGATCGGCGGTTCTGGCTGTACCATTGGGTTAGCCTTATTACTTGCTTTTAAGACAAAATCGCAATTTGCTTCAAAATTGGGTAAAGCTACTTTAGCGCCAGCGATTTTCAATATCAATGAGCCGTTGATTTTTGGAACACCGATCGTTTTAAATCCTATTTTGATCATTCCGTTTATCTTAACACCGATGGTCACAGCAACGATTGCTTGGTTTGCTACACAGCTAGGCTTAGTGAATCGCGTGATTTTCACTGCACCATGGACGTTGCCTGGTCCGATCGGTGCATACTTGGCGACAGGCGGTGACTGGCGGGCAGCTGTATTGAATGTTATTTTGATCGTTATTTCTGTGGTGATTTATTACCCATTTGTGATGATCTATGATAACAATGAACTTGAAAAAGAGCATGCTTTGGGAGAAACAAATTAAGATAGATATACTGGAAATAGACTTAGGTGGATTTCCAGTTTCTTATTTTAGTTGGTTTTAGAAGAGAGGAAATTAGAATGACAAAGATCATATTTTTAACAGCAAGTGTTGTTTTTATTATCGTTGGTTTATTCCTGACTCATTATTTAAAGAAGAAAAATTGGCTACCGAATCGTTGGTTGACTGGCTGTCTCGTTTTTTTGATCGCCTTGGTTCCTAGTTTACTGTTTCCGAATATGTCAGATGGAGTTCGGCAAATCATTTATGGTGTAAGCGGGATATTGGCAGTAGTTTTTTTTGAAAGCAGTCGACTAATAGCAGAACAAAAGAGAGTTACTTACGAAATGGAGCAAAAATAATGAGAAAACTTGGCTTATCGATTTATCCAAATCATAGCAGCGTAGAAGAAATCAAAAGCTATTTATCATTAGCAGCAACTTATAATTTCAAACGGGTGTTTACTTGTTTATTATCTGTTGATGAAGGGAAAGAAAAAATTGTTGCAGCATTTAAAGAAACGATTTTTTATGCTAAAGATCTAGGCATGGAAGTTATTGCAGATGTTAGCCCAAAAGTATTCAATGAACTTGGGATCAGTTATAATGACTTATCTTTTTTTAAAGAACTTGGAGCAGATGGGATTCGTTTAGATATGGGCTTCACTGGAAGCGAAGAATCGATTATGAGTTTTAATCCGCAAGATCTATCGATCGAATTGAATATTAGTTCAGGCACGCGTTATGTAGAAAATATTTTAAGCTATCAAGCAAATGCAGATAAGTTATTAGGTTGCCATAATTTTTATCCTCATCGTTATACTGGTTTAAGTTATGAGCATTTTTTGGAAACAACAAAGGTTTATAAAGAACAAGGCATCCGAACTGCTGCTTTTATCAATTCTCCTACCGCCAAAGTGGGTCCTTGGCCAGTTGAGGAGGGGTTATGTACTTTGGAGCTGCATCGAAACTGGCCAATCACAACACAAGCTAAACATTTGTGGGCAACAGATTTGATCGATGATGTAATTATTGCTAATGCCTTTGCTTCAGAAGCCGAATTAAAAGCATTGAGTGAGCTTGATCCCTATCGTTTAACGTTTGATTGTGAGATCGATAATAGAACACCTGAGACGGAAAGAAATATTATTTTGAACGAGTTCCATTTTAATCGCGGAGATGTTTCCGACTATGTTATTCGTTCGACACAGAGTCGTGTGAAGTACAAAGGTCATGATTTTACGCCGTTTCACACGGTGAATATGCAAACTGGTGATGTCATCATAGAGACATCATTGTATGCACACTATGCAGGAGAACTGCAATTAGCGTTATTACCTATGAAAAATTCGGGTAAATCAAACGTTGTTGGCAAAGTTACCACTGCTGATCAAGTTCTGCTGCCGTATATTAGACCTTGGCAGAAATTTGCTTTTCACGAGGTCACGAGTCACTAAAGCAATGGAGACATTTAAAACTAAAAACAGTATAATAGAGGTGTAAAGAATGGTATATGCAGTTGGTTTGATGTCAGGAACTTCTTTAGACGGAATCGATGCAGCCTTAGTTGACATTAGCGGCAAAGATGAAGAGACGATGGTCGAGCTTCTAGCATTTTCCACATTGCCGTTTGAAAGAACTACATTGAAAAGAATTCGGGAGGCCCTATCGTTAGAGTCTTCTGATGTTGAAAAGATCTGCTCACTGAATGTTGAATTAGGAGAACGATTTGCACAAGCGACTCTATTAGTGTGTGAAAAAGCAGGAATCTCAAGTGAAGAGCTAGAATTTATCGGCAGTCATGGACAAACCTTGTTTCACATTCCATTTGAGAGAGAGGATTTTGTTGCATCTACCTTGCAAATCGGAGATCCCGCTGTTATTTGTGAGCGAACAAAGACGACAGTCGTTTCAAACTTTAGAGAAAGAGATATGGCAGTTGGCGGACAAGGAGCACCGATCGTTCCGTATTCAGAATATGTATTGTACCAAAAAAGAGGCACCACAAGACTTTTACAAAATATTGGTGGGATCGGAAATGTTACCGTACTGCCAGAATCTGGGAAATTGACGGATATGATTGCATTTGATACAGGGCCTGGGAATGTGATCATGAATGAATTATGCGTCCACTTTTTCGGTCAAGAGTATGACAACGATGGTTTTTACGCAAAACAAGGAGCAGTGAATCAAGCTTTATTAGACGAATTGATGGCACATCCTTATATTCAAAAGGCATATCCAAAAACAACTGGACGAGAAGACTTTGGTAAACAGTTCACTATGGCTTTGATCGAGAAATGGCCATTAGATCCTGTAGATTTGATAGCAACGGCAACGATGTTCACTGCAAAGTCGATCACAGAAGCGGTTCGACCTTTCATAAAGGGTAAAACAGAGCTTATTATCGGGGGCGGGGGAAGTTATAATCCCACACTGGTTACGATGGTCAAAGAAGAATTACCGGAAGCTAGCGTATTGATCCAAGAAGAGATCGGTTTTTCTTCTGAAGCCAAAGAGGCTGTTGCAATGGCTATTTTAGCAAATCAAACACTGCAGCATAGAAGCGGAAATGTCCCAAATGCGACTGGAGCAAAACGAGCAGTACCATTGGGAAGTATAACTTATTATTGAATGCAGGGGCGAATTTCTATGATTCGCCCTAATGTACATAAAAAGGAGAGCAGTAAATGAGTGGTGAAAATATTCAAGGTAGAATTATCAGTCTGTTGGATGTGCTGCCAAAATCTGAACAAAAAATAGGAAACGCGATTTTAGAAGATCCTACAAAAGTGATCGATATGACAGCGGCAGAATTAGCCAACTATGCAGGGACGAGTCCAGCAACCGTGATTCGTTTTTGTAAGAAAATCGATGTGTCTAGTTTTACTCAGTTGAAAGTTCGTTTATCTGCTGAAATTGAAACACCTGTGTATGAAGGGTATTCAGATATCACAGCAAATGAATCGGTCGATGAAATCAAGACAAAATTATTGGGAAATGCCTATCAATCGATGCAGGAAACAGTCGCGTTATTAAATGAAGAACGAGTAGAAACGATCGTCGATCTGTTGGTCGCTGCACCGATCATTTATGTTTTTGGCATAGGGGCTTCTTATTTAGTGGCGGAAAACATTGCTCAAAAATGGAATCGGATCGGTAAAACGGTCGTTTGTGTACAAGACTCTCATGTTTTAGTGACGATTCTAGTTTCAGCTCCAAAAGATGCAGTCTTTTTCTGTGTTTCTCATTCGGGGGAAACGAAGGAAGTGCTGCGCTTAGTTGATGTAGCGAAAAAACATCAGCTGAAAACGATCGGGCTCTCTCAATTTGGCAACAACACGTTGACCAACAAGGTAGCCTATTCACTTCAGACAGTACGTTCAAACGAAGCCGTCCTTAGAAGTGCGGCAACAACCTCGTTACATGATCAATTTATTGTTGTAGATGTGTTGTTCTATGCTTATGCTTCTCGTAATTTTGACCGAACGTTGGAGATGATCCAAGAGTCAAAAGCCGAAGTACGAACTTATGAAAAATAAAAAAGCAGCAGAATCAATCGTTTCGTGATTCTGCTGCTTTTTTATTTCTTATTTAAAATAGACACAAACACACTCAGGTGCATAAACATCTTTTTGGATCATTTCTAGAAGTCCAGTTTCTTCATCACGACGATAAAGAGTTAAATTGTCCGTATTTTGATTTGCTGCCACAGCAAATTTACCAGAAGGATCTAAGTCAAAATCTCTTGGAATTTCACCTTCTGTTGAAATTAGCTGAATACGGTCGATCTTTTGACCATCTTCTGAAGTAGCAAAAACAGCAATCGAATCATGTCCACGGTTTGACGCATAAACAAAACGTCCATCAGCAGAAATGCGAATCGCAGCACCGCCGTTAAATTCGTTGAACCCTTCAGGCAAAGTAGATACTTTTTGCACTTGTTCAAACGAACCGTCTGCTGCATTGTAGGCTAAAACAGTCACTGTACTGTCCAATTCACCAAAAAGATAAGCGATTTGATTCGTTGGATGGAAAACCAAGTGACGAGGACCAGTGCCGGGTTCTGCAATGTATTGTGCAACTTCTGATAATTTACCTTCAGTACTAACGTCATACGTATAGACACGATCTGTTCCCAGATCACAAACAGCCAAGCGGCCATCTGGCGTTAAATCCGTATAATGTACGTGAGCATTGTCTTGATTTTCATGCGGGCCAGTAGGTTCATCATGGATGATCTTATCCGCATCTTCCAAGCTGCCGTCAGCTAAAATACGATAAACGTGAATGATTCCTTGATGATAATTGGCACCGAAAACCAATTGCTTTTCTTCATCAACTGAAACGTAACATGGGGGAGCACCAGCTTCCGTTACTTTGTTGATCAAGTCAAAATGATCGTCTTTTGCTTTGTAGGCTGCCATGCCGCCTTCTCCATCAACAGATGTCACGTTGAAAAGAGCACCCTTTTGATCTATGGTTAAGTAAGTAGGACTAGTTTCTTCTACTAATAAAGAAGCTTCCGAAAGTTTTCCTTGATCTGTATCAAGTGCAATTTGATAGATCCCTTTACTTACTCGACGAGTATATGTTCCTAATAAAATCTGTTCCAGCATGAAATTCCCTCCATTTTTACTGCTGTCTAGTAAAGCTACAGCAAATCATTTTTTCTATTTTAGTATAACATAAGTATTGCTTTATTTATAAAAACTTTACAAATCCAATGTTCGCATTTTCACTTGTTTTGTGCTATTATGTTTTAAGACTGTATGGACAGTCATTTTTAATTTAGAGAGGTGACATGCATGTACGATAATACAAATAACAATGGTGCAGTCCGCTGTTCATTCTGTGGTAAAACACAAGAAGAAGTGAAGAAGATCGTTGCTGGACCAGGTGTCTATATTTGTAATGAATGTATCGACTTATGTAAAGAGATTATTGATGAAGAATTTTACGATGAAGCCGTACGTGAACTAACAGATGTCCCAAAACCTCAAGAAATTTTGGATGTCTTAAACGAATATGTTATTGGACAAGATCAGGCAAAGCGCTCATTGGCAGTAGCTGTCTATAATCACTATAAACGTGTAAATCAATCAGAAAAGTCAAGCTCTGAGGATGTCGAACTACAAAAGAGCAATATTTGTTTAATTGGCCCAACAGGTTCTGGGAAAACATTTTTGGCTCAAACATTAGCTAAAACATTGAATGTACCATTTGCGATTGCTGACGCGACGAGTTTAACAGAAGCAGGTTATGTAGGGGAAGATGTCGAGAACATTCTCTTGAAGTTATTACAATCTGCTGATTTCAATGTGGAGCGTGCAGAAAAAGGAATCATCTACATCGATGAAATCGATAAAATCGCTCGTAAGAGTGAGAACGTTTCGATCACACGTGATGTTTCTGGTGAAGGCGTTCAACAAGCCTTACTTAAAATTTTGGAAGGAACTGTTGCAAGTGTGCCGCCTCAAGGTGGACGTAAACACCCGCATCAAGAATT
Organism: Enterococcus sp. AZ020; assembly: GCF_050499205.1. NCBI lineage: Bacteria > Bacillati > Bacillota > Bacilli > Lactobacillales > Enterococcaceae > Enterococcus > Enterococcus sp. AZ020. The sequence continues at coordinate 484,178 of NZ_JBIPAT010000001.1, read as the reverse complement.
TATCCAAATCGATACAACGAATGTACTATTCATTGTTGGCGGAGCTTTTGACGGTATCGAAGGAATCGTAAAAAATCGTTTAGGCGAAAAAACGATCGGTTTTGGTACAAATAATAGTAAAGTCAATGAAGATGAAAGTATCATGCAGCAAATCATTCCAGAGGATTTATTGAAATTTGGTTTGATCCCTGAATTTATTGGACGTTTACCAGTAACTGCGGCATTAGAAAAATTAACAACAGATGACTTGGTCCGCATTTTAACTGAGCCTAAGAATGCATTAGTGAAACAATACCAAAAATTATTATCATTAGATGATACAGAATTGGAATTTGAAGAGGATGCTCTTCGTGCGATCGCTAATAAAGCAATTGAACGAAACACTGGTGCCCGTGGACTTCGTTCGATCATTGAAGAGATCATGATGGATGTCATGTTTGACGTGCCTTCAGATGATACGATCGAAAAAGTGATCATTACAGAAATGGCAGCAGACGGGACCGGAAAACCTGCGATCATCTACGATAAAACAGATAAAAAAGCAGGCTAATCATTTACAAGACAAAAAATTGATTGTTATGTACATGACGAGACGGAAGTTCAGCTTATTCGGATAGACACGGAGCTGAACTTCCGTTTTAGTCTTTTATGTTAGGAGGTCAATACATGCAAGTTCATAATGCTGAAATTATTATTAGCGCAGTTTCACCAAAACAATATCCAGAAACAGAATTGCCGGAGATTGCTCTAGCTGGCCGTTCAAATGTTGGCAAATCTTCATTCATCAATACGTTGATCAATCGAAAGAATTTAGCCAGAACTTCCGGTAAACCGGGGAAAACACAAACGCTTAATTTTTATTTGATTGAAGATGCATTGCATTTTGTCGATGTTCCCGGATACGGCTATGCGAAAGTTTCAAAGACTGAGCGGGCCAAATGGGGTGAGATGATCGAGACGTATATGACAACAAGGGAACAATTAAAAGCTGTTGTTTCATTAGTCGATCTACGTCACGCACCGACGCAGGAAGATATTCAAATGTATGAATTTTTAAAATACTATGAAATTCCAGTGATCGTGGTTGCAACCAAAAAAGACAAGATTCCTCGTGGAAAATGGAACAAACACGAAAGTATCATCAAGAAAGCATTGAATTTCGATAAGTCTGACGACTTCATTCTTTTTTCTTCCCAAACGAAAGAAGGCAAGGAAGAAGCTTGGCAGGCGATTGAAAAATATTTATAAAAAAAGCTTTGACTTCTCGAAAGAGTTGTCAAAGCTTTTTTTTATTGCTCTTTTTTCTGTTCTTCTTTTTGCTCAGCTTTAGCTGCTTGCTTTTCTAGTTCTTCTTTAGGCATTTCGACTTTTTTAGGATCTACCGCAAAAGCGTCGAATAATTTATCTAAATCGTCTTTTCGTTCGAATTTTAAACCCATCGTTGCTTCTCTCCGTTTCATTGATTAGTGATATGTAATAAAGTTACTTGTCCCTATTTTAGCACCCTTTTAGAGATTTGAATAGTTTTCTTTTTCAGAACCAAAAAGGAATCTAAAAATGTTTTTATTTTGTTCCAGCAAACTTGCATTCGGCGTTAAAACAGGGTATAGTTTTTGCGGATAGAGAAAAGAGGGACGAAATGGCAAAAAATGTTTTTGTAGGAATGGTGCGTTTTTATCAACGTTTTATTTCACCTGGGCTGCCAGCTAGCTGCCGTTATCATCCAACGTGTTCCCAATATATGATCGATGCGATTCAAACACATGGAACAATCAAGGGTGTGACGATGGGAACAGCCAGATTTTTACGTTGTCATCCGTTGACTAAAGGTGGTATCGACTATGTCCCATTAAAATTTAGCCTAAAAAGAAATCCGGATCAGGAATATCATGGTCCGTATAATTATAGAAGGAATAAGAAAAAATAGATGAGGATGGGTGTTTAGGATGGCAATTTTGACATTTGACTTTGGCGGATCAGCAGTAAAACATGGTGTATGGAATGGCCAGGAGATCACTGATAAAGGAAAGTTTACTACACCGAAAACATGGGAAGAAATGAAAGCGTCTTTATTAACTGTTTTTACAGAGACAAAGACTACGGTTGAAGGCGTTGCGTTGAGTGCACCGGGGGTAGTGGATGTAGAAAAACAGATGATCAACGGAATATCTGCGATACCTTATATTCATGGCTTCAATATTTTTAAAGAATTGGAAGCGCTATTCAAACTACCTGTAGCGATCGAAAATGATGCCAATTGTGCAGGAATGGCGGAAATTTATGAGGGCGCTGCCAAGGGAAAACAGGAAGTCGCTTTTGTTGTGATCGGGACAGGGATCGGCGGTGCGATTTTCCATAAAGGTCAAATCGCCAAAGGAGCGCATCTTTACGGCGGTGAGTTTGGACTGATGTACTTGGATCAGGGGAAAACCTTCAGTCATTTAGGAACAGCAGTTCAAATGGCTTGGCGTTACTGCAAACGAAAAGGTGTAGCGAAAGAAACTTTTTCGGGGGAAGAAGTATTTTCGTTTGCAAAAGCAGGAGATGAGTTGGCGATTGAAGAGGTCAATCACTTTTACGATTATTTAACACAAGGGCTGTTTAGTATTCAATTTTCATTTGATCCGGAGATGATCGTTCTAGGTGGCGGTGTTTCAGCTAAAGAGGGATTGTTGGATGAAATCGACCGTCGAATGAAGAAAAAACTTGCTCAGTTTGGTTTGAATGATTTTGTTCCGCAGATCGTGACTTGTCAATACAATAATGACGCAAACTTGATTGGAGCAGCGGCAAATTTCCAAACGATGCATCAAAAAAATGAAAATCAATAGACGTTGATCACTCAAAAAAGGCAAAGGAGATTTCTCGTTTTGCCTTTTTTTGATGTACGTATTGTCAAATCAGTTAAGACTAAAACAAGAAATTTTTTCCAATAATTTGAATTATAGAAATTTTCTGAAAATTCATTGACATTTCTTTCGTTTTTGATTATATTTGTATACATACTCTTTAATAATTATATATGCACGGAGAATTATTCAGAGGAAATACAGACTCAAGTCGTACGAGTGTTGTTTTTTTCAATGGTAAAAACGCCCGTTCAACTTTTAAACTCAAGGGGGAAACAAGATGAAAAAATTTAGCTTTTTATTTGCCAGTCTATTTTTACTAGCAGCATGTGGACCAGCAGCTGGCGGAGGTGCAAGCGGCGGTGGAAATAAGGTTGAAGGCGATACCATCAAAATCGGGATGAATATGGAGCTGTCTGGCGATGTTTCAGCATACGGGAATGCTGAAAAAGAAGGTATCAAGCTTGCAGTTGAAGAAATCAACGAATCAGGCGGTGTACTTGGTAAAAAATTAGAATTGATCGAAAAGGACAACAAATCTGAAAATGGTGAAGCAACATCAGTTGCAGCCAACCTAACTGCAAAAGATAAAGTAGTAGCTGTTGTGGGACCAGCGACTTCTGGTGCGACAAAAGCAACGATTCCGAATATGACAAAAGCAGCAGTGCCAGTCATTACTCCATCAGGAACAGATGACAGTATCACAGTTGCAAATGACAAGGTGCAGGAGTATATCTTTAGAGCCTGCTTCCAAGATACATTCCAAGGGGTCATCTTAGCAAAATTTGCTCAAGATAATTTGGATGCCAAAAATGTTGTGATCATTGGGGACAATTCAAGTGATTATGCGATTGGATTGACCAAATCCTTCAAAGATACGTACAAAGGAAAAATCGCTAAAGAAGAAACATTCACTGCAGGTGACAAAGACTTCCAAGCAATCTTGACGAAGATCAAAGATCTTGATTACGATGCGATTTATATCCCAGGTTACTATGCAGAAGCGGGCTTGATCATCAAGCAAGCGCGTGAAATGGGCATCGATAAACCGATCCTAGGTGCAGATGGTTTTGGTGATGAAAAATTAGTTGAGATCGCCGGAGCTAAAAATGTTTCTGATGTGTATTACACAGGACACTTCTCAGAGAAAGCACCTGCAACGGATAAAGTAGAACCATTCGTAAAAGCGTTCAAAGAAAAATACAGCAAACAGCCATCTGCGTTCAATGCATTAGGCTATGATTCAGTTTACATGTTGAAACAAGCAATGGAAGACAAAGATTCTGCTGATTCAAAAGATATTACAGAAGGCTTGGCTTCATTGAAAGATTTCGTTGGGGTAACTGGTAAAATGTCGATGGATAAAGACCACAATCCAGAAAAATCAGTTGTTGTATTAGGATTGACAGAAGGAAAAGAAACGTCTGCTGAAGCAGTAAATCCTTAGTAAAATATCAATAGCAAATTTAAAGAGGGTGAGACAAGTTTTTACGTTTTGTCCATCCTCTTTTTTCTTTAAACAAACAATTATTCTAAAATATTGGAAGTGAAAACTATGGAAGTCGTGATCCAGCAATTAGTAAATGGGCTTTTTCTAGGCAGTATCTATGCTCTATTAGCGTTAGGGTACACAATGGTTTACGGTATTATAAAATTGATCAACTTTGCCCATGGAGAAATCTATATGTTGGGCGGTTTTATGGGGTATTTCTTTATCAACAAATTAAACTTAGGCTTTTTCCCAGCATTGATCTTATCAATGGCTGGTGCTGCTGTGATCGGTGTCGTGATTGAATTTTTAGCCTACCGTCCTTTGAGAAAATCAACAAGGATCGCAGCCTTGATCACAGCGATCGGTGTTTCCTTTTTACTGCAAAACGGGATGATTTATTGGTTAGGCCCAGAAAAAAAATCATTTCCTCAAGCGATCGAATTTAAAAACTATCAACTAGGCTTTATTCAGATTTCAAACATTCAAGTACTTATTTTAGTGATTGCTTTAGCCTTGATGATTGCCTTGCAGTTGATCGTCAAAAAGACAAAAATGGGGAAAGCGATGCGGGCAGTTTCTGTTGATGCAGATGCCGCACAATTAATGGGAATCAATGTCAATCGTACGATTTCATTCACATTTGCTTTAGGCTCAGCGCTAGCAGCTGCAGCTGGTATGCTGATCGGTTTATATTATAATTCGATCGATCCGATGATGGGAGTCGTACCAGGACTTAAATCATTTGTTGCAGCTGTTTTAGGTGGTATTGGTATTATCCCAGGAGCGGCTTTAGGCGGATTCGTGATAGGTCTACTAGAAACGATTACCATTGCACTTGGTTTTTCTGATTACAAAGATGCAGTTGTGTATGCATTATTGATTATTATTTTACTGATTCGTCCTGCTGGTATTTTAGGCAAGAACATCAAAGAGAAAGTGTAGGTGAGCGTGCATGAAAAAGAACTTAAAATATAATCTTATCTGGCTTTTAATTGCCGCTGGTGCGTATGCTTTTATTTATGTGCTGTACATCACGGGTGTGATTACACCGTTTACGGAGTATACTTTAATTACGATTGGGATCAATATTATGTTGGCGTTAGGTTTGAACTTGATCATCGGTTTTTCTGGACAGTTTTCCTTAGGTCATGCGGGGTTCATGGCGATCGGTGCGTATAGTGCTGCGATCATGACAGTGAAATATCCGACGATGGGTGGTTTTTTCAGCGGTATTTTAGTAGGGATCGTGCTTTCCGGGATCGTTGCTTTACTTGTTGGGATTCCTACATTGAGATTAAAAGGAGACTACTTAGCGATCGCAACACTGGGGATTTCTGAGATCATCCGAATCATTATTATCAACATGAAAGAGTTGACGAATGGTCCAGCGGGGATCTTTGGGATCCCTCCAATGGTCAGCTGGCCGATGGTGTTTGGCTTTGTTGTGGTTGTGACATTAGTTGTTGTCAACTTCATCCACAGTGGTCCAGGACGTGCGACAATGGCGATCAGAGAAGATGAGATCGCTGCTGAATCCATGGGGGTCAATACGACAAAATATAAAGTAGCAGCTTTCATTATTGGTGCTATTACAGCAAGCGTTGCGGGTGCTATTTATTCAAGCTATGTTCAAACGATTGCGCCAAAAGATTTCGGTTTTATGAAATCGATCGATATTTTGATCATTGTTGTATTCGGTGGCATCGGTAGTGTGACGGGTACTTTTATTTCAGCGATCGTTTTAGGGATCTTGAATATGTTCTTACAAGATGCCGGTGCACTAAGAATGATCATTTACGCATTAGCTTTGATTATCATCATGATTTTTAAACCAGGCGGACTCTTAGGAACGTGGGAATTCTCTGTTAAAAAATTATTCAAACAAAAGGAGGAGAAATCACATGCCTCTACTGAACGTTAGTAATTTAACGAAAAATTTTGGCGGTCTTGCAGCAGTATCAAATGTAAATTTGACCTTAGAAAGTAACGAATTAATTGGTCTGATTGGGCCAAATGGCGCAGGTAAAACAACGTTGTTTAATCTTTTGACAGGTGTTTATGAACCTAGTGAAGGAACGGTCACTCTTGATGTACTTGGAAAAGAACATCGATTGAATGGGATGAAACCATATAAAATCGCTGATATGGGATTGAGTAGAACGTTTCAAAATATTCGTCTTTTCAAAGATTTAACAGTAATGGATAATGTGCTGATCGCAATGAATAGTAAAAATAAAGAAGGGATTCTATCCAGTATTTTACGTTTACCGACTTTCTATAAAAAAGAAGAAGCGATGGCGGATAAAGTACACGAGCTGCTGGCTATTTTCGGTTTGGAAGACAAAGTCGATACATTGGCAAAAAATTTGCCTTATGGCGAACAGCGACGCTTAGAAATCGTTCGTGCATTGGCTACGCAGCCAAAGGTATTGTTTTTGGATGAACCGGCTGCAGGAATGAATCCGCAAGAAACTGCTGACCTAACTGAACTGATCAGGAAAATCCAAAAAGAATTTCAGATCACGATCGTCCTGATCGAGCATGATATGAGCTTGGTCATGGAAGTTTGTCAAAGAATCTATGTGCTGGAGTATGGAAGAATCATTGCTGAAGGGGATCCAGAAGCAATCAAAAATGATCCTCGAGTGATCGAAGCTTATCTTGGAGGTGAACTATAATGTTAACTGTTGAAAATCTATCCGTGCATTATGGTGTGATCCAAGCGGTACGTGATGTGAATTTTAAAGTAGAAGAAGGGGAAATCGTTTCGTTGATCGGAGCGAACGGCGCAGGGAAGACCACGATTTTAAGAACTATTTCAGGCTTGAATCGTCCATCAAGCGGAACGATCACATTTGTTGGGCAAGAAATCCAAAAAGTAGTTCCTCAAAAAATCGTCGCATCTGGCCTTTGTCAAGTGCCGGAAGGTCGGCATGTCTTCTCAGGACTAACTGTTCAGGAAAATTTGGAAATGGGTGCTTTTCTTAGAAAAGATAAGCAATTGAAAGAAGATTATGAGATGATTTTTGAAAAGTTTCCTATTTTGAAAGAACGTAAAAATCAAGATGCCTCTACCTTATCGGGTGGGGAACAGCAAATGCTGGCGATGGGCAGAGCATTGATGTCTAAGCCAAAATTATTATTATTAGATGAACCTTCCATGGGACTGGCACCCATTTTTATTCAGGAGATATTCAATATTATTCAGGAAATCAATAAACAAGGAACGACCGTTCTGCTGATCGAACAAAATGCAAAAATGGCGCTGTCAATTGCTGATAGAGGCTATGTATTGGAAACGGGAGAAGTAGTGTTGAGTGGACCAGGTAAAGAGCTATTAGAAAGTGAAGAAGTCAAAAAAGCATATTTGGGAGGGTAAAAACATGAGCGTTAGTGATTTTATGACCAAAACATTAATTGTAGCACAGCCGGAAATGAAGATTTTTGATGCGGTCGATCTAATGAAAAAAAACAATATCCATCGTTTACCAGTTGTTGAAAAAGAACGGATCGTGGGGCTGATCACAGAAGGAACTATTCAATCTGCGATGCCGTCTAAAGCAACGAGTTTAAGTGTTTACGAAGTAAACTATTTGCTGAACAAAACAACAGTTGCTGATGTGATGGTAAAGGAAGTTCAGACGATCAAACCAGAAGCTTCTTTGGAAGATGGTATCTATCAAATGCGTCAAAACAATATTGGTGTTTTACCGGTAGTTGATGCAAATGAACAGCTAGTTGGAATCATTACAAATAATGATATCTTTGACGCTTTCTTAAAAATCACTGGCTACAATGATGGCGGGACAAGAATTCAGCTTCGAATCCCTGAAGATCATAAAGGGATCTTAGCAGATATCACTAAATTATTGGCGGAAAATGATTTTAGTATATTAACAGTTGTGGTCAACCGAAAAGAATTAGAAACGATCATTGAGCTCCAGATAGAAAGCCGTGAAACAACCAAAATTGAAAAAATCCTAAAGACCGCTGGCTATGACGTTTTTGAAGCAGTTTTAGTATCAAAAAAGACATAAAAAGTAGTAAAGTCAAGTGGTGGTAACGTTTTTTTCTAAGAAAACCGTTTGACTATTGCAAATGCATATGATAATTTTAATAGTGAAGACTTTTGTATTTTGAAAAAATAGTGTATTTAGTTGCACTATTTCAAATACATATGATCTTCTATGACCTTAAAAATAAGGTGTTGTTGAAGGTATAATTGTTGCAGTTTTACTGCAACTGATTATAAATATATAAGATGGGAGGAAAGAAAATGAAAAAAGTTATCGGATTTGTCGTTGCTTTAGTGATCGTATTGGGGTTTGCAACTCCTGCGTTGGCGGATGGTGCAATTTCAGCAGTTGAACAACCAATACTTAATGAATTGAATGCTGGCGCTACAATCGGCGGTAAGAAATTTGCTTTTGGTGCAGCTGAGATCAATGCAGCAGAAAACCACTTGAAACGTGTTGATTTGACACAAGCTCAAGCAGATGAAGCAATCAAAAACATTCAAGCTGCGCGTGCGCTAGTCGAAGGTGTTTCTGTAGATGCTTCTGGTGCAAATACACTTGGAGATGCGCTTAGATTATTACCAGCAAACGTGATTTCTCAGTTGCAGAGCTATGTTGTTGCGGCTGGAAATGCAGTAGGTGTGAAAATCACTTTTGGTGCTGGCGGAAGCTATTCAGCAGTGACTATCACTGACACTAAAGGAGCACCTGTATATAGCACTGGAACACCAGTAAAAAATACAGGCTCAAATTACGTACTTAGCGGTATTACTTTTGGTTCACTAATCGTTGCTGCAGCAGGTGCAGTATTTGTGAGCAGAAAGAATAAACTAGCTTAATATGAAAAAATTAAAAAGAGTAGGGGCATTTATTTATGTGCCTCTTCTCTTTATGTTTTTTGGCTATTTAACCATATATATTATTGGTGCACCTGTCATTAATTTTGCTTCTTCTGCTGTCGAATTGATTTCGTTGAATGATGCCCCTTCTTTTGAACAAAAAGGAAACAACCTGTTTGCCGAAAGAAGTCAAGAAAAAAAACAAGCATCAAACAACCAGTCGACAGATTCTGCACAGACCGAAACAGGACAAGCAGCTGACCGAACAGGAACGACTCAAGCCTCTGGAACAGAAGCTTTAGCATCCACGACCATCGTCTATCCGACAGGCGGAGATCAGTTTGGAGAAGTTGTTATTGATAAAGTTGGGATTAATGAACCACTATATTATGGAGATAGTGAAGAAATTTTGCGTTTAGGCGCAGGTCAATATATTGGCAGTATGATTCCAGGAGATTTAGGAACAACATTGATCGGCGGGCATAATATGCCTTCTTTCGGGAAAATCTATTATTTAGAGCCAGGAGATGAAGTCAAGGTTCATACTCATTATGGGGATTATACATATCAAGTAACGGAAGTCAAAATTGCGAATTATAAAGATCCATCAATCAATACGAAGCTAGGTGACCGTACGAAACGTTCACTGATTTTATACACCTGCTATCCATTGGATGCGATTGGCTTAACACCAGAACGTGTATTTGTTTCTGCAGATTATGTGTCTGGACCGATTATTGATGAAAAATCATAAAAAAGGAGAAACAGTGAAATGAGAAATCGGGGTCATCTGTTGAAGGTGCTTTCGCGCTTTTTTATTGCGTTTTTGTCATCTGTTTTCTTATTTGCTTTTTTGATTTTACTTGCATTGAGATTGACTCTTTTTAGTGAAAACTATATTACAAAACAGGCCTCTCATGCGGATTATTATACCAAACTAGCAGGGGAGATCAATCGACAGATTGAAAATAGTGCATTAGGAAGCAACATCCCAGAAGGTGTGCTGAATCAAACCGTCAGTAAATCATTTGTTCAAAAAGATGTGGATGCATATTTCAAGGCAATGTATCACACAGGAAGCAAGTATTCCATTTCTAATGAAAAGCAAATTCAGGCTTCTGTTTCTGAGGCAATTACAGCGTACATGAAAGAGAAGAATATAGAGATAACGCCAGAATCAGAAAAAGCGGTCAATGACTTAGGAGATAATGCTGTTACGATATACAAAGGCTATATCGAATTGCCCTTTTTAGTTTCTTATGGACGAAAAGTGATGAATTATAAATCAAAAATAGTCATTTTTATGGTCATCTGTGGCGTTCTATGGGGACTGCTGAGTCTTTCTCTTTATTCATCACTGCGAGGCTATTTTCATCGCTTATTGAGATATTGGTCGTATATCACCATCGGCAGCGGATTGATGATGGTTGTTGTGCCTGCTGCTATTTTGATACAAGGATTTCTGAAAAAATTAGGGATCCAATCAAAAGCGATGTATGATTTTATACAAACCTATTTATCAAGCTTTTTATGGCTGTTTATCATTATTGGGATTGTGTCGATCGTAGCGGGTATTGTCTTTGCACTACTGAGTGAAATCAAACGAAAACAGTTATTTAGTACCTAAATGTAAAATATCTGGCATCTACTTTAAATGGTAGGTGCTTTTTTTTGTATAACGTGATAACATAGAGGCTTGGAGGGATGAGAATGTCTAAAAAGAATAAAGATATTGAAGTACGAATAGAAGAGAGTCAAAAAAAGATCAATGGTGAACAGTTGACTATCAATACTTTAATGATCGGCAAAAAAGAAATTGGTCAAGTTGTTACACAAGCTGAAAAAAAATTCGCAGTATTGATCGACGGACGAAATGAAGCGACAGTCAAAACGCTGGATGAAGCGATCGAATACGTGATTCGTCAATGGAATTTGAACGACTAAAATAAATAACAACTTTTTTTCGAAAAGTGCTTGCAATTTACTCAGAAATTTTGTATTATAACTAAGTCAGGTTTTTTACTAAAACCTTTTGGAGGAATAGCGAAGTGGCTAAACGCGACGGACTGTAAATCCGTTCCTTAGGGTTCAGTGGTTCGAATCCACTTTCCTCCATTTTATTTTTGGGGTATCGCCAAGCGGTAAGGCAACAGACTTTGACTCTGTCATGCGTTGGTTCGAATCCAGCTACCCCAGTCTTGGCAAAACAACTCATTGGAGTTGTTTTTTTATTTACGAAGGACAGAGGCTTTTGTTCTCTTTTTCAAAAATATATGATAAAGTGAAAGAAACATATGAGGAGTGAGATCAATGAACATCAAAGAGAAAATAACTGAAACAGCTGAAAGATTATATGATTTAGCAAACGAAGGAAAATACGATGTAAAGGTAAATCTTTTTTCAAAAAAGAAAAATGGAGAGAAAGCTTCTGGCGTGAAAGTCATCTCTTCCAGAGATACAGCACATACTAAAAAATGGCGTGCTAAAAACCGCTAGAAACACGAGATGAGATAAAGGTTGCTTAGATTCGATCGATTATAGTAACGAACGAGCAACATGCTTTTGTATCGCTCGTTCGCTGTGAAATGGCCGAGTAACCTGATTTTTGGTCATATTTATTAAAAGTTAGTGTCTGAAACAAAACTTTTTTAGTTTTGCTTCAGACACTTTTTTTGTGCTATTTATCGATCTCGATCCCTAGAACGGTCAGGTGTCCGTTTCCAACCAATTTAATAACAAGTCTGGCCAAATGATTTGGCGACATGTCTGTGTTACTTGTAATCCACCAATGGAGCGTTCCTGTAAAAATCGATGTCATGTATTCAATAATGAAATCGATTGGAACTTCGATCTCGTTTTCGGTGATTTTTAGCTTGGAGAAAATATCTGCATATTTATCATAAATGATCTCTGCTAATTTCTTTCGCAGCAATTCATTAGAACTACCATCCATGATCGTTAAAAAAAAGTTTTTATTTTTTTGGATATTGATATAAATATGTGTGAGAAGAAATTCAATTTGTTTGACTTTGATTCGATTTTTTACAATGATTTGTTCCGTATCGATGACAGAAGTAAAAGCATTGACGGCAAAATCAAAAATTTGTTCATAAAGATCCTGTTTATCTTTAAAATGAGCATAAAAAGTCGCGCGATTGATCATCGCTTCATCTGCAATGTCTTGGATCGTGATACAATCATATCCTTTTTCCTCAACTAAATGAAAGAAAGCTTCGATGATCATTTTGTGTGTTCGCTTTACCCGCAGGTCTGTTTTCTTCGACATATAAAAATTCCTTTCAAAATAATCAACAGATTTGATAAGTTTGTTGCTTATCTCACAAATTTGGGTGTTTTGCTTGTTGCAAATAAATTAGAATCTTTCTAAAATATACATAAGTATTATATCAGACACCTTGTAGGATAATCAACAAAGTGTTGGGAAATAAAAAGGTATGGACAATAAGGAGATAAAACAAATGACAATAAGAGCAGGAATAGATGTCGGTTCGACAACTGTGAAATTGGTAATTATCGATGAAGAAAATCATACCAAATTCGCAAAATATGAACGACATTACTCAGATGTGAAAGCAGCCACAGAAAAAGTTTTGATAGAAGCAATGAATGTTCTTGGTGAAAAAACACCTCTTACGATGACCATTACGGGTTCCGGAGGAATGGGGCTCGCAGATGTCCTAAACATTTCTTTTGTTCAGGAAGTGATCGCCTGTACAAGAACAGTAGAAGAAATTATTCCCGAAACCGATGTTGCGATCGAACTAGGCGGAGAAGATGCAAAGATCACCTTTTTCGATGGTGCGTTAGAGCAACGGATGAATGGCAGCTGTGCTGGTGGGACGGGGGCTTTTATCGATCAAATGGCCGTCTTATTAAAAACAGATGCAAACGGGGTCAATGAACTGGCGAAAAACTATGAAACGATTTACCCGATCGCTTCAAGATGCGGAGTATTTGCTAAAACTGATGTTCAACCCTTGATCAATGAAGGCGCAGCAAAAGAAGATATTGCTGCGAGTATTTTTCAAGCAGTTGTCAATCAAACGATTGCAGGGTTAGCTGCAGGAAGAAAAATCAAAGGAAAGATCGCCTTTTTAGGTGGACCGCTTTTCTTTATGTCAGAGCTTAGAAAACGATTTATTGAAACGTTGGATGTTCAGCCGGAAGATGTCATCTTCCCGGAAAACCCTCAGTTATTTGTTGCGATGGGAGCAGCTATTTATTCTGAAGGTGCGAATTCGACTACCTTAGAAGAGCTGATCCAGCGCTTGACTCAGGGAGATCAGGAACAATTGAAGCCAACCGATACCTTGGAACCGTTATTCCAAAATGAAGAGGAGTTAAAGGTTTTTAGAGCCCGCCACGATCAGGCTAAAGCACAAGAAAAGCCTTTATCTGAACATCAAGGTGTCGCATTTTTAGGGATCGATGCAGGGTCTACAACCACGAAAGTCACGTTGATCGATGAAGATGGTAATTTATTGTTCTCATTCTATGGAAATAACCAAGGACAGCCTTTAGAAACAACGATGGAGGTTTTGAAAGACTTGTATCAGCAAATGCCAAAGGATGTCTTTATCGGTAAGGCAGCAGTGACAGGTTATGGCGAGCATTTGATCAAAAATGCTTTGAAGGTCGATATCGGTGAAGTAGAAACGATGGCGCATTATAAAGCGGCGGATCATTTTCAACCGGGTGTAGATTTTATTTTAGACATTGGCGGTCAGGATATGAAAGCAATGACGATCAAAGATGGCGTTTTATCCTCGATTCAACTGAATGAAGCTTGTTCATCGGGGTGTGGTTCATTTATCGAAACGTTTGCTAAATCGTTGAATTATGATGTGAAAGATTTTGCCATTGAAGCGTTGAGTTCAAAAGCACCGGTGGATTTGGGTTCACGTTGTACCGTATTCATGAATTCTAAAGTAAAACAAGTTCAAAAAGAAGGAGCTTCCGTTGGAGATATTTCAGCAGGGCTATCCTATTCAGTTATAAAAAATGCGATCTACAAAGTAATCAAAGTCCGTCGACCAGAGGAACTAGGAAAGAAAATCGTTTGTCAGGGTGGTACTTTTTATAATGAAGCTGTTTTACGGGCATTTGAAATGATCAGTGAGCGTGAAGTGGTCCGTCCGTCTATTGCTGGCTTGATGGGCGCTTATGGTGCTGCATTGATCGCTTTGGAAAACTATGAATTAGGGCAAGAGACAACGACTCTTACTTTAGAAGAATTGGACACATTTACTGCAGAGAAAGAATTTACTCACTGTGGTCTTTGTGAGAACAACTGCATGATGACTGTAACTATTTTTTCAGACGGTCGTCAGTTTGTAACGGGAAATCGTTGTGAAAGAGGCGCCAGGATCAAAGTCAAAAGAGAAGACCGGAAAGTCAATATGATCGACTACAAATACCGTAAGCTCTTTAAATACCGTCCATTAAAAGAAAAGGATGCGAAATATGGCCGGATCGGGATTCCTCGTGTATTGAATATGTATGAAAATTATCCGCTATGGCATACGTTCTTTACTGATTTGGGCTTTAGGGTAGAATTATCCCCTCGTTCAAATAAAGAGCTATATGAACAAGGGATGGAAACCATTCCTAGTGATACGGCTTGTTACCCAGCTAAAATTACTCATGGGCATATTCAAGCATTGATCGATGCAGAGATCCCGATGATTTTTTATCCGGGTGTTGTGTTTGAACGTCAAGAATCGGCAGAAGCGGACAATCATTTCAACTGTCCGATCGTTCAAAGCTATCCAGACGTGATTCGAAACAATGTTGATGATATTAGAGATGGCAAGGTCGACTACCGTAATCCATATATCAATTTGGCTGATGAAGCGTCTGTTGCTAAAGTGCTGAGTGATACTTTTGCCGATCTAGGGATTTCGTTGGATCAGGTGACTGATGCTTTACGTCATGGTTATGAAGAGTTGGATGCATTTAAAGAAGCGATTCGCAATAAAGGGGAAGAAACCCTTGTGATGCTGAACCAAAAAGGTGAAAAAGGAATCGTTCTATCTGGTAGACCTTATCATTTAGACCCGGAAATCAATCATGGGATCGCAGATGTGATCACACAAGAAGGATTTCATGTACTGACGGAAGATAGCATTTCTCATTTAGGTGACGTAGGCAATTTACGTGTCGTCAATCAGTGGGTCTATCATTCTCGTCTATATGCTGCTGCTCGTGTCGTTTCTAAGTCTAAAAATCTAGAACTTGTTCAGTTGAATTCATTTGGCTGCGGGCTGGATGCAGTGACAACGGATCAAGTAGAAGAAATCATGGAACAATATGGCAAAATCTATACAGTATTGAAAATCGATGAAGGATCTAATCTGGGCGCAATTCGAATTCGTTTACGTTCACTCAAAGCTGCAGTTGGTGAAAGAGAAAAAATGAATTTTGAGCCAAAATTGCAGCATGAAGAACCGGAAAAAATCGTATTTACAAAAGAAATGAAACGAACGCATACATTACTTTTACCAATGTTAAGTCCAATCCACCAATCAGGACTAGTTGATGAAGCGCTAAAAGCATCAGGGTATAATGTGGTTTGTTTGCCCGCTGATGACCGTGAAGCAGTCAACGTTGGATTGAAATATGTAAACAATGACGCTTGTTATCCTGCGATCATTTCAATTGGGCAGCTTGTTGAAGCACTTGAGAGCGGTGAATATGATTTAGATCATGTGAGTGTGATGATGACACAAACCGGTGGAGGATGCCGAGCAACGAATTATATCCCACTGCTTAGAAAAGCATTGAATGATGCTGGATTCCCGCAAGTACCTGTTGTTTCTGTTTCAATGGGCAATAAAGGGGTAGAATCGACCCCAGGCTTCAAATTTACTTTACCTATGTTGAAGCGTCTGGCAGTCGCTTTCTTATATGGTGATTTATTTGAACGAGTTGTTTATCGGACCCGCCCTTACGAGACTGAAACAGGCATGATCGATGCACTTCATGAAAAATGGTTGAAGCAAGTAGAAAAAAATGTTCGCAATGGTTCTTTAACTTTATTTAACCGTAATATGAAAAAAATCATCAAAGAATTTGATGAAATTCCGCTGCTGGATATTCAAAAGCCAAAAGTAGGTGTAGTAGGGGAAATCCTAGTCAAATATTCTCCAACGGCAAATAATGATATCGTCCGTTTGTTGGAAGCAGAAGGTGCTGAAGCAGTTGTTCCGGATATCGTTGGTTTCATGAACTATTCTTTATACAACCAAATTTTTAAATACGAAAATCTTGGGATGTCGAAGCAAAGCAAAAATTTAGCAAAATTTGCGATTCGAATGATTGAATATGTTGAAAAACCGATGGACAAAGCATTGAGAAATTCGAAGCGTTTTGATGGAATCAGCTCTATTCATGAGCTGGCTGAAGATGCTGGGAAAATTTTATCGATTGGAAACCATACAGGAGAAGGCTGGTTCTTGACTGGGGAAATGATCGAGCTTTTGAAATCAGATGTAAACAATATAGTCTGTATGCAGCCATTTGGTTGTCTGCCGAATCATGTGGTAGGTAAAGGGGTTACGAAAGAATTAAGACGGCAGTATCCTAAAGCGAATATTGCACCGATCGATTATGATCCAGGAGTATCTTTAGTCAATCAATTAAATCGAATTCGTTTAATGATGGCTACTGCACACAAAATGATGGATGAAGAAAAAATCCATTCCTAGCAAAAAGATAGTAAAGAGAGCGGAGCAAAACTAAAGTCAGTTTTGTTTTGCTCTCTTTAATTCTTAATATAAGGTAGCTGTAAGTTAGGTTCCCTATCAATTTTGAAAAAAATGCTAAAAAAGAAATAGTTTTGCCTTTTTTTGCCTGTATTGACCGATAGTTATACGCAGCCAAAAGATTTCTTTCTTTTCGCAACGAATGAAACGGAAGAAGCATACCAAATTGCCTGATAAAACCTCTGGATACCTTGATTTTAGAACTTTTAGTTGTTTCTAAGGTATATACCAGTTATAATAGAAAGGAAGAGAATAACGAGGAGGAAATCAGATGGTGTCGAGTTTACCAGTTTATATACAAATTCATGATAAAATCAAAAATGACATAGAACACGGAGTTTGGAAGATTGGGGACAGGCTTCCATCAGAACGTGAACTTGCCACGCAATTTGGCGTGAGCAGAATGACCTTGAGACAAGCGATTCAAACGTTGGCAGATGAAGGGATCTTAGAAAGAAAAATCGGTTCAGGGACCTATGTAGCCCGAAAAAAAGTACAGGAAAAAATGACTGGAACAACCAGTTTTACAGATATCATGCTTTCGCAAAACCGAGTACCGTCCAGCCGCACCGTTTCTTATTACGTAGCCAAGCCAAGTTCTAGCGAAATGGAAAAACTGAATCTGACAGAAAATGAGCAAATCGTTCGTATGGAGCGGATTCGATTTGCTGATGACCTGCCTATTTGCTTTGAAGTCGCCAGTGTCCCATACTCTCTAGTAGATTGTTACAGCAAAACAGAGATCACGAATTCCTTTTATAAAACATTAGAGGAAAAAGGCGGCAATAAAATCGGTCATGCAAATCAAACGATCTCTGCTATGCAGGCTTCTGAACAAATTGCCGACTACTTAAAAATCAAGCGCGGCGACGCTATTTTACGCCTGCGTCAGATTTCTTACTTTGAAGATGGTACGCCATTTGAATATGTTCGTACACAATATGTTGGTAACCGTTTTGAATTTTATTTAGAAAAATAAGCGAGATAGGAATCGTTGATCTTTCAAAAAGAAAGTATCAGAGATTTCTATCCCGCTTTTTATTTTGTTAAATCCATTTTTTCATTGATCCAGTATATCAATATACCACCGATCGACATCGACAAAAGTTCACCTAAAGCGACAGTCAGCCAAGTATAGAAAAAAGGTAACTGGTAGAAAAAGGCAAGCTGACCAGCAACTGTGAACATCGATAAAGAACAAAGTAAGGCGGTAATGATCATTTTTTTGCGCAGATTTTTAAGACGTCGTGTCAGATAATAGGAGAGCTGTAAAATTAATAGTGTGGATACACTCCCGATCGCAACATCCACTAATCCTAAAGGCGACGCGAGATTAGCGATAGCAACACCTAAAGTGACTGCCCAGATGTAACGTTTATTGAATAGAGGCAGGTAATTAAACAGTTCAGAAAACCTCAACTGAACTACTCCGAAGCTAAAAGGTGCAAGAAAAACGGTCACAGCAATATAAAGTGCTGTCACTAATGCCATTTTTGCGATAGAAACGGCAGACCATGGCTTAGTCTGGGTGTTTGACTGATTCATATATATTCTCCTTTATAAAACAGGCAGGCCCGTTTTAGTAATAACTATGACCAAAGGAAGTGACAGCATATTCTGCCAACTGAAGTGTCATAGTGTGAATCTCTTCACTGTTATTCATGTTACCGAATCTAGGGATATTTGTAAATAGATAAGGCATTGAAATAGATGATCTATTTATTTGACAAGCCAACCACCGTCGATCGTCATCACCGTTCCGTGAATATAATCTGCTTGATGGCTAGCTAAGAATAAACTCAATGAAGCAACTTCCTCAGGTTTGGCCCATCGTCCAGCAGGTGTTTCGCTAGCAACCCATTCAGCCATTTGACCATCACCTGCAAAGTCTGCTGCATTCATTGGTGTTTTGATCGCACCTGGAGCAATCGCATTTGTACGGATTCCTTTTTTGACATAGTCATAGTCCAATTGTTTTGTATAACCGATGATCGCATGTTTGGAAGCTGTATATGCTGCGCCGCCTCCGCCAGCGACCATCCCAGCAATAGATGCCATATTGATGATAACGCCATACTGTTGCTCGATCATCTGGGGCAATATGAGGTTAGTAACAAGAAACATGCCTTTTAGGTTGATGTCTAACACGCGATCCCACATTTCCTCCGTCGTATCCAGACTAGGCGTATAATCGTCAAGGATACCAGCTGTATTTAGCAGAATATCGATAAAACCAAAGCATTCATTCGCATATTTGACTGCTGCAAGAATCTCATCCTTTTGTGTAACATCGCCAATATAGCTGATAAAGGTACCTGTTGTTTTGGCACTCTTTTTTTCGGTTTCTGTTAATCCTGTTGGATCAAGATCAAAACCTAGGACATTTGCACCTTGAGCGGTAAATGCTACAGCTTGCGCTTGACCGATCCCGGAAGCAGCCCCTGTCACAAAAATAGTTTTTCCTGTATATTCGTCGAAGTGCATGATTCATCCTCTTTTCTATTCAGTATAAAAAGCTAGGCAACTTCTCTAAAGTTTCCTAGCATAGTCATCATATTTATTCTGCTGTTACGATCTTCCAATCATCAGCCAATACATCACAAGGTGTCGGTGAAAACATACTGTATCCCTCGTCAGATGTTTTGATCAAAAAATAGGGAGTGACCTGGAGAAATGAACCATCAGATGTACCGATTTCATCCCTCAGCTCAATATATAATTCAAACCCGCTCCAACCTGTTCTGACCGCTTTTGCGCCTCTTTTAATCTGTGGTAATACTTCTTCAAATGTCATTTGTTTCCTCCGTTTTCGTAATAGGTATTTCGTGGTATGAACATTCGCCTTTGACAAAGGTGACTTGGCCATTCAATTGTTCAATGATTTCTGCTTCAAACTGTTCTATTTTTGCTTCATCTATTAGACAAATCACTTCAACTTCTTCTGCATAGAGTGTTTCTTTTAGTGTGTAAAGGCTATGCTCCATAAAGTTTTGAACTTTGCCTAGATTAGGATAGCTGATCTGTAGACGTATTTCTTGCTGTAGTTTCCCCTCAACTAATCCAATATCAGTCAGCGCCTGAGAAACTGCGTGACTATAAGCACGAATCAAGCCGCCAGTACCAAGTTTCGTTCCGCCGAAGTAACGAGTAACGACAGCAACTACATTGATCAATTCCTTTTTCTTTAAGACTTCAAGCATCGGAACGCCAGCTGTTCCGCTAGGTTCGCCATCATCACTGCTTCTTTGGATATCACTGTTATCACCGATTATGAATGCGCTACAATTATGGTTCGCCTTCCAATGCTCTTTTTTCTTTTCGGCAATAAATGCTTTCGCCTCTTCTTCGGAGTAAACTCGCTTAAGCGCGCAAATAAAGCGCGATTTTTTGATCTCGATTTCACTTTCGCCATCAGAGTGAATGGTAAAATAACGTTCAAGCATTTTCTCATTCCTTTACTTAAATAGTATCCTAAGTATAAAAAAAATAAGAAAGAGAAGCAACCATCTATAAAAAAAGGTGAAAATAAATGAGCTTCGTTTGCTTCTGGGGGTATTTATGAGATAATAATGAAAAGAATACTGGAAGATAAAGGAGTGGAAAATTTGGCAAAAGAGCGGCAGAAGAAATACGACAGCGTTACCCATTATTTAATGAACAACGGCGGATCTCAGGTTACTTTAACGTTTACTCAATTTGATGAGTTGCTATTTCCTCATTCTGGTCTTCCTAAAACAGCTCGAACAGAAATTGATTGGTGGGCCAATGACCACAAGCATCCTGAAAAAGGTGCATATGGCTGGCTGAATGCGGGGTATCAGGTGGTGCAGGTAAACATTTTAAAGGAGTACGTTGTTTTTAATAAACTACTAAAGTCCAACTGGCTTTTTGAATAATAGTGTGTGACCGTGTATAAGTAGTAAGCGTTGACAAAACAGCTGGTTTTACTATAATAGATGTAAAGAATCGAGTAGATTGTGTTATATTAACAGAGACAAGAAGGGATGAATGAAGATGGCTAAAAAAACAATTATGTTGGTTTGTTCAGCAGGAATGAGTACAAGCCTACTTGTAACGAAAATGCAAAAAGCAGCAGATGCTCAAGGATTAGAAGCAGATATTTTCGCTGTATCCGCATCTGAAGCAGACAATAATTTAGAAAGTAAACCAGTGGATGTTCTACTGTTAGGACCTCAAGTCCGTTTTATGAAAGGTGATTTTGAAAAACGTCTTGAACCAAAAGGCATTCCGCTCGATATCATCAATATGGCGGATTACGGCATGATGAACGGAGAAAAAGTATTACAACAAGCGTTGAATTTGATTGAAAATAGATAGGTTAAACTAGAGTCAGTAAAAAAAATTATTTCTTTACAATTATTTCTCTAGATTTTAAGATCTTAAGCATAACTCTTTGAGCTATGTTTAAGATCTTTTTTTGAAAAATAATAATGAAAAAATGCGTAGTTTACTAGAGGAGGGAGAATATGCAAGAATTATGGGGAAGAAAAGTTTTACTGAAAGAAATCAAGCAGCTAACCAATCACTATCAATGTTTGCCAACGATGAAAGAACGGACGAGTAGATCGATCCAATGTTTACGTTGCGGACAACTTCATGAAAAACAAACGGTAAAGCTTTTTAACGGCGTTTATTTTTGCCCTGCGTGCATTCAATTGGGACGTGTGGATACGGGGCAGTGTTTTTATCATCTTCCCGAACCTGAACTGATACCAAGAAGTGTTGATTTTTCTTGGGAGGGTGAACTTACTAAAGGACAACAGGAAGTTTCTGATAGTTTATTGACTTCTGCAGATAAAGGAGAATCTAAAATGGTTTGGGCTGTCACAGGTGCAGGGAAGACCGAAATGCTGTTTAATACGATCCATGATTGTTTGGGTAAAGGAAAACGAGTGGCGATCGCTTCGCCGCGAGTGGATGTTTGTTTGGAACTATTTCCTAGAATACAAGCTGTTTTCCCTAATGAAGAGATGATCCTACTTCACGGAAAAATGGAAGAAGACTATCGATATACCAAGCTTTTAGTATGTACGACGCATCAATTATTACGATTTTTTCAAGCATTTGATTTACTGATCATTGATGAAGTGGATGCTTTTCCTTTTGTTGGCAATCCGTTATTACAATATGGAGTAGCACAAGCAATCAAAAAAGATAGTTCGCTTATTTATTTAACAGCCACCCCAACCCAAGAATTAATGAAAAAAACGAACCAAAATCAGCTTAAATTAAGTATTTTACCGGCACGTTATCATCGCAGATGCCTGCCTGTACCTAAAATAAAATGGAGCAACCACTGGCAAAAGAAAATTACACATGGAAAAGCCCCCAAAGGATTGATCACGTTGATTCGCCAGCTGCTGGTTGACAATGACCTATTGATTTTTTGTCCCAGCATTGTACAGATGGAGCAATTAGAAAAAATTCTGAATGGGATTTTTTCAGATATACCACTAACATGCGTTCATTCTCAAGATACAGACAGAATCAAAAAGGTATTGAATATGAGACAAAAAGCGTATCGTATTCTGATCACATCTACGATTTTAGAAAGGGGCGTAACTTTTGATGGAGTTTCTGTCATTGTATTAGGTGCAAATCATCCAGTATTTACTGTGGCTGCTCTGGTTCAGATTGCTGGGCGTGTTGACCGGAAAATGATCTACACTGCTGGAGAAGTTTGGTTTTTACATGATGGCTGTACGCAAACGATCAAGGAAGCTGTTCAACAAATCAAAAAAATGAATAGAATTGGAAGAGAGCGGGGGTTGATCGATGAATTGTAATTATTGTCGTCAACATATCACTAGAAATTTAACATTGGCCGAAATTTTTTTACCTAAGCGGATAATCACTGAGCAGTTATGCTCACAATGCAGTAAAAAATTCCGACGTTTAACTCAAAAAGACAGTTGCAAAGGCTGTCAAAAACAACAGACCAAAGAGTTCTGTACAGACTGCATTAAATGGCAAAAGTTATTTCCAAATTATGAGTTCCATCATGAAGCCCTCTTTTCCTACGATCAAGCGATGCAAGAGTGGATGGAAGAATATAAATTTAAAGGAAATTATCAGCTTCGTCATAGCTTTGCTTTAGATCTAAAAGCCTATTTCAAAAGAAAATCTAATATGATTGTGGTTGCTGTGCCTGTATCAAAAAAACGTATGGCTTCAAGAGGCTTCAATCAAGTTGCTGGTTTGTTAGATGCTGCAGGAATCGCACATGAACCATACTTAGCGCGTTTTTCAAATGGTTTATCTCAAGTACAAAAAAATAGGCAAGAGCGTATGAGCTTAGAGCAGCCTTTCAAATTGACTGAAATAGCTGAACAGACTATCAATAACAAGGAGATACTTCTTGTTGATGATATCTATACAACAGGTCGGACGATTTTCCATGCCGCGGAAGTTATTTTAGAAAAGAGACCCGCAAAACTGCATACGTTTTCTCTTGCGAGGTGACAGTAAAATTAAAATCAAAAATCGACCGCAATTTTGTTGGCAAAAGAAGGATAGTTCGTTATAATAGAATTAAGAAGAAGGATAACAGAGTGGTCCTTTTATTCCTTCTTTAGTGTCAGATGAAAGGGGTAATTGTTATGTTTAGATACAATGTGCGTGGAGAAAACATCGAAGTTACTGAAGCTATCCGAGACTATGTAGAGAAAAAAGTAGGGAAATTGGAACGCTACTTCAGTGATTCACCTGAAGCAACTGTTCATGTAAACTTAAAAGTATATACAGAAAAAACTGCAAAAGTTGAGGTTACGATCCCTCTACCTTATTTAGTTTTACGTGCAGAAGAAACATCACCAGATTTATATGCAAGTGTTGATTTGGTTGTAGATAAATTAGAACGGCAAATCCGTAAGTTCAAAACAAAAATCAATCGTAAATCTCGTGAAACAGGAATAAACACTGCAAAAGCAGCGATTTTCCTTAATGGTGAAGAAACACAAGAAGAAGCACCAGAACTAGATATTGTTCGGACAAAACGTCTTTCATTGAAACCGATGGATAGCGAAGAAGCTGTTTTACAAATGAACATGCTAGGACATAACTTTTTCATCTTTGAAGATTCAGAAACAAACGGAACAAGCATAGTTTACCGTCGTAAAGATGGCAAGTATGGCTTGATCGAAACAGACTGATCGATTAAAGTAACGTTGATCGATGATATTTTTGAGATATTGAAGAGACTGAAGCAAGACGGCAGACGTTTTGCCGCAGTCTCTTTGCTCATTTTAGTACTATTTACATAATAAAAATGCTATAATAAATCGTTAATATTGGTAGAAGTTATTTCCTTTCTGGTCAACTAATGATAAAATGGAAAGGATGATTGTGCATTTGGTGCAAAAATAAATAGAGTTTATTGAAAGGAACACTTAAAAACATGGCAAATTTTTTGAAAAAGATGATCGAAAATGATAAAAAAGAATTGAAACGCTTGGAAGGCATTGCGGCTAAAATAGAAAGCTTTGCATCTTCCACTGAAGCATTGAGTGATGAAGAATTAAAAGCAAAAACTGATGAATTCAAAGCACGTTACCAAAAAGGCGAAACGTTGGATCAGTTGTTGCCAGAAGCTTTTGCTGTTGTTCGTGAAGCAGCTAAACGCGTATTAGGTTTATATCCATACCCTGTTCAGCTAATGGGTGGGATCGTATTGCATGATGGAAATATCCCTGAGATGAGAACAGGTGAAGGGAAAACCTTGACTGCGACAATGCCAGTTTACTTGAATGCTTTAACTGGTGAAGGCGTACACGTTGTAACGGTCAATGAATACTTGGCAACACGTGACTCAGACGAGATGGGTGAGCTTTACAATTTCTTAGGTCTGACAGTAGGACTAAACATCAATTCAAAAACATCAGAAGAAAAACGTGATGCTTATAACTGTGACATCACTTACAGTACGAATAATGAATTAGGCTTTGACTATTTACGTGATAACATGGTCGTATATCGCAATCAAATGGTACAACGTCCGTTAAACTATGCAATCGTGGATGAAGTGGATTCAATTTTGATCGATGAAGCACGTACACCATTGATCATTTCAGGACAAGCAGAAAAATCGACTGCCCTATATACTCGTACGGACAATTTTGTAAAACGTCTGAAAGAAGAAGAAGATTATAAAATCGATGTACAGTCTAAAACAATTGGTTTAACAGAAGCCGGGATTGAAAAAGCAGAAGAAAACTTTGGCTTAGACAACTTATATGACATTGAAAATACAGCTTTGACTCACCATATGGATCAAGCTTTACGTGCCAATTACATCATGTTGCGTGACATTGATTATGTGGTACAAGAAGGTAAAGTTCTGATCGTTGACCAATTCACAGGACGTATCATGGATGGTCGTCGTTATTCTGATGGTCTGCACCAAGCGATCGAAGCCAAAGAAGGCGTAGAGATCGAAGATGAAACAAAAACAATGGCAACAATCACATTCCAAAACTATTTCCGTATGTACAAAAAACTTGCGGGGATGACAGGGACAGCGAAAACGGAAGAAGAAGAGTTCCGTGAAATCTATAATATCCAAGTATTCCAAATTCCAACAAACCGTCCGATCATCCGTGACGACCGTGCTGATTTACTTTACCCAACATTGGACAGTAAATTTAAAGCAGTCGTTCAAGATATCAAAGAACGTTACCACAATGGTCAGCCAGTATTGGTTGGTACAGTTGCGGTCGAAACATCCGAATTATTATCAGAATTGCTGAATAAAGAAAAAGTACCGCATGAAGTTCTGAATGCGAAAAATCACTTCAAAGAAGCAGAGATCATTATGAATGCTGGTCAAAAAGGCGCAGTAACGATCGCAACCAATATGGCCGGACGTGGAACAGATATCAAGCTTGGCTTAGGTGTCGTTGAACTTGGCGGTTTAGCTGTTATTGGTACAGAACGCCACGAATCACGTCGTATCGATAATCAATTGCGTGGACGTGCAGGTCGTCAAGGAGATCCTGGGGTTTCACAATTTTACTTATCTCTTGAAGATGATTTGATGAAACGTTTCGGTTCTGAACGGATCAAAGCGTTCTTAGATCGAATGAATATTGAAGAATCTGATGCTGTGATCCAAAGTAAAATGTTAAGTAAGCAAGTAGAATCAGCGCAAAAACGTGTAGAAGGAAACAACTATGATACACGTAAAAATGTTTTACAATACGATGATGTTATGCGTGAACAGCGTGAAGTTATTTATGCTCAGCGTTTAGAAGTGATCATGGAAGAAAATGAATTGACTGAAACATTATTGAATATGGTGAAACGTACAATTTCACGTGTTGTAGAAAGTCATACACAGCTTGAAAAAGAAAATTGGAACTTAGAAGGAATCGTTGACTTTGCTTCTTCAACACTTGTCCATGAAGATTCTATTTCAAAATCGGACATTGAAGGAAAATCACCAGAAGAAATCAAAGAGTATTTGGTGAAACGTGCTCAGGAAGTTTACGATACGAAAGCTGAACAATTGAACGGCACGGAACAACTGCTTGAATTCCAAAAAGTCGTTATTTTAAGAGTCGTAGATACAAAATGGACAGATCATATCGATGCAATGGATCAATTACGTCAATCTGTTGGGTTACGTGCGTATGGACAAAATAATCCATTGGTTGAGTATCAAACAGAAGGTTATAACATGTTTGAAGAAATGATCGGTGCGATCGAATACGAAGTGACTCGTCTATTTATGAAATCAGAAATTCGTCAAAATGTTCAACGTGAACAAGTGGCACAAGGCGAAGCTAGTCATCAAGGTGACGGTGAAGAACCGCAAAGCAATACAAGTGCGAAGAAAAAACCAGTACATGTTGATGAGAAAATTGGAAGAAACGATCCATGTCCTTGCGGTAGCGGTAAAAAATACAAAAATTGCCACGGCAAAGATATGTAATAATCAATGAAGGTGAGGTGGCCCCTCACCTTCATTAATTATGTTAATGAGCATAATCGAAAGGAAGAAATGATCATGGAAAATGCTGAAATTCGAACACTTTTAGATGAAATGAACCAATCAATCACAAGCTTCAGGGGGTCTCTTTGACTTAGATCAGTTGGAAGAAGATATTGCAGAAGCTGAAAATAGAATGGCAGAACCTGGATTTTGGGATGACACAGAAACAGCTCAGCAGTTAATCAATGAAACAAATATCCATAAAGAAAAATTCCAGCAATTTCATCAATTTGCAGATGAACTGGAAGAACTAGAATTGATGAGCGAGATGCAGCAGGAAGAATTCGATGCTGAGACTCAGACAGAATTAGAAGAACGGTTACTGGCGTTGAAAGAAAAGCTCAGTATCTATGAACTTTCTCTTTTATTAAACGAACCTTATGATAAAAATAATGTCATTATGGAATTGCATCCGGGAGCCGGTGGTACAGAGTCGCAGGATTGGGGAAGCATGTTACTTAGGATGTACACTCGATGGGCGGAAAGTCATGGTTTCCAAGTCGAAACTCTTGATTATCAAGCTGGAGATGAAGCAGGTATCAAAAGTGTGACACTTTTGATCAAAGGATATAATGCTTATGGCTATTTGAAATCCGAGAAGGGCGTCCATCGTTTAGTTCGAATTTCTCCTTTTGATTCTGCTAAACGCCGCCATACTTCATTTTGTTCTGTTGATATTATGCCTGAATTAGATGAGAATGTTGAAATTGATATCAATTCGGATGACTTGAAAATCGATACCTATCGTGCGAGTGGAGCTGGAGGGCAGCATATCAATAAAACAGAGTCAGCTGTTCGAATCACTCATATTCCTACTGGCACAGTCGTTGCCAGCCAAGCTCAGCGTTCGCAATTAAAAAACCGGGAACAAGCAATGGGCATGTTGAAAGCAAAGCTTTATCAATTGGAAATGGATAAAAAAGCACAGGAAGCTGCTGCTTTACGTGGAGAGCAATTAGAAATCGGTTGGGGTTCACAAATCCGTTCTTATGTTTTTCATCCTTATTCAATGGTCAAAGACCACCGAACCAATTTCGAAACAGGAAATGTACAGGCTGTAATGGATGGAGATTTAGATGGCTTTATCGATGCTTATTTAAAACATCAATTAAATTGAGCTGTTTACATAAATGAAACAAAATTGTAAACTCTTGAAAGAGCCTTGAAACAAAGACATGTTATAATGATTGATAGTCTAGAAAACAGAGATGGAGAGAATACGCCATGATTGAAATGAAAGATGTAATGAAGAAATATTCGAATGGTACAACAGCTATCCGTAATATTTCAGTAGAAATTAACCAAGGTGAATTCGTTTATGTGGTTGGTCCTTCAGGTGCAGGTAAATCAACATTTATCAAATTGATGTACCGCGAAGAAAAAGCAACAAAAGGGCGCTTGAAAGTTGCCGGCCATGATTTAATGAAAATAAAAAATGCGGAAGTCCCATACCTTAGAAGAGAAATCGGGATTGTCTTTCAGGATTATAAACTATTGACGAAAAAAACAGTTTATGAAAATGTAGCCTATGCAATGCAGGTTATTGGCCGTAAGCCAAGAGATATCAAAAAACGAGTAATGGAAGTTCTTGATTTAGTTGGACTAAAACATAAAGTTCGTGTTTTCCCAAGTGAATTATCTGGTGGGGAACAACAGCGTGTATCAATTGCTCGAGCAATTGTAAATACACCTAAAGTTCTAATTGCAGATGAACCGACAGGAAACCTTGACCCTGAAAATTCATGGGAGATCATGAAATTATTGGATCGGATCAATGCACAAGGGACAACAGTCGTAATGGCGACACATAATAGTACGATTGTAAACACGATTCGTCATCGCGTTATTGCCATTGAAAATGGTCGTATTATTCGAGACCAAGCGGAAGGAGAGTATGGCTACGATGATTAGAACGTTCTTTACTCACGTCCTAGAAAGTATTAAAAGTTTAAAACGTAACGGCTGGATGACGATTGCTTCTGCCAGTGCAGTTACGATTACTTTAGTTCTTGTTGGGATTTTTATGGCAGTGATCTTCAATGCAACCAAGTTAGCAAAAGATATCGAAGAAAACGTAACTGTTTCGGTTTTTGTTGATATTGGTACGACACCAGAAGAAATGCAAAAATTAGAAAAAGAATTAAATAAAATCGATAATGTTGAAACGATTTCTTATTCAAATAAGGATCAACAATTGAAAAAAATCCAACAACAAATGGGTGAAGCATGGAACCTATTTGAAGGGGATAGCAATCCATTATATGATGTTTACTACGTAAGTGCGAAAGAGCCATCAGATACGAAGAAAATTTCGCAAAAAGCAGCAAAACTGCCAAATGTCTTTAAAGCAGATTACGGTGGCGTATCATCTGATAAGATCTTCAGTATTGCCGGCAAGGTTAGAACATGGGGATTAGGTGCAGCAATCTTACTATTGTTTGTCGCTGTGTTCTTGATTTCTAACACGATTCGTATTACGATTCTTTCTCGTCAAAGAGAAATCCAAATCATGCGATTAGTTGGTGCAAAAAACGGATATATCCGCTGGCCATTCTTTATTGAAGGGGCTTGGATCGGATTGATCGGGGCAATCATCCCGATTCTGTTATTAACATTTGGATATCAACAATTTTACAATTTATTCAACCCTCAACTATTGCGCTCAAATTATTCACTATTGAAACCAGAATCATTTGTTTGGCAATTAGATTTATTGATGGTCGTGATTGGGATGACGATTGGTTCGTTAGGTTCGATCATTTCAATGAGACGTTTCTTAAAAATTTAATAGAAAAAAAGCAGACGAATTTTGTCTGCTTTTTCTTTACTTATTTTCATAAGTTCGTTATGCTTTACAAGGGGGATCAATGGGTTTGCGGATTGGGGGAATAGATGAAGTTTTTATATGAAAATTTATTTGTTATTATTTTTATTGCGAATATGCTTTTATCGTTGATTATTGTATTTCGTGAAAGAAAGCAAACAGCACAAACATGGTCTTGGCTGTTAGTGTTGATGTTTATTCCTGTGTTAGGTTTTATTTTATATATATTCTTAGGTCGAGGAATCTCCAAAGATAAGATATTTGATATGAAAATGCAGCCTAAAATCGGGATGAACGCTGAAATAGAATCGGAAAAACAATCATTGTTGAGAGGCCTGTTTCCGCATCCGGCAACAGGTGATGTCGATCCAAAGCAATTGATCTATATGCTGACAGTATTTGAAAGTTCATTGTATACAACAAATAATGAACTTTTTCTTTATACGGATGGACGGGAAAAGTTTGACGGCTTAATTAAAGATATTCGAGAAGCAGAGCATCACATCCACATGGAATATTATATTTATCGTGGAGATAATTTAGGGAAAGAACTGCGGCAGGAATTAGTTGATGCGCTGAAACGAGGCGTTAAAGTCAGGTTACTATTGGATGCCTGGGGATCAACTCAAGTAAATATGAAATTTTTTGAAGAGTTGCGCCATTTAGGAGGAGAAGTTGCCTTCTTCTTTCCATTATTTGTACCTTATTTAAATCCTAGAATCAATTACCGGAACCATAGAAAAATCGTTGTGATCGATGGAAAAATTGGTTATACTGGGGGCTTTAATGTTGGTGATGAATATTTAGGCAATGTAAAAAAATTCGGTTATTGGCGTGACAATCATTTGAGAATTCACGGTGAAGCTGTTTACAGTTTGCAAAATCGCTTTTTAATGGATTGGAACTCACAGCATAGAAAAGAATTAAGCTATGATTCAGCATTTTTTCCACCAATTCATTCTGAAGGAAAAAAAGCAGCTCAGATCGTAACAAGCGGGCCGGATTCAGAGCATGAACAAATCAAAATGACTTATTTAAAAATGATTTCGATTGCCAAAAAAGAGATTCTGATCCAGACACCGTACTATATTCCAGATGCTTCGATTCATGAAGCACTGAAGCTGGCATTGCTATCTGGTGTGAAGGTACGTATCCAGATTCCTAATAAGCCAGATCATATGTTGGTGTATTGGGCAACGTATTCATTTTCTGCAGAGCTATTAGAGTATGGTGCGATTATCGAAACGTATGAACATGGGTTTATTCATGCGAAGACAATGATCATCGACGGTGGTATTGTTTCTGTAGGCTCGGCTAATATCGATGTACGCTCTTTTCGTTTAGATTTTGAAGTAAATACAATTATTTATGATCAATCTTTTGCAGAAGAAGTTCGATCAGCATTTTACGAAGATTCTAAAGTATCGGAATTGTTAACAGAGGAGAAATACCGTAATCGAGGGGTCATTATTAAGCTCAAAGAAGGGTTAGCACGCTTGATTTCGCCATTATTATAAGAATCTATTGAAGAGACTGACAGAGCACTTATTGAGTTGCTATGTACAGTCTTTTTTTGTTAAGTGTTATTTAATTCTTGAAATAAGTTAATTTGGAAACTTATAATTTTCAAGTTAAAAAGTTAATGTTAAAATAAATTGATGAATTGAGTTTGGAGGAATATAAGCTAAATGAAAAAGAAAATGCTATTATTTTTTAGTTTAATTGGATTAGTTACATTATCAGGATGCGCAAAATGGATCGACCGAGGAGAATCGATCACAGCTGTGGGCTCATCGGCATTGCAGCCTTTAGTAGAAACTGCTGCGGAAGAATTCCAAAGCCAAAATCCTGGTCGCTTTATCAATGTTCAGGGTGGAGGAAGCGGAACGGGATTGAGCCAAGTTCAATCAGGAGCAGTTGATATCGGAAATTCCGATTTATTTGCTGAAGAAAAGAATGGGATCGATGCTGCTAAACTAACAGATCATCGAGTCGCCGTGGTTGGTATTACTCCGATTGTTAACAAAAATGTTGGTGTATCAGATATTTCTTTAGAAAATCTGAGAAAGATATTTTTAGGAGAAATCAAAAACTGGAAAGAAGTTGGCGGAAAAGACCTTCCGATCGTTATGCTTAATAGAGCCGCTGGAAGTGGAACAAGAGCAACGTTTGAAAAGTGGGTGCTTGATGGTAAAACAGCGATTCAGGCACAAGAGCAAGACTCAAGCGGTATGGTTCGCTCGATCGTTGCAGATACACCTGGAGCGATCAGTTATACTGCATTTTCATATGTGAATGATGAAGTAAGCACGTTAAGCATCGACGGTGTGAAGCCGACAGATGAAAACGTAACAACGAATCAGTGGATTGTTTGGTCCTATGAACATATGTATACATTGGGTGAGCCTAAAGAGCTAACAAAAGAGTTTTTGGCCTTTATGCTATCAGACGAAGTACAAGAAAAAATCATTGGTCAATTAGGGTATATTCCAGTTTCCAGAATGGAAGTTGAACGTGATTGGCAAGGTAATTTAGTTAAATAAGTGGCCTTTACACAAAATTTACAAACTTAACACAAGCTTTACATGTTATTAAACGCAAATTTATGTTGAAAAGATACACTTGTTTTGTTATGGAAAATGTTTTGAAAAGCGCTGAAGTAGCTGACTGAAAAAAGAGCTGGGTATGAGAGGAATTATTATTGTCTAATGATCTTTGAAGACGAAGCAAGCTTATTCAGATTTTGGTTTTTTTAGCTACAAAGGATGGTCTTTAGGAAAAAGATAAAAGTGACGCATTTGATTTTGTCTAGTTTTCTGTCAGAGTGGGCCAAGCTCATCACGCTTTTAAAATAAGGAGGAATTTTCTTGGAAGATGTGCAGAAAAAATTGTTAACTAAATCAAAACGTGCCAAGATGGAACAACGAGGAAAGTTCATTAGTTTCCTTTGCATCGCTTTGATTGTTTTAGTAGTATTATCGATCTTTTATTTTGTAGCAAGTAAAGGCTTGGCAACCTTCTTTACAAATAAAATCGGTGTTTCAGACTTTCTATTTGGAAAGAATTGGAATCCTAGTGAGACAGGAACAGATGGAAAGCCAATGGTTGGCGCTTTGCCAATGATCACAGGGTCATTTATCGTTACATTTTTGTCTGCAATCATTGCGACGCCGTTTGCAATTGGAGCAGCGGTTTTCATGACAGAAATTTCTCCTAAAAAAGGTTCGAAAATTTTACAGCCTGTAATTGAATTATTAGTTGGGATTCCCTCAGTTGTCTATGGTTTTATTGGACTATCAGTGATCGTACCGTTTATTCGTTCAATTTTTGGTGGGACCGGCTTCGGGATTTTGGCTGGAACGTTCGTCCTTTTTGTTATGATTCTACCAACAGTTACAACAATGACGGTCGACGCATTGAAATCAGTACCGCGTCATTATCGTGAAGCTTCACTAGCTCTAGGTGCCACACGTTGGCAAACGATTTATAAAGTTGTGTTACGTGCTGCTGTGCCTGGGATTTTGACCGCTGTTGTTTTTGGGATGGCACGTGCATTTGGTGAAGCACTGGCAATTCAAATGGTCATCGGAAATGCGGCTATCATGCCATCAAGTTTAACGACACCAGCATCAACTTTGACAAGTATCTTAACGATGGGGATTGGAAATACGATCATGGGCACAGTCGAAAACAATGTCCTATGGTCATTAGCATTGATCTTATTACTGATGTCACTGTTCTTCAATATTATTATCCGAATCATTGGTAGGAAAGGAGCCTTGAAATAATGAATGCAAAAAAAGCAGATAAATTTGCAACAGGTGTCCTGTATTTTATTTCAGGCGTGATCGTTTTGATTTTGGCAGCGCTGCTCCTGTATATTTTAGTCCGAGGAATTCCTCATATCTCGTGGGATTTTCTGACAAAACCTTCTAAAGCCTATCAGGCTGGCGGGGGTATTGGTATTCAGCTTTTTAACTCTCTTTATTTATTATTGATCACAATGTTGATCAGCTTTCCGATTTCTTTAGGCGCAGGCATCTATTTGTCTGAGTATGCTAAGAAAAACTGGGTAACAGATGTCATTCGGACATCTATTGAAATCTTAAGTTCATTACCTTCAGTTGTAGTTGGTTTATTCGGTTTCTTGATTTTTGTTGTGCAAATGGGGTATGGATTTTCAATTATTTCAGGTGCCTTAGCTCTAACATTCTTTAATTTACCGCTCTTAACTAGAAACGTTGAAGAATCGTTAAAAGCCGTACACTATACACAGCGTGAGGCGGGGTTGTCTTTAGGTCTATCTCGTTGGGAAACCGTCACTAAGGTGGTTGTTCCAGAGGCTTTGCCTGGGATTTTGACTGGAGTGATCTTAAGCTCTGGACGGATTTTTGGTGAAGCGGCAGCATTGATCTATACAGCGGGTCAAAGTGCACCAGCACTTGATTTCACAAACTGGAACCCATTAAGCGTATCTAGCCCAATCAGTATTTTCCGACAAGCTGAAACGCTAGCTGTTCATATTTGGAAAATCAACACAGAAGGAACAATGCCTGATGGTGCGGCTGTTTCTGCTGGAGCTTCTGCAGTCTTGATTTTAGTTGTTTTATTATTCAACTTCGGAGCTCGTTTTATTGGAAACAGATTGTATAAGAAAATGACATCAGCCTAAGGTTAGGGGAATCAGAATGAAAGAATATAATTTGAATGAAACCAATATTATCAAGGTGCCGGAGCCGGTCGCTTTACATACAGATGACCTACATGTCTGGTATGGAGATAATGAAGCGATCAAAGGTGTCGACTTAGCCTTTGAAAAAAATAAAATCACTGCACTTATCGGACCTTCCGGTTGCGGAAAATCAACTTACCTGCGTTCGTTGAATCGAATGAATGACGGGATCGCTAATACAAGAGTAACAGGAAACATTATGTACAAAGGTGTGAATGTCAATACCAAAGAAGTGGATGTTTATGAAATGCGTAAACGGATCGGTATGGTATTTCAACGACCAAATCCATTCAGTAAATCGATTTATGAAAATATCACATTTGCTTTAAAACAACACGGTGAAAAAAATAAGAAAAAATTGGACGAAATTGTTGAAACCAGTTTAAAGCAAGCTGCTCTTTGGGATCAAGTCAAAGATAATCTTGATAAGAGTGCATTGGCATTATCCGGCGGACAACAACAGCGTTTGTGTATTGCCAGAGCAATCGCGATGAAACCGGATATTTTATTGCTGGATGAGCCGGCAAGTGCTTTAGACCCGATCTCAACTGGTAAAGTTGAAGAAACTTTAGTCAATTTGAAAGATGACTATACGATTATTATCGTGACACATAATATGCAACAGGCTGCCCGTATCAGTGATTACACTGCCTTTTTCTATCTTGGTAAAGTGATCGAGTACGATGAAACCAGAAAAATCTTTACACGACCAAAAATTCAAGCCACAGAAGATTATGTTTCTGGACATTTTGGTTAGGAGGAACAAGATGACAAAAGAGATTATTTCATCAAAGGATCTACATCTATATTATGGTAAAAAAGAAGCACTCAAAGGGATCGATCTAAGTATCAATCAGGGTGAAATCACTGCAATGATCGGTCCTTCCGGCTGTGGTAAATCGACGTATCTTCGTTCATTGAACCGAATGAATGATTTGATTCCAGGTGTGACGATCACAGGAAGCGTGGTTTATAAAGGAAAAGATATTTATGGACCGAAGACAGATACGGTTGATTTACGTAAAGAAATCGGGATGGTCTTCCAACAGCCAAATCCTTTTCCATTTTCGGTCTATGAGAATGTTATTTACGGGCTGCGCTTAAAAGGTGAAAAGGATAAGCAGGTATTGGATGAAGCGGTTGAAACCAGTTTAAAAGCCGCTGCAGTATGGGACGATGTAAAAGATAAACTGCATAAAAGTGCGTTGTCCTTATCTGGTGGACAGCAGCAACGGGTTTGTATTGCTCGCGTTTTAGCGGTAGATCCGGAAATTATTTTATTGGATGAACCGACGAGCGCGCTCGATCCTGTCTCAAGCGGGAAGATCGAAAATATGCTGTTGACCTTAAAAGAGAAATATACGATGATCATGGTGACACACAATATGTCACAAGCTTCTCGAATTTCTGATAAAACTGCTTTCTTTTTACAAGGGGAATTGATAGAATTTAATGACACAAAGAAAATATTCTTAAATCCAAAGGAACAACAAACAGAAGACTATATTTCTGGGAAATTTGGATAAAAAAGGAGGAAACCACATGTTGCGTAGTCAGTTTGAAGAAGAATTATTAAATCTGCATAATCAGTTTTATGAAATGGGAATGATGGTGAGTAATGTTGTACATAAATCGGTACGTTCTTACATCAACCATGATAAAAAGATCGCTAATGAAGTCATCGATTATGATGTTGAAATCAATGATATGGAAGTCAAGCTTGAAAAGAAAAGTTTTGAAATGATCGCGTTACAACAACCAGTAACTACAGACTTGAGAATGATCATCACGGTCATGAAAGCCAGCTCTGACCTTGAAAGAATGGCAGATCATGCGGTGTCTATCGCCAAGTCAACGATTCGTCTAAAAGGGGAAACGCGTATTCCTGAAATCGAAAAAGAAATCTCAGACATGTCCGATTATGTAAAAAAAATGGTCGATAATGTGTTGATCGCATACGTGAAAACAGATCAAAAAGATGCTCGAATGATCGCTAAAATGGATACTCGAGTAAATGAATATTTTGATAGTATCTACAGCCACTGTATTGAAGCAATGCAGTCTAATCCGGAAACAGTAGTGAGTGGAACGGACTATCTTCATGTAGCGACTTATTTAGAACGTATCGGTGATTATGTAACAAACATTTGTGAATGGATCGTTTATCTGGCGACTGGTAAAATCACTGAACTAAATAGCAATCACGATGAATAAGTTATGACAAACAGCAGAAAAAAATTTATTTGAATAAAAACAAAAGTATCTCAGCTAAAATGACATAGTTGAGATACTTTTTTACTAAAAAAATAATTTGAACAAAATTTCAACAAGTATTTACATTTGTTCTTCCGTCGTGTATGATACAACTATATTGGAAAGCGCTAACCATTATAATCAATTTTTTCGAGGTGAGATAATTTGGAAGAAACGAGTAAAGTTGTTGGTAAACAAGCTCAGTTGACCTTGACTGAACAAAGAAAACAATGGTTCAAAGAATTTATGAAACCGTTTTTGGTCGTTGTTGTCATTTACATTACGATGTATATGATCCGAAATAATTTTAAAGCAGCACAACCGTTGTTAAAAAGTCAGTTAGGGCTGACTACAACAGATCTAGGTTATATTGGTTTTGTCTTTTCCATCGTTTATGGTTTTGGTAAATTTATCGTTGGTTATATCGTCGATGGAAAAAATACAAAGAAAATCTTATCTATATTGCTGCTATTATCATCGATCACCGTTTTATGTATGGGAATTCTTTTTACAATGAATAATGTCCCAATGGGCTGGATCGTTGTTTTGTGGTCGTTGAACGGACTTTTCCAGTGTGTAGGCGGACCAAGTTGTGCTTCTGTGATCACGCAATGGACAACTAGAAGCAATCGTGGCAGATACATTGGCTTATGGAATGCTTCACATAATATTGGTGGCGGTTTTGCAGGGATTTTTGCTGTATGGTGTGCTCAAACCTTTTTTAAGGGTCAGGTTGCAGGTATGTTTATCATTCCAGCATTAGTTGCAGCAGTCATTGCGATCGTAACATTCTTTATCGGTAAAAACAGACCAGAAGATCTTGGCTGGAATTCAAGCGAAGAAATCTTTGGTGAGCCGGTTGAAGAAGCGAATGTAGATGCTGAGAACTTAACGAAATGGCAGATTTTCAAGAAATATCTTTTAACGAATCCATACATTTGGGTGCTGTGTGTGGCCAATGTATTTGTTTATATTGTTCGTATTGGTATCGATAACTGGGCACCACTATATGTAACAGAGCATCTGAATTTTTCTCAAGAAGCTGCAGCTCAAACTATTTTCTACTTTGAAATGGGTGCTTTGATCGGCTGTCTTGGCTGGGGCTACATCTCAGATTTATTAAAAGGTAGACCTGCTTTAGTTGCAACGATCAGTACTATTTTGTTACCGATCGGAATCATTGCGTATCAGATCGGTACGACAGAAGTAGTGATCAATAGTGCATTATTTATTCTAGGTATGATGATCTTTGGCCCACAGTTGTTGATCAACCTTTCGATGTTGGGCTTCGTACCTAAAAAGGCGACAGTTGTATCTGGCGGATTGCTTGGCGCATTTGCCTACTTGTTTGGTGATTCGATGGCAAAAATTTTATTGGCTAAGATCTCGGATCCATCCAAAAATGGAGTAAACTTCTTTGGACATGTTCTGCATGGCTGGAATGATACGTTTATCATATTTTACATTTCAATCGTGATCATCGCAGTTCTTTTGGGGATCGTTGCATTTGCAGAAGAAAGAAAAAGAAAACAAGTAAACGTATAAAGGTGGAATAAATGAATGAATGTACAAATCACAAATTTTAGAGATTTAGGCGGTATTAAAAATAAAAACGGGAAAAAAGTAAAACCAAGAAAATTATTGCGTTCGGGCCATCTGGTGAATTTAGATCAAGCAACACAAGACTTACTTGTTGATACGTTCAATTTGACAAGGATCATCGATTTCAGACGAGATTTTGAAATCAGTGAGTCGCCAGATACACCGATCGAAGATGTTGAGTATATCAATTTAGATTTATTAGGAAAAATGAACGCTAAAAGTTCGAGTTTGGCAGATTTTGCTAAATTGAAATCGATCGATGCTGTTGATCAGCATATGTTAGGGGTTTACGAAGATTTGATTTTGAACCCGGGAGCACAGGAAGGCTTTACCGAATTTATGGACTATATATTAGCGAATAAAACAGGAGCAACGATTTTCCATTGCTTTGCCGGTAAAGATCGGACAGGATATGCCTCTGCATTATTATTATTACTTTTAGATGTAGAAAAGGAAGAAATCTACAAAGACTTTCTGATCACCAACACAGAAAGAAAGCAAGCAAATGATCAGCTGATCCAACAGTTTAGAGAACAAGGCTTTGACGAAGAACAGTTGGCATCGCTAGCAACAGCGCTGTATGTCAAAGAAGAATATCTGGATCACGCATTCAATTTGATTGAGAAAAACTTTGGTACAGCTGAAAAATATGCGGCAGAATGTCTAAATATCGATCAGGAAAAATTAAATGAATTAAGAGCGATGTATTTGACAGATTAAGTAGGTATTTGTTTTCCCAGTTTGTTCTTGATATAATAAAACAAATAAAAAAGAACGGACAATGGGTATGGATAAAGAAAAACAACAGCTAAGTATCGAAGTTGCAAGGCTTTACTATCAATCTTCGCTTAGTCAG
Organism: Enterococcus sp. AZ020; assembly: GCF_050499205.1. Taxonomy (NCBI): domain Bacteria; kingdom Bacillati; phylum Bacillota; class Bacilli; order Lactobacillales; family Enterococcaceae; genus Enterococcus; species Enterococcus sp. AZ020. The sequence continues at coordinate 444,922 of NZ_JBIPAT010000001.1, read as the reverse complement.
CAGGAGATTGCAGAAAAATTGAATGTATCGCGTCCCACGATTTCAAGGCTATTGAATTACGCGAAGGAAAAAGGATATGTTCAAATCACGATTTTTGATCCTTTTTCAGATTTATTTGAGATCGAACAAAAACTAAAAGAGAAATATCATCTAACTGATGTTCAGGTCGCATTCTCTCCAGATCCAGAATATAACTCTATTTCTGAATATTTAACTTCTTATGCTGCAGAGTATCTGGAAGGAATCATCAAAAGTGGAGATATTATTGGCATCAGTTGGGGAACAACGATGCACAAGACAGTATCTAAGATGAATCATTTAGATATCAAAGGTGTTGAGGTTGTCCAATTAAAAGGTGGTATCGCCTATTTTGATGTCAATAACTATGCATTTGAGACATTGACATTATTTGCAGAAAAGCTGAATACTAAAGCGAAGACCTTCCCTTTACCAGTTATTTTAGATAGTAAGATCGCGAAAGATTTAGTTGTCGAAGATCGACACATCAGTAAGGTCATCAACTTAGGAAAGCAGGCGAATATTGCTGTATTTACAGTTGGAACAGTTCAAAGTGAATCGCTCCATTTTCGTTTAGGTTACTTTACTGAATCTGAAGAAAAAGCATTGAAGGAAAATGCTGTAGGAGATATTTGCTCTAGATTTTTTGATGAAAATGGCAAGATCAGCGATGAAGAGATCAATAGCAGAACGATCGGTATCGAACTTGAAGAGCTGAAGAAAAAGGAAAAATCGATTTTGATTGCTGGCGGCGATCGAAAAGTCAAAGCGATCCATGGGGCATTAGTTGGCGGATATGCAAATGTTCTTTTGATCGATAAATTCACAGCTCTGAAATTATTGAATTATTAAGTAAGATAGATGAGTAGAAGTATTTTTTCTACTCTTTTATAAATTTTATGTATGAACGAAATTTCGATATATTAGAACGGAATTTCTAAAAAGGAGAAGACGATGAACGTAAACAAAATGATCGACCACACATTATTGAAACCTGAGGCAAATGAAGCAGCCTTACTTACTATTATTGAAGAAGCAAAGAAATATGAATTTGCTTCTGTCTGTGTTAATCCATATTGGGTGGCGTTAGCAAGTAAAGAATTAGCTGGAACATCAGTTGAAGTATGTACAGTGATTGGATTTCCATTGGGTGCGAATACGACTAGTGTCAAAGCTTTTGAAACAGAGGATGCAATCAAAAACGGTGCGACAGAAGTTGATATGGTGATCAATGTAGGTGCATTGAAATCAGGTGATGAAGAGACAGTTTTGAAAGATATTCAAGGTGTTGTTGAAGCAGCTAAAGGAAGAGCTCTTGTTAAAGTTATCTTAGAAACATGCCTTTTGACTGATAGAGAAATCGTTACTGCTTCGAACTTGGCAGTTCAGGCAGGCGCTGATTTTGTCAAGACTTCTACTGGTTTTTCAACAGGCGGAGCAACAGTAAAAGATATTGCCTTAATGCGTAAAACTGTAGGACCTGATATCGGAGTCAAAGCTTCCGGCGGAGTTAGAACAGCTGAAGATACAAAAGCTATGATCCATGCTGGCGCGTCAAGGATTGGTGCCAGCTCCAGTGTTGCAATCGTCGATGCAACAAGCGAAAATACAACAGACGGATATTAAGATAAGAAAATAAACACGAAAGTGAGGCAGCCAACTATGAGAATGGTAGATATTATTGAAAAGAAAAGAAATGGCAAAGAACTAAGTAAGCAAGAAATCGAGTTTTTTGTTAATGGTTATACGAATGGTACGATTCCTGATTATCAGGCAAGTGCTTTTCTGATGGCAATCTATTTCCAGAACATGTCAGACGAAGAACGGGCCAATTTGACCTTGGCGATGGTCGCTTCAGGTGATGTGATCGATTTATCGAATATCGATGGAATCAAAGTAGATAAACATTCCACTGGTGGGGTTGGCGACACAACAACTTTGGTCTTAGCACCATTAGTCGCTGCTTTAGATATTCCTTTTGCTAAAATGTCAGGTCGCGGTCTCGGACATACAGGTGGTACGATCGATAAATTAGAAGCCTTCACTGGTTTTCATGTGGAATTGACTGATGAAGAATTTACCGAAATGGTCAATCGTGATAAGATTTCTGTGATCGGACAATCTGGAAATCTGACACCGGCAGACAAAAAGCTATATGCTCTAAGAGATGTTACAGCAACAGTTAGTTCGATCCCTTTGATCGCCAGTTCAATCATGAGTAAAAAAATCGCTGCAGGAGCAGATGCAATCGTTTTGGATGTAAAGACTGGCGCAGGTGCTTTCATGAAGACAGAAGAAGAAGCGGCAGAACTTGCCTCAGCAATGGTTCGTATTGGGAATCTCGTTGGACGAAATACAATGGCGATCATTTCAGATATGTCACAACCTTTAGGCAATGCGATCGGCAATTCACTAGAAGTTAAAGAAGCGATTGATACGCTTGAAGGCCATGGCCCAGAGGATTTAACAGAACTAGTATTGACCTTAGGTAGTCAGATGGTCGTGCTTGCCGGCAAAACAGATTCCTTAGCAGAAGCAAGAGAAATGCTGAAAGGAGTCATCGAAGATGGCTCAGCACTTACCAAATTCAAACAATTCATTAAAAACCAAGGCGGAGATCCTACTTGGATCGAAAATCCAGAGCGATTACCGCAAGCAGAGTATGAATTTGAAGTCTTGGCTGATGAAGATGGGTTTGTTTCTGAAATCGTGGCGGACAATATTGGAGTTGCAGCAATGAAGCTAGGTGCCGGGAGAGAAACAAAAGAGGATTATATTGATTTGGCTGTTGGATTGGTTTTACGTAAAAAAGTAGGAGATCCAGTTAAAAAAGGAGAATCTTTAGTTACTATTTTCGCCAATCAAAAAGAGGTCACGGATGTTGAAATGATGATCAAAGAAAATATCCGCATCGGTAATGACATTCCAGAAAGTAAATTGATTTATAGAGAGATCCATTCCTAGTCTATAGGGGATCAAATAAAACGCGCATGTTTATAAAAAGAAAGCCTGAATCAATACAACATTGATTCAGGCTTTCTTTTATGCCTATCGTTCAATTTCTACCTATAATATACTTATAAGTAAGGCACGTATAAATAATAGAAAGAAATGGTTGCACTTGAGGACTATCGAAAATTCATTCTTAAGTCCTATGACAAATAATTAAAAAGAGGGCATAATAGGTACATAAGGAAAACACCCTTGGGTGAAAAATTTGCTAAGGAGGCAATTTCCATGAAAGAAAGAGAAAGAGTATTAGACTTAGTTAAAAAAGGCATCCTGTCTTCTGAAGAAGCTTTAGTCTTATTAGAAAATATGGCAACTGAAAAAGATGAGAAACAAATCAAAAAAGCTGCCGATCAAGTAAACGTAACTGGTGCAACTGTCGATTCAAAAGAAAATGATAAAGTCGTAGATTTAGTAGATAAGTTGGAACAAAATGCGGAAGAAAGCATCGAACCTGAAGTTTCAGATGAAGATGTAGAAGCAAAAGAAGCGGAAGATCGTGAACGTTTAGAAAAAATTCTTGATGATCTTGCAACAGAAGCTAATCGTGCTTCTGTAGAATTAGACGAAATCAACGCTGAAATCGCTGGTGTGAAAGAGGAAATCAAAGAAGCGCAAGAAAAATTGATGGAATTGAATACCAAGGAAGAGCTTAGCGAATTAACAAATGAAGATTTAGAATTAAGAACGTCATTAGAAACTGAGATCAAAGAACTTGAAGATTCATTAGATGAAAGAAACCAAGAAAAAATTAGATTAGAAGCAGAATTAAAGAATATTCGCAAAGAACAATGGTCAGAAACAAAAGACCGTGTTGCTTCTAAATTTGATATTCCGGATGATTGGAAAGAGCAAGCCACTGACACGATCAATCAAGTTGGCGAAAAAATGAGTGAAGCAGGCTCCCAATTAGGATCATTTCTTAAAAAGACATTCACTTCTTTTAGTGAAACGATGAATGACAACGTGGAATGGAAAGACGTGAGCTTCAAAGTTCCAGGTGTCGCAACGACAAAATTTGAACATGAATTCAATTATCCATCACCACTTGCAAGCTTGATCGATGTCAAAGTAGCTAATGGAAATATCGTTTTCAAAACTTGGGATCAACCAGATGTCAAAGTAGAAGGAAAAATCAAATTATATGGCAAAATGGATGCAGAAACACCATTAGAAGCATTCCTAGAAAGAAGCCAAATTGATGTAGATGATGAAGTGATTTCCTTCCAAATCCCGAATAAACGTGTTCGTGCAGACTTAGTTTTCTACTTACCAGAACGCACCTTTGATCACGTATCGATCAAATTATTGAATGGGAACGTTCTTGTTGAATCGTTGAAAGCAAAAGATGTTTATGCCAAATCAACAAATGGCTCGATCACATTCAACAAAATTGATGCGACAATGCTTGAAATCGAAGGGGTAAACGGAGATATCAAGGTTTTAGATGGAGAAATCCTAGACAATATCATCGAAACAGTTAACGGAACAGTAACAATTGCTGCAACTCCGCAAACGGTGGGTGTTTCATTGATCAACGGAGATGTGCGCATTACTGCAAAAGAAAACACATTAAGAAAAGTTGAAGCAAGCTCTGTCAACGGAAACGTAAAAATTGCTTTACCAAAAGAACTCGGTATCGAAGGAACGGTCAAAACAAGCTTAGGCAGCATCAACAGCCGATTAAGTGAATATGACGTTATTCGTGAGAAAAAAGAAAGAACCAATCAATTGTTACAATTCAGACGCTTAAACGATGAAAATATGGCACAAATCAATGCTTCTACAACAACAGGAAATATTTATTTAAAAGATACAGATAAATAAATAGTAGAATCATTGACCAGTGTGAGTAATCCATAGGTTTGGGTAATGGTTGAGATGATAAGCCAAAAGAACTTAGCTGCTTCTCGACCATTATTCAAATAAAAAGAAAAAAAGGATGATTCTTCATCCATTCTATTGTAAAATCATAAAGATGAGAGGTGAAAATAATGAAAAGACCATTGACGAAATCTTCTAATAACGTAGTATTAACAGGAAGCTTGGCGGGGATTGCAGAATGGATCGGTGTAGATCCAACGATCGTTCGTGTGATTTATGTGATTCTTGCAATATTCTCAGCAGGATTCCCTGGCTTTTTACTTTATATTGCATTAGCTGTCTTACTTCCTTCTGGAAGATGCAATAATCAAGGCAGATATGGGCATCAAAACCCTTATAATCGTAATACTCGTAATCCAAATCCATATGCAAACGGACAAAAACCAAGAAAAAATGCTGAAAAAGTGGATGATGATGACTGGAGTGACTTCTAATGACATATTTTCAACGTTTAGTTGTTAACACGTTGACCTTTGTGTCACTCTCAGTGATGTTTCCTAATATGATTTTTGTAAGAAGCATTGGTATGGCAATCGTTGCCGCATTCGTACTTTCTGTTTTGAATATGCTCGTAAAACCAGTTCTGACGATTTTATCATTGCCGTTTACACTGCTCACCTTTGGGTTATTCAGTTTTGTTGTAAATGCAGCGATGTTAAAAATGACCTCTTCTTTTGTAGGAGAAATGAACTTTGGTTTTTCAAGTTTTGGTGCAGCGATTTTAATGGCGGTAATCATGTCATTAGTCAATGCAATCGTTAGTGAACGCAACTTAGATAAATATAGTAGAAAAGGATAAAACTCAGACGACTTTCGTTTGGTTTTATCCTTTTTTATATAAATGGATCATTCAAATCAACGAATCGGCACTCTTCGTGCTGATTGATGTAGCTATATAAAATATTGATAAAATCAACTTGGTCTTTTGAAAATCGTTTGAAGTGTGTCGGTTTTGATTTAGGCAGTATTTTTTGAGCTAGTTCTGCCGCAGTATATTTATGAAAAGTTTGTTTTGTATAAATCCGACTATTGATGACCAAGCCTTGATAGATTAAATAATATTTTATCTTTGAATCATAAGGCAGCCAAAGCAGCTGCCAGTCTGTTTGGTTGGCAAGGATCAGCTTTTTATTTTGGTTGAAAAAGCGAGTAAGAAACTGCCATTCTTCATGCAGTTTTCCAGCGCGTTCAAATGAGAAGTTTTCAGAAGCTAAAAGCATGTTTGTTTCCAGTCTCTTTTGTGGTTGTTCGCCGTTCAAAGTAAAGGCTTCAAATAGCTCTTTAATGATCACGTCTCTATCTAAAGTAATCGTTGACTGATCCGAAAAAGTTTGATGCCAGTAATTATTTTTATTTAATCCGTATAGTTCTTCTAAAATTTGTTTCACCTGATCAAGCTTTCTGTGGATAGAGAAAGGACCAAAGCAATTTTTTTCTGTTGGAGCAGGTAAGATATTGAGTTTGATTTCCTTATCGTCTATATTGATCTCAAAATATTTATATTTTTCGAATGTGTTCATTTGACGGTTATAAATGGGGCGATGGGTTTGGATCAGTTCGCATTCTAATAAGAGAGCATCAAGTTCAGTTGGAACATCGATCGTATAAAAGCTTGTCAATTGTTGGATCATCCGCAATGTTTTTTTAGAATGCTGTTTATTTTTGATAAAGTAACTGCTGACTCGTTCGCGTAATTTTTTTGCTTTGCCAACATAGATGATGTCTCCATGTTTATCCTGCATTAAATAAACACCAGGCGTAAGTGGTAATTCCTTTGCCTGATTCTTCAAAGTATCGTTCATACTGGCTCACATCCCATATTTTTTTGACTGATGGATGGTATACAAGTTAAGTATACAAATTAATCGTTGATAGTCAATGAGCAGATCTAAGCTGCTTTATGGTCTAAAACAAATAGGGACAATCTTGTTAATGGCTAGTAACTTCCTGCTTGAAATGATAAAATGAAACGAGTAGAGAACAAGAAGGGATGACGAATATGGAAGAAGTTGTAAAAATTCATCAACTGGTAGAAAAGCTTTCTTTAGAAGTCGTTTATGGCGATGAAGAAAGTTTAAATAGAGAGATCACAACAGGAGATATTTCACGTCCTGGTTTAGAATTGACTGGTTATTTTAATTATTATCCCCATAATCGCTTACAGTTATTCGGTAGTAAAGAAATCACCTTTGCTGAGCGGATGATACCGGAAGAACGCTTAATGGTCATGCGTCGTTTATGTGAGAAAGATACACCGGCATTCATTATTTCCAGAGGATTAGAAGCTCCGGAGGAAATGGTGCAGGCAGCGAAAGAAAAAGGATTAGCTGTATTACGTTCACCGATCTCAACTTCACGATTATTAGGCGAGATTTCTAGCTATCTGGATGGGCGCTTGGCTGTGAGAAGCAGCATCCATGGTGTATTAGTCGATGTGTATGGTTTAGGTGTATTGATCCAAGGCGATAGCGGTATTGGTAAGAGCGAAACGGCCTTAGAATTGATTAAACGAGGTCATCGCTTAATCGCAGATGATCGGGTCGACGTTTATCAGCAGGATGAGCTGACAGTGATCGGTGAGCCGCCAAAAATACTGCAGCATCTAATCGAGATCCGCGGCATTGGGATCATTGATGTAATGAACTTATTCGGTGCTAGTGCTGTTCGTGGCTTTATGCAGGTTCAACTGGTCGTGTATCTTGAAGCGTGGGAGAAGGATAAAAAATATGATCGTTTAGGTTCAGATGATGCAATGATCGAGATCGCTAATGTAGATGTACCGCAGATTCGTATCCCTGTAAAAACAGGTCGAAATGTTGCGATCATCATTGAAGTAGCTGCGATGAATTTCCGTGCGAAAACAATGGGATATGATGCGACAAAAGCATTTGAAGAACGATTGACACGTTTGATTGAAGAAAATTCAGGAAACGTTTAACGGATAAAAATATTCGGATTTTAGAAATAGATTAGCTTCACAGGCCAGCTCTTCGGAAAAAAGATAAGATAAGTGTGTGTCAAAAAGCATTACAAACTTATTTTCCTATTTTTCAGTCAGAGCTATACGGGCCTGTTCAGCTTTTAATTTTATCTAGCTTCACAGGCTAGCTCTTCGGAAAAAAGATAAAATAAGTGTGTGCCAAAGAGCGTCACAAACTTATTTTCCTATTTTTCAGTCAGAGCTGACCAGCCTGTTCAGCTTTTAATTTAAGGAGGTAGCCAAATGTTAGGTCAGGTAAATCCAGTTGCATTCAATCTTTTTGGAATAGCAGTTTACTGGTATGCAATCATTATTGTATCAGGAATAGTACTAGCTGTTTGGCTAAGTAGTAGAGAAGCAGTTCGTGTCGGTTTAAAAGAAGATGATGTGATCGATTTTATGTTGTGGGGCTTACCGAGTGCAATTGTCGGTGCTCGTTTGTACTATGTTATTTTTCAATGGCAGGATTATGTAGATAATCCGATAGAAATCATTTTGACTAGAAATGGTGGTTTAGCAATTTACGGTGGCTTGATTGGAGGAGGTTTGGCGTTATTCTTCTTTGCAAGACATCGGTTCATCTCAACATGGACATTTTTGGATATCGCAGCACCTAGTGTGATTTTAGCTCAGGCTATCGGACGTTGGGGAAATTTCATGAATCATGAAGCATATGGTCCAGCAACAACACGCAGCTTTTTGGAAGGACTGCATTTGCCTAAATTTATCATCGACAATATGAATATTGACGGTACCTATCATCAGCCGACATTCTTGTATGAGTCTGTTTGGAATGTTTTAGGTTTTATTGTTCTAGTTCTTTTGAGAAGAAAGAAAAATTTCTTGAAAGAAGGAGAAGTATTTTTAGGATACATCATCTGGTATTCATTCGGCCGCTTCTTTATTGAAGGTATGCGGACAGATAGTCTATATGCATTTGGCAGTATCAGAGTTTCTCAATTGGTATCACTTGTGCTGTTTTTCGGTGCGATCGGTTTAATGATTTTTCGTCGTAAAAAAGGTGCGATCAAGTTTTATGACAGAAAAAAAGGAACGATAAAAAAAGCAGAATAGAACTGCCTATTATGGCTGTGCTATGGTAAAATATAGATTGGGTATGAAAGTAATAAAAGTAGTAAATTTAGTAAGTTATTATAAATAGAAGCTGATGAAATTTAGTTCGGCTTTTCTGTAAAGGAGATTTTCACCAATGAAACAAAAAGTTGCTGTCTTAGGTCCCGGTTCATGGGGAACAGCATTGGCACAAGTTTTAGCAGAGGATGGCCATGAGGTTCGCATTTGGGGCAATAATAAAGCACAAATTGATGAAATCAATAGGTATCATACCAATCAACACTATCTTCCAGATCTAGTGATTCCAGAATCTATTCAAGGAACGTTATCATTGGAAGAGTGTATCGACAACGTAGATGCTGTTTTATTCGTGGTTCCAACTAAAGCAATTCGCTCTGTTGCACAGGAATTTACAGCGAAATGTAAAAATCAACCATTGATCATTCATGCTAGTAAAGGATTGGAGCAAGGCAGCCATAAACGAATTTCAGAGGTATTGATGGAAGAGATACCGGCTGAAAAGCGCCGTGGTGTTGTTGTTTTATCTGGACCAAGTCATGCAGAAGAAGTTGCTGTACACGATATCACGACAATTACTGCTGCATGTGAAGATTTAGAACAGGCTTGCTATGTTCAGCAATTATTCATGAACGACTATTTTAGAATTTATACAAATGATGATGTGATCGGTGTCGAAACAGGTGCTGCATTAAAGAATATCATTGCTTTAGGAGCGGGAGCGATCCATGGCTTAGGCTTTGGTGATAATGCAAAAGCTGCGATCATGACTCGTGGTTTGGCAGAAATCAGCCGTTTGGGTGTAGCGATGGGAGCGAAGCCGTTGACGTTTATCGGCTTGAGCGGTGTAGGTGATTTGATCGTGACATGTACAAGTATTCACTCTCGTAACTGGCGAGCAGGAAACCTACTTGGAAAAGGCCATAGTTTAGATGAAGTTCTTGAAAACATGGGCATGATCGTTGAAGGAGTTTCGACAACGAAAGCGGCTTATGAACTGTCACAACAATTAAATGTTGAAATGCCGATAACAGCGGCCATTTATAGTGTGCTTTATGAAGGTAAAGACGTGAAACAAGCAGCAAAAGAGATCATGTTGCGTGATGGTAAAACAGAAAATGAGTTTTCTGTATAAATAGGAGGAAAGATAAAATGAAAGTAAGAAAAGCGGTTATCCCGGCAGCTGGACTGGGTACAAGGTTTTTACCAGCGACCAAAGCTATGGCAAAAGAGATGCTGCCGATCGTTGATAAACCAACGATTCAATTTATTGTGGAAGAAGCATTGGCTTCTGGTATCGAAGATATCTTGATCGTTACAGGCAAGGCAAAACGTCCAATCGAGGACCACTTTGATGCAAACTTTGAATTAGAGAGCAATCTTCGTGAGAAAAATAAAACAGAATTATTAAAATTAGTAGAAGAAACGACGGATGTCAATCTTCATTTTATTCGCCAATCTCATCCAAAAGGATTAGGTCATGCGGTATTACAAGCAAAGGCTTTTGTTGGAAATGAACCATTTGTTGTCATGTTAGGCGATGACATTATGGAAGATAAGATTCCTCTATCTAAGCAATTGATGAACGATTATGATTCGACTCATGCATCAACGATAGCAGTGATGAAAGTGCCTCACGAAGAAACATCAAAATATGGTATTATCAATCCGGAAGCAGAAGTTTCAAGTGGTTTATATAATGTTAACAGCTTCGTTGAAAAACCAACGCCAGAAGAAGCGCCGAGTGATTTAGCGATTATTGGACGTTACTTGCTAACACCAGAGATTTTCCATGTTCTTGAAACGCAAGAACCTGGCGCAGGTGGAGAAATTCAACTAACAGATGCAATCGATACGTTAAATAAAACACAGCGTGTATTCGCACGTGAATTCACAGGCAAACGTTATGATGTGGGAGATAAATTTGGTTTTATGAAAACCAGTATCGAGTATGGTCTAGTTCACCCAGAAGTGAAGGATAATCTTCGTAATTATATTATTGAGCTAGGTGAAGAGCTTTCGAAAGAACAAGCATCAAAAGAGAAATAGATTAAATTAATATTATGATGAAAGACAGGACAATTGTTCTGTCTTTTTTATTATTTTACGAAAAATCACAAAGGAAGATAGAGAGTTTTAGGTTAAATTGTTATAATTGAAGAAGTAAAGCAACTGAATAATTTGAGAAAAATGCTAGTTGATGTTATTCTAAAAGTGTATAACAATTGCAGAGAGGAGTAGAAATATGACAGGTGGAGAGGTAGCAGCAGTTATCGCAGCAGTAGCATTTGCTGTATTAGTGGTCTTTATTATTTTAGTACTGATAAAAATCGGAAAAACTGTAGAAAAGGTTTCAACAACAGTTGATGAAGCGAATAAAACAATCGAAATTGTGACGAAAGATGTGGATATTTTATCTAGACAAGTAGAGGGGCTCTTAGTAAAAAGTAACGAGCTGATCGAAGATGTCAACAAGAAAGTTGCAACGATCGATCCATTATTTGCAGCAGTGGCAGAATTGAGTGAAAGTGTATCTGATTTGAATTACTCTAGTAGAAATTTGCTGGGGAAAGTAGGCTCCGTAGGCAAAACAACGGCGAAAGCTGGCGTAGTAAGTAAAGTAGGCGGAGCGGCATTCAAAGCATTTCGTCCGAAAAAGAAAACAAAAATTGAACCAACAAAATAAAAAAATAATGGAGGAATAACTATGGCAAAAAAAGGTGGATTTTTCTTGGGAGCAATCATCGGTGGAACTGCAGCAGCAGTGGCAGCACTATTATTAGCACCGAAATCTGGTAAAGAATTACGTGAGGACTTGGCAAATCAAGCAGATGATTTAAAAGACAAAGCAACAGATTACACAGACTATGCTGCTCAAAAAGGGGCTGAGCTTTCTTCGATTGCGAAAGAAAAAGCAAGTGCTTTAGGAGAACAAGCAGGTGATCTAGCTGGCAATGTCAAAGATAAAACAAAAGGTTCTTTCGATAAAGCACAAGGAGTATCAGATAACGTTTTAGAATCATTCAAAAAACAAACTGGAGAGCTATCTGATCGTTTTAAAAAGACAGCAAAAGATGTGAATGATTCAGTGGATGAATTAGGTGATATCGCTGAAGATGCTTCAGATGATATTTTTATCGATGTGAAAGAATCAGCGAAAAAAGCCAAAGAAACGGTGTCAGAAGGTGTATCTGAAGCGAAAGAAGTCACAAAAGATGTTCCTGAAAAAGTAGAGGAAGCAAAACAAGATACGAAAAAAATTGCCAAAGAAACGGCTGACAATATTAAATCATAAGAAAATAGAATGGGATCGAAGCGTAACAGTGGCTTTTATTTCCATCGTTTATTAAATTTTAGAGTGCGAAACAAGACTATTTTTAGTTTTGTTTCGCACTCTTTTTACTAATCGATGATTTGTAATTCTTTTGTTGTTTTTGTGAAGGCTTCACAGCCTGTTTTAGTCACATGAAGACAATCTTCGATCCGTACGCCGACTTTGCCTGGGATGTAAATACCAGGTTCAATAGAAAAACACATGCCTTCTTCAATTACTAAATCATTCCCTGTAACTAGAGAAGGGTATTCATGAACGGTTGTTCCAATTCCATGTCCTAGTCGATGATTAAAATATTCGCCATAACCGTAACCGCTGATCACACCCCGAGCGACATCGTCTAATTCACCAGCTGTCACACCAGGTTTTACAGCATCCATAGCTTTTAACTGCGCTTCTAAAACAATGGAATAAATTTCCTTTTGGAAATCTGTTGGTTCCTTATAAGCGACCGTTCTGGTTACATCACTACAATAGCCATTATAAACAACACCTAGATCAAACAAAACAAGATCCTGTTTTGCAACAGCTGTATTTCCAGGGTTTCCATGTGGGCTTGCAGCATTTTTTCCAGTTAAGACTAACGTATCAAAACTCATAGAACGGATACCCTGACGTTTTAATTGATATTCAATTTCAGCAAGGATCTCCTGTTCTTTAGCACCTTCGGTAATTGCTTTGAATCCAATTTCTAATGCCACATCGGCCCAATTTCCAGCTTCCATAAGTTTGTTCACTTCAGCAGGTGTTTTTAAAAGCTGTAGTTTTTCGATGACGGGAGTGACGCTGATTGAAAAATCACTTGAAGGAAATGCTTGGTTTAAACGTTCAAAACGAGAAACACTCAACGCTTCTTTTTCTGTTGCTATTTTACGTGGACTGCCATTTTTCTTGATCAGCTGAGTGATTTTTTCCCATGGATCCTCACTATCTAGGTAGCCATAGACTGGTTCACTCCAAGAACTATTTTCAGCATCCTCAACTTCTAATGCTGGGGTGAATAAGAATGATCCGCTATTCAATGAAATAAATAAAGCTAAAACTCTTTCGTGAGGGTCACTGTGATAGCCGGAAAAATATGCAATGTGGCCAGGATCACTGATATAGGTCAGATCGATCTGTTCTTTTTCCATCCATTTTTTTAAGTCATTGATTTTTTCTTGATTCATAACTCTCCTTCTTTCTACAAAACTGATAATAAGAAAATTGTATCTTTATCATACCACGAAAACACGTAAAGCGCTTTTTGAAATATATAGTAAATTTTCATGAAAATGAGATTAAAACGGTTGCAAAAACAAAAAAAGTCTGCTATTCTTAGTGAGAAATGTAAACAGCGTTTTCAGAAAATAGAAAAATTATAATTATTTAGGAGAATAATCATGGAAAAACAAACAATTACGATTTATGATGTTGCTCGTGAAGCAAATGTATCTATGGCAACCGTATCGCGTGTAGTGAATGGTAACCCGAATGTGAAGCCAGCTACTCGGAAAAAAGTCTTGGAAGTTATCGACCGTTTAGACTATCGTCCTAATGCAGTTGCTCGTGGTTTAGCAAGTAAAAAGACGACAACTGTTGGCGTTATTATTCCAGATGTGAGTAATATCTTTTTTGCTTCGTTAGCACGAGGAATCGATGACGTAGCGACGATGTACAAGTACAACATCATTTTAGCAAATTCTGACGGCAACGATCAAAAAGAAGTCAATGTATTGAATAATCTTTTAGCGAAACAAGTCGACGGAATCATTTTTATGGGACATCATATCACAGATGAGATCCGTGGAGAATTTTCACGTTCTAAAACACCAGTTGTTTTAGCAGGTTCGATCGATCCTGATGAGCAAGTAGGTAGTGTGAATATCGATTATACAGAAGCGACCAAAGATGCGACAACGATGTTGGCAAAAAATGGCAACAAAAAAATCGCATTTGTTAGTGGTGCACTGATCGATCCAATCAACGGACAAAACCGTATGAAAGGATACAAACAAGCTTTAGCAGATAATGGCTTAACGTATAGTGAAGGGCTTATTTTTGAATCTGAATATAAATTTAAAGATGGAATCGCCTTAGCTGAGCGCGTTCGCAATAGCGGTGCAACTGCTGCTTATGTGACAGATGATGAATTAGCGATCGGTTTATTAGATGGTATGATCGATGCTGGGATCAAAGTACCAGAAGATTTTGAAATCATCACAAGCAATAATTCACTACTGACAGAAGTATCTCGTCCGCGTCTTTCAAGCGTGACACAGCCTTTATATGATATCGGTGCGGTTTCTATGCGTCTATTGACAAAATTGATGAATAAAGAAGAAATCGAAGATAAAACTGTTATCTTACCTTACGGTATGGATCAAAAAGGATCGACTAAATAAGCAAGAAGAGATAGAGAAAAGAAACTCTTTTGCATAATAAAGTCATTACTAAATATATAAATTCTGACAAACTCTAAATAACCATCGAAAAGATAGCTTTTGATGGTTAATACTGATAAAGAAAGTCTTACAATCAATTATTGTGATTCCTAGAGGAAATTTCCTCTAGGTCTTTTTTTGTTTATTTTAAAAATGCACTAAAATATAAGAAAATTTTATTTGGAATTGTAGAAATAACGAACTTGTTAACATGACTCCTAAGTACGTTAACATAGTTGGTTAAACATTTTTTTATTCAATTTTATTATTATTTTGTTTGTTAAGTAACCTTTCTGTTAAATCAAATCTTTATTAAGTCTCTAATAAAATATTCTCTTTTACAAAAAATGATTTGTATATAGAAAAATATAAAGTTTTTAAAGATTGATTATTTTTACAATTTGATTTATAATTTTTATGAATATTATAAAAATATATTTAGGAGGTTTTTTGATGGATTTAAAAAAATATGGTTTGGTTTTTTTATTGGTATTTTCTTTGCTGCTCGGACCTAAACTAACTTTTGCAGAAGAAGAAAAATTTTCGAACGAAGCGTCTACAACAGAGATAAGAGAAGTAAGTGAGGAATCAGTAATCACTAATGAAACTGAAAGAGATTCTTTAAAAGAGTCTGCGGAAGAAACAGAGGAAACAACTGAAGAGTCAACGATTTCAGAAGAAACAACTTTTTCTAAAAAAGCTAAAACTGCATTAAGGAATCAGGAAGAAATCTATGTAACAAGTGAATGGAAAACAGATTATGATATGAGGATAGTAGTAGGAGGTCATGGAATTCATAATCAACCCTATGGATTAGCAGGTACAGTTACCTATGGAAATACATCGAATCATATAAACAGAGCCGTTCAGGTAACTTATGCTAAATTACTATCAAATAATGTGACATTCTATCGTTATCAAATGGATGGGAATACTTATTGGACGGACTCAAGAGCATTTACGAGTGCAAAAAATCCATATGTAACAAGTGAATGGAAAACAGATTATGATATGAGGATAGTAGTAGGAGGTCACGGAATTCATAATCAACCCTATGGATTAGCAGGCACAGTTACCTATGGAAATACATCGAACCATATAAACAGAGCCGTTCAAGTAACCTATGCTAAATTACTATCAAATAATGTGACATTTTATCGTTATCAAATGGATGGGAATACTTATTGGACGGACTCAAGAGCATTTACGAGTGCAAAAAATCCATATGTAACAAGTGAATGGAAAACAGATTATGATATGAGGATAGTAGTAGGAGGTCACGGAATTCATAATCAACCCTATGGATTAGCAGGCACAGTTACCTATGGAAATACATCGAACCATATAAACAGAGCCGTTCAAGTAACCTATGCTAAATTACTATCAAATAATGTGACATTTTATCGTTATCAAATGGATGGGAATACTTATTGGACGGACTCAAGAGCATTTACGAGTGCAAAAAATCCATATGTAACGAGTGAATGGAAGACAGACTATGATATGAGAATTGCTGTTGGAGGACATGGAATCCATAATCAGCCTTATGGATTGGCAGGCACAGTTACCTATGGAAATACATCTAATCATATTAATAAAGAAGTTAAAGTAACCTATGCCAAGTTGCTATCAAATAATGTGACGTTTTATCGTTATCAAATGGATGGAAATACCTATTGGACAGATTCTAGGGCGTTTGGACCAAGAAGTACACAACACGATTTAGTTGTGAATCTAGCTTTAAAATATTTAGGTGTACCATATTTATCGGGTGGAAATACTCCTGCTGGTTTTGACTGCTCTGGATTAGTACAATATGTTTATAAAAATGCTGTAAATATCAATTTACCAAGAGTAACTACTGGACAAGAAACATCTGGCAGAGAAGTAAGCCTGAATTCATTACAAAAAGGTGATTTACTGTTCTGGGGAGCAAAAGGAGCTACATATCATGTAGCGATTTATATTGGTGATAATCAGTTTATTCATGCTCCTGTACCAGGTAAGGTAGTAGAAAAGATCAATATAAGTTCTTATCGACCGACTTTTGCTCGTCGAATTTTACCTAATCTTTGACGATAGGAATATCTTTTAAAATAGCATATTTGTGAAGTAAAAAGCGCTGAAACAAAATTTGATTTGTTTCAGCGCTTTTTTAGTTATTATTATCCTTTTTGTCATCCTCTTTTTTATCGTCTTCTTTTTTCTCAGAAGAAGAAGGCGTTGTGTTATTCGAGTTTGAAGATGATGGTGTTGTTGTTCTAGAATTATTAGAACCTGATGTAGCATAACGTCCCCAGTAAGCACTATAATTAGCATCTGAGCCGCCATAACCAAATTTATATTGGCTTTTTGGCGCACCGTCTTTGGCATAAAGAGAGACTGTATTTGGTCCGGGAGCAGTATAAGTGCCACCATTATAAGTGAATGTTCCAGGTTTTTCACCAGTAAAACTAGAGACCGTCGATTTAATGACATCGTCTGAAAGGGTGAATTTTTGCCCTACTCCGAATAAATCTGGTCTAACAGAATAAACAGCATTGATTAGGTTAGCAAGATAATTACTATTTTGATCCCCGCTATTTGGGCTCATTGCTGTAGGAATATCATAGCCTGTCCAAGAACCTAGTGTGATCGTTGGCGTAGAAACGACTAGCCAAGCATCTTTGTAAAGATCAGTGGTTCCTGTTTTACCGATCCAGTCAACATTTGCTAGATCAGGATTAAGTCCAGAAACAACAGGTTTAAATGGTGTAGTGATTTTTGAATCAAGGACAGAGCGCATCATGTCATTCATGATGGATGCCGTTGCTGGAGAATAGACCTGAACAGGTTCATTCTTATGTTCATAAATAACTTTACCGTTATTGTCAGTGATTTTTTCGATCATATAGCCTTTTTGGTATTGCCCTTTGTTTGCTAAGGTTTGGAATCCATTTGTTTGAGTAAGTACGGTTGCTTCAACAGCTCCTAATGGTGCAGACTCATAAGCCCAAGCTTCAGATGCAGGATAATTCATCTTGCTTAGGTAATGATTATAAGCAAAATTGTCATCACCCATTTGCTGCTTCATCGCTTCATTTAAGTGATACACTGGAATATTGTATGACCATTCCAATGAATAACGAACGGTATCGAAAGTGTTTGTGCCGGAATTGGTGGCATTTGTTAATTCACCACCACCTCTGTAAGAAGTGGGATAGTTAGCTAAACGGCTCTCAGAACCGATCATTCCCTGGTCGATTGCCGGACCGTAAACTGAAATCGGCTTGATCGTCGAACCAACTTGTCGAACAGTGTCCAGCGCATGATTACTTTGACTGACATTATAATCACGACCAGCAACAAAGCCGATGATCTTACCAGTTTGGTTATCCATCAGTACATTTCCTGTCTCAACAAGACCAGTGCCGTAACCGTCGTCAAGCATATATCCATAGGCAGCAACAGCATTTTGCATCGTATCATAAACCGTTTGATCAATAGTCGATTGAATCGTGTAGCCGCGATTTTGGATTTCTCTGCGTGCTTGCTCTTCATATTGAGAGAGACCTATTTCATCTAAGTCTTCTTTTTTGACACCCGCTTTTTCGATATTGATGTCCATGATCGCTTCAACGGCTTTGTCTAAAACGGCATAATACAGATAGCCTTCTGTATTTTGATTCGCTGCTTGTTGTGGCTGGAAGTCTTGTTTCAGGTCATAACTTTTAGCTGCTTCGTATTCTTCTTTAGTGATCGCTTTTTCTCGATACATGCTGAACAATACAAAATCTTTTCGTTTCATACCATAGGAAAGATTTTCATCATCTTTAAGCTCACCTGTGTTTGTGTAAGGCGTGTAGATGATCGGGCTTTGCGGAAGACCTGCAATAAAGGCTGCTTGGGCTAACGTGAGATCATTTGCACTTTTTCCGAAAAGACCCTTCGCTGCTTCTTCGACACCTGCGATGTTTTCACCTTTATTATTACGCCCAAAAGGAGAAACGTTCAAATAAGTTGTGACGATTTCATCTTTTGAAAAATAGTTTTCAATACGATAAGCCAACAGGATTTCATTTGCTTTTCGTTTGAAAGTCGTTTCGTCAGTTAAAATCTGCTGTTTGACTAACTGCTGTGTCAAAGTAGAACCGCCGGAAGAACCACCGATACCTGTGGCATCAGAAACAAGGGCACGAATCACAGCTTTCGGTACGACTCCTTTGTGTTCTTCAAAATATTCATCCTCAGTAGAGATGATCGCTTTTTTCAATAGAGGAGAAATATGCTCGCTGTCAACTCTTGTTCGAACCAAATCAGATTTGATCATGGCAATGTTTGTGCCGTCAGCATAGGTCATCTTAGAGACTTCAGTGATATCACTGATATCTGTTTGAAGCTCTTCTTTGGTTGGTGGTTCAGTGTCTTCTACAAGAAAGGCAAAATAGCCCATACCGATTCCTAAACCTAATGCACCGCCTAATAACAGCATGACAACTAAAAAGACAAATAAGGACTGTAAAACTCGAATAACCACGTTAAAGCCCATGATGATCTTTTTCTTTTCAGGTATTGTATAAGAATGTCGTTCCGTTTGATTGGAATTATTCTGATTATCCAAAAGCTTCACCTCAATAAAATGTTACATTCCGTGATATTATAGCAAAAAAATTCTATAATGAACAGTTGTTCAAATGTTTCTATCGATTTAAAAATAAAAACTTAAGAGTAGACATCGCAAAATTTTTACACATAGTTCAAAAAAAGAATAAAATGGACGAGTAGTATTCGTCCATTTTGGCATCAAGATTGTGTATTCTCACCGACACGGAACAAAACGATTTTTTTGATCAAGTCCATTGGTAAAGGGGAATCTAAAGGAAACTGGATTGCTCCTTTACTTGTCTTATACGCTGATAATTCTTCTTTAAATGCTTTAATTGCAGAAGGAGCAGGGTAGAAACCAATGTGGTTTTTAGCATTAGCGAAGTGAACTAAATTTCCATCTAAATAGAAGGTAGGCATACCGTAAGCTATTTTTTCTGTTGCTTGGGGAACTAGCTCCTTGATTTGATCGTATAATTGTTGTAGCTTTTCTTGACGTTCTGGTGGACATTCAGAGATATAGGTTTCAATGATGGTCATCGTTATTTCCTACTTTCTAATTTGTTTCTTTTAGTATATCACGTAATAATCAGTTATCGTTTGTTTTTAGTTGTAAAAGCTTTACACATTTATGTTACACTAGCAATAACGATCAAATGAAATAAAAGGGTGAGAGCATGGCAAAATCGGTCGCTGAAAAATTGAAATTAATGGCATATCCAACAAAAGCAATCGTCGATCGACCCAATGAAAGTTATCTGACTGAATTAAAGGATGCACAATTAGGTTTTCCTACTAAGCCTGTAGATCTTTTGTTTGTTTTTGTGAAGACGATGGATGAGTTTAAAAAAATTGTACACGTAACGATAGAAAAAGAATTGCTGAATAAAGATGGCGTCCTTTTTGTTGCCTATCCAAAAAAAGGAAATAAAATGTATCCAACATTTGTTCATCGGGATGAAATTTTTCCAGCCTTAGATGTAGACGATAGTGACGGGTACGTAGGGAAAAGCACATTGAAATTTAATCGGATGGTCAGTTTGGATGAAGTGTTTACAGTAACTGGTTTGAAAAATACTGAAAGAAAAGCACCTAATAAAAAGGCTACTAGTGCGAGGGTGGAAGATTATGTTCAGTTTATCCCTCAAGTAGAAAAACTTCTAGAAAAACATTCAAAAGCAAAAGTACTATTTGATAATTTGACGCCAGGATACAAAAGAGATTGGGCAAGATATATTTTTAGTGCAAAACAGCAAACGACACAGGATAAGAGAAAAGTAGAGATGATCGATATTTTAGAAAAAGGGTTTAAATCAAAAGAGTTATATCGTCAATCTTTGTCAAAATAAAAAGTGGAGAGCGTTTATGGAGCAAATAGAAGAATATATTGTAGAGATAGAGGAGAAATGGCAGGCAGCATATAAAGCGTTGGCTCAAACTATTGCTGAAAATATACCAGAGGGGTTTGTCTTACAAATGCAGTATGGTATGCCGACTTATGTGGTGCCGCTAAGTGTTTTTCCTGAAGGATATTTGAATCGTAAAGATGAACCATTGCCTTTCATCAGCCTTGGAGCACAGAAAAAGCACCTCGCTCTTTATCATATGGGAATCATGGGGAATAAAGAATTGCTGCAATGGTTTCAAGAAGAGTATAAAAAAGTTGTTCCTACTAAACTGAATATGGGAAAAAGTTGTATTCGATTTACAAATACGAAGACGATTCCTTATGCGTTGATTGGAGAATTGGTGAGTAAAATCTCAATGGATGAATGGATTGCCAGTTATAACCTATACAAAGCAAAAAAGGACAGAGATTAAGAAGCAAAAAGATTGTCTTTTCTAAGTGATTCACGTACTCTTTTAGAGGATGGTCTTACTGTGAAAGAGATGAGCTGATGTAGGGCGTACAAGACATTTGTAAGAATGTGTTGATTATTTGCTGAGAATCACAGCGAAAGAAATTGAGTTGATGATAAACAGTACAAGACTTTCGTAAGAAAGTGTTGATCATTTGCTGAGAATCACAGCGAAAGAAATTGAGCTGATGATGAACAGTACAAGACTTTCGTAAGAAAGTGTTGATCATTTATATTATCCAGCTGCACAGGTCAGCCTTTCGGAAAAAAGATAAAAAGAAATTGTGGTAAAGAGCACCACCTTTTCTTTTTCCTATTTTTCTGTCAAGGCTAAGCGGCTTGTTCCGCTTTTATTGTTATCCAGCTGTACAGGTCAGCCTTTCTGGAAAAAGATAAAAATGAATTGTGGCAAAAAGCACCACATTTCATTTTTCCTATTTTCCGGTCAAGGCTAAGCGACCTGTTCCGCTTTTATTATTATCCAGCTGCACAAATCAATCCTTAGGAAAATAGATAAATTGCCAGTGAAACAAAAAGCGTTTCAATACCAATTCCCTAATTTTCTACAGGATTAAGCGATTTGTTCCGCTTTTATCGTTATCTAGCTGCATGAGCCAGTCTCTCGAGAAAAAGATAAAACCTGAATGAGGCAAAAAGCACCTCAGTCATGTTTTCCTATTTTCTAGTCGAGACTAAACAGGCTCATTCCGCTTTTATTTTAAGGAGGATTTTTATGTTATTAGGTTCGCATGTGAGTATGAGTGGTAAAAAAATGTTATTAGGAGCTGCTGAGGAAGCGGCTAGTTATGATGCTACAACCTTTATGATCTATACAGGTGCGCCTCAAAATACGCGCCGTAAACCGATCGAAGAGATGAATATTGAGACTGGTCAAAAATTTATGGCTGAGCATAATTTGAGCAATATCGTTGTTCATGCACCATATATCATTAATTTAGGTAATACGATCAAAGTAGAGAATTTTGGTTTTGCGACGGAATTTTTACGTCAGGAAATTGAACGAGCACAAGCTTTAGGTGCCACACAAATTACTTTGCATCCGGGAGCTCACGTTGGAGCTGGTGTCGATGCTGGTCTAAAGCAAATTATCAAAGGCTTGGATGAAGTGCTTTGGAAAGAGCAAATTCCGCAGATCGCATTAGAAACAATGGCTGGTAAAGGGACTGAGCTAGGACGGACGTTTGAAGAATTAGCGACGATCATCGAAGGCGTTACATTAAATGAAAAATTATCGGTAACGATGGATACATGCCATATCAATGATGCTGGTTATAATGTAAAAGAAGATTTTGATGGTGTCTTGGAAGAATTTGACAAGATCATCGGATTAGACCGCTTGAAAGTCGTTCATGTGAATGATTCTAAAAATCCGATGGGTTCCCATAAAGATCGTCATGCAAATATCGGTTTTGGAACGATCGGGTTTGATGCATTGAACAAAGTCGTTCATCATGAAACATTGACAGAACTACCGAAAATTTTAGAAACGCCTTATGTTGGTGCAGATAAAAAAACAAGCAAAGCACCTTACGGTTATGAGATTGCTATGTTAAAATCGCAAACATTCGATCCAGATTTATTAGAGAAAATAGAAGCACAAAAATAAAAATGCTGCAGGCTTTTTATCTGCAACAAATATGAGAAAAGACTATTCATAAATTTCTTGTGAATAATATAGTAAAATAGCTTTTCTTTTCACCTGCTTTCTAGTAAAATGATTTCTTGAGAGCAATTTCATTAAAAAGAGGATAAGCTCCTCAATAAAATTAGAGATAATGAGTCTAACAAGAGCATTGACTGCGTAAATGGTTTAAAGTGCAGAAACTTTTGTTTGACTTTTCTATGAGAAAGGAGAGATTTATATGTCAACAGGTTTAGTAGTGTTAATCGCGATTATCGCTTTATTAGCAGGTGCAGCAGGCGGATTTTTCCTTGCGCGCAAATATATGCAAGATTATTTCAAAAAGAATCCTCCCGTTAATGAGGATATGTTACGAATGATGATGATGTCAATGGGACAAAAACCTTCTGAGAAGAAGATACGTCAAATGATGCAGCAAATGAAGAACCAGGGAGACAAATAGGTTCTTTTGAAGCTATTCAGATTTCAAGAGCACAACGGGCTGATTTTTTAGCCCGTTTTTTTGCACTTATTTTTAGTAAATGAAAGGAGTTGTATAGATAATGGGAAAACAACAGAGAAATGATGTGAGTGGTAAGTAGCAAGTTTAGAAGAGGAGAATGTACATGTCTATATTTAAAAAATTAGGTTGGTTTTTTAGGCAGGAAAAGAAAAGTTATGTTATTGGGGTTTTTTCATTGATCATGGTTGCCCTTGTACAGCTAGTTCCGCCGAAGGTCATTGGGATCGTTGTTGATGAAATCGCTGCTAAAAATATAGCGATTCAGTCGATTTTGTTTTGGGTAGGTGTATTATTAGCAGCAGCTTTAGCACAATATATTTTTCGTTATATTTGGCGTTTGTATATTTGGGGAAGCGCTGCCCGACTTGAGAAAAATTTAAGACGGCAATTATTTCATCATTTTACAAAAATGGATGCTGTTTTTTATCAAAATTATCGTACAGGGGACTTGATGGCGCATGCAACGAATGATTTGAATGCAATTCAAAATGTTGCGGGTGCTGGTATTTTAACTTTTGCGGATTCATTGATCACAGGAGGAGCCACGATCATTGCGATGATTTTGTTTGTTGATTGGCGGTTGACGCTGATTGCCTTGATTCCATTGCCATTATTAGCAGTGACTTCGAGAATTCTAGGATCTAAGCTGCACGATGCATTCCGTGATTCACAAGCCGCTTTTTCAACGATCAACGATAAAACACAGGAAAGCATCACCGGAATGAAAGTTATCAAAACGTTTGGTCAAGAAAAGGAAGACATTGCTGATTTTACTGAAAAAATCGATGATGCGATCATCAAAAACAAACGGGTAAATTTTTTAGATGCATTATTCGATCCGTTCATCACACTGATTATTGGTATTTCGTATGTGCTGACGATCATCATTGGCGGACGCTTTATCATGGATGGTACAATTACGATCGGTCAATTGATCTCTTTTATTAGTTATATCGGTATGCTGATTTGGCCAATGTTTGCGATCGGACGTTTGTTCAATGTATTGGAGCGTGGAAATGCGAGTTATGATCGTGTCAATGAATTGCTTCATGCCAAATCCCATATTGTCGAGCGAAAAGATGCGATTCAGACACCGGCTAAAGGAGAATTGTCGATCGAAGTTGCGGAATTTAAGTATCCAAAGGATAAAGAGACAACGTTAGAGCAAATCAAATTTGTCTTAAATGAAGGGGAAACTTTAGGGATCGTTGGGAAAACAGGAGCAGGTAAGACAACGATCTTAAAATTATTGATGCGAGAATATGATAATTACCAGGGACAAGTGTCCTTTGGCGGACACAACATCAAAGATTATTCATTGGATGCTTTGATGCATTCCATTGGTTATGTGCCGCAAGATCATTTTCTATTTTCAATGACGATTCGGGAAAATATTCGTTTTGCTAACCCTGATTTTACTGAAGAGCAAGTAGAGTCAGCAGCAGAAATGGCGTTTATCAATAATGAGATCAAAGCGTTTCCAAAAGGATATGATACCTTAGTTGGGGAACGTGGTGTGTCATTATCGGGTGGACAAAAACAACGGATCTCGATTGCTAGAGCATTGATTGTCGATCCTGAATTACTGATTCTTGATGATGCTTTATCTGCTGTGGACGCAAAAACGGAAGAAGCGATTTTGTCTAATTTAAAAGAAGCACGTAAAGAAAAAACAACGATCATTGCAGCCCACCGATTAAGTAGTGTGATGCATGCGAAGGAAATCATCGTCTTAGATGAAGGAAAGATCATTGAACGGGGAACGCATCAAGAGCTATTACATTTAGCAGGCTGGTACAAACGGATGTGGGACAAACAGCAACTGGAAGCTAAAATCGAAGGGAGTGACGTCTAATGGAAGAAAAATATGAATCAGAATGGACAAAATCGATACCGCTAAAAGAACAAGTGACGATCGTAAAACGGCTGCTTAAATTCGCTAAGCCTTTTCGCCGAACCTTTTTATCAGCTATTTTCTTTGCACTGGTTCTTGCTGTCATCAATATTATTTTGCCGCGAATCATTCAATTGTTCATGGATGATTATTTAACACCCAAAACAGCGACGAATCAAGTGATTTTCTTTTTTGCCGGACTGTATTTATTTGGGATCATCGTGAAAAGTATTATTTGGTTTTTCCAATGGTTTTTATATTCGATGGCGTCCTTAAAAACCTATCAATATATTCGAGTGAAGTTGTTTGAAAAGCTTCAGACTCTGGGAATGCGCTACTTTGATCAAACACCGGCGGGTTCGATCGTTTCCCGTGTGACAAATGACACAGAAACATTGTTTGAATTTTGGTATGTCTTTTTGATGGTCTTGACGGGCATTTTTGCAGTTGTTTCTTCGTTTATCGCAATGTTTCAGATCAATGGAAAAATTGCTTTATATAATTTGATCTTTTTACCGATTTTATTGATCGTTATTTGGTATTATCAAAAATTTAGTTCTAGGATTTACCGAAGCATGCGGGAAAAATTGAGTCAACTGAATACAAAATTAAACGAATATATTTCAGGAATGCAGATCATTCAGCAGTTTAGACAAGAAACACGTTTGGAAAAAGAATTTGAAGAAACAAATGATGAATACTTACGAACTCGTTTTTCGATGATTCGCACGAATTCATTGTTACTTGGACCGATCATCAATTTTCTGTATACGCTGGCAATTGCTTTGTCTTTGACCTTATTTGGGTATGATGCGCTGCATTCACCAGTAGAAGTTGGGATGATTTATGCTTTTGTGACTTATGTTCAGGCATTCTTTAATCCGATGACGCAAATGATGGATTTTTTGAGTGTTTTTACAGATGGTATGGTGGCGGGAAGTCGGATTCTTAAAATCTTTGATAATCAGGAAGTTACACCGCAGCAAAACCCAAGTGCTGATGCCACGATCACAGAAGGCAAGATCGAGTTTCGAAACGTTAGTTTTTCTTATGATGGGAAAAATAATGTATTGGATCATATCAGTTTTATTGCCTACCCAGGAGAGACAGTAGCTTTGATCGGACATACTGGTAGTGGGAAAAGTTCGATCATCAATGTGTTGATGCGCTTTTATGAATTTTACGAAGGTGAAATCTTGATCGATGATCGGGATATTCGTGAGTATCCATTGCCTGAATTGCGTAAAAAATTGGGCTTGGTTTTACAGGATGCGTTTATGTTTTACGGAGATATCGCTGGGAATATTCGGATGCTGAATCCTGATATTACAGATGAACAAATAAAGGATGCAGCAACGTTTGTTCAAGCTGATAAATTTATTGAGACGTTGCCTGGGAAATATCATGCGAAAGTGATTGAACGTGGTGCAAGTTATTCTAGTGGCCAACGTCAATTGATTTCATTTGCGCGAACGATGGTCACAGATCCGAAAATTCTTGTACTGGATGAAGCAACGGCGAATATCGATACAGAAACTGAAGGTTTGATCCAAGAAGGATTGGCTAATATGAGACAAGGACGAACGACGATCGCGATTGCTCACCGTTTGTCGACGATTCGGGATGCTGATCTTATTTTGGTTTTAGATAAAGGTCGAATTGTAGAACGTGGGAATCATACGCAGTTACTAGAAAAGAATGGATTGTATGCAGATATGTATCAACTGCAAAATGGCGAGGGATAATAAGGAAACGGTCAAGATATCTCGATTTTGACCGTTTCTTTTTTATTGTTCAATCTAGTGTTTAAAGACAGAATGAAGCATGATATAATAGACAACGTTGATGCTAATGAAAGAAAAGCAACGTCTGGCTAGAAAAATAGGCTCGGGCAGAAAGATAGACAATCGTCTATCTAAGTAGTAAAGTAAATGTACTTGAAAATTCGGAGGTTGAAAGACTTATGTATGATGTGATCGTAATCGGCGCAGGTCCTGCGGGGATGACTGCTGCTTTATATGCGTCTCGTTCTAATCTTTCTGTATTGATGATTGAACGTGGAGCACCAGGTGGACAAATGAATAATACGGCAGAGGTAGAAAACTATCCAGGCTTTGATTCTATTATGGGACCTGAACTAGCCTATAAAATGTATGAGAATGTAGAAAAATTCGGTACAGAAAATGCTTATGGCATCGTGATGGATATCAAAGATCAGGGAACTTATAAAGAAGTGATCTGTGATGATAAAACCTACCAAGCAAAAACTGTCATTATTGCGACGGGCTGTGAGCACCGTAAATTAGGTGTGAAAGGCGAAGAAGAATTTGCTGGGCGCGGTGTTTCGTACTGTGCTGTCTGTGACGGTGCTTTTTTCCGCAATAAAAAATTATTGGTGATCGGCGGCGGAGATTCAGCTGTAGAAGAAGCAATTTATTTAACACAGTTTGCTTCAGAAGTGGTCATTGTTCATCGTCGTGACGAGCTACGTGCTCAAAAAATCATTCAAGACCGCGCATTTGCCAACGAAAAAATTTCATTTGAGTGGAATACCGTTTTAGAAGAAATTACCGGCAATGATATGGTCGTAACTGGCGGGCAATTGAGAAATGTCGTTACTGATGAAGTAAAATCGATCGACGCGGACGGTGTGTTCATTTATGTTGGACTTGACCCATTGACTGAACCATTCAAAAAAGCTGGTCTTACGAATGCGGAAGGCTGGATAGAAACAGATCAAGATATGAAGACAAGTATGCCGGGTGTTTACGCAATCGGAGATGTTCGTGAGAAAACTTTACGTCAAATCACCACTGCTGTTGGTGAAGGCGGAATCGCAGGACAACAAGTATACAAATATATTGAAGATATGGCAGAAGTTGAGGAAGTAAAATAAGTCGCTGATTCAGCTTTACTGTTGCTTCAACGAGGACCTGAGTCAAAAGTTTGATTTTGACTTAGGTCTATTTTTGTCAATGATAAAAAATGTTAAGGCTTCCTGCTGATGAAAATGGAATCTATTGAACACAGTAAATGTTTTTTTGAGTGAGCCGCTCTCTAAGCTGTAAATGAATAAAAATATCTAACAATACGCTATTTATGATTGAAATAATTTTGAACCTTCGTTAGTATGTAGATAGTAAGTTGTAAAGAGGAGGAATGGGATAACGTGGCAACGATCAGAGAAGTCGCAAAAGAAGCGGGTGTTTCTTTAGGCACAGTTTCTAGGTATTTAAATGGACACCAGCTAAAAAAGACGAATATGGATAATATTCGTGCGGCAATCGAAAAGCTTGGTTATGAAGAAAATATTATTGCCAAAGGACTTAAAAATAATAAGAGCCTTTCTATTGGTGTGGTCATCAATACGCTGACAGACGTATTTGCAACGTCGATCGTTACCTATCTGGAATCTTATTTAGAAGAAAATAATTATAGTCTGATTCTTTGTGACTACCAAAATGATCTACAGAAGTTAGAGAAAAAATTAGAATTTTTACGTTCCCGTTCGGTTGATGGTGTGGTCATTTTTCATCTGGAAGAAAAGCTAGCTGTATTGGACAAATTTAAAAATGAAGGAACGCCGATCATCGCAGTAGATGCACCGATCGCTGATTTTCAAACAGACACAGTTTTGGTGGATAATTATCACGCTTCTTACACTGTAGTTGAGAAATTGGCTAAGTTAGGACACAAGAAAATTGGTATCATAGCAGGAAGCCAAGATCGTTTTATTGGTAGAGAACGTTTGAATGGCTATGTAGATGCAATGAAAAAATTGGAATTATATGATTCTTCACTTGTCAAAATCGGTGATTATAAAAAAGAATCTGGTTATGTAAAAGCTGGAGAGCTTTTGGCTGAAGGTGAGATCACTGCTTTATACAGCACGAATTACTATATGACGCTTGGAGCTGTACAGGCAATTTATGAGCAGCAATTGATTATTCCAGAAGATGTTTCTGTTGTGGGGTTTGATCATTTTGAACTGAGTGATATTTTACAGCCAAAATTAACAGTAATTGAGCAACCTGTTCAACAAATCGGTGAAACGATCGGCGCCTTACTTATTCAAAAAATAAAAGATTCTGATCGTACTCAAAATGCAGTTATAGAGCTTCCTACAAGCCTTCTTTGGCGTGATTCAACAAAAAAAATAAAAAAAGGACTTGAAAATTAAGCGTTTGCATATTATAATTACATCGTAAAATTGAAACGGTTCAAAAATAATAGGGAGGAAATTTTATGAAAGTATTATTAGCATGCGGTGGCGGGATGAGTTCTTCGATCTTAGCAGAAAATTTAGTAGCAGAAGCCAAGAAAAATGGTGATGAGGATTTTTACATGGAGGCAACAGGAACAGAAGCAGTTGGACTTAAAATGCAGCAGGAAGACTGGGATGCGCTGCTTTTAGCACCTCAAGTCAGTTTCAGAAAAGCTCACCTACAAAAGGAAGCAGACGCGAAAGGAATCCCATTGATCCCAATTGAAGGCGTTCTATATACACCAATGGGGATTCCAGATTTATATCGTTTAGTAAAAGAATCTGTAGGAAAATAAAAGAAGCAAGATCTTTTATTTTCCTACACAAAAATTGAAACGGTTCAAAAAAGAAGGGAGAACAAAATGAATACAAAAGCAAGTAAGTTCAACTTTAACAAAGTTGTTGAAGTGATGGGGAATATTGCAAATAATCGGTATTTAACAGCAGTCAGAAATGGGATGAGCGTAATCATTCCCGTTACGATCATCGGATCAGTGTTTATCATTATGCTGAATTTACCGATCGATGCTTGGAAAGAGTTTATTGCCCCATTTGCAGAGCAGCTAAAGATCCCAATGGTCTTTACGATGGATTTCATGTCTGTCTATGTGTGTATCGGGATTGCATCTAGTTTGTGTGAAGATTACAAGCTGGATAAAGTTTCTACTAGTGTTTTAGCTGTTCTAGCCTTTTTGATTGCGGCGATCACACCGGGCACGATCGATGCTGACGTAGCTGAAAAAGCTGGTTTGACGATCAGCGGAACGGTATTGCCGATGGGAAATTTTGGCGCAGGGGGATTATTTACAGCAATTATTATTTCGATATTTACCGTAGAGGTCGTACGTTTTTGCGTGAAAAGAAACATGGTCATCAAAATGCCTCATGGTGTACCCACATCTGTGATCAACTCTTTTGCAGCATTGATTCCAGGTGCGATCGTGATCGTCACTGCTTGGGTGATCAAAGTCGGCTTGAATTTTGATATCAATAGTGCACTTCAGTGGGTCTTTTCACCGATTCGTTACTTTGCAGGAGACAATGTTCTTTCTGTGATCGTACCGATTTTGTTGATCACGATCGTTTGGATCTTCGGGATCCACGGGATGATCATTGCGACGCCGATCTTATATCCTTTCTGGTATGAAAATTTGAATACCAATATCAATGCAGCAGCAGCTGGTACCGCGGTTCCGCATTTTATGACAGAGCAGTTCTTCCAGTGGTTTATCTGGATCGGCGGAGCAGGAGCAACGTTATCGTTAGCCTTTTTGATGGCCTTTTTCGGGAAATCTGAGTTTTGTAAAAAAATGGGTAAATTCACGTTAGTTCCTGGAATTTTCAATATCAATGAACCATTGATCTTCGGTGTGCCGATCGTGATGAATCCTTTCTTTGCCATTCCTTTTATTGCAGCACCAGTTGTTATGGGAATCATCACTTATTTAGCAATGGGCGTTTTTCATCTAGTGAATTATCCAATAGCGATTGCTCCTTGGACATTGCCGGCACCAATCGGCGCAATGATGGCGACAGGTCTAGATTGGCGAGCAGCCGTTTTAGCAATCGTCAATATCGTAGTTGCAGGATTCATTTATTTGCCATTCTTTAAAGCCTTTGATAAAAGCATGATGGAAAAAGAAATCGAAGCAAAAGCTCAAGATGAAGCGGCAAGTAAGGAAACAGCAGCCGTACAAGCATAGTAAAGAAAGCGGGAATGATCATGTTAGGAATTTCAATTTATCCATATAAAGAAAAACAGGAAGAGACACTTGCCTATATCGACTTGGCAGCAAAATATGGTTTTGGTCGTGTATTTACCAACCTTTTGATGATCGAAAAAGGACAGGAAGAAATGGTCCTCCAATCATTGAAAAAAGCGATACATCATGCACGAAGCCACCAAATGGAAGTGATTTTAGATTTAAATCCAGCGGTATTCGATCAGTTGAATATTAGCTATCATGATCTTTCTTTCTTCAAGGAAATGGGAGCAACTGGCATTCGCTTGGATTCAACGTTTGATGGTTTGGTAGAATCATTGATCACGTTCGATCAGACAGA
Organism: Enterococcus sp. AZ020; assembly: GCF_050499205.1. NCBI lineage: Bacteria > Bacillati > Bacillota > Bacilli > Lactobacillales > Enterococcaceae > Enterococcus > Enterococcus sp. AZ020. Next base: position 413,352 of record NZ_JBIPAT010000001.1, on the reverse strand, counting down.
CTTGGATCTAGAAATCAATATCAGTAATGATACTTACTATTTAGAAAATGTTCTTTCTTATCAGCCAAATAAAAAAAGGATCATCGGCTGCCACAATTTTTACCCGCAGCGTTTTACAGGGTTAGATTATGATTACTTCATCAAATGTTCTGAAAAATATAAAGCTTTGGGTCTGAGAACGGCGGCTTTTGTTAATTCTCATGAGGCAAAACACGGACCGCATCCATATACGGATGGCTTATGCACACTTGAATCGCATCGTGATCTGGCGATTACGCTACAGGCAAAGCATTTGATCGCAACAGGCTTGATCGATGATATCATCGTAGCGAATGCGTTTGCTTCAGAAGCAGAACTAAAAGCTTTGAGTCAGCTGTTAACGAATCAAGTACAATTTGATGTGATTTTCGCTGAAGGAACAACGGAATTAGAAAAAGAAGTTGTTTTAAATCATCAGCATTTTAATCGTGGCGATATCAATAGTTACAGTATCCGCTCAACTTTTGTAAAGCTTGAGTATCAAACGGCAGATATTCCAAGAAATAATTTGAAGGAAAATGTAATCAAAGGAGATATTACGATCGGCAATAATTCGTTTGGACAGTATAAAGGGGAACTAAATATTGTAAAACAGGCAATGCCAAATCATGGTGGAGAGAAAAACGTTGTGGCTAAAATCGTTCCCGAAGAACTCTTTTTACTACCTTATATCAAGCCGTGGTCAAAATTTCAGTTTAGGGAGGCAGGTCAAAATGAGTAAGTTAGCTTCACGGCAAATTCATTTAGATTTTCATACACCTGTCTTGCCTTTTGAACTAGGAAAGAATTTTGATAAAAAGCAATTTCAGCAGACGTTATTAAAAGCAGAAGTAAATTCCGTTACGTTGACGGGGAGATGTCATCATGGGCATATTTATTATCAAACGAAGCTTCCAGCACAACACCCTCAAATGAAAAAGGATTTTTTGATGGAACAAGTCGATGCTTGTCATGAGATCGGGATCAATGCCCCTATTTATTTAAGTGTAGGATGGGATGCGTACGCTGCAGATCATCATCCTGAATGGCTGGAAAGAAAACCCGATGGGCGTATGTATGGTTTTGAAGAGTATGGACAGTTAAAACCAGGTTGGAAAACGCTATGTTTTAATACACCATACCTCGACTATTTAAAAGAGCAAATCAGAGATACGATAGAGCATTTTGGTGAAAAATTAGATGGGTTATTCTTTGATATTGTTTGGCAGGATGATTGCTGTTGTAATGACTGTATCAAAAAAATGTCGGCTCAAGGCTATGATCCAGAAAGTGAATCCGATCGTCTAGCTTTTGCGAAAGAAACTGAACAGTATTTAAAGAAAGAAATTCATCGCACGATCAGAAATTCAGCTCCTGATTGTCCGATCTTTTTTAATGAGGGAAATATTTTACCGAGTATTCGTCCCAATCTTGAGCAGTACAGTCATTTAGAGATTGAATCATTACCTAGTGGAGAGTGGGGCTATCAGCATTTTCCAACGGTTGTCCGCTATGCTAAAAATTTAGGGAAAGAATATTTAGGGATGACTGGGAAGTTTCATAAAGTTTGGGCTGACTTTGGCAGCTATAAGAATCAAGCCGCGTTAGAATATGAAACATTTTTGGCTCTTGCTCATGGTGCAAAGTGCTCTATTGGGGATCAGATGTATCCAGATGGCACATTACAGGAAGCAACCTACACGTTGATCGGAACTGTTTACGATCAAGTCAAAGAATTGGAGAGCTACTCTTTAAATAGTCAGGCAATCACTGAAATAGCTATCCTACATCCTGGAATTGTTGCTGCCAGCAAGGAGAAAGTGGACTTGTCTTTGGCTGGAGCAGTCAATATGCTGAATGAAGCCCATTATCAATTTGACATTGTGGATCAGTGGATGGATTGGACTGGATATGAGCTGTTGATCTTACCTGATAAGCTTGTTTTAACACATGAATTAGCTGAACTACTCGAAGAGTACGTTGAACAAGGCGGCAAAATTTTAGCAAGCTATCATAGTGGATTGATCAAAGGAGATCGATTCATTCAAAGTTTGGGGCTTATTTTTACAGGAGAACATGAGACAGCACCGATGTATGGCTATTTTGATCCGTTCTTATTTCCTAAATTACCTAAAGGTGAGCTTGTTATGCATGGGAAAGGAACGATCGTTCAGTCGATCGACGCTGCTATTAAAGGAGAAGAAGCGGCACCTTTAGTAGAACGAAAGTATCACCATTACTATTCTCATTTTCAAGCCCCTGTTGGAGAAAAAACGGGGAATCCTGTTGTGACAGTGAATGACCAAACGATGTACTACACATTTCCGTTATTTGAAATGTATAAAACTCAAGGAGTAAAAGCGTATAAAGAATTGATTTTAGCTGGGATCGATCATTTATTGAATAGTAAAAAAATGATCATTAGTGATTTACCAACATCAGCTGATGTGATTTTGAATCATCAAGAATCACAAAAAAGATTGATTTTGAATTTGCTGCATTATATTCCAGAACGTCGGGCGTTGACCTTAGATACGATCGAAGATAAAATCCCGCTATATAACCAACAAATCGAATTGGATCTATGTGTAATTCGAAATAAAACAAATCTAGATCATCTGATCATCAAACAAGTGAATCAAGTAAAATCAAATCAGACTTTATCTTTTGAAATAGTAGAAGACAAAGTGATCTTCACGGTGCCAGAAATTGATGGCTATGAAGTGATCACGATGAATTATGAATAGAAAGAAGTGAGTGGAATGGATGGATTAGAATTAGTCGCATTTAATATTATCAGTACAGTTGGAACAGCGAAGTCAAAATTGATGGAAAGCATGTCTTGTTCTAGAAACGGTCAGTTTGCCGAAGCTGAAACATTGATCAATGAAGCAAATGAAGCTTTACAGGCTGGAGAAAAGGAGCATTTCACAGTGATCACAAAAGAAGCAAAGGATAAAAAAAGTGAACTAACGTTACTTTTTATCCATGCTGAGGATCAGTTGATGACGACCGTTGTGTTAAGAGATCTGGCAAATGAATTGCTGGAAATGAATAAGAGCTTTTATGAATTGAAGCAAAAAGTTGAAGAGCTAGAGAAGAAATGATCACGCTGTTAGGTATGATCGCAGGAATCTGCACGAGTATATCGTTTATTCCGCAAGCAATTCAAACGATAAAGACAAAGAATACCGAAGGAATTTCATTGATTACGTACATTCTATTTTTCATAGGTGTTTCTTCATGGGTTGTGTATGGAGCATTGAAATGGGATTTGGCGGTATTACTGACAAATGTTGTGACCTTGGTTCCTTGTTCGGTTATTTTAGGCTTGAAGTTGAAGTCTTTAGATCTATAATTTTTTTCTGAAAATTTATTTTTGTTTTCTTTTGACAATATCGTAAATATGAACTATGATAGTTACGGATAAAAAAACTGAATAATTGTTAGGTGAGGCTCCTATATGGACACAGGCTGCTGCCGCGAAAGAATCGAGAGACTCTTAGTTGGTTGAACAGGAATGATCGTGAAGGTCATTCATAACGTAGCTGATAAGAAATTATCTACGCCCTATAGTGCTAAAGCTCAACGATAGAGATACTTTTATTAAAGTTGTTATTTTTACGCACACTCTATTGTTGAGTGTGCGTTTTATTGTTTTACACAGATTGCAAAGCAATCTGATGTAAAAACAATACAAGGCGATTGGAAAGAGCGTTGTGACCTAAGTTCGAATCACTATGATTGGCTGCGAAGCAGACAAAATAGATGATGAAAATAAAAGCAAAAAGGTTCCATCAAAAAAGAACCAATCGAGCTAATAGAAAATCAGAACTGATCAATCACCTCAACAATTATTTAAAAAGTTCCATCGTTTTATCTAAAAAAACTTAAAAGAGAGGAAGAGTCACATGGAAGACCCCAGTCATTCGCGCAATAAAATAAGTGTAGCCTTCATCTTAGAAACGATGGAATCAAGCAGAACTATTCCTTCCACTTTCTAAAAAGGTGAAGCGGGCAAAATTTTCTATTTTAGAATAATAGAAAGAATACCCCTTACGTCAGAGGAGGAAAAAGGAAATGATGAACAAAAAATTAGCAGAAATGAAAAAAGTAACGAAAGATCAAGAACTAAAAAAATTAGCTATGTTATCCGAGCGGGAATTGATGATGGAGCTTCGTACATCACAAAATGGTTTATCTGAAGAAGATGCTAAAAATCGATTAGAAGAATACGGACCAAACGAAGTCTCTGCTCAAAAGCCAACGCCGGCAATTATTATGTTTTTAGAAGCGTTTAAGGATCCATTTGTTTATGTATTGGCATTGTTGATGGTGGTTTCAACCGCAACAAAGGATTTTGAAGCGGCAATCGTTATGGGGATCATGATCTTAGCCAGTGTGATTATTGCATTTATTCAAGAATATCGTTCTCAAAAAGCTAGCTTGAATTTAAAAGAACTAATAGAGAATACAACCGCTGTAACACGTGAAGGACAAACGAAAGAAATTCCGATGGATGAAGTAGTACCAGGAGATATCGTGACGTTAGCAACAGGTGATATGATTCCAGCAGATGCTGTGTTGATTTGGACAAAGGATCTATTTATCAATCAATCCTCACTGACAGGTGAGTCGATGCCGGTGGAAAAATTTGTTGATGCAGGAATCGATAAAAACTCTGATACTGTTTCCGCGCTGGATATGCAGGACTTGATATTTATGGGAACCGATGTGTTGAGCGGTCAAGGAAAAGCAATTATTTTAAAAACAGGCCAAAACACCTTTTTTGGGGATATTGCTAAGAATGCGACTACACAACGTGGTAAAACATCTTTTGATATTGGATTGACAAAAGTCAGCAAGTTTTTATTACGAATGGTCATGGTCTTATTTCCAGTAGTATTTTTGATCAATGGTTTAACTAAAGGCGAATGGGGCGATGCGTTCTTCTTTGCTATCGCGGTTGCCGTGGGGTTAACTCCTGAAATGCTGCCGATGATCGTCACCAGTAATTTAGCCAAAGGTGCATTAAGCTTATCGAAACATAAAGTCATCGTAAAAGAACTACCGTCTATTCAAAACCTAGGCAGCATGGATGTTTTATGTACAGATAAGACAGGGACGATCACAGAAGATCGTGTCGTGTTGGTTCAGCATTTAGATCCGCTGGGCGAGATCAATAATCAAGTGTTGGATATGGCTTTTTTGAATTCTCACTATCAAACTGGCTGGAAAAATTTAATGGATATTGCGGTAATCAATTTTTACGAAGAAAATAAAGTAGAAAGTCCTTATAAAAAAGTGACGAAGTTGGATGAGATTCCGTTTGATTTTTCTCGCCGTCGTTTGACTGTTGTAGTAAATGCAGATGGGCATCAATTTATGATCACTAAAGGCGCTGTGGAAGAAATGGAATCTGTTTGTACACACGCTGAAATCAACGGTGAAATCGTTCCATTGACACCAGAACTGCAAGAGAGAATGCGTGAAGTAAATATCCGTATGAATGAACAGGGAATGCGTGCGTTAGCCGTTGCTGTGAAAATGGATGTTCACAGTGAAGCAGTTTATAGTGTAGAGGATGAGCAAGGAATGACTTTGATTGGATTCATGGGCTTTTTAGATCCTGCCAAAGAATCTGCGATCACAGCCATCAAGTCTTTACATGAGCATGGTGTCAATGTAAAAGTATTGACTGGTGACAATGATATCGTTGCAAAAAAGGTCTGTCGGGACGTTGGGATCGAAGTCTCTCACGTTGTGCTCGGCTCTGAAATCGACAATATGTCTGATGAGCAAATGAAAGAAGAAGTAGAAAAAACGAATTTGTTTGCTAAATTAAATCCGATGCAAAAATCAAGAATCATCGAAACTCTGCAAGGAAATGGTCATACGGTAGGATTTATGGGAGATGGCATTAATGATGCACCAGCATTACGTAAAGCCGATGTAGGTATTTCTGTTGATACAGCTGCGGATATTACCAAAGATGCAAGTTCGATCATTTTATTAGAAAAAAGTTTAAATGTATTAGAAAATGGAGTCATTGAAGGCCGAAAAGTTTTCAGTAATATGATGAAGTATATCAAAATTACGATCAGTTCTAATTTTGGGAATGTCTTTTCTATTTTGATCGCTAGCGCCTTTTTACCATTTTTACCAATGATATCTATTCAACTATTGATTCAAAATTTGATCTATGACATTGCGCAACTTGCGATCCCATGGGACAACGTAGATGAAGAAGATTTATTGAAACCTGTTAAATGGGAAACAAACGGTTTGATGAAATTCACCTTATGCATAGGCCCTGTCAGCAGTATTTTCGATATTATGACGTATGTAGTTATGTGGTTTGTCTTTAGTGCTAATAGCATTGGCACACAGCACTTGTTCCAAACAGGATGGTTTGTTGTTGGATTAGTCAGTCAAACACTTGTCGTTCAAATGGTTCGGACAAGAAAGTTACCATTTATTCAAAGTATGGCATCACCTGCTGTGATCCTTTCAAGCTTAGGCGCAGTTCTTATGGGCTTTGTGATCGTTTTGACACCGATTCGGGACGTTTTTGACTTTGTGAAACTTCCAGCTAATTACTGGGGCTGGTTTATTTTGATCATTGTACTATATTTGATCACTGTAGAAATTGCCAAACGTATCTATATTCATTTGACAAAAGAGTGGATCTAAAAAATAAATGCGCTTGTTTCTATTTTTGAGTGGAACATTTTACACAAGGACTCATCCAAAGTACAAAGTTGCTCATAAATAAATTTTGTGCTCTAATAACGAAGGATTTCAAGAAGGATATTCCAGATATTCGTGAAATTTCCAGAATTAAGAGTTAAAAATATAAAATATTCGTTTTTTGAAGAAGCTCGGAGAAACAGATTTTGTTTCTCCAAGCTTCTTTTTTTTCCGTTTAAGGAAATTTTGGTGAATAATTTCTGACGTGCATTTTATCTGTAGCATAACAATATATCCGATGACTATAACAGCACTTTGTCAAAAGATATGATTCTAAGAGCTTTTTGTAAAACGGTTTCTTGTTTGTGATTTTTCTCACTAACCTTTGATATGAAAGGTTTTCGGTATTTTTGTGAAATTTTGACAAATACTAACTTTTTACTTGCGCTTTTGATCGATTAGTGATAATTTGTAAGTGTAGTCGATAAAAAGTAATACAGTTTCAGATGCTGTTTTATTTTTAATCGAAAAAAAGAAACGTAACAGAGAGGATTGTGTGACAAAATGGCAAAGGCAAAGAAACAAAAACCTATTGACTTTAACGCACTAATGGAAAAAGTCGACGCAGATTTCCCAACATTTCAAGTTTTAGATAAAGATGGGAAAATCGTAAACAAAGATGCTGTACCGGATTTATCAGATGACGAACTAGTAGAATTAATGACTCGCATGGTTTGGTCACGTGTATTAGACCAACGTTCAACTGCATTGAACCGTCAGGGACGTTTAGGATTCTTCGCTCCAACAGCTGGACAAGAAGCAAGTCAGTTGGCAAGTCAATTTGCAATGGAAAAAGAAGATTACCTATTACCAGGTTACCGTGATGTACCTCAATTGGTTCAACATGGATTACCATTGGCAGAAGCTTTCCTTTGGTCTCGTGGACACGTAGCAGGTAACCACTACGCTCCTGAATTGAACGCTTTACCACCGCAAATCATCATCGGCGCACAATACATCCAAGCAGCTGGTGTGGCTTTAGGTATGAAAAAACGCGGCAAGAAAAACGTTGTCTTCACTTATACTGGTGACGGCGGTTCTTCTCAAGGTGACTTCTATGAAGCAATCAACTTTGCAGGTGCTTATCACGCAAACGGCGTTTTCATCATCCAAAACAATGGTTTTGCGATTTCAACACCGCGTGAAAAACAAACAGCAGCTAAAACATTAGCGCAAAAAGCAGTTGCAGCAGGAATTCCTGGTATTCAAGTAGACGGAATGGACCCATTAGCAGTTTATGCGATCGCTAAAGAGGCTCGTGAATGGTCTGCAGCAGGTAATGGTCCTGTTCTGATCGAAACATTAACTTACCGTTATGGTCCACATACATTATCAGGAGACGATCCAACACGTTACCGTTCAAAAGACATGGATGACGAATGGGTACAAAAAGATCCATTGATCCGTTTCCGTAAATATCTAGAAGACAAAGGTCTATGGTCTGAAGAAAAAGAAAACGAAGTAATCGAAAAAACAAAAGAAGAAATCAAAGTAGCGATTGCAGAAGCAGATAAAGTTCCAAAACAAAAAGTATCTGATTTCTTGAAAAATATGTTTGAAGTTCAACCACAAAACATTAAAGAACAAATTGCATTCTACGAAGCGAAGGAGTCGAAATAATCATGGCACAAAAAACAATGATCCAAGCAATTACAGATGCCTTAGCTCTTGAAATAGAGAAAGACGAAAACGTACTAGTCTTCGGTGAAGACGTTGGTAAAAACGGCGGAGTTTTCCGTGCAACTGAAGGATTACAAGAAAAATTTGGCGAAGACCGTGTTTTCGATACTCCTTTAGCAGAATCTGGAATCGGCGGTTTAGCATTTGGTTTAGCTTTAGAAGGCTATCGTCCAGTTCCTGAAATCCAATTCTTTGGATTCGTATTTGAAGTATTTGACGAAATCGTTGGTCAAATGGCTCGTACACGTTACCGTATGGGTGGTACTCGTAACATGCCTATCACTGTCCGTGCACCATTTGGTGGAGGCGTTCATACACCAGAACTTCACTCAGATAACTTAGAAGGATTGATCGCTCAATCTCCAGGTATCCGTGTCGTTATTCCATCAAATCCATACGATGCAAAAGGATTATTGATTTCTTCTATTAGAAGTAACGATCCAGTTGTTTATTTAGAACACATGAAACTTTACCGTTCATTCCGTGAGGAAGTGCCGGATGAAGCATATGAGGTTCCTTTAGATAAAGCGGCTGTCACTCGTGAAGGTACAGACGTATCGATCATCACTTACGGTGCAATGGTTCGTGAAGCGATCAAAGCAGCTGACAACTTAGCAAAAGACAATATTTCTGCTGAAATCATTGACTTGCGTACTGTGGCTCCTTTAGATGTTGAAACAATCATCAAATCAGTTGAAAAAACTGGTCGCGTGGTTGTTGTTCAAGAAGCACAAAAACAAGCTGGCGTTGGCGCTATGGTTGTTTCTGAAATTTCTGAACGTGCAGTCTTATCATTGGAAGCGCCAATTGGCCGTGTATCTGCACCAGATACAATCTTCCCATTTGGACAAGCTGAAAACATTTGGTTGCCAAATGCTAAAGATATCGAAGCGAAAGCGAGAGAAATCGCAGAATTTTAATTAGAAACTGTATAAAGCTGCTCTAAGCGGCAAACCTGAATTTTCACGTAATGGCTTCATTATGTGAAAATTCAGCGTTGTTTTTCTCAATTTATACGATCAAAGGAAGGGAAGGCTTAAAAAATGGCTTATCAATTTAAATTACCAGATATTGGTGAAGGTATTGCAGAAGGCGAAATCGTAAAATGGTTCGTTAAAGCAGGAGATACCATCAATGAAGACGATACACTATTAGAAGTTCAAAACGATAAATCAGTAGAAGAAATTCCATCACCAGTAACAGGAACAGTAAAAGCAATCGTTGTACCAGAAGGAACTGTAGCAAATGTTGGAGATGTTTTGATCGAAATCGATGCACCAGGACATCCAGAAAATGATGCAGCACCTGCAGCAGCTCCAGCTCAAGAACAAACTCCTGCACAACCAGCAGCGACTCCAGAAGCATCTGCAGCTGACAATGGCGGCGGCGTATTCCAATTTAAATTACCGGATATCGGTGAAGGTATTGCAGAAGGCGAAATCGTAAAATGGTTCGTTAAATCAGGTGATACAATCAACGAAGATGATACTTTATTGGAAGTTCAAAATGACAAATCAGTAGAAGAAATCCCATCACCTGTGACTGGGACAGTTAAAAATATCGTTGTACCAGAAGGAACTGTAGCAAACGTTGGAGATGTCTTGATCGAAATCGATGCACCAGGACATAATTCAGCACCAAGTGCATCTGCTCCTGCAGCAAGTGCACCTGCTCAAACAGAACAAGCAGCACCTGCACCAGCAGCATCAACAGGTGTTGTGGCAGCAGCAGATCCTAATAAACGCGTCTTGGCTATGCCATCTGTACGTCAGTTTGCTCGTGAAAAAGATGTTGATATCACACAAGTTGCACCAACTGGAAAAGGCGGTCGTGTAACAAAAGCAGATATCGAAGCCTTCATTTCAGGCGGCGGACAAGCAGCAGCTCCTGCACAAGCTGAACAAACTGTATCAGCACCAGCGGCAACTGAAACAGCAGCTCCAAAAGCACCAGCTAAACCATTTGTTTCTGACCTAGGTGAAGCTGAAACACGCGAAAAAATGACTCCAACACGTAAAGCAATTGCAAAAGCGATGGTAAACAGCAAACACACTGCACCACACGTTACTTTACATGATGAAGTTGAAGTGTCTAAATTATGGGATCACCGTAAGAAATTCAAAGATGTGGCAGCAGCTAACGGTACGAAATTAACATTCTTACCATACGTTGTAAAAGCATTGACAGCAACTGTTCAAAAATTCCCGATCTTGAATGCATCTATTGACGATGCAGCACAAGAAATCGTTTATAAAAACTACTATAACATCGGTATCGCAACAGATACTGATCATGGTTTATATGTACCAAACGTTAAAAATGCGAATACGAAGAGCATGTTTGCAATTGCAGATGAAATCAATGAAAAAGCAGCATTAGCGATCGACGGTAAATTAACGGCTCAAGATATGCGTGATGGTTCTATCACGATCAGTAATATTGGTTCTGTTGGCGGCGGCTGGTTCACACCAGTTATCAACTACCCTGAAGTAGCTATTTTAGGTGTAGGTACGATCGCACAACAACCGGTTGTAAATTCAGATGGAGAAATCGTAGTTGGTCGTGTAATGAAACTTTCATTAAGCTTTGACCATCGTATTGTTGACGGAGCAACTGCTCAAAAAGCAATGAACAACATCAAGCGTTTATTAGCTGATCCAGAATTACTATTAATGGAAGGATGATTATCAGATGGTAGTAGGAGATTTCGCCATTGAATTAGATACAGTCGTAATTGGTTCAGGCCCTGGAGGATATGTTGCAGCGATTCGTGCTGCTGAAATGGGTCAAAAAGTTGCGATCATTGAACGTGAGTTTATCGGCGGTGTATGTTTGAACGTTGGATGTATTCCTTCTAAAGCATTGATCGCAGCAGGACATCACTATCAAGAATCATTAGATTCAACAATGTTTGGTGTAACAACGAAAGACGTTGAACTAGACTTTACAAAAACACAAGAGTGGAAAGATAACAAAGTCGTTAAAACACTTACTGGCGGCGTAGGCATGCTGCTTAAAAAACATAAAGTAGAGATCATTGAAGGAGAGGCATTTTTCGTTGATGAAAACACCTTACGTGTGATCCATCCAGATTCAGCGCAAACTTATTCTTTCAACAATGCGATCGTGGCAACAGGTTCTCGTCCAATCGAAATCCCAGGATTTAAATTTGGCGGACGTGTCTTAGATTCTACTGGCGGATTGAACTTGAAAGAAGTTCCTAAAAAATTCGTGATCATCGGCGGCGGTGTCATCGGTGCAGAACTTGGCGGAGCATACGCTAACCTAGGTTCTGAAGTAACGATCTTAGAAGGCAGTCCTTCGATTTTACCAACCTATGAAAAAGATATGGTTAAACTTGTGACGGATGACTTCAAGAAGAAAAACGTTACAGTTGTCACAAAAGCGATGGCTAAAGAAGCGATCGACAACGGCGACAGCGTGACTGTTAAATATGAAGTAGACGGTAAAGAAGAATCTGTAACTGCTGATTACGTAATGGTAACAGTTGGACGTCGTCCAAATACAGATGATCTTGGTCTTGAACAAGCGGGCGTTGAAGTTGGCGAACGCGGTTTAGTTCCTGTAGACAAACAAGGCAGAACAAATGTCTCAAACATTTTTGCGATCGGAGATATCGTACCAGGCGCTGCTCTTGCCCATAAAGCAAGCTATGAAGCGAAAATTGCTGCTGAAGCAATCTCTGGTAAAAAAGTAGAAGTTGACTACAAAGCAATGCCTGCTGTAGCCTTTACTGATCCTGAATTAGCAAGCGTTGGTATGACGATTGCTGAAGCAAAAGAAGCGGGCTTAGAAGCAACTGCTTACAAATTCCCATTTGCTGGTAATGGACGTGCGATTTCTTTAGGTAAAACAGAAGGATTTGTTCGTTTAGTTACGACAAATGAAGATAATGTAATTATCGGAGCACAAATTGGCGGAGTTGGCGCAAGTGATATGATTTCTGAATTATCATTAGCTGTTGAATCTGGCATGAATGCAGAAGATATCGCATTAACGATCCATCCACACCCATCTTTAGGGGAAATTACTATGGATGCTTCTGAGTTGGCTTTAGGTTTGCCAATTCATATTTAGCATAGATTGTCACACAAAGAAAGACCGAGCTGGCCAGGCTCGGTCTTTTGTTTTGCTTTTAAATAAAAGACCCTAAAAAGTAATTTAAGAGTATCATTACGTTTCAGGGGAAAGATTATCTGATCTAGTGATGAAGCTCGCTATCGTCCTCTTCATCGATTCTATGAACCATCTCCAGTAAGCCACCGTTTCCTTCATCTAAAATTCGTTTTACTCTAGAAATCGTCGTGGTACTGCTGCCGGTTGCTTCTGCGATATCGGTATACGTTTTATTCAATAGAAGCAGCTTCGCCACTTCAAAACGCTGGATCATTGAATCAAGTTCTTTCAATGTCATCAAATCATCAAAATAATTATAACAATCCTCTAAAGTTTCTAACGCAAGTAGAGAACGGAAAAACTCATCACCATGACCGTCTTGAATTTTATCGATTTTCATAAGTCCCTCCTAAATTTAAAAGCGGAACAAATCGTTTAATCCTGTAGAAAATTAGGAAATTGACATTGAGACGTTTTTTGTCTCACTGACAATTTATCTATTTTCCTAAGGATTGATTTGTGCAGCTGGATAACATTAAAAGCGGAATGAGCCCATTTAGTCTCGACTAGAAAATAGGAAAACATGACTGAGGCGTTTTTTGCCTCATTCAGGTTTTATCTTTTTCTCGAGAGATTGGCTCATGTAGCTGGATAGCATTAAAAGCGGAACAAATCGTTTGATCCTGTAGAAAATTAGGAAATTGACATGGAGTCGCTTTTTGTCTCACTGACAATTTATCTATTTTCCTAAGGATTGATTTGTGCAGCTAGATAACATAAATGGTCAACACTTTCTTTGAAAGTCTTGTACTGTTCAACATCAGTTCATTTTATTCACTGTGATTCTCAGCAAAAGCGGAACAAATTGACCATTGAACTTCATATTCATAAATCGTATGTTATAAATATCGCAACCATTTTCCTATTATAAAACTTTTTTTTCTTTTGTCCAGTACCAAGAGAAAAAAGCACGAAACAAGAGTTTTTAGTCTTGTTTCGTGCTTTTTTAAGTTGTTGTAGCGATTATTTTGTGCCTAATTTTACCAAAGTGTATTGTTTTTTGCCTTTTCGAACAATGATGAATTTCCCATCGAATGATTGATCGGCTGTCACTTCAAAGTCTACCTCACGGATCCGATCGCCGTTGATTGAAATGGCGCCATTTGTTACGTCTTCACGTGCTTGGCGTTTTGAAGGTTCGATCCCTAATTCGATCAGCCAATCAACAATATTTTGATTGATAGCATCGGTTTCGACTGTCGGCATATTTTTGAATCCTTCTTCGATTTGTTTTGATGTTAAGTTTTTAACATTACCAGAGAATAAGGCTTCTGAAATAGCTAACGCATCATTCAAATCTTCTTCGCTATGCACAAATTTTGTCATTTCCGCCGCTAATACATGTTGTGCTTCACGTAAATGTGGCTCAGTTTCTACTTTGACTTCTAGCGCTTCGATTTCTTCTTTTGTTAAGAAGGTAAAGAATTTTAGGTATTTGATGACATCACGGTCATCTTGATTGACCCAGAATTGGTAGAATTCGTAAGGCGTTGTTTTTTCTGGATCGAGCCAAACCGCACCACCAGCCGTTTTCCCGAATTTTGTACCGTCTGCTTTTAGCATCAATGGAATCGTTAAACCAAAGGCTTTCGCATCTGCACCTTCTTTTTTACGAATCAAGTCTAATCCAGCAGTGATATTGCCCCATTGATCGGCACCACCGATTTGCATACGTACATTATTATTTTGGAATAGGTGTAAAAAGTCCATTGATTGTAGGATTTGGTATGTGAACTCTGTAAATGAGATTCCTGTTTCTAAACGACTTGCTACGATATCTTTAGCAAGCATAGTGTTGATATTGAAAAACTTACCAAAATCTCTCAAGAAATCTAAAAGTGTTAAATTGTGCGTCCAGTCGTAGTTGTTTACCAAAGTCAATGTGTTGTCTGTATCAACGGCAAACAGTTTTTCCATTTGACGTGTCAAAGAATCGACGTTGTGCTGAACAGTTTCCATTGTTTGTAATTGACGTTCTGTTGTTCGACCGCTTGGATCTCCGATCGTACCAGTAGCTCCACCAATCAAAATAAAAGGGTGATGTCCAAAAGCTTGGAATCTTTTTAGCATCATAAATGGGATCAAATGTCCGATATGCATACTGTCTCCTGTAGGGTCCACACCGCAATATAGTGAAATGCTGTTGGTTTCAACGTACTCACGTAAACCTTCGCTATCTGTTTGTTGGTTGATGGCGCCGCGCCATTCTAATTCATCAATAATGTTTGTCATGTTTCTTCATCCTTTCCTATATAAATAAAAAACGCCCCATAGGCTATTAGCCTATGGGACGAACTTCGCCGTGTTACCACCCAAATTGTATATGTAAAAACATATACCTCTCAAATCTGTATCGTAGATAGACGCCCACTTACGGTAGGAAACTAAAAGTGTAATTCACAAAAAATGTATATGCCAACTCTCACTAAATGCTGACTCTCTGAAATAGGGACATCTTTGCTACTTCGCTTTATCAAAGTTTGATATGTTATTTTGTGGTAATTCTACGACAAATCGGTCGACTTGTCAAATCCAACTTGTTTACTTTTATTATTTTTAAATGAAAGGATTCTCATATTGGTATAAATTACTTTAATTTAAGTTTTTTTAAAAGAACAAAAGCTAAAATCATTTGTGACAAATTTAATAAACGAGGTGACTAATTGCTTTTTTTAAGCAGAAATACTTTAACGTAGTAAAGCGCTGACGCGCCGAACAGAAGATAAAAATGTTAAATAACGAGCTTTTTTTTTAATTCTGCTCTTTTTGACTTGGGTCTCTATGGTACCTATACTTTGAATGTGATTTCACATGTGGGAACAAACAAATAAATTTAATCAGGAGGTCAAACATGAATAAGAAATTATCATTATTTGGATTGATTGGAATTACCATGGCCTTTTTTGGAACGGTTCGTAGTGTTCCAACATTAGCTTCAACAGGCTGGGCACAGATTTTTTATATGCTGATCGCGGCTTGTTGTTTTGCATTACCAATTGCATTGATTTCAGCTGAATTGTCAACCGGCTGGCCGGAAGAAGGCGGTCCTCAAGTATGGGTGCGCAACGCATTCGGTGAAAAATGGGGCTTTGTTACATCATGGCTATTATGGGTTCAAATGTTCTTTGGGATGGTCATGGTTGCTTCGACCGTCGGTGTGTTGCTTGGCTATGTCATCGATCGTCCAGATTTAGGACATAACAATCTATTTATCTTCATTATGATTTTGCTTTCCTATTGGGGCATTACATTATTGAATTTAAAATTTGATATGGTCAAAATCGCTGGTGACTGGGGTGCTGTGATCGGTGTTTATATTCCATTTGTAGCCTTAGTTGTTTTAGGAATGATGTACATGGCAAAACATGGAATCAATCAAGATAGCTATTTAGGTCATTTCGAAGCTGCAAAACTATTACCGGATTTTAGTGATTTAGGAAGTCTGCCAACATTGACAGGGATCATTTTTATTTTTGCTGGTGTTGAGATTTCATCAGTTCATGCTAACAATATCGATAATCCTAAACGGAATTATCCTATCGCCGTTATTGCATCTGTTTTATTACTTGTGGTGTTTAATTTAGTTGCTGGCTTAAGTGTTGCTGACAGCGTACCAGCTGGTCAAATGGAATTAGCCAATATTACACAACCATTCGTGATCATGACAGAAGATCTGGGAATTCCTGCCATTTTTAATAATATTGTTTCATTGATGATTTTGATCGGTGTGTTAGTTCAATTGAGTGCCTGGGTGTTAGGTCCAAGTAAATCAATGATCAAAGTAGCCGATGAAGGAAACTTACCGTCATTTTTCCAAAAACGTAACGCAAAAGGAATTCCAATCACTTTCGTGATGATCCAAGCGATCGTTATTTCTCTTGTTTCATTCTTATATGTTGTCGTACCAGATATAAGTGAAGCATTTTTGATTATTACAATTACCACAACGATTTTATATTGCGTCGTTTATCTATTGATTTCTTTATCCGCAGTTAAACTGCGTTACAGCATGCCGTCTGTTGAGCGTCCGTTTAGATTAGGAAGTAAAGGCAATGGTTTGATGTGGGCTGTGGCTTCATTGGCAGTCGTAAGTGTGATCGTTACAATGTTGGTCAGTTTGATACCACCAACCTCTGTTCCCCAAAGCGGTCATGTTGCATACGTGATTTTCCAAGTTGCTGCCACATTGATCATGATCGGCATTGCTTTGCTCATTTATAAAAGAAAAAAACCAGAATGGAAAAAAACGAAGTAAACAGCACAAACAGTTTATCAAGAGGCTGATTAGTCTGACTTATTTTGAAACTATTGGAGGAAATATTCATGAAAAATTTCAATACAGATGATACAAATTTAAAAGCACTATTTATCGGTGACAAAGGTGAAAACGTTGATCTATTCAAAGAATTATTGAATAAAATGATCGATGAGCACATCGGCTGGAGACAAAACTACATGCCGCAAGATATGCCTGTCATCACTCCACAAGATAGAAGCTCTAAAAGCTTCCAAGAAACAGCAGACAACATGCGGACTGTCTTCAATACCTTGTCTTCACGTTTACGTACAGAATCATTACCATGGCATTCAGCAGGTCGTTTCTGGGGGCATATGAACGCTGAAACATTGATGCCTTCAATCATTGCCTATTCAGCAGCGATGCTTTGGAATGGAAATAACGTAGCGTATGAATCTTCACCAGCAACTTCACAAATGGAAGAAGAAGTTGGGATGGAATTTGCCAGCTTGATGAGCTATCCAAACGGCTGGGGACATATCGCAGCAGATGGTTCGATCGCAAACTTAGAGGGGTTATGGTATGCCCGCAATATGAAATCATTGCCATTTGCGATCCAAGCTGTGGCACCAGAAATGGTCGCTGGAAAAACAGATTGGGAATTATTGAATATGCCAACGACTGAAGTACTGGATATCTTAGATAAACTCCAAGACAAAATGGATGACATCAAAGCTCATTCAGCTCGTAGCGGTAAAAATTTAGACAAATTAGGAAAATGGATCGTCCCTCAAACGAAACACTATTCTTGGTTGAAAGCAGCTGACATCATCGGTATTGGTTTAGATCAAGTAATTGCTGGAGAAGTGAACAGTGAATATCGTATGGACATCGAAAAACTAGAAGCGCAAATTCGTGAGCTAGCAGCGCAAGGAATCCCAACACTAGGCGTAGTAGGCGTAGTTGGTTCTACAGAAGAAGGACAAGTTGACCGTATCGATCAAATCATTGCGTTACGTGAGAAGTTAGCCCAAGAAGGAATCTACTTCTATGTCCACGTAGATGCAGCTTATGGCGGTTATGGTCGTTCGATTTTCTTAGATGAAAATGATCAATTTATCGAATGGGACAAAATTGATGAAGTGTACGCCAAACATAATATCTTCCAAGAAAAGAATGATTGGTTGACACAAGATATCTATGACTCTTTCAAAGCGATCGAACAAGCAGAATCTGTAACGATCGATCCGCATAAAATGGGCTATATTCCTTATTCAGCTGGTGGTGTTGTGATCAAAGATATCCGCATGCGTGACGTGATTTCTTACTTTGCCACATATGTCTTTGAAAAAGGAGCAGATATTCCAGCGTTGCTTGGTGCTTATATTTTAGAAGGATCAAAAGCTGGTGCAACTGCTGCTGCTGTTTGGACTGCTCATAAAGTATTGCCGTTAAACGTAACGGGTTACGGTAAATTGATGGGCGCAAGTATTGAAGGCGCGTATCATTTCTATCACTTTATCGATGGCTTAGAGCTCCAAGTTGGCGATAAAACAATTGAGATCCATGCCCTAACAAAACCAGACTTTAATATGGTGGATTATGTCTTCAATGAAAAAGGCAATACAGATCTTGTGAAAATGAATAAATTGAACCACGATTTCTATGATTACGCTTCTTATGCTAAAGGCGGATTATACAATAATGAATTTATTACGTCACATACTGATTTTGCGATCGAAGAATATGGCAACAGCCCGTTTGAATTTGTGAACGGCTTAGGCTTCTCTCGTGCTGAATGGGAACGCGCAGATAAAGTAACGATTTTACGCGCCGCTGCAATGTCACCATATATGAACGATAAAGAAACGTTTGATGAATATGCAGTAAAAATCAAACAAGCGATCCAAGAAAAATTAGAAGCGATCTACGCAGAATAGTCGTTTATCAAAGAAAGTCTGCGGCGAATTTTTGCCGCAGGCATTTCTTGTTTTGTCAGCTGGAAGGACTTTATAAGATGTGAGGAATGTATATGAAAAAATATCGGGTAAATTTTAATGAAGCAGCGTTTCTTTTGATCACACTGGTTATAATGATCGGAGTTAGTATTATTGGTTTTAATATTCCTGCCCATGTCGCTTTGTTGCTTGCAATTGGTTATTTGATGGTGTTTGCTGTTTATAAGAAATTTTCTTGGGATTTTATTCATGAGGCGCTTGTTGAAGGAGTATCATCTGGTATTATTCCAATCGTGATTTTTATTTTGATCGGCGCTTTGATCAGTGTGTGGATCGCAGGAGGAACGATTCCAACGATCATGGTTTTAGGTTTTTCTTTTCTGTCTGTGAAGTATTTTGTGCCGACGGTCTTTTTCGTTTGCGGTATCGTAGGCGGCGCTGTGGGCAGTTCGTTCACGACGGTTTCAACGATTGGCATTGCTTTTCTAGGGATGGGCAGTTTGATTGGTGTTGATCCAGCGTTGACAGCAGGGGCAATTGTTTCGGGTGCTTTTTTAGGGAATTCGATTTCACCACTTTCAGATACGGTGAATCTAGCGGCAGCTATTGCTGAAGTAGATTTATTTGATCATTTAAAAAATACATACAAAACAGCACTACCAGCGGCTGTGATATCTGCCATTTATTTTTTTGTGACAGGTTTACGCTACGATGGTGCTCTGGATAGTCATAGTATTCATGAAATCGTCAGTACATTGAATGAGCATTTCAACATTTCTTTTGTTTCACTGATTCCATTAGCTTTGCTCTTTATTTGTGCCTGGAAAAAAATTCCAGCGATTCCCACCTTATTAGCAAGTATCGGAACATCATTATTGCTGATGTTTTTTACAACGCCGCATGTATCTTTAGTTGAAACAGCTATGATGCTACAAAATGGTTTTGTTTCTGAGACGGGAAATATTCAGGTGGATGAATTGTTGACCCGAGGAGGGATCCAGAGCATGATGTGGTCGGTTTCACTGATCATTTTAGCGTTATCATTAGGTGGATTATTAGTGAAAATGGAAATTATCGATTGTTTGCTGCAACGGTTTGAAAAAGTCATCGATTCTCGCCAAAAATTGATATTGATTACAATGTTGAGTTCTATTGGAATCAATGTATTGATCGGTGAGCAGTATCTATCGATCATTTTACCAGGAAAGTCGTTTATCAATAAATTTAAAGAAAAGAAGGTTCCTCTTACATCGCTATCAAGAGGTTTGAATGATGCTGGCTCTGTAGTAAATCCGTTGATTCCATGGGGAGTAAGTGGTGTTTTTATTTCAGGAACATTAGGCATTTCGACGATCGAGTATTTACCTTATGCTGTTTTCTGTTATTTACTTCCAATTTTATCTTGCTTTATTGCGTTAAACAGTAAGAGTCAGGAAAAGTAATTAAAAAGAGACCAAACAAAACTGATTTTTAGTTTTGTTTGGTCTCTTTTACGTCGATCATTACTTAAATCTAAGTACTTTTTATCAGTTATTCACCAAATGTTTTAAGTCCGGCCTCATATAAATAATCATCGATTTCTAAAATCGTCAGTCGATGGGAGAGCCCGTAGATGACTACAGCATCCCAAGGATGTTTTGGGTAGAGCTGAGCATGACCAGTTTTTTTCAATAATTCATTGGTTTCTTCTAGTGTTAAGGAGAAACCAATCGCTAAAGCGATCATTTTTTCTCTAGAAGGATTTCGTTTGCCATCAAAGTACTGGTAGCCTGTAGCTTCAGTGATCCCTGCTTTTTTTAAGACGGCACTTTTTGTCGTTTGTTTGACCTGAAGCCATTGGTTTAGGAATTTTTTAGCTGTTTGATCGATCGTGTGCGGTGATGTTTTTGCAAGAGCCGTTTGAAAATTTTCTGCTTGCTTTAACGAATGAAGCAGTTTTTCTGTATCTATTTCCTGCATGATGTGAGTCTCCCAGTTCTTAAAATCTTTTTCTTTATTATACCTCGATTTCGGCAAAGTGAGAACGCATTTAGAAGATTTCTTTGCTATAATGAAACAAGCAAACAAATAATGGAGAATGATGATGGAAAATGTAACAGAAGAACGAGTTAGTCTATATAAAGAAATCGAGCCTTTGACAGACAAGCCCAATGGTCCTGTTCTGGTTAGAAATAGGGAAACAAAAGAATTCTTTGTCAAAAAATGCTATCCGCTGTTTCTAAAAGAAAATTTGCTCACCCTTCAGGCACTTGATCATACCCATTTACCAAAAATCCAAGAAGTATTGGTTGAAGATGGGAAGCTTTTTTTATATGAAGAATTTATTCATGGCAAGACGTTGACGCAAATCATCCAGCGGTCTGAAATGATCGAAATAGAAGCACTCTTAAAAATGACATTGGAATTGTTGGATGCTCTAATTGCCTTACATAGCAAAGGGATCATCCATCGTGATGTCAAGCCAGGAAATATCATGATGACGAATGATGGTGTATTAAAATTGATCGACTTCGATGCGGTTCGGACTTTTGACGGCGGAAAAGAAACGGATACTGTCCAGTTGGGAACAGTTGGTTTCGCCTCTCCAGAGCAGTTCGGTTTTGCCGAATCAGATAGGCGCAGTGATCTATATTCTGTAGGGGTTGTGATGAATGTTTGCGCTACGAAAAAATATCCGAAAGAGCAGCTAAGCACGAATAAATTTTTACGGCCATTGATTCTAAAAGCAACTAAGCTAGATCCTAACGATCGCTATCAATCAGCCTTAGAAATGAAGTGGGAAGTTGAAGAACAGTGGAAAAAACTGAAATTCAATCAGTTATCGGATGAAAAAGTAGAAAATAAAGCGAGTCAGGAAGATCGCATAAGAGAAATCCTTGCAAAAAATGCGGCGAACAAAGAGCAGCAACAAAATAACCCACAGAAAGTTGCCAAAACATATCCTTCTTCTATAGTAAGAAAATATGTGCCGGGATTTCGAACGGATATTGTATGGAAAAAAGTGATTGCGGTGGTGTATTATCTATTTATTGTGATTTTTGTACCACAGGATATTAGTGAAAAGCAGAGCTTTAATGCTCAATTAGCAGTAACGCTTGAAGACATTATAGTTTTTATTCTGCCGATTTTTTTATTTACTAATTTTATGAATTTCCATGCGAAACTTCCTTTACTCAAATCAGAGAAACTCACATCTAGAATTTTAGGTTATGTTTTGCTTTCGTTTGTATGGATTTTCTTGTGTGTAGTCGCTGTAAATATGCTGAAAACACAATAAATTATTTTTTAACTATGCTCGATGCATAAGATTTTCTTTTGGTTATTCCGTATGATCAAGATGTATCAACGGACTAAATAACAAAGGAGACAAAAAGCATGAACATGAAGAAAATCGTTTTGATAGGTATTGGTGTATTAGTTGTGGGTGGAGTGTTAGTCAATATGGGGTCTGATGAAAAAAAAGAGACGCCTGCAAAAAAAGAAGAAACGACAAGTACGGTTGTCAAAAACAAAGAGTCAGAAGCGCCTGCAGTGACGGATGCTGGTGATTTAGGTGATTATCACGTAGCAATCAAGGAATTTACTTTTGCTAAAGATTACAGTGGCGCAGATGTTGGTGTCGTGGAGTATGAATTTACGAATAATAGCGATACAAATGCAATGTTTTTGACCTCGATCACGACGAAAGCTTTCCAAAATGGCGCGGCATTGCAATTGGCAATCATGGCTGAAGAGGGATATGTAGATTCCATGACAGAAATTCAGCCGGGAGCAACATTGAATTTAAAAGTACCTTATAAGTTAAGTGATTTAAGTGCGCCTGTTTCTGTAGAGGCAACGAAATTATTCAGTAATAAAGAAAAGTTGTCTAAAGAATTTATTTTACAATAAAAAGGGTGGTTCAGCTAGCGTTCTTGAAAAGGAACAGTCTAGTTTTCGCTTCAGAGGAAGCAAAGGGATCGATTTTCCTTATATATGGCAGTGTATTGGGATATTGGACAGGTAGCTGAAACAAGCTAGTTATTTAGTCCGAAATCAATTAGTCTTTGCTTCCTGACTGATTTTCCAAGTACAAAAACCTGCTAAAGCCACAAAAGAGGTTGAGACAGAAGTGTCTAATCCCGAGAAATAAGAAAGAATTCACGAAAATTGTTTTCCAAATTTTTGTGAATTCTTTCTTATTTCCGACCTTCAAAGCTTAGGGCTTTAGCCCTTAGCATTTGATGAGATCGGAGTGCAACGTAGTGGGATTGCTTCTGATCTCACCGTTTATCCGGATTCCAGGTGTCTAGGATTTGACTCACAGAGTTTTGTTCCAACCCCTTTTTATATAGAATCGTCTAGTTGTTCATTCGCTGAATGGATCGGTTTGACCTTTAAGATATCTAAAAAGAAAGTAAAAATCGGAATACCAACAATCAGTCCCCAAACACCAAAAAGCCGTTCACTGATCAATAAGATGACAAATGTATAAAAAATCGGCAAATCAGTTTTACTGGACATGAATTTTGGATTCAAGACATAAGATTCAAATAGATGGACGATAAGAATGACTGCTAAAATATAAATCACATCATTGATCCCGCCTTGAGAATAGGCGATAAAGCTCAAGGGAATACAAGAAACGATCACACCTGCTACAGGAATCAGACTTAAAATAAAGATCATGATCGCCAAACTAGGAAGCTGAGAAAATCCGATCAGTGCCAAACAAATCGTCGTAATGACAGTATTGACGACGGCAATAAAGAATTGAGCTTCCATTACCACACCAAAGGTATTGACGAACTTATCTGCAAAATAGTAAATGTCCTGAAAGAACCAATCAAAATCACTTTTAAGAAATAATTTAGAAAAATCAGCCATCTGTTTTTTTTCGATCATGAAAAAGAAACTCAAGATAAAAGAAAGAACGACGGACAGTCCAAGTGAACCAATATCCTGAACATAACGTAAGAGCATACTAGCACCATTTTGGATCTGTGCAGTAAGGTTTGACTTTTCCAGATAATCATCGATGATCATAAGCAACTGATTATCATTATTATCAGGATTTTGATAAAAATGAACAACAGAATTGTACATTTGAACCGTTTGTTTCGCTAAGATTGGCACATAGTTGGTTATTATCAGATAAACGAAAAAAACAATCAAAGAATAGATGATCAAAACCAGAATAAGCGATGGTATTTTAAGAAAATGCTGTATACATTTCACTAGGTGAAGCGCTAAAAAAGTAAAAATAAATGTCAACAAAATCATTGTGATCATACTTCTAGCTAAAAATAAAATAAAAATAACGACTGCTAAAACAAAAAAACGTCTTAAACGGATATTTTGAACAAATTTTTCATAAAAAGACACACACTTCACTCCTTAAGCAACTACTTTGTAAGATAACTATAAAGCTTTTTTTCTTTTTAAGATAGCAATTTTATCGATAATTTGAAAAAAATAATAAGATTAGTAAATTTAAAGAATCGTTCCCCTTTACAAAAAGAACGTACGTTCGTATAATTAGTTTGGTAGTACAATTTAAATAGGAGAAGGATGCCGTCATGCAGTCAATGGATATTTTAAAAAGAGAATTTGCCCATTTTGAACGATGTGATCACGAAGAACAGAATGAGGAATATGAAGGAGCAGTATTTACTATTAGTGAGCCAAATATCAGGATCAGAAGTAGATTAGGAAAAAAGACACCTAAGAAAACTGGGTATTTTGTTGCCTTTTGGGAAAAGGATGAAACACAAAAAAACAGACCTTTTCAAGCTAAAAATAGCCCAGAAAAATTAGTGATCGTCATACGCGATTTTAATAAAAAAGGACTATTTATCATCCCTAAAGATGCGGCAGTTGAAAGGCAAATTTTATCAACGAAAGATCAGGTTGGAAAGATGGCTATGCGGTTTTATCCGCCTTGGTGTTCAGGATTAAATCGAACAGCTCAGAGTACACAAAAATGGCAATTGAATTATTTTAAAGACTATTCAGACACTGACTTATAGAAAAAAGGTAAAGGAAAAACAAAAATGCAGCCGATTATTTACTAAAAGGAATCAGTCAACTAAAGAGGATGAACTGAAACAAGGAGTGGATCATAATGTTTTTTGAGTATGAGAAAGAACCTCGAAGAACGATTTTTTGTATAGATGTCAAGTCATTTTATGCTTCTGTGGAATGTGTTGCGCGTGGGTATGATCCTCTTGAAAAAATGCTCGTAGTGATGAGTCATGCTGAAAATTCTGGGGGCTTAGTACTAGCTTCTTCTCCAAAAGCGAAAGAGGTCTTAGGAATTACAAACGTAACGAGAAAATACGATGTTCCCAATCATCCTGCGCTTGAAATTGTTCCTCCTAGAATGAATGAATACATTAAGGAAAATATGAAAATCAATGAGATTTATTCTGAATATGTAGCAGATGAAGATTTGCATATCTACTCGATCGACGAATCTTTTTTAGATGTAACTGCCAGTTGGAAATTATTTGGCCAATCGCCGGTCGAATTAGCAAGAGCCATTCAAAAACGAGTCAAAAAAGAAACCGGGCTTTACATCACGATCGGAATTGGAGATAATCCGTTGTTGGCCAAATTGGCCATGGATATCGAAGCGAAACATACTAATGAGCGGTTAGCTGAATGGCATTATGAAGATGTTCGTAAAAAAGTTTGGACAATCGAACCAATGACAGAAATGTGGGGAATAGGTCATCGACTGGAAAAACGCTTGAATAATTTGGGTATTCGTTCAGTCTATGAGCTTGCTCACACAGATATCAATAAGCTAAAAAGAAATTTGGGGATCATTGGCGAACAGCTTTACGCGCATGCGCATGGAATCGACCGCAGCCGCCTCTCTGAAAAATACATACCAGAAGAACGATCATTTAATAATTCTCAAATTTTGATGCGGGATTACTTGAAACAGGAAGAAATCGAGGTGGTGATTCGTGAAATGGCCGATCAAGTTGCAGCGAGGCTTAGAAAAGCACATTGCCAAACTGAATGTGTCCATCTATCTGTCGGTGCCTCTAGAGGAACCAGACAGCCTCATACTGGATTCTCTAGACAAATGAAAGTACCATTGACCAATAGCAGTAAGCTTTTGACTGAATACTGTTTGATGCTTTTTAGGCAGTATTGGAGAGGTGAGGAAGTCCGACATATTGGAATCACTTATTCCAAACTAAACTACAATACTTATGTTCAACTGGATTTATTTCACGAACCAACAGAGCAGTTAAAAGAGTTGGAGCTGGATCATGTGATCGATGATATCCGTCAACGCTTTGGCTATGTTTCTTTAGTTCATGCAAGTTCAATGACAAAAGGTGGTACAGCAATTTCTAGAGCGTCATTGGTTGGCGGTCACGCTGGAGGATTGGAGGGATTAGAATGAGCAAGGAAAGAGATTATTATTTTGAACAATACCAAGATCGAAAAATGAAGAAGTGGGCAGGCTTTTATTTATCTGAGCACACAGCAATTATTGCTAAAGAACAAAACAAACGACCACCCGAACAAAAAGTACAAATGAGCTGGATCGAAATTGATGCTGTATTAGCTAAAGCTTTTCAAGAGCAGCTTCTTGTAGCTATTCAAAAAGAAGAATTAGACAGTGAAGGAAACTATGGTGAAGACATTAAAGGGTTGATAAAAGGACATGATGAACTGGGCATCTACATTTCTGATCAAAAAGTTGGATACGATGAAATCAGGCATGTAGAGATCAGTTGAAAACGCGAGCGAATAAACACAAGAAAAAAGCAGCTCCTTCTGATTCTCGGAGCTGCTTTTTTCCTTAGCCTTGTTTTAGTCTAGTTTTTAAGAAACAGGGCCTACATAAAAATAATCAAATAGAGTCAATACGATCATCGCCAATACAATCAATCCGCAAATAATCATATGCCGACGTTTTCTCATGACAACGATTGCGATAAATTCTCGTAAAAAGGCATTAGGTAAAAAATAGAAGGCTGTTTTAGCACCGACACCATTCGCCTTTAGGTTAGCCATTTTAGCAAACATACCTGCACGGAATAAATGAAAATTATTCGTTGTAAAAATTGCTCGATAGGCGGCCGAACCAACAGACTGCTCGATGATTTCTTTAGAAAATTTCATATTTTCCAAAGTATTTTTAGAATTTGCTTCAACGAGAATATCTTGTTCTGGTATTCCTTTTTCTAAAGCATATGCCTTCATGGCAGCTCCTTCAGCCAAATGCTCATCGTCTCCTTTTCCACCAGACATGATGATTTTAGGTGCTCGTTGTGTTGCTGCCTTTTGAGCTTGGTAAAATTGAATCGCTTTATTGATCCTATTTCCTAAAAGAGGAGGCACTGTTTTCCCATCGATCAAGCCAGAACCAAGTACGATGATAAAATCTTGATTATACCTAGGTTGATTAAATTGATAGATGACCGAAATCGTTAAAAAGTTGTAAAAAACAACTGAAAAATAGAGCAATATAGCTGGTAAAATACCAAATAAGGTGACTGCCCATTGCGGTAAAATACTTGTAGAGAAGTAACTAAAGATCAAGAAAACAGTCAAGCCGATAGCTAGTAGTAAAGTCAGCAGATTTGCCAGCGACCGACCCTCTTTTTTCATGACTATGATCGCATTCCAATATAAAAAGACAAGCAATGCGTACAGCCCAATCAACAATAGTAAAAATAGAAAGACCCAGGTAACTACCGCCATGACAACTAGCAGTGGATTAATTGTTCGGAGAACTAAGAACCCTAAGTAGCTCATCCCGACGACTAAAAATAAATTGAACAACAATCCATTGACCAAACGTCGCTTTTCTTTAAAGTAACTAAATAGAAAGATCGTAAGAAAGAGCGATGGAATCAAAAAATAAAAAGAGTGCAGTTGGGCCTCTAAAAAGATGACGTAACAAATGAAACAAATTGAAAACCAAAGGACTTCAAAAAACTTCCAGTCTTTGTCTACTTTGTTTTTGCGCCATTTTGGAATAATGAATACGCCGATCAAATAAATCAGGCCAAGTATGATCGTAAAATAAGTCCCCATAATAAAAACTCCTTTAATAACTGATATCTTCTTTAGTATAACGAAAATCAGGTAAAAACAATACTAAAAAACGTTGAATCAGCTGCATAAAGAAACTGATCCAACGTTTTAGCGATAAAAATAGTTTTTATTGTGGTGGACGGACAGGAAGAATGATCAAAAAAGTTGTTCCTTGATTTGTTTCTGACTGAACATCCAAGTACCATTCATATTTGGCGATGATAGAAGCTACTGCGAATAAACCAAGACCTGTTCCTTCATCAGCTGATTTTGTCGTGAAGAACGGTTCGAAGATTTTTTCTCTAATGTCAGAAGGAATTCCTGGACCATTATCAGTAATTTCCAGAGTGACGAAATGTTCTTCTGATTGAATTCGTATATTGTCTTTCTTGATTTCTTCTGCAACTTTTTTAGGCGTTGGAGCAACAGTGACCTGGATTTTAGGGATCGTTGACTGCTCTTTGGTCGCTTGGTATGCATTTGTGATCAAGTTATAGATCAGATTTTGGACATCGATTTCTTCAAATTTAGCTGTACCAAGATTTTCTTGGATCGAGATCGATAATTGAACATTTTTAGGGATGATCTCTTTGATCAAATGTGTCGCAACACCGATCGCAGCAGAAACATCCAGCCACTCTTGTACGCTTTGTTGTGTTTTAGAAAAGCGCAGGACATTGGCCGACAATTGTTGGCCTTTTTGTGCAGAATGGAGAATATCTTCTAAATCTTCTTCTAGTACCGGATCATCTGAATATTCTTCTAAAAGTAGTTGCGTATTTCCAATGATCGGTGTCAAGAAATTATTCATGTCATGAACAATAGAAGTCGTCAGTAAACCGACTGTTTCCATCTTATTCCGCTGATAAAGCTCTAATTCTAATTGATGCTGTAATTTTTGCTGTTGCTGCTTTTCGATCAGCTGTTTGTTTTCTTCTTCGATGCGTTCTTTTTTTCTAAAATTATGAATAAATAGAGAAAAGATACCCACAAGTAAAAGCAGGACGACTAAAAGCAAGGAGAGCATGATGACAAAATTGATGATATCATCGTTTCGTTCATTATAATCAGCATTGATTGCGACGACCCAATGAGCTAAGCCGACATCGATCCACTCAAATGCGCTGATTTTCAAAACTTCTTTAGGAACGTCTTCATCCCACCAATAAGATTTATAGGTCAATTTTCCAGAAGAATGACTTAGTTGGTATTTTTCTAATTTTTTTAAGTCAGAGTAGTCAAGATCAGGATAAATTTTTTCACGGTCTGTGACGATATCCAAACCAACCTGCTCGGCAACAGGATGCATAACGACTGTCATCGACTGATCTTTGATCATCGGATAACCTTTGTAATCTAGTTCAAAATCTTGTAGAAAATTCTGATAGAACGTTTGTAAATGCAGCGGTAAAATCAGATAGCCGTCGATTTTGTCATCTGCTGTTTTAATTTCCTGATAAAAATTAAGATACGCTTTTTTATCAATAAAATAAGAAGCACTATTTTGCGCTGTTGGCTTATCTAACAACTGTCTCAAAGATAAATCATGATTGATATAAGGTTGAATAGTTTGAGTATCTGCGATCGTTACAGTCTTTTTTTCTGAGTCCCAATGAAAGGCGTAAATCGGTGTTCCGTTAGGATCGATGTAAAAAAGAGCATCAGCTTCTCCGTTCAATGAATCGAAAAACGTCGTTAGGGTGGATTGGCTGTTTTTTAAATAGGCGGCAGGATCATCACTATTTTTTAAATTTCCGTCAATAGCCAAATAGTTCAATGCTTGATGACGGTTTTTCATAGAGAGCTGGATCACTTTGCCGACATACTCAGTTGATTGTAAAAGAAAATCTTGGCCGCTGGCAGTCGTTGTTTTACGAATGACTGAGAAGCCGCGGATCGCAAAGAATACGGAGACGATGATAAAAAGCGTCATTGCTATGATCATAAGGTTCACGATCTTATTTGTACGTTTCATTTGGATAACTCCTTTCATAGTATGTTCATATCATAACAAGTTCAAGTTGAAATTTGAAGACAATTCGGCTATTGTATAGGTATGTAAAATGGACAATGGGGTGTATATCGTGCGAAACGAAAAAATCTTAGTGGTCGATGATGATCCGGCAATTCGCCGTTTGATCTGGAAATCACTACAGTCGACGGGATTACTGGTTTATCAAAGTGATACGATCGAAAAAACTATCGAGATCATGAAGCG
Source organism: Enterococcus sp. AZ020 (assembly GCF_050499205.1). NCBI lineage: Bacteria > Bacillati > Bacillota > Bacilli > Lactobacillales > Enterococcaceae > Enterococcus > Enterococcus sp. AZ020. The sequence continues at coordinate 383,249 of NZ_JBIPAT010000001.1, read as the reverse complement.
GGTCGATTTCCAGTTGTTTCTTTTAGATGTTAGTTTGGAGCACGAAAATGATGGCTATCATTTAGCTCAATTGATTCGAGAGCATCAACCGTTGACACCGATCATTTTTGTCAGCGGGAAGAAAAGCGAACAAGATATTATCAGCGGCTTAGAATCTGGAGGCGATGTCTACCTTTCAAAGCCGTTTGCACCAAATGTGTTGAGAGCTCAAGTTATTAGCACATTGAATCGAACGGAGCAACTACTGACGCTAAGAGAACATAGTGAAGAAGCAACGTTGACGGAAGGTATTTTTTCCTTCAATAAACATCAATATCAGTTTAGTAAAAATGGTGAAGTAGTCAATATGACCTCTAAGGAGATCATGATGATTTTGTTCTTTATGGAAAATCCCCAGCAAGTGTTCAGTAAGGAGCAGATCTATGCTAATGTATGGAATGATGGTGAAATCGATAAGAACTTGATCACGGTGTATATTAACTATTTACGCAATAAAATTGAAGATGATCCTAAAAAGCCGAAGTATCTCCAAACTGTGTGGGGTATCGGTTATCTATTCAATCCAGAAGGAAAAGAGGCTGAGACAAAAGCTTTTGACTCTTGAGAATAAAGCAGCATTCACAAAAATGAACGAATCACTTTTGTGAATGCTGCTTTATTTTTTTAGTGTCTGCCTTTTTCTTAGCCTCTAATTAACGTTTAAACAAGTCCTTCCAGCTGACCGAAAAAGTAGCTTAATGCAAGTAAATCAGCAGAGCCTCCCGGACTCAGATGATCACGGATCAATGCTTGATCAAAGGCGACCAGCTTACGTTCTAATTCATCGATAGAAGAGTCTTCTGAAAGAGATCGTGCCTGTTGTGCGGCCATTTTTTTGACCTGCTGCCAGGCATTGATCCCTCCGCGGTTGATCAAGTTAGAATCCTCGACACTTGCCATTAAAGACAAGAGTAAAAGCAGAAATGTTTTTCTATCATTTAGCGACTGCCTTTGTCTCAAGAAGGGCAAAGCAGTTTCCTGAAGTGAAGGATAGCCAGCAGCCGCTTCGCCTCTTATACCGGTAAAACCATGATCGAGGTATAATTTTTCACCATTCGTCAGTTCCTTTTTCTTTGTTAGGTTTGAAAAATCTTGAGCAACAAGTTTATTTGTCATTTGTTTCGTATAGTCAAAAATAGCTTTGGTATCAGCTTCGGAAAAAGGGAGCGACAGTTGTTCCTTTTGAAGCAGCTTTCCAATGCTGGCTAAAATCAATGCGAAAGAAAAATTAGCTCCTTTATGAGTATTGACTCCTTCGGTTTTTTTGAGCATCTCTTTTTCGGCCAACTGACCGGTTGAACGAACCTTTTGAAACAAAGCTTCAGGTGTTCCATGATGTGCTAGACCTAGTTCAAGATAATCAGTGAAAAAGGGTGCCAGAGCTCGGCTGCTGTCAAGAAAAGTTCCGTAATCCATATCCTTATGAGCCCCAGAACTGATAGGATCAACTAGGCCAGGTTTAGGATATAAAGCAGCTTCAAAAAGCAAAGACTGTAAAGCGAAATTACTAATTTTTTTAAGGAGTTCCTGATTAGTTATCTGAGTCATTTAAATGTTTTTCCATTTCTTTGATGATAAAGGACTGTGAATAGGTTAGGTGCTCCGTAATTAGCAATTCCAACTGCTCTTTTTCTTGATTCAGCATACAATAGTAAATCAACCAATGTTCTTTCAAAGCTTTATCCCGACGTTCTTTTGAGCGAATAGAGATGTCGCGGAAATAGATCAAATATTCTCTAAGTTTCATTACGATCGATTTGAGTCGGCGCATTTGGCTTTTTTCATAGATCAATTCATTGAAGTCTGAAAATTTTTGCAGCACTTGATCGATTTCATTTGCTTCATTCAACCGTTCAGTTTCCTCTAACAATTCTCTCAGCTCTTCAAAGTCCGCTTCATTCATTTCATCCATCGCAGTCAAGGTAGCTAATACATCTAATGATTTTCTGATGGCATAAATTTCATGTGCATCATTGATAGATATTCCTTTAACGATGATACCAACACCGGGAACATGATCGACTAAATCTTCTTCAACCAGTTTTTGCAGAGCATAGCGGATCGGTGTGCGGCTGATATTCATGACTTCTGAAAATTCTTTTTCGTTGATCCGCTGTCCAGCTTGAATTTCTCCTAAAATGATTGTTTTGCGAAATGCTTTGTAAACCAACTCTTTTAGCGGCTCATTAAGACTTAAATCTAGATTTTTTCCGACAGCCTCTGATATTGTACTCATTTTCCAGTACTCCTTTTGCTGATATAGTAGGAAAAATATACACTTCTTTTCCTTTAGATTCCTTAAAAAGTGCTAAGAAATCTAAGAAAGTTTTGTGCATGCAGTGTCCTTACTGAGGAATGTATAACGGCATATGTCCAGTTAGAACAATTGTTACAACAAAGATAATGAAAATTCCCAATGCCCATTTCGCTGCTTCTTTTTGCCATTGTCCCATATCTAAACCAGTTAAACGAAGCAACAAGTAAATGAAGGCAACCAATGGACTCAATAAGTGGAACGCTTGACCCATCAATGATGCTAACGCCATTTGCATATCTGTAAATCCATACGCACGTCCAGCTTCTGCTAACACAGGCAGTACGCCGAAGTAAAAACCATCATTTGATATAAAGAATGTACCTGGTGCTGAAATCAAAGCGATCACTAAGCCCCAGAAGCCAGCTAATTGATCCGGAATGATTTTTGTGAAACTTTGAGCTAAAGCATCTGCCATACCAGTTCCTTGGAACAAGCCCATGAAGACGCCAGCTGCAAAGACTAATATAACTACTTGAACAGCATCTCCGCCGTTAGCACCGATCCGTGATGACTGATCTTTTAAAACAGGATAGTTGACCATCAAAGCAATAACCGTACCGGTCAAGAATAAGAATAACGGTGGTAAACCAAGTCCAACAAATGAATCTGTTACTAATAAAGCAATCAAGCCAATTGTCATAATAGCATTGAATAGCCAATTTTTTGGACGACGAATCGCTAATGTTTCTTCATCTGTTACAGTTGTCATTTCATCGATTTCAGCATCTGTTAGCTGTTTGACACCTAAGCGGGCACGTTCTTTTCGACCCATTGAAGGAGCAACGATGAAGATGACATATAAAAGAGCAATGATCATACCAGGAATCAGATAAGCTAAAATTTCTGCTCCAACATTTAAAACACTCATTGCACGAGCAGTCGGTCCGCCCCATGGTAGTAAGTTCATGATCGTATTTTGTAAAATAACCAAAACACCCAAATTCATCAATTTCATGTCCAGTTTTTTATAAATAGGAATAAAAGCTGAACAGCAAATCAATGTAGTCGTTGTTCCGTCTCCGTTAAGAGAAACAGCAGCAGCAACAACCGCGGTTGCGATCAATACTTTCATTGGATCACCTTTGGCAATGTGGATCATCTTTTTGGTGATCGGATCAAATAGACCGGCATCCAGCATGATTGAAAAATAAAGAATCGCGAACAAGAGCATAATACCTGTAGTAGAAGTTGTCTTGATTCCTTCCATTACAAAGTCTCCGATGGATCCTTTGTTTGAAACACCAGTGAAGATGGCGATCAGTGCAAAGATCAGTGGAATCAAAACTAGTGCTGTAAACGGTGACATTTTCTTTTTCATGATCACAAACATAAAGACGATGATCATGACGTAAGACAAAACAGTAAGTAACATTTTTTCTCTCTCCTTTGATAATAAAATTGTTGTCTGAAACAATCAGAGAATTAGAATAGCAATTGAAATAAGATAACAATATAACTGATTATGAAAACCCTTTCTTGTTTCGTTTAACAAGCTTAGTGTAAAGCAAGTCTGTTGAGATAAATAGTTAGCAATGAGAAAAAGAACACCAAAAAAACAGGAATGATAACGGTTTCTTAAAGAGATGTTAATAAGATATTAATAAAATATTAAATGCTTGGAAACGCTTATATATCAATGTTTCCTGTAAGTTTGTACGGAAATGTCTACTAAGAAACAACAAAAGAACAATTTGAAAACACTGATATTGTTTTTTTGTCGAAGATTTTACCTATAATGAAATCATAAGCAGAAAGGATGTGAATCCATGGGGTTATTTAGCCGTCTTTTTACTAAAGAAAGTGAGGAAATAAAAACAGAGCATAATCAGATTCAACCGATTGAAGAAGATTCTGAATGGCAAAAAATAGCGGGGTATATTCCTGTTGAACGTGAAGAATATGAACGCATTTCAGTCATCGCTACTGCTATTGCAGCTGGTGATCAGCCAGATAGTAGTTTTACGATCAAACGCATCATGAAAAGAAATCCGGAGGCAGAACTTGTTTCAGTGATTGCTTCTAGTATTGCCTCAGCAGACCAACCAGAGAGTCAATTTGTTGTTCGATCGATTCAAGAGAAAAAATAGTTGTGCTGATGTGGATGTTTGAAAAATAGGTTTATATTCAAGGCTGAACGAGCCTGTTCCGCTTTTTGCTGGGAATCACAGCGAAAGAAATTGAGCTGATGATGAACAGTACAAGACTTTCGTTAGAAAGTGTTGATCATTTATTTTATCTAGCTGCACAAGCCTGTTTTTCGGAAAAAAGATAAAAATAAATTGTGGCAAAAAGCACCACATTTTATTTTTCCTATTTTTCTGTCAAAACTGAACGGCTTGTTCCGCCATTATTGTTATCTAGCTGCACAGGCTAGCCTTTCGAGAAAAAGATAAAAATAGAATGAGGTAAAGAGCACCTCAATCGATTTTTCCTATTTTCCAGTCAAGGCTGAATGAGCCTGTTCCGCTATTATTGTTATCTAGCTGCATGAGCCAGTCTCTCGAGAAAAAGATAAAACCTGAATAAGGCAAAGAACACCTTAGCTATGTTTTCCTATTTTCTAGTCGAGACTAAACGGCTCATTCCGCTTTAAATTTAAGGAGGAGTTTACATGTTACGTAAGTTTAAAATTTCTATTGATGGAAAAGAGTATTTAGTTGAAATGGAAGAAGTTGGTGGAGTGCCGCAAGCGCCAGTTGTTGCACCAACAGCTCCGGCTGCTGCGCCTGTAGCAGAAGCAACACCAACGCCTGCACCCGCATCTGCTGAGCAAACTGCACCAACAACAAGTTCACCAGCTGGCAGTGATGCAATGCCATCACCTATGCCGGGAACGATCTTAAAGATTTTGGTGAATGTTGGAGATACTGTACAGGAAAATCAACCGCTGATGATTCTTGAAGCAATGAAAATGGAAAACGAAATCGTTGCTGGAAAAGCTGGTACAGTCACAGGCATCCACGTTCAACAAGGCGATATGGTCAACCCAGGAGAGCCGTTGATTACAATCAAATAAATAGAGAAAAAAGAGTTTAATTTTAAAAGAGGAAGTGACGTTTGTGGAAACATTAATTGAAGGTGTAGTAGGGATGGGACAGGAACCTGGTCGTATTGTCATGATGCTGATCGGAGGCATCTTGATGTACTTAGGGATCAAAAAAGAGTACGAACCTACCTTGCTAGTACCAATGGGATTAGGAACGATGTTAGTTAACTTTCCCAACACTGGGGTATTAAGTGCTGGTGGCGAAGCTGGTCCATTTCAAGTGTTGTTTGATATGGGGATTTCAACGGAATTATTTCCATTGTTACTATTTATCGGAATAGGCGCTATGATCGATTTCGGACCATTATTACAAAATCCATTTTTATTATTGTTCGGTGCAGCCGCTCAATTTGGGATTTTCTTTACGATCATTGCTGCAGTACTATTAGGGTTTGATTTAAATGATGCCGCTTCTATTGGGATCATCGGAGCAGCAGATGGGCCAACATCTATCTTTGTTGCGAATACATTGAATTCAAAATATATGGGCGCGATCATGGTAGCTGCTTATTCATATATGGCCTTGGTACCAATCATTCAACCTGTAGCGATTAAAGCTGTTACAACGAAAAAGGAACGTAAAATTCGTATGACTTACCGTGCTGGTGAAGTATCACAGACAGCGAAAATTTTATTCCCGATCGTGATTACGATCGTCGCTGGTTTAGTAGCACCAGTTTCTCTACCACTAGTTGGGTTCTTGATGTTCGGGAATTTACTACGTGAATGTGGCGTTTTAGATCGTTTATCTGTTACAGCGCAAAATGAGCTGGTAAATATCATCAGTATTGTATTGGGACTGGCAATTTCAGTGAAAATGCAGTACGAGGAATTCTTACAAGTTGATACCTTGATGGTTATTGGTCTTGGCTTAGTGGCCTTTGTGATGGATTCAGTTGGCGGTGTTTTATTTGCAAAATTATTGAATCTGTTTAGAAAAGAAAAAATCAATCCAATGATCGGTGCCGCTGGTATTTCAGCATTTCCAATGTCAAGTCGCGTGATTCAAAAAATGGCAACAGATGAAGATCCTCAGAATTTTATTTTAATGCATGCAGCAGGTGCAAATGTATCTGGGCAAATTGCGTCTGTTATCGCCGGCGGCTTATTATTAGCATTGCTTGCGTAGTAGTTTATAGAAAAAAGGGAGAGGAGTTTGTTTATGTCAGCTGATTTACTAAAATCATTAGAGCTACTGATTTTTGGTTGGGGCGGCGTGTTTGTTGTCATTTTTGTGATTTACTTTGCGTCTTCGATGTTGAATAAATTATTTCCGCCAAAAAAGTAGGAAGTGATGAATAATGACTATCAGAAGAATTTGGCTTGATCGAGATCCATTAGGCAAACAGCAGTGGTCAGATTTTTTGATAACTGCCGGACTATTTCCTGATGAGCAGTTGGATTATACGATTGGTATCTACGATCAGGAAAAACTGATTGGAACAGGATCGATTTTTAGGAATATTTTAAAATGTGTGGCGATTGACGCTTCTTATCAAAATGAAAACCTGCTTACTCAGATTGTTCAGGCGTTACGAGAGCGACTGCGGGATATCGGCTATCAACATTATTTTTTATATACAAAGCCAAAAACGAGTCAATTGTTTCATTCTTTAGGATTTACTGAAATCGCGGCAACGTCAGATCTAGTTTTTATGGAGCAAGGCTTTCCAGATTTTAATGACTATTTGACGGAGCTCAAAAAGCAGCAACGAAAGACAAAGAATAATGCAGCAATCGTAATGAATGCCAATCCATTTACAAATGGTCATTTATATTTAGTTACAGAAGCTGCTAAAAGTGTAGAAACGGTTTATCTGTTTGTTTTGTCTGAGGAACGTTCGCTGTTTGATGCAAAAACACGTTTTGAACTTGTAAAAAAAGGAACGAAGCATTTAGAAAATGTTGTTGTTTTACCGACGCGAGAGTACATGGTATCCAGTGCGACCTTTCCATCTTATTTTTTGAAGGATCAGGCAAAAGCTAGTATTGCACAAGTACAGGCTGTTTTGGATGCCACGCTATTTAAAGAAAAAATTGCTTCTGCTCTGTCGATTTCTACTAGATTTGTTGGAGAAGAGCCATTTTCTGAAGTAACAGAAATTTATAATCAGGCGATGAAAAAGACCTTCGGATCTGCACTAAAGCTAGTTATTTTACCAAGAAAAAAAAGTGGTGAAGAAGTGATCAGTGCCTCTAGAGTTCGTGCTTTAATGGATGAGAAAAATTATGCAGCGATCAAGGCACTTGTTCCGCCTACAACTTTTGAAGCAATAACCAAACAAAATAATAAGTAATGAGGTGTACACTTTGGAAATCAAACAAAACGCATCTGCTGGAACAACTGAATCAAGCGATATCATGATTACAATTGGAAAAAATAGTGGAAACGGAATTCTAATTGAACTGGACAGCAGTGTCGAAAAACAATTTGGCCGTCAAATTCGTGAAAAAATACAGGAAACCTTGACTAATTTATCCGTCACTGACGCAAAGGTTCAAGCAATTGATAAAGGTGCATTGGACTGTACGATTCAAGCAAGAACAGTCGCAGCCGTATACCGAGCTGCTAATGAAGAAACGATTGATTGGCAGGTGATTCACTCATGGAACGCTTAAGAAGAACAATGATGTTTGTACCCGGAGCGAACGCATCGATGTTGCGGGATGCAACATTATACGGCGCAGACTCTGTGATGTTTGATTTGGAAGATGCTGTTTCGTTAAAAGAAAAAGACAGTGCACGCCTGCTTGTCTACAATGCTTTACGAACATTTGATTATTCAATGGTGGAAACAGTGGTTCGAATCAATGGATTAGATACAGTTGGGCATCAGGATATCGAGGCGATGGTTTTAGCTGGCGTAGATGTCATTCGTTTACCTAAAACAGAAACGGCTCAAGATATCGTAGATGTAGATAACGTTATCACTGAAATGGAAAAGAAATACACGATCGAAGTGGGTACGACGAAAATGATGGCAGCGATCGAATCAGCGGAAGGTGTGCTGAATGCGCGTGAAATCGCTAAGGCTAGCGAACGGCTGATCGGTATCGCATTAGGTGCAGAAGATTATGTGACGAATATGAAAACACACCGCTATCCCAATGGACAAGAGCTCTTTTTTGCCCGCAGCTTTATTTTACATTCTGCTAGAGCTGCAGGAATCGCTGCAATCGATACGGTTTACTCAGATGTCGATAATACAGAAGGCTTCTTAGCTGAGGTTGAGCAGATCAAACAACTAGGCTTTGATGGAAAATCAGTGATCAACCCTCGTCAAATTCCTTTAGTAAATAGTGTTTATGAACCAACTGCTAAAGAGATTCAACAAGCAAAAGAAGTGATCTGGGGAATCCGCGAAGCCGAAGCAAAAGGCTCTGGTGTTATCTCAGTCAACGGAAAAATGGTCGATAAACCGATCGTTGAACGAGCAGAACGTGTCATTGCTTTAGCGATCGCAGCAAAATTGATTTCTGAGGAGGAAGTCTAGAATGAAAAATAATGTAGGCAAAGAAATTCCAGATAATTATGCTGAAAATTATGGCGTGTTTTCCGGTGAGTTCACGAATATCCATGAATATAAAGAATCCAGCCGAACGATCCAGCCGGTTAGACCACGTGATACAAAATTATTGGGGAGCTTAAGAGAAGCGATTGAAAAAACAGGATTAAAAGACGGAATGACGATTTCATTCCATCACCATTTCCGTGAAGGTGATTTTGTCATGAATATGGTTTTAGAGGAAATCGCAGCAATGGGGATCAAGAACTTATCGATCGCCCCAAGCTCTATCGCCAATGTTCATGAACCATTGATCGAGCATATTAAAAATGGAGTCGTTACAAATATCACCTCAAGCGGTCTACGTGATAAAGTCGGAGCAGCGATTTCAGAAGGTATTATGGAAAATCCAGTTGTTATTCGCTCTCATGGTGGTAGAGCCCGCGCAATTGCTGCAGGAGACATTCACATCGATGTTGCCTTTTTAGGAGCACCAAGCTCGGATGCTTATGGCAATGTCAATGGAACAAAAGGAAAAGCAACTTGTGGTTCTTTAGGTTACGCGATGATCGATGCGAAGTATGCTGATCAAGTAGTGATTATTACAGATAGCTTGATGCCATATCCGAATACACCAATCAGTATTCCGCAAACAGATGTCGATTTTGTTGTTGAAGTTGATGCGATCGGTGATCCAGCTGGGATTGCCAAAGGAGCTACTCGTTTTACTAAGAATCCTAAAGAACTTTTGATTGCAGAGTATGCAGCTAAAGTGATCACTCACTCACCTTATTATAAAAATGGTTTTTCATTCCAAACAGGAACAGGTGGAGCGGCTTTGGCCGTATCTAGATTTTTAAAAGAAGCGATGATCAAAGATGGGATCACTGCAAGCTTTGCTTTAGGCGGTATAACGAATGCGATGGTCGAGTTGTTAGAAGACGGATTAGTAGAAAAAATCATTGATGTCCAAGATTTCGATCATCCATCAGCAGTCTCATTGGGTGCTAATGACAATCATTATGAGATCGATGCGAACATGTACGCATCGCCATTAAGTAAAGGATCTGTGATCAATCAACTTGATACAGCGATTCTTTCAGCGCTTGAAATCGATACGAATTTTAATGTCAATGTCATCACCGGCTCTGACGGTGTGATTCGCGGGGCATCTGGCGGACACTCAGATACAAGTGCTGCTTGTAAAATGAGCTTAGTCATTGCTCCGTTGATCCGCGGCAGAATCCCAACAATTGTTGAGGAAGTCAACACGGTTGTTACACCAGGCAGCAGTATTGATGTTGTTGTAACAGAGATCGGTATTGCTATCAATCCGGAACGGGAAGATTTAATGAAGCATTTTGAAGGACTTGATGTGCCTAAATTTACAATAAAAGAACTGCAGGAAAAAGCATACAGTATCGTTGATCGTCCAGAAGCTATTCAATATGGAGAAAAAGTCGTTGCTTTGATTGAATACCGTGACGGTTCGATCATCGATGTGGTCAGAAATGTGTAGAGCCTATTTTCAAGGTGAAGAAGTTGAACTGATCGATATGATGAATGCAAGGGAAAAACGTGTATCGATTCAGCATGAACTTTTAGGGAAGCATCCGCATGAAACATTGTTGAGCGCAACCATGAATATTCCTGGTCCTGTAAAAACGAATGAGCAACTCAAAGCCGCTTTTTTAACTGTCATTGAAGCAATCGATCGGCTGATTCCTCCTGAAAAAAGAGTTGCACGTAAATACCGTGACGTAAAAACAGGACCTGAATATTATTTAGTCATTAGAGAGACACCTGAAGTATTAAAAAAACAACTGATCGATTTGGAAGAGAGCCATCCTTATGGTCGCTTGCTGGACTTAGATGTTCTTTATCCAAAAGAGCAACAACTACTTTCTATTAGTCGGACAGAGTTGGGTTATCCCGTGCGTCATTGTTTTATCTGTGAAGATGAAGCAAAGATTTGCGGGCGCCAACGACGTCATAGTATAGAAGAAATGCAGCAAGCAATTAGTCAACTCATTGAGAAAGGAAAGATGAAATGACAAAAGAAGTACTTTTTACAGAAACCGTTCTGCGTGACGGACAACAAAGTCAAATCGCTACACGTATGCCAACAAGTGATATGTTGCCAATTATCCAAACTTTGGATGAGGCTGGTTTTCATGCACTAGAGATGTGGGGCGGCGCGACTTTTGATGCGTGTATACGCTTCTTGAACGAAGATCCGTGGGAACGATTACGAGCAATTAGAAAGGCCGTAAAACATACCAAATTACAAATGTTGTTAAGAGGACAAAATTTATTAGGTTATAAAAACTATGCAGATGATGTCGTTGAAGCTTTCGTACAAAAATCGATCGAGAACGGTATTGATATCATTCGCGTTTTTGACGCGTTGAATGATACTAGAAATCTGCAAACATCGATTGAAGCCACAAAGAAATACGGTGGTCATTGTCAACCTGCAATTTCTTATACGACAAGTGAGTTTCATACAATCGATTATTTTGTGAATTTAACGACGGAACTTGAAAAAATGGGTGCGGACTCAATTTGCATCAAAGACATGGCAGGAATCCTAACACCAAATGATGCGTACCGTTTAGTGACGGAAATCAAAAGCAACATTCAAGTGCCTTTAGAAGTCCATACACACGCGACAAGCGGGATCGCTGAAATGACGTACTTGAAAGCAGTTGAAGCGGGTGCAGACATTATCGATACAGCAATTTCCTCTTTCTCAGGAGGGACTAGCCAACCCGCAACAGAATCTATGGCTTTGGCTTTAGAAAACCTAGGCTATGATACACACTTAAATATGGATAAAGTTGCAGAAATCGCAGATTACTTTAATCCGATTCGTGATAGCTTTAGAGAAGAAGGTCTTTTAAATCCGAAGGTCAAAGATACGGAACCTAAAACATTACTTTATAAAGTACCTGGTGGTATGTTGTCTAATCTGTTGAGCCAGTTAACGGAGCAAGGACTTGTTGATAAATATGAGGAAGTATTGAAAGAAGTACCGAAAGTCCGAGCTGATCTTGGATATCCGCCACTGGTAACGCCATTGTCACAAATGGTGGGAACGCAAGCGGTGATGAATGTTATTAGTGGGGAACGCTATAAAATAGTACCAAAAGAAATCAAAGACTATGTCAAAGGATTATATGGAAAACCACCTGTAGCGATCTCTGAAGAAATGACTAAATTGATTATTGGAGACGAGGAAGTTATTACTGTTCGTCCTGCGGATTTACTAACACCTGAGATGTCGACGTATGAAGCAGAAATCAAGGAGTATGCAAAATCAACAGAAGATGTCTTGATGTATGCTTTATTCCCACAACAAGGAAAAGACTTTTTAGGTAGAAGAGAAGACCGTTTTTATGATATTCCGATTCAAGAAGTCACTGTGACATTGGATATTTAAAAAATCCAGCAAGGCTCAGAAGTGCTTGGTTTTGATATATGAAACGGATACTTGTATTTAGAAGTTGAAACAGAAGCAACTCCGAGAAATAACCAGGAGTTGCTTCTGTTTCTGCCGTTTATTAAGCTTTAGAGTGCGAAACAAAACTGATCATTAGTTTTGTCATGCACTCTTATTTTTACTGCAAAAATAAAAAAAATCCATCTTACATGAAATTGATAAAAATACATAAGACTTACTGAAATACATTCCAAATGATGTAAACTAAACCAAACAAATGTCTGAGATACATAAAATGTATATAAGGTTAAAATTAAATGTGAAAAACATGTAAAATAGCTAATTTTAAAAGGAGTAATAAAAGGAGATCATCTATTTTTAGCGGTTTTACACATCTTTTTATATTACGTAAATCTGACATGATAAAGTTAATTAACCTAACTTTTCTCATTTGTTTAAGGGTTTACATTCCGTTATAATGCCGTTATAATAGCTAAAATTAGATAATGCATAAATACTTCTAATCAAAGATTAATAAAAAGTGTGAGTTTTTACTTTGTTTAAAAGTAGAGGTATTGTGCAACGCTCAAATTTAGGAGGGATGGTTTTGATTTCTAAACAACGATCGGCAGAAACATTTTTTTACTATGACAACCAAAAATATCATTACTATGAGTTAGCGTCACTTGAAACAGAACAAAATCTTTTTGTTTCAAAGTTACCTTTTAGTATTCGGGTATTATTAGAATCTTTACTGCGGCAGAAAAATGGGACAGGCATCACTCAGCAACATATCGATCAATTAGCAAATTGGACTGCAAAAGAAAAAAATGTAGGAGAGGTTCCTTTTAAACCAGCACGTGTGATTCTTCAAGATTTCACTGGCGTTCCAGCAGTCGTCGATCTTGCTTCATTAAGAAAAACAATTGCAGATTTTGGCGGTGATCCGACTACGATCAATCCAGAAGTACCTGTTGATCTAGTGATCGATCATTCTGTCCAGGTAGATGTGGCAGGTGTAAAACAAGCTTTGCAGCTTAATATGAGCATGGAATTTCAACGCAATCAGGAGCGTTATCGCTTTTTGAGCTGGGCGCAAAAAGTTTTTGATAACTACCGTGTCGTACCACCAGCAACAGGGATCGTTCATCAAGTCAATGTGGAGTATCTTGCTTCTGTCGTGATTCAAAAGAAAATGGAGGATCAATCCACTCTTTTATATCCTGATACACTTGTTGGGACAGATTCACATACGACGATGGTCAATGCTTTAGGTGTTTTAGGCTGGGGAGTTGGCGGTATCGAAGCCGAAGCGAGTATGTTAGGCGAACCTTCTTATTTTCCGATTCCAGAGGTTATCGGCGTACGGTTTGTCAATGAGCTTTCTCAAGGAGCGACTGCGACAGATTTAGCTTTAAAAGTAACACAGGTGTTACGTGAACAAAAAGTCGTTGGTAAATTTGTAGAATTCTTTGGTCCCGGATTGGTAAATTTGAGTTTAGCAGACCGAGCAACTGTTGCGAATATGGCACCTGAATATGGTGCTACTTGTGGCTTTTTTCCTGTAGATGACGAGACGATTCGTTATTTACGTTTGACAGGAAGAGAAGAGCATGCCGTAAAAGTCGCAGAACATTATTTAAAAGAAAATCAGCTATTTTACGAGCCATCAACTGATCAAGAGCCCAGTTACACTAAAGTGATCGAAATCGACTTAAGTAAGATAGTAGCAAATTTAGCTGGTCCAAAACGACCACAAGATCTGATTCCCTTAACAGAAATGAAAAACAGTTTTGAAGAAGCAATCAATGCACCAAGTGGACTTCAAGGATTTGGTCTGTCCAAGGAGCAGCAAGAACAATCTATTCCTTTAGATCTAGAAGGAGAACACCACGAATTAAAATCAGGTGCGCTGGCGATTGCAGCGATTACTTCCTGTACGAATACATCTAACCCTTTTGTGATGTTAAGCGCTGGTTTGGTTGCTAAAAAAGCTGCCGAACTGGGATTGACAGTGCCTAATTATGTAAAAACGTCATTGGCGCCAGGGTCTAAAGTTGTGACTGCTTACCTTGAAAAAGCTGGGCTGCTCCCTTATTTAGAGACATTAGGATTTCATCTTGTCGGCTATGGCTGTACTACCTGTATAGGGAATTCAGGAGCATTAAAACCAGAAGTGGAAGAAGTAATCAAAGAAAATGACTTATTGACTGCTGGAGTATTAAGCGGGAATCGTAACTTTGAAGGACGGATCCATCCTTTAGTCAAAGCAAACTATCTTGCATCACCACCGCTTGTTGTACTATATGCATTAGCAGGAACTGTAGCTATTGATGTGTTTAATGAACCAATAGGGATCGATAAAAATGGCATACCAATCTATTTCAATGATTTATGGCCTTCTAGAGAAGAAGTTCAGCATTTGATCGATCAGTGTGTCACTCCTGAATTATATAAACAAGAATATGCAGGAGTATTCAATGACAATGAAGAATGGAATAAAATTCAAACGACTGCAGAGCCCTTGTATGCTTGGGATCAAGCGTCAACATATATAGCGAATCCTCCTTATTTTGAAGGAATGTCTCAGGAAAGAACCGTACGAGAACCATTAAAGAATCTAGCAGTTTTAGCTAAATTTGGAGACTCGGTGACAACTGATCACATTTCACCAGCTGGAAGTATTCAAAAAAATAGCCCGGCAGGACAGTATTTGACTGAACAAGGTGTTGACATCCGCGCATTTAATTCTTATGGCGCAAGAAGAGGTCATCACGAAGTAATGATGCGGGGAACGTTAGCCAATATTCGAATTCGTAATCAGTTAGTACCAGAGATAGAAGGCGGATACACCATATTCCATCCCACAAGAGAGACAATGCCGATTTATGATGCAGCGATGAAATATCAGCAGGAAGGAACCAAGCTCGTGATCTTAGCTGGAGATGATTACGGAATGGGCTCTTCTAGAGACTGGGCAGCAAAAGGTGTGCAGTTATTGGGTGTAGAGGCTGTGATCGCCAAAAGCTATGAGCGAATCCATCGTTCGAATTTAGTGATGATGGGTGTGTTGCCGCTACAATTTTTAAAAGGTCAAGATGCGGAGAGTTTAGGTTTAACAGGAACTGAACAATTCGATATCGAGATCGATGAAACCAAAGGGATTTTAGATACAGTAAAGGTCACAGCGAAAAAAGATTCGGGTGAAACGATTGAATTTGAGACGCTATTGCGTTTCGATTCTGCGGTTGATATCACGTACTATCAGCATGGTGGTATATTACCGATGGTCATTCGTAAAAAGTTGGAACAAATGGCTTGAAAAATATATAGCTAGTTTCATGGTAAAAGAATGAATTTGAGTTGATGATGAACAGTACAAGATTTTTGTAAGAAAGTGTTGATCATTGATGTTATCCAGCTGCACAGGCTAGCTCTTCGGAAAAAAGATAAAAATAGAGTGAGACAAAAAGCGTCTCAATCGATTTTTCCTATTTTTCAGTCAGAGCTTGACGAGCCTGTTCCGCTATTATCGTTATCCAGCTGCATAGGCTAGCTCTTCGGAAAAAAGATAAATATTGAGTGAGATAAAGAGCATCTCAATCAATATTTCCTATTTTTCAGTCAGAGCTGAACAAGCCTATTCCGCTTTTATCGTTATCTAGCTACACAAATCAATCCTTAGGAAAATAGATAAATTGTCTGTGAGGCAAAAAGCGCCTCAAAGTCAATTTCCTAATTTTCTGCAGACGATTTGTTTCGCTTTTACTGTTATCCAGCTACATAAATCAATCCTTAGGAAAATAGATAAATTGTCAGTGAGACGAAAAGCGTCTCAATGCCAATTTCCTAATTTTCTACAGGATTAAGCGATTTATTCCGCTTTAAAATAAGGAGGGATTTAGATGGAGATCCATAGAGGTTTAGATGGTGTCGTGGTTTCTGAAACAAAGATCAGTTCGATCGTCGAAAATCAGTTGTTATTTGCTGGTTTTAATATTGATGATCTGGTTGCTGAAAATGTTCAGTTTGAAGAAGTGATTTATCTTTTATGGTATCTTAAGGTGCCAAATGCTCAAGAACTGTTCAAGTTTAAACAGGATTTAGCTGCTGCCATGCCGATCTCAGACACAATAGTGACGTGTTTGAAAATCCAGACTCGGCAAAATCTTCATCCGATGAGTGTTCTTAGATCGACTATTTCACTTTTAGGGGTGTTTGATCCAAATGCAGAAGAAACAGATGAATCTTCATCTTATCAACAAAGTATCGCTTTGCAGGCTAAAATGCCAACGATCATTGCGGCATATGCTCGGTTAAGAAAAGGCTTGGATCCAATCGCACCTAGAAGTGATTTATCGATCGCGGCGAATTTTCTTTATATGCTCACTGGCGAAGAAGCGAATGCTGTACAGGTATCCGCAATGAATCAAGCATTGGTGTTGCATGCAGATCATGATTTGAATGCTAGCACTTTTACTGCGCGAGTCTGTGCATCGACATTATCCGACGTCTACTCCTGTATTACTGCTGCGATCGGTTCTTTAAAAGGACCGCTTCATGGTGGAGCAAATGAACGAGTATTTGATATGTTGATGGAAATTGATTCTGGTAGTTTGAGTGTTAAAGAGTATTTGAATCAAAAATTAGATCGTAAAGAAAAAGTGATGGGCTTTGGGCACCGTGTCTACAAAACAGAAGATCCAAGAAAAAAACATTTGAAAAAGCTCGCAAAAGAACTAACGGCATTGACGCAAAAAGAACAGTGGTACTTTTTATCTTGTCAGGTTGAGCGCTATTTAAAAGAAACAAAGGGGTTGATCCCTAATGTCGATTTTTACTCAGCAACCGTTTATCATTGTTTAGATATTGAAAGTGATCTGTTCACATTGATTTTTGCGATGAGCCGAGTATCTGGTTGGTTAGGTCATATTTACGAGCAAAAGCAAGAGGATTGTTTGATCCGTCCGCGCTCTCACTATGTAGGACCAAAGCATTTGACTTATCGGGCATTTGATGAAGAATTACGTTCAGGAGGAATTGAAGCATGACCAAAGGAGAAAAACTTGTTTTCAGTAACGGCCAACTTGTCGTTTCAAATTATCCAATCATTCCATTTATAGAAGGGGACGGCATTGGACCTGAAATCTGGCAGGCGGCTAAAACTGTATTTGATGCCGCAGTAGATAAGGCATATCAAGGGAAAAGGAAAGTTGTTTGGCAAGAGGTATTGGCTGGAGAAAAAGCGTTTGATCAGACGGGAGATTGGCTGCCGGAAGAAACGTTAGAGACGATCAAAACACATTTAGTTGCGATCAAAGGTCCACTTACAACACCGATTGGCGGTGGTTTTCGTTCTTTGAATGTCACACTAAGACAAGAATTGGATCTGTATATATGCTACAGGCCTGTACGTTACTTTACTGGTGTGCCTTCTCCACTAAAGCATCCGGAACTTACAGATATGATGATTTTTAGAGAAAATACGGAGGATATTTATGCAGGAATTGAATTTCCTGCTGAAAGTTCAGATGTGAAAAAATTGATTAGCTATTTAAGAACAGAATTTGGAGTCGAAAAGATTCGTTTCCCTAAAACATCAGCGATTGGAATCAAACCTGTTTCCAAAGAAGGAACAGAACGTTTGGTTCGGGGTGCCATTGAGCACGCGTTGAAACATCAACGCAAATCAGTAACACTTGTGCATAAAGGCAACATCATGAAATTTACTGAGGGTGGATTTAAAAAATGGGGCTATACGTTAGCTGAAAGGGAGTTCGGCAATCAAGTTTTTACTTGGCAGACATATGAGAAAGTCAAAAAAGAACTGGGAAAGACAGAAGCTGACCATCAATTGTTGGAAGCTGAAAAGGCAGGAAAATTGATTATTAAAGATCGGATCGCAGATATTTTCTTACAAGATATTTTATTGCATCCAGATAAATATGACGTGATCGCTACCTTGAATTTAAACGGAGATTACATCTCGGATGCTTTGGCTGCTCAGGTTGGCGGAATTGGGATCGCACCTGGTGCAAACTTAAACTTGCAGACAGGTCATGGCATTTTCGAAGCAACCCATGGGACAGCACCTGAATTTGCTGGTTTGAATCAGTTAAATCCTTCTTCGTTACTATTATCAGGTGCGTTGATGTTTGAATATCTTGGCTGGGATGAGGTCAGTCGATTGATCACTGAAAGCATTGAACAGGCACTGGTGAACAAAACTGTAACAAAAGATTTCGCTGATCAAATGGATCAAGCAACGCTGTTGAGCTGCTCCGCATTTGGCGAAGAATTGGTTCGGTTCATTCAGACAACATAAAAAAAGCTGACGATTACTCGTCAGCTTTTGAGTTTACTAAGGTTAATTATGCTTTGTTAACGTTAGTAGCTTGAGGTCCACGTTGGCCTTCTTCAACGTCGAAAGTCACTGCTTGACCTTCTTCTAAAGTTTTGAATCCATCGCCTTGGATAGCTGAGAAATGTACGAATACATCGTTACCGTTTTCTGCAGTGATAAATCCAAAACCTTTGTCTGAGTTAAACCATTTTACTGTACCTGTTTCCATAATAAAAAATCCTCCTATGTGTGTATACACGTATTTTGCAATTACTTGAAAGGTGAAAATGTGGAAGATGTTTATTTGAAACAGCTACACATATATTACCGACCAAAAACTACACTCTTATAATAGCATATTTCCTTGTTCTTGACTAGTGATATCTCTTTTAAATTGTAAAAATTTGTTAAGAAATAAAGATTAATTGTCAAAAAAAACTTAGTTCTGTTATAGTATAGAGGTATTAAGCGTTAAATATGAAAGTAATGATAGAGTTATATCGCAGAAATCTATTCCGAAGGCGCAGTCTTGGAACTGCATAGATTTGAAAGTAGGAAGGGTTCAAATTGTTTAGATGAGAATAAGGTTATCCTTACTAATAGATAGTTTCACTTGGTTTATAGCTAACAAAGTATTTAATCAACTTAATTAAAGAGCCGCTCAACTGATTAGTTGAGCGGCTCTTGTCCATTTATCCGTTAATAGCGTAAAATGGCGACTAAGGATTTTTCATCGGGTGAAGCTTGTTGATCTAGGATGAACACTTTACCGCCGGTGTTTAGAATTTTATTTGTCACTTGATTCAAGACTTTTCTACGGTCAAATTCTTCATTGGACATTTCTGTCGTTTCATCAACGAGGTTTGCTGTTGAAATAAAGAAGTGTGAGATTTTTCCCTCTTCTGCAGCAGGAGCGATGTCAGCAAGCTGATCTACGTATTTTTTATCCAATAAAAGATTATAGGTCGCTGTTTCATTTTTCTCCAATTCTTGATTGATTTTTTCCGCTGCTTTTTCAATTTCACTGATTGAAACTTGGGCTGGAGAAGAAGAGACAGCTGTATCTGTTTTTAAACAAGTATTTTTGGCAATTTTTTTGAATAATGTTTGATTTTCAGGCAATGCATACAAACGAATCGGCAGCTGATCAGGGTTAACAAAGGTATCTTTTAAGTAATTATCGATAGCTTGATAATAGTTTGTCCAGTCGATCTGCACCTCTTGATCTTTTGTGTTGACACCGTGATAAGCAACTCCTTCTTTAGAAGAGCCATTATAACCTGAGCCTGCTTTTGTTGAGTAATTTAAATTTCCACCTGTCAATTCATCACCTAATGTGCCAACCAAGTCTGTCGGAGCATCGTCAGGCAAATCAACTTTTGTCACACGACTATTTTCAACTAGGTAAAGTTGCATAGAATCACGATTTAGCGCCATTAGATAATAACGATAATTGAATTGATTGTTTTTGATGATCCCTAAAAGATAAGGGCGATCGTCAATATAATATTGGTCGTTAACAGGAACATCTAAACGATGGATAAAAACATCATTTTCAGTGAAAATGATTGAGACACTTTTCGTTGCGTTACGCCAAAATGAGGCATCCGCAAGTAAAGCATCGATCTTATCTTGGAACGGTGCCCATGAAAGTGTCTTGTATTTTTTTTCAAAGCGGACTTTTGCAGCTTTTCCAAAGTTTTTGAACGCTAAAGAATCTTTTTCAACATCTTGATGTGCAACGTGT
Source organism: Enterococcus sp. AZ020 (assembly GCF_050499205.1). Classification (NCBI taxonomy): domain Bacteria; kingdom Bacillati; phylum Bacillota; class Bacilli; order Lactobacillales; family Enterococcaceae; genus Enterococcus; species Enterococcus sp. AZ020. The sequence goes on along the minus strand of NZ_JBIPAT010000001.1, from coordinate 362,809 downwards.
GTGTTTAAAATAAACGTTACAAAGGGACCGTGAACATCATCAGAGAATAAAACAGAAAGTGTGTCTTTTTCTTGATCTACCATAATACATTCCTCCTAAAATTTAAAAGCTGAATGAGCTAGTTCAGTTTAAGCTGGCTTAAAAGTAAAATAAAAAGCGGATCTCCGCGTAATCATTTACATTTTCAGCAAAACTGGTTCATGGAGCTAGTGACATTGAAACCCGTAACTACTTCTATTAAAAGTGTAGCACAGCCTTAAAAATGTTGGAACTAATATGGTTTGCCAAACATAAATGAAAGCAAAAGTTAAGAAATGTTTTATATGAGTATTTACTAATAGTTTTTTTATGAAATACAAAATAGCTATTCATAATTTTTTTAGGTGAAGATGTTAATATACCTTCATGCCAATTATCCCGAATTGGTTTTTCATACTTACTCCTACCAAGAGTAAATAACAACCTTCATTTCCACCACAGACGACGGTCGTGGTGGTTTTTTTTGTTTTTAGATGAGTAAGATGAAAACCAATAAGAGATAGATGTTTTACTTCTTATGTGCTAAAATAGCAAGCGGGTTTGTTTTTTTAAAAGGGAGGAAACATATGAAAACAAAGGGAGTTACACAGCGTGAATCCAATTTCGAACTTTTGAGAATAGTTGCGATGCTTGGAATAATCATGTATCACTTGGTTTTGCACTATATTGATTATAGTCGCTTTGCTTTAGTAAATTTGGATAAAGGTTCTAACTATTATCATTTAGAAACAATTCAGATTATTTACACATTTGGTCAAATTGGAAATACGTTGTTTATTTTGATTACAGGATACTTTTTAATTAAAAAATCCACTGTAAACGTTGTAAAACCAGGGGGTAAGTTACTAAACCGCTCTTATTTATTAAGTATTGTATTATTATGTGTTGCTTATCTATTGGGCAGATTTCATATGCCAGTTTCTACAAGTGCAAATATGCATATGCCACTTAATGGTTGGTGGTTTATTGGGTACTATATCTTTATTATTGTTTTTGCAAAATTTTTTCTTAATGAGTATTTGAATAAACTGGATAAACAAGGATATTTGAATTTTATTGTGATCATGCTTGTATTGTTGAGTTTTTCGGAAATATTTAACATACTTACTAACTTAAAAATTCAAAATTTTGCTATTGGAATTTCTGTATACGCAATTGGTGGTTTTATTCGGTTATATAATCCTTTAAAAAATGTTAAGACATTGACGTTACTATTGTTTATCATAATTTTTATGTTGATTCAGGTAATTCAATATAAATTAAATTTGAATGTAAATATTCGTCAGTTTTACCAAAATGGTAATAGTATGTATGTTAATTCACCGTTCAACAATGTTCTAAGATCACCAAGCATTTTGTTTTTAATTTGCAGCGTGTCGATCTTTGAATTATTTAGACGGATCAAAATAGGAAACATTCGTGTGATCAATACATTATCTGCAGCAACATTTACAGTCTATCTTTTCCATGAGTCTCATTTTTTTAAATCACTCCAATTTAAAGGTAATCCATTGCCTAATCGTTTAAGGTTGCTGAGAACTGTTTCAACTAAGGTCATTGCCGAAGATCCAACGAAAGAGATCATTGTTCCTTTAGATGATCCGGAAAGTTGGCAGTCATTGAAGGATTTTCTGAATATTAGTCAGGTTTTTCAAGAAAGAGGAGTTAAAATTGGTCTTATGTATATGATTCTATTGACCATTACTATTTTTATTGTAGGAGTGTTTTTCGAGTTCTTATTGCAAATGATCAATAGGGGATTCAGATTGATTTTCTCTAAAGATTTAAACGCGTTAAAAAGAAGTTTAAGATAAAATCAATTCATCATACACAAATAGAAATGAGGTCAAAGTAAAAGTATTGCTTACTTTTACTTTGACCTCATTTTGCTATAAAGCCTCAATAAACCGATTTGTTTTGAATAGTCTTGTTTCCAGATTGGTGCCAAGTTCTATTGCTGCCCGTTGCCCTTTTCCACTAAATTTATAACGGATCGTATCAGCGTTCATTTTTGCCGCTACAAAAGAGACCCCGAAATTTGCTTGCATGGTTTGGATCAAGCGGACATATAAAGCACTCTCAGAAATGCCGAAATGCTGTGACAACTGAACTAAATTCCAGCCTTCTTTTAAAAAGCGAAATAAGACCACATCAGGAATAAGAATGGCTGAAGCACCTATATTTGCTTGAAATTCATGAAGCTCTTCGTTATAAGAATAGTGTAAACTACGTTCAGTATCTGTAAAAATCGTTTTACCATCACTCATATGAAATAAATAATGAGTGATTTCATGACTGATCGTAAAATTCTTTCTCTTCTCACTCATATTTTGATTATACCCAATAGTTGTCTCTAAAGCATCTTGGACGATCATGCCGGAAATGCGGTCTTTTGCTACACCATCGAAAGGAAATCCTCGCATGAAGACCCCTTTTGATTTAACATAATCCCAAAGATAGGAACAGTTATAGTGTTCATAGCCGATATTATTAGCAACCATTACAGCGGAGATATAATCGTTGATTTGATCTGAAAAACTAAGGTATTCATCAATTTGCTCTGTCATCCAATCACGCCTTGTCGTCTTGTTTTAGTTCGCGTTCACGCTCGATTTCAGATCTTCTGAATCGAAGAAAACGGTCCACTTCATCTTTCAATTCATCTACTTCAGCTTCTGAGAGCCCTTCAGTATTCATTCGAAACATGATCTGTGAAGAAAGAGCTTCTTCAGGAAGATTTTCTTCCCGTGCCGGAGTATTTGTTCTCCCCAACAGATAGTCTGTAGAAACATCAAAATAATCAGCGACTTTTTGAATGTTTTCTATTTTAGGAGAAGAAGTGTCCCAACGGCGGATTTGGCCATTAGAAATTCCTGTATTTCGTTCAATCTCAGCAAAAGTAACTTTCTTTTGATCAGCCAGCTCTTTGATTCTGTAAGTTAAACTCATGTTTTTCAACCTTTCATAAACTTAAATGAAAAATAAATTATCTTTTAAGCTATTTTTAATTGACAATTAGCTTTTAAGCTATTATACTATTCTTATAAGCTAATTTATAAGTAAACAGCTACTCAAGCAATTTCTTTACGCGATCAACATAATGAAAGCAGTGATCAAAGTAGAGAGAAGCTTGTTTAACTATACCTATATAATAGCGTAAAAGCTATTGTTTGTCAATTTATTACTTTATATTAGCAAATTTACTAAGAGGGAAAGTATTAAGAAGCTTTAAGAGGAGGAGGAACGATATGAAAAGACGTAAAGCAAAAAGCAAGTTGCTTGTTCATTTTTTAAATTTGGCAGAATCAGGTGATAGACAGGCAGAAGCTCAGGCAAAAGAATTGGCAAAAGAAATTTTTAAAGAAGAGCAAGAAGTAAAACTGACAGAGAAAAGTTTAGCGAGTCAACAAGCAATTGAAGACTAATTATAAAGGAGAGGATAAATAATGATATTGTTTCCCGAAATCGATCGAAAGAAAACGAAAAAAAAGGTTCATGAGCTATTGAGCACCTATCGCTCTTTATTGAGAATTGCTGGAGATAAGCATGTTCCTAAAATCACCGCAGCATACGTTTTTGAAGTGCATCCAAGCACGAACAAAACAGGACAACGAACGGAAACGATCATTGATCGTAAGAAATTGGCAGCAAATGAGTTGACCAAAATCATCAATGCGATGAATCAATTAGATCGATATGATCGGCAATTACTTTATGACAAATATATGGACCGCCATTTTACCACTAATATTGCATTATATATGAACTACCATATGAGCGAAAGTAAGTTTTATCGTGAATTGGATAAAGCAATGATTCGTTTTGCAGAGTCTTATGAAAGTGGTGAATTATTGATAGAAAAGTGACATGATTTTGGGAGAAAAACGGCAGCTGAAGTAAATGAAAAACAGGTAAACTAATGATACTCATTAGTAAATGAAGACAAAGAGACTAAAAATAAGACATTCGTTAGACTATTGGGTACTCCTATAAAATAAAGAAAAGGTGGTAATTATGAAAATGTTTGAGTATTTAGATCGTTTTCTAGTAGATGCTGATCACAAAGCAATTTACGTATTGGCTTTGATTTGTGTTGCAATGATCATTGATTTTTTAAGCGGTAGTTTAGCAGCAAAAATCAATCCAGATATTCATTTTTTAAGCAAAGTGGGGATCAATGGAATTTTAAGGAAAATTGCGAGTATGGTACTACTCATGTTTTTTGTTCCGTTGGCACCCTTGATTCCAGGTGGAACAGGTGTAGGCTTGATCTATGTGTTATATATCGGCTATCTGTTGATGGAATTGAAGTCCATTTTGGAAAACTACAAAAAAATGGGGATTGGTACAGAACTATTTGAAGAGTTTCTTAAAAATTTCAAAGATGATAAAGATGAAAAATGATCGAGAACAAACTAAAAAAAGGAAACTGAAGCAGAACTTCTGCAATCAGTTTCCTTTTTTTAGTTTTAATGATCGATAGAATGTTAATCCAAGTGCTGATAAGCAGAGGATAAATGAACCTAAAAAGGTTATCCGCATACCGAAAATAAAAATATCAGGTCGTTCATTGATATAAGTTGTGACTCGAGAGCCGTAGGCAACGCTCATCGAATGATACAAAATAGTTGTTGCTAAAGCGATCCCCAACACCATTCCTAGATTTCGAGCAAATGAATTCATACTTCCGGCTACCCCAAGATCTTCTTTAGCAACGCTGCTCATCACAGTAGTATTGTTTGGTGATTGAAATAAGGCGTTCCCTAGACCCATGATTCCTGTTGCTAAAATATAGTACCAGAGCGGTGTCCCTTGATTTAGGAACATGTACATCAAAGAAGTAATGGACAATAAGACCAATCCGGCGAAGGTCAATAATTTCGTTCCGATTTTATCGGTCAAATAACCGCTGATCGGAGAGCCGACGACCATCAATAAAGGAAAGACCATCATCAAAAGTCCTGCTTTACTGGCGGGTAATCCTCGTGCATTCTGTAGATAAAAAGGAATGACGACATTCACAAAGAAGTTTGAAGAAAAAATCAAAACAGCTGTGATCAAACTCATAGTAAACACTTTATTTTGAAAAATCGTAAATGAAATAAGCGGCTGTTCGATTCTTTTTTCAATACGCAAAAAAGCTATGAAAGCAACTAATGCTAATATAAATAAGACGATCGGCAAGATAGCGGTGAACCCAAGTTCTTGCCCAATAAAGATTGCGCCAAAAAAAGTCATGATAAATGCAGCGAATAAACCAAAACCTGGCATATCCACTTTCTTTCCGCTTTTTGTAATATCTTTTGGTAAGAATTTTTCACAAATCAAAATAGTGATGATTCCTACTGGAACATTGATCCAAAAAATATACGGCCAAGAAAACTGTGATAAAATCAGACCGCCGATTCCCGGCCCTGCAATTGAACCTAATGAAACGAATGCACCGATCGAACCCAGCGCTCGGCCGCGCTCTTTCAAAGGGAACACTTCTGTGATGATCCCTGAATTTGTCGCCATCGTCATACTTGATCCGATCCCCTGAACCATTCGAGCAAATAAAAGAAAGCCTAGTGAATGATTAAATCCACACAACAAAGAACCGATTGTAAAGACGATCGTTCCAATGCGGTAGACTTTGATTTTACCGAAACTGTCGCCTATCTTGCCAAATAGCAGTAAGCAAGCACAGACGATGATTAAATAGATCGAAACGATCCATTCGGACTGGTTCATCGGTACGCCCATGTCCTTGGATATTGTAGGCAAAGCAATATTCACAATACTGGCGTCTAAAGTCGACATGAAAGTAAACATGGCAACCGAAACCAAAATCCACCACCGATTTTTTTGAACGATCGGATTTTCTTGAAAACTATTCACTGATTCCATTTCTTCATCTCCTTAAACAACACTGTAAACAGTCCGTTACTATAGTACTCCTTTTTTCAGAAAAATGTCAGTAAAAATGAAAAAATAAATAAGTATGAGAAACAAAAAAACATCTATCTTAAATTAGAACGAAGAAAATCACTTGCTCGATCGCACTTTGTCTATCTATTTATGTTATCTGTTATAATAAATGAGGAAAAACTGTACTAAAAAGTCTCATTTTTTGTTATACTTTTTTTAAGAAGTCGATAAATAAGGAGTCGGGACTGTTTTAGTATAGAGCTTGGAAGAAATAAAACAGGATCTTTTTATCAGAACCAATCAAGTGGAGTTGAAGAAATAGAAAAGTAGATAGATGCTTAAGAACATAGATTTTTAGGAGGATATTATGGCGACAAAACACGATCAAATATTAAAATATATTGAAGGATTGCCGATCGGCGATCGAATCTCAGTCCGAAGTATCGCAAAAAATCTTGGTGTTAGTGAAGGAACCGCGTATCGTGCTATCAAAGATGCTGAAAACATTGGATTAGTTTCGACCATTCAGCGTGTTGGAACGATTCGGATCGAACGGAAATTAAAAAAGCATATTGAAAAATTGACCTTTGGTGAAGTAGTTCGAATCATTGAAGGAGATGTGCTGGGCGGATCTTCCGGCTTAGACAAAGTTCTGAATAAATTTGTCATCGGTGCGATGACAGAAAAGGCGATGACTCGTTATATCACGCCTGGTTCACTGATGATCGTGGGGAACCGCCAGGGAGTGCAAAAACTGGCGTTGGAAAATGGCGCAGCAGTGTTGATCACGGGTGGCTTTGATACAGAAAAAGAAATTGCTGAACTGGCAGATGAACTGGAAATGCCTGTACTCAGAACGACGTATGATACATTTACGGTGGCTACCATGATCAATCGAGCGTTGAGTGATCAACTCATCAAAAAAGATATCATGCTGGTCAGTGATATCTATACAAGTCTGGAAAAAACGAATTATTTGTTTTCAACAAATACGATCGCAGATTATCAAAAACTATCTGAAAAAACACATCATTCACGCTTTCCTGTCGTGAATAAGAGCCTGCGCTTAGTGGGAATAGTCACAGCTAAAGATGTTCTTGGAAAAGCGGAGACTTTGACAATGGACAAGGTGATGACTAAAGATCCAATCATCGTCAAAAAAATGATGAGTGTTGCAAGTGTTAGTCATCAAATGATTTGGGATGGACTAGAGGTGATGCCGGTTGTTGAAGATGACCTATCACTGGTTGGATTCGTTTCCAGACAAGACGTGATGAAAGCCATGCAGCTTGTTCAAAGACAGCCTCAAATCGCAGACACGATCTCAGATCAAATTTCAGGAGAAGTGATGCCGGTCGATGATACTGACAGGAATGAAGAGGGCCAATTTAGATTTACAGTGACACCGCAAATGGTTAATAGCGTAGGAACGATTTCCTTTGGTGTTCTAAGCGAGATCATTTCGAATGTGACACAGCGAACCATGATCACCAATCAAAGAAGAAATGTTTTGATTGAACAAATGAGTCTGCACTATCTACGTCTGATCCAACTGGAAAGTGAACTTGATATAAGACCACGTGTACTGGAAATTGGACGACGTTCAGCAAAACTTGATATCGAGGTGTATTTAGAAAACGCATTAGTGGCCAAAGCAATCGTGGTTTGCCAAGTCATGGAACGGACATAGGAGGAATGAAGATGGATGTTTTAAAAGACATTTTAACAACGATCAAAGCATATGAAACAATTATTATACATCGCCACCAGCGACCTGATCCAGATGCAATTGGTTCACAAGTTGGGTTGGCTGAACTTTTACGTACCAGTTTTCCGGAAAAAAAGATCTATCAAGTCGGCGGACCTGTTGAAGGGCTAGATTTTTTAGCGACAATGGACGAAGTTCCTGACGAATATTATGAAGATGCACTTGTGATCGTCACGGATACAGCCAATTCTCCTAGAATCAGTGATGATCGTTATAAGCTGGGAAAACAATTGATCAAAATCGACCATCATCCTAATGACGAGCCTTATGGTGATTTGGTTTGGGTCAATACTAATGCGAGCAGCTGTAGTGAAATCATTGTTGATTTCTATCATCATAATCAATCAGAGCTAACGATGAATGACGAAGCAGCAAGACTACTATATGCAGGAATCATTGGCGATACTGGCCGTTTTTTATATCCTGCGACTACCTCTCATACCTTAGAGGTAGCAGCGGAATTAATGACCTATGATTTTGAACCAGTTGATTTAAATCGTGAACTGGAGCAGATGCCAATGAAAGTGGCGAAATTAGCAGGCTATGTATATCAAAATATTGAGGTTGACGAAAATGGTGCTGGAAAGGTCATTCTACCGCAAAGTTTGCTGGATGAATATGGCATCCTTGATTCAGAAACAGCTGCTATCGTCTCTTTACCAGGGATGATCGATGAAGTGCTAGCCTGGGGGATTTTTGTACAACAGCCGGAAGGCTATTATCGTGTACGTTTAAGATCAAAAGGACCTGTGATCAATGAGTTAGCGAAAAAACATCATGGTGGTGGGCACCCTTTAGCTAGCGGTGCTAATGCTAAAGATAAAGCAGAAGTGACAGTTATTTATGATGAAATCCAACAATTGTGCAAAGAATTCAAAAAATAATGTATGAAAGCATTTACAATTTGATGCTAATCCATTATACTAAAGCTAGTTGAAGAGTGGATAGTGATTGTCGTAGACAAGCTAAACCTGATTATACCAAGTGTTTTTATTTGGCATAGTTAGGTTTTTTCTTTTTTTAAAGGGAGGATTACTATTATTTCTATTCAACAAAAAATAATGCTTAGGATAAAGGAGACAGGAAAATGAAATTGAGAAAATTGTTTGTTGGAGCAGCATTAGTAGCGATGGTTTTAGCAGGTTGTAGTAATGGAACAGCAACAGAAGAGAAGAAAGCGGATACGAAAAAAGATGAAAATTCTGAGGTCGTGATCTATCTTGCTCGTCATGGAAAAACGATGTTGAATACGGTCGATCGTTCCCAAGGCTGGATCGATGCTCCATTGACGCCAGCAGGAGTTGAAGTAGCAGAGCATTTAGGTAAAGGATTATCAGATGTAAGCTTTGATAAAGTCGTAACCAGTGATAGTGGGCGTGCGATCGAAACGGCTGAGTTAGTTCTGCAGAATAATGGACAAGAAGATATGATCAAAGAGATGACGAAAGACAAACGTTTGAGAGAATATAATTTTGGTACCTATGAAGGGTTAATGAATGAGGAAATGCTGACAGCTGTTGCGAAAGAGCAAGGAAAAACCTTTGAAGAATACAATGAATGGATGAAGGAAGTTGGTTTTTATAAGGGAATTCTTGACTTTGCAGATGTATTATCTGAGTTAGATAAGAAAAATGTTGAAGAAGGCGTCAACTGGCCGGCAGAAGATAGCCAAACGATCATTACTCGACTGACCAATGCGTTGGATGATCTAGTCAAAGATGCTCAAAAAGAAGGAGCGAATAATGTTTTAGTCGTTTCTCACGGGATGAGTATCATCACATTATTGGGTGAACTGGATTCGAATGCTGACTTGCCGGATGGCGGATTGAAAAATGCAAGTGTATCAAAAGTCACCTATAAAGATGGCAAATATACAGTCGACAGCGTGAATGATCTTTCATATGTAGAAAAAGGTCAAGAAACAAAATAAGGTGTATGTCCATCCTCCTTCTAGCAGGGCTTTCCTTTCACTAGAAAGTACGATAGAATGAAGTAGATTGAAAGCAATCGGTGATGCTAACAGATTGCTTTCTGACTGATTAGTTAAAGGAGAAATGAAATGGAAAATTTACCAAGTTGCCCTGAATGCGGCTCTACTTACACTTACGAGGATCGCGGAATGATGATTTGTCCAGAATGTGGGCATGAATGGTCGACAGAAGAGACGGCTGAAGATGCCGCAGCTGTAATAAAAGATGCTAATGGAAATGTATTGGCAGACGGTGATAATGTCACAGTCATCAAAGATCTGAAAGTCAAAGGTGCCAGTGGTGCAATCAAACAGGGAACGAAGGTCAAAGGAATTCGTTTAGTTGCGGATGCAGCCGATGGACATAATATTGATTGTAAAGTGGAAGGCTTTGGTCCGATGAAGTTGAAATCGGAATTTGTGAAGAAGAATTAGAAATAGGATAATTTGTTTATAAGATTTCATTGAGTAATTAGATATCTATCTGGTTACTCTTTTTTGATATTTTAATAAGTTAGTTTATGTTTTAATAATAAGTGTAAATAGGGGCTTAACTATAATTATTGATCGCTTCTATTCTATAATAAACCCCGCAAAGAGGATAGGCGCTAACATATCCTCTTCGACAGAACCGTTTAAGACGGTAACCAGTTTATTTTAAGAATAACCGTTGCTTAGCTAAAGCTGACGGTTTTTTGTCTTTAAGCAATTCCACGATCAGTTTGATCAAGGCGATGGTAAACATGCCAAAGCTTAAAATTAGCTGAAATGCTTCTAATGCGGACAAAAGGTATTCCCCTCTCTAAAGATCTCAGCACTTACATCCATAAGCACTATCACCTTTCATAAGCAGTCACCCTAACTTCTCTGTTCTTTTATTGTATCAGACTAAACATTAAGAATGCGTGCGTATTTCATTCTTTTTGTTGGTATTATATTATATAAAAATCGACTGTTTCTCAGTAATAACACGAATCTGTATATCCATATATTCTCTCCTTATTTATTGATTGATTCTTCTCGAAATGATAGAATCCTTTTGATTCCACGCCATAGGTTGATGATCGCTAAGATTGCGCCGAATACTAATGGTAACCATAACATTTCTGGTGCATAGTTTAATTGATCCAATTGAGCTGAATGATTGTCTTCTAGTGTCCACAATCCTTGAAGCACTTGAAAACTAAACGCCATCATAAAAGCCGCTATCAATAAAAGGACAAAACCAATATAATGGATCTTGCTTTTTTTCCGAATAATAGCAAAAATGATATATAAAAAGACTAAAAACGCAGGAACGCCAAAAGCAAAATAAGCATTTAACATACAATAACCTCCTAAAATAAAAGTTTGTAGAATTAGCTAAGTAAGTGTAGCTGACTATTTATTTCAATCATACTGCAAATTTTTTGATTTGCAAAATATATTTTTTATTAAATTAACTTGTTATGAATGACAACGGAACCGTTTTTTACTACACTAAATAGGAGGAAGTGAACCAATATGTCAGCTTATACAGTACCGATCAAAACCGCGTTGATCGTTTTTCCTTTTTTAGCTTTTGCCATTTCATTTGTTTTGGTGATTCGAGAGTATCGTAAATATGGGACGTTTTTATTATGGCGGGCGATTATTCTCTATTCATTTGTTTTCTATCTACTTTGTGCTTATTTTTTAGTTATTTTACCCTTACCGCCAAGAGCAGAAGTTGCTCAGTATACGGGGCAATATTTGGAGTTACGACCTTTTTATTTTGTGGAACGCTTCTTAAATGGAACGGTATTGAATATACATGACCCTAGTACATTTGTGCCTGCCTTAAAGCAAAGTGTCGTTTTAGAGCCAATATTTAATATGTTACTTTTGGTGCCTTTTGGGGTTTATTTACGCTACTATTATAAATTTACGTTTAAAAAAGTTGTGATAGCTAGTTTTTTATTATCCTTATTCTTCGAGTTGACGCAATTGAGTGGCTTGTATTTTATTTATCCTAGACCATACCGCTTAGCTGATGTGAATGACTTGATCAACAATACCTTCGGCGGAATCATCGGCTATGTGATCACCCCGATGCTGACCTTTTTATTTCCGACAAGAGATGAGCTGGATGAAGCTGCGTATGAAAAAGGACAGTCCGTTAGCTTGTTTCGACGTTTTGCAGCATTTTTGATCGACTGGTTTGTTATTTCGATCGTGCAAGCTATAGTGATATTTTCGCTTAAGCTAATTCCAGAATATCGTAAACTAGTGTCAGCCTATCCTTTGATCGAAACACGCGGCTGGTTTTTTGTTATGGTTTTCTTAGTATTTATGGTGCTGCCAACGTTTACGAATGGTGAAACGATCGGTAAAAAAATCGTACGTATCAAAATCGTCCAAGAAGGACGTGAGAGGATCAGTTTTAATGCGTTATTTATCCGTTATGGATATCTATATTTTGTCTATGGCTTGATCAGCTTGTTCATTGCTGGACCAGCTGAATTACTTAATTCTACCAACCAGATGCTCCAACTAGTCACCTTGATGATCTTTTTATTTTGTATGCTGTTGTTGCTGCTATTTGTTCTTAATGTTACCTACGTGCTTTTACGTAAGAAACGGCGCTTGTTTTATGAGAAGGCTAGCCACACCTATACGGTCAGTACGATAAAAAGAGAGAAAAAAATCGAAAATGACTAAGGCCCTGCCATTTTTGTGGTATAATGCATGAGGACTTAGACAACAAGGATAGAAAGTGGTGAGAAAATGAGTTCATTTAAACAATTTCAACTCAATGATTTTATTATGGAAGCATTAGCAGATAAAGGGTTTGAACAGCCAACAGAAGTACAGGAAAAGTTGATCCCTGTAATAAAAAAAGGCAAAAGTGTGATCGGTCAATCTCAAACAGGGAGCGGGAAGACACATACTTTTTTACTCCCATTGATGAATAAGATAAATCCTCAATTAGATGAGGTGCAAATCTTGATCACGGCGCCAAGTCGAGAGCTGGCGAATCAGATTTATCAAGAAGCAAGCCAGATCGGAAAATTCAGCCAGCCGGAAATTCGTGTGACGAATTTTGTTGGGGGAACAGACAAACAGCGTCAGATTGCTAAACTAAAAAATCAGCAGCCTCATGTTGTGATCGGAACACCAGGAAGAATCTTGGATTTGATTAATGAACAGGCTTTGAAAGCACACACGGCATTTGCTTTCGTTGTGGATGAAGCGGATATGACATTGGATATGGGCTTTTTAGAAGATGTAGATCAAATTGCCGGCCGTCTGCCGAGCCATTTACAGATGCTGGTTTTTTCTGCAACGATTCCTGAAAAACTGAAACCATTCCTTAAAAAGTATATGGAAAATCCTGTTGTGGAGCATATTCAGCCGAAGAACATCATTTCTGAAACGATCGATAATTGGTTGATTTCAACGAAAGGCAAAGATAAGAACCGTTTGATTTATCAATTATTGACAATAGGTCATCCCTATTTAGCGATCGTCTTTGCGAATACAAAACAGCGTGTGGATGAAATCACGGAGTATTTGAAAGGCCAAGGCCTAAAAGTGGCGAAGATCCACGGCGATATTTCTCCAAGAGAACGTAAACGAGTGATGCGTCAAGTGCAGGACTTAGAATTTCAATATGTAGTTGCTACTGATTTAGCAGCTCGCGGAATCGATATTGAAGGGGTTTCTCATGTAATCAATGCAGAAGTACCAAGCGATTTAGATTTCTTTATCCATCGTGTTGGAAGAACAGGTCGAAATGGCTTAGATGGCACTGCGATCACACTTTACTCGCCAGCAGATGAAGAAGCGATTTCCGAAGTTGAGCAATTAGGTATTGAATTTCATCCAAAAGAAATCAAAGATGGTGAAGTTGTTGCAACATATGACCGTAACCGTCGAACAAAACGTGAGAAAAGCAAAGATGCACTTGAAGATCCTACGTTGATTGGCTTAGTCAAGAAGAAAAAGAAAAAAATCAAGCCAGGCTACAAGAAAAAAATCGACCGTGCGATTTCTGCCAGCAATAAACAAAAACGTAAAGTTGAACGTCGTCAACAAACGAGAACAGCAAAAAAAGCAAAGAAAAACAGTTATAAATAGTTAAACTGAGGTTGAGATAGAAGTATTCAAGAAGAGGGATCTACTTCTGAAACTACCGCTTATTCTTTTTTAAAAGGACTGGGCCATAACTCTATGAGTTATGGCCCAGTTTTTTTGTTGGAGCAAATACGAGTGTAAGGGATTGTCGATTTTTGTTAATGAAAATCGGTTTCAATGGTATACTTGATGGAGCAGATATTTTTCTATTTCTGAGGAGGGGCCGTTTTGGAGCTATTTGAACAAATTGAATGGGCACAATGGAAAAAATTGAATGATACTGAAAAGACAGCGTGTTTGCAGCAATTATTGATGTATTTTATTCCACCCAGAATGGAGATCACTATGATCGAGCTGGTTGATTTTGAGCTTTACGGAATCAAGTGTCGAACATTTGAGATCGAATTAGACGGGGAATTATTTGTTTTTATCCCTAAAAATAGTGAAGCGATCCTCGGTTGGGATCTGGGAGCTGAGGGATTACGACCTCACGAGCTTCTGGATTTTGATGTTGCTGACCTTGGAAAGAAAACGTTCAAAACAACTTTGACAAATGAAATGATCGATCCCGCGTTTCAACAGCTGGAGGAAGAAGCAGCACATGATTTGTGTACATTAGAAGGAATTTCGAATTATATCAATGACCATACGTCACCCTTAAGAAAAGCTGAGATCCCGGCAATGTTTGTTCAAAAATATGCTTTGCCCGCCGGAACTGAATTTTTAGGAATCGTTGATACGATCACAGGTGCATTTGAAGGGGAAGTTGAAAAATTTGCAGTATTTGAAGCAGATATTTGTGCACAACTATTTCCTAAGCTGACAGCACAAGAGAGCTTGATCTGGTCTTTTCCCAAAACAGTCTTGGAAGAGAACCACTTTTACTTGGAATTTGTTCCCAATGCAGAGTGTTATTTTGTTTATAGTCATAAGACGTGTACCCATACACAATTAAGAGAGGCTATACAGCAACAAGGATTTGATCTTTTAACAGAAGATCAATGGGAGTTTGCTGTCGGTGCAGGGACTAGAAGGTTATTTCGCTGGGGCAACGAATTACTCTTACAAAATAATGAATCAGGCAGACAGATCAAGGAAAAAATGAGCGGGGCCAATATGTTTGGTCTAGTGATCGATACACAAAGAAATCGCTACGAACTGACTCAGGATCCTGCTGTTTCAAAACTGAGCATCCAAGAAAAAAATGATCGTCATTTGATCGAGCAGATGCTGCCATTGTCCACTTATTATTGTTCCAAACATTTAGTGTTGCCGGAACAAATAGTAGAGCCGGAAAAATACCTTTATCGTAAAAGTATTATCGTTGACTTATAGGTGAAAGGCAGGAAAAATTATGCAGGCATTTTTGACCAGTTGGATGAATTTATTTAGATATACCGACAGCGTCGTTCACAATGGCTTGTTGACCCTTTTTTATGGATGGTCGATCTTCTATTTTACTCGTTTATTCATCGATCTAGGAAAAGATCTCAAGCTAAAACGGGTCAGTTTAAAGAGGCGGATTCCTCAGCTGATCAGTGTTTTCATTATAAATGTATTATTGGGCTCGTTTCTATTAGCCTTGTTACAGCCTTCGTTTTTCAAAAAGTGGCAGTTTAACGGCTGGTTATTTAATGATGTCATGCTGGGGATCATTTATGGGGTGATAGTTGTAACATTTATATTCATGCTGCGTTCTTTGTTTAAAAAGAATAAAGCAGGGGTCAAAAAAAGCATACAAATTTATACTATGGTTTTTATTGTTGAATTTCTAGTAGCAACATTTGTGATGGCTGTTTTTGCTGGCGCTTTTTCGGGGATCGTTTTTGAACAAGATGCTCAAACGATCGTGACAAAAAATAAGGCAGGTAACACGATATCCATCAATAAAATCAGACAACGAATTCCTAACGGCAGATCCAGCTCTGGAATTTCTACGAGTATGACTTACTTTTTGATTAGCGCAGTGGATTTAAAAACGGGTGAAACGACGTGGACAAAACATTCTAAATGGCAGGAATATCTCATCGGCAGCACAAAGGAAGGGCTATTTACAGTCGATAGTAAAAAAGAACGAGTCTATTTTATTGATGAAACAACGGGAAAAGTCAGTCTGACTGAACAATAATGGATAGAAAAAATCCCAGAACTAAAGGATAATTTAAGCTATCAGCAAACAGACTATGCGATCATCGATGAATCTTCGATTTATTTTTATGGTCTAGATGGTCGATATTATAAAGTTGATTTGAAAACGAAAGAGGTCGTCCAAAATCCTGACTGTGAAAAAATTGTAGATCAGTATAATGGTTTCATGAAAGAGCATCGGAATTCATTAGATACTCAAAAGGAGTTGGCCGCACTTGGGGAATTATACCCTGAGTTTCTTGACCTTGAAGTTGAACCTAGCATGAACGAACAAGATATGGCTTTTGTTGTTTATAAAGCAAAGCGGAATTCAAAGAAAAAAATCGTAGCTAAGGTATCCTTAAAGAAAGCACAAATTTTCTGGCGGACTGTGTTGGAGCAGGAGGCCGACGATGAAGAGCCGGTGATGCTTTTCAAGGAGAATAATGCGGTCTATGCTGTAACCGGACGCAAGCAATATAAGATAGATGAACAGAATGGGCAACTGCTCTATCTTTATGATTATCAATATAATGAAAGACAAAAATAGCTGTTTTTTTGAGCAAAGACAAAGGCAAAAGGATAATTCCGGCTGCTTATTGACAAAACAGTCAAAAATCCTTATAATTTCAAGTGTCTAAAAGAATGGATTGACCAAAAGTACGTGGATGTAGAGACATTTCTCCTGGCTGAAAAGAAATGCCCGTATGTGTTGATTTTGCTCTCTTTTAATAATCGTGCTGGAAACAGTGCCGCAGATCCTGCGTTATCGGATCGTTTAAGAGGTAATGAATGTCAGGCGGCTTCATTGCAAACAAGGTGGTACCGCGAATTATCGTCCTTGTGTTGCAATGGAGAGCGCCTTTTTTATTGCGTCAACCGACAAAACTAAGCAAACCAAGAAAGAGGTCATCAGAGAATGAAGGAATTATCAAGTAGTCAAGTGCGTCAAATGTATTTAGACTTTTTCAAATCAAAAGGGCATTCGATCGAACCGAGTGCATCATTAGTGCCTGTCAATGATCCCACTTTATTATGGATCAACTCAGGTGTTGCCACATTAAAAAAATATTTTGATGGTTCAGTAGTTCCGGAAAATCCAAGAATCACGAATGCGCAAAAATCAATTCGGACAAATGACATCGAAAATGTCGGCAAAACTGCTCGTCATCATACGATGTTTGAAATGCTGGGGAACTTTTCGATCGGTGATTACTTTAAAAAAGAAGCGATCCACTGGGCTTGGGAATTTTTAACAGCACCAGAGTGGATGGCGTTTGATCCGGAAAAATTATATGTAACAGTTTATCCGAAAGATACTGAAGCAAAACGTATTTGGCATGAAGAAGTGGGCTTATCGATGGATCATATTATCGATATCGAAGATAATTTCTGGGATATTGGTGCAGGTCCTTGTGGTCCCGATTCTGAGATTTTTTATGATCGGGGAGAAAGCTTCAATGATGTAGCAGAAGATGATCCAGAAAATTATCCTGGCGGTGAAAATGAACGTTATTTAGAAATTTGGAACCTTGTATTTTCTGAGTTCAACCATCAAGCGGATGATTCCTACGAGCCATTACCACATAAAAATATTGATACGGGCATGGGGCTGGAACGTATGGTATCGATCGTTCAAAATGCGCCGACCAACTTTGAAACAGATTTGTTTATGCCGATCATCAAAGCAGTAGAAAAATTAAGTGGACAAGTCACTTATGGTCAATCACCGCAAACAGATATCTCATTTAAAGTCATTGCTGACCATATTCGTGCATTATCGTTTGCGATCGGTGACGGTGCGCTTCCTTCAAATGAAGGCCGCGGCTACGTGTTACGTCGTCTATTACGTCGTGCAGTCATGCACGGGAAAAAGCTTGGCATCAATGAAGCTTTCTTATATAAATTGGTTCCAGTTGTTGGCGAAGTGATGGTAAGTTATTATCCGGAAGTATTACAACAAAAAGAATTCATTGAAAAAGTTGTGCGTACAGAAGAAGAACGTTTCCATGAAACAATCAATGAAGGATTAGATATTTTAAATGAACTTCTAGCTAAAGTTAAAGCAGCTGATGAAGATACTTTGAACGGAAAAGATATTTTCAAACTTTACGATACGTATGGTTTCCCAGTAGAACTAACAGAAGAAGTCGCTGAGGATGAAGGGTTGAAAGTCGATCATGCTGGTTTTGAAAAAGAAATGGAAGCCCAACGTGAACGTGCTCGTTCTGCCCGCAGCAAAGAAACATCGATGGGTGTGCAGTCTGCTGTTTTAACGGATATCAAAGTAGAAAGCAAATTCGTCGGTTATACAGAATTACAGGCATCAAGTCAATTATTGATCATTTTGAAAGACGAAGAAATCGTGAATGAACTTTCGGACGGTACTGCTCAATTGATTTTTGCAGAAACACCTTTCTATGCTGAAATGGGTGGACAAGTTGCGGATAAAGGAACGATCAAAGATCAAAACGGAACGATCGTGGCTCATGTGGAAAATGTCCTAAAAGCACCAAACGGCCAATTCCTGCATACAGTTCAAGTAACAGGAACAGTAACTGAAGGAGCAACCTATGAACTTCATGTAGATGAAAAAATGCGCAATCGTATTTTGAAAAATCATACGGCAACTCATTTATTGCATCGTGCGTTAAAAGATATTTTAGGCGATCATGCAAATCAGGCAGGATCATTAGTCGCACCTGGACATTTACGTTTTGACTTCACTCACTTTGGACAGGTGACACCTGAAGAATTAGTGCAGATGGAAGCAATCGTCAATGAAAAAATTTGGGCAGCTCTTCCAGTTGAAACGATCGAAACGGATATCGATACAGCGAAAAACATGGGAGCAATGGCGCTCTTTGGTGAAAAATACGGCAAGGAAGTCCGTGTCGTGAATATTGACGGGTATTCAATTGAATTATGTGGTGGAACACACGTGAAAAATACAGAAGATATTGGTATTTTCAAAATTGTTTCTGAATCAGGGATCGGTGCTGGTGTGCGTCGAATCGAAGCTGTAACGAGTAAAGAAGCTTATGAACTGATGAATGAAGAAGAACAACAATTGAAAACTATTGCTGGAATCGTTAAGTCACCTCAACTAAAAGAAGTTGTGTCAAAAACAGAGCAATTACAACAACAATTACGTGAGCTGCAAAAAGAAAATGAACAGCTTGCAGGAAAATTAGCGAATCAACAAGCGGGAGATATTTTCAAGGATATCAAAGAAGTTGCAGGTACGACGTACATTGCGGCGCAAGTCAACGTGAAAGATATGAATCAATTACGACAACTAGCCGATCAATGGAAACAAAAGGAATTGTCAGATGTATTGGTTTTAGCAACAGCACAGGATGAAAAAGTTAGCTTGCTTGCTGCAATGACCAAATCAGCAAATGATAAAGGCTTGAAAGCTGGAGATTTGATCAAAGCGATCGCGCCGAAAGTTGGCGGAGGCGGAGGCGGCCGTCCGGATATGGCACAAGCTGGCGGTAAAAATCCAGCGGGGATTGCGGATGCGTTGAATGAAGTCACTAATTGGCTGACAAAATAACGTCTATTAATTTTTATTCTGAAGAGGATGGGACAGAAGTGTCAAACTCCGAGAAATAAGAGGGAATTCACGAAAATTGCTCTTCAAATTTTGTGAATTTCAGCTTATTTCCGAAGGAGTTGCTTCTGTTTCCACCGTTTATTAAGATTTAGAGAGCGAAACAAAACTGATTTTTAGTTTTGTCCCGCTCTCTTTCCTACGATTAGTCAAGAGAAAAATAAAGAAATAATCAAAGATATTTTAATCGTTTGTAGACGAAGGGAATATTTTAGAAAAAAGTTCACGATAAATAACCCTGATGAGTATGTTTTTTTCCAGCAGGGTGCTATAATCAAGTTATAAGACTTGGTCTTATTGGTCCATAGAGACCGTGTACGCATAGTCGTACTTTGTCTCATTCTTAATCATGGAGTAGAGACATTTTAGTAGTTTGTTCATACAGGCTACGGTCGCAACCTTATCCTTCTTGGGTAGAGGTTGCGTTTTTAATTTGTAATAGTAATCCACGATATGATTAGGTGCGGCAGCTTGTTGGCGAATCATATTTTTCACGGTGAAATAAAGGAGCTTTCGAGCCTTGGGGTTGCCACGTTTATTGATATGGTCTTGGGCTAGGTATTTACCAGATTGATACCTACGGGTATCTATCCCAACAAACGCATTCACTTTCTTATGATTTTCAAATCGGCGAATATCGCCAATTTCACCAATAATTAATGCGGCAGATACTTCACCAATCCCCGGAACACTTCGGTAAAGATCAAATTCTGGTAAGGGTCTTGTTTGTTCGATCAGTTGCTTAGACACCGTTTCTTTTGAGTGAAGAAGTTCTTTTAATTGGCGGGCGTAATAACGAACTTTCTGTACTTGAATGCTCGTTTTCGTCGTCGCTGGATAGGAAGTAGAAGCCAATGAAAGGAGCTGTTGCGCTTTTTCTAAGGCTTTTTTATCCGAAAGACGTTTGTCTGTGCTCTTTTTCAAAATATTTTTTATTTGAGTTTGACTAAATCCCGCTAAGCATTCTGGATGAGGGAACAGCTCGATAAGATTCAATGATAATTTTGACAATCGATTCGAAAAAAGGCGTTCCAATTCCGGAAAACTAAGTTGAAGAGCCGTGTGTAAGTACATTCTTAGTCGCTTGATTTCTGCTTCTATCTCTTGATAAAAGCGAGCTAAATCATGGGATTCTTCATAAATATCAGGTTGGAGTTTCTTAATTTTCCGCTCATACTGGCAGTGAGTTTGTGCTAGTCGATGTGCGTCTTGTTTATCCGTTTTAAGCACACGAAGACCGCTATCCAGCTGTTTTTTTGCTTCCAAAGGATTCAATAGACAATAAAGTAAGTGATTATTTTGACAAAAGGTTTCAATCACTCTTGAGTAAATACCGGTCGATTCAAATACGATACTAGGCAGTTCGGGTAACTGTTGAATTTCTTGAAGCAAATAATCAAAGCCAAATTTGGTATGAGTAATCTCTCCCTCGGAGAGACAACGCTCATCTTCGTAAAGCACGTGATAACTTTTCCCCATCGAAACATCTAATGCAAGTACATATGTCATACGTTCATCTTCTTTCTTTTTTTTTGAAAGGTACTTCACTGTTTCATTTCATGTCTAATTTCCTTAACACGAGCTCGAAGCCCCAACATACTTAAAACAGATTTTAAAATGACAGTGAAGGAGACCGTTTTTTTGTAGGGACTCGAAGTCCAAGAGAGCATGGTCGATCTTCCTTTCACTCTTTACTATAGACCTAAAAAAGGAAATAGAGGGTAAAGTCATCCGTCGGTGACTTTACCCTCTAATCTTAGTATGTTTTGTTTCGTTGTTTTTTATGATTCAGAGGTCTATTTCTTTCTTTTTTTTCATTTTGTTGTTAGATTTATTTTAATAAGTCTCATTTATATGTAATAGAGAGGTACTTAGAAAGTAGATTCACGGCTCTATTTTCAACGAAAGCGTTTTTTGAAAATTTTTTTGAAAATAGAAAAATAGGTATCCATTGATCAAACTAAACAACATTTTTTAAGAGAGTGAGGTTGAGCGAAATGAGTTCTGAAAAACATCCGGCACGATCTTTTGAAACAGGCGAAAATTTCGCCAGCCATACTTATTTTGGTTGTCATCCAAAAACGGTAGATGGCAAACAAGGCTTCGTCTTTAGAGTTTGGGCACCGAATGCGCAGCAAATTTGGCTAGTAGGTGATTTTAATGAGTGGGACCGTACGATACCATTGGTAAAAACGGAACAGCCGGCGATTTGGGAAGGATTTAGTGAACGGCCGCAAATTGGGGACCTTTATAAATATTTAGTTAAACAGAATAATGGTCGGGAAATTTATAAAATAGATCCATTTGCTATCGCTTTTGAAAAAAGACCGAATACTGCAGCGATCGTTCAAGCTGTAGATGAAAGGAAATGGACCGATCATACTTGGCGGAAAAGGCAGAAAAACCTAAATTCGTCTGAACGACCATTGAATATCTATGAAGTACATGCTGGTTCTTGGCAGGCGAAAGAAGATGGTACTCCATTGACGTTTAAAGAGTTTAAGGAGACATTGATTCCATATGTGAAAAAGCTAGGGTACTCTCATATAGAATTCATGCCATTGATGGAGCATCCGCTTGGCGCGTCTTGGGGGTATCAGCTAACCGGCTATTTTGCTCTCTGTTCCAATTATGGAACAAGGGAGGAATTCCAAGAGTTTGTGGAAGCTTGCCACTTAAACGATCTTGGCGTCATTATTGATTGGGTGCCGGGACATTTTTGCATCAATGATGATGGTCTGGCTTATTTTGATGGAAGCGCCCAATTTGAATATGCCAACGAGTTGCAAGCTAAAAACATCCGCTGGGGGGCGTTGAATTTTGATTTAGCTAAGCCAGAGATACAAAGCTTCTTGATTTCCAGCGCGCTTTATTGGATCGACACTTTTCATATCGATGGTATTCGGGTAGATGCTGTTTCGAACATGCTTTATCTAGATTATGATGAGCCAACTGAGGCTGCCATCGGCTCGGGTGATCATCGCAATTGGGCAGGTTTTTATTTTTTGCAGAAGTTGAATGCGGTGATAAAACAGAAGCATCCTGAGATCATCATGATTGCAGAAGAAAGTTCCTCCGAGATAAAAATTACTGGAAATATCTCAGATGATGCGTTGGGCTTTGATTATAAGTGGAATTTGGGCTGGATGAACGACACGCTTCGTTTTTATCAAATGGATGCAGCTTTTCGGAAGTATAATTTCCAGCGATTGACTTTCTCACTGATGTATATGTTCCAGGAAAAGTACATTCTTCCACTTTCCCATGATGAAGTCGTTCATGGAAAACGGAGCCTGATGCATAAAATGTGGGGCGATCGTTATAAACAGTTTGCCCAGCTTAGGAATTTATATATGTATCAAATGACTTTTCCGGGGAAAAAACTTTTATTTATGGGAAGTGAATGGGGACAATTTTTAGAATGGAAACATGATGAAGCGTTGGAATGGATCGATTTGAATGATGCGTTGAATCAGCGTATGCAGTATTTTACAGAAGTGCTCAATCGATTGTATACAGAAGAAAAAGCGTTGTGGGAGCTGGAGCAGTCCGAAAAGACGATCGAAATAATCGATGCAGACAATGCAGAAGCAACGGTTTTGAGCTTTATCCGAAAAGGAAAACGGAAAAACGATTTTCTGATCATTGCTTTAAATTTTTCTCCAGTCGAGCATAAGGAGTTTATTCTAGGTGTCCCATTTCCGGGAACATATCAAGAAGTGCTCAATACAGAAATGACCGATTTTGGAGGGACATGGACAAGAAAAAATCAAGATTGCCAAACGCAGAAAAAAAGCTTTAAAAGCTTTGAGTATCAAATACAAACGATCGTTCCTGCTTTGGGAGGAATCATCCTAAAACCAAAAGAAATCAATACTCGAATCAAATCATGAGTCTTTTAGAATAAGTCATCAAGGATTTACTTGTAAAATAATCAGACCTTGAAAGGGGAGAAGGGTGATTTTTGCCCGTAGACAAATGAGTACAGAAATGCTTGCAATGATTTTAGCAGGGGGACAAGGGACCCGTTTAGGAAAACTGACAAAAGAGATTGCCAAACCAGCAGTACCTTTTGGCGGAAGATATCGAATTATTGATTTTACTTTAAGTAACTGTGTAAATTCCGGCATCAAACATGTAGGTGTGGTCACACAATATCAGCCGCTTGCATTGAACAATCACATTGGAAATGGCGCTAGCTGGGGCTTGGATGGGATCGATGCTGGTGTAACTATTTTACATCCTTATTCTAGTACGGATGGCGAAAAATGGTTTGAAGGAACTGCCCATGCCATTTATCAAAATATTTCCTATATCGATCAGATGGACCCGCAGTATGTGTTGATTTTATCAGGGGATCATATTTATAAAATGAATTATGAAGCCATGTTAGAGGAACATATCGCAAATGGTGCTTCGTTGACTGTAGGTGTAATTGAAGTACCGTTAAAAGAAGCTTCTCGCTTTGGGATTATGAATACAGATGAACATGACCAAATCATTGAATTTGATGAAAAACCTGAAGAACCTAAAAGTAATCTGGCCTCAATGGGTATCTATATTTTCAATTGGGATCGCTTGAGAAGTGTTTTAATGGATAGTTCTTCTGATGAGGATCATTTACTGGATTTTGGTAAACATGTGATTCCTTCTTATTTAGAAGCGGGAGAAAAAGTTTATGCTTATCGTTTCAATGGTTACTGGAAAGATGTTGGAACGATCGATTCCTTATGGGAAGCAAGTATGGAATTTATTCAGTTAGATAATGAATTGAACATGCGAGATAAAAGCTGGCGGATGTTCTCCAAAAATATGATTTCTCCGCCACATTTTCTAACAGAAACAGCATCTGTCGCTCATTCTTTGATCGTGGATGGATGTTATGTTGCAGGCAATATTGAGAATAGTATTCTGTCGACGAATGTGGAAGTAAAAAGCGGTTCCACAGTAAAAAATAGTGTGATCATGCCTGGGGCTAAAATTGGCAGAAATGTCTGGATCGAAAATGCGATCATTGGGGAAAATGCGATTATCGGAGACGGTGCAGTAATCTATAAAGAAAATGAAATCAAAGTGGTTGGCTATTCCGAAGTAATAGGGGGAAAACAAGATGAAAACCAATAGCATGTGCGCTGTTTTAGGAAATATTTCAAGGTTTGAAGGGCTTTGGCCCTTGACTGAAAATCGACCGTTGGATACATTACCCTTTG
Organism: Enterococcus sp. AZ020; assembly: GCF_050499205.1. Lineage (NCBI taxonomy): Bacteria > Bacillati > Bacillota > Bacilli > Lactobacillales > Enterococcaceae > Enterococcus > Enterococcus sp. AZ020. The sequence goes on along the minus strand of NZ_JBIPAT010000001.1, from coordinate 338,075 downwards.
ATTGTAAATATCGTTTGCTTGATTTTCCTCTTTCAAGTATAGCCAATGCCAACATTCATTCGATTTTAATGGTGTTCAATGAAGGGGAGACTAGATCGGTATTCGACCATATCGGCGGGGGGAAAGAATGGAACTTAGATTCGGTTCAAAATAGCTATTTCGTGTATTTTTACCAAGACTTTTTAAAACAAAAAGCACAAGGTCTGCCATTTTTTGCTTCAATGATCGAGTATCTTCAGAAGGCTGAATCTGAGTATACAGTTTTTCTAGGCAGTAATCATTTATGCAATATCGATCTCAAAAAAGTATTAAAGCAGCATCTAAAGCAAAATAATAAGATGACGGTAGTCTATAAAAAAATGCCTAAAGGAAAAGTTTCTTTAGATGCCTCTATTATCAAATTGAATGATTCGGCGGAAGCATTGAGCGTAGACCGATTAGATGAGCAAGTCCATGAAACAGAGTTCGTAAACCTTTGTATGGATATGTATATCGTTCAAACCGATTGGCTGATCAAGCAATTAGAAGCAGGGCAAAAAAAGGAAGATTCTCCAAGCATCTATACTTTTTTGCAGCAAAAAATCAAAGAAGAAACGACGACTGCTTACGAATATACTGGCTATTTAAGTGACATTTATAACGTGAAATCCTATTATCAAGCGAATATGGATATGCTGGATCCAAAAAATTTCAAGGACTTACTATATTCAGGACAAAAAATTTACACAAAACTCAAAAATGAAGTGCCAACCTTTTATTCACAGGATTCTAAAGTAAAAAATAGTCAATGTGCCACTGGCTGTATCATTGAAGGAGAAATAGAGAATTGCTTAGTTTCAAGACGTGCTGTGATCAGAAAAGGAACAGTTATCAAGCATTCGATCATCATGGCCAATGCGAAAATCAAGGAAAACGTTCAGATCGAATATGCTATTTTAGATAAAAATATCACGATCGAAGCGGGCATAAAAATTATAGGAACAAAAGATCAGCCAGTGATCATTCAAAAAAATCAAGTTGTGACTGCTGATATTATTGGAGGTGAAATGGCATGAAGGTTTTGTTTGCCTCTGCAGAATGTGCCCCATTCTTTAAAACTGGCGGATTGGGTGACGTCGCGGGAGCATTACCTAAAGAACTGGTACAAAAAGGAGTGGAGATTTCAGTTGTACTGCCTTTTTTTACAAAGATGTCCGAAATATATAAAAATCAATGTGAGGAGGTTTGCGATTTTTATATAGAAGTAGGCTGGAGACATCAATATTGTGGGATCAAACGTCTAGTATTGGAAGAAATTACGTATTATTTTATCGATAATCGCTATTACTTTGATCGTGATCATCTTTATGGCTATCAGGATGATGCAGAACGTTTTGCTTTTTATTCATTAGCGATCATTGAAATGCTGCCTAAACTAGAGTTTAGACCAGATGTGATCCATGTCAATGACTTTCACAATGCGATGGTGCCATTTTTACTAAAAGAGAAATATCAAGAGATAGACTTTTACCATTCTGTGAAAACAATGTTGACGATTCATAATATTGAATTTCAAGGTGCGTACAGCAAGGAGTTATTGCTAGACCTATTTAATCTAGAGCTAGAGCATTTTTATAATGGTTCTATTCGTTTAAATGATGGCATCAATTATTTGAAAGCTGGAATCATTTACGCTGATCTTGTGACCACAGTCAGTCCAAGCTATGCGAAAGAAATCCAAACCAAGGCGTTTGGCTTTGGGCTTGATGGTATTTTGCGATTGGAAAAAAATAAATTGAGTGGGGTTTTAAATGGGATCGATACGCAAGTATATGACCCAAAAACAGACGAGCAACTCACCTATCATTTTTCGGTTTCTGATTTAGTAGGCAAGAAACAAAATAAACAAATGCTTCAACAGAAAATGAATTTGCCGCTTCACCCAGATGTTCCACTGATCGGGATCGTGAGTCGATTAACTCATACAAAAGGATTTCACTTACTTTTAGAGGAGCTAGCTCGTTTATTAGAAAAAGAGGTTCAAATTGTTTTACTGGGAACAGGAGATCCTGACATCGAAAAGTCTTTCCGCTCTTTTGCTACGCAATACCCGCATAAGCTGAGTGCAAATATATCGTTTGATGTATCTTTGGCTCAGCTGATCTATGCAGGCGCCGATTTATTCATGATGCCATCAGCTGCGGAGCCCTGCGGCTTATCTCAAATGATCGCGATGCGCTATGGGACATTGCCGATTGTTCATGAGGTTGGTGGATTGAAAGATACAGTCGTTTCGTTTGATCCAGTTACGAATTCCGGGACAGGTTTTAGCTTTTCAACGTTTGATGCTGATTCTTTGTTATCTACTACAGTGACAGCGTTGAACCTCTATCAAAATGATCAAGAAGTCTGGACAAAGATGATGAAGCAGGGAATGGCAAAAGATTTTAGCTGGAAAAAATCAGGACAGAACTATTTAGAGCTGTACAAGCAACTCTGGGATAAAAAAGAAGAGTAGTAAACGATCAGCTATGCTAAGAAAGAAATGAGTCATCACTACTGATTTATTGCTAGAGACTATTGATTTTTATTGACGAGACAAAAAAAACAAGGTATACTCTTAGCGAGAAATGAATAGTCAAAGAAAGCCATAGAGGTGTTTTTGTGAGTGTAAGTATCTAACTTAAGGAAATGAATAGCTGGAGAATAAATGACCATTTTTAGATGGCTTCTTTAGCATACTTATGTTTGATACCTATCTTACCTCTTATCAATGGCCGATCTACTAGATGATTTATGGTCTATATTTATTGATGTTTTGGGATGAAGGGAATCTTCATCCCTTTTTTTCATGAATAAATACTGAAATCATTTAAAAGGCTAAATTTTTTGATCTATTCATTTAAAGATGGGTGTCTCTAAAAAGAAGGAGAGACCAATGAATAAAGAAACATATATTAAAACACAATTTACGACAATCAAAGAAAAATTGATGACTTATGCGATCAGTTCTTATGGCAAAGAACGAATCGAGCAATTGAAGCCGAGCAGTCGTATTGAGGTCGTTGAAAAACGTCTTCAAGAAACAGCGGAAGCGAAAGCTTTGCTGATGGCGAATCTGCATGTTCCATTTATGGGACTGAACAACATTGAACATCTAACGAAACAAGTAGAAAAAGGTTTTGTTTTAGAGCCTAAAGAATTGGTGAACTACGCGGACTTTATTCGCAGCAGTCGATTGATCCAATCCTTTATGCAAAAAAATCAATTTATTGCACCATTACTTGCGAAATATAGTGAAGCGCTGCATGTTTTTCCGATGATCGAAGATGAAATCTACCAAGTGATCCGTAATAACCAAGTCGAAACAGATGCTAGTCGTGAGCTATGTAAAATCCGTAAGAGCCTGCAGGAATGTGAAAAGGAAATTGAGTCAAAGCTGAATAGTTTTATGCGAAATACACAAAATAAACCAAAACTTCAAGAAGCGATCATCGTGAAAAAAAATGATCGTTTCACTGTTCCGATCAAAGCCAGCTATAAAAATCAAATTGCTGGTACTATTGTTGAAGCATCGTCCAAAGGCACGACTGTTTTTATCGAACCCGTGGCTGTAGCCAAGCTGAATGATAAATTGTACCAGCTGAAAATGGAAGAAGCGACAGAAGTCTATCAGATCCTTTCAACGTTGACTGGGATGATTGCTGAACAAATGGAGAGCATACAATCAAACATTGAGATAGTCGCACAATATGACATGATTTTTGCTAAAGCTAAATTTAGTCGGGAAATCAATGGTATCGAACCTAAAATCAATAGAGATGGAATCATTGAATTTGTCAATGTAAAACACACTTTATTGGGAGAGACAGCGGTTCCTTTGAACCTGTCACTAGGCAAAGAGTATCGCGGACTAACGATCACCGGACCAAATGCTGGAGGAAAAACAGTGGTTTTAAAAACTGTTGGATTGACCAGCTTACAAACGATGATCGGTCTGCAAATCATTGCGGATGAAGGGACGAAGATTGCGTTGTTCGATCAAATTTTTGTAGACATCGGTGATCAGCAAAGTATCGAAAATGCTTTGAGTACCTTCTCAGGTCACATGCATAACATCTCTGAGATTCTTGCGAGAACCAAGAAAAATAGTTTGATTCTATTGGATGAAATCGGCAGTGGGACAGAACCTAATGAAGGAGCGGCTTTAGCGATCGCCATTATGGAAGCTTTTTATCGAAAAGGCAGTCTGCTGATCACAACGACCCATTATGGTGAAATCAAACGTTTCTCTGAACTGCACGAAGATTTTTTGACAGCAGCAATGGCTTTCGATTCAGAGCGCTTAACACCAAAATATCAACTGATCCTCGGCGAAACTGGAGAGAGCAATGCTTTTTGGATCGCGAACAAAATGAAGCTGGATGCTAACGTTGTGAAGCAAGCGCAAAAATATTTACATGACCGCAATTATCGAACTGAGAAAACCTTGTTTGCCAGTAAAGAGAAAAAACAAATCGAAACTCATTTTCCTACCTATGAAAAAGGGGATCGAGTATTTTGGACAGAGCAAAAGAAAATTGGGTTGATTTATGAAATACCTGAAATGTCTGATGAAGCAGTTATTTATGTAGATCAACAAAAGATCACTGTGCACAAACGACAGTTGAAGTTAGATAGAAGCGCGAAAGAATTGTATCCGCCAAATTATGATCTGGATTCTCTATTTGAAAACTTCCAAGAACGGAAAAAACGCAAAGACTTAGAACGAGGCTCGAAAAAAGCGCACAAGCAGCTAAGGAAAGAAATGCAGCAAAGACAAGCCAAAAGAGCAGCAGAGGAAAAGCGCTAAATGAAAAAATAAAGGCGCAAAATAAATAGCTTCTACGTTTTCTTCCTGTTTTTTCAATGGTATAATACCCATGGAGGATTAAGACGAATGAATGAAAATCAATTATCAAAACGTTTGGAGCGTGTAGGTGAATTAGTACCTGAACATAGCCGCTTGGCAGATATCGGTTCAGATCATGCGTATTTACCTGTCGCGTTAGTATTACAAAAAAAAATTACATTTGCAGTTGCCGGTGAAGTAGTAGAAGGACCGTATCAAGCAGCCAAGAAACAAGTACGAAAGAATGGCTTAGAAGAGCAAATCACTGTTCGTTTGGCGGATGGATTAGCTGCTGTAGAAACGGCTGACCAAATTTCAGCTGTGACGATTTGCGGAATGGGCGGCGCTTTGATCCGCGATATTTTAGACGCTGGTTGGAAGAACCAGCGTCTAGCCGGAAATGAGCGTCTGATCCTACAACCTAATATTGGAGAAAAAACGCTTCGTGATTGGTTGACAGTACATGGCTATACTATACTTGAAGAAGATATCATAGAAGAAAATAAAAAAATCTATGAAATCATTGTGGCGAAAAGAGAGACGACTAGAATTGCTTATTCTGAAAAAGAACGACGGTTTGGTCCGATTTTACTAAACAAGCGTTCAGAAGTGTTTCAAAAAAAATGGCAGCGTGAGCTGAAACAAAGAGAAACTATTTTGGCGCAGCTGGAAAAAGCTACTGGAGACCCGCAAGAAAAAATCGTACAACTTCAAAAGGAAATCCTTGAAATTCAGGAGGTATTGTCGAATGAGTCTTAATGGAAAAGAATTTATTGAGCATTTTGAAGCCTATTGTCCTCAATGGCTGGCGGAACCGGGAGATCCAGTTGGCTTGCATATCGGTACATTGAATAAAGAAGTCAACCGAATCATGGTAACGTTGGATGTGCGTCCGGAAGTTGTAGCAGAAGCGGTCGAAAAGCAAGTAGATCTGATCATTGCTAAACATCCGCCGATTTTTAGAGCGGTCAAGCGTCTTGATACCGATGATCCGCAGACAAAAATGTATGCTGATCTGCTTAAGCATGACATTGCCGTATTTGCGGCACACACGAATATGGATATTATCGACAACGGGTTGAATGACTGGTTTTGTGAATTGCTGGAAATCGAGAATACAACCTATTTGACAAAAACTCATACGGTAGCCTATAAAAAATTAGCAGTCTTTGTACCGGTCGAGTCTGCACCGCAAATGCGTCAGGCGTTAGGTCAAGCCGGCGCTGGCTCACAAGGTGATTATCAGAATACTAGCTATTCATTGATTGGAACGGGAAGATTTACACCGCTTGAAGGAGCAGATCCAACAATCGGACGTATCGGTCAGGAAGAAGCGGTTCAAGAGGCAAAAATCGAAGTGATTTTTCCGGAAACGATCCAAGCGGATGTCATTGAAGCAATGCTTAAAGCGCACCCGTATGAAGAACCTGCTTATGACGTATATACGATCGAAAATATGACGAAGGAGTTTGGTCTTGGACGTGTCGGTGAGCTGCCAAAAGCAATGATTTTTAGTGAATTTGTTGAGAAGATAAAGCATGTTTTTGACTTAGAGGGCTTGAGGATTGTTTGTGCAGATGAGGAACAAATGATTCAGCGTGTTGCAATCTGCGGCGGCAGCGGTGAAAAATTTTTCCGTGATGCGATCAAAAAACAGGCAGATGTCTATATTACGGGTGATGTTTACTACCACACGGGTCATGATATGCTGACAGAAGAGTTGGCTGTCATCGATCCGGGGCACTATATCGAACAATTATGCAAACCAAAATTGGTCGAGCTATTCAATCAATGGAAAAAAGCATATAATTGGGATGTGACCTTTATTGAATCACAGGTGGATACCAACCCATTTCAATTTAGATAAAAAGGAAAGAAGGAACTGAACCGATGTATGAAAATCTATTACCGCGCTTTTTGCGCTATGTAAAAACAGAAACACGCTCAAATCCTAAGAGCGAAACAACTCCGTCTACACAGACTCAAGTTGCATTTGCTCAAACACTGAAAAAAGAATTAGAAGAGCTTGGCATGAGTGATGTCACATACAACGAAACAAACGGTTTTGTGAGTGCCACTTTACCAAGCAATATCGAAAAAGAAGTTCGTTCGATCGGCTTTATTGCGCACATGGATACGGCAGATTTCAACGCAGTTGATGTGAATCCGCAAATTCTTGAAAACTACGACGGAGAATCAACGATAAAATTAGATTCAGAAGGGAAGTTTACACTGAACACAACAGACTTTCCTAATTTAAAAAATTATGCAGGTCAAACGTTGATCACCACAGATGGTACGACATTACTTGGTGCTGATGATAAATCAGGTATTGCAGAAATTATGACGGCTATGGAAATCTTGATCAAGAATCCATCGATCAAGCATGGAACGATTCGTGTTGCTTTTGGTCCAGATGAAGAAATCGGTGTTGGCGCAGATAAATTTGATGTTGAGCAGTTCAATGTTGATTTTGCCTACACGATGGATGGCGGTCCAGTGGGTGAATTACAATATGAAACCTTCAATGCCGCACAAGCAGATATCACGATCCAAGGAAAAAATGTCCATCCGGGTACGGCTAAAAATACAATGATCAATGCGCTGCAGTTAGCGATCGATTTTCATAATCAGCTGCCTAAAAATGAAGTACCAGAAAAAACAGATGGCTATGAAGGTTTTTTCCACTTAGCAGATTTGAGCGGAACGCCTGAAGAAGCTAAAATGACGTATATCATCCGTGACCATGACCGCGAAAAATTTGAAGCGCGCAAAGCCTTGATCACAAAGGTTCAGGAGATCATCAATCAGCCTTTTGACCAAGAACGTGTCCAAATCAACTTATATGATCAATACTACAACATGGGAGAGATCATCGAAAAAGATATGAGCATTATTGAATTAGCTAAAAATGCGATGATCGAGTTAGAAATCGATCCTGTGATCGAACCTGTTCGTGGTGGAACGGACGGATCTAAAATATCTTATTTGGGAATACCTACACCAAATATATTTGCTGGCGGCGAAAATATGCATGGTCGTTTTGAATTCGTTTCTCTACAGGCGATGGAAAAAGCAACGAATGTGATTGTGAAAATTGCCGAGAATAACGCCAAATAATAGCTAATAATAGCAAAAAATCGAATTAGGGAGTACAGTTACATAAACGTGACGTACTTCCTATTTTGATGGGAGAAAATACGGAAGGAGAGGAACACAATGGAACGTGTAATGATTCTTTTTAATGAAACCTCAGGAAAAGACGAAGGAAAAGAGTTGGCAGAAAAATTTGTCGACTATGCTAAAAATCATGGGCAAACGAACGCACATTTTTTCTTAGAGCAAGTAGGACCAGATTGTGACAGTGATAAAACAGTGGAAAAAGCCAAAAATGAAAAGATCGATACATTGATTTTTATTGGCGGTGACGGTACGATCAATCATAATGTAGCAGACTTCAAGGAGCAGTTGCCTGATTTGAATGTTGGTTTGCTTCCAGGAGGGACAGTCAATAATATGGCGAGGGTTTTAAATATCCCTTTAGACTTTGAAGCGGCTGCAGAAGTGATTTTAAATGGGAATACCCGAAAGATCGACTATGGTATGATCAATGATAAAGTGATCGTGAGTACGATGACGATCGGGATCTTAGCAGATACAGCGGCTAGGATCAGTCAAAAGGAGAAGCAAAAATATGGAAAGTTGATTTTCATTAGAAATTTTTTCAAGCTGTTAGCAAAGAAAAAAAGATATCGTCTGTCGATCAAGACAGAAAAAGAAAATTGGCGTGGGAAAACACAGCTTGTCACAGTCACAATGACAAATTCAGTTGGTGGTTTTACGAATTTCGATGATTCAGCATCGCCAGATGATGGGTTGTTCCATATGACGATCTTGCCTAAATTGAATTTTTTTAAATTAGCATTCTATCTGCCTAAAATTATTTTAGGAAAAGTTTATGAAGTCCCAGGTATCTATTATCTGAGCGCTTCACAAATAGAGATTTCTAGTTATTCGGATAAGACGGTCGGTACGCGAGTCGATGGAGATCCTAGCGAGGATTTGCCAGTTAAAATGAAAGTTGTCAAACATGGGATGACGGTATTAGTCCCCGAAAGTCAAGAAGGCTAAGCTATAAAATTGTTTAATTACCTTTACAATTTGTGCTCTTTCGAGGTATGCTAGTAGCAGATTGGTTGTGGAGGAGAAGGTATGATGGGTTTGTTGAGGCATTTGCCATGGGTTTATTTAGTGATTGTCAATGTATTTGAATTTTTTGCAATGTATTTAGATAAAAAACGAGCGGAGAAAAAACGCTGGCGGGTCCCTGAATTCGATCTTTTGTTTATTGGAATCATTGGTGGAGGAATTGGCGGATTGCTGGCGCAGCAGCTGTTTCATCATAAAACTCGGAAATTACGCTTTTATTTTTTCTTTATCTTTGGTACACTTGTAGCTATTGCAATTATCTGTTTTAGTTATCAAGGATAGTAGTGAAAACAATTGTTAGTTGGGAGAAACTATGAAAAGCAATTCTAAAACAAAAATTTTCTTTAACATCGGTTTACTAGCTATTTTTATTGGAGTTATCATTTACGTAATGGACAATTCGTTGAGTGATATTTTTGCTCAATTGATGGAAACGAGCTGGCTCGTTTTATTATTAGTGATTATATTCGGCGTTGTTTATCAACTTGTTGAAGGTCGTTCGATCAAAGAGATCGCGGGACATTTTCAAAAGGATTTCAGCAGTAAGGATGGTTTTTTTACTTCTTGTTATGTGGCTTTTTATCGAGTGATCTCATTTGGGACTGGGACCCTTCTTTCGGAAATTTACTTTTATAAGAAAAAAGGGCTGGCTGTGTCTCAAGGGATCGGGGTAACAGCTTTACACATGATCATGTATAAGCTTGCTGTGATTTTTTGGGCAATTCTAGGACTGATTTTTCAATTTTCGTTGTTCTATGAGCGCTCTCCTAAAATGATTCCATTTATTTTGATCGGTGTGATTTTGACTGGAATGATCATCCTTTCATTATTGGTACTTTCAAGTAGTATCAATCTTCAAATTATTTTGATTATTTGGGCGAATAAGTTCTTTAAGCGCAAAGCCTTACGTGATTGGGTGGATAAATGTAATTTACAAATTTATTCATTGAGAGAAACCGTACAAACGATCATCAAAGACCGCTCAGCGATGCTTCTGATTTTTGGCTGGAATGTTGTCAAGCTGCTTTTTTGGTACGTGATTCCGTATATTGTTTTAGTAGAAAATCATCCAACTGTCGATTTTCTATTAGTCTTTTCGTTTACTAGTTTTGCCGTTATTTTGTCAGGTGTATTTCCAACACCAGCTGGGATCGGACCTTTTGAATTCGTTTATTTACTGTTATTCAAACCATTAGTAGGCACAGTGGATGCAGTGTCATCATTGTTACTGTATCGTTTTGGCAGTTTTGTCTTGCCATTTTTGATCGGGTTTATTTTTGTTGTGATCGAGAAAAGAAGAGAGATCCAGTCAGAGCTGCATGCAGTAAGAAAAGAAAAAAGAGAAACATTGGAAGATGACTAATAATAAACAGTGTCAGTCCAGAAAATATACAGCAATTTCTAGCAAAAAGAATCATCGAAATTTTAACGATCGATATTATTATCTGATCGAGTTCGGATATTTTAGAGATGCTTCAAGATCTAATCAAGTTTGAATACAAATGTCACAAAGCCCCTGGCGATACATGAATACTAAATTCATGTGTCGCCAGGGGCTCTTTTACTATCCGTTATGTTTTGCTTTTTTATTTCTACTTACGAAAAAAATGGTTGATCCAGCTAATAAAAAGCTACCGCTGATTAAGAAAAACAAAGTTCTCTGTTCTCCTGTTTTTGGTAAGCTATCAGGCTTTTTACTTACGTTATAAGTAGTACTCGTTGTTTCTGGCTGATTTTTACTACTGTTTGATGTTTGACTTGTCTCGATCGTTTCATTTGTCGTTGATTCTACGTTGCTGGATATGGAAGACTCTACTTCGCTACTGGTACTTTCAGAAGTTAGGTCTGTCGTTGTTTCTTCAGTGGTTGTTTCTGATGTTTCCTCTGTCGAGGTATCGCTTGTTTGAGAAGATTCACCAGGTTCTCCCGTACCACTGCCTCCACCTCCTATAGCTGGTGTTTCTGCTTCGATTATTACAGGCTCTCCTTCACCATCAGCCTCAAGAATCGCTTTATTTCGATAAGGTAAATTAGGATCAGCTAATTTATTTGAAAGAAAAGTTAATGAAACAGCTTGATTCAATGTGCCTAGATCGATGATGAAACTGTCTGCTGCTGTACTGATTTTGGCAGGATCGATTGCTTCTTGTTCTTGAAAGATTTGTGTTGTCTTATCATAGGTTCCAAGAGCCGCCTGAACGAAAAATCCTTCGTCAAACTGCTGATCGGGACCAAGTATATCAGTGAGTACAGTGTTTGTAATATATTTTGAATCTGGATTGATAATAATATTCCAAACAGCAGCTGTATTGTCATAGTTATTCCAGCCGACCATATTCATTACCCAATCTGAATTTTCCACAGTACTTGATCCACGCGCATAAAAAATGATTTCACCCTGACGGTTTGCTGTGTGAGATTCATAATATGGACCAAAAGTCGCTGTGACTGTATTGGTAAGATCATCTCCCGTGATCGTCAGGATCACGGTTCCGTCAGCAGCTGTAATATCATAAGAAAAACTAGAAGCGATCAGACAATTTGCGGGTACGTCTAAACGCATCGTATCGCCCGAAGTGATCGTAACTTCATTAGGAACTGCATAAGGGAAAGTGAGCGAAACATTTTGATGATAGCTGATCTCAGTCTGTTCATCAACGATCTTGTTGCCAACTATGATCGTTGGATTTGAAACATACAAGTTGTCAAAATCCACATTTGCATAAGCAGTTTTAGTAAAGAAGATACTAAAAATCAAGCATGAAATAAGTGGTAAAACCAATTTTTTAGCGTGCATTAGTTAACCTCCAATAAATTATTAGTAAAACAAGTCTTTATTAGTCATACTGATCGAACGAATGGTCTTTAGCAGAAGCCAAAGAGGAACCTAAAATTTGAGCAGATGATTCTTTACTTGTTTGATAGAAAAAAATCTTTGCTTTTTCACATAGCGTGCGTTCATTTTCATTAGTCAATTGTGTGTGATGATACAGTATAGAAAAAACAGCTCCAAGCTCTGATGTTATGGATTCTTCGTAATTTAAATGTAAGTTGTCTTGTAGCTGGGTAAGGAATTGTTCATCGATTTTATGGGAAAAGGTAATCGTATTACTGTTACTGATGATTCCAGTACAGATGAACGCTTCTTTTTCTTCGTGATAAAAATGAACAAAAGTTGTTGCTTGAATATCCTGAACAGCAATCAACTGAATTTGACTGATTTTTGATTGAGACAGCACGAGACCGCTCAAACTCATTTTCAAATTAGATAAAAGCAGCTTTTTCTTGTCAGCATCTAAAAAAGATGTGGATAAATTTTCAGTTGAACATGTAGATGGATGTTCGTTCAATTGCATTTTCTCTTCAGGCTTGAAAAAAAATATCCCCATGAGCTTTCCTAAGATGATACTAAATAAAATAATAATAAGTGGAAAAATTGAAAATAATCTTTCGTCAAAGAGGTGATTCATTTTATTTAATAGAAACATTTTCTTCCCTTGTCGTTTTGAACCAGGATGTTTTCCCCAATAGTTGACGAGTGAATGCTAGAACAATACTGGGGATCGTCAAAAAGATATAAATATACATAAGCATTCCTCCTATATAGCTTCTGATTTTTGGCGAATTATCGATCATATCAATTTTAGTTGTTGCATTAATATAGCGTTTGGTAAATGAAAGTCCAGGATAAATAGTTATAAGAAACATGATGGTGATAGTAAAAAATGAACGCAAGGTAGCACCATCTAATAAAGCCCGACAAAGAAGTTCAATAGAAATGATCACGATGATACTATTCAGTAGATTAAGATAAGGTTGTATCAGAAAGAAGAGCATCTCTAGTTTTCCAGAACCTGTCAGTGAGGTCGAGGTGATCACTTTTCTAATATAGGAATGACATTGTAGACTACCTTGGATCCAGCGGCTTCTTTGCTTCAAATAGCGTCTATAGCTTGTCAATCCTTGCTGATAAATAACCAGTTGATCCGAATAAACTAGTCGATCTTTATTTAATAGCAAGCGAATGGTTAGATCATAATCTTCGAGTAAACAATCTGTCCATGGTGTTTCAGATAATTTCTTTAGTGAAGATAAACGAGTGAATTGACCATTCCCCCCTAAGCCCACCGTTTTTGTTTTCATTCTAAATTTTTGCATAGCGCCAATAACCTCATAAAATTCGATATCCTGTAATAATGAAAGGATATTTCCCTGTTTATAGTTGTTGATGATTCGTACTCGTGCTTGAATACCATGGATCGTCGGATGACTAAAAATTCGATCAGCTATTTCAAATGCATTGGGGCACAAAAAACCATCGGCATCTAAAATGGTAATGATAACGTTTTCTGGATCAGCGTGAGAATAATCTTTAAGAATCCTTTGGTAAGCAGTATTCAAGGAGTGGCCTTTTCCTTTTTGAGCATTCGGTTTGTGCTTTTCAATCAGGTTGATTCTTGGATCATTGAAATCATTTACTATTTTTATCGTATCATCAGATGAATCGTCATCAATAACGTAGATGGCCAAATTAGGTAACGAAAAATCCAATAAGGAAGAGAGCGTAGCCCGAATGACCTTATCTTCATTGAAACAAGGAATCACGACTACATATTGTAAAGTCGGACTCATCAGCCCGGCATTTTCGATATATAGTTCATCCGCATGTTTAATGATCGTAATATAAATATAGTAGATACTGATCAAAATTAAAGAAATAGTATAAATAATAGGCAAAATGCGCCTCCTTCACTGTTTGTAGTACTTTATCAATGGAAAATATGTGTTGTTAAGTCGACTATATGTATGATATCACATAAAAATAGGATAAATTATCAGTTTATTTGTCAATTAATCAAAATAATGAGAATGTATTTTTACTTATTATTTATTCTGATCGATAAAGTAAGAAGCTTATAGTTGAAAATTGGTTACATGATTAAGTTAAAGGACATTTTTAGAAGCAGTTGTTTAGGAATCTTAGTGTTTTAAAAACTGTTATTTCTTGACAGTAAGTAAAAACACAAATAATGAAAAGAAAAAAATTTAGCTAGTATAATAGCTTACTGCGTAAAGTAGAAAAGTAGTCCAGTTCGTCTTTTTATAATGTAAAGGTTAGCTAGCTATTTTCTGAAGGATTAGAAAGATGATGATTTGATGAGAGGGTAAGAGGCGGTTGTCTTTTTATGATCTCTTTTGTTTACAGCACCTTTTTCTGATTATATAAGACACTGGTCATCAAAAATGATTTTTGTAAATTAGAAAAAACGAATGTATTATTATTAATCTAATAAATTGCTGATAAAATCAACATTTCCCCAGAGAAGTGCTTGTTTAAAAATGCGAAAATGATTATGATTAAAAAGATATTTTATACATCATAGAATGAATAGGAGTGATTCGATGGAACAAAAGCAATTACGTTGGTTTACTGTAGGTTTAATTGCTTTTAACATGGTTTGGGGATTAGGAAATGTTGTGAATAACTATGCACAACAGGGAATCTCTGTTGTAACATCATGGTTTTTGATTTTGGTCTTATATTTTATTCCTTATGCGTTGATCGTCGGTCAATTAGGTTCAACGTTTAAAGACAGCAGCGGGGGGGTCAGCTCTTGGGTGCAAAACACTAGTACTAAACGGTTAGCATATTATGCTGCCTGGACGTATTGGGTCGTACACATCCCATATCTAGCACAGAAGCCGCAATTAGTTTTGATCGCCTTTGGTTGGGCGATTCAAGGAAATGGCAATATTGTAAGTAATTTTTCTGTTGTAGGGATCACATTGATTTCTTTAGCGATCTTTTTGATCTTTTTACTACTATCAACAAAAGGTTTGATGACCCTAAAAGTCATTGGTGGAATGGCCGGGACAGCTATTTTCGTAATGTCTATGCTGTTTATATTATTAGCGATCGGTGCACCTATGATGAACTCGACTGTTGAATTTGCAACACCTCATATGGATAAAGTCAGTACGTATATTCCTAAATTTGATTTTAGCTATTTTACGACTGTCTCCATGCTAGTCTTTGCAGTCGGAGGAGCGGAAAAGATTTCTCCTTATGTAAACTCAATGAAAAATCCATCAAAAGAATTTCCAAAAGGAATGATCTTTTTAGCAGCAATGGTTGGTGTTTCTGCTGTTTTAGGTTCATTTGCGATGGGGATGCTATTTGCAAGTAATAACATTCCGGAAGATTTAATGGCCAATGGTGCCTATACTGCTTTCCAACTTTTAGGAGAGTATTATGGTGTTGGAAATTTACTAATGATCATTTATGCTATCACAAATGGTATTGGACAAATTTCAGCCTTAGCCTTTTCGATCGATGCTCCACTGCAAATTCTTTTAGCAGATGCTGATCCTGAATTTGTACCGGAAGCCTTGCGTAAAAGAAGTAAAAAAGGAACATTGGTCAACGGCTACTTATTAACGGGTATTCTAGTAAGTATCATCATCGTATTACCGATGTTTGGTATTGAAAATATTCAAGAGCTTGTAAAATGGTTGACTAACTTAAACTCTGTTGTAATGCCGATGCGTTATCTATGGGTATTCTTTGCCTATATGATGTTGAATAAAGCGTATAAAAATTACAGTTCAGAATATAAATTCATCAAGAATCCGAAAATCGCCTTTGGTTTTGGATTGTGGTGTTTCTTGTTTACTGCTTTCGCTTGTATTTTGGGGATGGTGCCAAAAGTAGATTTTGCGGCAAATCCTAAAGCTTGGTTTTTCCAATTAGCTTCAAATGTCATTACGCCTGTTGTGCTGATTTTATTAGGGATGATTTTACCTGCACTTGCACGTCGGGATAAAAAGAAAGAAAACGCATAACCGGAATAAAAGAGAGAAAATGCTAAAGTAGAGCATTTTCTCTCTTTTTTTTTAATATCAGCTAAATAAAGGAACCAAAGTGAAAAATAGAAACGTGATGCTTGATACTTTTATGATAACTAAACATTTCTGATGCAGGAATTCCTCAATTGGCGAATAAAAAAATAAATAAATGTTGTTTAAATGTATGTATTATCTGTGTTTTTCGTTTAATTGAAGATATTTGTAAAAAAATGAGAACAATTTTACGAATTTATCGGTATAATAGAATGGAAACTGTGTTCTTTTTTCTAAAAAAATGATACGATTTATAAAGGAAAAAAATTGAGGAAGTGAGAACGATTAGTAAACGACAACGTCAATCAGAAAAAGAAGAACGGTCAACAGTTCTCTGTAAAGAGGTTGATCCGGATTATTTAGGCCGTGAAGTGTATGCCGATGATGTAGAAACTCCATACGCTTTTTATCTGGTTCGAAAGCTGAACCTAGCAAAAGATTATCAAAATTTAGCTGAAGGAGAAGCTTTTTTTGATGCGATTTGTGATAGCTGGGATGAAACAGAAGATTTTGAAGAACTAGTAGTAAAAAAAATCTATATGTATGTCGAAACAGAAGTGATGTATTATACTCTGTTGATGGGTAGTTTCGAACCGACAAGAAGAGAATTACGAATGAATCTGAAAAAATGGTTTGAAGAAATCACGCTGGAGCCAACTGAACGTTCTCTAGTTTCTAAAAGCCAGTCTGAGTTGAACACAGGTGAGATTCAGGGAATGATGAAACAAATGATCGAAACATCAAATGAGATTTTTCGTTTGCGCAAAATGATCAATGAGCTGACTGAAACAATTAATTCAAGTCAAATGCAGCTGCAAAATAAACAGAGTCATCCAGTCATATCAAGAAATATCCAAACCATTCACCTAAAAAGAGCACAGCCTCTAGTGATCGAGGAAGAAAAAAAGGATACAGAAACACCAGCGGAACCTTCAGAGGTTGCCGTAGAAGCTGAATTTATCGATGAGACTGAAACACCAGAGACGTTAGAAGAAGTCCAAACAAAAACAGAAGATGAGGCAGCAAGAGAACCTGAAAAAAAGTTGGCGAACGAATTGGCGGAAAAACCAGTTCAAGAAGATTCCCCAGCAGAAGAACCTACAGTTTATCCAAATCAAGAAGTAGAAGATAAGACAGAGGAAGTAGAACCTTCAGTTTCAAAAAAAGAACGAAATACAATAAAGCTCAAACGCAATAAATCAGCGCTAGAGCCAAAACCTGTAGTGGATGAAAATGAGGTGAAAAGCCCAGCCTTTACACCTGTTGATCTGTCTTCGTTAGTTTTCAAGAAAAAGAATACAAAAAAGGCCACACCAAGTAACTGGCCGCGTTTTTCAAAACTGCTTAAGAGTAGTAAAACAGTAGATGCGCCTGCGAAAATTCCTAATTTCTCTAAAACAGAAATGGAGAATTTAGAAGATGAAATCTATTTACGTTTTATGAATAAACGGATGCGCTTAGGTGCTAAGAAAAATCATGTTCAAAAGAAAAGCATCTTGCGTTCTGAATTATTAGCACAAATCAATCAGGCGGAATATTTAAATTATTCTTGGGGACAGGTCGTTCGTTTACGTAAAGAAGATGTATTGATTTGCGGGCGCCTTAGCTGCGCTAGTTTGGTTTCTTCTTTAGATGAATTTTTACAAGAAATGCGTGAACTTGCATACAGTCGTTCTTTATTTGGGAAGAAAGTTCGTTGTTCTGTTGATTTATTACGCCGTTTGGAAGGGTATATTTTAATGGATCAATATATGCAAAATCTAAGCTTGATGCCTGTCGAAAAATAAATTTTTGATCGTATTCAGCCTAAAAATGATAAGTGGCGGTTAAAAGGCTTGAGAGATAACGCAATACGTTGTCTCTCAAGTCTTTTTAATTTATTAAATGCTATCAACTAAGACTAAAAAAAAATGTCGTTTTGTAGTATAATCGTCAAGGGTAGAGAAAGGCGGGGAAGCAATGAAGAAAAGTCAAATATATGCAGTGGTCGATATTGAAACAACAGGTACAGATTCGACAATTGACCGAATCATCCAATTCGGCTGCGTGCTGATCCAAGACGGAAAAATCATTTCCCGATTTGCAACAGATATCAACCCCAATCAAGCTATTTCTCCACAAATTCAAAAACTTACAGGTATCAGTAATAGTAGAGTCCAAAAAGCTCCTTATTTCGAAGATGTTGCACTGACGATCTACAATCTTTTAGCAGATACTGTGTTTGTCGCTCATAATATTTATTTTGACTATTCATTTTTAGCACAGGAGTTAGTTCGCTGTGGTGCACCAAAACTAGAGATTCCTGGAATCGATACAGTTGAGCTGTCACAAATTTTTTTACCAACGGAAAAAAGTTTTCGTTTGGGTGATTTGTCTGAAAGCTTAGGATTAGTTCACGATAATCCGCATCAAGCAGATAGTGATGCACAGGTCACTGCGGAATTGCTATTATTGATCGAAGCGAAGATGCGCCGATTACCGCTGATCACAATGGAAGCTATCGATAAGTTGAGTCAGCAAACCGGCATGGATACTAGTCGTTATATCCATTATATTTACGAAGAGATGAAACAGGAGATTTTACCATTATCTAAAGAGTATCGAGTCGTTTCAGGAATCGCATTAAGAAAAAAAGAAGTCCCGCTTTTTGAAGAAAAATTGTATGGTCAAACGGCATTTCCAAAAAAGAAAAAGACCAAAGAAAAGATTTTTGGTCAAACGATAAGTTATCGTTCGGAACAAAGTCGTATGATGAATTTGGTTTATGAGCATTTTACTCAGGATGAAAGCAAAGACTTGTTTATCGAAGCTGCAACAGGTACTGGGAAAAGCTTAGGTTATTTATTTCCTTTGAGCTATCTAGCAACGCCGGAAAAGCCATTGATCATTAGCACGGTTTCGATTGTTTTACAAAATCAATTGCTGGAGAAGGATATCCAATTGGCTAATCGAATTTGTCCCAGACCACTTCAGGCGACGATCATCAAAAGTCATCGCCACTATATTGATTTACAGCGCTTTAAAGCGACATTGAATGATCCTTTGCCGCAAAAGCAATATGCTCTTTATCAAATGGGGGTTTTGGTCTGGCTCCTAGAAACGCTGACTGGTGATTTAGACGAATTGCAGCTGATCAATTTTAATCATATTTTTTGGCGTGATGTTGCTCATCGAGGAATTGATTTTCTATCCAGTAAAGATGCGCTGTATCAGGAAGATTTTGTCCGCTTTCTTTATAAGAGAGTCAAACAAAGCAATGTTTTGATTGTCAATCATGCATTTTTGGCACAAGAATCGCTTAGAGAAACAGCACTTTTGCCCAAAAGCCCTTATTTGATTATTGATGAGGCTCATCATTTACCAGACATAGCAGGCAAGATTTCTCACCGTCAATTTAATTATGCATCATTTAAAAAGCAATTAGCACTCTATTTAGAAGAAGAACAGTTGTTTGATCAAGTGACGCATATCTTCGATGAGGCTAAGGAAGAACGGCGCTTGTTGCGAATCTATTGTAAAGCAGCTACTGACTTAGTTGAGGAATTCAGTGATCTTTTTTATGAAATCAATACTTTATTTCCAAAGCAAAAGCGGCAATCGATGGAGACAGAACTGTTAGTCAAATCATTGTTCGATCAGCTGTCTTTAGAAGGAGAATCTTCAATTCAAAAAATCGAGATCTTATTATCTGAAATGAGAGAGATCCAAAAAAGAATTCAGCAATCAATTGAAGAACATTTAGAAAAATATACCTCCTCTGATCGAATCGTTTTTGTACGGTTGCTGCAGTTTTTTGAACAAATCGACCGTTTACACGAGTGTTTTGATATTTATGTAAATGAATGGCAGCCGCGCTGGATCAAGGAGTACAGCTGTACTTCGCAAGGGTATGGTGCTTTAGCTATCAATGATCTGGAAGCGAGTATTTTACCTGCAACAACTTGGTATGAGCGGTATCAGCATATTCTATATACTGGTGGGACATTAAAGTTTGGTAGAGATAAAAAATATTTGCCAAATAAATTAGGTGTGCCCGATGCCTTATTCAAGATACTTCCTGATCCTTATGACTATGAACAGCATGCGCGTTTGTATATTCCAACGGATGGTATTGCCGTCAATCAAGTGAATAATGCTGAATTTTCAGCCTACATTGCAACGGTTATTCAGGAAATTTCAAAGCAGGATCGTTCTATTTTAGTGCTCTTTACCTCTCATGAGATTCTTTCAAGCGTCTATCATCGCCTGCATCAGCCTTTTCTTAATGATGGGCGGGAACTTTTGGCCCAAGGAATCAGCGGAAGTCGAGAAAAAATCTTAAAACGATTCATTCATTCTAAAAATAGTATTTTGTTAGGAGCAGATAGCTTTTGGGAAGGGGTAGATTTGCCAGGTGATACCTTATCCCTTCTGATCGTTACTCGTTTGCCTTTTGAAAATCCTCAGCGGCCGTTTGTAAAAGCACGTTATGAGTACTTAGAGGAAAAAGGCATCCAGGCGTTTGCCCATGAAGCATTGCCGAAAGCAACTTTGCGTTTACGGCAAGCATTAGGTCGCTTGATTCGTTCAAATGAAGATCAAGGTGCGATGATCGTTTTAGATCGTCGTTTGATCACGGCAAAATATGGAAAACAAATGATCAAGGCTCTGCCAAAGAATTTACCTGTGAAAGAAGCACCATTAACTGAAATAACGACAGAATTAGCTGATTTTTTAAATAGCTGACAAAAAGAAATTTACTTGCTAACTATTAAATTAAAAATAGTTTTCTGCTATAATGATAGCCAGTAAGTGAGGAAAGGGCGAGGCGATTGCAGGAAAAAAAAGAACAAAATGAAGTGAAAAAAAGAAAGATTCTTTTAGGAATCATTACAGCCTTATTAGTGATGATCGTTCTGGTTGTCATTTTCTATGTACGGGCGACTCATCCGTGGAAACAAGCTGAAAAAGAAGCTACAGCAATCGCAAAAGAGTATGCTCAACTTGAATCAGTCGATAACTTTTACTGGTTTACTAGGAAAGAAACCTCCTTTGCAGTGACGGGAAAAGATGCTAAAGGAGAAGAATTAGTCGTCATCATTCCGAAATCAGGGAAGAACATTACTGTACTAAATCAAAAAGACGGGGTAGAAGAAGGACACATTCGCCAGATCATGAGCACGGATTACAAAGAAAAAGACATACAAAAAATCAGCTTAGGTCTATACGAGGATAAGCCTACATGGGAAGTTATTACTAAAAGCGATGACGGTTCCTTATCCTACTACTTATTGTCATTTGAAAAAGCAGAAGAAATCATGATCATAAAAAATGTCTGACGAGACGTTTTATGCTATTGTAAGAAGTAAAAAAACAGGTAACGCAACACATGAAAAATGAAGAATAAAAAATGAATGGAGTAAACCGTATGGAGATATCAACGCGTGCACAAAAATTAGAACCTTCAGTAACCTTGGCGGCTTCAGCCAAAGCAAATGCCCTAAAAGCTCAAGGCCAGGATGTGTTGAGTTTAACAGTTGGTGAACCAGATTTTATGACACCTAAAAATATCCAGCAGGCAGCGATTCGGGCGATCGAGAGTGGTCAAGCCAGCTACTATACACCATCTGCCGGTATTAAAGAATTAAGGCAAGCAGTCACAGAATATATTCAAAGCAATTATCAATTAAAATATCAGATGGAAAATGTTATTATCACTGATGGTGCTAAATTTGCTTTATACTTACTTTTTCAAGCAGTCTTAAACCCTTTTGATGAAGTGATCATTCCGGTTCCTTATTGGGTGAGTTACGGTGAACAGGTGAAATTAGCTGAGGGAGTACCAGTATTCATTACATGTGCACAGGAAGAAAAATTTAAGGTCACTGTGGAACAGCTAGAAAAAGCACGAACAGACAAAACAAAAATTTTGATCCTAAACTCACCTTCCAATCCTACAGGGATGATTTACACAGAAGAAGAATTAAGAAAAATCGGTGACTGGGCTGTCTCCCATGATGTTTTGATTGTCTCAGACGATATTTATGGTAAATTGGTTTATAATGGCGCTGTTTTTACGCCCATAGCAACCTTATCAGAAGAAATCCAAAAGCAAACCATCATTATCAATGGTGTTTCTAAAAGCTATGCGATGACCGGCTGGCGAATTGGCTATGCAGTAGGAGATCAAGCAATCATTAGTGCAATGAATGACATAGCTTCACAATCAACGAGCAATCCGACAGCAGTCAGTCAATATGCCGCAATTGAGGCTTTGAGTGGTGAACAGGATACTGTAGAAACAATGAGACAGGCTTTTGAAGAGCGTTTAAACAAAATATACCCACTTTTTGCAGCAATTCCAGGCTTCAGAATGGAAAAGCCGCAAGGTGCCTTTTATCTATTTCCAAATATCAAAGAAACGATGGATCTTTGCGGCTATACTGATGTGACAAAATGGGTGGATGACTTATTGGCAGAAGCACATGTCGCATTAGTCACTGGAGCAGGATTTGGTGCGCCGGAAAATGTTCGGATCAGTTATGCAACAGATCTGCAAACCTTAGAAGAAGCGGCAAAGCGGATCACTGCATTTATTGAAGTAAAATCAGCAAAATAAATACTCAATTCGGGATGGCAAAAAAGAAATGAATGGAGAGACGATTGTGGAACAAATTCAAATTATTGATTCAAAACATCATGTGGGGGAAACCGTAAAAATCGGCGCTTGGATCGCCAATAAACGTTCAAGCGGGAAGATCGCTTTTTTACAATTACGTGATGGGACAGCTTATTTTCAAGGGATCGTTGTCAAAAGTGAAGTTCCTGAAGAGGTCTTTCAATTAGCGAAAAGCTTAACGCAAGAAACCTCTGTTTGGATCACTGGTGAAATCAGAGAAGATAGCCGCTCAAAATTTGGTTATGAGATCGGTGTGACTGGCATCGAAGTGATCGGTGAAAGTCATGAATATCCAATTACACCTAAAGAGCATGGAACAGACTTCTTGATGGATCACCGTCATTTATGGCTGCGTTCATCCCGTCAGCATGCAATTATGCAGATCCGTAACGAAATCATTCGTGCGACATATGAATTTTTCAATAAAAACAACTTCGTAAAAATCGATCCGCCGATTTTAACAGCAAGCACAGCAGAAGGCACGACAGATTTATTTGAAACGAATTATTTCGATCAAAAAGCGTACCTATCTCAAAGTGGTCAATTGTATATGGAAGCAGCAGCTTTAGCTTTTGGAAAAGTATTCTCATTCGGACCGACCTTTAGAGCAGAAAAATCTAAAACACGCCGTCACTTGATCGAATTTTGGATGATCGAGCCTGAAATGGCCTTTATGCATCAAGAAGAAAGTTTGGAAGTCCAAGAGCAGTATGTAGCTTTCTTGGTTCAAAGTGTATTGGATAATTGTGATTACGCTCTTGATGTTTTAGGACGTGATAGAGAAGTCTTGAAAAAATATACACAATTACCATTCCCGCGTATTTCTTATGACGAAGCGGTTGAATTACTGAAAGAAAATGGATTTGATGATATTGAATGGGGAGATGATTTTGGTTCACCGCATGAAACCTTTATCGCAAATTCTTTTGATCGTCCTGTATTTATTTTGAACTATCCAAAAGCGATCAAAGCCTTTTATATGAAACCACATCCTACACGTGATGATGTTGTGATTTGTGCGGATATGATCGCACCAGAAGGGTATGGCGAAATCATTGGCGGTTCAGAACGTGCTGTCGATCATGATTATCTATTAGAGCAAATTCGTAACCATAATCTAGATGAAGCAGAATACGCTTGGTATTTAGACTTACGTCGTTACGGATCAGTACCGCACTCAGGATTTGGTTTAGGTTTAGAACGTACAGTGACTTGGCTCGCTGGGATCGAACATGTTCGTGAAGCAAGTCCATTCCCACGCTTATTGAATCGTATTTATCCATAAAAAAATCTTATGAAAAGCTGTCGAAACAAAGTAGCTACTTTGCTTCGATGGCTTTTTTTGTGCGAAAAACAGCTCTTACTTTGCGCAATGAAAAAATGAACTGACGTAAAAGATCAAGAAGAAAAGAGAAAAGTTAAGGCAAATTGTTTAGAAATCCAGTAACTTATGGTAGAATTGACAGAAAGTACAATAAAAGGACTGAATCCAAATGGAAAACCCAGCACAAATCAAAAGAAAACATTTTCGTTTTCCAGCTTATGACGATGATTTAGGTGTAAAACTAACTTCAGAAAATAAACGAACATTGTTTCAAGATGAACCAATGTTGACAAATACGACATCCGTACAACCTCAGGCGCCAGTGATCGATCCAATCACAGCTCAGCCGACAATGACAAAGCAACCGACTCAAGCGAATAATAACAATGTCTCTCATAGCCCAGAGCAGATGGCCGAACTTGCCCAACACAAGTCGAATCTGCCAAACTATATGATGAGTCACAATAAAACAACAACAAAGCAAAAAACAAATCTATTTGGTAATATGCCGAAAAGAAATAGCTATGGATTTGGCAGCTCATCTACGAACCGAGACAAAAAGGCAACATCAAGAGATTATACGTATGAAGCTCGTTCTTACTTCGTACCAAAGTATATCCCGGCGTCTGTGATCCCGGAAAAAAAAACGCCAGCGCTAACAGAACAAGAGCTGGCTACGGCGATGAAAAAAGATAAAAATTCGTATCTGTTATTTGATGATGAGCCAGCAGCGTTTCAAGTCAAAGGAAATGAAGATCCGACGGTAAAAAAATTCAACATTCCGAAAGAAACACCTGAGATTCCTGTGACAAGACGTCAGTACCAACAAATCAAACCAGATATGGAACGTTTTGGTAAAGAAGATATCAGCCAAACACTGCCGCGTTCTAGAAAAGAGTTAAAAACAGCCAAAGCAAATGCAAAGAGCCAAACAGCTTATGGTCAAAAAGTAGCAGAGGCCGAAAGCGAAAAAAAACGCGGTATTTTAGATAAACCATTAAGTGGTATCATTGAAGATTCAAGTATGGAATTAGAAAATAGCAAGTATTTTAATTAGTAGTATTCTGAGACAAAACAGTCACTGGTTTTGTCTCAACTTTTTGTGTCTTTTAAAATAGCAAAGCAGCACAACTATTTTTGGGTTGATTATTTTGTGATTTTGTACGATAATGGGTAGCATGCATTTGCTGACTATTATAAGAAAACAGAATTTACATAGAGATTTCAGGAAAAGAGGATTATAATGAGCAATCAAGAAAAATTACATCATTTTGTTGGCATAAAAGGTTCTGGAATGAGTTCATTGGCTCTTGTTTTATTTGAGAAAGGGTATCGTGTGCAAGGGTCTGATGTAGAAGAATATTTCTTTACACAGCGTGATCTAGAAAAGGCTGGAGTGAAGATCCTACCATTCAACGCAGACAATATCACGAAAGATATGGTTGTTATCGCTGGAAATGCGTTTCCAGATACACATGAAGAATTGGTTCGTGCAAAAGAGTTAGGTGCTGAAATCATTCGTTACCATGATTTTATCGGACGTTTTATTCAGCCTTATACAAGCGTTGCAGTGACTGGTTCTCATGGGAAAACAAGTACGACAGGTTTACTTTCTCATGTATTGACAGGAATCGCCCCAACAAGCTATTTGATTGGTGACGGGACAGGACATGGGGATCCTAAAGCGCAGTTCTTCGCTTTTGAAGCTTGTGAATATCGCCGTCATTTTCTTGCTTATTCACCCGATTATGCAATCATGACGAACATCGATTTCGATCATCCTGATTATTATAAGAGTATCGAAGATGTTTATTCAGCATTCCAAACAATGGCAGCACAAGTGAAAAAAGGTATTTTTGCTTATGGAGATGACAAATATTTGCGCCAATTATCAGCAGATGTGCCGATTTATTATTATGGGTTGAATGATGATGATGATATTCAGGCTAAAAATATTCAACGAACAACACAAGGTTCTTCTTTTGATGTTTACCATAAAGATGAATTTGTAGGGCACTTTGTTTTACCGGCTTTTGGTCAACACAATATCATGAACGCACTTGGTGTGATCGCAGTTGCCTACTTTGAAAAACTAGACATGTCTAAAGTAGCAGCAGAAATGCTGACTTTTGCAGGTGTTAAACGCCGTTTTACTGAGAAAAAAGTCTCAGATATGATCATTGTTGATGATTACGCACATCATCCGACTGAAATCATGGCGACGATCGATGGCGCACGTCAAAAATATCCTGATAAAGAAATTATCGCTGTGTTCCAACCTCATACCTTTACACGCACGATTGCATTGATGGATGAATTCGCGGATGCATTAGATTTAGCAGATCATGTTTACTTGTGTGATATTTTTGGATCGGCAAGAGAACAAAAAGGTGATGTAAAAATCGAAGATTTGGGTAATAAGATCGAAAAAGGCGGTCAAGTAATCAAAGAGGATAATGTTTCACCGCTATTAGACCATGAAAATGCTGTGATTATTTTTATGGGTGCCGGAGATGTTCAAAAATTTGAGCAAGCCTATGAAACATTATTGAGTAATACAACAAGAAACGTTCTATAATTTATTGTTCAAGACGATAATATGAAGCTTTGGCGATTTGCCGAAGCTTCTTTTTAACTTGCCTTTTGTCGTCATTTTGGTACAATAATCTTATCATTAGTGGAGGTGTACTAATTTGAATATCGGAAAACCGAGAAAATTAGGCAAAACCATCGAAGATATTGAGGAAGGCGATTCGCTGTCTTTAACTGAGTCGATCGAAGATAAAGATTTACTTCTTTATTTGGGCTTAACGAATGATGCCAATCCTTTGTATATCCAACATGATTATGCCCAAAAAACAGAATACGGTAAGCCGATCGTTCCATCGATCATGCTGATGGGGATCATTACCAGTGCGATTTCAAAGCATTTACCAGGACCAGGCTCTCATGTGGTCAATTTTTCGGTGAACTTTGTAGGACCAGTCTTTCATTACGAAACACTGACATTTCAATTTGAAGTGATCAAGGTGGATAAAATGAAAGATGTTGTGACGATTTCGATCGAAGCTGTCAATGAAGAAGGAGACCGTGTGCTTGATGCAGTTGTCATGGTTCAGCCGCCTCAAGTGACAATAGACGAACTGGAAGAGAAAGAAGGAGAAATGAATGAATAACGGAGCAGTAGCAAATGTTGGTTTGAATAAGTTTTATTCAAAAATTTACGCGTTTTTAGCGATGGGAATCGGTATTAGTGCGTTAGTATCATATCTAATATTGAATGTATATTTCTTTGAAGTAGTGATGTTTTTATACAAATATCCAATGGCTTTTTATGGATTTTGGATTGCAGAATTAGCGTTAGTTGTTTTCTTAGGTTTTAAAGCAGCTAAAAATCCGACACTAGCAATCAGCGGATTTGTTGTATATTCTATACTGAATGGCATTACATTGGCTGTAACATTAGCGATGTATACAGAAGGAACCGTTGTAGCGGCTTTTGTTAGTGCAGCAGCTACGTTTGGAGGAATGTCATTAGTTGGGATTTTTACAAAACGTGATCTTTCTGCTATGGGACATGCAGCATATAGTGCGTTGATCGGTCTGATCATTGCGATTTTCCTGAATGCATTTATTTTAAAGAGTGGTCCTGTTGAATACTTTATTTCAATTTTGATGGTCGTTATTTTTGCAGGTATCACTGCGTATGACAATCAAAAAATCCGTACATTGTATACACAAACAGGCGGACAGCCAGGTACAGGGATCGCGGTTTTCATGGCATTACAATTATATCTTGATTTTATCAATTTATTCTTAGCATTCTTACGTATCTTTGGTAAAAACAACTAATAAAAGAACTTAGAAAAAGACACTCAGGATTCTTCTGAGTGCCTTTTTTTGTTTTGAATATACGTATTTATCGTGTTTTTATGCATAAAAATTCTTTTATTTGTTTTATTTTGCATAAAAATCATTGACTATCATGAGACATTGATTTATACTTTTAGAAAATCAGAAAAATGAGACGTTTGTTGTGGAATGTTTATTAGAGGTTGTCTCTTTGGGAAGGGTGTAAGTGATAGGGATGGATGAAAAAATACCAGAAGGATTTAAATTTTATGGCACGCATGCCGGCATCAAGAAAAAAAGAAAAGACTTTGGTTTGATCGTAGCAGATCACGTGTGTCATGCGGCGGCTGTTTTTACTAAAAATACGTTTTGCGGTGAATGTATACCGATCGGTAAAGAACATGTCAAAAATGGAGAATTACAGGCAGTCGTAGTAACTAGTGGGGTTGCAAATGTGGCGACTGGCAAAGAAGGACGAGAGAATGAGTTTCAGATTTTAGA
Source organism: Enterococcus sp. AZ020 (assembly GCF_050499205.1). Taxonomy (NCBI): domain Bacteria; kingdom Bacillati; phylum Bacillota; class Bacilli; order Lactobacillales; family Enterococcaceae; genus Enterococcus; species Enterococcus sp. AZ020. The sequence continues at coordinate 309,761 of NZ_JBIPAT010000001.1, read as the reverse complement.
TAAAATTTCGTCTAAACTGGCGATTGCTCAAGAAAATATTTTACCATCATCGACAGGTGTGATCGGACCACAATTACCTATTGAAAAAATCAATACATTTTTGGAGACGCATTCGCTGGAGCTTACAGAAAACTATGAAGACTTTGCCGAAGCTATTTTAACAACAGATCAACGGATCAAAGTGCAAAGTCTTGAGGTCGGTGAGGGAAAAATTTTAGGTATCGTCAAAGGATCGGGGATGATCGAGCCGAATATGGCGACCATGCTGGCTTATATTTTAACAGATATAAAAATCAGCAAAGAAGATATCTATCCAATGTTAAAAATCGCGGTTGACCAATCGTTTAATACAATCAGCATCGATTCAGATACAAGTACGAGTGACACAGTTGCCTTATTAGCAAGCGGTCATAAGACAGCTTCGATGGAAGAGCTGCAAATAGCCTTAAACCAAGTTTGTCATGCATTGGCATTAGATGTTGTGAAAGATGCTGAAGGAGCGACAAAAACGATGTTTGTGACGGTCAAAAATGCTATGAGCCAAGAACAGGCAAAGAATGCTGGAAAATCAATAATCAATTCGCCATTAGTGAAGACCGCTTTGTTTGGTCACGATCCAAATTGGGGCCGAATTGCAATGGCGCTTGGGAAAACAGATGGACTTATTTTTGACCCTAATAGGGTTGAGATTTCTTATGGCGAATATCCGATTTTCTCTGAAAACCATGAAGAGCTGCAAAATATCGAACAAATCGCATCGTATATCCAAGAAAATGAGGATATCTATTTAACGGTCGATCTACACCAAGGAACTCACGATTTCCAAGTGATCGGCTGTGATTTGAGCTATGAGTATGTCAAAATAAACAGCGATTATTCTACTTGATTTCATAAACTAAGGAGCATAGGACAAAAGTGTTCAGCTCATTTCAGAAGCCTTCAACTCTTAGTACTTTAGCACTTAGAATGTTGCTAGCTTCACTTTGTTCTTTAAACAATGTGTTAACTGATGTGGTCGAAGCGTAACGTAGTAGCCGCTTTTTTCTCACCACTTATTCAAAATTAGAGTCCAAAACAAAACTGGTTTTTAGTTTTGTTTTGGGCTTCTCTTTTCATTTACGAATGTATGTTCTATAATGGAGAAATGACAGGTGGGAAAAAAATGAAAGATAGACAACGGATCGCAGTCCGCAGTTTAGTAGAATTTATTTTGCGTAGAGGTAGTATCGATGCAAGACATACAAGTGAACATACGGCGGCTGAAGGAGCGAAAATCCATCGTAAATTGCAAAAAGCGGCTCCAGCTGGATATAAGAAGGAAGTTAAGCTTTCGATCGATGTAGAAATGAATGGTCAAACATACTTCATTGAAGGACGTGCCGATGGCATTTTTACAGATGAGGACAAGGGGACCGTCATTGATGAGATAAAAAGTTCAGAACCTGATTTCTCTGAGCTGCGGGAAGAACAGATCGATATGTACTGGTACCAAGTCATGTGTTACGGGCACATCTATTGTCAACAAGAAGAGCTAGAAACGATCACATTACAACTAACGTATTTTCAAACGACAACGGAAGAAATCACGCGAACAGAAAGGATATTTACAAAACAGGAGCTGTGTGAATTTTTTGATGATTTGACCAGCAAGTACGAGCAATGGCTGATTTTTAAAATGAATTGGCGAAAGATCAGAAATGACTCTTTGAAAGAACTTCCGTTTCCGTATGGTGATTATCGCAAAGGGCAAAGAGAATTAGCCGTTGCTGTCTATAAAACGATTTTAAGTGATCAAAAGTTGTTTGTAGAAGCACCGACAGGAACTGGTAAAACGATCTCTACATTATTTCCAACACTAAAAGCAATCGGTGAAGAACAAGCAGAACGTGCATTTTACTTAACTGCGAAAACGATCACACGTCAGGTAGCAGAAGATGCAGTAGAAGCGATGAAACAAAAGAATCTGGAATTAAAAAGTGTGACCTTAACAGCAAAAGATAAAATTTGTTTTTTGACTGAACGAAATTGCACACCGGAAGCGTGCCCTTTTGCGAATGGGTACTATGATCGTCTGAATGAAGGGTTATGGGATCTGTTAAACAATGAAAATCAATTTACAAGAGAAGTTATTGAACGCTATGCGAAAAAACATAGTCTTTGCCCGTTTGAGTTGTCGTTAGATGTAAGTTTATGGTGTGATCTTGTGATTTGCGATTATAATTACTTATTTGATCCCACCGTATATTTAAGAAGGTTCTTCGAGGAGCAGCAAGAAGAAAAAGAAAATATTTTTCTAGTCGATGAAGTTCACAATCTAGTGAACCGTTCTAGAGAAATGTATTCAGCTTCTTTAGCTAAAAATACATTTAGCTCATTAAGAAAAACGCTTGGGAAAGAGCAGCAAAAACTGACACGAGCTATCCGGAAAGTCGAAAAGGAATTTGAGAAGATCGAACAAATCTGCAAAGAAGAAGAAAAAGACTTTCTGCATCAAAGTGCACCCATTGATTCGCTTGTAAAAGCGGCTTACACACTATCTGATAAAATTGGTGAATGGCTGCCGGAGAATCAAACATACGAAGAACTGAACCAAGTGTTATCCGTTTATTTTGATGTACTGAATTATACTAAAATCAGTGAATATTATGATGATCATTATTGTACTTACGTTGAGTGTCAGAGCTACGACGTGACTGTAAAGCAATTTTGCATCGATCCTTCCTATTTATTAGAGCAAAAATTAGACAAGGGCAAAGCGAGTATCTTATTTTCAGCTAGTTTGACTCCATTAGATTATTATCAAGAGGTTTTGGGTGGAGGAGAAGAAAGTTTGAGATACCGTATTCCGAATCCTTTTACTAAAGATAATCAGCTGTTAGTCATTGAAAATCATATTCAAACGACCTACAAGGAACGGGAACGGAATTATCTAAAGATCGTGGAAAGTCTAACAAATATGATCCAACAGCGAACTGGAAATTACTTTGTCTTTTTTTCATCTTATTCTTATATGGATGTCGTGTATGATCTATTCAGAGAAAAAAATCCAGGAATCAAAACCAAGCTGCAGGCTTCTTCTATGAATGAAGCTGAGCGGGAAGCTTTTTTAGCTGACTTTGTTTCTGATCCAGAAGAAACGTTGTTGGGCTTTTGTGTGTTAGGCGGGATTTTTTCAGAGGGAATCGATTTAAAAGGAACGCGATTGATTGGCACAGCGATTGTTGGGGTGGGTTTACCGCAGATCACTCACGAACAAGAATTGATCAAACGTTATTACGACTTAGAAAAAAATCAAGGGTTTCAATTTGCTTATCAAATCCCCGGAATGAACAAAGTGCTGCAGGCAGCAGGGCGTGTCATCAGGGATAGCGAAGATCGAGGAGTTGTATTATTGTTGGATCAGCGTTTTTCCTCTGCAGCTGTGCGACAATTTTTTCCGCCGCATTGGGATCAAAGTCAAACGGCTTATTCTGCCGAACGTTCAAAAGAATTACAGCAACGATTTTGGCTTTCAACAAATGAATGAGCATAGAAAAAAATTACGTTTACTGTTATACTAAAAAAGCGAATCTTCTTATAAAAATAAAAAAGCAGGCGGACGATTTGTCGGCTCTTTTTTAGAGAAAAGAAGAATAAGAATCATAGGTGAAAAGAGGCTAAGTAATGAAAACTATTCTTGTTTTGCATACAGGCGGGACAATTTCAATGTCTAAAGAGGCAGATGGTAATGTAGCACTCAATACAATGAATCCCTTACTCGAACAAGAAGCTTTGCCGGATGGTAAGGTCAACTTGATCGTTGAATCGATTTTTAATATTCCTTCTCCTCATATGACATTAACACGTATGCTTGAGCTAAAAGAGCGAATTCAGCAGGCACACGCTGAAAAAATCGATGGCGTCGTCATTACTCATGGGACCGATACGTTGGAAGAAACAGCTTATTTTTTGGATATCACGCTGGAAAATAAAATTCCCGTCGTTCTGACTGGTGCGATGCGGTCAAGCAATGAAATCGGGACAGACGGCTTGTATAATTTCATCAGTGCTGTATGGACTGCTTGTTCGGAGGAATCTCAGGGAAAAGGTGTTTTAGTGGTGATGAACGATGAGATCCATACGGCTCGTTATGTAACGAAGACGCACACTACAAATGTAGCAACATTCCGGACGCCGACTTTTGGACCGATCGGTATGATCGCCAAGGAAAGAACTTTTTTTGCAAGTGAAGTGCGGCCGCAAGAAATATGTGATATTCAAGAAGTTGAAGGAAATGTATATGTCATTAAAGCATATGCTGGGATGGATCAGCAGCTGTTTGATTTAGTAGACAATGACCAGACGGATGGTTTGGTCATCGAGGCTCTTGGTGCGGGAAATCTTCCACCACAGACCTTACCTGCGCTAAAACGACTCTTGCAAAGAAAAATTCCGATCGTTCTTGTTTCACGTTGTTCGAATGGAATCGCTGAGGACATCTATGATTATGAAGGCGGCGGCGTGAATCTTAAAAAAATGGGCTTGATTTTTTCAAGAGGATTGAATGGTCCTAAGGCCCGTATTCGCTTGATCGTTGGGTTGAATAGTGGAAAAAATATGCAGGAGTTAGTAGAATTTTTAAGTGAATAGATAATAAAAAGAGCCTGATTTTTTGTGAGCGATCAACTAGTCCATTTAAGCTTGGATTTTTTGATCATCGCTAAGAATCAGGCTTTTTTTCATTTAGATAAATAAAAGAAGATAGTAGCTGAATCAACGATAATTAGTAAACTGAAGTTCAACAGGTAGATCAAGTGTTCTAAGTAATGTAATCACCTTTTGTAGATCATCACGGCTTTTTCCAGTCACACGAATTTTGTCTTCTTGGATTTGTGATTTTACTTTGATTCCTGAATTTTTGATTGCTACATTGATTTTTTTTGCATTGTCTCGATCGATGCCGCTGATCAGATCACCGTATTGACGGACGTTTCCTCCAAGAGCCTTTTCGCTATCGGAAAAATGGATATTTTTAATTGGAACTGCCCGTTTTACTAATTTGCTGAATAAAACATCTTTGACTTGCTCAACTTTATAATCGTCTTCTGCAACTAGAACTAATTTTCCATTTTCTAGTTTTATGTCTGCAATTGAACCTTTGAAGTCAAAACGATTTTTGATTTCTTTCAATGCGATTTGGATCGAATTTTTGACTTCTTCCATATTCATCTCAGAGGTGACGTCGAAACTTGCTTCTTTTGCTGCCATTAGTTAACCGCCTTTCATTCATTTCTTCCTTTTATAGTACCATTAAATAGCTAAGAAACAAGTCCTAACCATTTTTTGATCAACAGTCGTTCAGAATAAAAGAATCCTCATTTTTGGCTTTTTTTCTTTTCTTTTTTCAGGCAACCTGTTATTCTAATTCGTGGGATTTGACTTGGACAAACAGGACATAGAATGACTATTCAGTATGTTTGGTAATGGGAGGAATTATGGTGGGCAAGCGAGCTGCTTCATATAAACAAAATGAATTACTGAAAAAATTTGCTGTTATTTTTATCACGGGAATTTTGGCGGCAGTTGGATTGAATTTTTTTCTAATTCCCGCAAGAGTCTTCTCTGCTGGAATGAACGGGGTAGCGCAAATCATTGCAACGCTGCTGTATACACATTTTTCAATCACGATCGATACAGGTTTATTTATTTTACTATTGAATATACCGATTTTTGTATTAGGCTTTATTAAACTAGGGAAAGAATCGACTATTTTCAGTTTTCTGAATGTTGCTTGGATTTCAGTTGTGACCATGTTTCTACCTATCGTCGTGATTACGGAAAATCCATTGATGAATGCGATCGTTGGTGGTGTGTTGATCGGGATCGGCGCAGGGTTATCTTTGAAGATGGGGTTTACGACAGGTGGAATGGACGTTATTTCACTAGTCTTATCAAAGACGACTGGGAAAACGGTTGGAAATTATATGTTTATGTTGAATGGCATCATTGTTGCTGTTGCAGGCGTTGTGTTTGATTGGGAGAGTGCGTTATATACGATTATTTCGATCTATTGTTTAACACAGGTCGTGGATACGATCCATACCAGTCATCAAAAAATCACAGCGATGATCATAACAGTGAATCCTGAAACGGTTGCTCAGGCGATTTCCAAAGAAATGGTTCGTGGGATGACATTATTGCCGTCTATCGGCGGATATTCGGGTGTAGAAGGTCGAATGATCATGATGGTGATCACACGATATGAACTCTATGACCTAGAACAAATCGTTTATTCAGTCGATGAGAATGCATTTATGAATATTTTGCCTACACAATCGGTCTTAGGGCGATTTGCCAATGAAGATGAACAGCGGATTTTTAAAAGTACAGGATCTTTTCCAGAGTTAAAAAAACATAAAATGAAACTCTAATAAAATAAATCTTTGCTTGATCATAAGATCCGAAAAGAGGGATATCAACATTTATTTCTGAAGGAATAAATGTTGATACCCCTCTTTTTTTTCGACAAATAAACCTGAGTGTCTACTCTTTTGTGAAAGAATGGACAAAAATTTTCTGAAAAAGGTAATTTTAGTAGAAAAGTACTAAAAAGTCTGCTAAAATGTAACTGTTAGTTAAGGGACGCCCTTAACAAATAAAGTTTTTTAAAACTTAGGAGGAATTTTATTATGCCAGTAGTATCAGGAGCAGAATTCTTAAAAGCTGCACGTAAAGGCGGATATGCAGTTGGTGGATTCAACACAAACAATTTAGAATGGACTCAAGCAATTCTAAAAGCTGCCGAAGCTAAAAAAGCACCAGTTCTTATCCAAACATCAATGGGCGCAGCAAAATACATGGGCGGATATAAAGTGGCTAAAGATATCATCACTGATTTAGTTGATTCAATGGGTATCACTGTACCAGTTGCGATCCACTTAGACCATGGTGACTATGAAGCAGCTTTAGAATGTATCGAAGTTGGCTATACTTCAATCATGTTTGATGGTTCTCATCTTCCATTTGAAGAAAACTTGAAATTAGCTAAAGATGTCGTTGAAAAAGCACACGCTAAAGGAATCTCTGTTGAGTGTGAAGTTGGTTCGATCGGTGGAGAAGAAGACGGGATCATCGGTGCTGGTGAATTAGCTGACATCGAAGAATGTAAACAAATGGTTGCTACAGGTATTGACTATTTAGCTTGTGGTATTGGTAACATTCATGGTCAATATCCTGAAAACTGGAAAGGCCTTGCTTTTGATCACTTACAAGCAATCGCTGATGCTGTAGGTTCTGATGTTCCTTTAGTATTACACGGTGGTTCAGGTATTCCTCAAGAACAAATCCAAAAAGCTATCTCAATGGGTGTATCTAAAGTCAACGTAAATACTGAATTCCAATTATCTTTTGCTAAAGCAACTCGTGAATATATCGAAGCTGGCAAAGACAAAGAAGGAAAAGGCTTTGACCCACGTAAATTGTTAGCACCAGGTGTTGCTGCAATCGTGAAAGATGCAGAAGAGCACATCGACTGGTTCGGTTCTGCTAACAAAGCATAATCTAATTCTTTAAACCCTGAGCTGGACTGCTGAAAAGCAGTTCGGCTTTTTTTATTTTTTTCTAAAAGTTTATAATACGTTTCTTTTTTTGAGCGAAAACGCCTAAAACATGAGAAAAATAAGAAAGAGAATACGTGTTGGCTTTTTTATTATCTTCTGATGTGTTAGAATAGTTTGGGTATATCACAAAAAATAAAACTATTTGTTTTACATAGATAGGTGAGAAGATAAATGAAAAAAATTGTAATCAATGGGAACCGCCCGTTAACGGGAGAAGTTTGTATCAGTGGGGCAAAAAACAGTGCAGTGGCGTTGATTCCAGCAGCTATTTTAGCGGATTCACCAGTCACATTGGATGGGGTACCAGATATTCAGGATGTCCATTCATTAATTGAAATTTTAGAAATTATGGGTGCTAAAACAACATTTGAAAATAATACATTAGTGATCGATCCAACGGAGATCGTCTCAGTACCGATGCCGAAAGGAAAAATCAATAGTCTTCGTGCATCTTATTACTTTATGGGGTCATTGCTGGGAAAATTTGGTGAAGGAGTAGTTGGTTTACCAGGAGGCTGTTATTTAGGTCCCCGTCCAATCGACCTTCACATCAAAGGATTTGAATCTCTAGGAGCAACTGTGACAAATGAACACGGAGCGATGTATCTAAGAACAGAGGATGGTCTTCATGGAACGAGGATCTTCATGGATATGGTGTCGATCGGCGCAACGATCAATGTTATGCTGGCCGCTGTCAAGGCAAAAGGGAAAACGATCATCGAAAATGCTGCTCGTGAACCTGAGATCATCGATGTCGCTACCTTGTTGAACAATATGGGAGCCAATATCCGTGGAGCAGGCACAGATATTATCCGTATCGAAGGTGTGGAACAGCTGCACGGCTGCCGCCATTCGATTATTCCGGATCGTATCGAAGCAGGGACCTATTTGGCTTTAGCTGCTGCAATGGGTGAAGGTGTAACGGTTCGTAATGTCATTTATGAACACCTAGAAAGCTTTATTGCAAAATTACAAGAAATGGGTGTGAAAATGACGATCGAAGAGGACAAGATCATCGTTCATCCTTCCCACGATTTAAAAATGACAACGATCAAAACGTATCCATATCCTGGATTTGCGACAGATCTTCAACAGCCGATCACGCCGTTGATGTTAAAAGCTAAAGGAACAGGCGAAGTGATCGACAGTATTTATACGCAACGGACAAAACATATTCCTGAATTAGTACGAATGGGTGCGGATGCATCGATCGAAGGCAATATGATCGTCATCAATGGCCCTGCTAAATTGCATGGTGCTGAAGTAGTCGCTTCTGATTTACGTGCAGGTGCTTGTTTAGTGACTGCTGGACTGATGGCAGAAGGTACGACCACGATTTACAATGTTGAATACATTTTACGAGGCTATGATCATATCATTGAAAAATTAACAGCCTTAGGTGCTGATATCCAAATGATCGAAACAGAAGAAGAAATCGAGGTGACTAAATGAGTGACTATTTAACGATGGCGGAACTTGAAAATAGCACACTAAAGGACATTTATGCCTATGCGAAGGAATTTAAGATCCCTTATTACAGCCAAATGAACAAAAAAGAATTGTCTTTAGCAGTAATTAGAGCTCAGGCCGAGAAGCAAGGGTTCTTCTTTATGGAAGGAATTTTGGATATCGTTTCTCAAGATGGGTATGGTTTCTTACGTCCAATCAATTATGGACCAAGTGCTGAAGATATTTACATCTCCTCTTCTCAAATCCGTCGATTCGGGTTACGTAATGGGGATAAGGTTGCTGGAAAGGCACGCCCCCCAAAAGAATCGGAACGTTATTATGGCTTGATGCATGTTGAAAGTGTGAATGGCAAAGATCCGGAAGAAGCTAAAGAGCGTCCTCACTTTCCAGCGTTAACACCTCTCTACCCAGAAAGACAAATCAAATTGGAAACGACACCCGGCAGATTATCAACTCGTATGATCGATATTTTCTCTCCTGTAGGTTTTGGACAGCGCGGTTTGATCGTTGCGCCACCTAAAGCTGGGAAGACTAGTGTTTTAAAAGAAATTGCCAACGGCATTACTGAAAATTACCCTGATGTAGAATTAATTTTATTATTGATCGATGAGCGTCCGGAAGAAGTGACTGATTTAGAACGCAGCGTCAAAGGTGATGTCGTATCATCAACATTTGACCAACAGCCGCAGAATCATACGCGGGTTTCTGAACTAGTCTTGGAACGTGCGATGCGTTTAGTTGAAGATAAGCGAGATGTTGTGATTCTGATGGACAGTATCACACGTTTGGCTCGTGCTTATAATTTAGTCGTACCGCCAAGTGGACGAACATTGAGCGGCGGTATCGATCCTTCTTCTTTTTATAGACCAAAACGTTTTTTTGGTGCAGCTAGAAACATTGAAGAAGGAGGCAGTCTAACGATTTTAGCAACTGCTTTAGTGGATACCGGAAGTCGAATGGACGATGTGATCTATGAAGAGTTCAAAGGGACAGGGAATATGGAACTGCATCTATCACGTGATTTAGCAGATCGCCGTATCTTCCCAGCCATCGATATCAAAAAATCAGGAACACGTAAAGAAGATCTGTTGATGTCTTCTGAGCAACTAGAAGAAACATGGAAGCTGCGTAATCATATGACAGGCGATTCTCTGGAATATACAGAGCAATTTGTTAAATTTTTACGTAAAACAAAAAGCAATGAAAAATTCTTTGAAGATTTCCATGATGTATCCTTCGGAAAACAAAGCAAAAGAAATGTAAAAAGATAATTGCATCGATGAATGAATCATGCTATTATAGTACTGTTGTATACCGACAAAATAACTCTGATGCAGCAAATGGATCAGGGCAAAGGAGCGAAAAGACTATGAAACAAGATATCCATCCAGAATATCACCCAGTCGTATTTATGGACTCAACAACTGGTTTTAAATTCTTATCAGGTTCTACTAAGCACTCTGAAGAAACAGTTGAATGGGAAGACGGAAATACTTACCCAGTAATCCGTGTCGAAGTAACATCTGACTCTCATCCATTTTACACTGGACGTCAAAAATTCACACAAGCAGACGGACGTGTGGACCGTTTCAACAAGAAATACGGTCTCAAAGACGAAAACGCTGCAGAGTAATAAAAACATTGATTATAAAATGTTTGGCAGATCACATCTATCATGTGATCTGCTTTTTTTGTTTTAAGTGGATCATTCGGTTGCAGCAAAAGTTGATTTGTATTTCTAAAGCAGTTAAAATGTACGTAAGTAAGTCATTTTATAAAGTTAACTTAACATTTATCTATAATGAATATGCGAGAATAAAGTACTGAATTGGAGGGGACGAGATGTATAAAATTGCTTTATGTGATGATGAAGCGTTCCAAAGTACAAAGCTAGAGAAAATGATTGAAGTTCATTTATCTGAACAAAATATTGAATTTGAAATTGATATTTATGAACAAGGAGAATCGTTGTTGAGAGCCATTAAGCAACAAACCACCGTTTATCAAATTATTTTTCTTGATATAGAAATGTCAGGAATAAATGGGATAGAAACAGCGAAAAAAATAAGAGAGCATGATGAACATGTTCTTTTGAACTATATTACAAGTTACGATAAATATAGTTTGGCCAGTTTTGAAGTATCTCCGTTCAGGTACTTATTAAAACCAATTGAAAAACAAAAAATAAACTTCTTATTGGATTCTGCAATTGAAAAAATCAATTTGGGTAATCATTATCTATTTTTTAAATCAAATAGGAGACATTATCAACTGTGCCATGACCAAATTATAATGATCTCTTCTGAAAAAGGGAGACAGATTCGGATTGAACTGACTAGTGAAGAGCAAGATATTGTGTTTTATGGAAAAATTAAGGAATTAGAACAGACGCTTAATCTTTTGATTTTTGTTAAAGTCAACCATGGAACAATCATCAACATGAATTGTATAAAGAGTGTTGAGGATCAGTTGATCCATCTAATTAACGGGAAAAGTGTATCGATCAGCAGAGGAAAGAGAAAACAATTCTCAGAAGCGTATAATCATTTTATTGAAAGGTCAATTGGCATATGAGTGATTTTCTATTTCTTTTATTAGCAATCTTTTTAGTTGGTCTTCAAGGGTGGTATATAGCTGTTTATTTAACTAGTTTTTTAGAATTGAAATTTAGTAGGAAACGATTTTTTCTTTTATGTATCTTGGCAGTGTTAAGTACTAAGATTACGGTTAATAATGGAACCGAAATGATCGAATTTAGATATATGATTTTTTTGATCATTGCATGTCTAGTCGTTTTTTGTTTTTTTGGATCAATTGTCCAAAAGATGTTTCATTACTTTTATATCGTGTTCTTATTTTTATTTCAGAATAAGCTATTAGTGTTATCTCAGGGAAAATCTGATCCAGATGAGGTTTTAATTCAATTTATATTTTCATATAGTTCGATCACAATTTTGGCGATATTAATTGTTGGATTTTTGTACTATTTTAAAAATTCTAATGAAATAGGGCTGGAAAATAGAGAATATTTAATGTTATCAGTTGCTCCATTCCTATCTATTTTACTATTTATGTATCCATTTGATTTTAGTGTCTGGGAAGAGATTTTTTTTAGTCTGGCGATGATGGGTATCAATATGATGAACATTTTTTTGTATAATTATTTAACTGAAAAAACATATCTATTACAACAACAAATTTTAGTTGGTGCACAGAATCAGCATTATGAAGATGTTTTAAAAAAACAGCAAGAATTACGTACACTTAAACATGATTTAAAGAATCTATTGCTTGGACTGAACTATCATGTATATAATGAAAACCTCGAGGAAGCTAAGTTATTGTTGAAAGAAATCACTGCAGGTTCAATAGATACATATGTATCTTATACTGAGTGCTGGCCAATAGATACAATATTAAGTAGCAAAATTAGTCAGATGAAGAAGCAAAACGTTCAGTTTGCATTAGAATTGAAAGTTCCAGTAGATTTAACGATTGATGACAAAGTAGTAGATATTTGTGCGATTTTAGGAAATATTTTGGATAATGCTATTGAAGAATGTGTCCGAATCGAAAGTGAGCTACAAATAAATATTTGTATTTATTATCATGAAAAAAAATTGATCTTCAAAGTAACGAATCCTACAAATATCAAAGATTTAAATATTTCAAATAAACTAATAAAATCCTCTAAAAAAAGAGGAAGATACGGTTTAGGAATCAATAGTATCAGAGAGCGAGTAAAAAGGTTAAAAGGATATTCAGATTTTTCTTGGAAAGCAAATGAATTTAAAGTGATTATCGTTTTGCCAATTGGATAAGAGAGTTTTTGACATATTGAGGATCAATAGTCAAAAGCTCTTTTTTTTGTACTTCATTATCTCATCAACAATTTGATACATAAAAGCATACAAATTACTACATAAATAGTATGAAGTGACTAAATAGCACATATACTAGACATACCAATTACATTGTAAATGATAAGAAAGTTTGTCATTGGTAAATATGTTCTTAAAAGGAGGTGGAAAGCTATGTTACTATTTGCTTCTAAAAAAGGGAAAAAAGCTGGCTGTGTGTCAGTAGGAGCTATTTTTTGTGCATCTGTAGGTCATTATATTAAAGAAATTAAGAGCGATGTTTAACAAGAAAATGATGCTTAAAGATAACGGTAAAAAAGGGAGAAAAACTTTTTTACCGTTGTTTTTGAAAAGGAGTGATCAGAATTAAGAATATAGAGTTGAAACTAACTGAAAAGAAGCTGCAGACACTATTCATTAGTGTAGGGATATCTGTTGTGTCAGGTGTGGCATTGTTGACTTTGGTCTTAATAATGAATATTTTGCCTACAAAGTCTGGAATCTTATTAAGGATGACGTTACCTACAGTTATTTCTCTTGTAATAATTCCTATTGCTTTGGCAAAGTTTTTGAACAAGACAGAGAAAGTGTTTTTTAAATGGAGTAAAAAAGAATTATGGATATCATCGATTTTAATCGTTGCTTTCTCTATCATTTACTATAACCTTAATGCAAATTTATTTGGTAAATTTACAATACTTTTTCTACTTGCTCATTATTTTCTTGCAGCATTTTCAGAAGAATTTTTATACCGAAACATTATCTTAAACGAATTATTGGAGTCGTGGAATACCTTTTACAGTGTCTTATTATGTGCACTTATTTTTGCAGTGATTGGACATGTAGGAGAGAATCCATTAGATAATTTAGTGTATCGTTTCCCGCTAGGAGTAGTTTTTTCAATCGTAAGATTAAAAACAAACTCTGTATTATATACGTCTGTTATACATGCTTTTTATAATTTGTTGCTGATTGCAGGCTGATTATTTTAGAAAGAAAAGGAGTGGATCGTGTTGAGCATACTTAGAGAAAAGAATATTTATATTGCTCCTGTCATTTTCTTAGGTTTGTGGATTTATGTTGTTATGGCAGTTAGTTCTTTTAATTTCTTATCTGCATTTGCTTTTATCGTTATTGTTCCAGTATTGCTTTTTTCAATTTCGGTTGCACTTATAGTTAATAAATTAAATATAAGAAAAAAAATAGAAAATTATATTATTTTTGTTGCTTCTGTTTTATATTCAGTTGCGTTCTATCTGCTCGTGAACACACTGATTAGTGAAACGGTTGTCTCTGAAATTATTAATAACACCAAAAATATTGTTGGAGATGCAGAAAATTTGAGTATTAGCAATGTAAGTTTCAATAATAATTTATCCTCTGTATTCATGGTATTTTTGATGGTTTTGGTTTTTACAAAAATCGCTCAATTTATATTTAGAAGAAAGTTGGTGAAATAATATGTACATAAATACACATACAAGTAGTTCAAAAATCAAAGGAATCAACATGATTTTCAATTTTGATAATGGGGTTGTAGCAGGAATTGACGCGAGAGGAGCTACATTTTTTAATGAAATAAAAAAAGGAAAAGCTGTTGAAAGGGATCTATTGACGGAGGAAGAGAAAGTTTTTTTAGACTTTCTTTTGGACAATGAGTTCATTTCGTATGCACCCTTAAAGAAGAAAGAACAAGTAATGACAGCTTATCTTCATTTAACTAATCAATGTAATTTGCACTGTGTTGGTTGCTATTCATTTGATGATAAAAGAAATAGCGCAGATGACATGAATTATGAAGAAATTTGTCATTCTATAAAACAATTAGCGAGTGCAGGAATCCAGAATCTTGTATTTTCTGGTGGGGAACCGTTATTACGAAATGATTTATTGGATATTGTTCGATATGCGAAAATCAACTGTGGTCTTCCCAATATTGTTTTGATTACGAATGGAACGATTTACAATAAGGAAAAACTTGCTGGTCTATCAAGATACGTGGATACAGTTTCGGTTTCAGTAGATTCATACGCTGAAGACTGCCCTTCGTTTATACGAGATGAAGGCATCTTTAAAAAAATTATTCGAACAATCAACTATTTAAAAGAAACTGGAAGTAATGTAAATATTTTGCCAACGGTTCATCATTTGAATGCGCATAAGTTAAGTGAATATGTTTCGCTTGCAGATAAATTGGGTGTCACGATGAGTTTTAGTATCCTTACAGCTTGTTTCGAAGGAGAAATGAAGAGCTATTTACCACAGGCAGAAGATATTCAAAAAATCAGTGATTTTATGCTGGATACAGATTTAGCTATTGAAGATACATCGATTGGTGGAGAACAGCTTCAAGCAGAGAATTATTGTGGTGCAGGAAAAACGATGATTTCTATAGGAACTGACGGTAATGTTTATCCTTGCCATATGCTAATGTACGATGAGTTCTGTATAGGAAATATAAAAAGTGATACTGTTACGAATATGCGTAAACTTTCTGAAAAGGCACAACTTTTTTCTTCCTTACAGGTAGATAAATTGAATGGCGGATGTAAAGAATGCCAATTTAAATAC
Organism: Enterococcus sp. AZ020; assembly: GCF_050499205.1. Lineage (NCBI taxonomy): Bacteria > Bacillati > Bacillota > Bacilli > Lactobacillales > Enterococcaceae > Enterococcus > Enterococcus sp. AZ020. The sequence continues at coordinate 294,262 of NZ_JBIPAT010000001.1, read as the reverse complement.
TTATGTGGTGGAGGATGTCGAGCTAGAGCCTACTTAAAGCATGAAGATATATTAGCAAAAGATCCGTATTGTAATCTTTTTTATAACTATTATGAGGAGACCACTAAAACATTTCGTTAAAAAATAGGATAATGTAGGAATATTTTCGTCATTAAGGAGTATGTAATGAACAGAATCGTAAGAAAAGAGAAAAAACTTGTTATTGTCTTTTTAGTGCTTTCGTTTATTGCAAGTACTATTGAAATTTCATTTGCACCAATTATTCAGAGTTTTATCGATGCAATAACTAACAAGGATTTTGGTGTATTTACTCTATCTATCTGGCTTTTTTTTCTTTTTATTGTGTTTAATTTTTTCTTTCATTATATGGCTTCGATTTTAGAGGCAACAATATTAAAAAAAGTCCATCTTACATCAAAAAATCAAGTGATGGAAAATTTACTTGGGCTAAAACCTTCTGAATTTGGAAAGAGTACAATGGGAGAGAAGATAAATATTTTTGAATATGATTTGGAAGTTTATGAACACTATTATTTGGAAAATCTATTTTTAGTTGTTCAAAACATCTTTGTTATTGTAATAGCATTTGCTTATTTACTGTCCGTAAGTGTGTTGGTTACAGGCGTTATTTTGCTGTGTGCAGTCTTATCATTCATCATACCTTCCTTAGCTGGTCGCAAAATAGATTCCTTAACTGAGAACAATTCTAAGCTGAAAAGCACCTACTTAAATGAATTGAAAGAGATTTTTGGTGGTTATGAGGTAATCAAATCATTTAGAGTAGAAAAAAATTTTAATGCTAAGCATTTGACTGCGTTAACTGATTTAGAAACAAATAGTCAAATGTTGAAGATCCAAAATACTCGATTCAATTTGATCATAGGATCAACTCAATATCTAATTCTGATTATTTGTTTTTGCGTAAGCGGTTATTTAGTCATTCAGGGGAGATTGTCTTTAGGTCAAATGGTCGCGATAACACAGATAACAAATATGGTTATACAGCCCTTGCAATTATTAGGTGGAGCTATTGTGGAGATTGCAGGCAGTAAGACAGTCAGAGAAAATTTAGAAAGATATGTCCAAAAGCACCCTAATGATGTAAAGAGTGATGACATTACAACGAATGATTTTTGCTCCTTAGAGCTAAAAGATGTTAGCTATTCTGTAAACGAAACACATTATATTCTACAAACGATAGATTTACTGTTTGAAAAGGGGAAAAAATACGCCATCGTTGGGCACAGTGGCAGTGGAAAAACGACACTGCTAAATATTATAGGACAACTACTGGATGACTATTCAGGAAGTATTTTATATAACGGAAAAGACGTAAAGAGTGAACATCATATTAAATATGATGTTGCATTCGTTCATCAAGATACATTTATATTCAGTGAAACATTAGAAAAAAATATTACACTATTACAAAATTATTCAGACGCGACCATTGAATATGCGATTTCTTTTTCAGAGTTAGAAGAAAAAAGTAAAAAATTAGGGAATACGATTATCAAAGAAACAGGTGTAGAACTTTCTGGTGGTGAAAAACAAAGAATAGCAATCGCTAGATCGGTCGTAAGAAATGCTCCGATTGTTTTGATGGATGAAGTTACTTCTGCGTTGGATTACAAAACTGGAAAAGAAATCACTGAGAAGTTTTTGCTCGATCATGAGAAGACCTTGATATTTGTCACCCATGATCTTAGAAAATCGTTTTTACGTTCAATGGATCAAATTATATGCGTAAAAGATGGAAGAGTGATCGAAAGTGGAACATATATTGATTTATACAACAAGCAAGGCTTCTTTTATGAATTAAGCCATTCTATCTAGCATAAGGAGAAAAACTATGAGCACAATTTTAAAGGTTGACCATCTACATAAAAGATATGGTAAAGCAGTGATTTTAGATAATGTTTCTTTTGAAATCAATCAAGGTGAAATTATTGGATTACTGGGAAGAAATGGTTCAGGAAAGACAACACTCATGAAGGTGATTTTAGGTTTGACTTCATTTGATGCAGGACGGATTACATTTAAAGGAGATTCGGACTACTTAAAGAAATCAAATTTGATGGATGAATTTGGCTATTTGCTAGATTGCAAACTTTTTGAATATTTGAGTGCCTATGACAACTTGTACGTGATCGACAAGTATAAAAAATCTAATAAAAGTAAAAAAGAATTACATGACAAAATAATCGAGTTGTTAGCATTTGCGGATTTACCCAATAACAAAAAAGTGGTCAAAGGCTTTTCCTTTGGGATGAAACAGAGGCTGGGACTAGCCCTTTCATTGCTGGAAGATCCGAAATTCCTAATTTTGGACGAACCATTTGTAGGATTAGATCCTTTGGGGGTTGAAGACTTGCAAAAAACTATTTTTGAGATGCGGGAAAAATATGGCATAACTATTTTGATTTCTTCACATCAATTGTCAGAAATAGAACAAATGTGTGATCGCTATCTTTATATAGAGGATAAGAAGATTCAAAAGGTATCTAAGATAGAAAATAAGCAGATAAAAATTCATTTGAAAACGCCAGCTAGCAAATTGGTTCAAGAATTAGAGCAACAAACCTCACTAAATGGAGATGTATTGATCTTGAACGACGATATTGATTTGTTGAATAAAATATTAAAAATAATTTACTTGAATGGTGGAGCAATCGAAAATATATCTATTGAAAGTGAAGACTTAAACAGTTTGTTTAAGGGGGATAGAGGATGAATAGTATTATTAAAGTCGAAATGTTTAAAATGTTTAAAAGAAGGATTTTTATTGGAATCATTCTTTTAAGTAGCTTTTCTTTAATTTATGCATTAGGAATTTACTTTAAGTGGCAATTTATACTAATCAATGGAAGGTTAGATGTCATTTCTTTTGCAACCAGTATGTGGGCGTTATTAATGATGTTAGGAATACCTTTAGTGCTATTTTCTTTTTTAGGAGCGTCAATTTTAGGTGGAGAAATCAATGAAGGACAAATTCTCCTGGAAATTATTCGAACGAAATCTCGTGAAAAATTAGTAATAGGGAAATTTTTTGCTGTATCATTAGTGCTGATTATTTGCTACATGTTAAATATTGTATTATCAACGTTGTTTTATACTATATTTGTAGCTAATTCTGAACATGGGCAAGGACTACTTATTGATTTTAAAGGATATCATTTACATTTGGTGCTTCAAAGTACAGCAGGAGGCATTTTTTTACTCCTGTTCATTACTGTAGGAATGTTTTTTTCAATAAGCTTTGGCACTTTTAGGGCAGTTATATTTTCTTTGTTACTTTTCGTTGGATTAAAGTTCATTGCAAATGTTGATTCAATCAATAAATGGTTACCAGGCTATTATACTCTTGTAGACGACAGTGATTATTCAAGCCTTGTCATGATTTATCAACTAGTGTTAATAATAGTGTTATCGATTTTAGTACTAATTATGACAATCAGACAGATGAGAAAGAAGGATTTGTAAATACTGTTATTAGGCAATTTCCAAATAAATTCTTAATAAAAGATTCTAACTTTTCAGGATATTGAAGAAAAGTAAATAGAGGTTGAAAATAAGCTGAAGATTTGTTTCAGCTTATTTTTATTGTTCGGAAGAATAAAACTAGGGACAATTATGATGGAACATAATATAAAATACAATAAAAATAACAAAAATACTGAATTTCGGCTATAATAAAAGAAGAAAATAACGCAACAAAGAAAGGAATGGAAGTAGTGAACATCACACAGAAAGATTTTGGCGAATCAACAATTTTGTATTCGCTTACTAATAATAACGGGGTTACGTTATGCGTATCTAATTTAGGTGCACGAATCGTTGATTTGATCGTGCCTGTGTCTGGTGAAAAGCGCAATATCGTATTGGGGTTTGACTCCGCAAAAGAATATATTGAAAAAGATCTATACATCGGTGCGACGGTTGGACGAGTAGCTGGCAGAATTGAAAAAGGACAATTTACAATCAATGATAAGAAATACCAATTACCAGTCGATCCTCTTAGTGGAAATACCCTTCACGGAGGAGCCAAAAGCTTTGAATCACGACTTTGGGAGTCTCGAACAGAAGAAACGGAAGAAAGAATTTCAGTGATTTTTACGTATGAAAGTCCTGATCAAGAGCATGGTTTTCCAGGGGATTTAAAAGCAGAGGTAATATATTCTTTGACGAATGAAGATGAGTGGATCATTGATTATCAGGCAATAACAGATCAGCTGACAATTTATAATCCGACGAACCATGTGTATTTCAATTTGACAGGCGATGTGACAAAAACGGTTGGTGAGCATTCTCTATTTATTGATGCAGATCGTTTTGCAGTGGTAGATGAAGCGACTTCTGTCACAGGAGAACTGCGGAATGTCACGGATACACCTTTTGATTTTAGAAACAATACTGCAATAAAACAAGTTTTTGAGACGAATTATAAACAAAATATGATGGTTGATGGGTTAGATCACCCATTCCTATTAAATCAAACAGGTTTTGAAAAGCCGCAGGCGATCGTCACTTCGCCTAAATCAGATGTATCGATTGAAATGTATACAGATCGTCCAGCTGTTGTTGTTTTTACAGCTCAATTTGGTGAAAATAGTCCAGAAATGAGAGGGACTAAGATGGTCAGCCATGGCGGAATCGCGTTAGAAACCCAAGTGAGCCCTGGTGCTGGTGTTTTTGAGGGTTTTGGTGATATTTCATTATATCCAGATCGTCCATTTCATGGCCGAACTGTCTACAAAATCAAAAGATCATTATAAGGAGTGAAAAAGAATGAAAAAGTTATTAGGTAGTATTGAAGCTGGCGGGACAAAATTTGTATGTGCCGTTGGAACAGATGACCTAGAAATTTTAGAAAGAGTGAGTTTTCCAACGACGACTCCAGAAGAAACAATGGCTTTGGTCATCGGTTTTTTCAAGCAATATGACCTTCAGGCGATCGGTATTGGTTCGTTTGGACCAATCGATATTCATGAGGATTCGCCAACATATGGCCACATCACTTCTACTCCTAAGTTGGCTTGGCAAGGATTTGATTTCGTCGGAAAGATGAAGCAGCATTTCGATCTTCCTATTGCTTGGACGACAGATGTTAATGCTGCAGCTTATGGAGAATACGTGAAAGGGCACGGGATAGGATCATCTAGCTGTGTCTATTATACGATCGGGACAGGTGTAGGGGCTGGTGCTATTCAAAATGGCCATTTCATTGAAGGATTCAGTCATCCTGAGATGGGGCATACAACACTTAGAAGACATTCAGACGATTTATTTGAAGGAAGTTGCCCTTTTCATGGAGACTGTTTGGAAGGAATGGTTGCCGGTCCTGCAATTGAAAAAAGAACAGGAAGCAAAGGACAAGAATTAGAAGAATCCCATCCATTTTGGTCGATCGAAGCGTATTATATCGCTCAGGTAGCCTATAACACAACGCTGATGTTTTCACCTGAAGTTATTATTTTTGGTGGTGGCGTAATGAAGCAGGAACATATGCTGGAAAAGGTTCGTAAAGAGTTTAAAAAACTAGTGAATGGGTATGTGAAAACTCCGCCTTTAGAAGAGTATATCGTTACGCCAGCCTTAGTGGATGATCCGGGTACGATAGGGTGTTTAGCTTTGGCCAAAGAGAAAATAAGATAATCAAAAGGTATGAGGAATAAATGTTTTATCCTATATAAAGATCATGTCTCCCAAAAAAGCTAAATATTTGTGGCAACCCTAAAATGGTGCTATTGTAATAGTGTACTAAAAAATATTAGGAGGGATTTTGACATGGCAGATTTAAATGGACGTTTAGATGATGCAAAGGATAAAGTTGAAGGTACCGCTAAAGAAGTTCAAGGGAAAGTAACCGATGATAAAGGGAAAGAACTTGAAGGCAAAGCGCAATCAACTTTTGCAGATGCAAAAGATAAAGCTCGTGATGCCGGTGATGATATCAAAGACGGTGCTGAAAAGTTAGGCGATAAGATCAAAGAAGGCTTTGAAGATATCAAAGAAAAATTCCACAAACATGATGATAAGTAGTAATTTGAAAAACTAAGAAGCAGTTTTTAACTGACAAAGTTTACTTGTATAACCAAATAATATTGAATAAGGGTGAGGCAAAAGCGTACGATTCGTTTTGTTTTGCCCTTATTTTTGTTGTAAAGCGTAGTCATAAAATCATTGATATGATAAAGTTAAGGGAGTAGAGTGTGGAAGGAAGGGATATGAGTGTTTACTGATTGGTTATTGTCGATGGATGCTTGGCAGCAAGCGTTGGTTGGGACAGGATTTACCTATTTCATGACTGCTTTGGGGGCAGCATTGGTTTTTTTCTTTAAGGAAATAAAAAAAGATATTTTGAATTTGATGCTGGGATTTGCCTCAGGTGTGATGATCGCTGCGAGTTTCTGGTCTTTACTTGACCCGGCAATCAAACAAGCTGAAGAGAACGGCAGTATTGCTTGGCTGGTCGTAAGTTTCGGGTTTGGTTTAGGCGGACTGTTTTTATATATTGCTGATAAGACGTTGCCACATATGCATTTTGGCCCTAATCATGAAAAAGAAGGGTTACCGAGTCATCTAAAACGTACGATTTTACTCGTTTTCTCTATTACATTACATAATATTCCAGAAGGATTAGCAGTCGGAGTAGCCTTTGGCGCAGCCAACTCAGCGGATGATCCAACAAAAGCTGTTTTGGCGGCAGTTTCTGTTGCTCTAGGAATCGGGATTCAAAATTTTCCGGAAGGTGCAGCAGTGTCGATTCCTTTGCGTCAAGAAAATCTAAGTCGCAAAAAAGCCTTTCTGTATGGTCAAGCTTCAGGAATTGTAGAACCGATCGCAGGGATCATCGGAGCTATCTTGGTAACGAAGGTCACCATGCTATTGCCTTATGCACTAGCTTTTGCAGCAGGAGCAATGATTTATGTGGTAGTCGAAGAACTGATTCCGGAAGCGCAGCAAACAGTAACCAGCAGAAGACACTTTGCTGTCTTTGGTGTAATGCTTGGTTTCATCATCATGATGATTTTAGATGTGGCGTTGGGGTAATGGACGGCATCAAAAAAACAAGTGCTTAGGATGAGTATCCAAGCACTTGTTTTTTAGTCATTTTAAAGCACACGCTCAAAAGGATCTAAGCTGATTCCTTTTTCTAAAACGATTTTTGCATATTCTTGTGCAGAAAATAAAGAATGGTCTTTATAATTTCCGCATTCTTTTGCAGAAACAGCAGGAACGAAATCTGTTTCAACAATAAAATTAAGCACGTTTACTAATGCATCGCGAATTTCTTTTGGTGAATGTTCATTCCACATGATCATATAAAAACCAGTGCGGCAGCCCATTGGAGAGATGTCGATGATTCCTTCTAGATAATCACGTAAGTTCACTGCTAATAAGTGCTCCAGTGTATGAACCGCTGCTGTCGGCAATTCATCTTCATTTGGCTGTAAGAAACGTAGGTCGTACTTTTCGATCAGCGCTTCCCCATTTTTTTCTGTACCAGCTAAGCGCACATAAGGGGCTTTTACTGTATTGTGGTCTAATTCAAAACTTTCAACACGTGCCATGGTATTCACTCCTTCAAATTAAGTAAATGTCGCTTTTAACTATAACAAATACGTTTCAAATGTCAATAGATTGACGTAGGGACTTCTTTGACGATGAGTAGAATGAATTATTTCAATAAAATGGAGAAAAATCACTTTACTTCCTATGTAGTAATAGTCGATACTATGGTAAAATGAAAAAAGCAACTTTCTTCAGGAAGACGAGAGGAGATAAATAAGTATGAAAGAAAAGTATAATGTTGCCATAGTAGGAGCAACTGGGGCTGTTGGGACAAAGATGATCGAGATGTTGGCTGATTCAACATTGCCGTTGAACCATGTCAAACTTTTGGCATCGAAACGTTCAGCTGGTAAAGAACTAATGTTTAAAGGGCAGACATTAGTAATCGAAGAATTAGTTCCTGAGTCATTTGAAAATGTTGACATCGCTTTGTTCAGTGCAGGCGGAAGTATCTCTAAACAATTTGCTCCTGAAGCGGTAAAACGCGGAGCAGTGGTTATTGATAATACGAGTCATTTTAGAATGGATCCAGAAGTTCCTCTAGTAGTTCCAGAGGTCAATCCCCACGCATTGAAACGTCACAAAGGAATCATTGCTAATCCAAACTGCTCAACCATCCAATTGATGGTGGCACTTGAGCCGATCCGTAAAGCATATGGCTTAGACCGGTTGATCGTATCGACCTATCAGGCAGTTAGCGGAGCTGGTATCCACGCAATGGAAGAGCTAAAATCACAAGCAGTAGATTATATCAATGGAACACCTGCCGATCAGCTCAAAGCAACGATTTTACCGAGTGGTGGAGATAAAAAACATTATCCGATCGCGTTTAATGCGTTACCGCAGATCGATGTTTTTTCAGATGAGGATTACACATATGAAGAATGGAAAATGATCAATGAAACGAAGAAGATCATGGAAGATGACAGCATCAAAGTTGTTGCGACATGTGTACGGATTCCAGTGTTGTCTGGACATTCAGAATCTGTGTATATCGAAGTCAAAGAAGATGGTGCAGATGTTGCTAAAATCAAGCAATTGATAGCAGAAGCGCCTGGTGCTGTATTACAAGATGATCCAAGTCAGCAAATTTATCCGCAGGCTTTGACAAGTATCGATCGTAAGGAAACTTTTGTTGGACGGATCCGCAAAGATATCGATATCGATAAAGGCTACCATATGTGGGTCGTCTCTGATAACTTGTTAAAAGGTGCAGCGTGGAATTCCGTTCAAATTGCTGAAACATTGCATGCAATGAATTTGGTTGGTGTTGAATAGATCGCTCCAAAAATTGGATCTTTGGGAAATGAGAACTTGTTATTATCTAGCTGCACAGGCTAGCTCTTCGGAAAAAAGATAAAAATAGATGAGACAAAAAGCGTCTCAATCGATTTTTCCTATTTTTCTGTCAGAGCTTGACGAGCCTGTTCCGCATCTATTGTTATCTAGCTGCATGAGCCAGTCTCTCGAGAAAAAGATAAAACCTGAATGAGGCCAAAAGCGCCTCAGTCATGTTTTCCTATTTTCTTGTCGAGACTAAACAGGCTCATTCCGCTTTTGCTGAGAAACACAGTGAATGAAATGAACTGATGTTGAACAGTACAAGACTTTCGAAGAAAGTGTTGATCATTTATGTTATCTAGCTGCACAGGCTAGCTCTTCGGAAAAAAGACAAAAATAGAGTGAGACAGAAAGCGTCTCAATCGATTTTTGCTATTTTTCTGTCAGAGCTTGACAAGCCTGTTCCGCTTTTAAATGTTATCTAGCTGCACAAATCAATCCTTAGGAAAATAGACAAATTGCCAGTGAGACAAGAAGCGTCTCAAAGTCAATTTCCTAATTTTCTACAGGATTAAACGATTTGTTCCGCTTTTAAATTAGGAGGAAGTAAGTATGAATTTAGAAAATGCAACGATCATCACAGCTATGGTCACACCTTTTGACGAAAATGGTGCAATCGATTTTTCTAGATTGCCTCAATTGGTGAATCATCTGCTTGATAATCATACAGAAGGAATAATTTTAGCAGGTACAACAGGAGAGTCACCTACGTTGACCCATGATGAAGAAATTGAATTGTTCAATGAAGTGATTCGTTTAGTCGATGGACGTGTACCGATCATTTGTGGTGTGGGAACCAATGATACACGGGATTCGGTTGAATTTGTGAAGGAAATTTCTGCTATTCGCGGTATCGATGCTGGTTTAGCCGTTGTTCCTTACTACAACAAACCAAATCAAGAAGGACTATACCAACATTTTAAAGCCATTGCTGAAGCGAGTGATTTGCCGATCATTTTGTATAATGTGCCGGGAAGAACAGTAGCAAGCCTTGATGTAGCGACAAGTTTGCGTTTAGCAGAATTAGAAAATATCGTTGCTATCAAAGAATGTTTTGGTTTAGATGCCTTAACTGAGTTGGTCGAGAAAGCGCCAAAAGACTTTTTAGTGTATACTGGAGAAGATTCCTTAGCTTTTTCAAATAAAGCGATAGGTGGACAAGGGGTCATTTCGGTAGCCAGTCATGTTTTTGGTACGGAAATGTATAACATGTATCAAGCGCTGGATCAAGGGGAGTTGAAAAAAGCAGCAGCGATTCAACGGCAATTACTGCCCAAGATGAATGCACTGTTTTCAGTACCATCTCCTGCGCCAGTTAAAGCTGTGTTAAATCATTTAGGCATTGCTGTCGGTGATTTGCGTTTACCTCTTGTATCTTGTACTTCTGAAGAAAAGGCGAAAATTTTAAGCATATTGGATCTATGATCCAGTATGAGAATATAGAGAGGTGAAACTAGTGAGTACAATAAAAATCGTTCCCTTAGGCGGCGTTCGTGAAAATGGTAAAAATATGTACATCGCAGAAGTGGAAGATGAAATTTTTGTGCTGGATTGCGGATTAAAATATCCAGAAAATGAACTGCTGGGGATTGATGTAGTCATTCCTGATTTTACGTATTTGGAAGAAAACATCGATCGCGTTGCCGGGGTTTTCTTAACACACGGACATGCAGATGCGATTGGAGCATTACCATATCTGTTAGCCAAAGTCCATGTACCAGTGTTTGGTACAGAGTTAACGATCGAGTTAGCTAAATTAAACGTGGGGGATCATGCAGAGTCAAAGAACTTTGATGATTTTCACGTAGTTGATGCACATACGGAAATCGATTTTGCGCATGCGACAATCAGCTTTTTTAGAACCACTCATACGATACCAGAGTCGATTGGGATCAACTTAAAAACCAAAGAAGGTAATATTGTTTATACGGGTGATTTCAAATTTGATCAAAGTGCCATACCGATGTATCAAACTGATTTTGGGCGTTTAGCAGAAATCGGAAACGAGGGTGTTCTTGCCTTATTGAGTGATTCGTCAAATGCCGAAAATCCTTCACAAGTTGTTTCTGAACTTCAAATTGCAGATGAAGTATTCGATACGATCCGCTATTGGGAAGGCCGCATCATCGTAGCTTGTGTGGCAAGTAATTTACAGCGTGTACAGCAAATTTTAGATGCTGCCCATCGTTCTGATCGCAAGATCGTCTTGACAGGACAAGATTTTCAACGAATCATCAACACAGCGATCAAGTTGGACAAGTTAAAATTACCAAGTGAAGATTTGATTATCGGTGTAAAAGAAATGAAGAAATATCAAGCGGAACAACTGATCATTCTGGAAACAGGAACGATGGGTGAACCAATCAAATCGCTGCAAAAAATGGCGAATAAAACTCACCGTACCATTAAAATCCAGGAAGGTGATTTAGTTTATATCACGACTACGCCAACAACAGCAATGGAAACAGCTGTAGCTAAAACAGAAGATATCGTTTACCGAGCTGGCGGCGTTGTCAAACAAATCTCAGATAATATGCGTGTGTCTGGTCATGCCAGTCCGACAGATTTGCAGTTGATGTTAAACTTGATCAAACCAAAATATTTTATTCCTGTACAAGGAGAATATCGACAATTAGCAGCACATGCTGATTTAGCTCATGAATTAGGTATTCCATATAAGAATATTTTTATCACAGGGCGTGGAGATATTCTGGAATACACGAAAAAGAAAATGACTGTAGCTGGCAGTACAACTGCTGAAAATATTATGATCGATGGGATCGGTGTCGGTGATATCGGCAATATCGTATTACGTGATCGCCGGATTTTATCTGAAGATGGCATTTTCGTTGCTGTTGTGACGATCAATCGACGTGAAAAACGAATCGTTTCTCCTGCTAAAATTACCTCAAGAGGCTTTGTTTATGTAAAAACAAGCAAAGATTTGATGAAAGAAAGCAGCAATATCGTGACGGAGATCGTTGAAAAACATCTCGAAAGCAGCGATTTTGAGTGGAGTAAATTAAAACAAGATATCCGGGAGCAATTAAGCCGTTACTTGTTTGAACAAACGAAACGCCGTCCGGTGATTTTACCAGTTATTATGGAAGCTACACAAAGAAAAGGACGCAAAGCGTCAAATTAACATCTAACAGAGGTTGAGGCAAAAGTCGCCTAGGTTCGAGCAATTTTTCAAAAATTGCCGAAGAACTTGACTTTTGACCGCTACTTATTACGTTCTAGAGTGCAAAACAAAACTGATTTTTAGTTTTGTCAGGCACTCTTTTCTTTATCATGACCGAATTTTTTACAGATAGACTTTTTTTAGATACAATTAAAGGGATGACGGGAGGGATAGATTTGGAAAAGAAACAAGAAACACGCTGGATCAAATTTCTTGGAGGGAAAAATTTACTATTTACGCTTGTAGCCCTGCTTCTAGTAGGGGCAGTGATTTTCATTTTCCATCAAGTTGGTTTTATCTTCGGTCCGATCGGGGTCGTCTTTAAGACAACTATAGGGCCAACAATTTTAGCATTGATTTTATATTATTTATTTAACCCTGTGGTAAACTGGCTGGAAAAGCATAAGGTAAAACGAGTATATGGTGTATCTGCTATATTTATTGTCCTGATCACATTGTTCGTTATTGGGATTATTTTAGTCGTACCAATCATTCAAAAGCAGGTGGATGGGCTAGTTAAAAGTTTTCCTCAATATATGGATGATCTCAACAAAATGGTTGCAGACTTTTTCCATAATTCCGCTTTTGAAAAACCTTTGGCGAATGCATTAGCGAGTGTACAAAATTGGTTCGACAATGTGTCGGATAAAATCGGCAGTTATTTTTCTAAAGCAGTTGAAGGAGCTTCGACTGTGTTTTCAACATTGACTGGATTTGCACTTGTCATGGTCACGGCACCGATCATCACCTTCTTTTTACTGAAGGATGATCAAAAATTCTTTTCATTCGTATTAAGTATTATTCCACCACGCTTTAGAAAAGATGCGAAAGAGATCGGTGCGACGATGAGCAGTCAAGTAGGTGCCTATTTAAAAGGTCAGATCCTTGTATCGATCGCAATCGGTATTTTGACTTTTATTGGTTTTTGGTTGATCAAAGTTCCTTATTCTGGAACCTTATCGATCATTGTTGGTGTGACAGCTGTGATTCCTTATATTGGTCCAGTGATTGCATTTATTCCAGCTGCGATCGTTGCTTTGATGGTTTCATTCGGAATGTTTATCAAAATGAGTATTGTTTGGATGATCGTCCAAATGCTGAATGGTCATTTAATTGCGCCGCAAGTGATGGGAAAACGTCTTGTTGTGCATCCACTGACCATTGTGATCGTTTTATTAGTGATGGGCGATCTACTCGGCATGTTTGGTCTGATTTTTGGAATTCCGATTTATGCGATTGCTAAAGTACTTGTGACGTACCTATTTCGTAAATTTAAACAGCGCTATAATCAGTATTATGGAGATAGTGGAGAATATGAGGATACAGAGTTTTCTAAAGAAGAATATCTAGATGAATAAACAGAAAAAGTGGATTAGTCAAACGTATGAAAAGAAGAGACTTGTTCACTTTTTCTTTTTAATTGTTCAAATAGAGTTCGTATCTTTTGTAATACAAATTTTTAGGCGGTACAATTTAACTAAGGTAAAAAAATGTGGATTTACGAGGAGAGATGATTATGAGGCGATTAGTAAAAACCTTATTTGGATTGATCGCATTAGTACTTTTCATTGGAACACTGGGCCTGCTTAGTCAAGTGGTTCAAATTCCTTGGTTATCTTCAACAGTTGGGCGTTTTATCGTTGGTCATTTATGGCTATTCTCATTCTTTGAATGGATTTTGTTGATTTTAGGCGGTCTATTGACTCTTATTTTATTGCTTGTTTTATCCGTTTCTGCACGCCGCAAGCGGTTAGTCGTAAAAGATGGATCGAATCGTACGGAAATTCTTAGAAGTACGCTTGTCCAAATTGTGCAAAATGCCTATGATTCAATGATCCATCCAGATAAAACAAAAGTGACTGTCAAGATCAAAGGAAAAGAAAAGGTACTTGTTAAACTGAAGATCGATGTTCGCAGTAAGGAAGACTTTGCACCAATGGCAGATAAAATCAAATGGCAAGTAGAAGAAGCGTTGTCTAAAGCTTTAGAATCGATCGAAAGTAGAGTGATCGTTACTGTAAAAGAAAAGGCTCCTACAGATTCTGCTTCTTTTGGAAAAAAACATTCACGAGTCGTTTAGGAGGGAAAAATGATGGATCAAAAACAAAAAGAAGAGTGGTTCAAACAACTTAAACCGTACCGCTTTAGAATTATTTGGACAACCTTGTTTTTCCTATTGGCAATACTTTTTCTTTGGATCGGCTTTGGGAAAACCTTGGTTTTGTTGATTTTTGGTACAGTAGGTTATCTTATCGGTAAAATGCGGGATGAAGACTTAGATATCTATTCCTTGATCGATGCAGTACGCGGAATGATAGGAATTTAAACAAAAAAATTTTGAGAGGAGAAAATAAAAATGACAGAAGAAATGAAAGAAACTGTAGGTGGATTAAAATCTAAGCTGACTTTTGATGACGTAGTGATCAAAAAAATCGTAGGTGTTGTTATTTCAGATATCGACGGTATATTAGGCTTGAGTGGGAACTTGTTCACGGACTTTGCGGAACGTTTTAGAGATAATGAAGACTTAACAAAAGGTATTGATGTCGAGATTGGAACAAAACAAGTAGCCGTTGATGTTTCTGTTATTTGTCAGTATGATGTTGATATTTCTATGTTATTCGACAAAACGGTTGAGAAGATCAAAGAAGCTATCCATTATATGACTGGATTGGATCTTGTGGAATTCAATATGAATGTCGGTGATGTCATGACCAAAGAACAATACTTGGAAAAGTATCGAGGAAAAGATGCTACTGATGCTGCAAAAGCTGCAAACTAAATTAAGCTAATGATGTGACAAAACGTGTGGAACCTAGAAAATTCAGGTTCCACACGTTTTTTTGTTAAAAAATAATGTGCTCGATCGCTAAAAGATCTTGTTTGATGCTTAATCCATCTTGTTGTGCGCTACCTAAGTAGCCTGTCAGTTTGCCGTTCTTTCCGATTACACGATGACAGGGAATAATGATTGGAAGTGGGTTTTTACTATTCGCTTGTCCTATTGCACGAACGGCTTTTGGAGAATCTACTGCAATAGCGATATCTAAATAACTGCGCGTTTCACCATATGGAATCCTAGTGAGAGCTTGCCAAACCTTTTGTTGAAAGACTGTGCCAGTTTGAATCGATAAAGGAACGTCAAAGGATGTTCGCTTTCCTGAAAAATAGTCAGCCAATTCATCTGCCGCTTGTCGTGTATATCGATTGTCATGGTGATCTGTCAGTTCAGTAAAAGAAATATTTGTCAGGCCTTGATCATTCGCATCGAGCCAAATGAAACCAAAAGGTGCTTGTACTTTCATTTCGAGCCTCCTGTATTTTCATTGTTACTTTATTATACTTCATTGATAAATATTTGAATACCAATCAACCTATCTCTTATGAGATGGGAGCTTTTTTGTTCGATCTCTATTTTTATATCTTACATTATGTGTTAAAATGTATTGTACATCATGTTGTTTCAGAAAGTGAGGAGAATTAGTGAAGAAATTGTCTGTAATATTAGTAGTTATAATATGTTTAATTAGTCTGAGTAGTTGTAAAACAGAAAAAAAAGAGGAGGCTACAGACTTGTTTTTAAAGACTTGGGAAGGCAAAGGAGAAGACTCGAGATATGAATTGAGTCTTGCCAAATCGGAAAATAGACATATCATCGCAGAATTGTTGGAAAATAATGTGCAGAAGTATAAGTACATTTGCGTTATAGATACAGTTACTAAAGATACCTTAATTCTCAAATATGAAAAAATAGTTTTAACATTCAAGCTATCAGATAATGAAATGATATATACAAAAAGCATTGATGGAACTGAAGGTATTGAGGGGACTAGCAAACCAATTCAATTTTACAAATAAATTACTTTTAGATATTATTAATTTAATATTAGAAATAATTTAAATACTATTAGTGAGGATTTTTATATGAAGAAAATAATTTTGTCAATGTTGCTTTTATTTGGAGCAGTTTCATTTCAAAATGTAACTGCAAACGCTACCGAAGGTGCAGATGTCATTGTTCAAACTGAATCCGTATCAGGAGAAGTAGATCAATTTGCGAAAAACGATTTTGGGCTCGCGCTAACATCAATATTGTTTTTAGAAAGCAATAATACAAATGCATCTGATTATTCATTGGGATCAGCTTTTTCAATGTTTGACGGAGAAAAAACAGAAAAAGGTACTGTTTATTACCCGGTGTATCTAGATGAAAAGCTAGAATTTCTTTATTCAGTACGTAAAAACGAACTTGGAGAATACGTTTCGTCGGTTACTCGTTTTTTAGTAAATGAGATGAATATTGCAATTGATTCTGCTAACGGTGAACCTATTTCTTTTTTTGTAAAAGAAGATGATATTTTTTACAGAGTTAATGATACAATTGAAAAGATTTTTGAAGCTCCTAGAGATGAATTTTCAAGCAAAAAAAGTGACACTACCGAACTTACAATAGAAGATGCCAATGAGGTATTACAATCAACAGAGAATAATATTGAGGAAAAGAATGTATCTGAGCAAACAGATTTTGTGGAACAAGCTAATATATCAAAGGGATCCAAACTAACACGTTCAAGTGTGAGTACAGCAAAAAATTACGCAATGATAAATTGGAAAATCAATGAAACACAAAGTGATCTTCCTTGGTGTGCGGGTTATGTTACAGCGGCTATTTTGAGTAATAAAGTTGATGCTAGACCTACACGGGCTGTTGATATAGCAAACTATTCATTTCCTAAATTAACGGCTAAACAACGTGAAAACCAAGGTATTAGTCCAGAAAATGTACTAGCTTATGCAAATTATAGAAAAACATATCCGAAATGGGTAGAAAACACAGTATCGCATAGCGTAGTAGAGAGTAATTTACGTAAAGGTAATGCTTTATACATTGGTGGAATTGGTTATGGGGATTCCAATAAATCCAGACACGCATTTGCTTTATATGGGTGGGTTGATAGTGAGAATCCAAACGGCGGAAAACCCTATAGAGTTTATTATATCTGGAATCCTTGGTGGAATTATCCGATGACAGTTCAAGGTAATACTCTTCCAATGACAATTCCTGTTCCAGGTGGAGGGTACACTTGGTACAGAACTATCTATAATTTTTAATATGAATGATTTAAAAAGGACCTCAAACATTGAAGTCCTTTTTTGTTTGGTTGCAAAAATCACTCAATTATTGTTAAATAATTGGAATAAGTAAAAAAAGTTATTCGGTGATTTAAATTCATTTTTTGAATCCCCTTTGAATACCATATCAAAAGAAAACTATAAATAGTGAAAATATCCGAAAACTGCGGTACAGTATCAATTAGATGAACAAAAGAGAATTAGAGGAAGTTGCAATATACTTCAAGTCTAAATATGGTACTATACTTTTATATACTGAATTTTGGAGGTGCTATGATGGAAGAAATCGTCATCTTTCACACAAATGATCTACATTCCCACCTAGAAAACTGGCCAAAGATCAGACGTTATCTGACGAGTCAAAAAGAGAAGTATCTCCGTACAGGAAAAACAGTTCTAACAGTTGATCTTGGGGATTTTGTCGATCGTTGGCACCCACTGACTGAGGCGACTGATGGGCAGGCAAACATTGAGCTGATGAATACGATCGGCTATGATGCAGCAACGATCGGGAATAATGAAGGCGTAGGGAATTCTAAAGAACAGCTGAATCATTTGTATGATCATCGAAATTTCGATGTGCTGCTGGCAAATTTACAAGATAAAGAAACCGGGGAAACTCCGGAGTGGTCTGAGCCATTCAAACTCATAGAAACAGCAGGTAATATTAAAATTGGACTTATTGCTTTAACGGCTCCTTTTCCTTTGACTTATGAACCGAATGGCTGGACGATCCATACTGCTAAATCAGTTTTGCCATCGTTACTTACAAAGGTCCGTCCCTCGTGTGATATTTTGATCTTGATGAGCCATCTAGGGATTGATGAAGATATCAGGCTGGCCAATGAATTTCCAGAAATCGATATTTTATTAGGCTCACATACACATCATTTATTTAGGCATGGAGAAAAAATCAATCAGACACAATTATCCGCAGCAGGGAAATTCGGGCATTATATTGGAGAGGTCCATGTAACAGTGGAACAAAACAAGATCGTTCATAGTACAGCAAAAGCCTTACCGACAGCGGATCTACCGGAAGAAGTAGAGGATCAAAAAGAAATTCAGGATTACTTGACATTAGGACACCAGCTATTACAGGCAGAGCAGCTCGCCGAGATTCCATACTCACTCTCTATCGACCTAAATACAGAACATTCATTGATGACGACAGCTTTAAACGCATTAAAAGAAAAAGGCGGAACAGAGGCTGCTGTATTGAATAATGGTCTATTTTTGACAGATATACCAAAAGGAATCGTTGACAAAGATCAGTTGCATGAAAGCTTACCGCATCCTATGCATTTGATTCGAGTGACTCTTTCAGGTGCTGATTTTGTTCGGATGCTTCAAGAAATGGAGAAAAACCGACATTATTTACGTAAATTTCCTATTTCTGGAATGGGTTTTCGCGGAAAGGTTTTCGGGGAATTATATTATGATGGTTTTTCTTATGATAAACAAACGCGACAAGGCTTTTGGCAAAATCGACCAATTGATCCACAAAAAAATTATACGTTTACGACAGTCGATCATTTTATGTTTATCCCATTTTTCCCAACCATCGAAATAGCTGGAGAAATTGAATTTATCTTCCCAGAATTTTTGCGAACGGTTTTGGGAGACTACTTAGCTGCCCACTATCCAATCCAGTAAAAACAAGGTATAATAAAAATCAGGTGGTGTAAATATGACAGAAAAAACAAAGAAACCATACAAGTCGGCAAAGCCGGTAAAGCATAAAGAAGAAGCAACCTTAACCGATGAACTTACAGCAGTTCTCGAAGAGATAAAAGAAGAACCAGTTAAAGAAAAGAAAAAAGGCGAGATCGTAACGCTTATCGACGATGATCATTTAACGATCGGAGATCGTCAATATCAACTGGTCAAGAACCATCGTGAAGCGTTCGACAGTGAGCGTTTAGGTGAACGATTCAGTGATGTTTTGTCAAAATATGACTATATCGTTGGCGATTGGGGCTATGATCAGCTACGATTAAAAGGGTTCTTTAGTGATTCAAATCGTAAAGCTGCACCAGAGCAGCGCATCGATACCTTAGAGGATTATCTTTATGAGTATTGCAATTTCGGCTGCGCTTATTTTGTGATCGAACGCATCGGCGGAAAAAGAGAAAAACAACAAACACGTCGTAAAAAGAACAATAAAAAACCTGCAAATAAAAATCAGGCACATACAGAAGAAAAACGCACACCAGTGCCAAATAAAACCAAACCAGTGATCAAAAACCGTAAAGAAAATGAACAGAAAAAAACAACGGTCGGTAAACAAGAAAGTACTGGCAGTCAAGGCCGTTCATTTACGATTCGTCAACGTGAGGAGTAATCATTTGTGGAAAAACATTACAAAGGCTATTTAATTGATTTAGATGGTACGATTTATCTTGGAAAAGAAGTGATCCCAGCCGGTAAACGTTTTGTAGAACGATTACAAGAGCTAAACTTACCATTTCTTTTCGTCACAAACAATACAACAAAAGCACCACAAGCGGTCGTGGACCGATTAGCACAGGAATTCGATATTCATGTGCCGATCGAAACAGTCTATACGGCTAGTCTTGCGACGATCGATTATATGAAGGAGCAGAAAAAAGGTCAGCGAGTCTACGTCATCGGAGAATCAGGCTTAGTTGATTTGATTTTAGCAGCTGGATTTATCTGGGATGAAAAAACACCAGATTATGTAATTGTTGGGTTGGATACTGAAATTACCTATGAAAAATTTGCTATCGCTGCACTTGCTATTCGAAATGGCGCCGTCTTTATAGGAACAAATCCGGATAAAAGTATCCCGACAGAACGTGGTTTATTACCTGGAGCAGGCTCATTTATTTCATTGGTTGCTACAGCTACCCAAACGACACCGGTCATGATCGGGAAACCAAATAAGATCATTATGAATGAGTCACTGAAAGTATTGGGGCTTGAGAAAGAAGAAGTGATCATGGTTGGTGACAACTATGAAACAGATATTCAGTCAGGTCTTCAAAATGGCATCGATAGCTTACTTGTGTTATCAGGTTTTACTCCAAAAGAAGCTGTTCCTGATCTACCAGCAAAACCAACGTATATTTTAAATTCGTTAGATGAATGGACGTTTTGATATGAGGAGAAAGGAAACCAGCTGGATTTGGCTGGAACGCTTGGGGATTCTATGTGTGATTTTAACGATCCTTTCCTTGAGTATCACATTGACGATCAATTTTAGACCCCTTTATGTTTGGGACATCAAAGCGTTGAATATACTTGATCAAGTAACGATCAGTCAATCGGAACTTTTAAAGAATTTTGGTCAGTTGATGTCTTATTTGAACAATCCTTGGAACCAAACATTACAGCTCTCTGACTTTCCAGTTTCTGCAAGCGGAGCTTTTCATTTTTATGAAGTCAAGCGGCTTTTTCTCTTATGTTATGGAGTCTTGCTTGTGACGATCATTCCAAGCAGCTTGTTTATTTATCGTTTGTTCAAAGTAAAAAGATTATGGCGTTTGATTCGACCTTTTCAATGGGGGATGATCATTCCAGTATTTTTTGGCCTATTGATGGCGATTGGCTTTGATCAGTTTTTTGTGGCTTTTCATGGTGTCTTTTTTAACAATGATGATTGGTTGTTTGATCCAGCAACAGATCCGATCATAAATGTCTTACCAGAAGAATTTTTCATGCATAGCTTTATTCTATTTTTTATCTTGCTGGAAGTATTTTTCTTGATCGGGATAATCATTGGTAAACGTGAACTTAAAAAAATATGATCGTTATGATCATCGGAGATTGCTGCGAAAGTAATCTCCGATATTTTTTTATACAGGTAGCTGTCGATGTCGATTTACAATAGATTCATTTAAACTCTTGACATTTATATCAGGTACCTTTATAATATAATTCAGGTGCCTGATATATAACTATTTTTATGGAGGAATCAATTATGGAAGAACAAACATTGATGGAAGAGTTTCTAAGATTACAAGCAATGATGCAGCGGTATTTTATGAAACGTCGGAGAGATCACGGACCATTTGGTAACCCTCATAGAGGTCAGGGGCGTGTGTTGAATTTGTTAAAATTGAAACCAGAAACAACTCAAAAAGAATTGTCTTATTTATTAGATATGCGTCCCCAATCGTTAGGTGAGCTGCTAGGAAAATTAGAGAAAAAAGGCTATATCGATCGTGAACCGCTTGAAAGTGACCGACGTGTCATGGTTATTCGTCTTACAGAAGCAGGGATGACTGCTGCAGATAATAGCCGAAGCGAGGAAGAAACGATTTTTGATGTTTTGTCAGAGGAAGAACAAGCATCTTTCAAAATTATTATGGATAAACTTCTAGGAGCTTTAGAGGCAGAAATTCCAGAAGAGGAAAGAGGATTTGGCGGTCCCCATATGCATCGTGGTCCTGGTCGGGGACTTGGCGGCTTTGGAAAAGTCGATCCAACAAATGCAGAACGGTTTGATCCTCATAGTGACTTTAATCCAAACGGCTTTCCAAAAAGAGATAAATTCAGTTTCAATCCTTTTACACGTGATGGAGAAGACGACGGCTTTAACGATTTTTAATAATTAGCAAAAGACAGGAAGAAGGATGAAATGAAAGGCGTTTAGGTTATAGTGAGATTGCTGAAGAGCCTGATTTTTTGACCGCTATTTAGTAGGATTAGAAGAGGTTGAGACAGACGTGTTTAATCCCGAGAAATAAGAAAGAATTCACGAAAATTGTTTTGCAAATTTTTGTGAATTCTAGCTTATTTCCGACCTTCAAAGCTTAGGGCTTTAGCCCTTAGCATTTGATGAGATCGGAGTGCAACGTAGTGGGATTGCTTCTGCTCTCACCGTTTATCTGGATTACAGGTGACCGGGATTTGACTCGTAGAGTTTTGTCTCAGTCACTTTTTTTTATTATTTTCAATCTAGTTATGACAACTAGATTGAATGTTTTTTAAAATAATGTTAAACTGTTTTTGTAATGAGAAGGAGGAATAATGTGAATAACATAAAATCTTCTTTACAAACATGGGGAGAAGAATTAGTGGATGTTCATTTGCCAAGGTGGCATGAATTACCAGAGATAGACCTGTATATGGATCAGGTGATCACATTGGTAGAACGCTATTTATCGCCCATTATTTTGAAAGAAAAACACACATTGCTGACCTCATCGATGGTCAATAATTATGTCAAACTAGGACTGATTCCAGCGCCCCAGAAAAAACGTTACAATCAAAAGCATTTAGCTTTTCTGATTGCTATCACTTTATTAAAACAGGTCTTGACCATTCCGGAAATCAAACAAGGAATTCTCTATCAGGGTTCCGCAGTTGGGATTAGAGAAGCTTATGATCTTTTTTGTGATGAGCAAGAAGCGGCACTGGCCGTGGTCATTTCCCAAGCGATAGGGAAGCAGCCGATCGCAGCTTTTGATCAGCCGATCACAGTGGACTATTTAGCTGTAAAAGGGGCAACATTGTCCTTTGCAACGAAACTATTTACTGAAAAAGTCATTGAACTAGAACAAAAATATTTAGAAGAAATTGGAGAACAAACCTATGAATAAAGAGAAAATCGCTTTATTAGTTGATTCAGGGACAGATGTACCGCAGGAGCTGATCGAACAATACGGCATGTATATGATTCCGTTACAAATCATCTATAAAGATCGAATTTATACGGACAAAGTGGATATCACACCGGAAGAAGTCTATGAACGTTTGCCAATAGAAATTCCAAGCACATCATTACCTGATGGAGAAACGATTACAAAAATTTTTGAGCAAATCAAAGCGGATGGCTATGAAAAAGTTTTAGCAGTCACTATTTCGAGTGGGTTAAGTGGAACATTTAATGTTGTTAGGCTGATCGGTGAAGATATAGAAGATTTGGAGACATTCGTTTTAGATACAAAAAATATTGGAATTGGCAGCGGCCTACAAGCGATCGAAGCCGCAAAATTGATTGATGCTGGAGCAACATGGGAAGAACTTATAGATGCGATCTCAAAAAATGTTCAAAAAGCGAAAGTTTTCTTCAACGTAGCAACATTGGAGTATTTACAAAAAGGTGGAAGAATCGGTTTAGTGGCTTCTATTCTTGGAAATGCTTTAAAGCTGAATCCAATTATTTCCTGTAATGAAGAAGGAATCTACCATACAGTTGCGAAAGCGCGCGGTAGAAAGAAAAGCTTGGATAAAACATTCGAGCTGGTCAAATCATTTATTGGAGATCATAAAAAATTTGTGCTGGCAGTAGCTCAAGGGCAAGCAGTGGAAGAGGCAGAACAGTTTTATGAAAAGCTGCAAGCGCATTTTCCACAAGCTGAAAAAATCTATTTTGGGACGATCAGTCCAGCTTTAGTTGTTCATACTGGACCAGGACTTTTAGGGATCGGTATTCAATTGTTAGATTGATTAATAAATACCAACATTTATGCACGTATTGCAGTGCCTAATGTTGGTATTTTTTTTATATTCCTTTTATGATTATGTTTATCAATTATATTTCTTTTTACTCATGACTCTTTTTTTGAAATCTAATTGAAACTATCATGAAATGTTTCATTTTTTGTGATAATGTAATAATGAACATAATTAAGGGAGGAAAAGTTATGAAAAAAGCAATTGCAGAATGTCTTGGAACATTCATTTTAGTTTTCTTTGGTACCGCAACTGCCGTTTTAGGAAATGGTATGGAAGGAATCGGTACAACTGGAATCGCTTTGGCATTTGGGTTAACGATCATTGCAGCGGCATACAGTATTGGGACTGTTTCTGGTGCACATTTAAATCCAGCTGTTTCATTAGGTATGTGGGTCAATAAACGAATTTCTTCAATGGAGTTCATTTACTACATCGTAGGGCAAGTTGTGGGAGCGATCCTTGCTTCATTTACATTATTGTCTATCTTAAATGCAGCAGGATATGAAACAACAAGCCTTGGTCAAAATGGTTTTGGTGATTTAAGTGCTGTCGGTGCATTACTAGTAGAAATTATTTTAACATTTATTTTTGTTTTAGTGATCATGACCGTTACAAGTGCTAAAAAAGGCAATGCTAAACTTGCAGGAGTCGTTATTGGTTTGACTTTAACAATGATTCATTTAGTGGGTATTCCATTAACAGGAACATCTGTGAATCCAGCAAGAAGTTTAGGACCAGCGATCTTTGTTGGTGGAGATGCTTTATCTCAACTTTGGGTATTTATCGTAGCTCCTCTGATTGGTGGCGCGCTTGCAGCATTAGTTGCTAAGTACTTGCTTGATACAGAAGCATAAATGAAAAACAGTCTAGCGATCGAACATCGCTAGACTGTTTTTTATTTACATATTTTTCATGCCTGATTGATAATGTGCAAACAATGGACCTGATAATTGAAACTGAAACGTATCGCGATCAACTGCACCGACAACTTTCTGACTATGATAAAGAGTCAATAAAAATTGTGCCATTTCTTTGGATGTATGATACATAGAAAAAGCCTTTGAGTAGTCATAGTTTTTCGAGTCATTGGCGATTTGAGCAAATTCAGTTTCTGTCGCAGCAGGAGCGAGGACTTTGGCTCGAAGCGGGGCTCCTTTTCGTTCTAATTCTAAAGCGATCCCCTCAGTGAAGGCACTTACGTAAAATTTTGATGCGCAGTAAGTAGCTGCATTAGGAACATTTTTATACCCTCCAGCAGAAGAGATATTGATCAGCTGTGCGTGTTCTTTATTTTCATGATCAGTTACAAAAAGAGTAGAAAGAATCGTTAGAGCTTCAATATTGACCGCCAGCATTTGATCGACCTTTTCTAAATCCTGATTTGAAACAGAGTGATAATAGCCAAAGCCTGCATTATTGATCCATGTGTCGATCTCATACTTTTTCAATTGATCGTATAGACTAAAAACAGCTTTACGCTGAGATAAGTCAACCACTTTGAGGACGATATCCAGCTCAGGATGTTCAGCCAGAATGTCAGCCTTCAATTGATCGAGACGTGTTTCTCTTCGAGCAACCAAGATTAGATTTTTTCCTAAAGAAGCAAATGCTTTGGCGGCTTCTAAGCCGATACCAGAGCTTGCTCCTGTAATTACAACATAGTTCATCTTTTTTTCCTCCTAAATTTTTTTGGTGGTACAATGAAAGTATAGGGTTTAGAGACGACTCTAATGCAAGAACAATTTAAAAGGAGGTGCTAGATATTTATACGATCAGTGAATTTGCTAAAAAAATCGGTATTAGTGAGCATACACTACGTTATTATGAAAAAGAAGGATTGATTGAACCATTTAGAGATGAACATAATTATCGACTGTATGGTAAAGAAGATATTGAATGGGCTACATTCATCATCAAGTTAAAAAACACTGGAATTTCTTTGAAGGAAATCAAGACATATACACAACTAAGGAAAATAGGTGATGCTACGATCACAGCCCGAAAAGAATTATTGTTGAAGCATCGCTCAAAGATTCTAGCTGAATATGAAAAAGTTCAAAATCATTTACATTTACTGGACGATAAAATTTCTTTATATGAGGAGCTGGAAGAGAAGTACAACCAATAAAAATCCACCGTCGATTTCATTCGGTAACAGAAATCGGCAGTGGATTTTATTGTTAAAAAAAGGTCAATTGTTTTGTTGTAGTGTCAACGGTCACACGATCACCGATCGGGATAGTAAAGATCGGTTGTGTATGCCCGAAATTCATATCATAGATCACTGGTATTTCCTTTAACAAAGGATACTTACCTAAGATAGCTAAAAGACGTTCTTCTGTCATGTCAGTTTCTTTTGGGAAACGTCCAATCAATAATGCTTTTGGATGTCTTACTACTTGAAGTAAAGAGGCTAAACCACGCGCAAAGTCATGGTAATCATTCTCTTCTGCATTTTCTACAAATAAAATCGATTGTTCAAGCTCTGGAAGAAACGGTGTACCGAATAGTAGTTGAAACGTTCCTAAGTTTCCGCCGTAACAGATGCCAGTGACAGGTGTCGATTGGCTATAAACCTTCCATTGATTTCTATGCAGCTCTCTTTTAGGCTGAGGCAAATACCATTCATCTTGACTCCAAGATTTCGATGCACGAACATCAAAAGCTTCTTCTTTCATGGTTGCTAATTCAAAATTTTCTGTCTGATAGTCTTGCAGCTCATCCATTTGGAAGCTAGAAAAATGAGGACCAACATAGGTCAAAAGGCCAGTCTTCGTCGTGATCGCATTACATAAGGCAGTAATGTCACTATAACCGCAAAGCACTTTGGGGTGGCGTTTAATCAATTCAAAGTCGATATAAGGTAAAAGCTCATTGCTGTTAAAACCGCCGATCGCCGTTAAAATACCTTTCACCTCAGGATCTAAAAAGGCTTCATGTAAATCTTTGACACGGCTCAAAATAGAGGAAGAGCCTAGGACATCTTCTTCATTCGTATGCTCAGCATATGTGACAATAAAGCCTAATTCGGTCAATTTCTTTTCTGCTAGGTTGATCCCGAAATCATTTAAACGGGCAAAGCTGCTGGAGGGGGCAACAACACGAATCTGATCCCCTTTTTTTAATCTAGGTGGTTTCATTTTGATCGCTTCCTTTAAAAAAACTTATTCTTTATTATAGTCATTCTTTCATTATTTTAGCAATATCTGAGTCTTAAAAAAAAGCGCCTTATGAGCTAGAGATGAAACAGTGGACAAAATAAGGTATAATAAGAGAAAATGTATTTGATTAATAAAAAGACAAATGAAAAAGAGGTGCCTCTTAGATGAAAAAAATCTTAGTTGTAGATGATGAAAAACCAATTTCAGATATTGTAAAGTATAATCTTACCAAAGAAGGCTATGAAGTTTTTACAGCATATGATGGAGAAGAAGCAGTAGAGAAAGTCAAAG
The DNA here is from genome assembly GCF_050499205.1 of Enterococcus sp. AZ020. NCBI lineage: Bacteria > Bacillati > Bacillota > Bacilli > Lactobacillales > Enterococcaceae > Enterococcus > Enterococcus sp. AZ020. The sequence continues at coordinate 267,151 of NZ_JBIPAT010000001.1, read as the reverse complement.
AAGTAGAGCCTGACTTGATCATCCTTGATTTGATGCTGCCAAAAATGGACGGGCTGGAAGTTGCTAGAGAAGTTCGTAAAACATACGATATGCCAATTATTATGGTGACGGCAAAAGACTCTGAGATCGATAAAGTTTTAGGCCTTGAGTTAGGTGCTGATGATTACGTCACAAAACCATTCTCAAATCGTGAACTTGTTGCGAGAGTAAAAGCAAACTTGCGTCGAGGAGCAACGAGCGCAAAAGAAGCTGAAACGACAACGCAGTCGGAATTGATGATCGGTGATTTAACGATTCATCCAGATGCCTATATGGTGTCAAAAAGAGGCGGTAAGATCGAGCTGACTCACCGTGAATTTGAACTGCTTTATTATTTAGCCAAACATATCGGCCAAGTCATGACTAGAGAGCATTTGCTGCAAACCGTTTGGGGCTATGATTACTTTGGTGATGTTCGAACAGTTGACGTAACCGTTCGTCGTTTAAGAGAGAAAATCGAAGATAGTCCAAGTCATCCAACCTATTTAGTGACACGCCGTGGTGTTGGTTATTACCTTCGTAACCCTGAACAGGAGTAGTGATCTATGAGGAAAAAAGTTCACTTTTTTCAATCGGTAAACTTTAAGATCGCCTTATCGTTTATCCTTTTGTTATTGATTGCGATCCAAATCATTGGCGGCTATTTTATCCGAGAATTAGAGTCGACCACAATCAATGACTATAAACAAAATGTTGATTCCCAAACAACACAGCTCGCTAGCACGATCAGCAGCAAATTAGGTGAAAAAAATCAAGACCGAACAGAAATCGATGCGAATTTGAAGAAAACGCTCAATGATTTTGCTGGTTCTGAAACAATTGAAGCGCGAGTTGTTGACGATAAAGGAATCGTTCGTGCGACAAGTGACCTGAATCGTCAAGGCATCGTCGGCAAGAAGAATGATTACCGTGATTTGAATGATTTTAGTGCAAAGAAATATTCAGCAATGGATCAGGATAAACGTGTATACATCAACGTTGTGCCTATTCAATCCCCGACTGGCGATACAGTCATCGGGGTTCTTTATGTTAAAAGTAATATAGAAGGGAAATATCAGGAGATCACGGATACTGCAAGAATCTTCTTTACAGCCTCTTTGATCGCGGGTGCTATTTCGATCATCGTCACTCTATTGATCGCTCGTTCGATTACACAGCCGATCGGTGAAATGAGAGAACAGGCTCTGCGGATCGCTAAAGGAGACTATACGGGGAAAGTCCAAGTCTATGGAAAAGACGAGCTTGGACAATTGGCGGAAACCTTCAATCAATTATCTGAAAGAATCGAAGAAGCGCAAGAAACGATGGAAGCAGAACGAAATCGTCTAGATAGCGTGCTTGCTCATATGACAGATGGTGTCATTGCGACTGATCGACGAGGAAAAGTAATCACGATCAACGAAATGGCGCTGTCTCTATTAAATGTAAAAGATGAAGATGTGATCGGTTCATCATTGCTAGAATTATTAGATATTGAAACGGACTATACGTTACGTAAATTATTAGAAGAACCAGAAGAAATTTTGATCGATCGTTCGACTTCACCTGAAGACCAAATGATCATTCGTGTCGATTTTGCGATGATCCGCCGTGAATCAGGGTTTATTACGGGCTTGGTTTGTGTGCTTCATGACGTGACAGAGCAGGAGAAAAATGAGCGAGAGCGCCGTGAATTTGTATCCAACGTTTCTCATGAACTTAGAACGCCGTTGACAAGTATGCGCAGTTATATCGAAGCATTAAGTGAAGGTGCTTGGGAGAATCCGGAAATCGCACCAAACTTCTTAAATGTGACTTTGGAAGAAACCGATCGAATGATTCGAATGATCAATGACCTCTTGAATCTTTCACGGATGGACTCGGGCAATAATGAATTACAGCTGGAATACGTCAATTTCAATGAGTTGATCAATTTTGTTTTAGATCGTTTTGATATGATGGTGGAGTCCAATGAAAAAAAATATACGATCCATCGTGAATTTACAAAGCGTGATCTATGGGTAGAGCTAGACACGGATAAAATCATCCAAGTATTGGATAATATTCTAAACAACGCGATCAAATACTCTCCAGATGGCGGAGCGATCACCTGTCGCTTGCTTGAAACACATAACAATGTTGTATTTAGTGTAACGGATCAGGGCTTGGGCATTCCTAAAAAGGATATCAATAAAGTCTTTGATCGTTTCTATCGTGTCGATAAAGCTCGTGCTAGAGCCCAGGGTGGAACGGGGCTCGGTTTGGCTATTTCGAGAGAAGTGGTCAAGGCCCATAATGGTGCAATTTGGGTAGAAAGTCAGGAAGGTCAAGGCTCAACCTTTTATATATCCTTGCCTTATGAACCTTATGAGGAGGATTGGTGGGAATGAAAACAACAGAAAGAATCATTCGAATCGGCTTGATCTTTTTAGTGCTGCTTAGTCTATATTTTTCATTTAGTATTTGGCTCAGCTCTGCAAAAAAAGAACAGCCCATCAAAAATGATCAGCAACTTGCAACTGCAGTAGTCAATGAACGTCTTGATACAGATGTCTTTTTACCATTGCGCCTGATCCGAATGCAAAACGGTGTGTCTGAAATGAATAATAGTGAGAACCTGATCACCAATATTCAAAATGAAATCAGACAAGCAACCTTTGGTAAGCTGACTCAGGTCGTTAAAGATGATGCGAGTCAGTTTGAGAATTATCTGACGATGGATCAAGGGTTTGAACTCTTGTATGAAGGGCCGTTTTTGCTAAGTGAATATATGTCTGTCTATGATTTGAGTATCGATTTAGAAGATATCACAGATAGTGATGATATTCATTTCACTTGTATACAGGTGAATTTAAAGCAAAATAAACTGCGCTTTCTAAATTTTAGCTCAAATGATATTTATGAAACACCGATTTCTATGGATAATGAAAAAGTCTTGAATTTGATGAACAAGGTTGGCGTTCAATATAATCCGATCTCTGAACAACAGTCTCTTTCACAAAAGCATTATTATTTGTCTGATGATTTGAAGATGAAAAAATATAGTTATATTTTAGCTTCACAGCCTGTAACTAAATTCAGAAATGCTTTTTTCACAAACACGGAAGATATCCAAACGAACGAAGACAGTCAGGATTTATCCTATGCTAGCCGTAATGAGCGTTTGATTGCAGATGAAAAACTTGGAACGATTCATTTTAGTGGAGATATCGAGAATAGAACAGCTCAAGATAACATATTTTCTGACAGTTTTTTCTACATCAAAAAATTGGGAACGAGTATGGGGAATTTACGTTATTTTGACCGTACAAAATCCGAAATCAATTACCGAACGTTTGTCGAAGGCTTCCCAGTGTTTAGTGAAAATGATAAAGGACAGGTGCATATCACTATTGGCAACGATAAGGCTGAAAAAAGTAGTGTAGTGATCGAGACAAGTGTTGATACTATTCAAGTTCCCATTCCTTCAGAAGAAGAAGTTCAATTGCAAAGTACAGAAAGCTTGCTTGAGCAGCTAACGTTGAATGGCGCTGATCCAGAAAAAATCGACTCGATGGTGATCGGTTATACTTGGCATAAGATCGAAGAAGTCACTCAAGTTGTTGACTTAACTCCTGAATGGTATATCCGTTATGATGGTCAGTGGTCCTCTGTGCCTGAGCTATTGGAACACTTAGCGAATGCGGAGGTGGAATAATGGACTTTAAGCGAATCGAGTGGATTTTTTTCCTAGCCTTTTTAGGATTGAATATGTTTCTTTTTGGCATTTATCAAGAAGGAATAAAAGAAGAAAACAATGTATCCTTTTCTGATCAAACGGATAGTATCGAAAAACGATTAGCTAAAGATGATATCACCTACAAAGAAAAACTGACAGGTGAGAAAAAAGAAGGTTATTATCTAAGTGGTGAACAAACCAACTTTTATGATGCGATTCAAAATGAACGGGAAACGAGAGATCGAAATTTTTTTAAAAACGGAGTAGAGTTGATCGATAATTCAATCACTGTATATCCTCAAATGAATTATACGCAAACCAGTTATTTCATTGATGAGAAAAATATCGAGAAGTCTTTAGAGACGTTTTTAAAAGATCAAGATAGTGTTTTATTTGGTACGGAGTATCATTATATGCCTGATTTTTCCAATTTGGAAGGAGATTTTCCAGAGCTGGTTGCGTCTCAAGTCTATAAAAATATTCCCTTTAAAGATGATACCGCCCAAATTTCATTGAAATTAGAAAATACAGGCGAGTCTGACGGCATTCACAAAATCAATAAATATACACAGACGCATATCCAAGGAATAGAAGAGTTACGGGATAAAATGGATCTATTTTCTGATCGGGATGCGATCGAAACGTTGTATATCAATAATAAGATTCCGAGCAGTTCAAAAATCACGTTCATGGAATTAGCATACACAAGAATTTACAAAATTCGCGAAAAAAACGTTTATGTGCCTGTTTGGTTCGTTGGAATCAAAGCGAAGGGAAGTAACTTGCAAATTGAACAAGTCAATGCCATGAGTAATACGATCATTACAAATAATACGGTTCCAAAGGTGGAAAATCAGTAGTGATGGTTGTATAATAAGTAGCTGTAGACTAAAGAAGGGAAGCGAAGAGAAAAGATGAGTCAAGAAACAGCTTTTAACATCAGCATTCTTGCCAGCGGCAGTACAGGTAATTCCCTTTTTATCGAAACAGAAAACAAAAAGCTACTTGTGGATGCTGGATTAAGCGGAAAGAAAATCACATCATTATTAGCGGAAGTTGACCGTAAACCAGAAGATTTGGATGCAATTTTGGTCACACATGAGCATCGTGATCATATTCATGGTGTCGGTGTTCTTGCTAGAAAGTATAAATTAGATGTTTACGCGAATGAGAAGACCTGGGCGGCGATGGATCCTATGATCGGCAATGTTGCAACGGAGCAAAAACATATCTTTGATATGGGAAAAGTGTTGACCTTTGGCGATATGGACATTGAAAGCTTTGGTGTTTCTCATGATGCAGCAGCGCCTCAGTTTTATCGGTTCTATAAAGATAATCGTTCATTTGTGATGCTGACGGATACGGGCTATTGTAGCGATCATGTTCGCGGGACGATCAAAGATGCAGACGCCTATTTGATCGAAAGCAATCATGAGCTGGAAATCTTACGAATGGGTCCTTATCCTTGGAGCCTAAAACAACGGATTTTAGGAGATAAAGGCCATTTATCTAATGATGACGGCGCTTTGACAATGGCTGAGGTGATCGGTGATCGGACCAAACGTATCTATCTAGGGCATTTGAGCAAAGAAAATAATACAAAAGAGCATGCTAGAATGGCGATGGAATCGATTTTAGCAGAAAAAGGCTTAGGCGTTAATTTTGATTTTAATGTCTATGACACAGATCCTGAAACGGCTTCTGAGTTATTTGCCCTTTGATTTACATTGAAGGAGACTGAGAAAAAACTGATTTTTAGTTTTTTCTCAGTCTCTTTTTATATTTAGTTTTTAGAGATGGATCAAATTTTTTTCTGACTTGTTTTTTTAGATAATGTGCAGTATAGTTAACTATATTTTGGACGAATGAAAAATGAGATGTTTTGGTTCGGGTTATTTTTGTCGCAGTAGGAGGAATTGTATGTTTGAATTTTTACCGCATTCTGTTTTACAAATGGGGACGATTTTTTTATCAATCGTGATAGAAGCATTGCCGTTTGTTATGTTAGGATGTGTGATCTCTGGTGCATTGCATGTGTTTCTGACACCAGAGCGAGTGAAAAAATTGTTGCCGAAAAATAAAATATTATCGATTTTGGTCGGTAGTTTTTTAGGGTTCTTTTTTCCTTCATGTGAATGCGGCATTGTGCCGATCGTCCATCAGTTTGTAAAAAAAGAAGTACCGACATATACCGCATTTGCCTTTATGATAACAGCTCCGATCATCAACCCGATCGTATTGTTTTCAACCTATATTGCCTTTGGAAATTCGATGAAGTTTGTTCTTTGGCGTGTTTTAGGGAGTATGCTGGTTGCTTTAGCTATCGGGTTTTGGTTAGCTTATGTGAATAAAGAATCTATTTTAAAAAAGGAAATTAGTTCTTTTTCATGTGAACACGGTGAAGAGGAAGAGACTGAGAATATAAAATTTTTGAATAAATGCTGGTCAGTCTTGACGCATGGGATCGATGAATTTTTTGATACAGGCCGCTATTTGATTTTTGGTTCTCTTTTAGCTGCTGCGATGCAAACCTATTTGCCAACGGGTGCTATTTTACAATTAGGGCATACAAAAATCTTAGCTATTTTAGTCATGCTTGTATTAGCTGCAACACTTTCTCTGTGCTCTGAAGCAGATGCCTTTATTGGCTCATCTTTGTTGAGTTTATTCGGCAATGGACCAATCGTCGGTTTCTTAGTCTTTGGACCAATGGTCGATATCAAAAATTTATTAATGATGAAGCGCTACTTCAAAACATCGTTTATGATGAAATTTGTGGGCATTGTGACAGTAGTTGTTACTATTTACGCTTTAGCAATTCCTGGGTAAATGCGGCGGTTTTTGACTGAGCGTAGAAGAGATTTATTCATGGTAGTAAAATCTGTTTCAATGGATTTGTTCTGCTTTTGCTGAGAAACACAGTGAATGAAATGAACTGATGTTGAACAGTACAAGACTTTCGTAAGAAAGTGTTGATCATTTATGTTATCCAGCTATACAAACCAATCCTTAGGAAAATAGATAAACTGCCAGTGTGACAAAGAGCGTCACAATGTCAATTTCCTGATTTTCTACAGGATTAAGCGGTTTGCTCTGCTTTTACTTTATCCAGCTGCATGAGCCAGTCTCTCGAGAAAAAGATAAAACCTGAATGAGGCCAAAAGCGCCTCAGCCATGTTTTCCTATTTTCTAGTCGAGCCTAAGCGGGCTCATTCCGCTTTTACTGTTATCCAGCTTCACAAACCAATCCTTAGGAAAATAGATAAACTGCCAATGTGACAAAGAGCGTCACAATGTCAATTTCCTAATTTTCTACAGGATTAAACGGTTTGCTCTGCTTTTACTTTAAGCCAGCTATGAAAAGGTCAAGTAAAAACGAGTATTTTTTTTAGTTATTTGTTGTGCAACTGTAGTGCACGACAAATAAGCCTAGCATATAGTTTAAAATTTTCTAGGCTTCAGTTTCAGAAGTTAAACGAACTTCATAAGGTTTATCCGTTGTCCAAATAGCGAAAATAATGTTCACAAGCTTACGACAAACGGCTCCAATAGCTGTTCCGTGGGATTTCCCCCGAGTTCTAAGACCTTGGTAATAAGCGGATAAAGCAGGATCTTTTTGAGAAGCAATAAAAGCTGCTTGCCAAATAGCTCGGCGTAAATAGGGGGAGCCTCGTTTTGACAGATGATTTTGGGTACCTGTAAAATCACCAGACTGATGGACAGAGGCATCTAGTCCTGCGAAAGCAAGCAATTGATTTGGGCGTTCAAATCGATGAATATCGCCCACTTCCCCTATGATAACTGCGGCAGTTATTGGACCAATTCCTGTAATAGTCGTGAGGAAATTTTCTTGTTTTTCAACAATCCGAACCATTTCATCTTCAAGCTGATGAATTTGTTTTTCAAATAATTGAATCTGTTCTAAAAGTAATTGAATTTGAAGCTTGAAAACATCTGTCGCAATGCTAATACCGAAAGAAGACTCTGCGATACCTTTTAGCTGATTCACTTTTTGTTCCGCTTTGGATCGCCCTAGGCGACCATTACTCGCTTGATTCAGCAGTTGGATTAATTTATCGGAGTCAATTTCTACCAAATCCTCTGGCAAAGGAGATTGAAGTAATAACTGTGTAGAAGATTTTCCGAACATATCGGAAAAAAGCTGATTATATTCTGGAAACACTTGATCCAAACAAGCAATAACTTTCCGTTTCAAGTCCGACATATTATCAACAACGCTGTAACGAAACCGTTCCAACTGTTTTAATTGAAAAATTTCTTCTTTAGGCAGTTGGGTTGGGTCAGGTAAGTCCATACGCATTACTTGTGCAATTAAGACTGAATCCACGGTATCCGTTTTGGTTTTACGGATATAGAAATTTCGAAGAGAATCGGATTGAATCGGATTAAAAGCTGTTACATGAAATCCCAATCGATGTAGAAATGAATAAATCGATAACCAATAATGACCAGTTGCTTCCATTCCAATCATAGTAGTATCAGGCAATAGTTCATACTGATTAATAAATTGTAGGAGCTGTTCACTCCCGCGTTTAGAATTGGCAAAGCGAAGTGTTTTTCCAAGTAGTTTCCCTTGTTCATCAAGTAGAGCTGCTTCGTGGTTTCGTTTTCCAATATCAATACCGATAAAGAACATACAATCAACACCTTTCAACAAGAGTTTACAGATAAGGTTTTCCTCAAACTCTAGGGACGATATAGCCTCGTGAGAGATTCAGAAACACGGTTCTATCCAGCTCATTCATATACAGTCCGTAGAGAAGAGGCATCAGTCTTAATTAGGAAGACAAAGCTTCAAGGAGGAAAAACTATGCCCTCTATCTGTACGAAATAATCATACCCCAACGGGGATGAAAACAAAATATCAGAATAAATCTGATAACTTTATTATACGAGGAGGAATATACATGATTCGTTTTTTAATACTCGTCGGTTATAGTACCTTGATGATGTATTTGCAAGTTTCAGGTAGATTAAATCAATATATAAATGTTCATTATCGTTATTTGGCTGTTTTATCTATGGTCCTTTCATTCGTGTTGGCAATTGTTCAGTTGATTTTATGGAATAAAGAAGATGGACAAAAAGCTGATCATGAACATGATCATAGTCACGAAGAGCATGATCACGGACTTGATAAACCTTATCAACGTGCGCTAGCCTATGTACTTTTAGTTTTACCTTTAGTTGTTGGTTTTTTGTTTCCTACCGTTAGCTTAGATACATCGATCGTTGAGGCAAAGGGCTTCAATTTTCCTTTGAGTAAGGAATCAGTTGGAGATCCCGATGTAGAAACGCAGTATTTAAAACCTGATACGAGCATCTATTTTGATAAAACTGATTATGAAGCTCAAATGAAACAAGCATTATCGAAGTATATCAAAGATGATCAAGTCAATGTTTCAGAAGAAAATTATTTAGAAATAATGGAACTGATCTATACTTACCCTAGCGAATTTGTTGGAAAAACGATCACCTATGAAGGCTTTATATTCAATTCTGCACAAAAAGAGCAGGGAGATATTTTTGTTTTTCGATTTGGGATCATTCACTGCGTTGCAGATTCAGGTGTGTTTGGTTTATTGACCCATATGCCGAGCGATCAAGCTTTTAAAAATAATGAGTGGGTAAAATTGACTGGAACCATTCATTCAGAATACTATGCACCTTTTAAACGAGAAATTCCTGTGGTTGAAGTAGGAAAAGTAAAAGAAATTCAGGAACCAAAAAATCAATACGTCTATCGGTCCTTTTAAAAAATCTGATGAGTGCTTATCGTTTATAAAAAAATGTCCGAAACAAAACCATTTTTCGGTTTAGCTTCGGACATTTTTAGTTATTGATTACTTTTTCCAAATAAGCTGATACTCTAATTCATCATTTGCATCTATTTGTTTATCGATAATTTGGAAATCATGCTTAAGATAAAAGGCCAATGCTTTTTGATTTTTTTGATAAACTGAAAGGCTCAACTGATTATTCACTGATTTTACTTCGTTCAGTAAAGACTCTCCAATTTTTTGATTTTGGTATGCACTTAAAACGAAAATACCAGCAATATATGTGTTACTCAATCCCAAGAATCCGACGATCGTATCATTTTCGATCGCAAGATAAAGATCGGCCAGAGGTAATTGCTCTTTCACAGATTCTAAATGCTCAAGCCAATAGTTTTTCGGAATAAAAAAATGCGCCTCAATATTGACAGTTAACCAAATTTCTAAGATTCCTTCTAGTTCTTTTGAGGTCAGCTTTTCAACTTTTTTGATCATCTCTTTGTTATCCTTTCTAATTATAAATAGCTGAAAGAATTAGTTAAACACTCATCGATCCACCTCTCAAATCATTTAATTATTTTTCCTCTTTTTTACGAATCAAGCTTAGTATTTCTCGTTTTTCTCTAAAATTACGTATATTGTGGTTCAGGACCTCCGACAAGACAAGTCCTAAAGCAATCGCTCCAGCAATCATAATTGCTTGTACGGCAGCATCGATCGCTATTTGATAATTACCGATCACTAAGTTACGAACAGCTTGGTAGGCTAGACCTCCGGGAACTAGAGGCACCATGCCTGGAATATTAAAGATCGTTACTGGCAATTTCAGTGTACGTGAACAGATAAAGCTGACAGCGGCCACACTTAAAGCGCCTAATAAAGAACCCAAAGCGGCATTAGCACCCAGTTGTATCGCTACCCAGTACACCATCCAACCAGCTGCACCTGATAGACCGCAAGCGATCAAAGAACGTCTGGGAACATTGGTGATGATCGCATAAGCACTAGAAGCTAAAAAACTAAAAGAAAATTGAATAAGTATAGTAATCATAAAAAGACTCCTTAAAAGTAAGAATGAATCAACTGTTTTCAGTGTTGAAAGAAATAGGACATGCTTCTTTTTATAGATTCATTAAAAATAGTAGAACCATCAATAAAATAATTGGAAAACAAAAGCAATCGCAAATCCGATCATTGAAGCTGTCATCATCGCTTCTGTTCCTCTGGAAACGCCGGAAAGATAGTGTCCAGCCAATAAATCCCGTAAAGCATTGGTCATTTGAACGCCAGGTACAAGCGGCATAACACAGCCGATAATGATCATATCCTGATTCGTTCCCAGACCAATTTGGCTGCTCAAAAGAGCTGCACAACCAATGAAAAAGGCAGCAAGAAATTCAGAGAGAAATTTGATTCTCAAAACCTTCAAGCTTGAGTAATAAAGGACATACCCAAGACCGCCTATAAGACAAGTCAGAAATAAGTCCGACCAAACCCCGCCAAATAAAATCATAATTGTTCCGCTGACTACCGCAGCACTAATGAAGCGCAGCCATAAAGGAAAAAATTTCCGTTCCTGTTCCAATTCCTTTAATTTTGTTAAAAGTTCATCCAATGTATAGTCGCCCATCACATATTCACGAGATAATTGATTGATATTAGAGACTTTTTCTAAGTTTATTGAACGATTTAAAATCTGTACCATCCGAATGGTGGAAGTCCCGTCCAGTCCTACGAACAGCCCGGTTTGTGTTACATAGCTAACAAGGCGATAGTCTCCTGATGCTAAAGCGATCCGACTCATCGTATCTTCCACACGATACATTTCAGCATCACTTTCCAACATGATTTTTCCTGCTAAAAGACAGGTCTCTAAAACTTTTTCTATATCAACAGTTGCCATTAGCAAACCTCACTTTTTAGTCGTTTCTATTTCTCTAGATTAAGTATAGTTGATTCCACTCTGAAAAAATAGCCAGAACACTAAAAAGTTGACGATAATTAACTGAAGCAAGGTTTATTAGAGAGAAATTTGACCTATTTTTAATAGGATCATTAATAATAAATATCGTTTTTTAGCTTCTTGTCGTATAATAGAACAACAATGTGGCTTAGTTATCATTGAGACAGAAAAAATGAAATGGTTGGAGTGGAAAGTATGATATTATTTGGTTCGTTAGTGAATGGTATAGCGATTGTTGCAGGCAGTTTGATGGGCTCTATTTTACGTAATATTTCTGAACAGATGAAAGATACTGTTACGAAGGGGATCGGACTGGGCGTTTTAGTCTTAGGAATTCAAATGGCATTTAAGACCTCTTCTTTCATCGTCATTTTGATTAGTTTGTGTCTTGGAGCGATGATCGGAGAAGCAGCAGGGATAGAAGACAAGATGAATGATTTTGGCTTGAAATTAGAAAGAAAGTATGCAAAGCCTGGCAGCAATTTCTCAGAAGGCTTTGTGACAGCTACTTTGATTTTTTTGATTGGTTCGATGGGGATCATTGGAGCTATTGAAAGCGGTGTGGCAAACAATCATCAAACGCTTTTGACAAAAGCTGTCATGGATGGATTCATGTCGATCATGTTGACCGCAACATTTGGTGTCGGGGTCCTCTTTTCAGCAGTTCCTGTCTTTCTTTATCAAGGAGCGATCGCACTTCTAGCAAGCGTATTGATGCGATACATACCTAGCGAACTACTTGACTTATTGATGGATGAGATCAGTGCGATTGGCGGATTGATGATTTTAGCGATCAGCTTGAATATTATGGGATTAACAAAAATTAGAGTATCGAATTATTTGCCTGGGATCATTATTTTGATCGGCATCGTGACAGTTCAATTTTTTATGTAAAGATAAAAAAGGTGTAAATGATGACTAAATGATGTCATCATTTACATGTTATAGTCAACTCATATCTAAGAAGGAGTGGACAAATATGAGCATTCACTTGAATGAAAAAATGATCGCAGGAAAAATGATTCGAACCAACAATCAGCAGATAGAAGATATCATTGCCTTATGGAATATAGTTCCTGCAATGAATTTATCTGGGGAACTATATGCAGTTTATACAAATTATGAATCAAATTTTAAAGGAGATTATGATTTGTTAGTAGGTAGTGAGCAGGCAGAATGTAGTCAAAAGGTCGTGATCAATTCTGGTGAGTATGTTGCAATTAAGGTCAACGGACAGTCACCTGAAGCGGTCGGTCAGGCTTGGCAGCAGATTTGGCAAGATGAAGGACTAGAAAAAAGACGAACCTATCAAACAGATGTTGAACATTACCAGAAAGATGGAACAATAATGATTTATCTTTCTGTTTGATTCTTCTTTTTCATTGATTTAAAAAGGATTGAGATGTGCGAGTATAGCGATGTCTCAGTCTTTTTTTTGTATAATCCCGTCTTTTTTTATGCATAAATATTTATTTTAATGAATTAATTTAATAAAAAACCATTGACTTGCGTGAGTATAGAACGTATACTTATGAAAAGAAAATGTAAGAAGTAAAAATGAAAAGAAAAGAAGTGATCAGTTTGAAGGTTTCTATTATAGGAGTTACTGGATACAGTGGGTTGGAACTCCTTCGTTATCTGAAGCACCATCCCTTTGTGGAAGTTGTTTCTATTCATAGTCATTCTATGAATAAAAAATCATTAGAACAACATTATCCGCATGTAAAACAACTTACAGCACTACCTTTAGAAGCAGTTGATCCCAGCAAAATAATGGCTGTAAGTGAATTAGTCTTATTAGCGACTCCTTCAGGTATTTCAAAGGAGTTAGCTCTTCCTTTTATTGAAGCTGATTTTCCAGTGATTGATTTGTCCGGTGATTTTCGATTAAAAACAGAGGGCACATATGAAACTTGGTATGGAAAAAAAGCAGCTCCGTTAGAGGTTATTCACAAATTTGATTATGGACTTGCTGAATATAGACAGGAACCTAAGTCAAAATGGATCGCAAATCCAGGTTGTTATGCAACCGCGGCTGAATTATCTCTTGCTCCCTTGTTAAAGAATCACTTGATCGTGCTAGATTCAATTGTAGTTGACGCAAAATCAGGCATTTCAGGTGCAGGCAAAGGCTTGTCTCAGGCGACTCATTTTCCTGAAAGCCACGATAATATGTCATTGTACAAAATGAACAGTCACCAGCATATTCCGGAAATTATGCAGCAATTAAACGCGTGGTCACCTGAATTAGAGGCAATTCAATTTTCGACCTCACTGATACCAGTTACAAGAGGTATCTTTTTGACCGCATATGCTAAAGTAGTTCAACCAATTTCTGACGAGAAACTAGTTGAGTTGTACCAAGAGGAGTATAAACAAGCACCGTTTATCCGAATTCAAGAGGTTGGAAGCTATCCAGCGCTCAAGCAAGTGATCGGATCTAATTACTGTGATATCGGTTTGGCTTATAATCCTAAAACGAAGATGATCACGATCGTTACGGTCATCGATAATCTGGGTAAAGGAGCTGCTGGGCAGGCAGTTCAAAATTTGAATATTTTCGCTGGGTTCGATGAACAATGCGGCTTGGATCTTTTACCTATCTATCCATAAAAGAAATACGAAGTACATAAAAAAGGAGCGACCACAATGAAGAAGGTTATTGTTATTAAGATGGGCGGAGTAGCAAGTGACAACTTGACGAAATCTTTTTTTAGTCAAGTAGAACAATGGCAAAAAGATGGGAATAAAATTGTGATTGTTCATGGCGGCGGCCATTATATTTCAGAGATGATGCAGCGGTTAGGCGTTCCAGTCAACATTCAAAACGGCTTAAGGGTCACGACAGAGGAAACACTAAAAATCACTCAAATGGTTTTGATCGGGCAAGTTCAGCCAATGATCACGACGCATTTTCAACAAGAAGGATTTTCTGTCGTAGGATTGAATGCTTCCTGCGGGCAAATTATTACGGGGAGCTATTTGAATCAAAAGATTTTAGGAGCAGTTGGTGAGGTTGAACAGGTCGATACAGAGTTGCTGGAGCATTTACTTGAACGAAACCATATTCCGATCATTGCACCACTTGGACTAACTAAAACAGGGGATTGGCTCAATATCAATGCGGACCAAGTAGCTTGTAAGGTTGCAGAAGAGCTACAGGCTGAAAAACTTTATTTACTGACGGATGTTCCAGGTGTCAAAAAAGAAAATCAATGGCTAGAGGAACTTACTATCAAAGAAATCAATGATTTAAAGAAAACAAACGTCATTAAAGGTGGTATGTTACCTAAGATCGAAAGTGCAGTAACTGCGATCCGCGGTGGCGTAAAAGAAGTTCACATTACGAATCAGCTGCACGTTTCAGGTACGAAGATTCAAGAGACGGAGGTCTATGCATGAGCTATTTATTTCCAAACTATCAAAGAAAAAAGATTCAATGGGTCAAAGGAATAAATAATACCCTGATCGATCAAGATGGAAAAAGTTATCTGGATTTTACTAGTGGAATCGGTGTAATGAATTTAGGATATGGTGATTCGAGCTTAAATGAAGTATTGAGTGATCAGGCAGCAAATTTATGGCACGCACCTAACTTGTACGAAAGTAAATTCCAAGAAGAAACAGCTGAAAAGCTTGCTAATGGAAGGGACTATGTCGCTTATTTTTGCAATAGTGGTGCTGAAGCGAATGAAGCGGCGATAAAACTTGCAAGGAAAGCGACGGGACGCAGTAAAATCATCAGCTTTGTCAATTCATTTCATGGAAGAACCTATGGCGCAATGAGTGCAACAGGACAAGAAAGCATTCATCAGGGGTTCCAGCCTTTAGTACCTGATTTCGATTACTTGCCGTTCAATGATTTGGATTCTTTAAAACAAAAGATCGATAAACAAACGGCGGCGGTCATTCTTGAGTTGATCCAAGGAGAAGGCGGCGTGATTCCAGCTAAACAGGAGTGGGTCAAACAGATAGAACAGCTTTGTCGAACGACTGGGACTCTATTGATCATAGATGAGATCCAAACGGGGATCGGTCGAACAGGAAGTCTGTATGCCTATGAGCAATATGAGATCGAACCAGATATTTTCACGTTGGCAAAAGGATTAGGAAATGGTATTCCTGTAGGGGCAATGCTTGGGAAAAAATCATTAGCACAAGCTTTTGGTTCAGGAAGTCATGGATCTACGTTTGGCGGCAATAATTTAGCCATGCGTGTCGCAAGTGAAGTGATTGAGCGAATCAACCAGCCGGATTTTTTATTAGAGGTTCAAAGAAAAGGGAATCTTTTGATAAAGGGGTTGAATCAGCTGGCGCTTAAAACAACACTGATCAAAGATGTTCGCGGAAAAGGGCTGATGGCAGGGATAGAGCTAACTGATGCAGATGTACTTGCCAGTATAATGGAGCAGTTAAAAGAAGAAGGTTTGATCACTTTAAAAGCAGGGCAAGCAGTTCTTAGATTGTTGCCCCCGCTAACGATTTCTGACGAAGAGTTAAATAGAGGAGTAGAACTATTAGAAAAAGTGTTATGTAAGGAGCAGAAAAATGATTAATTCAATATATGGAAAGAGTATTTTAGATTTAACCGAGCTGACAAAATCAGAATTTTTATCGATCATTGAACTAGCAATTGCCGTTAAAAAGAAACCAGAAGATTACAAAGGTGCGTTATCAGGAAAAATTTTGGCGATGATCTTTGAGAAAAACAGTACACGGACAAGAGTCTCATTCGAGGCTGGAATCATCCAGCTAGGAGGACAAGCAATCGTTCTAGATTCAAAAAATACTC
The DNA here is from genome assembly GCF_050499205.1 of Enterococcus sp. AZ020. Lineage (NCBI taxonomy): Bacteria > Bacillati > Bacillota > Bacilli > Lactobacillales > Enterococcaceae > Enterococcus > Enterococcus sp. AZ020. The sequence continues at coordinate 250,862 of NZ_JBIPAT010000001.1, read as the reverse complement.
AAATGGGACGAGGAGAGCCAGTCAAGGACACAGCAAAAGTCATGTCTGGTTATGTTGATGCGATCATGATTCGGACTTATTCGGATCAAATGGTCGCAGAGTTAGCGGAAGAAGCAACGATTCCTATTATCAATGGTCTAACGGACAACCATCATCCGTGTCAGATTTTAGCAGACTTTCAGACGATCTATGAGCTGAAAGGAAAACTTGAAGGAATTAAATTAGCCTATGTTGGTGACGGGAACAATATGGCCCATTCATTTTTGATTGGTGGAAGCCTTGTCGGAATGGATGTTTCTATAGCTGCACCAAAAGGCTATGAACCTAAATCAGAGTTTATCGATATTGCTTTAGAAAACGCAAAAGAAAGCGGTAGTAAAATCGATATCACGAATGATCCTGCATCAGCAGTGAAAGATGCTGATATTTTGATTACGGATGTATGGGCAAGCATGGGTGATGAAGGGGAGCAAGCGGAAAGAGCAGAAGCTTTTAAATCATTCCAAATCAATAATCGTCTAGCAGTCTTGGCTAAAAAGGATTATAATTTCTTGCATTGTCTACCTGCACATAGGGGAGAAGAAGTGACCACTGATATTATAGACGGAGCTCATTCTGCGATTTATCAGGAAGCTGAAAATCGTCTACATGCGCAAAAAGCATTGATGTTGAAAGTGATGAAGGAATAAATAAGGATCAGACAAAAGTTGTTTCTGATTTCATCATTTATAAAGTTTTAGAGTGTGAAGCAAAACTGTTTTTTAGTTTTGTATGGCACTCTTTTTTTTGCAAAATTGTCGAAGTAGTTGATTTTCTGTTGGTACATATCAATTTATCTATGAGATTCTTCAAAAATAAAGGGAGGATTCGTTGGTTTTTGGTACTGCTAATATTGATAATCTAAGGTAGCAGATCGAAATGAATGACATTTTTTGACTGGCTTACTGGATAATCATCAGAGTTTTTCCATCAAATTAAAGGAAATCTTTAATTTATCAGTGAAAATATCAAGTTTTGTTTGTAGTTTTGCTTACTTTTTAGTAGAATGAAGCTGTATGAATAGAAGAAAAGTGAGGTGTAGATAAATGGGTTTTACAGATGAAACTGTACGTTTTGATTTTGATGACAGTCGCAAGAAAGAAGTAAGTGAGACTCTGGCAACTGTGTACAAGGCTTTAGAAGAGAAAGGATATAATCCAATCAATCAGATTGTGGGCTATTTGCTTTCAGGAGACCCGGCCTACATTCCTCGTTATCAGGACGCTCGAAATTTGATTCGTCGTCACGAACGGGATGAAATCATGGAAGAGCTGGTTAAATTTTACTTATCTAATCATGGTATCACACTTCGATGAGAGTAATGGGACTGGATGTCGGTTCTAGAACCGTCGGTGTTGCTGTCAGTGATTTATTAGGCTGGACAGCCCAAGGTGTAGAAATCATTCGAATCAACGAAGAACAGGGAGAATTCGGCTTTGACCGATTAGCAGAGCTAGTGAAGGAATACGAAGTGACCCGTTTTGTCGTTGGCCTGCCAAAAAACATGAATAATTCGATTGGGCCAAGAGCAGAAGCATCAATGGCTTATGGCAAAAAAATCGAAGAGCTGTTTGAACTCCCAGTTAGCTATCAGGATGAACGCCTGACTACTGTTCAGGCAGAACGGATGTTGATCGAACAGGCGAATACATCAAGAGCTAAGAGAAAGAAAGTTATCGATAAAGTAGCTGCAGTCATGATTTTACAAAATTATTTAGACAGCGCTGGCAATAAAATTTAAATGGCTTATAGTTTCACGAATATAAGCAAAAAGGAGAGCAAAGCAAATGGCAGAAGAGCATAACCATAATCACGATCATGATCACGAGGGACATGAACATATCACTTTAGTTGATGAACAAGGGAATGAAACCTTATATGAAATCTTGCTAACAGTTGATGGGCAAGAAGAATTCGGTAAAAATTACGTACTTCTTTATCCAGCAGGAGTTCCTGAAGAGGAAGATGTAGAATTACAAGCTTATGCCTACATCGAAAATAGCGAAGGAACAGAAGGCGAATTACAACAAATCGAAACAGATGCTGAGTGGGATATGATCGAAGAGGTCTTCAATACATTCATGGCTGAAGAAGAAGAATAGAATTTAAGAAATAGCTGAATCCTCATATGTAGAGGGTTCAGCTATTTTTTTGATGTAGACTTTTGCATGACAAGATAGTTGAAGACTGTTATGAAAAATGAATTGATTTATAATGTCAATTTGTAGTGAATTTATTTTTTTGTCTATAAGTATGATATATTAAAATAGGAGAATTTGGAATTGGATCATTATTCTGTTTTATATAACTATTATTTATCGATAGGAGGGAATCAATGTCAATCAACAGTAATTCCAGCATAGCTGGGAGTGTTTCAGCATCTTTTAGTCAATCTGCAAGTATCTTAAATAGTATTAGTGTTTCTGTCTCCGCTTCAAGTACGAATGTTTCAGGAAATACACTAGCGATGAAAACACTGAATGAGTTTCAACGAGGATTGAAAGAACTTTCTTCAAGTATTGTATTTGCTGGAGATAGTATTCATTCTGTTGCAAAAGAGTTTGATCGAATTGACCAACACATTGTTCAACTAACAAAATTCAATCTTCCGGGAGGGCTTTCTTAATGAAGCAAGAAAAATTGCCAACCTTTGAAGAGAAGAATAGTCAATTCCGAATGCGACTAGAACAGTTACAAGACGATCAACTCGCAAGTAAAAAGGAGCAACGGCGCGTAGAGGAACAGCAAGAAGCCTTTTTTGAGCTCCAGCAACAAGAACAAACGGTATACCATTTTGTTTTGTCCAATTGTGAACCAGAGGAACGAGCATTTATTGAAGAACGTGGAGAAGATAGCTTAAGGCTTGCCAAAAATGCGCAACTAGAATTTGACGAAGAGCTCCTTCAGTTAAAGAAAGAAGAACGCCTATTATTGGATCGAGAAGAAGCCATTCTACAAGAGCAACAGTCCTTCTTAAAAGAAAGTAAGGAGGACGAACATGGGACTTAAATTTTATGTACATGAAGCACAAGCACGCTCTTCACAAGCTTCTCAACTAAATAGTCAAGCAGGGCAAGCGATCGCTTCCTTACAACAAAGCATTCATTCTTTTTTATCTGCGCCGTTATCTAGTAAAGCCTATGAGAGTGCCAAAAGCTATTTTCTGACGGTATACACGCCATTATGTCAATCTGCTATAATGACAGGAGAAGCAATGGAAGCTGCTCATAAACGTTTTCTTAGTGAGTATCAAGGATCAGTCAGTGGGATTGATACGGACGAAGACCTGATACTAGAAGAGATCAATCAACTTGAACGATTAAAACAAAGCTTAGATCAACAAATGAGTACAGCGAAAACTCCTCGACCAGATTTAGAACGACGTTATATGAATGCGTGTGATGTGATCGAAAAACGGCGAGAGAAATTAGAAAAGTTTCATGCGTATAATGCTCTTTCTGCTAGTATTTTTTTAGAGTGCGAAGCATGTCAGCAAGAATTTGATAATGGACTAGCACAAGTGAAAGACTGCAAGGCATGGAATCCAGCAACGGGTACCTTTGATATTAGTCGTTTAAACATGACTTGGGCTAAACCGATCAATGCTCGTTGGCAAGCTCGAGAGAAAATGAAACAAGAAGCAAAAATGAAAGAAGTCAATCAAGCGATCGGTAATTTAGATGGTTATACAATCATTTGTAGTGATTTAGGGACTAGTAAAAAATGGTATTTGATGAAGAATGGAAAGCCGCTACCAATAAAAGACCATCCACGATTATACGAGAAACTAGATAAATGTAAGGACTATTTGCAGCCTGGACAGTATAATATTGAAGACGTTATTGTGATGAAAAATGAAATGCCGCTTGTGCCTGGAGTTGGAATGTTAGGAAATTTAGGTAAGGCGGGTAGAGTCTTCAATGTGATTCGAAAAGGAACGGAAGCTTTAAAGGTTGGTCAATCGATTTCAGGTTTAGTCAATAATGCGCCACAAATTAGTAACTCGAAAGGTAATGAAAAAACTGTTGATGATATCCTTGAAGGTGCCAAAGATACCACTAGACCTATTGGGAAGGCTAAAAATTTTGAAAAAGATGGTAATATGGATGATGCTGTTGATGATTTCAATTCTTTAAACCCGAAAGATGTAAAAGAAATAAAAACCCAATATGGTGATGGTCTCTATGGAGTGCTAGAGGATGGAACTAGAATTTCAGTTAGACCGGGAAGTGAGACTGGTGGTTCTACATTGGAAATTAAGGCTCCTGGAAAGCCTTTAATAAAAGTCAGATATGGAAAATAAGGATGGGGAAATGAATATGTTAGAAAAATGGCATGAATATAATCAAAGTGATGTACCAATAGATAATTATGAAGTTTCAGAAGTAGTACAAAATTCTGAAGGAACGGTTATAAAGCTAATCGGAGAAAAAAACAATATGAATATCACTTTTGGTTTTGTCGATTCTTTACGAATTACTGATGAAGGAAGAAGGATACGAACATATAATGAAATTGAGAGCATTCAAAAATATAGGGAAAATTTCATTGGTAATCCTTTATATAAAGTAGAACAATCAGAATATGTTGAGTGGATAAAAAAAGAAAGTGCTGGTTTTTGTGAAGATGTTGACCATTATGTAATTATTACGGAAAATGATCTTATTGATATACTTTCCACTTTTCCACCAACAATCACAAATGATGTATAGCGCCCCACGTAATTGAGTTTTTTTGAATGCCAAAATGAATGCCATTAGAAAAATGTTTAATGATATTCATTGAGTAATCATGACTATATACTTCTTACAATTTACCGAATGACTAGAAATACAATCTTATGAAATGCTATCGTCATTCATGGCTGAAGAAGAAGAATAGAATTTGAAAACGAGCTAAGCCATTGATGTATAAGGGGTTAGCTTTTTTTGTTTCAATGAATGACAATGTGAATGTCATCTACTAAAAATTTAAGTGTTGTACTAGTTTTTCAATGGTCTTTTCTTTAGATTCTTTTGATAAGTGGCTATAAGTGTTCATAGTCATTTTCATTGAAGTGTGACGTAATCTGTCTTGTACTTCTTTCATGTTTACCACAGCCGCTAATGATAAAGTAGCATGTATGTCTGGTGACATGAACACCCAGAAATGGTATGTTGCAATTAAGTGTGATCGTCTGCCGTCTTTGATAGATGCTGTAAGTAGTTTTTTTGTAATCGTTTACAATTTGGTGGCAGAAGAAATGGTTAGCTAGAATTCTATAAAGTTGTGTAGTGGAATTTCATCCTATATGGTATATTTATTTTATAAAAAATATTAAGGGAGTGTTTTTAGTGAAGTTAAAAAAATTATTGAATGTTAGTTTGGCTGGTATAGTTATTGTAGGAGTCTATCTCACACTAAATTTAACAACTAAATCTGAAGCTGTTGAAAATGAACAGTATATCCTAGCCCCTACCAAATTAATTCGTAATAGCATTTTCAGGTCTGTGATAAATGAATTAGAGGAAAATGGAGTTGTTGAGGAAGAGATAGAAAGGTTCGGAAATTTATTTGAGTCTTACTCAATCATTGAAAAGCAATATGGGCCATTAGCAACAACTGTTGAATCCGAATTGCAGAGTGATGAGAGAAGTTTGGAAGGGTTAGAAAACTTGACTAACCTTATTAATGTAAGTTATGAGGGAGGGGCATTTACTGATCTTAGACCACTCGAAAAACTAACAAAGTTAAAAACTCTAGAAATAGATACAGAAAATGTACAAAATATCGAATCACTAAAAAAATTAGCAAAGTTAGAGAGACTATCTTTATACAACAGATTAAATATAAAAAAAGATTTTGGTACAAAAAGCATGGCTTTGACTGATATATCGGCTTTAAACCATCTATCAAATCTTAAATTTATTCGGATTCATACAGATGGAGATATGCCGACTATTACCTTAAGAAATGATTATCAAAAATATGAAGTTCTTGATCCTATTATAGTGTCGAATCAATTTGAAGGATCAACGGTTGAATATACCTCTTCTGACGAAAATTTTTCTAATGCAGATGGATTGTTGAAATGGGAAAATATTCCAGTTGGAACGGAATCTCTCGAATTAAATTGGAAAATTGAAAAAGAGAACTGTGAGTTTTATGGGTATGCAAGAATTCCAATCGAATGGAAATAAATGGACTAGTCATCGCATTGCGGTGGCTTTTTATATTGCAGTTTTAAGAAGTGTTAGTGTGGATGATAAACAGAAACGCAAAGAAGCGTATAATGTATTGATTAGATAACAGAAGCATGAAACGATAGTAAGTAACAAAGTGTTGGGATACAGGCTAGTGCACTTAAAATATAAAACATTAATTAGTGAGTAAGATTAAATTATAATAATGTATAGTTGCTCCAGAGTTGGATAAAAGGAACAGGGAATATTGCAAACGTTTGTATAACAGGAGTTAACTACGATTCTCATGTTCAAAATTTTGACTGGATGGGTAACGCAGCGAATGGAGAAATATCCGAAACTATTGGGAAGAAAAAGAGAATGAAAGCTGAATAAAATAAAAACTCCACTATGATCATTATAATTTTATCTTATTATAAAAAATGAAGATAAATATAGTTATAAATAAAAGATAATTTAAAACAATATGTTGAAAACGTTTGCTTTTTTATGCTAAAATGAAAACAGGAATGTAACCTTTTGGGCATAACCTAAACTACTCATATCTATGGGCTAGTTTAGGTTTTTTTGTTTAAAAAGCAAGAAAGGAGTTTTTACGATTTACTAGAATGTTGAACAAAACATGAAGGAGGAAGGGATTTGAAGAAATTTAGAAGAACGATTAGTTGGATTGGCTTGTTGCTTGCAGTAATCACATTGGGAGGGTGTACTCAGTCAGCTAAAACAGAAAAGACAAATGCTGATAAAAATGAGGAGACATCTGTTGTTCGGGAAACAACCTTTGGGAAGGTGAAAGGGTATGAAGAGAAAGAAGCGCTCGTATGGTTAGGTGTCCCATACGGCGGTGAGACTGCAAAAGAAGCGCGCTGGAAAGCACCAACAGATCCACAGCCTTGGGAAGGCGAACGTGATGCAACAAAGGCCGGAAGTGTTGCTTTACAAACGAGTGCAGATGGTATCGTAGGTTCAGAAGATGGCTTAAATCTGGATATCTACCGTCCTAATAATGATAAGAAAGACTTACCGGTTCTTGTTTATATCCATGGCGGGAATAATCAAACGGGGACAGCGGAAGAAATCTCCGGCGTTTCTTTTGTGACTGGGCATGATGCGATTGTCGTTTCCGTCAATTATCGTTTAGGTCCACTTGGATTCAATCCACTGCCAGCTTTAAAAAACGGAACAAAAGAAGAGAATTCCGGAAATTACACATTGCTGGATTTAAGTAAGTCTTTAGATTGGGTAAAGCAAAATATTGAAAATTTTGGTGGAAATCAAAATAATATCACAGTCAGTGGCTTTTCTGCTGGCGGGCGTGATGTGATGGCTATGCTGATTTCACCAATATTTGAAGGGAAATTCGATAAAGCGATCTCATTTAGCGGAGGAATGACTATTGCCGATGAAAAAAGAAGTCAAGAAGTCTATGCGCAGGCAATTGCTCCATTGGTTGTAGAAGATGGTCTCAAAGAAAATGAAATTCAAGCAAAAGACTGGCTATTGAGCACAGATCAAGAGGTAAAGGATTATCTGTATGCACTTGATGGAGATCGATTAGTTGGACTGATGAGCAATGCAGGGATTCGGATGAGTGTGTTCCCACATTTATTTAATGATGGATATGTGCTTCCAAAAGAAGGATTTGACACAGAAAACTATCATTCTGTTCCTCTGATGATGCTGACTGGAGAGCAGGAATTCTCCTTATTTGGACGCTTTGATCCGTATTTTTCTCAATATTTAGAAGGCGGGAAAATTGATACTGATCCTGAAATTGCGAATCAATATGCGTTTATTAATAACTATGGCGGACAACTATACAGCTTGTTCAATGTTCAAGAGTCTGCAGAAAAAATGAATCAGCATTATCAAGCGGCTATCTATGGCATGGAAATCGAATTCGGTGCAGATAAAGCTGTAGTAGGAGAAGAAATGGCTAAACTTGGTGCATTCCATGGTGTTTTTGTCCCGTTGCTTGATACGGAAAGTAAAAATTATGCAGGCTTAGTTGGAGCAGGTTATGATAGTGAAGGAGCGAAGGATTTAAGCAAAGTATTCCAAAATTATTTATTTGAGTTTATTAAAAACGGTGATCCAAATGGTTCGGATCTGCCGAAGTGGGAAGAATGGCAAGCTGGATCGAAAGACAATCTCTTATTTGTAAATGCGGACAAAAAACAAGCATCAGCAAAAATGGGGCATAAAACCTACGATTATGAAAAAGTTTTGGAAGCAATCGGTCAGGATACAACAGTGTCAGAGAAACAAAAGCAAGAGTTGTTGAGCAACGTAATGAATGGCCGCTGGTTTAGCAAACGGCTGGATGAAAAGTATGAGCAGCTTTCTGATTTTGATAAAGAATAGAAAGATTTGCTGTCGGTATAAATATAAGACTGAGAAATGTTAAAAATAATCTCGATACCATACGATAAAAAAGTGACCTATCAATTTAGCGGGTTTAGGCTAAATTTGATAAGTCACTTTATTCGTATAAACATTTGCGAATCAAAGAGCCTGTTTTTCATTTTGATAGAACATGGAAAGTATCAATCCGATAGCAATAAAATTCGCTAGATAAGCAGTTCCTCCCTGACTGATAAAAGGCAACGGAATACCAGTCAAAGGCAATAATCCAATATTTGAACCGATATTTTCTAGGATATGAAACAAAAAATACATGATGATTCCAGTCGTGATATAAGCATAAAATTCTCGTTTAGCTGCTAAAGTACAGATCAGCATTTGATATATGAGATAGAAGAAAAGTAAAAGCAGGAAACAACTTCCGATAAATCCATAGGCTTCAGCGATAACAGTAAAGATCATATCGGATTCCCGAACTGGGACGTAGACTTGTAAATTGGTCAGTCCTTTTCCCGCTAATTCTCCTGACCCAATCGCGCTCAACCCTCTAGCTTGCTGAAAAGCGATCGAATCCGCATAAGCAAATGGATCCAGCCAAGCGTGAATACGATCGAATTGATAAGGCTTAAAGTGTAAATAGGCAAGTATTTTTTGTCCTTGCTCCGTTAAAACCAACAAGATCGCACTGATGCCGATCAAACTCAAACCGCCAAAAAGAGGAACCAAAAGTTTCCAAGAGCAGCTTGAAACAAGTAGAATACCAAATAAAATCGATAGAAAAACTAAACTAGTCCCAAAATCTTTTTGATAAAACATCAGTCCAAAAATAGGGATGCTCACAAATAATAGTTTTCCTAAAAGTGACAGCTCCTCTTTTAGCGAAGAGAAGGTCTTACCATATTTTGTCACAAGATAAGCCAGCATCAGAATATAGCCCAATTTTGCAAACTCAGAAGGCTGAAAAGCAAGCGGACCAAGGCGAATCCAGCGTTTGGTTCCGGTAGCAACAGCCATCACAGGATCATGGAATTTTACTAACAAGCCCATCAAAATCAGGGAACAAAGATAAAGATAAGGAGCAGCTTTCCATAAAATTTTGATTGGAATCAGCATCGTCAAAAACATAGTGATGATTCCTAAGAGTGTCCACAACAGCTGTTTTATTAGCAATGGAGTGACAGCAGTGATCGTAGGATCAGCTTTGAAAGCACCGTATTGTGCGACAAAGCCAACTAAGATCAGTAGCAAAACTGGGAGTAAAAGACCGTAATTGATCAGCTCATTCGATCTGTTCCGAATTCGTTTCATTGGCTTTCACCTCGTGATCGTTGTTTTTCTCTCAGCTCGCTTGCGCGAACATTCAACGCAACACCGAGAACAAGGCTCAAGATCAATAGACTAGATCCGCCATAGCTGATAAAAGGAAAGGTCAGTCCAGTCATCGGAATATAGCCCAAAAGACTGCCGACATTGACAGAAACCTGCAAGAGCAATAAGACACCGCAGCCAATGTACAGGTAAGAATAATAAAGACGATTCGTTTTTATCCCTAATAAAAGCAAGCGAGCGACCATAAAGAAGACCAAAAATAGAATGCCCAAAGAAAAAATCAAGCCAAGTTCCTCTATACATATCGCAAAAATAAAATCTGTATCAGGCTCAGGTAAAAAGCCTTTTTTCTGAATACTGTTTCCTAAACCTAAGCCCCAAAATCCGCCATTATGGATCGCATAATAGGCATTGGATGTTTGAAAGCCTTTGCCCATAGGATCGATAAAAGGATTTTGCATGACTTCAAAACGTGTCACTAAGTAACTGAATTTTTGCGGCAGCCATTCTGTTGGCAAAGATAATAAGAGCATTGTTCCCAATTTTTTTGCGATGACGAACCCGATCAAAGCAAATGACATGAACCACGGTGATAGTCCGCTGGTCAAAAATAAAATCAATACTAGAATAAAAATCATGGAAGCACCAGCGATGTTTGGCTGTAGAGCAACGAAAAACATCAAGCTGATCGAAACGATTATCGGCTGTCTGTACTGTTTGAAAGAGAAAGGCGTGACGGTTTCTGTTTTTGATAATGCAAGAGCCAGATAAAGCACTAAAATAAATGGGACCAACTCTGAAGGCTGAAACAAAAGAATTCCTAAATTGAGCCAACGTTTGGCACCGCCAACGCTTGTTCCGATGACTGGTAATAGAATTAAGGAAAGAAATGTCAGGCCAAGCAACATTTGAATAATCGTAGGCTTTCTCAAAACAGCTAAATTGATCCGATAGACGATAGCTAAACAAACCAGACTGAAAATAAAATAAGAGGTCTGCTTGAATGCTTTATGTGCCGGACTTAATTGGCTATCAAGCAATTGATAAGAACTAGCGCTATATACCATTAAAATGCCGATCACACACAAAATAAGATAAGGGAGAAGGAGGTAAAAATCTAGATAAACTATTTTGGAGGGCTTCCGCAGCGTCTTCATTCATCTGCCCCGTCAGTTAAAAAGTCATTTATTGCCTGTGCATTTTGCTTCTCATCGATTTCTAAAACACTGCCTGCCTCCGTATAATCGTTAAATGCCCAGCTCCCTTCAACTGGAACAGATAAGGTTTGAAGAGGTTTTACTTTCCCACCTAAAAAGTCCTTGGCTAAATCGATCAGAAGTTCGGCTGGAATATTCGTGTCTAGATAACCAACGGCTTCTCCAGCAATTTGAGGCAGCTGTAAAAGCGGGACCGCGTTTGTAGCTTGTTTTGCTAAAGCGTCCATGACTTGCTGCTGTCTTCTGATACGACCGAAGTCTCCTTCGCCATCCATGCGGAATCTGGCGTACTGCAATAAAGTATTCCCATCCATTGTTTGATTGCCTTTTTTTATATCGACGTTATCTAAGTTCAACTCTTTTTCTGCATCGATTTGGACACCTTTGGGGTAAAGATCATCGATCAAACGAATAAAATGGTTAAAATCAACGGCTATATAATAATTGATGGGCAGATCAAAGGAGCTATTCAAGACTTGTTTAGTCAGCTCAGCTCCACCGTAAGCGTAGGCAGCATTGATTTTTTCTGCTCCATGTCCAGGTATTTGAACGTAAGAATCCCGCATGATCGACAACAGCTTTGGTTGTTTGGTTTCACTATTATAATGCGCCACCATCAACGTATCTGCCCGTCCACCGTCTTCGTCATCTTCGCGTCCGTCATCACCGATCAATAGAATCGTGATTTCTTTTAAATTTGTTTGTGCATCTGCAGAAAAAGTCAAATTCTTTCGTTTAGTGACCTGTGTTTGGGCTGTTTTTTTACCATGATGAAAGCCAATGACTGCATAACAGCCAAGAGCGGTAAAAATCAAAACAGTGATAAGACTAATACAAATCAAACTCTTTTTTACTAGATTCATTGTTATTCCTCGCTAATCATTTTATTGATCATCAAATAAATTGCGGCGCTAGGAATCGACATATACGTCGGGATGACCGTTTTCTTGCTGACTAGGTTGTTTAGACCGAGCTGATTTTTCACCTCCAAATAGTTCGCTGATCCAAAACAAAAAACTTCGCTGAAAAAGACTCAGCGAAGGGGATTGATTCCAGCATAAAAAAGGGTCATCATTCTCATCGTTGAGTTTTAGCACTATGAAACGTAAAAAGCATTGCTTTTAGCTACTTTGTGAAAAGCCTTAATTCGACAATTCCTGTCCTACCCATGCCTGTCTTTCGACATTTTTGAGCAGTAGCCTGTGTTTTCATAGGAGCCTCACCTAACAAGTTATTTAGATCGCCACAACTATAATCAATTCAATAACAGAAGTCAATCGTTCAAAAGTTAATTTTTTCGTAAGTAAAAAGAAAGATTGAAAGAATATCGTTTCCGAGATCGGTCGAGAATACATTTAGATCAAGCTATTCCATAAAAGAACTAAGAAAAAATTGATTTAAGTATCTTTACTAATAGAAAATCAAGAACCTCTTTTCTTTAGATTTTTTTAATAAAAATAACAGCTAGAATCATTTGCTTAAGAGAAGTTTTAAATTTTATGTCGCATCCAACTTGAAAACAGAGTAAGATAGAATTGTAGAAGAATGCGCTTGCATTTTTTAGAAATGGGGGAAGGTAAATGAGCTATAGAATAATACAGCAAGAAAATTGGATACTCGTTGAAAATGATCAAGGAGCAGCCTTAGGTTATGCAGCAGATTCGGGAGTAACATTGATTGAGCAGGATGGATTCGCTTTTAAAGATTTGAATAAAAATGGCTGCTTGGATCCATATGAAGACTGGCGCTTGCCAATTGAAGAGAGAATCGAAGATTTAGTTACACGATTAAGTGTGGAAGAAATGGCTGGATTGATGTTGTATAGTCGCCATCAAACAGTATCAAGAAGTGACAATCATTTTGTGCAGATGTTTTCCGGTACATATGGGGGAAAGGCGCTAGCAGACTATGACGGACCGATTTCTGAATTGACAGATCAGCAAAAGGAATTTTTAACGAAGGATCACATCCGCCATGTACTTTTGACGAGGGTAGAATCACCAAAAGCAGCCGCACAATGGACGAATAAAATTCAGGCGATGGCCGAAAGCTTGGACTCGGGCATCCCAGTAAATATCAGCTCAGATCCGCGTCACAGCACAAGTGCAGACACCGAATTCAATGCCGGGGCAGGCGGAGAGATTTCTATGTGGCCGGAGCAGTTAGGGTTAGCAGCAGCTTTTGATCCTGAGCTGGTGAAACAATTTGGAGAAATCGCTAGTCAAGAATATCGGGCATTAGGAATTACGACCGCTTTGTCACCGCAGATCGATTTGGCCACTGAACCGCGCTGGATGCGTTTTTCTGGTACCTTTGGTGAAGGGGTAAAATTAGTCACAGCTTTAGCTCAAGCTTATTGTGATGGTTTTCAAACAACTAAAGAAGCAAACGGTTGGGGCAAGGAAAGTGTGAATGCGATGGTCAAACATTGGCCGGGGGGCGGCAGTGGTGAGGCTGGACGAGATGGCCACTATGGTTATGGAAAATATGCAGTTTATCCTGGAAATAATTTTAATGAGCATCTAAAACCATTTCTAGAAGGAGCATTTGATTTACAGGAGGGGACAAAGAAAGCGGCAGCAGTCATGCCGTACTATACGATATCTTATGATCAAGATCAGAAATATGGAGAAAATGTTGGAAACGGTTTTAGCCAATTTATCCTCAATGATCTATTACGAAAGAAATATCATTATGACGGCGTTGTCTGTACAGACTGGTCGATCACAGCTGATCCAGTACAAATCGATCAATTTCTTGGCGGAAAAAGCTGGGGAGTAGAGGAGCTGACTGTGGAGCAGCGTCATTACAAAGCACTTTTGGCAGGCATTGATCAGTTTGGAGGAAATAATGAAATTGCCCCCGTTTTGGCTGCTTTTGAATTGGGCGCTAAAGAATATGGGACACAAGCAATGAAAGAAAGGTTCCGAGTTTCGGCTCGCAGATTGTTGAAGAATCTGTTTCAAACAGGTTTATTTGAAAATCCATATCTAATATCAGAAAAATCTGAAGAAATCGTTGGGCAGCCACAATTTATGGAAGCAGGATTTAAAGCACAGCAAAAATCTTTAGTACTGCTAAAAAATAAGCATAGGCTATTGCCTTTAGAAAAGACGGCTAAATTGTATATTCCTAAGCAGCATATTGGTGCTTCAAAGGATTGGTTTGGTCATCCGCAACCTGCATTTGAAAAAGATCCTGTCAATCGAAGCCTCGTCGAGAAATATTTTCAAGTTGTGGATTCGCCTGAACAAGCAGATGTGATTTGGCTATTTTTAGAGTCGCCTAAAACATATGGCTATTCGAATGAAGATCGTGGCAATGGCTATCTACCGATCAGTTTGCAATACAAGCCATACACTGCACACTTTGCCCGAAAAAAAAGTCTTGCTGGCGATGATCGTTCTTACCATGGAAAGAAAAATACGGCAAGTAATGGGCAGGATATCGAAACACTGCAACGATTAAAGGAACAACATCCTAATGTACCGATCATTGTGAGCTTGACATTGAAAAACCCAACGATCGTTGCAGAATTCGAGCCGTATGTCGATGCGATTATTGTCGATTTTGGTGTACAAACACAAGCGATACTTAGTGTTCTAAGCGGCGCTTTCACTCCTTCTGGGTTGCTGCCGTTCCAAATGCCGGCAGATATGGAAACAGTTGAAAAACAACAAGAAGATGTCCCTCTTGATATGAAGTGTTACTCAGATGAGTTTGGTCATACGTACGATTTTGGGTTTGGCATGGATTTCGACGAACCGATCGTTGATGAGAGAAGAAAACTTTATGAATAGTTAAGGCGATGTATCAAGAGTTGAGGGCTGAAAATCAGTTTATTGATTCGTTCTATAATGTTGATCAAAAAAGAGTCTTACGCAAACATGATTTACACATTGCGTAGGACTCTCTTTTTGTTTATTTTGCCGCGATTTTTTTCGCTTTTTCGGTATTCGCAAAATGAAGTTTTGCGTATTTGCTCAGTAAGTCGATACCGCCTTTTTTTAAGACTTTTGCAGCAATCTGATCGGCAGTGCTGCCTGCGCCGGATGGAACCTTCAAGCCTAATTCTTGTGATTCTTTCTCCAGCTCATCTAAAAAAGCTGCTCGGCTAATGATCGAAGCAGCAGCGACTGCCACATGATATTGCTCACCTTTGGTTATAAAATAAAGCTTTTCACGTACCTGATTTTTTTCTGAGCGTACATATTTTTTATAATTACTTTCAGGAGTAAACTGATCGATCAAAATGGCCTCTGGTTTAACAGGTGCGATGTCACCCAATAATAAGTGGATAGCTTGGTTATGCAGTGCAACTTTCATATGGACTGCGTTATATTTTGGCTGGATCTGATTGTATTTTTCCGGTTCAACGATCAGCAATCTGAATGGGATCAATTCTTTGATCACTGCTGCAAGCTGCCTGATTTGCGGATCAGTCAACTCCTTGGAATCTCTGACTCCGAGTGCTTTTAATTTTGCCACCATTGTTTTTTCTACATAAGCAGCACAAACTGTTACTGGACCAAAGTAACTGCCGTTACCGACTTCGTCGCTGCCTAAAACAGAAAGCTGACTGAAATTATCTGGCAGTGCTGTAGAAGTTGTCGTTTTAGCTTTAGAGGTGGAAGCAGTCTTGTTCGAACTAGGTGCGCCCCACTTTGCAGCGATCTTTTCCGCTTCTAGCCCTTGAAAAACAACTTTTCCTGAGGTGTAGGCAGTGATCGTTGTCGTCCCTGATTTTGCCACGAATTCTGTATACGGAACCTGTTTATTTAAGAGTGAGCGCTCATAAAAAGACTTCATTTTTTTGATGGTATCTTTGGATACTTTGATAACTTGAGTTTGAGACATTAGACGGCTCCTTTCGCGAGTTCTTTTCTATAGTAAAACAAAAAGCTGGAAAAGTGAAGCGTATTTCCTGTTCAAATGAAGCAAATAGATGATGAGAAACGGCTTCATAATCACCTTCATTTGAGTTTTCAGAAACTCTATGATATAATACTTTACAAGTAATGATACTAGTCGGAGTGAGCGGATTTCTGCTCACTCTTTTTAATGGAGTAAGGCAGGAAAAGTACGGCTGTTTTACTTCTACGCTAGTCCTCATTCTATAATTCCTGAAGGAGGCGAAAATTTTGAGTAGTGTTGTGGAAACTGTTACCGAGTTAGTCACACCAATCTTAGAAAAACAAAATTTTGAACTTGTAGAAGTAGAGTTTGTCAAGGAAGGAAAGAACTGGTTTCTCCGTGTCTTTATTGATAAAACCGGCGGCATTGATATTGAGGAATGTGCCTTTGTCAGTGAACAACTCAGCGAAAAACTTGATGCTATGGATCCTGACCCGATACCACAAGCGTACTTTTTGGAAGTCTCTTCTCCGGGAGCTGAACGTCCGTTGAAAAAAGAAAGCGATTATGAACAAGCCGTTGGCCAATATATCCATATCTCTCTTTATCAAGCAGTTGAGGGAGAAAAGCAATTTGAAGGAACGTTAAAATCTTTAGACAAAGAACAATTGGTCTTGACGGTCAAAATCAAAACAAGAGTCAAAGAGTATACATTTGAACGGAAAAACATTGCCAAAGCTCGTTTAGCAATCCAGTTTTAACCCAGACATTCGTAGAGCAAAACAATCTAGTTTTTGCTTATTACGGAAAGGTGTTTTCCGAAAGAAAAGCCATTCCGTTTATCTTTCATTTAAACAAGTAGGAGGAAATGACAACAAAATGAGCAAAGAAATGTTGAATGCATTGGATGCATTAGAAGCTGAAAAAGGTATTTCTAAGGATATCGTGATTGATGCGCTGGAAGCAGCATTAGTTTCCGCATATAAAAGACATTATGGACAGGCCCAAAACGTTGAAGTAGAATTCGATGGCAAAAAAGGCAATATCCATGTATATGCAGTAAAAGAAGTCACTGAAGAAGTGATGGATTCCCAATTGGAAGTCTCATTAAAAGAAGCGATGGAAGTCAATAAGGCGTATGAGCTGGGCGATAAAATTCGTTTTGAAGTGACACCAAAAGACTTTGGCCGGATTGCGGCACAAACAGCGAAGCAAGTTATTTTACAACGTGTGAGAGAAGCTGAAAGAAACATTATTTACAATGAATTCAGTGCATACGAAAATGATATCATGCAAGGAATCGTTGAAAGACAAGACCGTCGTTATATCTATGTGAACTTAGGAAAAATCGAAGCTGTCTTATCAAAACAAGACCAAATGCCAAATGAATTTTATCAACCGCATGATCGAATCAAAGTGTATGTATCACGTGTTGAAAATACATCTAAAGGGCCTCAGGTTTTTGTTAGCCGCAGTCATCCAGATTTATTGAAGCGATTGTTTGAACAAGAAATTCCGGAAGTGTATGATGGAATTGTAGAAATCGTCAGCATTGCTCGTGAAGCAGGAGACCGCTCAAAAGTCTCTGTTCGTTCAACAGATCCAAATATCGATCCTGTTGGTACGTGTGTAGGTCCTAAAGGCCAACGTGTTCAAGCGATCGTGAATGAATTAAAAGGTGAAAATATGGATATCGTAGAATGGAATGAAGATCCAGCGATCTTCATCAGCAATGCGTTGAATCCAGCACAAGTTGTCGATGTTATTTTTGATCCTACCAATAACAAAGCTTGTACAGTTGTTGTACCAGATTATCAATTGTCACTTGCTATCGGTAAAAGAGGTCAAAATGCACGTTTAGCAGCTAAATTGACAGGCTTCAAAATCGATATCAAACCAGAATCAGAAATGGAAGAATTCTACGCTCAACAAGAAACACAAGAAGATGCCGCAGAAGAAGTTTTTGATGAAGTGATCGTAGAGTCTGATTTAACAGCTGATGAGTATGAAGAAATTGCGTTTGAAGAAAAAACAATAGAAGACGAAGAACAAGTCTAACGATTTGGAGGGAACAAAATGAAAAAAAGAAAAGTCCCGATGCGTAAATCTGTTGTCTCAGGCGAGATGAAACCCAAAAAAGAATTAGTCCGAATCACTCGTTCTAAAGAAGGTGTCGTATCGATCGATCCTTCTGGAAAAATGCCGGGCCGAGGTGCGTACGTCGCTCTTGAACCAAAAGAAGTTCAAGATGCATGGGATAAGCACATTTTAGATCGTGTTCTGGAAACAACGTTGACTGACGAATTCTATCAAGAATTGTTAGATTATGTGGAACATCAAAAAGCCCGTAAAGAGTTGTTCGGAAATGGATAAAGAAAAGATTTTAAATTTATTAGGTTTGGCTATGAGAGCTGGAAAACTAGTGACTGGTGAAGAGTTGACTTTAGCAGATATTCGCAGCAATAAGGCGAAATTTGTTTTTGTCGCGGCAGATGCTAGTGAAAATACAAGAAAGAAAATCAAGGACAAATGTTCTTATTATAAGGTTCCGACAGACGAGTCGTTTACCCAATCAGAAATCAGTCATGCAATTGGCAGAACACGCATGATCGTTGGGATTAATGATCAGGGCTTTGCGACAAAGTTCAAGGAATTAATCAAAGGTTAGGAAGGTGATTGCATGGGGAAAAAGAGAATTTATGAACTAGCGAAAGAAATCAATCAATCGAGTAAAGATGTCGTGGAAAAAGCACATGCATTAGGTATGGATGTGAAAAATCACATGGGCGCAATTTCTTCAGATGATGAATCAAAACTTCGTCAAGCTTTTGGAGGAAAGAAACCTGCACAACCACAACAAAAACCAGCAGCAAAACCGCAACCAACACAAAGCGGTCAAACAAAACCAGCAAATCCGAAACCAGCTAACCAAAATAGCAATAAACCAACACAAAATCACAATAAAGGGCAACAACAAAATCGTAATAACCAAAATCGAAATACGCAAGGAAGCAGCCAAAATATGACACAAAATCGTCCAAACCAAGGACAGCAACAACGTCCGCAACAAAACAATAACCAAAATCGTCCTGCACAATCAGGACAACAAAACAATAATCAAAATCGTCCTGCACAGTCTGGGCAACAAAATAATCAAAACCGTAACAATACACAACAACGTAATACACAAAATACAAACCAAAATCGTCCAAACCAAGGACAAAGTAACAACCAAGGCAATCAAAATCGCAACAATAATCAAAACCGCAACAACAGCTTTGGCGGCGGTGGCCAAAACCGCAATCGTAACGGCGGTTACAACAATCAAAACCGCAATCGTTTCAACAAAAAAGGCAAAAAAGGGAAATACCAAGAATCAACAAAACCTGCAGTGCCAGCACGTAAATTCCGTGAATTACCTGATGTTTTAGAATACACAGAAGGAATGAACGTAGCAGATATCGCGAAGAAAATTCACCGCGAACCAGCAGAAATCATCAAAAAGCTCTTTATGATGGGGGTTATGGTCAATCAAAACCAATCATTGGATAAAGAAACAATTGAACTTTTAGCGGTCGATTATGGAATGGAACCGCAAGAAAAAGTCCAAGTTGATGTGGCTGATATCGATAAATTCTTTGAACCAGAAGCTTTAGTGGAAGAAAATCTTGTGACTCGTCCGCCAGTTGTGACGATCATGGGACACGTTGACCACGGGAAAACAACATTGCTTGATACATTACGTAACTCACGTGTGACTTCAGGGGAA
Source organism: Enterococcus sp. AZ020 (assembly GCF_050499205.1). NCBI lineage: Bacteria > Bacillati > Bacillota > Bacilli > Lactobacillales > Enterococcaceae > Enterococcus > Enterococcus sp. AZ020. Next base: position 231,108 of record NZ_JBIPAT010000001.1, on the reverse strand, counting down.
GCAGGCGGGATCACTCAGCATATCGGAGCGTACCAGATCGATATCGACGGTAAACCGATCACATTCTTGGATACACCAGGACATGCGGCCTTCACTAGCATGCGTGCACGTGGTGCTGGTATCACAGATATCACGATTTTAGTTGTCGCAGCAGATGACGGTGTGATGCCGCAAACGATCGAAGCGATCAACCATGCAAAAGCCGCAGAAGTACCGATCATCGTAGCAGTCAATAAGGTAGATAAACCAGGAGCTAATCCTGATCATGTAAAACAAGAACTAAGTGAACATGGCTTGATTCCGGAAGAATGGGGCGGAGATACGATTTTCGTCAACATTTCTGCGAAATTCAATCAAAATATCGATGAATTATTAGAAAATATTCTGTTGATCGCAGAAGTCGAAGACCTTAAAGCAGATCCAACACAGCGTGCGATCGGTACAGTCATCGAAGCTCGTTTAGACAAAGGAAAAGGACCGGTTTCAACATTGCTTGTTCAACAAGGAACGTTGAAAGTCGGAGATCCGATCGTTGTTGGTAATACCTTTGGACGTGTCCGTGTCATGACCAATGATATTGGCCGTCGTGATAAAGCTGTAGGTCCTGCGACACCAGTTGAAATCACAGGATTAAATGATGTACCGCAAGCTGGCGACCGTTTTGTCGTCTTCGAAGATGAAAAAACAGCCCGTCAAGCAGGTGAAGAACGTGGTAAACGTGCGGTTCTTGAACAACGTTCAGCTAATAACCGTGTTACTCTAGACAACTTATTCGAAAGCCTGAAAGAAGGCGAATTGAAAGATGTTAATGTGATCATCAAAGCGGACGTACAAGGAACTGCTGAAGCCTTGGCTGCAAGCTTACAAAAAATCGATGTTGAAGGTGTTCGAGTGAAAATCGTTCACTCAGCAGTAGGTGCGATCAATGAAAGTGACGTCACACTTGCCGCAGCAAGTAATGCGATCATCATAGGATTTAATGTACGACCTACACCGCAAGCGAAACAACAAGCTGAACAAGAAGAAGTGGATATTCGTTTACACCGCATCATCTACAAAGCGATCGAAGAAATCGAAACAGCGATGAAAGGGATGCTCGATCCAGAGTTTGAAGAAAAAATCACTGGTCAAATGGCTGTCCGTGAGCTGTATAAAGTATCTAAAGTTGGAACGATCGCCGGCTGTTATGTTACAGAAGGATTTATCCGCCGCGACAGTGGTGTTCGTGTGATTCGTGACGGCATCGTGATCTTTGAAGGCAAATTAGCCAGCTTGAAACGCTTTAAAGACGATGCAAAAGAAGTGAAACTTGGCTTTGAATGTGGAGCGATGATCGAAAACTTTAACGACCTTAAAGTTGATGATGTGATCGAAGGCTTTATCATGGAAGAAGTAAAAAAATAAAAAGTTCTCATTAGTAAGAAAGAAGGAGAAACAGTATGGCAAATTATCGTGACCGCCGAGTGGGTCAAGAAATCATGCGGGAAGTCAATGACATCTTGAGAAAACGCGTAAGAGACCCTCGTGTGCAGGATATTACGATCACCGATGTTCGTGTAACAGGTGATTTGCAGCAAGCAACGATCTATTATAGCTTGTTATCTGATCTAGCTTCTGACCAACAAAAAGCTCAGCAAGGATTAGATAAGGCAAAAGGTTTGATTCGTAAAGAACTAGGTCAAGCTTTAACATTATACAAGACGCCTGAGCTGATTTTTGAAAGAGATGAATCTGTACAATATGGCAATCATATTGACGATTTGATCCGCAAATTGAATCAAGGGGATTAATAGAAAAGATCTGGAAGATATTTCTTCCGGATCTTTTTTTATTATCTATGTAAAAGTACGGTTCTTGTTTTTCCTTTGTAACAAAATTATTTCATTGTAACTAGATTGAAAGCAACTGTAATCTTTTTATCGATTATAAATAGAAGAAATATGGTACTATTTTATAGCATAAGATTTATTTGAGAAATCGGAGGGGTATTAGTGAAGAAAAAAAGCTTGACCTTATTGATCGTTGGATTAATGGCAGCGGGCGGAGCGTTGGCACCAATCAGTGCAATGGCCGAAACAGCTGATAAAAAAATAGAGCAGCAAGATAAAGAAATCTCTGCATTAAAAGAAAAACAAAAAAGTGTAACCACTCAAATCGCTAGCTTGGAAGAGGAAATTTCTTCTATTTATGATAAAGGGATAGAATTGAACAGACAAAAAACGAGTCTGACACAAGAATCAGAACAGCTGAAAAAAGATATTGCAGCACTAGATGTTCGGATCGATAAACGAACAGAAGCGATCCAAAATCAAGGACGAAATGTTCAAGTAAATGGGCAGGGAGCTCAAATCTTGGATATGATCTTAAATGCAGAATCAATTTCTGATGCTGTTGGGCGAGTGCAGGCAATTTCTTCGATTTTGACAGCAAATAATGATCTAGTTAAGCAACAAAAAGAAGATAAAAAACTAGTGGAAACTAAAAAGGCGGATATTCAAAAGAATCTAGTTGCTGTGGAAGATGCAACAAAACAACTTGAGCAAGAAAAAGAGTCTCTTGTAAGTAAACAAGCAGATTTGAATGTATTGAAAGCTGAAGTCGATTCAGAAACTGCTGGGGCTGAAAATTCTAAAAATGAATTAGTGAAGAAACAGCAAGAAACACTAAAAGCTCAGCTCGCAGCTGAAGCAAAACAAGCAGAAAATAAAAAAGCTGCAGCAGCCAAAGAGCAAAAGACGACTCAAACAACGACGAGCGAAACACCAACAGCACCTTCTGCATCAGAAGAAGTAGAAGTACCAGAATCAAACAGCACCGAACAAACTAATACGACTCCTAGTGAAAACGATTCAACTGATCAAGGAAATACAACACCATCTGAAGGGCCGAAAGATCCTACACCAACACCGCCAGTGACATCTGCGGATGCAACATTCCAAGCATTAAATGCTTTGCGGACTGCAAATGGATTGAATCCAGTGAGCTGGGATGCAGGTTTAGCTGCTTCTGCTGGAGCTAGAGCATCAATGATGCAGGACTATCAAATTCCATCGGATCATTGGAACAGAGGCGATGAAGTAATAGCCTTTATGTTTGCACCTGGAAACTCTGTGATCATGGCTTGGTATAATGAAACGAACATGGTTTCACCATCTGGAACAGGACACCGTGATTGGGAAATGAATCCGAGCATGACACGTGTCGGCTTTGGGTATGCGGGTGATGTGATCGTTGGTCACTCTGCCTAATAATAAATAATAACGAAACAGTGTGGTTCAAAATCATTTTTGGATCGCACTGTTTTTTTACCATAAAATAATCGGTACAAACTTTAGCTTACTTGACCTTGAAAGAATGAATTTTCATGTGCTTCTATGTTATAATAAGCAAGTTAGTAATCTTCGTATTAGGAGGCTAAATCGATGGATGGTATTTTACCTTTATGGAAAGAACGTGGAATGACGAGTCATGACTGCGTATTCAAATTAAGGAAAATTTTACATACAAAAAAAATTGGTCACGGCGGTACCTTAGATCCTGATGTTTCGGGTGTCTTGCCGATTTGTATCGGAAAAGGAACCAAAGTGATCGAATATATGGTTGATTCAGGGAAAACCTACGAAGGGGAAATCACCTTAGGTTTTTCTACAACAACTGAAGATAGTAGTGGAGAAATAGTTGAAAAACATAAATTAGCAGCGCCTTTTACAACAACAGAAATCGATGTCGCAATGCAGCAAATGACAGGTACTATCACGCAAATTCCACCCATGTTTTCAGCGGTCAAAGTAAATGGTAAGCGTCTTTATGAGTATGCAAGAAATGGTGAAGAAGTAGAGCGTCCAAAACGAACTGCACAGATTCATTCGTTTGAACGAACTTCTGAGCCGGTGTTTGATTCAATAAACGGCACACAGAGCTGGCGCTTTAAAGTAGTTTGCGGCAAAGGGACTTATGTTCGAACGCTATCTGTCGATACAGGGGCACTTTTAGAAGTGCCGGCCCATATGTCTGACTTAACAAGAACAGCAAGCGGCGGGCTGACTGCTAGCCAATGTTTAACATTAGAACAAGTCGCAGAAAAAATGGCGCAAGAAGCTATAGATCAAGTATTATTACCGATCGAGACAGCAGTTACTGATTTTCAGCGGATCGATTTGTCAGATGAGCTTTATCAAAAGGTCAAAAATGGTGTTCGATTGACTAAAAATGAATTAGGACTAAATGAAATGCCAGATGAGCTAGTTGCTTTATTTTATCATGATCAGGTTGTTAGTCTTTATATGGCTCATCCAACGAAAGCAAATGTTTTAAAACCAAGCAAAGTCTTACGAAATAATTAATAGAAAGAAGTTTTAATATGCAAGTGATTTCAATTCGACATCCTTATCAACCAGAACAAATTCCGTCAGATGAAGTAGTAATGGTATTAGGTTTTTTCGATGGTGTTCATCGTGGACATCAAAAGGTGATTGAAACGGGTAAAAAATATGCTGAAGAACACAACTTAAAATTAGCCGTTATGACGTTTAATCAGCATCCTTCGATTGTTTTTCAAAAGGTATTGCCCGAAAATATGAAATATTTGAGCAGCTTAGAGCAAAAAGAACGTTTGATGGAACGCTTAGGAGTTGATATTTTATACGTGATCGAGTTTACTTCTGCGTTTGCTCATTTAGCACCGCAGGATTTTATTGATCAATATATTGTAGGCTTACATGGAAAAGCAGCTGTTTCAGGGTTCGATTATACCTATGGTCCTAAAGACATTGCGGATGTGGCTCATCTACCTGGCTATGCAAAAGACCGCTTTAAAGTGATCACTGTCAGTAAAGAAGAGTTAGCCGGTGAAAAAATAAGTTCCACTCGAATTCGTTCCTTGATGGAACAAGGTCGGATGGAAGAAGCTTCTGAATTATTAGGGTATGTTTATGAGACAGATGGGACGGTTGTTCATGGAGATGCTAGAGGTCGTTTACTGGGCTTTCCAACAGCGAATATCAAAGTAAAAAGTACGGTTCGTTTGCCAAGGATCGGTGTTTATGCTGTCAAAATCAAGATCGGTGAACGATGGTATGTTGGAATGGGGTCGATCGGTCATAATGATACATTTGGTGATGGTCGGGAATTGACTGTAGAAGTGTATATTTTAGATTTTCATCAGGATATTTATGGTGAACAAGTGACTGTAAGCTGGAATCATTATTTAAGAGACCAAGTGAAATTCGATGGTGCTGATAGTTTGATCGTGCAATTAAAACAAGATGAGCAGGATACAACTGATTACTTTTCACAAGAGAATTGAGTCAACGACCAAATTAAAAACGGTTTGGGCAAATGTGGTGAACGTTCAGTTTTTTGCTTGAGAAAATTAGATAGTATAAAGTTTTTATAAACTATCCTAAATTTGTGCTCGAGTGGATAGGTACGCGTTATACTGTGTAGAAAATGGATAAAAAATAGTCAAGGAGAGGTTTATGGCAGAAAAAAAAGATAAGAAGAAGCCATCAAAGAAAAAACAAAAGAAAAAAGAGCAGGCAGCTAAAAGAAAAAAGAAGCGTTTAACTCTTTCGATTTTGTTGATCGTCATTATTCTGAGCGGTGTTTCTTTTTTGATTTGGTTTTATATAAATTTAGATTATCAAGATCATTCGAATCCATCATATGAAGGATACCGATTTTCTCCATCGCCTTTAGCCATTACTCTTGCCGATAAGCAGAAAGAAGATGTGATCCTAGAAGATGGGAGCCGTTTAAATCCTGATTTTGCAGAATCGTCGATCGAGAGGTTAGCGAAAAATAAGTCTGTCTACTATCCGCCTGAACGTCCGTCTTTTCGTTTGTTGAATCAGGATAACAAACAAACGACTTATAGGCTTAGTGCAGATTTAGAAAGTGTAAATCATCTTAAAACAGTTGAATTTAGTGTTTTTGGTGAAACAGATGGAACGAACGATCTAAAAACCTATCAAGCCGTTTATCATTCTGAAACGAATACGTGGGATACAGATGTTTTGATCAAGAATCATCAAGAAGCTGGCGATTATCAAGTAACTCTAAAAATCACTAGAGAAAATGGTGAGATAGAAACGGTTCCATTTGGAAACTTTACTGTAGATCAGCCGACTCTTCAATCTGAAATTGACGGTACAGAGGTTTCAAAAGGCCAATTTGAAATCAATCTTTCAGTATCAAGTAAATCAGATACGGAAAAATTAACGGCAACTGTCTGGTCAAAAGAAGATCAGAGTGATAAAAAAGTATATGATGCTAAACGTCAAGAAGGCAATTCCTATAAGGTTCATGTGGATTATGAGGATTTTGATTTTATCAATGGCATTTATCATGCAAATACTGAGTTCATTGGTAAGAATGGATTAAAAGCTGAGAGCGATGCTGGTGCGGTAGAAATCAATTTACGCCGTCCTGTTCGTATCCGATTGATGCAGGAGACGGCTCTTTACCAAAACCGCCAGTTGTCAAAAGCTGTTCGGCAACTCTCTGCTCATAGTATGGCCTATGTTAGAGGTATCGTTTTTAATAATGATAAGAAAATATACAGAACGACAGAGGGCTATATTCCGGCAGACAATGTTGAAGTGAGCGAAATGATGGATGATATTCGGTATGTTGCTCATCGAGGAAATCATAAAGCTGCACCAGAAAATTCCCTTCCAGCGTTTCAACAGTCAAATAGCTGGGGCATTGAGACCGATATCCGCTTGACTAAGGATAAAAAATGGGTGATCATGCATGATCAGTCCGTTGATCGAATGACGAATGGTAAAGGGAAGGTTAGCGATTTGACACTTGCTCAAATCAACGCTTTGCGAATCGACCAAGGATCGAATAAAGAAAATTATTCCGAAGAACAATTAGTTGTTCCAACATTGGAAGACTTTTTAACTGTTATGAATACAAAACAAAGTATTCCGTTTATAGAAATTAAAGCAAACAAAGTAGACGCTGCTGATTATGATAGTTTAGTCAATTCGATCAATTATTATGGATTGGCGAATACAGCAGTTGTTATTTCTTTCGATTATAAGCATTTGGTTGAAGTTAAAAGAAGACTTCCAGATGTTCAGGTTCAACTGTTGGCAAATAGGCTGGATGAGCAGATGATCGAACAAGTCAGCCAGCTTGGAGGGAATTCTGGTTTGGATATCAAGTATGAAAGTGTGGCAGATCGTGCTGATTTGATCGCGCTAGCTCAGAACAAAGGACTGTCCGTCAATCTGTGGGGAGTTCCTCAGAGTGAATTTAAGAAGATGGAAGCGTTGGGAATCAATAATCTGACAACAGACTATGACTAGCCAACAGAATAAACGAAATTAAATCTACAGATATTGATTTTAAAGGAATGGATTGCAATGATCGAAACAAATAAAGGAAATAATAAAATTTCAGCATATATCCACATTCCATTTTGTGAACATATCTGCTACTACTGTGATTTCAATAAAGTATTTCTTGAAGGGCAGCCGGTAGATGAATATATTCAGGCGCTATTAAAAGAAATTCACTTGACGAAAAGTCGATTTCCTAGCCAAGAAATGGAAACAATCTATATTGGCGGAGGTACGCCGACTTCCTTATCTGCTAAGCAGCTTGCTGTTTTACTGGAGGGAGTTCGTACATTATTACCATTCAACGCTAAAAATGAGTTTACTGTAGAGGCCAATCCTGGCGATTTAACGCAGGAAAAGCTCCATGTGATGAAAGAATATGGAGTCAATCGTTTATCGATGGGGGTTCAAACCTTTGATAACCAATTGCTGAAAAAAATTGGTCGCAAGCATACAGCGGAGGATGTTTATGACACAATGAAGTTCCTTGAAAAGGAAAATTTCTCCAATGTAAGTATCGATTTGATCTATGCGCTGCCGGGGCAAACGTTAGATGGCTTTAGAGATACATTAAAACGTGCGATCGAGCTTGATTTACCGCATTATTCTTTGTATTCATTGATACTGGAAAACAAAACAATGTTCATGAACTGGGTGAGACAAGGCCGTCTTCAATTGCCGGATCAAGAAGTTGAGGCGCAAATGTTTGAAGAAACAATCATCGCGATGGAAAAAGGCGGACGGCGGCAATATGAAGTGAGCAATTTTGCTTTGGCTGGGAAAGAAAGTCAGCATAATCTAGTCTACTGGGATAATGAACATTATTATGGTTTTGGTGCGGGAGCAAGCGGCTATTTAGGTCATACTCGTTACCGTAATCACGGACCGATTCAGCATTACCTGACTCCTTTACGCAATGGGCAATTACCAGTTGTAGAATCGGAAAAATTGACGCTCCATAATCAAATGGAAGAACAGCTTTTCTTAGGTTTACGTAAGAAAAAAGGCGTATCTAAGCAGCAGTTTGAAGATAAATTTGGTATTCCTATCGAGCAAGTATACGGTGAAGTGATTTTAACCTTAGTCAAGCGTGGTTTACTTACGGATCGAGCTGGTTATCTTCAGCTAACAGAACAAGGGTTGTTCGTTGGAAATGATGTATTTGAAGAATTTTTGATTGATAAATAACAGGAAAAAGAAAAGAGGCACAAGAACTTTTGATATATAAAAGCTCTTGTGCTTTTTCTAGCGTTTCAGAATTAGCACTCTTTGATATAGAGTGCTAAAAAAGTATGTTTTTCTCTTGACAATTCAGAAAGAACTTGCTATATTAATACTTGTATTAGCACTTGAATAACATGAGTGCTAATGAAGGGTGGTAACTATGATAACAGACAGACAAAAGAATATTTTGCGACTTATCATCCAGGAATACACAAACACAGGAATGCCCGTTGGATCAAAGAAGTTGATGGAAGAAGGGATCCAGTCCAGTTCAGCAACTATTCGTAACGATATGAAAGCTTTAGAAGAGCTTGGGTTGCTGCTAAAGACGCATTCTTCTTCTGGTCGAATTCCTTCAATGGATGGTTATCGCTATTACGTTGATCATTTATTGCGTCCAACAGAAATTGAACATGAAGAATTACAGACGATTCGTCATTCCTTTGGCAAAGAGTTTCACGAAATCAATGATATTATTGAGCAATCGGCTGAGATTCTTTCTGAATTGACTAGCTACACAGCGTTTTCTTTAGGACCTGAAATGAAAGAGCGGCGCTTGACTGGTTTTCGAATCGTTCCTTTGAATGAACGGCAGATCATCGCGATCATCGTGACGGACAAAGGCAATGTCGAAAGTCAGGTCTTTGCGGTACCAGCTTCAGTTTCCAGTCAGGATCTAGAAAAGATGACACAAATCATCAACGATAAATTAGTTGGACAGCCGCTTTTGACCGTGTACCATCGTTTGCGGACTGAGATACCGATGATTTTACATCGTTATTTCCAAACACCAGATGGGATGATGAATTTATTTGATGCTATGTTAGGACATGCATTTGAAGAAAAAGTATTTGTCAGCGGTCGAATGAATTTATTTAACTTTGGTGTGCAAAATGATTTGGATCAATTGAAATCTGTGTACTCATTTATGCAAAACACAGATGCGATCACACATTTATTGACGACAGATGAACAAAATGACGCGAAGATCGCCATTCGAATCGGTTCAGAGATTGGGAATGATCTATTGGATAATATGAGTATGATCACTGCATCGTATGAAGTAGCAGGCCATGGGAAAGGGACGATCGCATTATTAGGACCGACAAGCATGCCGTATTCAAAAATGTTTGGCTTAGTCGATGTGTTTCGTCATGAATTAGCGTCAAAACTTGGAGCTTATTATCGTTTTCTTGATGAATAAGTAAAAAGTAAAAATATAGAATTTTGATTCTACGGAAATGAGAAGGGAAGTTGCCAGAGTGAGTAAAGAAGAGACTAATGAAGAATTACAAGAAGAACAGACGAATTCAGTCGATGAATCAGTCGTCTCTGAAACAACTGAAACAGAAGTTGAAAAATCAGAACTTGAAACAGCTCAAGATGAATTATCTGAAATGGAAGATAAATTTTTAAGAGCTCGTGCAGAGATTGCTAATATGAGCAATCGCTTTAAGAACGAACGTGAATTGCTTGTTCGGTATCGTTCGCAGGATCTAGGCAAAAAGTTATTGCCTTCGATCGATAATCTAGAACGTGCAATGGCTATCGAAGTCGATGATGAACAAGGTGCAAGCTTGAAAAAAGGAATCGCAATGGTTCTGGAGAGTGTTCAAGCAGCCTTGAAAGAAGAAGGAATTGAAGAAATCCCAGCAATGGGCGAACCTTTTGATCCTAATTTACATCAGGCAGTCCAAACGATTCCTGCAACCGATGATACACCAGCAGATACAATCGTGGAAGTGCTGCAAAAAGGCTATAAGCTACATGATCGTGTTTTACGAGCGAGTATGGTTGTTGTTGCACAATAGTGACAAAACGAAAACTTGCATGATATAAATTGAATACAACAAAAATCAAAACAGAGATAGGAGATCATTAATTATGAGTAAAATTATTGGTATTGACTTAGGAACAACAAACTCAGCAGTTGCAGTATTAGAAGGCGGAGAAGCAAAAATCATTGCTAATCCAGAAGGAAATCGTACAACACCTTCTGTTGTATCGTTCAAAAACGGTGAAATCCAAGTTGGTGAAGTAGCAAAACGTCAAGCTGTTACAAACCCGCATACAATTTCATCAATCAAACGTCACATGGGTGAAGCAGGATTCAAAGTAGAAGCAGATGGCAAATCTTATACACCGCAAGAAATTTCTGCGATGATTTTACAATATCTAAAAGGGTTTGCAGAAGAATACCTTGGCGAAAAAGTAGATAAAGCGGTTATCACTGTGCCAGCTTACTTTAACGATGCACAACGTCAAGCAACAAAAGATGCTGGTAAAATCGCTGGTTTAGAAGTTGAACGTATCGTTAACGAACCAACAGCTGCAGCTTTAGCTTATGGTTTAGACAAAACAGATAAAGACGAAAAAGTTTTAGTATTTGACCTTGGTGGTGGTACTTTTGACGTATCGATCCTTGAATTAGGTGACGGAGTCTTTGATGTACTATCTACAGCGGGAGATAACGAATTAGGTGGAGATGACTTTGATAATAAAATCATCGATCACATGGTAGCTGAATTCAAAAAAGAAAACGGCATTGACTTATCACAAGATAAAATGGCCGTTCAACGTTTGAAAGATGCTGCTGAAAAAGCGAAAAAAGATTTATCAGGTGTGACATCAACTCAAATCAGCTTACCGTTTATCACAGCAGGAGACGCTGGTCCATTACACTTAGAAATGAACTTGACTCGTGCAAAATTTGATGAATTGACAAGCGATTTAGTAGAGCGTACAAAAACACCTGTACGTCAAGCGTTGAAAGATGCTGGTTTGAATCCATCTGAAATCGATGAAGTTATTTTAGTCGGTGGTTCAACTCGTATTCCAGCAGTTGTAGAAGCTGTACGTAAAGAAACAAACAAAGAACCAAACAAATCAGTAAACCCAGATGAAGTAGTTGCGATGGGTGCAGCTATTCAAGGTGGCGTTATCACTGGTGATGTGAAAGACGTTGTTTTACTAGACGTTACGCCATTATCATTAGGTATCGAAACAATGGGTGGTGTGTTTACTAAATTGATCGATCGTAATACAACGATCCCAACAAGTAAATCACAAGTTTTCTCTACAGCAGCAGACAACCAACCAGCCGTAGATATCCATGTATTGCAAGGTGAACGTCCAATGTCAGCAGACAACAAAACGTTAGGTCGTTTCCAATTGACTGATATTCCAGCTGCTCCTCGTGGTGTGCCTCAAATCGAAGTAAGCTTCGATATCGATAAAAACGGTATCGTAAACGTACGTGCCAAAGATTTAGGAACACAAAAAGAGCAAACGATCACGATCAAATCATCTTCTGGTTTATCAGATGAAGAAATCGAACGTATGGTGAAAGACGCTGAATCTAATGCAGAAGCAGATAAAGCGCGTAAAGAAGAGGTTGATCTACGTAACGATGTGGATGCTTTACTATTCACTGTTGATAAAACATTGAAAGAATTAGAAGGCAAAGTCGATGCAGATGAAGTGAAGAAAGCAGAAGACGCTCGTGATGAATTGAAAGCTGCTGTTGAAGCCAACGATATCGAACAAATGAAAGCAAAACGTGATTCATTAAACGAAATCGTACAAAACTTAACGGTTAAACTTTATGAACAAGCAGCACAACAACAAGCACAAGAAAATCCTGAAGCTGCCCAAGGTGGAGCAGACGATGTTGTAGATGCTGACTTTGAAGAAGTAGAAGGCGACGATAAATAATCATTGTTCGTAACAAGCTGGCAAGTAGGCCGAGACAAAAGTGTTTAGCTCCGAGAAATAAGGGGGAATTCATGAAAATTGCTCTTCAAATTTTTGTGAATTTCAACTTATTTCCGAAGGAGCTGCTTTTTTCTTGCCGTTTATTCGGGTTTAGAGTGCGAAGCAAAACTGATTTTTAGTTTTGTCACGCACTCTTTGCCTATCTTTATTTATAAGGGAAAAGGCGTACAAATTTAGGGAAGCTATTTTGCTTTTACCTAATTTGTGGTATGATTACAACGATGTTTTTATCGAAATAAACAGATGTCGGTTCTTTTATAGATGGAATAATAGTTGGAGGGGAACTAATGGCTAAAAGAGATTATTATGAAGTACTGGGTCTGTCTAAAGGTGCTTCAGATGATGAAATAAAAAAAGCATATCGTAAGCTTTCAAAACAATATCACCCAGATATCAACAAAGAAGCAGATGCTGAAGAAAAGTTCAAGGAAGTTTCTGAGGCTTATGAAATCTTAAGTGATCCACAGAAAAAAGCAGCCTATGATCAATATGGTCATGCGGGAACAGATCCTAATTACGGCGGTGGCGGTGGTTTCGGCGGCTTTGGTGGCGGCGGATTCAGCAGCAGCGGTTTCGGTGGGTTCGAGGATATTTTTGATTCCTTCTTTGGCGGCGGCTCACGAACTGTGGACCCAACTGCGCCAAGACAAGGTGCTGATCTTCAATACACTGTCACACTTAAATTTGAAGAAGCGATTTTTGGTGTCGAAAAAGAAATCAAATACAATCGTGAAGATAACTGTAGTACCTGCGGCGGTAATGGTGCCAAACCGGGGACACATCCAGAAACGTGTCACAAATGTCATGGTTCAGGTTCAATCAATGTTGAACGTCAAACACCACTTGGCCGCGTGATGAGTCGTCAAACCTGTGATGTCTGCCGTGGTACAGGAAAAGAAATCAAAGATCCATGCCCAACTTGTCATGGTACAGGGCATGAGAAAAAAGCGCATAAAGTCAAAGTCAATGTACCAGCAGGTGTAGAAGACGGACAACAAATGCGATTAGCTAATCAAGGGGAAGCTGGCATGAACGGTGGACCATACGGTGATCTATATGTGGTCTTCAGTGTGGAAGATAGCAATATCTTCGATCGTGAAGGGTCTGAGATCTATTATGACTTGCCGTTAAGCTTTGTACAGGCAGCGCTTGGGGACGAAGTCAAAGTACCAACAGTTCATGGCGATGTTAAATTAAAAATCCCAGCAGGTACACAAACTGAGACCAACTTCCGTTTAAGAGGAAAAGGTGCGCCACGTTTACGTGGTGGTGCCAATGGTGATCAACATGTCAAAGTGAAGATCATCACGCCGAAAAACTTGAACGAAGAACAAAAAGAAGCATTGCGGACGTTTGCAAAAGCAGGCGGTCAAACAGTAGAAGAACAACAAGACGAAGGTTTCTTTGATAAGATGAAAGATGCTTTTGGCGGCAAAAAGAAAAAATAAAAGAATCTCAGCTCATACGGTAATCATATGAGCTGAGATTTTTTTAATTCTGATAAATATGAAGTAGTTCTTCAAACCGGCGCTTTAGTTCATCGCGAACATGATCAGGGCCCAGACATTCACATTGATTGCCAAAACCCATCAATAAATGATAACCAAAGTCATCTTCCATAAAGGGAAATTCGACAATTATTTTATCAACTTCTGGTGTTTCAATGAAATCTAGCTGACCGAATTTATCTACTAGTTGCTCCATTACTTTATAAGTCACTTTCAAAGTAATGGTCGTCCATTTTTTACCATAAAACGGTTCTTTTCCTAAAGGTTTAGGCTGGAATTCCCGTGGAGTGAACGCCTTTTCTAGTAAATCTAGATGGCTGATTCGAGAGAGCTTAAAGGTTCTAAAATCGTTTCTTTCCAAGCAAAAAGCTTGTAGGTACCAGCTGATCTCTTTTAAGACGAGACGATAAGGTTCGACTGTCCTTGTGGTTTTCATTCCTTGATTATCTGAATAGTCAAAACGCAATAATTGATGCCGTTCCATCCCTGATTTAATGGTCTCTAAAAAAGGCTGTAGTGGTTGATTGCTTGTCCAAGGTGTTAAGTCGATAGAGATTTGATGGGACTTTAACTTGATTTCTTCTGAAAGATGGTCAGGTACAAGGGTTTTGATTTTTTCAGCCGTTTGATTTGCTTGAACCGCTGAAACATTACTGGACAAACTTTCTAAAGCGATCAATAAAGAGGTAATATCAGTTGAAGTAAAAAAATGCTTATCGATCTTGTAGTTGTCCATGATCTGAATGCCGCCATTTACACCCGGTAAAGCAGTAACAGGGACACCAGCTTCGCTTAGAGAGTTGATATCGCGGTAAATAGTCCGGACAGAGACTTCGAATAGTTCAGCCAGCTTTGTTGCGCTGATTTGTTTTCTATCTAAAAGAATCATGATGATTCCGAGTAAACGTTCTGTTTTCACTAACTTCACTGCTTTCTAGTTGAGATATCTCCATTATAACGAAAAAGCTATCCTTTTAGAAAAAAAATTACTAGAAAAAAACTTGTTTCTTTTTTTTGAGTGTGCTATCATACAAGTGTAGAAATTGAATATGTATTGATTTAGATGGAAGTTTGGTTAGATTCCAATACGGTCCCGCCACTGTAATGAGCAGCTATGCTATAAGTCAGGTCTTTCTGTTTCAATACCCCGTACTATTGTTTCGAGGCAAGACAATAGGGCACATGGAGCGTTCTTTTTTAGCATACAGCTACGAAAGAACACACAAAAATGTGAGAGATGTACGACGAAGTACACCGCAACGGTTGAAGCCTATTTTTTGTGTTCAAAAAACTAAATTGAATAAAAAACACGAAGTAGTGTTTTTAACGAGCAATGAAGCCGTGAAAAAGATGTCCTTGTCTTTTTTGCGGCTTTTTTTGAAGAAATGAAAGGAGCAGACCATTGGAAACTATTACTTTTCCCACTACGCTACATATTGGAGCCGATGTTTTAAAGGGACTAAGCACTTATGAAAATCAACGAATTTTCATTGTTACAGATCCTTTTATGGTTCAATCAAATAAGATCGAACAGATCACAAAGTATTTTCAGCCGAGTAATCAGCTAAAAATTTTCAGTAACGTGATCCCTGATCCGCCGATCGAAAATGTTATTTTGGGGATCGACTCTTTAACAGAATTTGCCCCAACACTTTTGATCGCAGTAGGCGGCGGCTCGCCGATCGACGCAGCCAAAGCAATGAAATTTTTTAGTCAGAAGCTTGAGAAAGCCTCTGAGCTACCATTTATCGTGATCCCGACTACAAGCGGGACTGGTTCGGAAGTGACTAATTTTTCAGTCATTACGAATCAGGAAAATGGAACGAAGTATCCCCTAGTAACAGCTGAAATCCAACCAAACGAAGCTTATCTAGCTTCTGAGCTAGTCATTAGCGCACCTAGAAATATTACTGCTGATACTGGGATGGATGTTTTGACGCATGCACTTGAAGCATATGTATCCACAAAAGCAACTGTATTTTCAGATGCCTTATGTGAGAAAGTTGTCGTTTTAGTCTTCGAGAATTTAGTACAATGTTATCAAAATGGAGACGATATCTATGCACGTGAGCAAATGCATTATGCTTCTTGTATGGCTGGAATGGCATTCAATCTGACTTCACTTGGGATCAATCATGGTATTGCCCATGCTGCAGGAGCAAAACTGCATGTCGCTCATGGTCGTTTGAATTCCTTACTGTTAGAAGAAGTTATTCAGTTTAATGCTGGCTGTGGTACGGTTTCTAAAGACTATGATCAACGAACAGCAGAAAGATATGCATATCTGGCAACTCTTTTAGGTCATGAAAAATCGACTGGCAGAGCGGGTGTCAAACAATTGGTACGAGCGATCAAGCGTTTGAAACAGCAACTAGCAATGCCAAATACGCTAAAAGAAGCTGGTGTTTCTGATCAACATTTCGAACAGTTTAAAGAAGAAATTGCTAAGAGTGCTTTAAAAGATGGCTGTACAGCAACGAATCCAAAGGTTCCAACGAAAGCCGATATTTTGCAGATTTTGGAAAAGATCAAATAAGCAGCTTATTTATAAAATGGGGTTGTCCAAAAAAAAGAACCATGATAGTGTTAATGAGCTGAGAAAAAGAGGGAAAGATCATGGCTGAAAAACAACGTATGATTCAAGAGTATGTACCAGGCAAACAAATCACACTGGCTCATATTATCGCTAATCCAAATCCGGAGATCTATGAAAAATTAGGACTGGTGGATGTTGAAACAAATGCGATCGGTATTTTAACGATCACGCCAAGTGAAGCTGCGATCATTGCAGTGGATATTGCAACAAAAGCAGGAGCTATCAAAATTGGTTTTATCGACCGTTTCAGTGGTTCAGTTGTGATCACCGGAGACATCGCCTCAGTAGAATCCGCCTTAGCAGAAGTCTTAGCGGGATTAGGGAATATTTTAGGGTTTAATGAAACACATATAACAAAAACATAAGAGAAAAGGATGAACCATTATGAACGGAAGAATTGTCATTGTCGACGATGAACCTATTACAAGAATGGATATCCGGGGAATGTTGGAAGCGGAAAACTACACTGTCGTAGGAGAAGCAGCAGATGGGATCGAAGCGATCGAAATGTGTAAACAACAACACCCCGACTTAGTGATCATGGATATCAGTATGCCGCTTTTAGACGGTTTGAAGGCAAGCAAGAAAATATTAGCTGAGAGGTATGCCAAAGCAGTGATTCTTTTGACCGCATACAGTGATAAAGAAAACATTGAAAAAGCCAAAAAATATGGTGTCAGCGGGTATCTTGTGAAACCGATCATGGAAAAATCATTGACGCCGATGGTTGAAGTGGCCATCGCCAATGGGACGAAAACGAGAGAATATGAAGTGTCACTTGAAAAGTTGACTAAAAAATTGTCCGAACGAAAATTGATTGAAAAAGCCAAAGGAATCATCATGGAAGAACAAAATCTTTCAGAGGATTCAGCGTATCAGCTGTTAAGAGATCTTAGTATGAACAAACGCTGCCCGATCGCAGAAATTGCCGAAATGTTTGTGGTCGCTGATGAATGATGAAATGAAAAGACTTCGCTCATTGTGTGAGGAGTATACGGTGCTTTCGCACGAAGATATCGATGAGCTGATCAGTCAGGCAGAACAAATTTTAGCAAGAAAATTATATCCGGATAATGATGTGTTTATTGATGTGATGAATGGATTGACTGGAGATGCTATTGTTGTTTTCCAACGTCCGCCGCTTGCGAAAAAGTCACTGTATTCAAAAGACATCGTCGGACAAAAAGCAAAGCGTAAAAATGAAGCGGCTGTTTATCGTACCTTTGAAACTTCGTTGAATACAGTCGGACTTTTAGCCCGTTCGCAAGAAGATGTCATGGTTCGTCAGCGGGTGTATCCGATTCGCAATCAGAAAAAAAATATTGGCGTTGTGATCGTAGAAGATTCAGTCGATGAAAAAATGAAACATTTTCTTGTTGCTCAAAATGGTATCGAACAAAATCGTAGTCATCCAATTTCGATCACCTCAAAAGAATTTGTCACTGACAATATCGATGAAGGTATTTTGATCTTTAACGCGACTGGCTATCTGGTACAAATGAATCGCGCGGCGGAGTCCTATTATCATGGTTTTGGCTATCTTGATGATATTTTAGGAATGCATTATGATAATTTATCCTTGGACATGTCGACCTTTGAACAGCTGAACTATCTGCGCTCTCGCAATGGCGGTGCTGGCTCGATGGAAAAAGAAATCAAATTTGGTAACTTGTATTTTGAAATGAAATACATTTTTGATGAGGTCGAAGGTACAGTGATCGTGATCATTCATGAGGTGACAGAGGTCAGAAAAAAAGAAGCAGAGATCAGTGATAAAGCTGTCGTGATCAAAGAAATCCATCATCGCGTCAAAAACAATCTGCAAAGTGTGGTATCGATCTTAAGTATCCAAGCGAGACGCTGTTCTACTGATGAAGCAAAAAAAGTACTCACAGAAAGTGTTTACCGGATCATGGCCATTGCCCGCACGCATGAACTACTATCAAAACAACTAGAAGATGATATTTCATTAAAAGCGGTCCTTGATTCTGTGATCGAAAACATGCATCGCTGTTATGAAGACTTGTATCACATTACGATCGAAGCAACTATCGATGAAGAACTGATTTTGAGCAGTGATGTGGTTGTCACGATTGCTCTTGTTGTCAATGAACTCATCCAAAATTGTTATGATCATGCCTTCAATGGTCGCAAACAAGGACAGATCAACGTTGACGTGTCACAAAAAGAAGGCTATGTTTACATTTCGATCGAAGATAATGGTGTCGGCTATCCAAAAGATGATATCAAACAAAATAATCTCGGATTGCAAATCGTCACTAGTTATGTCAGAGAAAAACTAAGAGGCAAATTAGACGTTCAATCCGATTCAAAGGGAACAAAAACCGCTTTTTATTTCAAAAAATAATCACACAGACGAACAATGCTGTTCGTCTAAATCGAGCAAGGGCGCTCAAAAAAACTTTCAAAGTTTTTTTGAGCGCTTTTTTTCTTAGAAAGGAGGAAGAAAAACGAATGGCAGAATCGATGTTGAGTGTAGGGATCGATCTAGGAACATCCACCACACAAATGGTCATCTCAAAATTGACGATGAATAATATGGCTTCGGCGTTTACGATTCCTAGAGTTGAAATAACAAAAAAAGAAGTCATCTTTCGCAGCGAAATCATTTTTACGCCGCTAAAGGAGCAACGGATAATCGATGTTGAGAGAATCAAGCAGTTTTTAGATACACAGTACAAACGATCAGAGATAAAAAAAAGTGAGATTCAAATCGGTGCAGTGATCATTACAGGGGAGACTGCCCGCAAGGAGAATGCTAATTCTGTATTGCAGGCGATGAGCGGATATGCTGGTGACTTTGTGGTCGCGACAGCAGGTCCTGACCTTGAAAGTATTATCGCAGGCAAAGGTGCGGGTGCCCAAAGCTATTCCAAAGAATATCATACAAGTGTAGTAAATCTCGATATCGGCGGCGGTACAACGAATCTGGTTCTTTTTAATGATGACGAACTATTGGATACAGCCTGTTTTGATATTGGCGGACGGCTGATTCGGATATCACCGCAGACCAAACAAATTGAGTATATTGCGCCAAAACTGAAGGAGATCATTCAAAAAGAGCAATGGACGATCGAAGAAGGCATGACTGCATCAGCAGAGCTGTTAGATCCGATCATCCAAATATTGGTTTCCGTTTTGGAAAATAGTGTAGGAATTGGCGATCAAAATCCGTACTACCAGTTATTGATCACAAATAAAGGCTTGAAGCTAAATCAACCGATTCGCTGTGTATCATTTTCAGGCGGTGTCGCCGATTGTCTTGATTCAAAAGACAAAAATTTGTTTGAATATGGGGATATTGGCGTGTTGTTAGGAAAAGCACTAGCGAATTCTCGCCTTTTCAAAGAAAAACAAGTGATCGCTTCGGTTGAAACTATTCGAGCAACAGTTGTGGGAGCAGGATCACATACAACCAAAGTCAGTGGCAGTACGATCACTTATGATGTCAAGGTATTGCCGATCAAAAATTTACCCGTCTTAAAACTGTCTCAAAGCGATGAACAATTAAATGAAGAAGCACTTGCTTCGATTATTCAAGAAAAGCTGGACTGGTTTGCTGTCAATAATGAGCAGCAGGCAGTTGCCTTAGGTTTATTGGGGAAAAAAAATCCAACCTTTGCACAAATCACGACGACTGCAAAGACGATTGTGGAAGGATTTAAAAATCAGCTGACGCAGGGTTTTCCACTGATCGTGATCGTAGAAGAGGATAACGCAAAATCGTTGGGACAAGCATTATACAATTATTTGCCAAAAGAGTATCCGTTTGTTTGTCTTGACGGCATTCAAGTGGAAAATGGCGACTACATCGATATTGGGATGCCGGTCATTCAGGGAAGTATTTTACCTGTGGTAGTGAAAACATTGGTGTTTGAGTAAGGCATAAGTTTTCTAATTATAAATGTGATAAAGGAGGCAATATTTTTATGATCTTAAAAACAAAATTATTTGGCAAAGTCTATCAGTTTAATTCTGTGATGGACGTGATGGCCAAAGCAAATGAAGAAAAATCAGGGGATCGCCTGGCAGGAGTTGCAGCGGAGTCTTCAGAACAGCGGGTGGCAGCTAAGGTGGTTTTAGCTCAGCTGACGATGGAGGATCTATTCAATCATCCTGCGGTGCCTTATGAAGAAGATGAAGTGACACGAATCATCATCGATGACGTCAATCAAAGAGCATATGACCGCATCAAGCATTGGACAGTAGAAGAATTGCGTGAGTGGCTTTTAGACTTTAAAACAACTGATTATGACATTAAACAAGTCGCTAGAGGTTTGACCTCTGAGATGGTTGCGGCAGTTGCTAAATTGATGTCTAACTTAGATTTGATTTATGCTGCACAGAAGATCAATATCATCAAAACAGCGAATACAACGATCGGTGAAGCTGGACGTTTCTCTGTTCGTCTGCAGCCAAATCATCCGACAGATGATGTGGACGGTATCATGGCGAGTGTGATGGAGGGCTTATCTTATGGAATCGGAGATGCTGTGATCGGTCTTAATCCGGTAGATGATTCGACTGAAAGTGTGAAGCGGATTTTACACAAATTTGAAGAATTTAGAAGCGAGTGGGAAATCCCAACGCAGACCTGTGTCTTGGCACATGTCAAAACACAAATGGAAGCGATGCGTCAAGGAGCACCAACTGGTTTGGTTTTTCAATCGATTGCTGGTTCTGAAAAAGGAAACACAGCGTTTGGTTTCAATGCAGGCGATATCGCTGAAGCAAAACATTTGGCCTTACAGCAAGGACAAGTGGCGGGACCTAACGTGATGTACTTTGAAACGGGGCAAGGTTCCGAACTTTCATCAGATGCGCATTACGGTGTCGATCAAGTAACGATGGAAGCGCGCTGCTATGGATTTGCTAAACGATTTGACCCGTTTATGGTCAATACGGTAGTTGGCTTTATTGGGCCGGAGTATTTATACGATTCAAAACAGGTCATCAGAGCAGGATTAGAAGATCACTTTATGGGGAAACTTTCCGGCATTTCAATGGGCTGTGATGTTTGTTATACCAATCATATGAAAGCGGACCAAAATGATGCGGAGAATTTATTGACGTTATTAGGCACAGCCGGCGTGAACTTTGTGATGGGGATTCCTCATGGAGACGACGTGATGCTGAACTATCAAACTACTGGGTTTCATGAAACAGCAACGATTCGTTCAATGCTGAATAAACGTCCGATCAAAGAGTTTGAACAATGGATGGAAAAAATGGGCTTCATGGCGAATGGTCAATTAACCGATCTAGCTGGCGATGCTTCTGTATTCTTAAAAAAATAAAGGGAGTGAACAGAATAAATGGTGGATAACAATGAAATCAAATCGCTGATCGTATCTATTTTGGAAGAAATGACGGAAACAAATACGATCGCAGAACCAAAAGAACGTGTAGCAGAACCGATTCACTCAAAAGCTGAATCTCAAATCGAAGAAGGAGTCATCGATGATATTACCGAAGTCGATATTCGCAAACAATTCTTGATTCCGAATCCGGTCGATCGAGACGGTTATTTAAAAATGAAAGCAAAAACACCTGCCCGTTTAGGTTTATGGTGCAGTGGTCCACGTTATAAAACACAATCGATGCTGCGCTTTCGCGCCGATCATGCCGCTGCACAAGATGCCGTATTTTCTTATGTGTCGGATGATTTGATCAAAGAAATGAATTTTATCGAAGCAGCGACAAAATGTCAGGATAAAGACGAATATGTTACACGTCCAGACTTAGGTCGTCAATTTGATGAAGAGAACACGAAGAAAATCAAAGAAAATGTCAAACCAAATCAAAAAGTACAAGTCATCGTTGGTGATGGTCTGAGCTCTGCTGCGATCGAAGCAAATATCAAAGAAATTTTACCTTCGATCAAACAGGGGTTGAAAATGTTCAACTTGGATTTTGATAGCGATTCGGTCGTCTTTATCAAACATGCTAGAGTACCGGCGATGGACCAAATTGCTGAATTGACAGGAGCAGAGGTCGTTTGTTATTTGATCGGTGAACGTCCTGGCCTAGTCACAGCTGAATCAATGAGTGCCTATATCGCATACAAACCAACGGTGGGAATGCCGGAAGCCCGCAGAACCGTCATTTCAAATATTCATAAAGGCGGTACACCGGCAGTCGAAGCAGGTGCCTATATTGCAGAGCTGATCCATAAAATGCTGGAACATAAAAAATCAGGGATCGACCTGAAAGAAGTGGAATAAGGAGAGGATTAACGTATGAAAAATGAACGTTTAGGTGCAAGTGTACTGAGTGTCAAAGTGATTTCAAATGTCGCTCCTTCAATGGCTGAAGCTCTTGGTCTAGGGCCAGATCATCGTAGTCTAGGGCTGATCACATCAACTTGTGACGATGTAACCTATGTTGCTTTAGATGAAGCAACTAAAGCTGCAGCAGTAGATGTGGTCTATGCGAAGAGTTTTTATGGCGGCGCCGACAATGCGACGACGAAATTAGCTGGTGAGGTGATCGGGATTTTAGCGGGGCCAAGTCCAGCAGAAGTAAAAAGCGGTTTAGCCGTAGCGGTTCAGGAAATTGAAACAGGGGCAAGCTTTTACAGTGCAAATAAAGATGATTCCATTCCGTATTTTGCCCACTGTGTATCGAGAACAGGAACACATCTTTCTAAAGAAGCAGGTATCTCAGAAGGTTCAGCGTTGGCCTACTTGATTGCACCGCCGTTAGAAGCAATGTATGGATTAGATGCAGCTTTAAAAGCAGCAGATGTTGAAGTTGCTGCATTTTACGGTCCGCCATCTGAAACCAATTTCGGCGGAGGATTATTAAGCGGTAGTCAGTCAGCGTGTAAAGCAGCATGTGATGCTTTTGCAGAAGCGGTAGCAATGGTTGCTGAAAATCCGACGACGTATTAAAGGAAGTGAAAATCAATGAAGTTAGAAGCTTTAGGTATGATCGAAGTAACTGGCTATTTAGGTGCTGTCAGTGCAGCAGATGCTGCGTTGAAGGCCGCCAACGTTCATTTATTAAAGTCTGAGAAAATCAAAGGCGGAATCACGACCGTGGAGTTGATCGGAGATGTTGCGGCAATCACAGCTGCTGTAGATGCTGGGAAAATCGTTGCCGAAAAACTGGGTTGCCTACGCGCGAGTCATGTGATTCCAAGAATGGACATTGCAGTACAAGAACTTTTAATGGACAAACCAACGGTGACAGAAGAATCAGCAACTGTAACTGAAACAGAGGAAATTAAAGCAGAGTCAGCTGAACTTCGGCAAGATGAAATACTTGAAAAGGAAAAAACAGCACCGAAAAAGAAAAATCCAAAAAAAGATAGAAAATAAGGAGCCTAAAAAATGATAACACTTGATAAAGACTTGGCTTCTATCCAGGAAGTCAGAAATCTGCTGACAGAGGCAAAAGCAGCGCAAGAAAGCTTAGCCAAAATGAGTCAAGAACAAATCGATCGAATTTGTGAAGCGATTGCAGTATCAGCATACGAAGCCAGAGAAAAACTGGCTAAAATGGCGCATCAGGAAACGGGCTTTGGCATTTGGCAGGACAAAGTTGTAAAAAATAGCTTCGCATCAAAATTTGTCTGGGATTCGATCAAAGAAATGAAAACAGTAGGCATTTTAA
Organism: Enterococcus sp. AZ020; assembly: GCF_050499205.1. Taxonomy (NCBI): domain Bacteria; kingdom Bacillati; phylum Bacillota; class Bacilli; order Lactobacillales; family Enterococcaceae; genus Enterococcus; species Enterococcus sp. AZ020. Next base: position 207,019 of record NZ_JBIPAT010000001.1, on the reverse strand, counting down.
ATGAAGATAAAGAACAAAAAGTCATTGATGTCGCTGTTCCAGTTGGAGTTGTTGCCGGCTTGATCCCTTCAACAAATCCAACTTCAACAGTCATTTATAAAGCCTTGATCGCTATCAAAGCGGGAAATGCGATCGTCTTTTCTCCTCATCCGAATGCGCTTCAAGCTATTTTAGCAACTGTTGAAGTCATCTCTAAAGCAGCAGAAAAGGCAGGTTGTCCAAAAGGAGCGATCGGCTGTATGGTCAAACCTACGATGCAAGGAACAGCGGAATTGATGAAGCACCAATATACATCATTGATTCTTGCGACTGGTGGTTCAGCAATGGTCAAAGCAGCTTATTCTTCAGGCACTCCTGCAATTGGCGTTGGTCCAGGCAATGGTCCTGCGTATATCGAAAAAAGTGCAGATATTCCATTAGCGGTCAAACGAATCATGGACTCAAAAACCTTCGATAATGGAACGATCTGTGCGTCAGAGCAGTCGATCATTGCTGAAACAAGCAACAAAACAGCAGTTATCGCTGAGTTGAAAAAACAAGGAGCCTACTTCTTATCACCAGAAGAGTCCGCACAATTAGAACGATACATCATGCGCTCTAACGGCAGTATGAATCCGCAAATCGTCGGAAAATCAGTTCAGGCAATCGCAGAATTGACGCATCTATCTGTACCAAAAGAGGCACGTGTCCTGATTGCTGAGGAAACCCAAGTTGGACATAAGGTTCCTTATTCCAGAGAAAAATTAGCACCGATCCTGGCTTTTTATACAGTTGGAAATTGGGAAGAAGCCTGCGAATTGGCGATGGATATTTTGTACCATGAAGGCGCCGGGCATACGATGATGATCCATTCTCAAAATGATGAAGTGATCCGTCAATTTGGGTTGAAGAAGCCCGTTTCCCGAGTGCTGGTCAATACACCAGGTGCTCTAGGCGGGATTGGAGCGACAACTAATTTAGCTCCAGCATTGACCTTAGGTTGCGGGGCTGTTGGTGGAAGTTCGACTTCAGACAATATCAGTCCAGCGAATTTATTCAATGTTCGTAGAATTGCTTATGGTGTCCGTGAGCTTGAGGATTTAAGAGAACAGCCGGTATCGTCATCAGGATTTAATGAAGAACAGCTAGTGGATACATTAGTAGAGCGGATTTTAGCCAAGTTACAATAATATTTTTTAATATTATGTATATAGATTTATCAGGAATACCTATCAAAAAAAATAATTAAAACATTTTAGGAGGAAGTATATTATGAACGCAAATGCATTAGGAATGATCGAAACAAAAGGATTAGTTGGAGCAATCGAAGCAGCAGATGCAATGGTCAAAGCAGCAAACGTAACATTGATTGGCAAAGAACAAGTTGGTGGCGGTCTTGTAACAGTGATGGTTAGAGGAGATGTTGGTGCGGTCAAAGCAGCAGTCGATGCAGGTGCTGCGGCAGCTGAACGTGTAGGGGATCTACTTTCTGTTCATGTGATTCCACGTCCGCATACAGAAGTGGATGCTATTTTACCTCCAGTTAAATAAATTCATGTAACAGAAATGAGAAAGGAACAGGGAAAAAACGACCTTATAGAATAGAAGAATCGGTCTCTTTTATACCATCGGTGTATTCTTTCCCTTTCCTTTCAACTTTCTATTATTTGACTAATACTCATTTTAAGCAGAGGTGAAAAAATAATGAATGAACAATTACTAGATACATTAGTGGATCAAGTCGTTGCTAAAATCAATCAGGAGCGTGGTTTTTTGGTTGAAGCTAGTGGCCGTCATATCCATTTGTCTCAAGAACATATCGATGAATTATTCGGCAAAGATTATCAGCTGTCGATCAATAATTACTTATCACAACCGGGACAATTTGCTTCAAAAGAACGATTAACGATTTTAGGTCCAAAGGGAGCACTTCATAACGTAGTTGTTTTAGGTCCGCCGCGTAAGGCTTCTCAAGTCGAGATTTCTGCGACGGATGCATTGACTCTTGGTGTCAAAGTACCAGTTAGAGAAAGTGGCGATATTGAAGGAACACCAGGGATTATTTTGATCAATGGAAACAAGGTCGTATCACTTGAACAAGGCTTGATCGTAGCAAAGCGGCATGTCCATGTAGCGGCAAAAGATGCCTCAAAAATGAATGTTTCACAAGGAGATATCGTTAAAGTCAAAGTTGTCAGCGAACAGCGTTCCTTGATTTTTGATGATGTCGTTATACGTGTAAGTGATAAGTTTGCCACGGCGATGCATATTGATTATGACGAAGCAAATGCCTGTTCTTTTAAAAAAGGGATCAGAGGATTTATCGTAAAGTAGGGATCAATAATGAACACAAAAGAATTTAATGATCTAGTTGATCGAATAACAGAAAAAGTGCTCGAAAAATTAGCTGAAAAGGTTCAGCTACAAACGACGTGCTTTTTAGGGGCGAATCAGGCGCAACTTTCAAAAGAACAACTAAACTATTATAGAAGTTCAGCAAAAAATGGAGATGATCTGATCATCGTAACAGAATTGACTTTTGAAAATTTAGTCAATATCTGTCAGTTTCGACCTCAAAGTGAGTTGGAAGAAACGGTAGTGGATGCTATCAAGGCTGGCCAGCGTTTTCTTATTTTAAAAGAAGGCCGTTCATACTTATCATTATTAGAATCAGGGAAATATGCATTAAAGGAACGGATTTTAAGCTTTGAATCAGAATTATACCGTTATGGCGGAGATTTTGTTTCAAGCAAAGAATCGATAGAGTCTCCCTCTTTCAGAAACACTGTCACTCCTTATGAAAATCAACAGACAAAAAAATTTCTGACAGCAAGGGAACTCATGGAACAGCAACTTCCTTTTGGCAGTACGCTTTCCCTTTCCAACCATTGTTTACTGACTGATCAAGCAACAGAGTATATACGAGAGAAAAAAATCAACATTAGCTGGACTAATGAGAAATGAGGAACCAATATGTTCATCGGACGAGTGAAGGGAAGTTTATGGGCAACAAGAAAAGCGGAAAAACTAAATGGATTAAAATTTTTAGTTGTGGAATCATCAGAGGATACTAATCCGCAGCAAACGCTTGTAGCAGCAGACAATACTGGCGCTGGTTTGGATGATCTTGTATTGGTTTCGACTGGCAGTGCTGCGAGAATGTCCTTGGATGATCCAACGATCCCAGTAGATGCGGTCATTGTGGGGATCATCGACTCGGTTGAACTGAATGAATAAGATGCAAAGGATGTGAAGTGAATGAGTATCAATGAAATCATTATGTATATTATCGCTTTTTTCATGGTATTAGGAGCGGTCGATAAATGTTTGGGCAATAAGTTTGGTTTAGGGGAACAGTTTGAAGAAGGAATCATGGCAATGGGCTCTCTGGCCTTGTCGATGGTCGGGATCATTACACTAGCACCAGTTTTAGCGAACATTTTGAAACCCGTTGTCGTACCTTTATACACAGCTTTAGGCGCTGATCCAGCCATGTTTGCTACAACGCTATTAGCCAACGATATGGGTGGCTTTCCTTTGGCGATGCAGTTGGCACAAGATCCTCAGGCAGGTCTATTTGCCGGTGCGATCTTAGGCGCGATGATGGGGCCAACGATCGTGTTTACGATCCCAGTCGCTTTAGGTATTATTGAAAAAGAGGATCAGCAATATCTAGCTACAGGTGTTTTATCTGGATTGATCACCATTCCGATCGGTTGTTTTGTTGGCGGGGTCATTGCAGGCTTTCCAGTGATCATGATTTTAAAAAATCTAGTACCAATCTTATTAGTAGCTGTATTGATCATGATCGGTTTATGGCTGAAGCCAGATGCGATGATCAAAGGCTTTACGATTTTCGGTAAATTTGTAGTGATCGTTGCGATCGCGGGTTTAGTCTTAGGAGCGTTACAATTATTAGTCGGCATTACTGTAATTGATGGAATCGCACCTGTTAGTGAGGGGATCGAGGTAGTTGGAGGCATCGCATTGACGTTAGCTGGCGCCTTCTGTCTCGTTTTTGTGATCACCAAAGTCTTTAATAAGCCATTGATGAAATTGGGCAAGCTTTTAGGAATGAACGAAGTCGCTGCTGCTGGGATGGTGGCAACACTTGCAAACAGTATTCCAATGTTTCAAATGATGAAAGATATGGATCCTCGCGGGAAAATCATCAACGTAGCATTTGCTGTTTCTGCTGCTTTCGTAATGGGCGATCATTTAGGCTTTACTGCAGGAGTCGCTAAAGAAATGATTTTTCCAATGATCGTTGGAAAATTAGTTGGCGGGATCACAGCTGTTCTGGTCGCTGTTTTTATGGCAAATCGAATGCTGAAAAAAGAAACAAAGCAGGTGGATATACATGAATAATTTAGATGCAGACATGATTCGTACGTTGGTTCGTGAAGTGCTGACAGAACAATTATTAAAAAGCGAAGATCAAACAAAAATGGTCGATCCAAGCGGGATCTTATCCATTAAGCTGCCGCAATTAGATGTATCAGAAGAGGATCGATTGGATACAGGAAATCCTGAGCACAAAGTCTATTGTAAAGATTTAGTGACATTGAAAGAAAGTCCACGCTTAGGTTGTGGACTAATGGTCATGGAAGATACGACGTTCGACTGGCTTTTAGAGTATGATGAGGTTGATTACATCATAGAAGGACAATTGGATGTGCGGATCGACGGTAGAACCGTTTCAGCTGGTCCAGGAGAAATTTTGCTGATTCCAAAAGGAAGCACCATTCAATTTTCAGTCACTGGAAAAGCGCGTTTTGTTTATGTGACCTATCCAGCTGATTGGCAAAAACAATAATCGAATAAATAGAAATGGTTCGGAAAGTTGGGAAAATGACTAATTTTTTGAACTATTTTTTTGGTTAAAAATAGCGGATAAGAAAAAGCAGAAAGACGTCGATGTATTGACTTTAGAAAGATAAATTTATATAATGAACAAGTAAGCAACAACGACGTTTCTTACCCACTATGAATGATTATGTCAAGGAAGATATAGCAAATAGTAACAGATCAACCAGTCGTTAAACGAATTGTTTTTTTGAGCAATTGACAGGCTGTGTTTGATGATACTCTTTTGTGAAACGTTGTTTGCTTATCTGACAGAATAACATTCAGTTATAATCGTCAATTCAAACAGCACGCTTTTATAAAAGTGAGGGCTGTTTTTTTATTGCATTTCTTCAACATTTAAACCGACGATCGAAGAAAGGAGACATAGATGAATAAATTCTTTTTTGAACGTAGACATCCTTTGGTGATTACAGCCTATTATATTTTAGTATTAGTGATCCTGATGAGTACAACGAACCCTCTGATCATCACTGCTTGTTTTTTAGGTAGTCTATCTTTTCAGTTGCTGCAGCTAAATGGGCGAAAGAAGCGATCCGTTTTGTATCCATTGATCTTTCTTTTGATCATCACGATCACCAATCCGTTATTTGTACATAGAGGTGGAACGATCCTCTTTTTCTTTTTAAGTCGACCAGTGACCAAAGAAGCATTCATCTATGGATTTTTCATGGGTATGATGATTGCTGGCATCATCTACCTATTTCAAAATTTCCAATCTCAAATCGATTTAGAACAGTTCTATTATTTGTTTGGGCAGCGTTTTCCTAAATTAGCATTGATTTTGACAATGGTTTTTCGTTTTATTCCATTGTTTCAGCGTTATTATAACGAACTCAATCAAGTACAGAAAACAGTCCATAGAACGCAAGATCGCTCGTTTAAACAAAAAGTCTCCTATGGGTTGGACTTATTCGGAAATCTGTTTTCATGGTCGTTGGAAAACGCGATGGATACAGCAAGTTCAATGAAAGCTAGAGGATATGGTATTGGTAAAAGAAGCAGCCGGGTTCAGTATGAGTGGCAAAAAAAAGATTCTTTCTTTCTTCTGATATTAGGTGTTACGACAATAGTCTTTATGTATCTATTATTTGCTGACCGTTATCACTTTGACTATTATCCTTATGTAGAAAATTTTTTTGAGGCGTTCAAGAGACAGTGGGCAAGTTATTTGGGTATTTTAGTTTTAGCTTTTCTACCGACATTCAACCGTTTAAAGGAGACGATCATTTGGACTATCTTGAAATCGAAAATTTAAGTTTTCAATACGCAGGAGATGAACACAAGCGTTTGACGAATATTTCGTTGTCGATCAGTAAGGGTGAGTTTGTTTTGCTGTGCGGTGCTTCCGGAAGCGGTAAAACAACATTATTAAAAATGTTGAAGCCTCAATTGACTCCGGCAGGAACGAAAACAGGAAAAATAGTTTTACAAGAAAAAGAGTTTGACGAACTCTCAGAGACGTTTTCAAGCAGTAAAATTGGGTATGTCATGCAAAATCCAGAAAATCAAATCGTCACTGATACAGTCTGGCATGAGCTGGCTTTTGGATTGGAGAATATGGGGCTTTCAGCTATTCAAATCAAAAGTAGGATTGCCGAGATGGCAAATTTTTTAGGGATTCAGGAGTTGATGGAGGAGCAGACGGCTGATCTATCCGGAGGCCAAAAACAGCTGCTGAACTTAGCCTCTGTCTTAGTGATGCAGCCCGAACTACTGATTTTAGATGAACCAACCACGCAGCTTGATCCAATCGCAGCACAAAATTTTATTGATATTTTGATCCGTTTGAATCGGGAAATGGGGTTGACGATCATTTTAGCGGAGCATGGCTTGGAATCCGTTTTTGCATTAGCTGATAAAGTCGTTCTTTTAGAACGTGGGGCATTGGTCTTTGTAGAAAAGCCGCAAGCAGTTTCTACTGCTGTCAAAGATCAACGATTAGATTTAGACAAATTTATTTTGAGCTTACCAAGTGCGCTGCAGATCTATCATGCTCTTGATATTGAAGATGAAGCTCCGATCACAGTGGTTGAAGGAAAACGTTTTTTAGCAAGACATTTTGCACATGAAAAGAAACAAGAAACTGATCAAACGAACATACAACCGACAAAAACAACTAGCCTTGTCTTAAATAATTGTTGGTTCCGATATGAAAAAAATGGAGACGATATTTTAGCAGGTGTCGATCTGACCTTAAACAAAGGGGAGATATTTTCGCTGGTTGGGGCGAATGGAACGGGAAAAACGACCCTATTGAAGGTGATTGCAGGGATTTATGACTGCTATCAAGGAAAGCAAGCGCTATTTGAACAGCCGTTGAAAAAACAACGAGCGCACATCGGCTTTTTGCCGCAAAGTCCGGAAATGCTGTTTATTAAAGATTCTGTATTGGAAGAATACCAACAATATCTTCAAGGAAAAAATTATCATGAGTCTGAGCAGCAAAAAAAGATCGAAGCCGTATCAGCCTTACTTGGCATTACAGATAATCTATCACAGCATCCTTTTGATTTGAGTGGTGGAGAATGTCAACGCGCTGCTTTAGGCAAAGTCTTATTGACGGATCCCAGTGTGCTGCTTTTGGATGAGCCAACCAAAGGAATCGATAATTATGGAAAAAAACAATTGATTCAATTACTGAAAACATTAGCGGATGAAGGAAAAACGATTTTGGTCGTTACGCACGACCTAGCTTTTGCTGCAGAGCTATCTGATCGTTGCGGATTGTTCTTCCAGCATAAAGTATTAACAACGGCCGACCCGAAAACCTTTTTTAGTGATCACGCATTTTATACAACAGCAGCCAGTCGTATTTCTCGTGAAACCTTTACACATTTAGTGACGACAGACCAAGTAATTGACGTTTGTCAGACAGAAAAAAGGAGTCAGAAAAATGAGCATTAAGGGGAAACAAAATGGTATCAAGCTTCTTTTTGGACTTGTTTTTCTACTAGTATGTATTGCTGCTTTTCTTTCCGCACAATATCAAATAATTTCTTTGCTTTTAGTGCTGCTGGCTTGTCTTCCGATTTATTATCGCTATGAAAAAAAGCAGATGAATATTAAAGAATTAGTGCTGATTGCAGTCTTGACTGCTTTTGCAGTGTCCGGCAGATTTCTATTTTATATGATTCCAGCCGTTACGCCAATGACTGCGATCATTATTATTTCAGGAATCTGCATAGGTCCTGAGGTTGGCTTTTTAGTGGGGTCTTTATCAGCGATCATATCCAATATGTTGTTTGGCCAAGGACCGTGGACACCGTTTCAGATGCTATCGTGGGGATTGATCGGCTGTATTGCAGGACTTCCCTGGATGAGCAGTTTGCTGAAAAAAAGTTATTGGTTCTTAGCAGTGTACGGTATCTTTGCAGGGTTGTTTTTCTCCTTTTTTATGGATATTTGGACTGTTTATTCGATCGATCGTTTTTTCTCATGGCAAAGATATGCAGCGCTTTTTATCACAGCGCTGCCGCATACGCTTTCGTATTGCTTTTCCAATGTATTTTTTTCCTGTGTTCTATTTCGCGTCATTCAGAAAAAGCTTCAACGTATTTTAATCAAATACGAAATAAAATAATAAAGACAAAGGTGGATGTTAAAATGAAAAAAGTAATGAGAGTAGTTTTAGTTATGGTCGCACTAGTTTTATTAGGTGCATGTGAAAATACCAAAGAACAAAAAGAAACGGCTGAAACAAAAGAAGCAGCAAAAATCACGATCGTTTTAATAGAAGATGAAAAAGAATTTGCTAAAAAAGAGGTAGCAGTTGATAAAAATGAATCGTTACAAACGGTGATGGAGAAAAATTTCAAAGTTGAGATGGATAAAGATTTTATCGTTGGTATCGATGGACATAAGCAAGATGCCAAAGCAAGCAAATACTGGTTATACGATGTAGATGGTAAGCAGCCCGATGTTGGAGCGGTTGAGTATTTTCCTAAAGATGGTGAAACGATCACTTGGAGCTTGAACAAGTTATAGCACGTTTTAAAAAGGCAACAAGGAGGAAATCAGGGTGAAAAAAGCGATTTTTATTGGTTCGGTCGGGTGTGGGAAAACGACTCTTTCTCAAAAACTTAAAGGAGAGAAATTGGCGTACAATAAAACGCAGGCGATTGAATTTCATGATCAAATCATTGATACACCAGGTGAATTTATTCAGCATCGTAATTATTATAGTGCGCTATTGACCACCGCTGTGGAAGCCGAACTAATTGTACTGATGGCTAGTGCAGTTGAAAAAAGACAAACCTTTTCACCACTATTTGCTTCAGCTTTTGCAAAGCCGTGTATCGGAATCATCACCAAGATCGATTTAGCCACTGAAGAAGACTTGAAGCAAACGAAAAGACAGCTTGAGCTGGCTGGTGCGAAAATGATCTTTATGATCTCTGCTGTTGAAGATCAGGGTATCGATGAATTGCTTGCTTATCTAGAGTCAGACGGAGGGGATAAAAATGAAACTTTACACTAAAACAGGTGACAAAGGCCAAACAAAAATCATTGGCGGTGAAACAAGAAGTAAAGCCTCTGATCGAGTGGAGGCCTATGGAACCATTGATGAGTTGAACTCACTACTCGGCTATACGATCAGCCAAATGCAAACATATCGTGAAATAAAAAAAGAATTGGAAGAAATCCAGCAAATTCTATTCGACTGTGGAACAGATCTGGCGACGCCGACTAGCGCAAAAGGCTATCGAACAAAACCAGCCTCTACTCTTTGGTTGGAAGAAAAAATCGATAAATATGCAGAAGTACCGCCAGCGCTTACGGAATTTATTTTGCCAGGTGGCTGTCCAGTTGCAAGCTTATTGCATATGGCTCGAACTGTTGCCAGACGAGCAGAACGCTGTGTTGTTCGTGTACAGGAACAAGAAGAAATCAATTTGGATGCACTGATTTTTTTGAACCGTTTATCTGATTATTTTTATGCAGTAGCAAGATTTATCAATTTCCGTGAAGGACGAGAAGATATTCGTTATCGCCGCAATACGCAAGTTTTTCATTCTTAAAAAAAGTGTCCAAACCCTGACAAGCTGTTGTCAGGGTTTCTTTGTTACTATGAGTTTATCAGTCAGATGACTGAACAATAAAGGAGTGAAATAAATGAACACAACAGAAGCGTTTAAAAAAATCATGATGGAACAAACTGAAATTGCACTGGCGACTAGTGTGAAAGAAAGACCGAATGTTCGGATCGTTAATTTCTTTTATGACCAAGAAAAAGGGTGCTTGTTTTTCTCAACGTTTAAAGGAAATCAGAAAGTAACTGAATTTGCTGCTAATAACACTGTTGCTTTCACAACGATCCCAAAAGAGAATACCAATCATGTTCGAGTTCAGCAGGCTCAAGTGAAAAGAAGCTCTCTTTCTGTTTATGACACAGTAGATCGATGGGTCGAAAAAATTCCCAGCTATGCAGAAAATATCGAACAAGCAGGTGATATGCTGGAGTTATATGAAGTTCATTTCACAGAAGCGATCGTGATTTTAGGAATGAATAGTAAAGAAACGATTCACATATAAGAAAAGAGGAAAGAAGATGAAGTATTGGATCGGTGTTGCATCAGAAGATCATGTAGAAATCGGTGTATCAGGCGGATTTGCTCAGCTTTGTCATGGAAAAGGAGCACCGTTGAATAGAATGAATGAAGGAGACTGGCTAATTTATTATGCGCCTAAGAAAAGCTTGAAAACACAAGTGCCTTCTCAACGATTTATTGCAATCGGACAAATTTTAGCGGGTGCTGCCTATCCTTTTGAAATGGCGCCTGACTTCATTCCTTTTAGAAAAAATGTAGCGTATATAAAACAAATCACCCCTCTGCCATTAAAAGCGGTAAAGGATTTTCCTTTATGGCAGGAATACCGCGCACGATTGAGATTTGGACATTTTGAAATCCCGGAAGAATTATTTACGTTTATTTCATCTCGAATGATCGAAGAATAATGAATTAAAAGAGCCGCAACAAAACGGATACTTAGTTTTGTTGGGGTTCTTTTTTTGAGTAAATCGATTTGCTAAAGCAAACGTTATTTTGTAAGCTATAATAAAGTAATAAGTAAGCAGATAGGAGGATGAAAATGAAAGACTATCTTTATGTGATCAGTGATATTCATGGAGAATACGAATTATTTAAAGGACTGATAGATTATTTCGATCCAAAAGTGCATCAATTAGTTTTGATCGGAGATCTTAATGATCGTGGTCCAAAGACTAAGGAGAGCTTTTTGCTTGGAAAAGAATTAGTTGAAAAGTATCAGGCTATCTATCTTAGAGGAAATCATGAAGAATATTTTCTTCAGTTTTTGAATCAGCCAGAGGACTGGTTTACCAGCTATGTGCGTAATGGCGGGAAAGAAACGATGGAAAGTTTGCTTCATAAAGGAGCGTCAGATGAATATTCACCAACAGAGATCGCAATGATGATCTGCAGCCGCTACAAAGAGCTGATCGAGTTTTTAAAAGAACGTCCTCTATATTTCGAATGGAAAAACTATCTATTTGTTCATGCTGGTGTTGATTTAGCCAAAAAGGATTGGCGTGAAACAAGCCCACATGATTTCATCTGGATCCGAGACGCTTTTCATCAGGGAAAAAACAATACAGGAAAGACAATTGTTTTTGGACATACAATCACGCCGATGCTGCACGGAGATATGGAAACGACAGATTTGTGGATCTCAGATCATAAAATCGGTATCGATGGGGGCGCTGTTTTTGGCGGTTCAGTTCATGGAGTTATTTTTAACGAGAGAGGCATTGTTCAAGATATCGAGCTTCAAAATAGGCAAGGACCTTGGCAACCAACTTTTTAAGCGAAAGATGATTCAAAATAAATATTAGAAAAGAGCTCGCAACAAATAGAATACTGAATGCGATATGGGATAAATGAAATAAGATAAGAAACAATCGTTTAAAGTCGAATAAAATCTGGTTTCTATCACCAGTAATAGAATTTTTGAGTGCAGGACAAAGCAGAATATCTGATTTGTCTTGCACTCGATTTTTAGTTAAGAAATCTTTAGAAAAATGAACTAAGAAGTGTAAGATTCCCGCCATTTTCTAGGTTTCCACCGTAAAATATGCTAGAATAAAAGAGTATGTTAATGAAAAGAGGTATGGAATTTATGGCGGAAGCGTATAACCAAGAGGTAGTGGACCTGCTTCAAAAAGAACTGACAGATTACCGTTCAAAACAAATTACAACAGTGCTGACTTTATTAAGTGAAGGAAACACTGTTCCTTTTATTGCTCGTTATCGAAAAGAGATGACTGGCAGTTTAGATGAAGTACAGATCCGTGAAATCGAAGAACGTTACACTTACTTAGGCAATTTAGAAAAGCGTAAAGAAGAAGTCCTGCGCTTAATTGAAGAACAAGGAAAATTAACAGAAGAATTAGCGAAAGCCATTCAAAAAGCTGCAAAAATGCAGCAAGTCGAAGATCTTTATCGACCCTATAAACAAAAACGCCGTACAAAAGCGACGATCGCAAAGGAAAAAGGCTTAGAGCCATTAGCAGATTGGCTGATGAGCTTTCCAAAAACAGCAGATGTCACTGTAGAAGCACAAAAATATGTCGATGATGAAAAAGAAGTAGATTCACCAGAGGCAGCATTACTAGGTGCACATGAAATCATCGCAGAACGAGTAAGTGATGAACCTAAATTCCGCAGCTGGATTCGTGATTTTACTTTTAATCAGGGGCAATATATCAGTGTCGTCAAAGATCAGGAAAAAGATGAAAAAGCCGTCTATGAAATGTATTATGATTTTTCTGAGCCTGTAAAAAAGATGGTCTCACACCGTGTTTTAGCAACGAATCGTGGTGAAAAAGAAGATATCTTGAAAGTCTCATTGTTCGTTGATGAAGAAAAAATTCAAAACTACCTAGAACGTCAGTTGATATCGGATAACCAATCACCAACTGCTCCTTATGTAGAAGCAGCCTTTTTAGACAGCTATAAACGGTTTATAGGTCCAGCAATCGAGCGGGAAATTCGCAATGAATTGACAGAAAAAGCAGATGAGCAGGCGATTTCGATCTTTGGTGAAAATCTGCGTAATCTTCTATTGCAGCCGCCATTGAAAGGCAAAGTTGTGTTAGGCTTTGACCCAGCTTATCGTACGGGATGTAAAATGGCTGTAGTAGACGCTACAGGAAAAGTTTTAGCCATTCAAGTCATTTATCCTCATAAGCCAGCTTCAGGTGAAAAACGAGCGGCAGCTGGTTCGATTTTCAACAAGTTGATCGAAGAACATCAAGTAGAGATGGTAGCGATCGGTAATGGAACAGCCAGCCGTGAATCAGAATTGTTTGTTGCAGAACAATTGAAACAAATCAAACGCGACGTTTTTTATGTGATCGTCAATGAAGCAGGTGCCTCAGTATATTCTGCAAGTGAAGTGGCACGAACTGAATTTCCTGATTTACAGGTCGAAGAAAGAAGTGCAGTAAGTATTGCCAGACGTTTACAGGATCCATTGGCAGAGCTAGTGAAAATCGATCCAAAAGCAGTCGGAGTGGGTCAATATCAACATGATGTGTCTCAAAAACGCTTAGCAGAACAGTTGGATTTCGTTGTAGAGACTGCAGTCAACCAAGTTGGAGTCAATGTAAATACAGCTAGTCCGCAATTATTACAGCATATTTCCGGCTTAAATAAAACGACTGCCCAAAATATCGTAACTTACCGTGATGAAAATGGTGCATTTACTGCTCGTAACCAAGTCAAAAAAGTGCCGCGTTTAGGACCAAAAGCGTATGAACAAGCAATCGGCTTCTTGCGTATTCCAAACGGAAAAAATATTTTAGATAATACAGGTATCCATCCGGAAAGCTATGATGCTGCAAAAGCAATTTTAGAAAAAGCAGGAATCAAACTAACAGAGCTTGGTACCTCAGAGGCCGCCCAAGGACTTAAGCATTTATCATTGGAACAAGTAGAAGCAGAATTAGCTGTCGGAAGCGAGACGCTAAAAGATATCGTTGCAGCGTTGATTCAGCCAGGGCGAGATATGCGTGACGAAATGCCGGCGCCACTATTAAGAAAAGATGTTTTGTCTATGGAAGATCTAAAATCAGGTATGGAACTGCAAGGTACTGTTCGTAATGTGATCGATTTTGGCGCGTTTGTAGATATCGGTGTGAAACAAGATGGTTTAGTGCACATTTCTAAACTTAGTACTAAATTTGTGAAACACCCGACGGATGTCGTTGCAGTAGGTGATGTGATCACTGTTTGGGTAGAAGCTGTCGATACGAAGAAAGGGCGCATCAGTTTAACGATGCTGCCGCAAACTGAAAGGAAAGAGTGATCTTGAACAGTTCTTCAAAAGAATACCGTTCAGATAATGATGAAATGAATGATCAGCGACTGCAAGAGTTAGTCGAAAGAATCTCTTTAGCTAATTTTGGTAAACCGTTCCGTCATCAGGCATATTTCAATCGACGACTGAAGACAACTGGCGGACGCTATCATTTACAGTCACATAACATCGATTTTAATCCGAAAGTTTTTGAACGTTACGGAGAACCAGAATTAGTAAATGTGATCAAGCATGAATTGTGTCATTACCATCTTCATTTAGAAGGTAAAGGGTATCAGCATAAAGATGCAGAATTTAAAGCACTATTGAAACAGACTGGAGGCAGCCGCTATGTTCGGCCGCTGGGAGAGCAAAAACCACAGTCGTACCATCAATATCAATGTGAAAAATGCCAGACTTTGATATTGCGCAAACGTAGAATCAATACACAGCGATTTGTCTGCGGAAAGTGCCGTGGAAAACTAATTGAATTATGACTATGATCTTAGTTTCCTCCAGATGGTTTCAACGTCTAGTGTTTTAGCACATTGAATTTTGCTAGCTTCACTGGCGAAATGTTATACGCTAGTTTATGTAATTAAAGCATAGCTTGGTAGTTGCTTTTGTTTTTACCATTTATTCATTTTTAGAGGACTGGACCGTAACTCGTAAAGTTATGCCCCGGTCCCTGTCTTATATAAAAAGGAGGGAGAAGATGATACAGTATTGGAATACAGTCATTGAGTATCTATCTGCTAAAGAAAAAGTCGAAGGCACCTATGACCTGACAATTTTAGCTGGAAATAGTTTGCCGTATCTGGCAGATGAGTTGATTCACTTGTACGAGAGTAAACGTACCTCTAAAGTCATGGTGGTCGGCGGAGTCGGACATGCAACGCCCTTTTTGGTGAAAAACTTCGAAGATCAAGGAGTCAAAGTAGATGCTGCGAGTGAAGCGGAGATGTACATCACCTATTTTAAAGAAAGATATGGTTTGTCTGAAGATCTATTTTTGACAGAAACCCGCTCAAAAAATTCAGGTGAAAATGCTCGCTTTTCGTTAGCAAAAATTAGAGAGCATGATTTAGCACCTCAACGTGTGCTGCTATTGGAAGACCCTATTCTTCAAAGGAGGCTTAGAGCTACTTTTGAGAAAGAATGGCGAGGATCAGGCAGTCAATTTACAAATGCAGTACCACTTATTCCATATATTAAAACGATCGATAATTCCTTGACCTTTGAAGCCAAGCAACTAAATGGTCTTTGGACAAAAGACTATTTTCTCTCACTAGTTTTAGGTGAGATTCCTCGCTTGAGAAATGATCGCAATGGTTATGGTCCAAAGGGAGCTGGTTACATCGAATCGATAGAAATTCCGATAGAAGTCCTGTCTGCCTATGAAAAATTGAGTGCTCATTATCATTATGAGTATGTACGCTAAAAAAGGAGTGAGAACATGCGCCGAAAAGAGTTTGAGGTAATCAACAAAGAAATCATTGATGAAATTTTAGATGAAGCTCATGTCGTGAGATTAGCATTTTTCGATCAAGAGTTTCCTTATATCGTCCCTGTCAATTTTGGCTACGAATGGATCGAAGAACGATTGTTTATATATGTTCATGGCGCACGACAAGGGAAAAAACTCTCACTACTAAAAGCAAACCCCAAGATCGGTTTTGAGATGGATTGTCGTCATAAGCTGATTACAGCTGATGAAGCAGCAAAGTATACCTATCATTATAGAAGTATCATTGGGCAAGGAATAGCCACTATTTTAACGGATTTAGAGCGTAAACGACTTGCTTTATTAAAATTGATGGAGCATGAAACGAAACGAATGGACTTTGATCTATCTGATAAACAAGTTCTAGGAACTGGGCTGATTCAAATCGAGGTCACAAATTTTACAGCAAAAGAACGCAAGTAGTAGGTCCAACTTACTCTGGGATTGACTTTGATAATTGAGTATTTTATACTAAAAGAGTTCGGCAGATGAGGTTTGCCGAATCTTGTTAGGCGGTCATGGCGGAATGGCAGACGCGCCAGCTTGAGGGGCTGGTGGGAGTACTCCCGTGGAAGTTCGAGTCTTCTTGGCCGCATAAATTTTGAGAGCAGAGATGCTCTTTTTTTATTTTTATTCATTATCCGAACACAGAATTTTTTGTTTGTTTTTTTTGTCATAAGGTCGTTTATGATATAATTAACTATCAATATGAAAGTGAGGGATATGGATGAAAAAGTTCATTAGTGTTGGTTTATTTGGTATGGTTATGTTGATTAGTGGCTTAGTGATTGGAAAGACTGTGGTCGGTAGCTCTTGGGGTGGAACGAAAATCGGTACTCATTCTGAACATATCACATTGGATCATGTTGGGGATTCATATCAGCTTTCTGGGGAAAACTGGAGATTTTTAGATGATGCACCTAGCTTTTCAATCAATCAAGATGGTGTTATTACAGCAATTGGAGAAGGTTCGGCAAGGATCGTCTATGAAGTTGAAGGAAAGACAGTTTATTCAAGTGTTAAAGTAGATGAGTTTCCAGATTGGGGCGAGTATAAGCAAATTGAAAGTAACGTTTCTATTTTAGGCCAGTTTGATCATCCATACGATGTAGAACAAATGAAATTTACTGCTACGAGCGAAGAATATTCTTTACATTTGACCTTACTTTCTAATGCTGGTAACGGCGGAAATTTTAGAATTTTTAGTGAAGATGAAGAGATATTGAATATTAGTTTCAGAGATATGGAAAAATCGGCTGATGAAGTTAATTTTGAAGAAACGTTACATTTAGAAAAAGGACAAACCTACTATATTTCTTTAAGTAATGATTTGTATTTTGATTTGTTGACATCTTATGCAATTGATTTGACACCAATCTTTTAGAACATACTGTTATGATCAATAAAAGCGTATGGGCATTTTACATACGCTTTTTTCTGATATCTTATATAATGGAATGAAATAAAACTGAGAATTGAAGGTGAGCCAAATGAACATTAAAAGAGCATGGTGGAAAGAGGCAGTTGGGTACCAGATTTATCCAAGAAGTTTTATGGATACAACAAATGATGGCGTTGGTGATTTGAATGGCATTCGCTCAAAACTCGACTATTTGAAAGACCTCGGCATCGGTTTTATTTGGATCACCCCTATTTATGAATCGCCTAATGTAGATAATGGCTATGATATCAGTGATTATCAAAAAATCCTATCAACATTTGGTACGATGGAGGAGTTTGAACTGTTATTAAAAGAGGCCCATGAGTTAGGGATCAAAGTCATCATGGATCTAGTGATCAATCACACATCTAATCAGCATGCGTGGTTTTTAGAGTCACGTAGCTCGATCAAAGATGACTATAGAGATTATTATATCTGGGCGGATGGAACGATCGATGGTCCGCCGAATAACTGGGTTTCGATCTTTGGTGGTTCTGCATGGGAATATGATGAAACGACAAATCAATACTATCTTCATGTGTTTGCCAAAGAACAACCGGATTTAAACTGGGAAAATCCGCGAGTGAAAAGAGAACTATTCACGATGATCGACTGGTGGCTGGATAAAGGAATCGATGGGTTCAGAGTGGATGCCATTTCTCATATAAAGAAAGCACCGCTTGAAACCATATCTGGAGATGACCCTCACGCACCCTATAAAAATGTTCAAGGAATTGAAACGCATTTAGAAGAATTACGTGATGTATTTAAAAAGCGGGATATCCTGACCGTAGGAGAAGCGAATGGTGTTAGTGCGGATGAAGCTCACCAATGGGTCGGAGCAGAAACTGGCTACTTCAATATGCTCTTTGAATTTGACCATATTTCATTGTGGAATCGAAATGAGCAGGAAAAGTTGGATGTCATTCATTTTAAAAAGACATTGACTGCTTGGCAGGAAGCCTTAGGCGATGGACGTGGCTGGAATGCTCTTTATATGGAAAATCATGATATTCCGCGTTCTGTCTCAAATTTTGGAAGTGAAGAGACGGTATTCTGGAAGGCTTCTGCGAAAGCCTTAGCTTTGACATTTTTACTGCTTCAAGGAACCCCTTTTATATATCAGGGACAAGAGATCGGTATGACGAATATGCCATTTCGTTCAATCGACGACATCGATGCGGTAGATACAAAGAATTTCTATTATGACATGCTCCAAACCGGATTGGATGAAGAAACCGCAATGGCTGTGATCCGCAGAACTTCACGTGATAATGCGAGAACACCCATGCAATGGACAGCGGAAGAATTTGCAGGTTTTTCAAGACGAGAGCCGTGGCTTAAAATCAATCCAAACAAACAAGAGATCAATGTACTGGATGAAACCAACGATCCAGAGTCGATCTTGAATTTTTACAAACAAGTCATTCAACTTAGAAACCAGAATGATGCCTTGATTTATGGCAGCTATAAACTTTATCTGCCGGAACATCCTCAATTATTTGTTTATGGTCGCCGTTTGGAACAAGAGCGCTATGTTGTGATTATCAATCTATCAAAAGAATTTGCATCGGCAGATTTACCAGAAAATGTTCGTATTGAAGAGTGGACACTCTTGCTTTCAAATTTGGATGATCATGAGATTCATCAACACACTCTATTTGCCCCATACGAAGCAAGAGTGTACAAGTATAAAAGAGACTGACAAGTTGGGAAAGTTTTCTTTGATCTATAAAGCTGAGTTCAAAAGATGGAGGCAGCGGGGCTTATTTTTTCAGTCGAATAAGAATAGAAGCAATCAAAAAAGGAAATTTTTTTAGAAATTTTCCAAATTTTGATTGCTTTTTTTTTCTGAGTGGCGTAACTTTAAACATATAAATTTTTTGAAAATGAGGGAGACAGTATGAGAAATTTCGAGAAATCCAATAAACTAGACGGTGTCAGCTATGATGTACGAGGTCCAGTTTTAGAAGAAGCAGATAGAATGCAGGAAGAAGGCATCCGCATTTTAAAACTGAATACTGGGAACCCTGCGCCATTTGGTTTTGATGCACCGAATGAAGTTGTGCGTGACATGATAACAAATGTCAGAAATTCAGAAGGATATTCTGATTCAAAAGGAATTTTCTCAGCTAGAAAAGCGATTGAGCAATACTGTCAGGTCAAAGGCTTTCCTAATGTGACGATCAACGACATCTATACGGGAAATGGTGTTAGTGAGCTGATCACGATGTGTATGCAGGGCTTGCTGAATAATGGAGATGAGGTCTTAGTCCCAATGCCGGATTATCCGCTGTGGACGGCATCTGTATCTTTAGCTGGAGGCAATCCAGTCCATTATATTTGTGACGAACAGGCAGAGTGGAATCCTGATATTGATGATATTAAAGCAAAAGTTACTTCAAATACAAAAGCGATCGTGTTGATCAATCCTAATAACCCAACAGGTGCGTTATATCCAAAAGAAATCTTAGAACAGATCGTTGAAATCGCCAGACAGAATGATTTGATCATCTTTTCAGATGAAATTTATGATCGTTTGGTCATGGACGGATTGACACATATTCCGATCGCAACACTTGCCCCTGATCTTTTTGTCGTGACCTTGAATGGTCTATCTAAATCACATCGGGTCGCTGGTTTCCGTTGCGGCTGGATGGTCTTGAGTGGAAATAAAAAACATGTGAAGGGATATATTGAAGGCTTGAATATGTTGGCATCGATGCGTTTGTGTTCAAATGTATTGTCGCAGCAAATCATCCAGACAGCTTTAGGCGGTTATCAAAGTGTGGATGAATTATTATTGCCTGGCGGTCGGGTGTATGAGCAAAGAGAGTACATTTACAATGCGATCAACGACATACCTGGGCTTTCAGCAGTGAAGCCAAAAGCGGCCTTTTATATCTTCCCTAAAATAGATATTGCCCGCTTCGATATTTATGATGACGAAAAATTTGTACTGGATTTTCTTCATGAACATCATATCTTATTGGTCCACGGCGGCGGATTCAACTGGACACAGCCGGATCATTTTAGAATCGTCTATTTACCAAAAATGGAAGATCTGAAGTTGACAGCAGAAAAGATGCGGACCTTTTTAAGTAGTTATAAACAAAAATAAGGTAATTCTTTCAACAAAAAAAGCGGTTCAAAACTTTGTTTCGTTTTGAACCGCTTTTTAATTAAGACTATCGCAACCAGAATAAAATCAGTCTGTACTACGGCAATCTTTCTTACTAATTACCATTCGATTTGTATATTTTTCTTCCATGTCTGGACTTGGATCTGAAACAACAACAAGATATGCATTTTCATATTCTTTTTCGACATAGCCCATATAACTATTTTTTTCCCAGCTAAAGCTAATTCGTTTCTCCTGCTCCATGAGTAAACACTCCTTATTTACAAAGTAAAATTTTTAAATCGTCTTGGTCTAGCGTTAGGTAATGTTCTTGCAGTATATTATGCAATAAAGTACAATAAATACATAATGCGAATTCGCATATTTTTCTTTTTTTTATCAAACGATGCATTTTTAATTGTTTATGATAATTAAAATAGGCATAGGAGTGAAGAAATGGACTCTTTTGGAGCAGTTATTAAAGAAATTCGTAAGAATCGAAAATTAACACAAAAGATGTTGTCAGAAGATATTTGCTCACAGAGCGTATTAAGCAGAATCGAAAATAACGAAGAATTGCCTAATGTTGTTGTTATGCAGCAACTCTGTCAGCGCTTAGGTGTGACGATCGATCAAATTATGCAGTTTAAATCAGATGATGTTCGGCTGCTGACTCAAATGTTTGAAAAAATCGCTGATTATTTTCGTCATAAAGAATACAGTAAAATCATGGATTATATGGAGGCGACCAAAATCGAAGATCGTCTTCATTTAGATACAGATTGGCAGCGCTATTATTATTATTTAGGTAGTTGTAAATTTTATCTCCACAATAATTATGAGCAGGCGATATTCGATCTAAAAAAAGGGCTATCGTATACGTACCAATCTAATAAGGACAATCTATCAGATTTTGAAATTCAGGTGATCAGCTGTATCGGCAGTACTTATGGCAGTATTGGTAAAATAAATGAAGCTGAAAAATATTTAAAGCTTAGTATTCACTATTTTCATAAATTGCCAAATGAACGGGTAAATGCTGAACTGACAAAAATATTCTATAATTACGCAAAATTCTTAAAGGATCAGGGACGGTTGGATGATGCTCAAATATATATCGATCAAGGAATCGTCTGGTCTCGCTATAGAAATAGCTATTACTATTTAAGTGAGCTGTTTCAATTGAAAAGTCAATTGATGCTGGCTAAAGGAATCATTGATAAAGCGAAAGAATACGAGGCACTATCTGAACAAATCCGACACATCGAAACCATTAAAATCTAACGAAGACAGCGTAAGTTTTTTTATAAAAGGTCTACACCATTCTTGACTTATACTGATTTTAAGAGTACGTTTAAAGTAGAAAAAAATGAGAAAGAAGGATGAAGATGAGAACGTTTATCTTTGCTGAAAAGTTCTTTTTGAAAAGCGATGTAAAAGGACCTGGCTATTTAGAAATTACCGATGGTATTTTTGGAGATTATTATAAGGAAGTCCCTGAATCAGATGCAAAAGTGATCAAAGAAGAAGGCAAATGGATCGCTCCCGGATTGGTCGATACACATATCCACGGGTATATGAATCATGATGTCATGGACAATGATGCAGAAGGCTTGAAAGTAATGTCAGAAGGCTTATTGTCTTGCGGCGTAACATCATTTTTACCAACAACACTGACATCAAGTAAGGAACGTTTGAAAGATGTAGCCCAAACGATCGGAGAAGTGTATCAAGATGTTCCTGGTGCGAAAGTACAAGGAATCTATTTTGAAGGACCTTTCTTTACAGAAGAACATAAAGGAGCGCAAAATCCTAGCTATTTTGGTGATCCTGATTTAGATACCTTCAACGAATGGCAAGAAGCTTCCGGCGGATTGATCAAGAAGATCGCTCTTGCTCCTGAGCGTAAGGGAGTAAAGGAATTCGTCAAAGCTGTGACAGATGAAGGTGTTGTTGTTGCTTTAGGACACAGTGATGCGACGCTGGAACAAGCAACAGAGGCTGTTGAAGCTGGAGCTAGTGTTTTTGTCCACGCGTACAATGGGATGAGAGGCTTAAATCATCGTGAACCAGGAATGGTTGGTGCGTTGATGTCTTTAAATCATGTATTCTCTGAATTGATTTGTGATGGGCATCATGTACATCCAAATGCAGCAGATATTTTGATGGAAAAAGCAGGGCACGATCACGTTGCTTTGATTACAGACTGTATGATGGCTGGTGGTATGCCTGACGGTAATTATAACTTAGGGGAATTTCCAGTTGTAGTTAAAGATGGGACTGCCCGTTTAGAAACTGGTAATTTAGCTGGAAGTATCTTGAAGCTGAAAGAAGCAATCAAGAATGTTGTCGACTGGGAAATTGCTACACCAGAACAAGCAATCATGATGGCAACATTAGTGCCGGCAGTCAGCTGTAAGATCGATGATCAATGCGGAATGATTGCAAAAGGACGAGATGCAGACTTTATCGTGTTAGAACCAACGATGGAACTAGCAGCGACTTATTTAGATGGAGTCGAAAGATACCGTAAGTAACACTTTGTGAAAAAAGAGAGTGATGCAAAACTGATTTTTAGTTTTTGTATCACTCTTTTTTTGCGTTATATAAGGAGTTTTGTTCTCTAATAAGATAACTTTTGTTTTTTTATAATATATAAATTTCTATTGATTTTTTCACAAAGTTTCATCAAATTTCGTCCTTCAGTATCCCCTATTTTTATAATTAACCTAGTTTTTTTGCTGTTAAAATAAAAAAGTGAGGAGGTGACGATAAACTTGAAAAAGGTGATCAATTGTACTTCAATTTTGCTATTAATGTTTTTGATTTCATTAATAGTGAGAACTTCACCGATCGTAGGGAAAGAAAATTATCAAATCACCATTTCCGAAGGACTATCTTCTGATGAAAAGGAAGGAATGTTAACAATTGCAGTACCAGAGGAAGAAAAAATTTTAATAGTTTTTGATAATCTTGAATGCCCAAAAAAGGAAGAAATAGAAGGTGATTATGGAGAAGGAGCAGGACAACAGACTCTACAAATTCAAGAAACAGAAGAGTCAAATCAACTAATCCTTTCTACCAAAAAAAGTGATGCAGCTCTTTCTATAAGCTGGAAAATCCGACAAATAGATCCAAACCAGCAAAGCCAAATCCGATTGATCGATCAAGATAATCAACTTCTTGTTGCAAAAAAAATTGCGTCAATGCCAATCTATGTAGATGACATGGAATTTCCTATGATTGAAACAGTGTTTGAATCTGAGCTAATTGCTGATCAAAAACAGGAAGTGTTGACGAAAACAAACGTATCATCGGTTGGTAGAACAGCAGGTTCAAGCTTAACTGGAAAGCAGCAAGCAGCAAATGATGCAGCAAATGCTAAAGTGGGATTCGACCCTTTACACCAGATCAAAATTGTGCATGATTTTAATGAATTCAAATCAGCGTATAACGATGGAACAGTGACAAAAATCATACTGGCAGCGGATATTTCTGGGAACAGCTCTCTAACAGCCCGAAAAACCTCAATTGAAATCGATGGTAATGGCTACACCCTTTATCTAGGTAATTATTCACTTGCTTTGGATGCTTCTGGACCTACTCAAGCATACGCGATTTTTCATTTACACGACGTAGTTATTGACCAAAATATAGAAAGTGCATCCTCCTATTCCTTCATTGGCGGCAGTGGTGCCTACGATTCAACTCGTACTAGAAACTGGTATTTTCGGATAGGAAATCTTTCTAATGTGAAAGGGAAAATCGGCATCAATGGTGTAGCCAGAGTAGTAAGAGCTTATTATGCTGAGGTAACGGTATATGGGGAGATCGATCTTTCAACAAGCGCTGAAAATTTTTATGTCGGCAGCATGATTTATGAAGAAGATACGATCTACAAGGGTGAGATCAGATACTATAACTATTCGATCATCTGGCATGTTATGGAAACACCTTCCGGCAAAGGCTATACAGGTGAATCTATGGAGCATACCATTAAAAAAAATGCTACGGTTTATTATAAAAATCAAACAACGAATCATGCAAATTATCCAGCAGTCTACTCCAATTTCAAAAATTTTACCGTTGAAGAAGGGGCTAGCTTTTCAGCAGACATGAACGGTAATGCGTTTGCACTATATTATCCGGGTTCGTCCCTTTTGATCAAAAAAGATGCGGTAGTTAGTTTGGTCACACAGAAAAATCATGCGGTACTTTCTTATTGTAATAATGATACCGCAGTAAATGTTGAACCAGGCGGGAGTCTTTTTATCAAAGGAAATACGAAAAATAGTTCAACATCTGGAAGTGATGGAAATACGACAGTTTATGGACTGATCGATTTTAGAGGACGGGATTATGGACAAGATCTGTATCGGAAATATAAGGATATTGACAAAAAAGATAGCAAACGCAGCTTAACCTTAAATAGACCTAAGGCATATGATTTTAATAATACTCTGGACAGCATATCAGGCATTCAAGCTCGAGTGATGGAAATTCCGAACAATGTCGGCTGTACATTTGAGTTGGTTCAGTCAGATGTTAAGTTATGGAAAACGACCTCATACTCAGAGCAATCTCCAGATAATAGCTATTCTAATGTTGCAACACTTAGTGTCAATGGGAGAGGTGATAATGAGATTGTTTCTTCTGATACAGGGTTAGCGAAAACCTTTAGGCCGAATAATGTTAGACGGATCACTGGAATGAGCGTAGAGCCGCAAATTGAATGGCTTGCTAACACAGACGCTGACGATAGCTATGGTTTATATGTAAAATCTGGGGCACAATTTGAAGGCATTAACGAAAAAACAGGAAAAGCAGCTTTTTCATCACTGTATGCAGATCAGGAACCTGCTGAAGCGATTTTTATTGATTCATATGGTGAAATAGTGGGGCCTGTAAAGTCAGACAAAGATGGACTGATCGGCGTGACGAATTCTGATAATCGTTTGAATCAAACGAATCAACCCATCAGTGCAACTGTTATACAAGGTCCTTGGCTGATAAAAAGCGAGACAACGGTGATCGATATAACCCCGCCGCCGCCAGCTAAATTAGAGAATGAAGAAATAACGAACGCGACCAAGCAATTAAAAGGACGAGGAAATGAGCCGAATACAAAATATTTTGTTGAGGTCTATGATGAAGCAGATCGAATTGTCGAAAAGCTTAACGGTGTCGTAGCAGCCGATGGGACATTCGTTGCTGATTTACCGCGCTATTTAGAAACATCAGAGAGTGTTGTTATTTATTTGGAAGACAATGCAGGATTGGCTCCACCCGAAGTATACAATCCGCCCAAAACGAATAGCATAAACGGGAATAAAAATCCTTCCGAAGGATTTTACTATCGAGACACCTATTTTGAAAGTGCTGCAAGATTCCAAGTGAAAGATATTTTGCCAGACCGACCTTACCTTGAAAAAACAGCTGAATCAGTCAAGCCAAATCAACTAATTCAAGTTGGAGATCAAATCAAATACGAGATTTTAATAAAAAATGACAAACCAAATGAGTATCAAACAAATTGGAAAAATATTCAATTGACCGATCAGCTTGTACCTGAGTTAGACTTTGATCCTGATCAAGCAGAGCTAATGTTGAATCAAATTTTATTGGCAAAAGAAAGCTATCACTACGATCCTAAAACAAGAGTTTTAGCTGTTGATGTAGGGGATTTAGCGAGTCAAGCGTCTGCAAAAGTTTCGTTTAAAGCTCGCGTGAATCATTCTGCAGTAGGAAAAATAATAGAAAATCAAGCGCAAGCAACAGGTGATTCACCAAGAGAGAAGCAGTTTGTTTCAGGACCAGAGAATCCGAATGCGGAACATGAAAAAATCGTAGGAGAATCACCGATCGTTCGTTTTCCAGAACAGCCGATCCAAGGTTATTTGGAAATTATTTCTTTTCCTGAAACGATGGATTTTGGTATCCATCAGGTAGATGACAAAGAAACACTAGTGACGGAACCAGTTTATTCAAAAGATTTGATCGTTCAAGACAAACGGGACAAAAAAGAAGAGTGGTATATCACCGTATCATTGACGGAAAAGCTAATGCTGTACGAGGAAAAAAAGAACTATTATCTAGAAAATGCTATTCGTTTTAAAAATGAAGGAAGAGAAGCTCCGATTACTAGTGAACCAGAAATCATCGTTCGGCATAAAAATACGGATTCTTCTGAGTACAATGTGACACAGTCTGAATGGTCTGATGCTGATAGAGGCTTTGTCTATCGACTACCTGCTGGAAAAGTAAAAAAAGCGGGAAATTATCGTGCCGATTTGACATGGACGATAACAGATGCCTATCAGGGGGGAAATAAATGAAAAAATGGATTTGGTTTTCGATTTTCTTACTATACTCATCCAATTGTCTTTGGCTGGGATCATTTTCTTTGGCCGCAGAAGATGGCGGTGCGCTCAAGACAGAAGGTGTTGTTAGTTTTAAGGAGAATCAAGAACGACAGGAGATACACGATTCTTCGAAGGGGAGCTCAAGACGTTTGCCAAAAGCTGGAGAGAAGGGGGATACACAATTGCTGCTCGTAGGATCGATCCTATTGTTGACAGTGATCCTAACAAACATATATCGGTTTTATTCTGTTAAGGAAAAATGGTTTCTTTTTTGTCTCGTGCCATTAGTCGGCATCACCATATTTCCAAAAGAAGTGAATGCTGTCAGGAGAGAAACGGGTCAAATTTATTTTGATAAGCCTGCTGGAAATCACATCTTTGATCCAGAATTCCCTTCAAATAATGTTGACCCAGGAAAAGTTATACAGGCAGGGCAGTATTTAAGAGTAGAGTTTGTTCCCCAGTTGGATTTCGGCATCAATGAGCGTTCAACTAAAGATCAAATCTATTATGCAAATGCACAGCTATTCTATGGGACAACAGGTGCTAGAGGAAACTTTATTCAAATTTCTGATATTAGGGAGAAAAGCTTGGGCTGGAGTCTACTTGTTAAACAAGAGACGCAATTTGCAAGTTTACATGAGCAAAAATTAGAGCTCGACGGAGCGAAACTATCACTAAAACAGGCTTGGATCAATAGTAGCCATGAAACCGCATATCCTGAATTGACATCACAAGCAATCGAGCTAACACCAGGAGAGATCCAGCAACTCGCTAGTGCTGAAGTGGGCGAAGGTGCAGGAACCTGGTTGCTTTCATTTGGTGCTTCGCAGGAAAATGAAAATAATCAAAAAAACTCACTTGTTCCAAAATATCATACAAATGGACAACCCTCGATCGATGCAGTTTATCAAAAGCCGGTGTATCAAAATCACGCAGTAACTCTAGCTGTTCCTGGTAAAACAGCCAAAAAAGCAGCAGTATATCAAACCCAAATAACTTGGATACTATCTGAGTTACCATAAAAGCAATAGGAGGAATCAAAATGAAGAAAATGAATATAATGATGTCTGGACTGCTACTATCAGTTGGGACAAGTACTTTAAACGTGCAGGCAGAAGAAAATGTGTACAAGTCCGAAGGGACGATCACATACACACAGGGAAATCCTCCGCCAGTTGTAACACCACCGGGCAGTGAGGGACCAGAAATCACAGAACCGGATGTGAATCCTACTACTGGTCCATTGATGATCATAGCTGCTACCCCTATTGATTTTGGTGTACAGGAAACAACCATTGCAGCCAAAAACTATTTTGCAACTGATTTTCAAACATCGATCAAAGGCTCTCCAGAAGAGAAGATCACAACGGAAAACTTTCTAAAATTTCGTGATCTTCGGGCAACAGATGATCATCGCTATAAACTCTATGCGCAAATGACAAAGCAATTCACTCAAAATACCTCTCAACTAAAAGGAGCAGCGTTAAGCTATTCGAATTTACGTTTACTGACCACTGCTGCCAATATGGAAAATATGCCTGCTGAGGAAGAAATGATGCTGGCTTCAACGCTCGACTTGGTCCCAGGGATCGACGGTGTTTCGGCAGGAGAAAAAGAGTTAGTTTTTGAAAATGAGTCAGCTGAAAAAGGGTTTGGCACATACGACATCACTTTTGGTGAATACAAAAAGAATTCTTCTCAGTCGATCAAATTAGCGGTACCAGGTAATTTACCGATCATTAAGGGGCAATATGTGGCAGAAATCACTTGGACTATGTCAGATACCTTCTAAAATAAAAAGAGACATCTAAGCGGTGAAATGAGGACAAAGAAATGAGGAAAGATATCCGATTCCTATTATTCCTTTTTATAGGATCGATAAGTTGCCAGCTGATTTCAATGAAGCCAGCTGAAGCCAAAGATAGCGAATCAAGTGCAGCATTTTATTATGAAGTGATCCATCCTGAAAATCAGCTAAATGATGTAGGCTATTTTGATTTACGAATGAAACCAGAACAAAAGCAAACAGTCAAAATCAATTTGATCAATACAGGTGATCAGCCGTTGACCATCGAGGTCAGCCTTAATAGTGCAAAAAGCAGCTCGAATGGTGTGATCGATTATGGTCCAAATCAATTACCAAAAGATCAGTCACTGGACCTAGATTTTACAGAACTGGTCAAAACAGCCGATTTGGTCGATATTCCAGCGAGAAGCTCCAAAGAATTACTCTTAGAAATCACTATGCCCAAAGAGCAGTTTGATGGGACGATCGCAGGAGGGATACAACTTCAAGTCAAAGAAGAAAAATCAAAACAAACGCAAGAACAAGCAATCAACAATCGATTTGCGTACCTGATAGGCATGTTGTTGACAGAAACGGACGTAGCGGTTGAACCAGATCTGATTTTTAGAAATGTTTATGCTGGACAAAATAATTTTCGTAATACTATTTTTGTTGAATTTTCTAACATAGCAAAAACATTCATGGAAGAGATGCAGGTTGACGTTCAAATCCAAAAAGTAGGAGAGAATTCTATCCTTTTTTCTGAGGTGAGAGACGGCATGCGTATGGCGCCGAACTCTCTTCTACGCTTCCCTATAAGTCTTTCAGGAGAAAGAATGAGACCTGGAGAGTATAATGCAAAAATCAAAATAAGTGATCAACAAAATGAATGGCATTGGAATGAAACGTTTTCCATCTCAAAAGAAAAGGCGCAGAAATATAATAAAGAAGATGTGGATATCGCAGAAAAATCAGTGATCGATTGGAAATTGCTCATTATTCTTCTTTTATCAGTAATCATTTTCCTTGGTGTTTTGGGAATCATTCTATATTCGAAGCATCAAAAAAAGGATGCAAAGAACTAAAGCATGTCATGTTCCTATCGTGTTTCTTAGTGGGTTGTGCTGCATTTTGTTTAAATGATAGTCTTCAATTTTTTCAAAAAAAGAAAAGATGTTGTTGATTATTAGAAAAAAATTGACAAATGAATAATGCTATACTAAAAATAACCAATTAAAGCATTTAAATGATTGTTTCAATAGAAAGGTGGAAATAACCTGCAGTCATAATTAAAAGAAAATATTTTTTATGAAATCACATAGAACTTTTGAAATTTTAGCACATAAAGGTCTCATGGACCATCCTTCTTTAGAACCAGTATTCACGAAAATAATAGCTTGATCCTTCATAAATGATGGGAGTAATTACTGAAAGGAGGAGTAAATTTGAACTATGACTCGGATTTTAATTATAATGAATTATTGTCACCGGATTTACTTTTGGAAAGAGAGCTTGCTTTGTTCCTAGATATGGAGGAGCGTTATATCAGTATTGAGGAGCTGAGCAATAAATTTGATGTATCGATCAAAAGGATTCGCAGGGTAGTCAAACTATTGCAGGATGACATTTTGGAATACGATCACCAAGGATTCGTCTTTTCAATTTGTAAAAGTAAAGGGATCTTACTAAAAGTTCCTATCAATGACGATCTGAAGCACTTTATTGCGTTCATCATACAAAAAAATCCTTTGATCAAAATGCTAAAAGAAATTTGTTTAAATGAATTTGTTTCAGTCAGAGATTATGCGAATCGATTCTATTTTAGTGAAGCGACGGTTCGACGAAACATAAAGAAAATAAAAAAGTTTTTAAGCCAGTTCGATATTGGTCTGACGAGGGAAACGATCGTTTTACAAGGAGAAGAGCAGCAGATTCGCTTTTTCATGTTACTCTTTTTTTGGCGCCTGAACTCAGGGATCTCATGGCCATTTACGCATGTGGATGAGGTTGAAGTTGAGCATATCGTCCATCAATTCAGCGAATTGGATCGGGCATATAATAAAGAGGTCACACGTTTAGAAAAACGCCGGAGAATGTATTATATTGCGATCGTAAAAATCAGAACAAGAAAAAAGAACTATATCCAACAAAATGAAGAATGGAACAAAGCATCAAAGAACAACAAATTCTTTAATGAGTTTCGCACTGTTTTTTATCGCTTGAATAATGTTTTGTATGCGCCACCAGAAGAAATTGCTTTTCATTATGAAGTTTGGAAGAGCTGTTCTTGGGTACCGGATATGCAGCAGGTTTTTGCCATTGAAACATTGAATGGCAGCATAGCTGCCAAAGCTTCAACGCTCTTTTTTGACCGGTTCGCAGATCATTTTTTTGAGATGAACCTCAGTGAGAAAAAAATTGCCGAAGAATTCATTTTTTGTGTCCATACCCTGTGTTTCAATTTTAAAAAGTTTAATTCAGATATCAATGGGTATTATTATCAGAAACAAATCCAAAAATATTATCCGAAATTACAATCCCGTCTAGAAGTTTTTATTGATGAGCTTTACGCCCAGTCAGGTTACTCCCTGTTTTTAGAAAGAGATTTTTTGATCACACATTATAGTATGCTGTTCAGCAACTTAAAGAAAACAAATGAATATGAAAAAACGATTCGAGTGGCAATAGAAACTGATTTGCCGAATATCTTATGGGAATTGCTATGTACTCAAGTACACGAGACTTTTTCAAGAAAATATAAGCTTGATATCAATAATTCTGGAGAAATCAAAAATGAGGAAGATGTTGATGTGATCTTAACAACGGTGCCTTTGAGAGGTCCAGGACGTGCCTATCAGGAAGAAAAAGTAGTTGCAATCAATAGTGAGCTTCAAAGGGCTGACATTCGAAAAATAGAATATGTCTTTGATTACTTTTTACAAAACTAAAAACAAGAGTCCGAGAAAAAACTGGAAAACAGTTTTGTCCCGGACTTTAACTTTTTAATGATACGTCGGCAATATAGAAGAATGAATCCCCTGAGTAGAATAGTCGATGAAAAAATCGGACAGAAACAGATCAAATAATTCAATATCAGATTTGTATAGTGAAACAGGGATGACAAACGTTTGATCTTTTGTTCCCGCAATATAATCTCCGTCGATCGTTTGGGCAACGACAAGGAATTCATTTGCCTGCCATTCTTTTAGATCATCGAGAGTCAAGGTTTCTGCTGAGCTTAAAAACGCAACTGCCTGTTCAAACTGTTCTTCTAGATCACCGCTGAAGATAATAGAAGCATCTTCTTCTTGTTCAGTTGCTAAGACAGCGGTCAAAAATCCATGAGGGGTTCGTTCGATAAGCTGTTCATTTATTAGACGAAAATCCATTGGGTACCTCCTAGATAACTCATTTTTCATTCAAAATCGATACGCGAAAATCAATGGTCGTGTTTTTGTTTAGCCCTTTTGCTTCAAGTTCGATCTCTTTACATAATAACTCTGCTCCCTCATAAATAGGGGTGACGCGATAGCGGACAGTCTCACCTTTATCCAGTGCTTGACGGATCTGATTTTCATACTTTGTCATAAAAGGAGTATTCACCGGAGTCTGATACAGTGTCGTTAAATTTCGGGCATCATCCCCTGAACCGCCCATTTGGCGACCGATCAAATGACCTCTAGAATGATTATAAGGGTCTAAGCCGGAAATAAAGCCGGGCGGTCGAACATCTTTATTTGCTGCTGTTCCTGTGTTGACCATTGCCGGTTTTAGTAAAGCATCTGCCCCGGTAGCGCGTCCTAACGAATCAAGTTTATGGTAATCGATCCAGCCTTTTTTGCTGTCAGCCATTTCAGACGCTGAAAAGGTTGCTGGGCCTAATTCTTTTGGTCCTGGATTCGTTGAGGTTGAAGAGCTAAGGGCACTTGGTTTTGTTTCCTGTTGTGTATGGATGCCGAAGATTTCCTGAATAGAATCAGGAACTTGAACACCAAATACGCCTAAAACTAAAATGATTAAAACCGCCACAAGCACAACAGCAGGGCTAAATGGGGGTTTTTGTTTTTTTCTTGCCATCTTTTTCTCCTAACAAATAACTGTAAGTGGAAACGATAGAAAAATCAATTCGATATGAACGATGTCAATCTGATTCCATTTCCTTATTATACGGAAAAAAAAGAAAAAATCAAAAAGAGATTTGAGCTGTCAGAGGACTTGTTTGACTACTTATGATAAAATTTCTTTGAGAGGGGATTTGAATAAAATGGCATATATTGATGTAATAGATGAATATAAACGATATCATATGGGAGATACGACGATCGCTGCAAACGACGGTATCAATTTTTCAGTAGAAAAAGGTGAGGTTGCAGTGATTTTAGGTCCCAGTGGAGCAGGGAAATCTACTGTACTAAATATTCTAGGCGGTATGGACTCTTGTGATGAAGGTCAAATCATTATTGATGGGACAGATATCGCTAAATATAACGAAAAACAATTAACGACCTATCGTCGTAATGATGTAGGCTTTGTTTTCCAATTTTATAATTTAGTCCCTAATTTGACCACGAAAGAAAATGTGGAATTGGCTTCACAGATCGTGTCTGATGCTCTTGATCCAGAAGAGGTTTTAAAATCAGTAGGCTTAGGCAAACGATTGGATAATTTTCCCGCACAATTATCAGGTGGCGAGCAACAAAGAGTAACGATTGCCAGAGCAATCGCCAAGCGTCCTAAATTATTATTGTGTGACGAACCGACGGGTGCATTGGATTATGAAACAGGAAAACAGATCTTGACTATTTTACAGGAAACGGCTAGAAGCACTGGGACGACAGTGATCATTATTACCCATAACTCAGCGATCGCACCAATGGCTGATCGGGTCATTCGGATCAACGATGCTAAAGTCCGCAGTATGACGATCAACGATGAACCTAAACCTGTTTCAGAGATAGAATGGTAGGTGGACGCAGTGAAAAAGACAGCGTTACTTAAAACAAGTTTTCGGGAAATCAGGCAATCAAAAACACGCTTTATCTCGATCATGGGTATCATCTTTCTAGGTGTAATGGTATTTGTCGGGCTAAAAGCTACCGGTCCTGACATGACTAGAACAGCATCAAATTACTATCAAAAACAAAAATTACCTGATGCCCGTATCGTTTCGACTTTAGGTTTGGTCGATCAAGATATCAAGCAAATCCAAAAGGATAAAAATATTGAAGAAATTCTTCCGAGATATACAAAAGATATCGTCATCACAGAGAAAAATAGTGCGGTCAAATTTATTAGTTACGATTTGACTAGTGAGCAAAAGCTTTCAGAATATGCTGTGGTGACTGGCCGCATGCCGAAGAAAAGCGGTGAGGTCGTTTTAGATGAGTTAGCTAGTCTGTACGGTCGCTATAAAATCGGCGATACACTTACTCTTTCAAAAGAAGATAATCAAGACAAGGCCTTAAAGAAAAATCAATTTAAAGTGGTTGGCTTTGTCCGTTCACCAGAATATATTGAAAATACTTCACGAGGAAATACAACAGTTGGTAAAGGTTCTTTAGATTTTTTTGCTATAGTACCAAAAGAGGATATGGATCTAGCGACATATACGGAATTGCTCGTATCTTTTAAAGGATTAGCAGATAAAGACAGCTACTCAACTGAATATGAAGAGCAAAGAGATCAATTGGTCGAAGCTGTAGAGAAAATCATGAAAGACAGACCTGAGCAGCGAGTGGAAGAAATTCGTACAGAATCAAAAAAATCCCTTGAAAAAGCACAAAAAGAAATTACTGATGGGGAAAAAGCCTTGCAAAATGCTGAAGAGCAATTGCAGGCAAGTAAACAGGATCTTGAAGTAGGGAAAAATGATTTGGCTTTGGCTAGAGAATCTTATGTACAGAAAATCTCAGCTGCAGAAAATGAGTTAGCAGCAAATCAAGCAACGATTACAAATGGTGAAAATGAACTTGCGAATCAAAGCAATTTATTAGAGACTAAGAAAAATGAATTAGCGCAAGCACAAGCCAAGGTCATAGAAGGACAAAATACTTTGCCAAGTTTGCAGCAGCAGCGCAGTGAGCTTGCTGTGACTAGCGAATCACTGAATCAATTAGCGAATGGCTATCAAAGCTTGGGTTCTTCTGTTGCTTTATTGGATAGAGTGCCGGATGAAGCATTAGCACAAAGCGTGGCAGAGGCAGCACCGCAATTACAAGGAGCTGTTGCTGCATTAGGATCACCAGCTGGAATTTCAGCTGCCGTTGGTCAATTGATCGCTCAACCTGTTAGAGAAAATATTGCAGGTGTAATGGGCGCGATCAATAGTGCTTCAGCTGAGTTGACTGCACAACAAGGTCAAGTATCCCAAGGCTTGCAGACGTTGGATCAAACGATTGCTACAATCAACCAAGGAATTGCTCAATACACTGACGGACAACAGCAGATAGCTGCAGGAGAAGCTCAATTGGCTCAGGCTCAAGCTGAGCTTTCGGCTGGAAAAGAACAATTAGCAGCTGGACGTGCGCAATTAGAACAAGCCAAAGTTGAAGGGCAAGCTCAGCTGGACGAAGCGCAGGCTAAGCTTGATGACGGACAAAAGGCGTATGAAGAAGGTGCCGCTGAATTAGAGAAGAAGAAAAAGGAAACCTTACCTAAATTAGCGGATGCTAAAAAAGAATTGGCAGAGAAGCAAAAAGAACTAAATGAATTGAAGGCTGCTGACTATTATTATTTTACAAGAGCGGATAATCCTGGTTATTCTGAATATAAAGACAATGCTGACCGAATCTCTTCGTTGTCGACTGTTTTCCCGATCTTTTTTTTCTTGATTGCGGCTTTAGTTAGTTTGACGACTATGACACGAATGGTTGAAGAAAAACGAATGGAAATCGGCAGTATGAAAGCATTAGGTTATCGAAATGGTGAAATAGCCTTTAAATTTCTAGTTTATGCATCCATAGCTAGTTTATGTGGCGCTATTTTAGGTTTGATTGTAGGATACTATTTATTCCCGACGATCATTTTTGATGCGTATGGTCAACTGTATAACATTCCTGATTTTATCACACCGTGGTATTTCAGTTACAGCTTGATCGGAGTATTGGTTGCTGTTTTATGTACAGCCGGAGCTGCGATGGTCGTGTTGCGTATCGATTTGTTTAGTACATCAGCGACATTACTACGTCCCAAAGCACCAAAAGCAGGACAAAGAATTTTTCTGGAACGCTTAAAACCGATTTGGAACCGTCTGAGCTTTATTCAAAAAGTAACGGCTCGTAATTTGTTCCGTTACAAACAAAGAATGCTGATGACTGTTTTAGGGATCGCAGGCTGTATGGCTTTGATCATCACAGGATTTGGCTTGAAAGATTCTATTTCTGATATCGTAAATGTCCAATTTAATAAAATTTGGCATTATCAAGCAGTGGTGACCTTCAAGGAGGACGCAACAGCAAATGAATCGAAGGAATATCAACGTTCAATTGACAAGACAGAGAATTTGAAAGAAACAATGCCATTACATGTGGAAACGCTAAAAACCACAAAGAAAACAAATGCGAAACAAGATGTCTCTGTATATGTACCTAAAAATCCGGCAACGATCGATCAATTTATTTTATTCAACAAACGACAGACAGGGGAAAAATATCAGCTAACGAACGCAGGCGTGATCATCAATGAGAAACTTGCAAATCTTTTCAACTATAAAGTTGGCGATACACTCGTTCTGAAAAATAATGACAATCAGGAATTTCAATTGAAAATTGCTGCTATTGCCGAAAATTATACTGGGCACTTTGCCTATATTACACCGGAATATTATGAGAAAATTTTCAAAAAGGCTCCTCAATATAATACAGAGTTTCTCCTTTTTGACAAAAAGCTGGACGAAAAAACGGAGGCCTCTGTCGGAAAAACATTGATGGAAAACAAAAAGGTATTGAATGTTTCGTTCCTTTCTGTTTCTAGTGATGCGCTAGATGATACGATCCACAGCTTGAACATCGTCGTCTGGGTCTTGATCACCGTTTCCGGGATACTGGCATTTATCGTTTTATACAATTTGACGAATATCAAT
Organism: Enterococcus sp. AZ020; assembly: GCF_050499205.1. Taxonomy (NCBI): domain Bacteria; kingdom Bacillati; phylum Bacillota; class Bacilli; order Lactobacillales; family Enterococcaceae; genus Enterococcus; species Enterococcus sp. AZ020. Next base: position 170,556 of record NZ_JBIPAT010000001.1, on the reverse strand, counting down.
ATTTCAGAGCGGATCAGAGAATTATCGACGATCAAGGTGCTAGGTTTTTATGATAATGAAGTAACGATGTACGTTTACCGTGAAAATATCATTTTGACATTGATCGGTATCGTGATCGGCTGCTTCTTCGGAAAAGTCGTTCATGGCTATGTTTTAACAACGGTTGAAGTAGATATGCTGATGTTCTCGCCAACGATTCATTGGATCAGTTATTTTTATTCAGCTGTGATCACGATGTTCTTCACGTTGTTAGTAATGGTCTTCATGCATAGAAAACTCAAGAAAGTGAATATGATCGAAGCGTTGAAATCAAATGAATAATCGAAAAAGAACGGCTGTTTTTGTAAAGAAAACGGTACGTTCTTTTTCTAGTTAAGCCTCTCTACATCCTTCGTATGATTTTTAAAGATTTACTGTTATTTCTAATCAAGTATTGGTAAAATATAGTTATCGTCGGAAAAGGAGCATATATGGGAATAACAACTGCGATACCTTTAAAGAGCAGCTGAAAGACCTATTTGCGGAAAGGAGTGAGAACATGGTTCAAGGAATTCCGATTGAAACAATTTATCTATACGTATTGATTGCATGTGCTGGAATTGCTGTTTTATTAGTGATTTTTGGGGATGTATTTGATTTTGACGGTCCCGTTGACCCTATGCTGATCATTCCGTGGCTAGCATTTACTTCATTGTTCGGCTATTTAGGTGAACAGCTGCTTGACTGGGGACATGGCTTTTTGTTTATCGTTAGTGGTGCGCTTGCAACGATTCTAGTGTTTTTCCTTAATTTCTATGTATTAGTACCAATGAAAAATGCTGAATCAACGATTTCGATCTCTGAAAAAGATATGGAAGGCACTCAAGCAACCGTTATCACACCGATTCCTGTCAGTGGGATGGGTGAGATCCAACTGAAAAGTGTGACTGGTTCGATCAATCGTCCAGCAGCTTTATATGCACCGCAAGAAATACCGATCGATCGTGGCGAACAAGTCTTGATCATTGAAGTCAAGGAACGTGTTTGTTATGTTGTGCCTTATAAAGGCAGTCTGCAAGTCTAAAATAAAAGGAGTAGAAGAAAATGGAATTAGGATTATTGGGACCGATCGTTTTGGTTGTTTTCATCTTATTGATGATGTTGATCGTATTTATTTCAAAATACCAAACAGCCAAACCAGATGAAGCACTGATCGTCAGTGGGAGTTATTTAGGAAGTAAAAATGTTCATAAGGATGAACGAGGAAATAAAATCAAGATCGTCCGTGGGGGCGGTGCTTTTGTATTACCTGTTTTCCAGCGTTCAAATCGGATTAGTTTACTATCAAGTAAATTAGATGTATCGACACCAGAAGTTTATACAGAACAAGGGGTTCCGGTAATGTGTGACGGAACATCGATCATCAAAATCGGTTCTTCTGTGGAAGAAATCGCCACAGCCGCAGAACAATTTTTAGGTAAAACAAGAGAAGAGCTTGAAAACGAAGCACGTGAAGTCTTAGAAGGACACCTGCGCTCAATCTTAGGGTCAATGACCGTCGAAGAAATTTACCAAAACCGCGATAAGTTCAGCCAAAGTGTGCAAGAAGTGGCAAGTGTGGATTTGGCAAAAATGGGACTGATCATCGTATCATTCACAATCAAAGAAGTTCGTGATAAAAATGGCTACCTTGATTCATTAGGGAAACCAAGAATCGCTCAAGTAAAACGTGATGCAGATATCGCTGAAGCAGAAGCATTGAAAGAAACAAGAATCAAAAAAGCCGAGGCTGAAAAAGATTCTCAACAAGCAGAATTGCAACGACAAACAGAAATTGCCGAAGCGTCAAAAGAAAAGGAATTAAAACTGGCAACTTACAAAGAAGCACAAGATATTGCTAAAGCCAAAGCCGATCAAGCTTATAACTTAGAAACAGCGAAAGCACAACAAGAAGTTGTGGCGCAAGAGATGGAGATCAAAGTCATCGAGCGTCAAAAACAAATCGAGTTGGAAGAAAAAGAAATCGTTCGTCGTGAGAAGCAATACGACTCAGAAGTGAAGAAAAAAGCAGATGCAGATCGTTATGCCAAAGAACAAGAAGCCTTAGCACAAAAAGCGCGTGAAGTGGCAGAAGCAGAAGCAGAGCGTTTCCGTGTAGAAGCTTTAGCAGAAGCGGAAGCCAATCAAACACGTCTTGCTGGTCAAGCAGAAGCGGAATCTATTTTAGCTCGTGGGGCAGCTGAAGCGGAAGCGAAGCAAAAAATTGCGGATGCATTCAAAGAATACGGCGAAGCTGCTGTATTAAGTATGGTTATGGAAATGCTGCCTCAATTAATGAAGGAAGCGGCACAACCTCTTGGCAACATCGATAAAATTTCTGTTGTCGATACAGGCGGCGGTGGAGAAAATGCCGGAGCTAACCGTATTACAAACTATGCAACGAATTTATTAGCAGGTACAAAGGAAACTTTAAAAGAAACGACAGGGCTGGATGTCAAAGAATTGATCGAGAACTTTTCTAAAAAAGGGACGAACAGCAATGTAAACTTTTATAGTGAAGAGTCTTCAACTGAAGAAAATTAGATATGAAAAAACTGTCAAGCTCCTTACGGAACTTGGCAGTTTTTTAGCGTTACTTTATTTTTTATTTTGATTCTCAGCTTCTACTCGTGCTTGAACTCGTTCCCTAAGTTCCTTCAGTTCAGCCTCTTTCTTTTCTAGTTCAGCGAGATCTTCTTCGATCTCGTGTGTTTCTTCAATTGGTTTCGGTTTGAAAAAAAAGTTCAAGCCGATGCCGATGAATGTACCAATAAACGTATCGATGACTCGATCTAAAGCGAAATAAAAAGATTCACCTTGAGGAATACTAAGGGAAATCAACAAAAGCGTTGCAATGGCAGAAATAATACCAGAGTTATTGTTGATACCGTCAGAAACAACGATTACGATAATGACTAGTATAGGAAGCAACAGCAATTCGACTAGGAAATCATTGGCAAACAGATCTTTTACTAAAAAATAAACGATCGCCAATCCGCCGCCGAGCGTGTTACCGAGAATTCTGGACTTACCGAAAGTCACGCTGGTGGTCAGGTCTTGCCGCAATGAAAAAACAGCGGCCAAAGCAGCGATCATCGGTGCGCCTCGATCAAATACTTTAAATAAAATAATACATAACATTACTGCGAGGGCAGTTTTTAGTGTCCGCATACCTAAGCGAAACCGACCAACCTCCATGAGCTTTCACTCCTATCATCAACATTTAATGACTTTACTATTTCATCATAACCGAAATAGAGGTAAAATTACTAGTATTAAAATAAAAGATTAACTAAAATTATAAGGAGAGGTCAAATGAAAATTGGCTTAAGAACCATCAAAACTGCTGTCAGTGCCACACTGTCGATGGTCATTGCAGGTAGTTTAGGATTGCTTTATCCAGCATCTGCTGGGATTATTTCTGTCTTAAGTGTGACGAACACCAAAAAGACCTCATTATTGACAGGGCTTTATCGCCTATTGTCTTTAGCGTTGGCCACTGGGATCGCCTACGTTTGTTTTACTCTTTTTGGCTTTAACCCTGTTGCATTTGGTATTTTTTTACTTTTATTCATTCCCTCAGCAGTCTATTTCAAGCTTTCCGATGGAATCGTTGTGAGCTCAGTATTAGTCACTCAGTATTTAGTTGAAAAAAATCTGTCCTGGGCATTCATAGGCAACGAATTTTTATTGATGACGATCGGCGTAGGTTTCGCTTTATTGATGAATGTCTACATGCCGGATGCAGAGAAACGTTTAAAAGAAGATCAGGAAGTCATCGAAGTCATGTTTCGTAAAATATTGAATAACATGGCGGCGTATTTGAATCAACACGGAAAAGAACGGAATCTTTTTGAAAAATGTGATGATCTAAAAGCATTTATTCGTACAGGTGAAGCTTGGGCAAAAACACATGCAGAAAATCATTTGTTATCATCGAATGATTACTATTTAAACTATTTTACGATGCGCAGGATGCAAAGCAACAGCTTGAAAGACATGTTACGAATCTTGGAGAAAATAACTGTTGAGCCGGAACAAGTTGAAAGCATTCAGCAGTTGTTGGAATATACAGCGGAAACATTCGCAGAAACAAACGATGGACAAGCAATCCTTGATCGAATCGCTCAAGTTTATGAAGTGTATCGTAAAAAGGAATTACCGAAAACAAGGGAAGAATTTGAAAACCGAGCGCAGATTTTTCAATTACTTCAAGTTTTTCATTCCTTTATCCAAATCAAAGCAGAATTTTCCAGACATCAAAATGAAAAAGCGCTATAGTGTCAACAGTTACAATTCTAAAGCAATTATTAAAGTTTAGTTACGGATTTCTAAAATCCTAGTATTTCCAAAATCAAGGTGCTATACTTTCATCAAGTTAAAAAGACACAATCACTGGCAAATCAAAGCCAAGTCTTTCAAATCGTTTAGCTTGATATGTTTTCCTTCGATTAGAGGAGACGATCAGCTTTTCAAAAAAGGTGGAACCCGAATTAATGACTGAAAAATGGCGTGAAGATCAAGAATATATGTCTTATGTAGAAGATTTATTGGAAAAAGAAGAAGTTCAGCGCTTAAGTAATTACACACAGCATGTTCATTCAACTCGTTTGGATCATTCGATCAGCGTTTCTTACAACAGCTACCTATTAGCGAAGAAATGGAACGGAGATGCAAGAGCAACCGCTCGTGCTGGTTTATTACATGATCTGTTTTATTACGATTGGCGGACGACAAAGTTTGATGAAGGCTCACATGCCTACATGCATCCTAGGATCGCTGTGAAAAATGCAGAGAAGCTGACAGAACTTTCAGATTTAGAACGCGATATCATCATCAAACATATGTGGGGAGCAACGATTGCGCCTCCTAAATACAAAGAAAGCTATATCGTTACGATGGTCGATAAATATTGTGCTGTGAAAGAAGCATCAGAACCAATGACCAATGCTGTAAAATCAAAATGGCGCCAATACTTTGGTAAAAAGCAGCCTGTACAATAATCAGAATAGAGAGCGAAACAAAACTGTTTTTTAGTTTTGTTTCGCTCTCTTTTTTGATTATTTAATTGATTTCAAGATGTTGAGCGTGTTCCAGCTTTCTTAAACGTTTGATTGCTTTGATATAAGATGCAAGCAGTACGATCACCGATCCAGCCCAAGCTAGAGGAGATGCGAGTGCTGCTCCGACAAAGCCTAAAGAGGCTGTCAAAATGATCGCTGCAAATGAACGCATGATCAGCTCCATGATTCCAGCGATCGTAGGCACTACGCTTTGTCCGAGTCCTTGAAGTGTGTAGCGAAGAATGAAAAGAATCGCCAAAAGCCAATACATACTTCCGTTGACATTAAAGTAGATCTGGGATAAATCAAGAACAGCCGTTTCTTTTGCACTGACAAAAAGTGTCACGAGATTTTGACCGAAAAGAACCACGATCCCACCTGCAAGTAAACTAAAACTGATGCTCATCACTAAGCATTGTGTCACACCTTGAAGGATACGTTTGTACTTTTTAGCACCATAATTTTGAGCAGTAAATGTAGCCATAGCGATCCCAAAGGACATCATCGGCTGTGTAGCAAACTGTTCGATCTTTCCAGAAGCTGCTTGTGCGGCTACTACGTCTGTTCCTAAACTATTCAAAGCAGCTTGTAAAATGATTGCGCCAATAGCGATGATCGAAGATTGAAAAGCCATCGGTAATGCAATATTCAAATGGGCACGAAAATCCTGTTTATCAAAAGCAAAATCTTTTTTTCGTAACTGAAGGTTCGGAATTTTCCAGCGAATATAAATGACACACAATAAACTAGAAACGACTTGAGCAGTGACCGTAGCAATCCCGGCTCCTGCAACGCCCATATGAAAATTGATGATCAAAACCAAGTCTAAAACAACATTGATGATGCTGGCAATAATCAAAAATAAAAGTGGTGTCCGACTGTCACCGAGAGCACGAATCACATTTGACAGAAGATTAAAGGCCATTGCAGCAAAAATTCCGGCAAAAATAATAGAAATAAAAAGTTGTGCATCAGCGATGATCTCTTTAGGAGTTTGCATCAACACCAACATCGGATGAACAAAAACCAAACTCAATACTGTTAAAATGATCGTCACGATACCGCTGATCATGATCCCGGTCGCAAAACTTTTTTTCACGCCCCGGTAATCTTGACCGCCGAAACGCTGAGAAGTTAAAATAGACAGGCCGGCAGTTAAGCCTTGAGCAAAACCGATGATCAAAAAAGTTATGCTGCCAGTGGAACCAACTGCAGCTAAAGCATCTTTTCCAAGTGTTTGTCCTACAATGATCATATCCGCCATATTGTAAAACTGCTGGAAGATATTACCGATCAATAGTGGAATCGTAAAAAAGAAAATCAATTTTGCCGGGTTGCCATGTGTTAATTCTTTCAATGAAAACATCCTTTCATTTGTAAAAATCAAACCAATAAATCGTCTGTTTAAATAAAGTGCTCATTCATTCAAGGATAGGTATGATAAAAATTTCTCATTCATAGTAGCACAATCTATTGGATTTGCAAGGGCTTTACTAAGAAAAAACGGAATAAAAAAAATTTGATTTATCTAATTTGAAAAAGTTTTGATATAATTGACCAGTATGTCATAGAAAGGTAGTATGATAGAGAATAATCAACATTGATTGAGGAGTTGAAAGTATGGAAAGTGAATTAAAAATGCCAATAAAAATAAGCGTTCATATGGCGAAATGGCTCGTGATCTCTGCGTTAATCGGACTAATAATGGGGATACTGTCTGCCTTTTTTTTGAAAAGTTTAGATCTAGTGACCACAACAAGATTGAATCATACGTGGCTATTGCTTTTATTGCCGTTTAGTGGAGCTGTGTTTGCCTTTTTATATAAGCAATATGGAGGGAATGCAGTCAGAGGAAATAATCTTGTGATCGATCAAGCAAATGGTGGAGCAGAAAATATTCCTCTACGGTTGATCCCGTTAACGTTATTTGGAACGATCACGACTCATTTGTTCGGTGGCTCTGTTGGACGTGAAGGAACGGCTGTCCAAATGGGTGGAACAGTTGCCAATGCAGTTGGACGTGTGTTTCGTTTGGATAAATTAGAAAGAGAAATCGTTATTATCAGCGGGATCAGTGCTGGTTTTAGTTCAGTCTTCGGTACACCACTAGCTGGTACGGTCTTTGGCTTGGAAGTGTTGGTGATTGGCCGATTAAGATCAGACGCCATCTTTCCAAGTTTTTTTGCAGCATTTTTTGCAAATTTTGTAACAGAATCATTGGGCGTTACACATACACACTATAACATGGGGCAAATTCCAGACTGGACACCACTAGTATTCATAAAAGTTTTTGCAGCTGGTATTTGTTTTGGCTTAGCAGGCTGGCTGTTTAGCCGTTCCATCGTTTTTATCAAGAAGATTTATGCAAATTGGATCGAAAATGTTGTTTTGAGAAACTTTATTGGCGGGGCAGTTGTTGTTATTGTCGTTTTAGTTTTACAAACACAACGTTATCTTGGCTTGAGCTTATCGTTATTAAAAGATGCGTTCAATGGAGAAAGCTATTGGTTTGATTGGATAGGGAAGCTTTTCTTCACTGTGCTGTCATTGGGAGCTGGATATCAAGGTGGAGAAGTGACGCCGCTATTTGAAATTGGTGCAACGTTAGGCAGCAGCTTGGCTGTGGTCCTCCATTTATCTATTCCGTTTTTAGCTGGACTGGGCTTCATTGGGGTCTTTTCAGGAGCGACCAATACTCCTATTGCCTGTTTTATTATGGGGATCGAACTTTTTGGCAGTGACGCTGCTGTTTTCTTTTTCATGATTTGTCTAGTGAGCTACATGTGTTCTGGAAATGCTGGAATTTATTCTGCACAGCGAATTGGTGTTGAAAAAGGAGTGTTGTTTTTACCATTATGGACAAACTGGCAAGAACGGCGGAAAAAGTGATTTCATGAAGATATGCTATACTAGTTGAAGAGGTGAAGACATGAAAGATTATCAATACCCTTTAGATTTGGACTGGACCACAGATGAGATGGTCATCGTGACGAATATGTGGTCAGCAGTGGAACAGGCAAACGAAACTGGGATGGAGACAGCAGATTTTTTACAAACCTATCAACGTTTCAAAACTGTTGTCAAAAGCATTGGCGAAGAAAAACGCTTAGGGAATGAATTTCAAAAAGTCTCAGGATATTCATTATATAGAACGGTTCAGCAAGCGAAAAGACAGCAGGTAGGCAGATTGAAACTAGGAGCTGATTAAGAGGATGACAGAAAAAATGATTACTGAAATCAAAGGATGGATGCAAGAAGCCGCTGTGTTTATCAAAACTAGTTTATCAACTGAGATGGCTGTTTCGCAAAAATCAGGGCGGACAGATTTAGTAACGAATGTTGACGAGGAGACCCAGGCGTTGCTGATCAAAAAAATCAAAGAACAGTATCCAGCTGATAAGATTTTGGCAGAAGAAAAAGGGTACAGCACAATCGACTCTCTAGCAGGCCGCGTCTGGATCATCGATCCAATCGACGGTACGATGAATTTTGTGATGGAGCAGGAAAACTTTTGTATCATGATCGCTGTTTTTGAAGATGGGATCGGAAAACTAGGGTTTATTTATGATGTGATGAAAGATGAGTTATGCTGGGGCGGAAAAGGGATCGGTGTGTTCCTGGGAGAACAAAAGCTGATACAGCCGCAAAATTTAGGACTATCAGCTGGCTTACTTGGGATGAATGCCTACATGTTTGGTGAAGATATCCACTGTGCTAGAGAAATCGGACATGCTTCGATGGGTGTACGTGTGAGTGGTTGTGCAGGTATCGAGTTGATCGCCATGTTAAAAGGCAATCATATTGGTTATGTCTCTAATTTGAGCCCTTGGGATTATGCAGCTGGATTGGTTTTACTAGAGGAATTCAATTTCCTTTACTCTACTATAGAAGGAGAAGAGTTATCGTTTTCTGGTCGTGAGTACTTTTTAGCAGCAACTCCAAAGGCATATAATGAAATTAGAACAAACTTTTTAGATAAGTAAACGAAGTCTGAGGTTGATTTTTAGCGAATAATGTGCTATTTTTCAGAAAATAGCAAGAAAATCATGAAGTTTTCACAACTTTTGAAAGCTTTAGACTATATTTCATGAAAAAAGTTTGCTATAATAAACAGTCGGATTTAATGAACAAGTGACGTAAGGCTAAAGGATAAGGAGCAATTACAGTGAAATACAGAGAAGATATCAGAAACGTAGCAATCATCGCCCACGTCGACCATGGGAAAACAACTTTGGTGGATGAATTATTAAAACAATCGCAAACATTAGATGGACATACGCAGCTGCAAGAACGTGCGATGGACTCAAATGCGATCGAAAGTGAACGTGGGATCACGATTTTAGCCAAAAATACAGCCGTAGATTATAATGGCACACGCATCAATATTTTAGATACTCCTGGACACGCGGACTTCGGTGGTGAAGTAGAGCGTATCATGAAAATGGTCGATGGGGTAGTCTTAGTTGTCGATGCTTACGAAGGAACGATGCCTCAAACTCGTTTCGTATTGAAAAAAGCATTAGAACAAAAAGTAACACCGATCGTTGTAGTAAATAAAATCGATAAACCATCTGCTCGTCCTGAACACGTTGTGGATGAAGTCTTAGAATTATTTATCGAATTAGGTGCAGATGATGATCAATTGGATTTCCCAGTTGTATATGCATCAGCTTTAAATGGAACCTCAAGTAATTCAGATAACCCAGAAGACCAAGAACCAACTATGGCGCCGATTTTTGATCAAATCATCGATCATGTACCAGCTCCAGTTGATAACTCAGATGAACCATTACAATTCCAAGTTTCATTATTAGATTACAATGATTACGTTGGACGTATTGGTATTGGTCGTGTTTTCCGAGGCACAATGAAAGTTGGCGATCAAGTTGCTTTGATGAAACTAGATGGCAGCGTGAAAAATTTCCGTGTAACGAAAATCTTTGGTTTCTTCGGCTTACAACGTGTTGAGATCAATGAAGCAAAAGCTGGGGATTTGATTGCTGTTTCTGGTATGGAAGATATTTTCGTTGGAGAAACAGTTGCTGATGTAGCACATCAAGAAGCTTTACCGATTCTACACATCGACGAACCAACATTACAAATGACATTCTTAGTAAATAACTCTCCTTTTGCCGGTCGTGAAGGTAAATTTGTCACAGCGCGTAAAATCGAAGAACGCTTGATGGCGGAATTACAAACAGACGTATCACTACGCGTAGAACCAATTGCTCCAGATGCTTGGACTGTTTCTGGTCGTGGTGAATTGCACTTGTCGATCTTGATCGAAAACATGCGCCGTGAAGGGTATGAATTACAAGTATCTCGTCCAGAAGTTATTGAACGTGAGATCGAAGGTGTAAAATGTGAACCTTTTGAACGTGTTCAAATCGATACACCGGAAGAATATATGGGTAGTGTCATTGAATCATTAAGCCAACGTAAAGGTGAAATGCAAGACATGATCCATACTGGTAATGGTCAAATTCGTTTGATTTTCTTAGCGCCAGCTCGTGGTTTGATCGGTTATACAACTGAGTTCTTATCAATGACTCGTGGTTATGGAATCATGCACCATACTTTTGATCAATACTTACCGATGATCCAAGGAACGATCGGTGGACGTCACCAAGGCGCACTTGTTTCTATCGATACAGGTAAAGCAACTACGTATAGTATCATGAGTATTGAAGAACGCGGAACAGTCTTTGTAGAACCAACAACTGAAGTTTACGAAGGAATGATCATCGGTGAGAATAACCGTGATAATGACTTAACAGTAAATATTACGAAGGCTAAACAAATGACTAACGTACGTTCTGCAACTAAAGACCAAACGTCAGTGATCAAAAAACCTAAAAAGCTTACATTAGAAGAATCATTAGAATTCTTAAATGAAGATGAGTACTGTGAAGTAACACCAGAAAGCATCCGTTTAAGAAAACAAATTTTAAACAAAAACGAACGTGAAAAAGCAAGTAAAAAGAAAAAAGTAGCAGAATAAACTCGTCGTTTGACTATTTCTTAGCTACACGAAATTAGATGAGACATGACAATAATTGTTGTGTCCCATCTTTTTTTGTGGATAACTCTAAATGGAAAGCTAAAAAAATGCGTATACTATTTTATAAAGCTTGGTAAATAAGGATTTTTGAAAAAGAGTTAAGGATAAATATGTTTCACGAAAACAGATTTGTTTCACGATGAACCACGATCCTTTATTGAATTGCAAGATAGGGCGTGCTAAAATAACTGTCATATACAAAGAATGGAGCGAACCACATGATTGACATAAAAGCACTATTAAAAGAAAAATTTGGCTATGATGATTTTCGTCAAGGTCAAGAAGAAATCATCAATCATGTCTTAAATAAAGAAAATGTATTAGGGATCATGCCCACAGGCGGCGGCAAATCGATTTGCTATCAACTGCCTGCTCTTGCTTTAGAGAATTTGACTTTAGTGATTTCGCCGTTGATTTCCTTGATGAAAGATCAAGTCGATGCGCTCAACATGATGGGGATCCCTGCGACGTTTATCAATAGCACGATTTCTCAGCAAGAGATGAACAAACGAGTTCAACTGGCTGTAGACCGAAAAGTTAAACTGCTTTATGTAGCACCTGAACGTTTAGAGTCATTTGATTTTCAGCAGCTGCTTTTACATGTACCCATCGATTTACTGGCTGTGGATGAGGCACACTGTATTTCGCAATGGGGACATGATTTTCGTCCTAGTTATTTACGTTTAGCTGAAATCATCGAACAATTTCAGCAACAGCCTTCAGTCATTGCATTGACTGCTACAGCGACACCTCAAGTTGCAGAGGATATCTTAGAGCAATTACACATACCAAAACAGAATCAAGTTCAAACAGGATTTGCCCGTGAAAACTTATCCTTTCAAGTAGTGAAAGATCAAAACCGCGACGTTTATTTGCTGGAATACTTAAAGATGAACAAAGATCAGTCGGGAATTGTCTATGCCAGCACTAGAAAAGAAGTAGAACGGATCTATCATTTATTGAAAAGTAAGAAAATTGCTGTTGGTATGTACCACGGAGGTATGAATGAGAGTGATCGAAATCATAATCAAGAGGAATTTTTATTTGACAAAATACAGGTGATGGTTGCTACAAATGCATTTGGTATGGGGATTAATAAGAGTAATGTACGGTTTGTCATCCATGCTCAAATTCCAGGGAATATTGAGTCCTACTATCAAGAGGCTGGTCGTGCTGGTCGTGATGGGCTGCCAAGTGATGCTGTATTGTTATACGGACCTCAGGATCTGCAAATCCAGCAGTTTTTTATCGATCAATCTGAGATGACGATCGACTACAAGCAAAAAGAATATATGAAGCTGCGTGAAATGTCACAGTATGCCAATGCTCAAATGTGTTTACAGCAATTCATTTTACGTTATTTTGGTGAGCAGGGAACAGAATGCGGTCGCTGTTCCAATTGTTTAGATGAACGAGAATTAGTCGATGTGACAGTCGATGCTCAAAAAGTCCTGTCATGCGTCAAACGTATGGGAGAAAAATTTGGTAAAGGTTTAGTTGGTAAAGTATTGACTGGTTCAAAGGATCAAAAAATCGATCAGTGGCATTTCCATCGTTTACCGACCTATGGACTAATGAAAGATCGTACCCAAAAGGAAGTCACTCAGCTCATCGACTACCTCACTGCAGAAAGATATTTGACACCATCTGACGGACAATACCCGTTGTTATCTGTTTCTCCTACTGGTGTTCAGGTGTTATTAGGCAAACAAACAGTTTTTAGAAAAGAAGATCAGCGCGTAAGGAAAGTTGCAGCTGTAGATGACGCATTGTTTGAAGTGTTGAGAGGACTAAGATTGGATTTAGCACAGGATGCTAGTGTTCCGCCGTATCTAATTTTTTCAGATAGCACCTTAAAAGAAATGTGTGAAAAACGACCTAAAAATTCGATTCAGCTGCTTCAAATAAAAGGAGTAGGTCAAAACAAGCTGGATAAGTACGGTGAACAGTTTATTGAGGCTATAACAGCTTTTTCAAAAGAAAATTAAAAATGCTTGATCAACTAAAGCACGGAATAGACTAAATGCACTTTAGTTGATCAAGCTAAACACTCATTATTCCAATTATTTGGGATAGACTGCAAAACGATCTTCTTTTAAAGAAACGATCTGAATGGGTTCATTATAAAAGTCAGTAAAGTTTTTTTCGTTAAAAAGGCTGTCACGAGCGCCTTTTGCATAAATTTCTCCGTCTTTCAACAACATCAAATGTTCAAAACAAGGAAGGATCTCTTCTGTATGATGTGTCACATAAAGCAAAGTTGGATGATTTTTTTGAGTTGCGATTTGCTGGATTTGATTCAGTAGTTTTTCTCGTGCAAATAAATCAAGCCCGTTACAAGGTTCATCTAGAATCAATAATTCTGGATGTGCCATCAAAGCTCTAGAGATCAACACAAGTTGTCGTTCGCCTTGAGATAGCACTTCATATTTTTTTCCGATCAATGAAGCACCCCCAGCGTTGGTCAAAATCATTTTAGCTTCCTCTAACTCTTCGTCTGTATACTCTTGGTAGATGCCGATACTGGCGAATTTACCAGATAAAACGATGCGTTCAGCTGTTTCCCAATTTTTCATTCGATACTGTAAAGCAGTGCTGACCCAGCCGATCCTTCGTTGTAGCTCTGGAATCGAGGTATGCCCAAAAACTTCATCTAAGACTTCCAACCTCCCGGATGAAGGCCAAAGGTAACCGCAAATCAATTGTAAAAGCAACGTCTTGCCTGCACCGTTCAATCCCAAAATGGCCCAATTTTCAGATGAATCAACGGACCAAGTTACGTTATTTAACAGTGTCTTTTTATCCCGAATAAAAGAGACATGTTCAAATTTGAATGCATTCATATAACTCCTCCTTTGGTTTATTTTACCATTAAAAATTAAGAATAGAAGAGACTCAGCTGAAAAAAAGTGTAAGAAGAAAATACTGTCAAGAAAATTTCATTGACAAAGCTTTCATCCCCCTGTATAATTGCTTTTGTTGCGTTAAGAGGTGATGAATATGAAATGGTCTTTACTAGAACTAAATAAATACAAAGACAATCCATTAGAATTCTCGGAGACATTAGATTTAAAAGCATCATTGATGAAGCGGGATCATTTGATTTTGGATGTTAGTCCTGTAAAAACGACTGGAATCTTATCAGTTGGCAAAGAGGAGTATTTGATTCATTATCGAATCGATGTTATTGTAACGGTACCATCTTCACGTTCCTTAACTCCTGTTCCGCTAAGTATGGTGATTGATGTTGACGAAGTGTTTATGACACAAGAACAATATCAAAACAAAGATGATCGTTTATCAGATGAAGAAATCATTTTGTTGGAGAAGCCGACGATCGATTTAGACGAATCTGTAGAAGACAACATTCTTTTAGCGATACCGATTCAAGTGTTGACAGAAGAAGAACAAACAAGCAATGACATGCCTAAAGGAAATGATTGGGAAGTTTTGTCAGAAGAAGCATACTTGGAAAAAAGAGAAACAGAAGCACAACAAACAACGGATCCTCGTCTTGCCAAATTATCTGAGTTATTTAACGAAACAGCAGATAGCGATGATGACTAAGTAAGATTGGAATATATCGTGCACTCGCTGCACACATCTTTACAAGGAGGTGGAACACCAATGGCAGTACCAGCTAGAAGAACTTCAAAAGCTAAAAAGGGCAAACGCCGTACTCACTACAAATTAACAATCAAAGGTTTGAATGCATGTTCAAACTGTGGTGAAATGAGAAAAAGCCATCACGTATGTCCAGCATGTGGTCATTACGATGGAAAAGACGTAGTCTCTAAAGAAGCATAAAACATTTTTTTGAAAATGTTCCAAATCCCCTAGGCTAACCATGGAGCCTAGGGGATTTATTTTATGAGAAAGTGTTTTTGAGCGAAGAAGAAATGTCTAGAATTTTACATAAACGATAAAAATGAACGTAATCGAACTATTTTTGTTTTCATATCAATCATTCTACGTTATAATAATGTAGATTATAAGAAACTTCTAATGAATTTCTTTTCAAAGACAGTAGGAGGATACAAGATGACAAAACAACAATTTGGCGTAGTCGGAATGGCCGTGATGGGAAAAAATCTAGCATTGAATATTGAAAGTAGAGGCTATTCAGTTGCTCTATTTAATCGTACAGGATCGAAAACAACAGATGTTGTTGAAGAGCACCCTGATAAAAATTTTAAAGCAACATACACGATCGAAGAGTTTGTAGATTCTATTGAAAAACCACGTCGTATCATGTTGATGGTTCAAGCAGGCTTTGCGACTGATGCAACGATCCAAGAATTATTACCTCATTTAGATAAAGGCGATATTTTGATCGATGGCGGAAACACATTCTTCAAAGATACGATTCGTAGAAATGAAGAATTAGCGAACTCTGGAATCAACTTCATCGGAACTGGTGTTTCAGGTGGTGAAGAAGGTGCTTTGAAAGGACCTTCGATCATGCCTGGTGGGCAGAAGGAAGCATACGAATTAGTCGCTCCTATTTTAGAAAAGATTTCTGCAAAAGCGGAAGATGGTGAACCATGTGTGACATACATCGGTCCTAACGGAGCTGGTCACTATGTGAAGATGGTCCACAACGGTATCGAATACGGAGATATGCAGCTGATTGCAGAATCGTATGATCTTATGAAAAATATCCTTGGTCTTTCTGTAGACGAAATGGCTGAGATTTTCAAAGAGTGGAATCAAGGTGAATTAGATAGTTATCTTGTGGAGATCACTGCAGATATTTTGACACGTAAAGACGATGAAGGAACAGGACAACCAATCGTTGATGTTATCTTAGATGCTGCTGGGAATAAAGGAACTGGTAAATGGACAAGCCAAAGCTCTTTAGACTTGGGTGTACCGTTACCACTGATTACGGAGTCTGTTTTCGCCCGCTTTATTTCAGCATATAAAGAGGAACGTGTAAAAGCTAGTAAAGTATTAGCAAAACCTGAAAAAGCAGTGTATTCAGGAGATAAGAAAGAATTGATCGAAAAAATCCGCGAAGCACTTTATTTCAGTAAAATCATGAGTTACGCTCAAGGTTTTGCTCAGCTGCGTGTTGCATCAGAAGATTATGACTGGGATCTGCCATTTGGTGACATTGCAAAAATTTGGCGTGCGGGATGTATCATCCGTGCACAGTTTTTACAAAAAATTACAGATGCATATGATAAAAACCCAACGATTGAGAACTTACTCTTAGATGACTACTTTATCGATATTACAAAAAAATATCAGCAATCCGTACGTGATGTTGTTTCGATTGCTGTACAGGCTGGCGTACCAGTACCAACATTTGCCTCAGCTATTGCATACTATGACTCTTATCGTTCAGAAAGATTGCCTGCAAATATCATTCAGGCACAAAGAGATTACTTTGGAGCTCATACGTATCAACGTACTGATAAAGAAGGAACATACCACTATAGCTGGTATAACGAAGAATAATATGTTCGAAAGCCATGGGATTAAGAATCTTCTCATGGTTTTCTCTCTGTTACGAAGTGAAAATAGGTTGTTGCTAGCTTTTTAAGATAAAAGTGGGTATAATAGGTAGGCTTTAAGATAGCTTTTAAAGAGAGAGGAAAAATAACCAATGAGTAATATTCTTATTATTGAAGATGAAAAAAACTTAGCTCGTTTTGTAGAGCTTGAATTAAAACATGAAGGTTACACGACAGAAGTTCACTATAATGGACGTACAGGCTTAGAAGCAGCCTTGAATGATGAGTGGGATGCCATTCTTTTAGATTTGATGTTGCCGGAATTAAATGGTCTTGAAGTTTGCCGTAGAATCCGCCAAGTAAAAAATACGCCGATCATCATGATGACAGCTCGTGATTCTGTGATCGATCGTGTATCTGGTTTAGATCATGGTGCCGATGACTATATCGTAAAGCCATTTGCAATTGAAGAACTTTTGGCACGTTTACGCGCATTGCTTCGTCGTATCGATATCGAAGGAGATAAAAATGTAGCGAAACAAACAACAATTACATATCGTGACTTAACGATTGAAAAAGAAAATCGCGTCGTTCGCCGTAATTCTGAAATGATAGAATTGACTAAACGTGAGTATGAGCTTCTTTTGACATTGATGGAAAATGTCAATGTTGTTTTAGCACGAGATGTTCTTTTAAACAAAGTGTGGGGTTATGAAACAGAAGTTGAAACGAACGTAGTTGATGTTTATATCCGCTATTTGCGTAATAAAATTGATGTTCCTGGCGAAGAAAGTTATATCCAAACCGTTCGTGGAACAGGATATGTGATGCGCTCGTGAGACCGTTAAAATCAAAAAAGATAGAAAGAAAAGAACTGAAGGGGCCTTCTTTGACGATCAAGTGGGCCTTTGCAAGTTCTTTCTTCATATTCGTTGTTTTTACGATATTCGCTGTTATTACATATAAGACATCTGTTAGCCTCATTGTTCAAAAAGAACGGGAGAATGCTGAAAGGACGGTTGCCGAAGTGGGGAATCGTTTGTCTAATGTTGAAGCTGATTTGACTGTATCGGAGGTCTATGAAAAGTTAAAAACGCCAAGCTTAGATACAAATGATCTGAACAACAAAAAAGTTTCAGTCGAAGGTTCGTTGATGGAGATGGACAGCATGCTTTCAGAGCTAGGACAACCGGCACTATTTTTATCTGTATTTGATCCGGAAGGAACATTACTTTTTGAAACCCAAAAAGCACAGAATCAATTGGTCAAAAAAGGAAAGCAGAAGGCAGAGATCAAGACATTAAACGATAAAACAGGTTACTTGATTATCCAACCAGTGTATTCAAAGAGTACAAGAGAAAAAACTGGTTATATTCAAGCCTTCTATGAGCTGTCTTCTTTTTACGCAATTAAAAATCATTTGCTGCTGACCTTAATCATTCTGGAAGTCATTTCACTGATACTTAGCAGTGTATTAGGATTCCTACTATCTTCTTATTTCTTGAAACCTTTGAAAGTACTGAGAGATACTATGGATACGATTCGAAAAAATCCGCAGTCTAGTATTCACATGCCGGACATACACTCAAATGACGAGTTGGCGGATCTTGCTGAAATCTTTAATGAAATGTTAGATCGGATGAGACGCTATATTGAACAACAAGAACAATTTGTAGAAGACGTTTCTCATGAACTGCGGACACCAGTCGCGATTATCGAGGGACATTTAAATCTATTAAATCGTTGGGGAAAAGAAGATCCAGAGGTTTTAGATGAATCTTTAGAGGCTAGTTTACAGGAAATCACTCGAATGAAAAGCCTTGTCCAAGAAATGCTGGATTTATCTCGTGCAGAACAAGTAGATACACTTTACCCAAATCACACAACTAACGCTAAACAAGTCGTGTATCAGGTGTTTAATAACTTCAAACTTCTATATCCTGATTTTGTGATCACACTGGATGATGATTTGCTACATGAAGTTAAGTTAGGGATTTATCGTAATCACTTTGAACAATTGCTGATCATTATTTTAGATAATGCGGTAAAATACTCTACAACTCGAAAAGAAGTCCATATCTCGATCTCTAAAACACTAAATGAATTTGAAATCGCGATTCAGGATTTTGGAGAAGGAATTTCAGAAGACGAACTCGATAAAATTTTTAATCGTTTTTATAGAGTAGATAAAGCCAGAGCTAGAAACAAAGGCGGTAATGGATTAGGATTGTCAATCGCCAAGCAATTGGTGGAAAATTATAAAGGAAGAATCGATGCTGAAAGTGTCATTCATCAAGGAACGATATTCAGAATCCATATTCCAATAGTAGAAAATAGTGAAGACAACGAGTAGGTGCGAAAAGCACCTACTTTTTTTTGATAATTAGCCGAATGATTGAGCGCTATATATGATGAATGTAGTAGAAAAACCGAATGCTGATTTGAAGTTATCTAAATTTGTTCGCTAAGAAAAAAAAGAACGAAATTTAGGCATTTTCTAGTTGCATTTTATGATAAGTATTGTTATATTTATACATGTTCTGATTGATGTTCTTTGCTAGAAATTTGTTGAGAAAAAAAGTAAAATTTCTTCTTGACGAATAAAAGTAATTCATGATAGAATAACAAAGTTGCTGATGAAAAAAGCAATTAAAACATTGAAAAATCAGGAAGAAAGTTGTTGACAAATAACAAACAACCTGATAAACTAATGAAGTTGTCGATGGAACGAACGACAACGCCAAGCAGAAAAAACTTTGAAACTTTTTCAAAAAAGTGTTGACATTGAATCGAAGATTTGATATGATATAAAAGTTGCTGCGAGGTAACAACGTAGACCTTTGAAAACTGAACAAAGTAAGACAAACCAAATGTGTAGGTTGTTTTCACAACGGTGAAAACAAACAACAATTTTTAACAAGCGAAGCAATATGCTAGCAAACAAATGAGCTTAACGATCGCAAGATCGTGTTCAACTTTTATTATGAGAGTTTGATCCTGGCTCAGGACGAACGCTGGCGGCGTGCCTAATACATGCAAGTCGAACGCTTCTTTTCTACCGAGTGCTTGCACTCACTTGAAAAGAGGAGTGGCGGACGGGTGAGTAACACGTGGGTAACCTGCCCATCAGAGGGGGATAACACTTGGAAACAGGTGCTAATACCGCATAACAATCGACACCGCATGGTGTTGATTTGAAAGACGCTTTCGGGTGTCACTGATGGATGGACCCGCGGTGCATTAGCTAGTTGGTGAGGTAACGGCTCACCAAGGCCATGATGCATAGCCGACCTGAGAGGGTGATCGGCCACACTGGGACTGAGACACGGCCCAGACTCCTACGGGAGGCAGCAGTAGGGAATCTTCGGCAATGGACGAAAGTCTGACCGAGCAACGCCGCGTGAGTGAAGAAGGTTTTCGGATCGTAAAACTCTGTTGTTAGAGAAGAACAAGTAGGAGAGTAACTGCTCTTACCTTGACGGTATCTAACCAGAAAGCCACGGCTAACTACGTGCCAGCAGCCGCGGTAATACGTAGGTGGCAAGCGTTGTCCGGATTTATTGGGCGTAAAGCGAGCGCAGGCGGTTTCTTAAGTCTGATGTGAAAGCCCCCGGCTCAACCGGGGAGGGTCATTGGAAACTGGGAGACTTGAGTGCAGAAGAGGAGAGTGGAATTCCATGTGTAGCGGTGAAATGCGTAGATATATGGAGGAACACCAGTGGCGAAGGCGACTCTCTGGTCTGTAACTGACGCTGAGGCTCGAAAGCGTGGGGAGCAAACAGGATTAGATACCCTGGTAGTCCACGCCGTAAACGATGAGTGCTAAGTGTTGGAGGGTTTCCGCCCTTCAGTGCTGCAGCAAACGCATTAAGCACTCCGCCTGGGGAGTACGACCGCAAGGTTGAAACTCAAAGGAATTGACGGGGGCCCGCACAAGCGGTGGAGCATGTGGTTTAATTCGAAGCAACGCGAAGAACCTTACCAGGTCTTGACATCCTTTGACCACTCTAGAGATAGAGCTTTCCCTTCGGGGACAAAGTGACAGGTGGTGCATGGTTGTCGTCAGCTCGTGTCGTGAGATGTTGGGTTAAGTCCCGCAACGAGCGCAACCCTTATTGTTAGTTGCCATCATTCAGTTGGGCACTCTAGCGAGACTGCCGGTGACAAACCGGAGGAAGGTGGGGATGACGTCAAATCATCATGCCCCTTATGACCTGGGCTACACACGTGCTACAATGGGAAGTACAACGAGTCGCTAGGCCGCGAGGTCATGCAAATCTCTTAAAGCTTCTCTCAGTTCGGATTGTAGGCTGCAACTCGCCTACATGAAGCCGGAATCGCTAGTAATCGCGGATCAGCACGCCGCGGTGAATACGTTCCCGGGCCTTGTACACACCGCCCGTCACACCACGAAAGTTTGTAACACCCGAAGTCGGTGAGGTAACCTTTTGGAGCCAGCCGCCTAAGGTGGGATAGATGATTGGGGTGAAGTCGTAACAAGGTAGCCGTATCGGAAGGTGCGGCTGGATCACCTCCTTTCTAAGGAATACTACGGAACTACACGGTTCGTCAACACTTTGTTCAGTTTTGAGAGGTCTACTCTCAATTGTATAGCTTTACTGGGGCCTTAGCTCAGCTGGGAGAGCGCCTGCTTTGCACGCAGGAGGTCAGCGGTTCGATCCCGCTAGGCTCCATTAGTAACCAATGGTTACTAGATTGTTCATTGAAAACTGGATATTGAAGTGAAAAAAGTAATCAAAACAAACCGAGAACACCGCGTTGAAGAGTTAATTAATTAATTGTTCGAAGCTTATTTTATTGACCAACCTTCTATCGCTAGAAGAAGTAGTCAAGACCCAACCGCAAGGTTGACAAGGTTAAGTGAATAAGGGCGCACGGTGGATGCCTTGGCATTAGGAGCCGATGAAGGACGGGACTAACACCGATATGCTTTGGGGAGCTGTAAGTGAGCTATGATCCAGAGATTTCCGAATGGGGGAACCCAGCATCTTTTATAGGATGTTACTTTCCAGTGAATACATAGCTGGTTAGAGGTAGACGCAGAGAACTGAAACATCTAAGTACCTGCAGGAAGAGAAAGAAAATTCGATTCCCTGAGTAGCGGCGAGCGAAACGGGAAGAGCCCAAACCAACAAGCTTGCTTGTTGGGGTTGTAGGACTCCGATATGGTAGTCTGTCAGGATAGTCGAAGGACTTGGAAAGGTCCGCCAAAGTGGGTAATAGCCCCGTAGACGAAATCTTGACAGCACCTAGGAGGATCCTGAGTACGGCGGAACACGAGAAATTCCGTCGGAATCCGCGGGGACCATCCCGCAAGGCTAAATACTCCCTAATGACCGATAGTGAACCAGTACCGTGAGGGAAAGGTGAAAAGCACCCCGGAAGGGGAGTGAAATAGATCCTGAAACCGTGTGCCTACAACAAGTTCGAGCCCGTTAATGGGTGAGAGCGTGCCTTTTGTAGAATGAACCGGCGAGTTACGATTGCATGCGAGGTTAAGGTGAAGAGCCGGAGCCGCAGCGAAAGCGAGTCTGAATAGGGCGAATGAGTATGTAGTCGTAGACCCGAAACCATGTGATCTACCCATGGCCAGGTTGAAGGTGTGGTAAAACGCACTGGAGGACCGAACCCACGTACGTTGAAAAGTGCGGGGATGAGCTGTGGGTAGCGGAGAAATTCCAAACGAACTTGGAGATAGCTGGTTCTCTCCGAAATAGCTTTAGGGCTAGCGTCGAAGTTGAGAATGATGGAGGTAGAGCACTGTTTGGACTAGGGGCCCATCTCGGGTTACCGAATTCAGATAAACTCCGAATGCCATTCATTCATATTCGGCAGTCAGACTGCGAGTGATAAGATCCGTAGTCGAAAGGGAAACAGCCCAGACCACCAGCTAAGGTCCCAAAATAACTATTAAGTGGAAAAGGATGTGGGGTTGCACAGACAACTAGGATGTTGGCTTAGAAGCAGCCACCATTTAAAGAGTGCGTAATAGCTCACTAGTCGAGTGACCCTGCGCCGAAAATGTACCGGGGCTAAATAGTTTACCGAAGCTGTGGATCACACCTCTGGTGTGATGGTAGGAGAGCGTTCTAAGGGCGTTGAAGGTCGATCGTGAGGACGGCTGGAGCGCTTAGAAGTGAGAATGCCGGTATGAGTAGCGAAAGACGGGTGAGAATCCCGTCCACCGTATGACTAAGGTTTCCTGGGGAAGGCTCGTCCGCCCAGGGTTAGTCGGGACCTAAGCCGAGGCCGATAGGCGTAGGCGATGGACAACAGGTTGATATTCCTGTACCAGTTGTTTTTGTTTGAACAATGGAGGGACGCAGGAGGCTAAGGAATGCATGCGACTGGAAGTGCATGTCCAAGCAGTAAGTCTTGAGTAGAGTCAAATGCTTTACTCTATACGGACAAGCTGTGATGGGGAGGGAAATAATAGTACCGAAGTTCCTGATGTCACACTGTCAAGAAAAGCTTCTAGTGAGAAAACAACTGCCCGTACCGTAAACCGACACAGGTAGTCGAGGAGAGTATCCTAAGGTGAGCGAGCGAACTCTCGTTAAGGAACTCGGCAAAATGACCCCGTAACTTCGGGAGAAGGGGTGCTGACTTCGGTCAGCCGCAGTGAATAGGCCCAAGCGACTGTTTATCAAAAACACAGGTCTCTGCAAAATCGAAAGATGAAGTATAGGGGCTGACGCCTGCCCGGTGCTGGAAGGTTAAGAGGATGGGTTAGCTTCGGCGAAGCTCAGAATTGAAGCCCCAGTAAACGGCGGCCGTAACTATAACGGTCCTAAGGTAGCGAAATTCCTTGTCGGGTAAGTTCCGACCCGCACGAAAGGCGTAACGATTTGGGCACTGTCTCAACGAGAGACTCGGTGAAATTTTAGTACCTGTGAAGATGCAGGTTACCCGCGACAGGACGGAAAGACCCCATGGAGCTTTACTGTAGCTTGATATTGAGTGTTTGTACCACATGTACAGGATAGGTAGGAGCCGATGAAACCGGAACGCTAGTTTCGGTAGAGGCGCTGGTGGGATACTACCCTTGTGTTATGAACCCTCTAACCCGCAGCCCTAATCGGGCTGGGAGACAGTGTCAGGTGGGCAGTTTGACTGGGGCGGTCGCCTCCTAAAAGGTAACGGAGGCGCCCAAAGGTTCCCTCAGAATGGTTGGAAATCATTCGCAGAGTGTAAAGGCAGAAGGGAGCTTGACTGCGAGACTTACAAGTCGAGCAGGGACGAAAGTCGGGCTTAGTGATCCGGTGGTTCCGCATGGAAGGGCCATCGCTCAACGGATAAAAGCTACCCTGGGGATAACAGGCTTATCTCCCCCAAGAGTCCACATCGACGGGGAGGTTTGGCACCTCGATGTCGGCTCGTCGCATCCTGGGGCTGTAGTCGGTCCCAAGGGTTGGGCTGTTCGCCCATTAAAGCGGCACGCGAGCTGGGTTCAGAACGTCGTGAGACAGTTCGGTCCCTATCCGTCGCGGGCGTTGGAAATTTGAGAGGAGCTGTCCTTAGTACGAGAGGACCGGGATGGACTTACCGCTGGTGTACCAGTTGTTCTGCCAAGGGCATTGCTGGGTAGCTATGTAGGGAAGGGATAAACGCTGAAAGCATCTAAGTGTGAAGCCCACCTCAAGATGAGATTTCCCATTTCTTTAAGAAAGTAAGACCCCTCAGAGATGATGAGGTAGATAGGTTGGAAGTGGAAGTGCAGTGATGTACGGAGCGGACCAATACTAATCGGTCGAGGACTTAACCAAAAGAAATAAAATAAATGATCTTGGTAAGCATTGATTACAAGCTTCAATCCAGTTTTGAGTGAATCATCACTCAATTGAATACAACAACACCCAGTGTGGTGGCGATAGCGAGAAGGATACACCTGTTCCCATGCCGAACACAGAAGTTAAGCTTCTTAGCGCCGATTGTAGTGAAGGGTTTCCCTTTGTGAGAGTAGGACGTCGCCGCGCTCGTTGTTATTCCGGCATAGCTCAGTTGGTAGTAGCGCATGACTGTTAATCATGATGTCGTAGGTTCGAGTCCTACTGCCGGAGTTCCTTAATATAGGATTTATGAGTAATAGTTGCTTCTTTTAACTCTGGAGAGTTGTCCGAGAGGCCGAAGGAGCATGATTGGAAATCATGTAGGCGGTGAACACTGTCTCAAGGGTTCGAATCCCTTACTCTCCGTATTAAGTTTTTATTGGCCCGTTGGTCAAGCGGTTAAGACACCGCCCTTTCACGGCGGTATCACGGGTTCGATTCCCGTACGGGTCATTTATAGTTATTGGAGGTTTAGCTCAGCTGGGAGAGCACCTGCCTTACAAGCAGGGGGTCAGCGGTTCGATCCCGTTAACCTCCATTAAATCACGGTTTGGTAGTTCAGCTGGTTAGAATGCCTGCCTGTCACGCAGGAGGTCGCGGGTTCGAGTCCCGTCCAGACCGTTTTATATTTTTGGCGCAGTAGCTCAGTTGGTAGAGCAACGGATTGAAGCTCCGTGTGTCGGCAGTTCGATTCTGTCTTGCGCCATTTTGGAGGAATAGCGAAGTGGCTAAACGCGACGGACTGTAAATCCGTTCCTTAGGGTTCAGTGGTTCGAATCCACTTTCCTCCATTTAAAAGTAGGGATATAGTTAAACGGTATAACTACGGTCTCCAAAACCGTCATTGTGGGTTCGATTCCTACTATCCCTGTTAAAATTTATGGCGATTGTGGTGAAGTGGTTAACACAGCGGATTGTGGTTCCGCCACTCGTGGGTTCGATTCCCATCAGTCGCCCTTAGTTTTAAATTTTTGCCAAGTGTTCTATGGCGATTGTGGTGAAGTGGTTAACACAGCGGATTGTGGTTCCGCCACTCGTGGGTTCGATTCCCATCAGTCGCCCTTAACTTTAAATTTTTGGGGTATCGCCAAGCGGTAAGGCAACAGACTTTGACTCTGTCATGCGTTGGTTCGAATCCAGCTACCCCAGTTTTTCTCTATTAGAGAAATTTACATTGCAATATGGCGGTATAGCCAAGTGGTAAGGCAGAGGTCTGCAAAACCTTCATCACCGGTTCAAATCCGGTTACCGCCTTGCAAAATTATTTCATGCCGGCGTGGCGGAATTGGCAGACGCGCTGGACTCAAAATCCAGTGCCCGCGAGGGCGTGCCGGTTCGACCCCGGCCGCCGGTATAGAAAAGACTGTTAAATCGTTGATTTGACAGTCTTTTTTGTTTAGTAAATAGTTGTTGTTTATAAATACTATAAGTTAGCATAACAGCTTGAAATCATAACTAAAATAATATAATATTGGATTAATTCATTTTTGGGAGGTGAAATTATGATTTTTGCTCCTCTTTGCGAGTGCGATGTGCCTGATTTCCGTTAAAAAAATATTTTTGATATTAACGGAGGACTATTGATTATGAATATAGTAAAAGAAACATCTAAATTAAAGAAAGCCCAACTTGTAGTATCTACATTTGATTTATCTAATAGAAAGTATGATAAAAATCTTTGGGAAAATTTTTTAACACCAATGATTGCTGAAATAGAAAGTACAACAACATTAGAAGATATACTTGATAATAAAAGAATTAAGAAAACTAAATTGTTTTATAAAGGTCTTGGGCTCGATCCTTCTCGTCATCGGCCTTCGTCAGATAGCTTATTAAGAAGAATAGTTAAGGGGCAAGGATTATATCAAATCAATGCGCTTGTAGATTTGAATAACTATCTTTCTTTGAAACTGCATTTACCGATTGGCAGTTATGATCTATCTAAATTGAATGATGATCTTTCTTATTTGGTAGCAAGTAAAGGTGAAGAATATGAAGGGATCGGAAAAGGCATAATCAGAATCAGTAATTTTCCTGTGTTGAGTGATTCACTTGGTCCTTTTGGTAGTCCGATTTCTGATTCAACTAGAGCGATGATTTCGCTTGAAACGAAAAAAGCCATGCTCGTGGTCTATAGTTTTGATGAGTCACCCTCTGGACTGCAGGCAATAAAAAGTGAAGTTGAACAAGCCATCAATGGCATATTTGGAACGACTGAAATACAAACAACAATTGTAGTATAATAGTGCTTCTGTATCTAAATATGCTGACTAGATTAAATGATGAATACAATTAAAAAGGATCTACTGCCTTAATTTTGAGAGCTATTATAAAAGGCTCTTTGTCAACTAATGTTGGTAAAGAAAATCCAAAGAATGAAATCGATGAATATGAATCCTAGAGGAAATTTCCTCTAGGTCTTTTTGTTTTCTTGAAAAAGAATGGTGCCAAAACACAAAGAAATTCTCAATTTGAAATTGTAAAAGTTACGGAACCCGTAAGCATTTCTCTTCAACACTTTAATATGGTTATTTAAACCTTCTAATGGTCCATTAGAATAAGACAATTCTAGCGCATGTTTAATTTCATTTTGGTACTTCTTAAACGTACCAATAGTCTTTTGATAGTAGGGAGGAAGACGGCGGAAATCTTCGTCTAATAGTGCATGAAACCGATCAAAGTCTCTTGTCTGTATAGCATAAAGAAAGTCCTGATAACAGGTGTGGCCACTTTTCAACTCGTCATCATACGCAAGTAATCGATCAACGATCTCTGTTTCAGTTAAATAGGTGCGGAAAGAAGGACGCCAAAGGCGTTTTTCAAAATCAAGCTTCGATTGATTTTTTTGAAGAAGCTTCCAGTAGTTCTTCAAGTGTCGATATTTTTTCGCTTCTGTATTTCCCTGATGAAGAAAGGTGTTCATTCTCTGAATGCGGTGCTTTAAAAAGGTTCGACCGATGAGTTGGACAATATGAAAGCGATCAAGAATAATCTGAGCCATCGGGAATAACTTTTTGACGAGAGAAAAATAAGGAGCATACATATCGCAAACAATATACTTAACCGTTTTACGAACAGTCAAAGGAAATCGTGAAAAATAACGCTCTAGAAAAGGGAGCTGACGATTTTCAACAACATCAATTAACTGCTTGGTTTGCCCATCCATCATGATGAAACTCATCGAAGCCGTGACTTGTTTCACTGATTTGAATTCATCAAAACAAAGAACTTCCGGTAAGGTGAGTCGATTGATTTTTTTTGGCTCATAAAATCGTTTCAAGACACGGTAAACAGAGGAAACAGAGACCTTCTTTTGACGTGCAATTTGACTCATAGAAGTGACGTTTCGGAGGCGGTCAGCAATGGACAGCTTCACCTTCGATGAAATCGAACACCCTTTTTCAACAAGACTCGTTTCTGCAACAAATGTTCTGTCACAAGAATGACAGAAGAAACGACGTTTCTTCAAGCGTAAATACGTTTGATACTCCGAAACATCGTTGAGTAAAATCAAACAGCTTGTAAAGCCCCAACGGATAATTGCTTCCTTTTCTTCTTGATCACAGTGAGGACAAATATGCGCAGTATAATCGAGCGTACCAGAAAAGACCTGACAGATTCTTCCTTTGACCCGTTCTTTTTTTAAGCAGTTTTCGTTAAAAGTGATATTTAAGTCTAGAATATCTAAGGTATTTTTGATAAGATTTGTATAGGACATCTTGATTTCCTCCTTTTTGAATGGTTTTAGACGACTTCATTCTAAAGGATATCAGGGTGTCTTTTCTATTATTTTGCATTAAAAAAGATGCCAGTGATTTCTCACCAACATCAGAAAGTATAGAGCCTTATAAAAGCCAACGTATATCATACGTTGGCTTTTAATCTATAAGTAAATTAAAATAGCACAGATATTATCCATTTAAATACTTAAGAGATAGTTATTAATTTTTAAAGAAAAGATTCGTTCATAAAAAAGGCTGTGATATAGAAAACCTCATCTTTCGGAATATCGATCCCGTAATAAGTTTCCAGTAGCTTTATATTTTGGGCTACTTTGTAGATTTCTGTTTGGTACTTTTCTTTAAAAGATTCTGTTTTAGGAAAACTACTCACATTCTTTCCTTGAAGTAGGCGGTCGATCATGCAGATTACGTGGCAAGCTAAACCGACTTTGATTTCATATGAAAGAAGTGGCGTTATTTCTTCAGCTAGTGTTTCGACCCAATCTCTAGTTGTTGAAATCAGTTTTTCACCGTGAGGGTAATCCAACATGTCTGTGATATTGAGGCGCATACCTTCAAAAGCAAGTTCATAGTCAATTAACGCCTGAATCTTTGCAGTATTGGTTTCATTCAAAGCATCATTGATAGAGAAATGCGGTGTACTCAAACCTATTTGAAAAGTTCCGATAGTACAGATGATTTTACCAGTTTTATTTAAGCTATTGACCGTTTTTGTCACTAAATCAGCATCAGCTACCTGCAAAGAAACGATTTCACATGAACCTCCTCTTAAGTTTAAGCGTGAACGGAGCATTTTTTTTATGAGCTGCGCAGAGCCTTCGCCAGTTGAACATAATGTTAGCAAATAGAATGTACGTTGTTCTAGCGTAATAGCTGACTTTTGCTGGTAGGTAGAAAGACCTCTGATATTTACGGTTGATTCATATACTTCATTTAAGGTAGCACCCAAAGCTGCTTTTCTGCTAGCTTCTAAAACGTGTAGTGTACTCACTAACTCGATACAACGGATATCCGTAACGGTGTATTCTTTAAGTTCGTCACTAAAATTGATGAGTGATCCCATATCAACAAGTAATAAAACATCTTTCTGTTCTTTTTTTTGTTTAAGATATTCTTGAATTCGAGCCAATATCACCCTTGGTTTTTCTTCGAGAGGCATATCAAATCCAAACGCAATATTTTCGCCCAGCAGCTTATTGACGACATTAGCCATACTAGTCGCTGTCGACTCCCCATGAGCAACTACAATGACTTCTACTTTGATTCGTTTTTTTTGCTTAGCTTCATCTGCTGTAAAAAATAGTGCTAAAAAGCCAGCTTCATCTTCAGGCAATTTTACGCTAAAATCTGTTTCAATCACAGACAAGCAGTGCAGGGCTGTTTCAAAGAGTTGCGGATGGTTATTTTTTATTTCATCGATCCTCGGATTTTTGATCGTTTGCCCACGTTTGATTCGTTGGATCGTATTATATAAGTGAAGAGCGATTCCATAGCGAACATTATCAGACAGATAGCAATTTAATAAACGAGCAGCTTTTTCACATACCTTACTGGAAGTAGCAAGAATTTCAGAGCCGACGATCTGCTCTAAATTTTGAAGATCAGCTGAAGAATCACTTGCATAGGAGCGATAATAATTAGTGATCGTTGTGTCTATGATTTCAGAAGTTTGCGTACTATCTAATCCAATTCGTTCCATGTCATTCATTTTCTGTTCAATGATTTGATAAATGTCGTCACCCTTGTTGTCTTTTGGAACAAAAAGTGTCGTAGTATCGTCATCAAAAAGAAAAAAACGACTGTTCATATTTGGCAGTAGAAGCCAGATTTTCTGCCTTTCTTCAACATTATAAAGACCTTCCCGAATATAGTGAGGCAATTCATAACTGCTGATTTTTAGTGCCTCTTCTTGTCGAGCAATAAATTGAGAGTAGGCCTTAGCGCATAAAAGCTGGATATCTGCTTTTAACTGCCCGACATTATTCGCACAATGATAGCCTAATAAGGCGCGAATCGTATTTGTAGATACTTCGATCGGTGATTTCAGCTTTTTAGTTTCTTCTTGAAAAAAAGTTGAGATCAACGTCAACCGTTCTTCTAATCCACGTTCCTCCAAATTAGGAATATTGATCCTCATTGGGATTCTACGAATGAATGTTTGAAGCAGGTTTGAAGAAATATCTTCAGTTGTAGCACAAATCAATAGCACTTGAGCCTTTCTTTCGCTCGTTGTTTCTCCTAATCTTCGGTAGATTTCCTTATCTATAAAAGTGAAAAGCATCTCCTGACCTTCTGGAGGCAGCCGATGTATTTCATCAAGAAACAAAATACCGCCATCTGCTTCCTCTAACAAGCCAGCACGATCGCTGTCCGCTCCTGTATATGCCCCTTTAGATATACCAAAAATCGAACCTACAAGTAATTGAGGATTATTCGCATAGTCGGCACAATTAAATGTGACAAATTTAGAATCCGCTTTCAATTTATTTTGTGATTTTGCATAAGTAAAGATCAATTCTGCAAACATACTTTTTCCAACACCCGTTTCACCTGTTAAAAGGATATGCATACCTTTTGGCGGATACAAGACCGCTGCCTTTGCTTGTTCACTGCAATGAAATAGGCTAGGACTTTTCTTAGTAAATGTATCTAAAATGTTTTCCTTACTTTGAATGTTTGGCGTAGTTGAAAAAAAGTAGATCGGTTTTGTTCCGGTCTTTTTTGCTTTATTGAGCTTAACAAGCTGGTTTAGATCACTGCTGACATTTGCTCTAGTGATCCCTAGTTTTTCAGCAATCTCCATTGCAGTTGCCGGTTGGCTTTTTGTGTAAGTTGCAAGGATTTCAGCAACTTTATCGATTCGTTTCATAATTCTTCCCCAGTCTTTCATCAATAATCTTTCCATTTAAGTATAATGTTCGCAAACTGAATAGTCAAAGTCATGTGTTTCGTTTTATAAAAAAAGTGTTTGATAAAGTGTTTTAATTTTAATGCAAAAGAAACACATAGGCATAATTCACTATATGGAGTGTTGGTTGAGTGTTTGGCATGAAAATTGCTTTATAGAGAGATGACTAGGATATATTTGAGAGGAGAAGGTCAGATGATTTCAGAAACAGATGTGATGCAGATCATTGTTTATGCAGGAAATGCAAAATCTCTAGCAATGAATGCAATCAAAGAAGCTAAAAAAGGGGATGTTGGGTCTGCTAAAAAACTTTTAGAGGAAAGCAAAGACAACTTAAAAATTGCTCACCAGCAGCATACAACTATTTTACAGAATTTTGCCAGTAATCCGGATGAACCTGCGACGATGTTTTTGACCCATGCGCAAGATCACATGATGGCAGCTATAACGGCTACGGATTTTACAAAAGAATTTATTGATTTGCATGAAGAAATGCGGGAATTGCGTAACTTAATTAAAAAGAGTGCTTAAAAATAATAGAAAAGGTGATCAGAATGAAAATTACGTTAGCATGTGCAGGTGGAATGTCTACAGGAATGTTAGTCAAAAAAATGGAAGAATATGCTTCTTCACAAGGAATTGATGCTGATATTTCAGCATGTGGTCTAAGCGAATTAGAAGAAAGAGTGACAGGATCGGATATTATATTGCTCGGTCCGCAAGTTGGGTATCAGCAGGAGGACGTGAAAAAAGAGTATCCTGAGATTCCTGTTTTAGTGATCGAGATGATGGATTATGGAATGATGAACGGAGAGAAAGTATTTAAGAAGGCACAAGAAGTTATTGCAGCTAAATCAAAATAGAAAAAGGAGAATGACAAATGTCAGAAGTGAAAAAAAGTTCATTTATCAATGGGTTGAATGTGTTTGTCAATAAATTTTCAAATAATACTTTTGTAAAAAGTATTGCTAACGGGATGATGATGACTCTGCCGATCACGATCGTTGGGAGTTTGACGACGATCATTGGTATGATTCCAGGATTACCGGAAATCGTGACAAAAGCATGTTCGTTAGGTACTTCGATTTCAAGTAATTTGATCACGATCTATATTATTATTGGGATTTCTTGCGCGATGGCAAGAGAGAAGAAAGGGGACACGATCGCGTCAATTATTTTGTCATTGGCTTCTTTCTTTGTTTTAACACCGATCACCGCTTTTGATATCGGCGGAGAAAAGCCTGCAATGGCGTATGAGCTGACTTATTTAGGTTCTAAAGGGATTTTTGTTGGGATGATCGTAGCGTTAGTTGTGACATGGCTATTTGCTAAAATGGTCGAAAAAAGAATTACATTCCGTATGCCGGAAAGTGTACCAACAGCGATTGCAAAGACATTTGAAGCAATCGTACCAGCAGCTATTATATTTATCGTTGTTATTATAATCAGTACATTGTTTGCAGAAACAAGATTTGGGAATGTCCATGATTTTATTTATACTAATTTACAAACTCCTCTTGAATCATTGGGTGGTTCGATTTGGTCAGCATTGTTCATTATGTTTTTATCTGAGTTACTTTGGTTTTTTGGGATTCATGGCAGTATGGTCGTTGGATCAGTGATCGCTGTTTTATTTACGTCACAAGCTTATGCTAATATGGAAGCTGTTGCTGCTGGAGAAGCTGCTACGAATATCATCAATTCATTTTTCTTAGATGCTTTTAAAGGACCAAGAGCTTTGGCTTTAGCAGTGATCTTAGTCTGGATGAGCAAAAGCGAAAAATTCAAATCGATTGGAAAAATCTCATTCATTCCAAGTATTTTTGGGATCACAGAACCGATGAAATTTGGGATTCCGATGATCATGAATGCAGTCATCTTTATTCCTTTGACACTTTCAGCGGCAGTTTGTGTGGGCATTGCCTATATTGCAACAATCATTGGATTTTTGCCGGTGATCAGCGTGAATGTGCCGAAAAATCTTCCGACATTTTTATCTGGATTTATGGCAGCTGGCTGGCAAGGATTAGTGGTACAGCTGATCCAGTTTGTTGTGGTACTATTGTTATATCTACCATTCATAAAAAAATTAGATAAACAAGGAGTCATTGAAGAAGCTGCAACGCTTGAAAATCAATAGGAGTGTGAGAATATGCAGATGCTGCAAGTTGAAAGAGAAGCAGATCATTTAAAAATCAATCTACCAGATTCAGTGAGACTTCCTGCTAAAGTATATTATAGTCGTGAAGATTCTGTGACTGAATCAACAACTTCATTTCTAGAATTTAGAGAGGCAGGTTGGCAGATGTTTAAGGATCCTGCCCCAAAAACACGTCTTTATTTTAAAGTATTTTCGGGTTCTGATGTCTTTATTGGCGCTGAACGGCGTTTACCATTGGATCATTTGTATAACTGTCGCGATCTAGGCGGCTACTATACAGCACGTGGTCAGATGACTCGGTGGGGTCTAGTCTTTCGCTCGGATGCTTTGCATCAAATCGATGAGGAGGAGCAAAAGTATATTGAACGGCTTGGAATCAAGCGAATCATTGATTTTCGTTCGCCGCAAGAAATAGCGAAAGACCCTAATAAGTCGATTTTATTGAGTGAAACAGTCAATTTTAATCCTCATGCGGATGTGGCTCAGCAAGCTAGTACCCAAACTGTCTCAAAAAAAGATGAAGAAAAAATTGCTCAGCTCGAAAAAATGGTCCGTACAGATGCAGGAAGAGAACAGTTAGTAAAGAATCGTAATGTGATGAGTAAACAGATGGAACAATTGGTATTAGGTGAAAAAGCAGTCAATGCCTATCAACGATTTTTCTCGACATTATTAGAAGCAGATTCTACACCATTGATTTTTCATTGTCAGGGCGGAAAAGACAGAACAGGTTGGGCAGCTGCGATCTATTTAAGTGCGTTAGGTGTCGATAAAGACCAAGTTTATCAAGATTATTTACTTACAGATAAGATGAATGCACCTAGAAATGCTAAGCGAATGGCTATTTACAAAAAATATACAGATAATGAAGATGTTCTTGCATTTTTATCCTCCTTGCAGTTAACTAAAAAAGAATATCTTGACGGTGCATTCAATGCAGTTGAAAAAACATTTGGAACGATGGAAAAGTATTTGAAACTTAGCTTAGGTATAACGGATAAGCAGCTAGATCTTTTGAGAGAAAAGTATTTATATTAAAATGAATGGCTGTTTTTCTTGTATTGACAACGCTTTACTTTCATGTTTTAATAACAAGAGAAATGAAGATTGTTACTGATTTTTCAGGCTATACTTTATTTCTTTCATATCGTTATATTAGCTAGCTGATCGAATCTCATTGAGGAGACACTATGGAAGTAAAAAAAGTAATCAATAATAATATCGTCAAGTCACTCAATCTGGATGGCCAAGAAGTTCTTGTGATGGGTAAAGGTATCGGTTTTAAGAAAACAGTCGGCGATGTGATCGATGACCGTTTGATTGAAAAAGTTTATACAAGCAATGCCGATTTAACAACTAATAAGTTAACTCAGCTGCTTTCGAATGTCCGCTTGGAGCATTTACAAGTAGCGAATGAGATTATTGGTTTTGCCAAAGTTTCTTTAGGAAAAAAATTGAATGAGAATATTTATCTGACATTGACAGATCATATCGACTATGCGATCGAACGACATAATAGCGGTTTACCGGTAAGAAATGCACTTTTGTGGGAAATCAAGCGTTTTTATAATCACGAATATTTGATCGGAAAAGAAGCGCTGAATATCATCTCCAATCGCTTGGATATCACGTTACCGGAAGATGAAGCTGGATTCATCGCCTTGCATATCGTCAATGCTGAACTTGATTTATCACAAGTTAGTCAAGTATCTGAGATGACAAAAGTGATTCAAAAAATCATCAATATTGTTAAGTATCATTATAAGACGGATTTAGATGAATATACGTTAAATTATGAGCGATTCATTACACATTTGAAGTTTTTTGTTCAGCGTTTATTTAGTGGAATAGAACTGGACAAGGATAAAGATGAAGGTTTCTTATTTATGTTAAAAGAAAAGTATCAGGAAGAATATCTCTGTGCTTTGAAGATTCGTGAGTATATAGGCAAAGAATTCGGTCGAGATTTAAAGGAGGATGAGATGATCTATCTCACGATCCATATTAGAAGAATTACAAACAATTAAAGGATTGTTACTGTGAAGAGCACAGGCTATACCTAAGAAAAGTTCTTTTTTAAAAGGACATTCTTAGGTATTTTTATTTTTAGGAGGAATTATTTATGAATTATCAGGAATTAGCAGATAAAATTATCGATAATGTCGGTGGAGAAAAAAATATTAGTGGACTGACTCATTGTGCCACTAGATTACGATTTAATTTGAAAGAGGAAAAAAAGGCTGAGACAGAAACACTGAAAAATATGGCGGGCGTAATGGGTGTTGTTTCAAAAGGTGGTCAGTATCAAGTAATTATCGGTAGTGATGTCGGTAGTGTATATAAAGAGATTTTGAAAAAAGTACCAACTTTGGATGGTCAGCAAGGTACATCAGCAGAAAAAGATGATCGGGGAGCGGCAGCTAAAGTCATCGATACGATCACAGGAATTTTTACCCCGATTTTACCAGCAATCACTGCAGCTGGGATGCTAAAAGCAGTATTGTCCTTATTAGTTGTTTTTAATGCAATAGATAAAACTGGACAAACGTATATCATTATTGATTTTATGGCAGATTCGGCCTTTTATTTTCTACCGATTCTTCTAGCTGCTTCTTCTGCACAGAAGTTTAAAACAAATATGTATTTAGCAATGATGGTCGGAGGAATTTTGCTGCATCCTAATTTTACTGGTATGGTGAATGCGATCAAGGAAGCTGGTGAAGGGAGTATTCATTTGTTTGGCTTGCCGGTCTCAGCAGTTTCTTATGGTTCTTCTGTGATCCCGATCATTTTATCTGTTTGGTTTATGTCGTATGTTGAACCTTTTGCTGATAAAATATCGCCAAAAGTGATCAAATTCTTTAGCAAACCATTGATTACGATTGCTATCGTTGGAACAATTTCTCTTGTTGTAATAGGACCTATCGGTTATTTGATCAGTGATGCTATTTCAAATGGAATCAAAGCTTTGGAAGAGTTTAGTCCTTGGTTGGTCCCAACGATCATCGGCGCCTTCACACCATTATTTGTTGCAACGGGTACACATTATGGGCTTGTTCCGATCGGTATCAATAATCGAATGACGACAGGCTATGACACAGTGATTTATCCAGGAATGTTAGCGTCTAACTTAGGGCAAGGAGCGGCTGCACTGGCAGTTGGATTTAAAAGTAAAGAGTCCTCTGTAAAACAATTAGCCTCTTCTGCTGGTTTGACAGGGTTATTTGGAATTACAGAGCCGGCTTTATATGGAGTGAATCTACGTTATAAAACGCCTTTGTATGCGGCAATGATCGGTGGCGGGATCGGCGGATTATTTATGGGGATCATGAGAGTGAAAAACTTTACTGGCGGATCACCAGGTTTACTAACTTTGCCAAGTTATATTGGTGATGATACACTAAAACATTTGTATATGGCATGTATCGGCGCAGCGATCAGTATTGGTATTTCTTTTGTTGTATCGTACATTTTATACAAAGAACCTAAGGTAGAAGAGCAAAGTGAAAAAAATGTTGTCAATGAAGTTCAAACGGATTCAACGACAAATGTTGTCAATCCGATCAAAGGTGAAATCACTCAACTCTCAGCTGTAGAAGATGGTATGTTTTCAGAAGAAATTTTAGGTAAAGGATTTGCAGTAAAACCGATAGAAGGTGTAGTTTACGCACCTTTTTCAGGAACTGTCACAGCTGTTTTTGATTCTAAGCATGCAATTGGTTTGACGAGTGATTCTGGTGTGGAGCTCTTGATCCATGTGGGAATCGACACTGTACAACTAGACGGTGAAGGCTATAAATATTTTGTTGAAAAAGATCAGAAAGTGACACCAGGAGATAAACTAATGGAATTTGACTTAGAGAAAATCAAAGAAAAAGGGTATAATATCATTACACCTGTTGTTGTAACAAATACAGTCGATTTTGGGGATGTTATTACGTTGACAAGTCCATTGTCTGATCCAGGCGAGCAGGTAATGAAAGTCATACGATAACGAATATCATTTATTATTATTTATTGGAGGAAAAAGATATGTCATTTAGAAAAGATTTTTTATGGGGCGGCGCTACAGCGGCCAATCAATGTGAAGGCGGCTATAATGAAGGCGGACGAGGCTTAGCCAATGTGGATCTAGCCCCTGTCGGACCGGATCGTTTTCCAGTGATCACTGGTGAAAAGAAAATGTTTGAGTTTGATGATGAGCATTTTTATCCTGCACAAAACGCGATCGATATGTACCACCGCTACAAAGAAGATATTGCTTTGTTTGCAGAAATGGGCTTTAAAACCTATCGTTTATCGATTGCCTGGAGTCGGATTTTCCCTTTAGGTGATGAGACTGAACCGAATGAAGAAGGCTTGAAATATTATGAAGATCTCTTCAAAGAATGCCGTAAATACAACATCGAACCATTGGTAACCATCACCCATTTTGATTGTCCAATGCACTTAGTCGAAAAATATGGAGCATGGCGCAGCCGTGAAATGGTTGGTTTTTACGAAAACTTATGCCGTGTGATCTTCAATCGCTACAAAGGTTTAGTGAAATACTGGTTGACCTTCAATGAAATCAACATGATCCTTCATGCACCATTTATGGGCGCAGGCTTGTATTTTGAAGAAGGAGAAAATAAGGAACAAGTCAAATACCAGGCTGCTCACCATGAGTTGGTAGCTAGTGCTGTGGCGACCAAAATCGCCCATGAAGTCGATCCAGAAAACCAGGTCGGCTGTATGTTAGCGGCTGGAACCAACTATGCGTATACATGTAAACCAGAAGATGTTTGGGCAGCACGTAAAGCAGACCGTGAAAACTTCTTCTTCATCGATGTCCAATCTCGTGGCGAATATCCAGCATATGCGCTGAAAGAATTAGAACGTGAAGGCATTGAATTACCGATCGAAGAGGGCGATTTGGAATTATTGAAAGAGCATACAGTTGATTTCATTTCCTTCTCTTATTATTCTTCACGTGTTCAATCAACAGATCCAGCGGTCAATGAACAAACAGCTGGCAATATCTTTGCTTCAGTAAAAAATCCTTACTTGGAAGCAAGTGAATGGGGCTGGCAGATCGATCCGCTTGGCTTACGTGTAACAATGAATGACTTGTATGACCGCTATCAAAAACCATTATTCATCGTGGAAAACGGCTTAGGTGCTGTGGATACACCAGATGAAAACGGCTATGTGGCTGACGATTACCGCATCGAATATTTAGCGGCACATATTCAAGCAATGAAAGATGCCGTGGAGTTAGATGGTGTCGATCTACTTGGTTATACAACGTGGGGCTGTATCGACCTTGTGTCAGCTGGAACAGGAGAAATGAAAAAACGGTACGGATTCATCTATGTCGATCGCGACAATGAAGGAAACGGCACGTTAAAACGTTCGAAGAAAAAGTCATTCGACTGGTATAAAAAAGTCATTGCGACAAATGGCGAAGATTTGACGAACTAAATCCTTGTGAATTGAAAAAGGGTGAACTTGAGAAATAATCCTCAAGTTCACCCTTTTTTGTATATTTTTCATTACAGTTTTTTCTATATATGTTCTTTTCTAAATTCTGCCAATACATAAATATCCTTGAGCTGTGAACATTCTGTAACATCGAAAATTAGCGAAAGATACTGCATTTTTTTTCCGTTAGGTTCTGTATTGTTGATCAATTCTTTGGTTTGTTCTGATAAAGGTAAAGCGACCAACTGAGCTCGAATTTTTTCAGAAAAGAAAAATGACACTTTAAAAAAGCCATCCCAGATAGATAACCAAAAAATAGGCTTCACTTTTTCGTTTCCTCGCGTGCTTATCCATTTATACTCACCCTTAGATAACCAAGCTTTTCCATCATTATAATAACGCCACTTCATCAATGAAATCTGATACTCTTTTAAGTCTTCGAGAAACCTAACATAAACATCAAAGGAATGACCAAGTCCCTCAGAAATAAGATCGTCCGATGGTTGTATTTCAGGATCTCTTAATAATTGTTGTGCCTTTTCAGTCATCGCATTTCCTCCTCGTCTTCACTTGATTTAATTAAAGTATAGCATGGTCAGAATAAAAAAAGTATATTTCTTTGGTTGATCTTACATGTAACGTGTTACGTAAAATGGAACAAGATACATGCTGCTTTTGACTTTATCAAGAACTGCGAAAACGCTTTAAAAATCATTTTCCAGGCGTTATGATTAACTCGTCAAAAGGAATACTCGAGTAGCCGACAAAAAATCAAGAAAAGATTGGTGGAAAACAAGATGATGAAAAAAAGAGATTTTGTAGACACAAATGATTTTACGAAAGCAGAAATCGATTATCTGATCCAGTTAGGCTTAAAATTGAAAGAATCGATCAAAAATGGTTATTATCCGCCATTATTAAAAGATAAAACATTAGGAATGATTTTTGAACAATCTTCTACACGGACAAGAGTATCATTTGAAACAGCAATGACACAGCTCGGCGGTCATGCCCAGTATTTAGCGCCCGGACAAATCCAGCTTGGCGGTCATGAATCTTTAGGTGATACAGCACGTGTGTTATCACGTTTAGTTGATATTTTGATGGCTCGAGTAGAACGTCATCATACGATCGTAGATTTAGCCAAAGATGCCAGCATTCCAGTTATTAATGGCATGAGCGATTATAATCATCCTACGCAGGAATTGGGAGATATCATCACTATGACAGAACATTTACCAGCAGGTAAAACATTAAGCGATTGTAAAATCGTCTTTGTGGGAGATGCGACGCAAGTATGTGTATCAACGATGTTTATGGCAACAAAGATGGGGATGGACTTTGTTCAATTTGGACCAAAAGGCTTCCAAATTAAAGAAGAAACATTAGCAATTGGCCGTGAAAATGCTGCTGTATCTGGCGGAAGTGTCTTGATCACAGAGGATGCCAAAGAAGCAATGAAGGATGCTGATTTTATTTATACAGATGTATGGTATGGCTTATATGAAGCTGAGCTATCAGAAGAAGAACGGATGGCAGCGTTCTATCCGAAATATCAAGTCAATAAAGAATTGATCGAGTTAGCTGCACCTCATGTGAAATTTCTACATTGTTTGCCTGCGACTAGAGGAGAAGAAGTCACAGATGAAGTATTAGATGCACCGTACTCTGTTGTACTGGATGAAGCAGAAAATCGTTTGACTGCGATGCGGGCATTACTTGTTTATTTCTTAAACCCTTATTTAAATTATGCAGGTGAAGCAGTTGCGGCTCACTATGATGCTGAATTCGAATTGATGTTAAGAAATGCTGTTGTTGCTAAGTGATCTGAAGTAATGGCAAGAAAAAAGCATGGGATGACTCTTTTTTTGAACCGTACCGTGCTTTTTTTCCAGCCGCTTTAATGAAAGGTGCGTACAAAACATGAAAGAAAAAAAGAAATTTCGGTTGTTTGACGCAGTTCTAATGGCTGTTGTAGTTATTTTAGTCGTTGAATCCGCTGCACCAGCAGCAGCTATAGGCTCATCACAATTTTTTTGGTGGGGAATTCTTTTGATTTTGTTTTTCCTTCCTTATGGCTTGATTTCCGCTGAGTTGGGAACGACCTATACAGGAGATGGAGGTATTTATGACTGGGTGAAAATGGCATTCGGACGCCGCTGGGGCGCTCGCGTTGCTTGGTTTTATTGGATCAATTTTCCAATTTGGATGGCAAGCCTTGCGGTTCTTTTTACAGAGGTCATGGTTCAAATTTTTGGATTGAATCTTGGAACACCAGCATTGATCATCGGTCAATTGTTCTTTATTTGGTTAGTTACCTTGATCAGTTGTTACCCGGTCAGTGACAGCAAATGGATCTTAAATATTGCTGCATTTGCAAAAGTTGCGATCATGGTTTGCTTAGGTATTTTAGGTATTTATCATGCTGTAACAAAAGGCATGGCCAATGATTTTTCCGGCAAAGCGTTATTGCCGACATTCGATCTAAATAGCTTAAGCTTTATTTCAGTCATTCTATTTAACTTTTTAGGATTTGAAGTTGTGACGACTTTGGCTAGTGATATGGAAAATCCTAAAAAACAAATTCCTCAAGCGATTATTTACGGTGGAATCCTGATTGCTTTCTTTTATCTATTCGCTGCATTTGGTATGGGTGCTGCGGTTCCAGCGGATCAGTTATCAACCTCAGGTGGTTTGATCGACAGCTTCATTTTGTTGGTTGGAGGGATTAACCCGTTTGTTATCATAATCGGGATATTGTTTATGTATACATTAGCGGCGAATTTGATCTCATGGGCTTTAGGAGTAAATTATGTAGCGTTCTATGCGGCAAAAAATCATGATATGCCTAAAGTTTTTGCAAAAGAAAATCCTAAAAATGACATGCCAGTTGGCGCTTCTGTGATCAATGGTATTGTTGCCACTATTTTAGTTGTCGCAGCACCATTTATTCCAAATGAAAATATTTTCTGGGCTTTCTTTGCCTTAAATGTGGTCGCGCTTTTACTATCTTACATTATGATGTTTCCGGCATTTCTAAAATTGCGGAAAATAGATCCGAACAAAGAACGCCCATTTAAAGTGCCTGGTGGTCCAGTTCTATTAAAGATCATGGCATATGTTCCTTTAGTTTTATTAGTGATCACGTTATTTTTCTCTACGATTCCTTTATCAAGTAGTGAGTTTAGTGAGAAGATCCCTATTTTGATCGGGACGGTCGCAGCAGCTCTTATTGGCGAATGCTGTATCCGTTTAGGCGATAAAGAATACAATAAAAAGCAGATGATAAAACAAAATCAGCAAAAGGAGAGTTTAGAGCATGAAAACAATTGATAGTTCACCAAAAAAAGATGGTTTTCGTATGCCGGGGGAATTTGAAGCGCATCAAGGTGTTTACATTTTATGGCCGGAACGTCCGGATAACTGGCGCAATGGCGGCAAACCAGCACAAAAGGTCTTTGTTGACGTAGCAGTAGCAATCAGCGAATTTGAACCTGTAACCGTTGGCGTATCGGCTGAACAATATGATAACGCCCGCCATATGCTCCCAGAAGAAGTTCGTGTCGTTGAAATTGCCAATGATGATGCTTGGGTTCGTGATTGTGGTCCGACCTTTGTCAAAAATGACGAAGGAGAAGTGCGCGGGGTTGATTGGACGTTCAATTCCTGGGGAGGATTAGTAGACGGCTTGTATTTTCCATGGGATAAAGATGATCAAGTTGCCCAAAAGATATGTGAGATTGAATGGAAAGACCGTTATCGTCTAAATGATTTTGTATTAGAAGGCGGCTCGATTCACGTAGATGGTGAAGGAACTCTGATCACGACGGAAGAATGCTTGCTCTCAGAAGGTAGAAATCCGCAGTTATCAAAAGAACAAATTGAACAGGTTTTAAAAGAATATCTTTCTTTAGAAAAAATCATTTGGCTAAAACGTGGAATCTATTTGGATGAAACGAATGGGCATGTCGACAATATCATCAATATCGTCAAGCCTGGTGAAGTTGTATTAGCTTGGACAGATGACGAAAATGATCCGCAATATGACATCTCAAAAGAATGCTTGGAAATTTTAGAAAATGAAACAGACGCGAAAGGCCGCAAGTTGGTTGTGCATAAATTACACGTGCCAAAACCGATCTTGATTACAGAAGAAGAAAGTTTGGGTGTTGATGCAGTCGCTGGAACATTGCCTAGAGAAAAAGGAGATCGTTTGGCTGCCAGCTATGCCAATTATTATACAGCGAATGGCGGAGTGATCGTTCCAATATTTGGTGATCCAAATGATGAAAAAGCTTTAAATTTACTACAAGAATTATATCCAGATAGAAAAATCGTTGGAGTTCCCGCACGCGAAATTCTCCTAGGCGGGGGCAATATTCATTGTATTACTCAACAAGTTCCGAAGTGAGGTAGAACAAATGACAAAAAGAATCGTCGTTGCTTTAGGCGGGAACGCCATTTTGACCACTGATGCGAGTGCTAAAGCTCAGCAAGAAGCTTTAGCCAAAACAGCACACTATTTAGCAGACTTTATAGAAGCTGGTCATGAATTGATCATTTCACATGGGAATGGTCCGCAGGTCGGTAATTTATTATTACAGCAACAACTAGGTGCTACAGAAAAAAATCCAGCTATGCCACTGGATACTGCGGTAGCAATGACACAAGGAAGTATCGGCTACTGGTTAGAAAATGCTTTGGTGGACGAACTGAAGAAAAGAAAAATTTCAAAACCAGCAGCAACGATTTTAACACAAGTCGTTGTGAGTGAAACAGACCCCGCTTTTCAAGCACCAAGCAAACCGATTGGTCCATTTTTGAGTAAAGCTGAAATGGATGCTGAAAAAGAGCAAACACAAGCAACATATGTAGAGGATGCGGGTAGAGGCTATCGCAAGGTGGTCCCTTCACCAACGCCTGTCGATATTGTTGAATATGCAGTGATCAAACAATTGGTCGAAAATGGCATCGTGACAATTGCAGGTGGCGGAGGCGGTATTCCAGTCATCATGAAAAATGGCGTTTATGAAGGTGTTGAGGCTGTGATCGATAAGGACTTTGCCTCTGAGAAAATCGCTGCTTTGGTTCATGCAGATATGCTGGTGATACTGACTGGAGTAGATCATGTCAGTATCAATTTCAATCAGCCGAACCAAGCTGATTTGACGAAGGTAACGGTTACGCAAATGGAAGAATACATTCAGCAACAACAATTTGCTCCTGGCAGTATGTTGCCTAAAGTTCAAGCAGCAATTGCGTTTATAAAAGAGAGTAAAAACGGCAAAGCAGTAATCACTTCTCTTGAAAATATCAAAAATCTATTAGAAGAAGAAACGGGTACGATCATTACAGCCTAGTTGAAAAAAAGAGTAGAACAAAAACTAGTGTCTACTCTTTTTTTCTGATATATTAAAAATATATCGTTTACATAAAACAGCAATTTATGAAATGAAAAGGAGTGCAGCATTGATGAAATTAACGACTAGCAATCCTAAAGAAGACGGTTTTTGGGCACCAGCAGA
Source organism: Enterococcus sp. AZ020 (assembly GCF_050499205.1). Classification (NCBI taxonomy): domain Bacteria; kingdom Bacillati; phylum Bacillota; class Bacilli; order Lactobacillales; family Enterococcaceae; genus Enterococcus; species Enterococcus sp. AZ020. The sequence continues at coordinate 126,305 of NZ_JBIPAT010000001.1, read as the reverse complement.
ATACGAACGACATGAAGAAACATATATGATTTGGCCAGAACGCGCAGACAATTGGCGGAATGGCGGCAAACCAGCGCAAAAAGCATATGCTGCTGTCGCAAAAGCAATTGCTCAATTTGAACCAGTAACGATGCTGGTTTCAGCTAAACAATACAAAAATGCACGTCAGCTGTTGCCAAATTCTATCCGTGTGATGGAAATGAGTAATAATGACGCTTGGATCAAGGATTATGGTCCAATCTATGTCGTGAATAAAAATGGTAAGGTTCGTGGTGTTGATTGGCGTTTTAATGCTTGGGGCGGCTTGTTGGACGGACTATATTTTCCGTGGGATCAAGACGATCTGATCGCTGAAAAGCTGTGTGAATTTAAGCGGCTGGATTATTACAGTTTAGAAGACTTTGTATTAGAAGGCTGTTCTGTTCATTTAGACGGAGAAGGAACGCTGTATACCACAGAAGAAGTTTTGCTTTCAGAAGGAAGAAATGAGAACTATTCTAAAGAAGAGATCGAAGCCATTTTGATTGACTATTTTAATGTTGAAAAAATCATTTGGCTCAAACAAGGATATTTTTTAGATGAAACCAATGGAGATATAGATAATATGATCAATATTGTTCGTCCCGGAGAACTTGTTTTAACTTGGACCGAAGATCCGGAAGATCCACAATATGAAATCTCTAAAGCAGCCTATGAACAATTACGGCAGGAAACAGATGCAAAAGGAAGAAAACTGGTTATCCATAAAATGGTGATGCCGGAGCCTATTTATATCACCACTGAAGAAAGTGAAGGGGTGGATCCTGTTAATGGGATGCTGCCGCGTTTTCCAGGAGATCGATTGACTGCAAGCTATGTTAGCTACTATACAGCGAATGGGGGTATCGTATATCCCAGATTCAATGATAAAAATGACCATAAAGCACAGAAATTATTGGAGAAACTTTATCCGGATCGCAAAGTCGTCGGTGTTCCAGCTCGTGAAATTTTACTTGGCGGCGGTAATATCCATTGCATCGCACAAAGTATTCCTAAAACCTGCTAGGAGGGAAGAAGATGGATTTTTTTGAAGTAGTGAACCCTCATGTTTCAGAACTAACGAAAAATGAACATCTGCTCTTTGATTATGTTGTCAAAAACTTGAACGAAATCAAAAATAAAAGTATTCGGGAAGTAGCAGATGACTGCTTTGTTTCGACGACTACTTTTCTGCGATTTGTTCGAAAAGTCGGTTTTTCGGGCTACAGTGAATTCACCACAGTCATTAAATATACATTACTCAATCAGATCAAAGAAGAGAAAGTCAGTCCATTCGTCGTATCACAAAAAGATTATCGGGAAGAGTATTTAAAAAATATCAACGAATCTGTTCGTGTGATCGATAAAAAGAGTTTGGCAGTGGTTGGAGAGTATCTAAAGAAAAAACCGATCATTTATTTGTTCGCCAAAGGAATGAATAAACAGTTGATGCAGTATGTGAGATACTTGTTTGTAGCAGCAGGATTTTTGGTTGTTTTTCCAGAGGATCAATCAATGCGGGCTCTTGTTCAAAATCAAATCAAATCGACAGATATGGTTTTTATTTTGACCTATCAGGGTAAGGATCAAGAATGGATCAAACTGATGCAGCAACTGAAAAATACGGTTCATCCTCTACTCGTTTCGATCACCGGAGCAGATAATAATGTTGTTCAAAATATGAGTGATGTTAATTTCTATGTATTTACAGATGAGTTGTTTTTAAATAAAATGGAAATCACGTCGCATATCTCGATGCTTGCCATTTTAGAATTGATCTTGTATCAGTATCTGGATAATGCAGAGGATGGGGAATATCATTTAGTGTTTAAATGACGTATTATTTGTGAAGCACGTAGCAAAATAAAAAAAGTTGTCAAGAACAGTGAGTGTTCAGGACAACTTTTTCGTTTATAGTTTGCCATAGTCATGTTGATGTTTAGGGGTATGTCTCAAAAATGAATAGGCGGCAAATGAGAGTGCAGACAACGTTGCTCCTGTGACTAAAATTTTTTTCATAAAACACCATTCCTTTCATTAAGGTCATTTATGATCAAGTGCTGATCATCAGCACGTACGTGGACGGTAGGATTCGAACCTACACCTCATCGGTCGAGAATAAACATCCGTTAGTCCTCAAAGAGTTTTAACACCACGTTCATCCACAAAATATATTGGTTGTTTACTATGATTAAACTATACCTTTAATAGATTAAATCAAACATAAAAAAATTCGAAAAAAGTGTGAACTTGTTTGAAATTGTAGTGAAGAATGTGAACATCTTGCTAGATGAAATCACGAGCAGCTATGTTATAATAAAAAAATCATTAACGATAAAAAAGGTGGGGACTTACAATGTGGAATAATTTAGACGAAAAGCAATCAGCATATAAACTATTGGTGCAGCAACAAGCAGCCATCATTGAGATTGAACATGATAAAATCGCAAACTTAGCAAATTCATCAGCATTACTTGCAGAAACGTTACCAAATACAGTGTTTGCCGGTTATTATTTATTCGATGGGAAAGAATTAGTTTTAGGGCCATTTCAAGGGAAGGTATCCTGTACGAGAATCAAAATGGGGAAAGGTGTCTGCGGAGAAGCCGCCGAACATAGAAAGACCCTCATTGTTGATGATGTAAAAAAACATGAGAATTATATCTCTTGTGATTCAGCAGCTCAATCGGAAATCGTTGTGCCAATGGTAAAGGAAGGTAAATTACTGGGTGTTTTAGACTTAGATAGTTCGGTAACAGAAGGATACGATGCAATCGATCAGGAGTATTTAGAACAATTTGTTGAAGTGCTATTAAAAGATACGGATTTTTCATAAAGGTGAGCGTTATTTTCGCGTAATCTATTTCTGCATGAGATAATGAGCAAAATGATAGTGAGAGGATGGTACTTATGTTACAAGTCTATTTAAACTTTAAGAATCAGGCAGCAGAAGCAATTGCTTTTTATGAAACAGTGTTTGATGTAAAAAATGATGGGATCATGACGTTTGCGGATGCACCGGAAGATCCCGAGCATCCTACACCTGAGGAATGGAAAGATTTGATCATCAATGCTTCGATGACGATCGAGGGTGTCCCCGTCATGTTTTCAGATGTGCCGGATGGGATGGGCTTAACATTCGTTGAAGGAAACAATGTATCTTTAGTTGTTTCAACTGAAGATGAGGAGAAAATCGATCGTATCTTTGCTCGGTTGTCCGAAGGCGGAAACATAACAATGCCGTTAGGAGAAACCTTTTGGGCTAAAAAATACGGCATGGTCGTTGATAAATTTGGCATCAATTGGATGTTAAATTGCTACACGGAAGCTTAAAGGTGCAATTATCTAAAGGATCATTACTAGTTTTTTCTAGTAGTGATCTTTTTTTGTTATACTAGTGATGGAAGTTATTTAGGAGGAAAAAAATGATTGGATATTTGTATCTTTTGATCGCTATCATCAGTGAAGTACTTGCAACGAATTTACTGAAAGCTACAGTTGGATTTACCAAACTTATTCCCTCGATCACGTGTTTGATTGCCTACGCCATCTGTTTTTATACACTATCAAAAGCCATCAATTACATGCCATTGAATGTGGCGTATGCACTTTGGGGAGCAATAGGGATCATTATGATCACGGTTTTTTCAGTTGTTTATTGGAAAGAGCAGTTAAACGTACCAACAATGATCGGTTTAGGATTTATCGTCATTGGAACGGTTTTAGTCAATGTTTTTGGAACTGGGCATTGATGTTATACCAAATTCTGTTATTCCTTTTTATTAGAATGATGGAAGATAAGCGCCTGACTCTTTTAAGACAACAAAAAATATGTTATACTATTAAAAGCATGACATATGCTTTTAATCTGTACGGGGACGTTACGGATTCGACAGGCATAGTTGAGCTTGAATTGCGTTTCGTAGGTTACGTCTACGTAAAAACGTTACAGTTAAATATAACTGCTAAAAACGAAAACAATACTTTCGCTCTAGCTGCGTAAAACCAGCAGGTGAAGATCCTCTCGGCATCGCCCATGTGCTCGAGTAAGGGTCTCAAATTAAGTGGGATACGCTAACTTTTTCCGTCTGTAAAAGTTAGAAGAGATCATCAGACTAGCGATACAGAATGCCTGTCACTCGGCAAGCTGTAAAGCGAACCTTTAAATGAGTGTACTATGAACGTAGAGGTTTAAGTGGCAATGTGTTTGGACGCGGGTTCGACTCCCGCCGTCTCCATGAATTTTGTGGAGAGAAACAGTAGAAACGCTGATGTACAAAGGATTGTACGGTGTTTCTACTGTTTATTTTTTTGTGTTGAAGTAGTCTTAATTTATTGACCAATATAATTAAAAAACAATACTGCAGTTAGTTCTTGTTTCTCTTTTTCTTCATTCTCCTATTTTCCTCATTTGTGTGCCCAATCTTTTGTCATGACTTTTTATTAGTTTAAGATTTCTATCAATAGATTTCAACCATTCAGGGGAACTCGCTGACAACGTTATGCTTCTATTTTTAGTAGATTTTACGATCCAACCTTGTCGCAAAAAAGCCGAGCAAAGTGCTGATCCTAAGGAACCTGCAAGATGGAATTTTCTTTCACTCCAATCCATGCAAAGTTTTCCATTTAAAGATTCAGGTGCTTTGACACCCATTCCTTTAAAAAAAGTTACCCCCTCCTTGGATATACTGACTTCATGATTATTGTTTTCTATATACTGATTTTCTATCAAAAATTCAAACAGTCCCACACCCAATTCTCCCGCTAGATGAGAATAACAAGTACGCGCTTCTTTTATTTCTAAGTATTCTTTCTTTTGGTTGTATGAATTGATTTTCTTCGGAGCGGAAATAGTCATTAATGATTCGATGATCTCCGCAAGAGAATCATTTGTTAGTCCGTAGTAGACATTTCTTCCTTGCTTATAAGTGTCGATCCATCCTATGATAGAGAGCTTTTTCAAGTGATATGAGACTGTGCTAAGAGACACTTTCGTCCGTTTTGAGAGCTCTGTAACTGTATAGTATCGATGATCGATCAGGATTGTCAGTAGTTCTATTCTTGTAGGATCACCAATAAGCTGGAGTGTTTCCGGAAGATCTGGGATACCATTCATTCAACTCAACTCTTTTCTATACTTCGATCACCATCAAAGTATTTCTATGATAATTTATACTTATCATATCAGAAGAAAGAAATGAATAGAATGGCTATTACTCAAAATCAAAGAGACAAAGTTAAGCAATTTCAAGAAATACATAGAAAAGAGGGACTATTTGTCTTGCCAAACATTTGGGATGCTGGTGGAGCAAAAATTTTTGAGCAAAAAGGATTTGCTGCTGTGGCTACCACTAGTGCATGAGTTGCTTTTGCAAATGGATTCTCCGATGGGGAAGAACTACCTCTTACTATTTTACTAGAGACAGTTCAGCGAATTTCCACTAAAATTACCATTCCGTTGTCAGTCGATTTTGAAAGAGGTTATAGTGAAAATGCTGAAGAGGTATACGAAAATGCCAAACAATTACTTCTTGCTGGTGCGGTGGGGCTCAATATTGAAGACGGATTACCCGACAAAAATATCTCTGATCGGCAATCTATGAAGCGTAAGCTTGAATATCTGAACCAGTTAAAAAAAGAATTTGCACTTGATTTTTTGATCAATGCGAGAACAGATATCTACTGGAATCAAATTGGTGAGCAAAAGAGCCGATTATCTGCAACGATAGAACGCTTGAATAGCTATCTTTCATGGGGAGCTGATTGTGTATTTGTCCCAGGAAATATTTCCGTTGAAGAATTGCAAAGATTGACAAAAGAGGTGAACGGACCAATAAATATTTTATTGAGCAAAAATTTGAAAAATATGAATCAATTAAATGAATTAGGGGTCAAAAGAGTGAGTTTAGGCTCCTCAGTGAGTAGAAATAGTATCAAGCATCTATTCAATGAAAGCAATAAAATAAAAAGAAATGATTTTGACTCGTTACTGAGTGACAGTTTATCTTATGATTTTGTAAATCAGTTCTATGGAATGGGTGAAGAAAAATGACTTACATTGCAAACTATAAGTCTTCCTTTTTCCTACTGATAAGTATTATTGTTGGAGGAACCGTTGGCGTCATCTATCCTGAAAGTTCAGTAATCACTTATCCTTTAGGAAATATCTATCTGAATTATCTTTATGTTTTAGTGGCTCCATTGATCTTCTTTAGTATTATCACATCCATTATTTCAACTAAAACGATGACTAAAGCCAGGAATATTCTATTTCTGAGTACGACCATTTTTTTACTATTTTCACTAGCAGCAAGTCTTATTGCTCTATTTTTAGGTTTGCTGTTTCCTTTAATGATCGACACGAACAATATTTTGACTTCAACGACTTTACCACAGACGAATGAAAACGTAACTTTCACAGAAAAAATAATTGACATGATTTCTGTGAAAAATCTCCCTGAATTGTTTCATTCTGAGAATATGATACCGCTGCTGCTTTTTTCCGTGTTAGTCGCGGCGGCTATTCGGAAATTAGGGACTAAAGCAACTCCGTTCATTGCTTTTTTTTCACTAACTACGGAGCTCTTGTACACAATGATCTCAATAGTAATGAAATTTGCTCCGATTGGTTTTGGTTGCTATTTTTCATATAGCATGAGTCAAACAGGCCCTACGATATTAAAGAGCTATGCAAAAATTTTTGTGCTTTTTCTTTTTTTCTCACTCTTTTTTTATTGCGTTTTCCATAGCTTAGTTCTTTATTTTTCAGGGGGATTTGCTAAGGTAAAACAATTTTGGAATTTTAGTACAATTCCAGCACTGACTGCTATTGCAACAGCATCAAGTTCAGCTTGTATTCCGGCAAATCTAAAAGCTTGTGACCAGTTAGAAATTGATCAGGATGTTTCTAGAGCAGTTATTCCTTTAGGTGCAAACATCCATAAAGATGGTGCAACAGGTGCTAGTGTGTTGAAAATATTATTGATTTTGAGCCTTTGTGATATTGAGTATATGAACCCTTCTACATTAGCCTTAGTGATTTTTACAGCAATATTATCAGGAATTGTAATGGGGACTGTTCCAGGAGGAGGTGTATCTGCAGCAATTGTAACGATTTCACTTTTTCATTTCCCAGCAGAAATGATTTCGATCATTATATTATTGAGTACACTGTTCGATATACCAGCAACACTATTAAATTCTGTAGGGAACATTCCAACTGCTATTATTGTGGATCGTCTTTTACAAAAAAAGAACAATTATGAATAGTTCATAGAAAACAAAAATTTACTGATATCACTTTCGTTGTGTATGCTATTTAGTAAAAATGCTTTTTTGATTACGTTTGTATAACTGGGTTCATTGATTCATTTGTTAAATACACACAGTATACATTACTAAATAAATTAGTGTCATTTAGGTTTATTATACATTTTTTGAGATATTAGGATTCGGCTAGTCTTTTGAAAGATGAACAAAAAGGTCTTTGAAATAGCCGGAGGAATTATTTTTTGAAAAGGAAAGCATGAAGTATACAGCTCGATAGCATCAAATAGACCGATCATAAATCTTATGAACTTAAAATACAAAAAGAGAGTACATGAAAAAACTATGCTGGTACTTAGCCAGCATAGTTCAAATAATTTTCCCCAATTATAAGATGTTAGTAAAAATAGGCTAATTATTGTTGTAAAGTAGTCTGTTCATTCTCTAATTGAATTTGTTTCTCTTCTAAATAAAATTTAAATTCATTGAGCTTATCAATTAATTTATATGGGTTTACCAAGTCACGAAGAGGAGCAACGGCTTCATTGTATTCTTGTTTTAATTGAGCGAGCTCTTCTGTAGAAACAGCTTCTTTCATCAAAACAGAAAATTCTTGTTTTAACCGTTTAAATTCTTCTTCTGCACTAGCTTCGTCCATAAAGGATTGATCATTCTCAGTTGAAGGGTTCTCAATCTCAGCCGGAACATGCACAGTTTCGACTGAGTTAGTTATTTCGGGTACCTCCAGATTCTCTCGTTCTTCGGAAGTAGTTGAAAACTTTGTTGGTTTATCATGTTTGGAGGTTTTTGTTTTTTCAGCACTGCTAGCTATAGGTTCTTGGATATCAGAATTATCTTCGCCATTCATCTTAATCAAAAATAGCACAAATAAAACAACAACCCCAATGCGTAATATTCGTCTCATAAAAAAACTCCTTTTCAAATTTTTCTATCAGTAATCATATCTGCTGTAACAGTTTTTCTTGATTTCAAATCTAGGATTCATTATGTTGCCAAAGGTCTGTTAACTCTAAGTATAGCAAATTAGTTGCTTGAATAAATGCAAATAATTGAAATTAAAGAGATACTTATATTATTTAGTTTGATTGTTTGTTGAGAATTTTATATTGAAAGTGTGTTACTGATGCAGATTCAGAAAAGGGAAAGAGCGTAAAGTGAGGTGTAGTATACATTTTAACCTGTTTTCGATCAAATAAAAAAATATTTAATGACTAAAGGGTTGAAATGTTATACATTATATAGTATTATAAATATACCCTAACAGTATTTTCATTTTACTCAATCCGAGTAATACTCCTTATCCCACCTTTTATAAGGTGGGATATTTGTTTAATAGTAGGGTATTAAGTTTCTTTGAATAGACCAACAGAATATTTTTTAAGCATCTTTTCGCTGTCACGTTCATGCGTTAATAATTTTACTTCTTTTTTTACTTGTTCAGCTTGTAAGGTATCTCCAGTATTTTCTAATAAATGTATAAAATCATAAACGCGTTCCATATATACAGGTTCGCCATCTAAGATATAATTTAAAAGATTAGATAAGTACTGTAGATTCAATTTAAAGCTATAATTCTCGCTTCGTTTATCCTGTTTTTTTGCTAATTTGATATATTTTTCTGCACCTTCATAATCTTTTGCATACAGTTTTAAAGAAATCAGATTGATAAGTATGTTATGAGCAAATTTTTTTGTAGAAAAGTCTCGCTGATCCTCATATTTCATTGGGAACATTCGAGAAACTAACAAGTCAGATTGCTTACTTGTGAAAAATCGGATTAAATTGGCTGTAATTAAGTAATCATATTGAAGATAAAATGATTTTTTTAGAAGTAATTCAAAAATATCATTTACTTCTTTTTGCGTAATTTGATCGACTTCGTCCCAGTGAGCAAAAAAGAAGTTTTTAATTGCAATGTAGTTAGATAATTCTCTCAGAGATTTATTCTCTTTATCTTTTAGTAAAAAGTAATAGTTAAGCAGCTTTTTCTTAGCTGTTTGATTTTCTAGATGAGCACCACAGTAATAAAAATAATCTCTAAAGTCTTGCTGTTCTTTATCAAAAGTTGCAAAACTAAAAAATTCTTCTGAATTAATCGATACATGACCTAATATCTCTTCAAGTTCAGTGACTTTTAAAGAACGCTTACCACTTTCTATTTTAGAATAGGTTGAGGGGTCCGTGAATTCTGACATCATTTCTTTTTGAGTAAGCTTTAGTTTGAGTCTGAAAAAACGTAAAGTTTCTATGATATTCAAGCGTTTCTCCCCTTTCATATGCGATTATAGCATGAAAAATGAGCTTATTTCCATTTTTTAAGAAAAAAATTATTTTTATTTTAGATATTTATGCCAATTTCGCACTTTTTCACATTACTACTTTCCTTTTTTTTATCTGTTTGTTATTGTTTACCTAAGGAAAATTATTTGTTTGCAATCGTTGCTTAAATAATGATGGATGGGGGTGTGCTGATGATTTCATTGATTGCTTTGGTTTCTGGAGTTATTTCTGTATTCGTTATTACGGGTGCGGGTTAGAAATGTGATTAGCTGCCTCAAGTTTTGAATTATAATAAGACATATTTGCAAACAAAAAATTAACCAAAAAAAAATAAAAACGTGTATAAATGAAAAGTGCAGAATAATAGCTTCCGATTTACTTTTGTTGAATGAGGTAAATCAGAGGCTATTATTTTTTGTATCTATCATGTGTTAAGCAGAAGCAGGCTGGATATATTGTTGTATTCCATACTTAGCTGCTAATGAGTTTGAGAATATTTTCTCTTTGTTCTTTCGCATATATTCAAAGAAATGGAGCTCATCCTTTGTCGGAGTTTCTTTAGAAATAATTTCTTTCTCGTAAGTCAATGCAATATTTTCGGCAAAATAATAAGAATCACCTTTGGCAATAGAGAGCCGAAGTGTGTCACCAAACAGAATCCTATTCTCTTTTGCAAAAGAATCTTTTTTTACATCGATCAGCCAAATATTGTGAAACTTAGTGGAGACTTTTATTATATTTTCCATCATTTAATTACTCCTATTCATCTTTTTATCCTCGTTATTTTTATTATACCTAAAAGAAGTTAAAAATAAACAAAAGTATTGAAAAAATGTAGGGTATGTCAATAATAAATGGATCATAAAACAAGAAGTGTTCGAATATGATTGTTTACGTAATTATTTTTTGTTATGATGTTTGGGGTGCAAGGTTAAATAGGAAGATAAGAAATAGAAATTGGTAATCATCGAGTTTTAGACACTTTAGTAAAGTAGTTCGCTGATTATTGGATATTTGAAACAATGAATGAATAGTTTCCTTAAATTATCCTAGTTGAAGTAAGGAAGCAAGAAAGATCACTTTTGACATAAAATTGACCTCTGCTTTTTCTTAAGTATAAAGAAAAAAGGACATAAAAACATAGCCAAAGAATAATTTATTGAAAGGATTGTGAAGAGATGCAGCAGATCACGTCAGAACAGTTTATAGATTTCCTTGAGAAAAAAGATCAGCGTTTTGCAGTAGTTATCCAGTATGGGTTCTATTATGTAGAGCAAGGACGGATTTATCGTTTTGAGTCTAATCACAATGATAAGGCACTTCAAGCATTGCAAGCATTTTATGGCGGAGAGACGGATAGCTCATCTTTAGAAGAAGAAATTAAAAAAATCATTATTAAGCAAATGCAATATGATTGGTTTACTGATGTTTGGAAGGAAGCCATTATTGAAAAAGTGATGCGCTCAGGCAACAATTTAGAGGCTTTTTTCTTTTAGAAGAATAGAGTGCATATTATTTGAAATAATCTGTCTACGGCAGTAAGATGAATACATCCTAACAACAAACTTTTTTTCATTTACTCTCATGAGTAAAACTCCTTTCTCATCTTCTAATTGAAGGTGAGATTTTTTTAATTTTTATGACTTCCTTTACAAAAATTATTGTAATTTCAAAGTGTTTTTGCTAAGATACATTCATGTGAATAAAAATGGTTGGGCGCAAGCTTCAAGGATCAGGTTCTTCAAGGGGTGAGAAGAACGATGTTTGAATTTGTGCCCTTTTTTTATTATAAAAAAGGGATAGATCATGTCGTTTGATGAAGGCATGGTGTATTCCTTTTTGATTGTAATAAAAAGTGTTTCGCTTCATAATAATAACTAAACTGATCGAAATCATAGAATAGGGGTGAAAATATGGTATTAGAAGCATTAGAGCACATTCAAGATGCAGAAAAAAAAGTTGAAGAAATGCGCCAAAATGCTCAAAAAGAAATCCTGACATATGAGCAGAAAAAAGCGCGGCAATTTAAGCAATTGCAAGATGAAAGTCAAGAAAAAGTCAGCAAGATGCTTCAAGATCGAGAGATGCAGTTCGCAGAGCAGCTTGAGCAAGAAAGAGTACTATTACTAAGAGAAGCAAAAGAGCAAGATCAAGAGTTTAGGAATAAATATGAACAAAAGAAAAATGCTATCGTCGATCACATAATAGAGAGGGTGAAAAAAGTCTATGGCAGTCAATAAAATGGAAAAAATGACGATCATTGCTGCCTCTGAGCATGAAGAAGCAATTCTTCAAACGATTCAGGGATTGCAAATGACAGAGATCAAAGATTTTTTTCATTCTAATGTAGATAGCAATTATCTTAAAGATCATTTCTCAGAAACGATGCTGGAAGTTGACGATGTCCAACAGAAAGAGTATCAGAAAATATTGAACGAAATTCAGGAAGCGCTGATTTTTATCGAACGTTTTGCTGAAAAGACAGGTCAAAAGAGTACGTTTAAAAGACAGGTCAAAACCTTAGAATCTTTAGAACAAGCATTTGATCAACCAACGATCATTGGTTATTTACAAGACATTTCTAAATTGAAAAAGCAGCTTGCTTCTATTGAAGTAAGAAGAAAAGAATTGCGTACGAGGGAAAAGTTGCTTGCTCGCTGGCAGTATCTGGATGTCGTACCAAAAAAGAATTCATTAGACACAACAACGATTTTACTTGGTTCCATCAATTCAGCGAACCAACCGGACTTTTTAAATGATTGTTCGAGATATCCCTCGATCTATGTTGAAGAAATTTATCATAGTCAAAATCATGCGTATTATAGTTTGATCTATTTGAACGAAATGAAAGAGATCGTAGCTGAGATCGAAAACAAATACAGCTTCAATGAATTCGTTTATCCATATGAAGAGTTGCCAAAAGAAGCGTATCAACATACAAAAGAAGCCTTAAGCGCTCTTGTTGAAGAGGAGCAACTAGTGAAATCTGAACTAGCAGCATATCGTTCTCATTTAGAAGAGCTGTATTTGGCAGAAGAGATGGTCTTTGCTTATATTCATCGAGAAGAAGCGAAGAAGCATTTGATCAATACGAGTTACTTTTTTATTTTACAAGGCTGGATTCCTGTAACTGAGAAAGATGAACTTACGGCAGCTTTAGATGAAGCTTTACCAAAAAATGAAATTTACATCGTATTTGATCAGCCGACAAAAGGTGAGATACAAGAAGATATTCCAGTGAAATTAAAAAACAATCCGGTTGTCGTACCATTTGAAATGTTGACAGAGATGTATAGTTTACCAAAATATGAGGAAATTGATCCAACGCCTATCATGACCCCTTTTTATATGGTCTTTTTTGGAATGATGGTGGCAGATATCGGTTATGGTCTGTTGATGTTGATAGGAGCTTTTCTTGCACAAAAGTTCGTTGTATTGCCAAGAGGAATGAAACGTTTTGCTAAATTCTTTCTGATTTTGTCGTTTCCAACAATTATTTGGGGGTTCGTCTATGGTTCATTTTTTGGTGCAGGATTGCCGAAAGAGCTTTTTGGAATCACCTTGCCATTTCCGATTTTGTCCACAACTGAAGATGTCAATACGATCTTGATTCTGTCTGTCGTGTTTGGTTTTATTCAATTGATGACAGGATTGATGGTCAATGGCATTGAACTAACGAAGCGTAAACGTTATTTAGAAAGTATTAGTGAGAGCTTTGCTTGGCAGGGGCTGCTTGTCGGTTTATTGATCTCAGTAGTAGGTATGCTGCTGCTTAACAATGATGGATTATTTACAGCTGGTGTCGTAGTGGCAATCATCTCGGCTTTATCGATTATCGCGGTTCCTGTGATTCAATCTAAGTCCAAAGCAAAAGGGTTGGCAAAAGGCTTATACGGACTCTATGGTTTGACGAGTTATATTGGAGATTTGGTCAGCTATACTCGTTTAATGGCCTTAGGGATTTCCGGTGGAAGTATCGCAGCTGCCTTTAATATGCTGGTTGCTTTTATGCCGCCGATCGCTCGCTTTAGTGTAGGGATCATACTGATCGTAGCTCTTCACGCATTAAATTTATTTTTAAGCTTATTAGGTGCGTATGTTCATGGTGCACGATTACAGTATGTAGAGTTTTTTGGGAAATTTTATACAGGTGGGGGACGAGCATTCAAACCACTGAAAACAGAAGAGAAATATGTAAACGTTGAGAAAAAACAAAAATAGATGAAATGTGGAGGAATAAAAATATGATAGATTACTTGATCAATAATAATGGTGGGATTCTTTTTGCAGTACTAGGAATGGCAATGGCGACGATTTTAGCAGGGATTGGTTCGGCAAAAGGTGTTGGGTTTACTGGAGAAGCGGCAGCAGCACTGACGACTGAACAGCCGGAAAAATTTGGACAAGCGTTGATTCTTCAATTATTACCAGGTACTCAAGGGTTGTATGGCTTCGTTATTGCCTTTTTGATTTTCATTAATTTAGATAATAGTATGTCGATGGTTCAAGGAATGGATTATTTTGTTGCGTCATTACCGATCGCATTTGCTGGTCTATTTTCAGGAATTGCTCAAGGGCGTGTTGCAGCTGCCGGGATTCAAATTTTAGCGAAAAAACCTGAGCATGCAACGAAAGGGATCATTTATGCTGCCATGGTTGAAACATATGCTATTCTTGGGTTTGTCATTTCATTCTTACTTGTCTTAAATGTGAAGTAACAGGAGGAAAAATATGGATGCAATCGAAAAGATCGTCGATCAAATTCTAGAAAAAGGAACAGCAGAAGTTACTGATTTAAAGAAAGTAGAATATAAACGAATTGATGAGGCTTATGCAGAACAAGAAGAAGCACTGCTGTTACAGGAACATAAATTGATTGAAAAGAATAGTGATCAAACCAATAAAGCGTTTAAACAAAAGCAAAACCGGCAGCAATTGGAGATCAAACAAGCAACGTTAAATCAAAAACAAGGATATTTAGAGCAGCTTTTTTTAGAAGCGATCAAGCGAATGGATCATTGGAATGAAGATGAATTTCAAGTATTTACAAAGCAAATCCTTGATCAATTGACACTGACTGGACAAGCACAACTACAGTTAGGTGAGTACTCTAAAGGAAAGTTGTCAGAGCAATGGTTGGAAAATCATAAACCAAACGAATTGGAGTTAGCTTTACTTCCAGAGTTCATACCAGGCGTTGGCGGTTTCCTCGTTGCTCAAAATGGGATCGAGTATAATTTCTTATTTCCAAGTTTAGTTCAGGAAATCAAGAGAGCGGAAAGTTTTTCCATTGCAGAAATGCTTTTTAAATAGAGAGTTTATTAGCATCAAGTTTTTATGATAGGAGGGGCAAGATGAAAGAGACCGCGTATAATCAGATCAATCCGCTGATTCGTCTAAAAGAGACTGAACTGTTGAATAGTGCACAGTATGAACAATTATTGAATGCTAAAACGATCGAAGAACTTCAAGATATTCTAAAAAGTACAATTTATAGTACCTACATGACGGAAGGATTTGTTGATGATTTTGAATATATTTATTCAAAAGAAAAAGGACGTTTATTTGAATGGCTATATGAGCTGGCTCCTGAACCGGAAGTCATCGATATTTATACGTCTCGTATAACATTCCATAATCTGAAAGTATTGACAAAAGCTGAGTTGACTGGAGAGAATCTGGATCACTTATTTATTGCTGATGGACGTTATTCGATTGAAACGATCAAAAGTGCGATACGTACATGTGTGTCGACAGAAATAGCTGACGAACTGATGCAGGCGATTTTAGAAGTGCTGGACTATTTTCAAGAATCCTCCATATTTCAGGCGATCGATATTATTTATGATCGGAGCTTTCTGACGTATCAAAAACGGTTGGCTGAAAAGCTGGGATATAAGGATATTATTGATGAAGTTACGGCTTTTATCGATTTAACGAATATATCCACGATGGCACGAGGAATCATCCAAGGTCAGCATGAAAACTTTCTATTGACTGTTTTATCAAGTTCTGGTAGTATTCCAAAATCTGATTTTTTAGCTTATAGTGAGCAATCTCTAGCGGCTTTTACAGAGTTTGTACTTCATACATCTCTTGGCGGAATTCTTGCACCGATTGTTTCATCAGAAACAAAAGAGCTTGATTTGATTGCTTTTGAAAAGGTGAAAGATGATTATTTGACAGGTTTATATGATAAATCAAAAATCATGGCTTTTGGCCCGCTGCCGTTGTTAGCTTTTTTAAATGCAAAAGAGGTTGAATGGAAAAATTTACGACTGATTTTAGTCAGTAAGCGTAGTAATTTTTCTGCGGATGTGGTGAGAGAAAGGATGCGTGCAGTAGATGGCTTATAAAATCGGAGTGATCGGCGATAGAGATTCTGTAATGCCGTTTAAGCTTTTTGGATTTGATGTTGTGTACGCGCAATCAGCTAAGCAAATAAGGGCAACGATCGAGTCGATGGCTAAAAAAAGTTATGGTGTCATTTTTATTACAGAAGACGCCTCTGAACGAGCAATAGAAACGATTGAGCGTTATAAAAGTGAAGTAATTCCGGCGATTATTTTGATTCCAAGTCATAACGGAACCAAGGGGATCGGATTAAAGGAGATTCAAAATAATGTAGAGCGTGCAGTAGGACAGAATATTTTATAGATGAATCGTTTAACAAATAGACAACCATCTTAAATGCCAAAAAGCGTCATTGAAGTCGTTTGCTAATTTGTTCAAGAGCTAAACGGATTGCTACGCTTTTTAGAATAGGAGGAATGATTTTGCAAACTGGTACGATTATTAAAGTTTCTGGTCCTTTGGTCATGGCAGAGAATATGTCTGATGCAAGTATTCAGGATATTTGTCAGGTCGGAGAATTAGGTGTTATTGGAGAAATTATTGAGATGCGCGGTGATGTAGCATCGATTCAAGTATATGAAGAAACGACTGGGATCGGGCCAGGAGAGCCCGTAGTAACAACTGGAGAAGCGTTATCTGTTGAATTAGCACCTGGGCTGATCTCTGAAATGTTTGATGGGATCCAGCGCCCATTAGACACTTTTGCTGAGGTGACGAAGAGTAATTTTTTAAGTAGAGGAGTTCAAATCCCAGCGCTGGACCGAACAAAGAAATGGACGTTTGAGCCAAGTATGTCTGTTGGCGAAGAAGTTTCAGCGGGTGATGTGATCGGTTCAGTTCAAGAAACAAAAGTCATCGCACATAAAATCATGGTTCCAGTTGGGATCAAGGGGACCGTAAAAGAAGTCAAGCAGGGCGAATTTACAATCGAAGAAACAATTTATATTATTGAAACAGCGACAGGTGAAAAAGAATTTACGATGATGCAAAAATGGCCTGTTCGCCGAAGCCGTCCGATTTCAGAAAAGTTGAATCCTAATGTTCCCTTGCTGACTGGTCAGCGAGTGATCGATACCTTTTTCCCAGTGACAAAAGGTGGGGCAGCAGCAGTTCCTGGTCCTTTTGGAGCAGGAAAAACAGTGGTTCAGCATCAAATCGCCAAATGGGCTGATGTTGATTTAGTTGTTTATGTTGGTTGCGGTGAACGCGGAAATGAAATGACAGATGTTTTAAATGAATTTCCTGAATTGATCGATCCAAATACAGGTGAATCAGTGATGGAGCGAACAGTTTTGATCGCAAATACGTCTAATATGCCTGTAGCTGCGCGTGAAGCATCGATCTATACAGGAATCACTATCGCAGAGTATTTCCGTGATATGGGCTATTCTGTGGCGATCATGGCAGATTCAACTTCTCGTTGGGCAGAGGCACTACGTGAAATGAGCGGACGTTTAGAAGAAATGCCGGGAGATGAAGGCTATCCAGCATATCTTGGAAGTCGTTTAGCAGAATATTATGAGCGAGCTGGACAAGTAGTGACTTTAGGCAAAGAACACCGAGAGGGCAGTATTACGGCAATCAGTGCAGTATCACCTTCTGGGGGAGACATTTCTGAGCCAGTAACACAAAACACCTTACGTGTGGTAAAAGTTTTCTGGGGGCTAGATGCTACTTTAGCGCAAAAGCGTCATTTTCCTTCGATAAACTGGCTTCAAAGCTACTCTTTGTATGCGTCAGAAGTCGGAAAAGAGCTGGATCAGCAGTTGCAGGTCAATTGGTCTGATATGGTAACAGAAGGAATGCGCATCTTACAAGAAGAGTCACAGCTTGAGGAGATCGTTCGTCTGGTCGGGATCGATTCTTTATCAGATAAAGACCGTTTGACTTTAGAGGTGGCAAAGTCACTTCGGGAGGATTATTTGCAGCAAAATGCCTTTGACGATGTCGATACATTCACGTCACGAGAAAAACAATTTAAAATGCTTCAGTTGATTTTGACGTTTTATAAAGAAGGTCAAACAGCTCTAGAATTAGGAGCCTACTTGAGTGAAATCATGTCTGGGACTGTTGACTTAAGAGATCAGATTGCTAGAAGTAAATACGTACCAGAAGCACAAATTGAACGTTTAGATACACTGGTCGATGAGATCAAACAGACAATAAAGCAAATCATCGCAGATGGAGGGATGACAAATGATTAAGGAATATCGAACGATCAATGAAGTTGTCGGTCCCTTGATGATCGTTGAAAAAGTCGAAGGAGTCAAATATGAAGAATTGATCGAAGTTCGGATGCAAAATGGTGAAATTCGACGTGGACAGGTTTTAGAAATCAACGGTGATAAAGCGATGGTTCAAATCTTCGAAGGAACAAGCGGCATCAATCTACGTGATTCTAAGGTTCGTTTTTTAGGTCATCCGCTAGAACTTGGCGTTTCAGAAGATATGGTCGGAAGGATTTTTGACGGTCTAGGTCGTCCCAAAGATAATGGACCGGAAATTCTACCAGAGAAAATGGTGGATATCAATGGAGAGGTAATCAATCCGGTTGCCAGAGATTATCCAGATGAATTTATCCAGACAGGGATTTCTGCAATCGATCATTTGAATACATTAGTTCGTGGACAAAAGTTACCAGTCTTTTCAGCGTCTGGGTTGCCGCATAAGGAGCTAGCTGCTCAAATCGCCCGTCAAGCAAATGTGCTGAATAGTGAAGAAGAATTTGCGGTCGTTTTTGCGGCAATCGGAATCACATTTGAAGAAGCAGAATTTTTCATGGAAGATTTTAGACAAACAGGAGCGATCGACCGTTCAGTGATGTTTATGAATCTGGCAAATGATCCTGCGATCGAGCGAATCGCAACCCCACGAATGGCTCTGACCGCGGCTGAGTATCTAGCTTATGAAAAAGGCATGCATGTTTTAGTGATCATGACAGATATGACCAATTACTGTGAAGCGTTGCGTGAAATCTCAGCTGCTCGTCGTGAAGTACCAGGACGCCGAGGCTATCCAGGCTATTTGTATACCAATTTGGCGACTCTTTATGAGCGGGCAGGAAGAATCAGCGGATTAAAGGGTTCAGTAACGCAGATTCCGATTTTGACCATGCCGGAAGAAGATAAAACACATCCTATTCCCGATTTGACTGGTTATATCACTGAAGGGCAAATCATCTTGTCCAGAGATCTATATAAAAGCGGGATTCAGCCGCCGATCGATGTATTGCCATCATTATCACGTTTGAAAGACAAAGGAACTGGTGAAGGTAAGACAAGGGCAGATCATGCGGCGACAATGAATCAGCTATTTGCTGCTTATGCGCAAGGAAAACAAGCCAAAGAGTTAGCGGTCGTTTTAGGTGAGTCAGCACTATCAGATGTTGATAAAATTTATGCAAAATTTGCTGATCGCTTTGAAGCAGAATATGTCAATCAAGGGTTTTATACAAACCGTTCTATTTCAGAAACATTAGATCTAGGCTGGGAGTTGTTGTCTATGCTGCCTAGAACAGAATTGAAGCGGATCAAAGATGACATGCTGGATGAATATCTAACTGAAGGAGAGTGATCGATTGTGGCTCGATTGAATGTGAATCCAACGCGAATGGAACTCTCTCGTTTAAAAAAACAATTAGGTACAGCTAGCCGCGGACATAAATTATTGAAAGATAAACAAGATGAATTGATGCGCCGTTTTATTTTGTTGATCAAGAAAAATAATACCTTGAGGCTGGACGTTGAAAAGGAACTAGCAACAGCTTTGTCTAATTTTGTCTTAGCTAATGCAACATTGAATGAAGCTTTTATTGAGGAATTAGTTGCTATACCTGCAAATGAAGTAACTCTGGATGTGATCGAAAAAAACATCATGAGTGTTACTGTACCAACGATGAATTTTCATTACGATGAAGCGGTGGTCGAAGCCCCGTTGAACTATGGGTACTTAAATTCAAATGCAGAACTAGATAGTGTATTTGCTAAGCTTTCCTCGATTCTGCCAAAGCTTTTAGAATTAGCAGAGGTCGAAAAAACCTGTCAATTGATGTCAGAAGAAATCGAAAAAACCAGAAGACGAGTAAATGCACTGGAATATATGACGATTCCGCAATTAGAAGAAACGATTTACTATATACAGATGAAACTCGAAGAAAATGAAAGAAGTGAAATCACCCGATTGATAAAAATCAAAAATATGGGTGGAAATTAAAAAAATGAAGAGCCGAACAAAACGGATTTTTAGTTTTGTTCTGCTCTTTATTTTTTGGGATAGTCATTACTTTGGATCGTCCACAATTGATCAGTAACACTTGCAATAAAAGAAATACCCTCATTTGTTTGTCCATTAGTAAAAACGGTTAAAATAAAAGGATGTTCTGTTTCTAAAATACCAATATCATGTAAAAATCCTGCATAAGAACCGATCTTATGAGCAACCTTTCCAGAGGTTGTTGGTGTATCCATTCGTTCATGGAAGACTGTATTTTTCATATAATCATAAATCGTTTGGTATTCAGAATTTGTTGCTTTTTCATCATATAATATTTTCAGGATCTTTGCTGCGTCTTCGGAAGTGAATTTCGCATCATCCCATTGGGTTTCTTTTTGCAGAAAATGAGCATAGAGCGCTTTTTTAGCTTTTACATCATCGCCAAAAGTACCATAAAGCATATTTTTAGCAATATTATCAGAATAGATAATATTGTATTCCTGTAATGTTCTAACGGAATAAGTGGGCTGGATATTATTGATGATAATCCCTGTTCCATCCTCATAATCTTCTTTTTCATTATAAACCAATTGATCGTCCCATTTTAATTCTCCAGCCTGGACTTTGTCTGCGATCATCATTGCCAAAGGAACCTTGATGGTGCTGGCACTGTAAAATTCTTGTGTGCCATTTACAGAGATCTGCTTTCCAGTAGTCAGATCGACATAGGTCATTCCAACATCCCCATTGAAAGAATCACGGGCATTCTTCATTGACTGCTCGATTTTTTCATAAAAGGTAATGAGTGAAGGATCTGTTTTTTCTTCAGGAAGATCTGGTTTTGAAGCGGCTGCTGAAATAGTTTTTAATGGCATATCACTTTTTTCATTTGCCTCAGCTTCTTTTGCGTAATCTATTGTATGGGGAGAAAAAAAGAAGGATACGATCAAGAAGAAGCAAATTGAAAAAATCATCCCATATAGAGTCATTTTCTTTTTTTCCAAATACCTTTCGTTCCCTTCTAGTACATTCATTTATTATGGATCAAAAAATACGACACAACCATTTAATCATTTTTCCTCTTGTTTTGCAAGGCTCCGCAGACAAAGATTAAAATCAAAAGAAAATAGCTTTCTTTAAGTTCTGTTTAAGGTAACAAGATTAAAGTAATCTTTGTTCACAAGGAAACTTAGGAGGAATCATATGAATTTTATCAAACGAGCATTATTAAGTATGAGAGCAAAGAAGGGGCGGACATTTCTATTATGTGCTGTATTTTCAGCAATATTGATTTTTGTCTTAGCCGGTTTAACGATTCAAAGTGCTGCGTTGACAGCAACAGAAAATGCAAAGAAAAGTGTTGGAGCAACAGTGACACTTTCAGCAAACCGTGAAGCAGCAATGAAAAAAAATCAAGATAGCGCGTCCGGTGAAAGACCCGATCCTGGAAGCTTCAGTTTGACACCCGTTTCTTTAGAGGATGCGCAAAAAATTGCAGAATTGGCAAATGTCAAAACATATTCATTTCTATCATCATCTTCTGCCGGAGCAGGAGAAGGGATCACACCGATTTCCAGTGAAGATAGCGACACAGCCACATCTGAATCTAGCGATAGTGAACAAGCTGGTGGAGAAAATCCTGACGGTCAGATGCAGGCAGGAGGACAAATGGGCGGCGGTCCAATGGCTAATATGAAGCAAAGTGATTTTCAAGTCAGCGGTGTGATGGATTTGACGATGGCTAGTGATTTTTCTAGTGGTACAGCGGAAATAA
Source organism: Enterococcus sp. AZ020 (assembly GCF_050499205.1). Lineage (NCBI taxonomy): Bacteria > Bacillati > Bacillota > Bacilli > Lactobacillales > Enterococcaceae > Enterococcus > Enterococcus sp. AZ020. Next base: position 104,380 of record NZ_JBIPAT010000001.1, on the reverse strand, counting down.
CCAGTGGTGAAGCGATCAGTGAATCAGATAAGGATACAAATAATGTAGTGATCGAAGAAACATTGGCGCAGGCAAATGATTTAGCTGTCGGTGACACATTCAAAATAACTGATCCAGAAGATGATGAAAAAACATATGAATTGACGATAAAAGGGATTTATAAAACATCTGAGAATGGTGATAGTATGGGCATGATGTTCAATTTCTTAAATCCTGCAAATACCTTATACACTTCTTATACATTAGCAAACACGTTAAAAGGAGAAGATTCAGCAGGTACGATCGATTCTGCTTCGTATACATTGGAAGATCCGAAAGAAATGGATAGTTTTGTAGCTGCAGCTGAGAAATTGATCGATACTGAAAGTTTCAGTTTGCAAACAAATGACCAAGCGTATCAACAAATGCTTCAACCATTGAACAATGTTGCTAGTTTTGCCAAAAATATCGTGATCTTGGTCGCTGTTGCAGGCGTAATTATTTTAACGTTGATCGTGATGATGACAATTAGGGAAAGACGATATGAGATTGGCGTATTGCTATCTTTAGGCGAATCTCGCTTTAAAGTAGTACTGCAATTTTTCAGTGAGATCATTGTTTGTATGATCGTTGCGTTGATTATTGCTACTTTTAGTGGGAATATCGTAGGAAATGTCGTTGGTGAGCAGTTGATCGAGCAACAAACGCAGTCAGCGCAACAATCGACAACTGATCAAGCCGGACCGAATGGGATGCCAGGCGGCGATCAGCAAGGCGGCAGACCTAACGGTGGAGGTATGGGTAGAGGGATGAGCGGCATTGGTGCAAGTTCAGCAGAAGCTGCTCAAGCAATTGAAAACCTGAATATTTCGGTTCAGCCAAAAGAAATCGCGATTTTAGCGGGTCTGGGTGTACTGATCAGTTTCTTTTCAATTGTATTATCATCGATCGGGATTTTAAGGTTACAACCTAAAAAAATCTTAACAACATAGAAAAGAGGAATTGCGATGTTACAGACACAAGAGGTAGGTTACTGGTATAAAAACGAAGAAGAATACCTATATAAACATGTAAACTTAGAATTTCAACGAGGAAAAATGTACGCTATTTTAGGAGCAAGCGGTTCAGGAAAAACAACCTTTCTTTCATTGATTGCTGGATTAGATCAGCCTAAAACAGGAACGGTTCTCTATAACGGAGAATCGCTGGCAAAGATCGGTCTGAGGAATTATCGTAAAAATGATGTGTCGATTATTTTCCAAGCGTATAATCTGCTCCCTTATATGTCAGCGTTGGATAATGTGTTGACCGCAATGTCGATCTCAAGTTCAAAGCAGGAAGATAAAAAAGCTTATGCGCTAGAAAATCTAGCAAGTGTAGGTATCGACGAAGGATTAGCTAAAAAAAATGTCGCCCAATTATCAGGTGGTCAACAACAAAGAGTAGCGATCGTCAGAGCGTTGTGTTGTGATCATGAATTGATCGTGGCAGATGAACCCACAGGAAATTTGGATGAAAAAACGTCTAAAGACATTGTTCAGCTTTTTCAAAAAGTAGCTCATGATCAACAAAAATGCATCATCATTGTGACACACGAGCAAGAGGTAGCTAAAGCTTGTGATGAAGTATATGAATTAAAAAATCAAGAGTTTATGATGGTGGAATAAATACAAAGATGAGTGCGAGGCAAAACTAAAAATCGGTTTTGCTTCGCACTCTAAAACGTAAGAAACGATCGCCAAAACAGTGATTTTACAAAATCGAGCAATACGCTTTTAGTATTGCTCGATTTCGTATTGCTCAAGTCTAATCGATTTTTGTCTCAATCGTATCTTTTATTTGTGTTGATCTGCCTAATTCTTTTTTTAAAGAGTTTGCTTCTGCGATCAAAGATGCTCCGATCGTTGTATCTTTGACTTTCAAACGCTTGATTTGCCGATCAACGATTTGTCTGTTGGAAAGAATATCTTGATTTTGTTTAATGGCTGCTTGTTTATCTGAAAATGGTTTATGAGCAGCTAACTGCATGCCAAATGAGTTATACAAAAGGGTGTAACCTGCAATACCTGTAACACTTTGATAGGCTTTTGAAAAGCCGCCATCGATGACCAGCATTTTACCTTGTGCTTTGATCGGCGACTCTCCTTTGATCGTTTTAACGGGTGTATGTCCGTTGATGATATGAGCATTCTCAAGGTTTAAATGAAACGCATGCATCATTTTTTGACAAATCTCGGGATCATTTCTTAATGTGTAATACGCATTTTTTTCTTCCAGATGAGTGCTTTTATCTTCTATAAAATAGCGTTCAAAGGTTTTCATCGCCTTTTTACCGAAGAGAGAAGAACATTCACCACACCATAAATACCAGATTAGATCAGTTGCAAAATCTTCAGTTTGCCAAGGTTGATCGAACGCTCGTCTGATGTTGCTTTCAAAAAAATCGAGTAATTGTTTTCCAGCATAGGCCCGACCATCAAAGGTGATCGATTGAAAAGTTCCATTTGGATGTAAGGGAATACAGCCGTGGATCAATAAATTATTGTTGTATGGTAAGTAAAGTGCCCCTTTGTCAACGAGAAAAGCCATATGCTGATTGAGTCTTTCAGCATGTTGAAATTGGTGCAGTAAATCAGTGATTACAGCCTCTTCTTCTGAGGTCAATCGATAAGGATCGGACCAGTCAACGGTTTGAAAACATTCATTCACCAAAGGGTAGGTAACATGATCTAGCGTTATTTGTCCATTATGGATTTTATCCAGCAACAAACGAGGGGTCATCATAAATTCAGGCCTTCTTTGAATCAATTGTCCTTCCAATTTTTCTTGAATGACTGCCATTGCCTGTTGGATTTTCATAGCATCTGTGATTTCTGTGATCGAAAGTTTGCGGTAGGGATTGCTTTTAGGTTTGAACTGAAGATTCTCATGGTATTTTTCTCGGCTAAATGTTCTTAAAGCAGATAAATCGATGCCATAATTGTCTTCTAACAAATCAAGATTGCCATATCGTGCAGAAATTCGTAAGACATTTGCGAGACAGGCTTTTGATCCACTCACAGCACCAAGCCAAATAATATCGTGATTTCCCCACTGGATATCAAGAGAATGATAGTCGATCAAAGCATCCATGATTTTATCGGGATACGGTCCGCGATCGTAGATGTCACCGATCACATGAAGGTGATCGATGACAAAACGCTGGATCAAATAAGCTAAATCAGTTACAAAACGTTCAGCAGTTCCGAGATCGATGATTTTTTGAATAATTTGACGGTAGTAAGCTTTTTTATCCGTTGTTTCATCATATTGATAAATCAATTCTTCTAAAATATAAGCATATGTTTTCGGTAAAGCTTTACGAACTTTAGAACGAGTATATTTACTCGATGAAAAACGAACGATACTCAGCAAGCGTTCGATCGCATCGAACCACCAGTCAGAGTTTAGGGAATGAACTTGTTTTAAAGTATTTATTTTTTCTTCAGGGTAATAAATTAAAAAGCATAGCTCATCCATCTGTTCATTCGTTAATTCTTGCTTGAATAAGGCGTGAACTTTTTCTCGAATACTTCCAGAGCCGTTTCTTAAGATATGATTGAACGCTTCATATTCTCCATGTAGATCACTGATAAAATGCTCTGTTCCTTTTGGCAGGTTCAAAATTGCTTCTAGATTAATGATTTCAGCAATCAATTCTTCATTACGACAATCTTTCATCTGCAAGTCCCCTTGATTATTTATTTTGTGTTAAATCTTCAATGATCGTTGTTGTTTCTTCGATCGATTTTTTATTTACATCGATCACAAGCGCATTATATTTTGCAAAAACTTCGGCTGCATAATCTAATTCTTCCTGAATTCGATCTGCATTCGTATAAGCCGAATCTTCCTTCAAACCAAGTGAATGTAGGCGAGATTTACGAATATCCATCAAACTATCGATCGTCGTTGTTAAACCAATGATTTTTTTAGGATCGATCTGGTCCAGTTCTGCTGGTAATGCAACTTCTGGAATCAATGGTAAATTAGCCACTTTGTGGTTTCGATTTGCCATATACATGCTTAGCGGTGTCTTGGAGGTACGGGATACGCCTAAAAGGACATAATCGGCTTCAAGGAAGCCTTTCGGATCTTTTCCGTCATCGTATCGGACAGCAAATTCAATAGCGGAAACACGGCTGAAATATTGTTCGTTCAATTTATGCAGAGCACCAGGTTCTTGTAGAGGCTGGACACCAAATGTTCCTTCCACGATCTCACTTAAAGGACTCATATAATCCACAAATTGTAAGCCGGTACGATCCGAAAATTCTTTCACTAGCTGAACTAATTTTTTATTCACTAAAGTTGTAACGACGACAGCTTTATCATGAAGGGCGTCTTTTAAGATCGGTTGTAATAATTCTTCATCTGTAATAAAAGGGAATCGTTGGATATCACTCATATCGATATCTGGATATTGCGCAGAAACGGCTGAGATGATTTTTTGAGCCGTTTCACCTACGGAATCGGAAACTAAGTAAATATTGATTTTGTTTTTTTGCATGAATAAACTCTCCTTTGCTGCAATGGTTAACAGCTGATTTTATTGTGATATATCATTGGAAAAATAGAACCCAAAAGCTAATAATTTTCTTTTTCGATTTCATTACCAGCATTGATGAAATACGCCATGATTCTGCTTTTTGTCACTTTACCGATAACTTTCTTAGGATTATCGATTTCCACGACAGGTAAGGTATCGATACTATGCTGAAGTAATAGACCACCTGCTTCTAAAATCGTGCGATCTTTTGTGATCGTAATGATATTCGGCATTCTGCTCATGATCATTGCAACAGGCGTTTTTTCTGTATTTGGGTTACTGATTGCAGCACGCAGTAGATCTTTTCGAGAAAGCACACCGATCAGTTCATCGCTATCATCTTTTACATATAATGAGCCGACATCATACATAAATAGATTAGTAACAGCATCATAAACAGTGGTTCCTTGGTGGATGAGTATTGGCGGTAAAAGGATATCCTCCACAGTTTTTTTATATAATTTTTCATAAAGTAACGGTTCAATGGTTTGTCCAGTGTAAAAATACCCAACTTTAGGTCTGGCATCCAGTAAACCAGTCATCGTCAAAATCGCTAAGTCACTTCTTAGAGTCGCTCGGCTTAGGCCAAGTGTACCTGCGATACTGTCACCACTGATCGGTTCGTTTTCTTTGACGATCTTGATAATCTCTAATTGCCTAGAGGTGAGTTTCATTTTATCGACCTACTTTCTAAATGTGACACACTAATGATTATATATTTCTTATAAAAATAATGCAACAATAAAAAAAAGATACACTAATATCTATTGACATTCAATCTGATACACAATATAATCGGTTTATCTCAAATGTGACATACTATTTAAATTAAAGGAGAGTTTGCTTGTGAACTATGTACTTGATTTTTCTGATGGCAGTAAAGAACAAACTGATTTACTTGGAGGAAAAGGGGCCAACCTAGCAGAAATGACCAAATTGAGGTTGCCGGTACCGACAGGATTTACGATTACTACAGAGGCCTGTTTAGACTATTTACAGAAAAAAGATTATGTTTCAGAAAACTTGGATGTAGAAATAAGACAGCATATACAACGGATGGAGACTCGGACAAATAAACTATTCGGCTCAGTGAAAAACCCGCTGCTTGTTTCTGTTAGAAGCGGCTCTAAATTTTCAATGCCGGGAATGATGGATACTATTTTGAATCTGGGGCTCAATGATGAAACTGTATTTGGGCTGATCGAAAAAACTGGTGATGCGCGTTTTGCTTATGATTGTTATAGAAGATTGCTGCAGATGTTTGGCGACGTTGTTTGCGGTATTGATAAAGATCGTTTTGAAGATCAACTGGATTTTTATAAATCAAAGAAGAACTATGGATCTGACACGGAACTGCTTGCAGAAGACTGGCAGGAATTGGTTCGTATTTTCAAGGATATTTTTTTAGAAGTGACGCATAAACCATTTCCTCAGGATCCTTATGAGCAGTTAAAATTAGCGGTAGAAGCTGTATTTCGTTCTTGGAATAACCGTCGAGCGATCACCTACCGCAGACTACATGACATTTCTGATTCATTAGGAACGGCCGTCAATATTCAAGAGATGGTCTTTGGGAATTTTGGTTCACAAAGCGGTACAGGAGTTGCATTTACACGTAATCCTGCAACAGGAGAAAAAGGGATATTCGGAGAGTTCCTACTGAATGCGCAGGGAGAAGACGTGGTAGCTGGTATCAGAACGCCGCAGCCGATCAGTGAGTTAGAGACGCTCATGCCGGAAGTTTATCAAGAGTTCCTCCGTTTAAGCGAACTTTTAGAACGCCATTATAAAGATATGCAGGATATTGAATTTACGATCGAAAACCGACAACTTTACTTATTACAAACAAGAAACGGGAAACGTACAGCAAAATCGGCCTTTAAAGTGTGTATTCAGCTGGTTGAAGAAGGGATCATTTCGAAAGAAGAAGCGCTTCAACGAATCAATCCATCGATGATCACGCAGTTGCTTCACCCTGTTTTTGAACCGGAACAGTTAAAACTGGCAGAAGTATTTGCAAAAGGACTGCCAGCTAGTCCTGGAGCGGCAAGCGGCAAAATCTATTTTACAGCGGAGCAAGCGAAAAAAGCGAGTGATGCAGGAGAAAAAGTTATTTTAGTTCGTCAGGAAACGTCACCTGAAGATATTGAAGGGATGGTCGTTAGTGAAGCGATCGTCACTTCGAGAGGAGGAATGACTTCTCATGCGGCAGTTGTTGCCAGAGGAATGGGTGTTTGTTGCGTTGCAGGATGTGAAGAAGTTCAAGTAGATGAATTTTTGGAACAAGCAACAGTTGGAACCATTGTCTTGAGACAAGGAGATACGATCTCGGTAGATGGCACAACAGGAACCATTTACCGAGGGAGTATCCCTTATGTTGAAGGTGATGAGTGGCAATTATTGGAAACGATCACAAATTGGGGCAAAGAAATAGCTAAAATCGGCGTGAAGGCAAATGCTGAAACACCATCCGATATTGAAACAGCGCTAAAATTAGGTGCACAGGGAATTGGTTTAGCTAGAACAGAGCATATGTTTTTTGGCGAACAGCGGATTTTTGAAATGCGGAAAATGATTTTAGCCCAAGATGTGGAATCATTAATGGCTCCATTAAATAAATTAAAAGAATTTCAAAAAGAAGATTTTCACACGATGTTTGAACTTTTGCAGGATAAGCCGTGTACCATCCGTTTGCTCGACCCGCCATTACATGAATTTTTACCGCAAATAGAAGAAGAGATAGAGCATCTAGCGAATGAAACGCAACGGACTGTTGCTCAAATCAAGCATCGTATTGCTGAATTGCATGAACAAAATCCGATGTTGGGTCATCGTGGTTGTCGTTTAGCGGTCACAACGCCTCAAATCTATGAAATGCAGGTTGCTGCTATTATTGAAAGCGCAATGGCAGTCTCACAGGAATCAGGAGTAACGATCGTGCCGGAAATCATGATCCCGTTGATTGGAAGCAAAGAAGAACTAGTTTGGCTAAGAGAACGTTTAGTCCAAACGATCGAGCAAATCTTTGAAACCGAACAGCAACAAATTCCATATAAGATCGGAACAATGCTCGAAATCCCTAGAGCTTGTTTGACAGCAGATAAAATCGCTGAAGCTTCTGATTTTTTTAGCTTTGGTACGAATGATCTCACACAATTGACGTATGGGTTTTCTCGTGATGACTCAGTAAAATTCATTGGTGCATACGAAGAAAGAAAATTGCTGAAATCTGATCCATTCCAACACATCGATGAAGAAGGAGTTGGTGCTTTGATGACCATTGCGGTAGATAAAATCAGAAGTTTTGATTCCGGTATTAAAATCGGTGTTTGCGGGGAAGTTGGTGGTGATCCTCAGTCGATTCGTTTCTTGCAAAAACTGGATGTCGATTATATCTCTTGTTCGCCATATAGGATACCTGCTGCGATCTTGACGATTGCACAAGAAAGTCTTTAAGCATAAAAGGGAATAGCTGAAAAGTTTTGTCTTTTTTCGTTGTTTATCTGAAATTTGAGTATGTAGAACAAAATGACTGTGTCGTTTTGTTCTACATACTCTTTAATTTTTTTGGAAAGTGGTATAATTTGAGAGAAGTGTTTGGAAAGAAGTGAGTTAGTTGAGTAAGCGATCAAAAAAAATAGTTTATGCTTGCCTATTATGTGTAGTGCTGGTCATTTTAGGTTATTGGTATTTTAAAGGGAGTCCTTTTTTTAGTGAACCTTTCGCCAATACGAAAAAAGCCGACAAAACAGATCAGTCAACAATGATAGCACGACAAAAGGAAATCGATCAGCTGATCGTGGATGCTCATTTTAAGGGAGCGGCATTGGTGATCGATCGAGGTCAGGTGTTTTATGAAAAAGGCTACGGGTATGCTGATGTTGAAACCAAACAAGAAAATAAGGTCACCACAACATTTCCGATTGCCTCTTTGCAGAAAATCATTACGGGTGCTCTGATTTTGCAATTAGTCAATAACAAGCAGCTTTCATTAGATACGACCTTGGATCAATTTTATCCAACAATAGAAACGGCGAAGCAAATTACGATCAAGGATTTACTGAACCATACCTCTGGGCTTATGCTGCCCGAAGAAGAGCCTGATCATTTACTCAGTGATCAAAATACTCAAATCGATTATGCATTAAAAGAGCTGGAAGTCGATCAAGGCCAAGAATATCTATACTCAAACGGAAATTATACTATTTTAGCAGGAATCATTTCGATGATTTTGAAGCAGCCGTATGAAGAGGTGGTTCAAGAACGAGTAGTCGACAAATTAGGACTGAAACAAACGTATTTTTGGGATACTTTACCTATGAAAATCACTGTACCTAAACCATACATTTATGCTGGAAAAGACTATCAGCCGGATGTTTTCCCATCAAGCGAAAAATTATTTTCTAGTTTACTTGGTGCAGGTAATATGTATATGTCAACAACAGATTTTTGGCAATTTATTCAAGGATTGACCAATGGAAAACTATTCAAGTCATCTAAATATGATGAGCTTGCAGAGGTAAAAACAGGCGGTTATCAATCTGGGATGATCTATTTTGATTCATTAAAATATTCGGTAGGGAGTCTAGGGGGATATAATACAGTGATTTATGGCGATCAAGAAAATCAACAAGTAGTGATTCTCTTTGCAAACCAGATAGGTGAGGAAGGAATCGGAGCTTTAGCGGAGCAAGTATATCAGCAAGTATTGGCTACGTAGGACAAGGTTTGTGAAAATGATGAAAAATAGATAGGAAGTTTCTTAATTTTATGCTATTATTTTTAATAAATTAGTTGGAGAAGGTGAAAAAATGCCATTATTATTTGGAACAGCGAGATTCAATACAGAAGAGCATTTAACAATCGGAGGTTGTGATACGGTTACTTTAGCAAAAAAATACGGGACGCCCTTATTCGTTTACGATGTTGCACATATTCGTGAACGTGCTAGAGGATTTAAACAAACCCTTAACTCGTTAGGAGTAAAAAATAAAGTCATTTATGCTAGTAAAGCTTTTTGTTGTTTAGCAATGTACAAATTATTAGAAGAAGAAGAACTAGGCTGTGACGTTGTCTCAGCGGGAGAAATCTATACAGCGATCCAGGCAGGGATGTCACCTGAAAATATCGAATTTCATGGAAATAATAAAACACAGGAAGAGCTTCTTTATGCTGTTGAGCAAGGTGTTGGGACGATCATCATCGATAATTTTTATGAGATCGAACTATTAAGTGCCATTTTAAAAGAAAAAAAGACGACACAAAATGTTTTATTCCGAATCACACCAGGAATCAACGCGGAGACACACGATTATATTTTAACAGGTCAGGTCGATTCAAAATTTGGCTTTGACGTAGCAAGTGGTCAGGCGACACAAGCTTTGGAGCAGATTTTAGCAGATGATCATTTAATATTAAAAGGTGTTCATTGCCATATCGGCTCACAAATTTTTTCTGCAGAAGGCTTTTTGGCGGCAGTTGAAAAAATGTTGGCGATCTTGAATGAGTGGAAGCAAGCTTTTGATTATACAGTCGACGTTTTAAATATGGGCGGAGGTTTTGGCGTACAATACACAGAATCGGATGATCCTTTAGAACCAGAAGCTTTTGTTAAGGCAATTGTAAATGCTGTAAAAGGTCAATGCGAATTGCTTGACTATGCATTTCCAGAAATCTGGCTTGAGCCAGGCCGCAGCATTATTGCAGAAGCGGGTACAACGATTTATACTGTTGGCTCTGAAAAAATAATTCCTGATGTGAGACATTATGTCTCTGTAGATGGCGGGATGGGTGATAATATTCGTCCAGCGTTATATGGTGCAAAATATGATGGTTTTTTAGCCAATCGAATCAGCCAAGAGCCAAAAGCAGTAAAAACGATTGTAGGAAAATACTGTGAATCAGGGGATATCCTGATCAAAGATATTGAATTGCCGCCGATGGAGCCAAGAGACTTATTTGCTATAACGAGCACGGGAGCTTATGGCTATTCGATGGCGAATAATTACAATCGTAATTTGAAACCAGCAGTTGTTTTTGTAGAAAATGGCGAAGCAAAATTAGCGATCCGCCGTGAAACGTATGCGGATCTAGTTTCATTAGATTGTGACTGATAGAGAACGAATAAGGCTGAGATAAAAGTGCTTATTTCCGAGGAAGTTACTTTTTATTGCCCTTTATTCGAATTTAGAGAGCGGAACAAAACTAAAAATCAGTTTTGTTCCGCTCTCGTTCTTTTTCAGTAAGAAAAGGCTCAGGACATTGGTACTTTTTTTATTGATAAAAGAGTATACTTAGTGTAGAAGTTAAAAATTTAAGCGAGAGGTGATGTCAATGACAGGAATTATTTGGATCGTAATTATCTTGATCGGACTGATTATGGGGCTTGCATTTTATGCGGCAAATTTTTTTATAAACGTCGCTTTGTTCAGAGAAAATGAATGGTACCATACAACAGGACACAAAATGATGAACCCGGATAATTTCAATAAAGGGCGTTCCCAGTATGATTTAACAGAAGAAAAACAGCTTCAAAAAGGGGCAGAATTTTGGGAGCAGCCGTTTGCTGCAGATCATTGGTTGGAGGTAGGAAATGAACGTTTATATAGTCGCTTGTTTCAGCCATATCCTAAAACTAAAAAATGGGTGATTTGTGTCCATGGATATCGTTCTTATGGAAAACGGGATATGTCCTACGTAGCGTCTATGTTTGCAGAACAAGGATATAATTGTTTGGTTCCAGACTTAAGAGCGCATGGACAAAGCTCAGGAGATGTGATTGGTATGGGATGGTTGGACCGCTTAGATTTGTTGAGTTGGATCCAGGAAGTATTGAAAATCGAGCCGAACGCTGAAATTATTTTATTTGGAGGTTCTATGGGGGCTTCAACTGTTATGATGACAAGTGGCGAAGACCTACCGAAAAATGTTAAAGGTCTAGTTGCCGATTGTGGTTATTCTTCAGTTTATCATGAATTTGGTGCAATGCTGCGTTCTGCATTTAGATTGCCGAATTTTCCGATTTTGACGATTGCTGATTCTTTGGCACGAAAAAAAGTTGGTTATTCCTTGAAAGAAGCGTCCGCCGTCGATCAATTAGCTAAAAATGAACGACCGCTTTTACTGATTCATGGAACAGGCGATAAATTCGTTCCGCATCAAATGCTTTATAAAAATATGGAGGCGACAAATGGTGTCAAAGAAAGTTTGATGATTGAACAGGCGCCTCATCTTTCGTCGTTTATCTATGAACCAGAGCATTATTTTGAAACGGTCTTTGAATTTATACATCGCTATTGTCAATAAGGAGGGGTAAAAATGGATGCTAAGAAAAAACAGCAAAAACTTAGTTTGGGAATACTTCTAATTATTATTGCGGCAACATTAAGTAGTTTGGGGCAGTTGGCGTGGAAATTCGGTGCGGATGGCAGCGGAAGCTATGCAGTGATTTTGTATGTAATTGGATTTATAGCTGCTGGTGCAGGAATGTTTTTTATGATGGCTGGCTTTCGCTTTGGTGAAGTATCGATTTTACAACCAATGATGAGTTTAGGGTTTGCGCTTTCGATCGTTTTAGGAGCAGTATTTTTGAATGAATCGATTACATGGTATAAATTGTTAGGAACTGGATTTATCGTAGCGGGATCGATTCTTTTAGGAATAGAAGGAAATGAGGGAGCGGCATGATCGATTATTTTGCTATTTTGATTATTTTGATTGTGTCGACATTATCTGGAAGCGCTGGCGCCTTAGCGTTGAAAAAAGGAATGAATGATTTAACTGAGTTACGTTTTAAGTTCGTTTTAACGAATGCTTGGATCTACTTAGGCTCATTTTTGTATCTTTTGAGTGCGGGGACGAATATTTTATTGCTGAAATTTTTGGATTACTCGATTGCATTTCCGATGACTTCACTGACCTATGTTTGGACAGTGATCATTTCCTATTTTGTTTTTAAGGAAAGACTGACTTTTCGAAAGATTGTAGCGGTTTTATTGATCATTATAGGTGTCTTTGTTATTAGCCAATAAGCAAATTAGTCGTATCAAGTAGTTATAGGTTGTAAGATGAATATATTAGGAGGGATAAGCATGAAAGTCAAAGCAGAAAAAATCGATAAAATCAAATTATTACAAGCAGTAACGACGATCGTCACCGGATTATTCATGTTAAGTACTGTGTTGAAACACAAAAGAAAATAAAGAAGCATATGTTCCTTTTTCGAGAGTTAGTGTCTGAAACAAAACTATTTTTTCGTTTTGTTTCGGGCGCTTTTTTGTTTGAAAGGATAGTGGGAGAAAATAGAAAGGCAGCTTCGAACATTTGCGAATATACTATGAAAAAGTGAGGTGACAAAGATGAAAAAAATGGATAAGTACCTATGTTTGTTTCTTTTCTTAGTAGGCGTTGGGATCGTTTTGTCAGGCTGTGTCATTGTTCGAATGTGAGGAGAGAAGACATGAGCAAATATTTATTTATAATTTTTCTAAGCCTTTCATTACTTGTGGGCTGTAAAATTGAGTATAATAGCCCTCAAAGTGCTCGCGATGATAATTATGGCGTGGGATATGGAAGCAGTGGGGCAACGACTGATGATAAAACGAATGGATCAAAAGTAGCAAAAACAGGTACTGGAGATGATGTGATAACTAATATCGCTTTAAAAAAAGGACCTGCTGTTTTTGAGTTGAAGCATTCTGGAAACTCTGATTTTAAAGTAAAGTTACTTGATAGTGATGGTGAGCTGATTGCTAGTTTAGTAGAAACATCTGGTGCATATTCTGGAAAAGCTTTCGCTCAGATACCAAAGGATGCGGATAATTATGTGTTGGTCATCAATGCTAGCGCTTCTTGGGAAGTAAACAGTCAAGGTATGGAAGTAGGAGAATACAAATAGAAAAGAGCCGCCTGCAATTGAAATGCAGGCGGCTCTTTTTACATATCTGTTCTATCGAATTCCTAAAGCGATCCGAGCATAACGCGACATTTTATCTGTCGTCCAAGCAGGGTACCACACTAATTTTACCTCTGGATTTTTTACTTCGGGAATTTCTTTTAAAGCCTCGTGGATCTGCTCTGTCAACACATCTGCTAAAGGACAACCCATCGTTGTCAGTGTCATTTTGATGACAGTATCTCCATTTTGGGCAAATTCTACTTCATAAATCAAGCCTAGATTAACAATGTCGATCCCAAGCTCAGGGTCGATAACTGTTTCTAAAGCAGTTAAAATTTGTTCTTTGATATCCTCGATTTCTTCAGCAGACCATTCTTGATTTGTTTCAGTCATTGTATCTACTCCTTTTCCTGGCTACAAAGCTCCTACATTTGAAATCGTCAGCAAGAAAAGCCGTGTGCCAATACAGTTCGTTCTTCCCATATAATACCTTTTTTTAAATACTTTGTAAATGAGAATCTTTTTCAATAAGCAACAAAAAAATAGAGAGAAAAACAATGAGTATTTTGTTAAAGCTTATACGGTAAAGTAGTATCCGCTAAAATTGAAGCGTAAAGAGCATCAACTCATTTTCAGTGGTATTCATGATATTATGCTGCGTGAAAGCTTCAAGAAAAATCGCATCGCCTTCATTCAAAACGAGTACCTCATCCTTAAGCTCAACAGTGGCTTCACCTTTGATTACGTAGTTTATTTCACAAAGATTATGAGCAATTTTCTTTCCGCTGGAAGAAGACTGGGCATCGATGTAGATCTTTGAAATAACCATATTATTGGTATGTACCGGTAAGTTGAACAACGTATCATAGTAAGTAGAATTAGTTTGCCACGGATTATATTTTGTATTAGAGGTATTTCGAATGACCTTATATCCCTTTTCAGTCGTTTCATCATCTTGAATGACTTGTGGGGCTTCATTGGCTAAAAGAGAGGCGACAGTTACATCCAAAGCGTCAGCAATTTTTCGTAAAGCTTCTAGTGAGGGGCGGTTGGCGCCACGTTCGATCTGAGATAAAAAACTAGCTGAGTAACCAGTTTTTTCTCCTAATTCGGTTAAAGTAATCTTTTTTTCTTTCCTTAAATTCTTGATTTCTCTAAATTCCATCTATAGCCGTCCTTTGTTTAGAATCCTTTTTTCTTTCATATTATCTCGAATTAGCTACAAAATTACAAGTACTTGAATTTTGATGACAGAACATACAGAAAATTCTCATTATTGTATTGACATTTTCATAGAGTAATCTTAAAATTGTAACAATTAATTCAATTTGAACGGCGTATTTGAACTGAAAATGCAAAAAAGAACATTTATTTGTTCTTTTAGATAAGTTTGTTGATTTAACGAAACTTTAATGATCGATTGGAAATCGAAGGAAATACTATTGGGGGATATCAAATGAAGATAACGAAAATCAATGTGGCGGCGAAAGCGGCTAAACTAAAAGAGCCGATCACGATCGCTCTTGGAACGATCGAACATTCAATGAGTGCAATTGTTGAGATCGAAACAGATGAAGGACTTATTGGCTATGGTGAGGGATCACCAGGAATTTTGATAACGGGAGAGACATTGAAAGGAACTACAGAATGTATCCAGTTATTTGAAAAGCAGTTGATTGGGGTCGATCCGCTGGATATTGAAAAAGTCCATCATATCATGAATACTGTTGCAGCTCATGCACCATCGGCCAAAACTGCGATCGATATAGCTTGTTATGACCTTTTAGGTAAGAAATCAAGTTTACCAGTATATAAATTACTAGGCGGTTTCTCACGTTCGGTCAAAACAGACTTAACGATTGGTATTGATACACCGGACATCATGGCTCAAAAAGCCAAGCAAGCTGTTTTACAAGGGTTCGATACATTAAAAATCAAGGTCGGTACAGGGGTTTCACAAGATATTTCCCGCATCGAAGCCATACGTCAGGCTGTGGGCAACGATATCAACTTAAGACTGGATGCAAATCAAGGATGGAAACCTAAAGAAGCGGTAAACATGATTCAACGTATAGCGGATTATGGAATCGAATTGGTCGAACAACCTGTCGCATACCATGACATTGACGGCCTCGCTTATGTGACCCAAAATGTTTCTGTTCCGATCATGTCTGACGAAAGCTGCTTCGATTCAAAAGACGCATTACGTTTGATCAGAGCTCATGCTGTCGATTACGTGAATATCAAGTTGATGAAATGCGGCGGGATCCACGAAGCACTCAAGATCAATAGTATTTGTGAAGCAGCTGGTGTGGAGTGTATGATTGGTTGTATGGTGGAAGAAACGAATATTGGCGTAACAGCAGCTGCACATTTAGCCGCAGGGACAAAAAATATTACGAGAGCGGATCTAGATGCAACATTTGGATTGACTGAGGTAGCGATTCCAGGTGGTGTCGGATTAGAACCGATCAGTGTCATTGAGTTGACAAACCAAGCGGGATTGGGTTTGAGCAAATAAGAAAGAAGGAATTTGAATGTATTACGACTTAAAGTATATGAGTGTACCGCTGCCGGAAGATATTATCAAATTGAAAAATTATGGTGATTTTACTGGTGCTGAAAAAATGATCGAGCATTTACTAGCAAAAGAAATTCCGCAAGCATTACGAAAAAGATTAGAGATCGAACAAGATATCATTCGAATCGTAGGGATCAATGAATACCCCTTTGATTTTGAAGAAGCAAATAAAATGATGAAAGAAGCCTTTTCAAATTATCAGGAGCAAGAATTGACTGACTTGAAGGAAACGGGTAAAGTTGATTGGCTGTTTATCGATGGAAACGTTCATTTTCAAAGACGCTTCTTAATGAATTTGATCAAAACACAAGCTGATTATGAAGCGAGATTACTTGTAAAAGAAGATAGCGAAGTGGATCGTCTGCGCAAGCAAGAGCTAACTCAAAATATTCAGCTTATGAAAGAAAATGGTGGGCGAACAGTCAAGATTCATTTGAAAGCAAGTATTCAGGTGAAAAAGGAATACGAACGTCCTGGAGAAAAAGTTCGAGTGTATTTACCATTACCGAAAAGCTGTAAACAAGCTTCAGAGATCGAAATTTTAAATACGACGCCTGAAGCAACGTTTATCGCACCAGAAGAAGAAGCACAGCGGACTGTTTTCTTCGAAACAACGTTAGAAGAGGATCAAGTTTTCAGCGTGGAATATAGCTATATCAACCACGTTGATTATGTGGAATTAGATCCAGATAAGGCAATAATAGAACAACCGGATTTTGAATTGAGTGAGCAGCTGCCTCATATTCGATTTACGCCTTACTTGGAACAATTGCTTGAAGAAATTTTAGCAGGAGAAACAAATCCAATCAAAAAAGCGCGTAAAATCTATGATTTTATCACAACTAAAGTCAATTACTCCTTTATGAGGGAATATTTTACGATCGATAATATTTCTGAGTATGCTGCAGTCAATTTAAAAGGCGATTGTGGGGTTCAGGCGATTCTGTTCATCACACTTTGCCGAATGGCGAAAATACCAGCAAAATGGCAATCAGGATTGTACGTGTCGCAATATTACACAGGCTGTCACGATTGGGCACAATTTTATGTCGCACCTTATGGCTGGATATTTGCTGATCTATCTTTTGGCGGAGGAGCAAAAAGAGCAGGAGATGAAGAACGCTGGAATTATTACTTCGGTAATCTTGATATTTTTAGAATGCCTGCTAACAGCGAAATTCAAACTGATTTTAATCCGTCGAAACAGTTTTTAAGAGCAGATCCGATCGATAATCAACGGGGCGAATTTGAATATGAGAATCAAGGGCTTCCATATGCTTATTTAGACGTAAAGCAAGAATTGATCAAAATGGAAGAACTTGTGAATAAATAAAAAAGAAGGAAAAGGTGGAACGTATGAAAAAAGGAGTTAAAAAAAGTCTGACTTTAATGACGACATTATTGTTGCTGTCTGCTTGCGGCGGGAACGCAGGGAAATCAGCAACAGATGATTCGGGAAAAGGAAATGGGACCGAGCAAAAATCTACAAGAGTGTTAAATTTGATGGAGGCATCAGAAATAGGCTCAATGGATACGATATTTACACAGGATGAACCAAGCGTGAACGCTCAATCAAACGTTTTTGAAGGGTTGTATCAGTTGGATGAAAAAGATAAAATCATTCCGGCTGTTGCTAAAGAATTACCGGAAATCTCAGAAGATGGAAAAACCTATACGATCAAATTGAGAGACGATGCGAAATGGTCAAATGGAGATAAAGTAACAGCAAAAGACTTTGTCTTTGCATGGAAAAAAATGGCGGATCCAAAAAATCAGGCCAACTACTTTTTCTTGATGGACGGAACGATTTTGAATGGGACTGAAATCGTCAATGAAGAAAAATCAGCGGATGAATTAGGTGTCAAAGCGCTTGATGATTATACACTTGAAATTCAAATGGAAAAACCAGTACCGTATTTCACTTCATTATTGGCTTTTTCACCCTTCTTCCCGCAAAATGAAAAATTTGTTACTGAAAAGGGCAAGGCCTATGGAACATCTAGTGAAAACATTGTTTCAAACGGACCGTTCTTGATGGAAAATTGGGATCAATCATCTATGTCGTGGGATTTAGTTCAAAATCCGGAATATTACGATGCGGATAAGGTCAAATCTGAAAAAATTCATTTCGAAGTATTGAAAGAAACAAATACAGTATTCAACTTATATGAATCTGGAGAATTGGATGTTGCTGTTTTAACAGGAGACTTTGCAAAACAAAACAAAGACAATCCTGATTATGAAGCGATTCAGCGCTCAAAAGTCTATTCACTTAGAATGAATCAAAAGAGAAATGACAAGCCATCGATTTTCTCTAATGAAAATGTCCGCAAAGCAATTTCTTACGCTCTTGATAAGGAAAGCTTAGTCGATAACATTTTAGCTGACGGATCGACAGCGATTTACGGATACATTCCAAAAGATTTTGTTTCTAATCCTGAAACAGGAGAAGATTTCCGAAAAGAAGCTGGCGAGTTAGTAAAAACAGATGAAAAATTAGCAAACGAGTATTTAGATAAAGCGAAGAAAGAATTGAACGGTGATGTGACGATCGAGTTATTGTCTAAAGATGGTGACGGAGACAAAAAAGTTGCTGAGTTTATCCAAGGGCAATTAGAAGATGCATTACCAGGATTAAAAGTCAACGTTAAAACAGTCCCACTGAACAACTCGATCGAATTGATGAAAAAAGGTGATTATGAGTTATCTGTCAGCATGTGGGGACCAGATTACCAAGACCCAATGACTTTCTTAGAAAGTTCTGTCAGCAGCAAAAACAAAACAAGCTACCGTAGCGAAAAATATGATCAGCTGATCGATGATGCATCTAACAAATATGCCAATGATCCAGAAAAACGTTGGGAAACTTTGATTGCTGCTGAAAAAGTTTTAGTTGAGGAAGATGCTGCCTTAGTTCCATTGTACCAACAAGCAAGAGGACAATTAGTACGACCAGGTGTTGAAGGAATCCAGTATCATAATTTTGGTGCGACTTGTACCTATAAATACGCATACATCAGTGAGTAGGCACTAAATAAAAAAAGTCTGAACTAAAAATTGATATCTGTTCTAACAGAAACACTTGACCTCAAACAAATTTGCTTGTATTATACTACTTGGGCACCTTTAAGAAGGTCAGAAGCTTGTAACGAATTTCCAGCTCCCTATTCATTTTGGATAGGGAGCTTTTGCTTTTTGTGTCAGGAAAGTCAAACAGGAAACGTTCGCTTCTCTCTACAAATCTATTTAGAGAAAGGGTTTTTTTATATTATGACGAAATACATCTTTGTTACAGGCGGCGTAGTTTCTTCGATCGGTAAGGGAATTGTCGCAGCATCGTTAGGACGTTTACTAAAAAATCGTGGCTTAAAAGTAACGATTCAAAAATTTGATCCATACATCAATGTGGATCCAGGAACAATGAGTCCTTACCAACACGGAGAAGTTTTTGTCACAGATGATGGTGCCGAAACAGACTTGGATCTAGGTCACTATGAACGTTTTATTGATATCAATCTCAATAAATATTCAAATGTGACAACGGGGAAAATTTATTCAGAAGTGTTAAGAAAAGAGCGTAAAGGTGAATATTTAGGCGCAACTGTTCAGGTGATCCCGCATATCACGAATGAGATCAAAGATAAGATCATGCGTGCAGCAACGTTGACAGATGCAGATATCATTATCACTGAAGTTGGCGGAACCGTTGGAGATATTGAATCACTGCCATTTTTAGAAGCTTTACGTCAAATGAAAGCAGAAGTGGGCAGCGATAATGTCATGTACATTCATACGACATTGATTCCTTATTTAAAGGCTGCAGGTGAAATGAAGACAAAACCAACACAGCATAGTGTGAAAGAATTGCGTAGTTTAGGGATTCAGCCAAATATTTTAGTTGTTCGTACAGAACTTCCGGTTTCCCAAGGAACAAAAAATAAACTGGCACAGTTTTGTGATGTTGCGCCAGAAGCAGTAATTGAATCGCGAGATGTGGAAACACTGTATTCGATCCCGTTGGCTCTTCAAGCACAAAATATGGATCAGATCGTTTGTGATCACTTGAAATTAGATGTACCGGAAGCGGACATGACTGAATGGCGTGCTTTGGAAGAAAAAGTGCTTGGACTTAAGAAAACAACGAGAATTGCATTAGTTGGGAAATACGTTGAACTTCCGGATGCGTACTTATCCGTCGTTGAAGCATTGAAACATGCTGGTTTTGCTTTTGATTCAGACATTGCGATCGATTGGATCGATTCACAAGAAGTAACAGCAGAAAATGTCGAGGAAATCTTGAAAGATGCAGATGGAATTCTAGTTCCTGGCGGATTTGGTGATCGCGGGGTCGAAGGTAAAATAGAAGCTATTCGTTATGCTCGTGAAAATGATGTTCCGTTTTTAGGCATCTGTTTGGGCATGCAAATGCTTTGTGTAGAATTTGCTCGTAATGTTGTACACTTAGAAGATGCAGGATCGGCAGAAAATAATCCTGAAATCACAAACAATATCATCGACTTGATGGCAGATCAGGAAAATGTTGAAAATCTTGGGGGAACGCTACGTCTTGGCTTATATCCATGTAAAGTCAAAAAAGGAACCGTAACGGCTAAAGCCTATGAAGAGCAAGAAGTTGTTCAAGAACGTCATCGTCACCGTTATGAGTTCAACAACAAATACCGTCAACTATTTGAAGAAAACGGCTTAGTCTTTTCTGGTGTTTCCCCAGATAACCGTTTGGTAGAAATCGTTGAATTGTCGGACAAAAAATTCTTTGTCGGCTGTCAGTTCCATCCAGAATTGATCTCTAGACCAAATAGACCACAACACTTGATTAAGGGATTTGTTGAAGCAGCGTTGAATAATCAATAAAAAAATGTCTGGGATGACTTATCAAGTCGTCCCAGACATTTTTTATTCAATCAACCTGATGAAGAACGGCCAGATCGAGAAGCATTATTTTGTTCAGGTGGTGCTGATGATTGCTCCGGCGGCACTTCAGTCGAAGTAATAGGTGGTTCTTCTGTTGATGAGACAGGCGGCTCTGGCGATTGTGTCGACGAAACAGGAGTTTCACTTGATTGTGAGACAGGTGTTTCTGATGATGGTACTGTTGCACTGCTTGAGGTTGGCTCAGAGCTTACAGGCGCTTCCCAAGAGGTTGAAGAAGTATAGCCTGTGTTAGAAGGCAACAATTGTTCTTCATAAGCACCTTTAACATAGAGTTCACTACCAGAGCGGATCACGCTATCAGGCATTGTCCAATCATCCGTTGCTGTTCCTTCAGAAAGATAAGTCATCATTTCACGATAGACAGAAGAAGCAGTACCCCAGTATTCGAAAGGAATAGGGGTCAAACGGTTCCTGTATCCTGTCCAAACAGACACCGCATAATGAGGTGTATAACCTACGAACGTGCTGTCAGGTGCAATGCTGGAAGATTCTGAAGCGCCCATTTTAACAAGATCCTCATCCGTGTAGTTAGCCGTTCCTGTTTTACCCGCTTGGACAAGTCCGGGAACAGCTGCATTGAAGGCCGTTCCGCCGTTTATAACGTCTTTTAACATATCGGTCATCATATAGGCAGTAGAGTCTTTCATTGCACGATGACTTTCCGTTTGAGTAACCTCTTCAGAGCCATCTTGATAGACGATTTTATTTACATAGTAAGGCTTATTGTAGACGCCCATGTTTCCAAATGCAGCATATGCTGCAGCTAGTTTTAAAGAAGAGACTCCATATTTATTTCCACCGAGCTCACTTGTGTTACTGGAAATCGCATTTGCAGCAACGATATCTTTAAACTCAATGCCTAAACCTTTCAGAAATTCAGCAGACTTATCGCTACCAACTGCATCAAAGGTTTGAATGGCGGTAGTATTACGGGAGTACATGATCGCTTTACGCATCGTCAATGCACCGTAATATTGCATGTCTGCATTTGTAACTGGAATATTAGTTCCTTCATAAGTTGTGGGTTTATCCATCATGATTCGACCCGTAGAGTAATTTAGATTTTCAATTGCAGGACCGTAATCAGCAATTGGTTTCATCGTTGATCCTACATCACGATCGGTTTCATTAGCAAAGTTAGTTCCTAATTGAACATCATCGGGGATATTACGTCCGCCGATCTGCGCTTTGACTTGTCCTGTTTTTACATCAATAACAGTTGAAGTTACTTGGAAATCTGCATCTGGATAGTCAACATACTGATCTGTATTGATGATATCGTAGAGATGCTTTTGTGCATTCATGTCTAGGTTTGTATAGATATCTAACCCATCTGTATAAATATTTTTGCCCATCGCTTCTACTTCATCGATCACTTCTTTAATATAGTTGTCTACGATCTTACGATTATCATTTGACTGTTTAAGTGGCTGTAATCCGTCATCGATCGGTGTGGCTTTGGCTTCATCGTATTCCTTTTGCGTAATTTTTTCATTTTCTTTCATCGTATACAAAACAACATCACGACGTTCTTTCGCAATATCAGGTTTTACATAAGGATCATAGTCGTTTGGTGCTTGCGGCATTCCTGCTAATAAAGCTGTTTGAGGAAGCGACAGCTCAGATAAAGTTTTGCCATAGTAAGTTTGTGCTGCAGTCTCCATACCATATAGACCATTAGCCATATAGACCTTATTGATATAATACGTCAAAATTTCCTCTTTTGATTTTTCTTTTTCCAACTGGATCGCCAGCCAAGCTTCCTGAGCTTTTCTCTTTAAGTTTTGATCTTTTTCAGAGGTTGAAAAGTAAGATAACTTGATCAACTGTTGTGTCAACGTACTACCACCTTGAAGACCACCTGTTTTAAAGTTTGAGAAAGCTGATCCTAAGATCCGAATGGGATCTACACCACTATGTTTATAGAAGCGTTTATCCTCAACCGATACCACAGCGTCCTTAAGCAATTGGGGTACATCTGTCGGCTTGATCATTTCCCGTTTTTCCGCACCCAGTTCTTCAAACACTTCATTATTGATATCGTAAAGTTTTGAAGAGACAGTGGCACTTAATTTTTCGTCATCTAATTTAGGGGCATCTTTTGCGTAAGACCAAAACAGGCCAAGACCGGCAAGTAAGCCGAGAATCCCTAGTATGACTAGTCCTAAGAAAATTTTTAGCAGAATTCTTTTTTTCTTAGGCTTTTTTCCGCCATCAGAAGGCGGAATGCTTCCCGCACTGTTCGGGGCAGGGGCAGGTGAATGCCCATGTCTTGCAGCGCGTGATCCTATTTCATCAGTTGTCATTCATTGCAACTCCTTTATTCGATTGTATGTATTGTTCTACTGCGTCCAAATAAGGAACTCTTGGCGCAATTCCAATTTGGATCTCAATTCCCTCTTTTTCGATCATTGCTAGAGGTAGAGACTTTTTTCCAGTGATTTCTTGTTCCGACCAATAACTCACTAGCGCCTCACCGCTAAAAAAGAAACATCTATTCAAAGATGAAAACCACAAGAGAACAAAGCAAATTCCTTTTTGAGCCAAACATTGCCTAATATGGTCGATCTGGTGTTGGTGAAAGTTTTTAAAAGGAAAAGAGGTCTTATTTTTCGTTTCCTTCGCTTCAAAATCCAGATAGTATCCATTATATACACCATTATAGTCCGTCGTGGAGGCCTGTCTAAAGTAAGCTTCTTTGATGACTGCAGCGCTTCGACTAGGATAGTCCACTTTGACGATTTGGACGGGTGTCGGTTTTTTATGAATGACTGCAATAGTGCGAGCAAGGTAGTATGCATTACTTTTATTGATTTCTTCTTCAAAGTCCATACCGCGTTTGCCAAACTGAATCGATTTTTGTTTTTTTACTTGTTTTTTTGATTTCGGTGCTTCATGATTGTTATAGGGAGTACCATTAGGATAATGAAAAGCCATTTCTATCACACTCCTAGCAAATATTATAACAAAAAATCTTTATGAAAGAAAAGGAATGTCTATGGAAAACGTAAAAACACTTTATGTGACTGGATATAAAAGCTTTGAAATCGGGGTTTTTCAAGACAATGACCCAAAAATTATAGTTATTAAAAATGTCTTAAAAAGAGAAATTATGGGGTTTTTGGATGCGGGTTTAGAGTGGGTTTTAGTTTCAGGCAACCTTGGGACAGAAATTTGGGCAGCAGAAGTTGTGGCTGAATTGAAAAATGATTACCCAGAATTGAAGCTTGGGGTCATTTATCCTTTTAAAGAATTTGGCAGTAACTGGAATGAGAAAAATCAAGCAAATTTGGAAAAAGTCGAACGTCTTGCAGATTTTGTTGATTCTGTCAGCCACCAACCTTATCAATCACCAGCGCAGTTAAAAATGCACACACGATTTTTATTAGAGCATACGGGAGCCAGTTTATTGATCTACGATCGTGAATACCCAGGGAAAACAGAGTATTTCTTAAAAGATGCGACTCTTTTTTCTGAGCAATATCCTTATGAAATACGTCTGATAACGATGGATGATTTACAAAACTCGATGGATTGGTGAGAATCTGTTTGATTTTCTGACGATTTTCCGATACAATAATGCTGTTGAACTATGAACTTTTATCCTAATCAAAGAAAATAATGAGGTGTAAGTATGGCAAATTTAGTATACAGTCCAAAAGATATTTTACAAAAAGAATTTAAAACCAAGATGCGCGGGTATGATCCGGTTGAAGTTGATGAATTTTTAGATAACGTAATCAAAGACTATGAAGCTTATAATAAGGAAATCTTAACTTTACAAGAAGAGAATAACCGCTTATTAGCTAAATTAGATCAAGCATCTAAAGTCCAACAAGCAATGCCTTCACGTAGTACACCAGAAATGCCTAAGAGTGCTGCTGTTACAAACTTTGATATTTTAAAACGTCTATCTAACTTAGAACGTGAAGTTTTTGGAAAAAAATTAGATGATACACCAGCTTCAAATCCAATTTCTGGTATGGGACAAACTCCTTCATATGAAAGTAATTTCCATAATTCTTATGAACGTGATGTCGATCATTCAGAAACACGTCAATTTTAATTGACCTTATTTATACATGTGTGATTTTCGGGTGATCGCGGTTTGATTTATCAGGCTGAGGAAAGTCCATGCTCGCACAGACTGAGATGTCTGTAGTGTTCGTGCTTAGCGAAAACATAAGCTAAGGTACTTGGATACATCAAAGCTGCTTAGGCGGATTTTATGTATTAGAGTAACGGCAGGAAAAATGACTAAGGTTTCGGCTATGTCAGAGTACCCTTGAAAGTGCCACAGTGACGAAGCAATTTTGGAAACGGAATTGGTGGAACGCGGTAAACCCCTCGAGCGAGCAACCCAAACAATGGTAGGGGCGCTCTTCTAAAGGAAATGAACGAGTAGAAGAGGCAGAATGATTTCTGCAGATAGATGATGACCATCAATTGTTTTTCCCTGAGAAACAGTCGATACAGAACATGGCTTACAGAAAATTACATGTAATCAGGATGACCTTCCAACTTTGTTGTGAAGGCTTTTTTTAAAGATGGAAGTAAAAATAGTAGAAAATCTGACAAATGAGGGGAACAAAACGTAGGATATGTTGACTTTTTGTTTCAACTTCAAGAGGAGATATCATGACAAAAGAAAGAACATTCAAGCTTGTAGCCACAGCTGCAAGTGGGTTAGAAGCACTAGTAGGAAAAGAATTACGTGATTTGGGGATTCCCTGTCAAGTTGAAAATGGAAAAGCATTATTTGAAGGAACGATGGAAACGATCGCGACAGCCAATCTATGGCTACGTACCGCTGATCGTATAAAAATCATCGTTGGTGAATTTGATGCATTGACCTTTGATGAATTGTTTGAAAAAGTCAAAGCCTTGCCTTGGGAAGATTATTTGCCGATGGATGCAGAATTTCCTGTTGCTGGAAAATCGATCAAGTCTAAATTGTACAGCACACCAGACTGTCAAGCGATCACTAAAAAAGCGATCGTTAATCGTTTAAGAGAAGTTTATCATCGTCCAGCGTCAGTGCCTTTAGCTGAGTCTGGAGCCTTTTTCCAGCTGGAAGTAGCACTATTAAAGGATCATGTAACACTAACTCTTGATACAACGGGACCAAGTTTATTTAAACGGGGATACCGACTTGAAAAAGGCGGAGCACCTTTAAAAGAAAATATGGCGGCAGCACTAGTCACTTTAACGAATTGGCGCAAAGACCGTCCTTTTTATGATCCTGTTTGCGGATCTGGTACGATCTGTATCGAGGCAGCGTTGATCGGTCATAATATTGCTCCAGGATTTAATCGCGAATTTGTTTGCGAAACCTGGAATTGGTTTGATCCAGCTGTATTCGAAAAGGTTCGTACAGAAGCAGATGAAAAAGCAGATTATGATATTGAATTGGATATCACAGGTTCAGATATCAATGGGAAAATGATCGATATTGCTAGAGCAAATGCTGAGGAAATCGGTTTGGGTGATTCTATCACGTTTAAACAGGTTGCTTTAAAGGATTTCTCGACTGACAAAGAATACGGTGTTATCGTTGCCAATCCTCCATATGGAGAACGTTTAGGAGAAGAAGAATCTGTTCGTAAATTGTATAAAGAAATGGGCGAAGTCTTCCGTCCGTTGAAAACTTGGAGCAAGTATATTCTGACTAGTGATCTAGCTTTTGAACAGTATTATGGTGCTAAAGCAACAAAAAAACGTAAATTATACAATGGCGCATTGCGTACAGATTTATTCCAGTATTGGGGAGAAAAACCGCCAAGAAAACCAAGAGAAGAGTAGGTGGATGAAAAAATGAAGGAACAAGAATTTCTACAAGAAGTAAAAGAAATCGAGTTATTGAATTCTGCATTAGGTTTATTAGAATGGGACAGTCAAACAGGGATGCCGGAAGCAGGCAGTGGATTTCGCGGTGAAACAGTAGGCTACTTATCCGGTATGTCATTTGAGCGTAGTGTAGGACCGAAAATCCAAGAAGGGATAAGCTATTTTGACGAGCATCCAGATGAATTATCAGAAGTCGGGCTGGCAGTCTATAAACAAGTCAAAGAGGATTATGAATTAAATCATAGCATTCCTCCTGAACGTATGCAGGCGTATAATACAGCATTGACTAATGCGCATGCAGCATGGCTCAAAGCTAGAAAAATGAAAGATTTTGGTCAGATGAAAGCTGAAATCCAAACGATCATTGATTTTCTAAAAGAGTTTATCCCTTATTGGAAAAAAGAGGAAGCAACAAATTACGATGTTCTATTGAACCAATATGAACCTGAACTAACAGTGGCAAAGTTAGATCAAATCTTTGCTCAAGTCAAAACTGGAATCATGGAGATCAGAGCGACGATCGCTGAAAAAGGAACAGCACCTAGAACAGACTTTTTATCAAGAAAGGTGACAAAAGAGCAGCAGCGAAAATTTGTCATAGGAGTAGCAGAACAGTTAGGCTATGATTTTTCTCGTGGTCGTTTAGATGATACGGTTCATCCTTTTATGTTGGATTTGAATCGAAATGATGCAAGGATCACTACACGCTGGGATGAAACAAACTTTTCAATGGCGACTTTTGGAGTTATCCATGAAGCAGGACATGGTATTTATGAACAAAGTATTGATCCAAAATATGATTACACACCGCTTTCTACCGGTGCGTCAATGGGGATCCATGAATCGCAGTCATTGTTTAACGAAATCATCATTGGCAGTAATAAGCAGTTTTGGGAAAAGCAATTTCCGTTCTTCAAAGAATGTACAGAAGGAACATTTGACGATATTACATTCGCTGATTTCTATGATTCTTTGAAAGAGACCAAAGCCAGCTTGATTCGAATCGAAGCAGATAGTCTGACTTATCCGCTTCATATCATCATTCGTTATGAAATCGAAAAATTGATTTTTAATGAGGATATCTCAGTAGATGAATTACCAAAAATCTGGAATGACAAATATGAAGAATATTTAGGGATTCGTCCGGAAAATGATCTTGAAGGAATCGTTCAGGATGTGCATTGGTCTGGTGGTAGTTTTGGCTATTTCCCATCTTATGCACTTGGCTATATGTATGCAGCGCAATTGCGTCATGCAATGGAGAACGATGTTGAGATCAATAAAGTTCTAGCAAGTGATGACTACTCACCGATCAAAAACTGGTTGACTGAACATATTCATCAATATGGGGCTTCAAGAAAGCCAAATCAGTTGATCAAAGATGCAACAGGAGAAGAATTGAATCCGCAATATTTGATCGATTACATGAAATCTGTTTATTATGATGTTTACAAAATCAATGAGTAACTAATTAAGAAAAGAAAGTAGGGAGCAGTTATGTTATCAATCAATCAATACCTGCAAGCCGGTGAAACGACTGTCTCCAATCTAGTAATAGAAAATTATCAGAAAATCGGCTTAACAGATGAAGAATTCCTTTTTTGGCTGCAATTATTCCGTTCACAAGCTAAAGGAGATCTTTTTCCAGATTTAGCTGAAATCAGTCAGATCATGAATAAGCCCATGGAAGTCATCTATAAGTTATTGAATCAGCTCGTTTCAAGAGGATTTCTAACAATCCAGACAAAGCAAAATGAGCAGGGACAAATGATGGATACGTATGATCTACTGCCAATTTTTGAGAAAATTTCTTTATTACAGGAAAAACAGATAGAACAAGAGCAGGAGCATTCATCTGAAGAATCGATCAAGCAATTGTATCAAGGATTCGAGAAAGAATTTGGTAGACAGTTGTCTCCGATCGAACTAGAGATGATCGGACAGTGGTTGGAAACTGACCATTATCAACCTGAATTGATCAGGCTAGCTTTAAGAGAAGCAGTCTTGAATCAGGCGTATAGTTTAAAATATATCGATCGTATCTTGCTGGCTTGGGAACGTAAAAATATTACGACAAAAGAGCAAGTGGCTGAAGATCAAAAACGACGAAAACAAGCATTGATCCAAAAAGAAATCGAGCAGCAAGGTGCTGCAAATGAGCCTATACCTAAAGTTACCCTTCATAATTGGCTCAATCCGGAAGATAACGAGTAGGAGGTAGATACATGCTTTCCAAAGAGAAGACAATGGAAGCTATCGAAATTATGTATGACATGTTTCCAGAAGCGGAATGCGAGCTTACACATCAAAATCCATTTCAATTGTTGATTGCGGTCATTTTGAGTGCTCAAGCAACAGATGTTTCCGTAAATAAAGCAACACCCGCATTGTTTGCTGCTTATCCAACACCAGAAGCATTAGCTAATGCGCCGATCGAAGGAATCATTGAAAAAATCAAAACGATTGGTTTGTATCGTAACAAAGCGAAAAATATCAAAGCTTGTGCGGCACAATTATTGGAACAGTTTGACGGGAAAGTACCAGAGACCCGAGAAGAATTGATCACATTGCCTGGTGTCGGTCGAAAAACGGCAAACGTTGTTATGGGAGATGCTTTTGGTGAGCCAGCTATCGCTGTGGACACCCATGTTGAAAGAGTGTCGAAACGCTTGCGTATTTGTAAATTAGATGCCAGTGTACGAGAAGTAGAAGACACGTTGATGCGTAAGATCCCTAAAGAGTTATGGGTGAAGACACATCATACGATGATTTTTTTCGGACGCTATCATTGCTTGGCACGTAGCCCTAAATGTGAAGTTTGCCCGCTTTTATATCTGTGTCAAGATGGTAAAAGCCGAATGGGCAAGAAATAGTAAAAAATGCGATGCAAAAGTAAATTTTACTTTTGCATCGCATTTTTATTTTGAATAAATCGTAGGAATCAAGCGGAATTGCTTTGTGATTCACAAAAATGATCTTTCTGATAGTTATCCAATACCTATAACGAAATGAAGTAATTTGTCTGAATAAGTCAATTCATCGACATCTGTTCGAATCGTTTCATTCAGCAATTTAAGTTTATCAGTAATGATACCGTCGACCCCATAAAACATCATGCGAGTCATCGTGTCTTCATCATTTGCTGTCCAAGCATAGACCTTTTTCCCATCGTTATGTGCAGCGTTGACAAAATTTCTGTTCAATGTGGTATATTCCATAGTGAAGAAATCAACATTAGCTACTGGTGGACCAACGATATTGAATGGTAGGATATAACCGACATAAAAGTTAGGCTCTTTTTCTTTGAGCTCTGTTGCTGTATTGAAGGTCAATGTTTGAATAATGTGTTCTTCTTTTAAGATGATATTTCGATATTTTTCAATAAAGCGATCGACTAAATCTGGACTATCTTGTTTGGTTGTTTTGATTTCTATAAGAAGTTTTTGATTTAACTGTTTTGCTTTAGCTAAATAATCATCGAAGGAACAAACAGGTGCCTGCATCCCATTTTCTGTCACTGTTAGTTTTTCTAATTCTGCCAAAGTCAGTTCATTTGGGCGTTTATTGACACCGGTCAAATTTTTTAAATTGAAATCATGAAAAACGACAAACTGTTTATCTTTTGTTTCTTGAACGTCCATTTCTACATAACTTGGCTTTTCTAAGCTAGTCTTCTCGAGAGCTGTCAATGAATTTTGAACACCGTTTCCATCATCTACCCCTCTATGAGAAAGGGTCAACGGTTCTTTTATAGAAGGATTACTTAAATAATTAGTATTATACGTGCCGACACCAATACCGAAGATTGTAGCAATAAACACGAATGAGCCGATTTTTAGGGCTGTCCATTCTCTATGAGAAGGTTTTTTCTGGGTAAAGAACCATTGAGGGATCTCAGGTAAGAATCCTTCGTCATCCATATAATCGATCGTGATATAAAAGATCCCGACGGTAGAAAAAATAATATTCAGCAGTAACACAAACTGCAATAAGGTCATGGCAACGACAGCACTGACTAAAGCATATTCAGGAAATGCTGCTTCAATGATTGCTTGAGCGCTGAGGATCACCGTATAACTTAAAACAAAAAAGACTAAAATACTACCGCCGATGACAATAAATTGACCAAGGATCCGGAAGAAATGATTTTTGGTCGAATGCCAACTTTCTTTGACCGCCTGACGAAACGGTACGTCTCTTAAAATCATTTCAGGAAGCGCGAAGATCAAACGGATCGAAAGATAAAAAAAGAGTAAGTAACCCAAAAGAACGAGCGCTATGATCGTTACACGATTCGCAAAAATGAAATCCATGATAAACGCGGGTATTTTGATTTTTGCCAATAAATCTGAATTGAATCCTAAACCGCTAAGGGGTAAAACCAAGAAAAAATAAAACAAAAAGAATAAGATCGTACTGAAACGAATTTTTTTTAATTGAAGAAAAGTACCTTTTAATAAATTTGAGAGAGAAATCGGTTGCTTTTTCTTAATAAAAAAGATACTTAAAAGTAAAAATGTAAATTCAAAAAAAACTGCGATTACAATCAAAACTAAGATCAACAACAAAGCGATCAACACACCAGGGTGCTTTTCAAAAATGATTGGAATCGTATCATAAGACAAATAATTGATTTGACCTTGTCTTAGAATAAATCGCGTAGAGCTTGCCAGAAAGGGCAGTAAGATAAATAACATGAACCCATGCATCAATAGAACATCGCGGAAATAAGCTGATGTTCCCGAAAAAAAATCAATCATATTTTTGAAACTGTTTTTTAAATATGTCACATTCCATCCATCCTTACAACACTAAAATAAAAGAAGATAGAACACAAGCTGCATTCTATCTTGATCGTTTCTATTATACATTTTTAGAGCTTAAAAGCCCAACAAACCGTTCAAAAAAGTACCGCCGTAAATCAATGCTAAGCTATATAAGAAGATAGAAACTGGTTTAGCTAAAATAATGATCAAAGTAAATTTTCTTAAAGACATTTTTGTCAAACCAGCCATTAAACACAAAGCATCATCGGGAGCGATCGGTAAGAAGATCGCTAAGGCGAATAGCCGCTCAAAACGTTTTTCATTATCCAACCAGCCGATATACTTGTTATATGTTTTATCACTAACTAGACTTAAAATAAATGGCTTGCCATATTGTCTACCAAGAAGAAAAATGATGACAGATCCAATCGCGATCCCCACATAGTTATATATAAAGCCTGCAAATGGGCCGAAGATCAAAACGCCAGCAGCACAACTGATACCACCTGGAATGATCGGGATCACCACTTGGATGATTTGGATCAACATGAAAACGATCGGTCCCAAGATGACTGAGTCACCGACTAAACCTCTCAATGCGTCAACATCTTTAAAAACACCTAACCGCATGAAATAAATCGTTACAGCAATTGTCGCGATAATTCCAACGATCGAAATGCAATTTATAATTTTCCGTGAAAGTGCGATGCTCAATTCTATCATCTCCTTAAAAGTAACTATCTATAGTATAAAATTCTTATTAGTAATTTACCATTGTTAATTCCAAATTTTTACGAACAAAGTTGTAAGAACCAACTTACTAAACATATTATACAAATAAAAGGTTAAAAAAAACATCCTACTTAAGTCTTAATTAAAAAAATGAATGATTCTGTTTACATCTATGCATGAGAGGATTATAATAAACTTAAGAATTATGGTGTACCTAAAAATATAATAAAAGGAACCTTAGGATTGATAAATGGAAGAAGGATATAAGTATGAAAAAAGAGCACACAGAAGCAGAAAAAATATTGAATTATGCCAATGGTCCCAGTCTAGAAGAAATCAACAATACAGTGGAAGTCCCAAAAGATGCGAGCTTTTGGCGAACTCTTTTAGCATATAGCGGACCTGGTGCTCTCGTTGCAGTCGGATATATGGATCCAGGGAATTGGATCACATCGATCGCAGGTGGTGCTGAATATAAATATGCATTGCTAAGTGTCATTTTGTTATCTAGTTTGATTGCTATGCTTCTTCAAAGTATGGCGGCAAAATTAGGAATCGTAACAGGCCGTGACTTAGCGCAAGCAACACGAGAACACACAAGTAAAAAGACAGGTTTTATTCTATGGATCATTACAGAACTTGCGATCATGGCGACAGATATTGCTGAGGTCATCGGTGGAGCTGTAGCATTGCAATTATTATT
Source organism: Enterococcus sp. AZ020 (assembly GCF_050499205.1). NCBI lineage: Bacteria > Bacillati > Bacillota > Bacilli > Lactobacillales > Enterococcaceae > Enterococcus > Enterococcus sp. AZ020. Next base: position 71,335 of record NZ_JBIPAT010000001.1, on the reverse strand, counting down.
TGGATTTCCACTGCTGATCGGTGTTTTGATCACAACGTTTGATGTATTATTATTACTATTACTGACGAAATTAGGTTTTAGAAAAATCGAAGCGATCGTAGCCTGTTTGATAGCGGTCATTTTCTTTGTTTTTGCGTATGAAGTAGCGTTAGCTGATCCAATGATCGGTGAGGTTTTACGTGGATTTATCCCAGATCCTAAAATCGCAAGTGATAAATCGATGCTTTTTCTAGCACTGGGAATCGTTGGTGCAACGGTGATGCCGCATAATCTGTATTTGCACTCCTCGATCGCTCAAGCGAGAAAATTCGATCGTAATGATGATGCGGAAAAAGCTAAAGCCATTCGTTTCACTATTTGGGATTCGAATATCCAACTAACGGTCGCTTTCATCGTAAATTGTTTATTGTTGATTTTAGGTGGAGCATTATTTTATGGAACAAATAGTGATTTAGGGAAATTCGTTGATCTATTTGATGCATTAAAAAATCCTGATATCGTAGGGAATATTGCCAGCCCGGTATTGAGTATTTTATTTGCGATCGCCTTACTTGCTTCTGGGCAAAATTCGACTATCACAGGTACACTTTCCGGTCAAATCGTGATGGAAGGATTTATTCATTTGAAGATGCCTTTATGGATGCGTCGAGTCGTGACACGATTGCTTGCGATCGTTCCTGTGATCATTTGTGTGATTCTTTATGGAGGGAGAGAGTCAGCGGTTGAAGACTTACTATTATATACACAAGTCTTTTTAAGTATCGCCTTACCAGTATCGATCATTCCATTGACATTGTACACGAGTGATAAAAAAATCATGGGAAAATTTGCTAACCCGATGTGGGTCAAAGTACTTGCGTGGATCATTGCGATTGTATTGACCGCCCTGAACCTATTCTTGATTTATGGAACACTGACTGGTATTAATGCATAGTTAATAAAAAAAGATTGAATGATAGATGTAGATAGAATTCAGTCACTGGAAATGGTAAAATGGAAAAGACAAAAATTTGAAATGAGGGCTTTTCGTGACTGAATATTTAAATGTTGGAAAAATCGTTAATACCCAAGGATTAAAAGGAGAAGTACGAGTGATTTCTCAAACGGATTTTCCAGAGCTTCGCTATAAAAAAGGGACGACGTTAACACTATTTCAAGAGAAGAAAGAACCAATTGAACTAACGATCAACACACACCGTAAACATAAAAATTTTGATATCGTGACCTTTGAAGGACGTTCATCTATCAATGATGTAGAGAAGTATCGTGACGGTATCTTGAAAGTATCAAAAGAGCAATTAACAGATTTGCCCCAAGATGAATTTTATTATCATGAAATCATTGGACTGACTGTGATCGATGAGAATGAAAAAGAGCTTGGCAAAATCAAAGAGATTTTATCACCTGGAGCGAATGATGTGTGGGTAGTACAGCGTCCTAAGAAAAAGGATGCATTGATTCCTTATATCGAATCCGTTGTTAAGTCTGTCGATTTAGAGCAAGGTATTGTCCGTGTGGAGATCCCAGAAGGATTGATCGATGATGAAGATTGATGTATTGACACTGTTCCCAAGAATGTTTGAAGGGCCGATGGGTGAGTCGATCATCGGTAAAGCAGTGGAGAAGAACTTACTTGAGATCAACGTCTCTAATTTTCGAGATTATTCAGATAACAAACATCAATCTGTAGATGACTATCCTTATGGCGGTGGAGCGGGAATGCTGTTAAAAGTTCAGCCTATCTATGATAACTTACAGAGCATCGAAGAATTGTCACCAGAAACGAAAAAACGTGTGATTCTTTTAGATCCTGCTGGAAAGCCGTTCGATCAAAAAATGGCAGAAGAGTTTTCTAAAGAAGAGCATCTTGTCTTTATTTGCGGTCATTATGAAGGTTATGATGAGCGGATTCGATCCTTAGTGACAGATGAAGTTTCTTTAGGTGACTATGTGTTGACAGGGGGCGAGTTAGGGGCGATGGTGATGATCGATGCAACAGTTCGTCTATTGCCGGATGTTTTAGGAAATAAGTTGTCCGCTCAAACAGATTCTCACTCAACTGGGTTATTGGAACATCCTCAATATACTCGTCCAGCGGAATTCAATGGGATGCAAGTGCCGGAAGTGTTGACAAACGGCAATCATAAATTGATCGACGAGTGGCAGCAAAAAGAGTCTTTAAGACGAACGCTAAATCGTAGACCTGATATGCTTGAGAAAATTGATTTAACACCTCAACAGGAAAAATGGTTGGAAGAACTTCGTAATGAAATAGAGTAGCTTTACAGGAGGTTACAGAAATGGGCGTAACGGCAACAGTCATCGATCAAAAAACATGGCAACGGAAAGAGCATTTTGACTTTTTTTCAAGAGCTGCAGATTCACCTTTGTATGATGTGACGACACAACTGGATGTGACTCATTTTTATGAGTATGTGAAACAAAACGAGCTATCTTTTTACTACAGCATGATTTATGCAACGACAACTATCATGAACCAAATTGAAAATTTCCGTTATAAAATACGAGGCGAAGAAGTTTTTTTGATCGATCGTTTAATTCCAAGTTTTACAGATTTAAAACCTGACAGTGAATTATTTCATATTGTGACTCTTGATCTAGAAAAAGAGCTGCACGCCTTTGTCAATAAAGCAAAAAAAGTCAGTGCAGAACAGCAGAGTTACTTTCCTGATTCAAAGTATCAGCCAGACGAGATGATCCAGTTTTCCTGCCTGCCGTGGTTTTCTTTCACAAATCTAGGTAATGAATTGAGCTTAGATCGGGATGACTCGATCCCTAAAGTGACATGGGGAAAATTCGAAAAGAGGGATGCTTGCTTGCTTTTGCCATATTCCGTTCAAGTCAATCATCGTTTAGTCGATGGTTTACATTTAGGCAAACTGATCAATCAACTGCAAGACTTTTTAGATGAGCTTCCCGTAGATTAAGTAAGATTATCAAGAAAAATCCCTTTACAGCAACATAGATACTGTGTTAAACTATTTCAGTGAGTGTAAAGCGCTCAACTATTACGATATTCCGCTGTGGCAGTGCCATAAGAATGTTTGGAATGAGGAGAAAAAAGAATGAATCCATTAATTCAAGAATTAACACAAGAACAATTACGTACGGATATCCCTGCGTTTCGTCCTGGGGACACTGTTCGCGTTCACGCGAAAGTTGTCGAAGGTACACGCGAACGTATTCAGTTATTTGAAGGAGTTGTTATCGGCCGTCGCGGTACAGGTATCAGCGAAACTTATACAGTACGTAAAATCTCTAATGGTGTTGGTGTGGAACGTACATTCCCATTACACACACCACGTGTTGCCCAAATCGAAGTAGTTCGTTATGGTAAAGTTCGTCGTGCGAAACTTTATTACTTACGTGCATTACACGGAAAAGCAGCTCGTATTAAAGAAATCAGAAGATAAGTGTTTCTTAGATTGCCCGAGTAAGAAAAAAGTGCGAAAGTCCTTGATATCAAGGGCTTTTTCTTTTGGCTTTGTTTAAGGAAATCGTGTGTATTTTCTGTAATTGTCCTTGACTGTCCCAGATTGACTACCTATGTTGTCAGAAAGTAGGTAGAAATCATAGGAAAAGTTGACGACAAAAAGGATTCCTAAAATACCAAAACGATGCCCCAATTTAGTAGATTAGAGGATGAGTCTACTAAATACAGAGAAGAACCTGTGCAGTTGGTGCAGGTGTAAAATGGACAAGCCAAAGTACTTTTTTACAAATGAAAGGGTGAGTGGCTGATGACAGTAAAAGATCATCGAACAATTTGGAAAGAAAAAAATGATTTAGAATTGATGGTATTAATTCAAGAATTTATTGAATTTGAAGGTATCACAAGTGTTAGAGACTATCAGAACGCAAAAAAAGAGTTTCCTAATAAAGTGCCAAGTTTGTGGTTTATTAATGAGCGATTCGGTTCATGGGAAAATTTGCAAAATCGTTTAGGAAATAAAACATACGATCGATATAGATGGGCAAAATATTCAGACGACCAGCTGTTTGAGATTCTCCAATCTTTTATTGTAAAGAATAATATTCGGTCACAAAGGATGTATGAAAAGAATCGCAAAGGTAAAAACCTCCCAAGCTTATCGACGGTTAATAAAAGGCAGATTGATATAAGCCAATTATTTGATAAACGAGTGGCCTCTAAAAGTTTTGTAACAGACTTTGAATTGCTAACAAGTTTGAAAAATGAAATTGTTCGATTGAACTTGGAAGAAAGCTTGTCTATGACCGAATTTAGAAGAAGATATGATCGAGATGCTTTACCATCAATTGATACAATTATGCGACGAACAAATAAAAATTGGGAAGAGCTACTAGCTGAAATTGGGTACGATTATCGACCAATTAAGACAAGTAGACTTTTACAAAATTTAGAAAATTAAATAGTAGAAACAAGTGAACATCAGACACTTGAATCAAGACACTAGAGCAAGATTTTGAACCTAAAAATCTTGCTCTTTTTTTTATGGAAAAAAGGAGGAATCATTTTGAAAAAAGTAAATAAATTAATCAATCGATTATTATTGTTCGTATTAATCACACTACCCCTTATTACTTCTGCATCATCCGTATACGCTGCAGAGGGGTCATTCCATAAGATTGGGGATTGGGTGTCTACATGGCACTCTAAATTACTCAATGGGACACATTGGACAGAGCAAGGATCGAATATGATGACAGTGGATGGGAATCCAGCATTTTGTATTGAGCATGGTATTCCTGTGACAGAGCCAGGAGCAGGCTTTGAACCTAGCGAATTGAGTATACCAGAAAAGGATCGTTTAGCCCTGATTGCTTATTATGGGTATCAAACCAATCCTAATGCACTATCGTATACCATTACACAGCATATTATTTGGGAAACACTAGGAAATGAATTGTTAACAACCCAGGTTCCAAACTATCAAGCAGAAAAGCAACGAATATTGAATCAGGTGGATGCTCATAATATTAAGCCAAGTTTCGACAATCAAACGATTGAATTAAATGTTGGTGAGTCTATTACCTTAAAGGATTCAAATAGTGTGTTAAGCAAGTATAAGGTATTAGCCAATAATTCAGCGAATTTAAATGTTGAAAAATCAGGAAATACATTAAAGTTAACCGCTAAAACAGCTTCTAAAGAAACAGGGACATTACAGTATGATATTGCCAATAAAAACGATGTAGGAACAACTTTTGTTTATCATAAGAAAGGGCAACAAAGATTAGCTAAATTTAAACTAAATTCAGCGGGAAGCTTTGGCTTGACTATTAAAGTGAATTTAAACGGACATGTCAAACTTAAGAAAGTAGATGAAACGACAGGAAAAGCATTGGCAAATACAAAGATAAAATTTGAATATGCTGGACAAACGAAAGAGGTCACTACAAAGGAGAATGGTTTAGCTGAACTAAGAGATATTAAAGCAGGAACAAAGGTTAAAATAACGGAAATACAAGCTGCTGATGGATTTGTAAGTAAGGGGCTGTCTCAAGAAATCGTGATTGAACCGAATAAGACAATTGAAATTACATGGAATAACCAACCTCAAATGGGGCTATTGAAGCTAACGAAGCTTGGCAAACAACCAGTAAAGTTAACCTCATTAAATTCTGAATATGGCTTTATTCAGCAATTAGAGTACGATCAAGCACCGTTAGCGAACGTTGTTTTTGATTTAAAAACAGCAGAAGACATTTTGGTTGGTGGCACAAAACGACATGCTAAGGGAGAGGTTGTTGCGACTGTAACGACCAATAATGATGGTGTTGTTGAGAACATGCCCCAGCTCTTTTTAGGGAAATATGTTGCAGTGGAAAAAAGTGTGCCTGCTGGATTTATTATCAATCATGCAGAACTACCATTTGAATTTACCTATGGTGGGCAAACGGTTGATTTAGTTTCAACAAGTTTAGAGGTAAAAAATGATTTTCAAGAGGTTGAGCTCATGATTCATAAGGATGAGGAAAGTATAAAGGGGTGGAAAGATAATAGCCCAATGCTAGAGACTGTCCCATCCGAAGAAAAGATCTTTGGTTTATATAATGTGGAGGCTATTCATGTAAACGATCATTTATCCGTTGATTCTAATAGCTTGATGGCTGTTATTAAAACAAGTGATGGTATCGGTCGTGAGCAATTAAACTTACAAGTGGGCAATTACTATGTCAAAGAATTAAGTGCGGGTTCTCTCCATGAGTTAGATACGCGTCAATTTCCGTTTACGTTTGATGGTAACAATCAAGATCAAGTGGTGAAGATTAATGTATCTGAGGAAGAAGATCAACCAATTCTTAATAAGCTTCATTTTAATCAGTTTTCTTTTATCAAGGAAAACGAGAAGGCAATTCTTCATGAGAAGGAAGGCTATACGTATGACTTTTCTGGAAATGCTAAAGGGGCTGTTTTTACACTAGAAGATGAAGAGGAAAAGGTCATACAAACTGTAGCAGCTGATGAAAAATCGATTGTTTCCTTCAAAAATGTTCCAGTAGGCACCTTTATATTAAAAGAAAAAGAACCGTCTTCTGCTGATTATCTTATCTCTGAACAATCAATAAAAATTGTCTCTACAATGAAAGGCATCACAGCATATGATGAAAAAGGAAAAGAGTTATCATTAACAGATAAAAATGCTAAAAAAGATACTTCTGCAACAAAAGAAGCAACTGATTCAGAGATTGAGCCAAATTCAACAACGTCAATCCCAATGGATGAAAAAAATGAAAATTCTGATGAACAGCTCAAGTTGGATGAATCAATAGAACCACTATTCAAAATCCAAAATATCTTGAAAAAGGGTGGAGCAGAGCTGTCTAAAATAGATGTTGCTACAGCTGATCCATTGCCTAAAACAGGGATTCAAATTTTGGATAAAGATGGGAAAATTGTAGTTGATGGTCGAACGGATGAAAAAGGACAGTTTAAATTTAAGGGGCTGCCAGCAGGGAACTATACGTTTAAAGAGTTTGACGCTCCAGAAGGGTATGAGTTAGATGAGACTCCGTTACCCTTTGAAATTGCAGAGGATAATGAGATTGTAAAATGTGAGATGACCAATAAAAAAGTTCCAGAAAAACTAGAGCCTAAAAATCCTCAACCAAAAGAAAAAGGTCGCTTACCACAAACAGGTGAACAAAAACGAAATAGGGTAGTAGCGATAATTGGCTTGTTGCTTATTGTTAGTTTTGCAGGTGGAATTGGTTACAAGAGGTACCTCAAAAACTTCAATAAAGATAACTAAGAAGCAATAGAAAAGGCGATCAGACACACAGGTCGTCTTTTTTGTTTGTTAAATTATAGAGAAGGGGTGACGTAGAAAATGAGAAGTAGACGAGATCATGTTTCTTTTAAAGAGAATTTATTGAGCAAGGGAGTTCTCTTTAAAACAGGTGCTGTGCTGTTTCTAGGGACAGTAGCTATATTAGGCTACAAACGACTAAGAAAGTCTGATTCTAACTAGAGTAAAGCTGGAATTATTTAAATTAAAACGGAAAGAAGGAAAAACAATGGAACTAAAACACATTATTCCAAATATGGAACAAACCTTTGGATAACTCGAATATGCAGGAGAAGGAGCGGTTGAACAACGCCGAATTAATGGCAGACCGACAGTCCTTTCTAGAAGCTATAACTTGTATTCTACCATTCAACGAGCAGATGATATTGTGGTTATTTTACCTGCTGATGGTGGTGAGAAGCATTTTGAGGTAGAAGATAAAGTCAAATTGGTTCAGCCTAAAATTATAGCAGAGGGCTATAAAATCGGGACAAGAGGATTCACCAATTATGTCCTGCACGCTGATGATATTGTGAAGGCGTAAGAAAGGGAGGAAAAACAATGAGATTAGCAGAAGGAATTGTAATTGAAAAAGAGGCAACATTTGGTCTATTGAAATTTTCAGCATTGCGTCGTGAGGTGCGCATTCAAAATGAAGATGGCACAGCATCGAACGACATTAAGGAGCGTACCTATGATTTAAAATCAACAGGTCAAGGACGTATGATTCAAGTGAGTATTCCTGCATCTGTTCCGCTTAAGGAATTTGATTATAATGCAGAGGTCGAATTGATTAATCCGGTGGCAGATACAGTGGCAACTGCCACGTTTCAAGGCGCTGACGTGGACTGGTATGTAAAGGCAGATGATATTCGTTTAAAAGAGAAGAAAAAACCATCAATTCCAGTGACTAAAAATGGGAAGGTGGAATCAGCATGATGCAGCAATCCATTCAAGGGACAATGATCGGTATGGATGAATTTCTCAAAGATTTTGAAGAAGTAGTGTCATCTGATGCTCCGATTAATCAAGATCAAGTGGTAACGGAAGTCATCGAGCATTGCTTAGAAAATCAAGATGCTGTGTTTGGTTTAATTCTTGACGAAGAGAAAACAAAAGAGAAAAAAGCGATGTGTTTTGATTTTGCCTGTGCAGGTGAAGAAACTTCAAAAGAGCTGGTCATTTTTTATCTTGATTGTCATGAGGCAAGCTAAATGGATGAACAGATTATTAACTTAATTTTAGAACAAATCAAAGAAGCTGAGGCATTAGGTCAAAAAGGAGTCCATGTTGAATCCTATCAAGCATTATTAAACTATCATGTGACTTGTTTAGAAGTTTTGTATGATGATATTTCTCGTGCCAATCAACAATTGAGGGAACTAACATGAAAAATTTATTAAATTATCGTGGAAAGAAAATCAGACCCAAAAATCAACACCTTGTTTATCACGTCGCGTTAGTTTCTTTGACGCCTATTTTTCTATTAGTAATGGCTTTGTTTTATCGAAAGTCCCTTCTTGCCATTGATTGGTCTGACTTGAAACTATTGGATGCCAACATTCAACTGAATATTCCCTATTTGATAAGTAGTGTCCTCACTGCTTTTTTTGTTTGTCTATTAGTTGCAGCTCTCTATTCTTATTATCGAATAGATCATTTAAAACAGCTACAGCATCGCCAAAAACTCGCACGAATGCTACTTGAAAATGGCTGGTATGAATCAGAGCAAGTTCAATCAGAGTCATTTTTCAAAGATTTAGGAAAAAACAAGACAAAAGAAAAAATCACTTATTTTCCAAAGGTTTATTATCGGTTAAAGGATGGCTTAATTCATATCCACGTAGAGATCACGATGGGAACCTATCAAGATCAATTATTACGGTTAGAGAAAAAGCTGGAAACAGGACTGTATTGTGAATTAGTCGATAAAATTTTGAAGGATTCCTATGTGGAATATACCTTGCTTTACGATACCATCAATAGTCGAATAACTATTGATGAGGTACAGGCAATGAATGGCACACTAAAATTAATGGACTCAGTTCTTTGGGCATACGATTCTTTACCCCATATGCTGATTGCTGGCGGAACAGGTGGCGGCAAGACCTATTTTATTTTAACGATTATTGAAGCCTTGCTACAAACCAATGCAACTATTTACGTGCTTGATCCAAAGAATGCGGATTTAGCAGATTTAGAAACAGTTATGCCGAATGTCTATTATAAGAAAGACGACATGATTGCTTGCTTAAATCAATTCTATGATGAAATGATGGAACGAAATGAAACGATGAAGCAAATGGAAGGCTATAAAACAGGAGAAAATTATGCGTATCTGGGGCTACCAGCTAACTTTTTAGTATTTGATGAATACACCTCGTTTATGGAAATGATTGGTCGTGAAAGCCTTGAGGTCATGAGTAAATTAAAGCAAATCGTGATGTTGGGACGCCAAAGTGGCTTCTTCCTCATTCTTGCTTGTCAACGACCTGATGCAAAATATTTAGGCGATGGTATTCGTGATCAATTTAATTTTCGTGTTGCTTTAGGAAGAATGTCTGAATTGGGGTACTCGATGATGTTTGGAGAAACAGACAAAGACTTTTTCTTAAAACCCATTAAAGGGAGAGGCTATGTAGATGTTGGAACCAGTGTCATTAGTGAATTTTATACCCCACTTGTGCCAAAAGAACATGATTTTTTAAAGGCAATAGAAGAGTTGATACAAAACAAACAGGCAGACGCAGTGACTTGCGAAGCAAAGGTTGCCGCGGCTGACTAGTTTGTCATTGGTGTGGCGCTAGCCACGCCAATATATTAGCCCCCCCATATCTAACAGGGGGGCACAAATACGACTAGAGATAGTCTTTTATATTGACCGAACCCTTGATCTAAAAGGGATTCATATTTTTTAAGCAGTTGTCCGATGGTATGTAAAAGTGGACAACTGCTTTTTTGATTGGAGGAAGGCAAGTGACTGATACATCCCTATGGATTCAAGAGCTTAAGGAAAAACGGATGGCCTTTGGGTTATCTCAAAATAAATTGGCAACAGCAGCTAGTATTAGTCGATCGTATTTAAACAGTATCGAAAATGGCAAAGTAATGCCTACAACGCAATTAAAAGAAGCACTGTTCAATGCATTAGAGCGGTTTGATCCAGATAACCCATTAGAGCTGTTATTTGACTATGTTAGGATTCGGTTTCCAACGACAAATGTTCAGCACATCATTGAAGTGATTTTACGTATCGATAGTGATTACATGCTTCATGAGGACTATGCTTTTTATGGCTATCAAGAGCATTATCGCTTTGGTGATATTGTCGTGATGATTTCTTATGATGAGACTAAGGGAGTTCTTTTAGAGCTTAAGGGGAAAGGCTGTCGGCAATTTGAGAGCTTTCTGTTGGCACAGCATCGAAATTGGTTTGACTTCTTTCGAGAGTGTTTAAAAGAACAGTGTGTCTTCAAACGAATAGATTTAGCTATTAATGATAAAGTAGGTATCTTAGATATTCCCACATTAGCACAGAAGTGTAAGCAAGAAGAATGTATTTCAGTTTTTCGTACGTTTAAAAATTACCGTTCAGGAGAATTGGTGCATCGTGATGAAAAGCAAGGAATGGGCAATACGTTGTATATTGGCTCTCTCAAAAGTGAGGTTTACTTTTGTATTTATGAAAAAGACTATGAGCAGTATGTGAAAAATGATATTGCTCTAGAAGAAGCAGAGGTCAAAAATCGTTTTGAGATTCGCTTGAAAAATGAACGTGCAGCCCATGCAATCAATGATTTACTAACCTATGGCGATGCTGAAAAGACAGCCTTCGACATTATCAATCGTTATATTCGTTTTGTCGATAAAGAGGAAACAAAGCGCCGTTCATCGTGGGAAACGAATGAGCAATGGGCATGGTTTATTGGGAAAGATCGGGGAGCTTTACGCTTAACAACGAAACCAGAACCGTATTCCTTTGATCGCACATTAAATTGGTTGAGACGACAAGTCGCCCCAACCTTGAAGGTTGCTAAGAAAATTGATGAACGAAATGGAACAGATGTAATTGATGAGATGATTCGAGAAGCGCAGTTAAGTGAGCGTCATGAAAAATTGTTAGAACAACAAGTGACACCCGTAGAGGATGTGATTTTATGAGTCGTCTAACCGTGGAGCTAAAGCAATTTGGTTTTTTCTGTGGTATAGAGAACCAATTGTATTTGTTAGATACAGGGAAATATACAGCTCTCATTATTGAAGGGTTTAAGAAGCCACAGTCAATTTACTATCAGTATGATTTTTATAAGCAGACGTTTTATCCTCACTATCATAATAAAATAACAGTTTATGGCGAACGACTGGCACCTATTAATTTGTTGAAACGTGTTCAACGCTATTTTGCGAATCGCTACAATTATTTAGAAGAAAGGGGGAAGCAATTCTAATGAACTTTGGACAAAATTTATATAATTGGTTTTTATCCAATGCTCAATCACTGGTGTTAATGGCGATTGTGGTTATTGGTATTTATTTGGGCTTTAAACGAGAATTTTCTAAGTTGATTGGATTTCTTGTGATTGCCTTAATTGCAGTCGGCTTAGTGTTTAATGCAGGTGGAGTGAAGGATGTATTGTTGAATATATTTAATAAGATTATTGGCGCATAAATGATGAATTATTTATGTTCAATCAATTTTTATGCTTGTTCTTTTGAAAAAATATCGCTACAAATTTTTATTATTCATTGAAACTAAAAAAATGAGACAGGCAAGTTAGTTTCAGGTAATTCTAGAAGTGAAAAACTCTCATATTCTTTTGCAGTGAAATCTCTATAAAAAAATAAATTTGTTGGAGAGACACTAATCTGAAAATCAATAAATTCGAACTCGATTTCTCCACCAACATAAACTATCCTTCCAACATTATTTTTATATGAAAATTCTAAGAATTCCGTTCCCAGGAGTGAAGAAAGCTGTTTTTCAAATTCATTAGTATGATCTAACATGTCCTCCCAATGAGTCCAGCTAATTATATTGTTAAGCTGAATAATTAGTTTGGAAAGTCCTTCTGATGAATAAACTACTGGTTCACCATTATTATTTAACCATCAAAAGACGAATTCAAATTGAATATGTAAGAATTGATTTTTTAATTCAAAATTAGTGATTAGAGTATCAGAAAAAGCGAAAAATTTGTCAGTATTGTGAATGAATGTAGCCATAAATTCTCCTTAAAAGATAGTTTGGTAAGTGGAAAGCGAATTCTTTTAATTTAATGATCTAGCAAGACTTTGTATGTACGAGTAGAGGATAGCTTAGAGGTATCTGGATAATTACTACAAGTGTGAACTAAGTATCCTTCATCATTAATTATAAATGAATAAACTTTATCTTGTTTTTTAGATAAAAGACTAAGTTTTCCATCAGAAAAATTTTGAAAAGTAAGCTGATTTGAGTCTTCAGAAAAATTTGTACTATCATTTTTTATGGAGTACATAAATATATCATCTGAAGATAGTAATAAAAGTAAAGTTTCTGGCTTAGGGTTATTTTCATCTGGAACTAATTCCCACATTCCTATAAAAGGCTCAATATCAGAATATAGAGGACTACTAATAATATTGTCTGGTTGCTTTGTGGAGGTTATCTCATTATTTGATTTACAGGATGAAAGAACCAAACTAAATCCAATTAGAAAAACAAAAAATATTTTTTTCATTACAAACCTCCTAAAATTGTTTAGGTCAATTATACCAAATTTTAAAAGGAAATCTATTAAGTATTTTTTGTAGCTGTATCTAATTAATTACAAAAAAGAAAGGAGGAAATTCAGATGGAAATGCAAGTGTATATTGCTAATTTAGGTAAATATAACGAAGGAGAACTAGTTGGTGAGTGGTTTACACCACCTATTGATTTTGATGAAGTAAAAGAACGAATTGGTTTAAATGAAGAATATGAAGAGTATGCGATTCATGATTATGAGCTGCCATTTGAAATTGATGAATATACACCGCTTGAAGAGGTCAATCGCCTTTGTGAAATGGTAGAGGAAATAGAAGGAACACCAATTTATGATGAATTATCCGAAATTCAAGGGTATTGGTTTAATAGTTTAGAAGAATTATTGGAGCATGTGGATGATATTATTTGTTATTCTGATTGCAATTCTATGGAGGATGTAGCGCGATATTACATTGAGGAAACAGGAAGTTTAGGCGAGATGCCAGAGCATTTACAGCATTATATTGATTATGAAGCGTTAGGAAGGGATATGGAAATAGAGGGAAATTTTTTAGTAACATCTCATGGTGTGTTTGAGTATGTAAACTAAATAATGAATTAATTGGTAAAATTGTTTATAATTGATGCATGGAGGTGAAGTATGAAGACTAATTTACCAATTGAAACCAATCATTTCAAATTACTTGCACTAAAAGATTATTGTTTTACTCAATTTAGAGATATTAACCTTATATTAAGAGAAAGCATATCTACTAAGGCAGATTTTGATAGAATTTATGCTTTAACTTATGGAACAGGAATAACAACTGAAGCAATGTTCAATGATTTTATTTGTAATATCAATCTATTAGATGAAATGTTTCAAGATAGAAAATGTAAACAACCTATTATAACTTATCGAAAATTTGATAGTAAAAAGTTACTTAACTTGGTAATTGGTGGAACTTTTATTGATAAAGGATTTGTTTCTACTAGTATAGACAAAGATAGTCTTAAGAATGTATTACACAGTGATGTATTAAAGTACGATGCAATTGCTAAAATAATGGTTCCAATAGATACTTCTTGTGTATTTATTGGAGATATTTTTAATAGGAAAGAGACTGAATTATTGCTTAATAGAGGGCTTGAATATAAGTTAATAAGTATGGAAGATAATTTATTTACCTTTGAAATTGTTTAGAAATAAAGGAGTAATCTAGTTGTATATTATACACAGGTTACTCTTTTTTTATTTCAAGAAAGGATGTGTTAAATTGAAATGAAAAAAATAAAAAGCTACACAAGTATTTGGTCAGTAGAAAAAGTAGTTTATGCTATCAACGATTTACAATTGCCATTTCCCATTACTTTCACTCAAATGACCTGGTTTGTACTCTCAGTTTTATTCGTCATCCTATTTGGGAAAGTCCCGCCTTTGTCATTCATTAGTGGTGCTTTCCTAAAATATCTCGGTATCCCTGTTGCCTTTACTTGGTTTATGAGTCAAAAGACCTTCGATGGAAAGAAACCCTATGGCTTTTTAAAATCGATTCTTTCTTACTTGGTTCGACCCAAATTAACCTATGCCTATAAACCTGTAAAGCTAAAAAAACAGAATTTGAACGCAGCCCTTACCATCGTTAGGAGTGAAATATATGGCGTATCCGATTAAATATATCGAAAATAATTTAGTGTTTAATCAAGATGGCGAATGCTTTGCGTATTATGAATTAATTCCCTATAATTACAGTTTTCTAAGTCCAGAAGAAAAGTTTCAGGTGCATGATAGCTTTCGACAATTGATTGCTCAAAATCGAGATGGAAAAATACATGCGTTACAGTTAAGTACAGAAACAAGTATTAGAGCCACTCAGGAGCGCTCAAAAAAAGAAGTTACAGGAAAATTAAAAGAAGTGGCCTATCAAAAAATAGATGAACAGACAGACGCGTTAGTAGACATGATTGGAGACAATCAAGTAGACTATCGCTTTTTTATTGGTTTTAAATTATTACTGAACGAGCAAGAACTAACGGTTAAAAACATTAGTCAAGAAATTATGACGGGACTAAAGGAGTTTTTCTATGATGTCAGTCATAAATTAATGGGCGATTTTGTTGCGATGAGCAATGAAGAAATTGAACGATTCTCAAGAATGGAAAATCTGTTAGAGACTAAGATATCTAGGCGGTTTAAAATTCGTCAATTAGATAAGAATGATTTTGGTTATATCATTGAACATCTTTATGGTCAAACAGGGACACCCTATGAAGAGTATGAGTATCATTTGCCAACTAAGAGAAGGGACAAAGAAACCTTAGTCAAACGCTATGATATTTTAAAGCCGACTCGCTGTCTGATTGAAGAAAATCAGCGTTATCTCAAAATTGAAAATGAAGATCAGACCACCTATGTAGCGTATTTTACAATTAACTCAATTGTAGGTGAACTAGATTTTCCTAGTAGTGAAATTTTTTATTACCAGCAACAACAGTTTACTTTCCCGATTGACACCTCAATGAATGTAGAAATCGTAGCAAATAAAAAAGCTCTTTCTACCGTTCGCAATAAGAAAAAGGAGCTGAAAGATTTGGATAGCCATGCGTGGGAAAGTGACAATGAAACAAGCTCAAATGTAGTGGATGCATTGGATTCTGTCAACGAATTAGAAAGCAACTTAGATCAGAGCAAGGAATCAATGTATAAATTAAGTTATGTGGTTCGCGTCTCTGCTAGTAATTTAGAGGAATTAAAGCGTCGCTGTAATGAGGTCAAGGATTTTTACGATGATTTGAGTATTAAACTGGTTCGTCCCTTTGGCGATATGCTTGGGTTGCATAACGAATTTATTCCTGCGTCAAAACGTTATATCAATGATTATGTTCAGTATGTCACTTCTGATTTTCTGGCAGGGTTAGGCTTTGGTGCCACGCAGATGTTGGGTGAAAATGAAGGGATTTATGTTGGCTACAATTTGGATACTGGACGGAATGTCTATTTGAAACCAAGCTTAGCGAGTCAAGGGGTAAAGGGCTCCGTAACGAA
Organism: Enterococcus sp. AZ020; assembly: GCF_050499205.1. Taxonomy (NCBI): domain Bacteria; kingdom Bacillati; phylum Bacillota; class Bacilli; order Lactobacillales; family Enterococcaceae; genus Enterococcus; species Enterococcus sp. AZ020. Next base: position 55,272 of record NZ_JBIPAT010000001.1, on the reverse strand, counting down.
TGCATTAGCTTCTGCCTTTATCGGAAGCTTAGGTGGCGGAAAATCCTTTAGTAATAATCTACTTGTCTACTATGCTGTCCTTTTTGGCGGTCAAGCAGTGATTGTTGATCCGAAGGAAGAGCGGAGTAATTGGAAAGAAACCTTACCTGATATTGCCCATGAAATTAATATTGTAAATCTTACAAGTGAGGCTGCCAATAAAGGACTGCTTGATCCATACGTTATTTTAAAACGTCCTAAAGACAGCGAGAGCCTAGCGATTGATATTCTGACCTTTTTAACAGGGATTTCTAGTCGTGATGGTGAAAAATTTCCTGTCTTACGAAAAGCGATTCGGCGTGTTACCAAAAGTAAAACGCGTGGTCTGTTGCTTGTTTTGGATGAGCTACGGAATGAAAACACCACCATAAGTAATCACATTGCCGATCATATTGAATCATTTACGGATTATGATTTTGCTCACTTATTATTTAGTGATGGAACTGTTGAACAATCCATTAGCTTAGATAAGCAATTGAACATTATTCAAGTGGCAGATTTAGTGCTACCTGATGCTGAAACTAGTTTTGAAGAATACACAACAATGGAACTGTTAAGTGTTGCGATGCTGATTGTCATTAGTACCTTTGCTTTAGATTTCATTCACTCTGACCGTTCAATCTTTAAAATTGTTGACTTGGATGAAGCTTGGTCATTTTTACAGGTTGCTCAAGGAAAGACTCTTTCAATGAAACTGGTTCGTGCTGGACGAGCGATGAATGCAGGGGTCTATTTTGTGACGCAAAATGCGGATGATTTACTGGATGAAAAATTGAAAAATAATCTTGGGTTAAAGTTTGCGTTTCGTTCAACGGATATTAATGAAATCAAAAAGACATTAGAGTTTTTCGGTGTCGATAAAGAGGACGACAGCAATCAAAAGAGATTACGAGACTTAGAAAATGGACAATGTTTAATTTCAGATTTGTATGGACGAGTAGGTGTCATGCAATTTCATCCTATCTTTGAGGAATTACTTCATGCCTTTGATACAAGACCACCCATCAGAACAGAGGTGGAGGAATGAAAAAGGAACGGTCAATCTTAAAAAGAGTCTTGTTTATTCTAGTGTTGAGCACTATTTTCATTGTAATAGGCTTGATTATACTTGGAACGATTGTTCAAGCAGTTGGTTTAGTAGATGATACAGTGGATGCCAAAAATATCTATTCTATGTATAGCTTAGATAATTATCAACTTGATTTTTATGTAGATAATTCGTGGAACTGGCTCCCTTGGAATTGGGGCGATGGAATAGGCAAGCAAGTCATGTATGGCTTATATGCGATTTCCAATTTTATTTGGACGATATCTCTGTATCTTTCAAATGCGACAGGTTATCTCATACAAGAAGCCTATAAACTAGATTTTATTTCTCAAACAGCGGATGCCATTGGGAAAAATATTCAAACTATTGCAGGCGTTACGAAGCATGGATTTTCAAGCTCTGGTTTTTACGTAGGTTTTTTATTGATTTTAGTACTGGCATTAGGTATCTATGTCGCCTATACAGGTTTATTGAAACGTGAAACCAGCAAAGCGATACAAGCAGTGATTAATTTTTTACTAGTCTTTATTTTATCTGCTTCTTTTATTGCTTACGCCCCTGACTATATCAAAAAAATCAATGCGTTCTCTTCTGATATCAGTAAAGCAAGCTTGGACGTGGGCACGAAAATTATTTTACCTCACTCTGATTCAAAAGGAAAAGACAGTGTCGATTTAATTCGTGATAGTTTATTTTCTATTCAAGTGGAGCAGCCTTGGTTACTACTTCAATATGATAATTCTAATCGAGAGGAGATTGGAGAAGCGCGAATCAAGAAGCTAGTCTCAACTAGTCCAGACTTAAATGATGGGAAGGATCGCGAGAAGATTGTAAAAACTGAGATAGAAGAACAAAAAAATAATCAGTTAACCATTACCAAAACCATTAATCGTTTAGGAATGGTTTTTTTCTTGTTTCTCTTTAATATAGGGATTTCTATTTTTGTTTTTTTACTGACGGGTATCATGATTTTTTCTCAAGTGCTCTTTATTATCTATGCGATGTTTTTGCCGATTAGCTTTTTATTAAGTATGATTCCTAGCTTTAATGGGACAAGTAAAAAAGCAATAATGAAGCTGTTTAATGTCATTATGACGCGCGCAGGGATTACCTTGATTATTACGGTTGCGTTTAGTATTTCAACGATGCTGTATTCCTTATCTGCTAGTCAACCGTTCTTTATGACCGCTTTCTTGCAGATTGTGACGTTTGCTGGAATCTATTTTAAATTAGGTGATTTGTTGAGTATGTTCTCACTTCAAAGCAGTGATTCCCAAGGTGTTGGTAAGCAAATTATGCGTAAACCACGTATGATGATTCATCGTCAAACTAGGAATTTACAACGAAAGCTAGGACGCTCAATGGCAATTGCTGGTTTAGCAACGGCAGCTACTTCTAAAAATCCAAAAACGAAAGTACCGAAAAAGAATGTTCCTAGTTCGGAACAAGCTTCTAAATATCAAAATCGAAGTGTTAGTAGATCAACTGCTAGTCAGCCAACCTTAGCTAAGAAATTAGGCCAGACTACAGGTAATGTTTTAGATACGAAACAGAGACTCACAGATAAAGCAGGGCTGATGAAGGAACAAGTGAAGGGGATTCCGACTCAAACAAAGTACGCTTTTCATCAAAAGAAAGAGGGAACCAAAGAAGCGATGAGGCAGTTCGCAGCTACTGCTAAAACGACCCCTAAGCTAAATCATCAAGAACGCTTGGCTCAACAACGACAACATAGAGAAACAATTGCACAAAAACGTTTAGAGCTGGATAAAACGAAGAACGCTCGGAAATCAGCTGCTTCAACCATACCAACTAGAAATATGAAACTAAAACGACCGGAACACCAACGTCCTAATGTACCGCCTAAATTAGAAAATAGACTGAATCAACCAATTGTTCCCACAAGAACAACAACTCAGATTAAACGAACCAATCAACCTATGCCAACAAAATTTACAAAACCGCCAACCCAATTAAATACCAAGAGAGTGTTAGTCAAGCCTAAAAAAATAAATAACAGGAGAAGGCGTTAATCATGAAGCTATTAAAATTAAAGCTTGTTATAGGTGTGATGAGCCTTTTTACTGTTCTTTTTGGCGTATTATTTTGTGTCACGCTCTTCTTTTCTGATGAGGAAGAAAGTAGCAACAGTGAAGCTTCTCTTACAGGGTTAAATGTTTCGTCAGAGGTATTGACACATAAACAGACGGTCGAAAAATACTGTAAAGAATATGGCATTTCTGAGTATGTTTCGTATATCTTAGCCATTATGCAAGTAGAATCAGGTGGAAAAGGTCAAGATGTGATGCAAAGCAGTGAATCGCTTGGACTGGCACCGAATACATTGTCTACAGAGGCTTCGATTAAACAAGGCTGTAAGTATTTTTCGGAGCTTTTAAGCTCAGTTAAAGCGAAAGGAATTGATGATATCAATGCCACAATTCAGTCCTATAACTACGGGGGAGGATTTCTCGATTATGTCTCGTCAAAAGGCAAGAAGTATTCGTATGAATTAGCAGAAAGTTTTTCAAAAGAAAAGTCTGGTGGGGTCAAAGTAAACTATCCCAATCCAATCGCGATTCCAATTAATGGTGGCTGGCGATACAACTATGGCAATCAATTTTACGCCAAATTGGTTTCGCAATATCTAACAGCTGGAGTAACAAAATTTGATGATAAAACTGTTCAAGCTATTATGGATGAAGCGTTAAAATATCAAGGATTTCCTTATGTCTTTGGTGGGGATCGTCCAGAAACGAGTTTTGATTGTAGTGGATTAACAAAATGGTGTTATGGAAAGGCAGGCATTGTGCTACCTCGAATTGCCCAAGCTCAGTATGATGTAACCCAGCATATCCCACTATCAGAAGCTAAAGCAGGAGACTTGGTTTTTTTTCATTCAACCTATGCTACGTCTGATTATGTGACGCATGTTGGCATCGTTGTCTCACCAACCCAAATGTATAATGCTGGCGATCCGATTGGTTATGATGATTTAACGTCTTCCTATTGGCAGCAACACCTCATTGGTGCAGGAAGAATCATCAATAAATAGAGAAAGGAAAACCTACAATGAAAATTAAAATAGAAAGAAAAGAAAAAAAGCCAAAACCAAAAAAGATACCTACTGTAAAAGTGGGGACACACAAAAAATCAGTCACACTATTATGGAGTCTTTTGATTGTCAGTGTCTGTTTTAGTGTCTATAAGAATTTTACAGCTATTGATCAACATACGGTTCATGAGAAAAAAATCATTGAACAGCGCGTGATTGACACGAGCAAAGTTAAAAGCTTCACAGAAAATTTTATCAAGGAATATTATTCGTGGGAGCACAATCAAACTGCTTTAGATAAAAGAAAAGAGAACTTGAAAATGTATCTAACAGAAGAGCTACAAGTACTTAATTCGGATGTTGTAAGAACTGATATTCCAACGAATTCTAAGGTAGAAGCTATTCAATTTTGGGATATTCAGCAGGTAGATGATACTAATTTTGAGGTTCTATTTTCTGTTAAACAATTAATCTCTGAAAAAGAGAAAAAGCAAACCGTCGATTCAGTTTATACATTGACTGTTTATGTCGATAAAGCGAATAACATGGTGATTACGAAGAATCCAACGATTAGCAGTAAACCAGAGAAAGCTTCTTATGAACCTAAGAAGCTAGAAAATGATGGAACCGTTGATGCGAAAACAATAGAAGAAATCAACTCGTTTTTAGAAACCTTCTTTAAACTTTATCCCAAAGCGAGCGAGAAAGAATTGTCTTATTATGTGAGTGAGCGTACTTTAAAACCAATAGGAAAAGATTATCTTTTTGTTGAATTGATTAATCCAGTTTATATTCAAAAGGGGAATCAAATATTTGTATATGTTTCAGTAAAATATCTTGATCAACATACTAAGGCAGCACAGTTGTCACAATTCAACCTTCAATTAGAGAAAAAAGAAAATTGGATGATTGTTCATTTAATTTTGTAAAGAGATACTTCCAATTGTAAGCTTGACATACAAAAAGAATGTATGCTAAGCTTACAATCAAAGTGAGGAGGATAGTTCAGATGGAACATACAGAAAAAACGCATAAAAAATATTATAAAATGATTCATAATTATCAAGCAGCACAAGTTTTTTTTACAGCTTTGCAGATGGATATTTTCTCTCTGTTAGATGAAACCAAAAGTAGCTATGAGTTATCTAAGGAACTAGATATTCCAGAGGAAAAACTAATATTTTTTCTTGAAGCTCTCATTTCATGTGACTTTATTAACAAAGAAGAGGGTCAATATATAAATACTACACAGACAAGTAGATATCTTTCACGAAATAGTGCAATATATATTGGAGAAGTACTACTATTTCGAGAAGAAATGACTTCTCTTAGTGCTCTTGAAGCTAACTTAAAAGAGAAGGATTATTCATTAATAGATAGACCATGTTATGATTTTAGGAAATTAGCTGAGCTTACGATTCCTGAGATGTATATAGAACGCGTACCAGCATTTTTAACAACAGTAGCACAAGCATTTATTGAAAAAATGGAGTCTTTGAAGGTTTTGGATTTAGGGGGAGGCGCAGGTATTCTTGGTATTGAATTCAGTAAGCATTATCCCAATAGTGTTGTGACTATTTTTGAGACAGAGGAAGTCGCAGTTATCACAAGAAAAACAGTTGAAGAGCATGGGGTAAATGGGGCAGTACATGTTGTAACTGGCGACTTTGAGTATGATGAGATAGGACAAAATTATGATTTGATTATTGCCTCTGGCATATTGAACTTCGTTTCTCAAGACAAATTAAGCTCATTCATTAAAAAGCTATCTGATTCACTTAAAATGAATGGGAAATTACTCATTGTCAATCAAGAAAATCAAAATACTAGCTACCGTTTAAGCTGGTTATCAGGGAATCTTGCTGGTATTCCTCAAGTGGTGAATCATAATTTAGAACAATCTTTGAAGCAAGCACATCTAATATTGGAAAGTAAGTTTAAAACTAGTCAATTTAACGAGTCAATATATCGAAAGGAAATATCTTAAATGGTGATAAAGCAAAATGATGTTGTTAGTTCATTTATTGAATTAACTGAGAGAATTGCCAATAGCAAAACAAATATATTGGATTTTGGTAGCAAAGAAATGACGTTTTATCGCGGGGAAATTCATATGATAAAAATGGTAGGAGATTATCCAGGAATTTATAGTTCTGAAATTGCTCGAAAGTTTGGCATTACTAGAGCTGTCGTTCATAAAACTTTGATAAAGCTTCAAGAGAGAAAGTTAATTACAAAAGAAATTGATAGTCAAGATAAGAAGAGATTTCGTTTATATTTAACAACTAAAGGTAAAGAAGCTTATGAATCTCATGAAGCTTATCATCAGAAATTTGATCAAGCTTTGTTTTCGTATTTGGATAATTTATCGGCTTCTGAATTGACAGTGATTGATGGATTTTTAAAAGAAGCAAGTCATTTAGTTGAAAATCATGCATAATAATTAATCTGACCAGCCTCTCATAAGTGTTCTTTGATAATTTACTTAATAAATTGTGATGACCACATCAACAACTGTGGTATACTGACCAAAATGAAACATTTGATTTACTTACTTCGATTACAAAATTGGAATTACCTTAAGGAGGTAACAGCATGAAAGTAAATAAAGTTGCGATTGTAACAGGTGGAAGTAACGGAATTGGTTTATCTATTGCTAGACAATTAGTGGATGAGCAGATGGAAGTAGTGATTATCGGAAGAAATTTAGATAAGTTAAAGAAAGCTTGTGAAGAATTAGGAAGCCATTGTCGATACTGTCAGGCAGATGTGAGTAACCAACAAGAGGTGAAAGAATGTATCAACAAAGTTATCAATGATTTGGGCAGGATAGATATTCTGGTGAACAATGCTGGGATCATTCAACTGGTTTCAACTGAATTAGCTTTAAGTGATGCAGATCGTTTATGGGATGAAGTAATAGATACGAATTTGAAAGGCGCGATGCTAATGACTGTTGCATCAGCAGAACACTTGAAAAAAACAAAAGGGAAAATTGTTAATATTAGTTCGATCGGTGCTTTTACTGGTGGAAGTGGCAAAGGTTCACTGGTCTATTCCTCGTCAAAGGCTGGGGTGAATGGCTTAACATATGCTACTGCAAGAGAGTTGAGTCCTTTTGGGATAAATGTGAATGCTGTTGCTCCAGGAGTGATTAGGGAAACGAACTTTAATGGCGGTTTTAATGAAGAGAATGAAAAGCTTTACACACAGCAAATTCCTATTGGGCGTATTGGTGAGCCAGAGGATGTTGCAAATGCAGTGTCATTCTTAGTTTCGGAGGCAGCTACTTATATTAATGGAGAAGTGATGAATGTAAATGGTGGTTGGTTGTTCGGAAGGTAGCTTGATTTAAAAAAATAATAAAGGCGACTTGGGCAATTAATCAAGTCGTCTTTATTTAGCTTCTCAAATACATTTCCAAAGCATTGGTAGGTTACAAGTAGTCCTTCCAAGCTGTTTTTAAACGATGAATGCAGTCTGGAATTTCAGAAACGAGGATTTTACTAAATCCCAAAAAGAGAGAATAAGGTGGACAAGCCGCCTTATCATGCCAAAACTGCATTGTTGAATAAACTCGAACACCGTTTTTTTCCGCTAATTGGATCATTTCTTGTTGATTAATTTCTTTAGAAAAATGAAGTAAAAAATACTGTCCACTGACATTGCTAGAAAGGTCTACATTAATACTAAAAGTTTTAAATTCTTCAATAAAAACCTCTAATCTTTTTTTAAATATTTGATTCATTCGTCGGATATGCCTTTCATATTCCCCAGATTCAATTAATTTAGCTACTGTGTATTGATTTAACAAAGGGACAGAGCTGTTATAAGCTACAAATTTTTCTTTGTATACAGGAACTAAGTGAGGCGGTAAAATCATATAGCTCATCCTAAGTGAAGGTGAGAGCCCTTTTGAAAAGGTTCCAAGATAGATGACTCTTTCATTTCTATCAATAGATTGTAAGGATGGGATAGGATGTGAATAGTACCGTAATTCGCTATCAAAATCATCTTCAAAGATATAAGTGTTATGGGCACTAGCCCAGTTTAGTAGCTCAATTCTTCGACTAATTGACATAACCGCTCCAGTAGGAAATTGATGAGAAGGAGTTGTATAGACTCCTAGTGTATGATTGTTTTTTGGAAGCTTAGAAGCTAGGAGACCTTCATTGTCAATTGGAATACTTTGTATATCTAAATGATGATGTTCAAAGATGGTTCTAGCTTTTATATAGCCAGGTTCTTCCATCAAAACTAAGTTCTTATCGCTTTCAAGCAAGAAGCATAAGTAGCTTAAAGATTGCTGTAAACCACTTGTAATAATAAGCTGATCTGCAACACATTCAACACCTCGAAACTTTGCTAGGTATTTTATTAATTCCTGTCTAAGAAAGGGGTCGCCTTGTTTATTTTGAAGTAAAGAGAGCTTTTGTTCTTTTTCTAGTAAATCTAAGCTATCTAGTGTAAATTTTCTCCAAATTTTTTTTGGAAATAAATCTTGTGAATGACCAACGTTTGTCAGATCATAAATAATATGAGGTTGAGGCTCTCTATGCCGACGATTTGCACTAACTGCTTTTGAGATTTTGTGTGTCATAAAAGATGAGTTTAGCTTTGGAACTGCAACGACGATTAAGCCAATACCCTTTTTTGATTTTACATACCCTTCCGCTAACAGTTGACTATATGCTGTATCAACCGTATTTCGGCTAACTCCAAGGGTTTTAGCTAACCCACGACTTCCGGCTAAAATGGTTCCTGTGTCAATGATACCTGTGACGATTTCTTTTTTCAGTTGTTGATAAATTTGAACATAGAGTGGTTTATTTTGTTTTCGATCAATATAAATCATGTTATCACTTCTTTCTGAGTGGCACCTAAATAAAAGCGAATAGTGGCACTTTTAATAAGTCCACCTATATCTTATCATAGACGCAATGAGGATAACAGGAGGAAAAGCTAGTGGAATCAAAAAAACGAGAAAACAAAAATAGTGATATTTTATTAGAAATTGTTGCCATCTCTTTTTTAGCAATGGGAGGGATATTTGTTAAATCTAGCCATCTTTTGCCAATAAATACTGGTTTTTATCGCGTTTTATTTTCATTACCATTGCTTTTACCACTTGCTTATAGAGAATTGAAGACTTTGAAGCGTAAAGATGTTTTGATTCTATTACTTTCAGGTGTTTTTTTAGCAGGAGATATCGGTCTTTGGAATATGTCTTTTTCCTATACAAGTGTCGCAAATGCAAATCTCTTAACGAATTTGACACCTTTGACAGTTGTTCCAATTGCTTATTTAGTCTTTAAAGAAGAGATACCAAAGTATTTTCCAATTGGAGTAGCAATTACATTTCTAGGTTTATTTGTACTGTTAGGTGGAAAGATTCAAGCCAGTAGTGAAGGTTATTTTGGGGATTTTTTAGCGTTCTTGGCTTCCATTTTCTATGGTGGATTCTTATTAATCTCGTATAAATTAAGGGATCGAATCGGTAGTCATGCAATTATGTTTGTCAGTGGACTTGGGAGTACTATTGCACTTTTTATACTGGCTAATTTTGAAGGATTTCAAGTCCCTAAAACTGTAGATGACTTTTTACCAATTCTAGGTTTAACAATTTGTTTACAGGTCATTGGACATAATTTATTAGCTTATTGTCAAGGAAAACTAAATGTGACGCTTTCTTCGGTGATATGTCTTTTTCAAGCGGTCATAGCAACAATGTATTCCTTTATTATTTTTGGAGAAATGATTTCTGTAAGAGAAATTTTAGGAATGATCATTGTAATGGTGGGTGTGTTTACAGTAAAAACACAATTTTCAGCTTCTAATACAGTGAGTGATAGGTCGCTTAGTGATAAAGAGACTGTTGGCAAAATGAGTATATTTAAAAAAATAAAAGAAAAATTCCGCAGATTTATTTCTACGTATGTTAATTCTTATCCTACAAATTGGGTGAAAGAAGGGTACGCAATTCGAAGTGCACCGTTACCTCATAGGCAAGCTATATTACTAAATGAAATAGTCATTCAGATTGTGCAGAGAGACAAAAATAATAAATATTATGCTTATTTCAAAATAGTAGAGATAGGCAAATCAAAAGCACTTTTATACGGGTCTTCATCAGCAGCATTCTTCGATGATCAAAGTGAAGTGTTAGGTTCATACCGAACCTTTAAAGAAGCAAAAGAAGAATTATTAGCGTTAGACAAGGCGATTCATCGTAAACAGTTCGTGTTCAAGCTAAATTTAAGCTGCTCATAGCTATTGATACTGCTGAATAGACGGATAGAGCAGGTAAGAGAGAAAAGAGTATAGTAAGAAGGGAACGAAAACGAATATGAATAATCAAGAATTATATCAAATTGCAATGAATAGGATTAACCATAAAGAGTTAAAGAATAGTGGCATTTCAGGTCATGTAGCTTGTGCTTTAGAAACGAAAGCTGGAACAATTTATACAGGGGTGTGTATTGATATTCCTTGCTCTCTTGGGTTGTGTGCGGAACAAGCAGCGATTGCGGAAATGGTTAAGAATAATGAGACTATCATCAAAAAAATCGTTGCAGTATATGAAAGTGGAAAAATACTGCCTCCTTGTGGAAAGTGTAGAGAATTTATTGCACAAATTGATCAGCATAATCTAACAACAAAAGTTATCTTACCAGAGATGGCTGAGGAAGAACTACAAGAGTTATTACCAGAAAGGTGGGATTATATATGGAACTAAAAAAGTTAACAGATAAGATATTTTATTATCCTCATGAATCTGCCACAGATCGTCCTATGCTGGCTTATGTAAATGGAGAAAGTATGAAGTTGGCTATTGATGCAGGAAATTCAGCGCAGCATGTAGATGAGTTTTACTGTTCTTTAGAGAATTATGGATTTGAAAAACCAAATATAACAGTAATGACTCATTGGCATTGGGATCACAGCTTTGGGATGCATCATATTAATGGATTTTCTATCGCATGTAGAAGGACAAATGAGTTTTTAGAAAATGAAAAAAAGAAATTATCAGACAATCAGTACATTGAATTCTTGAAAACAGATGATGAATGCTTTGCTAAAGAATATAGCAATAATCAAAAAGTGAGAGTTGTTTTGTCTGATATTGAATTTGATACAGAACTGACGTTAAAGCTTGGCAACTTAACTGCTAAAATTATTCATGTTGATTCTCCACATTCGGATGACACAGTACTGATTCATATTCCAGAAGAAAGAGTCCTATTTTTAGGAGACGCAACAAGTGAAGATTTTTTTAATAATGGTTATATGGATTTTGATAAACTAAAGCAATTGATTCGGGTCATTGAAAGTATTGATTGTGAGTATTGCATTTTGGGACATACAGAGCCGTTGCTCAAGTCGGAGCTACTGGATTATTTAAGAACGATTTTGCCTTAAATAATACTTACGATATAGAATGTATGTACGAGTAAAAAATAAGGAGTGAATATGCTTGAAATGGATAAGCTCGATTGTAGAAGTGAATAAATATTTTGTTCATATCGCTTCAGATAAACTACTGAGAGAGTATATTTCTCATTATTCAATATCTTTACCTAGTGATTCATTTCAACTTTTAAGTCCAATTTTGGTTCCTGATCTAGGTGGAACCATTATTTTTGAATTTAATAGTTCAGGTATTGATGCGAATGTATTTTGGGTAACGAATGATATAAAAAAAGTAAAAAGTACAGATAGTATTTTGTTTATGATTGAGTTCAATCCTAGTGGCTTGATTCGGTTATTTAAAGATAGTCATCCAAGCTATACGAATTTAGCGATGCCTTTAAAAGAATTAAATAAAGAGATTTACCTACAATTGTTCAATATCTTTTATGATTCAAGTTCAGTGGAAGTGTTGATACAACAGTTAAATCACTACTTTTGTGAGAAGTTATGTGTAGACAAAAAAATATCTGCAGTAGTTGACTACATAAAAGCCACGCATTGCCATTCTTCTGTGAAGAGTATCGCTGATAAACTCTATTATAGTCCAAAGCAAGTAAACCGAATGATGATGAATACAGTTGGTTTAACTGCTAAAGATTATTTAAAAACAAAACGACTTATCCTCTCACTAGATTATTTGAAAAATAAAACCTTAACAATAGACGAAATCAGTTATCAACTTGGTTTCTATGATACAGCACATTTTGTTAAAACATTCCATGAATTATACTTAGTGAATCCAACTGAATATAGAAACAATATGTCCCTTTTTTACAGTGAAAAGCACAAAACTTTCTAATATACTGAGTTTAAATAAATAATAGAAAGAAGTGTTGTTATGAAGTTTGATAGTCCAATGATCGTGGTCGAAAATATAGAAGCCTCTAAGGTGTTTTACCAAGAGGTGCTTAAGCAAAAAATTAAGGTAGATTTACAAAGTTATGTGATTTGGGAAGGTGACTTTTCAATGATGAGTATTGATCAGTGGAAGGAAGCAACTCATTCATCTATTAAAGTGATTAGTGAAAATAATAGCTTTGAACTTTACTTTGAAGAAGAGGATTATGATGCGTTTATCTTGCACTTAAAAGAGTATCCTACCATTCGCTATTTGCATGATACAAAGGAATTTCCGTGGGGGCAAAGAGGATTACGCTTTTATGATGTCGATCATCATATTATCGAGGTTGCTGAAAGCATGACCTCTGTAGCAAAAAGATTTTTAGCTCTTGGCTATTCAATAGATGAAACTGCTGAGAAAATTATGTTTCCTCGCGAGTTTGTTGAAGAGTGTTCAAAATCCGTATAGAGTAACTTCGATGCCATAGCTGAAAAAATCAGAAAACACTACATTGAGTTTATTGCATGTAGTGTTTTTCAGAATTAAAAAAGCTTAAATAATATTTAGACCCTAGTACAATCGCTCAAACCTCTGTTGATTTATTCTACTTCATGATTGCGAATATTTAGGTGATTATCATTATATAGTAAAAATGAAAATTAATTTAAATGATTAAAGGAGTAGAAAAATGAAAAATAAAGTGAAAGATTATTTTAAAAAAAAGAAAGTTCAAATAATGGTATTAATGATAGTAGGAAATATGTTGTTTGTTTTATTTCCAAAAGCAGTTTTAGCTGCAGTAGAAAGTAATGATTCCCCTATAGCTCAAGAAGAGGAAGTAGCATTAGTTGAAACATGGATGCCAGATCCATTATTAAGGAAAGCCGTTGCGAAAAGTTTAAGTACACGCTATGATACCGTATTGCCAGAAGAACTTACTAAAGAAATGGTAGCAGAGCTTAAAAGTCTTAATTTTAGTCAATATGAGTTGGCCATTCCTCTAAATACGGTTGTTGACTTAACGGGATTGGAATATGCTAAAAATCAATTAATTTCACTAGATACAACTCAAATAATTGCAAAAAATATTCCTGCCATTACCTTGCAGCAAAGTGAAAATGGCGGCGCTTTTTTACAAACAAGACCTAATGTATTGCCACATGTGACAGCGAATGGCAGTATTCGACAGTTAACGCTTGGACGATCCGATATTTCTTTTGCAGCCAATGAATTAGAAGGACTTGGGCAATATATTAATGTGCTAAATCCTACAGAGTGGCTAAGAGTTTATTCTATTGATATGACTGATTTTTCATTAATGGGGCTGTCCCCAAGCTTAAATGCGCGTGGATTGTTTTATAGTACTGGATTTACTCGAGAAACACCCGTAAGACTATCTCCACTTATTATTGAAAATAACGAATCTTTACTCGTCCAGTACGAGGATGCTGTAATGAAAAAAATCGACGGGGATCGATTAATATCAAGTCGTTCTCAACTTCGAGGTAGTACATTTTATCGAGATAGTGAAAATAATAAGCTAAGTAATTATGTGAATTGTGACTATACAGAAGAGGGCTTAATTTTTCATCATATTCCTGATGAGGCGGTAGAAATTATATTTGATTTTGATATCTATCATCGAATGTTTTCAACATACGCGTTTGTAGCTTCAATCCCAATTGTAAGAGCTACTCAAGGCGCGGATGTGACCATTCAATATGTGGATCAGCAAGGAATCAAAATTAATGATTCAAAAAAAATTTCTGGCACACTAAATGCTCCCTATGATGTAACTTCTGCTGACTATAAATTGGCCATTGATGGTTATATGTTAGATGAGGAAAAATTACCAGAAAATGCTATTGGCATTTTCACTGAACAAGAGCAGGTTGTTACGTATAGCTATAAGCAGCTTGCTGCACCAGTCATCGTGAACTATCAGACTGAATCAGGTGATCCATTGGTGGAAGCAATAACTTTGAATGGTTTTGTTGGTGAATCCTATACGACTGAAGAAAAAATAATTAAAGGCTATCAATTTAAAGAGATACAAGGAAATAAAGATGGTGTATTTTCACTAGATTCTCAAGCAGTTACATATATCTATGAGAAACAAAAGCATGAGATAGTAGCTCCTGTAATTGTTAAGCATCAAGATGAATGGGGAGAGAAAATAGCAGAAGAAGTCCAATTGACTGGAAATATTGGAGCAGCTTATGAAACTAAAGAAGAAAAAATTGCTGGTTACCATCTTAAAGAGATAAAAGGGGAAAGTAAAGGTGTCTTTTCGACAACACCTAAAACAGTTATCTATGTGTATCAGAAGCAAAAGGAGAAAATAACGGAAGAGGTTCAAACGGATACCTCAATGCCAACTGAGAATTTTGATTCTTCCAAAAAGCAATTGCCTAAAACAGGAGAAAATAGTCAGTTTTCTGGGTTTCTAAATGGTTTAGGTATTCTTACAGTATTGTTTATTCTTTTTTGTTTAGTAAAAGCAAGGAAAATTTAATATAATACACAGTTGATGGTAGCAATGGCGGATGATATATGGATATAACCTCAGATAAATTTCACTTTATCTGAGGTTTTTCTAAAAATACTCTCGTTAATTTTGAATATTTTCGTTTGTTATTGAGTACATTTCTATTAATAATTTTCAAATTCTGTGTCTTTTCAGTCACTTGTTTTGTTGGTAATAAGTGAAAGGAGAAAATAATGGATAAATTTGATGAAAAAAAGTTAATTTACCAGCAAATGGATTTACTGATGAAAGAAAGGAGGGAATTGACCAACATATATAATGAACTAAAAAACAGATTGATCAATTTAGATGATGGAGGTAATACAGATTTTAGAGTGAAGCCAAGCTCTGTAAGAATACCGAAGTCTGAAATTGAAAATCAGAAGTATTTACTAGCAAAAAAAGAAGGAATAAAACGAAATCAGTCCTACCAAAAAATTAGCCTCACCATTGCTTCTATATTGAAAGAGGCAAACGTCCCACTCTCAAATAAAGAGATCTATAGGATTTTAACAAAAGAACATCAGTTAACTATATCCTATCCTAACTTTACAAATAACATCCTACCTAGAATAAAAGAAGATTCTTCCATTCACGTTGAACGTGCTTACCGCGGCTATTGGCAATATCGCTTAACATAAATTTGACAGTATTATCCATTATACACAGCTCCTTTTGAAAATAATGATTTCAATAGGAAGAAGTGTTTTGAATGAATCAAAATAATGAACGAGTTAATGCACAGCTAACCAAGTATTTTGAAAAAGTCATTCGTCATGCAGCAATTAATTACTACAAGAAAAAATCACTCCGTCTTGAAAATGAAATTCTTGAAGAGGATACCACTATTATAGAATTGGTGAAACAAGATTCATTAAAGGAAAGAGGTGATTTTAATCTCTTTTCCCTGGATCTTCCGTTCTATGTTGAAGATGATAAACTGAATGAAGCTTTGACAAATCTAACTGTTAGAGAAAAACTTTTTTTGATAGAAAAATTTGTCAGCGACAAAACAGATCGTCAAATTGGTGAAGTCCTTCATATATCCAGACAAGGCGTCACAAATTTAAAGCTTCGATTGTATCAAAAACTAAGAAAATCTATCAAAAGTAACTAATGTTAAAATAATAAGTGTTGCTCGTTCTCCGCCTTTCCTTTGTTTTTAGAGAAATTAATTTATCTCAACAGAGGGAAGGAGTTAACCATGAAAAGCTTAAGCCAATTATTTATACAAGCAAAAAATGGAAGTGAGCAAGCGATCGAAGAGCTGATTCTTAGATTCCAACCATTGATAAATAAGATGGCATGGAAGAGTGGCGAATATGATGAGGATTGCTACCAAGAATGTATGCTAGCTTTTGTCATTGCAATTGGAAAATTTGAAATTCGATGATTTGACTGGTGAAAGGTATGCTGATTATTCGGTTGGTGTACCTCTCATTTTATAGAATAAAGAGTGAAAAAAATAAAGATTAAAATACTAGGGTAAAAGTTAGGCTAGGTGTAGAATTTGCTGGTTTATGTTATAATCAAGCATAATAAACAAAGAAGGTTGGTGAGAAAAATGGATTATGAAAAAACTTTTAAGGTTGAATCACTAAATGAATTTTCTCGCAATGTCTACAATCGTGTATTGAGATATGTTGTGAAGCATCAGATTGATAGACAAAATAAAAATGACTTATATGCTGAGTTGCTGGATCAATTAAAAGGGATGCTGCAAATGAATCTGTTTGAAATGTCAATGAATGATTTGGCTAAGGTTGAATCATATTGGAATACGATGGATGTGTATACAAAATCTATAACTGATCAGAAGGCAGTTGAACAGTATGTCTAATTTTTATATAGACTATACCGAACAGCAGTATTCTTTAATTTTAGAAGATACCCTAGAAGCTTTAACACTCTCTAAAGTTCCAGCAGAGAGTCCAAAAGCTTTTTTACTTGGTGGACAGCCTGGAGCTGGAAAGACTGCTTTAAGATATGCAATCATGAAGGAAATTGGTACGAATGTAATTGTGGTGGATAATGATTCGTTTAAACAAGCACATCCAAATTTTGATGAAATTGTAGAACAATACGGGAAAGACTATGTGCCACAAGTGACGCCATTTTCTAATCGTTTGACGGAAGATATTGTGGAATACTTAAGTGACAAGAATTATCATTTAATTATAGAAGGAACTCTAAGAACGGTAGAAGTACCAACAATGACTGTTAGCTTGTTAGAAGCAAAAGGGTACGAAATGAGTCTCTATGTCATTGCTGTTTCAAAAGACTTGTCATATTTAGGGACACTTGCAAGATATGAGTATCAGTTTTCTAAGGATGCTATAACGGCTAGAGAAACAAAAAAAGAGCATCATGATTTGGTTGTTCAAAATTTATCGGAGAATGTTTCGACCTTATATAAAGAAAACGTCTTTAAAACAATCAAGATTTTTGATAGAGAAATGAATCTATTGTACGATTCTGGACAGACACCTTTAAAGAATCCAAAAGATGTTTTAGAATCGATATTAAGTGGGAAAGCAGAGACTAATAGTCTTCTTGCTCAAATTCAAAAGACTATGCAGTTGATGGAGATAAATGGACATCAAAAATCGGAAAATTATAAAAACTTAGTAATTAAATATAAATCTTTAAAGAAGCTATCCTGAGAAACATGAATAGCTTCTTTTTCTATTAAATTTTTATTTTACAAAAGAGATTTATTGTTTAAAGAATATGTATTATAAAAGTTTTCGACCTTGAAACATCTTTTGTAATAAATATTATTACAGGAGTATAATTCATAGTAAATCTCTTATGCTGTTATTTTTTTTCTTTTACGTAATTCCATTATTCGTGGATTTTTAATGATATTATATATATAACTTGGTATAATGTTTATAATCTAAAATGACTTTTTTAATATTTTCTTTGTAAAATGAAATTTAGATTAAGCTGCGCAATAAAATAAGTGTTATTTGTGATTTATTTTAAATAGTTATTTAGAATATGAAAGAAGTTGAAAATATGTCAAACTTATTATCTAAGTCTAATGAACAAATTAGTGAGTTGAGCTATTTGACAAGTAGTGCTTCAATACGATTTCGACCAATTGTAAGGTTTTTATATAAAAAGAATATAGAATCAAATGTTGGAATATATAATGAAGACTTGTTAGATGAAGTTCGGAAATACACACCTGATTACTCTTTGATGAAATTGAAAGAGGACTTAAGGATATTAGATACATATGGTACTGTAATTGGAACACCTGACCATTCAAGGAAGAAGACAGTTCAAGAATATAAAAATCCTGATCTTCGATATGAATTAAGTCCAATTGTTTTGATGGTAGAGGAGGCTCTTGAAGAATATGATGCTCGGATAGATGAACACGGTTCATATGATCAAACTGGATTTGTACGATTAGCCAAAAGATTAAGAGAGTTAATTCAAGATATTGATGATCCTTACCTGAAATTGAAAGAAATAAATCGTTCATGGCAAGATATAACATTGCTTTTCTCTGATATAACAATGAAAACAACACAATATTTTCGGTATATTCAAGGTGAAGATATGAGTAAAATTACTACAGTTAGCGATTTTGAGAAATATAAAAGAGAGTTTAATGGATATATTGCTGATTTTGTAAACGATGCCAGTATTCAACAAGAACAGATAAAGAAAGAATTGAATCACTTGATGGAGAATGATGAGAGAAGATTAAAAATTATATATGATGCAGTAGCTTCAACTCGTTCAGTGACAAAAGAAAAAGTGAATTTAGAGTTGGAAAATGAGCGTGTGAGACGAAATACTTACGGGAAATATAGTGCTATGAGAAGATGGTTCATTGATACTTCTTCACAAAAACAAAGTGAGTATTCTATTGTAATCAATTCGACACGAAGAAAAATAACAGAGTTATTGATGATAGCAACAAAAATTATTAATATAGCGCCTGTCACTAAAAATTCAATTGAAAGTTATAAACAAATAGCAAAATGGTTTTATGAGTGTGAGACAGTTGAAGAAGCTCACTGTATGTATGCCGAACTTTTTGGCATCACTCAAGTTGCGCATTATTACTCTGCTAAAGGAGCGTCGAGTAGTTTAAATTCTACACCTTGGAAAGATTATCAGGAGGAAATTTATATAGATAATCATGGGAAAAGACGCGGTAAGAAAAAACGTGAAGATGGAGTTCTGCTAGATAATGAATTAGAAAATGAAATAATACAAAGAGAGAATGAAAAAATATTTGAAATTCAGAGAAATATTGAATTTTTACAAGTTAATGGACGAATAGATTTCTCTGTGCAGACTTTTATTCCAAAAACTGTCTTGGATTATGTGATTAATTGGATTACATTAGCTCGAGATGATAATGAGTATACTACAGTAACTGATTTTGGTTATGAAATTAAAATTCATGAATCAAAAGATAAGCTTATGAAGATTGGTACTGAAGAAGGAATTTATATTGGGCCAAAAGTAAGTTTAGAGATTCTTGGATACAAACAAGAGAAGGTGGGGGCTGAAAGTGATGCTTAAAGAGATTAATAATGATGAAACAAATATATTTGAAGTAATTAGTTCCACCATGAAACTGTATACAACACATTGGATTTCCAAAAAGAAAGATGTAACCGATTTTAATATTTTAAACAAATACCAGGAATATATATTGCGAGATTCAATTTCACGGTTTGGAACACCACCGATGATTGATCAAGAAATCATACAAGTGAAGTATCGGCCTGTAAAAGCATATAGTTATATGGGATGGCGTGAATTTAAATCAAGTACAGATTATATGATATATATGCTGTTACTTGCTTTTCTTCAAGATAAAAATAGTACGGATCAATTTTTGTTAAGTGAGGCAGTTGAAAATATTTCAGAAGAAAATAGTTTTGTTGATTTAAAAAAATCAGGTCATCGAATATCTTTAACAAATGCTTTGAAGAAATTGATTAATTTGACTTTAATTGAGATTGAAGACGGAAATACTGATTCTTTTTTAAAGAAATTTGACGGAACTAATAATTTTTTTGAAGAATATAGAGCAGATGTTTTGTATAATGTCACTGATTTGCTAATAACAATTGGTCCGATTGTTCCAGATAAATATGAAAATTATGCTTCATTTGAAGCGTGGAATGAACAAAATCCATATCAACCATTAACGGTTAGACAACAAGCATATATACGATTGATGACTGAGCCTGCAATTTTTAGAAATGCTGAGAATAAAGAATGCTTTAATTATATACGAGATCATGAGGAAGAACTACAAGATTATTTTCAAGCGAGGCTTAACACTGAAACAACAAGTTATGAACTTGAAATTGTTAGTGATTACGCGGCCCTAATTTCAACTAAAAAAGGAGGAAGATTAACTTATCCTGCTCAAAATTCAACAATTGATGAAGTGCTAATGGAAATGGCGTACCAAGTTTGGGCAGATGACTTTACTGATAATATTATATCTGATGGATCACTAGTTCTTTCCGAACATGAATTTAAAGTACTAGTTGATCATACAATTATAGAAAATTCTCAGTATTGGTATTCAAATATGAGAGAAGAATCTCCTAATAAATTACGACAAAGAATAATCCAACGTGGTGAAATGATGGGGCTTATTCAAATGAGGGATAAAAAAATTATATTATTACCAACCTTGGGACGTCTATTAGGGATTGTGGATGAGAAAGTAGAGGGTAAGCATGACTAAAAAAATGAATAAGTGGCAACTAAATCGTATAGGTTTTTTTAATTTTTGGTACTATAGAGCCAAGTTCATACCGTTTTTTGATTCAAAAATGGTTATTAGAGGTTCTAATGGTTCTGGAAAATCATTGACTATGCAAGCAATATTACCTGTCATATTAGATGGTATCACAACTAATAGGATGAATAGTTTTGGAAAAACCGGTCGAAAAATACAAGATATTATGTTAGGTAAAGAAGAATTTACTCATATGAAGGACAAGAAAAAAACTGGTTATATTACTCTTGAATTGAAGCAAAAACATACGAATCGCTTTGTAACATTATTGATGGGACTACAAGCTCAGAGAAATGAAGATTTGAATAAGTGGTACGCTGTACTTGAGAATGAACGTCTTACAATTGATGGTGAAGGTTTTAAGCTTTTCTCAATGAATGAAAACAAAATTTATTGTTTCGACAAGAAAATGCTCAGTAAGGAATTGGAGAATAAGGGGCAAGTATTTCACTCGAGAGAAGAGTATCAAGAATTTGTGAATAAGAATATCTTTGGCTTTGAAACAATTGATGATTTTGATAATGCAATTAATTCTATATTAAGTTTGCGAGCTCCTAAATTGGGATCGGACACTAAAGTTAGAGCAGTTTTTTCAATGTTGGAAAATGCTCTGCCTATGGTCAAAGATGAAACGATTAAAGAATTAGATGAAAGTTTTAAAAGTCTTCAGAAACTAGCATCACATTTAAAAAGTCAGAGAGAACAACTAGAATTATTAAATACATTAGATGAAAAAAATAAAAAATATGTTGAAGCAAAGTTGGCTCAACTATCCACGATATTTATTCGTAGGTTAAATGATTTTAATAAAGCAATTGATGAAAATAAAATTAATGAAAGAATACTTTCTGAAGCAAATGAAAAATTAAATGATGCAGAGACAGAGTTAAACCAGAAAAAAATTTCTATTGAAGTTCTTAATGAAATTATTGAACGCTTACAGATGGCCAATCAAACACCGTTAGTAATTCAAGAAAGTGATAGTCGTAAAAAAATTGAAGGTCTGAAAGAACAAATTGACAGTGAGCAACGTAACATTAATAAAATTAAACGTGATGTTTCAAATTACGAAAATCAAGCATATGTTGATGAAAAGAAAGTCAAAGAAATTAGTGAAGAAATAGACGATATGATGGATGTTTTGTCCGATCTTTCACAATACTTTTATTATGAGCTTCATGCTGAAATGGTTAAAAGAATTGTTGAAAAAGAGCCAGAAGCATTTGAAACAAATTTCAATATATGGATGCAGGAGATTTCTTTATTACGAAGAAAGCTAGATGAAGCAAAAGAACAAATTAAAAATTGTGATGATGCAAAGGCAAATAATGAGAAGGCAATAAAGGATGAACAACATGCTCAAAGCACATATGAAGTGAGAAATCAGGAAAAAGAAAAAGCAGAAAAAGAGCTACACAAACAAAAAACTAATTATATAGAATTATTTAATTTGTGGCTACAAGAAACAAAAATTCCGTATAGTAATTTTGCTTTATTGGAAGTAAACAATAATTTGTCAAAACTGTTTACTGACGAATACCCTACGATGATGCAAGTTTTAGAACCACTGAATCGCGATGCTATTGAATTACAAGCTAATGAACGAGATTCTAAATTATTCCCGGTACAAGATAGGATTCATAAATTAAAAGATAAAATAAATGATAACAATCAAGAATTTCAATTATTGAAAAATGGTAAAGAGGAAACACCTTATCGGTCAGTGTTAAAAAAAGAGAGTAGAAAAATATTATTAAACAAAGGTATAGAAGTGAAATCATTCTATGAAACTGTAGAATTCCAAAAAGATATTTCTATGGAAATTAAAAATTATATAGAGTCTGCTTTATTAGAAAGTGGAATAGTCGATGCATTAATTTCACCAGAAATTTTAGAGTTAGATAATGATATTCAGTTATTTCCAAACCGAGGATATGATCCTAACATCCTCGAGTTAGGTTCAACCCTAGCAGATTATTTGACTCCAGATCCGAATTTAAATTCTGAATTTCGTACATGTGTTGAAAACATCCTTGCATCAATTCCGATAAATCAAGGAGAAAATGAAGCCAGATTTACAGTAAGAACCGATGGAAGATTTGAAGTAGGTGTTCTAAAAGGTAAAGGATCTTCAAAATATCAAAGTATTTATGTTGGAAAAACAAGTCGAGAAAAATACAGAAGGGAAAGAATTTCAGAGTTAGAAGTTATTATAGCGACAGATAAGGATATTTTAAATGAGTTAGAAGAGCAAGAGAAAGAACTAAAAATATATATTAATACAATAGTTAACGTTTTAAAAGTGTTTCCAAGTATTTTTAGTTGGAAAGAAGCATCAGATAAAAATAGAAAGTCTTGGAAACTATTAGATGAAGCAACTAATAATTGGGAAGAATCAAAAATTCTTGTTAAAAATTCACAGGTACTACTTCAAGAAACAAAAAAAGAATTACATCAATATGCAGTTAATAATCAAATTAATGAAGTGTTGATTCAGTCAATTACACAAGTGAATGAAGCTCGTTATAATTCAGAAAAATATTCTCAGAATTTGAATGGTTTAAACAAATTACTTTCTCAGAGAGCTGGCGTTCAATCAAATTACATGGTAAAAAATGAAGCAATAACTCGTAGTAAAGAAAGTCTTGGTGATTTAGAATGTAGTCAAGATAATCATAAAGCGGATTTAGCAATTCAAAATAAGGTACTTGCTGAAAACTTAGAACGACAAAAACAAATAGGAGTATTCGATGATTTAAGAAAATTAGCTGAAAAAAAAGCAGAAAAGCAGTCTTTAGATGAAAATATTCAGCAATTATTCATTGAAATAAACAACTTAAAAAACACTCAAGATCAGTATGAAAAGAAGATTTCTACAGGAATAGCTGAAATTTCTCAAAATAAATATTTCATGAATTATTGGAGGGAAATGTTATCAGATGCTCTTAATGCTAATAATCTTGAACCAAAATCCGATCAAACCTTTGAAACGTTTGCTAGAAACTTACGTAGAGGAGAGATTTCAGAAGATGTGTTAATACATTTTGAGAAAGAATTAGAAGCGGAATTTTCAACAACTCAATATAAATTACGAAATCTTGCTCCAAAACGAACAGAAGTGATTTTAGGAGCATCACAGCAACCAAATTATGAACAAAATCTTGATAGATGGGATCAAATTCATCGCCATCAAAAGCATTTGCGATTGGTCTATGAATTAGGAGATGGGGATAAGCGACAAAAATTACCAGTGGAAGCAGCTTTTTTGGAACTTTTTCGTAGTGTCGAAGAAACAGAAAGTGCAATCAGTAAAAGAGATACTCAAATTTGGAAAGATGTATTTACTCAAACCCTTGGTGGAGAGATTAGACAACTTATTCAACATGTTCAGTATTGGAAGGATGAAATCAATGAGATTATGCAAAAAGTTCAGTTCTCTAGAGGATTTACTTTAAAATTAGAATGGAATGAACGCTCCGATTTGGATGAGATGGATATTTCAACTCAAGAGATTGTAAGAATGTTCAACCGATCAAAAGATACATTTAGAGAAGAAGACTACAAAAAAATATCTCGTTATTTTGGAACAAAAATTGATCAAGCAATTGAAGAGAATAGCCAAAAAGATCACCCAGAGGAAGTTTTTAGCTTATTGAAAAATATTCTTGATTATAGAAAATGGTTTGGTTTCAAATTATACTATACCTCAAATGAACGTGCTAATTGGACGTTCATGAGTGATGCTCAGTTTAGAGATTTGTCTGGTGGTGAACGTGGACTTAGCATGTACTTGCCCATGTTAGCAGCAATCCATTCTCAATACCAGAAAGGTTCGCCAAATGCTCCTTATATCATTACTGCTGATGAAGCTTTTGCAGGAATTGATGAAACAAATATTGGGGAGATGTTTAAAGTTCTACAACAATTAGATTTTAGTTACATTCTCAACTCACATAACTTGAGGGCAGAAAAGAAAGATGTGCGTAATATTATTACACACGAAATTCGTTCATATGATAAAGAAAAAACGGTCACAATTTCCACTAGTTTTTGGGATGGACATAAAAAGAATACAGTTGGTCCTGGACTATCTGAGAAACAGATACAAGAAATTTTTGGAGAGTGGATACTAAATGAAGAGCAGAGAGATTAAAGAAATTTTTAAAGGAAAAGCTGGGTTAATTCAACTATTTGAAATATTACACACAAATTATAGAATAAACAATGGAATATTTGGAACAACTATTGGTCTCTCTAGATTTAACAACTACCAAGAAATACGGGAGGTTGGTGAATTTCTTGGTTTAAGTGAGTATGATCTGTCAAAAAAGAGAACATTCAAAATTGCTGATATATTTACTGAATGGGAGAAAAATAGATATGGCCAATTACTAACAATTGAACAAGCTATAGAAGCAATAGTTGGAAATTTAGTAACTAAACAAGAAATTTTCTTAGAAAAAAAAAATGAAGAGAGAATCTTAATGGAAAATATTTTTACTTATCTAGGTTCTATAGGTAGATATTTTTCCAAAGAAAATCAGGCAAGCTTATTAAAAATAAAAAATACAATAGGAGAAGAAAAATTTTCTGTTTCGCTGGCTTGTGTAAAAAAAGTATTTGCTAATCTTCCAATTGAACCCACAGTTATTCCTTTTTATGCGAATAAATGGTTCCACAATCCTCATATTTTGGATGAAAAAGAAATTGTCGGCTCGATAGTTTATATGCTTTTTCGTAATTTTTTCGAAATGATTGAAGAAAAAAGTGTAGAAATGCCAGAGTGGCTATCAGCGGCTGAATACAAAAACGAGCTTTTAGCTAACTTTAATTTCATAAGAGACAATGTTTCTCGAATAGCAATGATTAGTGGCTTATCAGCGATAGATACTAATGGAAAAGTAGTTCAGTCATTTATTGAACAAACTAAAATAGGAATTCCGTGGGCAGTGACAGTAAAACAGTTATTTATGCTGGAGAGTATTTCTCCAGTAGATTTGGGTGAAGTTCTTGTGATAGAAAATAACGCAGTATTTGATGTTTTAACTTCAATTTTCCCTCAATTTCCTATTGTTTTAACGTCTGGACAATTTAATTATGCAAACTGGTTATTACTTGAAAAAGTTGTTTGTGGTGGAAATAAAATTGTTTATACAAGTGACTTAGACACTGCAGGATTAGGTATGGCACAAAATCTTTTGAATCGTTTTCCAGAAAAGGTTGTACTTTTAGGAATGGATGTAGATTCATATCAAAAGATAGAAAAAGGTGAAAAACTAACAGATATATCTACGTTAAAGTGTATTGACCATCCTGAATTGATTTTACTAAGAGATACGATGCTACAGCAAGAATTAAAAGGTTTTCAGGAAGGATTACTCGATTTTTACATTAGGTGGATAAAGAAAAGAATTCATTAATTATTTTGAACATAAACTAAAATATTAGGAGGTGGCTAGATTCTTGAAGACAGAGTATCTTATTCAGATTAAAAAAAATGAAAGTATAGCTACAACAGAGAATTCGTTAAAGTATTTACTTATGTCCAATAAAGAAATTAATATAACCAATGATAAAATTGAATTTAAAGACCAGTCTTTTTTTTATAGTATACAGAAAAATATAGATAGTAATAATCAATATATCTATTATCACTTAACAATCAAATCAAGTGAAAATTCACTAGATCTTAATTCGGGCATCCTTGTCACCTATTTAACTTTACTAAAATATATAAGAAAAATTATGTTTAAACATTCTGAAAGAATTGAAGTGTTGTGGGATGAAGTTGGTTTCTATTGCTCTCAAAATGCATATGTTTTGATTTATGAGATAGAAAATTTAATGAGGAAGTTATTTACAAAATTTATGCATGTAAATGTAGGGGCTAGTTGGGAGATTGAAAGTGCTCCTAAAAATTTAAATGATAAAGGGGAAAATCAAACTAATAGGAAAAACCAATTTGGAAATAGTTTACTTTATCGTGTAGATTTTAAAGATTTGTCTAGCTTTTTATTTAAGCCCTATGCAAAGAATGAAAATTATCAAGATATAGGAAAAAATATAAGAGAAGGGGAGTCAATTTCATATGATTCAATAAAAGATTACATAAAAAAGTCTAATTGGGAAAGATATTTTAAAGAGATTGTTGATATGGAATCTGAGTCACTGATGAAAAAGTTAGAAAGTTTATATGAATTGAGATGTAAAGTTGCGCATAATAATATTTTAACAATAGAGAATTTGAAAACAATAGAGAAATTGACAAGTGAATTGAAAGAAACTTTTAGTAAAGTAATTGAAAAATTAGATACTGTAGAAATTACAGATGAAAATAAAGATGTTATTTCAGAAAATATATTGAGAACAAATAATGAAGTGGTAGGAGATTTTCTCAGAAATTACAATGAATTAATGTCGAATATTGATTTTTTACTTTTAGATAAAGAAACTGATAAGAAGATAAAAAAAGTGATTAATTTTACAAGGTTGCGAAACGAATTAAACATTCCTAAAAGAATTGTCAATGATTTAGAAGATATTCGAAATTTTAGAAATACTTTAGTCCATTCTATGCCAGCAGAG
The DNA here is from genome assembly GCF_050499205.1 of Enterococcus sp. AZ020. Taxonomy (NCBI): domain Bacteria; kingdom Bacillati; phylum Bacillota; class Bacilli; order Lactobacillales; family Enterococcaceae; genus Enterococcus; species Enterococcus sp. AZ020. The sequence goes on along the minus strand of NZ_JBIPAT010000001.1, from coordinate 27,916 downwards.
AGTGATGTCAATAAAATTGAAGAATATTTAAGGAAAATTTGGGATGTTGAAATATTTTTTGAAGGAGTTCCAACTGAACCACAAATTAGTATATTGAAGCTTCCAGTGGTAAGTTGTAAACAATGCAACAATGATTGTTTAATAGAAGAAATAGAATTAGAGTTAGTTTTTTCGGAAGAAGAAAGAGGAATGGGAGATGAGAATCATTATCTAGGGGAATATTTTGGGAACTGTTCAATTTGTAAAAATGAAATTATAGTGAAAATTGAATCTGTTGAATATCCTTCTATGTTCATCTCGTACAATGATACTACTGCGGAAGGTGCTGTTGTTATCGAAAAAGCTAAAATAGATTTTATATAATGGGAATTAACAGCAATTCTAAAAAAGAATTGCTGATTTTTGTTATTTTTTCTCCAAACTATTTTTGTTGGAAATAGGTATAAGAATAAAATTTGTCCCTTTATGATTCAATAAAATCTGTCAGTAATATTTCTTTTGCAATGAGTACAGCACCAAGAACCGCCATGACTAGTAATTGCAATCATGTTGAAACTGATTTTTTCAAATACAACGTGCAAAGTATGCAACAATTCTCCTGTAAATCTTGCCATGAAGTGGGGAAAGATGAAAATCCTATACTGTTAGGTTACTAAAATAACTGATGGATAAAATAAGGAAATAAATTAAATACAATAATTAATAAAAACGCTTGTTTTAATAGAAATTACCAAATGTCTACTGAAGATAACAATTTATTTAAATTACAAAAATATGGACTACTTTTCTATACTTAGAAAGTTACACATTATGATATATGATGGTATAGAGTAAGGAAAATCTAAATTTTAGTAATTTTTTGCAATGAAATATTGTTTTAAAGCGATAGAGTCCAAAAACAATAAGAAAGATAAAAAAGAGAATACAAATTTGATATAATAAATATAAGGTAGTAAGATTATGAGCATTATATTCAAGAAAAGAGGTAAAGGCATGAGCTCAAAAAGTAAAAATATTTCTTGGGAACAGTTTTCAGCGTTAAATGATGATACAACTTCTTCTTTTGAAGATTTATGTCGGTTGCTCTTTAATAAACAATTTTTTGATGATAGCAAAATCTTTGTTTCAAAGCCGAATCATCCAGGGGTTGAAATTTTTCCTATTTTTGAAGAAAAATCTGGAAAATGGATAAGTTTTCAAGCGAAATTCTTCTCATCTAATATTAATTATTCTGCTATAAAAGACTCAGTAAAAAAAACTATTAAACATCATTCGGATGATTTAGATATTTTCTTCTTATATTGTAATAAAGACATAAACACGGAGGCGAAAGGATACAAAGAATGTGAAATATTGCTGAATACTTCGGGTATTGAAATTAGAGTAATTACTAATAAGGCCATCCTTGATCGTGTTATTGAAAATCCTAGACTTGCAGAATATTTCTTTGGTCAGCAAGTTCTAAAAGATGAGTGGTTTTGGGAACAATTAGAACAGAGTTTTGATTCAATGGGAACTAGATACAATAAATTGTTCAATATATCAACCGAGACAGAGAACGAGTTTAGACTTTTTCTAGAAAATATGGAAACACTAAACATTATTGAAGAAAAGAGGAGTGAGGTAATCAGTAATCTAAAAGATCTGATGTATTATCTTTCCGATGACAATAAGCTGCTAGCTAGCGCCATCATTACTCGAATTCAATCGTATAAAATTGATGAGCTCACAGAAATAGAAGAATGTCTTGACTGGAAAGAAGATTTACAAAGTCATTTTTCAGAAAATTTTGACCTGATAAACGCTGAGATTGAGAAAATAAGTGAAATAGAAACTGACAATGAACGTGAAAAACAAGAAAATAGGAATAAAGTGTATCGTTTACAAGCCCTCGTTAGTATCCCCTTGTTGCTCAAATTTAGTGAATTGGAACAAAAACTTATTAAGACAAAAATTCTTATTATTAATGGTGAAGCTGGAATGGGTAAAAGTCAGCTTTTATCCGAAGCAGCTAATACCATTCTAAACGATGGTGGACATGCTATCTTATTGCCAGGACATGCATTTTTGTCTGCTGAACCTATCAAAAGTCAAATTTTATCTTATTTAGGACTCAATCTTAGTTTCTCTGAATTTTTAGATATTCTTGAGACACTTGGAGACTTAACCAACGAAAAAGTTTATTTATTTATTGACGCAATAAATGAAAGTAATAACAAAGATACTTGGAAAAATGGATTACCTATAATTTTTCGTGAGATTGAAAAACTGAACTTTGTTAAAGTAGCGGTTTCATTTCGAAGTGGATATGAAGATTCAGTTCTTAATAATAGTATCAAACAAAAAATTATTGATCACGAAATTCCACAAATTACGCATTATGGATTTCAGAACGACAGTATTGATGCAATTAGAGAATTTTTGAATCACTATAATATTCCGTTTTCTCCGTCATATTTTCTTCAATCAGAAATGACTAACCCTTTGTTTTTGACGATGTTCTGCAAAGCTTATGACGGAAACGATTTTGATTTGTATCATGTACTTGAAAAGTTTCTTGAAGCGTCGGACTTAGAAGCTCAAAAAATTGCAGGATTGCCAGCTGATCGACTAATCCTGAATAATTTAATTAGAGAAATTGCTGAATTTCATTTAAAAAATGAAATTTATACAATTAGTGAACATGATTTATTAGAGCTGAGATTTTGGAATCATTATGGATTGGTCAATAACAAACTTCCATATCTATCATCGCTTACAAAATCTGGCATATTTTTAACTTTTATGCGTGATAGTAAAGAAGTGTATAGGTTCGGTTACAATTTATTAGAAGATTTTGTATATGCAAAGGTGATTATTGACAAGTTTTCGACTACAGATGATTGCAAAAAATACCTGAGAGATAATTTGCTTGAAATAAGGGACGATGAGCGAATTAATTGGCGATACGTTGATACTTTTATTGTTACGACGAGTTTGTTTTTCATGAAATTTGGTGAAGAGTGCATTGATATCATTGACTATGTGAGGGATGATTATGACAGAGAGCGCATATTGTGCGATTATGTGAAATCTTTTTCTTGGCGTCCTTCACAAAACATTAATCAAAATTATTTTCGCAAATTTATAAATGAAAAAGGAATTGACCGTGATGATGTTTTCAGCGTATTAATTGAGAACAGTGTGAAAATAGATAATCCACTAAATGCTGAATTTCTTCATGATATTCTTTATGAGAAGCCCTTAAATGAAAGAGATTATTTATGGACGACTTATATTAATGGTTTAGGAGAAGAATATGAAAGGCTGTTTCAATTAGTTAGATTTTTTGATGAGGGCAAAAAGTTAGACAATTCTCACGAAAAAACTTGGCTAATACTTGTGCTGTTTTCTTGGCTTTTGACCTCATCAAATAGACTATTAAGAGACAAGGTATCTAAAGCAATGATTGAACTACTGAAGACAGACTTTTCACTCTGTTTACCACTTTTGAAAAAATTTGAGCTTGTGAACGATCCTTATGTTATACAGAGATTGTACGGAATCGTATTTGGTGCTTGTACGAAGAATATTGATATCAAAGACTCAGAATTTAAAGAATTAGTGGAATATATTTATGTTACAATATTTGATCAATCCTTGATTTATCCAGATATTCTATTAAGAGATTATGCAAAGCTAATACTTGAATATTTTTTATTTAAATGTCCAGACTGTAGAAGCAATATTAATGAATCAAAAATCAAACCCCCTTACAATTCTAATCCCATACCAATAGTAGAAAGATTCCAAGAAGAATACGATGGCGGACTAAGTTCTATTGCTCATTCTATGGCTCCAGAAGGTGTAGATGTAATGTATGGAGATTTTGGAAGATATGTTTTTGATTCAGCTATTGATTATTTTTCTGATGTGGACAGCATTAATATTTATAACTACTCTATGCATTTTGTTAAGAACGAACTGGGCTATACAAACGATTTATTTGATGAACATGATATATTAAGAAATTTTAATGACTATAATAGACATAATACAAATAAGATTGAGAGAATCGGGAAAAAGTATCAGTGGATTACAATGTATAATATTTTAGCCAGAATGTCAGACCACTATGAGCTTTCTAATAGATGGAATGAAAAAGATGAAAAAATAAAATTTGATGGCGCTTGGAATCCTTATGTTCGTGATTTTGATCCAACATTAAACAATAATTTTTTTAATGACCCAAATCGCCCAACATTCATTCAGGAAGAACTAAAGGAAACAGACTTCATAGAAAGAGATGCAGCTAGAAATGTTATAGAGAACTGGGTAAATAATGAAAAAGATAGCTTCTTTATTCCAAATGTTAATCTTTTACTTTTAGACGAAAATGGAAATGAATGGGTAGCATTGGATTATTATAATACTATAAAAAATAAAAATGATGAGTTGCAGTCATCTCATTGGGATAGGCCTGGTGCTCAAAATAAGTGGATTATGGCACAAGGATACTTCGTTAAGAAACATGAATTTGAATCGTTGAAAGAGGATTTAGAAAATAGAAATTTTATGGGGCGGTGGTTTCCTGAGGGAAGTCAGAACACTTACTGGCTATTTAATCGTGAATTTGGTTGGTCTTCAGGATATAAAGAGTTAGAAAAAGATGCTTGGTTAAACTACAAGGTTGAGACAGGTGAGTTTGAGACTGTTGAATATCCAGATATTAGAATCTCTATCATTAATGATTTTGATGATGAAGAAGATGACGACTTAATTGAACATGATGAAGTGAAGTATTCAAAATACAAAAAGCCTATTCGAAAATTACTTGCGAAAGTCATGAGAAGTTCCAATAAATTTTTATGGGAAGAACAATACGATGCTTCCCAAAATGAGGCAACATCTTTCGATATACCTTGTGGATTTTTGATAGATGGTTTGGAGTTAACGCAACGAAAATATGATGGATGTTACTATGATAAAAATGGTGAACTTGTAGTGTTTTATGATGTAGAAAACAAAAAATTTGATAGTCCTGATAAACTACTAATTCGCAGGAAACATTTAGATGAGTTTTTGAATAGAAATGATCTAATTATATTTTGGGAATGTCTTGGAGAAAAGCGATTTATGATTGAAGAGATGAGAGACCAAAAATGGAGCGAATGGAGTGGACTACTTACTCTAACCGACAAAGGTGTTGTTGGAGAGGTGAAAAAGTATAATAAAGAGAAAACTGAATAGAAAGAATATACACTTTATAAGGAGATTGTAAATACAATAGTATTCTCTCCAGTTATATATGTACAAAACCAAGAACTAAGGTAACCTCCTTTTTTAAAGAGAGTTAACCACATGCTCAATTCTCAATCCGATTAATATATATATAATCACATTACCTGCTAATAATTAAGTGAAAGACTGAAACGAATGTAGGAAAATTTCTACTAAATTTTCAGTCTTTTTTTGTGTCTTTTTCTTGATTATTTTTGTTGGTAATAGGTATAAGAATAAAACTTGTACCTTGACAACTGAATAAAATCTATCAGTAACATTCCCTTTGCATGGAGCACTGCATTAAGAACCGCCATAACCAGTAATTTTAATTGCTGCAAGCGACCAACTTCTTAAGCAATTGAAACCTGTCCCTTCAAGCCACGATATGCAAAGTATATAATGATACTTCTGTAAAGCTCGCCGTAAACTGGAGAGAGGTGAAAGTCCTATGCGGTTTGGTGACTCAAACAACTGATAGATTGAACAAGGAAAGAATAGGAGGGAGAAGATGCAAGAAAATATTTGTTTTCCTGAAACTCCAAAACAAAGTAAAACGTTAAATACAACGATTGATAAAAAATTAGACCAAGTTCTAGATGAACTTTCTAAAATACAACATTCCTTACCACTTGTATTAACCAATGAAGACCTAAAGAGAGAATTTCAAATTAGCGACAGCACATTAAATCGATTAATCAGACTAGCAGAGTTCCCGAACTGTTGGTACGGCATTAGAGGTCACTATGCCAAAGATGAAGTGCTAAATTGGTTCAACAATCACGATTATGAAGAGTACAGAGATCGAATGCATAATTTAAGAATGTCTTGAAAATATGTATTTTTGAGTGAATATGCTTTATAATGGAGGTACTCGAAAGCAATCTATTAACACATATTCATCCTCCTTCTTGAAAGAGAGGGATTAGGTTTGGAGATAGTTGATAGATATAAGCAGCATGTGAATCAAGCAGGAGAAATCACTTGGTATTTTCAAGCATTCAGAACAACACGCAGAGGCTTTAAAACAAAACGCGAAGCGCAATTGGCTTATCTTGAAATGGAGAAAAAACACCAGACATATAAGAAATTGACTGGTAGTAATGAATTATTTCGAGAAGTGGCTGAAAAATGGTTTGTGCATTATCAATCATTGAAGGAACAAAAAGAAAGTACGTATGATAAAAGACATGAATCTGTAAAAACTCTTTCTAGATGGATTGGCGATAAGAAAATGATCAGCCTTAGTTCAGATTTTTTAGAAGAACTATTCTTCACTTTGAAAGAGAAGGGCATAGATGGCATATCAAAAGGTTATTCTAAAAATTCATTAGAAAGTTTTCGTCAAACCTTAAATATGATCTTCAATTATTGTCTAAAGAATAATGTATTAAGCGACAATCCATTGGAATCCGTTAGACGTCCAAAGTATCAACAAACGGTTCAGCAATTAAAGGATTCTTTAGAGAGATTGGATCAAAAGTATTTGACATTTGATGAGCTAAGATCATTGCTTAATTACAGTATTGTTCATGAAGAGCTACCACTTTCAACTTTGTATCACGTTTTGTTTTATACAGGCTGTCGCGTAAGTGAAGCTTTAGCCTTACAACCAGAAGATATTGATTTTAACAATAATGAGCTTCTTTTTTACAAGCAAACAACCGTAAAAGGGAAGCAAGTTAATTTTAAAATTGATACAACTAAAAGTGTCAGTTCTGCACGACGGGTGGTTGTGACACCATTAGTAATGGAAAAGTTAAAAGCTTTAATGGAAATGCTAGATGATGTTAGGAAGCAGTTCAAATTTAAAGTGGAAGAAAAGTATTTATTTGTTTATCTAGAGCCACACAAGCGAGGCATTCCATTTAGACGAGAGTATGTGAATCATCATATCAAACGGTGTGTTGAGCAATGTGGTATAAAGAAACCGTTCCACACTCACTTGGCTCGCCACACAATGGCAAGTTTAGTCGCTGGTCATTGTGATTGGGAGGTATTGAAGGCTCGCTTAGGTCATACAGATAAAACAACCTCTGAAATTTATCGACACTTAACATCAGAAGAAAGATTAAAACCACTAGAAGCTTTTCAAATTTTGGAGAGCTGACTGCAGGTTTTTGATAATTCCGGAGTGAAAAGCTTGGAATCATCACTTGCTTTTTAATGGATGTAGTCAGAGTGGTAGTCAATTTAATAAAAAATTCAATGATATCAATAGATGTCGTACTTTTAGCACGAAGTAAAGAAATCAGAAGATAAGAAGACACGGAGCTGTCTTACAATTTTCGAATATGAAAAGCCCTTGTACATTGTACCGACCCCAAAAAGTTAGACCAAAAATCTAGCTTTTGGAGGTCGGTATTTTTATGGCTAAATATAGTTTTGAACTTAAACTAAAAGTCGTTCAAGAATATCTTGAAGGAGAAGGAGGGGCAACTCATTTATCAAAAAAATATGGGATTAAGTCAGATTCTCTAGTAAAAAATTGGATTAATACGTATCGAGAATTTGGTGAAGATGGACTTTTTCGTAAACGCCAAAATCAAACTTATTCTGTTCAATTCAAGCTGAATGCGATAGAGTTATATCAAACAAGTGAGTTGTCCTATCGGGAAATTGCCAATGTGCTTGAAATGAATAATCCTTCTCTAATTGCCCAGTGGATGCGAAAATTTAGAGAAGAAGGATTCGATGGACTCTCAAAAACGAAAGGACGTCCACCTATTTTGCTTAAGAAAGAAGAAAAGACAGAGAACCATTCCATCAAAGAAACAGTAGAAGAACGTGATCGTATCAGGGAATTAGAAAAACAAGTCCGTTCTCTTCAAATTGAAAATGCCTTTTTAAAAGAATTGAGGAAGCTGCGAAAACAGGAAGCACAACAAAGACGAAGGAATCAATCGCTCGAATCATCGCAAGCCTCCGAGGATCATTCAAATTAGTTGAGCTTCTTGAGACACTGAACTTCCCTAAAGCAACTTTTATGTACTGGCAAAAACGCTTTAACCGAAAAAATCCAGACCAAGAAATCGAATCAGAAATGATTCGTATTCGTGAAAAACATAAAGATTATGGCTATTTGCGAATGACAAGTGAACTGAAGAATAGAGGCTTTTACGTGAATAAAAAGAAGGTTCAACGCTTGATTCGAAAACTGGGTATTGAAGTCCGCTCTTATACTCGAAAATCTCGTCGCTATAGTTCTTATCGTGGACGAGTTGGTAGTATTGCCAAGAATCGACTCCGTCGTCGTTTCTACACGAATATTTGTCATCAAAAAATTACGACAGACACCACAGAGTTCAAGTATTTTGAATTAGATACCAAAGGTATCATTCACCAGAAAAAGCTTTATTTAGATCCGTTTATGGATATGTATAATAGTGAGATTCTATCCTATCGAATCTCAGAAAAGCCAAATGCATTGGCTGTAATGGAAGGTTTGGAAGAAGCGATCCAGATTACAATGGATTGTCCTTACCGTCGGACCTTTCATTCCGATCAGGGGTGGGCTTATCAAATGAAAGCATACGGAAGTAAATTGAAGAGACACAATATATTTCAAAGTATGTCTCGAAAGGGGAATTGTTTGGACAATTCTTTGATGGAGAATTTCTTCAGTTTACTAAAACAAGAAATGTTTCACGGAGAAATCTACTACAGCTTTGACGAGCTGAAACAAGCTATCAAAAACTATATTCAGTATTATAATAATGAACGAATGAAAAGGAAATTAAATAATCAAAGTCCTGTAGCGTTTCGAGAAGCAGAACAAAGGTTAAAGTAATAACCTATTTCATTGCATAAAAAAGGAGTGGATTTCTCCACTCCATAAAAGTCTAACTTTTTGGGGTCACTACACATCAAGGGCTTTTTTATTTGTTCATTTTTATTCAAGAAGAAAAAAATAGGAGTAATATTCCTTGTAGTTTTGTTTTTAATAGCTTGAATTAACAATATCTAACTAAAAAGTGTCGTTTTTACAGAGGTTTTACAGCGATCAATTCGATATAGCCCCTTGTACCGATTGGCTCAAGTTGTATTCGGGGGTTAGTAGTATCCCATAGATACCCTCTTATCGTCGGATCATATTTTTGAATAGCAAGTTGTAATTCTTCGATTGCTTTTCCATAAGAGTGTTCATCAAATGGTTCACCTTGAAACATCAGATATTGGGCTGGAGGGAGTTCGATCACGTCAAAATCTTCTGGAATAATACCGTCATAGTCTAAAGAGACTTCAACACCCTGTACATATTCTGAGGTATTTGTTTTCCGATAAATAGTAGGCAACCAAAGGCAAATAGGCTCTCCGCAGATTGAAGGAATACTTTGAAGCAACCCCCAGACATCACAACCGATTTCCTCGCAATAAGAAAAATAATTTTTAGCTGCGATTCCGTGTTTTAAGAGTACCTTACGAGCAGGTTTGTCTATTAATTGTATAAAGACAGTTTTTAAGTTTTCCATGATATTATTACTCCTTTCTGTCTGTTTGTAGTTTACACTGTATGGGGTGAATAAATACAAAGGAATCGGTCTAGAAGCATATTCGCTAGGATTACATCCAAATTCCTCAAAAAAAGCCCGTTGATACCCATCAACGCTTCCAAAGCCCATTTCAAATGCAATATCTGCTATTTTAGTAGAATAGTCTCTTAGCTTTAAAGCAGACTTTGATAGGCGCAGTTTACGAATATATTTCGCAGGAGAAATTTCAGTATATTGCTGAAATAGACGATGAGAATACCATGGAGAAAAGAGTGATACGTTGGATAAATCTGCAAGACTGATTTGCTCAGAGAAATGAGTTTTGATATAGTCTTGCATTCGCTGAACCGCTTCAAGCTGCTCTTGCATAGTTTCACCTCTTTCTTATAGGGCTATTATACATACAATAAAATGAACTTTCTCGACTTTTTTTGCACAATTATCTTCACTAAAAATTAACGATCGTTTATATATTTTTTAGATTACAAAAGTAAAAAAAGAACATGAAATTTTCCTATTTCCCCTTTAAATTGAATGGGGTTAGAAAAGGTACATGTTCTTTTTATTTTTGATCGGTTCAATTTGATGTAATTTGGTTTATAAAAAGTATATAACTACTTATTCCTGCCAAGGGAACACTTTTTTATTCATAAGGACTCTACATTTCGTGTATACAATTCCATAAGAGAAGGGGCCAGCATAGTTAAGATTCGTTCTGTAATTTTTTCAGGTGTTTGACAGAAACCAGATAAAAACCACTCTTCTGTCAGTGCTTTTACTCCAGTAGTCATATAAGTTGCATAACTTGCGAGGGTGACTTTATCAAATTTAACGGAAAAGATTTCTGGTAAGGCAATCAGAAAGTGATTGTAGTACGTGGCATAAAGAATATCCATAAAGTCTACAGGGCTGTGTTCAGACACAAGAGCAGAGATATATTTTCTATTTTCATAGAAAAAAATCATGATTTCTAGGGTATTAGGAAATAAGATATCTTTTATTGCAGTAGAATTCTCCATGTCGACACCTTCTAAAAACGGAAGATTTTTTTTCTGGATCTCATCAAAATTAGTGAGCAAATTCTCAATAAGTACATCAAGTACATCTTCTTTATTTTGGAAGTAATTATAAAAAGTAACGCGGCTAATATCGACAATTTTTGTGATTTCCATTATTGATATTTTTTCAAAGTGCTTAGACTTTAATAATTCAATTGTGCAATCGGTAATTAGTTGGGCCATTTCAAGATCATTCATTTCTTATCACTCCTTAAAAGAGCACGAAAAACTCATTTATCAGCCTAATACTACAATGGATAAATAAAAATTTCAATAAATAACCTATTTATAGTCATACATATACAATTTATTGAAAGTTGATTATAAAGTCTATACTTTACAGATATAAAGAGACTGTAAATTGAAATTTAAATCTAATCTTGTAATATAGAGGTGTAAAGACATGTTATTTAATGTGGGTTTTACTAATGGGATATTATTTCGAACGTTAAGAAAGTTGTCTATTTTACTGATAAAAACAGCTTGCTAAGTTATTTGTTTTTATATAGGCATTTCCATGTGAAGAATTGAATTTGTTTTTTTATGATTTATAGGAGGAGATCGAAATGAAAAAAAGAATGTTATCGATATTTAGTTTAGTTGTATTAGTTGCATCTTATGCTTCTGGAATAGTTTCTGTGTACGCTGAATCTATAGAAACGATCAAAGAACCGAGGGTTTATGGAAGTGATGAAGAACAGGTTCAAAACGAAGAAGTTCCAACCGAAACTAGTAGTCAAAGTGCTGAAGAACCCATAGATCAGGTGGAATCATCAGATGATGCCTATGATCTTGGGAGAAATGAGCTGAACAGCAGCATTTCCGAAGAAAGAAATGTTGAAACTCAAAATACTACGGAACTAAAAGAGTTAAGTGATGATGTATATTCAGGAACTTTTGGAACGAGCGATTGGCGAATTGATTCTAACGGAATACTGCATATTGGTGCAGGAAATTTTGAAAGTACAATCGGAGAAAGTCCATGGACAACTTATTCTGATCAAATAAATAGAATTGTTTTTGAAGGTAAAGTATTGGCTCACTCAAATAGCAATAACTTATTTTCAAAATTTCCTAATCTAGAATCTATAGAGAATTTAGAGTTATTAGATACTTCTCAGGCTACACTTATGAATAATATGTTTTCTATGTGTCCTAAGTTACGTTCTTTAGATGTTTCAACTTTTAATACAAGTAGCGTTACGGACATGGGAGGTATGTTTGCGTATAATCCAGGGCTGGTGTCCTTGAATGTATCAGGATTGGATTTGAGCCGTACTTGGTTCTTAAATTTAATGTTTGCCGAGTGTTCTTCGCTAAAAGAATTAGATGTATCTTCATTTCGAACACCCGTCAATGGAATGGGCTCGATGTTCGCTATGTTTCGAGACTGTAGTAGTCTAGAATATTTAGATTTATCTGGATTCGATATGATGAAAATCAATTCTAATATCAATAGAGAGTTTTTAGCAGGAACAACCTCACTAACAAAATTAAAATTGGGAAGCAAAGTGCGTTTTACAAATGTAGAAGCTCTTCCAGATGTACCAACAAATACTCAATATACAGAGAAATGGCAAAATATTGGGGATGGAACACCAGAGAGACCAAATGGTAGCTATGTGTTTACTTCAAAGGAGCTTACGGCCTTCAATAATTACCAGGGTTCTGAAATGGCAGACACTTATGTTTGGCAACCAACACAAGTGGAGCAAACTGGGGATATAATCATAAGCTATGTAGATACGTTTGGAAATAATATTTCAGATCCAGTGACAGGTTTTGAAATCCAACCAGTGACTTTTTCTGGAAAAATTGGTGATGTAGCTGATGATGATCTTTATTATGTAGATGCAATAGGATGGGTTCTCTTAACAGAGCTTCCTACAGGTATAGTATACGGAAAGAATCCGCAAAATTATAAAATGGTGTACGACAAGGCTGGTACAATATACGTAAATTATGAAGATACTTTAGGGAATAAGCTAAAAGCAGAGGAAAGAAATACTGAGTATATTTCTAAATTCGATTGGTCTTCAGGCGGTCTTCCAGAGAGTGTAGCTTATGAAATAGAGACTATTGAGATGGATGGTTACAATTTTATTGGAACTGAAGGGGATCCAAAAGCTGGTAATATTGAAGCTTATGAGATAAAAAGAATAACATTCAAGTATGAAAAAATTGATTATCCATCATTGAATGTTCACGATTCAACCATTCAAGTAGGTGAAAGCTGGAATGCAGCAGATAACTTTGACAGTGCAACTGATAAAGCTGGAAATTCAGTCGATTTCGAAGATGTGACCGTTAAGGGCTGCGTGGATACAACTAAAGAAGGCGAATACGAGGTAAGTTACAGCTATGAAGAAACAACAAGTATAGCGAAAATAACTGTAAAAGCAAAAGAAGCAGCCCCAATCATAAATGTTCAAGACTCAAGTATCCAGGTGGGAGATAGTTGGAAAGCAGCAGATAATTTTATCAATGCATTTGATAAAAATGGAAAGCTGTTAGACTTCAGTGAGATCAAAGTAACAGGAGAAGTGGATACAACTAAAGAAGGCGAATACGAGGTAAGTTACAGTTATGAAGAAACAACAAGCGTAGCAAAAATAGCCGTAAAAGCAAAAGAAGTAGCACCGATCATAAATGTCCATGATTCAAGCATCCAATTGGGGGACAATTGGAAAGCCTCGGATAATTTTATCAGTGCATTTGATCGTTTAGGCAATGCGGTAGAATTTAAAACGATTAGGATAGAAGGTACAGTTGATACAAAAAAAGTTGGGACTTATGAGGTAAAATATAGCTATGATGGAATAAGTGCTGTAGCTAAAATTACAGTGAAGGACAACAAAAAGACGGCAGACAAGCCATACAGCAATCACAAAAATTCAAAAACGAAAGAAAACAAAAAGCAACATCTACCTAAAACAGGAGAAAAAACAAGGAGAATCGATACATTCATCGGAAGTGGGCTTATCCTTGTGACAGTGCTATTTTTAGTAAAAAAGAAAAAAATACTTCTTTTTAATTCAAAAAAAGCATAAGAAGTAAATTTAAAAAATAAATGTGTTTGGTGTGGATAGAATAAAGTAAGATCAGAGCTAGGAAGAATCTTGACTAAAATGATAAGAGGGAAGGGACTATAGACAGTTAAACGTTTAAGTTGGTTCCTTCTTTTTCTGGTGCATAAAGAAATGATGTCGATCAAAGAACGCATTGGAGACTAACTTTCAGTAATTCATACTAATTATCTAGTCGAAATAGTTTCATACAAAAATGTTTGAGGAGCGTGTTTATGAATAATAAGAAAAGTATTCTAGAAGAACTTGATTTATTTGTACAGAAGCATCATATTGAAAGGTACCCGAGTTTAGAAAAATATTATTTGAATTTGAGAAGTGACCTAAAAAAACTCTTGATACCTGATACAACGAAGAATGCGATTCAATCTGCATTGTATTGTTTTCATTTAGAATCAAAGCTGCAATTATTTATATTTTATTTAAAACAGTTAGAAAATGGTTCTTTGGATATGAGTGAAGAGGACATTGTAAATAGAATGGAAATGGACTGCGGTCATTATTCTGTTGAAATGATTTGTACTGAATTGATTGGAGAGATATCAATTCTAATGGAACAAATAAATCAAGAAATGGCATACGGTAAGTCTAAAGTGAAATTTAAGAGTTTGAGAGAGTGATCCTTTTGAGTATACATGAAAGAGTAAATCGTACACGCTATCAATTTGAGGATTCATCATTCAATAGTAACAAAATAAGATCGAAAGCTGATTTCAACCCTGAAATTCAAATCACAGGAAAATGAAAGAGGCAGAACTAAATCATTCCCGTCTTGCCTTACCAGATAAAACTATTCCTGAATATAAACAAACGATTATCAAAGAGGACTTACCAAGAACAGGTGAAGTTTTTTCATTGAAAATGCTGATGATAGGTTTTCTTGTTCTAGTTTTATTTCTCTTGATCAATGTTTGTATACCAGAATTATCTAATTAAATGTGACAAACCATTAAATTTTTATATGTGCTGATATTGGAAGATGAATTTTTAATATGAAAGTTCAATGTATTAAATAAAGATTGACATTGTAATCGTTCCTTTGGTAACCTTACAGTAATTTTTATTAGGTTTAGTAAAAATTACTGTATTGATACAAGAAAAAAAGGAGAGATAATAATGAAGGATATTGTAATTCGTCAAGCACAAAAAAATGATATAGAGGAGTTGAGTCTGCTAATCAAAGAGTACATCGTTGATTTCTATAAAAAGAGACAATCCAGGACTCAAATCAATAGAAAAGTTAATTAATCTATTACTAGAAAACGAAGACGTTGGGATACAATTTGTAGCCGTAGTAGATAATACAATCGTTGGGTTTTCAACTCTATATATGTCATATAGTACATTGAACATCAAAAAACAATCTACTTTAAATGATTTGTATATTCTGGAAACTTACAGAGGTTATTCTATTGGAGAAAAATTATTTGAAAGATGCGTTTCTTACAGTAAAGAAAATGATTGCTCTGCAATGATATGGGAAACTTCCGAAGATAATCATGGAGCACAAAAGTTGTATGATCGTCTCGGTGGCGTAAAATCCGAATGGGTTCATTATGAGATGGATTTTTAATACAAATACAGCATAAAAAAGTAAGCAGTAAAGAAATTCTGCTTACTTTTTTATGATAAGAATTTTACGCTAGAGAGAACGAATACGTTCTGAACTACATAAGCTCTCTCATAACAGCCTATGGACCTCTTTTGATTAAATGCTCAAATTCTACGAAGTGTAAAAATAAAACCATGATACAAAAAATCATTTCTCCCGTATACTAAAGTTTTTATATGAAGTCATATCTGAATACTTCCTAGTAGATATGATTCGTCAATAAAACAGGCTTGTTCATAGCGTTGCGCTTAAATTTTACATTCCAGTAATCTAAGAGAATGGACGTCCTAAAGGTTTTTTAGTTGCGTCCACTTCATCAGAAGATTCGCTAGTTGATGGTGCATCAGTTGGTTTATCTATAGGCAGCGTTTTTTGGGGTACCGTATAAGCGCCTAAAATAATGGCACTGAAAATAAGAATCGTAGCAGAAAAAACTGAGGTCAGTCGTTTAAGATGTTGATCATTATGAGTATTTATAAGTACATCTAATCGTTTTTTGATTTCGTTTGTATTCTCATATAATGTGACAGAAGCTACTTTTTCATTGTATTTATTCGGCATCTTGGCCATTTCTATCAATGTTGTACCATAATCGAATTGCTGCTCTTTTGTATAATGATTTGTCGTGCTTTCATCACAGGCATATTCACATTCTTGATTCAAAGCCTTTGCAATGGAATATACAGCCGGATTAAACCAATGAACACAAAGAATCAATTGCATAAACCATTTATAGATCAAATCCTTATTCTTATAATGAGTAAGTTCATGTGAAAGGATATGATATAACTGCACCTCAGTTAGTGATACACGAGGTAACACGATATAGCTTTTTTTGATACCTAATAAAAGTGGGGATGAAATAAGTGCTGATGTATAAAGCTCTACAGTGGTATGGATCTTTTTTTCTTCACAGATGGTACTGAGCGTGTCAAGTATCAAGGGATCATCTACAGGGTGCCAGTCTGCTTTGATATACTTCGAAAAACTTTGATACTTCGTGATTTTTTGAATGAGGAAACCAAAGCCGATCACTAGCCAAATATATAAAATATATGGCGCAATATTTTTGCTTTTACTTCCCATAACAACATTGTTACCGATCACAACATTGTCTCCAACGATGACAGCAGGATTTTTACGATCCTTTGGTCCAAAAAAAGTTGTATAAATATTGGAGGACTCAAATGTTGAAAAGGATTTTCCGATTATACTTTGTTCTGGAGAGATAGGGAGGATCAAGCGCAATAATACGATCAATAAAAGATAGTAGTATACACGATGTGAAACTTTTTTTGACAAGATTCGTCTGAAGAGTGTCCAAATACCAAATAAAATAGTACCTGAAAGACTAAGGGAAACAAGCAGCATCAATAGTTTTACACTAGTCATCCTTTATTTTTTTCCCAATATTCTTTTAGATCCTCAATTTCTCTATCAGAAATCAATTCATTTTCTACCAAAGTTGCAATCAATCCTTTTACTTCACCCTCATAAACTTTCCCCACAAAGTCTTTTGTTTCTTGTTCTAAATATCCCTTCTCAGTTAATAGAGCGATATATTCATTTCGTCTCCCTTTTTTTTGAACAGCTAAAACTTGTTTTTCTGTCAAGCGAGCTAAAAAAGTCAGAATCGTATTGTTTTTCCATTTAAATTCTTTTTTATGCAGCTCGTCAACGATGTCAGAAAACATCATTTGTCCATCATGAGCCCAGATAATTCTTAGAATCTCTAATTCTGAATCTGATATTTTAGGTGCCATACAAGCTCTCCTTTTCATTTTGTTTATCTTATTTTGGTTTTAAATAAGACGAATAACTCAATTATAACACGACTATTGACAAATTAGAAAAGTGCATGATAATATAACTACATGATGTAGGTTTGAAAAGTACTTTTATAAAATTCTAGAATTGACAGATCTATATCAAAATTGAAAAAGGAGACAATTATGTGAAAAATAAGTGGTTGCTCACTGTCTTTGTCTTATTGGAACTACTTAGTATGACTGCATGTTCAACACCGATCAATCATGTACAAGATGACGGAAAACCAAAAGTCATAAAGGATTCATCTATAGCTCAGGAGCAACTTTATGGAGAATTATCAAGTTTAGTGAGTTTTCCCAAACAGATCAAGATGTCCGACTTCTTTAATAAGAAGATATCATTTGTTGTTAAAGCACAAGGAGAACCTTACCAAATAGAGTCGAAAGATAAAACGCTAAATGGGGTTTGGTATATCCCGGTGTTTATGATGCGAAATCCAAAAAAACCGATCTATTTAGATGTATCTACTATAAAAAAAGAGCAATGGCCAAAAGACGGGGAGATCCTAAAGGTAGATGGGGTACCGATTGGCTACCTGTATACAAGCTACCAAAATGAACGACTAGATTTACTTGATATCAAAGCACAAAAAATCAAAAAAGTGGTGGACTCAGAAAAAGAAGTAGCAACAAAACAAATCATCGAGACGCAAACCTATAGGATAGAATTTAATGGAGTGGATAGCCTTTTAGATTCATTTAATGAAGCTAGTATGATCGTCTATTATCATTTCAAAAATAAAAAACAGCATGCAGCGATCTCGCCACTCAAAACATATTTTCAATTTAGCCAAAATAATGAAGTATTAGAACCGACCTTTATTTTGTTGGATAATGAGTTATTAGATCCAAAAGCAATCAATAGAGATAGCTTGGAATCAGGGGAAGAAATGCTCTATTATGAAGTTTACAAACTTAAAAATGAAGAAATACCAGTAATTGTTCGTACATTTGATGATGAATATACGTTATTGAATGAGTTAGAAATGCCTATCAAAAAAATGAAATAAGAATCAAAGATAATAAGGGGATATTACATGAAATATATTGTGAAACAAAAGTTGGTTGCGTTAAAGCCTACGTATGAGATTTTAGATGCCTCAGGCAATCCATTATATAAAGTAAAAGGAAGTTTTTTAGGACGAGAAAGTTTTGAAATTACTGATTTGGATGGAGAGACTTTGGCTATGTGTAAAACAAATGTCAATGTTTTGAGTATGATCGGTTCATTTTTAAGATACAATTTCAAAAAGTATCACATTTCAGTTGATGGTGAATCCGTTTTATCTATTGCTCGCTCACTAAATATTTTTAGCTATAAATTTGCGATCGATTCAGTGCTTGGTGATGTAAGTTTAGGTTATGGGATGACAGGAAGTCATCAGTTCAAATTACAAGAAAAAGTTATTTGTGATATAGATAAAAGAAAATTGACTTTAGGTGGAGATGAATATCATATTGAAGTAGATGATACTCAGGATCACAAAACGTTTTTATTAACAGCGATTGCTCTAGATCGTATTTACTATACCAAAAGATAAGCAACAAATAACTAGCTTATTCATTTACACAGTGTTATGAGTTGTAAACGTTATTATTTAAACCTTTTTTCTATGTTGGGTATATGGCAAAATAAAAGAGAGTATGTTTTTATACTTTCAGAAGATAAACAAAGGAGAAAAGCTATGTGGTTTAAAAAGAAAATAGAAGTACCTTCGGAAATTATTGATTTCAATGTTTTTCCACCGGAAAAAGAAAAATTGCTTTGTATTGGAGCCGCTGTTAGCAGGTTTGCCGAAGCGAAAAGGGCGATTCAACCAAATTATTTGAAACTACATTTTCCAGAAAAATACAAGAAGAACATTGTTAAGTATTGGTTGCCGATGTTTGGGATTTCAACGGGGGAGAATGCCAAAGCGTTGATCGAAAGCTGGATTAGTGAAAATAGTTATGCAGCAGTGGTTTCTGAGGATACGAAAGGTAAAGTACGAAAAGAAATTCAAAAAGCAGCTCGTAAACAGGAGACTGACGTACAAGTATTAATGAGTGCTTCTGAAAAAATCAGTGATTCAGGTGCATTTGATTTGGAGCGACTAGGGTATATCATTCGTGTGTGCTTTACACTTGATCTTATCAAGGAACAGGATGCCTGGATGTATTTAGAGATGCTTTATAATTTAGCTCAGGAGCATTATGAAAATTGGGAAGAATACATTGTTAGTTATAGCAATGAAAATGAAGCAATGAATACTAGCTGGTATAAAGACATCATTATAGATTATTTAGCGATAAAACAAGGAAAAGAAAATATTTTTGATAAATATCCTTTAAAGTGATTGATTATTTTAAGGGAAAACCTACTTTTATTGACGATAAAAAAAGCGTTCTCTTATATACATATTTGAAGAGGATGCTATTTTTTTATTATTTATTGTAAGCTCAAAACACGCATAGACATAAGTTTTAACGATCATTTTATAAAAAATAAAAACAAATAAGGGTTATTAGTTGCAAAAAAAGAAACAGGCGAGTAATATACAAATATACCAACAACAACCCTTTTTATTTTTTCATTTTACTCGCAAGAGTAAAACTCCTTTTTCCCATCTTCTTAGAAGGTGGGATTTTTTTATTTAAATGATAGAATAACAACTTATCATTTAAATAAAATATTGTTTATCATTGATATTTTTTGAAATTAAAAATAAATTATCATTTGAGGGTTATCAGTTGCTATTAATAAGAAAAGATAGTAATATACAGATATACCAACAACAACCCTTTTTATTTTTTCATTTTACTCGCAAGAGTAAAACTCCTTTTCCCATCTTCTTAGAAGGTGGGATTTTTTTGACTAAAAAAATAGTTTAAATTGAAAAAGAAAACATAAAATATTTGAATTTTATGTTTTCTTTTTATTATCCAATCATCACGCTCTCATCAGGATACTTGTATTTAGCTTGTTGCTTTTGTCCTCTTGTCAATAAAGAAAAGCCAACAGTGTAGATGCCTACCCGTCCAATGTACATCAACAGCATGATGATGATCTTGCCGATAAAAGTCAGTTCTGGGGTAAGACCCATTGTTAAGCCAACCGTTCCGAATGCCGAAAATACTTCAAAGGCAATATACTCAATACCGGAGGATTCAGGGATATTTTCCGTAATAGATAAAAGCATGATAGATAATACGCACAAGGTCAATGTAATAAAAAATAGCGTCAGAGCACGGAAAACAGTGCTATTTCGAATCGTCCGTCCCATAAATTCGGCTCTCGTTCGTCCTTTGAAGATGGAAACTATTTGAATCACTAAAACAGCGAACGTCGTTGTCTTCAATCCGCCTGCAGTCGATCCTGAGGTTCCTCCAATATACATTAAAAAAATAGTTGTGATCAGACCGGCATTTGTCATCTGCATATAATCGATCGAATAATAGCCAGCAGTCCTAGGCGTAACTGACATGAAAAAAGTATTGATCAACCGATCGAAAAAAGTTGTTCCTTCTGTTAATTGACCAGCATTTTTTTCAGTTAAGAAAAAGATGATAAAACCGCCAATAAGTAAAGAAACAGTAGTGATCAAAGCAATTTTAGTATGCAGAGAAAACTTTTGCTTTTTTTTGGCTCTTAATAGATCTTGCCAAACAATAAATCCCAAGCCGCCAGAAATGATCAACGCACCAACAACTAATAAAACAAACGGGTTACTTTGATAAGGGGTCAAGCTATCTCCAAGCAAATCAAATCCAGCATTACAAAAACTTGAAATAGAATGGAAAAGACCGAAAAATAGCCCTTTGCGCCAGCCAAATTCAGGAACAAATTGAATGGAAAGTAGCATAGCTCCCGTCAGTTGAATAATAGCTGCCAATTTGACGACATAAATCATCAAACGAAAAGCACCAGACATATCATCTAAATTAAGCGCTTCACGCAATAAAATACGCGTACTTAGCGTAATTTTTTTTCGAAGAATAAAGTATAGAAGGACAGGCATCGTCATAAATCCCAGCCCGCCGATTTCAATCAACAGCATGATGATCAGCTGTCCGTATGCATTCCAATGAAGTGCGGTATTCAATGTTGTCAATCCAGTCACACAAACAGCAGAAACAGAAGTAAATAAAGCATCGATAAACGGTGTAGACGTACCACTTCGAGAAAAGACTGGTAAGGTAAGTAGAGCGCCTCCTAAAAAAATCAGAAGAATGAACCCTAAAGCAAGAACTTGTACAGCAGATAAACGTTTTTTTAGTTTGATAACAATAGATTTTTTTTTCATTTTTCCCTCGATCAAACCGCTGACACCAGCAGTCTTTTTTGTATTTGATAAATCCAAGTGTATCATTTTCTGAAATAAATTCCAGTGATTTGAGAAATACAAATGAAGTGCTTAGAAATTGTAATAACGCGTATAAATAAGTAGAACGAAATTTTTTTATTTTTTAAAAAGAAAACGCTTGTAAAAAATGAAATAATGCAGTATTATACAAATACAGGGAACTTGTACATACAAGTTGACGGAAAGGAGCAAAGAAATGGGTAAATTTCAAGAAGATGCAAAAAAACTGTTAGAAGATGTTGGAGGAAAAGAAAATATTGCAGCGGTTTCACATTGTGCAACTCGGATGCGCTTTGTATTGAATGATGCGGCTAAAGCTGATACCGCGGCAATCGAGAAAATCCCTTCAGTCAAAGGAACATTTACGAATGCTGGACAATTTCAAGTTATTATTGGTAATGAGGTAGCGCAATTTTATAATGATTTTTCTTCTGTTTCAGGACTTGAAGGCGTTTCCAAAGAACAAGGGAAAGCAGCGGCAAAACAAAATCTAAATCCGGTACAGCGGGCAATTTCTGTATTAGCAGAAATCTTTACACCATTGATTCCAGCTTTGGTAATCGGTGGGCTGATCTTGGGCTTCCGTAATGTTTTAGAAGGAATTCCATTTGGCTTTTTAGATGGACAAAAAATTGTTGAAGTTTCACAATTTTGGAGCGGTGTGAATTCATTCCTATGGCTGATCGGTGAAGCGATTTTCCAATTTTTACCTGTTGGTATCACTTGGAGTATTACGAAAAAAATGGGGACTACTCAAATTCTTGGTATTGTACTAGGGATAACATTAGTCTCTCCACAATTATTAAATGCTTATGCAGTTGCAACGACAGCAGCAGCGGACATTCCATTTTGGGATTTTGGCTTTGCTCACGTGAACATGATCGGTTATCAAGCACAGGTGATTCCTGCAATGCTGGCAGGTTTCCTATTAGCCTATTTGGAAATCTTTTTCAGAAAAGTTATCCCTCAGGCAGTATCGATGATCTTCGTTCCATTGTTTGCTTTGGTACCAACAGTCTTAGCTGCTCATTTAGTTTTAGGTCCAGTAGGTTGGGCAATCGGCAGCTGGGTTTCTGATATTGTAAATGCAGGATTGACGTCTTCAATAAACTGGTTGTTTGGTGCGTTGTTTGGATTCTTGTATGCGCCTTTAGTTATCACTGGTCTACATCATATGACGAATGCGATCGACCTACAATTGATTGCCGATTTCCAAGCAACTAACTTATGGCCGATGATCGCACTTTCCAATATTGCTCAAGGTTCAGCTGTACTTGCTGTCATTTTCATGCACAAAGGAAACAAGGAAGAAGAACAAGTATCGATTCCAGCGATGATCTCATGTTATTTAGGTGTCACTGAACCAGCGATGTTTGGGATCAACTTGAAGTATGTGTATCCTTTTGTCGCGGGCATGATCGGTTCAGCTTGTGCAGGATTATTCTCTACATTATTTGATGTAAAAGCGATCAGTATTGGTGTTGGCGGACTTCCAGGAATTTTATCGATCGTTCCGCAATACTATCTAGTCTTCTTTGGTGCGATGGTGATCGCAGTCGTTGTACCATTCATTTTGACATATATCTTCAGAACAAAAGGGATTTTCAATAAGCTTGATCCTGTAGATGAAGCGACTGGCAAGTTATATGTTGAAGAAAACGCATAAAAAATAATTTTTAGCAAAACTATATTCTATCAAGTCGCGAGCCACTGGTTCGTGACTTTTTTACTTTGATATGGTTATAGAAGATATTTCCTAGAAAATAGTTGGCTTTTTCCATTCTTTCAGGTAGACTAAATAAGGTTTAAGAAAAGGGAGAAGGATAGATGGATATTTATTTAAAAAGTGCGATCCTGCATATTATTGATCGTGAGACAGGAACGCCGGTTTTTTCACAAAAGGAATTGGATTTAACGACGGAATATATTCGTGTTTATTTAACGAGTAAGATCACAAAACTTTCGACTGCTCAAACAAAAACAGGGATTTTGGCACAAGAGAGTACGTTTGTTGAAAAGATGCGCGGGATACCCAATGATTTTATTCAAAAGAGTCAGGATCTAGCTCAGCATTGGTACGATGTTTATTCAGGCAGTGAAGATGCACCAAGTGCGGATGTTTTGTTTGTTCTATATGAGTTGGATACGATTATGCACTTGGCTATGATCAAATTGAATTATAAAGAGAGCTACACTCACTATGTAGATTATGAAGAGGATGCGGTTTACAATAAGCTGATCATCAATCGGGCGATCTTACCTTCAAAATCACAAAAGCCAGATGAAGGAATGACTGTTAATCTTGATTCATTAGCCTATGAATTGCTTGAAAAACGTTATGAATTTTCAGGAGAAAAAGTTTGGTACTTCTCTGAAAAAGTCATTGAATCAGAACCAGCTCCATCAATAGAAGAAAACATGAAGGAAATCAAAAAAGCAGTCAAACGTATCGGAAAAAAATTCAATGAAGATGAGTTCGAATTGATTGCTTCTGTTAAAGAAGCTGTGTATGAAAGTATCGAAGAAACGGGCACGATCGATAACGAACAAGTCGCTGAGTTAGTTTTTAAAGAAAATATTTCAGCTCGTATGGCATATCAAGAAGAAGTCAATGAATCAAAATTTGTTGATAAAACACCTCCGGTAAGAGAAGCGAGAGAAATTTCCGAGAAAAAATTTGGGAAGCAAAAGCTAAAAATGAGTAACGGGATCGAATTGATCGTCCCGATCGATGTATATCGTAATGGAGACTTGATCGAATTTGTAAATAATCCTGACGGTACCGTATCTATTGTGTTAAAAAATATTGAAAAAATCAGTAATCAATTATAGGAGCATTGAATATGAAAAAAGCGCACAGCGATTTTGCTTGTGCGCTTTTTAAACATCTTCTTTCTTTATTCGCTCATGTGAGCTAAAGCTTTCGGAGGAACTTCGTTTTCTTTGACTTCTTCCCAGCTGATCACGCCTTTTCTGGCATTGACTTTCAATTTTAAATAAGCATTGATACGTAAGGGTTTGTCTCTGATTTCACTCATCTTTTGGACGCTTTTTTCACCATTTTTATCGTAGGCATCTTGCGTATAGTCATATTGAGTATATGTTTCGCCAGTTGAAAACTTTCCGTCTTTTATTTCTGTGGGTGTTCCAACTTGGGTATAATAGGCTTTTCCGCCATAATAGTAATTGTATCCAAACCAAGCTGCACCTGTTAATAGTAAGAATGGCAGGATAAAAAGTAATAGTTTTTTCATTCTCTTCACCTCTTAATGGTAGTATGCCTGTTTTTGGCAAAGGAATCCATTGAAATGACTTAAAAAAAAGTGACAGTTTTGTTAGAGGAATCTAGTTCAGCCTTCATAAAATCGTCAAGTTCTGGATACACTTTTTTAAGAAAGACATGATACAATGGAGAAAAGAATAGGGGGAATAAAAAATGGTACCATTTTATGCAATTTTTGATCCGACATATATTTTGGTTATCGTAGGCCTTTTGATTTCAATGGCTGCGTCCGCATATGTAAATAGCACATTTCGAAAATACGACAAAATTCAGAGTCGAAATAATATTACAGGAACCAAAGCGGCTCAATATATTTTACAAGAGGAACATATCAATGATGTCGGGGTACAACAAATCTCAGGAAATTTGACTGATAACTATAATTCAGGTAATAAGATGCTTAGCTTATCAGAAGCAACAGCACAATCGATGTCTGTTGCGGCAATTGGTGTTGCTGCACATGAATGCGGTCATGCGGTTCAGGATCATACAGGATATAGTCCTTTAAAAATTCGGGCGGCAATCGTTCCAGTAGCGAATATCGGCTCATCCTTGTCATTTCCGATCATATTGATCGGTGTGCTTTTTAGCTGGAATCAAACCTTGATCAATATTGGTATACTGGCATTTTCTTTGGCTTTGCTTTTTCAATTGGTAACACTTCCTGTTGAATTCAATGCATCAAGACGAGCATTAAAAATTTTGTCTGACGGCAATATTCTAACAGCAGAAGAAGTTCCAATGGCCAGAAAAGTTTTGTTTGCAGCTGCTTTAACATATGTAGCAGCCGCACTAGCAACATTTTTACAATTACTTCGCCTGATCATTTTATTTGGTGGAAACAATCGACGGAATTGATCCTGCTTTTTTATTACCTCAATTTTTAAGAGTGTGTTATCATAATAATAGAGAGTAAGAAGGAGCTGAATGAGATGAAAACATCAACAAAAATCAGTATTGGATTAAGTATTGCAGCAGTGGCTAGTGTATCTGTAGCAGTGATCGCTTCAGAAAAAATCGCAAAAAAAGTTTACCATGTAACCAATCGCTGCAAAGCTAAAAAATTTGTGAATGATAAATTTGGCGGTAATGAAAAATTATTAAGTATCGTTGATAAACTATCTGATGATGAATTGGATTCTATGATGGGTGTCTTAGGAAAAGTGAAGGACAGTGGAAAAAAGATTTCTTCATATGGAGAGTCTCTAAAGGATAGTACCGAGAATGTAAAAGATCGTTTATTTAGTTTTATTGATGAATTAATGTAATTTGACCAAAATAGTTATAAAGATGGTGTTGATACAAAAGTCGGTCAGGTTCGAGGACTTACAAAAGACCTGACTTTTGACCACCGTTTATTACGATTTAGAGTGCGTCACAAAACGGATGTTTAGTTTTGCGACGCACTCCTTTTATTTTGTAATAAGTAAATAGCAAAAGACTAGATCGTCCATTTTTTTTAAGGATAGACCAGTTTGCTCATAAAATTTTTCGATACGATAGTGTAACGTGTTTCGATGCATATATAAGTCTTTAGCAGTAGAGCTAATATTTCCCTGATGATGCCAAAGGGTCAAAATAATTTGTTTGAATTCAGGAGAAAAAACAAGCTGTTTTGAATAGGCTTGGATTATTCGGCTTTCTTTCATACTCTTTTTAGTATAATGATGAATCGCTACATCACTTAAAGAAAAAACAGACTGCGCTTTTAAGTGATTGGATTCCTCTAAGAAAATTTGCTGTTCCTCATGAAATAGAGCTGATAGATGGTCGTCAGCTGGGTAAAAATTTCCCACGAATGCATTGGTAGAAGAGTCAAAATCAGCATCAAGCGTTAAGAAAATGCTCTGAATATCCGTCAAATGATAGTGATTTTTAGTGTATTGTTCAATCAAAAGCCCGTTATTTTCATCGGTGAAAAAGAAATCTACAAAAGCAGGAAAAATCTCTTTCATGCTTTGCTCCCATTCTTTCTGTAAAAAAGCTTTCGGTTTTTTGAGTTGAAATTGTATGATACGAAACGATCCGCTCGCTTCAACATTTGCCTGATTAAAGAGATAATCAAACCAAGGATGCTTTTTGGGATCCACAGAAAAATTGTTGGATAAAAATAATTTTTGTAGTAAATATAACTCTTTTTCACTTAATTTGTCTTTAGCAATGACGAAATAATCGCCATTGATCGGTAATGAAAGCTTGCTGTCGTTTGCTTTTTCTTTTTGAAGTTTTCCTTCAGGGTATAATTTCATCAATTCTTCGATTGTCATAGACACACCTCACTTGTTTATTGTACCATGAATAGGGTTGAATCGTTTAATTATTCTAGTTCGTGAAAGGCGGAAATTACTTGAATGAAAAGACAAGTCATCTAACACAAGAAGCAAAAGAACAATTTATGCTTGAAGCAATCAAAGAAGCGAAAAAGGCAGAAACGCTGAATGAAGTGCCGATCGGTGCGGTTGTTGTAATCGATGGTGAAATCGTTGGGCGGGGGCATAATCTTCGAGAAGATAGTTTAGATGCAACCGCACATGCAGAAATGTTTGCGATCAAAGAAGCTTGTAAGAATATCCAGAACTGGCGCTTGGAGCGCGCACAGCTTTTTGTTACATTAGAACCTTGTCCGATGTGCAGCGGTGCAATGCTTCTTTCTCGTGTGGAAGAAGTCTATTATGGCGCTAAAGACCCAAAAGGGGGGACTGCTGGGACATTGATGAATTTATTGGACGATGATCGTTTCAATCATGTTGCATACGTAGAGTCCGGTATTTTAGAAGAAGAATGCGGCATGTTATTGACTACTTTTTTTCGGAAGTTACGTGAGAAAAAGAAACTTTTAAAAAAACAAAAGAAAGACTAGCCAAGCAATCGAAAATGCGGTATACTAAATCTTGCCGAAAGGCTAGGACAATGGTGGGCTTACGAAGCGTGTCAGATCCGGAAGGAAGCAGCA